>NZ_JARVGY010000001.1:2242500-2250000 GCF_040460035.1 Bacillus cereus group sp. MG1 | reverse complement strand
CTATGTGCGGAAGGGATAAGTGCTGAAAGCATCTAAGCATGAAGCCCCCCTCAAGATGAGATTTCCCATAGCGTAAGCTAGTAAGATCCCTGAAAGATGATCAGGTTGATAGGTTCGAGGTGGAAGCATGGTGACATGTGGAGCTGACGAATACTAATAGATCGAGGACTTAACCATATAATATGAAGCAATGTTATCTAGTTTTGAAGGAATATGCCTTCAATAGTTTGGTGATGATGGCAGAGAGGTCACACCCGTTCCCATACCGAACACGGAAGTTAAGCTCTCTAGCGCCGATGGTAGTTGGGACCTTGTCCCTGTGAGAGTAGGACGTCGCCAAGCAACTTTAAGACGAGTCAGAATGACTCGTCTTTTTTGTATGCTTTCATACCTCTATCAATTGCATTTTTAACCCCTTCTAAATAAGAAAATCCATATTTTTTATCTGGCTCTAAGTAAGTTCCTTCCGCCCACTCGTTCCATGCGTTAATAAATAAAAACTCGCTGTTATAAAAAGAGTAAGTCCGATGAATTTGCTTGCTTAAATATATGGTGAACTTTTCAGGGGTAGAACCTACAAAGATGCTGCTATTCGCGTTTTTACGTCGTGCAGTATTATCCCAATCAACAAAAGCACCAGGAAATGTTTTTTTCTTTGGGAGCGATCGTTGTAATATATACATCCATACTTTATCGTAGTCCCAAACGTTTAATTGCATATCAGAATCATATATTACCTTATTTATGTCTGAAGAGCTATCATGGGCAATTGTATAGAAAGGTTCAAACTGAATGCTAGCATCGAATCCATTTATATTAGGTAGTGGAAAACTGTTTAATGTTTCAGCAAAGTATATACCTTTTAAACCATTTTCTCGCGCTAATGCATTCCAGTAATTAAGCATTTTTTCACAATCAGGAATATGTCCTGGACGATAAATAATGAATAGAGGTTTATCATCTATATAAATATATCTCTCATCTTGGAAAGCCTGTAATAAATAATCAAAGTGTTCCTTCCAATCAGATATATCTCCGTAGTCTTGAGGCATTAATATATGTTTATCGAGACCATCCCAAGATTTTGTCCATGGTTCATTTGCCCAAGAAAGACAAAAAGGGAAGTCAGGTTCTTTCATCTTTAGTACCTCATTAAAGGGTGTTTCTAATAGTCTTTTTCCTTTAAACCAGTAATGATAATAACAAAAACCATATATACCGTATGCTTTAGCGATTTTTGCTTGCCACTTTCTTACGGAGGGGGTAGTTAAGTCGTAATAAAAATCTTGATAAGGTTCCCTAGGTTGATAATGTCCTGAAAATAAAGGTCGTGCACTTTTAGTATTTGTCCATTCAGTAAATCCTTTCCCCCACCATCGATCATTTTCTTTAATTTGATGGAATTGTGGTAAGTAAAAAGCGATTATTTTCAAGTTATATCCCCCTCGTGTTTTTCGTAGTTCAAGTGTTGGGAAGTTATTCTTGATTTGGTGAAGCAATTTTAAAATAAGAGATATGTTATCTGTTTACTGTTTTTTTTATGGTATGTATTGGATTTTTTAAGCTTACTTAATAAGAGAGTATTAGGTAATTTGATATATATCTGAAATAGAAAGTACTTTTCGTCATGAAATTTATTACGTTGAATGAAAGGAATTAAATTTTTTGAAGGACAAAGAGGGCCTGTGGTAATCGATTTACATCATCAAAAAAGTCTTGTAGCTTTAAATATTTCTCATAATGATTTTCAATATAAGTCCTAGGTATAACGGTTTCTCCGTAAAAACTACTATTTCTAGCATCCCCTGCACCAGTAGGGCTATGAACAAATTTGCCGTTTTCATAATCCGAGATGGCGCGATGTATATCTGGAAAAGCTTGAGATAAAGTTTTATGCCATCCTGTTTGAATTAATTCAGGATGTTCTTGAAATTGTTGACAAAAATCAAGAAAATAGCGCGCTTGTGTTGTTGCGATGAAGATTCCACCAGGGCGAAGAACTCTTGAAAATTCTTTTACCCAATTTTCGGCAGTTGCTTCGGATAAATGTGAGAATACAGAATAAGCGAATATGATATCTAATGAATTGTCGCTAATAAAATCTACAGGGGGATGTGGGCTTGCTGTTTTATATATCCCTCTTCCTAGTGTTTCATTACAAAGTGTGATCATCGCAGGATCGACATCAATGCCAAGTAAATTTTGATCAGAGGCATCTTTAAATAAGAAGCGTATAATTCTTCCCCATCCGCATCCGAAGTCTAAAACTTTACTTTCTTTATTCAAGGGAACTCCTAAATTTTGGGCGTATTCTTTTATATGGCTATAAAACAAATATGCTTCGTAAAGAGCATGTTCATAAGAAGCACCTACAAATTGTTTTTGAATTTCTTCAGGAGGAAACATAGGTACGGGAACCCCATTTATCGTTGTTTGTGAACAACTTTGTATAAATAAATTTAGAAGTTCGGCATCAGATAGTGAATTAACAAGATGATCAAAATCACTTCCTAACTTAAAGTTATTCATTTGTTAAACCTCCGAATTATATAGTGATTAAACTTTATTTTCTTGCTTTTTACTAATGAAAACATGTAAAAATTCAGCATCTAACCCTAGTGATCTATCCTTTTGTAAAAAAACAATTGTATACATGTTTGCATGTGTATAAATATATTCAATCATATCCTGCCCCCAATCGAACGTTACTAAAGATCCATTCTCATCAATAGGGTTTCCATGATAAATGGGCTCTTCAATATATTCAATCACCTCTTTATTCATTCTTGCTCTTTGCACAGTTTTTGTGAGTGTATGATACCAAGGGACAGTAAATACATGAGCACCGCCAGGTTTTAATACTCGTTCTATTTCTTTAAAGGCTTTGTTTGGCGTCATTACATGCTCAAAAACGTCTTGAGTAATGAATAAATCAAAAGATTCATTTTCAAAAGTCATGTCTTCTAAGTTCTCACATCTAATACCTTGAAAGTATTGGCCAAGAGGATAATTTCTAAAGTATTGAGAATAAGTATAGTTTTTACAGTTTTTTAATAGTAGCTGAGTCGTAATTCCTCCAGGAGAGGATTCGTGAATATTATAGGAATCCCATTTTGGAAAAAATGTATGTAAAGCATGGATTAAAGCTCGCTGCCTTGGTATAGAGTTACATGTAGAACATAAATAATGATCTCTAAGCCAATCATTATGCTCTATAAATGTAGCTTTCTTTTCGCAAATAACGCAGTACCCATTATTGTGTTTCAAATTGATTTCCACACGATATCCCTCCTATGTTAATAAATGCAATCTATGTATGGAAAGTATGATACACGTCAACAATCGGCGAAATTAAAGGAAATGGGTGAAAGTTAGGTATCTCTTAAAATTACGATTAGGAGAAGGGAATAATTAGTTGGAGAGAACTCCCACTCGAATTAAAGTTTCACTTTATGCTATGCGATGTATCAGCTTTTATTCGTGGAAAAATGTATAGACTTAAAATATCCCTTTCGTGTATGGGTACATTTCAAAATCCTGTGCGTATATTTCTGTAACTAAATCCATAGTTTCTTTATCATAAAAGCTTTCGTATGTTGGAAATCGGGGAAAGCCTGGATCTGTAATGCTAAGTTCTGCATAGCTTCCTGCATAAATCATCTTGTGAGCGCGATGATGATCTGAATTTGTAAGAAGTGCTAAAGGGGATTTCATCAAATCGTACATGTGTTCCATCTTGGTGATTTGTGTATTAAAATCTTCTAAAGGAATATAGCATTGAATGAAATTTTCTTCACCAGGGACGTATTGTTGACTAAAATGTATATCTAATGATAGGGAATTGGAACCGAATGCCTGAACGTAATATAAAAATTGTTTAAATGATATTCCTTGATTACTATATTTATCATTATAAAAATAATGACGGATGCTCTCCCATTGTGGGCTAGCATATGGATTGTCAGCAAGTAATAAAAATGAGCTGACAGCTCTTGTATAAGGATTTCGTACAAGTTTACAAACATTTTTTTTAGCCTCTAGAAGACTATTTTGTAATTGTTGAATGTAATTTGTACTGTTTTTATACACCCAGAACTCATAGTAATGAATAAAGTCATTGTATTTCTTTGCTTCAGTAAATAATCCAATTTGAAAAAAGAACCAATTAGCTAATGAGGTGCATCCGCTTCTATGACTCCAAAATAGTATAAGGGGAAAGTCTTTATGGTAATGCGGAATTCGATCTTTATGTAGGATTACATGATTTAAAAGTTCTTGATTTATATTTTTCATGAGTTTAGCGCTCCTTTTTTGAGAACTTTGTGTATGTAGAAGCTTTTTTATGGGGTAAACAAGTGAGGATTGTTTATTAAATATATTCATGGGGATGAGTAAATATTATGAGTGTTTTTGCAGTCAACCTGAATAAGGAAGCTATTCTAAAATGAAAATAGAAAATAAAGATAATGAAAATTTATAACAAACATACAATGATAAGAGGATGAATAATCAAAATGATCCAGTTTATTTGTGTATATTTTTAAGTTTGACGATAGGAAAAATTTATTACTAGAGAGATGATATTATGAGGAAGAATAATTATTTAATAGTAGGTGGAAATAGTTTCATTGGTATCAACCTCGCATTGGGTTTATTGAAACAGGGGCAAAATGTAAAAGTATTTTCCAGACATATAAATAATTTTCCTCAAAATATTATAAGTGAAGTTGAATTTATTAAAGGTGATTTAGAAAATGTTGAGGATATATATAAGGCTTTAGTGAATATAGATATTATTATTTATTTAGCTGCGACGTCTAACGTAGCAACTTCAATTGAAGATGTTTTCGGTGATATTAATAGCAGTCTATTTTTTCTTAATTTCATGGAAAGTGTTAAAGATTTTCGTATTAAAAAAATTATATTGGCTTCTTCGGGAGGCACAGTTTATGGTGAACCTGAATATTTGCCTATTGATGAGAAACATCCATTAAGACCACTTTCCCCGTATGGAATAACAAAAGTTTCGCTGGAGAATTATTTGTATTTTTATAAGAGAAAATATGGAATAGATTATGTTGTATGTAGATATTCTAATCCGTATGGAAAATACCAAAACCCCTTAAAAAAAGTAGGGGCCATAAATTGTTTTTTGTACCAGCATCTCAGTAATGAAAGGATTCATATATATGGGAATCCGGAGGAGATTATTAGAGATTATATTTATATCGATGATTTAGTTGAAATTACTATACAACTAGCACAATTAAATCAATTGAAATCTTGCGTATACAACATAGGGAGTGGCAAAGGTCTTTCTTTAAAACGAATTATAGTGGAATTAGAGAAAATAACAGAAAGAAAAGTGGATTTTATCTGTTATAAACAAAAACAAGAGAACGTTCAAAAAATCATTTTAAATATTGATAAGATAAAACAAGAATTGAATTGGGAACCTAAAATAGATTTTAAACATGGGATTAGATTAAATAAGCTATGGATTGAAGAGTTCTTATGTAGTAAAAAATAATAACCCACGCTCTACTTGTATATAAGCAGAGCGTGGGTTATTATTTTATTTCTTTTTCTATAACCCAAAGGTCTTGATGTTCCCACCAAAATCCTTCAGTATACTTTTTGATAATTGGGTTATGGGGTAATGATTTAATTTTGTCACACACGTAAGAGGGACTAACTATCGTTTGTCCGTATTGATTCACATCTAAATCGAATTGTTCACTAGAGGAGAGAAACCAATAGCCCTTTTCATTTAAATTTGGAAACCCAAAGTATTTTTTGCTTTGATAGCCATGGGTTGTGAAAATGAATAAACCACCAGGTGAAACAGCGTTATACAATGTTTGCAGCCAACGAAACCAAGTTGTATCAGGCATATGAGAGAAAAAGGATAGACAAAAAACGATATCGTACGTAGAGGAGTCCAATTTTAACTGTTCAGGCTCAGGATGAGATAATATAGAAGAAGTATTTAATTTGTTTTCAATAAAGGAAATGGCCTCTTCGTGTATATCGCAAGTGGTTATACTCAAATTCGTTTGTAGATTTAATAAATGACGTGTTACGCAGCCGTATCCGGATGCAAATTCTAACAATTGAATTGGATTGGCTGTAGGAGGATAAAGGGAAGTAATTAAGTTTAAGAGTATTTGTGCTGAGTTTTGCCCATCTTTAAAGTAGTAATCTATCGCTTCTTTTTTTGATGGGAAGACGGGATTAGTGACAATGAACTGAAAGATATGATCCTCAGGATGGATGCTTGCATTTACATTATAACTGTGTGCGATTTGAGAAATTAAATCTTTATGTTCCTCTATAAAGTCTTTCAAAGAGTATTCCTCCCTTGAGTAATAGTAGCAACTTACAAGAGATATTGATGGCATAGAAAGCACATGTTTAAATTTTCAAGTATGCTTTAAGATACTTTCTATATGTATACATTTTCATTTTAGAAATGCCGTCGATAGTAAATCTTTCTTTAATGAAATTTTGCATTTGCACAACTTCATTGTAATGGGAGTATGAATCTTCTGTTCTCGTTACGCTATTTAAATGTCGTCTATGATAGTTTAAGGGGGCTGGATTGAAGTAAATATCTCCCTCTGTAAGAAGAGAAACATAGAAGAACCAGTCGCCAGCTATTTTGAACTTCTCTAACTGTTTTTCTGTTTTCTTCATATCTATATTTTTAAAAACTACACTTGAAACATTAGGTATAGTATTTTTGATAAGTAACGTATCTTGTATTTCTTCGACCCCTTTTCGAAAATAGGGGGCTTTCCATTTTTCTTTATCGATATCATTTGTGTAATTTAAATAATGATTAGCCAATACATTTCCTTGTTCATCTATTTGTTTTGATTGTGTGTAACTTAAGGTAATATTGTTATTTATATAAAACCCCTGTATCACCTCTTGTAAAAATGTCTTATCGCATAAGTCATCGGCCTCTGCGATCCAAATATAATCACCAGTTGCTGCAGAGACTCCTTTTATCCATTGTTTAAATACAGAACCAGAGTTTTTATCATTAATAATCTGTTGAACCTTCAGGTGGGTCTTATTTTCTTTTGAAAGCAGCTTTTTAAAAGTTGATACGCTATGATCAGTGGAGGCATCGTCTAAGAAAATTAGTTCGTAAAGAGGGTAGGTTTGGTTTAATATTGATTCGATTCGATCAGGTAAGTATTTTTCATAATTATAGTTCGGTATGATTACACTTATCTTTTTGTAATTATGTTCGAGAAGATCTAGTAATTGATAAATGTAATTAAGAAAATTGAAGTTTTTTTCGATAAGTTCTTGGCCAAAGCTTCCCTTTTGTAATCGTAATCCCTCATCATGAATAAATTCATATATTTTTTCTAGCATTTTGGGTAAATTTAAAAAGTCTACTAAGGCACCAGTTTTTTCTGTAACAACATCTTCAAAACCTCCAGCATTTTTAAACCCTATAACAGGAAGTTTTGCATCTAATGCTTC
>NZ_JARVGY010000001.1:2232500-2237500 GCF_040460035.1 Bacillus cereus group sp. MG1 | reverse complement strand
AACTATAACGGTCCTAAGGTAGCGAAATTCCTTGTCGGGTAAGTTCCGACCCGCACGAAAGGTGTAACGATTTGGGCACTGTCTCAACCAGAGACTCGGTGAAATTATAGTACCTGTGAAGATGCAGGTTACCCGCGACAGGACGGAAAGACCCCGTGGAGCTTTACTGTAGCCTGATATTGAATTTTGGTACAGTTTGTACAGGATAGGCGGGAGCCATTGAAACCGGAGCGCTAGCTTCGGTGGAGGCGCTGGTGGGATACCGCCCTGACTGTATTGAAATTCTAACCTACGGGTCTTATCGACCCGGGAGACAGTGTCAGGTGGGCAGTTTGACTGGGGCGGTCGCCTCCTAAAGTGTAACGGAGGCGCCCAAAGGTTCCCTCAGAATGGTTGGAAATCATTCGTAGAGTGCAAAGGCATAAGGGAGCTTGACTGCGAGACCTACAAGTCGAGCAGGGACGAAAGTCGGGCTTAGTGATCCGGTGGTTCCGCATGGAAGGGCCATCGCTCAACGGATAAAAGCTACCCCGGGGATAACAGGCTTATCTCCCCCAAGAGTCCACATCGACGGGGAGGTTTGGCACCTCGATGTCGGCTCATCGCATCCTGGGGCTGTAGTCGGTCCCAAGGGTTGGGCTGTTCGCCCATTAAAGCGGTACGCGAGCTGGGTTCAGAACGTCGTGAGACAGTTCGGTCCCTATCCGTCGTGGGCGTAGGAAATTTGAGAGGAGCTGTCCTTAGTACGAGAGGACCGGGATGGACGCACCGCTGGTGTACCAGTTGTTCTGCCAAGGGCATAGCTGGGTAGCTATGTGCGGAAGGGATAAGTGCTGAAAGCATCTAAGCATGAAGCCCCCCTCAAGATGAGATTTCCCATAGCGTAAGCTAGTAAGATCCCTGAAAGATGATCAGGTTGATAGGTTCGAGGTGGAAGCATGGTGACATGTGGAGCTGACGAATACTAATAGATCGAGGACTTAACCATATAATATGTAGCAAATGTTATCTAGTTTTGAAGGAATATGCCTTCAATAGTTTGGTGATGATGGCAGAGAGGTCACACCCGTTCCCATACCGAACACGGAAGTTAAGCTCTCTAGCGCCGATGGTAGTTGGGACCTTGTCCCTGTGAGAGTAGGACGTCGCCAAGCAAAAACCTAAGTCGTTTCGACTTAGGTTTTTTTGTGTTTATTTTTATTATTTAAAATATAAAGGTAAGAATTACCTTTATAAGAATATAGTCCAGATGTAACAAGAATGTTTGTGATCTTATATAAAAAGGTTATGTGAAAAGTAGCAATCTAGCTCTTTTAACATAACCTTTTGTGTTTTTAAAGGATTTTACATTAGAAAAAATCTATAATTAAGGTAGTTAACATATATTTTTGATGGGTGTGGGGGATTATGAAAGAAATATGCATGTTATTAGTGGCTGTTATATTATGGGGCACAGCCATTGCGCCAACAAAATGGGCGTTAGAATCTATTCAGCCGTTTACTTTGTTGTTTATTCGTCTTTTCTTTGCAGGTGGAATTTGTATGCTATTCTCATTTAAGCAACTACAAAAATCAGTTGTACATAAAAAAGTTCCATGGAAAAGAATGAGTTTGTTAGCTTTTACCGGTGTAGCTGGTTATTTTATGTTTACATCCTACGGTATTTCTCTAACCAGTGGATTACATGTGAGTATTATAGATGCTGCATTACCATTAGTTACAATTCTTTTTTCAGCACTCTTTTTGAAAGAGAAAATTCGATTGAATTATTGGATAGGAATTATATTGGGTGCTATAGGAGTACTCTTTATTACGATTCCATCTAAAAGTGCTAATCAAGAAGTGTCTTTAATAGGAGATATACTGATATTATTAAGTACTTTTCTATTTGCTTTCTACACAGTTTTGCTAAAACGACCAAAACAAGAACAGTATTTATCAAACGAGGTTTTTACAACACTAACTTTAATTATTGGAGCTGTTATTCTCTTACCGTTTGCACTGGTAGAAATTTTTTATTACGGTCTTCCAAAGGTTGAAACTTGGAAAACGGGACTTAGTGTAATATACCTTGTTATTGGAGCAACAATTTTAGCATATTGGTTTTGGAATAAAGCGCTAGAGAGAGTTTCAGCATCAGTAAGCGGATTATATTTAAATGCATTACCATTAATAAGTATTGTTACTTCAATTATTCTATTAAATGAATCTCTGACATGGAGAGTAATAATGGGAGCGAGTTTAGTTTTAATCGGAGTAGGATGGGCGGATAAGCAAAAGTTATGTAATCTATTAAAAGGTAACAAGGTGGAGAATAGAGACTGTTAAACAGTATGATTTATATAATTGAAATGTTAAAAAGATACCTTATATATAAAATGTACCCTATAGAATAGACACTTGAAAAAAGTCTATTCTATAGGGTATTTCTTGTATAATAAAAGGAAAATTGGGATCGGAGAATGTTGAAAATGACAAAAAAACTATTTACAGAAAGAGAAATTCAAATTCTATCAAATAACCTATACGTAAAATCTGTAAGTCAGAAAGGTATCACTTATACAGAGGAATTTAAGCATATTTTTATTGAGGAAAATGAAAAAGGAAAGCTACCTCGAAATATTTTTGAAGAATGTGGTTTTGATATAGATATGATTGGAATGAAACGAGTTATGTCATCGGGAAGTAGATGGCGTGCTGCTTATAGAAAAAATGGTGTATTGGGTTTAAGGGATACACGTATCGAAAACGCTGGAAGAACTCTTGAGAGAGAGCTTACGTTAGAAGAAAAGTATGCCCGTTTAGAAGCCGAACGAAACTTACTAAAGGCGGAAAACGAATTGCTAAAAAAAATCAAACTTATGGAAGGGAGGATGAGAAGGAAATAACACTACCACCTAGTCAGAAATTCATCTTGATTCGTTCTGTCATCATGAAATACAACTTAAGGAATATGGTCAGTCATTTGTGTAAAGTAGCTGGTGTATCCCGTTCGGGATACTATAATTACTTTTCAGTTTCATCTCAAGAACAACGGAAACAAAAGAGTGATCGAGATGAAATCTTGAAGGAAACCATATTAAAAGCACTTCGATTTAGAAATAGAAACAAAGGGGCTCGTCAGATAAAGATGACATTGGCGGGTCAGTTTCAAGTTGTCTACAATTTAAAGCGTATCCGTAGAATTATGAAGAAATACGAGATTATCTGTCCGGTTCGCAAAGCGAATCCTTATAAAAGAATGCTTAAAGCTACAAAAGAACATCGAATAGTACCAAATCAATTAAATCGGGAATTTAAACAAAATACCCCAGGGAAAACACTTCTTACAGATATCACCTATTTAGTTTACGGTAAGAATCAAAGGGCCTATTTATCTACAATTTTAGACGGCTCAACTAATGAAATTTTAGCTTACCATGTTTCAGAACAGATGACATTAGAGCTCGTAACGACAACTCTCCATAAACTAAAAAGGAATCCGCGGATTCGATTGACTGAAGGTGCTTATATTCATTCAGATCAAGGATCCCACTACACAAGCCCTACCTATCAAAAGCTAGTTAAAAAGCTAAACCTAGGACAATCCATGTCAAGAAGAGGAAACTGTTGGGATAACGCCCCACAAGAATCATTTTTTGGTCATCTGAAAGATGAAGCTCATATAAAACCTTGCGTGTCCTTTAATGAATTGAAACAAGAGATTAAGAAATATATGACGTATTATAATCATTATAGATATCAATGGAATTTAAAAAAGATGACTCCTGTTGGATACAGAAACCATCTTCTTGATGTTGCCTAACTTTTTTCAAAATGTCCTTTACAAAGGGTACAGATTAATTTGAGGTATCTTTTTTATTTAGCAAAGATAATAGACTAAAGTTAGTATGGATATTCTTTGCTGTATTTATATGTGTCGAAATCATTTTGAAATATTGTTTGGACAAGTTGTATACATTCAGTATCATAAAAGCTTTCAAAAGTCGGATGACGGGGAAATAAAGGATCAGTAATATCGCCTTCGCTAAAATCCCCTTTATAAATCATGGCGGGAGTTTGATGATGCCATGATGTTGAGAACTCATTTATTGGTGCGGTTTTTAATTCGAAACGCTTTTCTAATTCTTTCATTTCCTGATCGAAGTTTTCTAAGTATATATAATTGGTCACATATTCTTCTTCACCAGCTATATATTGTTGTGTGAAATGTGGGTTAATATCACTTGCGTGAGCTCCTTTCATAAATAGATAGTATAGAAATTGTTTAAATGAGATCCCTTTGGAGGAATTTTCATCTTGATATAAAAACTTTCGGATGGGTTTCCATTCGGGATGTTCCATATAAGGAGGTCCAATTAAGGATACGAAAGAACTGACTGCTCTCCTATAAGGGTTACGAACGAGTTTAAAAGTTTCTTTTTGTTTTTCTCGTAGAGCTATTCCTAGTCGTACACTATAGGTAGGTGTACTTTTGTATATATCATATTCATAATTATGAATGAAAGGGCTATAGCTTAGAGCGGTTTGTAATAAATCAATCTGGTAAAAGAACCACTTAACAAGAGAAGTACAACCGCTTTTTTGACTCCAAAATAGAATGATTGGAAACTTCCTATGATAGTGTGGGCTTCTTGAATGGGAGCTTATGATGTGTAATAAAGAAGGGTTGAACAAGTTCTACACTCCTTTCAGTTATCTTATTGATATGTATGAGAAATAAAAGGGGGGTATGAGAGTCTTTTTCATCTTTTAAAAAAAATGAAAGATTAATATTGACTATTATTATATAGAGGTGTAATATAGGACAAGTCGCCGATGACAATAACGTCGCAAGCGAAAAATGAAATAAAAAAACTTAGTTGACATTAACTAACGAAGATGTTAACATAAGGAAGTCGCAAATGAGCGACCAAGTAGTTCTTTGAAAACTGAACGAAACAAACAACGTGAAACGTCAATTTTTATTTTAGATGCTAGACAAACTAACTTTATTGGAG
>NZ_JARVGY010000001.1:2015000-2230000 GCF_040460035.1 Bacillus cereus group sp. MG1 | reverse complement strand
TGTGGGTAGCGGAGAAATTCCAATCGAACCTGGAGATAGCTGGTTCTCCCCGAAATAGCTTTAGGGCTAGCCTTAAGTGTAAGAGTCTTGGAGGTAGAGCACTGATTGGACTAGGGGTCCTCATCGGATTACCGAATTCAGTCAAACTCCGAATGCCAATGACTTATCCTTAGGAGTCAGACTGCGAGTGATAAGATCCGTAGTCAAAAGGGAAACAGCCCAGACCGCCAGCTAAGGTCCCAAAGTGTGTATTAAGTGGAAAAGGATGTGGAGTTGCTTAGACAACTAGGATGTTGGCTTAGAAGCAGCCACCATTTAAAGAGTGCGTAATAGCTCACTAGTCGAGTGACTCTGCGCCGAAAATGTACCGGGGCTAAATACACCACCGAAGCTGCGGATTGATACCGAATGGTATCAGTGGTAGGGGAGCGTTCTAAGGACAGTGAAGTCAGACCGTAAGGACTGGTGGAGTGCTTAGAAGTGAGAATGCCGGTATGAGTAGCGAAAGACGGGTGAGAATCCCGTCCACCGAATGCCTAAGGTTTCCTGAGGAAGGCTCGTCCGCTCAGGGTTAGTCAGGACCTAAGCCGAGGCCGACAGGCGTAGGCGATGGACAACAGGTTGATATTCCTGTACCACCTCTTTATCGTTTGAGCAATGGAGGGACGCAGAAGGATAGAAGAAGCGTGCGATTGGTTGTGCACGTCCAAGCAGTTAGGCTGATAAGTAGGCAAATCCGCTTATCATAAAGGCTGAGCTGTGATGGGGAAGCTCCTTATGGAGCGAAGTCTTTGATTCCCCGCTGCCAAGAAAAGCTTCTAGCGAGATAAAAGGTGCCTGTACCGCAAACCGACACAGGTAGGCGAGGAGAGAATCCTAAGGTGTGCGAGAGAACTCTGGTTAAGGAACTCGGCAAAATGACCCCGTAACTTCGGGAGAAGGGGTGCTTTCTTAACGGAAAGCCGCAGTGAATAGGCCCAAGCGACTGTTTAGCAAAAACACAGCTCTCTGCGAAGCCGTAAGGCGAAGTATAGGGGGTGACACCTGCCCGGTGCTGGAAGGTTAAGGAGAGGGGTTAGCGTAAGCGAAGCTCTGAACTGAAGCCCCAGTAAACGGCGGCCGTAACTATAACGGTCCTAAGGTAGCGAAATTCCTTGTCGGGTAAGTTCCGACCCGCACGAAAGGTGTAACGATTTGGGCACTGTCTCAACCAGAGACTCGGTGAAATTATAGTACCTGTGAAGATGCAGGTTACCCGCGACAGGACGGAAAGACCCCGTGGAGCTTTACTGTAGCCTGATATTGAATTTTGGTACAGTTTGTACAGGATAGGCGGGAGCCATTGAAACCGGAGCGCTAGCTTCGGTGGAGGCGCTGGTGGGATACCGCCCTGACTGTATTGAAATTCTAACCTACGGGTCTTATCGACCCGGGAGACAGTGTCAGGTGGGCAGTTTGACTGGGGCGGTCGCCTCCTAAAGTGTAACGGAGGCGCCCAAAGGTTCCCTCAGAATGGTTGGAAATCATTCGTAGAGTGCAAAGGCATAAGGGAGCTTGACTGCGAGACCTACAAGTCGAGCAGGGACGAAAGTCGGGCTTAGTGATCCGGTGGTTCCGCATGGAAGGGCCATCGCTCAACGGATAAAAGCTACCCCGGGGATAACAGGCTTATCTCCCCCAAGAGTCCACATCGACGGGGAGGTTTGGCACCTCGATGTCGGCTCATCGCATCCTGGGGCTGTAGTCGGTCCCAAGGGTTGGGCTGTTCGCCCATTAAAGCGGTACGCGAGCTGGGTTCAGAACGTCGTGAGACAGTTCGGTCCCTATCCGTCGTGGGCGTAGGAAATTTGAGAGGAGCTGTCCTTAGTACGAGAGGACCGGGATGGACGCACCGCTGGTGTACCAGTTGTTCTGCCAAGGGCATAGCTGGGTAGCTATGTGCGGAAGGGATAAGTGCTGAAAGCATCTAAGCATGAAGCCCCCCTCAAGATGAGATTTCCCATAGCGTAAGCTAGTAAGATCCCTGAAAGATGATCAGGTTGATAGGTTCGAGGTGGAAGCATGGTGACATGTGGAGCTGACGAATACTAATAGATCGAGGACTTAACCATATAATATGTAGCAATGTTATCTAGTTTTGAAGGAATATGCCTTCATAGTTTGGTGATGATGGCAGAGAGGTCACACCCGTTCCCATACCGAACACGGAAGTTAAGCTCTCTAGCGCCGATGGTAGTTGGGACCTTGTCCCTGTGAGAGTAGGACGTCGCCAAGCAAAAACCTAAGTCATTTTGACTTAGGTTTTTTTGTGTTTATTTTTATTTACCGAAGGCTATAATCCATAAATTTAATAAAGCTAAAGACGAAAAAAGAATGAAATAGAGACTGTTTAAAATAATAGCAATGATTTTTTGTGTTCCTGATTTTCCTAATGCCACTAAAGTAATACTTAAAATAGGACAAATTATTACTATCATAAGTATATATTTTAAATAATGAGATGCTATAAATAAGTATTTAATAATTACAGAAATTACTGCAATAGAGAAAAATAAATAGGATAATAGCATAGTTCTTTCTTTAACAGTTATCCTCCTTAGAAATTAAATCGTTATAATAATACAAGAGTGTATATATTTTGATTTAAAACATACTGAAGTGCCATTTAAACGATTATACGTAAAATAGATCTCTAGAAATATATATTCTAATTCCCTTTTCTTCTTGCATATAGTTGCAATTCTTCTTTTGAATATAACTAAAACACGAACGTTATTGACTACTAATAAAAAAACATTCGATTATTTATTGACATTGTTTATGAAATATTGTTAATATAACCATAGAAACAATAATATAAGACCTCATATAATCGCGGGGATATGGCCTGCAAGTCTCTACCTAACGACCGTTATTCGTTAGACTATGAGGGAAAGTCACTCGGTATTTTTCTATTCACAAGGGATACGTATGCCTGAGTAGAGCGCTTTCTCTCATAGTAAAAGAGAAACTGTTCTATTTCAGGCTTTTTTTATTTGAATCGGGGGGATTCTAATATGAAATCACTAGTTGGAGTCATAATGGGAAGCACGTCAGACTGGGAAACAATGAAATATGCTTGTGACATTTTAGATGAATTAAATATACCGTATGAGAAAAAAGTTGTATCCGCTCATCGGACTCCGGATTATATGTTTGAATATGCAGAGACGGCTCGTGAACGTGGATTGAAAGTTATTATTGCTGGAGCTGGTGGAGCAGCACATTTACCAGGAATGGTTGCAGCGAAGACAAATCTTCCTGTAATTGGAGTTCCAGTTCAATCAAAAGCATTAAAAGGCTTAGATTCATTATTATCCATCGTCCAAATGCCAGGAGGTGTTCCAGTTGCAACTGTTGCAATTGGTAAAGCCGGTTCAACGAATGCTGGATTACTTGCCGCACAAATACTTGGATCATTCCATGATGATATACATGATGCATTAGAATTGAGACGAGAAGCGATTGAAAAAGATGTGCGTGAAGGTAGTGAGCTAGTATGACGAGGATCATTTTACCTGGAAAAACAATCGGTATTATTGGAGGCGGCCAGCTAGGAAGAATGATGGCATTGGCAGCTAAGGAAATGGGATATAAAATTGCTGTTTTAGATCCTACAAAGCATTCACCATGTGCACAAGTTGCTGATATTGAAATTGTTGCACCATATGATGATTTAAAAGCAATTCAGCATTTAGCAGAGATAAGTGATGTTGTCACATATGAATTTGAGAATATTGATTATAGATGTTTACAATGGCTTGAAAAACATGCGTACTTACCACAAGGTAGTCAGTTGTTAAATACAACGCAAAATCGTTTTACAGAAAAGAATGCGATTGAGAAGGCTGGGTTACCAGTAGCAACGTATAGATTAGTTCAAAATCAAGATCAGCTTACAGAAGCAATTGCTGAGTTATCATTCCCTTCCGTCTTAAAAACGACGACAGGTGGATATGATGGGAAAGGACAAGTTGTTTTAAGAAGTGAAGCTGATGTTGAGACAGCAAGAAATCTTGTGGATAAAGCAGAATGTATTTTAGAGAAATGGGTGCCTTTTGAAAAAGAAGTATCAGTTATTGTGATTCGTAGTGTAAGTGGTGAAACAAAAGTGTTTCCAGTAGCAGAAAATATTCATGTAAATAACATTTTACATGAATCTATCGTTCCAGCTCGCATTACAGAAGAGCTTTCTCAAAAAGCAATTGCTTATGCAAAGGTACTTGCGGATGAATTAGAACTTGTGGGAACACTAGCTGTAGAGATGTTTGCTACAGATAATGGTGAGATTTATATTAATGAATTAGCGCCAAGACCTCACAATTCAGGACACTATACACAGGATGCATGTGAGACGAGTCAATTTGGTCAACATATTCGAGCAATCTGTAATTTACCTCTAGGAGAAACAAATTTGTTAAAACCAGTTGTCATGGTAAACATTTTAGGCGAACATATAGAAGGGGTCCTAAGACAAGTGAATAGATTAACCGGGTGCTATTTACACTTGTATGGAAAAGAAGAAGCAAAAGCACAGCGAAAAATGGGGCATGTTAATATTTTAAATGATAATATTGAAGTCGCTCTAGAAAAAGCGAAGAGTTTGCATATTTGGGACCATCAAGAACAACTGTTGGAGGGAAAAAGATGATTAGTCGTTATACACGCCCAGAAATGGGTGCAATTTGGACGGAAGAGAACAAATTTAAAGCATGGTTAGAAGTTGAGATTTTAGCTTGTGAAGCATGGGCTGAGCTTGGCGATATTCCAAAAGAAGATGTTAAGAAAATTCGTGAGCATGCATCATTTGATATTGATCGTATTTATGAAATTGAAAAAGAAACACGTCATGACGTAGTTGCATTCACTCGTGCTGTATCAGAAACGCCAGCATTAGGTGAGGAACGTAAATGGGTTCATTACGGTTTAACATCTACAGACGTAGTGGATACAGCATTATCTTACATCTTAAAACAAGCGAATGAAATTATATTAAAAGACTTAGAGAACTTTGTAAGCATTTTAGCTAACAAAGCGAAAGAGCATAAATACACAATCATGATGGGAAGAACACATGGTGTTCATGCAGAACCAACAACATTTGGTTTAAAACTTGGTCTTTGGTATGAAGAAATGAAACGTAACGTAGAGCGTTTCAAACAAGCTGCTGATACAGTTCGTGTTGGTAAACTATCTGGTGCGGTTGGTACATATGCAAATATCGATCCATTCGTAGAAAAATATGTTTGTGAAAACTTAGGATTAGAAGCAGCACCAATTTCAACACAAACATTGCAACGTGATCGTCACGCACACTACATGTCAACACTTGCACTAATTGCAACATCTATCGAAAAGATGGCAGTTGAGATTCGTGGTTTACAAAAGAGTGAAACACGTGAAGTTGAAGAAGCTTTCGCAAAAGGTCAAAAAGGTTCTTCTGCAATGCCACATAAACGTAATCCAATTGGTTCTGAAAATATGACTGGTTTAGCTCGTGTTATCCGCGGTTATATGATGACGGCTTACGAAAATGTTCCATTATGGCATGAGCGTGACATTTCTCACTCTTCGGCAGAACGCGTAATTTTACCAGATGCTACAATCGCGTTAAATTACATGTTAAATCGCTTTGGTAATATCGTTAAAAACTTAACTGTATACCCAGAGAATATGAAACGCAATATGACAAGAACATACGGCTTAATTTATTCTCAGCGCGTAATGCTTACACTAATCGACAAAGGTATGGTACGTGAAGAAGCTTATGATATCGTACAGCCTAAAGCGATGGAAGCTTGGGAAACACAAGTACAATTTAAAGAGCTTGTAGAAGCTGATGAGCGTATTACAAGCAAGTTAACACAAGAAGAAATTAATGAATGCTTCAACTATGAGCATCATATGCAACACGTTGATACAATCTTTGAACGCCTTGGATTAAACGAAGCGTAAAATTTCATATGGCACAGAATAGAGTCATTCTGTGCCATTCTTTATAAAAACATTATTCACATTTTTCAAACTACAGGGGGCTTGCGAAATGCAAAAGCTAGAATTGCTGTATGAAGGTAAGGCAAAAAGAATTTATCGTACAGAATCAGCAGATATGGTTTGGGTAGAGTACAAAGATAGTGCGACTGCTTTCAATGGGGAGAAAAAAGAGACGATTACAGGGAAAGGTCGTTTGAACAATGAAATTACAACTTTATTGTTCAGAAAGTTACAAGAAGTGGGAATTAAAACACATTTTGTTGAGAAGTTATCTGAAACAGAACAACTTGTTAAAAAAGTGAGTATTATTCCTTTAGAAGTTGTCACAAGAAATGTAATTGCAGGAAGTCTTTCAAAACGATTAGGAATGGAAGAGGGAACTGTACTTGCAGAACCAATCGTAGAATTTTACTTCAAAGATGATGATTTAGGAGATCCGCTTGTAACGGAAGATCATATTCGTGTATTAAACGTTGCATCACCAGAGCAAGTAAGCGTATTACGAGATATGGCTCTACAAATCAATCAAGTGTTGATTGATCATTTCGCAAGCTGTCGTGTAAGATTAGTAGATTTCAAATTAGAGTTTGGTGTAACGGAAGAAGGAGAAATCATTTTAGCGGATGAAATTTCACCAGATACTTGCCGTTTATGGGATGAAACGAGCAATGAAAAGTTTGATAAAGACGTATTCCGTCGCGATCTTGGAAATTTAACAGATGCTTATGAAGAGATTTTAAAACGTTTAGGGGGAATTTCACATGTATAAAGTTAAGGTATATGTAACATTAAGAGAAAGCGTATTAGATCCACAAGGAACAGCAGTAAAAGGAGCACTTCATAGTCTTTCATTCACAGAAGTACAAGATGTTCGAATCGGAAAGTACATGGAACTAACAATTGATAAATCTGTATCTGATTTAGATAGCAAGGTAAAGGAAATGTGTGAAAAACTATTAGCGAACGTTGTAATGGAAGACTTCCGTTATGAAGTTGAGGAGGTTGTCGCACAGTGAAATTTGCCGTAATAGTATTTCCGGGTTCGAACTGTGATGTCGATATGTTCCATGCAATTAAAGATGAGCTTGGCGAAGAAGTAGATTACGTTTGGCACGATACAGAGAATTTAGATGAATATGATGCAATTCTACTACCAGGTGGATTTTCTTATGGTGACTACTTACGCTGCGGTGCTATCTCTCGCTTTGCTAATGCAATGAAAGCAGTGCAAAAAGCTGCTGAGCAAGGAAAGCCGATTTTAGGTGTATGTAATGGATTCCAGATTCTTGTTGAATCAGGATTACTACCAGGAGCGTTAATGAGAAACGAAAACTTAAAATTTATGTGTCGCACTGTTCAGTTGCGTGTTGAAAATAATGAAACGATGTTTACATCACAATATGGAAAAGATGAAGTAATTAATATTCCAATCGCGCATGGTGAGGGGAATTACTATTGTGATGAAGCGACGCTTAAACAATTAAAAGAGAACAATCAAATCGCATTCCGTTACGTAGAAAACCCTAACGGTAGCGTTTCAGATATTGCTGGTATTGTAAATGAAAAAGGAAATGTACTTGGTATGATGCCACACCCAGAGCGTGCTGTAGATGAATTACTTGGTGGTGCTGAAGGGTTAAAAGTCTTTCAATCTATCTTAAAACAGTGGAGGGAAACATATGTCGTTAATGCTTGAACCAAATCCAACACAAATTAAAGAAGAGCGTATATATGCGGAAATGGGGCTAACAGACGAAGAGTTTGCCATGGTTGAAAAGATTTTAGGTCGTCTGCCAAATTATACAGAAACAGGGTTATTCTCTGTAATGTGGTCTGAACATTGTAGTTATAAAAATTCGAAACCAGTTCTTCGTAAGTTTCCAACGACAGGTGAGCGCGTTCTGCAAGGACCTGGAGAAGGTGCTGGAATTGTAGATATCGGTGATAATCAAGCAGTTGTATTTAAAATGGAAAGTCATAACCATCCTTCAGCTATTGAACCATATCAAGGAGCTGCAACAGGTGTTGGTGGTATTATTCGTGACGTATTCTCTATGGGAGCACGTCCGGTAGCTCTATTAAACTCACTTCGTTTCGGTGAATTACAGTCACCACGTGTGAAATATTTATTCGAAGAAGTAGTAGCAGGAATTGCAGGATACGGTAACTGTATCGGTATTCCGACTGTTGGCGGCGAAGTACAATTTGATCCATGTTATGAAGGAAATCCACTTGTAAATGCAATGTGCGTAGGTTTGATTAACCACGAAGACATTAAAAAAGGGCAAGCGCACGGTGCTGGTAACACAGTAATGTACGTAGGAGCATCAACTGGTCGTGACGGTATTCACGGTGCAACATTCGCGTCGGAAGAACTATCTGAAAGCTCAGAAGCGAAACGTCCAGCGGTTCAAGTAGGGGATCCATTTATGGAAAAGCTTCTTATTGAAGCGTGTTTAGAATTAATTCAATCCGATGCACTTGTTGGAATTCAAGATATGGGTGCGGCTGGTTTAACATCATCATCTGCAGAAATGGCAAGTAAAGCAGGAATGGGTATTGAAATGTACTTAGATGATGTACCACAGCGTGAAACAGGAATGACACCATATGAAATGATGCTATCTGAATCACAAGAGCGTATGTTAATTGTCGTGAAAAAAGGTAGAGAACAAGAAATAGTAGATTTATTTGAGAAGTATGGTCTTGCAGCGGTTACGATGGGGAAAGTAACAGAAGATAAAATGCTTCGTTTATTCCATAAAGGTGAAAAGGTAGCTGAAGTTCCAGCAGATGCTTTAGCAGAAGAAGCACCAATTTATCATAAGCCATCAAAAGAAGCAGCATACTTTGCTGAATTCCAAGCAATGAAAATGGAAACGCCAAAAGTAGAAAATTATAAAGAAACGTTATTCGCTTTATTACAGCAACCAACAATTGCAAGTAAAGAGTGGGTATACGATCAATACGATTACCAAGTTCGCACAAGCACAGTTGTTACGCCAGGTTCAGATGCTGCAGTTGTACGTGTACGCGGTACAGAAAAAGGATTAGCAATGACGACAGATTGTAACTCTCGCTACATTTATCTAGACCCAGAGATGGGCGGTAAAATTGCAGTAGCAGAGGCAGCGCGTAATATCGTATGTTCTGGCGGAGAGCCACTTGCAATTACAGATTGCTTAAACTTCGGTAACCCAGAAAAACCAGAAATCTTCTGGCAGATTGAGAAATCAGTAGACGGTATGAGTGAAGCTTGTCGCACATTACAAACACCAGTTATCGGCGGAAACGTATCGATGTATAACGAGCGTAGTGGTGAAGCTGTATATCCAACACCAACTGTTGGGATGGTCGGACTTGTGCATGACTTAAAACATGTAACAACACAAGAGTTTAAGCAAGCTGGTGATTTAGTGTATGTAATTGGTGAGACGAAAGCTGAGTTTGGCGGAAGTGAATTACAGAAAATGATTCACGGCAAAATTTTCGGTCAATCACCAAGTATCGATTTAGATGTAGAATTAAAACGCCAAAAACAAGTATTAGAAGCAATTCAAGCTGGTCTTGTTCAATCTGCACATGATGTTGCTGAAGGTGGTTTAGCAGTTGCGATTTCAGAAAGTGCAATTGGTGCTAAAGGCTTAGGTGCTACTGTGAAATTAGATGGAGAAGCAACAGCAGCATTATTCGCTGAATCACAGTCTCGCTTCGTGATAACTGTAAAACGTGAAAATAAAGAGGCGTTTGAGAAAGCAGTAGAAGCAATCCAAGTTGGAGAAGTAACAAGTACAAATGAAGTAACAATTCATAATGAAGAAAATGAAGTATTACTTACAGCAAATGTAGATGAAATGAGAAAGGCTTGGAAAGGGGCAATCCCATGCTTGCTGAAATAAAGGGGTTAAACGAAGAATGTGGCGTTTTCGGAATTTGGGGGCATGAAAATGCAGCACAAGTTTCATACTACGGATTGCACAGTTTACAGCATCGTGGGCAAGAAGGCGCAGGCATTGTCGTAAATAATGGGGAAAAAATCGTCGGTCACAAGGGGTTAGGTTTAATATCAGAAGTGTTTTCAAGAGGCGAGCTAGAAGGATTAAATGGAAAATCAGCAATCGGACATGTACGATATGCAACAGCTGGTGGAAGTGAAGTTGCTAACGTTCAACCATTGTTGTTCCGTTTTTCCGATCATAGTATGGCGTTAGCTCATAACGGAAATTTAATTAACGCAAAAATGCTTCGTCGTGAATTAGAAGCAGAGGGCAGTATTTTTCAAACTAGTTCAGATACAGAAGTACTTTTACATCTTATTAAACGTAGCACGAAAGATTCTTTAATTGAAAGTGTAAAAGAGGCTTTAAATAAAGTGAAAGGTGCGTTTGCGTATCTTTTACTAACTGGAAATGAAATGATCGTTGCATTAGATCCGAATGGGTTCCGTCCGCTTTCAATTGGAAAGATGGGGGATGCTTACGTTGTAGCATCTGAAACATGTGCTTTTGATGTAGTAGGTGCAACATACATTCGCGATGTAGAACCGGGTGAATTACTTATCATTAATGATGAAGGAATTCACGTAGATCGTTTCACAAACGATGTAGAACATGCAATTTGTAGTATGGAATATATTTACTTTGCACGACCAGATTCTAATATTGCTGGTGTTAACGTCCATGCAGCACGTAAGAATATGGGGAAACGTTTAGCGGCAGAAGCTCCTATTGAAGCAGATGTTGTTACTGGTGTACCAGACTCTAGTATTTCAGCTGCGATTGGCTATGCGGAGGCGACAGGTATTCCATATGAGTTAGGATTAATTAAAAATCGTTACGTTGGACGTACGTTTATTCAACCTTCTCAAGAACTGCGCGAGCAAGGGGTTAAGATGAAGCTTTCCGCAGTAAGAGGTGTAGTTGAAGGGAAACGAGTTGTTATGATTGATGACTCTATCGTAAGAGGAACGACAAGTAAACGAATTGTTCGTATGCTTCGTGAGGCTGGAGCGACAGAAGTTCACGTAAGAATTGCTTCACCACCTCTGAAATATCCATGTTTCTATGGCATTGATATTCAAACGAGAAAAGAATTAATTGCAGCAAATCATACAGTAGAAGAAATCCGTGAAATGATCGGAGCAGATTCTTTAACATTTTTAAGCGAAGATGGATTAGTAGATGCAATTGGGCGTCCATATGAAGGGAAATATGGCGGCCTATGCATGGCTTACTTTAATGGGGACTATCCAACAGCTCTTTATGATTATGAGCAAGAGCTTTTAGAAAGTATGAAATAAGAAAAGTGAGAAAAGCTTCTACTTCTTTTGATGTAGGAGCTAGATCCTTTCTTAAAATAGCCCGCCCTGGATGGGGAGAAATTAAAAGACGAGGTGTAAATAACGATGGCGAATGCATATAAGCAAGCAGGAGTAGATATTGAAGCTGGATATGAAGCGGTATCTCGCATGAAAAAACACGTACAAACAACTATGAGAAAAGAAGTACTAGGCGGTTTAGGCGGTTTTGGAGGTATGTTTGATCTATCAAAATTTGCATTAGAAGAACCTGTATTAGTATCTGGAACAGATGGCGTGGGAACGAAATTGATGCTCGCTTTTATGGCAGATAAACATGACACAATTGGTATTGATGCAGTAGCAATGTGTGTAAATGATATTGTTGTCCAAGGAGCAGAGCCGCTTTTCTTCCTTGATTATATTGCTTGTGGTAAAGCTGAACCTAGTAAAATTGAAAACATCGTCAAAGGTATATCAGAGGGCTGTCGCCAAGCTGGTTGTGCATTAATCGGTGGAGAAACAGCTGAAATGCCAGGAATGTATTCTACGGAAGAATATGATTTAGCTGGTTTTACAGTTGGGATTGTTGATAAAAAGAAAATTGTAACAGGTGAAAAGATTGAAGCTGGTCACGTGCTAATTGGCTTAGCATCTAGCGGTATTCATAGCAATGGTTACTCTTTAGTACGAAAAGTGTTATTAGAAGATGGGGAACTATCTTTAGAGCGTATTTATGGCCGCTTAGAACTACCTCTTGGTGAAGAATTATTAAAACCAACGAAAATTTATGTCAAACCTATTTTAGAACTATTGAAGAAACATGAAGTATACGGTATGGCGCATATTACAGGTGGTGGATTTATTGAAAATATTCCACGCATGTTGCCAGAAGGAATCGGTGCTGAGATTGAACTAGGATCTTGGGAAATTCAGCCGATCTTTAGTTTGCTTCAAGAAGTTGGAAAACTGGAAGAGAAAGAAATGTTCAATATTTTTAACATGGGTATTGGTATGGTAGTAGCAGTGAAGGAAGAAGATGCAAAAGATGTTGTTCGTCTTCTTGAAGAGCAAGGAGAAATGGCTCGTATTATTGGACGTACTATACAAGGAGCTGGCGTTACTTTTAATGGGGGCACAGCACTATGAGTAGATTAGCAGTTTTTGCTTCTGGAAGTGGATCTAACTTTCAATCTCTCGTTAATGCGGTAGAAGAAAAAAGATTGGATGCAGAAATTAGTTTATTAGTATGTGATAAACCAGAAGCACGAGCTGTTGGACGGGCAAATTATCATCATATTCCGTGTTTTGCTTTTTCAGCGAAAGCATATGAGTCAAAAGAAGCGTTTGAAAAAGAG
The DNA here is from genome assembly GCF_040460035.1 of Bacillus cereus group sp. MG1. Classification (NCBI taxonomy): domain Bacteria; kingdom Bacillati; phylum Bacillota; class Bacilli; order Caryophanales; family Bacillaceae; genus Bacillus; species Bacillus cereus group sp. MG1. Next base: position 2,217,313 of record NZ_JARVGY010000001.1, on the reverse strand, counting down.
ATATTAAAGAAGCTAGAAGAATATGAAATTGATTATGTTATTTTAGCTGGATATATGCGTTTAATCGGGCCGACGTTACTAGAAGCATACGGCGGGAAGATTATTAATATTCATCCATCATTACTACCGAGCTTTCCGGGTAAAGATGCTGTCGGTCAAGCGTTAGAAGCAGGTGTGAAAGTAACTGGAGTAACAATTCATTATGTAGATGCAGGTATGGATACAGGGCCAATTATTGCACAAGAAGCAGTGGTTGTTTCTGAAGGGGATACGAGAGAAAGCTTACAAAAGAAAATTCAACAAGTTGAACATAAATTATACGTAAATACAGTGAATCAAATTGTTCAGTCTGTGAAAGAATCAACTGTTAACTAACATACAACCAGGGGTGAAGGATAAATGAAAAAGCGTGCATTAGTAAGTGTTTCAGATAAAACAGGAGTAGTAGAATTTGTTAAAGGGTTACTAGAACAAGGGATTGAAGTTATTTCAACAGGTGGTACGAAAAAGTTACTAGAAGAAAATGGCTTACAAGTAATCGGCATTTCTGAAGTAACTGGTTTCCCTGAAATTATGGATGGCCGTGTGAAAACATTACATCCAAATATTCATGGTGGTCTATTAGCAGTTCGTGATAATGAAACACATGTAACACAAATGAATGAGTTAGGTATAGAGCCAATTGACTTTGTTGTTGTTAACTTATACCCATTTAAAGAAACAATCGCTAAGCCTGATGTAACATTTGCTGATGCAATTGAAAATATTGATATCGGTGGCCCAACAATGATTCGCTCTGCTGCGAAAAATCATAAATTCGTATCGGTAATTGTAGATCCAGTAGATTATGATATTGTGTTAGCAGAACTGAAAGAGAACGGTGAAGTAGCAGAGGAAACAAAACGTAAACTAGCAGCGAAAGTATTCCGTCATACAGCAGCGTATGATGCGTTAATTTCTAACTACTTAACAGAGCAAATGGGTGAAGAAAGTCCAGAAACATTAACTGTGACATTTGAGAAAAAGCAAGACTTACGCTATGGCGAGAACCCACATCAAAAAGCAACTTTCTATAAAGCGCCATTCGCAGCAACGTCTTCTGTTGCATACGCAGAACAATTACACGGTAAGGAATTATCGTATAACAATATTAATGATGCAGACGCAGCGCTTAGCATCGTAAAAGAATTTACAGAACCAGCAGTAGTAGCAGTAAAGCATATGAATCCATGTGGTGTTGGAGTAGGAACTAATATTCACGAAGCATATACTCGTGCTTATGAAGCAGATCCAGTATCAATCTTCGGCGGTATTATTGCAGCAAATCGTGAAATTGATAAAGCTACAGCAGAAAAGTTACATGAAATTTTCTTAGAAATTGTTATCGCACCTTCGTTCTCGCAAGAAGCTTTAGAAGTGTTGCAAAGTAAGAAGAACTTACGTTTATTAACTATAAATATTGAAAAAGCGACAAGTGCAAGCAAAAAACTAACTTCTGTACAAGGTGGACTTCTCGTTCAAGAGGAAGATACGTTATCATTAGATGAAAGTACAATTTCAATTCCAACGAAACGTGAACCCTCAGAGCAAGAATGGAAAGATTTAAAACTAGCTTGGAAAGTTGTAAAACATGTGAAATCAAACGCAATTGTTTTAGCGAAAGATGACATGACAATTGGTGTCGGTGCGGGACAGATGAACCGTGTAGGTTCTGCAAAAATCGCAATTACACAAGCTGGTGAAAAAGCACAAGGTAGCGCGCTTGCATCTGATGCTTTCTTCCCAATGCCAGATACATTAGAAGAAGCAGCAAAAGCAGGAATTACAGCAATCATTCAACCGGGCGGATCAATCCGTGATGAAGATTCTATTAAAGTGGCAGATACTTATGGGATTGCTATGGTGTTCACTGGCGTACGTCATTTCAAACACTAATAGAGGATGTTTAAAAAGTCCGGTTAAGATAACCTTCGCATGTCGTCGTTGCATCGCCAGTGCGGTACTCATGTAGAAAAGCTACACTCCGTGTCCTCCTGGCAAATGCGCCTAGACCTGCTCGGTTCTCTTAATCCTCCTTTTTAAACCTTTATTGATATGGATGTTTAAAAAGTCCGGTCGAGATAACCTTCGCATGTCGTCGTTGCATCGCCAGTGCGGTACTCATGTAGGAAAGCTACACTCCGTGTCCTCCTGGCAAATGCGCCTAGACCTGCTCGGTTCTCTTAATCCTCCTTTTTAAACCTTTATTGATATGGATGTTTAAAAAGTCTGGTCGAGATAACCTTTTATTGATATGAAAAAGCAAACTAGGAGCATAGCTTCTAGTTTGTACTTATTTAATTATTGGGGGATGAAATATGAATGTTTTAGTAATTGGCCGCGGTGGGCGTGAGCATGCTTTAGCTTGGAAGTTTGCACAATCTGAAAAAGTAGAAAAGGTATATGTAGCACCAGGTAATGAAGGTATGAGAGATGTTGCAACACCAGTTGATATTGATGAAAATGATTTTGATGCATTAGTTTTATTTGCAAAAGAGAATAATGTTGAGTTAACTTTCGTTGGACCAGAAATTCCGCTTATGAATGGAATTGTTGATCGTTTTAAAGAAGAGGGACTTCGCGTATTTGGTCCGAATAAAGCGGCTGCTGTTATTGAAGGTAGTAAAGCTTTTACAAAAGAGCTTATGAAAAAGTATGATATTCCAACTGCGGCGTACGAAACTTTTACAGATTATGAAGAAGCAGTACAGTACATTCAAAAAGTTGGTGCACCAATCGTTATTAAAGCTGACGGCCTAGCTGCTGGTAAAGGTGTAACGGTAGCGATGACGCTTGAAGAGGCATTACAAGCTGTGAAAGAAATGCTGCAAGATGTGAAATTCGGCGCGGCAAGTAAGAAGGTCGTTATTGAAGAGTTTTTAGATGGACAAGAATTTTCATTAATGGCATTCGTGAATGGAACAACTGTACATCCAATGATAATCGCCCAAGATCATAAAAGAGCTTTTGATGGTGATAAAGGTCCAAATACGGGCGGAATGGGTACATATTCTCCAGTACCACAAATTCCAGAAACAGCAGTTCAAGAAGCGATTCAAACCGTATTGCATCCAACTGCTAAGGCGATGATTGAAGAAAACCGTTCGTTTACAGGTATTTTATACGCAGGTCTTATTTTAACAAATGATGGTCCGAAGGTAATTGAATTTAATGCACGCTTCGGTGATCCTGAAACAGAAGTTGTATTACCTCGATTAGAAAACGATTTAGTTGATGTATGTAACGCTGTATTAGATGAAAGTGAACTAACGTTACAATGGTCAGAAGAAGCGGTAATCGGTGTTGTACTTGCTTCTAAAGGATATCCAGAAGCATATAAAAAAGGTGATATTATTAGCGGACTAGATGCACTGCAAGATGTGATTGTTTTCCATGCAGGTACAGCAATGAAACATGGGAACTTTGTAACGAACGGTGGCCGTGTATTATTTGTTGCTTGTAAGGCAAATAGTTTACAAGAAGCAAAAGATAAAGTATATAAAGAAATCGGTAAAATTGAGAGTGATGGTCTATTTTATCGAAGTGATATAGGATATCGTGCAATTGGGCATGAGATGACGAAAAGTTAATATGTAAAAATCCCGCTGAGGAATCAGCGGGATTTTTTATGCATCTTCATCTTTTTTTAATTTCCCTTTTTGCTTTGCCATTTCTCGAAGTAAATACTCGATGTGTGCATTGACGCTACGAAATTCATCATTTGCCCATTTTTCGATGACTGCGTGTAATTCAGGATCAATACGTAATGGAAAGCTTTTCTTTTTAGCCATAATTACTTATAGCCCTTAGTATAGGCTTCCTGTATTAATAACTGGCTGCGCACCTTTATCTGAAACGATGGCAACTAATAAGTTGTTTACCATATTTGCTTTACGCTCGTCATCGAGTTCTAGTACGCCTTCTTCATCTAACATATGGATGGAATCTTTCGCCATCTTCACAGCACCTTCAACAATTTCTTTTCTAGCAGCTAATACTGCTTTTGCTTGCTGGCGTTGTAGCATTGCATGGGCAATTTCTGTTGCGTAAGCTAAGTGCGTTAAACGAGTTTCTAATACTTCTACACCAGCAATTTCAAGACGCGCCTCTAACTCACGTTTTAATTCTTCAGAGATTTCTTCAGTATTTCCGCGTAACGTAACGCAGGTTTCATCTTGGAAATTGTCATAAGGATATTTTGTTGCAACATGGCGGATTGCCGTTTCGCTTTGAATTTCTACAAATCGATCATAATGTTCAACACCAAACATTGCTTTTGCAGAATCAACAACTTTATATACGATAACAGCTGCAATTTCAATTGGATTTCCATCAACGTCATTTACTTTTAATTTTTTACTGTTAAAGTTTTCAACACGTAAAGATACAGTTTGACGGAATGCGAAAGGAATCGTTAAAAATAAACCGTTTTGACGAATTGTTCCTAAATAATTACCGAAGAACGTAATAACCTTCGCTTGATTCGGTTGAACAATACCGATACCTGTAGCGAGAACTGCGGCTAATATAATAGTTAGTGCCGCTCCTATGAAAATTTCTTGTGCAAGGAAAAATACACCGATAGCAGCTAAAATCAAAATTCCAATAATACCGAGAAAACCATTTACATAAAATACTTGTTTTTCTTTCATATGATCGCCTCCTGATATAAAAATGATATCACTTTTATATCATTTTAAGCAAGAGGTATGCATCTAATTTTCTGAATTTTATTGGTTGATATCTTTTATATACATTTTAAGGTTCAAAAAGAGAATATACGTTCTGTTTTATAGTAAAATAAAGAAGACTTAACCGCCCACTGCAGCAGCTAAGTCCCTTTGAGAGCATCTTGCATCGTGACAAATGATTCAAAGCGGTTTTGCCAGGATTATATCTTCAATCGCTGACTCAATCTCTTTGTCAGAAGCGTCATAACTTCCTTTTGACTCTGGCTTGTCATGAGTGGAAGTTTGATTCACTTCTTCTTTAGCATGTCCTTTTTCACCAAAATTCATGCTAGGCATTTTAAATGCCCCCATATTCATGTATTTTCCGAATTTCCACATTTCAACAACAGGGCAGAAACGAACAATTCCTTCTGCAACTTTCATTGCACCAATCCATAGAAAAATGTTAGACCAAGTGCACCACGGCTTGCGTACAAGTTTAGTTGCACTACATCCGAAGAGGACGAGCCCAAGTGTAATTCGAATTAGAGCGTTTATTGTCCCGATATTTTGCTTCATTAGAAAAACACTCCTTTTTATGAAAGTTGAAATAGATAATACTATTTCTCTTATTAGTATCCCGTTTGATTTTTGGGATATGTAATCCAACATTTGACGTGGAAAAAGATGTTGGATTGTGCGTGTGTGTAAGTAACTTTTTTTGTTATAATGAAAGAATGCATAAAAGGAACTTCAAAATTAAATCCTCTAGTTTAAAAAATATGGAAGAGGTAATTCCAAACTTAATTCTCCGTTTTAAACAAATATTTAAGATGAAGTTAAAAAAATAATGATGAAAATAAACTGTTATTTTGAACAGAAATATATATAACTAGAGAAAAGGAAGGGTGTTTTCATGTACGATATTTCCGGATGGAAACATGTATTTAAGCTTGATCCAAATAAGGAGTTAAGCGATGAACATTTAGAAATGATTTGTGAGTCTGGAACTGATGCGGTTATTGTAGGCGGAAGTGATGGAGTTACAATTGATAACGTATTACACATGCTAGTTAGCATTCGTAGATATGCAGTTCCTTGTGTATTAGAGGTTTCTGATGTAGAAGCAATTACACCAGGATTTGATTTTTATTACATCCCAAGTGTTTTAAATAGCCGAAAAGTAGAATGGGTAACAGGTGTTCATCATGAGGCATTGAAAGAATTTGGGGATATTATGGACTGGGACGAAATTTTTATGGAAGGGTATTGTGTTTTAAATCCAGAAGCGAAAGTAGCCCAGCTTACAGAAGCGAAATGTGATTTAACAGAAGATGACGTTATTGCATATGCTCGTTTAGCAGACAAGCTATTACGTTTACCGATATTTTATTTAGAATATAGCGGTACGTATGGAGATGTTGAACTTGTTAAAAATGTAAAAGCAGAATTGAAACAAGCTAAGTTATATTATGGCGGTGGTATTTCTAATGCAGAACAGGCGAAAGAAATGGCACAATATGCTGATACAGTAGTTGTTGGAAATATTATTTATGATGATATAAAATCGGCGTTAAAAACAGTTAAAGCAGTAAAAGGAGAGTAGGTGCAGGCGTATATGAGTATGACAGATAAGTTATTAAACGGTTTAAATCCACAGCAACAAAAAGCAGTACAAACAACGAATGGACCACTTCTATTAATGGCAGGTGCAGGTAGTGGTAAGACACGTGTGTTAACACATCGTATTGCGTATTTACTTGGTGAAAAAGGTGTAGCACCATGGAATGTACTAGCTATTACCTTCACAAATAAAGCAGCTCGTGAAATGCGTGAGCGTATTGATACACTTGTGGGACCAGAAGCAGAAGATATTTGGATTTCGACGTTCCACTCTATGTGTGTACGTATTTTACGACGCGATATCGATCGTATTGGTATTAATCGTAACTTTACAATCTTAGATTCAGGTGATCAGCTAACTGTAGTCAAAAAAATTATGAAAGAGCGCAATGTTGATCCGAAGAAATTTGAGCCGCGCTCTATTTTAGCGGGTATTAGTAATGCGAAAAATGAACTGTTATCTGCGGATAAATATGCAAAAAAAATTACAATGGCTGATCCATATGAAAAATTAACGAGCGATGTATACACAGAGTATCAAAAACGTCTTTTGAAAAATAATTCATTAGACTTTGATGATTTAATTATGACGACGATTCAGCTATTTGAACGTGTTCCAGAAGTATTAGAGTTTTATCAGCGTAAGTTCCAATATATTCATGTTGATGAGTATCAAGATACGAACAAAGCGCAATATCTTCTTGTTAAACATTTGGCAGCGCGTTTTAAAAATCTTTGTGTTGTGGGTGACTCTGACCAGTCTATTTATTGCTGGCGTGGTGCAGATATTTCTAACATTTTGTCATTCGAAAAAGACTATGAGAATGCACAAGTAATTCTGTTAGAACAAAACTATCGTTCGTCACAAAATATTTTAAATGCAGCGAATGCTGTTATTGAAAAAAATACGAATCGTAAGCCGAAGAAATTATGGACAGACAATCAAGTTGGAAGTAAAATCTCGTATTATCGTGCTGCAACTGAAAAGGACGAAGCGTATTTTGTTGCAAAAAAAATTCGTGACGATATTCAAATGGGGAAACGAAAATATACTGATTTTGCAGTGCTATATCGTACGAATGCTCAGTCTCGTATGGTCGAGGAGATTTTCCTTAAATCTAACATTCCGTATAAAATTGTCGGGGGTACGAAGTTCTACGATCGTAAAGAGATTAAAGATATTTTGGCGTACTTACGTTTAATCGGTAATCCAGATGATGAAATTAGTTTTGCACGTATTATAAATGTGCCAAAGCGTGGCATTGGTGCGACTTCTATCGATAAAATTATTAATTACGGTGTGCAAAATGGAATTTCATTAACTGCTGTATTTGATGAGATTGAGCATGTTGGAGTAAGTGCAAAAATTACAAAGGCAGTAAAAGAATTCGCGAATTTATTAAATAACTGGGTAAATATGCAAGAGTATTTATCTGTTACAGAATTAGTAGAAGAAGTTATTGAAAAAACAGGCTATCGCGATATGTTGAAAAATGAACGTTCTTTAGAAGCGGAAGGTCGTTTAGAAAACTTAGACGAGTTCTTATCTGTTACGCAAACATTTGAATCTCAAAGCGAAGATAAGAGCCTTGTTGCATTCTTAACAGATTTAGCACTTGTTGCTGATATTGATCGTGTAGATGAAGACCCAACTGCTGGTGAAGAAGTTATTTTAATGACGATGCACTCGGCGAAAGGATTAGAGTTCCCGGTTGTCTTTATTGTTGGCTTAGAGGAAGGGATATTCCCTCATACTCGTTCTCTTATGGAAGAGGATGAAATGCAAGAAGAACGTCGTCTTGCTTATGTAGGTATTACTCGTGCAGAAGAAGAGCTATATTTATCTAACGCGCAAATGCGTACATTATTTGGTAGAACAAGTATGAACGCTGCGTCTCGATTTATTACAGAAATCCCGACAGAACTAGTGGAATCATTAAATGAAACAGCGCCGAAGCGTGAAACATCGTTTGGTACAAAAGGCAGAACGGCAAGTAGCGGCAAAACGACAATCACAACAGCAACACGCTCTCGTTCAGCTTTCGCGCGCCCTGCAGCTAAGACGACAGGCGGCGAACAAATTGGCTGGGCAGTAGGAGATAAAGCTTCCCACCAAAAATGGGGAGTCGGTACAGTTGTAAGTGTAAAAGGTGAAGGTGATGCAAAAGAATTAGATATTGCGTTCCCAAGCCCAATTGGTGTTAAACGTTTGTTAGCAAAATTTGCGCCTGTGACGAAACAATAGGAAAGGAATGAGGATATGTCAAAAGAGATAGTAAAAAAACGTATAGAAGAATTACGTGACTTGTTAAATACATTTAACTATCAATATCACGTATTAGACAATCCTTCTGTTTCTGATGCGGAATATGACCGTAATATGCAGGAGCTTATAAAATTAGAAGCAGAGAACCCAGAGTTTATGAGTGAAGATTCTCCCTCCGTTCGCGTTGGGGGGACTGTTCTTGATATATTTGAAAAAGTAACACATAAGTCACCAATGTTAAGTTTAGGAAATGCATTTAACGAAGGAGATTTACGTGATTTCGACAGAAGAGTACGTCAAGGAATTGATGGTGCGAATGTAAGATATATATGTGAATTAAAAATTGACGGGCTTGCCGTTTCGCTTCATTATGAAAAAGGACGCTTCATTCAAGGGGCGACACGTGGTGATGGTGTAACAGGTGAAGATATTACTCAAAATTTAAAAACGATTAAAGCTATCCCACTTCGTTTAAATGAAGAAGTAACGTTAGAAGCAAGAGGCGAAGCTTATATGCCGAAGCGTTCATTCGTTAAACTAAATGAAGAAAAAGAGCAAAATGGAGAAGATGTATTTGCGAATCCGCGTAATGCAGCAGCAGGTTCAATACGTCAACTTGATCCGAAAATTGCAGCGAAGCGTAACTTATCTATGTTTGTGTATGGTCTTGCGAATGTAGAAGAAAAAACAATTTCATCACATAGTGAATCGCTGGATTTCTTAGGTGAACTTGGATTTAAGACAAATCCAAATCGCCGTACATGTGAAACAATTGAAGAAGTTATAGCTTATGTAGAAGAATGGCAAGAAAAACGTCCGCATCTTGATTATGAGATTGATGGAATCGTTATAAAAGTAGATGATGTTGCTCTTCAAGAAAGTCTAGGAACTACAGCGAAGAGTCCAAGGTGGGCGATTGCTTATAAATTTCCGGCTGAAGAAGTTGTAACGAGATTAACAGGCATTGAATTAAGTGTTGGCCGAACAGGGGTTGTAACACCGACTGCAGAACTAGAGCCAGTGAGAGTTGCTGGTACGATTGTTCGTCGTGCTTCTTTACATAACGAAGATTTAATTCGTGAAAAAGACATTCGAATTGGTGACTACGTTGTTGTGAAGAAGGCTGGAGATATTATTCCTGAAGTTGTGAACGTTATTTTTGATAAGCGTACTGGTGAGGAAGAAGAATACCGCATGCCAACTCATTGTCCAGCATGTGAGAGTGAACTTGTTCGTTTAGAAGAAGAAGTAGCACTTCGTTGTATAAATCCAACTTGTCCTGCTCAAATTCGAGAAGGGTTAATCCATTTCGTTTCAAGAAATGCAATGAATATTGATGGACTTGGAGAACGTGTCATTACACAACTCTTTGATGCTGATTACATTCGTACATTTGCTGATTTATATGCATTGACGAAAGAGCAATTATTACAGTTAGAACGTTTTGGTGAAAAATCAGCAACAAACTTAATACAAGCAATTGAAAATTCTAAAGAAAACTCGTTAGAGCGATTATTATTTGGTCTTGGAATTCGCCACGTTGGAGCGAAAGCAGCACGTACATTTGCAGAGCACTTTGAAACGATGGATGAGCTTGTAAAAGCAACGGAAGAAGAACTAAAAGCAATTAATGAAATTGGCGAAAAAATGGCTCAATCTGTTGTGACATATTTTGATAATGAAGATGTATTAGAGTTATTACAGCAGTTTAAAGAGTATGGCGTGAATATGACATACAAAGGTATAAAAATTGCAGATTTACAAAATGTTGAATCTTACTTCGCAGGAAAAACGGTTGTTTTAACAGGTAAGCTAGAAGTTATGGGACGAAGTGAAGCGAAGAAGAAGATTGAGGCATTAGGTGGAAAAGTAACAGGAAGTGTTAGTAAGAGTACGGATTTAGTTGTTGCAGGTGAAGCAGCTGGTTCGAAATTAGCACAAGCGGAGAAACATAATGTTGAGGTTTGGAATGAAGAGAGGTTCTTACAAGAGCTAAATAAGTAAGAGGTGCAAACTTACCATGAAAAAAATAGCATTAGCGGTATTAAGCCTTGGCCTACTTGTAAGTGGGTGTAGTGCAGGTGCCGACAAAGATGAAAAAGTGGCTGGGAAATCGGGGAAAGCAAAAGAACAATCAGTTGTTCCAAAATACGCTATTTCGGATGAATATTATAAGACGACTATTCCATTTGATGGTGGAAAGGCACGTGGTTTAGTGGTGCAAGGGTTAAATAGTCGCCTTGATATAGATGAATTTGAAACAGGATTAATGCGAATTGCAAAAGAATCATTTAGTACGAAAGATAATTTTTTAAAAGGCGGAAAAGCTCTAGATACTCAAACTATACAGATGCTTGTTAAAAGAAAACGTACAGATGCTGAACAAAAGGAACTAGAGGAAAAATTAAAAAAAGATGCAGTTAAATTTCCAAATATAGGATTAAATCCTGCGTTAGGAACAGGATCCGAATCACTAGAAGTGAAAAATAAAAAAAATCCAATATATATTTCAAATATTTTAGAGCATGATTATTATGTGAAAACAGGCGATAACGGCGAGGAACGTGTTGGTATGGTAGTTGGATTAGCGATGAATTCTGTTCAATATTTTAACGAAGAGCATGGTTACCCACGTGAAGCTGCAATCCCAGATGAAAAGATGTTAGCTGAAGGGAAAAAAATGGCGCAAGAAATTTTGAAAGTCATACATCAAAAAGAACCTGAAACAAAAAATATTCCGATAACATTTGCGATTTATCGCCAAGCTCCAAAGTCTTCGCTCGTGCCAGGTAATTTTGTTTCTTATGCAAATGTCGAAAAAGGTAGTGAAACGGTTGAAGATTGGAAACAAATTAATGAAAAATATTATTTGTTCCCATCAGAGCAAGCGAAAACAGATAATAAACGTGAAGATCTTGCAAGAGTATCCAACTTTAAGGCAAAACTAAGCGATTATTTCCAAGGCGACTATACAGCTGTTATTGGTACTGGTATGTATAGAGATGATGAATTAAGAGAAATGAAGCTTGATATTCCTGTCCAGTTTAATGGAAAAGCGGAAATAGTTGGTTTTACACAATATGTGGCAGGGCTTGTTATGGAATACTTCCCGAATTATATGAAAGTACAAGTAACGATTAAATCTGTAGAACGCCCAGAAGCTATTATTATACGTGAAGCAAAACAAGATGAACCACTTGTGAAAATTTTAGATTAAATATGAAGGCTGTTCCTCTATGGAACAGCTTTTTTTCTTATGTAATTTTGTTATAATTTAAAATGTTGTAAAAAATAGGGGTGAGGGGTAAAGCTCATGGAAGAATTAAGTTTTCAAGTCATTATTTTATTAATTGCATTCGGTTTTTTAGCAGCTTTTATTGATTCCGTTGTTGGAGGAGGAGGGTTAATTTCGCTTCCTGCACTTATGTTTGTTGGCCTATCGCCAGCTTCGGCAATTGCAACGAATAAATTAGCGGCAACAATGGGGACGTTTACGAGTGCGATGTATTTCATTCGATCAGGAAAAGTTGATTTTAAAATTGTAGGAAAGTTAATCCCGTTAACTATTGTTGGAGCTGTTGCAGGTGCTTTAGTAGTAAAATTTATTCCATCGGATATTTTACGCCCATTAGTACTTGTAATGTTGGTATTTATTGCTATTTATATTATTGCAAAAAAGAATTGGGGAAGTGTGTCTACCTATAAGAAGATGACGCAAAGAAAAACATTAATATTTTTCTTTGCTATTTTAATGATAGGATTTTATGATGGGTTTTTTGGACCAGGGACAGGGTCGTTTTTAATTTTTGCATTTTTATTAATTGGCTTGGATTTTATTCAAGCGGCAGCATCTGGAAAACTTTTGAACTTTGTTAGTAATATTGTATCTTTAATTACTTTTTTATTCTTAGACATAATTCATTTTGAATACGGTATTATCATGGGATTATCAATGATCTTAGGTGCTTATTTTGGATCGAAGTTTGCGGTTCAAAAAGGTGTTGGATATGTAAGGACTTTATTTTTATTAGTTACTATATTATTGATCGGGAAAAATGTTTTGGAATATACTCATATTTTGTAGATTCATACGCATGTATGAATCTCTTTTTTTTATTATATTTTAAAAATTTATTAATTTTTAAAATATAAGTCTAGGAATATTTGAATAAATCTAAATTATCGTGTAGAATAATGTTGTAAAATGTAAACGTTTTTCTAAGGGGAGGCTAAAAAAAATGGTAGTAGCATACAAACATGAGCCATTTACAGATTTTTCAGTGGAGGCTAACAAATTAGCGTTTGAAGAAGGTTTAAAGAAAGTAGAATCTTATCTTGGACAAGACTATCCATTAATTATTGGGGGAGAAAAAATCACTACAGAAGACAAAATTGTTTCTGTAAACCCTGCAAATAAAGAAGAACTTGTTGGTCGTGTTTCAAAAGCAAGCCGTGAGTTAGCTGAAAAAGCAATGCAAGTAGCGGATGAAACATTCCAAACTTGGAGAAAATCAAAGCCAGAAATGCGTGCAGACATTTTATTCCGTGCTGCAGCAATCGTTCGTCGCAGAAAACATGAATTCTCTGCTATTCTTGTAAAAGAAGCAGGTAAGCCATGGAATGAGGCAGATGCTGATACAGCAGAAGCAATCGACTTTATGGAATATTATGGTCGTCAAATGTTAAAATTAAAAGACGGTATTCCAGTAGAAAGCCGTCCAATTGAATATAATCGTTTCTCTTACATTCCATTAGGAGTAGGTGTTATCATTTCTCCTTGGAACTTCCCATTCGCAATTATGGCAGGTATGACAACAGCTGCTTTAGTTTCTGGTAACACAGTATTACTAAAACCAGCTAGTACAACTCCTGTAGTAGCGGCGAAATTTATGGAAGTATTAGAAGAAGCTGGCTTACCAGCTGGTGTAGTAAACTTCGTTCCAGGTAACGGTTCTGAAGTTGGTGACTACTTAGTAGATCATCCTCGTACACGTTTCGTAAGCTTCACGGGATCTCGTGATGTAGGTATCCGCATCTATGAGCGTGCAGCGAAAGTAAACCCAGGACAAATTTGGTTAAAACGCGTTATCGCTGAAATGGGCGGTAAAGACACAATCGTTGTTGATAAAGAAGCAGATCTTGAATTAGCAGCTAAGTCTATCGTTGCATCAGCATTCGGATTCTCAGGACAAAAATGTTCTGCATGTTCTCGTGCAGTAATCCATGAAGATGTATACGATCACGTATTAAATCGTGCTGTTGAATTAACAAAAGAATTAACAGTTGCTAACCCAGCAGTATTAGGTACAAACATGGGTCCTGTTAATGACCAAGCTGCATTTGATAAAGTAATGAGCTATGTTGCAATTGGTAAAGAAGAAGGTAGAATCTTAGCAGGTGGCGAAGGAGACGATTCTAAAGGCTGGTTCATCCAACCAACAATCGTTGCTGACGTTGCAGAAGATGCTCGCTTAATGAAAGAAGAAATCTTCGGACCGGTAGTAGCATTCTGTAAAGCGAAAGACTTCGATCATGCACTTGCAATTGCAAACAATACGGAATACGGTTTAACAGGTGCTGTTATTACTAACAACCGTGACCATATTGAAAAAGCACGCGAAGACTTCCACGTTGGTAACTTATACTTCAACCGTGGATGTACTGGTGCAATCGTAGGTTACCAACCATTCGGTGGCTTTAACATGTCTGGTACAGACTCTAAAGCTGGTGGACCTGATTACTTAGCACTTCACATGCAAGCAAAAACTACTTCTGAAACTTTATAAGAAATAGTAGAGGAGCTCTTCACAGAATGTGAAGAGCTCCTTTTAAAATTGAAACCCCATATATTACCGTCGTTCGAAGAGAATGAGCTAAAACCTATTAATAGCGTGATAAACATGTGAACAGAAATAAAATGATGAGAAAAGTTGACTTATTAGTCATATTTTTTAGTATTCATTTTGAGAATTTCCTGTATAATACAATTTGAAAGAAAATCTATGGTTCGACAAGGAACACTCCTTTCAGTTTTGCTCACTGAAAGGAGTGTTTTTTTATGTAGCTAAAAATTCTTGCGTGCTTATTACATTTGCATATACGCCATTTAAACTAGCTAAAATTGTATTGTGAATATAAACAGCTGGTATAGTAGCGTTCTTAAAAGAAAGGTCTTTTGTAGCACAAGCGTCATGTATAACGGTACATTGAAAGCCAAAATCGAATGTAGCCCTTACTGTTGCATCGATACACATATGAGTCATCATCCCGCATACAACGACATGTTCAATATTTAAACGTTTTAATTGCTCTAGAAGATTAGTTTCTCGGAAGCTATTTGGATAATGTTTGACTATAACTGTTTCTTCTCTAAGTGGACGTACGCTTTCATGAATATGTACACCTTCTGTATTAGGTAGGAAAAAAGTAGCGTCATCTTTTATAGCTACGTGTTGGATATGAAAAATAGGTTCGCTGTTTGTTCTAAATTGTTGTAATAACTGATTAGCATATTCGCTTGCTTCTACTGGATTACGCAATTCCATCTTTCCATTTGGAAAATAATCGTTTTGAATATCGACGAGTAAAAGAGCTGTTTTCATATATTTATCTTCCTCCGAGTTTCATATTCAAATAAATTTATTCAATTCGTAGAGAGGATTCTCCTGTTTAAAAATATGAGGAAGAAGAATTTTAAATAACCTTGAAAGTTACTAATTTTCAGATGAATATTCATCTGAAAATTTTAATAAAGGAATAATTAATATTTTTCTAAAAAATGTATTGACTCTTATTATTCTGAGTTCTATAATGAGAATTAATTAAACGACAATTAAATCGATACATTCTTATCCAGAGAGGTGGAGGGACTGGCCCTACGATACCTCAGCAACGGGTTTTTTTAATACCGTGCTAACTCCAGCAAGCCATATAAAGGCTTGGAAGATGAGAAGATGTGAACGAGTACATATAAGTGCTCTCCTTCTTATCTTTATGGTTGATAAGAAGGAGGGCACTTTTTATTTTACCTCGAAAGCTCTGCTTCAAGTTTTTACAGCATATAGGAGGGAAAAAAATGATTTCTTTTACCAATGTAAGTAAAGTGTATGAATCAGCTGGCCAATCTGTTCATGCGGTGGAGGATGTAACATTATCAGTTGAGAAAGGCGAAATTTTTGGCATTATCGGTTTTAGTGGCGCTGGAAAGAGTACGTTATTACGCTTAGTAAATATGTTAGAGAGACCGACGGCAGGAACGATTTCAATAGATGATAAAGATATTACATCATTATCGACGAAAGAATTGCGTAAACTAAGACAAAGAATCGGAATGATTTTTCAAAGTTTTAATTTATTTAATTCAAGAACAGTATTTGGAAATATTGCTTATCCATTAAAGTTAGCGAAAGTACCAAAGAATGAGATAAAAGAAAGAGTAAATGAACTGCTGAAGTTTGTAGGGTTAGAAGATAAAGCAAACTATTATCCAGAGCAGCTATCAGGTGGGCAAAAGCAGCGTGTGGGCATTGCTAGAGCACTTGCGACATCGCCAGATATTCTTATATGTGATGAGGCAACATCAGCCTTAGATCCAGAAACGACGACAGAAATTCTAAACTTATTAAAGAAAGTAAATCGAGAATACAATTTAACAATTCTTCTTATTACACATGAAATGCATGTTGTGAAAGAAATTTGTCACCGTGTAGCTGTAATGGAGAAGGGGAAAGTTATTGAAGAAGGAAAACTGTTTGATGTTTTCACGCAACCAAAAACAAAGACGACTCAAAACTTTGTACGTTCTGTCATTAATGATCATTTACCGGAAAGTGTTCTAGCGAAAATTCAAAATGGTGGTCAAATTTATCGTCTAACATTTACTGGTGAGGAGACAGGACAGCCGGTACTATCATATATCGCAAAAAACTATAACGTCGATGTAAATGTACTGTACGGAAATATTATTGAACTTCAAAATGTGCTATTTGGAAATCTTCTTGTAGAGTTGCAAGGTGAGCAGAGGGAAATTCAAAAAGCATTACAACATCTAAGACTGCAAGTGCAGCTGAAGGAGGTAGAAGCTCATGCGAGTTGATTGGAGTATATTTTGGCCGCGCATACTAGATGCGACGGGGGATACCCTCTTAATGGTAATTGTAACCCTTATATTCGCTACAATTCTGGGTATACCTCTAGGTTTACTTTTATATGTAACGAGAAAAGGAAACTTTTTAGAAAATAAATGGGTCTTTTCTATTCTTAACATCATAATTAATACAATTCGTCCGGTACCATTCATTATCTTGTTAGTAGCCTTAAGTCCACTAACAAGAAGTGTTATCGGAACGACGATTGGAACAGCAGCGGCAATTTTCCCGATGACGTTAGTCGCATCAATTGGTATTGCTAGAATGGTTGAAACAAACCTTGTTTCCGTTCCGAAAGGAGTAATTGAAGCAGCGCAAGCAATGGGCGCCTCACCAATTAGAATTGTTTTTGAAATCCTTGTACCAGAAGCGTTAGCACCATTAATCTTAGGTGTCACATTTATGACAGTTGGTTTAATTGAATTCTCTGCAGTTGCTGGGCTTGTCGGTGGTGGCGGTCTTGGTGACTTGGCAATGACATATGGTTATCAACGTTTTGATACATCAGTTATGTTCGTAACGGTCGTGTTACTTATCATTCTCGTACAGATAGCTCAAAATTTAGGAAACTACTTTGCGAAAGTCTTGTTACGCAGATCATAAAAAGGAAGAGAGGAAAAGAAAATGAAGAAAATTTTAGCATTTGCATTATCAGCGATTGTAGGAGTCTCAGCATTAAGCGGCTGCTCAAGTGGAGACACGGGTGCAGGAGCGAAAGAAAAAGTAGTTCGCGTCGGTGTAACTGGAACGGATGGAGACGCTTGGGAAATTTTGAAGAAAAAAGCTGAAAAAGAAGGGATTAAGATTAAACTGGTCGAGTTCTCTGATTACACAACGCCAAATAAAGCGTTAGCTGATGGAGATATTGAATTAAACTCATTCCAGCATATTGCTTTCTTAGAGCAATTTAAAAAAGAGCATAAGTTAGATATTACAGCTGTTGGTACAACGCAAATTGCGCCAATGGGTTTATACTCTGAAAAATATAAGAAAGCAAATGAAATCCCAGATGGTTCAGAAATTGCAATTCCAAACGATCCAACGAACCAAGCACGGGCATTAAAACTTCTTGATGCAGCTGGATTATTAAAGCTTAAAAAAGACTTTGGTCTATTTGGAGATCCAAGTGGTATTGCTGAAAATCCGAAGAAATTAAAAATTACACCGGTTATCGCACAGCAAACACCTCGTGTGTTAAAAGATGTAGCGGCATCAGTTATTAATAACGGTGTTGCTGGTCAAGCTGGATTAGATCCAGCGAAGGATCCTATTTTCTTAGAAGATCCAAAGAATGAAAATGCAAAGCCATATATTAATATTTTTGCAGCTCGTAAGAAAGATAAAGATGATCCAACATTGAAAAAAGTAATTGAACTATATCATTCAAAAGAAGTAACAGACGCAATTAAGAAAGAAACAAATGATGGTTCCATTTCAGTAGATCTTTCACTTGATGAGCTTGAAAAAATCGTAAAATAATCATTGGGTTTAATGGACTAACAGAAGGAACCCCTCCGCTGTTAGTTCGTTCAACATATAAACTTAACAAACAAACCCTAATTCTGTACCTTCCAATTTTGTATAACATAGAATCCAATGTTTGTTAAGTAGAGTGATAGACCAGGAATTTTCCTGGTCTTTTTTTATGAATGAAAGTAGCTAGCGAACAGTAAGGTGATCCAAATTATAATGGGATAAGAAAATAAGCTGAAAAGGAGTGTAATTACGAATTGCTTTGGATGAATTAAGTGTTTTTTTGATAAAAAAAAGAAAATAGAAAAGAGAGTAATGAAAAATGCTGATATTACGCCGGGGTTATAAGAGCGATAAATGAAAAACAAAATAATATGTTGAACAGAGTTGAAGAAGATGGCCCCTTGTATAAAAATAATCCAGCATATAGAAGACAAGAAGTTAAGTTGATATAGAAAGACGATAAGTAATACAAAGATTGTTAATACGGAAATGGCGATGAAAAATTGTTGGCTAGTTATAAGACGGATTGAAAATTGATTAGCAAGGTATTGTGGCATTTGGAAAGCTTCTTCAAGGTTATGAATGAAAAATAATAAGGGAATGATCCAGAATATAGTAGTGGAATGTTTTTTCATCAATTTACATCACTCCAATAAAGTATAGAAAGCCTAAAAAAAGGCCCTCTATACAGAGATGGTTATTCAATTATGATATTTTTTAAATTAACTTCATGATGCTCTCGTTCTTTCAGATAAGCAGCTAGTTCCTCTTGTAAAATATTTAATATTTGCTTAGCTGATTGTTGGATTGGATTAGGTAGCTCTTCTAATATATGCATCCCGACTTTTACTTTTGTACGAATTACCCTTCGTAGTAATTCCTCATGCATGTACTACACCTCCAAACCGAATATTTAGTACATCTTCTTCAAATTTTGCTCCTTGAATAGAAAGGTGTGTTAATGTTTTTGGTAACGTGATGTTCCGTTTAACAGAACCCGCTCGAATAATAAGTTCATCACCTTTTTGATTTAAGGAAAGTTCACTTTTGTTTGAGAAGGGAATGGACAGAACGAAAATATACTCATCGCCATCCTTTTTTACATATTGAGTGCGCCCGTTAAATTTTACTTCTGTAGGGGAATGATCAGTTTTAAATAAAGAATCTCCTACACGTTCTAACATAGACAAACCAACAACTTCTTGTTCAAACATTGGAGCTTCGTAAATAGGAAGGGGTTGAAAACTATCTTTAATTAATGTTTTATATTTCTTCTGTGTATCTTTCCATGCCTGAAAATAAGGATCGGTGACAGTGTTAGGGATGACGCGGTTAATCATAATGGCATCTACGTTATAATCGTATAAATTCAAATAAGTAAAGCTGCGCTGGGCTTCTTTAATGACCATTTTTTCAGGATTTACAACGATGCGGATACTTGTTACTTCTCGATTTGATAAAATATCTCTCATTTCTCCGAGCTGTTCAAGTGTACTTGTTAATTCGTCCATAATATCGTCGGTTGGAAGAGGGACACCAAGGAGTGGTTGAGCTACAGGACGAACGACTTTTAAAACTTTTCTTTTAATAGGAAATAATTTTTCCATCCACCAGCCGAGCATGTCTGGAAAGCTTAGCATTGCTAATGTTTCTCCTGTAGGGGCACAATCAATAATGATAACATCATATGTGTCTTGCTTATAATAATCGAGTACGCGAAGTAGGCTAATTAAATCTTCCATACCGGGAAACATCGTTAATTCTTCTGTTGTAATATCATCAGCTGCTTTAGAAGTGAAGAGTAGTGTAATATATTTCTGTAATTTTCCCCAGCCTTTTTCCATTTCATAAATCGTATTAATTTCTTGTGCCCACAAATTTTCACGAATTTCTAGTGGTTCAGAAGATAGCTTTATACCAAATGAATCTCCTAAACTATGAGCAGGATCTGTGCTCATTACTAATGTTTTTAATTCTTGTTTCGCACTTTGAATTGCTGTTGCTGCTGAAATGCTAGTTTTTCCTACGCCGCCTTTACCTGTATACAAGATAATTCTCATCATTCATATCCCCTTTGTTTCGAATGTCGAATATTACGAGTGTCGAAGTAAATGGTTGAATAAAAACCCAGATAGGGTTTTATTCAATCGGAATGTTTTTCATTTTAGGTGTAGAAATCTTTTCTTCTGTTTTTTGCTGTGACGTAGCGATGTGATTCATGATTTTTTGGAAGATTTGTAGTAAGAATGCTTTTTCTTCTTCTGATAATGCTTCTGTTACTAAGCTAAAGTAATGGGCCGCATTTTGTTTTACTTCTTGAACGAGCATTACGCCGTTTTCTGTTAACCGAATTAATACAATACGTCGGTCATTTTCATCACGGTAGCGTTCAATATATCCCTTTTTTACAAGGCGATTTACAACGCCCGTTGTTGTACTCATCGGTATATCAAGAAGATCAGCAATTTTCGTCATTGTAATATCTGTATTTCGTTCCATCCAAAGTAAACAAAATACTTCTGTTTTAGAAAGTGTTAAATCTAGGCTTACCCATTCTTCAGGATAGAAAAGTTTCTTGGCGTTATCTAGCAGTAAGTCTAAAAAATGTTCATATTGCAACAATTAATTCCACTCCCGTATATTTCGAGGTTCGTAATATTTATTTTTATTTTATGTAGAATAGAAATAATTGTCAATGATTTTAATTGTTTTTTCAGATTAGGCAGAAAACTTTCTTTAAAATAGTATTCTTTTATGATAGATTTATAAATATAAAACGAGAATTTACATAAAAATCCATCATGGTAAATATACTTATCTATAATGGGTATGCAGCTAACGAGGGGGAGAACGATGAGAAGACGTAATACGCAAGCGTTCACGTTTTTAGCATGGACTTCATTTGTTTGTGCGATTTCAGGTATGCTAATTGGGATTTATACGTTAGATGAAACGCTTAGTGTAAAAGGATACTATTTAATTGGAACATTATTTTTAACGATGTCTTGTTTTGTATTACAAAAAACAATTCGTGATAATGAAGAAGATAACGAGAGATTTCCGAAAAATAAACCGTTAGATAAAGAGTAAATTGTAAAGAAAGGCATTTGCCTTTCTTTTTTTATGTAAAAATGGCGTAAGTACTCTGTGTTGACTTGCTTGAAGTACTGAAAATTTGGTATCATCAATAGTATTGTAGATTGAACGATATATTATGGAGGTGGCCTAGCCGTGTCAAGAATTTCCGTTGAGAATGTAAAGCACGTAGCACATTTAGCACGTCTTGCAATTACTGATCAAGAAGCAGAAAAATTTCAAAAACAACTAGATGCAATTGTTACATTTGCAGAACAGTTAAATGAATTAGATACAACAGATGTAAAACCAACAACTCATGTATTAACTATGAAAAATGTTATGCGTGAAGATGTACCAGAAAAAGGTTTACCAGTCGAAGAAGTATTAAAAAATGCACCGGATCACAAAGATAATCAAATCCGTGTTCCAGCAGTATTAGAATAGAGGAGGGGAATTTCGATGTCATTATTTGATCATTCAGTATCAGAGTTACATAAGAAGTTAAACAACAAAGAAATTTCCGTTACGGATTTAGTAGAAGAATCTTACAAACGTATTGCGGATGTTGAAGATAACGTAAAAGCTTTTCTTACATTAGATGAAGAAAATGCACGCGCAAAAGCGAAAGAATTAGATGCAAAAATCGGCGCTGAAGATAATGGTTTATTATTCGGTATGCCAATTGGTGTAAAAGATAACATTGTAACTAACGGTCTTCGTACAACTTGTGCGAGCAAAATGTTAGCAAACTTCGATCCAATTTATGATGCGACAGTTGTGCAAAAGCTAAAAGCTGCTGACACAATTACAATCGGTAAATTAAACATGGACGAGTTCGCAATGGGTTCTTCAAATGAAAACTCAGGATTCTACGCTACGAAAAACCCATGGAACTTAGATTACGTTCCGGGCGGATCTAGTGGTGGTTCTGCAGCAGCTGTAGCAGCAGGAGAAGTACTATTCTCTCTAGGTTCTGATACGGGTGGTTCTATCCGTCAGCCAGCTGCATATTGCGGTGTTGTAGGTTTAAAACCAACTTATGGACGCGTATCTCGTTACGGATTAGTAGCATTCGCATCTTCACTTGACCAAATCGGACCGATTACACGTACAGTAGAAGACAATGCATACTTATTACAAGCTATTTCAGGTATTGACCGCATGGATGCAACTTCTGCAAACGTTGAAGTTGGAAACTATTTAGCTGGTTTAACAGGCGATGTTAAAGGTTTACGCATTGCTGTACCGAAAGAATACTTAGGCGAAGGTGTTGGCGAAGAAGCTCGTGAGTCAGTACTAGCTGCTTTAAAAGTATTAGAAGGTATGGGCGCAACTTGGGAGGAAGTATCGCTTCCACACTCTAAATACGCTCTAGCAACGTATTACTTACTATCTTCTTCTGAAGCATCTGCGAACCTTTCACGCTTTGATGGCGTGCGTTACGGTGTTCGTTCTGATAATGTAAATAACTTATTAGATCTTTACAAAAACACACGTAGTGAAGGTTTCGGTGATGAAGTTAAACGTCGTATTATGCTTGGTACATTTGCGCTTAGCTCTGGTTACTATGATGCATATTACAAGAAAGCACAACAAGTACGTACATTAATTAAAAACGACTTTGAAAATGTATTTGCTAACTATGATGTTATTATTGGACCAACAACGCCAACTCCGGCATTTAAAGTGGGCGAAAAAGTTGATGATCCAATGACAATGTATGCAAATGACATTTTAACAATCCCAGTAAACTTAGCGGGTGTTCCAGCGATTTCTGTTCCATGTGGATTCGGTGCTAACAACATGCCACTTGGTCTACAAATCATTGGTAAACACTTCGATGAAGCGACAATTTACCGCGTTGCACATGCGTTTGAGCAAGCAACAGACTATCATACAAAAAAAGCAAGTCTGTAAGGAGGCGAGCATAGATGAATTTAGAAACAATTATTGGTTTAGAGGTTCACGTTGAGTTAAAAACAAATTCGAAAATTTTCTCTGCGAGTCCAACAGAATTCGGAGCGGAGCCAAATACACAAACAAGTGTAATTGACTTAGGATACCCAGGGGTACTTCCTACTTTAAATAAAGAAGCAGTTAACTTTGCAATGAAAGCTGCAATGGCATTAAACTGTGAAATCGCAACGGAAACGAAGTTTGACCGTAAAAACTATTTCTATCCAGATAACCCGAAAGCTTACCAAATCTCTCAATTTGATAAGCCAATTGGTGAAAATGGTTGGATTGAAATCGAAGTAGACGGTAAAAAGAAACGTATCGGTATTACACGTCTTCATTTAGAAGAAGATGCTGGTAAATCAACGCATACAGCTGATGGTTCATTAGTAGACTACAACCGTCAAGGTATGCCTTTAATCGAGATCGTATCTGAGCCAGATATGCGTACGCCAGAAGAAGCATATGCATACTTAGAGAAGTTAAAATCAATCATTCAATACACTGGTGTATCTGATTGTAAGATGGAAGAAGGTTCCTTACGTTGTGATGCGAACATTTCCCTTCGTCCAGTTGGACAAGAGAAGTTCGGTACAAAAGCGGAACTGAAAAACTTAAACTCATTCACTTACGTACAAAAAGGTCTTGAGCATGAGCAAGTGCGCCAAGAAAAAGAACTGTTATCTGGTGGCATCATCCAACAAGAAACACGTCGTTATGATGAAGCAACAAAGAAAACAATCTTAATGCGTGTGAAAGAAGGATCTGACGATTACCGTTACTTCCCGGAGCCAGACTTAGTTGAACTTTACATCGATGATGAGTGGAAAGAAGCAGTTCGAGCTTCTATTCCAGAACTTCCAGATGCACGTAAAGCTCGCTACGTTGCAGAATTAGGCTTACCAGCTTATGATGCACACGTGTTAACATTAACGAAAGAGATGTCTGATTTCTTTGAAGCAACTGTTGCAGACGGTGCTGATGCGAAATTAACATCGAACTGGTTAATGGGTGAAGTACTTGCATACTTAAACAAACAACAAAAAGAATTAAAAGACGTTGCATTAACGCCTGCTGGTTTATCTAAAATGGTTCAATTAATTGAAAAAGGTACAATTTCTTCTAAAATCGCGAAGAAAGTATTTAACGAATTAATTGAAAAAGGTGGAGACCCAGAAGAAATCGTTAAAGCGAAAGGTCTTGTTCAAATTTCTGACGAGGGTACACTTCGTAAAGTTGTAACAGAAATTCTTGATAATAATGAGCAATCTATCGAAGACTTTAAAAACGGTAAAGACCGTGCAATTGGCTTCTTAGTTGGTCAAATTATGAAAGCTACAAAAGGACAAGCAAATCCACCACTTGTTAACAAAATCTTACTTGAAGAGATTAATAAGCGATAATAGTAGTGACTTTTAAAGATTAAGCAGAAAAACACCCGTACATGGGTGTTTTTCTAGGTTAATCAAACGTTTGTTTAAATGAGACAAAATCGTTTAAACAAACGTTTGATTAACTGTCAAAAGTGGAAAAATGTTTGTATAGCAACTATGGTATGATAGTTGCAAAAAGGTGGGAATAATGATAAATCTAAACATAGAGGTTTTTTTCATCTCATGAAATAATAGATAGTTATTATTCGTTATATGTAAATTTTTATGGAAGAATGGATAGAAATAAAGTGAAACTTTAATCAGTAGGAGGTTCATCCACCATTGATTATTAGCCCTCACCAATCGGGCATTTACTGCCCGCAAATAGCGGGATAAATTTTGAAGTCAAATAAAAAACCATTGAAATGAATATTTACTTTTGATGGACTACACGAATCGGGTTCTTACTGCCTGTTTGAGCGGGATAAAAGAAGGATAGCAAGATGAGAGGAGGTAGGCATGGGAATACTGAATAGAAGTTCAGTATGTTCTTTTTCGATACATAAAGAAATTTCCTGTGCTAATAAATGATGAAGCGAGCAAGAATTATTTATAATCCTACTTCGGGGCGTGAGCTATTTAAGAAGAGCTTACCAGAAGTATTACAAAAATTAGAACAAGCTGGCTATGAGACATCTTGTCATGCGACAACGGGTCCTGGAGACGCTACTGTGGCGGCGAGGCAAGCTGCGGATCGTAAGTTTGATGTTGTTATTGCGGCTGGTGGCGACGGTACATTAAATGAAGTAGTAAACGGTTTAGTTGGGCATGAATTCCGTCCGAAATTTGGAATTATTCCAGTTGGAACGACAAATGACTTTGCACGTGCAATTGGTGTACCTCGTTCTATTGAAGAGGCAGCAGATATTATTTGCGAAGGAAAAACAGTGCCATTAGACCTTGGTAGAGCGAACGATACATATTTTATTAACATCGCTGGTGGCGGTCGTATTACAGAATTAACATACGAAGTACCGAGTAAGTTAAAGACAGTATTAGGACAACTTGCTTATTACCTAAAAGGTATCGAGATGTTACCATCATTGCATCCGACATATGTTGAAATTGAGTATGATGGAAAGTTACTACAAGAAGAAATTACGATGTTTTTAATTACGAATACCCGTTCAGTAGGTGGATTTGAAAAGGTAGCACCGTATGCATCTATTAACGATGGGTTATTTGACCTATTAGTACTGAAAAAAGGTTCTATCGCTGATTTAATTAAAGCAGCAACACAAGCACAACGTGGTGAACATATTAATAATCCAAAAGTGTTATATACACAAGCGAACCGAATTAAAGTACATTCACCAGATAAACTAATGATTAATTTAGATGGTGAGTATGGTGGAGATGCACCGATGGAATTCGAAAATATATATCATTGTTTAGAACTATTTGTTCCTGAACATCAAGAGGATGCCCTGTAAAGGCATCCTTTTTACTTTGTTAAAATGAATTGTAAATTGGGAGTTAGTTTGATTTTTATGGTATTTTTACAATTCTTTTATTTTACATCCATACTTTATTGATACACTGGAAGAGATAAGAAATGAGAGGTAGGGTGCTATGGAGAAGGTAAAGGCGATATTATTTGATAAAGATGGGACATTAATGGATTTTCATTCAATATGGATAAAAGTAGCTGAAGAACTTGTAGCTGAATGTATAAGTTTATATCATTTACCAAGTACAATGCGGCAGACCTTATTAGAAGAGATTGGTGTAGAGGGAGCATTTGTTAATCCGAGGAGTGCAATAGCTGCTGGAACAAGCCTTGATGTAGCGAAGGGGCTTTGTAATTATATTGAGTCTGCTAGAGAAGAAGAGATGCATCATTGGGTAAGTGAGAAGTTATTTTCCCTTATGTATGAGCATCGTTCGCATATGAAAATGACAGCAGATTTACCGAAAGTGTTACAGGCATTAAAAGATAAAGGATTTATATTAGGGGTTGTCACGGCGGATGATTTCGCACCAACAGAATTATTTTTAAAACAATATAAGTTGGAGAACTTTTTTGATTATATTATAGCCTCGGATACATTCCCTGCGCAAAAACCAGATAAAAAGATTATAGAAGTGTTTTGTGAAAAATTTAATTTAGCATCATGTGAGGTTGCGGTTGTTGGAGATACGCCAACTGATTTACATTTAGCCAAAAATGGCGATTGCTATGCAATTGGGGTGCTATCTGGTACGGGAGACCGTCCAACATTAGAACCACTTGCTGATTTAGTGTTAGATTCTGTTGGAGAGTTTATTTCTCAATCGGGTGAGTTTTTCTGGGAGAAAGAAAAGTCTAATGTGTAAGGAAAATAAGTCTATAAAGACTCTTAATGAGTCTTTATAGACTTATTTTTTATGCCTGGATACAAAGAATATAGGATAAATGCTAGAAAAGAAAGTTGGCATACATTTTGCAATAAAAAGAGAAAACAATGTAAAGAAAAGGATGGGGTACGCAATGAACACAAAAAAATTTGCTAAAGTAAATGAACAAATTCCAGGACCGAAAGCGGCATCTTTATTAGAACGCCGTCAAAATATAGTACCAAAAGGAGTAAGTAACGGCATCCCAACGTTTGTACAATCTGCAAATGGTGCTCTTGTAACAGATGTTGATGGTAATCAGTACATTGATTTTGCAGGAGCAATCGGGACAATTAACGTAGGGCATTGTCATCCAGCGGTTAAAGAAGCGCTCCATAAACAAGTCGATCAATACATTCATACTGGATTTAATGTCATGATGTATGAGCCATATATTGAATTAGCGGAAAAGCTTGCGGCATTGGCACCAGGAAGTTTCGATAAGCAAGTCCTCTTTTTAAATAGTGGTGCAGAAGCAGTTGAGAACGCGGTGAAGATCGCTCGTAAATATACGAAGAGACCTGGTATTATCGCATTTTCTAAAGGTTTCCACGGGCGTACATTAATGACAATGACGATGACAAGTAAAGTGAAGCCATATAAATTTGGGTTTGGTCCCTTTGCTCCAGAAGTATATAAAGCGCCATTTCCATACGAATACCGTCGCCCAGAGGGATTAACGGAAGAGCAATATGATGATTTTATTATTGAAGAGTTTAAGAACTTCTTCATATCGGAAGTAGCACCAGAAACAATTGCAGCTGTTGTAATGGAGCCTGTTCAAGGGGAAGGTGGATTTATCGTCCCAAGTAAGAAATTTGTTCAAGAAGTACGCCGCATTTGTTCAGAGAACGGCATCTTATTTGTAGCGGATGAAATACAAACAGGCTTTAGTCGTACAGGAAAATATTTTGCAATTGATCACTATAATGTCGTTCCAGATTTAATTACAGTGTCTAAATCATTAGGTGCTGGTGTACCGATAAGTGGTGTCATTGGACGTAAAGAAATTATGAATGAGTCTGCACCAGGTGAACTTGGTGGAACGTATGCAGGAAGTCCATTAGGATGTGCGGCTGCATTAGCTGTTCTCGATGTAATAGAAAATGAGAAATTAAATGATAGAGCGATAGAATTAGGAAAAGTCGTAATGAACCGATTCGAAGAGATGAAAAATAAATATCATTGCATCGGCGATGTGCGTGGGTTAGGTGCAATGTGTGCATTTGAGGTCGTTCAAGATCGTAAGACGAAAGCACCTGACAAAACGTTAACGGCTAATCTATGTGCAGAGGCAAATAAGCGTGGGTTACTGTTATTATCAGCAGGAACATATGGAAATGTTATCCGTGTGTTAATGCCTTTAGTTATTACAGATGAGCAACTTGAAGAAGGTTTAACAATAATTGAAGAATCATTGCAAGCTTGTTATGAGCAAACAAACATCGCTCGCGTTTAAAAAATGAAGTATAAATAGCAAACATTCTAGCTGACTCTATATTAAATGCAGAAAATTCACTTTATAATAAAGGTAGTGAAGTGGATCGATGGATTTGAAGTTAGGGGTGGCTAGGATGGTTGCAGAAAAGGAACGAGTGTTAATGGATTTAAAAGATGTATTTGAATATGCGTTTGACGAAATTTTTGTTACAGATGAGCAAGGGATCGTTGTGCGTGTAAATAGTACATGTGAAAGGCACTACCAACTAGCTGCCGAAGAGTTAGTTGGTAAGCATGTAAAAGAACTACAAAAGGATGGAATCTTTTATCCATCAGCGACATTAGAAGTGATTGAAAAAAAGAGGCCAATTGAACTCGTTCAAACTACAAAATCAGGAGAGTATTTACACGTTCGTACAAGGCCTGTTTTTGATGATGAGGGAAATTTAAGAAGAGTGATTAGTTATTCTCGGGACCTTACTAAACTCTATCAATTACGTCAAAAGGTAGAGGAAATGGATAATCAGCTAAAAACATATAAAAAAGAATTAAGAGAAACATATGAGCATGAAGGACTTATTTTTAAAAGTCTAGCTATGCAAAAAATAGTCGATACAATCAAAAAAGTATCTGTAGTGGATAGTACTGTTCTCGTTTTAGGCGAGACTGGAGTTGGGAAAAGTCGATTAGTACGCCATTTACATGAAGTGAGTCACCGTAAGAATGAAAGTTTCTATGAAATTAATTGTGCGGCATTGCCAACTAATTTAATTGAATCAGAGCTTTTTGGATATTCAGGTGGATCTTTTACAGGTGCGAATCGTGAAGGGAAAAAGGGACTATTAGAATCCGCGCATAAAGGAACTCTTTTTTTAGATGAAATCGGTGAAATGCCGCTTGAAATTCAAGCGAAGCTTTTGCAAGTATTGCAAGAAAAAACATTTCGTCCTATAGGCGGAAGAGAATTAAAAAAAGTGGATGTCCGAATTGTGGCGGCAACAAATAGAGATTTAAGCGAGATGGTGAAACAAGGAACATTTCGGAAAGATTTATACTATCGTTTGAATGTCATTCCAATTGCAATTCCCCCGCTTAGGGAAAGAACAGAAGATATTTTGCCGCTTATTTATCATTACTTGCAGCATTTTAATAAAAAATACGGACGTGATGTGAAACTAGCGCCGAGTACGTTACAAATGTTTGTTGGATATCCGTGGGAAGGAAACAATAGAGAAATAGAGAATGTAATTGAGAGAATTGTTATTACTGTCGATGATGTTGTAACGGTAGAGGATTTGCCACTCTCTATGCAAGAGGCTGCAGTTGAACAATCGGGGCAAAGCCTTTATAAAATGCTGGAAGAGGTAGAGAGAAATATTATTCTTAAAGCGTATAAAACGTATGGATCAAGTTATAAAGTAGCTGAGTTTTTGCAAATTAGTCAATCTGCTGCTACTAGGAAAATTAAGAAGTTCATAGAGGAGGAAGAAAACATTGGATAAAAAGGCGACTTTCGTAAGTATAGATAAAAAGGCGATGTATATAAATGGTGAGTGGATTACACTACAAGAACAAATTGAAGTAAATAATCCTGCGACGAAGGAAATATTTGCAACTGTACCAAAGGGCGGAGTAACAGAGGCAAAGCAAGCTGTTGATGCTGCACATGAAGCTTTTAAAACGTGGTCTAAGTTAACGGCAGCAGATCGTGCCACGAAGTTAAAAAAGTGGTTCATGCTTATTGATAAAAATAAAGAAGAAATCGCAGCGATTATGACGAAGGAACAAGGAAAGCCGTTTGCAGAAGCGCTTGGTGAAGTAAATTATGCAAATAGTTTTGTTGAATGGTATGCAGAAGAGGGGAAACGTGTATATGGTGAAATGATTCCTGCTTCTCATCCGAATAAGCGCATTTTAGTTATGAAGCAACCAGTTGGCGTTATGGCAGCTATTACACCTTGGAACTTCCCGGCAGCGATGATTACGAGAAAGGTAGCACCAGCGCTTGCAGCAGGCTGTACAGCCGTTGTGAAACCGGCGAGTCAAACGCCATTAACTGCATTGAAATTAGCTGAATTAGCTCATGAAGCAGATATTCCAAAGGGCGTAATCAATATCGTAACAGGTAGTGCAAAAGCAATTGCTGATACATGGATGGAAGATAGTCGCGTTCGAAAAGTGTCCTTTACAGGGTCAACGGAAATCGGGAAAGAGTTAATGGCTAGTGCTGCACAAACGATGAAAAAAGTTTCGCTTGAGTTAGGTGGCCACGCTCCATTTATCGTAATGAATGATGCAGATTTAGATAAAGCAGTAGAAGCGGTAATTGGTTCGAAATTCCGTAACGCAGGACAAACGTGTATATGTACAAACCGAGTATTCGTTCAAGAAGAAGTATACGAAGTATTTGTAGAGAAGTTCCAAAAGGCAGTAGGGCAGTTGAAAGTAGGAGACGGTTTCGGTGACGGAACGACTGTTGGGCCACTTATTGATGAGAATGCAGTTTCAAAAGTACAAGAACATATTGAAGATGCTATTCAAAAAGGTGGAACAGTTTTATATGGTGGTCAAAAGGTCGCAGAGTTAGAGGGACATTTCATTCAACCGACTGTAATTGGGGTGGCAAATGATACGATGCTTTGTATGAATGAAGAAACATTTGGGCCAGTGGCACCAGTTGCGAAATTCAAAACAGTTGATGAAGTAATCGAACGTGCAAATAATACACCATACGGTTTAGCTGCGTATATTTTCACGAAAGACATTAGCCAAGCATTCCAAATTAGTGAAGCGTTAGAGTACGGTATTATCGGTCTAAACGACGGTCTTCCATCAGTTGCACAAGCACCATTCGGTGGATTTAAAGAAAGTGGTATCGGCCGTGAAGGAGGCCATTTCGGCATCGAGGAATATTTAGAAATTAAATATATTTCATTGGGACTATAAGTAGTATACTAGAATCTCTATAAGGTAACAGAGAAGGAGATTCTAGTATGGTATATTGGCTATTATTACTTGTTACAATTATTTTTGAAGTAGCTGGAACAATTGCGATGAAACTATCAAATGGTTTAACAAAGCTCGTTCCAAGTGTACTGATTTTCGTGTTTTATGGAATTTGTTTCAGCGTGTTCGCCATCGTTGTGAAAAAGATCCATTTAAGTATTGCTTATGCTATTTGGTCTGGCGTTGGAACATTACTTATTACAATCATTAGTGTGTACTTTTTTAAAGAGCATATTAGTTTATTTCAAGCATTTTGTATTCTTTTTATTGTTTTGGGTGTCATTGGGCTTAAGGTTTCATCGGCATCATGAAAGCTATCTTTTGTAGAAGATAGCTTTTTTCTATTTGTGCAGTTAGCAATTAATACGACAAAATATGACAAGAAAGCGTAAAGCATTTTGTTATGATACATATGAAATATTGTCTTATGTGGAGGAAAGAGTATGTTAAAAAAGGTGAGTCAAATTGTTTTAATTTTTGGCATAGCTTTTAGTTTAAGTGCTTGCACTGAGACTAAAGATAGTAATGAAAGTAAACAAGAAGATGTTCAAGATAAAGTGTATAAAATAGGGGAGACAGTAGACGTAGATGGTTTGCAAGTAACTATCGATTCAGTTAAATTAGGATATACGGATTATGATGAGGATAAAAAGAAAGAGGAGATTTTGGGGATTATTTTCAAAGTAGAAAATAATAGTAAAAAGGAAATACCTTTTGCATTTTATGAATTTGAGATTACCGATAAGAAAGGTACAAGATTTAAAGAATATAATAACCCTGATAGCTTTATTAGTAAAAAGTTAGCACCAGAAGAAAAAATTCAAGATATCATGCTATTTGACGTAGCGAAAGAAAATACGTATATCGCTACGTATAGACCAGAGTTTACGCGTGAAAATAGAACAATAAAATTTGAATTGAAACCAAATAAATAAAGAAACACATTGGATTATCCAATGTGTTTCTTTATGGTAATAAATTTAAAACGCCCAGTTACCTTTACGGAAGATAGGCTCATGTCTGCCATCAGCAGTAATACCGTCAATATCAAGCTCAGCTGATCCAATCATGAAGTCGTTGTGTGTAATACTAGCGTTTGCGCCGTTTTCAGCAAGTTCTTCTTTAGACATTGTTTTTCCGCCAACTAAGTTAAATGCGTAAGCATTTCCAATCGCAAGGTGGCAAGATGCATTTTCGTCAAATAGTGTATTGTAGAATAAAACATTTGTGTTTGAAATTGGTGAGTCATGAGGTACTAAAGCTACTTCCCCTAAGAAGTGAGAACCTTCATCTGTTTCTACTAAATGTTTTAAAGCTTCTTCACCAGCTTCAGCTTTATAGTCTACGATACGTCCGTTTTCAAATGTTAACGTGAAATTATCGATAATATTACCTGCAAATACTAACGGTTTTGTACTAGAAACTTGGCCGTTTACACCTGTTTTAAGTGGCATTGTAAATACTTCTTCAGTTGGAATATTAGCCATAAATGGTACGTTCTTTTCATTTAAGCTACCAGCACCAGCCCATACATGTTTTTCTGGAAGTTCGATTGTTAAATCTGTTCCAGGACCTGTATAGTGAAGAGCTTTATAATGCTTTTCGTTTAAGTAATCCACTTTTGTATGTAATGTTTCATCATGTTCTTTCCATGCTTCTACAGGATTTTCTAAATCAGCACGAGTAGCTTTGAAAATAGCATCCCATAACTTGGCTTCTTGTTCTTCTGGCGCTACGTCAGGGAATACTTTCGCAGCCCATTCTTTCGTAGGAACAGAAATGACACACCAGCTTACTTTATCTGCTTGTACGTAATCACGGTATACTTTCATTGCTTCTCCAGCTACTTTATGAGCTGTTGCGATACGCGATGGTTCTACACCTTTTAATAAATCAGGGTTTTCTGCATAGATAGACATAAATGCAGCGCCTTCTTTTGCTAATTCTTCACGAGCATGTGCTTTCCAAGATGGAAATTCAGCGAAAGCTTCTTCAGGAGCTAGATCGAATTTTAAGCGTGTTAACGTCTCATCATTCCAATCTACATATACGTGTTTTGCACCAGATTTATATGCTTTTTCTGTAACGAGGCGTACAAATTGTACAGCTTCAAGAGGTGCACTAATTGATAAAGTTTGTCCAGGTTGAATATTAACACCAACATTAACTGCAAGAGCAGCATATTTCTCTAACGTTTGTTCAAATGACATATGTATAATCTCCTTTAATTTGAAAGATTTCTTACTATATATAATACAAGAAAATTCTAAAAATATATATAAATATAAAGTAAAAAGAGAGCTCAAAATGTGTTGAGCCCTTATATTTACTTAATTGAAGAAGCAAACTGCTCTACAGTCGTTGTATGGTGTATACGAACGCGCTTCATCTTTAACAATTCATCAGGTTCACCCTTCGTAATGAATTGCCCAGGCTTTGTCGTTGTCGCAAATTGATAATACTTCTTCGTTTCTGCAACAACCTTATCATCTACATGACCGAATGGATAAGCAATCGCGATAACAGGCTTACCTGTTATTTTTTCTAGCTTTTCTTTTGAACCTTTTAACTCTTCCTCATAGTTTGTAATTTTCGGTAAATCTGCATGTGTTGCAGTATGAGATTGCACCGAGAAAATGCCGGAATCAACCATTTCTTTTATTTCAGAAGTAGACAATGCTCCTTCTACATCAACGTTATCAACAATCATATATTCTGTTGCTGCCGGTTTAAAAGTATCATCTTTTAGCTTTTGTAAAATGCGAAATGCATTCATATTATTTTTCATACCGTCATCAAATGTAACGAAAATCGGTTTATTTACTTTATTTATATCGCCCCAGCGTTCAAACGTTAAAAGCGTATAACCATTGTCCTTTAAATGTTTCATTTGTGCTTCAAAGTTAGCTGGTGATACGAATAAGTCTTTAATGCCTTGACCATGATAATCATCAATTGCGTGATACATAAGAACAGGAACCTTTTGTTCGAAAGTAATAGTAGATTTCGTAAGCGGGATTGTTTTCCCATCTTCTTTCATTCCTGTTGCTTCAATTTGGAACTCACCGCGTTTTCCTTCAAATTCCTTTATATCAAAAGGAAGTGTGAATTGTTTCTCTTTTTCTTTAGAAGAAAAAGATTTAGCACTTTCCTTGCCATCAGCTGTGCGCCAAATTTTATATTGTACTTCATTTAAAGAATCTTTTATGTCTGTAATATGAATACTTGTGTTTGTAGATTCGTGTGTAACTGAATTATATGAGATTTTACCTTGTTCTTGCACAGTCTCTTCTTGTTTCTTAATCCCTTGAGCCGTTTTCTCTTTTTTAGGTTCTGGACTTACATTGTTAGTATTACAGCCTGCTAGAATGGCAGACGTACATAAAGCAATTGCTGCGTATTTTCTCATAAAAATCACCTTCTATTGTGTAGTATGTTGCATATTTATATTAAAATCCCCACCGCTATAAGAGTGGTGGGGATATACCCTTGTTCATCATATCATTTGAAGAAAATGAGGGGAATATGATTTTTAGGAGGTTATTAATGTAATAGATTAGTGACTTTGTAATCTGTACCCTTTGTAAAGGACATTTTGAAAAAAGTTAGGCAACATCAAGAAGATGGTTTCTGTATCCAACAGGAGTCATCTTTTTTAAATTCCATTGATATCTATAATGATTATAATACGTCATATATTTCTTAATCTCTTGTTTCAATTCATTAAAGGACACGCAAGGTTTTATATGAGCTTCATCTTTCAGATGACCAAAAAATGATTCTTGTGGGGCGTTATCCCAACAGTTTCCTCTTCTTGACATGGATTGTCCTAGGTTTAGCTTTTTAACTAGCTTTTGATAGGTAGGGCTTGTGTAGTGGGATCCTTGATCTGAATGAATATAAGCACCTTCAGTCAATCGAATCCGCGGATTCCTTTTTAGTTTATGGAGAGTTGTCGTTACGAGCTCTAATGTCATCTGTTCTGAAACATGGTAAGCTAAAATTTCATTAGTTGAGCCGTCTAAAATTGTAGATAAATAGGCCCTTTGATTCTTACCGTAAACTAAATAGGTGATATCTGTAAGAAGTGTTTTCCCTGGGGTATTTTGTTTAAATTCCCGATTTAATTGATTTGGTACTATTCGATGTTCTTTTGTAGCTTTAAGCATTCTTTTATAAGGATTCGCTTTGCGAACCGGACAGATAATCTCGTATTTCTTCATAATTCTACGGATACGCTTTAAATTGTAGACAACTTGAAACTGACCCGCCAATGTCATCTTTATCTGACGAGCCCCTTTGTTTCTATTTCTAAATCGAAGTGCTTTTAATATGGTTTCCTTCAAGATTTCATCTCGATCACTCTTTTGTTTCCGTTGTTCTTGAGATGAAACTGAAAAGTAATTATAGTATCCCGAACGGGATACACCAGCTACTTTACACAAATGACTGACCATATTCCTTAAGTTGTATTTCATGATGACAGAACGAATCAAGATGAATTTCTGACTAGGTGGTAGTGTTATTTCCTTCTCATCCTCCCTTCCATAAGTTTGATTTTTTTTAGCAATTCGTTTTCCGCCTTTAGTAAGTTTCGTTCGGCTTCTAAACGGGCATACTTTTCTTCTAACGTAAGCTCTCTCTCAAGAGTTCTTCCAGCGTTTTCGATACGTGTATCCCTTAAACCCAATACACCATTTTTTCTATAAGCAGCACGCCATCTACTTCCCGATGACATAACTCGTTTCATTCCAATCATATCTATATCAAAACCACATTCTTCAAAAATATTTCGAGGTAGCTTTCCTTTTTCATTTTCCTCAATAAAAATATGCTTAAATTCCTCTGTATAAGTGATACCTTTCTGACTTACAGATTTTACGTATAGGTTATTTGATAGAATTTGAATTTCTCTTTCTGTAAATAGTTTTTTTGTCATTTTCAACATTCTCCGATCCCAATTTTCCTTTTATTATACAAGAAATACCCTATAGAATAGACTTTTTTCAAGTGTCTATTCTATAGGGTACATTTTATTGAATAGATGTGTTTTTTTGTTTCTTATTAGAATTAATAATAATATAACCGACTACAAAGATAAGAGGAATAATGAAGACATAGATAGGCATTCCCCATACATAATAGCTTTTCAGGGTTAAGACTAGTAAATGTAAGAAATCGAAAAGGGCGTGAATTTTCATAAGGTCCTCCAATGTTTTTTACAAATTATAACATTTAATGCTTGTTATTTGTATAATTTGGAAAGTAATTTAAGCTAATTTTAAAGTAAGAAGAAGACTTATTAATATGCAATTTTGCATAAGGATATGTATTTTATTAAAATATAAAGATTTTATACTATAATGAAAACCGCTATAAAACTAAGTAAGAATAATGTATGGAGTGGAGAATAGAAATGAAATATAAAAAAATAATATATATCTTTTTCATATCGCTATTTATAGTTGGTTGTCAAAGTGAAGTGAGTAAAGCAAATAGTGTGGAAGAGTATATTCCATCGCATCTTATGAATGCGGAAGTGACGGCGGATATTATGACACTTGAATTTCCTTATGAGATAAAAGAGAAATTAGAGAAAATCGGAAATAAAATGAGCGATAGTATTACAAATAATTTAGATTGGTATTTGAAGTATGCCGAAGAAGAAATTATACCGAAAAAAACGTTTCCTTATCATCAAAACTTAGGTATTACAAAAGAAGAATATGATTTTATGATAGATAAAATGGATAATGCAGAATATATAAATACCAAAGACGGAAAACTCTTTTTTAAAAAGAAAGATCATGAAATTCAAATTCTCTCTGATGAAAATTTGAATCTAATTAAAAATATTCGAATTGATACAGAGAAGAATACAATTAAAACTCCTTTGGGAGAATGCGAATATGAAGGTGAAATCAAGGCGTCGGATGAACAAAAAGCTACTGGTCCATGGAGTGGGAAGATGTGGACTTTAAAAAGTAATGGATTGCTTTATCATTTTTCATTAGGAAAGTTAAAAAACATAAACAAATCTATCATTTACATTTCAATAAAAGGTATATATAAAGATAGGATTATCAATACAGAAGAAGCAGTTGAATTTCACTCGGTTTCATAAAGAATCAAAAAAATCACCTTACTCGTTAAAGTAAGGTGATTTTTTATTAAATAAACAATCCAGCGATTGTCGCAGATAAAATAGAAGCAAGTGTTGATGCAAATAGCATTTTCCAACCAAATTTAGAAACAACGCTTCCTTGTTTTTCAGAAAGGGCACGGATTGTACCAACGATTGCACCAATTTGGCTAATACTTGCGAAGCTAATTAAGAATACTGTAACGATTCCAACTGTACGTGGAGCTAATGTTGTAGCTGTGTCTTTTAAATCAAGGATTGCTACAAACTCATTTAAAACAATCTTCGTACCCATAATACCACCAGCTGGGATAATATCTTGAGTTGGAATACCCATTAAGAATGCGAATGGAGAAAGTACGTAACCGAAGATTTGTTGTAAAGTAATGGCATGTCCCATTGCGCCTGAAGCTGCACTAATTACGTAGTTTACAACTTCCATCACACCGATAAAGGCGATCATTAATGCGGCAACGATACCAGCTACTTTTAAACCATCAAGCGCACCGTTAATCATTGCACCGATAAAGCTGTCCCCGAATAGCGTTCTATCAAATTTTTGAATCACTTCATCTTCTTTCTTCGTATCAACTGGTGTTAATAACGAACAAACGATTAAGCTTGAGAATAAATTTAGCGGAAGAGCTGCTAGTACGTATTTTGCATCTAACATCATTACGTATGATGCTGTAACAGAAGCAGAAACGGAGCTCATCGCAGAACAACAAATGATAAACATACGGTTTTTATTGAAATGCTGTAAATCGTTTTTAATAACGATTAATGCTTCACTTGAACCGAAGAATACAGAGTTTACTGCGTGGAATGACTCAACGCGTGGTAAACCAGTAATTTTTGAAATAGCACCGCCGACAACGCGAACGATGAATGGTAAAACACCTAAATAACTAAAGATTGAAAGTAGTGCTGAGAAAAATACGATAATTAGTAATACGTTTAAGAAAAAGACAAAATCTCTGTGAATTCCATTAAAGAGAAAATCGACACCTGTCGTACCAAGTTTAATTAGTTTGTTGAAAACTTTACTAATGAAAATAATGATTTGTTGACCAATCTTTGTAGCAAACATAAACCAACCGATTAAAATTTGGAAACCAATCATAATTGCAATTGCACGGAAGTTGATTTTACTTTTGTTGTTTGACAAAGCAAAACATAAACCTAACACGGCAAGAATACCGATAATGCTCATTACATATTGCATGTAGTTGCCCCTTTCAGAAGTTCGTATAAAGTTTGTACATAAAACGCTCGTTATATTACTAAAAATAAAGGAATGAGGTTTTATGTCATACGTAAGATGTCTGACCTTTTAGAAAAATAAAAATAAAAAAAGACCCATATGGATTCACTTTCATCTATGAGAGAAAGCTAATCAATATGAGTCCTTTTTTGCGCATAGGCTAATATTCATTAGTTTTCCCCATAGTCCAGCAATTTAAGGTTGCTGGGTAGAAACTCTCGATCCATATTATCAAGTATATATGAGGTAACATCGTCCGTATTAAATTAGTAGTAGCGTAACATTAACAGAGAACTATCGTCAATAGCTTTTTTTCTTCCAATAGAAAAAGACCATATAAGTATGATAAAATGTAACGCAGTGTTATGAAAAAGAGAGGTCGGAAAATGAGTACTAAAATGACGCCACCAGTTGAGAAAAACGAGTTTATAGATGTAGTATTTGAAGATTTAACACATGATGGTGCCGGTGTTGCGAAAGTAAAGGGCTATCCTATTTTCGTTAAAAACGGATTACCAGGTGAAGAAGCGCAAATTAAAATTATTAAAGTGAAGAAAAACTTCGCATTTGGTCGTTTAATGAAGCTTCATACAGAAAGTCCATATCGTAAAGATGCAGAATGCCCAGTATATAATCAGTGCGGCGGTTGTCAG
This sequence comes from Bacillus cereus group sp. MG1, assembly GCF_040460035.1. Lineage (NCBI taxonomy): Bacteria > Bacillati > Bacillota > Bacilli > Caryophanales > Bacillaceae > Bacillus > Bacillus cereus group sp. MG1. The sequence continues at coordinate 2,177,744 of NZ_JARVGY010000001.1, read as the reverse complement.
CTTCAGCACTTAACTTATGAAGGACAATTACAGGCGAAAGAAAAACAAGTACGTGACGTTATGCAGCGCATTGGAGGACTAGGTGATGTTCCTGTTCATCCTGTACTTGGCATGAAAAATCCGTGGGTATATCGCAATAAAGCACAAGTACCAATCGGAGAACGTGAAGGCGGACTTGTAGCTGGTTTCTATCGCCAAGGAACGCATGACATCATTAATATGGAATCATGCTTAATTCAGGCAGAAGAAAACGATACATTAATCCAAGAAGTAAAACGTATTTGTGAAAAGCACGGTATCACTGCATACAACGAAGAGCGTAATAAAGGAACACTTCGTCACGTAATGGCTCGTTACGGACAAGTAACAGGGGAAATTATGCTTGTCTTCATTACACGTACAGCAGAATTACCGAACAAAAAAGCAATCATTGAAGAAATTGCAGCGAAATTCCCAGAAGTAAAATCAATCGTTCAAAACGTAAATACGAAGCGTACAAACGTAATTTTCGGAGACAAAACGACAGTACTATACGGATCAGAATATATTTATGACTTTATCGGGGACATTAAATTTGCGATTTCAGCACGTTCATTCTATCAAGTAAACCCAGAACAAACGAAAGTGCTATACGATAAAACGTTAGAATACGCAAAATTAAGCGGTAACGAAACAGTAATTGATGCCTATTGCGGAATCGGATCAATCTCGTTATTCCTAGCGCAAAAAGCGAAAAAAGTGTACGGTGTTGAAATCGTCCCAGAAGCAATTGAAGACGCAAACCGAAATGCAGCACTAAACAACATGACAAACGCTGAATTTGGGGTAGGAGAAGCAGAAGTAGTCATTCCAAAATGGTACAAAGAAGGCGTAATTGCTGACACAATGGTCGTAGACCCACCGCGTAAAGGCTGTGACGAAGCATTACTAAACACAATCATCGACATGAAGCCAAAACGCGTCGTATACGTATCATGTAACCCAGCAACATTAGCACGTGATTTAAAAGTACTAGAAGAAGGTGGATATAAAACACAGGAAGTACAACCTGTTGATATGTTCCCGCATACGACTCATGTGGAGTGTGTGGCTTGGCTTAAGTTAGTATAATAGGAAAGCAGTTGATATAGAAAAAATCTATACCACCTGCTTTTTGGTTTACAAAAATACCATTCATAAGCGATTTTAGTTAAAATAAATATTGCTGATTTTCACAAATTATAAATTTAGATTTTGAAATTGTATTCATAGTGAGAGGATTTGAATTTGAAATGATAGATAATTTTTGGCGTGAATTACCACGACCATTTTTCGTACTTGCACCAATGGAAGATGTGACAGACGTTGTTTTCCGTCACGTAGTAAGTGAAGCAGGTCGTCCGGACGTATTCTTCACAGAGTTTACAAACTCGGATAGTTATTGCCATCCAGAAGGTATGAAAAGTGTACGTGGCCGTTTAATTTTTACAGAAGACGAACAACCGATGGTAGCACATATTTGGGGAGACAATCCTGAATACTTCCGTCAAATGAGTATCGGTATGGCAGAACTAGGGTTTAAAGGTATCGATATTAACATGGGTTGCCCAGTACCGAACGTTGCATCAAGAGGAAAAGGGAGTGGCCTTATTCTACGTCCAGACGTTGCAGCAGAACTTATCCAAGCAGCAAAAGCGGGTGGACTGCCTGTCAGCGTAAAAACACGACTTGGCTTTAAAGAGTTAAGCGAGTGGGAAGATTGGTTAACGCACATTTTCAAACAAGATATTGCAAACCTTTCTATTCATTTACGCACAAGAGAAGAAATGAGCCAAGTAGATGCGCACTGGGAACTAATTCCGGAAATCAAAAAATTACGTGACCGCATTGCACCCAATACGTTAATAACAATCAATGGAGACATCCTTGATCGTAAAATGGGACTGGAACTTGCTGAAAAATACGGCATTGATGGCGTAATGATCGGACGAGGCATCTTCAAAAATCCATTTGCGTTTGAAAAAGAGCCAAGAGAACATAGCAGTAAAGAACATCTAGATCTTTTAAGACTACAACTTGATCTTCAAGATCAATATGCAGAAGTACTGCCACGCTCAATCACAGGACTTCACCGCTTCTTCAAAATTTATGTGAAGGGCTTCCCAGGAGCTGCGGAATTGAGAAATCAATTGATGAGTACGAAATCGACCGATGAGGTGCGTGCTTTGTTGGATAAGTTTGAGGATAGTGTTGGTGTGGCTCAGGATAGTGAGATGGTTTAACTTTTAAGCAGTTAAATCATTTCATATGTAGTGCATGACATGAGTGAGTTGAAAATAAGTGCAGAGCTGGAAAAGAACAGTGTATTTGAGAAATCAAAGCACTGTTTTTTTCTTTTAGTTAATGTTAAGAGAGAAATCTTTTTATAGGCATATAAAAAACATGTAAGAGCTCTGTAGATACAATGATAGAGAAAAGTTCGGGTAAGACTATAAAACATATCTTTAAAATGTTAAAGTATTAATTTAGCGGACAATAACTAAAAGGTTAGATTAAACATGATAATTTAAAGCAGGTTATAGCATAAACTTTAACCGCTGAATAAATAATCAACATTTCAGGAGGAAACCCAATGGCAATGAGCAACAACGATATATTAAAAAGAGTACGATACGCTTTAGATATAAAAGATATAGATATGGTAGAAATCTTTAAACTTGGCGGGATGGAAGTAACGAAAGAAGACGTAGTTGATATGCTTACAAAAATAAAGAGAGCTCCTCAGCATGAAGCTGAAAATGATGAGGTAGCTGAAGATGAGTACGTAAAAACATGCGATATGATGATGTTAGAGGCATTTTTAAATGGATTTATTACTTTAAAAAGAGGAAAGCAAGATCCGAAACCAGGGCAGCCTGCACCTGTACAGAGCAAGGAGAGTGCCAATAACCTTCTTCTAAAGAAAATGAAAATCGCACTATCTTTAACGAGTGAGGATGTACTTGATATATTAGATAGCGTAGGCGTTACGGTAACAAAAGGAGAGTTAGGCGCTCTATTAAGAAAAAAAGGTCATAAAAATTACAAAGAGTGCGGCGATAGATACGCAAGGAATTTCATTAAGGGATTAGGTGTAAAGTATAGAGGATAATGAGTTCGTTAAAGCAGTAAATGATATAATAGGTAGAGTAGGACGTTCGTATCCTACTCTTTTTTATTTGTAAAAATACTATGCTAGGTGATGAAATGGTACATACATATTTAGGTGAGACAATTAATTTTCATATAACTTATAAGAAGAAAAAGTCCGTGCGTCTTTTTGTAGATTCGTATGGAAATGTAGAAATACAGGCTCCGAAAGGGACACCTGTTGAATACTTAGTCCAGTTGCTAGAAGAGAAGTGGGGGTGGATTCAGACAACACGTAAAGAAATGCAGGAGCGAGCGCATGGACCACAGGAAAAGGATTATGATCAAGGAGAAGGCTTTTTGTATTTAGGGAATACGTATCCGATACAGATTTCCCAAGATGCAAGCATTGAGCAAGACAACGCAGTATTTAAAGGGGATAAGTTACATATTTATGTGAAAGAGCTTAAGGATGAGAAAATACAACAAGCTTTAAAACGATTTTACTATAAGCAGTGTAAATCTTTAGTAGAGAAGAGTATTAAAGCGCATCAAAGTAATTTCAAAACAAAACCACGTTCTATTCGTATTACAGATAGTAGTCGTACTTGGGGTACTTGCGATTCGAATTTACAACTAACATTCAATTGGAAGCTAGCAATGGCACCACAGCGAGTAATTGACTATGTAGTTGTTCATGAAATGTGTCATATGGTTCATTTAAATCATGATCGATCGTTTTGGCGTCTTGTCGGGAAAATCATGCCCGATTATAAGGAAATGGAGAACTGGTTAGCTTTATCTAGTTGGAAGATGACGGTTTAATGTTGCGCTTTGTATAGGTTGCAATTATTGTCAATCTTTGTCGGTAAGTCGATATATTTCGAAAATCGCTGATATATTTGAAGTTGCGCCGATATATTTTGAAAATCGCTGATATATTCGGAGTTGCAATCGATATGTTCAATGAAGAGAAAGTAAAAGGAGAGGTCACAGCAGACATCTCCTCTTTTCGAGTATATAGGTTAGCGTCCAAACATCACAACAAAATCCCCATCCACTTTCGCCATCTCATACCCACGATACCCCTCCGAAAGCAAAGCCTGCTGTCCACTAGCATCACTCATTAGAATACTTTGAACATCCGTCCAATCGCTTTCTTTATCTCCGCGCAATTTCTTCACAAAAACATATCGCAGACTACCACCATACTTCTCCTTCAGCGCAGCAATCTCCATCCCTTGCGCAAATTTATCCTTCAAACTCGGGATGTTAAAAGGAGCAACGGTGCAGCATACATAATCATATTTGCTATCTTTTTTTTGTAATTCGTCCATGATGACGTTTGCTAATATTTTTTGCATCCCATTTCCTCGACAGTTCGGATGAACGTTTGAGATTTCTTGATAGATGACGCGGTGCAGTTCACTTTCTGATAGACCAATATCAAGCCCTAAATGTTCATCGTCGATAGGAGGGACGAGTAGAGCGCGAAATGCGATGAGTTTGTTTTCGATAAAAGCACCGATCATCATGCCGTTTCCTTCTAGAATGTATTGAAATTCTTCTAGTGAGAGTGGTTGTAAACGACTTTTATCTTCTAGTGCTTCAACTACGATGTTTTGTAGTGATAAAATTTGTTCGATGTGCTCTAGTGATAGTAATGTAACGTGAAATGATTCGTTATTTTGTTTTAATGTTCCTTCGTATAGAACCGTCATATGATAGTCCTCCTTTAGCGTACAACGTCTTGAAAGACGGTTAGTTCTTGTAGTGTATCTTCGTTTATTTCAATGCCGAGTCCGGGCTTTTCGTTTAAGCGAATGAATGGTACATCGTAATGTAAGTTTCCAATGTCTTTCGTGAATTTTAATGGTCCTGTTAGCTCTACGCTCGTAATGATTTTCTTTGAGAAAGCGACATGGAATCCTGCGGAAGAGGCAACAGATGATTCGACCATTGATCCCACTTGGCATTCAATGCCGGCCATTTCAGCTTGATGAGCGAGCTTTACAGCTGGATGTATGCCACCGCATTTCATTAGTTTTATATTCACTTTATCAGCAGCTTCTAATTTAATAATTTGGCGCATTTCACGAGAACTTTTTAGTCCTTCATCAATCATAAGCGGGAGGTCTGTCTTAGAACGAATATGAGCCATGGCATCAATATCGTCCGCGATAACAGGTTGTTCAATCCAGTCAATGTTTAAATGTCCTAATGACCGCAGTGCTGTTAATGTGTTTGCGCTATTTTTCCAGCCTTGGTTTACATCAACGCGAATAGCGATGTCATTTCCTACACGTTCTCGTACAGCTTCAATACGTTTCACATCTTCTTTTACATTCGTACCAACTTTCATTTTGAAAGATTGGTAACCTTTTTGAATCATAGAAGCAGCTTCTTCAGCCATATCTTCAGGATCGGCAATACTTAAAACGTGAGTGACAGGGAATTCTTCATGATAGCGCCCGCCAATTAATTGATATACAGGTTGATTTAGTTTTTTGCCCATTATATCAAAACAAGCAATATCAATTGCAGCTTTCGCTGTTGGAACACCGTAAATTGTATTGTCCATCATGTCGTGTATTTTTTCGATATTCATTGGATTTTTCCCGATTAGAGCAGGGGTTAGCGTATGTTTTAAAGTATGGAAAGTACTTTCCCATGATTCACCTGTGACGTGATCATCAGCAACGCCTTCACCGTAACCGATAATACCTTCATCTGTTTCCATTTTGACGATAATAGAGGGCATATCAGAATAAGAGCCATAACTAATAACAAACGGATTGCGAAGCGGTAAACGAATTGCGTAAAGATGAATAGCTGTAATTTTCATTGAATAGAAACCCCTTCCTGTTTACAATAGTTTTGTACATTTGATATAGTTGACGTTAAATAGTCGTTAATTAATGATAAGGAGTTAGAGAAAATGATGATAAAAATTGCAGTTGTCGGTTCAAAGGAGTTTATGGAGAACCTTTTTCCTATTGCTCAAAAATTAGAAGGAATAGAAATTGATCCATATATTTACCTTCATCCGGCGGAATCTTCTGAATTATTAAAGTGTCTAAAGCCTTGTGATGTCATCTTTTTCTCAGGTGCTTTACCTTATTATATGGCAAAAGAAATAAGAGAACAATTACGAATTCCAAGTACATACTTACAGCAAGACGAGACAACTGTCGCATCTTCAATTCTTTCTATCATGTATCATCAAAGTATTCAACCACATAACATTTCCATCGATTTAGTAGACCGCTCGTTTATTACAAATGTGTTCCATGATATTGGTATAAAAGAAAGCCCGCAAGTGTTGGATTATGAAAATATGCTGTGGAGTAAAGATGAAATAAATAGAGTTATCGATTTTCATGTAGCTAAATATCAATCTGGAGAAGCTCATTTAGCTTTAACTAGTATTCACGCTGTTTACGACGAGCTTCAAAAAATAGGTGTTCCTTCAGAGCGCATGATTGATCCAACACAATCCATTATACATGGTCTAAAAGATGCAAAAATAAAAGCTGAGTTAGCAAAAAGCTATTCAGCTACTGTTGGTGCTTGTATTATTTCTTCCCTAGAATTACGAACGAGTTTGCTTGAAAAACTAGATGTCATTTCAAAAGAACTACGTGGTTCATTTAAACAAGTGGATGAAATGACATGTATTTTGTATACAACTCGTGGTGATATCGAATCGATTATTAAAACAAATGCGATAAATAACTTGTTTGCGAGCGTAGAAGGAACGATAGCTATTGGATTTGGTTATGGAAAAACCGTGAAAGAGGCGGAGCAAAATGCAAAAATTGCTCAAAGTTTTGCAAAGAATAATCCAATAGATCGTTGTTTTTATATACTAACAAGTGATAAAGATTTGTTTGGTCCGTTCCCGAAAGAACAGAGAGTACAAAGTTTGAAAAATGATAATCCGGAACTAATGAAAATAGCGAAGGAAACGAAGCTTAGTCCGGCCAACTTGTCAAAAATCATTCAATTTAGTCAATCGCATCCGTCATTGAAGTTTACAGCAGCTGACCTTTCTGAGTACTTACAAGTGACTCGAAGATCGACAGAAAGGTTGTTAAAGAAATTAGTTGATTACGGGTATGCTCATATTTGCGGCGAGGAAATGCCCTATCAACAAGGGCGACCTCGCGCACTATATGAACTGAATTTACCGCTATTTTTAAGCTTCTAGTTGAGCTTTTTGTTTCTTTAGCAGTTCTGCTTTTTCAATGTCTGATAGTTTTACAATTGTGAAGCCTGTTATACCATAAATGATTGAGATAATAGGTACGATGAAATTCAAAATAGCATAAGGGGCATATTCAAATGCACCTACGCCAAGTGTAGCGAGAATAAATACACCGCACGTATTCCAAGGAACGAAGACAGAAGTTAATGTTCCGCCATCTTCTAATGCTCTGGATAAGTTTTTTGAATGTAGTCCTTTTTCTGTGTATGCATTTGCGTACATTCTTGAAGGGACAACAATTGAAATATATTGTTCAGAGCAAGTAAGGTTTGTTGCAAAACAAGATGCGATAGTAGAAGCGATAAGCCCTTTTGCTGATTTCGCTAACTTTAAAATCTGATTTACAATTGAGCGAAGAATACCTGTATGTTCTAATACTCCTCCGAAAGTCATAGCGACAATTGTCATCGAGACTGTATTCATCATTGAATCTAAGCCACCGCGGTTAAATAGTTCGTCTACTAGCTTGTTTCCAGTGTCTATAACAAATCCAGCTTGGAGTGCACCGACAGATGCTGAGACAGAACCACCTTGAATAAAGACTTGTGATAAAAATCCTAAAATAATACCGACGAGAATCGCTGGTATAGCAGGGACCTTTTAGCGACCAATACCATAACGACTACGGGTATAATGAGTAGGAAAGGTGAGATAACAAAGTTTTGTTGCAATACTTGTAACGTTTGATCGATGCTCTTCGCATCAATATTGTTAGCGCCGAAGCTTCTTCCTAAGACCGCGTAGACGATAAGAGTAATAATTAAACCTGGAACTGTAGTAAATAACATATGACGAATGTGTGCGAATAAATCTGTATTTGTTAATCCTGCGGCTAGGTTAGTTGTATCTGAAAGCGGTGACATTTTATCGCCAAAATAAGAGCCTGAAATAATGGCACCAGCAACCATTGGAGCTGGGATTCCCATACTTAGGCCAATTCCCATTCCAGCAACACCAATTGTCCCCATTGTAGACCAAGAGCTACCAATTGCTAATGCAACGATAGAACAAATGACGGTAATGGAAACTAAAAATAGTGATGGAGTTAAAAGTTTTAAACCGTAATAAATCATCGTTGCGACGATTCCACCGCCAATCCAAGCACCAATTGTTAAGCCAACAAGAATAATAATGACGATAGCAGGTAATGCAAGACGAATCCCTTTATACATTGCTTCTTCAAGATCATTCCATTTGTAACCATAACGCCAAGCGACAATAGAAGCAACGGTTGTACCGATAATAAGTGGAACGTGAGGGGTTTGTTTTAATACAACAATTGTAACCATCATAACTGCAACGGTAATGATAATAGGGATAATCGCTATTCCAAAAGGTATTTCTTTTTTCATAAAGTTCCTCCTTGTTACGTATGTTTGTTTGTATTTTTAGAATTGTCGTAAAATAGACGTTTATTAGGTTATGATAACTAAAAGTTTATGTAAGCGTCAACATAAAAAACAGAAAATAAGGAATGTTCTAGTTGTTTGTTTAGTTTGTAATATAAGTGCAGAGTAAGGTTTTTAAGTATTTAAAAATAAACAATTGACTTTTTTCTTAAAATTCAATATGTTCATAAAAACATCTGTTTTTCATAAGTATAATTAACCCGAATCGTTTGTAATGTGGGAAGGAGACTGGAACGTTGAAAACATTAGAACTACAAGAGCGCTTAACGGAGATTTTTCAGCATTTACACGAAAACCCTGAAGTAAGTTGGAAAGAATATGAAACGACAGCGTATATTACTGACTTTTTAAAAGAAGAAGGAATTTCATATAGAACATTTGATGATTGTCCAGGTGTAATTGCTGAGATTGGAGGCGGGAATCCAGTTATTGCGATTCGTGCTGATATGGATGCACTTTGGCAAGAAGTAAATGGAGAATTTAAAGCGAACCATTCATGTGGCCATGATGCTCATATGACCATTGTAATGGGACTTATTTTACAATTGAAAAATATGAGATGGAAAAGTGGTATGGTTAGATTTATTTTTCAGCCGGCAGAAGAGAAGGGGAATGGTGCTTTGAAGATGGTGGAGAAAGGTGCTGTAGATGATGCTGATTTCTTATTTGGCATCCATCTAAGACCAATTGAAGAACTATCTTTGAAACAAGCAGCCCCATCTATTCGCCATGGAGCAGCAGGATTTTTAGAGGGTATGATTCATGGGGAGGATGCACACGGGGCAAGACCACACCAAGGTGTGAATGCAATTGATGTCATTTCCATGATTAATATCGGTTTGAAAAATATTTGGCTGCCACCGCAAAGTTCCTATTCAGTAAAAATGACGAGATGCCAAGCAGGTGGTGATAATTTAAATATCATTCCAGGAAATGGTCATTTCAGTTTAGATGTAAGAGCTGAGAGTAATATACTATTAGAAGAATTAAAGAAAAAGATTGAGCATGTAATAGAATCAGCTGCATCGATGGGGTCGAAAACTTCATACGAATGGATGGATCTTGCACCAGGAGCAGAGGTTTCCGAAGAAGCAGAGCGCTTTATGCGTAAAGGTATTCTCGAAGTGTATGGGGAAGAGAGATGCACAGGGCCTCTCTATACGACAGGAAGCGATGATTTCCATTACTATACAGTGAAAAGACCACATTTAAAAGCTGTCATGCTTGGACTAGGAGCAGACCTACAACCTGGATTACACCATCCGTATATGAGGTTTGATCATAGTTGTATTATGGATGGGGTAGAAATATTGAAACAAACTGTATTGAAAGTGTTAGAAGACAGGGGCTAAAGAGCTCCTGTTTTTTTGTCGTGAATTGTCGGTAAATCGATATATTGAGAAAATCGTTGATATATTTGAAGTTACGATAGATATATTAAGAAAATCGTTAATATAATTTCACGTACCTATTAATTTGATGAAAAATGAGCCTCCAGTACATGGTGTATAATAATAAGTACCATTTTTTAATAGGAGAAAACGAATGAACGAACAATATTACGATGCAGTTTTACATATAAAAACAGTCGGTGAGCAAAAAGGGTTTAACAAGTCTATGCATTATCACCGCTACGAACCGACGCCGTATAGCGGGTTAGATGAGTTATTGAATCAATATGAAATACGAAGTAGCGACCGAATTGTAGACTTTGGGTGCGGAAAAGGGCGATTAAACTTTTATATGCATCATAAATGTGGGGCTTCAGCAGTTGGAATTGAAATGAATGAAGAATTTTATAAAGAAGCGATGGATAATCGAGATCGTTATGCCCGAAAGGCACGAAACAGTAAGGGGAAAATTCAATTCCAATGTTGTTTAGCGCAGGAATATAAGATTGATCCACATGATAATAGGTTTTATTTCTTTAATCCGTTTTCTGTGCAAGTGTTTATGAATGTAGTAAATAACATTTTGCTTTCAGTAGAAAATACGGGGAGAGAAGTGGATATTATTTTATATTATCCTTCTGAGGACTATATTTTCTTCTTAGAAAATCAGACTGCGTTTGAGCTGAAGAAAGAAGTTAGATTGCCAGGTGCTTATGAGAAGAATGGGAATGAGAGGTTTTTAGTTTATACATTAGGGTAATAAAAAAACAGGTGCCAAGGCACCTGTTTTTTATTAGTTACGGATTAAGTAATCAAATGCACCTAAAGCTGCGTTTGCACCTGAACCCATAGAGATGATGATTTGTTTGTACGGATTATTTGTACAGTCACCTGCAGCAAACACTCCTGGTACGTTTGTAGCGCCGTGCTTGTCTGTTACGATTTCACCGCGAACGCGTTCAACTGTTTCGCCTAACCAGTCTGTGTTTGGCACAAGACCGATTTGTACGAATACACCTTGTAATTCAACGTGATGAACTTCTTCAGTTTCACGATCGATGTAAGAAATACCGTTTACTTTATCAGTACCAGTGATTTCTTTCGTTTGAACGTTTTTCAGAACAGTTACGTTTGGTAAGCTGTTAAGACGCTCTTGTAATACAGCATCAGCTTTTAATTCTGGCATGAATTCAAGAACAGTTACGTGCTTAACGATACCTGCTAAGTCGATAGCTGCTTCAATACCAGAGTTACCTCCGCCGATAACTGCTACGTCTTTTCCAGTGAATAATGGACCGTCACAGTGTGGGCAATATGCTACACCTTTATTTTTGAACTCAGCTTCACCTGGTACGCCAACATTACGCCAGCGAGCACCTGTAGAAACGATTACGCTCTTACTTTTCAGAATAGCGCCGTTTTCAAGTTCCACTTCAATAAGTTCTTTTTTCTCTAAACGTTTCGCACGTTGTAGATTCATTACATCGATGTCGTATTCTTTTACGTGTTCTTCAAGGCTTGCTACTAGCTTAGGACCTTCAGTCTTTTTTACGCTGATGAAGTTCTCAATGCCCATAGTATCCATTACTTGACCACCGAAGCGCTCAGCAACGATACCAGTGCGGATGCCTTTACGTGCTGCGTAAATTGCTGCACTTGCACCAGCAGGGCCCCCACCAACAACAAGAACATCGTATGGATCTTTATCAGAAAGCTCTGATGCATCTGGACCGTTACCCATTTTAGCTAAAATTTCTTCAAGTGTCATACGACCGCTTCCGAAAGATTCGCCGTTTAGGTAAACAGTTGGTACTGCCATGATGTCTTTGCTTTCTACTTCCTCTTTGAATGCAGCGCCATCAATCATAGTATGTGTAATACCAGGGTTAAGAACGCTCATTACGTTAAGAGCTTGTACAACATCAGGACAGTTATGACAACTTAGGCTGATATAAGATTCAAAATGATATTCGCCTTGAATGTTTTTAATTTGATCGATTAATTTTTGTTCAACTTTTGGAGCGCGTCCACTTACTTGTAGTAAAGCTAACACTAATGATGTAAATTCGTGTCCTAATGGAATACCAGCGAATACGACACCAGTGTCTTCACCAGGGCGGTTTACGCTAAAGCTTGGTGTTCTCTCTAATTCAACTTTTTCTACTGTAATCTTAGATGACATAGTAGCTAATTCGTCTACTAGAGCTAACATATCTTTAGATACGTTATCGTCTCCTGCGCTTACCTTAAGTAAAATATCGTTCTCCATTAATTGAAGGTATTGGGATAGTTGTGTTTTTATATCTGCATCTAGTATCATTTTGATCGAACTCCTTAGATTTTGCCTACAAGGTCAAGGCTTGGTTTAAGTGTTGCAGAACCCTCTTGCCATTTAGCTGGGCAAACTTCACCTGGGTTGTTACGTACGTATTGAGCAGCTTTAATTTTGTTAACAAGAATGCTTGCGTCACGGCCGATACCATCAGCATTGATTTCCATAGATTGGATAACGCCGTCTGGATCGATGATGAATGTACCACGAGCAGCAAGACCTTCTTCTTCCATTAAAACGTTGAAGTTTGTAGTGATTGTGCGAGTTGGGTCACCAATCATGATGTACTCGATTTTGCCGATAGTTTCTGAGCTATCATGCCATGCTTTGTGAGTGAAGTGAGTGTCTGTAGATACAGAGTATACTTCAACGCCTAAGTCTTTTAGAGTTGCGTATTGGTTTTGTAAGTCTTCAAGTTCAGTTGGGCAAACGAATGTGAAGTCAGCTGGGTAGAAACAAACTACACTCCATTTTCCTTTTAAACTTTCGTCAGTAACTTGGATAAATTCTCCATTATGGTAAGCATTAGCTTTAAACGGTTTTACTTCTGTGCCGATTAATAACATATTAAAATTCCTCCTAAATGTTGGTTTTGAGCATCAAAAAATAGTGTGCTCATAAAATATATTTTTTAATTAACTATAATAATTCTAATTCGATATTAATTATCATATAGAAGTGGTTATTTTGTCAAGAGAATAAACCAACTTTATACCAATTTAATTAATATTTATTCTCAATTAAGGCTAACAGGGAATGGAAAGGTAACTTTAAGTTTATAAATTTTCAATGATTGTTTGAAAGAGTAGTGTGTATGTTAGAAATATGGTGTAAGTGTAAATTCTTAGGAAGGAAATATTTCTTAGAAGTTATGTATTTGAAAAGGAACTGCTTATTTCTATTTTACAAAGAATTGTGCGATAAATAAAATAAAATGAATCGAAATCTTTTTGAACAATTTTTGTCATCTCAAATATATAATTAGGAAGTATATTACGCTGATAGTTAGAAACATTGACTCAAAGTGCTAACAAGATATAATAAAACCTAGATATACCTTTCAAAAAGAAGAATACATATTTATAGGATGAAAAAATTCAACCTATTATTTTTTATAGCTTTTAGAAAACGCTTACAATTGGTGTGGAGGGGAAACCATGTCTAAGTTCACAAAGTATTTTTTAATGGAAGCTAGCGATGTGATTGCATATGTGAAAGAGAAATTATCTAAGTTTGAACATGCAAAGGGGCTAAAGTGTAAAGAAATAGGTGATGGCAATTTAAATTATGTGTTCCGCGTTTGGGATAAAAAAGAGAACATGTCTGTCATCGTAAAGCAAGCTGGGGATACAGCTCGCATTTCAGATGAGTTTAAGTTATCGACGAATCGTATTCGTATAGAATCAGATGTTTTGCAGTTAGAGAATGAGTTAGCACCTGGACTTGTTCCTAAGGTGTATTTATTTGATAGTGTGATGAACTGTTGCGTAATGGAAGATTTATCGAATCACACAATATTACGTACAGCACTTATAAATCATCAAATATTTCCGCAGCTTGCTGACGACTTAACTACTTTTATGGTAAATACACTTTTATTAACATCTGATGTTGTAATGAATCATAAAGAGAAGAAGGAACTTGTGAAGAATTATATAAATCCTGAATTATGTGAGATTACAGAGGACCTCGTATATTCAGAACCATTTACAAATCATAATAAGCGTAATGAGTTATTTCCTTTAAATGAGGGATGGATTAGGGAGCATATTTATAGTGATAAAGAGCTTCGTATGGAAGTAGCGAAACGTAAATTTTCTTTTATGACGAATGCACAGGCATTGCTTCATGGTGATTTACATACTGGTTCTGTTTTTGTAAGAGATGATTCTACAAAGGTTATTGATCCTGAGTTTGCTTTTTATGGACCTATGGGATATGACGTTGGGAATGTAATGGCGAATTTAATGTTTGCTTGGGTGAATGCAGATGCAACGATGCCACCTGGAGCTGAGAAAGATACGTATATGGATTGGTTACAAACTACGATGGTAGAGGTAATTGATTTATTTAAGAAGAAGTTTTTAGATGCTTGGGATATTCATGTGACCGAGATTATGGCGAAGGAAGAAGGCTTTAACGAAGTATATTTACAATCTGTATTAGAGGATACAGCTGCAGTGACAGGTCTTGAATTAATCCGCCGTATTGTTGGATTAGCGAAAGTAAAAGATATTACTTGTATTGAGAATGAGGAAGCACGTGCTAGAGCGGAGCAAATTTGTCTTAAAGTAGCGAAGAGTTTTATTTTACGAGCGAATCAATATAGAACAGGTAGAAGTTTTGTAGAAACGTTAAAAGAACAGTCAATGCACTACGCGGAGTAAGGGGAGAATATGATGGAAGAGCAATTAATACCAATTCAGTGGAAAGATGATGCTTTAGTTTTGTTAGATCAAACGTTATTACCGAATGAAATTGTCTATGAATCATTTAAAACAGCTGAAAGTGTGTGGGATGCCATTCAAGTAATGAAAGTACGAGGTGCACCAGCGATTGGTGTTTCAGCAGCTTATGGAGTGTATTTAGGGGTAAAGGAATTTGCTGAAAGTACGGAAGAAGGATTTATGGATGAAGTAAGAAAGGTATGTACATACTTGGCGACATCAAGACCGACTGCAGTAAATTTATTTTGGGCACTTGAAAGAATGGAAAGTGTAGCGGCAGATAATATTCATTTATCAATCTCACAGTTGAAAGATAGATTACTAGAAGAGGCAAAAGAAATTCATAGAGAAGATGAAGAAATAAACCGTCAAATTGGAGAACATGCATTAACATTATTCCATGATGGAATGGGAGTATTAACACATTGTAATGCTGGTGCGTTAGCGACGACTAAGTATGGTACTGCGACGGCTCCAATGTACTTAGCGAAAGAAAAAGGATGGGACTTAAAAATCTTTTCGGATGAAACACGTCCAAGATTACAAGGGTCAACGTTAACGGCATTAGAACTACAGCGAGCGGGAATTGATGTTACTGTCATTACGGATAATATGGCGGCTATGGTCATGTCACAAGGGAAGATTGACGCTGTAATTGTTGGATGCGACCGTGTGGCAGCGAACGGTGATATAGCAAATAAAATTGGAACATTAGGCGTATCTATTTTAGCGAAATACTACAACATTCCGTTTTATGTAGCAGCGCCAACGCCGACAATCGACTTAAAAACACCGACAGGAAAAGAAATTCCCATCGAGGAAAGAGATGCTTCTGAAGTGATTAATCGCTTCGGACAATATTCTGCTCCGAAAGAAAGTAAAGTATATAATCCAGCATTTGATGTTACTCCACATGAAAATGTAACAGCGATTATTACAGAAAAAGGGATTGTAAAGGCACCGTTTACGGAGAATTTAAAAAAGATATTTCAATAAGTAGATAAATATAAAAGTCAGTCATCATAAGCTTCATACTTAGGGGGATGTATATGTTATTACAAAAAGAAAGAGAAGAAATTGTAGCGTATGGAAAGAAAATGATTTCTAGTGGTTTAACAAAGGGGACGGGTGGTAATATTAGTATCTTTAATCGTGAACAAGGTCTTGTTGCGATTAGCCCAAGTGGTTTAGAGTACTATGAAACAAAGCCTGAAGATGTAGTTATATTAAACCTAGATGGTGAAGTAATAGAAGGAGAGAGAAAACCATCAAGTGAATTAGATATGCACCTTATTTACTATAGGAAGCGTGAAGATATAAATGCGCTTGTGCATACACATTCTCCTTACGCGAAGACGATTGCGTCATTAGGATGGGAGCTTCCGGCTGTGTCATATTTAATTGCTTTTGCAGGTCCGAATGTCCGCTGTGCGCCGTATGAAACATTTGGTACGAAGCAATTAGCGGATGCTGCTTTTGAAGGCATGATTGATCGTCGTGCTGTGCTACTTGCAAATCACGGTTTAATTGCTGGTGCAAATAATATAAAAATGGCATTTACTGTTGCAGAAGAGATTGAGTTTTGTGCTCAAATTTATTATCAAACGAAAAGCATTGGGGAACCAAAGCTATTGCCAGAAGATGAGATGGAGAATTTGGCGAAGAAGTTTGAAGGGTATGGGCAACAGTAGAATGAAATAAAAAACACCCTCAAGAAAAAATCTTGAGGGTGTTTCTTACGCCTTTTTAAGCAATAAATACATAAAGTAAGGAGCACCAATTAAAGCAACGACAATACCAGCTGGAATACCGTTAGGATCGACGATATTACGTCCGATTGTGTCTGCTAATAACAATAGCCATCCGCCGATTAAAAGGGCGATAGGCATGAAAATTTGATGTCTTGGACCTACTAAAGATTTTGCAATATGAGGAGCCATTAGTCCGACAAAACTAATTCCTCCTGTTACGGAAACAGCTGCAGCTGCAAGCGCAACGGCTGCGACTAATAAGTATCTGCGTTCTTTTTCAATTTCAATCCCAACGCCGATTGCGACTGGCTCGTTTAATGCTAGAATGTTTAATCGATTTGCTTTATAGAAAACGAACGGAATTAATACGATTAACCATGGGAGCATTGCTAAAACGAAGACCCAGTCATCTCCCCAAATATTTCCTGCAATCCATTTGGCGATAAAGTCCACTTTCATACGATCAGCGGATGAAATAAGGACAATCATCATTCCAGATAGTGCAAATGAAAAACCAATACCAGTTAATGTTAGTCGGATTGGCTGAAGTCCAGTTGATTTACTATAAGAAAATACATAAATTAGAACAGCTGTCAGAAATGCGCCGATAAATCCAACAACAGGTAGTAAGTAAAGAAATGAACCTACATCTATTGGAAAGTATAAAAAGAAAATAGCAACAGCAACACCGGCTCCAGAGTTGATACCGAGAATACCAGGTTCCGCTAAATCATTTCGGGTAATTCCTTGTAGGATAGCACCTGATAAAGCGAGAGCCATACCAGCTAATAATGTAATAACAATTCTAGGTAGTCGTAAAGAGTATAAAACAAACTCCTCTTTAAAAGTCCCTTGTCCCATTAATGTTGGGAGTAGCCGATCATAAGATAAAGATGCTGAACCAAGTCCCATTCCAACTACAATGGTTGTGATGGTTAGTATTAGTAAAGCGAGTATAATAAGACGTTGTTTTCTTAGAATAGATTGCATCATGAGAATGTTTTTCCTCCTTTACGTACAACGAATAGGAAGAATGGCAGCCCTACAATTGCGACAATAGCGGCAACTGGTGTTTCGTACGGAGCGTTAATAGTACGTCCGACTGTATCTGCAAGTAGCATAAAGGAAGCTCCAGTAATTGCTGACATTGGTATAACAAATCGGTAGTCTGGCCCGACAATTGGACGTACCATATGAGGTACCATTAAGCCGATAAATGCCATATTTCCGACAAGAGCTACAGACGCACCAGCAAGTAATATAATAATGATAAATAGAATGGTTTTAATAACAATAATTTTTTGACCTAGTCCAATAGCAACTTCTTCACTGAAACTAAGAACTGTCAATTTTTTTGCTAGTAAGATAGCGATAAAGATACTAATTGAAATGACTGGAATAATAATTTTTAATTGGCCCCAAGTTGTTCCAATTACGCCCCCAGCAGTCCAAAGTGATACCTCTTGTGAAATTTTGAAGTAAATGCCGACTCCTTCTGAAATTGCGAGTAGAAATGCTGAAACGGCAGCACCGGCTAATACAATTCGAAGAGGGGACAGCCCGCCTTTTTTCACCATACCAATTCCAAATACCATAATCGCACCGATTGCAGCACCGATAAAGCAAGCTAATGTTAAGTAAAGATAGCTGATGGAAGGGTTGAAAGCAAGTGTCAGTGCAAGTGCAGCATTTGCTCCACCAGATAGCCCTAGTAATCCAGGATCTGCAAGCGGATTTCGTGTTAATCCTTGCATAATTGCTCCAGAAACAGCAAGTCCAGCTCCTACAAAAATTGCAGCTACTTCACGTGGTAAACGAATTTCTCGAATAATAGATATTTTGTCCCCTTTAGCAGAGGAAGTGAGCGCTAACCATACATCTTTTATTGAAGTATCGGCAGCCCCTAATACCATTGCCACCATAAAAATAAGAAAGAATGCAATTATGCTCAAAATTAGTTTGTATGTAAAAGCTATAGAACGTGGATTGTCGTGATCTTTTGTCATTCGTTTCACATCTTTTCTGTTCATAGAATAAAGGAAGAGGAATTCTTAATTTAAGAATTCCTCATGTTTGTATTATTTACCAAGAAAGCTCTTCTTGAAGAAGTCTAGTTGGAAATCTAGTGTAAGTGGATCGTTGAAATAGAATTCCATCATGTTTGCTTCGTATACGCGATTATTTTTTACTGCTGGGATGTTTTTATATGATTCTGTCTCCTGGAATGAGTTATCAGTATCTTTGTTTTTACTTACGATTAAGTAATCACCAGCAAACTCAGGTAATACCTCAGTAGATAATGCGTAGTAACCTTCTTTTAATGCTTTTTCTTTTACTTTTTCAGGCATTTTTAATTTCATTTCTTGGTACAGAATTTCTGTTCCACGGCCCCAGTTTTCGCCGTATACATAAAGCTGTTTGTTGAAGTTTTCTACAACAGAAACTGTTGCATCTTCACCGATTTTTGCTTTAATTTCTTTACCAGCGTCTTGTGCACGTTTTTTGAAGTCATCAACCCAAGTTTTTGCTTCTTTTTCTTTGTTTAATAACTTACCGATTTCTAAATGCTGTGTTAAGTAATCAACTTTTCCGTAAGTGTATGTTACAGTAGGAGCGATTTTCTTTAACTTATCAGCATTTTTAATATTTGATAAACCAATGATTAAATCTGGATTTAGTTCAGCGATTTTTTCAACATTTTCATCTGATACTTCAGCAACATCTTTAAGTTTGCTATCAAAACGTGGGTTTTGTTTAGACCATGAATCTACCCCAACAAGATTTACACCTAATGACATTACGTTACCAGCGAATGATGATAATACAACAACGCGTTTTGGATTTGCAGGAACTTCTACTTTACCATTTTCAGATTGGTATGTAATTGTTTCTGATTTGCTACCTTTTGCATCGTCCTTTTTGTCTGTAGAGCTATTGCTACAAGCGCTCATAACAAGAACGAAAAGGACTGTTAGTGAAATAAATAACTTTTTCATCGTCTTTCTCCTTTAACATAGATGATATGTGTATACAATAATTTGTTTAACTGTAATCTTTTTGAAATAGTAGTGGTAATGCAAAATAATTTATTAAAAATCTTGAATATGAGATTTTATAATATAGTAATAACCATAGTAATGAAAGAAGATGTAATCTCAAATTTGCTAATTATTAACAAAATGATAATGATTATCACTATTGATTCTTTAAATAATATAATTTTATATAGGTGTATTGTCAATAGTAATTTTGATTGTAAATTTTGCGGAAACAGGTTATATTTTATTGAGAATGATAATCAATGATTAGTAGCTGAGGAGTGAGCACGAATGAATCGAGAAGAATTGTTTGATGTAACCGTGATAGGCGGAGGACCTGCAGGGCTTTATTCAGCTTTTTATAGTGGACTCAGAGAAATGAAAACGAAAATAATAGAATTTCAACCACATTTAGGTGGAAAAATACATGTGTATCCGGAAAAAATGATTTGGGATGTAGGAGGACTATTACCAGTTACAGGTGATAAGTTAATTGAACAACTTGTACAGCAAGGGTTAACATTTAAGCCAGAAGTTGTATTAGATACAAAAGTGGAATCAATTATTCGTAATCAAGATGGTACTTTTACATTAAAAACAAGTACTGGGGAAGAACACTTTTCAAAAACAGTTATCGTCGCAACAGGAAGTGGTATATTGAAACCGCAAAAGTTATCTATTGAGGGTGCTGAGCGATTTGAAGTATCGAATTTAAATTATACAGTTAAATCTTTAAAGCGTTTCAAAGGTAAAACAGTTATTATTTCCGGTGGAGGCAATTCTGCTGTTGATTGGGCAAATGAATTAGAACCAATTGCGGAAAAAGTGTATTTAACCTATAGAAAAGAAGAATTATCTGGTCATGAAGCACAAGTAAAACAACTTATGAACAGCTCAGCGGAGTGTTTCTTTAATACATCGATTACAAAATTAATTGCTGGTGATAATCATGAAGCAATCGAATATGTAGAATTAACAAATCATGAAACAGGTGAGGTTTCTCATTTACCTATTGATGAAGTTATTATTAATCATGGATATGAACGCGACATTACATTATTAGAAAATAGTGAGTTAGACGTTGCAATTATAGATAATTATTATATTGCAGGTAATGCAAATAGTGAGTCTTCAGTAGATGGATTATATGCTGCTGGAGATATTTTAAAGCACGAAGGGAAACTACATTTAATTGCAGGTGCATTCCAAGATGCTGGAAATGCTGTGAATAAAGCCAAACAATTTATCCAACCAGATGCAAGTGAGTACGGAATGGTTTCTTCTCATAATGAAGTATTTAAGAAGAGAAATCGCGAACTGATTAAGCAGATAATGAAATAATAAGGAACAAGTATACCCCCACGTATTTCTCTATTCAAATGGATGAGAGATGTACGTGGGGGTTTTCCTGTTTACTATATTTTCTATCATTATAATGACACCGGTTTCATCAGTTCGTATGATATGAACTTTTTATTGGTAAAGCATCCTAGAAAACAATTTAGCTATGTTTTGCTTACGCAGAACATGGCTAAATTACGCTGTCCCTTTAGCGCGTTCGTTAGGAAATGGCATATTTAGTATGGAAGCAATATATTGTTTTCCATGCATTCGAGCTAATGATTCTAATATTTGGCGAACACGTTTTGTAAGATGACCTTGTTTTTTGATGGCTTCACAATATGCGTCATAGAAGGCATATTTAGCCCAAAGGAAATCATCTTGTTGGAATAAGAAATGATTTTTGTACCATTCACCAATTGTATGATAACAATTGTTTTCATGTATTGCTGTGCTTTGAGAAAGAAAACGATCAGATAAAGATACATTTAAATGAGAAATTGTGTTTTCTGTTTCAACTTGTAGTGTTTTTTCTAACATTGTAATGATGTGACGAGTAGCCATATGTTAACTCTCCTTTGTGTAAATGGGTAATACCATTCTATATTTAAAAAATTCTTACTATATAATACTATACAATATATGGAATGCATCTACCTGCTTTTTGAACTGCATTTACAAAATCTTTTTTATTTGTTTACAAAAATAAAGTAAAGTAAGATACAGTATAGATGAAAAAATAATAAAGGAATGAACGCATTGTATATAACAGTAGAAGAGACTGCGGAGTATTTGAATTTACCAAAATCGTATATTGAAGAGTTAATTCAGCAAAAGAAAATTCGTGCGCTATTCGATGGAGAGCAATATTTAGTAAATAAAGAACAATTTAATACACATTTAGAACAAATGGAGAAATATAAGCAATTAGTGGAAGAAATATTGAACGAACCAATTCCAGAAGATATGGATGTTAAAGACGAAGATTAAACTATGGAAAATCCCTTATGAAGATATGCAGAAATGTATATTCATAAGGGATTTTTTGTTTGAAGATATCAAAAACATAAGGAGTTCTTAGCCTTTCTTCAAATTTTGATAGGTAGTAGTCTACCATGTTAAAAGCATATTTTTTTCTAGCTAGGACAAACATAGAGAACGTAACCTGTACAGATACATATACTATCAGTGCAAAAGCTTATAAATTAATGGAAGGGGTTTTCTCGTGAGTTTATTTCATTGTGATTTTCTGAAAGACTTAATTGGATCTTTTGTGAGAGTAAACAGGGGTGGTCCAGAATCTCAAAAAGGAACAATAGTCGCTGTATGTTCGGATTACTTTGTATTAAAGAATGAAAAAGGAGAGCTCTATTACTATCAGATTCGTCATCTGAAAAGTATTACAAAAAATGCGAAAGATTGTAAAGCAGATGATTGCAGATGGTTGGAATGTGAATGTGAAGATGACTTTGAAAAGTTACTTCAAAGCTTCAAATATTGCTGGGTGAAAATTAATCGTGGTGGCCCAGAGAAAGTTGAAGGTATTTTACAAGATGTTTCTTGTGAATTTGTGACACTAATTGTAAAAGAAGAAGTTATATTAGTTGCAGTATCTCATATTAAGAGTGTCGCAGTAGCTTGTAGAGAAAGCGAAGAAAGCGACAGTGAAAGCAATAGTGAAAGTGATGATTCGGGTCGAGCTCGCGCACAAAGACAGTCAAGAAGAGGAAGATAATAAGAAAGGAGGATACAAATTTGGAAAGTATATTATGCTGTGAACAAATTAAAGGCTTAGTCGGTGAGACTGTAAAAGTAAATCTTCGTGGACCAGAGAGTCGAGTGGGGGTACTTGTATCGTTAGGAAGAGATTACCTTACATTACAACTTCCTCTTGGTGAATTAGTATATTACCAATTGAAACATGTGAAGAGTCTAGTTAAGAAAGTGAAAGAAAGTAAATGTGGCGATGGCTATGTTTCATGTTTCTGCTCTGATGATGATACTTTCGTCGATGTATTACGTGACTTGAAGTATAAGTGGGTAAAGATTAATCGTGGCGGCCCAGAGTGTGTAGAAGGCCTATTAAGTGAAGTGCATGAAGAATGTATTACGCTAGTAAACGGTGATGAAGTTATTTATATCATTAATTATCATATTAAGAGTGTGAGTCAAGTAGTGAAATGTAAAAAGAATGAAGATGAATAATGTTTAATAAATAAGAGGGGCATTATGAGGGAAAGAGAAGAACAATTTCTTATTTCGATAGTATGAAAAGGAATTACTTACTATTAAGACAGAACATTGCCCTGATTATTTTTTTGAAATGGAAGATAGTAAAGCTGAAATTCATAGGAAGGAGGATATAGATGAATGAGTTAAACAAAAGTATTGGGGAAAATATATATGTTAAATTAATCGGTGAAAAAAGGTTTAAAGGTATATTAATAGACGTAGGAAATGACATTATTGTTCTTTACAATGGACAAGACTATGTATATATATCTTTATATCATGTACAATACTATAAATTTTTAAGAGCACATGACGAAGACATACTAAAACCAGATGTTGATTCTGTAATTAAGAGGGAATCCCCTTCAATTTCTTTGAGAAAAGTATTAAGTACTTCTAAAGGGATTTTTACAGAAGTTTATGTAGCAGGAAATGCTCCAATACATGGTTATGTTACAAGTGTGATGAACGACTATATTGTTTTTTATAGTCCGGTTTATAAAACGGTATATATATCTTTAAAGCATTTAAAATGGTTAATTCCGTATAAAGAAAACCAAGTACCGTATGCCCTCAATAAAAATGAACTCCCCGTAAATCCGTTAAATATTACGTTAGCTAGAACGTTTGAAGAACAGCTTATTAAAATGGCTGGGAAAATTATGGTGTTCGATTTAGGTGAGGAGTCCAATAAAATTGGAAAAATGGCGAAAATTGATGAAGGTCATATTGAAATATCAAAAGCACGTGATGCAAAAATGTATGTGAATATTCAACATGTAAAATCCGTCCATTGTCCGTAGATTAGTTGAAAGGGCTGGCTTTTTCTTTTATCCGGAGAAGAAAAGGTCGAGCCTATTTGTTTTAGTCTAATTTGGATATGAGGGGAAAATGAATTGAATATAAACATATTATAGTGTGATTTTTTAAAAGGTAACTGTGCACTAACTTATAAAAATTGTGTACGAGCTATCTTATTATGTATTCAATTTATTTTTTGAGGAGGAGCTGCTCAACTAATTTATTAAAGGGGTTTTGTTTGTGGAGCAGTTTCCGAATTCGTTATCAATTACATTGCTTGGTAGTGCTGGTGGAGCAGCAAAAGCAGTTTTAGCAATTTTAAATCAAGCGATAGTAAATGAAAAAGATCCAATTTATAAAGTATTAAAGAATGCCAAATTTCATTTGGTGGATATAAAACAAAAAGATAGGACTTATTATGATGAGCTGTTTTCGAATTTGAAAGATCAATTATATTTATATGAAATAAACCTTCAAAATGTAGTGGAATTTAAAAAACATTTAAAAGAAAAAAGAACGAGTGTTGTGATTGATGTTTCAGGGGCAGATACAATTAGAGTATTAAGCTGTTGTAATGAACTAGGAATTTGTTATATTAATTCAGCCTTGGAAAATGAAGCAGTAGATCAGGACGACAGCTTAATCGGCTTTCAGCTTACGGAAAGATATACAAGGTTTGAGAAGGAGAAAGAGAAATTTACAAATACAAAAGCGATTATAGGTTCAGGTATGAATCCAGGTGTTGTTCAATGGATGGTTGTTGAGCTTATGAAGGAACGACCAAATGAAAGGCCAAGAGCATGTTATATTGTAGAACATGACACATCATTTTTGAATGATACGGCACTTATAAAGCCACATACACTTTATGCTTCATGGGCAGTAGAGCGATTTTTAGATGAAGCGATCTGGAGTTATCCGATGTATATGAGTTATCATCGTCCTCTTTACTTTTATGAAGATGTATATGCTTCAGAGTATAAAGTGAAGTTAGGAGAAAAAGAATTATATGGTTGCTTAATGCCACATGAGGAAGTATTAATTTTAGGGAAAAACTTCAATATGGAAGTTGGTTTTCTTTACCGAATTAATGAGTATACAACAAATATAATTAGACAGAACTTAGATCAAGTAGAAGATTTATGGAACTGGAATCGTAAAGTGTTTAATCCAGCGGAAGAAGAGGTTGCTGGAGAGGACTTGGTCGGTGTGTTACTCGTTTATGAAAATAGTGAGACATATATGTATAATGTAATGAATAGTAGCCAAGTTTTTCGTAAATATAAAACGAATGCAACGTATTTTCAGGTAGGGTGCGGAATTTATGCGGGCTTGTCTAGTTTACTTTTAGATCAATTTGAACAAGGTGCTTATTACGTCGAGGAGTTGTTATTAAATACAGAAAGTAAGTACGGTGAGTATTTAAATTTATATATGAAGGATTTTGTAATAGGGCATAATAATTTTACTGATGGATTGTTACATGATAGGGTAAGGTGGATATAAGTTGTTACTAAAAGGAAGGAGAGATCTCCTTCCTTTTAGTATTATAAGTTTAAATATTGCCCTGAAAGCAATTTCATACTTATACTTTAAGGAGATAACAATGAAAGTTTTTTGTATCGATCAAGGGGAGTTTTTATATGAACAAATACAAGAGCTTGATTTATGAAGAAAGAAGAGCCTTAAAGGTATTTATATTATTATTTTATATTATATTCTTTTTATATGACGCTATATATTATTTTGTATATCCTGCTATGAATATTAGTGGAACAGCGGTAGGGTGGCCAGAAGGTAGTCTTGGGATAGGTGTGCCTATATTTGTAATAGCATTATTTCCTATTTCTATATATCTTCAAAAAAGAGGGTATGTATATTCTGTAAAATATTTATTTTTATTTGGATACATGTTTATCAATCTTGTTAATAATTTAATGATTTATTTGCGAACGGATAGACCTTTTGAACATGGTAGTATGGTAGAAATGTTGTTAATTTTATTTGCCCCAGTTTTCGTGAATAGAAAATACTTTTATTTAGTTTCCTTTAGTGTAATTGGAAAGTACGTATTTTTCACATTGCTATTACAAGATTTAAAAGTGATAATTCCACTTGTTTTATGTGTATTTTATTTCATTATTTCACATTCTTTATTAAAACGATTTCAATCTTATGTAAGAACAGTGGTTGAAATGATGAACAATATGAAAGAGACGGAAAATTTAGCTGTGATTGGGACTATGTCTACAACAATTGCCCATGAAATTCGAAATCCATTAACAGCGTTAAAAGGGTTTACGCAAATGCAAAAAGAAAGAAATCCAACTGATACGATGAGCTACGACATTATGCTACAAGAAATTGAAAGGGTTAATGGATTTGTTAGTGAATTGATGTTGTTAGGGAAACCAAAGCCAACAAATTATGAAAGGTGTAATATACGAGACACCCTTCTATATGTTGTGCATCTAATGGAAAGTTATGCAACGCAATATAGAGTTAAATGTCATTTACAAGTAGATGGGAATTTACCGGCTATAAACGGTGATGATAAGCAATTAAAACAAGTGTTATTAAATATCATTAAAAATGGAATAGAATCAATGCCAGAGGGTGGAGAAATTCATATCCGTGCATATCAAAAAACGCAAGGATATTTGTGTATTTCTGTTGAAGACCAAGGATTTGGTATAGAGAATGAGAAGTTAGAAAAAATCGGCAAGGCTTTTTACACAACAAAGGAGAATGGTACAGGACTTGGATTAATGATTACATATAAAATTATTAAGGAACATCAAGGGAGTATCACGATCCAAAGTAGTGTAGGAGTAGGAACGAAAGTAGAAATTTTTCTGCCGACCGTTTAATGTATTTGAGAAAAGATTTTTCAGAAAAGTGTTCTTGTTGTGTAAATATAAACATTTTATAAAATGTTTCAAGAAGGTTTTTTTTTATAAAATACTTCGTTTATAATGAAGGAAAATATCGACATGAGATTGATTGCTCATGTAACGGTTCAGTAGTGTTATGAAAAGATAAGAAGGGGTGCACGCGCATCCTTTTTTCTATGCAGATATTATGAAAGAGGTGGTATGATGGAATTAACATTAAATTCGACTGTATGTTTACACACGATTCAATTTCGAAAAGAGCAAAAGAATTATACTGTAAAAGACACAATTACAGGAGAAAAATATGAAATGCCGCCACTTTGGATTGATGCATTGGCAATGATGCGTGACGGTTTTTTATTGGGGGAAATTGAGGAGAAATTAAAAGAAGAGTATCCATCCGAAGAAGTGAATATGTTAGCATTCACGAAGCAACTGTTAGAACTAGAACTTGTTGAAATGGTAGATGGGGAAGAAATAGCTTGTACAAAGAAGAAAGAGAAGGATTATTTAGCTTGGTTACGTCCTCATGTTGAGCAATTCTTTCTTAATTTAAATAAAAAAAATAGAAGCAAAGGTCAATGATGATCTTTGCTTTTTTGTATAGTTTGTTTAAAAAATTACAGCAAATGCTCTTGCAAAAGCACCGTCGCTATCTTTAATTTTTAAAGGTGCTGCTGAGAAGAAGAAACGTTTCGTGTGAATGGCATCTAAGTTTGTTAAGTTTTCGATTAAATAAATATTATTCCCAAGTAGTATGTGATGAATTGGTGATGTTTCTGTCGTTACCTCATCAGGAGAAATAAAATCTAAACCGACAGATTTTACTTTTAATTGTACTAGTTCCTCGGCTAATTCTTCAGAAAGATAAAAAGCTTCTTTCTCATACGCCTCTGTATTCCATTTAGTAGATAGATTGGAATGGAAAATAACAATATCTCCTTCTTTTATATCGGCATCGTCCAGTACTTCTTTAGGTAGTTTTCGTTCTTGTACATGAGTTACATCAATAAGAACCGCTTCGCCTACAAATTGATTTAGGGGTAATTGATCGATGGTCGTTGCGCCTGAAATAAAATGCGCAGGAGCATCGCAATGCGTGCCAACATGAACGACAGAATGAAAATCTGTAACTTGATAGCCTGATTCTTCAACACTTGTAACAGCTTCTAGTTGTATTTTAGGTGTTCCAGGAAATTGAGACATATTATTTTCAAATGTTTGCGATAAATCAATTACTTTCATTTTACATACCTCCAATATATGTTTTTCAAATAATAAAAAGCTCACCCTTCAATATCAAGAAAGGTGAGCTTTACATGCTAGTTGAGTTTTATCTTCCAAAATGCAATGCATTTTGCAGGAATTAGCACCTATTCAGTTCGTATAAACTGAGGTTGCTGGGCTTCAAAGGGCCGGTCCCTCTGCCTCTCTTGATAAAGAAGTATTTAATTTTGAAATCGGAATTTTCCGATAGTTAAATTGTAATTCATTTCCTTTTTGCGTGCAATACAAAATAGGTATTCACCCAAATAAAGCTACGCGCATATTGTAGCTTATGTAAATACAATGCTGCGAAGGAGTGAGTGCAGTGACAGGAAATGTATTGAATTATTATGCTGGTGGTAATACAGCTAGGGGATTTCATAATTTATATGAAGAGAATTTAAAAGGGTTAGACAGATTATTTATCTTAAAGGGTGGTCCAGGAACGGGGAAATCTTCTTTAATAAAGGCCATCGGTCGTGAATGGGTTGAAAAAGGATATGATATTGAATTTTTACATTGTTCTTCTGACAATAAATCGGTTGATGGTGTAATTATCCCAAAATTAAAAGTAGGAATTGTTGATGGGACATCACCACATGTAATTGAGCCCAAAATGCCAGGAGTTGTTGAAGAGTATATAAATTTAGGAATTGCTTGGGACTCAGATAAATTAAGGAAGCAGAAGTTAGAAATTGAAAGATTTGTTTCAGAAGCAAGTAAAGCTTTTCAGTCTGCTTACGCACGTTTTAAAGAGGCATTGCTTATACATGATGAGTGGGAGAAGATATATATTGATAATATAGATTTTAATAAAGCAAATGAACTAACCGATCAGCTAATCCAGAAATTATTTGCAGATAAAAGCGGGAGAAAATCGCTTGTAAAACATCGTTTTTTAGGAGCTGCTACACCGAAAGGAGCAGTTGATTTTGTTCCTAATTTAACAGAAGGGTTACCACATCGTTATTTTATAAAAGGGCGCCCAGGTTCTGGAAAATCAACGATGCTTAAAAAGTTAGCTAAGGCAGCTGAAGAAAAAGGATTTGAAGTTGAAGTATATCATTGCGGATTTGACCCGAATAGTCTTGATATGGTTATCGTAAGAGAATTAGGCTTTGCAATTTTTGATAGCACCGCACCGCATGAATATTTTCCAAGTCGTGAGGGTGATGAAATTATTGATATGTATGCCCTTATTGTTACGCCAGGGACTGATGAGAAATATGCGAAGGAAATTCGTGATGTTTCCATTCAGTATAAAGCAAAAATGAATGAGGCAATGTCTTTCTTAGCGAAAGCAAAATCGGTTCGTGATAAATTAGAACGAATTTATATTGCTGCTATGGATTTTTCAATAGTAGATGCATATAAAGAGGAGATTCAAAAAGAGTTTGAACGAATTGCTGCTACTGTAATTGAAAAGCAACAATAGAAGTTTTATTAGGCTGTCAGTAATTTCTGACAGTTTTTTTAGTATGTAGTAAAATTAATAGTGTATTGTCGAATTTCCAAGGAAATAATCAAAAAATGGAGATGTTATGAAATGAGAGAGAAAATCGAGTTGGAGTTAGAAAGAATTGAAAAAGAGAATGATGTGAAAATTTTGTTTGCGGTGGAATCAGGGAGTCGTGCTTGGGGGTTTCCATCGAAAGATAGCGATTATGATGTTAGGTTTGTTTATATACATCCGGTAGAATGGTATTTATCAATTCATGACAAACGAGATGTAATTGAATATCCAATTAGTGATGATTTAGATATAAGTGGTTGGGATATTAAAAAGGCGTTGCAACTATTCGCGAAGTCGAACCCAGCTTTACTTGAGTGGATTCGATCACCAATTTTTTATTCGAAAAACTCTAATTTTCCAGAACTACTTCAACAGATGAGTGAGAAGAATTTTGATCCAAAAGCAACGATATATCATTATTTACATATGGCGTCGAAAAATTATCGTGAATTTTTGCAAGGTGAGAATGTAAAGCTGAAAAAGTACTTTTATGTATTACGTCCTATTTTAGCTTGTAAGTGGCTAGAAGAGAAAGCAACTTTACCACCTGTAGAATTTGATCGATTGATTACAGAATTACCATTAGAACGTAGTGTATTAGATGAGATTGAAAAGTTGTTAATAAAGAAAAAAGCAGGTACTGAATTAGATGTTGGATTGAAAATTAAGGTGCTAAATCAATTTTTAGAAGAACAAATTCATTACTATGGGCAATATGTAAAAGGAATTGAAAAGGGATCAGGGATCGATATTGAAATTTTAAATACACTATTTCGAGACATGCTGTTTGAAGCATATGAAAAAGAGCACAAGTAAGTTTGTGCTCTTTTTATTTTGTAGGAATGAAGAAAACAGATATAGCTGCGATAAGACCTGCAAAGGAGAATAAGTAAAAATTCCATGCTAAGTCATATTGTATTGTCATAATAATACCGACGAGAATAGGGCCAGCAATTGCACCAACTCGGCCAAGTCCCAGTCCCCAGCCTAAGGAGGTAGCTCGGATATGTGATGGGAAGTATTGTGTTACATATGCATTTAATATTTGAGTAATACCGACCGATCCAATACCAGCAAGGCCAATTAAAAGATAAATGATTGTAACAGATGGCTTGATTGTTAATAGTCCGATACATATGGCTGCCATAAGATAAGAGATGCTAATAACAATTTTTGCGCCTATACGATCAGCAATTGCTCCAGCGAATAACGCACCAACAGCTGCGGTAATATTTAGCATAAGTAGAAAAGACAGACTAGATCCAAGAGGATATCCCGCCTGGTGCATCATCTGTGGTAACCAAGTATTTAAACCGTATATTAAAAACATTCCCATTATATAAGTGATCCAAAAAAGTAGTGTTGCTTTTATGTATTCTTTTGAGAATAAAGTAAAAAATCCATTTTTCTTTCGTATAGTAGATGGAGCTTGATGAGTTTTATTTTTTACATGAAATTCAATTTGAAAACGATTAAGAATTTGGTTCACTTCTTCTTGGCGATTACGTGATAATAAAAATTGAATGGACTCAGGTAAATAGCGAATAATGAAAGGAATGAGGAGTAGTGGAATCATTCCGATACCAAACATAATTCTCCATCCGAAATCTTCTAACATAAACATAGACAAAATAGCACCTAATACGATACCTAAAGGATAGCCAGTAAACATAAGAGCATAAATAAAAGATTGCCTTTTTTTTGGTGAATATTCAACAGTAAGTGCTGAAGCCGTTGGGATAACACCGCCTAATCCGATTCCTCCTATAAATCGAGATAATCCAAATAACTCAGGAGAAGAAGCGATAGCCGCTAAACCCATTGTGATAGAAAAAAGTGCTAAACAGCATATAAGCGTCCATTTACGCCCAATTAGATCTGTAATCGTTCCAACTAGAATAGCCCCAATAAACATCCCAAATAAAGCATAGCTTGCAATTGTACCAGCGTGCGCTGGTGATAGCGCCCAGCTTTTGTCTTCTAGGAGCTTTGGTAGAACGGCACCGTAAATACCTAAATCATATCCATCAGCTAAAATGGCTAGCCAACAAATAAAAACAACAAGTTTTGTAATAGAGCTTGAAAAGATAGTTTCTGTAGATTCTAGATGAGGTGGAGCTAAAGGTTGCATAATATTCACCCCTTTAAATTTGTAGATGAATATATTATTTTATTTAATGTTAATATTTTCCTTCCTGTGTCGAAATTTATCTGAACAGGTTTTATAACAAATAAAGAAGTTCAACCGTAATTCTGTTGAACTTCTTTATTTGTTTACTCATTATCAACGCGTTTTAACGGTTGATCTGCTGGGCCTTCAAGAACGTCTCCCTCAATTGAAAAACGAGAACCATGGCAAGGACAATCCCAAGTACAATCACCATTATTCCATTCAACTTCACAGCCGAGATGTGTACAAGTTGTATCGACGATATGTAATTTTCCTTCTTTGTCCTTATAAGCACCTGCTCGTTTACCGTTAACATGTACGACAGATCCTTCACCAACTTCGAGATCTTCTGGCTTACGTAATGCGGTTTCAATCTTTCCTTCAATTAAATGTTTCGCAACATCAATGTTCTGGGAGAGGAACGTTTTTATATCTGGATTTGCATGGAAGCGTGATGGTGCATACAGTTCTTTATAGGGACTGTGGACTTTTAGGATGGAGTCCTTCAGTAGGTGAGCGGCAGCAGTTCCAGTTGTCATGCCCCATTTGCGATATCCAGTTGCAACAAATATATTTGGATTTCTTTCGTTAATATGTCCGATATAAGGAAGCTTATCTAGAGTGATTAAATCTTGTGCTGACCATCTATAAGGAACTTCGTCTATTCCAAAAGTTGCTTCAGCAAAAGAATAAAGTGCTTCATAATGAAGCATCGTATTTATTCCTTGTCCTGTTTTATGACTCTCTCCGCCAATCAAAATTAATTTTTCTCCATTGTTTGTTATATAGCGTAAGGAGCGCTTTGGATCATCAATACTTAAATACATGCCACCTGGATAATCCGTTTTTGCTTTTATTGCAAGAGCGTAGGAGCGTTCTGCGTACATTCGCGTAAAGAAAAAGCTATTTGCATCATAAAAAGGAAAATGTGAACAAGAGACGACATATTCACAAGTGATATGATGGCCCTCTTTTGTAATTATTTGTGGATGATCTCCCTTTTCCACATCCATAGCTGTTGTTTGTTCGTAGAGCTTTCCGCCCATCTCCACAAACTTTTCTAAAAGTGTTTTTAAATAAAGAAGGGGATGGAATTGTGCTTGATTTTTCATTATAAGCGCAGATTGTACTGGAATAGGAATCGATAGAGATTGAACATAGTCACAAGGTATATTTAATTTTTGATAAGCTTCATATTCTTTCGATAAATTTCTTAATCCGTTATCGGTAGTTGTATATAAATATGAATCTTCATTTGAGAAATTACAGTCGATTTTATATGTTTGAACAGTTTCATTTATGAATTGTAGAGCCTGATTATTTGATTCATAGTAAAGCCCGGCCTTTTCTACACCGAAATGGTTTATTAATTCATCATAAATAAGATCATGTTGTGCTGTTACTTTCGCTGTTGTATGCCCAGTCGTTCCGTTTAAAATACGACCAGAATCAATTAAAACAACATCGATGCCTTCTTTTGCAAGTAAATAGGCAGTAGTAATACCTGTAATACCAGCACCGATAATAGCAACTTTCGTCTTTATATTTTCGGATAAACGAGGGAAAGTAGGAAACTGAGTAGATTCAATCCAATAAGATAGCGGCAGTTGTGGAAATGTATCACTTGTCATTGCGGAAACCTCCTGATTTTAGAACAATTTTCCTTTTAATATTTCCATAATATATGAAATTCATGTGTGTTGTTTTAGAAGTAGTCTATTTTTATTAAAAGAGGTTATAAATTATTTTAATATAATTAATTAGATGGGGCATTATGAAGTGGTAGGATTTATATAAAACTAAATTCAAGTGATTCTGTTTGTTGATTACATAGGGAGTTATTGAATGAGATAGAGTCTATGACGTTTAAGAAAATGTCTATATATAGTGGGTAAATCCTTATGGAATCTATACATTTTCTTTAGTGAAATAAAGTATGATTATAAAAATATAACCACCTTTTATTACTAGGTCATAAAAGGTGTTGACAATATAGAAATTCTATTGTTATGATTCATCATGTGGAAAGGTTGATAGAGAGTAAAAAGAGAAATGTTTTTCATTGATAATAAAAGCGAAAAATAAGTGACGATAGAGTGAGTATATTTTCCTTATAATAGATGCTTTTTGGATCATCTAGTAAAATCAATCTGGAAGCAAGAATTGATATATGTAAGTTGCGCAAGGCGCGGCATAAGAAAGGAGCAAAAGGATGAAGGAGCTTCATACGTTTGGGTGGTATGCAGCACGTGTATCACCACATTTGCCGAAAAAAGCATTTAAACCAGTGCCTACTCGTTTATTTGGTGGACTGGCTTATTTGCTTGTGGCATTGGCGGGGTTAATATCGATTGGTGTATTTGAATTGAATGTGTGGGCGAATCTAGGAATTGCGATTGTTCTTGGATTATGTTTTGCTTCACTTGGATTTTTAGGGCATGAAATTTTACATGGAACTGTTGTAAGAAAGGCATGGCTTCGTGACTTCTTAGGCGCGATTGCATTTATGCCATTATCAACAGGGCCAAAGCTTTGGAGAAAGTGGCATAATGCAACGCATCATGTTCATACACAGCATGAAGAGAATGATCCGGATGCATGGCCGACACTTGAGAAACTTAAGAAGAGTAAGTTTTTGAGTTGGGTATATCGTATGCCTTTACATGTACGTTCATTCTTTAGTTTTCTGTCACTAACAATTCAATTTACATTGCATTCGACTCGAATGTTCTTTCATTTTATAAAAGAGTTCAAGTCATCCAATCAAAAATCTGTATGGCTTCAACTTCTTTTGCCTTGGACAGTTTGGATTAGTTTATTGTTTATTATGGGACCTGGAAAATGGTTATTTGCATATGTCATTCCGTTGTTAATTGCTAACTTTATTGTAATGGCATATATCGCAACAAATCACCGCTTAAATCCAATTGTTCCAGTAAATGATCCGTTAGCAAACTGTTTGTCAGTAACAGTGCCGCGCTGGGTAGACGTTTTACACTTCAATTTCTCATATCATACAGAACATCATCTGTTTCCTGCTATGAGTTCTAAATACTACCCGTTAGTAAAAGAGAAGATTAAAGAAATGTGGCCGGAACGCTATCATGAGATGCCGATGACAAAAGCTTTGGCAGCGCTATGGAATACACCACGCGTGTATTATCAAGGAAGTGAATTAGTTGATCCGCATAGAGAGCATTTCTATGGTTCTTTAGGAAATGGACTAGATCCTCATAATATTTCATATCGTGAGGAACATATAGAGGAAGAAAAGAGTATTAAAAAAGTAAATCAGTAAAAATTAATATATTTTTGCAATGAAAAAGCAAGCCATCTCAGGCTTGCTTTTTCTTATAAAGAAACTTCCTTTTTGTTCTTTTTATGGAATTGGACGGAGTTAGTTTCTTTTCGTTGTAGTCGTTTTTCTAAAAGATTAACAAAATAAGTAAATAGAAGAACAAGTACGAGATAGTATACACCAACGATTATGTAAGTATCTAATTGTTGGAAGTTACCTGCTGCAATTGATAAACCTGATCCCCATAATTCGGACAGTCCTACGTAAGCGACGAGTGAAGAGTCTTTTAATCCGATAATAAATTGGTTTCCTAGAGGAGGAAGAGACAGACGAAATGCTTGTGGTAATATAATCCGGCGCATAGCTAAAGGGTAAGGCATACCTAAGGAGCGAGCGGCTTCCAATTGTCCCCGGTCGACGGATTGAATGGATCCTCGGAAAATTTCCGTAATATATGCACCGTTATGAATTGCTAAAGCGATTGCTCCTGCCCAAAAAGGGGAGAAAACAATGACAGATGTAATGCCAAAATAGAGAATTGCGATTTGAACGATTAAAGGTGTACCACGAATAATAGCAATATAGATATGAGCAATGCTATTTAAAACTTTGTTATTCGAGATTCGAAAGAAAGCAAATAATAATCCAATTAATGAACCGAGTACTAGGGAGGTTAATGTTAATTGTAATGTGACAATAGTAGCCTTTAAGAGTGTGGGATAGGTAGAGATAAAAATTTCAAACATGTGTTTCACCTCATATTGTATAGATTTTAGTAGAGAATGAAATGCCCCACATAAAATGAACATTTAATCAGTGGGGCACTGTTTATGAATCTTTTGAATGGCTAACTTACTTCGTTTTTTCCTCTTCACCGAGAATATTACGCCCGAACCATTTTTTACTGATTTTTTCATACGTACCATCTTTAATGATTTCATCTAACGCTTTATTTACTTTCTCAACCATTTCTTTATCATCTTTGCGAATAGCAATTCCCATTTCATCAAGATTTAATGGTTTTCCGGCTTCTTTTATATTCGATTTTCCTTCTTTTATCATACGTAGACCAACCATTTGATCCGTAATTACTGCATCAACACGCCCAGGCTCTAAATCCATAAGAGCAGTAATATCGCTGTCATATTCTGTGATTTGATCTGTATATTTTGCAACAAGATTTTTAAAGGTACTAGCTTTTACAACACCAATTTTCTTACCTTTTAAATCTTCTGGAGAAGAGATAGCGTTATTCTTTTTAGCTACAAAAATTTGGGCGCCAGAGCGATAGTACGGATTTGAGAAACTAACAGCTTTTAAGCGCTCCTCTGTAATTGCCATACTACCCAGTATTACATCATATTTCTTCGCTTGAAGACCTTGAATCAGCGTTTCCCATGGGTTTGTAACTGGCGTAGCCTTCATGTTCATCTTTTTAGCAAGAGCTTCACCGATTTCTACATCAAAACCGACAAGTTTGCTGTCATTTTCTTTATAGTTAAAAGGTTTGTATAATCCACTCATCGCATAGCGAAATTCTTTTTCACCATTTGTTGAAGTAGTAGAGCTTTCTTTGCTACAAGCTCCTAGTATGAAAGATGTACATAGTGTAATGCTCGCAACAATGGTTAATAGTTTTCTTTTCATAAAACCCCTCCTATATATTGATCATACGGATGGTTTTTTAGTATGTTATTGAAATATTTTATTTAGATGATTAGTTGTGCACCGTATGAATGTATTGTTTTTCGTTCGAAACAAAAGTTACATTATAAAACGTTGCGTAAAAATTGTTTTGCCCGTTCATGTGATGGAGCTGAAAAGAATTGTGCTGGCGGAGCATCTTCTACAATCTTTCCATCATCCATAAAGATGACGCGATCAGCTACATCTCTTGCAAAATTCATTTCATGAGTAACAATAACCATTGTCATCCCTTCTTCAGCAAGTTCTTTCATAACTTGCAATACTTCTCCAACAAGTTCAGGGTCTAAAGCTGAGGTAGGCTCATCAAATAGCATAATCTTAGGGCTCATTGCAAGAGCTCGTGCAATGGCAATGCGCTGTTTTTGACCACCTGAAAGAAGATGAGGAGTTACATCTGCTTTATCTTGAAGGCCGACTTTTTGGAGAAGTTGAGTTCCAATATCCTTTGCATTTGCTTTCTCTAATTTTTTTACGTGAATAGGTGCTTCTATGATGTTTTCTAGTGAGGTCATATGAGGAAAGAGGTTAAAGTGCTGAAAAACCATACCGACATTTTCACGGACTTTATTTAAATTTGAATGCTTTGGATCAATTCGCTCACCTTGTAAGTGAATTTCGCCTTCATCGTACATTTCTAAAAAGTTAAGACAGCGAAGTAATGTACTTTTACCAGAACCACTGGCACCAATTAAAACAACAACTTCTTTTTCTTTTACTTCTAAATCAATTCCTTTTAACACATCAAGTGAACCGAATGATTTTACTAGATTTCGAACTTGAATCATACAAAACCCCCAGTTAAAAATATATTTTACAAATGTTGCCCCTTATTTCTGTTATTAGTCATAAATTGTCAGAATCCTTTATTTTTTTCGTGCAATTTGATATTCAAAGAAATAATATTTTTTTAAAATCTCTATATCCTTCTATAATGAAAATATGGATAATAATATATAGGTAGTATTTATATTGCTTATAAAAAGGGGGAAAGGGAAGATGGAAAAAGAAAGGAAAACATTTTCTTTTGGATTACGTACACAACTTATGCTATTCACTACAGTTTTAGCTTTCATTACATATTCAACAAGTATCTTTTTTATTTACGTGATATACGATTATTTTCAAAGTTATGTAAGTCAAACTGTATATAATATTATCGTTATGTTATTAGGGGTAGTATGGTCTGGAATTTTAGCATATGGAGCAGCCGTATTTTTAATTAAACCGCTTCGCAAGTTAGAGGAGGCGGCAAGAAAAGCAGCTGAGGGTGATATTCGTGAAGATGTTCCATTACCGAAGACAGATGATGAAATTAAATCTTTAAGTGTTGCATTTAATATGATGTTAGGAAACTTAAGGGGCATGGTAAAAAATATTGATACAACATTTTCGTATACAAATAATCAAGTACAGCAGATTAGAAAACAAACAGGCGAAGCAACGAGACAAGCGCAAGGTGTATCTGAGACACTTGCAGAAATTTCTTCAGGCGCTGAGCAATCAGCGGCATCAATTCAAGCAATTGTTTCTGCTGTTGATACAACGACTTCTATTGCAAGTGAAGTAGAAGAAAAAGCGAAGCAGTCTGATACATTGTCTTCAGAAATGGTTGAAGCTTTAGGGCATAGTACTCGTGTCTTTACGTCTTTAATTCAAGGTATTCAAACATTGGCAAAAGAAAATGAAGATTCAATGCAAAATGTACAGAAGTTAGAAGAACGAATGAAACAAGTAGAACATATTGTGTCTGTTGTGAGTGCGATTGCTAGCCAAACGAATTTATTAGCACTAAATGCTTCTATTGAGGCAGCTCGCGCAGGAGAGCATGGAAGAGGCTTTGCGGTTGTTGCGGAAGAAGTACGGAAACTTGCTGATGAAAGTGATCATTCTGCAAGAAACATATCGCAGTTATTACGGAATATGCAAGATGAAGTACAACAAGTTGCAATGAAAATGACAGAACAAGTGAAAATAGCTAAAGAAGAGGCGAAACGTGGGGAAGCTACGGAATTAATTTTAAAAGAAATGTCATCAAGTGTTATGGAAGTAGCCGATGCAACTCAGCAAATTAGTAGTTATATGAATGAACAAGTGAGCCACATTCATCAAACAGGAGCACAAACAAAAGCTGTAGCAGCAATTGCTGAAGAAACGTCAGCTGGTTCGCAAGAAGTGGCGCGTGTGACGCTACAACAGTCTAAAAATATGATAGTAATCGATCAATTATTAAAGGATTTAGAGAAGCAAGCAACTGACTTGAAACAAACAATTGAACGATTTTCAATGTAAAAGGAAGAACAGAATGCTGTTCTTCTCTTTTTTATTTAGCTTGATTTAATATTTACAGTTAAACTATGAACGTTTCCGCAACATTCTTTTCTGTCCCTTTCGGATGAAAATTATAGCGAGCTATAATATTAAAAGGGGTGTCTTTTATGAAAAAAGAAAAAAGACAACGGTTAATTAAACAATTTGTAAAGGAGTATGAAATAGATAAGCAAGAAAGATTAGTAGAATTGTTAGCAAAAAAAGATGTATTAGTAACACAAGCTACGGTTTCTCGCGATATTCGTGAGTTAAACTTAACGAAGGTACCTTCTCAAGAAGGATTAATGATATATAAAGTTTTCTCAGAAGAGCATGTACAAACTGATATAAAGTTAAAGAAAAAATTACGAGAAGTGGTTGTAAAAATTGATTGTGTAGATCAATTAATGGTTATTAAAACATTACCTGGTAATGCACATGTTATTGGTGTTTTATTTGATGAGTTAGATTGGAAAGAAAAAATAGGATGTATATGCGGAAATGATACATGCCTTATAATTTCACAGTCGAAATCAGATAGGGAGATTATAGAAGAAAGATTAAATTTAATTATTTAGATGCAAAAATCCTGTTTTTAATAAAATTAAAAACAGGATTTTTGTTTAAATACGGAAGTTAAATATTCAACATATATGCGTAATATATGTATTTTTTATTGAGAAAGCGAGATAGTTTGTTATAAAAATACATATTCGTATGATTTTAAAAAAATAACTTGTTTAATATTTCACAATGATAATGTGGATACTTTCACAAAGATGAAAGTGTAGAGCATTTATTATGTACTTGTAAGACATCAAACATATTTAAAAGGAGGTACAACAAATGAAACATCCGATACATGTTACTTCAGAAATTGGGGAATTACAAACGGTTTTATTAAAACGACCGGGTAAAGAAGTGGAAAACTTGACGCCAGATTATTTGCAGCAATTATTATTTGACGATATTCCATACTTACCAATTATTCAAAAAGAGCATGATTATTTTGCACAAACGTTACGCAATCGGGGTGTTGAAGTTCTTTATTTAGAAAAACTAGCCGCTGAGGCGTTAGTAGATAAAAAACTTCGAGAAGAATTTGTTGATCGTATTTTAAAAGAAGGACAGGCCGACGTAAATGTTGCACATCAAACTTTAAAAGAATATTTACTTTCCTTTTCAAATGAAGAATTAATTCAAAAAATTATGGGTGGTGTACGGAAAAACGAAATTGAAACAAGTAAGAAGACACATTTATATGAATTAATGGAAGATCACTATCCGTTTTACTTAGATCCAATGCCTAATTTATATTTTACTCGTGATCCAGCAGCTAGCGTGGGCGATGGCTTAACGATAAATAAGATGAGAGAACCAGCGCGTAGACGTGAATCATTATTCATGGAGTACATCATTAAATATCATCCAAGATTTGCAAAACATAATGTACCAATCTGGTTAGATCGTGATTATAAATTTCCAATTGAAGGTGGCGACGAGCTAATTTTAAATGAAGAAACAATTGCGATTGGAGTATCTGCTCGTACTTCAGCTAAAGCAATTGAACGTTTAGCTAAAAATCTCTTTAGCCGACAAAATAAAATTAAGAAAGTGTTAGCAATAGAAATTCCAAAATGTCGAGCATTTATGCATTTAGATACAGTATTTACAATGGTTGACTATGACAAGTTTACAATTCACCCAGCCATTCAAGGACCAAAAGGGAATATGAATATTTATATTTTAGAAAAAGGATCAGATGAGGAAACTCTTAAAATTACACATCGTACGTCTTTAATGGAAGCATTAAAAGAGGTATTAGGCTTAAGTGAATTAGTTCTTATTCCATGTGGAGGAGGAGATGTAATTGCTTCTGCTCGTGAACAATGGAATGATGGCTCGAACACATTAGCAATCGCGCCAGGTGTAGTTGTTACATATGATCGCAACTATGTATCTAATACGTTATTACGGGAACACGGTATAGAAGTGATTGAGGTTCTAAGTTCGGAATTATCTCGTGGTCGTGGGGGTCCACGTTGCATGAGTATGCCAATTGTTCGTAAAGATATTTAGTATAAATAACGGAGAAAGTAGGGATGAATTATGTTAATGACTAGACCAAATTTAAAAGGAAGAAGCTTTCTAGCAGAAAAAGATTTTACACAAGAAGAATTGTTATATTTTCTAGATTTGGCAGCAGAATTAAAAGAGAAAAAGAAAAATGGTATTCCGCATCATTATTTAGAAGGTAAAAATGTAGCGCTTTTATTTGAAAAAACTTCTACTCGTACGCGTTGTGCATTTACAGTAGCATGTACAGATTTAGGGGCAAATCCTGAATATTTAGGGAAAGGTGATATTCAACTTGGGAAAAAAGAATCTGTAGAGGATACAGCAAAAGTGTTAGGGCGTATGTTTGACGGAATTGAGTTTCGTGGATTTCATCATGAAACCGTAGAATCTTTAGCACAAAATTCTGGTGTACCGGTTTGGAATGGATTAACAGATATGTGGCATCCAACACAAACACTAGCAGATTTATTAACAATTAGAGAACATCTAGGGAAATTGAAAAATGTGAAGCTCGTTTACGTTGGCGATGGACGAAATAATGTTGCTAATAGCTTACTAGTTGGTGGAGCAATCGTTGGAATGGATGTATGTATTTGTACACCGGAATCTTTATGGCCTGCACAAGAAGTAATTGATTTAGCAAAAAAATATAATGAACAGGTAATGATAACAAGTAATGTGGAAGAAGCTGTTGCGAATGCAGATGTAATTTATACAGATGTATGGGTGTCTATGGGGGAAGAAGAAAAATTTGCTGAACGTGTCGAGTTATTGAAACCTTATCAAGTAAATATGAAAATGATTAAAGCAACAGGGAATGAAAACGTGATTTTCTTACATTGTTTACCTGCATTTCATGATGTTGAAACGATGTATGGCGAAGAAGTTTATGAGAAATATGGGTTGAAAGAAATGGAGGTAACTGACGAAGTATTCCGCAGTAAACATTCAAAAGTATTTGATCAAGCTGAAAATAGAATGCATACAATTAAAGCGGTTATGGCAGCTACTTTAGGAAATATGGAGTAAAGAAGAAAGGGAGTCTTCCTTTCTTCTTTCTCCTCCTTTAGACACTATCATTCACTATTGCTTTTGTATTGTTATTGCAATTTAAGAGAGGTGAGTGGAATGGGTGAAGATAAGAAATTAGGGTTGTTTACACTAACGGCTCTTGTAGTTGGGTCTATGATTGGCGGTGGAGCCTTTAATTTAGCGAGTGATATGGCAAAAGGTGCTGGTGCTGGAGCCATTATTATTGGCTGGGTTATAACAGGAATTGGGATGATTGCACTTGGATTATCTTTTCAAAATCTAACTGTAAAACGGCCAGATTTAGATGGTGGTATTTTTAGCTATGCAAAAGCAGGATTTGGTAATTTTATGGGATTTAATAGTGCGTGGGGATACTGGCTATCTGCTTGGCTTGGGAATGTAGCTTACGGTACATTATTGTTTTCTTCATTAGGATATTTCTTCCCAATCTTTGAAGGCGGGCAAAATGTAGCGTCCATTATTGGTGCAAGCGTATTATTATGGTGTGTTCACATGTTAATTTTACGTGGAGTTCAATCAGCAGCACTTGTGAATTTAGTAACTACAATCGCAAAATTAGTACCTGTATTTGTATTTATTGTCATAGGAATCTTCGCGTTTCATATTGATACGTTCTTAGATGGATTTTGGGGGCAAACTGGTTCTTTTTCATGGGGAGCAGTTGGCAGCCAAGTTAAAAGTACAATGCTTGTAACTTTATGGGTATTTATTGGGGTAGAAGGGGCTGTTGTTTTATCCAGTCGAGCAAAAAATAGAAGTGATGTAGGGAAAGCAACCGTTATTGGCTTAATTGGTACACTCATCATTTATATTTTAATCACATTATTGTCTCTTGGACTTATGCAGCAAGCAGATATTGCAGGTTTGAAAAATCCGGCTATGGCTTATTTATTTGAAAGTGTTGTTGGAAAATGGGGTGCTATTTTTATTAATTTAGGTTTGGTCATCTCTGTATTAGGTGCTTGGTTAGGTTGGACTTTGCTCGCTTCTGAAATTCCATATTTAGCGGCTAAAGATGGAGTATTTCCAAAATGGTTTGCAAAAGAAAATAAAAATAAGGCTCCAGTAAATTCATTATGGATAACAAATGGTTTAATACAAATGTTCTTGTTAACATTCGTCGTTTCTGATCAGGCGTATAACTTTGCATTCTCTTTAGCATCTTCAGCTATTTTAATCCCATATGCTTTTTCAGCGTTTTATCAACTGAAGCATAGCTTAAAGTCTGAAGAAGCAGATCGAAATAAAAATATAATAATTGGCTTGATAGCCAGTATTTATGGCGTGTGGCTAGTTTATGCAGCTGGTTTAGAGTATTTATTATTAACAATGACTTTATATGCGCCAGGTATTTTTATTTTTTACAATGTTCAAAAGCAAAAGAGTTCGAAGCAAATATTTACTCGAGTGGAATTAGCATCATCCGTAGCAATTGGTGCTTTAGCATTCTTTGCGATTTATGGATTAATTACAGGCAGTATTACTTTATAAAGCGCTGTGAAAGCGAAATCAACTGGAGGGCTGGAATATGGCACGAAGAAAAATTGTAGTTGCACTAGGGGGAAATGCGATACAGTCTGGAGAAGCTACTGCGGGAGCGCAGCAAGAAGCGTTGGAAAAAACGGCAGAACAACTTGTGAAAATAATGGAAAATGATGTGGATATAGTAATTGCGCATGGAAATGGCCCACAAGTGGGGAATATTTTATTACAGCAAAAAGCTG
Organism: Bacillus cereus group sp. MG1; assembly: GCF_040460035.1. NCBI lineage: Bacteria > Bacillati > Bacillota > Bacilli > Caryophanales > Bacillaceae > Bacillus > Bacillus cereus group sp. MG1. The sequence goes on along the minus strand of NZ_JARVGY010000001.1, from coordinate 2,133,616 downwards.
CAGAAACGGAAAAGACACCTGCAATGCCATTAGATACTTGTGGGGCAATGAGCCAAGGAATGATTGGATATTGGATGGAAAATGCGATTGAAAAGGCATTGAAAAAACGGAATATAAAAAAAGACGTAGCAACGGTTATAACACGCGTTGTTGTGGATAAAAAAGATGAGGCATTTAAAAATCCAACTAAACCAATCGGTCCTTTTTATACAGAAGAAGAGGCCAGAAGATTAATGGATGAAACAAAAGCAGTGTTTAAAGAAGATGCTGGTAGAGGATGGAGACGTGTTGTTCCATCACCGAAGCCTGTAAGTATTCATGAACATAAAGTGATTAATTCTTTGGTCGAAGATGGAAATATAGTGATAGCTGTTGGCGGAGGTGGAATTCCAGTAATTGATTTCGAAGAAGGGCTAAAAGGAACTGAAGCGGTTATCGATAAAGATTTCGCTGCACAGAAATTAGCAGAATTAGTAGATGCCGATACGCTCGTTATTTTAACTGCAGTTGATCATGTGTATGTAAATTATAATCAACCGAATCAAAAAAAATTAGAGCATGTCACAGTGAATCAATTAGAAGAATATATTGAAGAACAACAATTCGCTGCGGGAAGCATGCTTCCGAAAATTGAAGCTGCTATTAATTTTGTTAATACAAATCCAAAAAGAAAAACAATTATTACGTCTTTAGAAAAAGTATATGAAGCACTAGAAGAAAAAGCTGGTACTATTATTTCAAAACAGAATGTATGCATGTATGTTTAAATTCTTATGTACGCTACTTAGTAGTAAAAAAGAATGGAGTTAGTAACTTCATTCTTTTTATTTATTAATATTTTTTGTACTCATTGTTCATAAAGTTTTCATGATGAAATCTGAATATGTAAGTTAATTATGATAAAATTCAAATTGAATACGCTTTCTTGATTTTTTCGCTCCAACATACAGCAAGAGAGAGGGAATTTTATGAATAGACGGAACGTAGTGAAAGACTTAAAGCAGTTCGAATTATTTGCTCATTTAACAGAAAAAAAATTGAAAGGCTTAACAGAGTTTGTTTATTGGCGAACTTATAAAAAAGGTCAATTTTTATTTTTAGAAGGGGATTCAAGAGAAAGAATTTACTTCATGTTAGATGGTTTTGTAAAGTTAGAGCGGGTTAATCAAAATGGGAACTTATTATACGATGACTATGTGAAGCGATATTCTATTTTTCCTTATGGTGGTATGTTTACAGACACAGGATATAACTATACAGCAGAAGCAATGACGGATGTGGAGGTATATTATATTCCAACGGTAATCTTTGAAGATATGGTAAAGTCCAGCAGAACGCAATTGATGTACGTTGTTCAGCAATTATCATCTATATTAAAATTGAACGAAAATCGAGTGCAAAATATTACAATTCCTAATGCACAAGATCGTGTTATCCAAACGTTAAATTATTTAATGCAGGATTTAGGAGAACAGAGTGGAGAAAAGATTGTAATTTCATGTCCACTTACAACAATTGAAATATCTAAAATATCTGGAACATCTCGAGAGACAGTTAGCAGCGTATTAAAACAATTAAAAAATGATAGCATTGTTACAATTTTAGATAAAAAAATTACAATACATGATCCAACATATTTTGAAGAAATCTCTATGTGAAAATTGTATATTGATTTTTTAATTCATAGTGTATATTAATAAGGTTCTTTATATATTTATAAGGAACTTTTTTACGTTATCCTCTATAAAAAGATTGTATAGTATGGTAATAATAGCTAAAATCGATAATAAAATACAAAGTGAAGGGGAGAAAGAATGATTCGTATTGAGTATGATCGATTAGTAGCTATTTGTTACAGTATAGGGGTTTTGTTATTATTAAAAATTCCAAATGATAATGAATTAATTGGGGAAAAACTATTCAATGTCTATAAGGTTCCGATACATACGTATGTTTATATGGATTATAAAGTCTCAAATATATTGATTGTTTCTTTCATACTACATGTAATTGCATTTATATTATTTTTAAAATGGCTAGGAAAAAAGGAGTCTAGTACATTTAGAAAAACGAATAAGATAAAAGTAGTAGGCATTAGTATTTTGATTGTAATGATGCCGTTTATTTTAAATACAATCCTCCAGACATTGAATAAAACATGGTACTACGCAGGAAAAACAGGGGTAGAAGCAATAGAATATAAAAAAGAAGATAGCCAGTGTAGAATGGAGAAAAATGGAGAGAATATCCAACCGAAGTGCATTGTTACTTTAAAAAATTATCGTAATCATTCACAAGCATTAAAAGTTGTTTTATACGATAATGCAAACGAGAATTCAAAAAGCTATCCAGTACCGAAACCAGTCTATTTACAAAAACATGAGACAAAGCAATTCGAATTTCAAGTTCCTGTTTCTTATAATAGAGGTATTGAAAAAGATAAAGTACCAAATATTAAATTACATTCATTGCATGAAAATGATACGAAATACAATTAATCTGTAAGTAAAAGTTTATGAGTAGGAGCAAGAATTTGAAACGATATAGAAAATCAACTTGAATCATCCAACATACTGCGAGGTAACGGTATATTGGATGATTTTTTTATGTTATCCCCTTTTTTCATGTATGAAAAGGAGGAATACTTTGTTGGAAATGAAAAACATCACAAGGATCATACATGGTTTTTACTTTACGTAATCTGTGAAAGTTAGAGCCATAATAACTAGTTTGCCAATTTTTAATATCGATATCGGGCCAGTTCACATAGTCACCTAGTGTATAAGGATCTAAGCTTTCTCGTAAACCTTTAACCCAGCGTATATTTCGATTTTCTTCATCATCGCATTTCCAAGAGGTAATGTATTCTTGAGCAATAATTGCTTTACGATGAAAATAAGCCGTTTTATTCGGCGAAATATTTTCAACAGCACCTATGAGCGATTGATGCCAAATACTAGCATCTTTATTCGGTGCATGAGAAAGAAAGTATTGCATGATTTGAATGCCTTTAAGGGGAATAGGTTTATAGACATAGGAACCAGAGCGCTTGAAATTTTCAGGGATGTTACCGCCATTAAAAAATTCAACAGCCTTTATATAAGGAACTTCTTCTATAAAGAGAGAGGGGCTACCAGTTTCAAGAAGAGGTGAAGAATGAGATTTACCTTTGTGAGAAATAAATAAAGCATAAGAATAAAGAATCTACATAGAGTTCAATGAAAACAGTTGCAAACTGTTCATATTTTGTTATGATAGTGTTACGAAAACGTTTGCATAAAAATTCCGATGGGATGCAAAAGGAGAGAATGACTATGAATAAGACATGGTGGAAAGAAGCGGTTGCTTATCAAATTTATCCACGAAGCTTTATGGATTCAAATGGTGATGGTATTGGAGATTTACAAGGTATTATTGCAAAACTGGATTATTTAAAAGATTTAGGTATAGATGTAATTTGGATTTGTCCAATGTATAAGTCGCCTAATGATGATAATGGTTATGATATTAGTGATTATCAAGATATTATGGATGAGTTTGGTACAATGGCAGACTTTGATGCTTTACTAGATGAAGTTCATAAGCGTGATATGAAGCTTATTATTGATTTAGTTATTAATCATACGAGTGATGAACATCCATGGTTTATTGAATCACGTTCATCTAAAGATAATCCGAAGCGTGATTGGTATATTTGGCATGATGGTAAAGATGGTGCGGAGCCAAACAACTGGGAAAGTATTTTTAATGGTTCGGCATGGGAATATGATGAAGAAACAGAACAATATTATTTACATCTATTCTCACGTAAACAACCAGATTTAAACTGGGAGAATAAAGAAGTTCGCGAAGTACTATATGATACGGTTAATTGGTGGCTTGATAAAGGTATTGATGGTTTCCGCGTTGATGCGATCAGTCATATTAAAAAAGAAGAAGGCCTCAAGGATATGCCAAATCCAAAAGAGTTAAAATATGTGCCATCTTTTGATAAACATATGAATGTGAAAGGTATTCAACCTTTATTAGAAGAGCTAAAAGAAAATACATTCTCTAAGTACGATATTATGACTGTTGGTGAAGCAAATGGTGTTAAGATTGAAGATGCTGAGCTTTGGGTTGGAGAAGAGCAAGGTAAGTTCAATATGGTATTCCAGTTTGAACATTTAAGTTTATGGGATGCAGAGAAGAAGAAAGACCTTGATGTTGTAGGATTGAAAAAAGTATTAACGAAATGGCAAAAAGGATTGGAAAATAAAGGATGGAACGCTTTATATATTGAGAATCATGATAAACCACGTATCGTTTCAACATGGGGAGATGACAAACAATATTGGCGTGAAAGTGCAACAGCTCTAGGAGCGATGTATTTCTTTATGCACGGTACACCGTTTATTTATCAAGGACAAGAAATTGGTATGACAAATGTTCAGTTGCCAAATATTGAAGATTACGATGATGTAGCAATTAAAAATTTATATCGCGAGAAAATTGCAGAGGGCGTACCACATCAAGATATGATGGAGATTATATGGGCTTCTTGCCGCGATAATTCCCGTACACCTATGCAGTGGAATGATGAGATGAATGCTGGTTTCACAACGAGTACACCTTGGTTTAGCATGAATCCAAATTACAAAGAAATTAATGTTGAGAAGCAAAAAAATGAAGAAAAGTCTATTTTCAATTTCTATAAGAAAATGATTGCTCTGAAAAAAGAGCACGATGTACTGAACTATGGTACGTACGATTTACTTTTAGAAGAAGATCCACAAATTTATGCATATACACGTACGTTACAGGATGAAAAAGTCATTGTAATTAGTAATATCTCAAAAGAGGAAGCTGTGTATAATGAGGGTTCATTTGCACTAAAACGCAAACGTTTGCTTTTAAATAACTATGAAGTTGCGGAACATGAAGAAGTAACAACAATTGCTTTAAAACCTTATGAAACAAGGGTTTATCGCATTTCATAATAAAAAAGGATGCTCTTTGAGCATCTTTTTTTATGAAAAAAATAAATTTCTATTGCAAAGTGAAAACGCTTTTATTAAAATAGATTTATGAAAACGGTTGCGCAAAGATAAAAATAAAGTAATATAAGGAATCGTTTTCATAAAGGGAACAGAAATTATAATTTAAATCATTATGTTGTTATAAATAAAGGGGAGGAAGAACAGATGAAAATTACGTCTTTTGATTTTTGGCAAAAGTTCGGGAAAGCTTTATTAGTTGTTGTAGCTGTAATGCCAGCAGCTGGTTTAATGATTTCCATCGGTAAGTTAATTGGTATGTCTGCTGGGGATGTTAACGCAGTTCATACAATCGCTCGCGTAATGGAAGACATCGGTTGGGCAATCATTACAAATCTACACATCTTATTCGCAGTAGCAATTGGGGGATCTTGGGCGAAAGATCGCGCGGGTGGTGCATTTGCAGCGCTATTAGCATTCGTCTTAACAAACCGAATTACAGGAGCTATATTTGGGGTAAACGCTGAAATGTTAGCGGATTCAAAAGCGAAAGTTTCTTCAGTAATAGCGGGAGATTTAATTGTAAAAGATTACTTTACTTCTGTACTTGGTGCACCCGCATTAAACATGGGAGTGTTCGTAGGGATTATCACAGGTTTCTTAGGAGCTACTTTATATAACAAATATTATAACTATAATAAACTGCCACAGGCATTAGCATTCTTTAATGGAAAACGATTTGTACCATTCGTTGTAATTCTTTGGTCTACAGTTACTGCGATTGTATTATCACTTCTATGGCCATTCATCCAAAGTGGGTTAAATGAATTTGGTCGCTGGATTGCAGCTTCAAAAGATAGTGCACCAGTTGTTGCACCGTTTGTATATGGAACGTTAGAGCGTTTATTATTACCATTTGGTTTACACCATATGTTAACGATTCCGATGAACTATACAGAGCTAGGCGGAACATATACGATGCTAACTGGTTCAAAAGTTGGACAAGTTGTAGCAGGACAAGATCCATTATGGCTTGCATGGATTACAGATTTAAATAATTTACTAGCAAATGGAGATACGAAGGCATATAACGATTTATTAAATAACGTTGTACCAGCTCGTTTCAAAGCTGGACAAGTTATCGGCTCAACAGCAGCGTTAATGGGGATTGCATTTGCGATGTTCCGTAACGTTGATAAAGAAAAGCGTGCAAAATATAAACCAATGTTTTTATCAGCAGCATTAGCAGTATTCTTAACAGGTGTAACAGAACCAATTGAATTCATGTTCATGTTTATTGCTCCAGTATTATATGTTGTATATGCTATTACAACAGGACTTGCATTCGCGCTAGCTGATTTAATTAACTTACGTGTTCATGCATTTGGATTTATTGAGTTAATTACTCGTACACCAATGATGGTTAACGCAGGTTTAACAAGAGACTTAATCAACTTTGTTATTGTTTCATTAGTGTTCTTCGGTCTTAACTTTACACTATTTAATTTCTTAATTAAAAAATTCAATTTACCAACACCAGGGCGTGCAGGTAACTATATTGATAATGAAGATGAGGCATCAGAAGGAACAGGAAATGTAAAAGACGGTTCACTAGCAACAAAAGTTATCGATTTATTAGGTGGAAAAGAAAATATTGCTGACGTAGATGCTTGTATGACGCGCTTACGTGTAACAGTAAAAGATTTAGATGTTGTTGCACCAGAAGCACAGTGGAAACAAAATGGTGCTCTAGGGCTTATTGTAAAAGATAAAGGTGTACAAGCGGTATATGGTCCGAAAGCTGACGTATTAAAGTCAGACATTCAAGATATGTTAGGTGCGTAATAATATGAAATTGCTAACTTTAAACTGTCATTCTTGGCAAGAAGAGAATCAAATAGAAAAGATACAATACCTTGCTAAAGTAATTCAAGAAGAAGAGTACGATGTCATCGCATTGCAAGAAGTAAGTCAGTCCATACAAGCTGAAAATGTATGCGGTAACAAGAAAGAAGATAATTTTGGACTTTTACTATTAGAAGAGTTAAAAGCGCTACATGTAAAAGATTACAATATTACTTGGGATTTCTCTCATATTGGTTATGACGTGTATGAAGAAGGATTAGCGATTATAACGAAGCATAATATTATAAAAGAAGATACGTTCTTCATTTCAGAAAACGAGGATACAACGTATTGGAAAACACGTAAAATTGTAAGTACAACAATTGCTTATAATGGTAAGGATATAACGTTTTACTCTTGCCATCTCGGTTGGTGGAATGATGAAGAAGAGTCATTCAAAGGTCAAGTTGATCGTTTGATGGAGCGTGTAGATAGCAATAAGCTCGCCTTCTTAATGGGGGATTTTAATAACAATGCTCGGTTGGAAGGCGAAGGTTATGAGTATATGATGCAAAAAGGGTTGTATGACACATATGAATTAGCAATAGAGAAGGATGAAGGAACGACTGTCCAAGGTGAGATTGCTGGTTGGGATGAAAATAAACATAATTTGCGAATCGATCTAATATTGTGTAACCAAAGTAAAAAAGTTCATTCTTCAAAAGTTATTTTTAATGGTACAAACAGAAATGTAATTTCAGATCATTTCGGTGTAGAGGTTCAATTGGATATATAATAGAAGAAATCCTCACAGAGAATAAAAGCTGTGAGGATTTTTTTTAGGAATACAAGTATTTCCAAGAGAAAATACTTGTATTTTTTATGACATTTCATATATATTTGTTATTATTGAATGTAAAACCGATTTGGTCATTTTGTATTCATACTTTGACTCACTTCGTTATATAATGAAGTAAGTGAAAGTTAATGGGAAAAAATAGTACGTTTTTGGTTAATACACGATGTAGAAAGTGATATAATTGCAAAATGCATGTATCATTTTCTAAAGAAGGAAAAATATATAATTAGGTGATAACTTCTATGAAACAAATTTGGCGTATTTATAAGACAGATTTACGGAATGTAGCCAAACATTGGGCTGCAATTGTTATTGTTTTAGGATTAATGATTTTACCATCGTTATATGCATGGTTTAACATTAAAGCTTCTTGGGATCCATATGGAAATACAAAAGAGGTTCCCATTGCAGTTTCCAACCAAGATGCAGGTTCTAATTTAAGAGGGAAAGATATTAATATCGGGAAAGAGATTGTAGACTCCCTTAAGAAAAACAAAAATCTTGGCTGGAAATTTGTAGATGAAAAACAAGCAATTTACGGAGTTGAGCGTGGGGATTATTATGCAAGTATTACGATTCCAAAAGACTTCTCTGAAAAAATTGCAACTGTTCTGGATGAAAATCCGAAAAAACCAGAACTGGATTACTATGTGAATGAAAAAGTAAACGCGATTGCACCGAAGATTACAGCAAAAGGTGCATCAGGTATTACAGAAGAAATTAGTAAAAACTTTGTAAAAACAGCAAACGGTGAGATTTTTAAAATTTTCAATGACCTTGGAATCGATTTAGAAACAAACTTACCAAGTATCGAAAAAGTAAAAGATCTTGTATTTAAGTTAGAAGCGCAGTTCCCAGAAATGAATACACTTATGGATAAGGCGTTAGATGATGCAACTCGAGCAGAAGATGTTGTGAAAGTAGCGCAAAAAGAGTTGCCGGTTGTAGAGAGTGTTATGAATGATGGGCAAGAGGCGTTAGGGAATTTAGATAAATTCTTTGCGAGAAATGATGAAACATTGAATCGCGCTCCGGGAACTATTAAAAATAATTTAACAGTAATGCAGCAGGGATTGGATGCTGCAGCGAAAATTACGGATTACTTAAAAAATCCGGCATTTGACTTTAATCTGACATTGCCAGATCCAGCTAAATTACCAGTCTTACCTAATATAACTATTCCACAAATACCAGAGATTCCAGCATTACCACAAGTGAATGGTGAAGGGTATAAAAATATTGCTAAAAATATTGATCAAACTGTAAACACTGTTTTCAATTCTACTCGTGTTGGAACGGCATATGTAAAGAGTGTTATGGATGGCCTTCAAAATAAAGGCGTGGATCCAGCTGTAGCACAGAAAAATGTGCAGGATGCTTCAAAGCTCCTCCAAGAGCGTATCGATAGTGTTTCATATTTGATTGATTTCTTTACAGCTTTCAAGGAATCAGCTTCCACGGAATTCGGTAAACAGTTCTTTGGAAACAGAGTGGAAAGTTTAACGGTGCTTAAAAATTCTATGGTGGACGCTAACAATAGGGTTAAGCATGTAGGAGATTTAATTAGTTCCGGACAAGAAGTTAAACAAGATGTGCGAGATGCTGTAAATCAAAAATTAGATGCAGTAAATAATTTAGTAAATCAAGCTGAAAAGGATTATAATGCAACGTTTGTAGCTGATTTTGAAAAAGCAGTAAGTACAGCTGAGCAACTGAAAAGTAAGGCTGAAAATGCGCAAGAAAATGCACAGCAGCTTAGAGGCAATTTAAATCAAGATATAAATAAGGCTAATGAGATATTAAACAATGGTAGAGAGAAATATGATAAAGCTGTAAATGATTACAGTAGATTAAAAACGGAGCTTGAAAAAGCAAGAGAAGACTTAAGTAACAAAGGTGTTAACGGATTAGATTCTACAAAAGTAGCCTTAAATGATTTGAATGGGCAGTTCAAAGCAAGTTGGAATTTAGTTAATGACATGATTCCAGTTCTGGAAAGTACAAATAAAGTGTTAGCTGATGTGAATAGTGATAAAAATCTTAATGGTACAATTTCTAAGTTAAATAAAGCAAAAGATGGTTTGCAAAAAGGAATGGATTTAACTGATAAAGGAATTGACGCTATTAATAAAGGTCAAAAACCAGCAGCTGATGTTATTGAAAGTATTAATCAAGTGTCTAAAAGTGTTTCGGGCCAAATTGGTGACATTTTAGCTAAATATGACTCAGAAATCACTCCAAATTTCAATGCAGCAATTGCTCGCACAAAAGAGATGTCTAAAAATACATCTCAAATTTTAAAAGAGGCAGACAAAAAGCTTCCAGATGTTAAAAAATTACTAGAAGATTCATCAAAAGGTTTAGTAGATGGTAAAAAGAAATTAGCAGACATTAAAGCTGAAATGCCAGCTACTGAGAAAAAGATTAAAGAATTAGCAGATAAAATTCGTGATTTTGAATCTGAAGAGGATTTAAAAGACATCATACGCTTATTGAAAAACGATGTTGAGAAGCAAAGTGATTACTTTGCGAATCCAGTAAATTTAAAAGAAAATAAATTATTTGCGATGCCGAACTACGGTTCAGCGATGTCACCATTCTATACAGTGCTTGCATTATGGGTAGGCGCATTATTAATGGTTTCATTATTAACGGTAGAAGTACACGAAGAGGGCGCGAATTATAAGAGCCATGAAATTTACTTCGGACGTTTATTAACATTCTTAACGATAGGTCTTTCACAAGCGTTTATCGTATCGATGGGAGATATATTCTTACTCGGTACGTACGTAGTCGATAAGTTCTGGTTTGTGTTATTTAGTTTATTTATTGGTGGAGTCTTCGTTTGTATCGTATACTCACTCGTTTCTATTTTCGGAAACGTTGGGAAATCGATGGCGATTATTTTACTTGTACTACAAGTAGCAGGATCGGGCGGAACATTCCCAATCCAAATGACACCAGCGTTCTTCCAAGCGATTTATCCGTTCTTACCATTCACATACGCAATTAGCGCAATTCGTGAAACAGTTGGTGGAATGCTTTGGGATATCGTAACGCGAGATTTACTTGTGTTAAGTGCTTTCGTAGTAGTTATGATTGTTGCTGCGTTATTACTGAAAACACCAATTAACAAATCAAGTGAAAAATTTGTTGAGAATGCAAAAGGAAGTAAAATCATTCACTAAAATAAAAGGTTCCTACCGATAGAGGTAGGAACCTTTTTGTTTAATCAAATTTTAATTTTTTTAATGCTTCCGCGAATGGGTTATTTAATGGTTCTTCTTCTTTTTTCTGTTGTTTCATATATTTTTGAACGTCGCGTTTATCGGCTTTGTTTCCAGATTCTTTTTTACGTCGCTCTTGGAATGTTGATAATTTCTCGCGATAGCCACATTTACATGCGAAAATTTGGCCTGCACCCTCACCACGTAATTCTAGTTTCTTTTTACATTGCGGACAGCGAGCATTTGTTGTACGAGATACATTTTTACGATGACCACATTCACGGTCTTGGCATACGAGCATTTTCCCCTTTTTTCCATTTACTTCTAGCATTGGTTTACCGCAATCTGGACAAGACTTCGTTGAAATGTTGTCATGTTTATATTTCTTATCACTCGATTTAATTTCAGCAACAATTTCTTTCGTATAGTTCTTCATTTCCGAAATGAATACTTCTTTCTTTAATTTTCCTTTTGCAATTGCTTCAAGTTTTTGTTCCCACTCACCAGTTAGTGTAGGTGATTTTAATTCTTCTGGTACTAAATCAAGTAATTGACGACCTTTTGATGTAATGTGAATATCTTTACCACGTTTTTCAATTAAGAAAGAATTGAAAAGTTTGTCGATAATATCTGCACGTGTCGCTACAGTACCTAATCCACCAGTCGATTTTAACGTATCAGCAAGTTGTTTATTTTGCGTATCCATATATTTTGTAGGATTCTCCATTGCTGAAAGTAAAGTTGCTTCATTAAAGCGTGCAGGTGCTTTCGTTTGACCTGATGTTTGCATAAGTAACTTTACAGTTAATGTATCGCCCTTTTCAATGTGAGGTAGAATCTGCTCTTTTACGTCATCAGTTACATCATCGTCTTCAAATCGATTTTCGTATACTTCCTTCCAACCAGCATGTAAAATCGTTTTTCCGCGTGCAATGAATGTTTCATTGCCGACCTTTGTGCGTAACGTTAGTTGTTCGTATTCGAATGCTGGGAATAAAACAGCTAAGAAACGTTTTACAACTAAATCATAAATTTTGCGTTCTTTATCTGTGAATGCTGCGAAGTTAACGTATCCTTCTGTTGGAATAATCGCATGATGATCGCTTACTTTACTATCATCAACAAATGATTTGTTAGGTTTGATAGGCTTTTGTAATACTTTATGTGCGAAGGGACGGTATTCTCCAACACCACATGCTTTTAGACGTTCTGGAAGTGTTCCAACGATATCAGATGAAATGTAGCGTGAATCTGTACGAGGGTACGTTAGTACTTTATGCTGTTCATACAATTTTTGCATAATATTTAATGTTTCTTTAGCAGAGTAACCGAACTTTTTATTTGCATCACGTTGCAATTCAGTTAAATCGTAAAGACCAGGAGAGAATGACTTCTTCTGTTTCTTATCAATTTCCACAACAGTAGCATTTTGTTTATCTAAACTTTTTACAATACCATCGATTTTTTCTTTATTAAAACTACGGCTATTGCCATTTGCATCTTGCCAAGTAAGTTTGAGCTTCTCCATTGTTTGAGCTTCGATGCCGTAGTAAGTTTGAGCTTTGAAGTTCTTTATTTCATCCTCACGACTAGCAATCATAGCAACAGTAGGGGTTTGTACACGGCCGCAATTTAACTGGGCATTAAAGCGAGTCGTTAAAGCACGAGTTGCATTAAGACCGATATACCAGTCAGCTTCTGAACGTGCAACTGCTGAAGCGTATAAATTGTCATAGGCTTTACCTGGTTTTAAATTTGCAAAACCATCTTTAATTGCTTTATCGGTTACAGAAGAAATCCATAAACGTTTGATTGGTTTATTTAGCTTAACTTTATCGATAATCCAGCGTGCGACTAATTCCCCTTCACGTCCAGCGTCTGTTGCTACAATAATTTCATTTACATCTTTTCTAAGTAGCTGACTTTTTACAGCATTAAATTGTTTACCAGTTTGTTTAATAACCGTTAATTTCAAACGCTCAGGTAGCATCGGTAAATCTTCTAAATTCCACTTTTTATATTTCACATCATAACTTTCTGGATCTGCTAATGTAACGAGATGACCTAAAGCCCAAGTTACAATATATTTACTACCCTCAAGATAGCCGTTTCCTTTTTTATCACACTTCAGTACACGAGCAATATCTCGTGCAACGGAAGGTTTTTCAGCGATTACAACGCTTTTTGACATATTAAAAACATCCTTTCAAATTTCCATAAGTTAAATATAGCATACATCTTCTTGAGATTCAGTTTCGCTCCATATTTGATCGGTTTTTAGTGGGATGAACAAAACACTCACTGATTAAAGTTTCACTTGATTATGTTTATTGTTATATAGGTTGCTTCTATATTAAATAGAAAAGTAAAGAACTTGTTATTTTACTAGAATAAGAGTAGACTTTGAAGTAGATGAATAATAAGCACATGGGAGTTTGTGGATACAAACTGAGAGTATGACTACTAGTCCGTCATTGACCATTTGAACCTGTTGGATAATGCCAGCGTAGGGAGAGTGTAAAAGCACATGTTCAGGCACTTTGCGTACGCGCAAAGTGTCTTTTTGTGTATCTCCCATCATTATAGTTAGGAGATGAAAAGGATGAATATGAAAGAAATTAGTAAAGTAGTGGATTTGGTGAGAGAATCTAATCCGCTCGTTCATAATATTACAAATGTTGTTGTAACAAATTTTACTGCTAACGGTTTGTTGGCACTTGGGGCATCGCCTGTAATGGCGTATGCAAAAGAAGAAGTAGCAGAAATGGCTAGCATTGCTGGAGCGTTAGTATTAAATATGGGGACACTTCGTCCTGAAGAAGTAGAAGCGATGTTACTTGCGGGTAAATCAGCAAATGCGAACAATGTGCCAGTACTATTTGATCCAGTTGGTGCAGGAGCAACTTCATATCGAACAGAAGTTGCGAGACATATTCCGGCTGAAATCGATTTAGCAATTATCCGCGGAAATGCAGCTGAAATAGCAAATGTTATTAATGAGAAATGGGAAATTAAAGGGGTAGACGCTGGTACTGGAAATGGCAATATTGTAAGTATTGCAAGGCAGGCAGCAGATGAACTAAATACAGTTGCGGTCATTACTGGAAAAGAAGATGTTGTTACAGATGGAGAGAGAACTATTGTTATTCGAAATGGTCACCCTATTTTAACGAAAGTTACGGGAACAGGTTGTTTACTAACTTCTGTAATAGGAGCATTTGTAGCAGTGGAAAAAGATTATGTTAAAGCAGCAGTAGCCGCATTAACGTTTTATGGTGTAGCTTCGGAACTGGCAGCTGCTAAGGCGGTAGAAAAAGGGCCTGGTAGTTTCCAAATTGAATTTTTAAATCAATTAGCGAATACAACTTCAGGTGATATTGAGAAGTATGGGAAGATTGTGGAGTTAGAGTAAGAGGGAGTGAAAGAAATGGCACGCATTGAAATAGATAAAATGTCTAAGCTATTGCAAGTGTATTTTATTATGGGAAGTAATAACTGCACGAGGGATCCTTTAGCTGTATTGAAAGAAGCGTTAGATGGTGGAGTGACACTTTTTCAGTTTCGCGAGAAGGGGGAAGGTTCTTTAATCGGAGAAGATAGAGTGCGCTTTGCAAAAGAATTGCAGACGCTTTGTAAGGAATATAGTGTTCCTTTCATTGTAAATGATGATGTAGAATTAGCCATTGAATTAGATGCAGATGGTGTTCATGTTGGACAAGATGATGAAGGAATTACATCTGTTCGTGAAAAAATGGGAGATAAAATTATCGGCGTATCTGCTCATACAATTGAAGAAGCACGTTTTGCAATCGAAAATGGAGCGGATTATTTAGGTGTTGGTCCTATTTTCCCAACGAGTACGAAAAAAGATACGAAAGCGGTTCAAGGAACGAAAGGATTAGCTTATTTTAGAGAACAAGGAATTACAGTGCCAATCGTTGGTATTGGTGGGATTACAATTGAAAATACAGCGGCAGTTATAGAGGCGGGTGCGGACGGTGTTTCAGTTATTTCAGCAATTAGTTTAGCGGAATCTGCGTATGAAAGTACGAGAAAATTAGTTGAAGAAGTAAAGAGAAGTTTGTAGGGAAGGAAGTGTAGTATTTTAAGTGCTACATGAAGAAATAGACTGCCCAAAATTTAAACAAATATTTGATTAAAAAAGCACAAACCTTTTTAAATAAAGGTTTGTGCTTTTTCTTTAAAACATAATTGAAATTAAGAGCATTCCAATGCCGATAGAAGTAAATGTTGCAATTAGGCCCGGAATCATAAAACTATGATTTAATACGTATTTACCGATACCTGTTGTACCAGTACGGTCAAAGTTAATGGCAGCAACGATTGTTCCATAGTTTGGAATGAAGAAATATCCATTTACTGCAGGGAACATCGCAATCAGTAGCGCTGGTGGAATACCAAGAGATAGTCCAAGTGGCATTAAGGCACGAACTGTTGCTGCTTGGCTGTACAGTAAAATAGATAGAATGAATAGTGCGATAGCAAATAGCCAAGGTGCACTTGTTACTAAATGCTGAATCGATCCTTGAATCATATTTAAGTTTCCATTAAAGAAAGTATCTCCCATCCAAGCGATACCGAAAATAGCAACAACTGCTGTTGCTCCTGCTTTAAAGACGTTACCAGATACAATGCTTTCTACATTTGGTTTACAGAAAATAATAATAAGAGCCGCGATAGTTAACATAACCATCTCAATTGTGTTCGGCATGGAAAGACGGGCTAACTTCCCATCAACTATCCATCCTGGACGAAGTGCTTCAAATGAACCAAGAAGTACAACAAGGAAGGTTCCTACAAGGAAAAGGATAACTGATAATTTTGCGCCCTTTACACCTACAAATTCTTTTTTCTCTTCAAGCTTAGGAATTAATCCTTCTTTTAATCGTTTTAAGTATTCAGGGTCTTCATTTAATTCTTTTCCCATCTTACTAGCAACAAATGCAGCTATCATACAAGCGATGAAAGTAGAAGGGATACTTACTTTTAAAATATCTAATAAGGTGATTTTATAGTCAGCTAACATTGCTAAAAGTGCAACTGTTGCAGCTGATATAGGACTAGCTGTAATTGCTTGTTGGGAAGCAATTACGGCAATTGACATTGGTCGTTCTGGTCTAATTCCGGATTCGCGAGAGACTTCAGCGATAACAGGAAGTACAGAATAAGCAACGTGACCAGTTCCTGCACAAAGTGTAAATAAATAAGTAACAATTGGAGCAAAGAATGTAATGCGTTTTGGATTTTTTCGTAATGCCTTTTCAGCTAGATGAACAAGGTAGTCCATTCCTCCAGCGGCTTGCAAAGCACCAGCAGCTGTAATTACTGCCAAAATCATAAGCATTACATCGATAGGAGGCGCCGTTGGTTGTAAGTGGAAGACAAAAACGAGTATTGCCATACCAACTCCACCCATTACTCCTAAACCAACTCCGCCTAGGCGTGCACCAATAAAAATACAGAGTAACAAGGTAAGAAATTGTAGCCAAAACATGATAAACTACCTCCGAAATTCATTAGTTAAGATATATTCGAATAGTTTAATTTGAATGAAAATTAAATAAATACCCGAAGAAATCCTTGTTATTTATACATTTTTTATTATATAACATAAAAAAAGTAACATTCACGTACTTTTTGAAATTATTTTGAAAAAGCAATTCATTAAAAATTTGTATTTATATCTCTAAATAAGTAGACATTTTGATTTATATGTTGTAATCTTTGAAAGAGAATAAATTAATTCTCATAGAACTCCCATATCGTTCAACTCGTTCAGCGAGAAAGGCAAACTGATGGAAACATGAGGACGCAAAACTACAGGAGCTAAGGTCGAAAGGCTACGCTAGCCAGTTACCGGACGGATAGGGTTGGTCTTGGCCAATGCTTTTACATTGGCTTTTTTTTATTCTCGAACATATTGAGAAACATTTTCAAACAAAATATTCATATATTTTGTTTTTTTGTTTATGTTGATTAAGGAAGGTGGATATTAATGAAAAAATATTGGCATAAGTTATCGTTCCTTCAAAAGAACGTCTTATTAACCGTATTAGTTATTTTGACACTTGTTGGAAGTATGGGTGCATTAAGTTTTAACATGTTTCAAAATAGTATGATGTCTTTATTTGAAAGGCAGTCTATTGAAACAGGAGAAATAGTATTGAAAAAACTGGATGTAGAATTAGTTAGAGACATGGCGAAAGATCCTACAGCCGAAAAAGTGAAAAAAGAAAAGTTAACAGAGAAATTAGATGAAGTATCAAAAGAATTGAAAAGCGTTGGACAAACGTATGTTACAGGAGCAAAGCCGAATGAAAAGCGAGAATTACAACTCGTTGGTTTGACTACAGAGTTAACAAATGCGTTTCCTATAAAGCCGGGAGATTATTATGAACAACCCGCTCATTGGATGAAGGCATACGATAAAGTGATTGATACGAAAAAGGCTCAAATGACAGAAGTATATGAAGATGAAATAGGTTCGTGGGTGACAATATTAGAACCAATTACAGATGGAGAAAACAATATTGTTGCAATTATTGCGGCTGACTTAGATGCTTCCATTGTTCCTATTACAAAAGAGAAGTTTATGATACAGGGCTTACTCTTCATCATTATTTCATTAGCAATTGCGACTATTACTCAATTCTTTATCGTGCGTCACTCGCTAGCTCCATTAAAAGATTTACGAGAAGGGTTACGTAAAATTGGTGAAGGTGACTTAAGTATTAAATTAAAAGAAAGACCAGATGATATTGGAATTATTAATGTTTATTTCAATAACACAATTGAAAAATTTAAAGGGATTATAGATAAAGTAAGGCAAACTGCTGAGCAAGTTTCTTCTTCTTCACAAGAATTGTCGGCGAGTACAGAGGAAAACAGCATGGCAGTTCAAGAGATTGCAAGTTCTATTGAAGGTTTAAGAGTAGGGGCACAGTCTCAAAAAACTTCAGTACAACAATGTTTAGGAATTGTACATGGAATGGAAGATAAGGTAGAAGAAATAACTGGGGCTGCAAAACAAGTTGCGGTTGCTTCTGAAGGTATGGAACAACATTCAATTGAAGGTAATGAAGTGATTGGACAAATTATTAATCAAATGAGTTTAATCCAAAATGCAGTACAAGATTTATCTTCCATCATTTATTCGTTAGAAACAAGGTCAAAAGAAATTAGTGATATCGTAACTGTAATTACAGGTATTTCAAATCAAACAAATCTATTAGCTTTAAATGCTTCTATTGAGGCTTCACGTGCTGGAGCAGCTGGAAGAGGGTTTGCAGTTGTTGCTGATGAAGTACGAAAATTAGCAGAACAAACGGAAGCGTCTGCAAAAGATATAGCGAAATTAATTGGTGAAACACAAGCTGAGACAGAAGATGCTGTAGTTTCCATGCAAAAAGGTTCAAAAGAAGTAGAAACTGGAATTTCGCTTGTTCAAAGTAGTGGAGATTTCTTTGAAAAAATCTCAAAATCAGCGCAATCTGTTACAGATCAAGTAAAAGCTGTTTCCGGTAATTCGAGTGACATTTTACAAAATAGCCAGAATATTGTTCAAGTCGTAAATGAATTATCACATATTGCAAATACTTATGCCAACAGCAGTAGTAATGTTGAAGAAAGCATGAAAGAGCAAGAAATATCAGTACAAGATATTGCAGAATTAGCGACTTCTTTAAGTTGGCTTTCTCAGGAATTGCAAGAGCTTATTGGTGAGTTTAAAAGCGAATAAGGAGAAAGTTCAATTCTAATCAAGGGGGGTATCTCCGCTACTGATTATGAATTGAACGAATCTGCCCTTTAATAAGGGATGAAAAAGGTGTGAATTTTCACACCTTTATTATATTTAAGAGAGGAATTTACATAAATATGAAATTAGTGATTTCTTATAATGAGATGATAAAAGAATTTTTAGGAAAAGTAGAAGGAAGTATTAAAATACCTAAAGATGTGCACGGAACAGAACTTAGGATAAAAAGGAAAACGGAACTGTTTTCAAATTTGACTCACATTGTAGATTTAATAGGAGCGACTGCAACGTGGTTATATCATATTTCTAAAGAAAAACATATTGTCGTGCTTTATCATGTAAGAGGAAATTTATTTCCAATTACTATTGAAGTTTCTAATTTTCTCTCCTATGAAAGTTTAAATTTACAAATTGAAGAGCAACTGGAGCAAATTAAAGAAATGAATGAGGAAGAAATAGAAGAGTTTCAAAACGGTAATACATTATATGAAATGTCACCTATTATTATTGGTGAAACATATTATGAGCTACAAGACACGAATACATTACAATTTGTATTTAGTAAAAATATGCAAAGTGTAGAAATAATATTTAATAGTGTTAATTGGAAAGAGACAACGATTACTCGTTATGCACAACAAATACAAGGTGTTTTAGTTGATATATCACAAAATACTAATAAGTATATAAAACATTTTAATATTATTACAGAGGCCGAGATGGCACTTTATAGTCAAGTGAATGATACGACAGCAGTATATCCTGAGAAAAGTATCGTCGATATGTTCTATAATACTGTTACTCAATTTCCAAATCGTATAGCTTTATCTTCAAGGGAAGGTACTTTAACTTATGAGGAGCTAAATAAAAAAAGTAATCAAATAGCTCATATGTTAATTAAAAACGGCGTCCAATTAGGAGACTATGTTGGAATATTTATGAAACGTAGCATAGACACAGTAGTAAGTATGGTAGCTATATTAAAAGCTGGTGCAGCGTATGTTCCGATTGATCCAGATTATCCGGAAAGTAGAATACAGTACATTATTCAAGATAGCCAAGCGAAAGTTATATTGATGAAAGAGACGCCTATAACATGTGATGGGGTTCAAACAGTTTCATTGTATGATAGTGAAACTTATGAAGATATAGATGTAAAGTTGTCTATTCATTGTGATGATGTAGCTTATATGATTTATACATCGGGTTCAACAGGGAATCCAAAGGGAACGATGTTAGCACATAGAGGCGTTGTTAATCTGTACACTTGGATGAAAAAGCAATATGAATTGACAGAAGAGGATGTATTTGCTCAATTTCCTTCCTTTAGTTTCGATGCTTCTGTATGGGAGTCATTTGCTTCTTTATTCTGCGGAGGAAACTTGTATGTACTATTAGAGGAAGAGCGATTGTCTGTAGAGGCATTTGCAAATGCAATCTATAAAGTGAAAGCAACTTCAATCTTGGCATTAGCAACAATTTTTGTTCGACAAGTAGCAACTTATTTAGCAGAAGAAGATATATATAAGCTAGCTTCCCTAAAAAGAATTGCGATTGGTGGTGAAATGTTGCCTGTAGAGGTTATTAAATTGTGGAGAGAAAGAATAGGTACAAATGTTGAAATTTATAATGTATACGGACCGACAGAATGTACTGTAGTGACGACAACCTATAAAATACCTAGTCAGTTAAATGAGGATGTTGCGAGTATTCCCATTGGTAAACCATGTGCTAATTATCAAGTTATGATTTTGGATGAGAATATGAATCTTTGTCCAATTGGTGTACCTGGTGAATTATATATAGATTCAGTGGGATTAGCAAAAGGGTATTTTAATAAGCCTAATAAAACAATTGAAGCTTTTATTCCGAACCCTTTTAATCCTATAGTTAATATATATAAAACAGGTGATATCGTTAAGTTGCTAGAGGATGGAAATATAGAGTTTTTACATCGGAAAGATGATCAAGTAAAAATTAGAGGACATCGTATTGAACTAGGAGAAATCCAAAGTAAAATTTCTCAAAATCATAATATAAAAGAAAATGCTGTTTTTGCTAAGAAGAGTAAGGAAGGTAGCCAATATTTAATCGCGTTCTATACAACTTTAAATAAAAAAGAAATACCAGAATTAGTTTATCAGTTACAAGAGCAATTACCAGATTATATGGTGCCATCTAAACTAATTTATATTAATGAATTACCACTTACACCTAATAAAAAGATTGATGTTAAGAAGTTAGCTCAGTTAGAAGAAAAGTATGAACCGGTTCGGCTACAAGAATATGTTGCACCTTCTAATAAAGCAGAAAAACAAATCGCGAACGCCTGGGCGGAAGTATTAGGAATTTCAAAAGTTGGAGTGCATGATGATTTCTTTACAATTGGTGGACATTCATTAAAAGTATTACGAGTCTTAACATTGTTAAAAGAAGATTTCTCACATTTAACAATTCAAGATTTCTTTAAAGAAAGAACGATATATGGATTAGCTCGAATTGAGCGAGAAGTAAAAGTAGAGAAAGAAGAAGTATTTCGTGAATATAAAGTGATTCACGAGCCAGATACTATCACGTATGCAAACGTTTTGGAAGAAATCCAGATTTCAAATGTCTTTTTAACAGGAGCTACTGGTTATTTAGGATCACACATATTATATGAATTGTTGAGAGATACATCTGCTACTATTTATTGTTTAGTAAGACCAACCAAAGATGTGCAGCAAAGAATTATAGATACATTAACAGGCTACTTTAATGATATATGTGAAGAATGGTTACAGCGTATACAGGCCGTAGCTGGTGATCTGGGAGAAGAGTATCTTGGGATGAGCGAAGAAGAATTTATGTTCATCAGTTCTAAGATGGATACGATAATTCATTGCGGTGCAGATGTAAGACATTTTGGAGATGTAAAACAATTTGAAAATATAAATGTCCAAGGAACTAGCCGTATGCTAGCATTAGCGGAGAAAGGTGCTACATTCCATTTTATTTCTACAATTGGTATCCCGTTAGAATTAGCGGTAGATCAATGGGATACATACATGAAAACTGGTGATTTTAATTACAGTGTAGACTTAGAGAATGTATATTCAAATAGTAAACTACAAGCGGAAAACATTGTTCGTGAAGCAATGAAAAATGGTTTGCGCGGAAATATTTATCGTGCAGGTAATTTAGCATGTCATTCAGAAACAGGTTCGTTCCAACAAAATATTGAAGGAAACGCATTTTATCGTCTTATTAAAACAATGCTATTAATTGGGAAAGCACCAAATGTGAAGTGGAAAGTTGATTTCACACCAATTGATTTTGCTAGTAAATCAATTGTATCGTATTTACAAGATGCGCAAATTGTAGGAGAGACGTTACATATTTGTCATCCACATCAAATTGAGTTTGAACAATTTATACAGCTAATTGGAGAGTGTGGATACAATCTTGAAATGGTTCCACTTTCAGAATATGTAAATACCGGACTTGCATTAGCGAAGGGAAATGAAGTAATAGCAGAGTTAATTGCTTCTCAAGTTGCAGGAGATGGAGCACAGCAATCTGAAATTGTAATGGGTACGCGTAGAACGAATGAATGGATTAAGAAAAAAGAATTGATAGTACCAGCAATTAATAAAGAATTTATACAGCAGTTATTAGCTCATGGTGAAAAAGTTGGTTATTTTCCAAAAATAATGAAATGATTATGCATGCTTTTGTTTGTTCAATAAAATAAATCATGCTACAATGAAAACGAATTAAGGACCGGGGAGCCAATTGGCTGAGAGGATGTAAGTAAACATCGACCCTCAACCTGATCTGGATAATGCCAGCGTAGGGAGTTACTTAAAGTGATGTAGCATATGTTATTCTGTAATAACTTGCATACAAGGCTTTCCTACGCAGTAGGAAAGCCTTTTCTTATTTTTGAAATTTAATTTTATAAGGGGGATTTTATTATGTCACAACAAGTTACAATGTCATTTTCAGTAGTACCACAAGCGAAAACGAAAGATGTATATTCTGTTGTCGATAAAGCAATTGAAGTTGTGCAACAATCGGGAGTTCGTTATGAAGTAGGGGCAATGGAAACAACTTTGGAAGGAGAATTAGATGTACTTCTTGATGTCGTTAAACGTGCGCAACAAGCTTGCGTCGATGCTGGAGCAGAAGAAGTGATTACTTCTATTAAAATCCATTATCGTCCAAGCACTGGTGTAACGATAGATGAAAAGGTTTGGAAGTACCGTGATGAATATGCAAAACCAGAAGCAATCTAAACTTATTACAACTATTTGGCTTATCCTTCTCATTGCGATATGGGAAGGATCTGTTTCATTATTTAAAATCGAACCGTGGATTTTACCAAAGCCTTCTGCCATTGTTCAAGAATTAATTGGGATGAAAGATTTACTATTACCAAATACGATGCAAACACTGCAGGAAGTTATAATTGGACTATTCTTTGCAATTTTATTGGGGACGAGTATCGCAATTATTATGGACGTTATACCGTTATTTCGTATTTTAATAAATCCATTGCTCGTTATTTCGCAAACAATTCCAATTGTTGTACTTGCACCGCTATTTATTATTTGGTTTGGATATGGGATGTTGCCGAAAGTAATGGTCGTAATACTCGTTTGTTTCTTCCCAATTGCGCTTAGTATTTTAGAAGGTTTTCAAACAGTAGATAAAAATATGCTGAAACTGTTACAAACAATGAAGGCGACGAAATGGCAAGTTTACCAGAAAGTAAAATTTCCAGCAGTGCTCCCATACTTTTTCTCAGGTTTAAAAATTGCAGTTACATATAGCGTAATGGGAGCAATTATCGGAGAATGGCTCGGTGCAAGTGAAGGATTAGGCGTTATGCTTACGAGGGCTACAAAATCCTTTTTGACTGCCCGAGTATTTGGTGTTGCAGCAATCATCGTTATGGTGACATTATGCCTGTATTTTATCGTAGAGTTTATGGCAAGAATAACAGCACCATGGATATATAGAAAGGACGGCAGAAAATGAAAAAAGGTTTGAAAGTTATGTTAGCTGCCTTAGTAGCGGTAGGTGTGGCTGGATGTAATCCGGCGAAGAAAGAAGAAAGTGCAAGTAAAGATCAAAAAGTAAAAGTAGTATTAGATTGGTTTCCAAATACGAATCATACTGGCTTGTATGTAGCGAAAACGAAAGATTATTACAAAAAGCAAGGATTAGATGTAGAAATTATTCAACCAGGTGACAATGTAACAGCAGAGCAAATGATAGCATCAGGAAAAGCAGACTTCGCAATAAGCGCACAAGAAAATGTAACGTTAGCTCGTGTAGAAGGAATTCCTGTTGTATCTGTAGGAGCGATTATTCAGCATAACACTTCAGCGTTTGCATCGCTTAAGAAAGACAATATGACGTCACCGAAAGATTTTGAAGGTAAACGTTACGGCGGCTGGGGAGGACCAGCAGAAGAAGCGACATTAAAGACGATTATGGATAAACATCAAGCTGATTTTAATAAAGTTGAAAAAATCATCTTAGGACAAACAGATTTCTTTAAATCAATTGGCCGTGATGCAGATTTCGAATGGATTTATTACGGTTGGGATGGTATTGAAGCGAAGCGTCAAGGAAAAGAGTTAAATACGATTATGGTGAAGGACTTAGATCCAGCGCTTGATTTCTATAGTCCTGTTATTATTACGAGTGAAAAACATACGAAGCAAGATAAAGACTTTGTGAAAAAGTTTATGAGTGCAACGACAGAAGGTTATAATTTTGCAATTAAGGAACCGAAAGAGGCTGCTGATATTTTAATTAAAGCTGTTCCAGATGTGAATAAAGATTTAGTTCAAGAAAGCCAAAAATGGTTAAGTACGAAGTATCAAGATGATGCTAAAGCATGGGGAGTACAGAAGGAAGAAATTTGGACGAATTACATGAATTTCTTATATGACAACAAAGTTATTAAGAAGAAAATCGATGTAAAAGATGCTTTTACAAATGAATTCCTTCCAAGTGAAAAATGAGCGGATTACAAATAAAAAATATAGTGAAATCTTTCGACGGAAAAAATGTATTAGAGAATATTAGTGCCTCTATACAAGAGGGAGAGTTTGTTTCCTTTGTAGGACCGAGTGGTTGCGGGAAAAGCACATTATTAAACATGATTGCAAATGTTGAAAAACCAACAAACGGGAACGTAACGTATAACGATAAGCAAGTACAAGAACAAGATGTTGTTAGTTATATGCCACAACAAGATTTATTGCTACCGTGGCGATCAGCTTTGCAAAATATCGTTCTTCCATTGGAAATCGAAGGGAAACCGAAAAAACAAAGGCTAACAGAGGGAATGGAAGCATTAAAGCAGTTCGAACTAGATGAATATGCAGACCATTATCCAGATGAATTGTCTGGTGGTATGCGTCAAAGAATTAGTTTTCTGCGCACATATTTATGTGAAAAGCCAATTATGCTACTTGATGAGCCTTTTGGTAAATTAGATGCATTTACAAAAATGGAAGTACATAGCTGGCTTTTAAACTCTTGGCATCAAGAGAAGCAAACAATCGTTATGGTTACACATGACCTAGATGAGGCAATCTTGCTTTCAGATCGCGTATTTATTTTATCTCAAAGACCAGCTTCAATAGTTGGCGAGGTACAAGTGAAATTACCTAGGCCGAGAACGATGGATATGTTAACATCACTCGAATTAAAAAAGGATAAAGAAGAGATTTTAAGTGTGTTAGCTCCTTATATGAAAAAATAGAAAAAGCTGATGTTTTAATTTTAGACGAACGGACTAATCATTTGGATGTAGAAACTAAGATGGCTTTATAGGAAGCATTACAACAATACAAAGGAACGGTTTTAATTGTCTCACATGAGCCTTCTTTCTATGAATCGTGGATAACAAAAGTATGGAATATAGAAGATTGGAATGCTGAACAATATGAATAAAGAAAAGGCATTAGCTTTTATGAGCTAATGCCTTTTCTTTGTGATTAACATGATTTTCGAGAACTCTTACATGAGAATTGTATGAAGAAGCACTCTTATGGTGCGCTTATAAGCGTGCTTTTTCTTTTGTTATATTTATAATAATACGAAAGCCTTTCCCTAACAGGTGACTATCTTTCTTTATATATATAGATAGTTCAAAATGGAATGAAAATAATTCCTTTATGTAAAGGATAATATGGATATTATAGGAAGACAATAGAAATTAAAGGAAATCCATGTAAAATTCAAATGAACTTCATATAAACTTCATATTAGAAACTAAATATAATTATAACAAGTTATTGAGATGTTTTTGATTTTTCATAAAATTAAAAGTTTGAATTTAGGAGGTATTGCTCAAACCTAAATTCAAACTTCAGTGAAGTAATTAATGGATATTACGTCTAGTTTTCGCTAATGACGGCATTTAAAAGTTCGGCAGAATTACCTGTTCCTGCACCGCCAATTGTAATAGATCCACCAGGAGGAATTTCACCATTCCATCCTGCGTTCGTAATTACATAATGATTATTTGTTTTACTACTAATTTTAGAATCCCAAACTTGTGTTAAATTGCCGCTATAATCAAATTCTAATTTCCAATTTTTAATAGGGTTCGTTCCATTATTTTTGATTATAATCGAGAAGTTATAACCGCTGCCCCAATTCGAAGTGACTGAAAATGTAGCAGTACCATTTCCATCAGGAGGTGTCGTATTAGCTTCATCCGTTTTGACAGTAAGAGCGGTAGGTTGTGATTTATTTCCAGCAGCATCTTTGGCAATTATTGAAAATTTGTATTCCGTATTAGGTTTTAAGTTTTTAATTGTAATGCTATTTGTTGTTGTACTCCATTTCTCTTCTCCAGCAGTAATTTCATATTCCGTAACTCCTACGTTATCAGTAGATGCAGTCCAGTTTAATTGAACTGAGTTTGAATTTTTATTCGTAACTACAATGTTTTTAACATTCGTTGGTGGCTCAGTATCTTTTTGATTAATAGGTCCACCAAGTAATTCTTTTACTAGCGTATCAAGTAATTTTGGACCACTGCAACTATATTTTGGACTTGTACGGCAATCTCCGCTTAGTTCCCAAAACATTGCTCCACTTAAACCTTTCGTCTTTATATAGTCTGTTTTGTATTTCATAGATTCATTGTCATCGTAGCTAATAAATGTGCCTGTAGTTGCATTATATAAGTAAGGTACTTTAGCTGTGTCATTCCAGTAGCGTACAAAACCATTTTTATTAACGTAATTGGCTGCTAAATCACCGTAATCATAGACACCTGTGTCACCGGTAGAGTAATCATCCCAAGTACCTTTAGAAGCAAGTTTCCCATCACTACCTGGTTTGCAAGGTTGATATTGTCCGTTATTTTCTTTGCCACAACTTTTCCAGCCACGTCCGTAAAAGGGTACGCCTAATACTAGTTTATCGACTGGAACACCTTCATTTGTATAAACATTTATAGCACCATCTACGTAAAAATTCGTATTTGCTGCTGGATCATTTGGATCCTTATATAGAGCTGCATTATGATTAGAAGTAGCTTCCCATCCGCCGTGGAAATCATATGTCATAATATTAATCCAATCGAGTATTTGAGAAATTTTCTTTAGTTCTGTATGATCAGCGTAGCGTTGGCTTGCACCTGAAGCGATTGTTAGTAAATATTGTTTGCCATCTTCAGCACCTGCTTTATTCAAAGCATTTCGGACGTCTTGAAGAAGGAGAGTGAAATTTTGTTTATCTTCAGGACGATAACTACCACCAG
Organism: Bacillus cereus group sp. MG1; assembly: GCF_040460035.1. Lineage (NCBI taxonomy): Bacteria > Bacillati > Bacillota > Bacilli > Caryophanales > Bacillaceae > Bacillus > Bacillus cereus group sp. MG1. Next base: position 2,106,156 of record NZ_JARVGY010000001.1, on the reverse strand, counting down.
GAATCGTTTCAACGCCCGGATATTCCCAGTCTAAATCTACGCCATCAAACCCATATGCGCGAAGAAAAGCTACTGTAGATTCAGCAAATACTTTTCTTGTTTTTTCATCAGCGGCCATATCAGAAAAGCGGTTAGACCAAGTCCAGCCACCAACGGAAATAATTGTTTTTAAGTGAGGATATTTAGCTTTTAATCGTTTTAGTTCCCCGAAATTTCCGCAACGGGCATATTTATCGCAATCTTCCCAAGTTGTCCCTGAGCCAGGATACGATTTGGTAACATCAGCCCATGGTTCCCCGAGTACGAGAGTACCATTAGGAACCTCTTTATTTTGCAATGGTACACCAGATTCTTTACAGTTCCACGTTTGTTTATTTGGATTATCAGGATGAGTAGAAGGGTTTCCATGTTTTCCATTCCAACAAATATCCGCGAAAGCATAGTTAAGGTGAGTAAGTTTTGATGCATCAATGTCAGCAACTTGATAATTACGTCCGTAAACGCCCCACGAAGGAAAGTACCCAACAATTTTTTGACTTTGCTTTGGTGAATCTGCTAATGCGAGATTTGGAGTAATAAAATTTGTGAGAAAAAGAGGTAAGAAAAGTAGTAGGGATAGTAATAGCAGTGTGAATTTTTGAGACCTCATAGCCATTTCTCCTTTCAAAATAAAAGATATATTTAAAGGCATACGCCAATAAATCAAAATGAATCTAGACGTGTGAAACGTCTAGATAAAATGATCAGACATCACGAAGTCTATACAAGGGAGCTGGGGGTGATTAAATCGTAACAAATGTAAGATTTAGTGTAAACGCTTTATTAAGTTGAAAAAGACTTTCTCAATACAAAAAGGCTTGAATACAAACTATATATGAAAACGAAAGATTGGTATGGGAGGAAATAGCTCATTATAAATAAATTTGAGAAAAAATTGTATGGAGCCAATTATTAAAGACGTAGAAAGATAAGGAAATATCATGTAAAATAATAGTAAAAATATGTAAAGGAGGGAATAGTGTGGATGTGTTTTTGAACATTGCTGAAGAAAAAATTCGACAAGCAATACGGAATGGTGATCTTGATTATCTTCCGGGAAAAGGAAAACCACTACAATTAGAAGATCTTTCAATGGTACCTCCAGAACTTAGAATGAGTTATAAAATTTTAAAAAATGCGGGAATGATTCTACCAGAAATGGAACTACAAAAAGATATATTAAAAATAGAGGATCTAATTGCTTGCTGTTATGATGAAGCAGAGAGAAAAGAATTACAAGAAGAGTTAACAGCAAAAACGCTTCGTTTTCAGCAGGTAATGGAAAAGAGAAAGATTAAAGATAGTTCAGCTTTTCGTATGTATCAAGACAAAGTATTTCGTAAATTACGCTAAGAGGGATAAGATGACTACATTTAAAACGATAGAAGAATTAGCGACCTATATCGAAGAACAACAATTGGTACTTCTGTTTATTAAAACGGAAAATTGTGGTGTTTGTGATGTTATGCTAAGAAAAGTAAATTGCGTATTAGAGAATTATGATTACGTAGAGAAAATAGAGATATTACTACAAGACATGCAGGAGATTGCGGGGCGATATGGAGTATTTACAGGGCCAACAATTTTATTATTTCATAATGGAAAAGAAATTCTTCGTGAATCACGCTTCATTTCACTTGAAAATCTAGAGAGAACCATTCAATTATTCGAGGAATAAGGGAGGCTTTTAAATGGAATTTATTATTGTCATACTATTATTTGTTGTAGTTGGAACAATCGTAACAGCAGTTCGATCGAACAAAAAGAAGGTAAATCTTACAAAACAAAATAACATTCATAATTCATCTAACAGCTCATCACCATTATTTTTCTTTGCTGGATCTGATAATGATAGCTCGCATGATGGCGGCTCACATGATTGTGGAGGATCTTTTGGGGGAGATAGCGGAGGAAGCTGTGGTGGCGGTGGTGATTGATAAAAATGCGCCTTATATAGGCGTATTTCTTTTTAAACAAACGTTTGATTAGTCGGCTTACATATGCATAAACACAGTTAAACAAACGTTTGTTTAATATTTTTAACATACTAAGGGGAATGGAAATGAAAAGGGAACCGAAAGTGAAAAATAAGGGGAAAGTAGTGTTATTTTTATTAGCTGCGGGAGGCGTATTTCTTGTTAAATTAGCATTTAAATTTGGAACCATACATATGATTCGAACTTGGTTTGAAAGTACGTTTTCTTAAATAAGGAATATAGCCTCTTGCGATAGAGGTTTTTGATTTGTTATTATTAGACTGAACGGTCGGTTTAAAGAGGTGTGAATATGAGAAGAAGCGCAGAAGAGATAAAGAAAGAAATTGCATATAAAGCAGAAAGTCTATTTTCACAGAAGGGCTACGCAGCTACATCTATGGAAGAGATTTGTGAAATTACAGAGCGAAGTAAAGGAAGTATTTATTATCACTTTAAAAGTAAAGAAGAATTATTTTTATTTGTAGTGAAACAGCATACGTATGATTGGATTGAAAAATGGAATGAAAAAGAGAAGTTGTATAGCACTAGTACTGAAAAACTATATGGTCTCGCGGAATATCATGTAGAGGACATACAGCAACCAATTTCAAATGCAATAGAGGAATTCTCTATGAGCCAAGTTGTAAGTAAAGAGATTCTGGATGAACTGTTAGCTTTAACTAGAGAATCATATGTTATGTTTGAGAAATTAATTGAAGTAGGTATACAGTCTGGAGAGTTCCGTGAAGATAATACTCGTGATCTTATGTATATTGTAAACGGATTATTATCAGGACTTGGAGTGCTTTACTACGAATTAGATTATAAAGAGCTGAAACGTATTTATAAAAAGGCAATAGATGTATTGTTAAAAGGAATGGCAGCTGAATAATAGGTCAGTTGCTTTTCTTACAAAATAAATTAGACCGAACGGTCGGTTTATGAAAGGGGAATGAAAATGAACGCTTTATTTAAAAACCGAGCATTTATGCTCGTTATGGCGTCTGATATTTTACAACAATTTGCAATTTGGATCAGAAATATGGCTCTTTTGTATTTTATAATGGAGCGAACGAATAATGATCCAGTTTCTGTTTCGTTGTTATCAGTTATGGAATATGCACCTATTTTTATTTTCTCGTTTATCGGTGGTGCGCTAGCTGATCGCTGGAATCCGAAAAGAACAATGGTCGCTGGAGATGTATTAAGTGTACTGTCTATTATAGGAATTGTCTTGTTGTTAAAGCTGGATTATTGGCAGGCTATATTTTTTGCAACACTCATTTCCGCGATTGTAGGTCAGTTTTCTCAGCCCTCATCTTCGCGTATATTTAAGCGCTATGTAAAAGAAGGAGAGGTAGCAAATGCGATTGCATTTAACCAAACATTACAGTCATTATTTCTGATTTTTGGACCAGTGGTAGGATCGCTTGTGTATACACAACTTGGTTTATTTACATCACTATATAGCTTAATCATTTTATTTTTGTTATCTGCTATCGCCCTTTCATTCTTACCAAAATGGGTTGAAAAAGAGCAGGTGGCGAGAGACTCATTAAAAAATGATATAAAAGAAGGTTGGAAGTATGTTCTTCATACGAAAAATTTACGTATGATTACGATCACTTTTACAATTATGGGTTTAGCTGTTGGATTAACGAATCCATTAGAAGTATTTCTTGTAATTGAACGTTTAGGTATGGAAAAAGAAGCTGTTCAATATTTAGCGGCAGCTGACGGAATAGGTATGTTACTCGGTGGTATTGTTGCTGCAGTTTTCGCTTCAAAAGTGAATCCGAAAAAGATGTTTGTATTCGGTATGGGTATATTAGCCCTTTCATTTTTAGTAGAAGGGCTATCTACATCATTTTGGATTACTAGTTTCATGAGATTTGGAACAGGTATTTGTTTAGCTTGTGTTAATATTGTTGTCGGTACGCTTATGATTCAACTTGTACCAGAAAATATGGTTGGAAGAGTAAATGGAACGATTTTACCACTGTTTATGGGGGCAATGCTAATTGGAACTTCATTAGCTGGAGGATTAAAGGAACTAACTTCACTAGTTACTGTGTTTTGTATAGCGATGGCACTTATTTTATTAGCGATAGGGCCAGTTGTACGTATGCAAATAAAGAAAGAAGATATCGCTAACAAAGAGGCACTAACAAATTCATTAGCTTCAAAATAACTATTGTAAGGGAGCAATATTGCTCCTTTTTTCTTTGAGGAACTTTTGACAACTATATGAGCCAATTATATACTGATGTTGTAAAAACGATTTTACAGGTTAGGAGCAATGGTGTGAAAAATCAAATCTATGAATTACGCACTGAAAATAATATTTCACAAGGCGCATTAGCTGATAAATGTAAGGTTTCTAGACAAACGATAAATGCAATTGAGAATAATAAATATGATCCAAGCTTAGCGTTAGCGTTCCGTTTAGCTGAAGTATTAGGAACAACTGTTGATAAATTATTTTTGTACAAGCAGTAGAGTCGTTCATTATAAGGCGCACCTTTAAAAATAAAAAAGATCCTCTTCTTATGAGAAGAGGATCTTTTCTTATAGCGTTTTAGTCTTTGGACTAGGTGGTGTAACGGATGTATTATTTTCTGGAACTCTAGTTAGTAAGAATCCTCCGATAATAAATAGAACAATAATACTAAGAACACCAGCGTTTGTTTTTCCTGTTAATTGCGTTGTAACACCGACTAATACCGGACCCATAATTGCGGCAAACTTCCCAAATATATTATAAAATCCGAAGAATTCATTAGCAGATTCTTTTGGTACTAGTTTTGCAAAGTATGAACGACTTAGTGCTTGAATACCACCTTGAGATGTAGCAACTAACATTGCTAAAATCCAAAAATCAAGTGTCGTTTTTAAAAAATAAGCATATGTGCAAATAATGATATAAATAATGATACCGACATATAGCATTTTTTTGCCAGTAAATGTTTCAGATAATTTTCCGTATAGTAAAGCAAATGGACAAGCGACAATTTGTGTTACAAATAATATGATTAATAGATTCGTTGCACTAATACCGAGATCGGTTCCGTAAGCGGTAGACATAGTAATAATTGTATCGACTCCGTCAATATAGAAAAAGTAAGCGATTAGAAACATAAATACAGTTTTATATTCTTTAATATTTTTAAAAGTATCAGCAAGACGTTTGAAGCTCATTCTAATAGGTCTTGGATGACGCTCAATATAGTGTGTTTGCTCTACGTTTTTTAGCATTGGAATTGTAAATAACCCCCACCAAAGAGCTGTTATTGCAAAGGAAATTTGACTAGCAATGCCGACCGATAAGGGAATAGTTCCTTTTTGAGAAAGAATAATAAGAGCGATACAACCGATAAAAGGAATTGTACTCCCGATATAACCTAATGCAAATCCTCTTGTAGAAATTCGGTCCATTCTATCTTCAGAAGTGACGTCTACTAAAAATGCATCATAGAAAATGTTTGCTCCAGCAAAGCCGATTAAGGCGAGCATATAGCACCCTAGCAATAAGTACCACTGAGAGGTTGGAACGACTGCTAACATACTTGTAAATACGATACCGAGTCCAAAGAAGAATGTGAAAAAACGTTTTTTAAATCCTTTATAATCAGCAACTGTGCCAAGAATAGGAGCAAGTATAGAAATTAAAAGTGTTGCGAATGAGTTTGCATATCCCCAATATGCTGTTGAAGTTGCCCCAGATAGTCCAGCTTCTTTTGCAGCTGCTTTAAAGTAAATTGGAAATAATGCAGTTGTAATGACGAGCGAGTATACAGAGTTCGCCCAATCGTATAATATCCAGCTTTTTTCTTGTCTGGACATTTTTTTCATATAATGTTCCCCCTTAAATTTGTTTTACTAACAGTGTACAAAAATAAAAATTATAAAAAGAGAAACAGTGATGAATTTTACATAACTTTTACATATATACACAGTTCTTTACAATTGGAGTAAATCCTCTACAATTGCTCCGTCTGTTTCACCTAAGTGTAAACCGAGTAGTCTAGCGGATAGTTGGACCTTCATCAATAAGTCTCATATACGGGACGGTAAAGCCACTTTTTATTCCTTTCCCAGCAGCGATAAAAATTGTTTCATAGTTAGGTTTTGTTGGAGAGTATCCATGCGTACCAAATGTATATTTTTTACTAGGCGTAACATCTTTTTCAGTAATTTCTTTTATAAAATCTCCTGTATAGTTTTCAGTGAAATAATACCCTTCTCGTGCTTCTAACATGAATAAACAATTAACGTCTGCACCGCAGTCTTTGGCAGCTTCATCATGAAGTATAAATTCAATTCCGTTTTGTTTATTTTGAAGTAGTTCTTCAAGGAGTAGTTGTACCTCCCGGATTGTATCCGTATCATTTTTGTCCCTTACATATACATAGGCAGAGCCGTCGCAACTTTGGCAATAGGCTTTCCAGTCTACTAATTTTCCTTTTTTATTAAGAGATATAAGTCCTCTTTCATGGAATAGCACATTTAATTGGATGGATTTGTTTTCACTTAAAGCGCTATGATCACCAAGGGCAATAATTGTACTTTCTTCGTATAGGTCACTTTCTTTTAGTGCTTGAATAATTTTCCCTAGACGTTCGTCGTGTCTCTGGATAGCAGCTGTTGTTTCGTTAGATTCAAAGCCGTGATAGTGTCTTTGTGTGTCTAGATCGGTGAAATGTACGAACATGACATTAGGCTTTTTCGTCTGGATTGTATGCACAGCAGAGGCGAGGACGAAATCATCCAGCTCTGGTTGTGATAAACCATTTCTTATATGGCCGAAACGACGATTTAAATCTAATTGGTATAGTGGGCTACCGCTAAATAAGGAAACTAACACTTGATTTTGCCAAGGTCTATTGGGGAAAATTTCTGGTAAATTGTAATCGATGTTCGCTCTTCCAGTAACAGGCCATAGAAGGGCAGCTGTCGTTAAATTTGCTTTGCGCGCTTCATCATACAATGTTGTTCCTTTTATTGATTTTCGGTACCAATGCCAATCAGGTGATTCACGCCCTGGTTGAAGTAACGTATTGCTAACAACACCGTGCTTGTTAGGGTAATTACCAGTTACGATTGTTGAGTGGCTTGGATATGTTACAGAAGGATAAATTGGTTCTACTTTTTCGACAACCGTGCCCTTTTTTATTAGAGATTGGAAATGAGGTAGTTTTTGTAGTATAGGAAAATCTAAAGCTGATAAACAGTCGAATGATAAAATGATGACGTGGTTTGTTAATGCTTTATCCATAAAGTTCCCTCCTGATTATATAAAACCTATTATTATATATTACTATTAACACCTAGTAATAAATACATATATTTAGGTGAAAGTTTATTATTTATTTTCAGAAAAATTAAACATATAATTAAGTATAAGGGAATCTATGGAGGGAGGGAACACTATGGATTGGTTAGATGGATTTGGTATTTTTTACATCATTGGCGGAATCACGATTATCCTTGTATTTACTATTTCATATTTACTAAAGAAACGGTTTCCAGACAAACAGTTTGATATTATATTTGCACTTAGTTTAATACTTCTTTGCTTAGCGTCCTTTCCCGTTACAATGATGGTTATTGGTGGGTGGGAAGGAATGGGATATGGATTTATTGGTTTCTTCGTCCTAATTGGTACACTTATCGGTATGATTGCACATCAACTTGTGAAAATTACGCGGAAAAGCTACGTATAAAACTACAAAAAATGAAAAGGATATATAAAAATAAGAAAATTAGCTATTGTTTTAAAAAAGAATTTGTATTATGATAATCAACAAATTTATTTCGTTATAACGATGAAAAAGGACTAGTACATGTTCAACCTTTTTAGCAGAGAGAGAATCCGTCAGGCTGAAAGATTCTTAAAAAGGCAATATGGAACCTGCCTTTGAGTTCTGCATATGCAGCGGGAATTTCCCGTTATCAAAAAGAGAGCATGCGCAATTTTTGTGCATGAATCAGGGTGGTAACGCCGGCAAAGCTCGGTCCCTATTTAGGGACGCGGGCTTTTTTGTATTTTCTAGAAGGAGGAAGACTGACTATGGCAAAAGAACAAGTGCAAGCCATTACGAAGATGGAAGAGGACTTTGCGCAGTGGTATACCGATATTGTAAAAAAAGCCGAACTTGTTGATTATTCAAGTGTAAAAGGGTGCATGATTTTACGTCCGTATGGCTATGCCTTATGGGAGAATATGCAGAAGGTGATGGATGAGAAGTTAAAAGGAACTGGCCATGAAAATGTATATATGCCAATGTTTATCCCAGAGAGTTTATTGCAAAAAGAGAAGGATCATGTTGAAGGATTTGCTCCTGAAGTAGCATGGGTTACGCATGGTGGAGATGAAAAGTTAGCGGAAAGACTTTGTGTACGTCCTACATCTGAAACTTTATTCTGTGAGCACTTTTCAAAAATTGTGCAATCCTATAATGATTTGCCAAAGTTATATAATCAGTGGTGTTCAGTAGTTCGTTGGGAGAAGACAACTAGGCCGTTCCTTCGTACGACTGAATTTTTATGGCAAGAGGGTCATACAATCCATGAAACGGCAGAAGAATCGCAGGCTGAAACATTAAATATTTTAAACTTATATGCTTCTTTCTGTGAGGATTATTTAGCAATACCAGTTATTAAAGGACAAAAAACAGAAAAAGAGAAGTTTGCTGGAGCAAAGGCAACTTATACAATTGAAAGTTTAATGCATGATGGAAAAGCACTTCAAACAGGAACCTCTCATAACTTTGGCACGAATTTCTCAGAAGCATTTGATATTAAGTTTTTAGATCGTAACGGTAAGTGGCAATATGTGCACCAAACATCTTGGGGTGTATCAACAAGAATGATAGGCGGGCTAATAATGGTTCATAGTGATAATAATGGACTTGTAATGCCACCAAAAGTCGCTCCAGTGCAAGTTGTTATTGTACCGATTGCTCAGCATAAAGAAGGAGTTTTAGCAAAAGCAATAGAGTTACAAGAACATATTCAAAAGGTTGCACGAGTAAAAATAGATGCTAGTAATAAAACACCAGGCTGGAAATTTAATGAGTATGAAATGAAGGGGATTCCAATTCGATTAGAAGTTGGCCCTAAAGATATTGAAAAGAATCAAGTTGTACTTGTAAGAAGAGACACGAAGGAAAAAGAGTTTGTACCAATGGATCAATTAGAAGAACGTATTCCAGCATTACTTGAAGAAATTCATATTGCTTTATTTGATAAAGCAAAAGCATTTCGCGATGAGAATACGTATGTTGCGACAAATTTCGAAGAGATGAAAAAAATAGCTGACGAAAAGCAAGGCTTTATTAAGGCAATGTGGTGCGGGGAATTAGCTTGTGAAGAAAAACTAAAAGAAGAAGTTGGAGTATCTTCACGTTGTATGCCTTTTGAGCAAGAGCATTTAGCTGAAGAATGCATTTGTTGTGGTAAAGAAGCTAAACAAATGGTGTATTGGGGAAAAGCGTATTAATACTTTTTCTGATAGGTGATAAAAAGGACTTTGGGCTGCATAATAAAATGCAATCCAAAGTCCTTTTTAGTTTTATAAAGTATTTCATGTATTCTTTAGATGGAAGTATGTTGCTCTTATTTTACGTTTTTACGACGAATAAACAGTAACATACCAATTAGGAATATTGAAAGACCCATTAAAATAGATATAGGGTAATGCGTTGCGGTATTCGGTAATTTATCACCTTGTTTTTTCGTATTATCTTTTACATTACCCCCTTGAGAACCGTTGCCCTCCTGAGAATTGCTATCGCCTTTAACACGATTGCCACCTTGAGAGCCATTACCGCCGTGTGAGCCACTGCCACCAGAACCATCGCCACCAGAACGGTTACCACCAGAACCGTTACCGCCAGAACCGCTGCCACCAGAGCCGTTGCTACCAGAACGGTTACCACCAGAACCGTTATCGCCGGAACCATTGCCGCCAGGGCCACTGCCACCGGAACCATTACCGCCGGAACCGTTGCCGCCAGAGCCGCTGCCACCAGAGCCGTTGCTACCAGAACCGTTACCGCCAGAACCACTGCCACCGGAACCACTGCCACCGGAACCGTTTTCACCAGAACCACTGCCGCTAGAACCGTTGCCACCAGAACCGTTATCGTCGGAACCATTGCCGCCAGGGCCACTGCCACCGGAACCATTACCGCCGGAACCGTTGCCGCCAGAACCGCCAGAATCACTGCCGCTAGAACCGTTGCCACCAGAACCGTTATCGTCGGAACCATTGCCGCCAGGGCCACTGCCATCAGAACCGTTACCGCCGGAACTGTTGCCGCCAAAGCCACCAGAACCGTTTTCACCAGAGCCGCTGCCACCGGAACCACTATCGTCCTGAGAACCGTTATTTCCTGGAGGTTTATTATTATCCTTTGAGTTTCCTTCTGCAAAATGATCGCTATTTTGTACAATAGCGTTTGTTAATGGTTGGAAGTTTTCAGTTGCAGCATTACCGATATTTAAACCGCTAAAAAAAGATAGAGAGAGTGTTGATGCTAAAATGAAGATTTTCGTCATGGTTTTCCTCCTAAGAAATGAATGTTCCATCTAAAATACATCCCTTTGTAATATTTCTTAGGAAAAAGAGTTTTATGCAAAAAAAACTATATATAGAAAAAGGTGGTATATTTGTCAAAGCAGAAAAGAGTTAATGTAGATTTCCTACAAATAATAGAGGTGGAGAATTTACATTCATAACGGTAGAGGAAGTGGCAGTAGATGAAAAAGTATATAGCGTTTGATATTGGCGGTACGCAAATTAAGTATGGCATTATTTCAGAAGCAGGGAGAGTATTAAAGCGTAAAACAGTTGCAACAGAAATTCACTTAGGCGGAGAACAAATTATTCAAAAACTCATTCTTTTATCAAAAAAATTAATGAATGAACATACTATTGCCGGAATTGGTATTAGCACTGCGGGAATTGTGACGGGAGGCGCGGATCATATTCCGGGATATAGTACTATTCCTATTATTGATAGATTGCAAGAGATATTAAAAGTTCCAGTATCGATTGACAATGATGTGAATTGTGCAGCGTTTGGAGAAAAGTGGAATGGTAGTGTAAGAGAGAAAGAGAACTTTATTATGCTCACCATTGGAACAGGAGTTGGGGGAGCAATTTTTATAGATGGAGAATTGTACCGAGGACATTCATTTAGTGCTGGTGAATGGGGGAATATGCTAATAGAAGGAAAAACGTTTGAAGAGGTTGCTTCGATTTCAGGATTAATTCGGCTTGTAAGAAAATATAAAGGCAAAGGCGAGTGGAATGGGAGAACAATTTTTGAGTTGTATGATAAAGGAGATAGAGAAGTTGCTCAAGCAGTTGGGATTTTCTTTAAACATTTGGCAATCGGAATTAGTAATCTTGCTTATATTTTTAATCCAGAAACAATTATTATTGGGGGAGGAATTACCGATAGAGGAAATGAGTTTTTAAAAGAAGTAAAAGAAGAGGTCAGTAAATACTTAAATCAAGAGATTTATAATAATTGTGAGATTGAACTTGCACAAAACGGTAATTGTGCAGGAATGATTGGTGCTATTTACCACTTATTACATCATCATAAGTAAATTATATGAATGTTTTCATATAACTGAGAATTTATCCTTTTTATCAATAGGTAAATAATGCTACAATATAAGAGAAGAATACAATATTTTCCGATATGGAAAATGCTTTGTAGAAAGGGAGAAACTTCATGCCTATTATTTTAGAAAAAGGTCAAAAGATCGATTTAACGAAAGGACAACCAAAAGTAGCAAAACTACAGGTTGGCTTAGGCTGGGATCCAATTGGGCAATCAGGTGGATTTCTGTCTTCATTATTTGGAAGTAAACCAAATATAGATTGTGATGCATCTGTTGTTATGTTAGAAGGAGATCGTTTTTTAAACAAAAATGATTTAGTTTACTTCGGAAACAAACTTTCTACTTGTGGTAGTATTATTCATTCAGGAGATAATTTAACAGGTGAAGGCGAAGGTGACGATGAAACAATCTTTGTAGAATTACATAAAGTCCCAAGTCGTATTAACCGTTTAGTATTCGTTGTAAATATTTATGACTGTGTAAACAGACGTCAAGACTTTGGTATGATTCGTAACGCTTATATTCGTATTCAAAATCCTCATACAGGTGAGGAATTAGCACGTTATAATTTATCAGAAAACTATGCTAGTAAAACAACTTTAATTGCAGGAGAAATGTATCGCTACGAAAATGAGTGGAAGTTTTCAGCAGTTGGAGAAGGCACGCAAGATAAAAACTTAAGTGAGATTGTATCACGTTATCAATAGGATAAACTAAGGAGGAATTTTTAAATGGCATCTATTTCTTTAAAAAAGGGACAAAAGGTAGATTTAACAAAAACAAATCCAGGTTTATCAAAGGTACTTGTAGGGCTTGGCTGGGATACAAATCGTTATGATGGACAAGCTGATTTCGATTTAGATGTTAGTATCTTTTTAGTAGGTGCGAACGGTAAAGTTTCAGGAGCAGAAGATTTCGTTTTCTATAATAATCCCAAAGGTGCGAATGGTGCTGTAGAGCATTTAGGAGATAACCGAACTGGTGAAGGCGAAGGCGATGATGAAGCGATTAAAATCGATTTAAAAAATGTTCCTGCTCACATCGAACGTATTTGTTTCACAATTACAATTTATGATGGAGAAGGCCGCAGCCAAAACTTTGGTCAAGTTTCTAACTCATTCGTACGTATTCTCGATGAAGAAAAGAATGCAGAGTTAATTCGTTACGATTTAGGAGAAGATTTCTCTATTGAAACAGCGGTAGTAGTAGGTGAATTATACCGCCATGCAGGTGATTGGAAGTTCAATGCAATCGGAAGTGGATTCCAAGGTGGGTTAGCGTCTCTATGTAATAACTTTGGTTTAGATGTAGAGTAATAGATTTAATTTATATATCCATTGGTGAAATGCATGTTTACTGATGGGTATATTTTTAAAGATAAAAATATAGAGGTGAATATAAATGGCTATTCAGTTACAAAAAGGACAGAAGATTGATTTAGGTAAGACGAGTCCTGGTTTAACAAAAGCAGTAATTGGTCTTGGATGGGATATTAAATCTTATGATGGCGGAGACGATTTCGATTTAGATGCATCTGCTTTTTTATTAGATGCGAACGGGAAATGTACGAAGGAAACTGATTTTATCTTCTATAATAATTTAAAGTCTCCTTGTGGATCAGTTTTACATACTGGCGATAACAGAACAGGTGAAGGCGAAGGCGACGATGAGCAACTTGTTGTAGATTTGAAAAAGGTTCCAGCAGACGTTCATAAAATTGCTATTACAGTTACAATTTATGATGCGGAAGGCCGTAATCAAAACTTTGGACAAGTAGGAAACGCATTCGTTCGTTTAGCGAATGAAGAGACGAACGAAGAAGTTCTTCGTTTTGATTTAGGGGAAGACTTCTCTATCGAAACAGCAGTTGTCTTTTGTGAATTATACCGTCATAATGGACAGTGGAAGTTTAATGCAGTAGGAAGTGGATTCCAAGGTGGTTTAGGTGCGCTTGTAAGAGCGTATGGCTTGGATGCATAGAAAGGAAACGATATTCGTTTCCTTTTTTTGACCTTTCTATAAATCTAGCAAAGAATAGGGGATAAAGGTAAGATGAGTATTTTGCAAGGAATCCTTGATACGTATGCTCAGTTTTTCGACTTGGACATGTGGATTAAAGTGTTGCAAGATCCAGTATCTTGGGGATTAATTGGTACACTTGTTGTACTTGAAGGGTTGTTATCTGCTGATAACGCACTTGTGTTAGCGGTAATGGTAAAACACCTTCCTGAAGAGAAACGTAAAAAAGCATTATTCTATGGACTTATTGGAGCTTATATATTCCGCTTTATTGCAATTGGAATCGGAATGTTCTTAATTAAATTATGGTGGGTAAAACTTCTTGGTGCACTTTACCTTGCTTGGTTATCAGTAAAATACTTTATTGATAAGCGTAAAGGTGCAGGTGAAGAAGAGGAAGCTCATGGTATGAACCAAAACAGTATTTTCTTCAGAATGCTCGGTGTCTTCTGGGGAACAGTTGCAATGGTCGAATTAATGGATATCGCATTCTCTGTAGATAGTGTACTTGCTGCATTTGGTGTATCTAATGAAGTTTGGATTTTATTATTAGGCGGAATGCTAGGTATTTTAATGATGCGTGGTATTGCCGGTGTATTCTTGAAATTATTAGAGCGTATTCCAGAGCTTGAAACGACAGCATACATTTTAATCTTAATTATTGCATCGAAAATGTTACTGTCTTTAATCGAGATTGAGATTAGTCATACACTATTCTTTATTATTTTAGTTGTAGCATTTGGAGCAACATTTATAATTCACTACATGAAGAATTCTGGACAAGCTAAAGAAGAAGTTGCAGCTACTAAAGAAGATAATAAATAATTGAAATGGGTTTGCTCGTTTTGCGAGCGCCCATTTTTTATAACAAAAAATAGTTTATAATAGAAGAAGGACTTAGAAAAAACGTAACTGTTTTTGGAGGTGAACTGTTGTGTTTTCACGTTTTACACTTCAACCATATGCATTAAAAGATGAATCAGATTTAAAGCAATTTGAAACGCTTTTAGAAAAACGTCCACAATATGAACTGACAGAGAATGAGATGAAATTTAGTTATATAGCATGTCGAATCCTTGGCGTTCCTAATGATGTAGATGAATATTTTAATGAACTGTTTGATTATAGTGAAGCGAAAGGAATCGAAGTTTTACACGAACAAAATTTAAACAAAGTGATTGATTCGGAAAAGCTTCGTCATATTCAAGAAGTGTTCGGATTACATCAAGAAGCACCAAATGGTCTGACAGTAAATAGGTTAGTTGCACACTTATCTGGGAAACAACTTTTACCGAAAGTAGACAATCCTGATTTACAGCATTACATACATACGACGTTTATTTCACTATTGAAATTATATGAGAAACAACATAATCAGTCGTTAAAGACAGAAGGCTTCCGTCGTTTCTTAATCGACATAATTAAACTAAGCGAAAATTATGTAGCGAAGTGGTTTACTACGATTAATTATAAGAAACAGATGCCGCGTATCGTTTGGTATGGTGATGCACAGGAAAGCCGTATATATTTCTTATACTTTCTTATTATGCTCGGTTGTGATGTGCTTTATTATCACCCAGAAGGAAAAGATGGATTTGAGAATGTTGATGAAGAGGGAAGGACCTTTATTGTGTCTCATCCAGGCCGTATTTCTCTTGAACCATTTCCAGATCGCCGCCGCGAGCGTGTGGCAACAGTAGCGTATCAAGCTTCAAAAGAAATTGAGCAAGTACTTCACCACGATAATTCACTGCTGTACAAGCCGTGGCAATTCCGTTCCTATACGCCTGTAGCTCGTACACTAAAAACAACATATGATGAGCTCTTTTTAATTACGAAAGAAAAGGCGTTTGTACGCCCGACATTCTTTGTTGAAAATAAACATATTTATATCCCTTCTTTATTTGCGAAAATATCAGGCGTTTCAAAGAATGATAAAGAGTATTTTCAACGATTAAAGGCTGTTACATCATTTGATAACAGTATACTAGTTAATACATTCCCATTTACGAAAGAGCAAAAAGCAAACTTCCAATATCATTATCGAGATGCATTAGACCGTGGGGGGAAATTACATCCTGATCTAATTATGAATAGCCATTGGTGGCCGCATAAGCGTTTACCGGAAGGTTTACAACATGGGATTGCAGAAGCGATTATCCATACGTGTGAAAGTGAAATGTGCAAACCAATTGCGAAAGAGACAAAACAAGATGTAGCGCTATATGTTTTCGCGCAACTTTCTCAAATACCACCGAATATTTTAGAACAGCTTGAGAAATTTGATTATTCACAAGATGTGCCGAAAATTGTTATATTTAATAATGAGAAGAGTGGAGAGTTAACTCGTTCTGATGCTGTTTTATTACTATTTTTAAATCAAATTGGAGTAGATGTATTCCATTTCAATCCAACGGGAAGAAACGATATTGAACCGTATATTGAAGCGGGGGCATTTGATTCCCATTGGCTTGAAGAGGTTAATTTCGATCTTGAGTTTCATGGTTCATCAGCCTATAAAAATTTATCACAAACAATAAAAGGACTATTTCGTCCATTTTTATAAGGAAAGGGAGAATACCATATGAATAACCCAGTCGTACTAGATCCGAAAACAGAATTAAATGAGCAAACAGCACAAGATATTCGCTTGCAACTTAGACAAGATGCGGATGTACAACGTATTTATAATGCAGTAGATATTAAAGATCAATTAGAATTAATTGAACTTGGAAAAGAACCTTCTATGGAAATTTCACGTTTTGCTGATCAAATTTTACATACAATGTCATTATCAAAGATAGAAGATTCTGGTGAATTATTAAAACAGCTTGGTAAAATTATGGACAGATTTGATAGCAAAGACTTTGCGGAAGAGAAAAGTGGTTTCTTCTCACGTATGTTCAAAAAAGCGGATAAAATGATTGAACAAATCTTTAGCAAGTATCAAACGATGGGCCGTGAAATTGATAAAGTGTATGTGGAAATTACGAAGTACCAAGATGAGATGAAAAAATCAATTGGTACGTTAGATGGCTTGTATGAGCAAAACTTAAAATATTATTTAGACTTAGAGAAGTACGTAGTAGCAGGAGAAATGTTATTAGAGCGTTTAAATACAGAGTTAGTTCCGATGTATGAAGAGCGTGTGCGTAATAATGATCAATTAGCAGGTATTGAATTAGAGTCGCTTAAAAACTCGGTTGAAATTTTAGAGCAACGTATTGATGATTTAGAAAAAGCGCGTATGGTTGCGCTACTTACAGCACCACAAATTCGTATGATTCAACGTGGTAATAATAAATTAATTGGTAAAATTAATACAGCATTTATTACAACGATTCCTATTTTTAAAAATGGTATCATTCAAGCGGTAAATGCGAAGCGTCAAAAGCTTGTTGCAGATTCTATGGCTGAACTGGATCGCCGTACAAATGAATTACTTAAGAAAAATGCACAAAATATCGCAACGCAAAGTGTAGAAGTAGCGAGATTATCAGGTTCTTCTAGTATTAAGATGGAAACACTTGAGGAAACTTGGAACATTATTTCAAGAGGTATGCAAGAAACACAACAAATTGAAGAACAAAACAAACGTGAGCGTGAAGAAAGCCGCAAACGTATGGCTACATTAACAGAGAATATCAAAAAAGAATTACAAGGATAAAGTGAAACTTTAATCAGTGGGGTTTTGTTCATCCCCACCGATTATTAGCCTTCACAATTGGACATTTATGGGCAGTTAATCTACCACCTAACTTCTTTGCTCAAACTGAATTTTGAGGTGGGAGTTTTACTGCACGGAAAATAGTAGGGTAAATGAAAAGGCAATGAGGACTATTCCTCATTGCCTTTTAGTTTCTCTTCACTAATTTAATAATCTCATTCACAATAAGTGGAATGATACTTAATAAGAGAACAAATCCCCAATCTCGCATCGTTAATGCATGTACACCGAATATATTTGCAAGGGGCGGGATGGAGATGATACAAACTTGCATAAGAACACCGATAAGAAGGGAGAAGACTAAATATTTATTTGTAAAGATCCCAATGGAAAAAATTGATTTCGTTCTTGAACGCAAGTTAAATGAATGAACGAGCTGAGAAAAACTAAGAACGACAAATGCCATCGTTTGAGCGTGTAATAGAGCATCCTCATCAATTTGCTCTGGGAAAAGAGGGAATAAATGTGTATCTCCAGTATAGAACTTTGCTCCGGCGATAAAGGCTATTAGCGTCAAAAGCCCAATGACAATCCCATTGAAAATAAGGAAAGGAACGCTACCACTAAATAAGCTTTCTTTCGCATGTCGTGGTTTTTCCTTCATCACATCAGGATCTTCAGGATCAACCCCAAGTGATAATGCAGGCAGGGTATCTGTAATTAAATTTACCCACAAAATGTGAATAGGTCGTAGTGGTGTTGCCCAGCCGAGTAAAATGGCTAAAAATAAAGTGATAATTTCTCCGAAGTTACAAGAGAGTAGGAAGAGAATTGATATTTTTATGTTACGATAAATATTTCTACCTTCTTCAACGGCTTTCACAATAGATGAGAAATTATCATCTGTTAACACGACATCTGCTGCCCCTTTTGCAACGTCTGTTCCTGTAATGCCCATCGCTACGCCAACATCAGCTTGCTTTAAAGATGGTGCATCATTGACACCATCACCAGTCATAGAAACGATATTTCCTTTCGCGCGTAATGCCTTTACAATTTTCACTTTATGCTCTGGAGAGACTCTAGCGAATACATTTAAATGATTAATTTTGCTAGCTAGTTCTGTATCAGAAATGTTATCTAATTCAGTTCCAATCATAATTTCCGATATTTCTTCAGCAATGCCAAGTTCTTCAGCAATGCCAAGTTCTTTGGCAATTGCAAAGGCGGTATCTTTATGGTCACCGGTAATCATAACTGTGCGAATACCGGCTTTTTTACATTCTTTAATTGAATCTTTCACTTCAGTTCGTGGTGGATCAATCATACCGACAAGACCAATAAAGATAAGATTTTCTTCAAGATGATTTATATCCATATCGTTTGAATTGTATTGTTTAAATGCGAATGAAAGTACTCTTAAAGCTTCTTGAGACATTGCTCCGGCAGATTCTAATATTTGATTTTTATCAGAATCAGTTAAAATCTCGATTTTGCCGTTTTTAAAAATATGGGTACATCGAGGTAAGAGCTTATCGATAGCGCCTTTCGTCATGCTATAGTAGCTTTCATCGTATGTATGCACGGTTGACATCATTTTACGATCTGAATCGAAAGGTACTTCGTTAACACGTTCATGTATTTTTTCTAAATAATCTTTTTGCATGTTAAAAGTGGTTCCAGCAACGAGAAGTGCAATTTCAGTCGGGTCTCCCGTTTGTGATTCGTTATTATAAGACGCATCATTACATAGCACCATATTTTCTAACAATAGACGTTGCGCATCATTATTTACATTTAAACTTTCTAAGCGATCGTATGTGTTATCACTATAAAAGTGAGTAACGGTCATTTTATTTTGCGTTAACGTACCTGTTTTATCTGAACAAATAATTGTGACAGAACCGAGGGCTTCAACAGCTGGTAGTTTGCGAATGATAACGTTTTGTTTAATCATACGTTGCACACCAATTGCAAGAACGATGGAAACGATAGCTGGCAAGCCTTCTGGAATAGCTGCAACGGCTAAACTAATAGCAGTCATAAACATTTCTAACGTATCCCGGCCTTGTAAAAAACCGATGAGGAACATAATGATACAAATAGCTACAGCGACAAAGCCTAAATATTTTCCGACTTGTGCTAAGCTTTTTTGAAGTGGTGTCATATCATCGTCTGCTTCATGTAAAAGGGTAGCAATCTTACCAATTTGTGAGTTCATTCCAGTTTCAACAGCAACACCGACGCCTCTTCCGTATGTTACAAGAGTAGACATAAAGGCCATGTTTTTTTGATCGCCGAGTGGTACTTGTTCATCACTTTGCATGGAAGGGTGGTAGATTGCATCTTTATCAACAGGGACAGATTCACCAGTTAGAGCAGATTCTTCAACTTTTAAATTTGCGGTTTCAATAAGGCGTAAATCGCATGGGATATATCGTCCGGCGTCGAGCATAACGATATCACCTGGAACGACGTGCTCAGATGGAATTTCTTTTAGTTCACCATGTCTCTTGACGATGGCTTTAGGTGTTGCCATCTTTTTTAGTGCCTCTAAAGCTTGTTCTGCTTTAGATTCTTGGACAACACCGATAACAGCATTTAAAACTACAACAAGCGCGATAATACTGGCATCCGCCCATTCACCTACAAAGGCAGAAATAAGGGCAGCAATAATAAGGACATATACGAGGACGTCATTAATTTGGGCGAAAATACGCTGCCATAAAGTGCGTTTTTGTTTTGTAGCTAATTCATTAGAACCGTATTGCTTTAAACGTTCACTTACAATTTCATCTGTTAAACCGTGTTGTTCGTTTGTTTCTAGGTCAATTAATGTTTGATCTTTCGTCTTACTGTACCAATTGCTCATAAGTAAGCACCTCCAGTAAAAACAGTTAGCAATGGTAGTGTTGCTATTATTTGTGAGTAGTATGTATGGAGAAAAATCTAAGGTGAGGTTCTACTTCTATTGTACAATATTTTACAGTTGGTTGAGGGAAAGAGAAGAGTTGTCATGAATTTGTTGGAAATAAAAAAGAGCCTCATATAAGAGAGGCTTTTTTACTTTTTAATTAATGTACCTAATTCTTCTGTAATAGCTTGCATTTCACTAATGCTGAATGTTTCACGTTTCATAACATGATCATAAATGTCACGTAAATCTTCGTACATTTCTTCGTTAAAACTAGCAGCTCTCATCGCTCCAGCATTAACCATACGTAATTTTTCTTTAATAGCTTCGACCATATATTCAACGTTTTCTTCTGACTTTACGGATAAATCCACCGAAGTGTCCCCCTTTAAAATAACATAAGGCTATCTTAACATTTTTTATCATTTTCGTTAATGAATCTTTTCAATCCCATTAAATTAGTAGGGATTTCCTTTATATTTAATAATTGGTTGTTTATACTATAAGTATATATAAAGAAATGCACCAAGAAGGGAAGAAACAAAAGTATGGTTCAAGTATTGTTTGTTTGTCTTGGGAACATTTGCCGTTCTCCGATGGCAGAAGCGATTTTTCGAAATCTTGTCGTAAAAGAGGGACTTGAAGAGAAAATTGTCATTGATTCTGCAGGAACTGGAGATTGGCATGTTGGCCATCCGCCACATAAAGGAACACAAAAAATTTTAAAAGAAAATGCAGTCACTTTTGAAGGAATTAAAGCAAGGCAAGTAGAAAAAGAAGACTTAACAAAGTTTGATTATATTATTGCCATGGACAACAAGAATATAGCAGATTTAAAAAGTTTAGGTAAAACTGGAGGCTATATTGGTAGGCTGTCCGACTTTGTTCCAGACGGTGGCTGGACAGACGTTCCTGACCCTTACTATACAGGGAATTTCCAAGAAGTATATGACCTTGTAACAGAAGGGTGTGCAAAGCTATTAGCTTTCATTCGAAATGAACAAGGAATATGAGGAAGCTTAGAAAGAAATACTTTCTAACATAAGAAATGAAAGGGTGAAGGAATATGGCAAAGAAAAATAATATTGCTCGAAACATTGCGATTGGTGTAGCGGCAGGTGTAGCTGTATCCATGTTAAAGAAAGAAAACCGTGAAAAAGTAAAAAATGCAGCAGAAAAAGCAAAAACAAAGATGATTGAAATTGGTGAAAATGCAAAGATTAAAGAAAAAGTGCAAACTGTTACAGATAAAGGACGCGAACTTGCTGATTTCAATGTGGTAAAAGCGAAAGTAGCAGAAATTAAAAAATTAACGCCATCTGTTGTAGAGACGTTAAAAGAAACGAAAGAAATTTTTAGTAAGAAAAAAGTTGAGCCAGAAGAAAAGCCAGAAACGATTGAAATTCAAGCTGTATCTCCAAAGGTAGATGAGCTGAAAGCAGAAGAAGAGCCAGTAGTTGCTGAAGATGGTGGTATGAAAGAAGCGCGTGAATTATTTATGAAAGACTCAAATGCAGTGGAAAAAAAAACTGAAGCGTACATTGAGTTAAAGCAAGATAAAGAAGAGAAGAAAAGCGTTTAAACATATATGAGAAAAATTTTAGAAAAGGTGAGAAGAAATCGTACTTATTCGTTTGGTAAAGATTTATATGACCGGACGATGCGCGATGATGTAGCGGGCTTGGCAGCACAGCTCGCTTATTTCTTCTTGCTTGCAATTTTTCCTGGGCTCGTTTTCTTAATTACGCTTCTTGGATTTATTCCCATTCAAACAGAGGATGTGCTTAGTTTATTAGAGGTTTATGTACCAGATGATGCAATGAACTTAATTGAGGTAAATGTAGATAAAGTTGTAAACCAGCAAAATGGTGGTTTATTATCATTTGGTTTATTATCCATGTTATGGTTTGCCTCAAATGGTGTTAATGCGGTTATGAATGCTTTTAACCGCGCTTATGACGTGAAGGAAACACGTTCTTTTATTACAACAAGAGCGTTATCAATTGTGTTTACATTAGCTATTATTTTTATGATTGTCTTTGCATTAATTGTTCCGGTATTCGGACAAGTTATTGGAGCAGCAGTGTTTAAAGCACTCGGTTTATCAGATAGTTTTTCTTTCGTGTGGAGCATTACACGATTAGTAGCGAGTTTCTTCGTGCTATTTGCTTTGTTTAGTTTCTTATATACATTTGCCCCAGATCGAAAGTTAAAAAGAAGAGAAGTTATTTCAGGGGCGTTATTTGCTACTGTAGGATGGATTGTGGTATCGTACTCATTTGCTTATTATGTAGATAAGTTTGCGAATTACGCCAATACATATGGTGGTCTCGGTGGTATCATTATTTTAATGTTATGGTTTTACTTAACTGGATGGGTAATTTTACTTGGCGGTGAAATTAATGGTTTACTCCACCATTATAGAACCGGTGACAATAATTCCCGTAATGAATAATGAGCTCTTGTTCCATAATAAAAAGGAACAGGGGGGATATTTCATGAGTAATAATAAAAAGAACCATAATAATAAAAGTAATAATAAACAAAAGAGCAGTTCGCATCCAAAGCATAAAACGAGTAGCAGTGCGAACGGTCATAATAGCTATCATTAAAAAAAACGGGTCCTCTATGAGGGACCCGTTTTATTTGCTGCCTTTTAATAATCGTAAGCCATTCAAAATGACAAGAATCGTACTTCCTTCATGGCCAATAACACCGAATGGAAGAGCTAAAAATTGCAAGAAGTTTGAACAAATTAGCATGGCAATAACGGCTAGCGAAAAGATTACGTTTTGCTTCACAATACGGTTCATTCGTTTTGATAAACGAATTGCTTGGGAAAGACGAGATAGTTCGTTCTTCATCAGTACAACATCCGCAGTTTCTAAAGCTACATCTGTTCCTTCTCCCATTGCGACACCAATGCTAGCAGTAGCTAGTGCAGGTGCATCATTTATACCGTCTCCGACCATTGCTACTGTACCGTATTTTTCTTTTAACTTTTTAATCGTTTCAACTTTTGTTCCTGGTAAACATGATGCGTAATATTCCTTTATATTACTTTCAGAGGCAATTGCTTTTGCCGTTTCTTCATTATCTCCAGTAATCATAATTGCTTCGACACCAATGCTTTGTAATTCACGAATAGCAGCTATTGTTTCTTGGCGAAGCGTATCTTTTAAAGCGATAAGTCCAAGAATGCCTCCCTCATCACTAATATAAACGACAGTTTTACCTTCCTTTTCAAGTGAGGCAGAAATACCATTATGAAATGTTTTTGTTTCTTCACCGATAAAATCAGCTTTACCTATTTTATAAGCGTTGTTTTCGAATATTCCTTTTAGCCCAAAACCAGTTACATCTTCAACCTTTTCAGGTTTTTTTAATGTAATGTCGTACGCATGTTGTGCATATTTAACAATAGATGCAGCCAAAGGATGTGTAGAGTGACTTTCAATGGATGCTGTAATAGAAAGTACTTCTTTTTCTGTCATATTTTCTCGAACATATACATCTGTTACGGTAGGTTTTCCTTCTGTTAATGTTCCTGTTTTATCAAAGGCGATTGCTTTTACTGAAGCGAGGCGTTCTAAATGTATGCCACCTTTAAAGAGAATTCCATTTCTTGCTCCGTTAGAAATTGCAGATAACGTTGCTGGTGTAATGGCAGCAACGAGTGCACAAGGAGATGCGACTACAAGTAAGATCATAGCGCGATAAAACGTTTCATTCCAGCTCCAGTCAAGTAAGAAATGAGGAACGAACATCATAAGCGCAACAACGAGTAGTACACCTTTTACGTATGTTCCTTCAAACTTTTCGATGAATAGTTGTGATGGTGATTTTTCACTTTGTGCACTTTGGACGAGACGGATAATTTTTTGGAATAATGTTTGATCGCTTGGCTTCGTAATTTTAACTTCGATAGCACCACGTAAATTTACAGTACCTGCAAATACTTCATCGCCATGTCTTTTCTCATTTGGAATAGGTTCTCCCGTGATTGCTGCTTCATCAATATTTGTTTCACCGTTATGAATCGTACCGTCAGCGGGAACACGTTCACCTGGTTTAATTAAAATAATGTCGTTAATTTGTAACTCTCCAACAGGAACACGTTCCTCCGTTCCGTTGGAAATGCGTAATGCTTCTTCGGGTTGTAAGTCAAGAAGAGCGGAAATTTCTTTTTGGCTCTTACTTAATGTATAAGATTCCATAGCACCGCTGAGCGCAAAGATAAAGATTAAGATAGCCCCTTCTGCCCAGTAGCCAATAATTGCAGCACCAATAGCTGCAAAGAGCATTAGCATTTCAACATTTAGCTCTTTTTCTTCAATCGTATCTTCAATGCCTTCTTTCGCTTTTGCATATCCACCAACTATATAAGCAAGGATATAGTAAGTAATACCTACATTCATTACATCGTTCTTTGTGAATAACCAGCCAACTAAAATAAAAATACCAGATGCTACTGCAAATACAAGTTCATAATGTTTTTTTAATGTGTCCCATAAAGAGGGATGAGAAATTGTTTCTTTTGACTGTAACGTTTTTACTTCTGAGTTCATTACTACCCGCTCCTTCCGCATTCTTATTGAGAAAAATAATCAAAATCGAAACCCCTATAAAACGACGAAAGCTGCCATCCATAATGGATAGCAGCATTTCTGTTGAATCTGTTTTTAATAGTTCTTATGTTGTAATTATTCTATAGTATATCATATGTTTTTATGAGATGGTACGGTTTTGTTTCAAGTATAAACGGAAAACTTGTGTTTTCGCAACTCCTCTGGTATATATGAATATTGTTCATAAAAAGATCGGAAAGGAAGACAACAAGTGAAGACAGAGAAAATTTTTACCCATCCGATTGGCGTATTTATTGCTGCAATAGTAGCAACTTTTTTATGGGGAAGCGCATTTCCTTTTATTAAATTAAGTTATGTTGAACTTGGAATTCAACCACAAGAAGTTGGAGAGCAAATATTATTTGCCGGTTATCGTTTCTTTTTATCTGGAGTCATGCTCTTATTATTCTTTAAAGTGTTAGGAAAAGATATGAGCTTCAAAAAAGGAACAGGGAAACAGTTAATACAAATTGGTTTATTCCAAACGTTTCTTCAATATATCTGTTTTTACATTGGAATGAGTTATAGTTCAGGAATTGAAGGAGCTATCATTTCAGGAACATCATCATTCTTTCAAATTTTACTCGCCCATTTTTTATATAAAGATGATGCTCTCAATATGAGAAAATTAATTGGGGTATCTATTGGTTTTTGTGGCGTCATTTTAGTAAATGTGCCGAGTGATGGTAGCTTATCATTTCATTTTGGGATCGGAAGCTTATTACTTCTTAGTGCAGCAATGCTGTATTCATATGGAAACATATTAGCAAAAGAAGGTAGTAAAACATTAGATGTTGGCTATATGACAGCATACCAAATGATTTTTGGTTCTATAGGATTATTATGTATAGGGGCTTTACAAGTTGGAGTCATGCCATTTACATTTAGTCTACATGCACTACTTATGCTAATTTATTTATCTTTCTTATCTGCAGCTGGTTTTTGCATTTGGAATACAATTATGAAGTATAACAAGGTTGGAAAAGTATCTATGTATATGTTCTTTATACCCGTATTTGGTGTGTTATTATCGAGCATGATTTTAGGTGAAGCAATTCATTCATTTGTGCTACTCGGTTTAGCATGTGTAGCCGCGGGAATCATTGTGGTAAATAGGACACCAGCTAAGCAAAAAATGGAGCAAGAAAAACAAGTAGCATAGAGAGCAGAAAAGCGATTACAATGGAAGAACAGTACTGTTCTTCTTTTTTCATAGAAAAAGGATAATAGACTAAGTGTAACGAAAAAAGATACAAAAAGCATTTATTGAGGAGAAAATATTATGAATCTACTTTACGTGGTGTTAATTGGGCAAATATTTCTTTTTTTTATTGGTGCAATTTATGCAATGGGGCAGACAAAAAGAACGAAAGATAATATGCCGTTACCTTTAGCAATTCGTCTTATTCTTAGTTTTTCTTTAACAGGTAGTGCAATTTGCATATGGTTACAAGATCCATCTGTAGAGTATAGTACGTGGGTTGCACTTGGTATGACTTTATCGACTGTGGGAGATTTGTTTATGGCTGGGCTGATTCCAATTGGTCATCGATTAATTGGAGGGATGGTTACTTTCGCTCTTGCTCATTGTTTTTATGTAAAAGCATTTTTGCAAACAGGAATTTCATGGAATGGTTTTTGGATTGGCTTACTCGTATATGGGCTCTTTCTAATTGTAGGATGGTTCTTCTTTATCCGAAATGATAAACAGGATAAGTTGTTTACGATAGGAGCTCTAATTTACGGATTGTGGGTTGGAGGAATGGCTTGCTTTGCATTCGCCTTATATTATGAAAATACAGGGATATGGTGGATACCAGCGTTTGGTGGCTTACTGTTTGTAATTTCTGATTTCATTATTGGCGTGACAGATATCGGAGGGCGTAAATTGAAGTATGAGCCACTTTGGATTTGGCTTACATATGTAGCTGCTCAAATGTGTATTGTATATGTGGGATTATAAAAAGATACTCTCAAAAATAGTGGATAGACTATTTTGAGAGTATCTTTTTTGCTTGTTAATTTGATCAGTATTTTTATTGTGAAATTTCTAATATTATAATTTTACAATTCAGAATTTTGTAGAAAATCACCGGTCGTATTATTTATAATAAAAGTAAAAAGATGATGAGTTGGTGAAATGATGCAAAAGAAAAAACGTTGGCGTGAATTCTTTGGAACTATTGCAATTGCATGTTTATTGGTGTTTTTGGCGAAAATTTTTGTGTTTTTTCCGACGACTGTAAAAGGAGCATCTATGAGGCCAACGTTGCAAGATGGAGATAGGGTGATTGTTAATAAGTTAGCAAAACAATTTGAAAGCTATGGGAGAGAAGATATTATTGTTGTGAAAACAGATAATTTTTATGTCAAAAGAGTGATTGGATTGCCTGGAGATATAATTGAGATGAGAAATGATCAATTATATGTAAATTCTGAAATGAAAGATGAAGAGTATTTGGATAGTAATAAAAAACAAGCAGAAAAAAAACTTATGAATTTAACAGAGGACTTTGGACCGATTACAGTTCCTAAAAATAAGATTTTTGTTATGGGAGATAATCGCTTAATAAGTAAAGATAGTAGAAATGGTTTAGGTTTTATTGATAGAGAAGATGTGTTAGGAAAGTTAGCAGGCATTTATTATCCGTTTGAACATATGAAAATAATAAAGTAAAAAAACCAAGCAAATTTTAGTTTGCTTGTTTTTTTTGTTAAACAGTAGGAGATTCGTTTGATACAAAGATATCTTCATGTTTCTTTGTAGTACTTAAAACAAATTTATGTTGTAGTAATTGTAGTTTAAATAACGCCAAAGGATCATGATATGTTTCTGGATTGCTTCTTAGCGTCGCTAATGTTTGCTCGTCTTCCTGTATCTCAAGTTGAGCTGCATCTACATTTTGTTTCAATATATTAAGTGGATCTTTGAAGAACATCATGATATCACGTTCTAATGCACCTTCAAATACTTCAAATTGAAGGAAGAATTGTTTGGAAATTGTGTGAGCAATTTCTGTATAGTCTTCTGTTTCAATATATTGTTTATATTTGTTGGCGAGCATAGATTGGTTTTTTTGCATATTACCAAATAATTTTCCGGCACTTTTTAAGAAAAACTGTGTCGGTGTAAAGCGTAATAAAATATTGATGTTCGTTACTGTAATTCGATTTGTCATTCGTGCAACATCTCGATTCCAATCATCTAATAATTTGAAATCGCAAGGAAGTTTCATACGTTCTTCTTTATATAATTTATTAAACGTTTCACTCATTTCATCTAAATAAGCTTGAGCTTGAATAAATTCATTATGTGCTGTTTCAATCCATTCTTGAATAGACCCAGTAAATTTAGGAAGAAGTACCTGTTGTACATGCTTTTGAACACGTTCATTCATTGCAGCATTTAATTCTTCATGAACTAGTTTGAAATCACTATCTTCTTGAACAAGATCAGAGCAACTCTGTAATAATTCAGGAATTTGAGAATGTATATCTCGTGTAATTTCTTCTTTCGTTAAAAGATAGGATTCGGTAATAGAGCGAATTTTATCTTTTTCAAGAGCAGTAAGGTTATTAATAAATCCAGTAAGTTTCACTGAGATGTGTTTATTCCAGCGTACGGATTTTACTAATGTATTTTCTAATTCCACACGTTCATTTATGAGATAAGCAATTGTCTTTTGTGTAAACCATATTAGCTTTTCTATACGTTCTTTTTCTATATCGCGTTTTGCAAGATTAGAGAGAATAGATTCTGTTACATCTCCAAGTTGCTGGCTACTCTCTTGCGAAGGAGAGTATGGGAAGAATTGTGCATCTGGAAAATGTACTTTAAGTTTACTAATTAGTTTTTCATTAGTAGTCGTATTATTTGTGTGTAATACGAAGTGAATTTGTAAGTTTGGTACTTGTTCACGTAAATAAATTAATGTATCAATTTCTTTACTATGCAATGGTGAAGAAGAATTTAATACGTAAACAAGACTATCTGCTGCTTGTAAGTATTCAAAGTATGCATTGTTTTTATCCAATTGCTCTTGAATGGATGGTGTAAGAAGAAATGTAAACTTATTTTTTCTTAAAAACCTACTTGGTAGCTTAATTTCTATACATTTTTTCTCAAGTTCTGACTGAGCAGATGTAGCCGTTATTTGATGGAATTCATCAAGGTTAGGGATATTTCGTATATCTAACTCGGTAAATTCTGTTATTTCAGTTTGACTAGCGTCTTTAAATAGAATAGGAGTTGTTAAAGTTTCAGTTAAGATGTTCTCTCCCAATATTGAATTAACAAATGATGTTTTATCATGGTCACTAGTTCCAGCTATTAGTAGTGGTGTGACATTTAAATCACATAGTTCATGGACTAGTAGCGTAAATTGATGACTTAAATCTACATCATTTTTCTCAGCCCATACAGCGATTGTTTCGAATAAATGAGAAACTGTTTCCATATTTACATCTGCTTCAGCTGATGTATTAGAAAGTAAGGATCCAGCACTTTTTACGAGTAATGATTCTAAAGTTGTAGGTGAGACTTCATTCCATGCTAACACTGCTGCAGAGACAACTAGAGAATCTTTTGCTTTCGTTAAACTAAACCAATTTGTTAATAAATTTGGTACAAGTCCGTTTAATTCATGCATAAAATGATTTCCGGTAATTAATGCAAAGTATGTTTCTTGATAGCGAGTAGAAATTTCATTCCAATCGTCATTATTGTCTGTTTCAATATGCAAGAATAAATGATTAATACTTTGAATCCAAGGAAGGTATAAGGATTCATGTTGATAGCTATTCCAAAGAGCAATAACAAGCTCTTTAAATTGAGCTTGATCAACAGCATATAGAGCTTTTAAAGACTCATAGAAATATTCAGGCTTAATATTTTTTGTAAATCCTTTGTTTATGTAATTTATTAACGTATCAAACCAGTGTAAAGATTGTGTTCGAATACCTTCTTGAACAGCTAGTTCGATAGCGTTGTTCCAATCTTCTTGTTTTTCATAGAAAGAACGTGCAATTGCAGTAATATTTGGATAATCCGGTTGGAATGCAACAGCTTCACTAATCGTCTTAAAAGCGAGTCCTAAACGATCTTGTTCGATATAAAGAGAAAGAAGTTGTAAGGAAACCTCCATCGTAAGAGTTGTATCTTCCGTTTGAATAGATTGATAAATTTCTTCTGCCTTTGGTAAGAATCCTAGTTCAAAATAAGCATCTGCAATATTTTTTGTCGCCCAAAGTGCAAGAGCATTATTTACTTTTTCCCATTTAAATATAGCTGCTTCAAAATCTTTATTTTGATAATAAAATTCACCTTGAGCAAATCGAATATTAGAAATGTTGGAGAATTCATTTTTAGATTCATTTATATATGCTTCACCGAGTACTTCCGATGCAGGAGTAGAAGTTTCTTCTGTTAAAAATGTTTTATAGTAAACTTTTTGAATAAATTGATTTTCAATGGTCATGTTCGTTCCCCCCTGTATAATTTAGAAAAATGATGTCGTATGTAAAAGGGTGTATGTTCTTTTAATAGGTAGAAGTTGCATTATATAGACCAAACTATGTTTTTGCTAGATATATCATTTTTCTTGAGAGTTAAACCGTTGCGAAAAGTAACTTTCCTTTATTGTAACAAAAAAACACGCATATGAATTTTTATTTTTTATCGGGTTATTTGCGGGCAGTAAGAATCTAATCTCAAAATTGTTGAATGTAAGTAAGTTATGTGGGAGTCGGGATGTCTATAGAAGCAAGATTGGCATAGGTTAATAATTAGTAGAGGATAAACAAAACTCCCACTGATTAAAGTTTCACTTTATCTCTGTTAAAGGAAAGAATAGAAGTAGAGTTCATTATAAAAACAATGTATAGTGAATATGTATACCATGTTTGCCTTAAAGATAGAAAGGGTACAATGTGGAATAACGATCGTGCATAGGATGTGTCTTCCGAATGGAACAACATATTGGCGAGTTAATCGCGCATTATGGCTATTTTGGAATTGTTATAGCTTTGGCTGGTGGGATTGTCGGATTACCGATACCAGACGAGTTTTTATTGACCTTTGTTGGTTATAATGTTTCAAAAGGAGTTATGTCAGGAACTGCTGCTTTTTTAAGTGGGATGGCTGGTGCGATGTTAGGGATCACGTTAAGCTACATATTAGGTTTAAAACTTGGGCTCCCTGTTTTAAAGAAATATGGGCCGAAAATTAGAATTAAAGAACATCACATTGAAAAAACACATATTTTATTTGAAAAATATGGGCCATTTCTTTTAATGATTGGTTATTTTATACCGGGAGTACGTCATTTAACGGCATATTTTGCTGGAGTATCAAATTTGACATTTTGGCGTTTTTGTTTGTACGCTTATGGTGGTGCGCTTATTTGGATAAGTGTTTTTATTGGGCTTGGCTGGAAGTTAGGCGAGAAGTGGCGCTTCGTTGAGTATAGTTTACATCATTATGGAATATGGATTTTATTAATTTCAGCAGTTGTTACATGTGTTGTATGGTTGTACATAAAGAAAAAGAAAAACCGCTAATAGCGGTTTTTTTTAGCTGAAAGCAATAAATAATACACCAGCTGTAATAAAGACTACACCAACACCGGTCATAAAGTTTAACTTTTCACCGAGGATAATCATAGCGAGAATGATAGAAAATACGACGCTTAATTTATCGACAGGAGCTACTTGTGAAACCTTTCCTGTTTTGAGGGCAAGAAAATAAAATAGCCATGACGAAGCACCTGCAACCCCACTTAATGTGATAAATAGCAGTGCTTTTTTATTTAGCAGTACGTCGCCGATATTTTGAAATTTACCTTGTATGATAATAACGCCTATCATAAATAATGCCATAATAATAGATCGAATTGTTGTTGCAACGTTTGCATCGATTCCGTCTAAACCAAACTTTCCAAAAATAGATACAAGGGCAGCAGCAATTGCTGATAATAGTGCAAATAAGAGCCACGAACTCATAGTAAAATTCCTCCAATCTTACAGTATTATACATGAAAATGATTCTCATGTATAAAGTTGAAGCAATTGAGCTTTATAGGAAGTGCGACTTCAACTTAACTTCTTGCTCCACCTGAATTTTAAGGTGGGAGTTTTACTGCCTGCAAATAGTGGGCTAAATAACGAAATAATCCCCACCTTATATTTTTAATAAGGTGGGGATTATTATACTACTCTGCAATTTCCTCATATAAAAAGTACGTTACATTATAAATATGTTCTACTTCATCGTCTGTCATAAACAGTAATTCGTCACGCTCAATCCCTTTTTTCTTTTCAATAAACTCAATCATGTTTTTGCGTTCTTCTCTCTTCATCAATTTTATTTCTCCTCTCAATCTGTTTTAATACAGTTTATTTAAGTTACTGCTATTATATAACAGAATCTTTAGAAGGTTCCACCTATTTTATTGTTTTTTCAAAAAGAACTTTTCGACAAAACAAGCCCACCTAAGGAGGGGCTTGTTTTATTTTATAGTCGTAAAAACTCAGGCTCCGTCGTACCGGCACCATCAATGTAATAAATTGTGTCGGGATTGATTTTTATCAATACGTAATTAGGGTCTTCAGGACCGAGTAACCAACGTTTTAAGCTATTATTCCAAAACTTGTTTTTTAATGTTGAGTCTTCCTCGATTGAAGCTAACCCTTCAACTTCAATATAATCTTCATCTAATTTTTTTCCTTCACGTCCAAGTAGTACATGTACATTTGGATTTTTTTCGATATCTGTTATCTTTTTTGATTTTCGATCTGTTGCAACATATAGTACAAAATCTTCATGGAAAAACATCATAAAGGCGCTATGAGGTTTCTCGTTACGTACTGTAGATAATACACCAGTACGTTGTCCTTGAATAATAGTTGCAATTTTCTCTTTTAAGTGCATATTCTTTACCTCTTTTCCTAATTTATATTTTCTCTGTTTAAACAAGATAATTTAAATATCTTTCATACTGTTTTCTTTAAGTCGATTTTTTAAACGTAATCGTGATGAAATCGGACAAGTTAGGAGAAGAATAATAATAATATTGAGGAGAAATACATACGATGGAAGGATGAAAAGCATGTTTAATAAAATATTTCTTATAGTAGCACTTATAGGTGTACCACTATCTGTACTTGGCAAAACACTTCATTGGCCAGAAACAATTATGTTCGCTGTGTATTGTATTACGATTATCGCATTAGCTGGTTTTATGGGGAGAGCAACAGAGAGTTTAGCAATTGTTTCTGGTCCTAGAATAGGCGGATTATTAAATGCTACTTTCGGTAATGCTGTTGAACTTATCATTTCAATTTTTGCACTTCAAGCAGGGTTAATTGAAGTGGTGTTAGCTTCTTTAACCGGTTCTGTACTTGGAAATTTATTATTGGTAGGAGGGTTATCTTTCTTTGTTGGAGGTCTTAAATACAAAAGACAAAGTTTTAATGTATATGATGCAAGGCATAATTCAGCTTTATTAATATTTGCTGTTGTTGTGGCCTTTGTTATTCCAGAGATCTTTTCAATGAAGATGGACGCTGGCAAGACGTATCAATTAAGTATAGGTGTTTCTATTATTATGATTATCATGTACCTTGCTGCATTACTATTTAAGTTAGTTACGCACCGTGGTGTATATCAACATAAAAGTGACGAAGTAGCGCATGAAGAAGAGCCAGAGTGGTCAAAAGGGAAGGCGCTCCTTATTTTAGCGATAGCAACACTGGCAGTAGCTTATGTGTCAGAGGCACTCGTACATACTTTTGAAACTGTTGCAAAGTCATTTGGTTGGTCAGAGTTATTTATAGGGGTTATTATCGTTGCGATTGTTGGGAATGCAGCGGAACATGCGTCTGCAATTATTATGGCTTATAAAAATAAAGTAAATATTGCAGTCGAAATTGCAATAGGCTCTACATTACAAATCGCCATGTTTGTTGCTCCTGTATTAGTATTGCTATCTATGTTCTTCGCGCAAAGGATGCCTTTAGTATTTACTATACCAGAACTTGTGTCTATGATTACAGCCGTTTTCTTAACGATTGCGATTTCAAATGATGGAGATACAAACTGGTTTGAAGGTGGCACTTTACTAGCGGCGTATGTCATTATGGGAATTGGTTTTTATTTATTATGAAAAATAGGCATAACAATTGCGCTCAGAGAAAACAATAAACGAAGTAGTATATATACCTACATAGGAAGGAGCCAGACAGGTGAAACGAGTATACAGCATATGTCTTTCAACTATGGTCTCGTTTATTTTATTATTTCCTAACATGAGTTTTGCAAAGACAACAGTAGGAACAAAAATGCCTTCATCTGTTTTAAATATTTCAAAAGACAATACATTTCCAAATGATGCGCAAGATTTGCCACGTTTACAACCAAGTAAATTTGCTCAAGAGCTATTGAAAACGGCTAATATTAAAATTGAAAATCCAGACTTAATTCGGATGTTTAATGAAACGACAATTTCAAATGCGCCGCTTGCAGTAGGGTATCGGGCAAAAATTTATTTAGGTCAATGGGCTTTACATTATGAATCAGTAGACACATCGATTAATTGGGAATATAAACAAGTGAATCGAAATGTGTATGATAATCGCGGAGGAGACCGTTTATATCCACTTCGCTATAAGCAAGAAACACAAAAGACGGTTGAAGGCGATTTAACAGCAGATATGAAAGATGCTGCAGATGTGAAAAAAATGATGCTTCTCAAAGCACTTGAAAAAGTACAATTGCCGCTTTCATTTAAAACGACTATTGGTTATGGTACAGGGCATGAGCGTGTGTATAATATTAGTCCGAGTCAACTTGGATATTTATATGCTTATACACCAGCAGTAAATGAAAAAGGAAAAGTAACATTTGGAGAAGTATACCTTGTATTAAAAGGAAATCAAAAAAGGCTTGTTGTAAAAAATATTACTTCTCAAGGAATCGGTGCTGCTATCCCAATTCATGATTATTTGTATTTTAAATTCATTTCTTCTTCCCACTCGCAATAACATGAAAAAACGTCAGCTTATAAGCTGACGTTTTTTTATAATGTAATATTTGCTGTTTTTGATAAGAAATCTTCTGTCGGATAGTAGCTGTTTTTTACAAGAACATTTGGTCCAAGACATTTTACTGCAGGACAGTGACAGCTTAATGATTTTGCTGTTTTTGAAGCGCTCCATTTTTCATACGCTTCTTGTAATGTGTTTGTTTGTATGTTTCCTAGAAGTGGAACATCACCAAAATCAGTAACGATAATATTGCCATCAAAAATATTTACATTTAAGCGTGAACGACCATCTGGATCGTTACGAACAGTTACATTTTTGCTCTCTTGTAACTTTTTAAATGTGGCAATGTCTCGCTCGTCATCGCTACAAGCATAGAAAGGTAAAGTTCCAAATAACATCCATACATTTTCATCGCGAATTTCTAGTAAATGCTCAATCGCATCACGAATTTCAGCTTTTGTTAAAATCTCTAGATTACTCGCGAAGTCACTTGGATACATTGGATGAACTTCATGACGTTTACAGCCCATCTCTTCGACGATTTGGCGGTGAATATGTTCAATATGTGGTAGAGTTCTTTTGTTTAGCATTGTTTCGGCAGATACAAGTACACCTGCATCTGATAGAGCCTTACTATTTGTAATCATTCTTTCGAATAATTTTGCACGTTGTTCGTAAGTAGGTTTACGCTCCATCATTGCAAATCCGCCTTCAACGAAGTCATCAATTGTTCCCCAGTTATGAGAGATATGCAATACGTCTAAATAAGGAATAATCTGTTCGTAACGTGCTAAATCTATAGTTAAGTTAGAGTTGATTTGAGTGCGAACGCCTCGTTCATGGGCATATTTTAAGAGTGGTGTTACATAGTTGTCGACGGATTTTTTTGAAAGCATAGGTTCGCCGCCAGTAATACTTAAAGAACGTAAATGAGGAATCTCATCTAATCGTTTTAATAAAAGATCCATCGGAAGCGGATTCGGGTCTTTCGGCTGTAACGTGTAACCAACAGCGCAATGCTCACAGCGCATATTGCATAACGTCGTCGTTGTAAACTCAACATTTGTTAATAGTAGTTTGCCGTACTCTTCAAGGTCCATATACGCTTCCCATGGATCGTAAGAAGGAGTAATCGGCTTCATTTTTTGTGATATCATCATATGAAATACTCCTTTGACTATTGAAATAACAATTTGTCCATTCTCTATAATAGAAGAATATGTGCTTTTTATAAAGTGAAACTTTTTAGCATGAAAAGAGAGAGGGCTTACATTATAGTGGATGACTGTGACAAAATTGATGAAATTTCATGCCCATAGCAATCGTTTTTGCGGTATAATAAAAGCAACTCGAATTAAAAGGAGAGTGCCTTCATGGGAAAAGCAATTCAAGATAAAGATACACAATTAGTATATTTAAAAGAACGTTTAAATATGTTCATTGAAGTAATTGATACAATTGAACCCGAAGAAGTAGAATTAGAAGATGTAGATCGTCTTCTTGCAATGTTAGATGAATTAGAATTAAAATGTGAGCAATTTAAAAAAGACGAATAATATATTAAAAAGGCTACCAATTCCAATTTGGTAGCCTTTTTCTGTTCGGGTAATAGAAGGACGATAGAAAAAGAGGTATAATCAAGTTGTGAAAAATTTCATTTATGCTCTAATAGCGTGAAATAAATAGCTAAAGAGCATAACAATTGAATTTTCAGCTCATAACGTTTTGGTAGCGTTCACAATTGAGGGGGAAGTAACAATGGAAAAGCTTCAAGAAAGCATGTATCAACTAATTGTTGAAACGTCAACGAACTTACCGAAAGATGTTCGTCGTGCGATTCAACAAGCGAAAGAGCGAGAAAATGCAGGGACTCGTTCTGCGATGGCACTTGGCACAATTACAAATAATATTAAAATGGCTGATGATAACATCTCGCCGATTTGCCAAGATACAGGGATGCCAACGTTTAAAATTTATACACCAGTTGGTGTGAATCAATTAAAGTTGAAGGAAGCTATCTATAATGCGCTTGAGCGGGCGACAAAAGATGGTAAACTTCGTCCCAATTCTGTTGATTCTCTTTTTGGAGATAATAGTGGAAATAATTTAGGACCAGGTACGCCGGTGATTAAGTTTGAACAATGGGAAAAAGATTATATTGATGCACGTTTAATCCTAAAAGGTGGTGGCTGTGAGAATAAAAATATTCAATATAGCTTACCGTGTGAACTAGAAGGACTTGGACGAGCTGGCCGTGATTTAGAAGGGATTCGTAAATGCCTTCTTCATGCAGTATATCAAGCACAAGGGCAAGGATGTAGCGCTGGTGTAATTGGTGTTGGTATCGGGGGAGACCGCACATCAGGTTATGAATTAGCAAAAAATCAATTATTCCGTACATTAGATGATGTCAATCCAGTACCAGAGTTACAACATCTTGAAGAGTACGTATTAGAAAATGCGAACAAGCTTGGCATTGGTACGATGGGATTTGGCGGAGAAACAACTTTACTTGGTTGTAAAATTGGCGTCTATAATCGTTTGCCAGCTAGTTTCTATGTATCTGTTGCGTATAATTGCTGGGCATATCGTCGCCTTGGTGTGAAAATCCATCCTGAAACAGGAGACATTATGGATTGGCTATATCAAGAAGGGGAAGATACACTTCAGCATGAAGTACAAGAAAAAACAGAGCAACGTGAGATTGTATTAGAAGCACCAATTACAGAAGAGCAAATTCGTGAACTTCGCGTTGGTGATGTTGTAACAATTAATGGCATGATGTATACAGGTCGTGACGCAATCCATAAGCATTTAATGGATAATGATTGTCCAGTAGATTTAAATGGACAAATTATTTACCACTGTGGTCCAGTTGTTGTGAAAGATGACAATGACAATTGGCAAATTAAAGCGGCAGGTCCAACGACAAGTATTCGTGAAGAACCGTACCAAGGCGATATTATGAAGAAATTCGGTATTCGCGCTGTCATTGGAAAAGGCGGTATGGGTGCGAAAACATTAGCGGCTTTAGAAGAACATGGCGGTGTATATTTAAACGCAATCGGTGGTGCAGCGCAATATTATGCTGAATGTATTAAAGAAGTGAAAGATGTTGATTTCTTACAATTTGGTATTCCAGAAGCAATGTGGCATTTACGTATCGACGGTTTTAAAGCAGTTGTAACGATGGACTCTCATGGTAATAGCTTACATGCAGATGTTGATAAAACATCACTTGAAAAATTAGCTAGCTTTAAAGAGCCAGTATTTAAGTAAATAAAAAATGCATCTCGAATGATTCGAGATGCATTTTTTTGGTATATATAGAAAAACATGTTCAGCATGAAAGAATGCGTTGCAACAGAAACTACAAGTACGATTATATATGGAAAGGAGACTATTTATGAAATATAAATGGTTATATATCGGTCTCATTTTTTCAATTATGATGGCACTTGTTCCAGTTTCAGCACTGGCTTATACAAATACTCCACATAACTGGGGAATCCCGCGTCCTAAAAATGAAACAGTACCAGATGCAGGAAAGTTATATACAGATTTACTACAAAAAAATGGCGGGTTTTATTTAGGAGATACGAAGAAAAAAGATATTTATTTAACATTTGATAATGGATATGAGAATGGATACACAGGGAAAATATTAGATGTATTAAAAGAGAAAAAAGTACCAGCAACTTTCTTTGTAACGGGGCATTACATTAAAACACAAAAAGATTTATTGTTAAGAATGAAGGATGAAGGACACATTATTGGAAACCATTCTTGGAGTCATCCTGATTTTACAGCGGTAAATGATGAGAAACTTCGTGAAGAATTAACGAGTGTAACGGAAGAAATTAAAAAAGTAACTGGGCAAAAAGAAGTGAAATATGTACGTCCTCCGCGCGGTGTATTTAGTGAAAGAACGTTAGCTCTTACGAAAGAAATGGGCTATTATAATGTATTTTGGTCACTTGCATTTTTGGATTGGAAAGTGGATCAGCAAAGAGGATGGCAATATGCGCATAATAATGTTATGACGATGATTCATCCAGGATCTATTTTATTACTTCATGCAATATCAAAAGATAATGCAGAAGCACTTGCAAAAATCATTGATGATTTGCGCGAGAAAGGGTATCATTTTAAAAGTCTAGATGACTTAGTAAAAGGCAATCAACCGTAAGCATGTATGCTTACGGTTTTCTCATGCTATAATGATGTGTAAAAAGGATGGGGAAACGTATGTGGAGCGAGCATGTTACGTTAGAGTATCCGTATCATTTTGAAGAAGTATTAAAACGTTTATCTTTTGATCCTCTTAACGTCATTCAATTAGATGAGAAAGTTATTTATATCCCGCTTTGTATCGACGAGGAACAGGTTGTTGTTCGCTTACAAGGGATTGGTACTGTTCAAAATCCACAGTTTTGGATTTCTAGTCAGACAGGAGATCCAGAGAAAGTCATGAAACGAATGAGAGCCATTTTTCATTGGAATGAACCGTTTCAAGATATACAAAATCATTTTTTAAACACATCATTACGTCCACTATTTGAAACATATGCTTATACTCCAATTATTTTAGAATTTGATTATTTTGCTTGTCTGCTTCGCTGTATCATTCACCAACAAATAAATTTGAAATTTGCTACTGTGTTAACAGAACAATTTGTGAAACGGTATGGAACAGAGAAGAACGGTGTATTCTTTTTCCCCACTCCGGAAATAGTAGCAAATATTTCAATAGAAGAATTGAGAGAGCAGAAGTTTAGTCAGCGAAAGGCTGAATATATAGTAGGATTAGGTCGAAGTATTGTCAGTGGTACATTAAATTTAGCGAGTATAGAAAATGGGACGGAAGAAGACATTTCAGCACAATTGTTGCCAATTAGGGGAATTGGTGCATGGACAGTGCAAAACTTTTTAATGTTTGGGCTTGGACGGAAAAATATGTTCCCGAAAGCGGACATTGGGATTCAGCGTGCAGTGCAAGGTATATTTCAATTAGATGATAAACCTGATGATGCATTTTTAGAAAAATTGAAACAAGAGTGTGAACCATACTGCAGTTATGCAGCGTTATATTTATGGAAAAGTATAGAGTAGAGGTGTAATAATGATACAAAAGCAACATGAGAGTAAGTTGGAAGTTGGTCAAACGTTTCCTGTGACAATTAAACGTCTTGGGATTAACGGAGAAGGCGTTGGTTATTTTAAGAGACAAGTTGTTTTCATTCCAGGGGCATTACCAGGAGAAGAAGTTGTTGCAGAAACAACGAAAATTCAGCGTGGCTTCGCTGAAGCGAAAGTGAAAAAAGTTCGTAAAGCTTCACCGCATCGTGTGAAAGCACCGTGTCCAGTATATGAGGAGTGTGGCGGTTGTCAGCTGCAACATTTAGATTATAAAGAACAATTGAATCAAAAGCGTGATATCGTTGTACAAGCATTTGAGAAGTACATGAAAAATAGTATGGAAGAGAAAATTCGTCCAACGCTTGGCATGGAAAATCCATGGCATTATCGTAATAAGAGTCAATTACAAGTGGGGCGTAAAGACGAAAAGGTTATTACAGGGCTATATAAACAAAACTCACATCAGTTAATTGATATCGCTCACTGTATGATTCAACATAAAGCAACGAATGAAGCGACAAAAGTTGTAAGACGTATTTTAGAAAAATTAAATGTTTCTATTTACAATGAGAAAAAACAAAAAGGTTTAGTACGCACAATTGTAACACGTACTGCAGTTCAAACAGGTGAAGTACAAGTTACACTTATTACAACAAAAGAAGAATTACCAAATAAAGAACAATTTATTGCAGAAGTACAAAAACAGATGCCAGCGGTTAAATCAATTATGCAAAATGTAAACTGGCGTAAAACATCTGTTATTTTTGGCGACAAAACATTTAAATTAGCTGGAAAAGAAGTAATTCAAGAAACACTTGGTGATTTATCATTTGAATTATCAGCACGTGCGTTCTTCCAGTTGAATCCAGAGCAAACCGTTGTTTTATATAATGAAGCAAAAAAAGCCGCTGCGTTAACAGGCGATGAGAAAATTGTAGATGCGTATTGTGGCGTTGGTACAATCGGTCTTTGGCTTGCAAATGATGCAGCGGAAGTACGTGGTATGGATGTAATTCCAGAAGCGATTGCAGATGCAAGAAAAAATGCGAAGCGTCACGGATTTACAAATACGAAATATGAAGCAGGTAAAGCTGAACAATGGTTACCGAAATGGGTAAAAGAAGGATGGCGTCCAGATGTAATTGTTGTCGATCCACCACGTACAGGTTGCGATGATAAATTACTGGAAACAATTTTAAAGGTGAAGCCGAAACAAGTTGTGTATGTGTCTTGTAATCCTTCTTCATTAGCGCGTGATGTACAAGCATTAATGAAGAGCTATGAAGTGGAGTATGTGCAACCAGTTGATATGTTCCCGCATACAGCTCACGTAGAAAATGTAGTGAAGCTTGTTAGAAAGTAAAGTTTATTAATATTCCCTCATGGTATGAGGGAATATTTTCTATGAAGGAGAATATTATGCATAATTATAAATTAACAATTCAGTACGATGGCGCACGTTTTAAAGGATGGCAACGTCTCGGTAATAACGATAATACAATTCAAGGAAAAATCGAAAGTGTCATATCTGAAATGGTCGGAAAAGAAATTGAAATTATTGGTTGTAGTAGAACAGACGCTGGTGTACATGCTTTGAATCAAGTTGCTAACTTTCAAAGTGATGAGAAGTTAGTGGAACATAAAGTGAAAAAATATTTAAATCAATATTTACCTAATGATATTAGCATTACGAATGTGGAAGAAGTACATGATCGTTTCCATGCTCGTTACAATTCTAAAGCAAAAACATATCTGTATAAAATTTGGAATGAAGAGCATACAAATCCATTTATGCGTAAATACAGCATGCATGTGAATAAAAAATTAAATGTG
Organism: Bacillus cereus group sp. MG1; assembly: GCF_040460035.1. Classification (NCBI taxonomy): domain Bacteria; kingdom Bacillati; phylum Bacillota; class Bacilli; order Caryophanales; family Bacillaceae; genus Bacillus; species Bacillus cereus group sp. MG1. The sequence continues at coordinate 2,064,261 of NZ_JARVGY010000001.1, read as the reverse complement.
AAAAGCATGAAAGCAGCTGCGAAACATTTAGTTGGTTCACATGACTTTACTGCTTTTTCAAATGCGAAATCAAAGAAAAAATCTATGGTTCGAGAAGTATATACACTTGATGTGATGGAAGAGGCAGGGTTTGTACAAATTAGAGTAAGTGGTAACGGCTTCCTTCATAATATGGTAAGAAAAATTGTCGGGGCATTAATTGAAGTTGGATTAGGACAATTAGACGCTGAAGCAATTCCAAACATTTTAGAGGAAAAGCAGCGCAATCAAATTAATTGTCTTGCTGAGGCAAGTGGGTTGTATTTAGAGAATGTTGAGTTTTAATGGCAAATAAAAAAATCGGGCTAAGTAGCTCGATTTTTTTTGTATTACGAAGATTTCTCGTTTTTTATACGTAGCTTCAAATTCCAAAAAGCAGCAAGCATAATAGCTGCAAAGGAGCCACTAATTGTTGCTAATAGCTTTGCATAAGGATAGGCGTTTATATCAATTAGTAACATCATACATACAATGGTAGGGAAGAAGGCTAAGTATTGTAATAACTTTAATTTGTTATCATTACTCATATATATCGCTCCTTTCTAGTATGTTATATGTTTATTGTAGCATATTTTACCAAGTGTTTATTTGTATGTTAAAGCAGATTTATGCTGCATTAACAAGCAATAAAAGTCGAATTGATTAGGGCTAGCAATCCACTCATCCAAGTTTCATTTCATATGTGTAAATGCAGTTTTTTAATTCGATATTGTAAGTTTTGTCTACTTAATCCTAAAAATTTTGCAGCTTGTGAGATATTCCCGTGATACTCTTTTAGAATTTGATTGATGTAGTTTTTTTCCATTTCTTCTATTGTGTGCTTTAACGTTTTAGGCGTATCAGTATCGTTATTAGTTAAGAAAGGTTGCATATTGAATTCTTTTTTTATTCGTTCGCGAAAGCGAGTGGGAAGATGAAACGCTGTAATGATGTTTTCATCTTCAACTAAATTCATTGAACCTTCAATGATATGTTCCAATTCTCTTACGTTTCCAGGCCAATCATATGCATATAAAAACTCTCTTACATGCACATCTACATCTGTTACACTAAGTCCGAATTGAATATTGTATTTTTCGATAAAGTGCTGAACAAGAGCCGGAATATCTTCTTTTCGTTCACGTAAAGGCGGAAGACATAAAGTAACGACGCTTAATCGATAATATAAGTCTTCTCGTAATCGATTGTGTGTAATAGCTTCAAGAGGATCTTCATTAATAGTTGCTATAATACGAACGTCAATTTCTTTTTCTTGTGTGCCTCCGATTCTTCTTATTGTTTTTTCTTGTATAGCTCGCAGTAACTTCGCTTGAAGTGCTGGACTTAATGAATTAATCTCATCTAATAACAAAGTTCCTCCGTTCGCTTCTTCGAATAAGCCTGATTTATCTATTGCTCCTGTAAAGGCACCTCGATTTGTGCCAAATAGTAGGCTTTCCATTAAGGTATCAGGTATAGCGGCACAGTTTTGTGAAATAAAGGGTTTTGTTGAACGCTGACTTTCATTATGGATGCTTTGTGCAAATAGTTCTTTACCAGTGCCTGTTTCTCCTACTAGAAGTATGGAGGAAGATGTACGAATTACTCTTTTTCCTTCTGTAATGATTGATTGAATGGCTTTAGAATCACCAATTATGTGATCAAAGGTAAATTTGGTGCTTTGTTTTCGAGAAGGACCCATTTTTATCGTCTGCTTTAAGTGACTAATTTCTTTTGATATTTCAATAGCGCCTTTAATTTTTCCATTTTCTATTATAGGGAAAGTATCGTTAATCGTTGTAATTTCTTGTCCTTTATTGTTAAAATACGTTTGTTTTATATTTTTGTTTGTTTTTCCTAATTTTAATGCCTCTATAAGAGTACTATTTTTATTTTCTTCAAATGCAAATACTTCTAAAGGACTTTTATATAATACATCTGAGCGTTCCATTGATTCAATTTCCATCATTTTGCGGTTGTAGATAATCGTTTTACTTTCCTCATTAATAATATGAATCCCGATATCGAGCTCATTGAGTAAAGTTTCATATAGCATATTCATTTCAACGATCTGTTTTAAATTAATTTCTTCTGTACGCATAGATTATCTTCTCCTCATTTCACCCTATGAAGACTGACTTTTTATAATTTTATTAAAATTCTTATAAAACCGCAAAATTTTTTTGCTATTTTTCTCTTAAAACTTTTCAAATGATAGAAAAATTTTGCGGTTGTGCACACTTTTTTGTGTGAAACTCTCATTTAATATATGAATCAGAGACTTGGTACGTATTTTGCATAAATAATATTCGAAATCTCTAGAGGGGAGAATATGAATTTTTACAGGATATACAACGTTTTGGTGTCAATTAATAAGAGGGAGGAATTTATAAAGTGAAGACAGTTATAGAAGGTGTGTATAGTCCTTGTTATGGAAAAGTAGAGAAGCTATTTGTTGCGGAAAGTTCATACGTATACGAGTGGGAGAAATTAGCGTTAATTGAAACAATAGATAAACAGAAAGTAGAAATTAAGGTAGGAATCAGTGGGTATATCGAATCATTAGAAGTAGTAGAAGGACAAGCCATTGCTGATAAAAAGTTATTAATAACAGTGAGGGATGATCTTTTAATAACAGGTAGTGATTAATAAGTGCTATGTATTTCGCTCTTTTCAATAATCATTTTTATTATGAATGATTTTAAAAACGCTTACATGAAATGGGTTTCCAAAGGGAAAAGGGGGGATTTATATGATGGATCAAAACCAAGGTTTAAAACGTGAATTGAAAAGCAGGCACATATTTATGATTGCACTTGGAGGAGTTATTGGTACCGGTCTTTTTTTAGGATCTGGATATACAATTCATGAAGCTGGGCCTGGGGGAGCAATTGTAGCGTATCTTGTTGGAGGGTTTGTTATGTATTTAACGATGCTCTGTCTTGGAGAGTTAGCTGTTGCGATGCCCGACGCAGGATCTTATCAAACGTATGCAACGAAGCACATTTCCCCTGCAGCGGGTTATGTAGTCGGATGGATGTCGTGGTTAAACTGGTCTGCTACGATAGGTATTGAACTGATTGCAGTTAGTATTTTAATGAAACGATGGTTTCCTGATGTACCGTCATGGATTTGGTGTGTAGCGTTTGCGGTGCTTCTCTTTGCTATCAATGCATTATCTTCAAGAAGTTTTGCAGAAGTTGAATTTTGGTTTGCAAGTATTAAAGTAATTACAATCATTGCATTTATTATTTTGGGCGGGGCAGCAATGTTTGGTTTTCTAGATATGAAAGGAAATGAACCAGCACCAATGTTCTCTAGTTTTACTGATTATGGTGGATTGTTTCCAAATGGATTATCCGCTATTTTAATTACGATGATTGCTGTTAATTTTTCTTTCCAAGGAACAGAACTAGTCGGTATTGCAGCAGGTGAGAGTGAAAATCCAGAAAAAACAATCCCAAAGGCAATTAATAATACAGTTTGGCGTATACTCGTGTTCTTTGTATTATCTATTTTCATTCTTGCAGGATTATTCCCATGGCAGCAAGCAGGAGTGATAGAAAGTCCATTCGTAGTTGTATTTGATAAAATTGGTATTCCTTATGCAGCTGATATTATAAACTTCGTTATTATTACAGCAGTACTATCCGTTGCGAATTCAGGATTATATGCAACTTCTCGTATGCTATGGTCTATGTCTAATCAAGGAATGATTAGTCCGATTTTTGGTAAGTTATCTAAAAATGGTGTTCCTATTTATGCATTGATTGTAAGCACGATTGTAGGCTGTCTTTCATTACTATCAGGTATTTATGCGGAAGATACAGTTTATTTATGGCTACTTTCTATTGCCGGATTTGGGGCGATATTAGTTTGGGCATCTATTGCTTTATCTAACTTATTAGCTAGAAGGGCATATGTTAAGCAGGGCGGAGATGTGAAGGACTTGAAATTTAAAACACCGCTATATCCATTCGTACCACTTCTGGCATTAGCATTAAATATAACAGTTATAGTTGCTATGGCTTTTATCCCAGAGCAAAGAATGGCGTTATATTGTGGAATTCCATTTATGATTGTTTGTTTACTGTTTTACCGTGCGACAAGAAATAAGGTACGTAAAGTAGAGCATATTGAAAAGATCAATACAACAAAAGTAGAAAGTTTATAATATTGAGTAATTTGGAGACTGTAAAATTGTAAACAGTCTCTTTTTTTGTGAAAATAAAGCTGGAAACATACTATGTATGCAAAGGGGAATTAGCGATGAATCAAGAAGTTTCACAGCTATTAGAACAGATTGATTTACGAAAAGATGAGTTACTAGAGCTTACAAAAACCTTAATTCGTTTTGAAACACTAGCACCGCCGGCGAGAAACACAAATGAGGCGCAAGAATTTGTTGCAGAGTTTTTAAGAAAACGAAATTTTAGTGTTGATAAATGGGATGTATATCCGAATGATCCGAACGTTGTTGGGGTGAAAAAAGGGATAGAAAGTGACACACATAAAAGTCTTATTATTAATGGACATATGGATGTAGCTGAAGTGACAGCAGATGAGGCGTGGGAAATGAATCCGTTTGAGCCATTTATAAAAGATGGTTGGTTAGTTGGACGTGGTGCGGCAGATATGAAAGGGGGATTGGCTGGGGCACTATTTGCTATTCAGCTTTTACAAGAAGCTGGCATTGAATTACCTGGAGATGTAATCTTTCAATCCGTAATTGGGGAAGAAGTTGGAGAAGCTGGCACGCTTCAATGCTGCAGGCGAGGTTATGATGCTGATTTTGCAGTCGTAGTGGATACGAGTGATTTACATATGCAAGGACAGGGCGGCGTAATTACTGGATGGATTACTGTGAAAAGCCCGCAAACGTTTCATGATGCAACACGTAGGCAAATGATCCATGCAGGGGGACGTTTATTCGGAGCGAGTGCGATTGAAAAAATGATGAAAATTGTGCAAAGTTTACAAGAATTAGAGCGCCACTGGGCAGTCATGAAAACATATGAAGGCTATCCATCTGGAACAACAACAATTAATCCAGCTGTTATTGAGGGGGGAAGGCATGCGGCGTTTATTGCGGATGAGTGCCAGTTATGGATAACAGTGCACTTCTATCCGAACGAAACACATGAACAAATAATAAAAGAAATTGAAGAGTATATTGGAAAGGTAGCAGCTGCCGATCCATGGTTAAGTGAAAATCCGCCACAATTTAAGTGGGGCGGAGAATCAATGATTGTAGATCGTGGTGAAATTTTCCCTTCATTAGAAGTAGATAGGGAACATGCAGCTGTAAAAAAACTTAGCTCAGTACACGAGTCTATTTTATCAAAAAATGCAATTTTAGATATGTCTGCAACGGTAACTGATGGCGGTTGGTTTAGTGAGTTTCACATTCCAGCGATTATATATGGACCAGGTACATTAGAAGAAGCACATTCTGTAAATGAGAAAGTTGAAGTTGAACAGTTAATTGAATTTACAAAAGTGATAACAGCATTTATATATGAATGGTGCCACACGAAAAAATAGATTTGTATAGTAAAATCGTACGAGTATGTATACTTGTACGATTTTTTATTGAACTATTTCAGAGTTGAATATAAACAACTGAAATAGTTCTTTATTTTGCTATGTCTTTCGTTTTATTTCAAGTAATTTCTCTTTTGCTAATTCAACGGCGATCGCATCATCTAAATAGCCAATTGGAAAGAGATAGTCGGGAATAATATCTGTCGATAAAATGAAATAAAGTAATGCGCTCCCAAGAACTGCACGTTCTTCTTTTGAAATGGTTTCATTGCAAAATTGTTGATACATATCTGTTAATTGTTCAATAAAAGGACCTGCACTATCAATTTGCTCTAATTTGCTTGCGAAACTGTTATGAATACGTTTTTCACCTTCTGTTGTCTGGGCATAGCGTTCGTAATTTTCGAGTTCTTGTTTTACGCGAGTTGTAGTGTAATCGAAATCGAATAAGTTAGAGGATTGCAGCGTTTGCTGAATGGTATCAAGAGATGTGTACATATCTGTTTTTTCTTTATTTATGTGAGGAGAATCAGGGTACATTTCATCAAATAACAATTGGGGTGGAACTTGAAGACATTCTGCAAATTTTTGTAGATGTTTTTGTTTTGGCGGTTGTTTGCCATTAATAATTCTTGAGACTGTTGCAGGATCAATATTTGTAAGTATTCCTAGTTGGCGCATAGATAAGGCGCGTTCTTTTAAAAGTTTTTTTATTAATTTGCCAAGCCGATCATTCGGGTTTTCATTAGCCATAGTGTAGGCACTCCTTTTTTAGTGTTGAAAAAATATTGAGCATTTATTACAAGTATATGAAACAGACAGGCACAGTTGCTCAACATTTTCATAATATGCATTGAAAAGTGAGAAAAAGGGGTGACTATTTATGAGTACGGTAGGCTTATTTTCAATTTTTTTAATCGGGATCGCTTCTAATTTAGATAATGCAGGTGTTGGAATTGCATATGGCATTCGTAAAATTCGTATTTCGTGGTTTAACAATTTTATCATTGCATTCTTTGGATTTTTATTTACTTTACTAGCTGGATTTTTTGGAAACTGGATTGCGTTATTTATTTCAGAGTTTACAGCAAATCTGATTGGAGCAATCGTTTTAGGGATAATCGGTGTGTTTATTTTATGTCAGCCTTTCTTGGGCCAAAAAAATACTGCAGGTTCTAAAGATGATAATGTACTTATGGGAATTTTACGTGATCCGGAAAAAGCAGATTTTGATGGTTCTAAAACAATTAGTTTCTCAGAAGCAATTGTTTTAGGAGTTGCGTTGTCTATTAATAATATTGCAGGTGGATTTGATGCAGGGGTAACAAATTTAAATCTTTGGCTTACAGCGACTATTTCTGGGGTGTTTAGTTTTATTTGTATTAGTGGTTTTGCGTATGTAGGAAAACGATTTTTAGCAGAATACTTAGGGAAATGGGCGACAGTTATCGCAGGAGTGTTATTAATTCTTATTGGGATCGATCAGTTGTTGTAAGGAGAGTAGAAAACAAGGTTCGAGTATTTCCTTGGAAATACAGCAAGAGATTGCATATATCGACGTACTTTTCTCCATACTAATACGGATTTCTTTTAAGAAAGGGGGATTTGTATGGGACGCGGGAAAGCATTTGATCATAAGAAAAAAGGGCATGATCATCAACCACCTAAAGGTGCGTTCATTCATAAAGATGTAAATGAACATACTTTGGAAGAGGAAGAGCTACCAGTAAATATTGAGGCGTATAAAAATAGTTTAAAAAAACATTAAAAGCACCTACATAGGTGCTTTTTTACCGTATATCTTCAATTAATTGTTCGGATTCTTCATGCATACTGTACTCACTTAATACTTGAATGCAAAGCCACTTTAATTCTTCAATCGTATGCTCAAGTTCTTCAGGAAGCACATGATAAATGTCTTCAAGTCCCATCCCGAAATGAATAAGTTCAAGTACTTGATCATCGATGTTCCGATCCATTAATAATTCAAGTACTTCTAAATTGAATATGTATCGGTGAGCTTCGTCGAGTGAAACAACTTTTAACTTCAAGCTTTCTACAATACTCAATATAAAAAGAAGGATTGTTTTTTCAAGAACAGGTTGTTTTCCCATTTGAAATATTAGTTTCATCTTTCACACCTCCACATATAGCGCTAGGTTGTACTATATTATTCAGGAGGGGGGAACAAATATGCATGATATAGAGAAACTTTCAGCACTGTTTTTGTAAGAGGATTGATAACTGACAAAAGTGAGGTTTTGGCGAAATAAAAAATCCTGCTAGTATAGCAGGATAACTCGCGATTAAAAAATGCTCCAACCTTCTTGAGCAGAAAGAAGTTCAAGAATTTTAAAACCGGCAATACTATTTCCGTTTGCATCTAAAGCTGGTCCGAAAATACCGATTCCCATGTCTCCTTTTACGCAGCCAAAAATACCACCGGCTACACCACTTTTTGCAGGAATACCAACACGAATTGCAAATTCACCAGATTCGTTATACATACCACATGTGACCATAAATGTTTTGCAAATTTTTGTAATATGTTTAGGGATGATTTGTTTTTTCTTATATGGATCATATCCATCCATTGCAAAAATTAAGCCGATACGTGCTAAATCGATGCAGTTTACTTCAACTGCGCATTGACGAGTATATAAATCCATAAGTTCTTCAATATCACAATCGATAATTCCGTTTTGTTTCATATAATAACAAAGTGAACGGTTTAGGTAAGCTGTCTCTAGTTCTGAATCGGCAACTTTAGAGGAATAATTAATAGTAGGATTATCTGTTATTTCACGTACAAAATGAAGAATACGTTCCATTTTTTCCTCGTTATCTTTTCCTGCTAACATGCTTGTAATAGCTAAAGCTCCTGCATTTATCATTGGATTAAGGGGTTTGGACGGACTTGTCGTTTCTAACTTAATAATAGAATTAAATGGGTCACCCGTTGGTTCCATTCCAACTTTAGAAAATACATATTCTTCACCACGGTCTAAAAGGGCAAGGGCAAGTGTAATTACTTTGGAAATACTTTGAAGAGTAAATAGTGTTTGTGAGTTACCTGCATGGATATATTCTGTTTCTTTATGGAAAATGGCAATCCCTAAATCGTCTGGATTTGCATTTCCTAGTTCGGGGATATAAGTAGCAAGTTTTCCTTTTTTCGTATATGGTTTTACTTGTTCTAACAACTGTTGTAAGTTGTTTGTTTCAATGCACTGCATAGTACCAACGCTCCTATTTTGAATTAACTAAGTTTACTTTTCCCGATATGCTCGGAAATAAATAATAACATGAAAAAGTGGAATGATAAAACGAAAGTTCAATGTGCTATAATAGGTCTTTCGTTTCGAGTATTCTGTATTTTAAAAAGGAGAATTTTCCTTTTATATAACAGTTTGGAAATAGGAGATTTATCCATAAAAAGTTCAGAAATAAAAACTACACATCTATACAACTATATGTTATTATGGTTATGTAATAGAAAGCGTTTTCTAAAGCGTACTTATAATGATAACGATTTCATAAATTTGATTAGGGGGAATTAAAATGTTGCAGTTTTTACAACGTATTGGTAAAGCTTTAATGCTTCCGATTGCAGTACTACCAGCAGCAGGATTATTGCTTCGTTTAGGGCAACCAGATGTATTTGATATTCCTGTTATGGCACAGGCCGGCGCAGCAGTTTTTGATAACTTAGCACTTATTTTTGCAATTGGTATTGCAATCGGTCTTTCAGTGGATGGTAGTGGTGCAGCAGGTCTTGCAGGTGCAATTGGTTATCTTGTTATGAAAAATAGTATTGATGCACTTAGCAAAGGGTATTCAACTGCTGAATTACAAGGTAAATTAGGTAAAGTCCAAGATTTAATAGGTAATAGCGCAAATGTAGATCCATCTAAGCTTGCGGATACAATGACACAAGTATCTAAGGCTGCTGAATTATCGACTAAAGTAGATATGAAAGTCTTAGGTGGTATTATTGTTGGTGTTATAGCAGGACTTCTTTATAATAAATTCCATAAGATTAAACTTCCAGAATGGTTAGGTTTCTTTGCTGGAAAACGTTTCGTTCCAATTGTTACATCAGTTGTGATGCTGATATTAGGAATTCTATTTGCACAAATTTGGCCAACAATTCAAAATGGTATTGATGCATTAGCTCATGGAATTGTTAATTTAGGTGCAATTGGTTCAGGACTATTTGGTTTATTAAACCGTTTATTAATCCCAATTGGTTTACACCACGTAATGAACACATACTTCTGGTTTGTATTTGGGGACTTTACAAATGCAGCAGGTAATGTTGTTAATGGTGATATTGCTCGTTTCCTTGCAGGTGACAAAACAGCAGGTATGTTTATGACTGGTTTCTTCCCAGTTATGATGTTCGGTTTACCAGCAGCATGTTTCGCAATGATTGCAGCTGCTAAACCAGAAAAGCGTAAAGCAGTTACTGGTATGTTAGCTGGTCTAGCATTAACTTCATTCTTAACTGGTATTACAGAGCCTATTGAATTCTCATTCATGTTCTTATCACCAGTATTATATGGTATTCATGCTGTATTAACAGGTCTTTCTTTATTCATTACAACATCGCTTGGCATTCATGATGGTTTCTCATTTAGTGCCGGTGCAATCGATTACGCTTTAAACTTCGGTATTGCAACAAAACCAGTCTTACTAGCAGGTATTGGTTTAATTTACGCAGCAATTTATTTCATAGTATTCTACTTCTTAATTAAGAAGTTCGATTTAAAAACTCCTGGTCGTGAAGATGACGATGAGTTAGTTGAAGATGGTGATGCACCAGTTGCAGGTTCAATTGGTGAAACTTACGTAGCAGCTTTAGGCGGAAAAGAAAACTTAACAGTTATTGATAACTGTGCAACACGTCTACGCTTACAAGTAAAAGATGCTGGTCAAGTAAATGAAGCAGCATTAAAACGTGCTGGTGCAAAAGGTGTTATGAAATTAAGTAATACAAGTGTACAAGTTATCGTAGGTACAAATGTTGAATCTGTTGCCGATGATATGAAAAAACACGTATAAATAATGAGATAAGAGGATGTCCAAAAAGATTGATAACATCAATTTTTTAGAGGATATCCTCTTTTTTTTGTTAATAATTTAACGGGAATCTTACTTTTGTAAATTTTCTTTTTCTTTTTTGTACATATAGGTTGGTAATATGTGCAGTGCGTGATAAAGTAGGGATGATATAGAATGGATTATCCATAATCTACTAAAATAAATCTTTAATAGAGGAATTAAATTATTGGTGAGTAAGGGGAAAAAAGCAATTATGGATCAGGAAAAAAATAATGCGAATGGGAAAGTACGTCGGCCGATTGTATACATCAAAAGAACAATCATTCTCGTCTTACTATTATCACTTGTATATTTCATGTATACAAAAATTGTTGCGCATAATAAGAAAGAAGAAACTTTAAAAGCGGCAGCAGAAATGAAGAAACAAGAAGAGCTAAAAAAGAAAGAAGAAAAAAAGAAACAAGAAGTACAGAAGCAAAAACAAAAAGAGCAGGAAGAACAAGTGAAGCAAGCGCAAGTTGCGGAACAGCCTGCTGAAGGACCAACTCAAGAAATTAATGAAAACGCTCAATTGGACCAGTATTTAAAAAACGCAGGCTTTAGCGGGACAGCTGTTATTGTGAAGAATGGAAAAGTTCTTTTGAATAAAGGATACGGTATGGCAAATAAAGAGCAGCAAGTACCGAATAATTCAGAGACGACTTTTTATATTGGTTCTATTTCAAAGGCGTTTGTAGCAACTGCTATTATGCAGTTGAAAGATCAGAATAAATTACAAGTAGAAGATACTGTTGCAAAGTATATTCCAAATTTCCCACAAGGTAATAGTATTCAGCTAAAACATCTATTAACACATACATCAGGGATTCCCGAATATGAGCAGGGAAAAGAAGATATTTCTCATGAAGAACTGATAAAGCGGATAGGAAATCAAAAGCGTATTGGTGGTCCAGGAGAGAAATGGAAGTATTCCGATTCGAACTACTCCGTACTTGCATACATTGCCGAGAAGGTAAGTGGACAGTCGCTCGAAGAATATATTAAACAACATATTTTTGCTACTGCGGGTATGAAACATTCTGGTTTTGGCACAGCGTTAGAACAAACAAGATTCCCATCAACGGGTTATAAAATAGTAAATAATAATATGACAACACCTAATATTCCGAGCATGTCACAACTATATGGTTGTGGTGATATATATACGAGTGCACATGATTTATATTTATTTAACGAAGCGTTATACTCTGGAAAGTTAATTTCAAAAGCAAGTTACGATCAAATGTTTACAGCCGTGAAAAAGGATTACGGATTTGGCTGGTACGTAGACCCAGGAAGCTATTCGAATCATGGTGTAATGCCAGGTTGGAATTGTTTAAATGGATTTAGTAAAAACGGTAGTGTGTACGTTGTTTTATTATCTAACATTCAAAACAATATTAAATCATTTGGTAAAGTGAATAACGATATATATACGATGTTAAGAAATATTGAAGTGTAAGAAACTATCCTTTTGGATAGTTTTTTTTATGCCCTGAAACAAATATTTCTTTTAGAAAATGTATGTCTTACCTATCACAAAAATATCTATTTTGTATACATTAAGATGTATGGATGTATTTTTATAATTTAAAAATAATAGGAGGAGAAGTATATGTGTCTGTTCAGTAATTATTGGAAAAAGTTATCAAGATTGTTTAATAGACAATTAGATTATTTTTTAGATAATAAGTTATTGCCTGCTGTGGAAAGACTTTTATTTTCGCAAAACTTCGCGAGGTTTATTCAAAGAAATTCCAAGCAAGCTACAGAAGAATTTATTAAATCAAGTCAATTTCAATCGATTATTTGTAACATTTTAAAAGAATGTAATACATCACCTTTTAAAGAAATTGCAGAGCAGTATTTAGGTAAAAACGTAGAAATTACTGTGACAGTGGGACAGTTAACAGGCGTTATTGTAGCAGTTGGTGATGACTTCTTAACATTGCAAGAAGGAATAGGAACAGAAGTTTTATTACCATTTACAAGTATTATATCAATTAAAGAAGCGTAAGAAAGGAGACTTATATATGTTATTTACTGAAGAATTACGTAACCATGTTGGTGAGTTAGTGCAAGTTGTGACAGCGGCCGAAATTGTTGCAGGTATTCTGTTATCTGTGACAGATGGAGCAGTAAGTGTTCGTACTTCTCCTTCTTATGGACCACCGGAAGATGTAGTTGTACGTATTCCTATTATTTCATATGTTCGCTTGGAAGGGTAAGAGTGATACAAGTATGAGAGTGTCAGTTGTTATTCCAGTGCATAATGAAGCAAGTACTTTATCAAAAGTTTTAGTAGAAGTAAGAAAGCTCGAACCATATGAAATTATCATAGTAGATAATGGATCGACAGATGGTACGAAAGAAATAGCGCTACAGCATAATTGCCGTGTAATTTATTATAGATATTCCCTTGGTAATGATGTGGGACGGGCAATTGGTGCTAGAGAAGCAAAAGGTGAAATTGTTTTATTTTTAGATGGTGATATCGTCATGAAAAGTGAAGAATTATACAATTTTATTAAAGGAATACAGCAAGGACATGAGATTGTTTTAAATAATTTAACATGGTCCGTTTATTTGAAGATGAGACCGCATTATACGACGGTTGGAAAATATATGTTAAATCGTTATTTGAACAAGAAGGAGTTTGTTGTAGGATCTTTAATTGCAATACCACATGCGATAAGTCGTAAAGTGATTGAAAAACTGGGGTGGTGGAATTTAGCAGATCCAGCATTATTTCAAGCGATGGCGATGTCTAGAGGAGTAGATATTTCTGATATGGCTTCAGTTGATGTCATTTACACAAATAAAGTTCGTCCTGTCCATACGGGCGCATCACCTGGCTCTCCTTATCCGAAAGCGACTAGTCGTATTATGGGTGATCATTTGCGTGCTTTACAATACGTAATCGAAACATACGGTAATCGCGGTGGTTTTTCAGAGGACAATAGAGATAGAGCGTTTGTAGGAAAGTATAAACCAGTTTTATTACAAAAGAAAAAAGCGAAATATAGTGCCATTATCCCGGTATCAGAAGAAAAAATAACTATAAGGTCTGTTATACAAGAAGTGAAAGAAGCAGGTGTAGATGAAATTATAGTTGTCGCGAATGGAGCAGATGTTGAGACTGTTAAACAGGCAAAGCTAGAGAATGTTATTGTAGTTGAATTTACGAAGGCGCTTGGACATAATGTAGCACGAGCAATAGGGGCTATGCATGCTACGGCAGATATTTGTTTATTCGTTGATGGTGATTTTGTTATTCCAGCAAAAAAACTCACTCCATTTTTACATGCTGTTGAAGATGGAAATGACGTGGTGTTAAATGATTTACAATGCTTATTAGATATGTTTCATCCAGCAGATCCAATTAGTATGGGAAAATACTTTTTGAATTTGGTAGCGAAAAGACCAGATTTATGGAATAACTCACTAACTGCTGTACCACATGCCATGCATAAGAAGGTAATAGAGAAAATAGGATATGACGCCCTTATCATTCCGCCATTAGCACAAGTGAAAGCTATTTTAGAAGGATTCTCTATTACAACAGTAGAGTTAGTAGATGTTATAAAAACAAATCGAGTACGTCCAGAGCAACACGAATTTGTAAATGGGCGTATTTCAGCGTTTGATCGTATTTTCGGTGATCAACTTGAGGCGGTTACGTATTTATTACAACGTACGGATGAACGTGGTGGCTTTACTGATGGAGATAGAGATAGAGATATCATTCAACAATTGAGAAGGGAAGAAGAGAATACAAATGAATAGTAGTAAAGTAGCTATTATTGGGTTAGGGTATGTTGGCCTTCCTTTAGCGGTACATTTTGCAGAAAGAGGGCATACAGTACTTGGATTAGATAAAGATATTAGAAAAATAGACTCAATTATAAAAGGAGAAAGTTATATTCCAGATGTTTCTTCTAAAGAGTTACAAAGTTTATTGACGAAAAAAAAATTAACAGTAAACACACCGGATCAAGGCATTGCTGATTTTCAAAGTAGTGATTATGTTATTGTCACTGTCCCGACTCCAATTAATGAACAAAGAGAACCAGATTTAAGTGCCCTCATTTCAGCTTCGCATTATATACAACAAAACCTTCAAAAAGGACAAACCTTCATTTTTGAAAGCTCCACATATCCAGGCACACTTGAAGAAGTCATCATACCTATTATTTCTCAAAATAGTAACAAGGTAGGGGAAGATTTCTATATCGGATATTCCCCTGAGAGAATTGATCCAGCAAATAGTCAATATTCAGTTCAAGCTATTCCAAAAGTTATTAGTGGACAAACAGAAAAGTGTAGACAAAAGGTACAGGATTTATATAGTACCATTTTTGACGAAGTTGTACCTGTTAGCTCTCCGAAAGTAGCAGAGATGTGCAAGCTATTTGAAAATATTCAGCGCTTAGTTAACATTTCTTTAGTAAATGAACTAAACACACTATGTGAAAGTTTAGGCATTGATTTTTATGAGGCCATTGAAGCGGCATCTACAAAACCATTTGGGTTTACTCCATATTGGCCAGGGCCAGGGATAGGGGGACACTGTATTCCAGTAGACCCTTTATATTTTCAATGGAGAATAAAAAAGAATGGGGCAATTAGTCAATTAATTGAGGCAGCACATATAATTAATGAAGAAATGCCAGAGAAAATGGTCCGGAAAGTAAAAAGTGTGGTGCAATCACCTGCAACGGTGTTAATTGTAGGGATTGCGTATAAAAAAGATGTAAATGATTTGAGAGAATCACCAGCGTTACCGATTATTCAATTATTAAGAAATCAAGGATACGAGATAGAATATCATGATCCTTATATTTCTTTCGCGGAAATTGGAGATAAGGTGTATCAATCTGTTTCTTTAGATGAAGAAAAAGTTAAAAAAGCGGATTGTATTTTAATTTTAACGGATCATTCTAATATTGATTGGAAGCTTTTTAAAGGAATGGACCGAGTAATAGATACACGCGGGATTGTAAAGAAGGTGAGTAAATGAGTAAGAAATGTTTAATTACAGGTGGGGCCGGATTTATCGGGTCGCATTTAGCTGAAGAGTTGATGAGAAGAGGTTATGAGGTCACTGTTGTGGATAACTTTTATAAAGGTAAAAATAAGTACCATAAAGAGTTAATGAAAAAAATCCGTGTTATTCCAATAAGTGTTTTAGATAAAAATTCTATTTATGAATTAGTAGATCAGCATGATGTCGTGTTTCATTTAGCAGCAATTTTAGGTGTGAAAACAACAATGGAAAAAAGTATAGAGCTCATAGAAACGAATTTTGATGGGACGAGAAATATTTTACAAGCAGCGTTAAAAGGAAAGAAGAAAGTAGTTTTTGCTTCTACTTCAGAAGTATATGGTAAGGCCAAGCCGCCTTTCTCTGAAGAGGGAGATCGATTATACGGGGCAACTTCTAAAATTCGTTGGAGTTATGCAGTTTGTAAAACGTTGGAAGAGACATTATGTTTAGGATACGCATTAGAAGGTTTACCGGTAACGATTGTTCGATATTTTAATATTTATGGTCCAAGAGCGAAAGATGGTCCGTATGCAGGGGTAATCCCGCGATTTATTAGTGCGGCTTTGCAAGGAGAAGACATTCTCGTATATGGAGATGGAAAGCAGACACGTTGTTTTACGTATGTGAGTGATGCGGTAGAAGCAACAATTCGGGCAATGGATGAGAAGGTAAATGGTGAGATTATTAATATAGGTTCTGAGAATGAACAGAGTATAAAAGAAGTAGCAGAAGTAATTAAAAAATTAACGAATTCTTCTTCGAAGATTGTACAAGTGCCTTTTGAAGAAGTATATCCTCATGGTTTTGAAGAAATTCCAAATAGAAGACCAGATGTAACAAAATTAAAAAAGCTTGTTCAATTTCAGGCGAAAGTAACGTGGGAAAACGGATTGAAGGAAACAATTAAGTGGTTTCGTGAACAAAACAATGGCTAAGTCATTATCTGTTATTATTCCTGCATGTAATGAGGTCGATACGATTTCAGACGTTATTCAATCGGTAAGACCATTAAATCCAGTAGAAATTATTGTAGTAGCAAACGGTTGTAATGATGGAACAGAAGATGTTGCAGATCGTTTAGGGTGTAAAGTAATCAAACATACAGAGCTACTAGGGAACGATGTTGGACGTGCAGTCGGCGCAAAACATGCGATAGGTGATGTATTACTATTTATAGATGGTGATTTTGCTATTCAAACTTCAAAATTAAAATTATTCCTTAATCCGATTTTATACGATCAGGCAGATGTAGTTTTAAATAATTTGGATGCATTATTTTTAAAAAGGCAAAAACCTACTTCTATTACAGTATGGCGCCAAATATTAAATGCAATGTTAGAGCGTGAAGAATTAAAAATTAATTCTTTATTAGATGTACCTCATGCGCTGACGAAAGAAGTCGTTCAAAGCATCGGATATGAATGTTTTGTTAATCCTATTGTGGCTCATTTACGCCTACTTCAAAGTAAATGGAGAATTAGTCGTCATTGCGCCATTGACGTTATTACGCCAAATAAATTTCGTCCATTCCAGCATGCTGCATATGGAACAAATCTTTCCCAATCTGAAAAAAGAATGATAGGTGATCATATAGAAGCAGTAGCGGCACGGATATTAAGCAGTGATGAGCGCGGAGGATATTATGATGGAAATAGGAAAAGGGATAGTGTCTATCATACTTTAAGTTTTGAAGAGTTTTATCAAGGATGGGGCGTCACATCTAATTTGTATAAAGGAAAGCAACTATCTGTTGTTATTCCCGTACAAGATGAAGAGAAAACAATTGGAAACGTTATAGAAGAGCTTCGCAAAATTGAACCCTTCGAAATTATCGTTGTCGTAAATGGTTCGTCAGATAAAACGAAAAAAATTGCAAAAGACAAAGGGGCAACGACAATTGTATATAAAGAAGCACTCGGAAATGATGTAGGGCGCTCACTTGGAACTTATTTTGCCAAAGGAGAAATTGTGTTATTTATAGACGGCGATTTTATTATTCCAGCGAGTGAGCTATATCCTTTTGCAAAAGCTATAGCAGATGGAAAGGACGTCGCATTAAATGATTTAAATCACTATTTAGATTTAAGAGTACCACTTCATCTTGTAACTGCATTTAAGTATGCACTAAATTTAGCTTGTGATAGAAAGGATTTAGGGGTAGGCTCACTTATTGCGGTACCTAATGCATTTAGCCAAAAGTGTTTGAAAGCAATTGGGTATAAATCTTTATTGTCACCTTGTGTAGCACAAGTGAAGGCTCTTCTGTCTGGATTTGAAATTGCATGTGTATATCGTGTTGAGGTTGATAAGATGAACCGTATTCGTCCCAGTGAACATTTCGCAAAAATAGGTCACCCTCCAGCTGTACTTCGAATTATAGGTGATCATATAGAGGGACTAGAGCAAATAATTTCATTAACAGACAATCGTGGCGGATTCTATGATGGCAATAGAAAAAGAGATGTTTTATAGAAGTAACAAAAAAGTGTACAACATGTGTACACTTTTTTGTTCTGTTATAAAAACTATAACAGATTAGGAGATAAGAGTATTACAGCTCTACAATGGGTATTGTTCTTATATTACAAAATAGGACTCGTATATAAGGATACCAAAAAAATACAATTAAGGAAAGGGTTAATTTTAAAGACTTTTAAATGAAGTTAACACTATATATATAGTAGTTTGCTCAATATTTCACAAACATGTCACAACTATTTCGTTCACTTTCGTAAAAAAGTAGTATTCTAAGTGTGTAAGCTGTTATATAAAAAATCTTAGTCCTGTACTAATCAAAAATGGAGGAGATTAGGATGACTCAAGTATTAGAAAATGTTAAAAACGCATGGGAAAACTTTAAAGGTGAAAAATGGAAAGCAGAGATTGATGTTCGCGATTTCATTTTAAATAATGTAAACGTTTTCGAAGGAGACGAATCTTTCTTAGCAGAAGCAACTGAAGCAACGAAACAACTTTGGGATCAAGTAATGGATTTAACAACGAAAGAACGTGAAAACGGTGGCGTTCTTGATATGGATACAAAAATTGTTTCTTCTATTACATCACATGCCCCTGGATACTTAAATAAAGATATTGAAAAAGTAGTCGGTTTCCAAACTGATAAACCATTTAAACGTTCTTTACAACCATATGGTGGTATTCGTATGGCAGAACAAGCTTGTGAATCTTATGGATACGAAATGGATAAAGAACTTAGTCGTATTTTTAGAGATTGGAGAAAAACTCATAACCAAGGTGTATTTGATGCATACACACCAGAAATGAGAAATGCACGTAAATCAGGTGTTATTACGGGTCTTCCAGATGCATACGGACGTGGACGTATTATCGGTGACTATCGCCGAGTAGCGTTATATGGTATTGATCATTTAATTGAAGCGAAAAAAGCTGATTTAAATTTAACTGGCGGTGTAATGAGCGAAGATACAATGCGTTTACGCGAAGAGTTATCTGAGCAAATGCGTGCACTTCAAGAGTTAAAAGAAATGGCCGCTTCTCATGGCTTCGATATTTCTAAGCCAGCAACAAACACGCAAGAAGCATTCCAATGGTTATACTTCGCATACCTTGCAGCGATTAAAGAGCAAAACGGGGCTGCAATGAGTCTTGGGCGTACTTCTACATTCTTAGATATTTACATTGAAAGAGATTTAGCAAATGGTACTTTAACAGAAGAAGAAGTACAAGAAATTGTAGATCACTTCATTATGAAATTACGTCTTGTGAAATTCGCAAGAACACCTGATTATAATGAATTATTCTCTGGTGACCCAACTTGGGTAACTGAATCTATCGGTGGTATGGCATTAGATGGTCGTCCATTAGTAACAAAGAACTCATTCCGTTTCTTGCATACATTAGATAATTTAGGACCAGCTCCAGAACCAAACTTAACTGTTCTTTGGTCTAAACAATTACCAGAGAACTTTAAAAACTACTGTGCGAAAATGTCTATTAAAACATCAGCAATTCAATATGAAAATGATGACATTATGCGCCCTGAATACGGCGATGATTACGGTATTGCATGTTGCGTATCTGCAATGAGAATCGGTAAACAAATGCAGTTCTTCGGAGCTCGTGCAAACTTAGCGAAAGCATTATTATATGCGATTAACGGTGGTAAAGATGAAAAATCTAAAGCACAAGTTGGTCCTGAGTACGCACCAATTACTTCTGAAGTATTAAATTATGAAGAAGTTATGCATAAGTTTGATATGACAATGGAATGGTTGGCGGGTCTATATTTAAACACATTAAATGTTATCCATTACATGCATGATAAATATAGCTATGAACGTATTGAAATGGCACTTCATGATACAAACGTTCTTCGTACAATGGCAACAGGTATTGCTGGTCTATCTGTAGTAGCAGATTCATTAAGTGCAATTAAATACGCAAAAGTAAAACCAATTCGTGATGAAAATGGTATTGCAGTTGACTTCGAGATTGAAGGAGATTTCCCTAAATACGGTAACAATGATGATCGTGTAGATGAGATTGCTGTAAATCTTGTAAAAACATTTATGAATAAACTTCGTAAACATAAAACATACAGAAATTCTGTTCATACAATGTCAATCTTAACAATCACATCTAACGTTGTATACGGTAAGAAAACTGGTAATACTCCAGATGGCCGCCGTACTGGAGAACCATTTGCACCAGGTGCGAACCCAATGCATGGACGTGATACAAAAGGTGCATTAGCTTCATTATTATCTGTGGCTAAATTACCATATGAAGATGCACAAGATGGTATTTCTAATACATTCTCTATTATTCCGAAAGCACTTGGTAAAGAAGATGATGTACAAGTACGTAACTTAGTATCAATGCTTGATGGCTATGCAGTAAAAGAAGGCCACCACTTAAATATTAACGTATTTAACCGTGAAACATTAATGGATGCAATGGAACATCCTGAGAAATATCCACAATTAACAATTCGCGTATCTGGTTACGCTGTAAACTTTATTAAATTAACTCGTGAACAACAAATTGATGTAATTAACCGTACAATGCATGAAAGCATGTAAATGAAAAAAGTGTCCCTTCGCTCTTAATATATAGCGAAGGGAGGCTGTTTCAATAAAGGAGGAAGTAACATGGTAAAAGGAAGAATACATTCTGTAGAGTCTTGTGGTACTGTTGATGGCCCAGGGATTCGTTATGTCATATTTACACAAGGGTGTTTATTACGTTGTCAATATTGTCATAATGCTGATACGTGGGAAATCGGTAAAGGTAAAGAAATAACAGTTGAAGAAGTGATGCAGGATGTGACATGTTACCTTCCATTTATTGAAGCTTCCGGAGGCGGTATAACAGTTAGCGGTGGAGAGCCATTATTACAGCTAGACTTTTTAATTGAGTTGTTTAAAAAGTGTAAAGAGGCTGGTATCCATACAACAATCGACTCTTCTGGTGGTTGTTATTCTGAGGAACCAGAATTCCAAAATAAGCTAGATATTTTAATGGATTATACAGATTTAGTTTTATTGGATCTGAAACATATCGATTCCAAAAAGCATCGTAAATTAACAGGGAAACCAAATGAACATATTTTACAATTTGCTCGTTATTTATCGGATAAGAATAAACCGATTTGGGTACGACACGTATTAGTTCCTGGTGTTACGGATAATGAAGAGGATCTACAAAAACTATCTAGCTTTATTCAAAGTCTGTCTAATGTTCAAAAAGTTGAAGTGTTACCATATCATAAGCTTGGTGTATATAAATGGGAGGCGCTTGGACACAAGTATCCACTCGCAAATGTAGAACCACCTACTGAGAAAAATGTAGAACATGCTAAATATATTTTACAAGCGGTCTAATCCAAATATTGGATTAGGCTTTTTGCTTTCTTTACAATAAAATCTAGAGTATATATTGATAAAAGAGTATACTGAAAATAGAATATCCATAATTTTGTACGGAATAAATGGAGAAATTTACATAATTGTAAAGGGAAATCAAAATAGTAAAAAGAATTAAGAAGTAAAAGAGTGAGTATCATGGAATAGAGAACATTTGTAAGTTATTGCGAAAGCTCTTATAGGAAAGTATAATGTAAAGATATGAGCACAGATAGGATTAAGGGGTCAATCTTATATGCTTTGCATATCCACGACAGGTACATAGCTGAAAGGGAATTATTAGAATCTGTTTATGTAATTTTTAAGGAAAATGTTTTTCCTATTGTCGTATATGCAATATGGAGAAACAAAAAGCTAGGAGTGGATTTGTTTGATAAAAAACCCCAAGGTTTTAATATTAACTGCACATTACGGTAATGGTCATGTGCAAGTAGCAAAAACATTAGAACAAACATTTCGCCAAAAAGGAATTGAAGATGTTATTGTATGCGACTTGTTTGGAGAATCACATCCATTTATAACTGACATTACAAAATATCTATATTTAAAAAGTTATACAATAGGAAAAGAATTATATCGTTTGTTTTATTACGGGGTAGAAAAAATTTATGATAAGAAAATAGCATCTTGGTATGCGAACTTTGGAAGGAAACGTTTGAAAACACTTTTACAGGTGGAGAAACCAGATATTGTAATTAATACATTTCCAATTATCGCTGTACCAGAATTAAAGAAACAAACAGGTATTTCAATTCCTGTCTATAACGTATTAACGGATTTTTGCGTGCACAAAATATGGATTCATCGAGAAGTAGATCGTTATTTTGTTGCAACGGATCATGTGAAAGAATTGATGGTTGATATCGGTGTACCTGCGGAACAAATTGTTGAAACAGGAATTCCAATTCGGAGTAGTTTTGAGTTAAAGGTAAATCCAGAAATCATATATAATAAATATCAGTTATGTAAGAATAAAAAGATTTTACTAATTGTAGCAGGTGCTCATGGGGTATTAGGAAATGTAAAAGAACTATGCCAATCATTTATGTCAGTGCCTAATTTACAAGTAGTTGTCGTTTGTGGGAAAAATGAAGCTTTAAAACAGGATTTATTAAGTTTACAGAAGCAAAATTCCGATGCATTAAAAGTGTTTGGGTATGTTGAAAATATTGATGAATTATTCCGTGTTACTTCTTGTATGATTACGAAGCCAGGCGGAATAACATTAAGTGAAGCAGCAGCGTTGCAAGTACCTGTCATTTTATATAAGCCTGTTCCAGGACAAGAAAATGAAAATGCGATGTACTTTGAAAGAAAGGGAGCAGCAGTTGTCATTCGCGATGATAGTGAGGTTTTTGCAAAAACAGAGGCATTATTACAAGATGATGTGAAGCTTCTTCAAATGAAAGAAGCAATGAAAAGCATCTATCTTCCAGAGCCAGCTGGCCATATTGTAGATGCAATTTTGGCGGAAAATCATGCAGAACCGCGTCATATACCTATTAAATCACCTGCTCTTGCACAATCTTTTACTTAATATGAAACCCTCTTTGTATATGTAAAGAGGGTTCTTTATTATTTTTAAAGGAAATTTAGTGAGTTATCCACAAAAGGATTGCGCTTTCATTAAACAGTAAAGTCGGAATATTAACAACTATATCCACATTGTCCACAATTTTTAGAAAAATATCCACAATTAAAACAGCTGATATATGCTTTAATATAGAAAAATATTAAATGTTTTTGAAAATTACTAACAATTTCATCGGTTTTGTGGATAAAGTTGTCCACAGCAAAAAAGTCCCTTATGTATAAGGGGCTTTTTTGCTTACTTCTATCAGTCGAGAAAATTATGTAATGAAAATGAATAATTAGGGGGGAAACTTCTAATTATTCATTTTCACTTTAAATGCTTTTCGAGCGATATCCTGCTGCACGATCTGCTTTTTGAAATTCGCGTTGATAGAGAACTTCTTGTGTACTAGATAATGTGTTTTTTGCTTTATCACGTTTCTTTTTATCCATTACAAATCACCTCGTGTCTTAAAGTTACTATTTATCGTTTCCAAAGACATGAGGGGATATACGCATATGGAAAATGTTAACGATTGATTATCATTTCGGAAAATTTAGATTACGCTTCTTTTAATTGATGAGCATCTTGGAAGGTTGTATCTCGCATTGTAGCAAGTGTGTATTGATCTTTTGGAATTTCATATAAGTTATACACTTCTTCGTTTGCGTTAATTTCATCATATACGGCTTTTCTTGTTTCGTTTGCTAGATTCACATATTGCAGTTTTTCTGCAGCTTTAATAGAACGAATATTTATTTTACGAATACGCATGAAAATTGTTTCAATATCTAATTCATAGAAAAGTTCACTAAAAAATGAATCTTTTGCCAATTTGTTATAGCCTTTTCCATGATATGGTTTGCCAAGCCATGTCCCGAGAAATCCAGCTTTTTCTTGCACATCAAATAAAGTAATTGTTCCGATAGGGTTACCCCATTCATCTAAAATTGTGCGTGAAATTAATTCACCACGCTCTTCAGCTTCAATCGTTTGTTTCGTTAAGAATAAATATTCTTCATAAGAATAAGCCTTTTGACGCACAAAAGGGAAGACAGCTGGATCCACCATTAACTCGTATAGAACGTGGCTGTCGTGTAAGTCGCGTTTTTTCAACATACTAACTCCTCCTCACACGAGGGTAGCATGACGAAAAAACACCCCACCCTCGAAATTTTTATATCAATCTTTAAAAAATTTCGGGGTGGGAATCGAACCCACTAGAACCAGTTTCTAACGCTGGTGGCGCACCATTTGCCTTCCCCATTCATCAATTTGAAAATGATAATCACGACACAAATTGATTATGGTTTCATTCAGTTTATAATCGTATAATACTTTATCTAGTCAAAAAAATAAACTAGTTTTTTTTATTTTTTTTGTAAATTATTTTTCCATCAATCATAGTTAGTACAGGCTTGGCTAAATAATGGAAAGGATGATGAGTCCATAGCACGAGATCGGCGTCTTTTCCAACTTCGATGCTTCCAATTCTATCCTCTAAACGCAAATTTCGTGCTGGGAATATGGTGATTCCTTCTAGTGCTGTTTTCTCGTCTAACCCTTCTCTTACTGCAACAGCAGCGCAAACATTTAAATATTGAATGGGTGTATAAGGATGATCTGTTGTGATAGAAACTTCCACACCATTTTTTGATAATATATGGTAAGTATCCCATGTTTTATTTTTTAGTTCGATTTTAGAACGGCGTGTCAGAGTGGGACCGACTGAAACCTTCAAATTGTGTTTTGAAAGTTCTTCAACAATAAAGTGTCCTTCTGTGCAATGTTCAATGCGTAAATCGAGATTGAATTCTGTTGCAAAGCGTAGAGCAGAACTAATATCATCTGCTCGGTGAGCGTGGATACGTACGGGTATTTCACGACGTAATGCTTTTAAAATAGGAAGCATTCGAAAATCAGCTTCGTGCCCGTAGTGTTGTGCTTCATAGAATGATTCCCGAAGTAACCCCATAATCCCCATACGTGTAATGGATTCTTTTGTTCCATTACTATGGACTTTTTTAGGATTTTCTCCAAAGGCAATCTTTAAACCAGCAGGTTCTTGAATAATCATATGATCAATACAAGTTCCAGCTGTTTTTATTACACAAGTAGTACCCCCGATAATATTTTGACTGCCAGGCATAACGTGAACGGTTGTAATTCCGTTTTGTACAGCGTCTTGAAAGGCAATATCGAAAGGATGGATTCCATCTAAAGAACGAATATGTGGTGTTGAAACTTCAGATGTTTCATTGGCATCATTTCCAGCCCAACCAGTACCTTCATCATAGAGACCAAGGTGAGTATGGACATCAATAAAGCCAGGTAAGAGATGGAGTGCTCGTGCATCTATAACGGTCATATCTTGAGTAGGTGGAATAAAAGGTTTGACCTCGGTAATTCGCTCTCCTGTAACGAGTACATCTCCTTGAAACTTTTGAGATGTAATAGGGTATACAATGGCTTGTTTGAGCAATATTTTCATAGGTACCTCATTTCTGTTACTTTATAATGCTAATGGAAGTTAAGGGAAAGTAACTGAAAGGTTATTTGTATGGTAATGCTTCGGATCCTAGAAAATGAAAGTTTTGAAAGAGCCCATGTAAAATTGTGTTTTAGAAGTACTACATTGTATGCGAAAGTATATTTTGTAATGCATGGTCTATTTCTGGAAATGTGTATTGGTATCCATGTTCAATTGCTTTAATGGGTAATACACGTTGCCCTTCTAGTACAAGTATGCTCATTTCACCTAATAAAGTTTGAATGATAAAAGAAGGTACAGGCAACCAATGAGGCTTTTTCATTATAGTTGCAATGGTTTCTCCAAATTCCTTCATTCTTATAGGTGTTGGTGCTGTCATATTAAGAGGACCATCAATTTCTTTTTTGTGTATAATGAAATCCATCATACGAACGACATCGTCTATATGAATCCATGATAACCATTGCTTCCCAGAACCAATGGTGCCGCCGATATAGAATTGATAGGGAAGTAGCATTTTTGGAAGAGCTCCTTCATTTGCACCTAATACAACTCCAAATCTTGCGTAGATTGTTCGTATTCCGAGAGAACGTGCTTTAGATGCTTCTTGTTCCCATGAATATACTGTATTTGCTAAAAAGTCATTTCCAGGAGTCTCATGCTGTTCTGTAAAAGACTCTATTTCAGACGTTCCATAGTATCCAATAGCACTTGCGTTAATAAATGTGTGTGGCTTTGTATGGAGTCCCTGCAATTGTTTAATGAGTCCTTTTGTTGTTTGAATTCTACTGTTTAAAATGGCTTTCTTTTGTTGCTTTGTCCATCTACTATTAATAGACTCTCCGGCTAGATTAATAACTACATCAATAGAAGAGAGGGGGAAGGTTTGTAAATCTGGTGTCCATTGAACATACTGAAGGTTAGGATCGGAAGTTTCAGTAGTTTTTTTTCGTGTGAGAATGTAAACAGTATATCCTTTTTGAATAAAAAAAGTAGAAAGGGATTTACCGATAAAGCCTGTACCACCAGAAATTGCGATTTTCACAAGTATTTCCTCCTCATTATATATATTCTTGAAAAGAAAAAATGTTCCTCGACTATGTTAAAATAATAGAGAGGTGAGAGTATGGCTGTCATTACAAAAATAGAAGTACAAAAACGATCGAAAGAACGATTTAATATTTATATTGATAAAGGTCAAGGCGAAGAGTACGGATTTAGTGTGGATCAAGTAATCTTAATAAAACATGGATTACAAAAAGGCTTAGAAATTGATGAAATCGAGTTAGGAAATATTTTGTACAATGAAGAAGTGCAAAAAGCATATTTACAAGCAATCTCCTATTTATCCTATCAAATGAGAACAAAACAAGAAATAGAAGATTTTTTACGAAAAAAAGAAGTGGGACAGGCCATCATCTCTGAAGTCGTTTCGAAATTATTACATGACCGATATATTAATGATAAAGAGTATGCTGTTTTATATACGCGAACGCAAAGTAATGTGAATCGAAAAGGTCCAACTGTTATTAAAAGAGAGTTATTAAATAAAGGTGTTCAGGATTTAATTATTACACATAGTTTACAAGAATATCCGAAGGAAAAGCAAATTGAGAATGCCTTGTTTCTCATAGAGAAGAAGAAAAAATCTTATCAAAAACATTCTTTTTTACAAATGAAACTAAAGTTAGATGAGATGCTTGTTCGAAAAGGATATTCTAGAGAAGTAATTCAAATTTGTTTGGAAGAATTGAAAGACGAAAAAGATGACGAAAAGCAACAAGAAGCGTTACACTATCATGGGAATAAATATTATGAGAAATATAAGAAGCATGATGGATGGACATTTGAAAACAAGATGAAACAAGCGTTATATCGAAAAGGATTCTCTATTGATGAAATCGAGATATTTTTGCAAATGAAACGCGAAGAGGAATGAGGAGAATAAGATGAATATGCCAAAACGCTACAGTGAAATGACACCGCATGAGCTAAGGGAAGAAATTGGCGCTTTGAAGGAGCAAGCAGTAAAAGCTGAGCAGCTTGGGATTGTCAATGAATTTGATGTATTAATGAGAAAAATGGCAATGGCTCGTGCTTATATGACGGATATAAACAAATTCCGTATTGGTGAAACATATGAATTAGTAGAAGAACCTGGTGTATTATTTAAAATTACGTATTTCAATGGGGTATTTGCTTGGGGATATAAGCAAAATGATAATGAAGAGATTGGCATACCAATTTCCTTATTGCAAGAAAAATAAAAACCAGAGAGCATATATCTCTCTGGTTTTCATCTTTGGTAGGCGTTAAAGGAGATAGGAGATTCTAAAATTGGCGTTTTTTACATTCATTTGCCAATATAATGAGAGACTGGGTTTGTTGCGTCTGTCCGTTAACTTGCGCTTTCGCATGTTTTGGACGAGTCCACGTATGGTTAAATAATTCAGAACGACTATCTAAGCGATCACGGTAGCTCATCTTTATCACCTCGTGTAGGAAGTTAATTTAATTTGTATTACTCTTCCTGCTGATTTGCAGCACGCATACGTTCTTGTGGGTGCGTGTTAATTGTGCCGTTAGGTCGTTTCGAAGCGAAGCGTGATTTCGCTTTCGGTTGACCGTCGATTTTGCTGTTGTTTTTTGACTCAGACCAAAATTCGGCTTGTTTACCCATTACGAACGCCCTCCTCATTATCGGTTGATACCTCTTTAAGAAGTATCAATTATAGAATGTGCAAAATTGAAGAAACTATCCTTTAGAAATGAAGGGATAAATAGGTAAAAGGAGATTATAATATGAATGATATTTATGAAACATTAACGAAAGAATTATTAGACAAGAATGACAAGCTTTCTTACGCACAAGCTCGTGCGTGGGTTGAGTTACTATGGGAAGATTTTCAAACAACTTATGCAAAATCAGGTCGTTATCAAGGCGATGAAATGACAGAACAAGTGGTACGATCATGGATTAATAATCATGGTGTACGCCTTCATGAAATGCGTACAAATAATCCGAAGTATAGTCATTTAATTAATCAAGAAGATCATTTGAAACATTAAAAAAAGCGACTTAAGTCGCTTTTTTTAATGTGGAAGTAATTCCAGTTTTTTTCGAAGCTTTTCTTCACTAAAGATCCATCCTGTATAGGAACTAATAATATTTAAATTGTGGTCGAGCTGAACGATTGCAACAAATGGATAATAATCTTTACTTCGATATCGTAAATCAATGAATCGTACTTCATAATAATGGTCATGATCAAAAATATCCCAGCGATATACAGGAGAGAAAGATAGAAAGGCCGAGATGTTTTCATCTTGTTTAGCTGCTCGCATAATATTATTGTCTGGGAACGGTACCCGATCGAACTTATCATATATCATGATGTTACCACGGTGCCATCTCGCAACGTAGTAATAATCAGCCGTAACGATTGCTAAATGGTAATGGTAAAATCGGTAAGAAGGAGAAATGATAATCTTTTCGACATTTTTGAAACGTTTGTGTACAACGCTTCTTATATTTCTGTGCATCATAATCCGTCCGATATAGTAAACAATCATTAATATATATGCCGCTAAAGCTGTATATCCCTTATGAGAACCGACGAGCATGCAAGCAATTGCAAGTATATGGATAAAGAAAATTACGGTATCGAATGTATTAATCACGCCGAGTGCGACCCATTTTTTTGTGAAAGGCCGTAATGCTTGTGTACCATAGGCATTGAAAATATCTACAAAGACGTGAAGGAAGACAGCAATAAATGACCAAAGCAGTAGATGAAGATATGGAGCGTCTGAAAAGAAGGCGAAAGAGATGCCACTTATAAGGAATGACCAAAGAATTACCGCAGGAATAGAATGAGTAATTCCACGATGATTTCTTATATATTTAGCGTTATTACGCAATTTTAAAACTGTGTCAATGTCAGGAATGTTGGAACCAGCAATTGTAGCAAGCATAACAGCTTGGGGGCCAATATCACTTTGTGCTATGGCTGGATCTAATGTTGCTAAGCTACCTAAAGTGATACCCATAACAAGGTGAGTGGCTGTGTCCATAGAAATCCACCTCCGTTTTTTATTAATGTAACTCTTTTTATTCGATACCTCAAGTCCTTTGCCTTCTATTTCCTGTATCATCTTACTTAAATTTTTTCCTAAAATCTTTATAATAGTACTTATATGCAAAAAAATGAGGGGGATCAAGTTTGACACTTGAAATACTAAACAATTTTAATATAGAGCAGTTTCAAAATGATTTAATTGGTTGGTTTGAAGAAGAACAGCGCGACTTACCATGGAGAAAGAATAAAGATCCATACCGCGTTTGGGTTTCTGAAATTATGTTACAGCAAACAAGAGTAGAAGCTGTAAAACCATATTACGCAAATTTTATGGGGAAGTTTCCTACACTTGAAGCGTTAGCGAACGCAGATGATGAAGAAGTATTAAAAGCATGGGAAGGTTTAGGATATTATTCTAGAGCACGTAATTTACATGCGGCAGTAAAAGAGGTAAAAGAAGTATACGGCGGAGTTGTACCAAGTGATGTAAAGAAAATTGAAAAGTTAAAAGGAGTGGGACCATATACAAAAGGTGCTATTTTAAGTATCGCATATGGTATACCAGAGCCGGCAGTTGATGGAAATGTTATGCGTGTATTATCTCGTATTTTATCAGTATGGGATGATATTGCAAAACCAAAGACTCGAAAAGTTTTTGGAGAGATTGTGCGTGAAATTATTTCAGTAGAAAACCCATCTTATTTTAATCAGGGATTGATGGAATTAGGTGCACTAATTTGTATTCCGAAAAATCCAGCATGCTTACTTTGTCCTGTACGTGAACATTGCAGAGGATATGCTGAAGGTGTTCAAAAAGAATTACCAGTAAAAAGTAAAGCGAAAGCTCCTAAAATGGTACCTATTGTTGCAGGTGTACTTCAAACTGAAGACGGTCGTTATGTTATTAATAAACGTCCAAGTACAGGTTTGTTAGCTAACATGTGGGAGTTTCCGAATGTGGAACTTGGAGAAGGTATTCGAAATCAGAAGGAACAGCTTATAGATTATATGAAAGAAAAATTTGAGCTCGAGGTTTCTATTGATGAATACGCAATGAATGTACAACATACGTTTACACATCGTACTTGGGATATATTTGTATTTTACGGAAAAATAACCGGTAATATTGTTGATACAGATACATTAAAATTTGTATCAAAAGAGGTATTTGAGCAATTACCTTTCTCAAAATCACACCGTACTATTTATGAAAATTGTGTGGAGAAAATTACAATGCAATAAACAAAAAAAGTGTTCCCAATCTAGGGAACACTTTTTTAATCGTAAGAAATTTTTGTCCCATGAGTCCAACTAGCTTCACCTTCTTGTAAGCCGCCTCTTGATTCGATTTCTACTACAATTTCTTTGTAAATACTTTGCCCTTCTACATTTAAATAAGGCAGAACCTGTTGTAGTGAGTGATGAAAATAAGCTAATTCATCTTCTTTCCATTCATTTTTTGAAATCATCGTTAGTTCAGTCATATCGCGTCCTATATACATATTTACACCTCCATTTTCTATAGTTTGAATGAGTAACAAAAGTTATATGCGGAAATTTTAAAAAAGAAAATTACGGATAGCTTCTAAGTGAATTGGTTACATTATTGATTGTGGAGGTGAGAAAGATGAGTAAAAAACAACAAGGTTATAACAAAGCAACTTCTGGTGCTAGCATTCAAAGTACAAATGCTAGTTATGGTACAGAGTTTTCAACTGAAACAGATGTACAAGCTGTAAAACAAGCAAACGCACAATCAGAAGCAAAGAAAGCACAAGCTTCTGGTGCACAAAGTGCAAACGCTAGTTATGGTACAGAATTTGCAACTGAAACAGACGTGCATTCTGTGAAAAAACAAAATGCTAAGTCAGCTGCAAAACAATCACAATCTTCTAGCTCAAATCAGTAATGAAAGAAAAACACTTCTCTAATTCGGGAGAAGTGTTTTCTTTTTGCGTGGATCGTTGTAATGAAAAGGAAGCGAACGACATAACTTCTAATAAGTCAACAAATGTAGTCAAAGGAGAAGGAAGTTAAAAATTAGAATTATGTAATTAGGAATAATAACTGATGAATAAGTCCAAAAGGGGGTAAGTAATGAACGATTTTGATAAGTTGGTAGGGGAGCAATTAGAAACGATGGATGAGTTGTTAAAGTTACAAGCACATCTAGAGAAGTATCAACAAATCGAAATGAATGAAAAAGATACGTGCGATAAAAAAGAACTGCATTTTATCCGTCAGGAAATATATAGAACAGAAGTAGCGTTGAAGATGTTACATGAGAAATTTGAAGAACAAACGAATAGTGTAATTCAATCTTTTACAACTGAAAAAATGATTTCAAATTTAGGATAAGATATATTGTTATCTTCAGGTGAAAAGTCCTTCTTTGTATGGAAATAGAGAAGGGCTTTTTCTATTACATGTCCTCGCTTATAAATAATGCAGTACAATCCCTATCTCTTAAGAAGAGTTGGGGCATAGTATTCAACGATAAACCTCCTGCATATTCAGTTTGAAAAATAGAGTCTTATCCCTTTAGTTTTAAAATTTCGACAAAAAAGTTATAATAGAAAAAAAGTGAATGCCTTTCAAAGGGCATTTGCAGTTGAAAGAAGGGAGCATATATGGGATTTCCCAAAGAAGGAGAAAAAGTACAAATACATAGTTATAAACATAATGGCTCCATTCATAGAATGTGGGAAGAAACAACAATTTTAAAAGGGACACAGAGTCTTGTAATCGGAGCGAATGATCGTACAGTAGTTACAGAATCGGATGGCCGAACATGGATTACTCGTGAACCAGCAATTTGTTATTTTCATGCCAACTATTGGTTTAATGTGATTGGGATGCTTAGGGAAGATGGCGTATATTATTATTGTAATTTAAGCTCACCTTTTGCGTATGATCCTGAAGCATTAAAGTATATTGATTATGATTTAGATATTAAAGTATATCCAGATATGACATATACGCTTCTAGATGAAGATGAGTATGAAAAACATAGTCAAATTATGCAGTATCCACCTGTTATTGATACAATTTTAAAACGAAATGTAGCACATTTAACACAGTGGATTCATCAAAGAAAAGGTCCATTTGCACCAGACTTCGTAGATATGTGGTATGAACGATATTTAATGTACAGAAATTAAAACAAACCTGCAGGGGGCTTCCCGGCAGGTTTGTCCTATTAGAGGGGGGATTATGTGCAAGGCATAAAAAGATATTTACAATTTGTTAAACCATATCGATGGCTTATTGCTATTACAATTATTATTGGACTAGTTAAGTTCGGTATCCCACTTATTATGCCGTGGTTATTAAAGTATATTATCGATGATGTAATTCAAGGCGCGGGCTCACTTCAAGATAAAACATCTCAATTAATAACAGCGATTGGAATTGCTTTTTTTATTTTTGCGGTATTAAGACCACCGATTGAATATTATCGTCAATATTTCGCCCAACATATCGCAAATACAATACTGTATGATTTGCGGAAGCATATTTTCGGTCACTTACAAAAGTTAAGTTTACGTTATTACTCCAATACAAAAACAGGGGAGATTATTTCGCGTGTCATCCATGATGTAGAACAAACGAAGGATTTTGTAATTACTGGTTTGATGAACGTCTGGTTAGATACTGCAACAATTGCTATTGCTATCATTGTTATGTTTTCTATGAATATAAAATTAACATTTGTTGCGTTATTGATTTTACCTATTTATGTAATTGCAGTGAAATATTTTTTCGGACGTCTTCGGAAATTGACGAAAGAGCGTTCACAAGCGTTAGCGACGATGCAAGGGTATTTGCATGAACGTATTCAAGGAATGCAAGTGACACGTAGCTTTGCGTTAGAAGAGTATGAGGGGAAGCAGTTTGAAAAAAGAAATAATGAATTTTTAACGAAAGCATTAACCCATACAAGTTGGACGGCAAGAACATTTTCGGCAGTAAATACGTTAACCGATTTAGGTCCGTTACTTGTGATTGGTTTTGCAGCATATGAAGTAATTCAAGGGCAGTTAACGCTAGGAACGATGGTAGCTTTTGTTGGATATATGGATAGTTTATATAGTCCGCTTCGCCGCCTTGTTAATTCATCTACAACATTAACACAATCTTTTGCATCGATGGACCGTGTGTTTGAACTGTTAGATGAAAAATACGATATTGTTAATGTACCAAATGCGGTACAAACGAAAAAATTAAATGGAGAAATTGTATTTGACAATGTTTCTTTTCGTTATAATGCAGATGAAAAAGAGATATTACACAACTTGTCATTAACTATGCAGCCTGGAGAGAAAGTAGCGCTTGTAGGAGCGAGTGGGGGAGGAAAGTCATCTCTTGCTAGTTTGATCCCGCGTTTCTATGATGTTTCTGAAGGCGCGGTTTATGTAGATGGCATAGATGTAAGAAAGTACAATATGAGAAATTTGCGTAGTCATATTGGAATTGTACTGCAGGATAATTTATTGTTTAGCGATACAATTGGAGCTAATATTTTATATGGAAATCCGAAAGCTACAGAGAAAGAAGTGATTGCAGCTGCCAAAGCTGCGCAAATTCATGATTTTATTATAGACTTACCAGATGGTTATAATACTGTCGTTGGAGAACGTGGTGTGAAGCTATCAGGCGGGCAAAGACAACGCGTGGCAATTGCACGAGTGTTTCTAAAGAATCCGTCGGTACTTATATTAGATGAAGCAACTTCAGCATTAGATTTAGAAAATGAAAGGTATATTCAAGAGGCGCTTCAGACGTTAGCTGCTGACCGGACAACGATTATAATCGCACATCGATTAGCGACGATTACGCATGTTGATACGATTATTTACATTGAAGACGGTGAGATTAAAGAGACTGGTTCTCATGAAGAGTTAATGCGAAAAAGAGGATTTTATTACAATTTATATCAACTTCAACATATAACAGAAACAGCTCCTTTACCATAAAAGGAGCTGTTTTTTATTCGTCTTCTTTTTTATCATCGATTTGGAGTTCTTTTTCTGGTTTATGATATGTGTAGAAGCTATCTACAAGCAAATCTAAATGCTCTACTTCTTCGCTATAGTTAATGATGGAAGAAATAAGAGGGAAGAGATGTAACCATGTTTTATATGCTTCTTCATCGTCCTTATTTTGATATTCCATAAAGATATCAATTAATTCTTGTTTACCTGTTTCAACTTCATCAAGCATTTCAACTGATTGTTGTTTTTTTGCTTTACCAATAAATTTTAATAAAACTTGTTCATGATAATGCGTTAATGAGTCAAGTTCATTTTGGATAGATTCCTGAAATTCTTCCGGCATATAGCGCAGTTCATTTTCAGTACGGTGTAATGATTTTAACGTACTTAAAGCACGGCTTGTTGTCGCTAACATTTGTCTGAATAAAACGAGCTTACGAATTTTTGCGAACTTTACTTTTTTCGTATAGCTTCTTTCTTCTTTATACAGCAAATAGTAATGATTTAGTTTAATCATTTTTTCTTTCATACGATCAATATCAGTTTTTAGCGTTGTAAAATCAGAAGCCTGCCTGCTATTCATTCGAATCCATTTTACAATTTCTTCTGTATTATCAACGATACGATGATAAAGTTTTGTTTCATATTTTGGCGGCATAAATACTAAATTTACAAGTGAAGCCGCAATAATACCAATCATAATCGTCGCAAATCGAAGTAAGGCAAAACTAAAGAAATCTTCGCCTTGATACTCCATAATGGCGATAACTGTTACTAAAGCAATTGATATTGTGTTTTCTAATCGTAATTGTAATGTAAGAGCAATTACTAATATACATGTTAATCCAATAATAAAAGGATTATGTCCAAAAGCAGTAGCAAATGCGATAGCAAATATCGCACCAATTACATTTGCTTGAATTTGTTCAAGTGCTGTTAAATAAGAACGGTATACAGACGGTTGAACAGCAAAGATAGCTGAAATTCCCGCAAATACCGGACTCGGTAATTGAAGTAAAATACAAGCAAATAAAGCTAACGTGATGGCAATACCCGTTTTTAAAATGCGAGCACCAAGTTTCATACCCTTAATAAGATCCTTTCTCTTGTCATAATGAATGTACAACATGATACTATACATTCATTACAATATGTTAGCAAGTGATATTTTAGTGACGTTAAAAGAAATTAGTGTTCATTTTATCCCGCTAATTGTGAGTAGTAAGATTCCTGCCTCAAAAATTAGAAGCTAGATGCCGGTAAACGCTCGATTGGTGTAGGCTAATTAAAGTTTCACTTTATAATTTTTCCTAATTCCTTTTAAACATCAGTTTTTAGTAAAAAAACCTGCTGAATTTCAGCAGGTCTCAAATTGTTACTATAGATTACTATGAGAAGCGTACTTCGTCAATTTTTTCTTAATAATGAAAATTACTCATTTTACTCTGTTGAGATAGATGGGTCTGCCTGTTCTTTTTTCGGGATAATCTCAAAAAACTGGTTCTGTATATCATCTAATAATGCTGTTAATAAAGCAACTTCCTCATATTGCTCATGTTCGTTTAGTACACGAATATAGTCTAGCAATAATTCAGTTACATCTTTCAAACCATTTTTACTAATTGGTTGTAATG
Source organism: Bacillus cereus group sp. MG1 (assembly GCF_040460035.1). Taxonomy (NCBI): domain Bacteria; kingdom Bacillati; phylum Bacillota; class Bacilli; order Caryophanales; family Bacillaceae; genus Bacillus; species Bacillus cereus group sp. MG1. Next base: position 2,027,872 of record NZ_JARVGY010000001.1, on the reverse strand, counting down.
TAACATTTGCGCCTTTTGCAATTCTTCTTTTTAAGGCCTGTTCTGTTAGGCCTAAGTTTGAATCATGACGCAAATAAACAACACCGCCAGTCATGCCAGCGCAAATCCATGGACCAGGGTCACCTAAAACAAGCGCTCGCCCATTTGTCATATATTCAAAAGCAAAACCTTTAATATTGGAGTATGACCCTATATTTCCTTGCTCTTTTTCACGGAGTGGTTTTGTTATTCTACCTCCAATTATCATGTCTGCCCCAGAAAGGCGAATGCCAGCGCGAGCATCAGCGTTCCCTTGCACGTATAGTGCCCCTTTTTGTGCACCATATCCAAATCCTTTTCCGACAGAACCGTTATAATATACTCCGTCTTTTCCTTTTGATTTCGTTATATAAATCCCACCACCAAAGGAAGTTTTACCAATGCCATCTTGTGCGCCGCCATTTACGTGTATAAATAAATTTTCACTATTGTAAGCGCCTAACCCATTTCCGGGAATAGAACCATTCGTATACTTTAATGTAAGTGGTTCAAGTTGAGTAGCTTCATATAGTTTACTGCGAACGCGATAACATGATTCTAGACCACCCATAACGCGTTGCTCTACACCAACGCCTACTAATTCTTTTGAGTCAGCGGAATGAACTGTCTTAAATTGTTTTTCTGGTACACCATCTGTTGTTGTAACAGATGGATGTTCTATTATTTGTAATAAATTACGTAAGTTTAATAAATTTTCGCCTCGAACTTGCTCTAATAAATCAGAACGCCCAACAATTGCTTGTGAATTTGTATACCCAAGCTGTCCTGTTAATCGTTTTAGTTCTATACCGAAAGAGGTGAATAAATTTAGCAGGCCAGTAACTGCGCTTTCTAATTCGCGTGGGACGAAGCGGCGTAACCCATGTTCCTTTGCTTGTGCTTCAGACTCGATTTGTGTTGCAATTCCGACATGGCAAGTATCTAGATGACACCCACGGCAAGTAGTGCAGCCGATTGCAATCATTGATAGTGTGCCAAATCCAATACGGTTTGCTCCGAGAAGCATGATTTTCAAGGCATCATTTACACTTCGAATACCACCATCTGCCCAAATCTCTACTTTATGTCTCATGCTCGCTTCTAATAAAGCGTTGTGAGCGGCTTTAACACCAATTTCTACAGGAAGACCTACATGTTGCAAGGCGTGAATACGTGCAGCACCTGTTCCGCCATCGAATCCGCTAATGTTAATAAAATCAGCACCAGCTTTGGCGATACCGACAGCAATTGTTCCGATATTAGGAACGACAGGGACTTTCACGGCTACTTTGGCAAGTTGATTAGCTGTTTTAATTTCCGTAATCATTTGAGCTAAATCTTCAATTGAATAAATATCATGGTTATTAGAAGGTGAAATTAAATCTGAGCCAATTGTCGCATTACGTGCTTCAGCGATTTTGGCTGTTACTTTTGAACCAGGTAAATGCCCACCTTCCCCAGGCTTTGCGCCTTGACCGATTTTGATTTCAATTAAGTTCGATGAGTTTAGTAGTTCGGCATTTACTCCAAATCGCCCAGATGCCACTTGTTGTCCACGTGTATGTGGATATTTTCCAATCATATCTTTAATTTCGCCGCCTTCACCGTTCAAGCTAATCATATTTAGCTGATCGGCCGCTTCTGCATATGCGCGAAAGGCAATTTCGTTTTGAGAACCAAATGACATAGAACTAATAATAAATGGAAAATCATGATTTTTAATGCCGATAGATACTTCTTCAGTTGGAACGACATGTTTTGTTTGTTTCGTTTGAACAAGGTGTCTGATTGCGATGGGATTATTCTCTTCTAGTTCACTTAACTTGTCACGGTAATCATCATAAGAATTTCCTTTTGCAACATCGCCGATTGCTTTCCAAATTCGCGGGAATATATGAAATGATTTTCGCATTCTAATTTTAGGATTGTTATAATCATCCGCTCGCATTTTTGCATCTTCAGCAAGTGATTCAAGTGAAAAAGCTAAATCATTTGAACCGAAGAAATTTGTAATCTGTAATATATTTGCGATTTCTTCATGTAACCCAATAGATGAATAGAGACGTCCGTAACCACGTAACTCATGAATTCCAATTGTTGAAATGACTTTTTCTAATCCTTTATTAAGTGCATTATACAGATTCGTAATTGGTGTTTTTGTTCCATCATTTACAGTCGCGAATAATAAATATGGATTAATACTATCTGCTCCTAATCCATATAGCGTGACAATGTCATGTAAGGAGCGAAGGGCACCAGAACGTATAACGAGAGAACAATTGCGGCGTAATTTATTTTCACTTAATGCTTGATGTACTTTAGCAGTAACTAAATGTGGATCAATCCACAATCTTTCATTTAGATGGGCTTTTACGTCATCTAATACTAGTAGGGAAGCACCATTGTTAACAGCAGCTATCGCTTCAGAATTAATGCGGCTTAATGCACATTGTAGAGTTTCTGACGAGCTGAATGTAGCAGAGATTGTGGCGATAGAGTTATGAGTTTTAAATAGCTCTATGAGTTGTTCGTACGTAATTGTGTGTAATTCCTCTGCAATAGGTTGTGCCACGCTGCCTTCTAAAATAATTGGTGAAAGCATTTCAACTAGAAATGGCCGTTTTGCGCCGCTTAATAAACTTGGACGCTCTCCAAGTACAGTACGTGTAGAGAAGTGTTCAATTTCACGGTCACGGTCAATTGCAGGGTTTGTAACAACAGCTACACTTTCTTTAATGAAGTCAGCGATATTTCGTCTATCAGTATCAAGTGCGGCAAGTGGTGAGTCATGCCCAAGTGAGCGTATTGGCTCAACGCCTTTTGTTGCCATCTGTTCAAGGAGTTGAATATGTTCTCGGTCCCATCCGAAAGCGACGTATTGTTTCGTTTCAACTTGAACAGAATCACATAGCCCTTGGATTTTTTTCGTTTCAGGGATAGATAAATTTAAATGGTAATTGGTAGTATCAATTCGCTTTTTAAAACGGTTATATACTTGGATTTGATATTTGTCATATTCATAAAGAACAAGTTCATCTTGTTCATTCCATTTTAATCCGACTTTTTCTCCAGGAGCGAGTGGTTTTGGTTCTGCTACATATTTAGTTGGTGATACAACTCCAGGTTCAGAAGAGAAAATATAAGAGCTCTCTGTCTCTACTTTCCATACTGGGCGTAATCCAAGGGAATCAACGCTGAAAACAGCTTCATCTTTAAAACGGGAAATGATGCCAGCTGGTCCTTGGGCAAAATGTCCCCACGCTTCACGTATATACGTATATAAATCTTGTAAAGGTGTTTCATAAAGTTTAATTTCATTAATAATTGGTGGGAATAGAATTTCCATTGCTTCAAATAAGCTGTAGTTGTATTGAACAAGTAGGGTTTCTAAGGTGCGGTTTAAATCTTGAGAGTCACTGCCTCCTGCAGTAAGTGGTACATCAATCATTTCAGCTTGATCGCGTAATTTCGCAATTGTGTTAATTTCACCATTATGTCCGAGAATGCTAAATGGTTGTACACGAAAAAAATTAGATAATGTATTAGTAGAGTAGCGGTTATGTCCTAATGTCATAGTTGAAGCGATAAGCGGATGTTGTAAATCATTATAGTAGGCAACAAGCGTATCACCAGCACCTAGAACTTTATATACAACATGATTACGACTTAATGAAGCAACATGAATTGCTTCGTTTTCCTCTATTTTTATTGTGACAGAAAATAATGTTTGCTCAATATTTGTAATTTCGTTTTCTGCGATAAGGGCAACTTGCCAAAATAAAGGTTCTTCTTGTTTACCAAGTGGACCGAGTGCATCTGAGTTTGTTACATCATCACTTTCGAAAATGATAGTAAAGTTTTTGTTGTTTAATTGCGTACGAATATAATCTTTTAAGGCAGTAATGTCTTCTTTTTTATTTAGAAAAAAATGTCCAACGATAAAGTGGGGATGATCCACAATCGTTGGATTATATCCGCTACTTTTTAGTTTTTCATTCCAAAGCGTTTTTGGTATATCAATGTGAATGCCGATGCCATCGCCCTCACCATTAATGAAACCAGCTCTATGATTCATTTTGACGAGTGATTGTATGCAAAGGTCAATGTTTTCTTTTGTAGCAATTTTTCGTTTCTCCATAACGGAAACGATTCCACACGCATCATGTTCTGCATTTCTATAATCTCGAAATAAAGACGGTGTCCATGTATTTTTTTTATTGAGCATCCGTCAATCCCCCCTCTTGTAAAAGTTAGAATAATCTTACTATTTAAGGTGCGAATCACCTTGTACACAGAGATAGTAATGCTGTAAAAGAGTATAAAACAGATAATTATGAATAATTATACTATTAATACGGAATTTATGAAATAGAAAAAAGGAAAAAAGAAAGGTGAGCTTTCTTTTTTCCTCAGGCTGTGGAGAAAGTCTTCTCCACAGCCTGTTTTTGTGTCTGAACCTCTTTTTATGTGTCAACACTGATAAAAAAGAGGAAAAGGAGAGAGTTTTTATGATGGGTGCTTTAAAAAATCATCGTGATGAACGTGTATCTGTTTCTGTAGAAGAGTTGGTTCCACAAGATCATTTCCTTCGTGCGATTGAAGCGACAATTAGTTTTGATTTTATTGAAGAGAAATTACGCCCTTATTACTGTGAAAACAATGGACGTCCGTCAATCCATCCTATCGTTTTATTTAAAATGATGTTTATTGGATATTTTTACGGTATTCGTTCGGAGCGTCAATTGGAAAAAGAGATTAAAACGAATATCGCCTACCGTTGGTTTTTAGGATTTTCTCTATCAGATACTATTCCAGATCATTCTACAATCAGTTGGAATCGCCGTACCCGCTTTATTCATACAAATATTTTCGAAGAAATTTTTGATGAGATCGTGAGGCAAGCGACAGAGCACCGGATGGTGGGAGGACGTGCGCTAATGACAGATTCTACGCACATTAAGGCCAATGCCAATAAAAATAAATTTGTACATAAATATAAAAAAGAAAAAGCAAAGTTTTATATAGATGAGCTAGAAGCTGCGGTAATCGAAGATCGTAAGGTACATGGAAAAAAGAATTAAAACCTAGAGAGGAAAGTGATACCCCTACCAAAAAAACTCGTATAAGTACAACGGATCCAGATAGTGGATTTTTAATGAGAGATGGAAAACCGAACGGTTTTCATTTCTTAGACCATCGTACGACTGATGCGAAGTACAATATTATTACAGATACCTATGTAACGGCTGGAAATATGGCAGATTCCGAGCCATATTTAGCACGCCTCCAAGCTCAAATTGATAAATTCGGGTTCAAAGTAGAAGCTGTAGCTCTTGATGCAGGCTATTTTACGAGCTATATCTGTAAGAAATTATCGGAGAGAAATATATTTATGGTGATGGGGTATCGCCGATTTGGAAAAAGAAATAAAGAAGTACCAAAAAGCCAATTTAAATATGTAGAAGAAATGAATGCATTCGCTTGTCCGATGGGGTGTATTTTAGAGTATGCGACAACGGATCGTGAAGGATATCGTCAATATAAATCGAAGCCAGAAGACTGCGCTGTTTGTCCGCTACGTGAGGTATGTTTTTCAAAGAAACAAAAACAAAAAGTTATCACTCATCATATATGGGAGAAATATAAGGATATCGCTAGAAAAAACAAACTAACAGTTACAGGGAAAAAGTTGTACAAAGTACGCTGTTCAACTATAGAGCGAAGCTTTGCAGACGCCAAAGAACTACATGGCTATCGATATGCTCGATTTCGAGGGCTGAAGTCTGTCCAAATGCAGGCTTATCTCACCGCAGCTTGTCAAAACATGAAAAAAATAGCCCTCCATCTGACCAAAAAAGGTCTGGTGGAGGGCTATTTTTTTGAAACTCTATTATTTTATGTTGTTTTTATTCGCTAAAATCAAAATGATTACAGAGTGTTGGGAACCCCTAAAGGGTTTCCCAACACTCTGAGGAAAAAAGAAAGGTGAGCTTTCTTTTTTCCTTTTAATGACGGGATTATTTATTGTCTGCTAGGGCAGCAAATGCTCTGCCGACAGCTTCGATTGTATATTCAATATCTTCTTTTGTATGTTCTGTAGTTAAGAACCATGCCTCGTATTTAGAAGGTGCTAAGTTAATTCCTTCTTGAAGCATAAGCTTGAAGAATTTACCGAACATTTCACCGTCTGTATCTTGTGCGGCATCGTAATCTTCAATTGTATTTGTTGTGAAGTATACAGTTAAAGCCCCTTTTAGACGGTTTAATGTAATGTCGATATTATGTTTCGCTGCTTGTTCTAAAATTCCTTTTTCAAGCATTGCACCAAGTTCATCTAATTTCTCATAAAGCCCTTCTTGTTGAAGCACTTCTAGACAAGCGATACCTGATGCCATAGAAGCAGGGTTTCCTGCCATTGTACCAGCTTGGTATGCAGGTCCAAGCGGAGCAACTTGTTCCATAATTTCTTTCTTACCACCGTAAGCACCGATTGGTAAGCCGCCGCCAATAACTTTACCAAGCGCTGTTAAGTCAGGTGTCACACCAAGTAAGTCTTGAGCACCACCGTACATAAAGCGGAAAGCAGTAATAACTTCATCATAAATTACTAATGCGCCAGCTTCGTGAACAAGTTCATTCACTTTTTCAAGGAATCCTGGTTTAGGCTCTACAATACCGAAGTTTCCAACGATCGGTTCTACAAGGATAGCTGCTACTTCATGACCCCATTTATCTAAAGCCTCTTTTAAAGTTTCTACATTATTAAATGGAACAGTAATAACTTCTTGTGCAATACTTTGTGGTACGCCAGCTGAGTCAGGAGTTCCTAAAGTAGAAGGACCAGATCCAGCTGCCACAAGTACTAAATCAGAATGACCGTGGTAACAACCAGCGAATTTCATGATTTTTGTGCGACCTGTATAAGCACGAGCAACACGAATCGTTGTCATCACTGCTTCTGTACCAGAGTTTACGAAACGGACTTTATCTAATGCAGGCATTGCTTCTTTTAACATTTTTGCGAATTTTACCTCTAGCGCTGTTGGTGTTCCATAAAGTACCCCATTTTCAGCAGCTGTTGTAATTGCTTTTGTTATATGCGGATGAGCATGTCCAGTAATAATAGGACCGTATGCTGCTAAATAATCGATATATTTATTTCCGTCTACATCCCAGAAATAAGCGCCTTTCCCACGTTCCATAGCAACAGGAGCGCCGCCGCCAACTGCTTTAAAAGAACGAGAAGGACTATTAACACCGCCAACGATATGCTCTAAAGCTTCTTTATGTAATGCTTCTGACTTTGTGAATTTCACTACAATTCATCTCCTTACAAAAATCTATGTATTATTCTAACATGTTTTTCGAAAAGACGTATTGTTTGTGATAGCGAAGGCAGTTGGGTAAACTATTCGTTGTGACATTTAGGAGGGGGGTCCGATTATGAAATCGGTAATTGAGGTACAAGGGTTACGTAAAGAGTTTACAGCCTATTCAAGTCGTCCGGGCTTAAAGGGTGCATTTCGCGATTTATTAAATCGTAATTATAAAATAGTACCAGCAGTAAATGATGTATCTTTTACTGTAAAGCAAGGTGAAATGGTTGGTTATATCGGTGAGAACGGTGCTGGTAAATCAACAACAATTAAAATGCTTACGGGGATTTTAACTCCGACATCAGGGCAAATCACAGTAAATGGAATGAACCCACATAAACAAAGAGAAGAATTTGTAAGAACAATTGGTGTTGTTTTTGGACAGCGTTCGCAACTTTGGTGGGATATTGCAGTACAAGAATCGTTTCGTTTATTAAAGAAAGTGTACGGTGTATCAGACGCTCAGTATAAGGAGCATATGGAGCACGTAATTGAAACGTTAGATATAGGGCCTTTATTAGATAAACCAGTTCGAAAATTATCTCTTGGTCAAAGAATGCGTTGTGAATTAGCGGCAGCCTTAATTCATAATCCACCGTTATTATTTTTAGATGAGCCAACAATTGGGTTAGATGTACTTGTGAAATTGAAAATACGTGAATTTTTAAAAGAAATGAATGAACGTTATAAAACAACAATTTTATTAACAACACACGATATTACTGATATTGAAGCTTTATGTGAGCGCGTTATCATGCTGGATGAAGGGAATATTATGTATGACGGTTCTTTAAGTAATCTTCGTACGCAGTGGGGAGCAGAGAAGGAAATTCACTTTCAGTTTGTTGCACCAGTTTCCTATCAGGCTTTATCAATGGTTATGCCAGATAATCATGTCGTTTGGTCGAAAGCGAAAGAGGAAAATGCATGGGTTGCAAAAATTCCGAATGAAGAAGTTATTATTTCAATGCTTATTTCTAAAGTAGTACAAGCATTTCAAATTAAAGATTTAAAAATTAACGAAGTGTCTACAGAGGAAATTATTCGTAACATTTATGAAGAAGGTATTACGCATGGGTAAGTATATTGAAATGATTCGAATTCGCTTTTTAATGATGCTTGCGTATCGTACAAATTACTATAGCGGGATTTTAATTTATACGATTAATATCGGTGCTTACTATTTTTTATGGCAAGCAATTTATAGCGGAAAAGAGAATATTGAAAGTTTATCTATTTCGCAAATGACCACGTATATCGCAATCGCGTGGATGGCACGTGCCTTCTATTTTAATAATATAGATAGGGAAATTGCGATGGAGATTCAAGAAGGACGTGTGGCTGTAGAATTAATTCGTCCGTATAACTATTTGGGAATGAAAGTTATGCAAGGTCTTGGCGAGGGAATATTCCGTTTTGCCTTCTTTTCCATTCCAGGCATGGTTATCGTTACGTTATTATTTTCGTTGCAAATTACAACGAATTTTCAAACTTGGTTATATTTCTTCTTATCTTTAATATTTAGCTTTATTATTAATACACAAATTAATTTAATGACGGGAATGCTTACGTTTTTCCTATTTAATAATAGTGGAATTATGTATGCAAAACGCGTTGTTATTGATTTATTTTCAGGTCTATTATTACCAATTAGTTTTTATCCGTTATGGGCCCAAAAAGCAATGATGTTTTTACCGTTTCAGGCTATTAGTTATATTCCAAGTATGATTTTTTCTGAAGGTATACAGGGGAGTAAGTTGTATGAGGCTTTAGTATTTCAAGTGATTTGGGCGATTGTACTTATTATTCCAATTGTACTCATGTGGAGAACGGCGAGAAAACGTCTAATTGTACAAGGGGGATGATGAGATGCTATATATAAACTTATTTTTACAATATGCAAGTCAATATATAAAAACGAAATTGGAGTATCGAGGCGATTTTATCGTTGGTTTACTTTCTGATTTATCGCTTCAAGCAGTTAATTTAATATTTATTCTCGTTGTATTTGGGCATACACAAGCATTGAAGGGATGGAGTCGAGAAGAGGTAATCTTTATTTATGGTTTCTTTTTAGTACCATTTGCCATCTTTTCAGCTTTCTTTAATATATGGGATTTTAATGATCGATACATTATTAAAGGGGAGATGGATCGTGTATTAACGCGACCGATCCATAGCCTATTTCAAATTATATTAGAAAGAATGGAACTTGAATCTTTAATTGGAGCTATTACAGGGATTGTTGTAATGGGATATGCAGCTGTGGAGTTACAATTATCTTTTTACTGGTATGATTTCTTCTTATTTATATTGATGGTAGGAGGAGGAGCACTTGTATATGGAGGGATATTTGTTACGTTGGCGAGCCTTGGTTTTTGGTCGGATGCGAAAAGTTCAATTATGCCTCTTATGTATAACATAGGTAATTACGGGCGCTATCCTGTTAATATTTATAATCGTGTAATTCGTTTCATTTTAACGTTCGTTTTACCGTTTGCGTTTGTTGGAGTATATCCAGCAGCATACTTTTTAAGAAAAACAGAATGGAATAGTTATGCATTTGCGACGCCAATTGTTGGTATTATCTGTTTTACGATTGCAATCACCCTCTGGAACCAAGGGGTAAAAAGGTATCGAGGCGCGGGTAATTAATTATAGAAGCTTGTTCGTTTCTAAGGGATAAATCAGTTCTCCACCTCATACATATAAAATGAGGTGGAGGACATGTTATGGGGATTTATTCTATTAATTGCAGCAATCGCTATTTTGAAAAGTGTCCAATTATTATGGAGTTCCTATTCGGATTCAACGCGTTTTTTTTCGCTCTATAATTTGGCCACATTATTTTTAATCTATACAACAGTACTAATCGCATTTGGATTAAGTTACGTTGTATTAGAGGAAATGGGTTTCGCAGTTTTGAAAGAGGACGGAGAAAGTTTGAACGCTCATTCTTTTCAACTCGTCGAAGTTTGTTTATATTTTAGCGCAGTTACTTTATTGTCTGTTGGATATGGTGACATATCTCCGATTGGAATTGGGCGATGGATTGCAATCGCAGAAGCGCTAATTGGATATACACTCCCTTTTGCTTTTGTGATGAGGTCTGTAATAGACAATGAAAAATAAGGAAGCATTTGTTATAGTAAAGGAAAAGAGTAGGAGTGATAACTATGATTACAGTAGGAGAAATGGCACCAGAATTCACATTAGAGGGAAGTAATGGAGAAGAAGTTCGCCTAGCTGATTTCCGCGGTAAAAATGTAGTTCTCTATTTTTATCCCAAAGATATGACGCCAGGATGTACAACTGAAGCATGTGATTTTCGTGATGCGTATGGAGTATTTCAAGAGAAGGATACGGTTATTCTTGGAGTAAGTCCTGATTCAGCGAATAGACATTTGAAATTCATTGAGAAACATGAATTGCCATTTACACTTTTAGTAGATGAAGATCATAAAGTAGCAGAGTTATACGATGTTTGGAAGTTAAAAAAGAACTTTGGGAAAGAGTATATGGGAATCGAGCGTTCTACATTCCTTATTAATAAAGACGGTGAACTTGTAAAAGAGTGGCGTAAAGTGAAAGTGAAAGGACATATTGAGGATGTTCTTTCTTATATAAAATAAATCTACATTGGGGATAAAATATGCAGAAACAAGGCAAATGTCTATACATATTTTACTGCCTTACATAAAGTGGAAGTGTAGGGCATACCTCCTCAGATGATAGTATTCCAAGTGCGATTATGTCGCACTTTTTTCTATGGAATATATGAAGAAAAAAGGGAAAGATACATAAAAACAAGTCCTGAATATAAAAATAAACTACATACTTATAGTAGAAATATTGACGATTTATAAGAAAAGGAGTACACTCTTTATAAGAATTATAAAATAATAATCCGTATAGAATCGGGGTGCATGACGGTGGTCAAAGAAGAATTAAAAGAAGCGCTAGAAATGCTGAAAAATACGGGTGTACGCATTACTCCACAGCGTCATGCTATTTTAGAGTACCTTGTGGAATCAATGACGCACCCAACAGCGGATGATATTTATAAAGCATTAGAAGGTAAGTTTCCAAATATGAGTGTTGCAACTGTCTATAATAACTTACGTGTGTTTAAAGAGGTTGGACTTGTAAAGGAATTAACTTATGGAGACGCTTCAAGTAGATTTGATTATGTTACAAGTCAACATTATCATGTGATTTGCGAAAAATGTGGTAAGATTGTTGATTTTCCTTATGGAGGCTTGGAAAAGCTGGAAGAGGAAGCTGCGAAAACGACAGGCTTCGTTATCAATAGTCATCGCTTAGAAATTTATGGCGTTTGTCCAGAGTGTCATAAGGCGTAATATATAATAAAGAAAGAGGCTGACGGCTATACGTCAGCCTCTTTCTTTATTATATAAGGATTAGCGTGAGGTTAATCGGGATTTACAGTGCTAAGTTAGTAAGGAGGGTTAGATAAAAGTTTGTCGAATTTACTTTGTATTGGTGGAAATGAATTCTGGGAGGGGACATTTTGAAGAAATATGAGATTAAAAATAACATTCCTACATTGGAAGAATATAAATATTTATGTGATTCTGTGGGATGGACTAACTATATGAACTTTGAGGTGGCGGAAATATCACTTCAAAATTCGATTTACTGTATAACAGTCAAGGATAATAATCAAATCATCGGCATGGGGAGAATTGTTGGTGATGGGGCTATCTATTTCTATATTCAAGATATAGTGGTTCATCCAGAGTATCAAAAGAATGGTATTGGAAAGAAAATAATGAATACTTTAGTAGAATACTTAAATCAGAATGCTCCAGATAAAGCATTCATTGGTTTGTTTGCGTCGCAAGGTAAAACATCATTCTACGAAAAATATGATTTTAAAGATTATTCGCCTAATATGACAGGGATGTTTACTGTTATTTCGAAAAAATAGGTGTAATAAATTTAATAAAACAATTAAAAAGTTGATTTTTTAAGAAATCAACTTTTTAATGAGTTGAAACGTTTGTAGTGTTGCAAATTCGTATTTCCCTTGATACTTATGATTTATAACTCTTCTTATTATACTTTTCATCAAATTCTTTTCCTTCTAGATCTCGATCTAGTGTTAAAGGTTGATTGCAGTGCATACATGCATCGACACGGCCGAGCATTTTGGTTGGCTTATCACAGCTTGGGCAAATAATTTGGATAGTCTTAGTAGATAACATACCAATCCAAAAGTAAACGACAGTGCTAGCGATAACAGCTAAAAAGCCAACCATCATAAACGTTGTCATAATAATAATGTTTTCGCGGAAAAAGACACCTAAGTATGCAATGAAGAGGCCGATAAATACTAAACTTAATGCAAAGGTCCGGATTTTATTGATTTTGTTTGAATACTTAATGCTCATTCTCACCACGCTCCTATACTAATAATATAACATAAAATTTAGAATTTTCACTCTCGTGTAAATT
>NZ_JARVGY010000001.1:1790000-2012500 GCF_040460035.1 Bacillus cereus group sp. MG1 | reverse complement strand
CTCCCAAGGCTAAATACTCCCTAGTGATCGATAGTGAACCAGTACCGTGAGGGAAAGGTGAAAAGCACCCCGGAAGGGGAGTGAAAGAGATCCTGAAACCGTGTGCCTACAAATAGTCAGAGCCCGTTAACGGGTGATGGCGTGCCTTTTGTAGAATGAACCGGCGAGTTACGATCCCGTGCGAGGTTAAGCTGAAGAGGCGGAGCCGCAGCGAAAGCGAGTCTGAATAGGGCGTTTAGTACGTGGTCGTAGACCCGAAACCAGGTGATCTACCCATGTCCAGGGTGAAGTTCAGGTAACACTGAATGGAGGCCCGAACCCACGCACGTTGAAAAGTGCGGGGATGAGGTGTGGGTAGCGGAGAAATTCCAATCGAACCTGGAGATAGCTGGTTCTCCCCGAAATAGCTTTAGGGCTAGCCTTAAGTGTAAGAGTCTTGGAGGTAGAGCACTGATTGGACTAGGGGTCCTCATCGGATTACCGAATTCAGTCAAACTCCGAATGCCAATGACTTATCCTTAGGAGTCAGACTGCGAGTGATAAGATCCGTAGTCAAAAGGGAAACAGCCCAGACCGCCAGCTAAGGTCCCAAAGTGTGTATTAAGTGGAAAAGGATGTGGAGTTGCTTAGACAACTAGGATGTTGGCTTAGAAGCAGCCACCATTTAAAGAGTGCGTAATAGCTCACTAGTCGAGTGACTCTGCGCCGAAAATGTACCGGGGCTAAATACACCACCGAAGCTGCGGATTGATACCGAATGGTATCAGTGGTAGGGGAGCGTTCTAAGGACAGTGAAGTCAGACCGTAAGGACTGGTGGAGTGCTTAGAAGTGAGAATGCCGGTATGAGTAGCGAAAGACGGGTGAGAATCCCGTCCACCGAATGCCTAAGGTTTCCTGAGGAAGGCTCGTCCGCTCAGGGTTAGTCAGGACCTAAGCCGAGGCCGACAGGCGTAGGCGATGGACAACAGGTTGATATTCCTGTACCACCTCTTTATCGTTTGAGCAATGGAGGGACGCAGAAGGATAGAAGAAGCGTGCGATTGGTTGTGCACGTCCAAGCAGTTAGGCTGATAAGTAGGCAAATCCGCTTATCGCGTATGCTGAGCTGTGATGGGGAAGCTCCTTATGGAGCGAAGTCTTTGATTCCACGCTGCCAAGAAAAGCTTCTAGCGAGGTAAAAGGTGCCTGTACCGCAAACCGACACAGGTAGGCGAGGAGAGAATCCTAAGGTGTGCGAGAGAACTCTGGTTAAGGAACTCGGCAAAATGACCCCGTAACTTCGGGAGAAGGGGTGCTTTCTTAACGGAAAGCCGCAGTGAATAGGCCCAAGCGACTGTTTAGCAAAAACACAGCTCTCTGCGAAGCCGTAAGGCGAAGTATAGGGGGTGACACCTGCCCGGTGCTGGAAGGTTAAGGAGAGGGGTTAGCGTAAGCGAAGCTCTGAACTGAAGCCCCAGTAAACGGCGGCCGTAACTATAACGGTCCTAAGGTAGCGAAATTCCTTGTCGGGTAAGTTCCGACCCGCACGAAAGGTGTAACGATTTGGGCACTGTCTCAACCAGAGACTCGGTGAAATTATAGTACCTGTGAAGATGCAGGTTACCCGCGACAGGACGGAAAGACCCCGTGGAGCTTTACTGTAGCCTGATATTGAATTTTGGTACAGTTTGTACAGGATAGGCGGGAGCCATTGAAACCGGAGCGCTAGCTTCGGTGGAGGCGCTGGTGGGATACCGCCCTGACTGTATTGAAATTCTAACCTACGGGTCTTATCGACCCGGGAGACAGTGTCAGGTGGGCAGTTTGACTGGGGCGGTCGCCTCCTAAAGTGTAACGGAGGCGCCCAAAGGTTCCCTCAGAATGGTTGGAAATCATTCGTAGAGTGCAAAGGCATAAGGGAGCTTGACTGCGAGACCTACAAGTCGAGCAGGGACGAAAGTCGGGCTTAGTGATCCGGTGGTTCCGCATGGAAGGGCCATCGCTCAACGGATAAAAGCTACCCCGGGGATAACAGGCTTATCTCCCCCAAGAGTCCACATCGACGGGGAGGTTTGGCACCTCGATGTCGGCTCATCGCATCCTGGGGCTGTAGTCGGTCCCAAGGGTTGGGCTGTTCGCCCATTAAAGCGGTACGCGAGCTGGGTTCAGAACGTCGTGAGACAGTTCGGTCCCTATCCGTCGTGGGCGTAGGAAATTTGAGAGGAGCTGTCCTTAGTACGAGAGGACCGGGATGGACGCACCGCTGGTGTACCAGTTGTTCTGCCAAGGGCATAGCTGGGTAGCTATGTGCGGAAGGGATAAGTGCTGAAAGCATCTAAGCATGAAGCCCCCCTCAAGATGAGATTTCCCATAGCGTAAGCTAGTAAGATCCCTGAAAGATGATCAGGTTGATAGGTTCGAGGTGGAAGCATGGTGACATGTGGAGCTGACGAATACTAATAGATCGAGGACTTAACCATATAATATGTAGCAATGTTATCTAGTTTTGAGAGAACATAAAAAACTTGTTGACTTTTAAAGTAAATAAGTTATAATAATGATTGTCTCAAAAGAATAATGTCTGGTAATGATGGCAGAGAGGTCACACCCGTTCCCATACCGAACACGGAAGTTAAGCTCTCTAGCGCCGATGGTAGTTGGGACCTTGTCCCTGTGAGAGTAGGACGTTGCCAGGCAATATTATTCCGCAGTAGCTCAGCGGTAGAGCTATCGGCTGTTAACCGATCGGTCGTAGGTTCGATTCCTACCTGCGGAGCCATTGGAGAGCTGTCCGAGTTGGCCGAAGGAGCACGATTGGAAATCGTGTATACGTCACAAGCGTATCAAGGGTTCGAATCCCTTGCTCTCCGCCATAGGATTTATAGTATTTGGCCCGTTGGTCAAGTGGTTAAGACACCGCCCTTTCACGGCGGTAACACGGGTTCGAATCCCGTACGGGTCACCACTTTGGAGGATTAGCTCAGCTGGGAGAGCACCTGCCTTACAAGCAGGGGGTCGGCGGTTCGATCCCGTCATCCTCCACCATATAAATTTTATATGAATAGTATTATCGCGGGGTGGAGCAGCACGGTAGCTCGTCGGGCTCATAACCCGAAGGTCGCAGGTTCAAATCCTGTCCCCGCAACCAAATGGTCCCGTGGTGTAGTGGTTAACATGCCTGCCTGTCACGCAGGAGATCGCCGGTTCGACCCCGGTCGGGACCGCCATTTTAATAAGGCTCGGTAGCTCAGTCGGTAGAGCAGAGGACTGAAAATCCTCGTGTCGGCGGTTCGATTCCGTCCCGAGCCACCATTTATTTTAATAAAATACGCCGGCTTAGCTCAATTGGTAGAGCAACTGACTTGTAATCAGTAGGTTGGGGGTTCAAGTCCTCTAGCCGGCACCATGTAAGTTTCGGAGGGGTAGCGAAGTGGCTAAACGCGGCGGACTGTAAATCCGCTCCTTCGGGTTCGGCAGTTCGAATCTGCCCCCCTCCACCATTTACATAGGGGCATAGTTTAAAGGTAGAACTGAGGTCTCCAAAACCTCCAGTGTGGGTTCGATTCCTACTGCCCCTGCCAAATATATTTACACAACATGGCGGTTGTGGCGAAGTGGTTAACGCACCGGATTGTGGCTCCGGCATTCGTGGGTTCGATTCCCATCAGTCGCCCCATTTTTATTTTAAAAATTACAAATAATCTAATGGATACTTACATATAATTAAGTAAGAATTCGATGGGCTATAGCCAAGCGGTAAGGCAACGGACTTTGACTCCGTCATGCGCTGGTTCGAATCCAGCTAGCCCAGCCATTTTTGCGGAAGTAGTTCAGTGGTAGAATACAACCTTGCCAAGGTTGGGGTCGCGGGTTCGAATCCCGTCTTCCGCTCCAATAAAATTTAATATGGCGGCATAGCCAAGTGGTAAGGCAGAGGTCTGCAAAACCTTTATCACCGGTTCAAATCCGGTTGCCGCCTTTTCTTTTGTGCCGATGTGGCGGAATTGGCAGACGCGCACGACTCAAAATCGTGTTCCTTCGGGAGTGTCGGTTCGACCCCGACCATCGGTATCATGAACGGTTAAGAGAAGAGATGAGTAATCATCTCTTTTTTTGCGTTTGTAAGCGGACAATATGCGAGAATACTACGAAATATCAAGCGTTTCCTACTGCGGTGGGAGACGCTTTTTTTATGCCCTAAGCGCACTAATTATGCGCTAATACTTCTCCGCCAATCGTGTACACCAATTATGCGCAATGATAGGAGGACAGGCGCTTGTGAGTAGACGTAAAAACGTATTAGACGATAGTGAATTAGCCATTATGCGTCGGACAACAAAATCGTATGTAGAGACGTTTGAGGATGCGATAATTCTCTTTTTAAAAGACTGCGAAATCCGCAATCTTAGACCCCATACCATGAAATTTTATCGAAGTGAATTAAATACATTCATTAATCACTTAGGAGAACAAGGTATAGATACTAACTTTTTAAAACCAAGTCATGTAACAGAAGAGCATATTAAAGAGAATGTAATCTTGTATCTACGAAATTATAAAGGAAATCGCATTGTTACCATTAATACACGATTACGTGCTTTACGTGCGTTCTTCAATTTTCTTTATAAAAACAAACACATTCCAAAGAACCCATTTGAAAATATAAAGTTGTTAAAAGACCGTAAACATGTAATTGCAACATTTACGAAAGAACAGTTGGACAAGCTATTTCGACAACCTGACTTAAAAACATTCACAGGGGTTCGAGATTACACGATGATGATGTTATTACTCGAAACAGGGGTAAGGGCGAATGAATTAATAGGTCTGTCCCTAGCGGATATTCGATGGGAAGACAACTTGCTATGTGTACGTAATGCGAAGAGTTATCGGGAGAGGCTAGTTCCGTTTCAATCGAATATGAAGAATCAGTTAAAGAAATATATTGCGATTCGTGGTTACGTAGAGGAGGATGCTTTGTTTGTAACAGTGGATAATTCACGATTATCTAAACGTGCATTACAGAATCGTTTACAAAAGTACGGAGAAATGTCGGGCATAAAAGATGTTAGATGCAGTCCGCACACTTTCCGACATACCTTTGCGAAGCTATCTGTACAACAAGGAGCAAATATATTTGAGTTACAAGCGATCTTAGGGCATACAAGTATGGAAATTGTAAAGACATACGTTAATTTATTTGGAAATGACGTGAGAGAAGCACATAAGAAGTTTTCGCCATTGAAAGTTTTAGAAAAACGATACGTTTAAGGTAGAGAACGAAAAAAGTCCCCGACGGCAATCGGAGACTCAAAACATTCACATATAAGTAAATAACCGATGACACCGTCATTCAGTACCTTCATTCTATCGAAAAAATTCGAAGATTGCAAGGCGTCTTTAGTAATGTCTTTTTTAGGTACTGATGCGGTAAGTCACGACGTGGAAGCCGTACCAAGTCGATAACTTAAAAACGTAAAAGGGGAGCTGAACCGCCGCAAACATCAGCGCTATACAATCAACGCATATCATTCCCCGTGCGTCGTATAGGTCTAGCCGATTGCGGGCATTGTACGGCAAGGGTGGAAATACGTTGTTACTACGGTAACAGGGTGTATCGAAAGATTTACGCACTATGGGACGTTTTGTAGTGTAGAAAGTCGATATGTGCGAAAGCACAAGGACGGGGAATGCGTTACTGAAAACCTCACACAACGAGCCGACGCTAGTTGTTAACGCCTTACCTCTATTCGCATTGATATATACGAAATCTGATGAAGTTTAAACGCTTCGTTATTTTTTTATCTTTGCGAAATAGGGGTTCAAATTGCGCCCTGCTTCCTACGACTTCCTCGCCTCAGCTAGTCGATGTGTCACCGCTTGTCAACAGCATAAATTCGGTATTAAACGTCACTAGCGGAAGCGAGTTGAATATCGGAGGTAGACACAGGCGCTATAAGAGGTGGAAGACTTACGTATGGAAAGCAGACTTACTATAAGACGATACGCAAATAAAGGCGAAGACATAAACACAACATTAAATAGAATAGCGATACTAGCTAAGGAAGAAGTGGAAGATTATTACACTGGAATATGCGATAATAAGTATGTAGAAAAAATTGAAGCGCATTACATACCGTTGATTGAGCGCTTAGCTAAAGATAACTGGTATAAGATAAATAACGAAGTACACTTTATCGATGATTGTTTCCGTAGAATAAGATATGCGATTAGAACGTTTGATATAAATAAGGGCGATTTCGATAAGAGGGTTAAGAGTTTTATTTATCAGGCTTTACGTAAATATTGCGGAGAAAGAGGAAAAAGAAGAACGGTACTTACACTTATAAGTGATATAAATGTACTTGAAACGCTAGGGGATTGTGCAGAAAATGCGGAAGAGAAAGCGATCTGTAATATAATGACTAACCGAGATACTTACGCAAAGCTATATGAAAACATATGCAAGAAGAAAATAGATTTCATTGTACTAGATACTATGATACATACGGTAGAGAATAACAATAGGGTTACAGAAGCCGAAATCTCTAGAGTATTATCGAAAAAGACGGGGCGATCATTTGATTCCGCTAGAAGTACGGTGAGAGGATTTAAGCAGAGAATCCGAAAAAGAAATGTTAGAAAGGAAGACAGGGCGTGAAGGATAGAAAGAAAGAGAAAAATACAAGGGCGAACCTGTTAATAGTTGCATTTGTATTGCTGGTTGTTACAAAGATAATCGGAAACGCCATTATAGGTGGCCTATCAGTATTATTTGCAATGGCTGTAGTCGCATCGGTTATAACTGCTAGGATTGGAGAGTTTATGCGGAAGAGGAAAGGAAAAGAGGACGTATAAAGGTTCAAAGAAAGAAGGGGAAATTACTATGAAATCATTTAAGAAAGTAGTTTTATTAGGTGTGGCGACAACGTCAATCTTTAGTGCTTGCTCAACGAAAGAAAAAGCGGACTATGAGCCATATAAGAAACACGAATCTGTTGAAACTGCGCAAGGAAAAGAGGAAAAATCCAATCCGACTAAGGTCGAAAAGGGTGAAGAAGAACCTACGCAGGACGCGAAACCGCAACAAGTGGAGGAATCTACGAAGGAAGATACGGAGATTAACGACAGACGTCCATATTATAAAGATGCGAATAACGATGCACCAACCGTGTCACTAGAACAGTATGACGACATCAAGGTCGGAATGTCTGCGAATAAAGTCAAAGAGATAGCGGGAACGCCTAGATTCATCGAGAAATATAAGTCGTTCTCTATTTACGGATATTTAGGTCATGGTGGAGAAGGTTCGATGACTATCACGTTTAACCCTGATGGAAGTGTAACGAAGAAAGAGCAAGATGGTCTTAGAAATAATGCGGTTAAAGACGCAAAAGCTAACGAAGATCGTGCGACAGGTAATGGTGACCGTAATTCTAAACCTGCTACGAAATCTAGTACTAAAATTCCGAACGATTACTGTGGACATGGACACGATGAAACGAAGGAACTAGCGCATGGTTGCGACAAGATTATTGATGAAGAGGCACACCGAAGGCATCTAGAGCAACAGGAAAGAGATTATGAAGAACAGCAACGTAAGGAAGCGAAAAAATACCAAGATGAAATGACCGAGGAAGATAAGGCGAGAATCCTACGTCAAGAAAAACGTTGGAATACGCCTAGCGGTGGTATTGGTGATAAGTGGCAAGATGAATTAAAAGAAATGGAAGAGCAGGGATAACAGAACTTAGTTACCACACTTGTCTTTGTTATGGAGTGATATAATAAATTTATAGAATCATATATATATATGAATTGGGGTAGGATAAATGAATAGTGTCGAATTAATTGAAAATGAAGTGTTTGGAATTTTAGATGAGATTAGTGGTATTTTTTCAGTTAAAATTACTGAGCAAGTACGTGAATTTTTAACGGTTACAGATGGGGAAGACTCTTTACAAATTGTTTTACGTGGACATTTATATGTGGAATATGAATTAGAAAGATTGTTAAGACATAATATAGAAAATCCAGATTCTATTTTAACTAATAGATTTATGTTCATGAATAAACTTAATTTAGCTACAGCCCTGGGATTATTGCCTGAAAGTAAGAAAAAGGCTTATAAAAAATTAAATGATTTAAGAAATAAGTATGCTCATAAAATTAGATTTGAAGTAAGCGATAAGGATTTAGAGGATTTTATAAGTGTTATGGATAGAGAGGTGAAGGATGATTTTGTGGAAAAGCATAAAGGTGTTCATGTGGCGGATACTAATCTAAAGTTAAAACATGCACTTTCAGCTTTATGGACGGATGCCTCTAGAACTGTATATTTCCGAGAGATAGAGAAGTATAAGGAAACTATGGAGTTTGTACGTGAGTTAAGTGGGGTTTTTGATGGTAATAGAGAGGAGTTTCTCAATTTTAAAAAACAAAAATTATTGGAGTTAAAAGGACGTATTGAATTTATAACAGATGAATATTAGAGGAAAAGTCGCTCTTTTATTGGAGGGGCTTCTTTTTAGCGCGGATGATGGTATTTTGGTAGTTCCTCTACTTGTTTATATGAATGTGTTTCTAATAATGATAGGGCGTGTTAACGTCACGTCCTATATCTTAAAAGATATTATAACACTTCCTTTTTGATATTTAATAGTTGATTGTACGCTGGTTTGATATGAAATAGTGTTAGTACTAAATATAGCGAAATAAACCGATTTACAAATATTTGTAGTGAAATGTAGGGTTATCCATCGATTTAACTGCAATATAAATCGTATAAGTGTATTCGTTTTTATAAAAGTGTAGTCAAGCGTAGTGTAATGAATTGAAATGTAAACTATCTGATAATCTAACGGAAAGTAATCGAATCTCTTGTGAGAGTAAGCGTTACACGCATGTGAATCAACGTAAATAAGTTTGCGAGAGTTTACGTATATAAGGGTGGGGAGAATATGCGCAGGAATTACGATAGGTTATCGATTTTATTTCGCCTATATATCTGCTGGAAAGGTCTAGAGCGAAGGGATTCCGAAATTCAGGGGGTTTGACGTTTTTATAGATTTCCACTATTAATATAGATCGCTGGAATTATCGAACTTCTGCGAAATAAGAAAAAGCACCAGCCTAGCCGATGCCTTATCTCTTATAGTACGAATGTATTAAGGTCGTTCTCTATTTCCTCCGATGTAATTCCGATATAAGTCAACGTAACTTGCGGATGACTATGATTAAGTATCGTTTGTAGTTTCGCAACATCTTTCGTTTGCTTATAGAACCAATAACCGAACGTTTTGCGCATTGTATGAGTTCCGACGCTTTCTACTTCTGCGAATTCCGACGCTTTTGTAATACTGCGATATGCTTGTGTAGGTGATATCGCCTTATCGCCTTTTCTCGAAGGGAATAACCATTCACTATCGTTAGATTTCGCATAGGCTTGCACCTCTTCGTATATGTTCGATAGATTAACTTCGCGAGATTTCTTTGTTTTACCTTCCGCAACCTTCACCACTTTTCTACGGAGCACATCCGATGTCTTCAACTTTAATAGATCGCTGACACGTAATCCTGTGTTAATACCAATAAGGAATAATATGTAATCTCTCTCGGAGCAATGACGGCGAAGCGCCCACTTCATATCTTCTATTTGTTGTCTAGTGCGGATTGGCTGGACATCCTTAATTTGATTCATGTTATTTCCTCCTGTTACAAACCCAATATTCATGCGGAAATGAATGTACGTTTTTTTAAGTTATTTATAATATACTACCTAATCAACACGAAATCAATGTTATCAATGAAATGAATGTACGTTTTTATCTAATTTCATACATTGAACCCACGGCACGTGATGTATATAAAAGACCCCGTTATATGTTTTATATTTTCACAAGTCTGCACATCATTCGACCAATAGCCTGCATCATACTACCAAACCACCAATACCTAATCGCAATCCTCTGACGCATATAGCCCGTCATACCACACGGACACAGAGCGTGCCACACAGGCTCATATAGGCGTTTCTATCTGCGTATGTATTGTAAGTATTCTAAGTAATTAACGGCTCGTTTGCGGTGCTCTAACGTTACTAAATGACGACCTATTCCATAATACACCACGCCAATAATACGCACACCATATCGTACTATCAGGTATCGTTATACTGCATCGTACATCATGAAGTACTGTGCGTTAGTGTTTGCGCTAAGTGTGTTCGAAAGAGTTATCGAAAAAGATTCTATTAATCTGTTCTCGAAAAGAGTTCAGAAGTCTTCGAAGAGTTATTCGAAAGTGATCGCTTTCTTTTATTCATCCTTTCATTCACTCTTTTCGATTCTCGTTGCGCATTTAAAACGTTATTAAATCAACGTTTCTTTTAATGCATAAAAGTTTATTCGAAATGAATGTGCGAAGAAACTTCGAAGAAAGCTTTTAAATCAACGTTTTCAAAGAACTTTCGAAAGTAACAAAAAGTCCTTCTGTTTCATTCAGTATGCAAGCGAATGAATATCGAATTCACCAAACCAGTTGTCCATTCCTCGAAATCTCATGACCCCCCAAGCCACCCTACCGCCCCCCTGAAGCAAGCCCCTACAAATAGCGCACACCATTTTTAACTCGGGGTGTTATTCCCTGCAATCTTAACCGAAATCTATTATCTGATTGCGTTTATAGGTACGTAGGGACAAGTTGACTATCATTATTAACCTTTTATCGCAATCTAGCGGACTTATTGTCTTATAAGGCGAGAGTAATCGTTTTTGTATCGCTACATATTTCATTGCATAAGTTACCGAGATATTAACCTATTTTGGGACAGCGACGCCCCTATATGAGTGTAAGGCAATCACGCATAACTAGCATTAGTGACGGTTTCCCCGCCGTCTCTCTTTCTTCTATTAAAGAGTATCTGCGCTTCGCTTCGAGTGTTCGCAGGCTCTCACAATAACTATTACTGCGTATCGATCTTTTAGGAAATTAACGCACTCTATCAAAATGATATTCCGCCGATAGAAGGAATGGCGCATGTGTAGTTGATGCGTCAAAGGGGTTCAATATTTACACAGATAACAGAGTACTTTAATGGGCAAATTCGTTTACATCCCGCACGGCTCTAAGGATGAAGCCTATTATATAAACAGTAAAATATGTGACAAATTCCGAGTCGAAGCAGTCGAATATGTGACAAGTGTACATTCGATTACATGAAGGAGGAAGAGAAGCAATGACAAAGAAACCTGAATTCAAGGCACTGAGTGACGCAATACACAACGGAGAAATAGCACTACCCGAGGAACTGCAAACGGCGTTAAAACAGGCAGTGGCAATTGCAGAGAATCAAAGAGTACGTACATCCGCCGAACTAGATGCGATTCGACACAAGGAGTTACGCAAAGAAGATACAAGGCGCTTCGTAATGGTTAACGGTAATGAAGGCGAGCAAACACGATATGACCAAGCTACACTCAATCAACTGGGCGTATTATTCAAACTATCGTTATACCTTCAAATGAATGCGGGCGGACTACTGATGCATGATACTGGGCGAGGGAAGTACGGTATTCGACCACTAACAACGAAGGATATACAGAAGTTACTAAAACGTGGGGAGAAATCGACACTCAAGGCACTAATGTATCTAGAGTATATCGGCGCAGTCGTTCGAGACAATTCGCAACGCCCGACGCTCTACTATATTAATGAGGATTTAATAAGATGCGGAAGAACTGACGGAACGTTCGACAACTTCACGAAAGTCTATAAAGAAGAAGCGAAACAACTCCTGTCGAAACTGTCAGACCGTCAAGCAGGCAGTATTTTCAAACTAATGCCATATGCGCACAAGGATACATATGTATTATGTACAAATCCGCAGGAGTTCGAGCCGTCACATGTAGAGATTCTAAGTTCCCGTGATATAGCGAAGATTCTAGGCATCGCATATAACTCAACACGCAATCTATTATCATCACTCATTAATGACGGGGCAATGATATCAGTAAGCGGTGCGAAGACTGGCGTTAAGGGTCGAGGCTATGTTATCAGCCCGTATGTGTGCGATAGAGGTGTGTTAAATAATCCGCTAGAAGGCGAGATTAAAGAATTATATCGCCAATTTACAGAAAAGTCGGCGTGAGTATGTAATCTTCGTCGGAAGAAATCAAGATTAAGTAAGAACTCTAATTCTAAGATGTTTGTGGTAATAAAATGCGAGAGGGTTTAGGTAGCCCTCTTTCATTTTTAGTAAATAAATTAAAGGATTTTGCTTTCAGTATACAAATAACATGGCGTTAGCAGCCGATATATAAAGAAGGAGACCATACAAAATACATGGTTTTTATATTACTAACTTAACTTTGCTTTGTGTTCACCTGCACTGAGCTGATTCATAGGGGACAGGCTTGACATACCTGTCCCCACCTCCATTTTAATTTTGAACCATATCAAATATATGGTGGAAATATCAATCAATTAAATATAAGGAGTTGATAGAAAGTGAGTGAAGCAACTAGGCGAGCAAATGCGAATAGGATACGTCTTATGAGGAAAATCCTCGGCATGAGCCAAAAAGAGTTTGCAAAGCACTTCGGCGTACAACCGCTTGCGGTAAATCGCTGGGAAAATGCGAAGCAAATCCCTAACGAGTACCGAATGCGTAAAATGGAACAATTAATCGGTAGTAATAACTTATACAAGTTAGACATTCTTATTAGGGATATAGCGACAAAAGGTGCAAGACAGGCGGTATCATCAGAAATCAAAAAGCTGAAACAGGAGGGGAGTGATCATAGTGACTAAGTCAACTAACGTAAATAAGCCGATTCTAGTAACAAATATTCATAGGTTATACGGCAAGGAGTTTCTAGTTTCGTATGTTTATGATTTCGGTAAACAAGTAGCTGAATTCGTAGTACCAGTCGATGAAGTGCGTCATTTACCAACACAATTTCGAGAGTACGTACATAAGAACTGCAAGGCGCATAATCCAGCGTTTGATTTATTAACCTGCACCGAAGAAATATTCAAAATGTGCATCAATGAAACAGATATCTCGCAATTCTTCAAGCATGAGTCGGAAGTTAGCGAAACATTCCGCACAATGGAACATCCGAAAGTTATTAATGCGTTATGTAGTATTTACGAATTAGTACCCCCTGAAGAAATACCAAAGAAGAAAGTATCTAAAGCAGAGAAATTCTTCGTTAAAGTATTAAACAAAGTAGCGGAAACACTTAATAAACCGACTAAATCAACCAAAGGAGATGTTAAGTAAAATGGAACGAATGCATTGGGATGGGAAAACTAGATGGCTATCGAAGAACACTAAGGAGAATGAGTTTGACGCGAAATACAAACAGGCTGTAGCAGAAGCCAAAGAATCCGTTAAAAAAGCGACCGAGAATTACGAAGCTATCTTATTGAAAGAGTTTGCAGGTGATGATGTAGTTGCTGATAAAAAGAAAGCGTTGGTATCCATTGAAAAGGCGAATAAGATACTAAAGATCGCCGAAGACGAATTAAAAAAAGCAGAGGAATATTCGTCAGTAAATCTAAGGGATAACATGACTATCGATGAGTTAGCGGATAGTTGGTGGCAATATAGAGCTGAAGTTCGTGCGACACAATTAGCGCCGATTATCGAACGGCAAAGAAACGCGTTGAAAGAGTTTTATGAATCCCTAATAGAGTATGAGAAGTTCGCAGATAAATATGAAGAGGACCGCCAGTGGGCTAGTGACTTAACGCGTAGAATTAGGGGGGAGAAGGGCTATTACTCCCTAGGCAGGATAACAGATGGGCGCGATATTATATATCCTTCTGACAATGAGTTAGAACTAGCACGAGTACAGAGACGTGTACCAACTAGATTACTAAAAGGAGATGAATAATATGAACTCAATGAATCTAAATGAAATGAGAGCAGATATTCTTAATAAGTTACGAAATGGTGTGGAATTAACACAAGGAGACATGACAAGCGCAAGCCGTGTCGCATTAGGTAGTGGGCATATTAACGATAAGGTTACATATGTAACGGTTAAACATACGTTACAGTCTCAATTAAAGAAAGTAGGTTCGGAACAATGATAGGGAAGGTAAAACCTTCCTTCTCATCTATTAAACCATATTAGGAGGATTCAATTATGAAAACAATTATTGAAATTGAAATTAAAAAAGGTAAGCAAATTAATTACAAAAATATTCAAAGAGTAATGTGTGGTCTACATGAAAGGCATGGTCAAGATATTACTGTTAAGTTTGAAGAGGACGGAACATACACAGCCGAGAAGAACTAATTGAGGGACATATCACAACAAGATATATATTATTTAATTAGAGAAAGGAATGAAAAGAATAAAGGGTAAGAGAAAGACATCGAATCTATTCAATTAATGAGAACTATTAATATATGTGAACAACAGAAGCGAGGGGAGTTAATCCTGTCGCCTTTTTGTTGCATTCAAACAACGAGGGGGAATTGAATAATGTCAGCGAGTGCAGGAGAAGTCAGGGCAAGGCTGGTCTTAGATAATACGCAGTTTCGTGCGGGAGTACAACAATCTCGTACGGATATGCAGGGACTAGAAAGAGGTTCGCAAGGAACTTCGAAAAGCATGTCAGCACTCGGTAAGGCGTCGGCTGTCGCAGGTATTGCGATGGTGGGCGCTATTGGCGCATCTATTAAATCAGCGATGAACTTCGAGCAATCTATGGCGAAGGTTAAAGCGATTTCAGGTGCGACAGATGCCGAGTTCAAGCAATTAAATGATACAGCGAAGCACATGGGTGCTACCACACAATTCAGCGCAAGTCAAGCAGCGGATGGTCTTTCATTTCTATCTATGGCGGGATTCAAGGCGCAGGATAGTATGGACGCATTACCAGCCGTTTTAAACTTAGCGGCGGTCGGTGGAATCGAACTCGGAAAGAGTGCCGACATCGCTTCGAACATTATGACTGGCTTTGGATTATCTGCTAAGGATACCGATAAAGCCGTCGATATTCTTGCGAAAACAATGACGACAGCAAATACCGATTTAGACATGTTAGGTATGGCGATGAAATATGTTGCACCAGTTTCGAATGCCCTTGGTTGGGGAATGGAAGATACGGCAACAGCAATCGCAAAAATGTCGGATGCAGGTATTCAGGGTTCGCAAGCAGGTACGTCGTTACGTGCGATGTTACTATCGTTAGCAAATCCGACAGGTCAGACCGAGAAGGCGTTCAAGAAATTAGGTATTTCCGTTACAGATGCGAATGGGCAATTCAAGCCATTACCTGAGTTAATCGGGCACATCAGCGGGAAGATGGAAGGTATGACAGATGCGCAGAAAACCGTAACCGCTGCCCAGTTAGTAGGGACGGAAGCATCCGCAGGTTTCCTTGCATTAATCAGTCAAGGACAAGGCTCATTACAGAAGTACAAGAACGAACTAGAACTGTCGGGCGGAACAGCCGAACGAGTAGCGAAAATCCAGCAAGAAACACTCAACGGTGCATGGACGCAAACTAAATCGGCAATGGAGGGCGTAGCAATCGCAATCGGTGAATCGTTACTTCCTGCGTTCACTAGCTTCGCCAATGGTGCGACAAGTATGGTCGGCATCTTAGGGAAACTAGACCCCCAATTAGTCGGATTCGGATTGACTGCTGGTGCGGTTACCGCTGGTACTGCGTTACTTGCTGTAGGTATTACAAAGGTAGTAACAGCAATGAAAACACTGTCTATGGCTATCGTGACGAACCCAGCTACGGCATGGATCGCTGGTGTTTCGTTAGCTGTCGGCGTACTATCGTCTGCTATGATACATGGCAAGAGTCAAGCAGAACAGTACAAGGCAGTCAGCATGGATACGTATAAGGAAATCGGCGAGCAAGCACGTACAGTCGATGACCTAGCGACTCAATTCGATACGATGCGTGGAAAAATCAACCTAAGTAATGACGAGCTACTTCGTTATAGGGATGTAATGAAAGAGGTTGAGAGAGTCGAAAATCCTGAAAAGAAAAAAGCGCTAGTTGCCGAAATGGATAGACTCGCTAAAGCATCAGGTGTATCGCATGAAGAACTGAAAAAGTTCTTAGGCGTTAACGACGAAATCATTGCGAAAGCACCTTCAACGGCGCAAGCTTACAGTAAAAACGGCGAAGCACTCGCATTAAATGCGGACGCAGCGAAAGAGTTGGTTTCTGCTCTTAAAGAGAAACAGAAACTCGAATTAGACCAGCAGTTAAATCAGTCGTACAAGAACCAAGCGAAAGACCTGAAGGACTACGCACAAAATGTCAAGGAAGGAAACGAGAAAATCGCCAATCGTAAGAATCTCGTTAAGGACGTAGAAACGCAACAGAAGAAAGTAAATGAATTGGAAACAAAGTACAACGAAGCAAAGGATAAGGGACAAAAAGGAACTGCACACATGCTCAAGAAGGAATTGTCTCATGAAGAAGCGATCTTGAGTAAGAAGAAGGAAAAGATAGATACGAATGAACTCGCAATCTCCCAGCACCGTACCGAGATTCAATCGATTGTAGACAAACGAAAAGAAGCGGAAAACATCGTACGTACTCGTGTAGCTGAAGCGATGCAAGCAACGAAAATCTCGTATGAAGTCGGAAAGGAAGTCGAAGCAATCGATAAGGCTCTCGAAGGTCATAACAAAACGATTGCATCTTACGAGAAGAAGCAAGCCAATCAGCAGAAGATTACCGAGAAACAACAGGAAGAGTACGATAATGCGGTAAAGAATAAGGGCGTGTTAGAAGAGACGAAGAACTCTATCGGAGAGTTGCGAGAGAAGCATGCGAAGAATACCGAAGAGTACGATAAGCAACTCGAAAAGGCTGGGAAGTTGAACGAGAAGACGAAAGAGCCTGTCGATAAGAAGGTGAATCTCGAAACTGACGAAGCTAAGTCGAAGAACAAAGAAGTCGAAGGTGAAATCGAAAAGCAGAAAGACAAAAAGATGGGAGTGGACGATAAGCAAGCGCAAGACGGTATCAAGAAAACCGAGAAAGATATCGAGAATAAAAAGGATAAGAAAATGGGCGTTGATAAGAAGGAAGCCGAGAAGGGAGTCGCTGAACTCGACAAGAAAGCAGTCGCCGAAAAGATTAAGAAAATCTTCGGTAACACGACAGCAGCGAAACTAGTTATCGACCTTCTCGACAAGCAAGCGACAGCCGAAAAGACGAAGAAAGTCAAGGCTGACAAGTCGCAAGCAGATAGAGAAATCGCCGATACTGACCGCAAAGCACTAGCGGAGAAAGTCAAGAAGATTCTCGGTGACGGAAAGCTGGCGGAAGGAGTCATCAAAGTACTCGACCAACATGCGGAGAAGAAGGCAACGAAACCAGTCGATGCGGATACATCAAGCGCAGATTCAAAGCACGAAACGTTACTCGGTAAACTTACCAAGACAGCGGTGAAGCGAATCTCCTTAGAATGGCTGGGCGACCTTAATCCATTAAAGTACTTCCATTCAGGCGGTACAGTTGGAAGTTCTCCTTCGAATAGGTCGGTACGTCCGAAGTTCCATAACGGCGGGAATCCTCGTGGACTAGTCGGAAGACGTCCGAGATTCGACGAAGTAGATGCGAGACTTCTGAAGAACGAGATGGTATTAACGCAAGCACAGCAAGCGAACCTGTTCAACTTCATTCGTACTGCGAATCGACCTTCGACAATGGGCGTCGCATCACCGAAGAAGGGCGGAGGACAGGTCGGAAATACTATGATGACTGTAAACGTCAATGTTGCAGAAATGAATGTACGTGACGACCAAGACTTACCGAAGTTGGCGAAAGAAATTAGTCAGGAAATGGCGAGAATGGAACGACAAAAATCAAGAGCGAGGGGACAGTGGTAATAACGAAATCAGGGCGGGGGCGCAATGCCTTCGCTTTATTAAACTAAACGAAATTACGAAGGGAAGCGAATGGAATGGCAGAATTAAAACAAACGTTATTAAAGCTACAAAATGCGGTAATGATCGAGGAAATCGGAAACATATTAAGTGAAGGTGGAGAACTAAGTCCCGACGCTTATTTAGAGATTACGAGAATTGAGCGAGAGGACAAAGGAGCGTCGATTACAGAAACGGCTCTAGTAAGTGCGGTTTGGAGAATCCGAGAGTTACAGAAAGAGATTAAACGACTAAAGGGCGATGCTTAATTGCGTTGCCTTCTTTTTTGGGGGTAGTAGGTCGTTAAATAGCGGAATATTTAAGTCAGTTATTTTTCTCTTGAAGAAGATTTTGGTAAAATAATACTAGTAAACTTATTAATAGAAAGGGGTAAACTATAATATATAATTTTAGCGAATATTTATTGAAAAGCCGAGAAATTACGTTGCTTGATACTTTAATGGTGGCAATCGTAGGTGGTATTGTTAGTGGTTTAGTTGTATACCTTATACCTAAAGTTGTAGGTGCAGTATGTAAGTTTGTAAAAAGCGTTACTATCAAATCAAAATACAAAATAAAGAAAAAAATCAAGTATTATAAAGGAGAAATCACTGCAGGAGATTATATGTATTTAAAGCAAAAACCTCCCGAAAAACTCACCAGACATGAGAGAAAAATAATAGAAGATACTGAACGGGTTTGGCAGGAACAAATGAAGGAGTTTAGCGAAACGCACAAAAACACTGGCATTACTAGTGTACAAGAACTTAGGGAAATGGTGCGGGACACGCAAAGTTTTAAAAAACATTAACTGTCGGGAAGCAAGGTGGAATTGGTGTGACGTTCAGACGGTTAATAATCAATACCATATAGAGAAAGATGCGCAGGAGTTGGCGGGGATGAGTTCCTCGCTCTTTCTTTTTGCGTAATATACTCGTATATAGGGCGGTATAGGTTCGTAGATGTCGCCGAGAGAACGATTTTAAGACGATTATCTTTTGTTTCGTGGATAGTAGGGCATCTAATTGTGTTAGAATCGCGCGTAGGGAAATCGATAGAATATCAAAAATATATTACTATATAATAGGGAAGCTTTTTTTCTCGTTGCGATCTTTAGCGTGATATAGTACAATGAATTTAATAATAAATAATCGTGTGTAACGATTTGAACGGAAAAGTAACTGCGGTGCAATTAGCGCTGAATACTTCGATAATATCCCGCATATATGACGGCTTACAAATACTTATCTACGACTCAAAATCGTGTTCCTTCGGGAGTGTCGGTTCGACCCCGACCATCGGTATCATGAACGGCGTAAAAAAGCTCTATACAATTAGTATAGAGCTTTTTTGTTTTCTTTTCATTACATGACAAAATAAGCAGAAAAAGTATTGTATATACAATATTTCTTTCGAGTACTCTAGAGAGAATTTCTCCACCCCGGTGACATGAAGTTAAATCCGATACCACCAGTAGATATTAGTACACTATCAACGGTTAAGTTTGTAATCTCTAAAAACTTCTTTTCAAACCCTTCTCTGTTGTACTTATACATAGTTGAGTGGCACGCCCACATATGCGTTGAAGTACTTAACCAGTCCCCTAAATCTTTTAATTCAGGGAACGACTCAAATTGAATTGGTTCATCTAATTTCATGAATCTCACTTGATAGATAGTTGGGTTTAACTTTTCTTCTATCCCTTTAAGACTATGTGCTTTTTTCTCATTTGAATGTGTCATAATTCTCCTTCTCTCTTTTCTTCAAATTTTTCCCTATTTTTATTATACAACAATAGAAAGTAATTATGGGAATAGGTGTCAGCAATATAAAAAGACTCTAACAGAAATGTTAGAGTCTTTTTGTTAAATTATACTATGTGCTTCTAAAATTCGTAATAAACGTAGGAATTCATGTATAATATAACTTGTCGAAAGAACAAAATGATAGTGATTTATATTATGTCTATAATATGAATCAAAAATGAACTTTTTATATTTCTTTTAAAAATGTGTTGAACACACATTATATTTCATATTAATATTTTTATGTAGATTTAAAACGGGAAAGAGAGTGGAAAGTATGGGCCGTAAATGGAACAATATTAAAGACAAAAAAGCATCAAAAGATGCAAATACAAGCCGTATATACGCGAAATTTGGGCGTGAAATTTATGTGGCAGCAAAACAAGGCGAGCCAGATCCAGAATCAAACCAAGCGCTAAGAGTTGTATTAGAGCGTGCGAAAACATACAATGTTCCAAGAACAATTATTGATCGTGCAGTTGAAAAAGCAAAAGGCGGTTCAGAAGAAAATTATGACGAGCTTCGTTATGAAGGATTCGGACCAAATGGAGCTATGGTTATTGTAGATACACTTACAAATAACGTAAACCGTACTGCAGCAGATGTACGAGCTGCATTTAGCAAAAACAGTGGTAATATGGGTGTGAACGGTTCTGTAGCTTACATGTTTGATGCGACAGCTGTTATCGGCCTTGAAGGTAAAACATCAGATGAAGTTCTTGAAATTTTAATGGAAGCAGATGTAGATGCACGTGACATTCTAGAAGAAGAAGATTCTGTTATCGTGTATGCTGAACCAGATCAATTCCATGCAGTACAATCTGCACTTAAAGGTGCTGGCGTTGAGGAGTTTACAGTTGCAGAATTAACAATGCTTGCACAAAGTGATGTAACACTTCCTGAAGATGCTCAAGCACAATTTGAGAAAATGGTTGATGCATTAGAAGATTTGGAAGATGTTCAACAAGTTTATCACAACGTAGACTTAGGAGAGTAATACGATAGATGACCCTTTTCGCTTAGCGGATAGGGTCTTTTTTATGAAGTTAATTAAGGTGATGAAGTATTAAAGGTATTTTGTTGTAGGTAGTGAATATGATTATAGGGATATACAAAATATTCATTATCTCTAGGAGGCTTAATATGGAACATAAGACACCAAAGCATATAGTTGCTGTAGCAGGTTATTTAACAAATGAAAAAAATGAAGTGTTATTAACAAAAGTGCACTGGCGAGCTGATACGTGGGAGTTGCCAGGAGGACAGGTAGAAGAAGGCGAAGCGCTCGATCAAGCTGTCTGTAGGGAAATAAAAGAGGAAACAGGGTTAACGGTGAAGCCTATCGGAATTACAGGGGTTTATTATAATACCTCTATGCATATTCTAGCTGTTGTTTTTAAAGTAGCATATATAAGTGGTGAAATAAAAACTCAACCCGAAGAGATACAAGTGGGTAAATTTGTTGATTTAAATGAAGAGAACATAGATGAGTATATAACGCGTCCTCATATGAAATCCAGAACGCTTGATGCAATGAGAGCAACACATTTTATTCCGTATGAAACGTGGGAAGTACAGCCGTATAATTTAATAGGAAGATTGTAAAGAAAAGAGTAGCCGATTTGAGATACATTCGAATCACTACTCTTTTTTGTATACTGTTTAAGAAAAAGGTCAAAATAATAATAGCACTAGTATTGATTTGCAGAACATTTGTTCTGTATAATAAATCTATATGTTATATACATTTAGATTACTAGATAGTCAAAAGTATATATATTTGTAGATGATATAATTAAAGTGTAAAGTGAAAATATAATAGTCTTAAGGGTTTCTCTTTTATTGGTTATTCGTGCTTTAACATAACCTATATTCAATATTTCAGATGAATAGTAGATAAAAAAATACTGTGATACAATACTTTTTTATCCCACTATTTGCTGGGCAGTAAGCTTGATTGATGAGGGCTCATTAAAGTTTCACTTTATACCTTACAATGATGTAAGGTACGTGTAAGAGAAATCGATGGGATATTTTTTTACAACAATGTATTCTTAAAGTAAGAGTTATATGCTGTGTGGAAAAGAGGTGTTCAAGATGAAAGAACGAGTATTATCTAGGGTGAACTATCATCAAAAAGTTGCATTAAATCCAATGACTAAACTTTTTTATAAAGCCATTATATTATTATTATTGTTAAGTTGTACGTTATTATTCGTTGGAAATGTAATGATTGAGAAAAGTGATATTAGTAAATTACATGTACCGGCTAAGTTAGAGGTGCCAGAATCATTAACACATGCATTTATTGCGACAGAAGATAAAAGATTTTATCATCATAACGGTTTAGATTATATAGCAATTATTAGGGCCTCAGTTGAGAATATAAAGGCTGGTGGTGTCGTGCAAGGAGGAAGTACGATTACACAACAGCTATCTAAAAATGCCTTTTTAACAAATGAACGTACATTTTCTCGTAAGTGGAAAGAGATTTTTTATACGAAAAAAATTGAACGCACATTTACGAAGGATGAAATTTTAAAATTATATGTAAGTAATATTTATTATGGAGAAGGAGCATGGGGAATTGAAAAAGCAGCAAACCTTTACTTCGGTAAAAAGGTGAACCAATTAACGTTGGCTGAAAGTGCAATGATGGCTGCTGTAGTAAAAGCACCTGCTTATTACTCACCTGCCCAAAACTATGATAAAGCAGTAGAGAGACGAAATGTCGTTTTGAGACTAATGGAGAAAGAAGGCTATATAAGCCATGATGAGTATGTTCAAGCAGTTAGTGAGAAATTAGTAATTCGTCATGATATAAAAATAGAGCAGTCGATGTTAAATAGCGCGCGTAAAAAAGCAGTAAGTTAAGAGAAGTTCCTACAGAGGAGCTTCTTTTTTTTGAATAAATTGTGACAAATTGTGACACAATATCGTCACAATTATTGTGTTTTTGTAATTTATGTGAGCGTGTTCATTGCGTGACGTATATAAGTGTTGATATTATGTGTATTGTGTACAATGCTGTATACAGAATATGAATTTAAAGAGGAATGTATATGAAATCAAATAAACTCATGGCTCTTGGTATAGTTTTTTCTATCGCAGTATTGATTGTAATTGGAACAATTGCGTATAGCATCATAAATGACAAAAAAGATAAAGGGAATGAGATGTTTGCTTATTCTACGCAACAATCTTTAGGGAAAGATGATGCTCCAGTTAAGGTAGTTGAATTTGGAGACTTTAAATGTCCTGCTTGTCGTACTTGGGATGTAACGGTATTACCTCGATTAAAAGAAGAGTATATTGATAAAGGCAAAGTGCAGTTATATTTTATTAACTTCCCATTTATCGGAAAAGACTCGGATTTAGGTGCAGCAGCTGGTGAAGCAATTTATAAACAAGATAAAGATTCATTCTGGATTTTCTATGATGAGATTTATCAAAATCAAAAGAAAGATACGGAAGAATGGATTACAGAAGATTTGCTTCTTAGCATTGTGAAAGAGAAACTTCCAAAAGTTGATGTAGAGCAATTTAAGAAAGATTTACACAGTAAAGACATTAAAGAAAAAGTACGTAAAGATTCAGATCGTGCTCAAAAATTAAAAGTTCAAGGTGCTCCTTCTGTATATGTAAACGGAAATCTTGCAAACCCTGATTTCGATAGTATGAAGAAGGCAATTGATAAAGAATTGAAAAAGTGATGAGGTCTCTCATCACTTTTTCGACTTTTTTCGATAAAATTCTTGCCTCTACTTTTTTTACATGCTATACTACTTTACATAAGTTATTCTAATATCTTATATGTAATTCATATTTGCGGGTGTAGTTTAGTGGTAAAACAAGAGCCTTCCAAGCTCTGGTCGAGAGTTCGATTCTCTTCACCCGCTCCAAATTTTATTAAATGTTTTTCTATAAATTGTGATCAACGCAGTGTTTCGTTTCCGAGATAAACGAGGCATTGCGTTTTTTAATGTTTGAAAAACCTAATTACATGCGAAAATAGAAGTAAATAATAGTATTCCAAAAGTGAATTACTAACCAATAGGGTCGTTACATAAGGGATGGATTCATCTGAGGAGGCGATTAGGAATGGATTTTGAACAATTAAAGCAAGATGTAATTGCGTATAGTAAAACAATTGGCATAGATAAAATAGGCTTTGCGAGTGCTTCTCCTTTTGAGGAATTAAAGCAGCGCTTAATCCAGCAACAACAATTAAATTATCAATCTGGATTTGAAGAGCCTGATATAGAGAAGAGAACGAATCCGCAACTGTTATTACCGGGTGCTAAATCAATTATTGCGATTGCTTTAGCATATCCTTCAAAATTAAAAAATGCACCATTAAGTAAGCGTGGAGAACGCCGTGGGATTTTTTGTCGTGCTTCTTGGGGACAAGATTATCATCTTGTTTTACGAGATCGTTTGCAAAAATTAGAAGCATATTTAATTGAAAAACTTCCGGATATAGAAGTGAAGTCCATGGTTGATACAGGTGAATTAAGTGATCGAGCTGTATCAGAGCGTGCAGGCATTGGATGGAGCGGTAAAAACTGCTCTATTATTACACCTGAATTTGGTTCGTACGTATACTTAGGGGAAATGATTGCAAATGTTCCATTCCCGCCAGATAAGCCGATAGAAGATCAATGCGGGGGCTGTACGAAATGTATCGATATTTGTCCTACCGGTGCTTTAATACAGGGGGGACAGTTAGATTCGAAGAAGTGCATTGCGTTTTTAACACAGACGAAAGGATTCCTACCTGAAGAATATCGCGATAAAATAGGAAATCGTATATATGGATGTGATACGTGTCAGACTGTTTGCCCGAAAAACAAAGGAATGGATTTTCATAATCATCCTGAGATGGAGCCGGATCCTGAGCTAGTTAAACCATTATTAACACCACTTTTAACAATTAGTAATCGTGATTTTAAAGAGAAATATGGGATTATGTCAGGATCATGGAGAGGGAAAAAGCCACTGCAAAGAAATGCGATTTTAGCATTAGCACATTTTAAAGAAACATCGGCAATTCCTGATTTAATTGGTGTTATGAAAGATGACCCAAGACCAGTACTACGCGGAACGGCAGCATGGGCACTTGGGAAAATTGGCGGAGATGGAGTAGGCGAAGCGATTGAGAAAGCGATGGAACGTGAGAAAGATGAAGAAGTGCTTCATGAAATGAATCGCGGGCTTGAATTGTTAGCACAGAAAAAAGAGTAGATAATATTTCCCTTTTTCATATTGTAATATGGGAGGGAGACAGAATGGTTGTAAAAACGAAGATTGAAAACCAAGTACAACAATTTTTAGCATATATAACGGAGAAAAGAACGAATGTGGATGGTATTGCTGAGGATTTACTACAAATGGCACTGAGAAAGAAACAATTGTTTCAAAGACGTAGTGCACATATAGTGAAAGCAACTGCGGATGTTTCTTTCATTAGACAATTAAATAGTAATGACCATCAAGAAATTGATTATCAAATACATTTTAAATATTTAATTAAGCATAAAGAATTATTTTATATTGAAGAGGAACAATTAAAACGAAGAGTTTGTTTAAATAATAGTCGAATTATAGGCGATTATGCTATTGAAGTGTCAGAAGAAATTAGAATGGGTGAGACATTAGAAAGGGAAATTACGAAAGAGAAGTACGGTTCTTATCAGTATAATCGTTTAGAGGCAGTGAAATATGCAGAGCGTTGGTGGGATGACCGAAATCCTATGTATCGTAATTTCCCTGATAATTGTACGAATTTCATTTCTCAATGTCTTCATACTGGAGAAGTACCTATGAGCGGATATCCTAATATTCGTAAAGGATGGTGGCAAAGGGAGAATCAGTGGAGCTGGAGCTGGGCTGTTGCACATTCTTTTTATTGGTATTTGTCAGGTGCTACAACAGGACTTCGAGCAGAGGCGGTAGAGAGGCCAGAAGAACTTATTCTTGGAGATGTCATTGCTTATGATTTCGAGGATGACGGAAGATGGAATCATACGACGATTGTAGTAGCAAAAGATGCAGATGGTATGCCGCTTGTAAATGCACATTCAGCGAATAGCCGTCGACGTTATTGGAACTATGAAG
This sequence comes from Bacillus cereus group sp. MG1, assembly GCF_040460035.1. Lineage (NCBI taxonomy): Bacteria > Bacillati > Bacillota > Bacilli > Caryophanales > Bacillaceae > Bacillus > Bacillus cereus group sp. MG1. The sequence continues at coordinate 1,986,677 of NZ_JARVGY010000001.1, read as the reverse complement.
ACTCTAGTAAATATACACCACAAATGAAATATAAATTCTTTCATATTATTAATGGGTAGAGATTTTTCGCTCAAGTGGTATAATACGTAGTAGACAAAAAACAGAGGTGAATATCGCGTGGGAGTACATGTTGTTTTATATCAGCCAGAAATTCCAGCAAATACAGGGAATATTGCTCGTACTTGTGCAGCAACTGGAACAGAATTACATTTGATTAGACCGCTTGGATTTTCAACGGATGATAAAATGTTAAAGCGTGCAGGATTAGATTATTGGCAGCACGTGAAAATTACGTATTATGATTCAATTGAAGAATTTTATGAAAAAAATAAAGACGGTGAATTCTTCTATTTAACAAAGTATGGCGAGAAAGCTCATACAGCGTTTGACTATAGCAAGCGCGAGAAGGATTACTATTTTGTATTTGGAAGAGAAACAAACGGCTTACCAGCTAATGTAATCGAAGAAAACTTTGATCATTGTTTACGTATTCCAATGACAGATAAAGTACGTTCATTAAATTTATCTAATACAGCAGCAATTTTAATTTATGAAGCGTTCCGTCAACAAAATTACCCTGGATTAGATTTAGAAATCGTTTATTAAAAGTCGCCATATGGCGACTTTTTTTTATAAAATAAAAATAATATATAATCATACATTTAAAAGAGAGGACATAATCATATAGAATGGGATATATGATTAAAAATAGATAAGACGGGTTGAGATAAATATGAAGGAAGAATATAGTAATCAAAATACCTTTTTAAGTATGATAGATATGGATTTAATTAGACAAGGATTATTACATGCTATTCAAGATTTAGTATTCATATTGAAAGTTATTGATAATGAAACGTTTCAATATATGTATGTGAATAAAATAGGAATGGATTATGCTAGGTTAAGCGAAGAGTGCTATGGAAAAACCTTTGCAGAAGTATTACCAAAAGATATAGCGGGGATATTGCAAAGGCAATATGCAAAAGTAGTGAGAGAAGCGAAAGCACACACCTTTTGTGATGTAGTCAATTTACCAAAAGGTGAGATACACTATGAATCTTCACTTAATCCTGTCTGCGACGAAGAAGGAATATGTCAATTTGTTATTTGTATTACAAGAGATATTACAGCTCAAATTGAGGAGAAGACAGAGATAGAGGAAAAACAAATGTTATTTAAGTCGTTACTGGAATATAATAATGACTCAATTATATCTATAGATTCTATAGGGAGAGTTACATATGCAAATCCGGCAACGTATGAAATATTTGGATACCGGTATGAGGAATTAAATAATAAATTTATTTTTGAATTCATTAATAAAGAATATGAAAAAGATTTTCAAATTATATTTAAGGGATCGATGCAAGGAAAAGCAAAACAAATTGTTTCAAAGAAATATGTTCATAAAGAAGGGTACGAGCTATATATTTCTTTGAGAACTATCCCGATTATTGTGAACGGTGAAATTGTTGGGATTTATATTGTTACGAGAGATGTTACAAGGCAAGTATTAAACGAAATGCGAACAGAATATTTAGCTTACTATGACCAGTTAACGGGATTAATGAATAGAATTTCATGTACAAATAAGTTAAATACTTTTTTAAATGAGAGTGTAAATTTTGCACTTGTATTTATAGATTTAGATGAGTTTCATCGTATTAATGATACATTTGGTCATAAAGAGGGAGATAAAGTATTACAAAAAGTTACAGAATGTTTAAGTAATCTAAAAATAGAAGATATGCACTTATTTAGAGAACACGATGATCAATTTGTTATGTTGATAGAAAATATAACGAAAGAATATGTAGAGGAAGTTGCAAAAAGCATATTAAAAAACATTAGTGAATATTTTGTAATCGAAGAAGAAGATGTATATTTAAGCGCGTCAATTGGAATTGTAATGGCTCCAACAGATGGAGAAGATGAAAAAATACTATTTCAGAGAGTCGATGCTGCTTTAGAAAAAGCAAAAGAAAAAGGAAAAGGACATTATCATTTTTATTGTAGTGGATTAGACTGTGAGCGTGAACAAAGGTTTATAATAGAAAACCAGTTACATCGTGCTATAGAAAAAAATGAATTTTTCTTATATTATCAGCCACAAATTAATATTGAAACGAAAAAAATAGCTAGTATGGAAGCTTTAATAAGGTGGGAGAATAAGGAATTAGGATTTGTTTCTCCAAACCAATTTATTCCGTTGGCAGAAAGAACAGGATTTATTATTAAGCTGGATGAATGGGTAGTAAATCAAGTGTGTCAGCAATTGCGCGAATGGTTAAATAAAGGGTATGATGTGGTCCCAATTGCAGTTAATATTTCAGCTAGACACTTTCGTTCTATTACATTAATAGAGATGATTACACGGGCTTTAAATAAGTACAATGTACCAACTCATTTATTAGCGATAGAGGTTACAGAAGGAGCTCTTATACATAAAGATATATCGAAGAGAGTGTTACTACAATTAAAAGAGCAAAATTTAAAGATTCATTTAGATGATTTTGGAACAGGCTATTCATCTTTAAGTTATTTAAAAACATATCCAATTGATACTTTAAAAATTGATCGTTCTTTTATGGAAGGTATACATATAGATGAACGTGATACGAATATTACAGCTGCAATTATTCATTTAGCTCATACTTTAGAATTAAATGTAATTGCAGAAGGAGTAGAAAAAAAGGAGCAAATACAGTTTTTGAAAGAAAAGAATGTGAAGCTTGTACAAGGTTATTATTATAGCCGACCACTATCCAAATATGATATGGAAAATATGTATTATAAATAAAAAAAATGATGTGCTAAAAGCACATCATTTTTTATGTGTACCTGGTTTGTCATTGTAACCGGATGTAAAAATAGCTGTAAGAAATGTGAGTGATACACCTAAAATTAATAATAATTTCATACTAATATCCTCCTTACTTTTTTCGGTTCATGAGTTTTATTTATTACCCAAAATGTATGTAAGGTTCTTAGAAGAAAAGAATTTATTTATAATGAATAGCAGTGTAAAAACGTTAATACCTATATTATACAGAATTTTCTTTGAATTTTGGAGAGAATTTTAGTGTGCTATTATATATTTCGTTTTGATTTAAAGAATGTTTAAGGACATCCTAGCATACCTTTTATAATAATCCGATTGAACAAGGAGATGGGGGAGGAGCTATAATGGATATTCTAAAAAAGATTGAACAGCATCGAGCAGCAGAAGAACGTTTACAATGGGAAGGTACGTTTGCAGAGTATTTGGAGCTTGTGAAAGAAAGACCATGGGTGGCTCAAACAGCACACTCTCGCATTTACAATATGATAAAAGATGCTGGAATTGAAGAAGTTGATGGTAGAAGAAAGTATAACTTCTTTAGTAATCAGCTCTTTGGATTAGAGGATGCTCTAGAACGTCTTGTAGAGGAATATTTTCATCCATCTGCAAAACGATTAGATGTTAGAAAAAGAATTTTATTATTAATGGGTCCTGTTAGTGGAGGGAAATCAACGTTAGTTACAATGTTGAAACGAGGATTAGAAACATATTCAAGAACAGATCGCGGAGCAATTTTTGCGATTAAAGGATGCCCAATGCACGAGGATCCACTGCATTTAATTCCACATCATTTACGAGATGATTTCTTTGATGAGTATGGGGTTAGAATTGAAGGGAATTTATCACCACTAAATGTCATGCGTTTAGAGCAAGAATACGGATCAAGAATTGAGGATGTAGTTGTAGAGCGTATCTTCTTCTCTGAAGATCGTCGTACAGGGATTGGTACATTTAGCCCGTCTGATCCAAAATCACAGGATATTGCAGATTTAACAGGTAGTCTGGACTTTTCTACGATTGCAGAATATGGTTCAGAATCAGATCCGCGTGCGTATCGATTTGATGGAGAATTAAATAAGGCAAACCGAGGAATGATGGAGTTCCAAGAGATGTTAAAATGCGATGAGAAGTTTTTATGGCACTTATTATCACTTACGCAAGAAGGGAATTTCAAAGCGGGAAGATTTGCGCTTATTTCAGCAGATGAATTAATTGTAGCGCATACGAATGAAACAGAGTATCGCTCATTTATAGCAAATAAGAAAAATGAAGCATTGCACTCAAGAATTATTGTAATGCCAGTTCCTTATAATTTACGAGTAAGTGAAGAAGAACATATTTATGAAAAAATGATTCGTGAAAGTGATGTATCGAATGTTCACATTGCACCACACACACTTCGCGTTGCAGCAATGTTCACCATTTTAACTCGTTTAAAAGATCCGAAGCGTCCGGATATTGATTTAATTAAAAAGATGCGTTTGTATGATGGGGAAACGGTAGAAGGTTATAATGCGATTGATGTAGAAGAATTACAACGCGAATATCAAGATGAAGGTATGAAGGGTATTGATCCTCGTTATGTCATTAACCGAATTTCGTCTACAATCATTCGAAAAGAGGTACCATCTATTAACGCGTTAGATGTACTTAGATCTTTAAAAGATGGGCTAGATCAGCATCCATCCATTAGTAATGAAGACCGTGAACGTTACATGAACTTCATCTCATTAGCGAGAAAAGAATACGATGAAATCGCGAAGAAAGAAGTACAAAAAGCGTTTGTTTATTCATATGAAGAATCAGCTAAGACGCTTATGGATAATTACTTAGATAACGTTGAGGCGTACTGCAATAAATCGAAATTACGTGATCCGTTAACAGGAGAAGAAATGAGTCCAGATGAAAAATTAATGCGCTCAATTGAAGAGCAAATTGGAATTTCAGAAAATGCTAAGAAAGCGTTCCGTGAAGAGATTTTAATTCGCATTTCTGCTTATGCCCGTAAAGGAAAACGCTTTGATTATAATTCACATGAACGTCTTCGTGAAGCGATTCAGAAAAAACTATTTGCTGATTTAAAAGATATAGTGAAAATTACAACGTCAACGAAAACGCCGGACGAAAATCAGCTTAAGAAAATCAATGATGTTGTTGCGCGTTTAATTGATGAGCATGGCTATAATTCTTCTTCAGCAAATGAATTACTACGCTATGTAGGTAGCTTGTTAAACAGATAGTTTGATAACAAAACGCTGTCTCTTGTATTTTGCGGGACAGCGTTTTATTATCCGTTCATATGTGTATAAAGTGTCATACCTTGTCCAAATGTAATAAATTAAGATGCAATTTTATGAATTTATTGTCAATTATTTTTACAATATGCATATGATAGAGTAACCAACCATTCATACGAAAAAAGCCAACACAATACAATATGTTGCAAAGTAAAAATATGTGCAACAATGCATTGTGTTTCTTTCTTATCAGTGGCTGAATATTTCTTTCTATTATGTGAGTGGCAAAATTTTGTTTAGGATGCTCGGGGTATTGTATGAAAAACGTTATAAATGTTTATGGGATGATTTTCTGTGGGCAGTTACCTTTCAAACATTCTAGCTTGCACATTACAGAACAAAATTTATAGATTGCTGTTCATACAGGAAGACAATTACAGTAAGGAGGGAAAGGAATGGGCGAAGAAAATCAACCAAATTATACGATTTCACAGGAAAACTGGTCCCTCCATCGCAAAGGATATGACGACCAACAGCGCCATCAAGAAAAAGTACAAGAGGCAATTAAGAATAATTTACCCGATCTTGTAACAGAAGAAAGTATAGTTATGTCTAATGGCAAGGATGTTGTAAAAATACCAATTCGTTCTCTAGATGAATATAAGATTAGATACAATTATGATAAAAATAAACATGTTGGGCAAGGAAACGGTGACAGCAAAGTTGGTGATGTCGTTGCGAGAGATGGATCAGGTGGTCAAAAACAAAAAGGGCCAGGAAAAGGGCAAGGAGCAGGAGATGCAGCTGGGGAAGATTACTATGAAGCTGAAGTCTCTATTTTAGAATTAGAGCAAGCGTTTTTCAGAGAGTTAGAACTGCCTAATTTAAAGAGAAAAGAAATGGATGAAAACCGGATTGAACATGTTGAATTTAATGACATTAGAAAAACAGGATTATGGGGAAATATCGATAAGAAAAGAACAATGATATCCGCATATAAACGAAATGCAATGAGTGGTAAAGCATCTTTTCATCCAATTCACCAAGAAGACTTAAAGTTCCGCACTTGGAATGAAGTATTAAAGCCAGATTCAAAAGCTGTTGTATTAGCGATGATGGATACGAGTGGATCGATGGGAATATGGGAGAAATATATGGCACGTAGCTTCTTTTTCTGGATGACAAGATTTTTACGCACAAAGTATGAAACAGTAGATATTGAATTTATTGCCCATCATACGGAGGCAAAAGTAGTTCCAGAGGAAGAGTTTTTCTCAAAAGGAGAAAGTGGCGGAACGATTTGTTCTTCTGTATACAAAAAAGCACTCGAACTTATCGATAATAAATATTCACCAGACCGCTATAATATTTATCCATTCCATTTTTCAGATGGTGATAATTTAACATCAGATAATGCTAGATGTGTAAAACTTGTTGAAGAGCTAATGAAGAAGTGTAATATGTTTGGGTATGGGGAAGTGAATCAGTACAACCGCCATAGTACACTCATGTCAGCCTATAAAAATATTAAAGATGAAAACTTTAGATACTATATTTTAAAGCAAAAAGCAGACGTATTTCATGCGATGAAAAGCTTTTTTAGAGAAGAATCAGGTGAGAAAATGGCATAACCTCTTTTAAAGAGGTTCTTTTTTTGTAAACTTTTTATTTTCCTAGTTGACAATGATAATGAAAATCATTATCATTTATTCGAGAAATGATTACATTTCGAATTATATATTTCGGAGGAGATGTAAAGTTGAAACAAAATAAAAGAAAACGTATAAATGCAATGATTATAGCGGCAGCGTTATCACTTCCGTTTGCTGTTTATTCAACACCTGCTTTAGCGGCAGTAGCAATTGAGGCGAATAAAACTGGACAAGGTTTAGAAGATGGTACATATGATGCTGTTATTAAAGCGTATAAAGATAAAACGAATGAAGAGTCTATGGCAGCTGTTTATATAAAGGATCCGAAATTAACAATTGAGAATGGAAAGAAAATTGTAACAGCAACATTAAGTGATAGTGATTTCTTTCAATACTTGAAAACAGAGGATATTCATACTCCAGGTGTGTTTCATGATGTGAAAGTAATATCAGAAGATAAAAAGAAAAATGGAACGAAAGTGATTCGGTTTGAAGTAGGGGAATTAGGAAAAAGGTATAATATGCGAATGCATATTTATATTCCAACAATGGCCTATGATAATAAGTACCAAGTACAGTTTGAAGTAAATACATTGAATTTAGAGAACAATGTTCCAGAAAAACAAAAGGAAAATAAAGAGGATAAAGTGGATCAACAAGATGGAATTGGAAATGTAATAGTAGATAAGCAACTACAAAGGCATATTAATAAATATAATTTGAATAGAGAAAATCTAGATACCCCAATAACTAAGGAAGATTTATTAAAAGTTAAAGCTTTAATAGTCGTTGAAGCTAAAAATAAAGGAATACAAGACGTAAGCGGTCTAGAATATATGACGAACTTAGAAAACTTAACTTTGGAAGAAGTTAAGTTAAAAAATATAAAATTTATCTCGGGATTGAGACAATTAAAATCATTAAGTATAACCTATGGTGAACTTGAAGATATTGGACCTTTGGCTGAGTTAGAGCATATTGAGTTTTTAACTTTGAGAAACAATAAAATCTCAGATTTAAGCCCATTAAGCCAAATGAAGAAGATTAAAATGCTAGATTTAAATAGTAATTATATAAAAGATATTAAACCATTATTTACAGTGAAATCTTTAAGGACTTTGACTGTGGCAAATAATCAAATTAGTAATGATAACCTTGCTGGAATTGAGCAATTGAAAAATGTAAAAAACTTATCTTTAAGTAACAATGGACTTACGAATATTGAACATATTACATCAATGAAAAAATTAGTAGAGTTAGATCTTGCTAAAAATGAATTAGAAAACATCGAACCTTTATCAAGATTATCTACTGTACAATCACTTAATTTAGAAGAAAACTATATTTCAGATATAACGCCACTTAGTCACTTAACAGACTTATATGATTTAAAGCTAGGTTCAAATGAAATTCGTGATGTTAGACCTGTTCAAGAGCTAGGAAAAAGGATATATATCGATATTCAAAGACAAAAAATCTTTTTAGATAATGTAGAAAAAGATAAGGAAGTTAAAATACCTATCTATAATTTACAAGGAGAGCCACTTGATACTATTCAATTGAAGAGTGAAGATGGGATAGTTAATAATGGTTCTGTTAAATGGGGGACTACTGGTGAAAAAATATATGAATTTACGTTGGATATAAAGCCAGAAGAGAATCGTATTAAGTTTAATGGAACAGTAATTCAAAATGTTGTTGAAAGATTAGACGAAATCAAGGAAACAATAAAAGAGGATAATGAACAAAAGGAAAATATAATTCTCGATAAAAATTTACAACAACATATTAATAAAGAGAATTTAGGTAGAGAGAATTTAAACGCTCCTATTACAAAAGAAGATTTATTACAGATTAAAAAATTAGAGATATTTAAAGAAAATGGAAATGAGATAAAAAATATAACAGGTTTAGAGTACATGACGAACTTAGAAAAACTCACTTTAGAAGGAGTAGGCCTGAAAAATATTGAGTTCATCTCAAACTTGAAACAATTGAATAATGTGAATGTATCTCATAATCAAATTGAAGATATAACACCACTATCTTCATTGGAAAATTTACAGTGGTTAAATCTTGCGGACAATCATATTAAAGATGTAACGGTTATTGGTTCCATGCTAAACTTATTTAGCTTAAATCTAGCTGGGAATGAGATTCGTGATGTCAGGTCGTTAATACAATTAGGGCAGTGGTTTACAATTGATGTTGGAAGACAAAATATCATTTTAAATGATGCAAAAATAAACGAAGAAATTCAAGTTCCTGTATATGATTTAGAAGGAGAAAGTATTGAAAATATTCAATTGACAAGTGAGGGAGGGACGTTTAATAACGGAGTAATAAAATGGAATACGCCAGGTGAAAAGGTGTATAAATTTGATTTAGATTCTGATGAAATTAGCATAAGGTTTAACGGAACAGTTATACAGAATATAGTGGAAAAAGAAGAAGTAAAAGAACCGGTAAAAGAAGTTGAAGAAGCAAAAGAAGAAGTGAAAGAACCAACAAAAGAAGTTGAAGAAACAAAAGAAGAAGTGAAAGAACCGGTAAAAGAAGTTGAAGAAGCAAAAGAAGAAGTGAAAGAACCGATAAAAGAAGTTGAAGGATCGAAAGAAGAAGTGAAGGAACCGGTAAAAGAAGTTGAAGAAACAAAAGAAGAAGTGAAAGAACCGATAAAAGAAGTTGAAGGATCGAAAGAAGAAGTGAAGGAACCGGTAAAAGAAGTTGAAGGATCGAAAGAAGAAGTGAAAGAACCTGCAAAAGAAGTTGAAGAGCCAAAAGAAGAAGTGGACGAGCTAACAACAGGAGTTGAAGAGTCGAAAGCGGAGGGGAAAGAAACAGGAAAAGAAATTGAAGGTTCAAAAGAAGCAGTAAATCCATCCGAAGTAGTCCAAGAACAAAACATGAATCATCAAGTTGTGAAAGAAAATAAACCAGTTGCTAATAAACAGGAAGAAAGTAAGAAATCATTAGGAGCAACAGGTGGACAAGCGAATACATCAAAGTTACTTTCAGGCGTAGTATTAGTTCTTTCAGCACTGAGTATGTTTGTATTTAGAAAGAGATTATTTAAGAAATAAATAACGTGTTATCTTATTATATTGTAAAATAATTGTATAAGTTTTTGAGAAGACATTATCATGGCAGTTTCATTTTGAAATAGGCTTATGATAATGTCTTTTTTAAGGGGGATATAAATGGAAAAGGTGTCGGAGAGCAGTTATTACAAGTTGCAATTCAGTATATTTTCTCCTTCCAAGGGATGAGAGAGATAGTACTATGTTTGAATACGAATAATGATCGTGCGATGAAATTGTACAAGAAAGTAGGCTTTGAGGAAAAAGCATGTTTACAACACTATATAATAGAGTGAAAAACCCATTCATATGAAAATGATATTTCATATGAATGGGTTTTATTACGGATTTAGAAGTGATTTGAGGCGCCAATCGTTACATAACCTTTTTTATTTTTTTCGGCACTTCTTTCGTTTGCAAATTAACATCTTCTTTTCGTAGCTCTTTAAAGAGTGAAGTAACCATAAGAACGACTACAATAGAAAATGGTAGCGCAGCAATTATAGCTGCGATTTGTAGTGCATTTAATCCTCCAGCTTGTAATAAAATAGCGGCAATTATCGCGATTGTTAATCCCCATATAAGTTTTAAACTATTTTTCGGTGATAAACTTCCGTTACTCGTTTGCATTGAAACAACAAATGTTGCTGAATCGGCAGAAGTAACGAAAAATGTGGCTACTAAAATTAACCCGATAATCGTTAAAAATGTAGAGAATGGTAGATGTGAAATAACAGCAAATAATCCAATCTCTGTACCATTTTTTGCAATTTCATCAGCTATTCCAAGCGATTGGAACATTTCCATATGGATTGCGGTACCACCAAATACTGCAAACCAAAATGTACAGATAAGAGTCGGGACTAATACAACTCCAAAAATAAATTCTTTTATTGTGCGCCCTTTAGAAATACGAGCGATGAATGTACCGACGAATGGAGACCAAGAAATCCACCATCCCCAATAGAAAATAGTCCAGTTTTCAATCCAAGAAGAAGATTTTTCATTAAATGCTCCTAAATTTAATCCCATACTAGGTAAAGCGCCGATATAAGAACCGAGTGTAGATGTGAAATATTTCATAATAAATACAGTTGGTCCTAAAAGTAAGAAAGAGATGAGTAAAATACCTGCAAGAGAGAAATTCAAGTTACTCAAATATTTAATCCCACGATCTAAGCCAGTTTGTGCACTCGTTAAATATAAAACGGCGAAGATAGCTATAAGTACGAGCTGAGTAAGTAAAGTGTTATGAATGGAAGGGAATAAATAGCTTAATCCTCCAGCAATTTGTTGAGCACCAATCCCAACAGATGGCACAATGCCAAATACTGTGGCTAAAACAGCTAGAATATCAACTGTTTTTCCAATACGAGAATTTTTCGATCGATTAAATAATGGAGTAACTGTAGCCCCGATAGTGCTACCTTTTTGTTTGCGGAATGTGAAATATGCAATTGTTAAAGCGACCATTGCGTATAGTGACCACGGAAAGAGTCCCCAGTGGAAAAATGAATATTGCATAGCGAGTTTGGCACTTTCCTCTGTCCCCGCTTTTCCTGTTAATGGATCTGTAAAATGTGAAATCGGTTCAGCGATTCCATAAAAGAGGAGTCCAATTCCCATTCCTGCCCCAAACAACATGGATAGCCAAGATGGATAATTATATTTTGGCTTTTCTCCATCTTTACCAAGACGAATAGAACCGTACTTAGAAAATGCTAAATAAACAGCCAAAATAATCATTGTAGTCATAAGTAGAGAGTAAAACCACCCAAATTTATTGAGGATAAATGAGTTTAAAGAAGATGTAACACTTTGTAAATCGTAGCCTTGTATCCAACTTGCTGGGGTAATTCCCCATATAATGAATAATGTTGTTAGCAAGAAGGAGATATAAAATACACTGTTTTCTTTTTTTATCATAGAATCCCACCCTTATTTAATAAAGTTAACAATTATAATAATCATAACAATTAAGTTTTTAATTGTCAAAAAATTACCTTTTTATAATGTGAAAGGATGCAATTTGTTTTAGGGAGGTAAAGAGCAATGTGTTCACGATATGTACAAATTATAGGAAGAAATAATATGAAATATTGCATTTTATATTGTTACATCCAGATTTTATGTTAAATTCTTGAATGGAATATTAAAATAGGGGGCAAGGATATGAACAAGAAATCAAAGATCAATAAAGTGATGCTTAGCATTAGTACAATGGCTTTATCGTTAGGCGCACTTCAAACTCATGCAGCAGCGGAAGAAAAAGTACCGTATAACGTGTTGAAAACGAAACCGGTTGGAATTGAAAAGTCGGTAGATGAAGTTGGACATATTTCAAAAGTTGATGAAACTTTATCATTTCAAGAACGTTTAAAAGTAGGAGATTTTTCACAGCGACCAGCATCTATTACGAAGAAAACTGCAGTAAAGCAAGTTAAAGAAAGCTATTCAATGGCTGATTTAAACAAAATGAATGATCGAGAATTAGTTGAAACGTTAGGCAGTATTAAGTGGCACCAAATTACAGACTTATTCCAGTTTAATGAAGATGCAAAGGCTTTTTATAAAGATAAAGGAAAAATGCAAGTCATTATAGATGAATTAGCTCATAGAGGTAGTACATTTACGAAAGATGATTCAAAAGGAATTCAAACGTTTACTGAAGTGCTGCGTTCAGCTTTTTATCTTGCATTTTATAATAGTGAATTAAGCGACTTAAATGAAAGAAGCTTCCAGGATAAATGTTTACCTGCTTTAAAAGCAATCGCAAACAATCCAAACTTTAAGCTTGGTACAGTTGAACAAGATACAGTCGTATCTGCATACGGTAAATTAATTAGTAATGCTTCAAGCGATGTTGAAACGGTTCAATACGCATCGAATATTTTAAAGCAATACAATGATAATTATACTACTTATGTAAATGATCGAATGAAGGGACAAGCAATATACGATATCATGCAAGGTATTGACTATGATATACAGTCGTACTTAACTGAAGCTCGTAAAGAAGCGAATGAAACGATGTGGTATGGAAAAGTAGATGGGTTTATTAATGAAATAAATCGTATTGCTCTTCTAAATGAAGTAACGCCAGAAAATAAATGGCTTGTTAATAATGGCATTTATTTTGCTAGCCGTTTAGGGAAGTTTCATAGTAATCCAAATAAAGGATTAGAGGTTGTTACACAAGCAATGCATATGTACCCGCGCTTAAGTGAACCGTATTTTGTTGCGGTAGAACAAATTACAACAAATTATAATGGTAAAGATTATAGCGGGAATACAGTAGATTTAGAGAAAATACGTAAAGAAGGAAAAGAGCAATACTTACCAAAAACGTATACATTCGACGATGGATCAATTGTGTTCAAAACAGGAGATAAAGTATCAGAAGAAAAAATTAAGAGACTATATTGGGCTGCGAAGGAAGTAAAGGCACAGTATCACCGTGTAATTGGAAATGACAAAGCGTTAGAGCCAGGAAATGCGGATGATGTATTAACGATCGTAATTTATAATAGTCCAGATGAATATCAGTTAAATAGACAATTGTATGGATATGAAACAAACAACGGTGGAATTTATATTGAAGAGACAGGTACATTCTTTACATATGAGCGTACACCAGAGCAAAGTATTTATAGTTTAGAAGAGTTATTCCGTCATGAATTTACTCATTATCTGCAAGGGAGATATGAAGTTCCTGGTTTATTTGGAAGAGGAGATATGTATCAAAATGAAAGGCTAACTTGGTTCCAAGAAGGAAATGCAGAGTTTTTCGCAGGATCTACTCGTACGAATAACGTTGTACCAAGAAAGAGTATAATTAGCGGATTATCATCTGATCCTGCAAGCCGTTATACAGCAGAGCGTACACTATTTGCTAAATACGGTTCTTGGGATTTCTATAATTACTCGTTCGCATTGCAGTCTTACTTATATACGCATCAGTTTGAAACATTTGATAAAATTCAAGATTTGATTCGTGCGAATGACGTGAAAAATTATGATGCATATCGTGAAAATCTAAGTAAAGATCCTAAGTTAAATAAAGAGTATCAAGAGTATATGCAGCAGTTAATTGATAATCAAGATAAATATAATGTACCGGAAGTAGCAGATGATTATTTAGCTGAACATGCACCGAAATCGTTAACTGAAGTGAAAAAAGAAATTAGTGATACGTTGCCTATGAAAGATACAAAAATGACAAAACATAATTCTCAATTCTTTAATACATTTACATTAGAAGGTACGTATACAGGTAGTGTCACAAAAGGTGAATCAGAAGATTGGAAAGCAATGAGTAAAAGAGTAAATGAATCTTTAGAACAATTGGCGCAAAAAGAATGGAGTGGCTACAAAACTGTTACAGCATACTTCGTCAATTATCGTGTGAATAGTTCAAATGAATTTGAATATGATGTAGTCTTCCATGGAATCGCAAAAGATGATGGAGAAAATAAAGCTCCAACGGTTAATATAAATGGCCCTTATAGCGGTCTTGTAAAAGAGGGAATTCAATTTAAAAGTGATGGCTCAAACGATGAAGATGGAAAAATTGTTTCTTATTTATGGGAATTTGGAGATGGAAGCACAAGTGCAGAAGTGAATCCAGTACATGTATATGAAAGAGAAGGTTCTTATAAAGTATCATTAAGAGTAAAAGATGATAAAGGCAAAGAGAGCAGAAGCGAAACAACTGTTACGATTAAAGATGGAAGTTTAACAGAATCAGAACCAAATAATCGTCTAGAAGAAGCAAATCGTATCGGGCTAAATAGTACGATAAAAGGCAGTCTTATTGGCGGGGACCACACTGATGTTTATACATTTAATGTAGCATCAGCGAAAGATATCGACATTTCTGTTTTAAATGAGTATGGAATTGGGATGACATGGGTACTTCACCATGAATCAGATATGCAAAATTATGCAGCTTACGGTCAAGCCAATGGGAATCATATAGAAGCGAAATTTAATGCAAAACCAGGCAAGTATTACTTGTATGTATATAAATATGATAATGGTGATGGAACGTACAAATTATCAGTAAAATAAGTGTCTTTCCAATGTATGTTTAACTTTACTTTTTGTGGAAAATAGTATATTATATAGATATATAATATATCGGTTATTTTCTAGGAGGAGCCTGTCACAATAGGTTTCTCCTGTTCTTTTTTAGAGGCCTGTCTTACAGGCTTTTCTTTAAAAGGTAAATAACTGAAAATTAAGAACTATAATCTTTGAAAGAGGTGGGGCATACATATAACAAAAAAGGGATTGTTTAAGAAAGGGGGATAAGAAATGGTCTTGTTTGGTTATCCACTTGAAACAATTTATTTATATGGATTTATTATTGCTACTATACTCACTGTTATTTATATCTTCTTTGGAGATATATTTGAATCGATATTTAGTTTTGGGGGCGGAGCTGTATCCGTTGTTACTTTATTACTTAGTTTCTTCGCCATGTTATGTGGGCTTAGTTATATAGGAGAATATTTGTTTTCCTTTAATAGTATTACTATTTTTGGGGCTGCATTTGCTATATCTTTTATCGGTGTTTTCATCATGAAAATACTAATTTTAAAACCGATTGCAGAAGCAGAGCAAAATACCGTACAACGTATGGATGAATTTATCGGTTGCAAAGGAGAAGTCATTACGACAATTCCTACAGAAGGATTTGGTGAAGTATTAATTTCATCCCAATTTGGAAGTAATGCAATCCCAGCTAAAACAGTTGGAAAAAAAGATATTTCGCAAGGAACAGAGGTTATTATCGAGGGAGTCCAAGATGGTGTTTTACTTGTACAAAACATCGCTTATTCTTTAAAAAAACCAAAATTATAAGGGGGAATTTACATGACGATTCCATTAATTATCGGTGGAGTTTTACTGGCAATTTTAATTCTACTCATTTTAGTATTCATTACGAAGTATCGTACGGTTGGTCCAGATGAAGCGTTAATTGTTACAGGGAACTGGCTTGGTGGAGGAAAGAATGTTGTTACCACTGATGATGGAAAGAAGATTAAGATTATCCGCGGGGGCGGTACTTTCGTAGTTCCAATTATGCAAAGAGCAGAACCTTTAAGCCTATTAAACTACAAATTAGAAGTTGGTACACGTGATACGTATACGAAGCAAGGTGTTCCAGTTACAGTAAATGGTGTTTCTATTATTAAAGTAGGTTCTACAATTGAAGAAGTATCTACTGCAGCTGAGCAATATTTAGGAAAAGAAACGGAAGAGTTAAAAGTAGAAGCAAAAGAGGTTTTAGAAGGTCACTTACGTGCAATCTTATCTTCTATGACAGTAGAGGATGCGTATAGTAATAGAGAGCAATTTGCTCAAAAGGTACATGAAGTAGCTTCTACAGATTTAAAGAAGATGGGACTTCGCATTGTTTCTTTCACAATTAAAGAAATAATGGATAAAAACGGATACTTAGATGCGCTTGGTCAGCCGCAAATTGCGACCGTTAAGCGTGATGCAACAATTGCGAACGCAGAGCGTGAAAAAGAAGCACGTATTGAAAAAGCACGTGCTGAAAAAGAGGCAAAAGAAGCAGAATATCAACGTGATGCACAAATCGCTGAAGCTGAAAAACATAAAGAATTAAAAGTACAGTCCTATAAGAGGGAACAAGAGCAAGCCCGTGCAGATGCGGATCTTTCTTACGAATTACAACAAGCGAAAGCACAACAAGGTGTTACAGAAGAGCAAATGCGCGTTAAAATCATTGAGCGTGAAAAGCAAATCGAGTTAGAAGAAAAAGAGATTGCGCGTCGTGAAAAGCAATATGATGCAGAAGTTAAGAAAAAAGCAGATGCAGATCGCTATGCTGTTGAGCAATCAGCGGAAGCAGAAAAAGTAAAACAAATTAAAAAGGCAGATGCGGATCAATATAAGATTGAAGCTGAAGCGAGAGCTCGTGCGGAAGAAGTACGTGTAGAAGGTTTAGCGAAGGCGGAAATCGAAAAAGCGCAAGGTCAAGCGAAAGCGGAAGTACAAAAAGCACAAGGTACGGCGGAAGCAGATGTTATTAGATTAAAAGGTTTAGCAGAAGCAGAAGCGAAGCAAAAAATTGCAGAGGCATTTGAGTTATATGGCCAAGCGGCAATTATGGATATGGTTCTTAAAATGCTTCCAAGTTATGCGAAGGAAGTTGCAAGTCCGCTTAGTAACATTGATAAAATTACAGTTGTTGATACAGGCGGCGGTGGTAAAAATAGCGGCGCCGGAAAAGTTGCGGGTTATGCAACTGATTTAATGGCAACGATGCAAGAAACGTTAAAAGCTTCTTCTGGAATTGACTTAAAAGAGCTATTAGAAGGATTTGCTGGAAAAGGAGCGGTACAACAATTATCAAGTGATAAACCTGTTGTATCTGTAGTAGAAGATGAGAAAAAAGAAGTAGAAAAAGATAAAGAATAGTAAGGTGGAAAGAACCTCTAGTAAGTGAAATACTGGAGGTTCTTCTGTGAATTATAATATTTCGAATAATATACATTTTTATATATTGTTTTAATTATTTAATTTATATAGAATGAAAAAGGTATGTATTAACTCTTTAATAGAAAAAGAGACAAAGAGTTAATACAATTAATCGTGTAATTTATATAAATAAATTAAATGTGAGATAATTACATTTAAAACGGTATGGAGGGGTAGAAATATGTTTCAAGGGAAATTAAGGAGTAGTAGTTTAAAAACAAAGTTACTTGTGTCATTTGTTATCATTTTAATTCTTCCAAGTATTGTAATTGGTTGGACGTCTTATCAACAAGCAAAGACAAATTTTAATGAAACAATTTTACAATCAGCGGAAGATAACGTAAAGATTTTAAATAATGTTATTAACAAGGAGATAGACAGTAAAAAGGTAGACGCAGTATATTTTACAAAGTTATTTAATGGAGTAAGTTACGGAACTGATCAGCTCCAAAATGTGCAAAATAAATTAGAAGAATATAATAAATTACATCCAGAAATAGAAGCAGTTTATACGGGATCTAGTACAGGACAATTTATTCAATCACCGTCTATTCAAATGCCAGATGGGTATAATCCTACCGAAAGAGATTGGTATAAAGAAGCAGCGAAAAAAAGCGGAGAAGTGGTTATCACAGCCCCATATAAGTCAAGTACAACAGGGAATATTGTTATTACAATAGCAAAACAAAATGAGGATAAAAGTGGTGTTCTCGGTATTGATTTAATTATTAATGATATTGTAAATACTTCAAAAATGGTCAATATCGGCAAAAAAGGATATGTAGCAATCTTTGACCAATCTAAAAATGTAATAGCGCATCCGACGATGAAGCCAGGTGACAAGGTAGAAGAAAAAGTGGAGAAGGAATTGTATAAACAAGAAACAGGTGATTTTAAATTCAAACTTGATGGTGATGATCGCAATATTACCTTTATAACAAATAAGCAGACTGGATGGAAAATAGCAGGAATTATGCCTTCAAAAGAAATTATCGAAGCAGCTAACCCTATTTTCTATAAAACAATAACTGTTATTGGTATTTCATTAGTAATTGGTGGGATTTTAATTTACTTCATAATTGCTTCTATTATTAGTCCGTTAAAACAACTTGTTATCTCATCGAAAAAGATTAGTGAAGGCGATTTAACAGAGTCAATTACAGTTCATTCTAAAGATGAAATTGGGCAGCTAGGAGAAAGTTTTAACGAGATGGCTGCATCGTTACAAAGTGTCATTTCCAATATAAACACTTCAGCAAGTCATGTAGCGGCATCTTCAGAAGAATTAACAGCTAGTATGAAGCAGACAAGCGAAGCAACGGAACAAATTACACAGGCGATAGAGCAAGTATCAAGTGGTGCAGAAATACAAACGAAAGAAGTTGAAGAAGGAGCAACATTGTTAGAAGAAGTTACAGAAGGAATTCAGCGTGTTGCAGATAGTTCTTCATTAGTATCTACAGCCTCTATGTATACGAAGAAAAAAGCTGAAAATGGTGGGAAGTTAGTTGAACAAACTGTGAATCAAATGCAATTAATTCATGAGTCTGTTTCACAGTCAGACAAAATCATTGGTTTGTTAGACGATAAGTCGAAACAAATTGGAGCAATCCTTGAAGTGATTCAACATATTGCAGAACAGACAAATTTATTAGCGTTAAATGCGGCAATTGAGGCTGCGAGAGCTGGAGAGCAAGGAAGAGGATTTGCAATTGTAGCAGATGAAGTGCGAAAGCTAGCAGAACAATCAGGACAGTCTTCTACGGAAATTGGGAAACTAGTGAAAGAGATTCAATTTGATATAAAAGAAACAGTAAGCTCTATGAATCAAGTTGGAGCAGAAGTACAATCAGGACTTGTAGTTGCAAATGAAACGAAGCAAAGCTTTGCTGAAATATTGAAATCTACGGATGATACAGTTGTACAAATTGATAACATGGTAGATGTAGCAAAACAAATGACGGTAGATGCAAAACAAGTAAGTGCATCTATTAATGAAATTGCAGCTACAATTGAAGAAAATGCAGCAAGCGTTCAAAATATTGCTGGTTCCTCTGAGGAACAATTAGCTTCAGTAGATGAAATAAATGCAGCAGCAGTCCATTTATCACAAATGGCAGAAGAATTACAAGAGATGATTAGTAAGTTTAAAGTGTAATAACGAATGTTAAGAAACGAGGTAGTAATTTTACTTCGTTTCTTTTTTTATGAAGAGAAAAAGAAATATAGAGTAACCGTGTTATGATTAAGTATAATTAAAGAGACTGTATATTCTTTAAATTCTATCTTTAATCATGTTAGGGGAATGGTTTTGAAGTTAAAAAAATTAAAACTCCAACCGAGAATTACATTAACTATTAGTATACTTATTTTAGTTGTACTTATGCTAACGAGTTATTTATTTTATTACATATTATCTGAAACGGTAGAAGAGCAAATTGGCAAAAGGGCTTTACATGTTGCGAAAACAGTTGCTGCTATACCTGAAATAAAGGAAGCTTTTCAAAAAGAAAACCCAGCTTCTATTATTCAGCCGATTGCAGAAAGAATTCGAATGGATACAGAGGCTGACTTCATTGTAGTTGGAAATAAAGAGGGGATTCGATATGCACATCCTGAGCGAGATAAAATAGGAGAAGCGATGATTGGTGGAGATAACAAAGGCGTTTTATTAGAAGGAAAATCATATGTTTCGAAAGCAACTGGATCATTAGGCCCTTCATTACGCGGAAAAGTTCCAATCCATAATCAGGAAAATGAAATCATTGGTGTTGTGTCTGTTGGATTTTCAATGGATGATATTCATGGAGCGGTAGAAGTGTATGGAAAGCGTGTATTTTGGATTACAATAATAGGGCTATTAATTGGAGTAATCGGCTCTATATATTTAGCGGCAAGTATAAAAAGAATGATGTTCGGTATGGAACCAGAAGAAATTTCATCTTTATATGAAGAGCATAGTACAGTGATTCAATCTGTACGTGAAGGGATTATTGTAATCGATAAAAATGGCATGATTAGTTTAGTCAATCAAGCAGCCTATGATATTCTTTCGCTAGATAAACAACAAAATATTATTGGGGAATTTATTTTAAATGTAATTCCTAATTCAACGATACTAGATGTACTTCAAACTGGTGAAGAACAGTTTGATCGCCAATTAAATATAAAAGGACAGGCTGTTATTGCGAACCGTCTACCTATTAAAGTAAAGAATAAAGTAACTGGCGTTGTATCGAGCTTACGTTTGAAATCTGAAATGGATCAGTTAACAGCAGAATTATCTCAGACGAAGCAATATACAGAGGCATTACGAGCGCAAGCGCACGAATATAACAATTTATTGTATACGCTTTCAGGTCTTATCCAATTAGAATCATACGAAGATGCTTTAGAGCTTATTCATAAGGAAACAGCGGTATATCAAGATTTTGTTCAATTTATTATGAAGCGGATTCAAAATCCATGGCTAGGTGGAATTTTAATTGGATTTTATAATAGAGCACGAGAGTTGAAGATTGATTTTATGCTAGATAGAGAAAGTGGTTTAGACAAATTAAGTCCACATATTGAGAGTAATTATGTCGTTTCTATTTTAGGAAATTTAATTACGAATGCATTTGAAGCAATTGAAAAAAATGAAGAGAATGATAAGAAAGTAAGGATGTTTGTAACTGATATTGGAGAAGAAATATTAATTGAAGTGGAAGATTCAGGGCAAGGGATTCATGATGAAATAATTACTAGCATATTCTATAAAGGCTTTTCGACGAAAGAAGGAGGAGAGCGAGGATATGGATTAGCAAAAGTGAAAGAGTTAGTAGAAGATTTAAATGGAAGTATTGCAATCGAAAAAGGGGATTTAGGTGGTGCGTTATTTATTATTGCACTACCGAAAGAGAGAGGCGAATAGTAATGGGTGAGGAGATTGAAGTATTAATTGTAGAAGATGATATTCGGATTGCGGACATTCATCGTCGTTTTACTGAAAAAATTGAGGGATTTAAAGTAATTGGAACGGCAACGACTGGAGAACAAGCGAAAGAATGGCTAGAGCTTGTGAAGCCACAGCTTGTTTTATTAGATGTGTACTTACCTGATATGCAAGGAACGGAACTTGTCACATATATTAGGAATCATTTGCACGATACAGATATTATTATGATTACAGCAGCATCGGAAGCAGATGTAGTGAGGCACGCCCTGCGGGGCGGAGTAACAGATTATATCGTAAAGCCACTAATGTTTGACCGATTTAAAGCAAGTCTGGAAGGCTATCAAAAAAAGATTATACAGTTAAAGAAAAACAATCAATTATCTACGGAACAAATTGAATATTTATGGTCTCAAAGAGGCGTGAAGGGAAATGAAATGGAATATGCCCCGAAAGGGATAGATCCTTTAACTTTAGCGAAAATAAAAAAGCATATGTTAACAGTTAATGAAGAAGGGATTACAGCAGAGGTACTAAGTTCAATGGTAGGCGTAAGCCGATCAACTGCAAGGCGCTATTTAGAGTATTTAATATCTGGGAAGAAAGTCCACGCAGAGCTAATATATGGGAGTGTGGGGAGACCGGAGAGACGGTATTTTCTTGTTTCTTCATAATAAAAAACAGTAGAGGATTTATTTCTTCTACTGTTTTTTGCGTCTTATATTGGAATAATCCCAATTACAATGCCAGTAATCAACATCACCATTGTCGTTCCAACTGCCCACAATAAAGTAAAACGTTGATGTTCACCAAAATCAACTTTTGCCATCCCAACTAATAAATAAGTGGAAGCGACAAGAGGACTTAATAAGTGAACGGGTTGCCCAAGTAAGGAAGCACGTCCCATTTCAGCTGCACTAATTCCGTAAGTAGCAGCAGCCTTAGTTAAAATAGGTAATACCCCAAAGTAAAATGCATCATTGGACATGAAAAATGTGAATGGCATACTGAGAAGAGCTGTAATAATTGGCAATTGTGGTCCAAGTGCATCTGGTATAAGAGTTACTACACTGTTAGCCATTGCATCTACCATTTTTGTTCCAGATAAAATACCAGTGAAAATACCGGCAGCAAATACGAGAGAAACAACTGCTAATACATTCCCTGCATGAGAAGCAATACGTTCTTTCTGTTGTTCTAAGTTTGGATAGTTAATCATAACAGCAATAGCAAAAGCGACTGTAAATAAAACAGGTAACGGCATAACTTCTAGTATGAGACAGACAAGTAATGTAGCGGTTAATAAAAAGTTAATCCATAGAAGTTTAGGACGTTTATGCACTGCGGCTTCGACAGTTGCAGCTTGCTCATCCATTGTTTGCATTTGTTTTAAATACTGTACATCCATAATTCTTAAACGTTTTCTTTCTTTTTTTCCAAGATAGTAAGCAACGAAAACAACCCAAATTGCACCAGCAATCATTCCTGGAATAAGAGGTGTAAATAATTCAGAAGCCTCAAGTCCAAGTGCGCTCATAACACGAGCTGTGGGTCCACCCCAAGGTGTAAGATTTGTTACCCCCGCCCCTAACATAACAACTCCAGCTAATATGAGGGGGTTCATTCCAAGGCGCTTATATAGTGGATACATTGCGGAAACTGTAATCATGTATGTTGTTGTACCGTCACCATCTAGAGAAACGATAATAGTCAATATAGCTGTTCCGACAACGATTTTTAAAGGATCTCCTTTTACAAATTTTAAAATCTTACTAATGACAGGATCGAATAAACCGCTATCAATCATAATCCCAAAATATAAAATAGCGAACATAAGCATAATACCAGTAGGTGCTAATTTTTGAATTCCCTCTAACATCATAGGCCCCATATTGGCATAGAATCCGCCAATTAATGCAAAAACACTCGGAATTAATATTAATGCTACTAGCGCTGACATACGTTTCGTCATAATTAAAAACATAAAGACAAATACCATCGCAAATCCAAGTAGTGCTAACATGTAATTTCCCCCTCAAAAGAATGATTGCGCTTTCAAAATAGAATAAAAATTCAGAAAAAGGTTTTTTATTTATAATAAAAGCATCTATTCAAATGGTAAATAATTTGAAAAATAACATCATTAGAAGCATAATTTTTATTTTGTTCATTTTGTTCATGGTAGTTAATTTGAATTTTTAAAAAGTAAGCTGCTCCTCGTAAGAATGGTAGAATAAGATGAAAATAGTGAAGTGTGAAATAGGGAGTAGATGTTATATGAAAACGAGAATTGAAGAGATTTATAGCTCTTATGAAGGAAAAGTAGAGGAGATTTTTATTAATGAATCTTCTTACGTATATGAATGGGAGAAATTACTGATGATCCGAAAAAATGACGGTGAGCTTAAAAAAATTGCAGTCGGGATTAGTGGAAATATAAGATTGGTAAATGTAGAAGTTGGACAGGAAATTAGTGAGGATACATTATTAGTTAAATTAGAAGATGATTTATTAATTACAGGTTGTGAGTGATGAGAGATGTGTAGAAATAACTACACATCTTTTTTTGTTTCCTATATTACAAAAAGCACATTGTTTTTTCACAAATCTCACACAACCTTTTGGTATTCTTTTCGTGGAGTATACGGTTTCTAGGGAGGAATATTGATGAAAGTAAAATATGTCGTACTTGCTATATGTTTATGTTTCGTATTTACGGTAGTCGGGTGTGGGAAAAAGGAAACAGCAGCTGTTGCCATTGATGAGAAACATGATAAATGTGATATTTGTCAAATTGGGGTAACAGATAATCAATTTGCAACAGAAATTATTTTAGAAAATGGAAAAGCGTTAAAGTTTGATGATATCGGTTGTATGTATAAATGGATGGAGATCAACTCAGGTGAAAAGACGAAAGAGAAATTTGTTCGAGATTATGATTCGAAAGATTGGATTTCGTTAGAAGACGCTACTTACGTATATGATAAAACAATAACGACACCGATGGCTTATAATGTCATTTCATTTAAAAATAAAAAAGATGCAGAGAGCTTTGTATCTAACTATAAGGGGAAAGTTCTTTCATATAAAGAGCTAGCAGAGCATAAATGGGAAATGAATAAAGAGATGATGGGGAAACCGAAAGCAGGAAATCATGGTGGACATCATTAATAATAGAAAAAGACAACTATATAGTTGTCTTTTTCTATTATTAATCAGGTGCAAATATAGAAAAGGTGTAAAATTTTTAGAAGAACGGTTACAATGGAATATAGTAACCTAAAGCAATCATTTATCCCGCATTAACGGGCAATAAGATCCCCACCTCAAAATTTAGTGAAAGCAAAGAAGTTAGGTGGAGTCGGGCTGCCCGTAAAAGCCCGATTGGTGTGGGCTAATAATTAGTGGTGGATGAACAAAACCCCCACTAATTAAAGTTTCACTTTATGTACTTTTTAGAAATGTATACAAATGCGGTAAAAACGTGCTAAACTAATTGCTTCATAATGTTAATGATGGGGCCATCAGGCGTATCATTTCAATAGGTTGAGAAACATAGTATAAGCTTAAGATAATCCGATTAAAGAAGGAATATAAAGGGCTTATGGATAAATGTACTCAAGAAGAGTTATTGTATGTGATGGAGGAATGGTTAAGAAAACATTATCTTTCATAGGAGCTGTAGTTGTGAGAAAACAAAAAATTTTATTATGTATTTTATTAGGACTTTTAATGACGGTAGTGGCTTGCGATAAGCAAGAAGAACCAGAATCGAAACCGGTTCATGTGAAAAATGAAAAGAAAAAAGAGAAGCATAAAGAACAGGAAGAATCTAAAGAAGAGAAAAGTATAAATTTAATGGACAAACAGTTGTTACTTTCAGCTACCCTTGGAGATACAGAGACAGCTATGAAGTTGATTCAGGATGGAGCGAATATAAACGTAGAAGGTGACAACGGAGAAACGCCTGTCCTTGCAGCGACGTACCAAAATCATGTAGAGACAGTTAAAGCATTAATTGGTGCAGGTGCTAATATTGAAATTAAAGATGAGAAAAAAAGTAATCCACTTCTTTATGCAAGTAGAGAAGGATATACGGATATTGTAAAAGTATTAATTAATGCAGGAGTTAATACGAAAGAAACGACTAGGTCAGGTGGGACAGCACTTATTTCTGCATCTGAGCGTGGCCATGTAGAGGTTGTTAAAGAATTATTAGAGCATACAGATATTGATGTGAATTATACAAATGAACGTGGTGGAACAGCGTTATTAGAAGCAATTGTATTAGGAAATGGTAGTGAAAACCATAAGAAAGTAATTCAATTGCTTATTGATCACGGTGCAGATGTAAACATGGCTAACAAGGAACATCTGACGCCACTGCAATACGCTGAAAAAAGAGGTTTTAAAGATATTGTAAATATGTTGAGGGTAGCTGGAGCGAATGAAGTAGTACAGCCACAACAGCCAGTAGAGTAAAAAACGAAAAATAATCCCATTTAGATAGACAGAATGAAGAAA
Organism: Bacillus cereus group sp. MG1; assembly: GCF_040460035.1. Lineage (NCBI taxonomy): Bacteria > Bacillati > Bacillota > Bacilli > Caryophanales > Bacillaceae > Bacillus > Bacillus cereus group sp. MG1. The sequence goes on along the minus strand of NZ_JARVGY010000001.1, from coordinate 1,960,893 downwards.
TCAGTTAGTATGATGGATTCAGTAATGTGTATTTGAATGGGATTTTTATTTTGAATATGAAAAATAGATTATGAATGGATGGTAAATGGAGTAAATAAGGAGGCAACCTTATTTGGCAATTGTAAAAAATGAAAAGGTAGTTTCTGTTTGTTGCAGTGCCAGAAGTACGCCCGTAGCTGCTGAGGCAAGTGTGGAAACTTTAGCGGAGTTTCAAGGGAACGGATATGGTACTGATGGTGTTACAGCCTGGGCGATATCAATAAAAGAAGAAAAAAGCATTCCACTTTATAGTACTTCTTGGAATAATTATGCTTCACAAGCCGTTGCGAGAAAACTAAAACTTATTAACTATGGAATGAATTTACATATCACTTAAATTTTAAAGATAGTTGTTTGCCGTTGGGATTTATTTGTATATCTAGATTAATATTAAGAAAATATGGTGAATATTAACATTTGATTAACACCTAATTAACAATCTATCAAAACTGACTTAATAAATGCGTAATATAGTAAAGGTAACAAAATAAATAGGGTAGAGAACATTTGAGAACACCCACTTACATATAATGTGCCACTTTCTTAGGTGTGCTCTATTCCCTAGAGTTCAAATAAGGAGAAAGGCGTTCTATGTAAGTAGGTGTTTTTAGTTTGGATAAAAATAGAACAGTTAGGTGGAAAAATGTTTAAAGAACCTTATATTGCGATGATAAAGGATTGGAAAGGATACAAAGCATACAAAAAATTGCCGAAAAAAGTTTTTCTTATGACTGGTTCAATGCTGGAATTACCAGAGCGTGTATATGAATTGCAGAAACATGGACATGATGTATTTCTTCATTGTGATTTTATACAAGGCTTAAATACGAATACAGAGGAAGCGCTTTTGTATATTCAAGATGTTATCGGGGCACAAGGTATTATTTCAACAAAGGGTTCAACAATTCGAAATGCTAATAAAATTGGATTGAAAACAATTCAACGTATTTTTATTGTAGATACTTTATCCCTTACTAAATCAATTGAAAATTGTAAAACGACTAAACCAAATGCAGTAGAGATTATGCCGGGGATTATGCCTTCTATAATTAAACAGCTAGTAGAGGAAATAGAGTTTCCTATTATTGCAGGTGGGCTGATTCAAACGCGAGAAGATGCGGAAATTGCAATTCATGCAGGAGCAAGTGCGATTTCAACAAGTCATTATGAAGTATGGATACAAGAAGAAAAAAGGAGTGCAACCTTGTGATTGAATTGAAAAATGTTTCAAAGGTATATAAAAATGCAGAAGAGACAGCGGTTAAAGGCGTATCGGTTCATATTAAGAAGGGTGAATTTTTTGTTTTAGTTGGACCTTCGGGATGCGGGAAAAGCACATTATTACGAATGATCGCTGGCTTAGAAGAGATTTCTTCAGGAGATTTAATTATTAATGAACGTGTTGCAAATGATCTAGAGCCGAAAGACCGTAATCTATCAATGGTATTTCAAAATTATGCATTATATCCACACTTATCTGTAGAAGAAAATATTTTATTTGGACTTAAGGTAAGAAAAGTACAAAAAGAAGAGCGACAAAAGCGATTAATGGAAGCCATTGAAATGGTAGGACTGAAAGAGTATGTGAAAATGAAACCAGGCCAATTATCAGGCGGACAAAGACAGCGTGTTGCACTTGCCAGGGCAATTGTGAGTCAAGCACCAATCTGTTTAATGGATGAACCACTTTCGAATTTGGATGCGAAATTACGTGCGCAAATGAGAATTGAAATTAGAGAAATTCAGCAGCGATTAGGAATTACGATGATTTACGTTACCCACGATCAAATAGAAGCGATGACTATGGGAGATCGTATCATGGTTTTAAATAAAGGAAGTATACAGCAAGTTGGAACACCACTTGACATATATAACGAACCAGCAAACGAATTTGTTGCAAGCTTTATAGGTTCTCCTTCTATGAATATAAATGATGGGGAAGTAAATAAAGAAAAAGGTGTATTACATATAGGGCAATTGCAAATTCCATTATCTATTAGACAGTTAAAGCAATTACCAGAAGGAACAATTCGCATAGGCATGCGTCCTGAGCATATTGCACTGTCTGAGGAGGGACAAGAAGTGACGTTGCAATCTGTAGAAGTATTAGGGAATGAATCTATATTGAACTTTGCGGTAAATGGAACAACTTGGAGTGCGAAAGTCATCGGACAGTTACTCTTGAACAAAGGTGACAAAGTAAAATTATTATTCTCGCAAGAAAAGTTATGCTTCTTTAATGAAAACACGAATGAACGCTTAAAAGTGGTAGCTGAAGAAGAGTTGAAAGTGGTGGCGAAATAATGATCGAAGTAAGTAAGTTACCAGTTCAAACAAAGGTGTCAAAAAAGAAAAAATTATGGGGGAGAACGAAAGATTTAAGAATAGGATTATTGTTTTTGGCGCCATCTATTTTGTTATTTTCGATTTTTTTGTTCTATCCATTGTTTAGGACAATTTACTATAGCTTTTATTTAACCGATATACATGGGGAAGCTAATCTTTTCGTTGGCTTAGAAAATTATCAATACTTATTCTCTGATCCAGCCTTCTACAAAAGTATAAAATCAACTTTATTATTTGTTTTATATACAGTGCCTACGAGTATTATATTTGCTTTGTTTCTTGCATTGATTGCAAATGGAAAAGTAAGAGGTATTGGGTTATTCCGAGTTCTGTTTTCTTCGACGATGGGAATATCAGTAGCTGCTAGTGCAGTGATTTGGCTATTTTTATTTCATCCAAGTGTAGGATTATTTAATAATATATTAGCCTCTATGAACCTTCCTGCAATCGCATGGTTAACGAGTCCGGACTGGGCACTATTCTCTGTATCAGTTACAACAGTTTGGGTGAATACAGGTTTTGCATTTTTAGTTATATTAGGTGGTTTACAAAATATCGATACGTCGTTATATGAGAGTGCATCTATAGATGGTGCTAGTTATTTATATAAACTTCGCCGTGTTACATTACCGATGCTATCACCAACTTTATTCTTTATTGTAACAGTAACATTAATTAGTGCGTTCCAAAGCTTTGGACAAATTGATATTTTAACGCACGGTGGACCAAATGATGCAACGAATTTGATTGTGTACTCGATTTACAAAGAGGCGTTTGTGAATCATCAATTTGGAACAGCAAGTGCACAAGCAATGGTATTATTTGTTTTCATTTTTCTTGCTACATTACTTCAATTTAAGTTTGCTGAGAGAAAGGTGCATTATAAATGATTGTTAAACAGTGGAAACAAAATTTCCTATTATACATGCTGCTCATTATTAGTGCAGTAATGGTATTTTTTCCTGTACTGTATGCATTTTTAATAAGTTTTATGACACCAGACGATATTCAAATGAGAAGGTTATTTCCGACCCAGTTTACTTTTGATAATTTCATTAATATTTTTCAAAAAGTACCACTTTTTACATACTTATATAACAGTTTAATTGTATCGACAGTCGTTATGATTGGACAACTTATCGTATCAAGTTTAGCAGCTTATGCTTTTGTTTTTCTTCAGTTTAAAGGGAGAAACTTAATTTTCTTCCTGTTTATTTCAACGATGCTGATTCCGTGGGAAGCAACGATGGTGCCTAACTTTTTAACGATTCAAAACTTTGGCTGGATCAATAGTTTCGCCGGGATGACAGTGCCGTTTTTTGCAACAGCTTTCGGTATTTTCTTGTTACGTCAACATTTTATGACACTTCCGAATGAACTAAAAGAAGCTGCGTTTATTGAAGGGATTGGAAATATAAGATTTCTATTCAGCGTTGTAATTCCGTATTGTAAAACGAGTTTTATTACGCTTGGAGTATATAGCTTTTTAACAACATGGAATATGTATTTATGGCCACTTTTAGTGACCACTGATGAAAAAGTAAGAACAGTGCAAATCGGTGTGAAGCAGCTTCAGTCTCAAGAAGTTGCAACTGATTGGGGAAGCGTAATGGCCGGTGTTACGGTTATCGTTATTCCAACATTGATTTTACTATTTTTAGGGCAAAAGCAATTACAACAAGGATTAACAAAAGTTGCAATTAAATAACTAAGAGAAGGTGAGATTTAAATGAGTCTAGTTAAAAAAGGTGCTGCTCTATTAATGGCAGCAACAATGGCATTATCTAGTGCCGCTTGTTCAAATAGTAAAACAGAAGGAAAACCTGAAGCACAGGCAAAAGTAGCACCAGTTGAAAAAAATGGTGATAAAACTGTAATTCGCTTCTGGCATGCGATGGGTGGAAAAACACAAGGAGTACTAGATGGTCTTGTTGCAGACTATAATAAGTCACAAAATAAATATGAGATAAAGGCAGAGTTCCAAGGAACATATGAAGAGTCTTTAACGAAATTTAGAACGATGTCTGCAACGAAAGAAGCGCCAGCTCTAGTTCAATCGAGTGAAATTACAACGAAATATATGATTGATAGTAAAAAAATCACACCAATTGATAGCTGGATAAAAAAAGATAAGTACGATACGTCAAAATTAGAAAAAGCAATTACAAATTATTATTCAGTTGATGGAAAAATGTATTCTATGCCATTTAATTCATCTACACCAGTATTAATTTATAATAAAGATGCTTTCGCAAAGGCGGGCTTAGATCCAGAGAAAGCTCCGAAAACATATGCGGAATTACAAGAAGCAGCGAAAAAGTTAACGATTAAAGAAGGCGGAAATGTAAAACAATATGGATTCTCCATGCTTAACTACGGTTGGTTCTTTGAAGAATTGTTAGCGACACAAGGTGCTTTATATGTAGATAACGAAAACGGCCGTAAGGATGCTGCAAAAAAGGCGGTATTTAACGGTAAAGAAGGACAGAAAGTATTTGGAATGTTAGATGATTTAAATAAAGCTGGCGCACTTGGAAAGTATGGAGCAAGTTGGGATGATATTCGTGCCGCGTTCCAGTCTGGACAAGTTGCTATGTATTTAGATTCTTCAGCAGGTGTTCGTGATTTAATTGATGCATCTAAGTTTAATGTAGGTGTTTCATATATTCCGTATCCAGAGGATTCGAAACAAAATGGTGTTGTTATTGGTGGAGCATCATTATGGATGACGAATATGGTTTCAGAAGAAACGCAACAAGGTGCTTGGGACTTTATGAAATATTTAACGAAGCCAGACGTACAAGCAAAATGGCATACTGCAACAGGCTATTTCTCAATTAATCCAGATGCATATAATGAGCCATTAGTAAAAGAGCAATATGAAAAATACCCACAGTTGAAAGTAACAGTAGATCAACTGCAAGCAACGAAGCAATCTCCAGCAACACAAGGTGCTTTAATTAGTGTATTCCCAGAATCAAGAGATGCAGTTGTAAAAGCATTAGAAGCGATGTATGACGGGAAGAATAGTAAAGAAGCGTTAGATGAAGCTGCCAAAGCAACAGATAGAGCAATTAGCATTTCAGCTCGTACGAGTCAAAAATAAGAGAAAGCCGTATCCTTAAAAGGGATACGGCTTTCTTTATAGGGAGATAAGGGATCAAAGAAATGATGAAGTCTTATCTCTTTTATATGAGTAAAGGGTCTAGAGTAAATGTTGTCCTTTTCATTATTTATTTAACTCCATTGTGACTTGTTTACCATTTACGAAAACCTCTACTACCGCTACTACAACTTCCATTACTTTTTTCATCTCTCATCTCTCCTTGTTTTTTGTTTCATTTCTTACTTTCAGTATAAGGAAATACAGTAATTACAACTATCGAATTGGATGACAAGAGACTTACATCGTTGTAAGGATAATCATTTTATTTGTAATAAATGTGATTTTAGATTTGAGTTCAGAAATTTCTGCCGTTTTGAACTATAATTAGAAAGAGGGGGGATAATATGAAAAGAATTCTTGTTATTAGTGATATTCATGGAGAGATAAAAAAGTTTGAACAGTTATTGGAAGAAGCTCAATATGATGCGAAACAGGATCAATTAATCTTACTGGGAGATTATGTAGATCGTGGTCCAAATGCGCGTGCTGTAATTGAAAAGGTAAGAGAATTGAAAGAAGAGGGAGCACTCATTTTAAAGGGAAATCATGAAGATATGATGATTAAGGCGTTAACGACAAATGAGGAACATTCATGGAACCATTGGGTAAAAAGAAATGGTGGAGATAAGACATTATATAGCTATGGATTTGTAGAAGAAGATATTGCGGTTAATGAGAAAGACTTCCAAAAACCGATTTTACACTCCCGTGTATTAGAGGAACATATAAAGTTTATTCAAGAATTAGATCATTACATTGAAACAGAAGAGTATATATTTGTACATGCTGGGGTTGAACCGATGAAACGAGTTTCTGAATCTGAACCATATACGTTAATGTGGATCCGTAATGAATTTCATAATGGATATAGCGGTGAAAAGGTTGTTGTATTTGGGCATACGGAAACAAAAACGCTTCATGGTAGTGAGGAGTGCGGAGTGTATTTTGGTAGTAATCGTATTATTGGAATTGATGGCGGGGCTGTGTACGGTGGTCAGCTAAATTGTTTGGAATTGCCGAGTAAAAAGGTATATGTAATAAAAAATTGAAAGAGATAAGAGGAATCTTATTTCTTTCAATTTTTTATTAAGCTAAATTTAAGACAAAGTTTTTATAATAAAACTTCAAAATTTTAGAAGGAAATAGTTAAAAATGAAAATACGTAATGTAACTACATTCTTTTGTTATGAAGAGAAGAAATGTAATAATAAATAGAATTGAACTATTTGATGGAAGGTGAGAGCATGCGCTTACTTGTAGTAGAAGATAATGCCTCGTTATTAGAGTCTATCGTACAAATTTTGCGTGATGAATTTGAAGTAGATACGGCAATAAATGGAGAAGATGGATTGTTTTTAGCGCTTCAAAATATATATGATGCAATTTTGCTGGATGTGATGATGCCAGGGATGGATGGATTTGAAGTAATTCAAAAAATACGTGATGAAAAGATTGAAACACCAGTCCTGTTTTTGACAGCGAGAGATTCTTTAGAAGATCGGGTGAAGGGATTGGATTTTGGTGGAGATGACTATATCGTTAAGCCATTTCAGGCCCCTGAATTAAAAGCGAGAATTCGCGCTTTACTACGCAGAAGTGGTAGTTTAACAACGCAGCAAACGATTCGTTATAAAGGGATTGAATTGTTCGGAAAAGATAAAGACGTTCAAGTAGATGGACAAAGTATTAAGTTGACATTGAAACAATATGAGCTACTAGAGTATCTCATTCAAAATAGCGGGAAGATTTTAATGCGTGAACAAATTTTTGATCGTGTTTGGGGATTTGATTCAGATACGACAGTAGCCATTGTGGAAGTGTATGTGCATCATTTGCGTAAAAAATTAGAACCATTCGGTTATCAGAAAGATATTCAAACTGTTCGAGGTATTGGATATATATTAAAAGAACAATGAAAAAGGGAAGTATGTTTCAAAAGACACGCATTCGTTTGACTATAGTGAATTCATTAGTATTTATCCTATTAATAGGTATATTAGGTAGTATTATTTATTCATACACATATAAGCGTATTTATAATGAAGTGGATCAATCTATAAAAATGATGGCTCAGTATAGAGAAAAATTAGATGTTAAAATACCACCAAGAAAACGTATGGAGAATATCCAAATTGGAGATCCGCGAGTAACTAGAATAACTTGGAATGGGAAAATAGTGAAAATAGAGGGCGATAATCGTAAATTCCGTTCAATTTTTGAAGAGAATTTGGAAAAGTTTTCTCCGGAAAAAATAGGGGAGTTACAAGATATCAAAGTACAAGGACGATATTTTAGAGCATCTTCGCTTCAAAAAGATGGAGAAATAGTTCAAATCGTGCGAGATATAACAGCGGAAGAAGGAATGTTAAATACTTTATTTTTAATCCTCGTTATAGGTTGTAGCATAGGAAGTTTATGTGCGATAGGTATCGGCTTTTTCCTAGCTGGCAGAGCACTCGTACCTATTCAAAATTCATGGGAGAAACAGCAGCAATTCGTTTCTGATGCATCACATGAACTAAGGACACCGCTTGCAGTTATTCAATCAAAAACGGATGTGTTATTTCAGTCACCATCCGCTACGATAGAAGAAAAAGCGATGGATATTTCTACAATTTCAAAAGAATGTAGGCGGTTATCAAAACTCGTTAGTAATTTATTATTACTAGCACGTTCTGATTCTAATCAAATTGAGATGGATAAAAAAACATTTGAACTTGATAAATTGTTAGAAGAAATAGTAGCTCCATATAAAGAGATTGCTTCTTATCAAGAAAAAGAAATGATACTAAAAGTAGAACGTGACGTATCTTTTATGGCTGATAGAGAGCGGATTCATCAAATGATGGTCATACTGTTAGATAATGCGATGAAGTATACAAACGAAGGCGGGCATATTCAAATTGATTGCACGCAGACGAGTAGTTCGATTCGCATACAGGTGAAAGATGACGGGATAGGAGTGAAAGAAGAAGATATTCCGAAATTATTTGATCGTTTTTATCAAGGGGATAGAGCAAGAAGTACGTCAGAAGGAGCTGGATTAGGTCTTTCAATCGCAAATTGGATTGTAGAAAAGCATTACGGAAAAATATCAGTAGAGAGCAAATGGGGAGATGGCACTTGTTTTGAAGTGATTTTCCCTAAAAACCAAAAAATATAAGTAAGAAGACGATCTTGTTTTTACAAGGTCGTCTTTTTTTAAGACAAAGTTAAGAAACTATTTATATTATATATGGCATGAAGAAAGTTCGTTACATGAAGAAGAGACTAGGTGTATGTGAGTGGGGTTTATCAATCATAATGTTATCTCAAGCAGCGATGAGATGTATGTATAGTATTAAAAAAACTAGGGGAATGATGGGAAAGAAAGTATAAGAGGGAGGAATTAATTTTGAAAAAGAAAATGATGACGGTATTCACTATTGGAGTAATGAGCTTAAGTATATTAGGGGGTGCCTCTCCTTCTGAAACATCAAAAGGAAAGACAGATTACACACAACGTAGTAAAGAACAATTAAATAATGGAAAGATACATGCTGTGCATACAGAAGAAAAGGCAGAGAATCTAGGTATTGAAACGGAAGGGAAAGAACAAATTACGTTAGAAAAAGAAATTCATGAGACAGAAGTAGGAAGAGAAGCGAAGCAGCTAGGAATTTCGATTGAAGGAAAAGATGTTGGGACGCTGTCAGAAGAAATCTATGAAACAAAAGTAAAGCAAGAAGCGTTAAAACTAGGCATATCTATAGAAAATACATCAATTGTAAATTTAATTAATCAAATTAATACGATTAAAATTAATGATGAAGCGGATAAATTAGGTATTTCGACAAATGGAAAAGAAATAGAGGACATTGCAGAAGAAATCTATGGAACGAAGGTAAGAGAGGAAGCAGGGAAGTTAGGTATTTCACCAAAAGGAAAAGAGATAGAAGTGTTAGCACAAGAGGTGTACGAACAAAAAGTGCAGGAAGAAGCAAAAAAATATCATATTGATTTATATGGGAAAGATATATATCAAGTATTAAGAGAAATTAATGAACAAAAGGTGCTACAATTGGCAGATGAGCTTAATATGGATAAAGCGAACATGAATATTCAAGAGCTAACAGAAAAAATAAAAAAAGATCAACCTGAGAGAGAAAAAGAACTAAATTTTGTACCAGTGATTCGAACGGATGCTGACGCATTTTATTCTTATTTAACGAACTAAAAAGGGCGTGAGAGTGATACGGAGGTTTAAGTGGTATATATGTATAGCATTACTAGCTATAGCGGTATGGAGTGTATATACAAATGGAATTACAAAGTATGGGGAGAAGTGGACATTCTTCAATATACAAAACGGGAAAGAACCGGAATTTAGTAATAATGATGAAAAGGTCATTTTATCAAGTGTACCATTAATTCAGCAACTACCAGAGCTAGATAGAGGCTGTGAAGTGACAAGCTTAGCGATGATGTTACAATACGCTGGTGTTTCAGTGGATAAGATGACATTAGCAAATGAAATAAAAAAAGTTGATTTTATAGACGATGGTGTGCGCGGGAATCCAAATGAAGGATTTGTAGGTAATATTTATACATTTTCTGAATCGGGATATGGTGTATATCATGGGCCACTTTTTCAGTTAGCGGAAAAATATTTACCTAATAAAGCTGTAGACTTAACAGGGAAGAATATAGAAGAAATTTATAAGAGGATAAAAGCAGGGCAACCTGTAGTCATGATCACAAATGCAACATTTGCACCATTAGATGCAGCTGAATTTACTACATGGGAAACAAATAGTGGAGATGTTTCTATTACGTATAATGAACATTGTGTTGTACTTATTGGATATGATCAGGAATTTGTATATATTCGAGATCCACTTGAGGATAGCTTAGATGTAAAAGTACCGAGAGAAACCTTTGAACAGGCATGGGTACAAATGGGAAGTCAGGCAATTAGTTATGTAAAGAGCGTCAAATAAATTAGGACGAAGAGTTTTAGTAATATGACTATAAGGCGAAGGGTAAAGATTTAAGGATTATAAGAGAAGTTTTATAGAGTAGAAGCTGTTAAGAAATAAGAGAACTTTAGCATATATAATGCTAAAGTTCTCTTATTTTTATGATTAAAATACGTATAAGGAGTGGATATGCAAAAATGCATAATTGACGAAAAATTTACATGTTATCATTATATATTGTTTTATGCATGTTAATTGTATAAAATGACACAAGTATCCACATTACATAAAGGAGGCTTATTATGCAAAAAATATTTAACTGGGTTAAATGTATGAGTATCAATAAAAAATTAATCATTTCATTCTTTATTATTTTAACTATACCAGGAATTATTATTGGTGGTGTTTCATATCAAACTGCCAAAACAAATTTTGAACATCAAATGACAGCTAAAGCAAAGGAGAATATTTCGATTTTAAATACTGTTATTTCTCAAAATATAGAAGAGAAATTTGTTGATGCGACGTACTTTGCAGACATCTTAACAGAAGATACATATCTAAATGGACAGGAAGAAATAGTAAGAACGAAGCTAGCGCAATATATAAAACTTCATCCAGAAGTAGAAGGTATTTATATTGGAACAGAGACGGGAAAGTTTATAAGAGAACCATTTATCCAAATGGCTGATGGATACAATCCAAGAGATAGATCTTGGTATAAAGAAGCACATGAAAATAAAGGGAAAGTAATTGTTACTTCACCATATCAATCAGCATCTACCAAAAATATGGTAGTGACAATTGCTAAAGAAGTAAAAGATGGTAAAGGTGTTATAGGAATTAACTTAAATTTAGATAACATCTTAAAAATTTCCAAAATGATTAATATTGGTGAAAAAGGTTATGCAGTTATTTTAGATCAAAATAAGCAAATTGTTAGTCATCCATCTAGAAAACCAGGTGCAAAAGTTACTGATCCTTGGATTAAACCAATTTATGAAGAAAAACAAGGAAATGTGTCTTATACAGAACAAGATGATAAAAAGAATTTAATCTTTGCAACAAATGAGAAAACAGGCTGGAAAGTAGTTGGTGTTATGTTCGATGAAGAAATTAACCAAGCTGCCAATCCAGTGTTTTATAAGACTTTGATTGTCATTGCTATTGCTATTGCATTTGGTAGTATATTAATTTATTTCATTACAAAGTCTATTACAGGGCCATTACGAAAAATAGCTGAATCGGCATATAAAATTAGTAAGGGAGATTTAACAGAGAAAATTACAATCCATTCCAAGGATGACATAGGGAAATTAGGGAATTCATTTAATGAAATGTCTATGTCTTTACAAGATGTTATTACCCAAATTAGCTTTTCAGCAGAACATGTTGCAGCATCGGCTGAAGAGTTAACAGCGAGCGTACAGCAAGCAAATGATGCGACAGATCAAATTACAATTGCGATGGAACAAGTATCAGGTGGGGCTGAGTCACAAAGTCAAGGTGTTGAAGAAGGTGCGGCTACATTACAACAAGTAAATACAGCAATTCAAGATGTAACTGGAAGCGCAGAGTCAATTTCTATTTCCTCATTACATGCCCGTGAAAGAGCTGAAGAGGGAGAAGATTTAGTTGAACAAACCGCAAAACAAATGCAGTCTATTTCTAGGTCGGTATCCGAGTCAGATGCTATTATTAAACTTCTTGATGAGAAATCAAAGCAAGTAGGAGCTATTTCTGAAGCAATTCAAAACATTGCAACTCAAACAAACTTATTAGCTTTAAATGCGGCTATTGAAGCAGCAAGAGCAGGTGAACAGGGACGAGGATTTGCTATTGTAGCAGATGAGGTTAGAAAATTAGCAGAGCAATCAGGAGAGTCATCTGGAGAGATTGCAAATTTAATTGCAGAAATTAAGGCGGATATTGAACATACTGTTAAGGCGATGGATAATGTGAATGGAGAAGTTCAACAAGGCCTTGATGTTGTAACAAAAACGAAAGTAAGTTTTACGGAAATTTTAAGTTCTACTACACATATTGTTTCTCAAGTTAATCAAATGGTAGAAACAACGAAGAGAATTGCTGGAGATGCAAATGAAGTGACAAATGCTATTGATGAAATTGCAGCTGCTGCAGAAGAAAATACAGCTAGTATGCAAAGTGTTGCAGCTTCAACAGAAGAACAGGTTAATTCCATGGAGGAAATTAGTTCAGCTTCGCAAAACTTAGCTGAGATGGCAGAAGAACTACAAGCGATGACTAGTAAATTTAAAGTATAATAACAGCAGATAAGTAAGGTGAAAATAATATCACCTTACTTATTTTTCTATTCAGCAATTAGGGGAGTCATTAACAGGATGAAAAAAAGAAAAAGACTATGGAATTTATGGAAAACGATTACATTGTTAGTTTGTACAGTTGTAATTTTTTCTTTACTTGTGACAGATATATTAATTAGTCATAATGTAGAACGGACGACGGAGGATAGCCAAGCAGAGAAAGCAAAAACAATTGCACACATTGTGGCGAATGATTCGATTGTAATCGATGGTTTGGTTGGGAAAGCAGATACCTCTGCAATCCAAACGTATACAAATAGAATATTACAAAACACAGGTGTTCAATTTATTGTAGTTATGGACATGAATGGAATAAGAAAGTCACATCCAAATCCTCAAAAAATAGGGCATCATTTTATTGGGGGAGATGAAGGGCCTGCATTGAAAGGAAAAGAACATGTATCGTTAGCAGAAGGAACTTTAGGTATTTCCATGCGAGTGTTTGTACCAATATTTTCTGAAACAGGTGAACAACTTGGAGCAGTGGCTGTTGGTATTTCAGCAGATAATGTAAAAGAGAGAGTTAAGGAAAGTAGACATATTATTTATATTGGTGTCGGAGTGGGTGTATTAGTCGGAATTATAGGAGCAATATTGCTAGCTAGACATATAAAGAAAAGTTTATTCGGTCTTGAGCCGCACAGGATAGCAAAAATTCTTGAAGAAAGAAATACGATGCTACAATCTGTAAAGGAAGGTATTATTGCTGTAGATAAAGAGGCTAGAGTAACGTTAATTAATAATGAAGCGAAACGTCTATTTAAAAAAAGCGGACTTGAAGAAGATTTTATCGGTAAAGATGTTGAGTTGTATATGCCAAATTCACGTATAAAAGAAGTATTGCAAACGGGAGAAGTACAATTAAACGAAGAACAAAATATTTATGGAATTACGATTGTGACAAATCGAGTTCCTTTATATGTAAAAGGAGAAATAGTTGGTGCAATTGCAACATTTCGTGATAAAACAGAGATTAGAAAACTAGCAGAGGAACTAACTGGTATTAGACTATATGCAGAAGCATTACGGGCACAATCTCATGAGTTTATGAATAAGATGCATGTCGTATTAGGGCTTACACATATGAAACAGTATGAAGAATTACAGAAGTATATAAGCGGCATGGTATCAGAGCATCAATATGAAATTGGTGGAGTTATGAAAAGAATAAAAAGTCCAGTATTTGCTGGTTTTTTACTAGGTAAGCTCAGCTATGCTAGAGAGAAAAATATAAAATTAATTATAAGTGAAGATTCTTACATGCCGGAAATAGATGTTGAAAGTATTACTCATGAACTTATTACGATTGTCGGAAATTTAATTGATAATGCATTAGAGGCAGTTACGAATTGTGAAAAGAAGCGAGTTGAAGTTAAGATACAACATGGGGATATACTAACTATTACAGTGCAAGATACAGGAAAAGGTATACAAGAAAAAGAAATAGAGGAATTATTTACGAAAGGTTATTCCACAAAGGGAGATAACCGCGGTTATGGTTTGTATCTTGTAAAAGAAAGTATACAGCGAATAAATGGGGAAATTCATATGCATTCATTAGTAGGAAAGGGAACAACGATAACGATTGAAATACCTAAAGGTAGGGATGAGAGGCAAATATGATTAAAGTTTTAATTGTAGAAGATGACCCGATGGTAGCAATGTTAAATACGCATTATTTAGAGCAAGTAGGAGGATTTGAACTTGTTCAAGCAGTTAACTCAGTAAAGTCAGCGATAGAAATATTAGAGAAATCACGAGTAGATTTAGTATTACTTGATATTTTTATGCCTGAAGAGACTGGTTTTGAGCTTTTAATGTATATCCGGAACCAAGAAAAAGAAAGCGATATTATAATGATTTCAGCTGTACATGATATGGGAAGTATAAAAAAAGCATTACAATATGGCGTAGTAGATTATTTAATTAAACCATTTACATTTGAACGATTTAAAAAGGCATTAACTATATATCGAGAAAAACTTACTTTCATGAAAGAACAACAAAAAATTAGTCAATCGGAATTAGATTCATTAATTTTACAAAAAGAAAAAAGAGAGCCTACTGTGACGAAAGAGCTTCCAAAAGGGTTAACGAAGCAAACGTTGCAATTAATTTGGCAGAAGATCGAGTCTCTGAATGGAAGAGTATTTACAACAGATGAAATGGCACAATTAGTTGGAATTTCAAGAGTTTCTATTCGAAAATATGTAATGTTTCTGACTGACATTGGGGTGTTAGAAAACGAAATGATGTACCAACATGTGGGAAGACCTGTAAGTAAATTAAGATGTGTTGATCAAAAGAAAATAGAGTTTTACGTATAAGCGACTTAACATAAGTCGCTTATACTTTTTTTAATTACAAAATCAATTACAAAACTTACAAAAACTATTTTTACTATTGAAAGCGTTTTAATATTGTTATTAAGAAAACGAGGGGGTGCCATATGGGAATTCAAAAGAATGTGGAAGCGGTATCATTTTCTGAAGGAAATGAAGTACAAAGAGAATCTTTCGCTTCTAAAATTATGAATGTAAAAATCGGTGTTATACCTTTACCGTTATATGTAGTATTGGCTGCTATTATTTATGGGGCATCTGTATATAATAAATTGCCAGCAGATATGATTGGTGGATTTGCAGTTATTATGATCATGGGGATTTTCTTAGGCGATATTGGGATGAGAATTCCAATTTTAAAAAATATCGGTGGTCCAGCAATACTTTCGTTATTTATTCCATCATTACTTGTATTTTTTAACTGGATGAATCCAGCTTCAATGGAAGCTGCGACTATGTTAATGAAAAAATCGAACTTTTTATATTTATATATTTCTTGTTTAGTAGTCGGAAGTATTTTAGGAATGAACCGTAAAGTGTTAGTACAAGGTTTCGTTCGTATGTTTATTCCTTTAGTAGTAGGGACGTTAGCTTCTGTAGCAGTAGGATTATTGGTCGGTTCATTATTTGGATTTGAAATGAAGCACACATTCTTCTTTATCATCATACCAATTGTGAGTGGTGGTATCGGGGAAGGGATTTTACCATTGTCGCTAGCTTATAGTGATATTTTAAATGAATCATCAGCAACGTTTGTATCACAGCTTATTCCAGCAGCTATTATTGGAAATATGTTCGCAATTGTAAGTGCAGGGTATATGAAGCGTTTAGGTGAGAAGAAACCGGAGCTTAGTGGTAACGGTGTATTAGTGAAAACAGACAATCAAGCAGAATTATTAAAAGAACAAAATACAGAGAAGCCAATTGACTTCTCATTAATGGGAGCAGGTTTATTAATTGCGTGTACGTTCTTCATCTTCGGAGGATTTGCTTCTAAGTTCATCGGTATTCCTGGGGCAATCATTATGATTTTCTCAGCAGCGCTTGTGAAATACTTTAAATTAATGCCAGCAAAAATGGAGCAAGGAGCATTCCATTTATATAAATTTATTTCGAAGAATTTAACTTGGCCTTTAATGGTTGGATTAGGATTGCTATATATTCCGTTAAAAGACGTAGCAGCAGTTCTTTCAGTAGGATATGTTGTTGTGTGCGCATCGGTTGTTCTTACAATGGTAGCATCAGGTTTTCTTGTAGGGAAAGTGATGAAAATGTATCCAGTTGAATCAGCGATTGTAACTGGATGTCATAGCGGTTTAGGTGGAACTGGAGATGTTGCTATTTTATCAGCTTCAAATCGTATGGAATTAATGCCGTTCGCGCAAATTTCGACTCGTTTAGGCGGAGCGGCAATGGTTGTAACAGCGACAATATTATTAAAGATGTTTTCATGATCAAACAAGCTAGCTATATTCATATAGCTAGCTTGTCAAATTAAGGGGAGATTATAAGTATGTTAGCAAATCAAATTAATGAAAGATCATTGTTATTGCATAAAGAATTAGTAGGAAAAATTGAAATTACAAGTAAAGTAGAAGTAAATTCAGCGGATGATTTAAGCCTGACGTATACACCAGGTGTAGCGGAGTCTTGTAAAGCAATTGCGGCAGATGAAGAAACGGTGTATGACTATACAGCACGTGGTAATATGGTGGCAGTTGTCTCAGATGGAACAGCGGTACTCGGTTTAGGAAACATTGGACCGAAAGCGGCTATGCCTGTTATGGAAGGGAAAAGTATTTTGTTTAAGAAGTTTGCGAATGTAGATGCTTTCCCATTATGTTTAGGCACAACGGATGTAGATGAAATCGTTACCCTTGTGAAAAATTTAGAGCCTACATTTGCAGGGATTAATTTAGAAGATATTGCAGCACCGCGTTGTTTTGAAATTGAAAAACGATTAAAAGAAGAAACGAATATTCCTGTATTCCATGATGATCAACATGGAACAGCTATTGTCGTTTTAGCAGCTGTTATTAATGCATTAAAAGTTGTTAGCAAACAAATGGATAATGTGAAAATCGTTATTAACGGTGCGGGTTCGGCAGGAATTGCAATTGGAAAATTATTATTAAAGGCTGGTGCAAAGCACATTACGCTAGTTAGCCTAGAAGGTATTGTTTGTGAAGGTGAAACATGGATGAACGAAGCGCAAATTGAAGTTTCAAAAAAGACAAATCGTGAACATGTGCGTGGAACGTTAAAAGAAGCGATTAACCAAGCTGATATTTTTATTGGCGTATCTGCTCCTAACGTATTAACGAAAGAACTTGTACAGACGATGAATGAGAAAGCAATTGTGTTTGCAATGGCGAATCCAATTCCAGAAATCTTCCCTGAGGATGCATTAGAGGCTGGGGCAGCTGTAGTAGGAACTGGGCGCTCGGATTATGCGAATCAAGTAAATAATGTATTGGCGTTTCCCGGAATATTCCGCGGTGCGTTAGATGTGCGCGCAACTGATATTACAGAAGAGATGAAATTAGCGGCAGCATATGGGATCGCTAACATCATTACTGATGAAGAACGTAATGCGAATTATGTAATCCCGAATCCATTAGATAAAAGAGTTGTTCCAAGTGTTGCGGAAGCAGTAGCGAAAGCAGCTATTGATTCAGGCGTGGCACAAATTACGAAAATACCACGTTATTAATAGCTAAAAGCAGTGCCTAAAAGGCACTGCTTTTTTGAGATAAGAAATCAAAATAATGAAGAAGTGTAGAATTATTTATGTTTCTTCACTATTTATTTAATTCCATTGCAACTTGTTTACCATTCACTAAAACCTCAGTTACTGCTACGATTACTTCTATCATTTTTTTCATCTCTCATCTCTCCTCGCTTCATTTCTTACTTTAAGTATAAGAGAAGAGAGATAATTCAACTATCGAAGTACATGACGTAGAAATTACATTGTTGTAAGAAAGTGGTTTATTTTTGTCACTTTACTTAGCGGTGATTACAAACTGATCATAATATTTTTCATTCACATAGATATTTAATAACCATAATCCAGATGAAGGTAGTGACATAGCGAGAGGGAGTTCGCTTGTAGTAGAATTGATTGTATTTGAAGTAGTCCAAGTTTGTTTGGAAATTTCTTTTTGAAAGAGTACTGGTGTTGGAGTTACAGATCCTTGTTTTAGCGCAATAATAGACAATTTTCCAGTAGGTATTTCAGAATCTAGAAAGTACCACATTATTTCATTTTGTTCATTTGCGATAATAGGACTATCAGCCATTGCGATTTTTCCTTCGATGCCTTTTAAAGGTATTTTTCCGTCTATGAATGAGGGGGCTTCTTCCCAATTTACATCTTTTAAAACACTAAGGTGAAAGAAGGAAGGTGCGTTCACTTGAGTGGATGAAGTTGCTATTACGTCTTTTTTTTGTTCTTTTGAATCCGGTTGAGTTTGTGTGCATCCAGTGATGAGGAGGGAGAGAAGTAGCATAGTTCCGATTTTTTTCATGGTGCCACACTCCTAGTTTTTATTGTTAGTGTAATTGTATTTGCTAGAAGGCGGGACAATTCCTTTAAAGTATAAAAAGAGGTCGTAAGTTTTGTACGACCTCTTTTGACATTTTTTATCCCGTAAAGCCCGATTGGTGTAGGTTAATAATCAGTGGGAGATAGCCCCACTAATTAAAGTTTCATTTTATATTTGTTCCGTTGTATAGGTTGGTTCGGTTTCTTTTTGAGGCATCGTCAAAAAAATAACGGACAGAACGATACATACGCCGCCTAATAATTGGTATGCTCCAAAAGCTTCATTTAGCCAAGTGATTGAAACGATGGCAGCTACAAGGGGTTCAATGCTAGATAAAATGCTTGTTTCTGTTGCTGCTAAATATTTAAGACTACCGATATATAGAAGGAAAGAAAGGGTACCACTAACAATGATAAGAATAAGCATAGAAAAAGTTTTCAGTGTAAGGGTTTGTGAAAATTGATTCCACCCGAATGAACGATTATAAATAAGTAGTGCAATTCCTCCGATTAACATTCCCCAACCAATTACTACAGTTGTCCCGCATTCTTTAATGAGAGAAGCCGGATGAAGGGTATAAAATGCAAATCCGATTGCTGTTAATAGTCCAAAAATAATAGCTTCTTTAGATAAAACAATATTTTCAATTGAGCCATTTGTAATAATAAAGTATGTTCCTATTAGCGCGGCTATAATTGCGAATAGTTGCATGGAAGCAGGGAATTTTCTTTGTTCAAATGCAACATACACGGTAATAAGAACAGGACCTAGAAATTGAAATAGCGTTGCAGTGACCGCGTTACTAATATGAACCGTTTCGATAAAGGCGTATTGTGCACCGAGCATGCCGAGAATAGAAAAAATAATAAGTTGTATAGAATATCTAAGGTGTTTCCAAATTTGAAATATGTTTTGTTTCTTTATAAGTAAGAAAGACAAAATAAATATTCCTGCAAGCAACAATCGAATTGTTAAAAAATCAATTGAGGATACATTAGTATGCTGAAATAGCCACTGAATCATTGGACCAGATAATCCCCATAATGTAGCCCCTGTAATAATCATAATAAGTCCGATACGTCTACCGTTGTTCATTATCATGTTTCTCCTCTCCAGTATTTGATTTTTGATGTGTGACATGATAAAAGGAATTATATATATAATCTGGTACTGTAAAAAGTATCAGATTTTAGTTTTATTAAGGGGTCAGATACTATGTTAGAATTAACGCCTAATTTAAATATGAATAGTAAAAAGGCATTATATGTGCAATTGTATGAGTATATAAAAAAAGAGATTAAAGATGGATCAATTGTCCCTTTTACGAAATTACCGGCTAAGCGAAAGTTAGCGATACATTTACAAGTAAGTAAAAATACAGTAGAGGCAGCGTACGAACAATTACTTGCAGAAGGTTATATTGAGTCGATATCGAGAAAAGGTTATTTTGTATGCAAGATTGAGCAAATGGTTCATGTAGAGGATAGCGAAGAGAGGATAGAAGAAGTCCCGTTTCAGGAGAAGCGTTATAAATTTGACTTTACACAAACAGGAATTGATACAAATGCTTTTCCATTTAATATGTATCGGAAAATTGTAAATGAAGTATGGCAGCCGCATAATAACGAACTTCTCTTTCTAGGACACCCTCAAGGGGAAGCAAGCTTAAGAGAAGAGATTACGAATTATTTGTATGAATCTAGAGGTGTGCGTTGTTCAGCTAGTCAAATTGTATTAGGAGCGGGAACACAAATATTAGTGAAACTATTGTTTCAATTGTTAAAGGGAAGCAATTATGCAGTTGAAAACCCAGGGTATCATAGAAAGATGGTTGTTTTTGAACAGGGAGAAGCAAGAGTCCAAATGTTATCTTTAGATAGAGATGGAATTTGTATTGCAGATTTAGAAAATAGCAATGCGAATGTTGTATTTGTTACACCTTCCCATCAGTTTCCATATGGAATGATTATGCCTATTACGAGAAGGATGCAGCTTTTACAATGGGCAAAGAAAGAAGAGAGCAGGTATATTATTGAAGATGATTATGATAGTGAATTTCGCTATTCTGGAAAGCCTATACCGGCGCTGCAAGGGTTAGATACAGAGGGGAAAGTTATTTATATGGGGACGCTATCTAAAGCATTATTGCCATCGCTACGGATGAGTTATATGGTGTTGCCGAAGAAATTAATTAAAAAGTATCAACAGCAATATTTATTTTACACACAAAGTGTTTCAAGAATGGACCAAGAAGTGATTAGAAGATTTTTAAATGAAGGCTATTGGGAAAAACATATTCATAAAATGCGTGTCGTCTACCGAAAGAAGAGAGATCGACTTGTTTTTGAAATAGAGAAGTATTTCTCTAATCGTGTTAAAGTGATAGGAGAAGATTCGGGATTACACATTTTATTAAAAGTGCATAATGGAATGCGGGAAGAAGAATTAATTCAAGAAGCTGCGAAATATAGTATCAAAATATATCCTGTGTCTACGTACTATAAAGACGGTACGGCGCCTGAGAGTGTAGTTTTACTTGGGTTTGCGATATTATCAGAGGAAGAGATTGCGAAAGCGATTCAATTATTACACACGGCATGGTTTACAAGAAAGTAAAAAACATCCTCCAAACATGAGGATGTTTTTTATTATTTATTTTCATCTAAGAATAAGACCATATGCTCTTCGTCCCAATATTGTCCGTTATATTTTAATGAACGTTCTTGTACACCGAATGTTTTAAAACCTAATGATTCATAAAGTTTTTTCGCTCCATCGTTGCCAACAACAACATCAAGCATAACTTGTTCTACTTCTAAAGATTTAGCAAGTTCAAGACATTCTTTAATAAGTGCTTTTCCTGCTCCAAGTCCGCGTGCTTTTGGAGATACATATACAGAACCGATTTTAGCTTTATGTTCTTGTTTTACATATGGTTTCGTTTCCAGCGTTGCAACCCCGATTAATTTTCCATCTTTAAATGCACCTAGCGTATAGTTTTCATCTTGTGCTAATTTTTGTGCTTTATATTCAATCGCACACTCTTTATTAATAATATCTTCATAAGAAGAGCTGAATGCTTCAGGGTTTTGCTTTAATCCTTCTACGCGAAGTTCTAAGTAAATTTCTGCTTCGTCTTTTGTTAATACATGGATATCCAATTATATCACCCTCCAAATCTTTGCAAATGTACCTTTATTTTATATTGAAATAAGAATAATTTCAAAAGCTTAGCTTATATGAGCTGTTTTTATGAACAAAATAACACCAGTAGTGTTTACTACTACTGGTGTTTTCACACGCATATTATTCAAAAGGTAGCTCGATTATAAAGTTTGTTCCCGCTTCTAATTGGCTTGTTACTAGAATAGAACCGTTATGCAATTCTACAATTTCCTTTGCAACAGCTAGCCCGATGCCTTTTCCGCCTGTAGCTCGTGTTCTGGATTTATCAACACGATAAAAACGGTCAAAAATATGCGGGATATCTTCTTCAGGAATACCTTCACCTTCATCTTGTACACTTATTGTAAAAGAATATGTTTCCATGAGTACACGTATCGTAATGGATGTGTTTTCTGGCGAATGTTGATAAGCGTTGTGTAATAAATTTAACATAACTTGTTCCATACGTCTTTCGTCTATACAAACTTCTAAATCATCTTTGCAATATACATGAAGTTGCATTTGCTTATTCGTTAATGTTGTTTTTGTTTTTTCAACCATTCGTTCTAAAAATGGCTGAAGAAGCACTTTTTGTTTTTTTATAACAAATTGGTGTTGTTCTAATTGTACAAGCATAAATAAATCTTGGACGAGATCGGTTACACTATCCGTTTCATCCTCAATGATTTGTAAGTATTCTTCTCGCGCCTCTTTTGTTAAAGAGTCTCTCTTTGCTACCTTTGCATAACCTTTCATATAGGTCAATGGAGTTAATAGTTCATGAGCGACACTAGCGAGAAATTCATTGCGCTCTTTTTTCATATACGTAAGCTCACTCGATAAATCTTCAATTGTTTTTGCTAAACTTCCGAGTTCATCATTTCGTTTAATACCTAATTGAATTGGCTTGTTTAATTTTGACATTTTTTCTGTCGCTCTCTTCATTTTTATAAGAGGATCTGTAATAAATTTAGAAAAAACAAAGACAGAAATAGTTGTTAAAATAATCGTCAAAATACTAATGATAAGAAATTGATGCAGGAGTTTAAGTAACATCTTTTCTAAGAAAGATGTTTTTAATAACATATGTAAATTACCTTGAAATCCTTGAATTTCAAGTGGACTTACTGTTGAGATGAATTTTGATTTTTTCCAGTTTCTTTCTACAATTAACCCGCTTTTTGGAATAGATTTTGTTTTACAAATAAGTTGTTTTTGCATTTCTTTCGTTATGGGTTCTGAGTTAGAAATAATTTTGCCGTTATTGTCAGTTATAATGATTGTGATATCAGTATTAGCAATTAATTCGGAACCGATTAAATCTTCAGCCGCATGCTCGATAGTGAAATCCTGATACCGAGGGTGTTTAGGACGTTCTGTGTATTGCTGTTGTTTAGAATGATCATTCCATCTTGCACGGTTTACAATCTTATCACGATACCGATTACCTTTCTCTAATAGAGCATCGGTTTCTTCTTTCACACGCATTGTTGAAAGGCTTTTATAAAAAGATACGAAAGCAATTGTTTCAATACATAAAGCTAATATTAAAAAGTATGTCCCAATTTTAAGGGAAAGTTTACTCATTTTCTCACCATACCTTATTCATAATTACTTCGGTCAGTGGTATACGATTTCCCACTGACCGAAGTAATTATTCACTTTTCCATTTATATCCGACTTTATAGACCGTTTCTAGGTAATCTTCAATCGGAAATCCTTTTTTGCGTAGTTTATCACGGATATTACGAATGTGTGAATCAATTGTTCTATATTCGATATCTGTTTCATAGCCCCAAATTTTTTCGATTAAATCATCTCGGCTATAAGCACGGTTTGTATTTTGCAAAAATAGTCCGAGTAACGAAAATTCGATAGGAGTTAGCGAGATTTTTTCATCGTACACTGTGACGGTATGTTTCGTTTTATCCCACTCAATACCATTGAAACTAACAAAGCCATCTTTTTTTGTACGGCGTAATATAGCCTCGATTCGTGCGACTAATACATGCTCATCAAATGGTTTTGTAATATAATCATCTGCGCCCATCGTGAGGCCTTTCACCATATCGTAGTTTTGGTTGCGAGCTGTTAACATAATGATAGGAACGTTAGAAATTTGACGAATTTGATAGCAAGTATCCCATCCATCCATATTCGGCATCATAACATCTAATAAAATAATATCGAATTCTTTTTGTTCGATTAATTTTAGTGCTTCAAGGCCAGAGGTAGCTTTCATACAAAAATAGCCGCGAGGGCTTAAGAATAGATCTAATAATCGTAACATACGTTCTTCATCGTCTACTAATAAAATTTTTACCATAATCTTGTGCACCCCAAACTGTTCATTCTACTTGTATAGTTTACATGAAAATAATAAAAAACTCTTTTTATGTGATTGAATGGAGGGATGATTTTTTCGCTCGGAGTAATTGACATAAAAAATGCACTAGTTTTGCACAACTATTTTTTATAATAAAAAACGTAGCGACACAAAATACCCTATGTTGCGACATAACGTCATGTCATTTTATTTATAAAATGACAATTCCATTCTATTGTGTATGTGAGATAGAGAGGGTTTTCGTATTCACCTCGCATCGGATAAGAAAAATTTCCTATCTCACACTTTTTTTAAAAGGAGATCATACACATGAATCCAAAAGAAGAAATTTCAAAAAAAGAAAAGCAAGATCGTAATACGGTTGTCATGTGTGTTGCCGTATCTATGGTTATTATTATAAGTTGTGTAAATAAAATTTTAGGGATTTTATAAAATAAAAAAGCTGATTGCTTCTTAAGAAGCAATCAGCTTTTTTCATTGTTAGGGGAGTATTCCTATATGATAAACCAAGGTAAAATTGCTAACCCAGAAGTTACAATTGCTGTAGTAAATATTAAAAGCATAGCTCGTTTGTTTTGTTTCATGTCACATTCTCCTCTATATATCAAGTACATGCGATCAGCGTGGGATGTAGTTCCCCACTGAGTAAAGTTTCACTTTATATTTTTAGTATAATAAATGGTAAGGATTGGTACGATCGATAAAGGTGACATGAAGATTACATTGTTGTAATGCAAAAAAACATCTTTCTTATTAAGAAAGATGTTTTTGCAGAGTGTTGGGAAACCCTTTAGGGTTCCCCACACTCTGGAATCATTTTGATTTTAGCGAATAAAAACAACATAAAATAATAGAGTTTCAAAAAAATAGCCCTCCACCAGACCTTTTTTGGTCAGATGGAGGGCTATTTTTTTCATGTTTTGACAAGTTGCGGTGAGATAAGCCTGCATTTGGACAGACTTCAGCCCCCGAAATCGAGCATATCGATAGCCATGTAGTTCTTTGGCGTCCGCAAAGCTTCGCTCTATAGTTGAACAGCGTACTTTGTACAACTTTTTCCCTGTAACTGTTAGTTTGTTTTTTCTAGCGATATCCTTATATTTCTCCCATATATGATGAGTGATAACTTTTTGTTTTTGTTTCTTTGAAAAACATACCTCACGTAGCGGACAAACAGCGCAGTCTTCTGGGTTGGATTTATAGTGACGATATCCTTCACGATCCGTTGTCGCATACTCTAAAATACACCCCACCGGACAAGCAAATGCATTCATTTCTTCTACATATTTAAATTGGCTTTTTGGTACTTCTTTATTTCGTTTTCCAAATCGGCGATACCCCATCACCATAAATATATTTCTCTCCGATAATTTCTTACAGATATACCCTGTAAAATAGCCTGCATCAAGAGCTACAGCTTCCACTTTAAATCCGAATTTATCAATTTGAGCTTGTAGACGCGCTAAATATGGCTCGGAATCTGCCATATTTCCAGCCGTTACATAAGTATCTGTAATAATATTGTACTTCGCATCAGTCGTACGATGGTCTAAGAAATGAAAACCGTTCGGTTTTCCATCTCTCATTAAAAATCCACTATCTGGATCCGTAGTACTTATACGAGTTTTTTTAGTGGGAGTATCACTTTCCTTTCTGGGTTTTAATTCTTTTTTTCGTGTACCTCACGATCTTCAATTACCGCAGCTTCTAGTTCATCTATATAAAACTTTGCCTTTTCTTTTTTATATTTATGTACAAACTTATTTTTATTAGCATTGGCCTTAATGTGCGTAGAATCTGTCATCAGCGCACGTCCTCCCACCATCCGGTGCTCTGTCGCTTGCCTCACGATCTCATCAAAAATTTCTTCGAAAATATTTGTATGAATAAAGCGAGTACGACGATTCCAACTGATTGTAGAATGATCTGGAATAGTATCTGATAGAGAAAACCCTAAAAACCAACGGTAGGCGATATTCGTTTTAATCTCTTTTTCCAATTGACGCTCCGAACGAATACCGTAAAAATATCCAATAAACATCATTTTAAATAAAACGATAGGATGGATTGACGGACGTCCATTGTTTTCACAGTAATAAGGGCGTAACTTCTCTTCAATAAAATCAAAACTAATTGTCGCTTCGATCGCACGAAGGAAATGATCTTGTGGAACCAACTCTTCTACAGAAACAGATACACGTTTATCACGATGATTTTTTAAAGCACCCATCATAAAAAATCTCTCCTTTACCTCTTTTTATCAGTGTTGACACATAAAAAGAGGTTCAGACACAAAAACAGGCTGTGGAGAAGACTTTCTCCACAGCCTGAAAAAACATCTTTCTTATTAAGAAAGATGTTTTTGGAAAACTACCCCGCTATTTGTGGGCAGTAACTCCCATCTTAAAATTCAGCGAATGCGAGGGAGTTAGGTGGGCGATAACTGCCCGTAAAAGCCCGATTGATTCAGCTAATACTCAGTGGAGGATGGAAAAATCACCCACTGAGTAAAGTTTCACTTTATATTGAAGTATTAATCATTTAAGAACAGAACCATATGTTCCTCGTCCCAATATTGACCGTTATGTTTTAATGAACGCTCTTGTACGCCGTAAGTTTGGAAACCTAATGACTCATATAATTTTTTTGCTGCATCGTTACCAACTACAACATCGAGCATAAGTTGTTCTACATGTAATTTATCGGCATTTTCAATAATTGCTTTAATTAGAGCTCGTCCTGCTCCAAGGCCACGCGCTTTTGGAGAAACAAAAACGGAACCGATTTTTGCTTTATGTTCTTGTTTAATAAATGGTTTTGTTTCTAAAGTAGCGATACCAATTAAATCATTATCTTTGAAGACACCTAGAGTATACTTATCCGGATTGCTTAATCGTTTAGCCATAGCAGCCACAGGATTTTCATGTTTAAGAACATCTTCATAAGAAGAGCTAAAAGCTTCCGGATTCTTCGTTAAACCTTCCATACAAACTTTTAAATATATTTCTGCGTCCTCTGTTGTTAATAAGCGAATTTCCATAGTTGTAACCTCCCTGGTGGATTTCAAATAAATCCATTACTTTTATAAGATTGAGTATATGTTTTGTTAGTATTCTCTTTTAATTTGTAAAAGAATGAAAAGATATATGCTACAATGTTTTGTTTTAATTATGTAATGAAATTATATATTAACTTTGTTAACTATTCAAGTGTTTAATATGTTACATTTTTATAACTAAAATAACTCCTCGATTGAGGAGTTATTTTTTAAACATTGGATTGATAGCCATCAATTCGTTTTGGATGTGTGTAAATATTACAAGATTCATTTCTAATAAACCCTACGACTGTAATGCCTAAATCATGGGCAAGTTGCAATGCCAGTTTTGTTGGAGCGGATTTAGATAGAACAATTTCACATCCGATTTTTGAAACTTTGAGTAAAATTTCGGATGAAATACGTCCGCTAAATGCGATGATTTTTCCTTTAATGGATATATCGTTACGCAAACAATGACCATATATTTTATCTAATGCATTATGTCTTCCAATATCCATTCTTGATAGGAGGATATTGTTTCGATCACATAGCGCGGTATTGTGAACACCGCCAGTTTGGCGAAATGTAGTAGAAGATTGTTGCAAGGTATTCATTAAATGAAAGCATTCTTCAGGAGTAATTTTTACATGTATATCATGTAAGTCTTTTGCTTTTGCTGCGTCGTTTACGAAAATAAAACCTTGTCTACCTTTTCCGCAGCAAGAAGTGATGTATCGTTTATTATATAAAGTTTGATAGAGCGGATTCACTTTTGATGATTTTACATGGACAATTCCGTTATCTTTTTGAACCCATAGTTCTTCAACATCTTTATAGGAAGAAATAATCCCCTCAGAAATTAAAAAACCAATTACCATATCTTCAATATAATTTGGTGTGCATACGACTGTTACATATTCTTCACCATTCAATTTAATAGTAATAGGAGATTCTGTAACAATCTCATCAAGTTGTTTTGAAAATGTACCAGATTGATAACGTACAATTGTATAAGTCTCTTGCGTAGGCCCCATATTTAATTCCCCTTTTATATGTATTTCTCTCCCACATTTATCATAAAACAATGGAAAAAATAAAAACACCTATTAAAAAGAAGATCACAGATTATTTTGGTTATTATTGTATATGTACGATATAATAGAACTGTAGAATAGTGATATTTTCAAGCTTTCGTAGTTATACCTTATAACATCTAGAATCGACTTCATAAGAAAGTATTTGGGTAGAGCGTTTCAAAAATATGTACAGTAATGCGATTTTGAAAACGGATTCATAATTGTGTTGTACAGTTGGTTGTAAGGAGAGGGGAAACTATGGCAGAACAGACAGTCCGTGTAACCGTCGATGGTAAAGAATTTTCTGCATCAGGTGAAAAGACGATACTACAATTATTTAACGAGAGTAATTTGGAACATCCTCAAATTTGTCATGTACCAGAAGTAGATCCAATTCAAACTTGTGATACGTGTATTGTAGAAGTAAATGGAAAGTTATTGCGTGCTTGTTCAACGAAATTAGAGAACGGTATGCATATCGAAAGACAGTCCCAGCGTGCAAAAGAGGCACAGACTGAGGCAATGGATCGAATATTAGAAAATCATCTATTGTATTGTACCGTTTGTGATAACAATAATGGTAACTGTAAAGTCCATAATACAGTACATATGATGGGAATTGAGGAACAGAAATATCCGTATGAGCCAAAAGTAAGTGCGTGTGAAGTGGATATGTCACATCCATTTTATCGATATGATCCAAATCAATGTATTGCTTGTGGGCAGTGTGTAGAAGTATGTCAAAACTTACAAGTGAATGAAACTATATCGATTGATTGGAGCTTAGACCGTCCACGTGTTATATGGGACAATGGTGTAAGTATAAATGACTCATCTTGTGTAAGTTGTGGGCAGTGTGTAACAGTATGTCCATGTAATGCGTTAATGGAAAAAACAATGCTGGGTGAAGCTGGATTCATGACAGGATTGAAACCGGATGTGTTAGATCCGATGATTGATTTTGTAAAGGATGTAGAGCCGGGATATAGTAGTATTTTAGCAGTTTCAGAAGTAGAGGCTGCGATGCGTAAGACGAAAGTGAATAAAACAAAAACAGTTTGTACATTTTGTGGTGTAGGTTGTTCATTTGAAGTATGGACGAAAGACCGCCACATTTTGAAAGTGCAGCCTGTTTCAGATGCGCCGGTTAACGGTATTTCCACATGTGTAAAAGGCAAATTTGGATGGGATTTTGTAAACAGTGAAGATCGTATTACAAAGCCATTAATTCGCCAAGGAGATACGTTTGTTGAAGCTTCATGGGAAGAGGCTCTGGAAGTTGTTGCATCCAATATGCAGCATATTAAATCAGAATATGGAAGTGATGCATTTGGATTTATTTCTTCTTCGAAAGTAACGAATGAAGAAAATTATCTTATGCAAAAACTAGCCCGTCAAATATATGGAACGAATAATGTAGACAATTGTTCCCGTTATTGTCAATCTCCAGCAACAGACGGTTTATTTAAAACTGTCGGTATGGGCGGGGACGCTGGAACAGTGAAAGATATTGCGGAAGCAGGCCTTGTCATTATCGTTGGAGCAAATCCAACAGAAGGACATCCTGTACTTGCAACGCGTGTAAAACGTGCTCATAAATTACATGACCAAAAATTAATTGTGGCAGACCTTCGTAAACATGAAATGGCAGAGCGTGCGGATTTATTCATTCATCCGCGCCAAGGAACTGATTACGTATGGCTCGCTGGTATTACGAAATATATTATTGATCAAGATTGGCACGATAAAAAGTTCATAGCTGAAAATGTGAAGAATTTTGATGAATATAGCAAAATGGTAGAAAAGTATACGCTTGATTATACAGAAGAAATTACGGGGATTTCGAAAGAAAATCTGAAAGAAATGGCTCGTATGGTATATGAAGCAGATGGTACTTGTGTACTTTGGGGAATGGGTGTAACTCAAAATACTGGAGGAAGTACAACTTCAGCAGCAATTTCAAATCTATTGCTTGTTACGGGTAACTATCGTCGTCCTGGTGCAGGAGCATATCCATTACGCGGACATAATAACGTACAAGGCGCTTGTGATATGGCAACATTACCAAACTGGCTTCCAGGTTACCAAGCGGTTTCAGATGATGCGCTCCGTGCGAAATTTGAAAAAGCATACGGTACTACAATTCCGAAAGCACCAGGTTTAAATAATATTGCAATGTTACTTGCGGCAGATGAAGGAAAACTGCGTGGTATGTATGTTATGGGTGAAGAAATGGCTTTAGTAGATTCGAATGCCAACCATGTACAACATATTTTAGCGAATTTAGATTTCCTTGTTGTTCAAGATATGTTCTTATCGAAAACAGCTCGTTTTGCTGATGTTATTTTACCGGCAGCACCAAGCTTAGAAAAAGAGGGAACATTTACGAATACAGAGCGCCGTATTCAAAGATTATATGAAGTATTGAAGCCGCTTGGTGATTCAAAGCCAGACTGGTGGATTTTACAAAAAGTAGCTCGTGCACTTGGCGGGGACTGGAATTATGAAAATCCAAGTGAAATCATGGATGAAATTGCATCGCTTGCACCTTTATATTCTCAGGCAACATACGATCGTTTAGAAGGATGGAATAGTTTATGTTGGGGTAGCCATGATGGTAGCGATACACCGCTATTATATGTGGACGGATTTAACTTCCCAGATAAACTAGCTCGTCTATCATTAGATGAATGGGTACCACCAGTTGTAGCACCAGATGAGTATGATTTACTTTTAAATAATGGTCGTATGTTAGAACATTTCCATGAAGGGAATATGACGAATAAATCGGCTGGTATTTTATCTAAAGTATCTGAAGTGTTCGTTGAAATCTCGCCTGAACTTGCCCTAGAGCGCAATGTGAAAGATGGTGGCCTTGTAGAATTAGCATCACCATTTGGGAAAATTAAAGTACAGGCACTTGTTACAGATCGTGTAACGGGGAAAGAGCTATATTTACCGATGCATGCAACGGTAAATGAAGAGGCAATCAATATTTTAACTGGAACGGCGACAGATCTTTATACGTGTACACCAGCGTACAAACAAACGATGGTAAAGATGCGTGTACTACGTGAAAAAGGGAATCGTCCGTTACCATCTTCAAACCCGAGAGATAAAAAGCGTAATCCGCAAAATGGTGTTGAAATCCAGCAAAAATGGCAAAGAAAACAATACGTATCACTTGTGGACTAGGGGGCGGAGATAGTGGCGAAAGAAATTACTATAATTAAAAAGAAAGTTGTAACAGAGGAAGAACAGAAACAGCAATTAGCAGATGAACTTCTAAATGAGCTATCTAATAATCGTGAAGCAGTAGAAGAAACGATGCAGCTTTTAGCACAGTTGCAGAAGGCTGGCATATTAGATGCAGCGATTAGTTTACTTGCTGCGAAGGAAGATGTTTCAAAAATCGCTGTGGAGCAATTAAATCGTGAACCAGTTAAAAATGCACTCAACAATATGATGGGGGCAGGAGAAGCGTTATCTTCAGTTGACCCAGAAATAACGAAGCAAATTACGTCCAGTTTAGTTACAGGATTGCAATTTGCAACAGATGAATTAAATAGTGGTAAAAAAACAAAAGTGATGGATTTCTTTAAAGTATTAAAAGATCCAGATATCAATAGAGCTATTACATTCGGTTTTAGCTTCTTGAAAGCATTTGGACAAGGGCTAGAGAAAAAATAGAATAAATGAAAAAGTGATGGGAAGTAGCCATCACTTTTTTCATTATATGTATAAGAGTGTTCATGTTAAGCGGAATATATTATTATTAAAAAGATGGATTAGAACTGGAAATATGGAATCCATCTCAAATATCGTTTTAGAATGTGGAGGAATATATGCAACACCGTAAAAAACTATCTATACCAGGAGTAATAGGACATTCCTTTCAAACAGTTAAATTTGCTTTTTGGAATGTATTAACTTTTCAACTTGCTTATAAATTATTAGCAGCGATTGTGTTTGTTCCACTATTTGGAATCATTTTTAATAAGTTATTGTATTTTGGTGGTTATGCAAATGCGACAAATGATGAATTATTAGCGTTTTTAAAGACGCCTTATGGGATCTTAGCAATCGTAATTTTATCATTGTTAGCACTGTTTCTTATCTTTACAGAATTTGCGGTGCTTATTATTATTTCGTATTTCGCTCATAAAAGACAGAAGGTGAAATTACGTCCGATTTTATATAAAACGGTAACGTATTTACCTACTCTTTTTACATATTGCTTACCAGGATTTATTTTATATGCTGTCGTATTGTTGCCTCTTTTAAATATGGGATATGAAACGGCATTAATCCCGCAAATTCAAATTCCTAACTTTATTACAGGAGAACTGTTTAAGACAACGATGGGACAAGTTGGTTATTACACGTTCTTTGCTGTAGTCGCGTATTTGAATCTTCGATGGATTTTCGTTCTACCTATTGTTGTTTTAGAGCAAAAACCATTTCGCGTGGCAGCACGTAAAAGTGCAACTTTAGTAAAGGAAAGCTTTTTTAAAGTACTATTCTTTTTAGTAGGGTTTTTTATTTCAATTGGAATTGTATATGTCGTGTTTTTGGGAATATATTTATTGTGCCTATGGGGTGTTTATGAATTTACAAACCCGAAAGGAACATTTGCATTATTAGCTGAATCAACGATTTCTGTATTTTTAACGAGCACATTGTATTTATTCAGCTTTATCGTGACGCCATTTTATATTATGGCGATTACGCGATTATACTTACAAAAGGTACCGGTTGAGGATGTTTTATTAGAAGAAGGATTAGATTATTCGAAAACGAAAGCAGATAAATGTTTTTTCCAAAAACATCGTTGGAAATTCATTGGCGTATACATTGTAGGAATTATTACTGCCGGAATGGTCGTTGCCTTCATTGTAACGTTTATTTCAAATTCGTATAAAGAACCGATTATTATGGCGCACCGCGGGTATATATCAAAAGGCGTAGAAAATACGAAAGAAGCTGTGCAAGGTGCGATTGATGCAAAAGCAGACTACGCTGAAATAGATGTATTACAAACGAAAGACGGTGAACTAGCGGTTATACATGATTTGAAGCTGAAACGTCTCGCAAATGCCAATGTGCATGTGTCAGATTTAACGATGGCGGAGTTAAGGCAACTTACCCTTAGTCAAGATGGACTTTCAGGACAAATAAGTACACTTGATGAAATCATTAAGCTAGCAAATGGCAAAATCAAACTTAATATAGAAGTGAAGCTTCATGGGGGCGAAAAAGATTTTGTAAACAAAGTCTTAAAAACGATTAAAGATAATGAATTTGAGAAGCAATGTGTAATTCAAACGTTACACTATCCACTTATTAAAGAGTTTAAGCGTGCAAATCCAGATATAAAAGTAGGGTATATATTGTATGCAAGTAGAGCTAACTTAAAGAATGTGAAGGCTGACTTTTACGTAGCAGAAGAATATATGTTAAATAAGAAATTAGTAAAAGAAGCAAGGAAGTTAAACAAACCAATTTACGTATGGACAGTAAATGATATGGAAAATTTAAAGGCATATTATAAGTTGAACGTAG
This sequence comes from Bacillus cereus group sp. MG1, assembly GCF_040460035.1. Taxonomy (NCBI): domain Bacteria; kingdom Bacillati; phylum Bacillota; class Bacilli; order Caryophanales; family Bacillaceae; genus Bacillus; species Bacillus cereus group sp. MG1. Next base: position 1,926,959 of record NZ_JARVGY010000001.1, on the reverse strand, counting down.
ATGGTATCATAACCGATTACCCTGAAGATGCACGTGAAACAATTAAGATGTTAAAAGAGCAAGAAGCGGAAGAAAGTGATCTGTTTGATAAAATTACTGAAACGACAGATGATTTATTTTCTAAGTTATTTATAAGTTACCCAGCTGCTGGCTAAATGCTAGTAGCTGTTTTTTTGTGAAAAGAATATATCTCTAAAGTATTGAGTAAAGTAATAACTGTATATGTATACGTTATCGCTTAGGTTTCTTACATTGTTACATTATTGTCAAATAATAAATGATTGCTGTTTATTTTGAAGCAGTATAATAAAAATAGAGTGAAAGATAATGAAATGACACGAAACACCTAATAGAATCAATGTTTTATATATTTACACTATTCTAAATATAAAAACTTTAGTAAAATGGTATGTTAGCGTTTTCATAACTTTTAAGTTATGCTAGAATAAGGACATAAGTTATTAATTATTACAAAAAGAAAAAAGAATCTCTTTTTTCTGTTAATTATAAGGGGGCATTTCATTATGCGTATTGGGGTACCAGCAGAAATTAAAAACAACGAAAACCGTGTGGCAATGACACCAGCAGGTGTTGTACATTTAATTCGTAACAATCACGAAGTATTCATTCAAAAGGGTGCAGGTTTAGGGTCTGGTTTCACAGACGCTCAGTATGTGGAAGCGGGAGCAAAAATTGTTGATACAGCTGAAGAAGCTTGGAACATGGAAATGGTTATGAAAGTTAAGGAACCAATTGAAAGCGAATACAAACACTTCAGTGAAGGCTTAATCTTATTCACATACTTACACTTAGCTCCAGAGCCAGAATTAACAAAAGCTTTAATCGAGAAAAAAGTTGTTTCTATCGCATATGAAACAGTACAATTAGAAAACCGTTCATTACCATTACTTGCACCTATGAGTGAAGTAGCTGGTCGTATGGCTGCGCAAATTGGTGCACAATTCCTTGAGAAAAATAAAGGCGGTAAAGGTATCTTACTTGCAGGTGTTCCAGGGGTTAAACGTGGTAAAGTAACAATCATCGGTGGTGGACAAGCTGGTACAAATGCTGCTAAAATTGCAGTTGGACTAGGTGCGGATGTAACAATCATCGACTTAAGTGCAGAACGTCTTCGTCAATTAGATGACATTTTCGGAAACCAAGTAAAAACTTTAATGTCTAATCCTTACAATATTGCAGAAGCTGTTAAAGAGTCTGATCTTGTAATCGGTGCAGTATTAATCCCAGGTGCAAAAGCTCCAAAACTTGTAACAGAAGAAATGATTAAATCAATGGAACCAGGTTCTGTTGTTGTAGATATCGCGATTGACCAAGGTGGTATTTTCGAAACAACTGATCGTATTACAACTCATGATAACCCAACTTATGAAAAACACGGCGTTGTTCATTATGCAGTTGCAAACATGCCAGGTGCGGTTCCACGTACATCAACTCTTGCATTAACAAACGTAACAGTACCATATGCAGTACAAATTGCTAACAAAGGCTACAAAGAAGCTTGCCTAGGTAACACTGCATTACTAAAAGGTATTAACACATTAGATGGCTATGTAACATTCGAAGCAGTTGCAGAAGCTCACGGTGTAGAGTACAAAGGTGCTAAAGAATTATTAGAAGCAGAAACAGTATCTTGCTAATAGAAGCATTATACAAAACAAAATCGAACAATATATAAAACAACATGATAAGGGCTAAGAGTGAAGATCTCTTAGCTCTTCTTGGCAAAAGGGGGCATACATCGTGGCCAACCTATTTAAAAAGAAATCCGTTACGCAATTGTTAGGGGAAAGTAAAAGTAAAACTTTGACGAAAACGCTAGGGGCATTTGACCTAACAATGCTAGGGATTGGTGCGATAATTGGTACAGGAGTTCTAGTATTAACTGGATTAGTAGCAGCAAGAGATGCTGGTCCAGCAGTTATTTTTTCATTCATGATTGCAGCCATCGTTTGTGGATTTGCAGCATTATGTTACGCAGAGGTTGCTTCTACACTTCCTGTTTCAGGTAGTGTGTACACATACTCATATGCAACAATTGGTGAGTTTGTAGCTCATTTAATGGGATGGACATTACTATCCGTATATGTTGTAACGACTGCCGCAGTAGCTGGCGGATGGACTGGTTACTTCCATAACTTAGTGAGTGGATTAGGGCTTGAAATTCCAAAAGCACTGCTAACGATTCCGTCTCAAGGTGGTATAGTGAATTTACCAGCAGTTATCGTTACATTAGTTATAACTTGGTTATTATCAAGAGGTACGAAAGAAAGTAAACGAGTGAATAACATAATGGTATTAATTAAAATTGGTATCGTTGTTTTATTCATTGCAGTTGGTGTATTCTACGTGAAACCAGAAAACTGGATACCATTTGCACCGTATGGTTTAAGTGGAGTTTTCGCGGGGGGGAGCAGCAGTATTCTTTGCTTTCTTAGGATTTGATGCATTAGCAACTTCTGCTGAAGAAGTAAAAAATCCGCAACGTGATCTACCGATTGGTATTATCGCTTCGTTAGTCATTTGTACAATCATTTATGTTGTAGTTTGTCTCGTTATGACGGGTATGGTTTCATATAAAGAGCTAGATGTACCGGAAGCGATGGCGTATGTGTTAGAAGTTGTAGGACAAGATAAAGTAGCTGGTATAATCGCAATTGGAGCTGTAATTGGTATTATGGCAGTAATTTTTGCTTACATTTATGCAACGACACGTGTATTCTTCGCTATGAGCCGTGACGGTTTATTGCCAGAATCTTTCGCGAAAATTAATAAAAAGACAGAAGCACCAACATTTACAGTTTGGTTAACAGGAATTGGTAGTGCTTTAATTGCTGGATTTATCGATTTGAAAGAATTGTCGAATTTAGCGAATATTGGAGCGTTGTTAACATTTGCGATGGTTGGTGTGTCAGTTATTATTCTTCGTAAAACACATCCAAAATTACAACGTGGATTTATGGTACCACTTGTACCGATCTTGCCGATTATTTCAATTGCATGTTGTCTATTCTTAATGGTAAACCTACCATTAAAAACATGGATGTACTTCGGTGCTTGGTTAGCAATCGGAGTAGTTGTATACTTTGTTTATTCGAAAAAACATAGTCATTTAAAAGACGATGGAAGTTCGCAGGATAATTTAGAACAAGCTAATTAAAGGGATATAAACACAGTAAGCCTTGTGCGTCTAGGGAGCGCGCAAGGCTTTTTCTTTTGTTGAAATAAAGGGAATGTATATTATTTTGTCGAATTTTTCTGTCGGAATATGAAAAAAGGGTGGGAGCGAAATGGAAGAAGCAAAAGTTGTTGTTGGAGCAGAGGGTTATAATAATAACCCTGGTTGGTTACATACGAATGAAGAAGAATTAAATTTATTACGGAGAGAAGCTTGGCTTGATAAATTTCAACCTAATTCTTTATCAGTAATTTTGGCAGAACATGTATGGGAGCATTTATCATATGAAGAAGGAATTGAAGCTGCAAAAATTTGTTATGAGTTTTTAATGGAGAATGGATATATTCGTTGTGCAGTACCAGATGCATTTTTTCCAGATGAAGAATATCAGCAAGGGGTACAAGTAGGTGGACCTGGTCCATTAGATCATCCTGCAGCAAGTCATAAAATTGTTCATAGCTATAAAACAATCACGTCCATGTTTGAATCAGCAGGTTTTCAAGTAAGGCTCTTAGAATACTGTGATGAGAATGGTAAGTTTCACTATAATGATTGGAATGAGAAAGATGGATTTATTTATCGTTCGAAACGTTTTGACCATAGAAATCGGGATAATCATTTAGGATTTGTTTCTTTAATTGTGGATGCGGTGAAAAATGAAAAGTAAGTAAAAAGGGGGGTGCGAATTGTGCATCCTTTTTTGTATGAGAATATAGAGAGTGCGAAAAATATGTATACGACTTATTAAAATGTGAACGGAATGTTCATAAAAAAAATTCAGATTTCATTGACACATATGAGTGGGCGCTCATATAATAAGAGTATAAGATATATGAATGATTGTTCATATGTTCAATTAAAGAGGTGAGCTATAATGGCTGGAAATAAAGTAGAAACACCACAAGAGACATGTTCTCAAACGATAATTCATGAAGAAGTTGTAGAGCAAGTAAAACAAACAATTCCAACTGATGAAAGTTTAAGTAAAGTAGCAGAACTATTTAAAGTATTAGGTGACCGTACACGTACGAGAATATTACATGCGCTATTTGAAGCTGAAATGTGCGTTTGTGATTTAGCTTATTTATTAGGAATGACACAATCATCTATTTCGCATCAGCTTCGTGTGTTAAAGCAAGCGAAACTTGTGAAGAATCGTAAAGAAGGAAAGGTTGTTTATTATTCGTTAGCTGACCAGCACGTAATTCATATCTTCGAGCAAGCGTTTGAACACGTAAACGAAGAAGAATAAAAGAACGCGAGGAGGGAGAACGATGGCTGAAGCATTGGTGAAAAAGAAACTGATGTTAGAAGGTTTAGATTGTGCGAACTGTGCAATGAAAATTGAAAAAGGTGTTGGGAATATAGAAGGAGTAAATTCTTGCTCTGTAAACTTCGCAACAAAGACAATGATCTTAGAAACAGCACAAAATAAAGAAAACGAAGTTGTTACGGAAGCAAAACAACTCGTTACAAAATTAGAACCGCATATTAAAGTTCAAGAAGAACAAAAAAATAAAATTGCTAAAGAAGTATTTATATTAGAAGGTTTAGATTGCGCGAACTGTGCAATGAAAATTGAAAATAAAGTGAAGGAAATGCCAGCTGTCTCAGAAGCAACTGTTGATTTCGTATCGAAGAAATTACGAGTAGAAGTTGCGAATAAAAGAGAACTAGAAGCGACTGTAGCAAATATAACAAATGTCGTTCAAAAGTTAGAACCAGATGTGAAAGTTGTTCGTGAAGAGAAGAACGGTCATGACCACGGACATAGTCACGATCATGGTGAAGCAAATGTGAAAAAGATGGTAGGGAGATTAGTGGTCGGCGGAATTTTGACAGCAATTGCTGCATTAGCGGGCTTACCACAAATGGTAACAATTCCGTTATTTGTCCTTGCTTATTTATTAATAGGTGGAGATATCGTTTGGAGAGCGATAAGAAACATAACTCGTGGCCAAGTATTTGATGAAAACTTCTTAATGGCAATTGCAACTGTAGGAGCTTTTGCAATTCAACAATATTCTGAAGCTGTAGCAGTAATGCTATTTTATCAAGTAGGAGAACTATTCCAAAGTATTGCGGTAAACCGCTCCCGAAAATCAATTACTTCATTAATGGATATTCGTCCTGATTATGCGAATGTAAAGGTTGGAAATGAAACGAAACAAGTATCACCAGAAGATGTACAAATTGGCGATTATATTATCGTTAAGCCAGGTGAGAAGGTGCCGTTAGACGGAAAAGTAATTGAAGGAACATCAATGGTAGATACTTCAGCATTAACAGGTGAATCTGTACCACGTGAAGTTGAAGTTGGAAATGATGTATTAAGTGGCTTTGTGAACCAAAACGGTGTGTTGACAATTGAAGTTACAAAAGAATTCGGTGAATCCACTGTATCGAAAATTTTAGATTTAGTTCAAAATGCAAGCAGTAAAAAAGCACCAACGGAAAACTTTATTACGAAGTTTGCACGTTACTACACTCCAGTTGTAGTTATTACAGCGGCGATCATGGCGTTTATTCCACCACTTATTTTAGAAGGAGCTACATTCTCTGAGTGGATTTATAGAGCTTTAGTGTTCTTAGTAATCTCTTGTCCATGTGCGTTAGTTGTATCCATTCCTCTTGGATTCTTTGGAGGTATTGGTGGTGCATCTAAAAGTGGTGTGTTAGTAAAAGGTAGTAACTATTTAGAAGCTTTAAATGATGTAAAATATATTGTTTTTGACAAAACAGGAACATTAACAAAAGGTGTTTTCAAAGTTACAAAAATGGAACCGAGCGAAGGTACTACAAGTGAAGAGTTATTAGAGTATGCGGCATTTGCTGAAGTATATTCTAACCATCCAATTGCCCAATCTATTCGAAAGGCATATGGAAAATCAATTGATGAAAAAATAATCGATGATTATAACGAAATTTCTGGTCACGGTACAGTCGTAAAAGTACAAGGAAAAGAAATTTTTGCAGGTAATGCAAAATTAATGAGAAAAGAAAATATTGAATTTAAGCAACCAGAAACAGTAGGTACATTAGTTCACGTTGCTGTAGATGGAAGATATGCAGGTTATATTGTTATCTCTGATGAGGTAAAAGAGGATTCGAAACAAGCGATTCAAAAGTTAAAAGAACTAGGTATTAAAAAGACAGTAATGTTAACTGGTGATGCAAAACCAGTTGGTGAAGCTGTCGGTAAAGAATTAGGCTTAGATGAAGTTCATGCGGAATTACTACCGCAACAAAAAGTAGAAGAGATTGAAAAAATTGATGCAGCGAAGCACGGAAAAGAAAAAATTGCCTTCGTTGGTGACGGTATTAACGATACACCAGTATTAGCCCGTGCAGACGTTGGTATTGCGATGGGTGGTTTAGGATCAGATGCAGCAATTGAAGCGGCAGACATCGTTATTATGACTGATGAGCCTTCAAAAATTGCGACAGCTGTAAAAATTGCAAAACGTACAAGAAGTATAGTGTGGCAAAATATCATCTTTGCTCTAGGTGTAAAAGGGATCGTTTTATTACTTGGTGCTTTTGGTATTGCAACAATGTGGGAAGCTGTTTTCTCAGATGTTGGTGTGACACTACTTGCAGTGTTAAATGCAATGCGTGTATTAAGAGTGAAAGATTTATAAAAAAGAGGACGCGACCCGCGTCCTCTTTTTTATTGGTGATTTTGTTGAAATTGACTCAATAAAATAATACCAAATATTATTTTACTTTTAAATATCGTTATATTAAAATTTACAAATAAAATACATTCGTCTTATTCTTTTAATATATTTTTTACAAATATCCATATAGTATTGAAAAAACAGAGAAGGGGAAACTTCTCTGTTTACTTTTGTATGTTTTTTTCGACTTGTTCTCGAACTGTTTGAATGTAATTCATTTTATGATCCCAGCACTCTTGGCTTAAATCGACAGGGTATTCTTCAGGATTTAAAGTTCGCATATATTCTTCCCAAAATAGAGAGAGACTCTGTTCATTATATTTTTGAATATCTAATATACTTGGTAGTTCATATGTTCTTTCACCGTTAACGAAAATATCTTTATGCAGTTCACGGGCTTCAAAGTTTGTTACGAATTTACTTATATATGTGTGAACTGGATGGAACATTTTTAAGCGCTCTTCTTTTCCAGGTTCTTCAGAATCTAATGCAATATAATCGCCTTCTGCATGATCATTTACCCGATTGATAATACGATAAATTCGTTTCAGTCCTGGAGTGGTAATTTTTTCAGGGTTAGATGAAATTTTAATCGTATCATTTAATTTTCCGTCAGTATCTTCAATCGCAACTAGTTTGTAAACAGCCCCCAATGCAGGTTGCTCAAAGGACGTAATTAATTTTGTCCCAACGCCCCATACGTCAATTTTTGCTCCTTGAGATTTAAGGTGCATAATTGTGTATTCATCTAAATCGCTAGAAGCGATAATTTTTGTATTTGTAAACCCTGCTTCATCTAATAGTTTTCGTGCCTTTTTCGATAAATAAGCCATATCACCACTATCAAGACGTATGCCATAGAAATCAATACGATCCCCAAATTCTTTTGCAACACGAATTGCATTTGGAACACCAGATTTCAATGTGTCATATGTATCAACGAGAAAGACGCACTTTTTATGAGTTTCAGCGTATTTTTTAAACGCGACGTATTCATCGCGATATGCTTGAACGAAAGAGTGAGCGTGTGTGCCAGCTACAGGGATCCCAAAGCGTTTCCCAGCACGAACGTTGCTTGTAGAGGAGAAACCACCAATAAAGGCAGCACGCGTCCCCCAAAGGGCAGCATCGAACTCATGGGCACGTCTTGTGCCGAACTCTAAAAGCTCATCATTACTTGCAGCATGTTTCATACGTGCTGCTTTTGTTGCAATTAATGTTTGGTAATTCACAATATTTAAGAGGGCAGTCTCAATAATTTGTGCTTCACCAAGTGGTGCATCAACACGTAATAAAGGCTCGTTATTAAATACAACTTCACCTTCTTGCATACTACGAATCGTCCCAGTGAATTTCATATTTTGTAAATAATGAAGGAATTCTTCTTCAAATTGTAATTCTGCTAAATAAGCGATATCGCTTTCAGTAAAACTGAAATTTTCAATGTACTCTACAATTTTCTCAAGGCCAGCAAAAACAGCGTAACCGTTCTCAAATGGAAGCTTTCGAAAATATAAATCAAAAACAGAACGGCGATTATGAATACCATCTTTCCAATATGTATAAGCCATGTTGATTTGATATAGGTCTGTATGTAAGGCATAACTATCGTCTTTATAATGAGTCATCGCGAGAACACCTCCATAATTTGGTTATAGTATACCAATTTTTCACCATTGGTAGCAAAGAAGAGATATTGATGTGAAGTCAAGAGAGAAAAAAATGAAATTATGCATATTTTTTAGAAAATTTATATTTATCAATTTATATTTCTCCAAATTTTATGTATTATTAGAGTAATGGGGTAATGAGAATGGAGGAGGACAATGCAACAAACATTAGAAAAAATAGGCAAACAAGTCTTTTACAAACGGCTTCAGCAAAAAATGACACAAGAAGAATTATGTCAGGGCATTTGTTCTGTCTCATACTTAAGTAAGATCGAAAATGGAAAGATCGAAGCATCAGAAGAAATTCTACAATTGCTCTGCGCAAGATTAGAAATTGCTGTGACGGATTTGAGAGATGTAGAAGAAGATGTGAAGGGGAAGCTGGATGAATGGTTGAATGCACTAGTTCATTTGGACAAGCAACAAGTAGAACGTATATATGAAGAGTTGCAAGGTGAAATGAAGCATGTGTTGGATTTTGAAATTATAAATTATTATAAACTGCTGTATACACGTTATTTAATGATGAAGCGAGATCTACCTGCTCTTGAAGAAGAATTGGACAGATTGAAGAAAGTGTACAAGAAATACTCACCCTTTCAAAAGTTATTGTATACGTACAGTAAGGCATTATTACTTAGTTTGCAATATAAGCATAAGGAAAGTTTAAAATATTTAATTGAAACAGAAGAAATGGCTAAAGAGCAAGGATATTATGAAACGGGGATATATTATAACCTAAGTCTTGCGTATAGTCATCTAAATATACCACATTTAGCCATGCATTTTGCTCATATTGCCATGGAGGGGTTCCGTAACGAATATAAATTCCGTTATGTAATAAATTGTCAAACGATTATTGCTTTAAGTTATGTTGAAAAAGCACAATATGAAGAAGCTCTAAAGATTTATGAGAGTATATTAAGAGAAGTAGATTCTTTTGCGGAAAAAGATATGATTAAAGCTATGACTTTAAATAATATGGGGGAATTATACCATTATAAAAATGAGCATGATAAATCTAAAGACTATTTTCTTCAAAGTTTCGAATTGCAGAAGACTGTCAATATGAATTATATTGAAACAATTTATGGACTGGCTAAGCAATACATTCATCTTAAACGTTATGAAGAAGCGCAGGAATGGATAGAAAAAGGAATTGATTGCTCACGGAGTGATGAGAAATACAATAAAATGATTTATTCATTCTGTATATTTAAGTATAAATATTTTGGAGAATCTCAAGAATTTAAGAGATTTTTAGAGAATGAGGCTATTCCGTTTTTTAAGAGTGTAGGTAGTATGAAGGAATTAAAAAATGCTTATTTAGAATTAGCTATGTATTTAGAGAATGAATTTAAGTATGAGGAAAGTAATAAATATTATAAAGAAGTTATTAAAGTTTTAGAAGAAAAGGAGGAATTGAATTGAAAAAGCGCATTTATGGTGCAGTAGGGCTTGGAATAGTAGCGATTCTTTCTTTAGGCGTTAATTATTCAAATCCAGACATATATGGGGTAAAGTCTTTAAAAGAAGGCTCAGTAAATTACTCTAATCCAGATATTTATGGATTAAACGCTTTAAAAGAAAGTAGTATAAAATATTCTAACCCAGATATTTACGGTTTTAAATTTTCAGAAGAAAAGGTTATAAATTACTCTAATCCAGATATTTATGGTTAAGAAAATATTGAAAAAACCCCTTTCCAATCGGAAAGGGGTTTTTTCAATATTTGTTCCTCAAAATTCTACAAAACTTGAGAGATAAATTAATTGAATTTTTAGTATATTAATAGTGGAAACATAATGCTAATATGAAACTACTCTTTTTCAAAAAATTTTTTATTAGGGGGAAGGTTATATGAAAAAGAAGAGTTTAGCATTAGTGTTAGCGACAGGAATGGCAGTTACAACGTTTGGAGGGACAGGCTCTGCGTTTGCGGATTCTAAAAATGTGCTCTCTACTAAGAAGTACAATGAGACGGTGCAGTCACCTGAGTTTATTTCTGGTGATCTAACTGAAGCAACTGGCAAGAAAGCAGAATCTGTTGTGTTTGATTACTTAAACGCAGCAAAAGGTGATTACAAGCTAGGGGAAAAGAGTGCACAAGATTCTTTCAAAGTGAAACAAGTGAAGAAAGATGCTGTAACTGATTCAACAGTAGTACGTATGCAACAAGTTTACGAAGGAGTGCCTGTATGGGGTTCTACTCAAGTAGCTCACGTAAGTAAGGACGGTTCTTTAAAAGTATTGTCTGGAACAGTTGCACCTGATTTAGACAAAAAGGAAAAGTTGAAAAATAAAAATAAGATTGAAGGCGCAAAAGCAATTGAAATCGCGCAGCAAGATTTAGGGGTAACACCGAAATATGAAGTAGAACCAAAAGCGGACTTATATGTATATCAAAACGGTGAGGAAACAACATATGCATATGTTGTAAATCTAAACTTCTTAGATCCAAGCCCAGGAAACTACTACTATTTCATTGAGGCAGACAGCGGTAAAGTATTAAATAAGTTTAATACAATTGATCATGTGACGAATGATGATAAGTCACCAGTTAAGCAAGAGGCTCCTAAACAGGATGCGAAAGCTGTTGTAAAGCCTGTAACAGGAACGAATAAAGTAGGAACTGGTAAAGGCGTACTAGGAGATACGAAGTCTCTTAATACAACGTTATCTGGATCATCTTACTACTTACAAGATAATACACGCGGGGCAACGATTTTCACATATGATGCGAAAAACCGTTCAACATTACCAGGAACATTATGGGCAGATGCAGATAATGTTTTCAATGCAGCGTATGATGCAGCAGCGGTAGATGCTCATTACTATGCGGGTATCACGTATGATTACTATAAGAATACATTTAATCGTAATTCAATTAATGATGCAGGAGCGCCGTTAAAATCAACAGTTCATTACGGAAGTAATTATAACAATGCATTCTGGAACGGATCACAGATGGTATACGGAGATGGTGATGGTGTAACATTTACTTCATTATCTGGTGGAATTGATGTAATTGGTCACGAGTTAACGCATGCTGTTACGGAAAATAGTTCAAATCTAATTTATCAAAATGAATCAGGGGCTTTAAATGAAGCGATTTCTGATATCTTTGGTACTTTAGTAGAATTCTATGATAACCGTAACCCGGATTGGGAGATTGGTGAAGATATTTACACACCTGGTAAAGCAGGAGACGCGCTTCGCTCTATGAGTGATCCTACGAAGTATGGTGATCCAGACCATTATTCTAAGCGTTACACTGGTTCAAGTGATAACGGTGGCGTTCATACAAACAGCGGCATTATTAATAAACAAGCTTATTTATTAGCAAATGGCGGTACGCATTACGGTGTAACTGTAAATGGTATCGGCAAAGATAAATTAGGTGCGATTTACTACCGTGCAAATACACAGTATTTCACGCAATCTACTACATTTAGTCAAGCTCGTGCTGGTGCAGTACAAGCTGCAGCAGACTTATATGGTGCAAATTCTGCTGAAGTAGCAGCAGTTAAGCAATCATTTAGTGCTGTTGGTATTAACTAAGGACTTAACGGATAGCTATTAATAAAATACCTCAAAAATAAAGAAGGAGCCTATGCTCCTTCTTTATTTTTTTCTCCATTTTTTCCACAAATAAAACAATCCAATAACGCCTGCGATTGTTACAACCCACTTCGCTTCATTTGTTCCGTTCATGACTTGGTATGCCGAATATACTTCAATCAATAAGGCCGGTATTTTACCTATTGTACTGGCAATACTGAAGGAGAGTAATGACATTTTCCCTAGAGCTGCAAATAAAGTAACGATACTTGATGGGATGAAAGGTATCAATCGAAACGATAGAACGAGTAGAAAGGCCTCTCTACCTTCTACATAAAGAAGACGCTCTACCTTTGGGTACTTATTGACTTTATCGTGAGTGAACTTTTGAAGGCCCATGCGATAAATATAAAACGAGATAATAGCCCCTAAGGCCTCACCTGCGATCGAAATGATTGTGCCATTGGTTACACCGAAGAGCTGTATGTTAATGGCGGTTAAAAAGATGCTAGGAATAACACCTAAAAGACTAATGATGATGTTAATTAAGATACTAAGTGGAATTGCGATTGAATAGTATTCTGTTAAGAAATTTTGAATCGTTTCAGCCATTGTTTAAAATCCTTTATCTTTTTTTGCATTACACCACATTTCGTTTGTATAGGCAAGGGTAAATTTACATAATGTAGAAAAACGTTGATGAGAATGGTGTTTATACCTTATACAGGTATTATGTATATAAAAACAGGGGTATTTTAAATTATTTTTAAAAACACTATAAAAACCTTTGTATAAAAGAGTTTTATAGTTATGTTATTGGCGATTTTATCTGGGAAATAATTATAAAATATAGGGGGTATATATTATAAAAGGCGAAAAATAGAGGGTTGATGAAATTGCGCGGTAAATATGGAAAAACAGATGAAAAAAATGAAAAATGATAGATTTTTTCGTTGTGAAATTGACTTTTAGTGAAGTTGCGATAATAATCATGGAAGAGGTGATATGATGAAACGAATAAGTAGTCTTTTCTTCAGTAGTTTATTGGCATTAATGCTGATCTTAAGTGGATGTGCAGGAAAAGAACAAAAATCAGAGAAACAGACAGGGAATCAAGCTGCATCGGTAGAAAAAATTAGTGATAATATTTTAGATGAAATGGAAGGACCACCTAAAAATGGTCATACGATTGAAAGACATGTAGGCAAGTCAGAAGAGGATTTGAAGAATCGCTTGAAGACAGATAAAGTGTCAGCCGCAAGTACATACTATGATAAAGAAACAGCGACGAAAGCTGTAAAAGATAGCTTGAAGCAACATGACAAGGAAATTCAAGATTGGTTAAAAAATTCTAAAGAGGCTCGTCTCGTATTAAATACAACTCATTCATTCCCTGTTGGAAAAACGGTAATAAAGAAAAATATGAGTGTAAAAGACAAGTTAGTAAAAACTGTTACTGTTTTAGCAAGAGATAAGTCAGGGGAATTAGGGTTTAAGATTATTACTTCTTATCCATCTGATAAATAAGAAGGGGGAGTACATTATGTATACGACATTACAATACTTTCTTAAATCGTACTGTACGTTAAGTATTCATGAGGATGAAATAGTAAGCGTGATGGAAGAGTTTATTGAACAAGAAGACGAAGAAATTGTTTTGAAATTACGTGATGAATTAATAAATATGAAGAAAAAGAACGCGTGGGAAGAGGCGTGTGTATTAGCTGCGAAGCAAGGAAATCGTATGTGGTCTTTAGAAGAAACGAAAGACCATCTTGAAACTTTTTTACTATTACTGCAAAAGAAAAAGGCGTGATTAAATCACGCCTTTTTCTTTATACTATTCGGTTGATAGTATCTATTCCTTTGGGGCGCTTTTATATACACTTTTTGAAATTTGTCCATTTGATATTACTTCCCCGTTTTGTGTTACTTTTTTATACGTAACCGCTGTGATTTTATCACTAGTCCTACTAATTACTTGAGAAGAAACTTCAACATTTTTACCAGTATTTGTACCGAAAATGCGTGTAGTAATACTACCTCCATTTGAAAATGCTTGAATATAAATATAATTGCCTGTATTATTTTTAAATTTTAAATCTGGACCATAATCTGCTACTGCTGCATCTTGCCCAAGTGGTAAATAATTTACTGGCATAGAATGATTGCTTCGAGAAACAATTCCTAAATCAGCCCTTAAAGCGGCGCTGTATAAAGTACTACTGACTTGGCAAACTCCTCCGCCTGCACTTTGTATTACTTTACCTTGTGAATATACTGCTGCAGATTTGTAACCATGTGCAGCATCAGTTACGCCAACGCGGCCGTTAAAACTAAATGTTTCATCAGGTGCCACAATAACCCCACTTAAAGTATTAGCTGACTTATTTACGTTAAATGATTGATTTCCGTTACGGCCAGCCATTGGAGTAGAATATTCAGCAATGACTTCTTTAATACCCATTTTCTGTATATCTTCTGTAGAACGTTCTGGTTTTATGAATGTAACTGGTAATGTAACATCTGATTTACCAGTAGTAATAGCTTCGTTTGTTAAACTGTTTAGTTTTCCTTTATCAATTTTTTCTCCGTTTTGGCTTTGACTAACATTTACTGTTGAGCCTTCAATGCTTAATTCTGCATTAACAGGATTTTTTAATGTTTCATTATATTTATCTTTTATAAAGGTTTCATAAGCTGTTGCATTTAATTGTGGTGTTAATTTATAGTCACGTTTTAATTCACCGTTTTCAGCTTGCTTGCGCATTTTGTAACGATTCATTACGTTTCCTTCTTGTTCTTTGAAGATTTTGTCAATAATATCTTTCTCTTTATAATTTACCCCTAAATCTTTCCATGTGTAAGTTTGTTTATCGTTTTGGAATATGTAGGTAAGGGATTTTTGATCTAATTCAGTTACCCTTTGATTAATAATTGCTTGAATATCTTTCTTATTTTTTCCATCGAGAGAAATACCTTCAAATGTAGTATTTGGTAATGCAGTAGTATCTAATTGATTATTTAATTTGGATACATATTGATATCCCCCAACACCGCCTACACAAAGTAATATGCCCCCAGCAATTGCAGAACCAATCAGTATTTTACTTAGCTTCATTTATTTCCCCCCAGAAATTTATGTATAAATATATGTATTACATTTTTTGTATAAAAATGATGAAAATAACATTATGTACGTACTAGTATACTATTATTTTCACTGTGTGTGTAATGTTTTCATAAAAAATGTTACATCGCTGTAATAATTGTCACTTCTTGTCACAATGTGTATGAAAAATATGTTGAAAAATATAATAAAAAGGCTGTCTAGAATGATCTAGCAGCCTTTTTATTATAATTTTTTATGTTCATTTTTATTCGTAACACCGAGATGTTTTTGAAGGGTAGTTGAAATAGTATCGACGCTTTTTTCATTTGGCACGTAATAATAAATACCACCTATATATTTATCTGTACCTTCTACTTGCATTTTTTCCATCTTTAAATTTGAATCCATTGAATTTTTTGTAATTGTCATCATATCATCAAAAGTTAAATTGGTTTTTAAGTCTTTATCGACAGCGTCTAGTAGGCCACCGATTTTATTAATGGAATTAAGAGATAGTGCCTTTTCAGCAATGGCCTCTAATACAAGCTGTTGTCGTTGGCCACGCATATAATCACTATCGATGTGACGAGTTCTAGCTAGTGCCAGTGCCTCTTCTCCATTTAAATGTTGACGTCCTTTTTTTAGATGAATTGCATCTGCTTCATCTTTACTATTTTGCTCTGTGAATTCAACTGGAACGTCCACAGTAATGCCACCAAGAGAATCAACAATTTTAATAAAGGATTTAAAATTGAATTTTACATAATAATCAACTGGAACATCTAAAAAGTTCTCTACCGTATCAATTGTGCTGTCTACACCACCGAATACGTGCGCATGTGTGATTTTATCGTATTTATCACGTGATTTAATGTAGACGCGTGAGTCACGTGGAATGCTTACAAGTTTAACGGATTTATCGTTTTTATTAATTGTTGCAAGTAATAACGCATCTGTTCGAGTTGCTTTTCCATAATCTTTTTCCCTAATATCACTTTCATCAACACCCATAATTAGTACGGAAATGTTGTCGGTCATAGGTTTAACAGCTTTTTCACGTTTACTGGACTTTTCTCCTCGACCTAGTTCAGCATAAGCATTATTTAAGACGGACTTTGCTTTACTGTATATATGGAAGGAGTAGCCTCCTGCTCCAAGTGCTACAATTAGTAATGGAATAAGAAGGAACCAAAGTAGGCGTTTTTTCTTTGAGCGTCCTTTTTTGGCTCGCGTATCGTTGTTCGTGTCGGATTTCATCATTTTTTCTCCTTTAAAACTATCAAAGTGTATACATTTAGAAGTGTATTCAAACACATAAAAAATATTTTACGCTAAATAAAAGCGATTGTACATGTATAAAAAATAGATGTCTTGATTATTTATCCGGTATTAACGAGCAGTAAAACGCCCACCTCAAAGTCCAGTGAATACAATGAAGTTAGGTGGGAGATAACTGCCCGTAAATACCCGATTGATGAAGGCTAATAATCAGAGTGGGGATAGCCCCACTCTGATTAAAGTTTCACTTTATAAGACACCTATTCGTTATTGTATACAAAAGATAGGGATAAGAAAATGATAAAATTTTACCTAATTACAACATAATGCTTACGATAATTGCAGATAAAATACTAACGAGAGTAGCTCCATATAGTAATTTAAGGCCAAACCTCGCAACAACGTTTCCTTGTTCTTCGTTTAGTCCTTTTACCGCACCTGAAATAATACCAATGGAAGAGAAATTGGCAAAAGATACAAGGAAAACAGAAATAATACCAACTGTACGGGGAGAAAGGCTATTAGAAATTTTACTAAGGTCCATCATTGCGACAAATTCATTCGTTACAAGCTTCGTTGCCATAATGCTACCAGCTGCTACAATTTCAGAGCTTGGTACACCGATAAGGAATGCGATAGGTGCAAATACGTAGCCAATTAATTGTTGGAACGTAATACCGAATATAATGAGGAACAAGTCATTAATACAACTAATTAATGCGACAAATCCGATGAGCATAGCGCCGACAACAATGGCTACACGAAAACCATCAAGAATATATTCTCCAAGCATTTCAAAAAAGCTTTGTTTTTCACCTTTGATTTCTAAAATATCTTCGTCATCTTTAACGTCGTAAGGGTTAATGATGAGTACGATAATAAAACCGCTAAATAAATTGAGAACGAGTGCAGTTACTACATATTTAGGTTCAATCATTGTCATATAGGCACCTACGATAGACATAGATACGGTTGACATAGCGGAGGCACAAAGTGTATAAAGACGGTGTTTTGGAATTTGAGCTAATTGTTTTTTCACTGTAATAAAAACTTCTGATTGGCCGACAATGGCAGAGGCGATAGCGTTGTAAGATTCTAATTTCCCAAGACCATTTATTTTACTAAGAAAGTACCCGATCCAATGAATAAAAAATGGTAGTATTTTGAAATGTTGTAATATACCAATTAAAACAGAAATAAAGACGATTGGTAATAATACAGTAAGGAAAAATGGCATTTCACCTTTATTTGCAAGACCACCAAATACAAAATTTACTCCATCAGCAGCATACTCGAGTAGCTTTGTAAACAAACTGGAAATGATTCTAATAAGTATGAGGCCGATTTCTGTATTTAATAGTAAATAGGTTAAAATTAACTGTATAATAAGCATGATAAAAATTGGTTTAAATTTAATATGCTTCTTATTATTGCTAGCAATATAAGCGAGCAAGAAAACAATAATTAATCCGACGAAAAAAGTAATGAATTTCATGGTAAGCCCCCTAAAAGAGATATTCTGCTATATATGTTTTTCATTTCAAGGGAGAATATGCATCTTTGGTAAAGAAAGGAATAGAGAGAGTATGAATATATGTAGAGTGCATCACGTTGCAATTATTTGTTCGAATTATGAGACGTCAAAGGATTTTTATACTAGAATATTAGGGTTTAAAGAAATGAATGAAGTATATAGAAAGGAACGAGATTCTTATAAATTAGATTTATGTGTAGGAGAAGAGTATCAAATCGAATTATTTTCATTTCCAAATCCGCCTGAGCGCAAAAGTTTTCCAGAAGCAGCCGGTCTTAGACATTTAGCATTTGCTGTTACAAATATAGAAGAAGCTGTGAAGCATTTAAATCAATGTGGTGTTGAGACCGAACCGATCCGTATTGATGAAATAACGGGGAAGAAATTCGTCTTTTTCCAAGACCCTGATGGTTTACCTTTAGAATTGTATGAGGTTTGAAAATTGGTGGATTTTATATAGAGTTGCTTTCCAATAATTGAAGAAACTAAAGTGAAACTTCTTTTTAAAAGGAGGTGTAACTTTAGCTAAGAAAGCTAAAGAGCATATGTGGATATTTTAAAATTATTGATGGTAGTCATTCTTATTGGGTTAACAGCATTTTTTGTGGCTGTTGAATTTGCAATTATTAAGGTACGTAGCAGTCGTATTGATCAACTCGTTAGCGAAAAAAGACGAGGTGCACTGGCCGCTAAAAAGGTAACTACAAATTTAGATGAATATTTATCGGCCTGTCAGCTAGGTATTACAATTACTGCTTTAGGGCTCGGGTGGTTAGGGGAACCAACCATTAAACATTTACTCGAGCCGTTGTTTTTAAAATTGCAATTCTCACCTGCAATTTCCAGTACAGTTTCATTTATTATTGCCTTTGCAGTAATTACATTTTTACATGTTGTCATTGGGGAACTTGCTCCAAAGACATTTGCTATACAAAAAGCAGAACAAGTTAGCTTATTGTTATCGAAGCCACTTATTTATTTTTACCGAGTTATGTATCCGTTTATTTGGGCTTTGAATGGTTCAGCGAGGGTTGTAACTGGTCTATTTGGATTAAATCCAGCTTCTGAACATGAAGTAGCTCATTCAGAAGAAGAATTAAGGTTAATCTTATCTGAGAGCTATGAGAGCGGAGAGATTAACCAAAGGGAATTTAAATATGTAAATAATATTTTTGAATTTGATAATAGAGTAGCAAAAGAAATTATGGTACCTCGTACGGAAGTTGTAGGCTTATATGAGGACGAACCATTTGAAACACATATTAAAGTAATCGCGCAAGAAAAGTACACGAGATATCCTGTATTTGGTGAAGATAAAGATGAAATTATTGGGATGGTTAATGTAAAAGATTTATTTATTCGTTATATGGATGGTAGTCGGGACGAGGAGTGCTCGATTATGCCATATACAAGGCCAGTTATTGAAGTGCTAGAAAATATTCCAATTCATGATTTACTATTACAAATGCAAAGAAAACACATTCCATTAGCTGTATTGTATGATGAATATGGTGGTACAGCAGGGATTGTTACACTAGAAGATATTTTAGAAGAAATTGTTGGAGAAATTCGAGATGAATACGATGAAGATGAGAATCCACCTATAGAGCATGTAAGTGAAGGCTATAAAATCGTAGAGGGAAAAGTGCTTATTAGTGAAGTAAATGATTTGCTTGGCATACATTTAATTGCTGATGATGTAGATACAATTGGTGGCTGGATTATGGTACAAAAACAAATCGTTGCTGAAGGAGATATTATTGAGAAACACGGTTTTTATTTTAAAGTCCTTGAAAAGGATATGCATCAAATTAAACGAGTGGAAATAAGGAAAGTAGGAGAATGATTTTCTATAAACTTTAATAAAAAGGATATACAGAAAAATAAATGTTTGCGCTTTCAAAAAAGGTACTATATAGTGAAGGTGGATACTGAAAAATTCTTCTGAATGATACTCGTGTTTTTAGAGGGCGGATTTTTTGGATAAGGATTTAGAATGAAAAAGTATAGGTGATAAAAATGATAGCAACGAAGGATATACGTATAGAAAAAGATTTTTTAGGTGAAAAAGAAGTACCAAGTGCAGCTTATTATGGTGTACAAACATTACGTGCCGTAGAAAACTTCCCAATTACAGGATATCGCATTCATCCATCACTCATTACAGCAATGGCAATTGTGAAAAAAGCGGCGGCGCTTGCGAATATAGATACTGGTTACTTAGCTAAAGACATTGGACATGAAATTGCAGAAGCAGCGCAAGAAATTGTTGATGGAAAGTTTCATGATCAATTTATCGTAGACCCTATTCAAGGCGGAGCCGGAACTTCTATTAATATGAATACAAATGAAGTAATTGCGAATAGAGCGTTAGAACGTATGGGATATGAAAAAGGGGCGTATGCGAAAATTAGCCCAAACACTCATGTGAACATGGCCCAATCAACGAACGATGCGTTTCCGACAGGAATTCATATTGCAACTCTTATGATGTTAGAAAAGCTTCTTATTACAATGGAGGAACTTCATTCTGCTTTTCTTAAAAAAGCAAAAGAGTTTGATCACGTTATTAAAATGGGACGCACACATTTACAAGATGCAGTTCCAATTCGCCTTGGACAAGAATTTGAAGCGTATAGCCGAGTGCTTGCGCGCGATATAAAAAGAATTAAACAGTCCCGTCAACATTTATATGAAGTGAATATGGGAGCGACAGCTGTTGGTACAGGATTAAATGCAAATCCTACGTATATTGAACAGGTGGTAAAACATTTAAGAACGTTTAGTGGGTTCCCACTTGTTGGTGCAGAGCATTTAGTTGATGCAACGCAAAATACAGATGCATACACAGAAGTATCTGCAGCACTTAAAGTATGTATGATGAACATGTCTAAAATTGCAAACGATCTTCGTATTATGGCGTCTGGGCCACGTGTTGGGTTGGCTGAAATTCAATTGCCAGCACGTCAGCCAGGTTCATCGATTATGCCAGGTAAAGTAAATCCAGTTATGGCAGAAGTGATTAACCAAGTCGCATTCCAAGTAATTGGAAATGATCATACAATTTGCCTAGCATCAGAAGCGGGACAATTAGAGTTAAACGTAATGGAGCCTGTGCTTGTATTTAATTTAATTCAATCTATTAGTATTATGAATAATGGATTCCGTGTATTTCGTGAATATTGTATTGAAGGAATTACAGCAAATGAAGAATTGCTGAAGCAATATGTTGAGAAAAGTGTTGGAATTATTACAGCAGTTAATCCTCATATTGGTTATGAAGCAGCATCTCGTATTGCACGTGAAGCGATTGAAACAGGAAAATCTGTTAGGGAGTTATGTTTAGAGCATGGTGTACTGACAGAAGAGGAATTGGATATTATTTTAGATCCATTCGAAATGACTCACCCTGAAATTGCTGGAGCTTCTTTATTAAAAAATAAAGAAATGTAATGTGAAAAACACCGATCCATTTGGATCGGTGTTTTATTTTTAAAAGATATTAAATACAGCGTTTAATTGAAGTAAGCTAATAACAGCTAAGAAGATTAAACTGTATTTCATTGCTGTTTTAAATAGAGCAGATTCTTTACCAACTAGTCCAACTGCGGCACAAGCAACTGCTACAGATTGTGGTGAAACCATTTTTGCCATTGTACCACCTACTACGTTTAAGGCAACGAGTGTAGAAGGGACGATGTTTAACTGGTCTGCTGTTACTGCTTGAAGTGGTGCGAATAAAGAACCACTTGAAACTACTGAACCTGTAATGAATACGCCAATCCATCCTAAGATTGGAGAAAGAATTGGGAATGCATTACCAGTAGAAGAGAATGCAAGTCCAAGTGTAGATGACATACCAGAGTAGTTCTCTACGTAAGCTAACGCGATAACGCTACAAATTGTATATACTGGAGCTTTTAATTCTTTCATTGTTTCAATCATTAATTCTTTAACCATTTTACCTTTTACGCGGTAAACGATAAGTGAAACGATAATTGCTAGTACAATCGCAGTAGTTGTAGAAGAGAATACATCAAATTTGAAAACAGCTGCGAAAGGTGTATCAGCTTTTGTAATTGGTGTAGTTTTCATAACAGCATTATGAAGACCAGGGAACTGAATGTTAAATACTAAGTTTGCTAACGCACCATCTGGAGCAAATAAAGCTTTAATCGGTTTTAAGTTAAAGATTGTTACAAATGCAGTTAAGAATACGAATGGAGACCAAGCATATAAAATTTGATTGAATGTATGTGATACTTTAGTTTCTTGTTTTTCTTCTTTAGTAGAAGATTTTGGTTGCCAAACACGTAAGAATAATGCAAGAGAGATCATACTTACAACGGCTGCGAAAATATTAGTAAGTTCTGCGCCTAAGAAGTAAGTTACAGCGAATTGAGTAATAGCGAAAGAAACACCACTTACAAGAATACCTTGCCAAGTTTCTTTAATACCTTTAATTCCATCGACCATTGAAACAAGTAAGAAAGGTAAGATAACACTAATGAAAGGTAAAATAAGAACAGTTTGACGACCAATAGTTAATGCGTCAAGTTGAGTTAATTGTGCTGGTACTGTAACTGGAATACCCATAGCACCCATAGCACCACCAGCAATATTAGCTACTAAACAAATACCTGCTGCTTTTAATGGATTAAAGCCCATACCTACAAGTAGTGCAGCTGTAATAGCAACTGGAACTCCTAGACCAGCTGCGCCTTCTAAGAAAGCACCGAAAGAATAAGCGATTAATAATACTTGTAAACGTTGATCATTTGTAATGCTTGAAATACTATCGCGAATAATATTGAATTGCTCTGTTTTAACAGTTAATTTGTAAAGGAAAATTGCGGCGATAACGATAGTACAAATTGGATAAAATCCAGATAAAACACCGAATCCGGCAGATGCTACAGCTACTGTTGCTGGCATTTTATAAACAAATATTGCAAGGATAATAGCGACAATTACACTATAAAGACCAGCCATGTAACTTTTCATTTTGAATCCCATTAAACAAATGATGAAACAAAAGATTGGAAGTGCTGCGATTAGTGCAGATAACCAAATATTGTTTAATGGGTCATAAATTTGTGTCCAAGTACTCATAATAATGACAACTCCTATCTATTATATGTGAAGAAATTCACATTATTTGTGAAACTATTCACAATCAACTTACATGCTTAGTATATTCTCCTTCAACACTATTGTCAACGTAAAAAAGTATAATTATTCCATAATAGTGTTAAAAGAAAAGCTTTGTTCATAAAGTAGACAAAAAACACACTCAAATGAATTTAAGTGTGCTGTATAAACTATGTGCATATTATTTTGCTTATTCAGATGGCATGTTCCTTATAGGCGTATATTAGATGAAGTCTTTTATATTAAGTATAAAGTTTGATATATGCAATTATCTGTCCTGTTTGATCTAGTGGGGGGAACGGTGAGTGGATTTAATAGGAAGTTTTGCACAACAATCCAACCGCTTGCAATACGAATAAAAAATAAGAAACAAATTTTTAATATCACATCATCTCTTTTTACTGAAAATTCCTTTTAGCGTAACAAAGAGGTTAATTATAGTTCAACTACATTACGATAGGTTATCAATTATAGACGGTATTTTACAATACCGTTACTGTGCATTTCAATGAGGTGAAAATATAACAAAAAGCCTGATAAAACAACGTTTGCAAGCAAAGTATTCGTAGGCCATTATTTTGCTTTTTCGTTATATCATATAGTATAATATTCAAAATCAGCAAGGATTTTTTCCTGAATTTTTGCTGATGAAGATGGAAAAATTTTTCGGCTTTATAGGTTGATAAAGTTATGTCGTAACAGGAAATATAAGAACAGATATATAAATAAATAAAAAGAACATAAAAACGCAAATAAAAACGAAAATGAGGGGAACTTTATGAGCCAAAATCAATTCGAATGTCGTATTTCAGAAGAAGATGTACAAATGTTAAGAGCGTTAGCTCACCCACTTCGTCTACGTCTAGTAATGGAACTTATGCAAAGAGGAACATGTAATGTAACACAGCTACAGGAAGTATTAGAAATTCCACAATCAACTGTTTCACAACATTTAACGAAGTTAAAGCAAAATAAAGTAGTACGCTTTGAAAGACGAGGATTAGAAGTGTATTATCAAATCCATAATGATAAAGTAAGTGCGGTAGTAAAAACATTATTTTCTTAAAATTTGAATATTATGGAAAAAGACGTGTAGAATATACGTCTTTTTTTATTTGTCAGAAAGGTAGCGAGAGAGTAAATATTAGCATGTTAGGAAGAAATGACTATCAATCAACATGCTGCCTTACGGAATATATTCTAAAAGGAAAAGAAAAAATAGAAAGGAGTGTAGTAAGCAAAAGGAGGGATAGTAGTATGGATGTGAAACGTGTGAAACAAATCTTATCTTTTTCAAGTAGAATTGACGTTACATATGAGGGCGTACCAGTATGGATTGAGAGCTGTGATGAGCAGAAGGGGAGTGCTCAAGTGTATGATGTATCTAATCCTGGTGAGAGCGTTCATGTGGACGTGACAGCTTTAGAGGAGAAGTAATAAAAAAGACGCTTCTAATTTTAGAAGCGTCTTTTTGTTATTCCATCATATGTGCAATTTTCTTAGAGAACATAAGAAGTACTAATCCCAGTACAATTACGATAATACCGATGCTTGCGAATACTTCTAAATATCCTAAAGATTGAGTGAAAGCGGCTAATTGTCCTGCTAATAAGTTTGCGAAGCCAGTACCAGCTAACCATACACCCATTAATAATGATGCTAATTTAACAGGAGCGATTGCACTTACCATAGATAATCCGATTGGTGATAAGAATAACTCACCGATTGTGTGGAACATGTAAGTGAATACAATGAATAGTAAGTTTGCTTTCATTGTAATGTTACTTTCATCGCTACCAGTTTTTAAAACAGCTAAAGTTAGAACTAAATATCCAATCCCTAGTAAAATCATACCTAATGCCATTTTTGTTGGGATTTTCAAATCGCCATTTTTTGTTTTTGAAAGTTTAATCCATAACGCAGAAACAGGTAATGCTAGTAAGATAATGAATAGTGGGTTTACAGATTGGAACCAAGGTGTTGGAATTGTAAATCCACCAATTGTACGATCTACGAACTTATCTGTGTAAAGTGTTAAAGAACTACCAGCTTGCTCAAATCCTGCCCAGAAGAATACAACGAAACAAGTTAAAATTAAAATTGCAGCAGTACGTTTTTTCTCTTGTGTTGTTAAAGGTTTTTTCTCAATTGCTTTTGCATTTTTTTCTTTAGATTTTTTTCCTACAACAGTTGTTCCGATAGACCCTAAGTAACGAGGTGCTAAGAAATTAAAGGCAAGCTGCCCAATAATCATACCGATACAAGCTGTTAAGAAACCGTATCTATAATCTGCGAAGTAACCGCAAATGAATGGAGCGATAAGAGCTCCTAAGTTAATCCCCATGTAGAAGATAGTGAAGGCACTATCACGACGAGAATCGTTTTCGCTATATAATTGACCTAATAAAGTCGAAATATTTGGTTTGAAGAATCCGTTACCAATAACTAATAATCCTAATCCTAAGAAAAGTCCAGTTTTTGTGTTCATTGAGAATAATACAAAGTTACCAATTGCCATGATGATACCACCAATAGTAATGGCATGTCGCTTCGTAATGAAATGGTCAGTTAACCAACCACCAATAATAGGTGTGAAGTATACTAACATTGTGAAAATACCGTAAATTTGAACTGCAACTGCTTTATCAAATCCTAAACCGCCGCTTACTAAGCTCGTTGTTAAATAAAGAACTAATAAGCCACGCATTCCGTAATAACTAAATCTTTCCCATGCCTCTGTAAAGAACAACAAGTATAACCCTGGTGGATGTTTTTTTGGTGATTGTTGCTCTCCAGCTTTGTCTAATTTTAAAGCTGCATCCATTTTTGTTTCCCCCTAATCCTGTATAACGGATATTTATGTAATCATTTTAATTTACAAAATATTTAGGAGTCAATAGAATTATATGGAAATAGAAAGAAAATTTCTAAAAAAGTTCTATTTTTCTTCGACCGTTACTGTATTTTGCCCTGAAAACGAGATGATAAGCGTTTTCAAATGTAATAATTGAATTCTAAAAGAAAATAAAATAGTGATTAATCAGAAAATTTAGATTAAAACATTTATTCTGATATAAAGAAAATATATTCTATTTACTTTCTCAATATAACATATTGGGAATAAAAATACAAAACGAAATAATGTGACATTTAAGTGAATTGAAAAATAACCAGCTCCACAGAAGGGAGCTGGTTAAGGAAATATTATTTAACAAAGCGTTTTTCGATGTCATCTAATAGTAGGTTAGCGGCCATTACGCCACCAGCTGTATTCCAAATAACGTCATCAACTTTGTATGCTTTACCATTTTTTACTGCATTTAAATTTTTAAATAGAGGATCGTTTATATACTCTTTTTCTAGTTCAGATCCTTTTTTCTCATTTCCTTTATCGAATGTGAAGTAGAATAATACGTCACCATCCATAGCAGAAATACGCTCTTTAGATACGTTACGCTCTGCAAAATCATCTTTATTTTGATCTCCAGGACGTTTAAATCCAAGTTCTTTTAAAATAACACCAGAGAATGTATCGCCATGATAAATACGAACATCACCAGGCATGAAACGAACCATAGAGATTTCTTGGTTTACTTTATCACCAAGTTTGCCTTTTAAATCTTTTATACGTGATTCGTAATCAGCTACAACTTTTTGACCTTCTTTTTCTTTATTTAATGCTTTTGCATAAAATTTGAAGTTATCTTTCCATTCACCACGTAATGTATCTGAGAACACAGTAGGTGCAATTGCTTTTAGTTGTTCGTACACTTTTTCGTGGCGCATTTTATTACCGATAATTAAGTCTGGTTTTAAAGAAGCAATTGTTTCAACGTTAACTTGTCCTTCATCACCAACAACTTTTACATCTTTCATTTTATCCTTAATATGTGGATACCATGGGTCACCAGTCCAAGACTTTACAGCACCAACTGGTTTCACACCTAATTCAAGTAAAGCTTCAGTTCCTTCATTTGTTAAGATAACTACACGTTTTGGATTAGCAGGAACTTCTGTTTTACCCATTGCATGTTCAACCGTAATCATTTCTTTTTTTGTATCTTCTTTCGTATTTGATTTTCCACAAGCACTTAAAAGTAGTGAAAAGGCTAATAAAAATACAAATACTGTAAACGAATTTTTTCGCATGAAATTCATTATGTACCCCCTACATAGTGAGAATTTTTTTCAATAGCAAGCATGATGTTAAGTCTTTATCTTTTTATTGTCAATACATATGGATGAAAATAATTCTCATTTCCGTTGACAATGAGAATTAAGTTGAAATACACTAACAACGTATCATTATACATTGAAGGGGAAACGCTGCATGTTATTAAAAACAAATCGAGCAAAATGGATTGGATTATTTGTTGGAATCATTGCAGTCGTTATTTGTATTTGGGGAAGTATTATTTTTGGATATACAAATACGAGTTGGAAACTAGCATTGGATGCTTTTTTCCATTTTAACGGTTCCAATGAACATATTATTATTCAAAACGTACGTCTGCCTAGGGCGTTAATTGCAGCTAGTGTTGGTGCTAGTTTAGCCATTGCTGGTTGTCTTATGCAAACTTTAACTAAGAATCCACTTGCTTCTCCAGATTTTATTGGATTAAATTCAGGTGCTGCGTTCTTCATAGTTGTAGCAATTGTAATCTTTTCAGTAACATCATTATCAGCTTTCACATGGATTGCCTTTTTAGGAGCGGCGGTTGCAGCTGTACTTGTATTTGCTTCTAGTTCTTTAGGAAAAGAAGGAACTACTCCTCTTAAGTTAACGTTAGCAGGGGTCGCAATTAGTGCGTTATTTTCATCATTAACACAAGGATTACTTGTGTTAAATGAAAAAGCACTTGAAGAGGTATTATTTTGGCTTGCTGGATCTGTGCAAGGGAGAAAGTTAGAAATTTTACAATCTGTATTCCCATATTTATTAATAGGATGGATTGCATCTCTTATGATGGCAGGGAAAGTAAATACATTGATGATGGGAGAAGACGTCGCGAAAGGACTTGGACAACGAACAATTTTAATGAAATCATTCGTGTTACTTATTATTGTACTGTTGTCTGGTGGTTCGGTTGCGGTTGCTGGCCCAATTGGATTTATTGGAATTATTACCCCGCATTTTGCCAGATTTCTAGTTGGAGTAGATCATAGGTGGAGAGTACCGTATAGCGGTTTATTAGGTGCAATACTATTAATCTTAGCTGATATAGCAGCAAGATATGTCATTATGCCACAAGAAGTACCAGTAGGAGTTATGACAGCATTTATTGGAGCTCCATTCTTTATTTATATTGCACGTAAGAGAGGGCTTAGCAAATGAAAAAATATATTCCGTTTCGTATAGGGAAAGGCGGGCCCTCGTTTTTAATGTATAAACGAGCTTGTCTCGTCTTATTTAGTTTATTAGTTGTTTTAATAGGATTATTTTTTGCGAGTGCAGGTATGGGAGACATGAAAATTGCTCCTTATGATGTATGGCAAGCGATCACTGGAAATGGCGATGCGATGTCTAACATGGTTGTAAATAAGTTTCGTATGCCGCGTATTTTAATTGCCATCCTCGTAGGAATTGCGCTTGCTGTAGCAGGATGTATTTTACAAGGTCTCGTTCGAAATCCACTTGCTTCTCCGGATATCATCGGGATTACGGGCGGGGCAAGTGTTGCAGTTGTATTGTTTTTAGCTATATTTAGTGATAAAAATAATGCGCTAACTGTAAGCATTCATTATATGCCGTTAGCAGCCTTTGTTGGGGCAACGATTGTGGCGCTTTTTGTATATTTATTTGCATGGAGAAATGACGGGTTATCGCCGATTAGTCTTGTTTTAATTGGTGTGGGGTTTTGGGCATTAACGAAAGCGGCAACGACTTTGTTTATGTTGTTAGCACCAATTTATCAAGCGAGTCAAGCGAATGTATGGATTACAGGTACTGTTTATGGTTCTTCATGGCAAAACGTTATGGTGCTTGCACCGTGGGTTCTCATTTTAACGGTAATATCATTTATAGCTGCTAGACATTTAAATGCGCAAGAGCTAGGGGATGATATTGCGGTAGGACTTGGTGTTCCTTTAACGAAGTCACGCGTATTCATGTTATTACTTAGTACGGCTTTAATTGGGGGAGCAGTTGCCTTCGCCGGAGGAATTGGATTTGTCGGTTTAATGGCACCTCATATTTCACGAAGGCTAGTTGGTTCTTTATACGGTGCATTACTCCCAGTTGCAGCTATTGTTGGTGCAATTCTAGTACTTGCTGCAGATTTAATTGGGCGTACAGTTTTCACACCACTTGAAATTCCAGCAGGGGTATTTACATCAGCAATTGGTGCACCTTATTTTATTTATTTACTTTATAAAAGTCGGAATTCATAAAGGGAGATGAATATGCAAAAAGCATTGGAGACGAAACGTTTGACGTTGTCTTATGGTGAAACAATTATTATTGATGAGTTGAATTTAGAAATTCCAAAAGGTGAAATTACAATCTTTATCGGTTCCAACGGTTGCGGGAAATCAACTTTATTACGTTCACTAGCTAGATTATTAAAGCCAACAACTGGTGACATTTTGTTAGATAATCAAGCTATTCAAAGTATGCAAACTAAGCAAATTGCTCGTCAAATGGCAATTTTACCGCAAGGACCGCAAGCACCTGAAGGGCTTACAGTATTGCAACTTGTAAAACAAGGACGCTATCCATATCAAACATGGCTGAAACAGTGGTCAGAAAAAGATGAGGAAATGGTACAGAAGGCACTTGCAGCAACAGGTATGACAGAATTTGCTGAGCGTGATGTGCATGCTCTTTCAGGTGGACAACGACAACGTGCTTGGATTGCAATGACGCTTGCACAAGATACAGATATTATTTTACTGGATGAGCCTACTACATATTTAGATATGACTCACCAAATTGAGGTGCTAGATTTATTATTCGAATTAAATGAAACAGAACAAAGAACAATTGTCATGGTATTACACGATTTAAATTTAGCATGTCGCTATGCAGATAACATTGTAGCCATTCAAGATAAACAAATATATGCACAAGGTAAACCTGAAGAAGTGGTAGATGAGAAACTAGTACGTGATGTATTCCGAATGGAGTGTCAAATTAGTACGGATCCGTTGTTTGGAACACCGCTTTGTATACCTCACGGAAGAGGAAGACGTGTAGTTAAAGAAGTTGCTCAGGCAATGAGATAAAAAAACGATGAGTGATTCATCGTTTTTTTATTTGGTACAAGAAAATAAGAGGAAGAGAGGAATACGTAAGCGACGTTTATACTCTTCTTCATTTTGAAAATAGGTTGGATTTGGTGTAGCTTCTTTTAATGATGTAATGGTAAATCCGGCTTGCTGTAATAATGTGAAATAATCTTCCGTTGTACGATGATATTTAATAACTTCTTGGTCAATCCATGGTTCAACCCGTTTGCCTAGTTTAAAGTAATCATCGACGAGCCAACTCATTCTTTTACCACTTGTTTGTAAGCTTTCAAACGAAGAAGTAATAACAGGATGTTGAACGCTAAAGGTAAAGGTGCCATTTGTTTTTAAAGTTTGAAACACATTTTGAAAAATGCTATCAAGATGTTCAATATAATGTAAGGCGAGTCTAGATGTTACTAAATCAAAAGTGGAAGAGGGGTAGGTATAATCTTTGAGGTTTAAAAAATGAACAGTTCCATTTTTATTTTCTAGTTGTTTTTTAGCTTTTTCATACATAAGTTCGGAGCCTTCAATGCCGGTGTAAGAGTAGCATCCCTTTTCTAATAATTCCGCGCCAAACTTAGCATCACCACAGCCTAAATCGAGAATTTGTTTTCCTCGTACATGACCAATGAGCTGAAAGAATATTGGTTTTTCAATGGATTCATTTGGGCTATTTTCTCGGTATCTTCGTTTCATATATTGTTCGAAAAATGCTGTGTTATTGTATACATCAGATTCTGTAAATGCCATGTTTGAAACCTCCTGAAATATTTTTTTAATTCTATCAAATATGAAAAGTAAATAATAGATTTATTGTAATGAATCATATATAATCTAAAATTGTAAGCGGTTACTTTAAACTATTTTTCTATAATAAATTCTGAAAACGTGTTAAGCTAGTAGAGGGATTATTAGAACTATTAAGACAATAATCCGCTTACATGAACGATGGGAGGCTTCACGATGTCTAGTAAAACACTTGCGAAATTTTTAGAAGAAAATTTAGAGGATTTAAAATCAAAGGGGCTTTATAACGTAATTGATCCGCTTGAGAGTTCAAATGGACCGATCATTACAATTGGCGGAAAAGAATATATTAACTTATCTTCAAACAACTATCTTGGATTAGCAACAGATAGCCGTTTGCAAGAAGCAGCAATTGGTGCTATTCATAAGTACGGTGTTGGAGCAGGGGCTGTTCGTACAATTAACGGTACTTTAGATTTGCATATTAAGTTAGAAGAAACAATTGCAAAGTTTAAACATACAGAAGCAGCAATTGCTTATCAATCAGGATTTAACTGTAATATGGCAGCGATTTCAGCTGTTATGGATAAAAATGATGCAATTCTTTCAGACGAATTAAACCATGCTTCTATTATTGATGGTAGTCGTCTATCAAAAGCAAAAATTATTGTTTATAAACATTCGGATATGGAAGATTTACGCCAAAAAGCAATTGCGGCGAAAGAATCAGGTCTTTACAATAAATTAATGGTAATTACAGACGGTGTCTTTTCAATGGATGGAGATGTTGCAAAACTACCAGAAATTGTTGAGATTGCAGAAGAGTTAGATTTAATGACATACGTAGATGATGCACACGGTTCAGGTGTACTTGGAAAAGGTGCAGGAACTGTAAAGCACTTCGGTCTTTCTGATAAAGTTGATTTCCAAATTGGTACATTATCAAAAGCAATTGGGGTAATTGGTGGATATGTAGCAGGGAAACAAAACTTAATTGACTGGTTAAAAGTTCGTTCACGTCCATTCTTATTCTCTACAGCATTAACACCAGCTGATGCAGCAGCTTGCATGAGATCAATTGAAATCTTAATGGAAAGCACAGAGTTACACGATCGCTTATGGGAAAATGGCCGCTACTTGAAACAAGGATTAAAAGAACTTGGCTTTAACATTGGAGAAAGTGAAACGCCAATTACACCTTGTATCATTGGGGACGAAGTATTAACACAAGAATTTAGTAAACGTCTAAATGAAGAAGGGGTATACGCAAAATCTATCGTGTTCCCAACTGTAGCAAAAGGAACAGGGCGCGTTCGTAATATGCCTACAGCAGCTCATACGAAAGAAATGTTAGATGAAGCAATTCTTAAGTATGAAAAAGTAGGAAAAGAAATGGGCATCATTTAAGTAACGACATCTTTTGAATAGCTTGCAAATGAGGAGTGGGGAAAATGAAAAAAATTCTAGTAACCGGTTCTTTAGGGCAAATTGGTTCTGAACTAGTAATGAAACTTCGTGATGTATACGGCGCATCAAATGTTATTGCAACAGATATTCGTGAAACAGATAGTGAAGTAGTAACGTCTGGTCCATTTGAAACGTTAGATGTAACAGATGGACAAAAACTACATGATATCGCAAAGCGTAATGAAGTAGATACAATTATTCATTTAGCAGCTTTACTTTCAGCAACAGCAGAAAAAAATCCGTTATTCGCATGGAACTTAAATATGGGCGGACTTGTAAATGCATTAGAAGCAGCTCGTGAATTAAACTGTAAATTCTTCACGCCAAGTTCTATCGGTGCATTCGGTCCATCGACGCCAAAAGATAATACACCGCAAGATACAATTCAGCGTCCTACTACGATGTATGGGGTAAACAAAGTGGCAGGAGAATTACTGTGTGATTATTATCATCAAAAATTTGGCGTAGATACGCGCGGTGTCCGTTTCCCAGGTTTAATTTCTTACGTAGCTCCTCCAGGAGGCGGAACGACTGATTATGCAGTTGAAATTTATTATGAGGCAATTAAAAAAGGTGCATACACCTCATACATTGCTGAAGGAACGTACATGGACATGATGTATATGCCTGATGCTTTACAAGCGATCATTTCATTAATGGAAGCTGATCCAAGTAAGCTAGTGCATAGAAATGCATTTAACATTACAGCAATGAGCTTCGAGCCAGAGCAAATTGCAGCGTCAATTCGTAAACACATTCCGACGTTTACAATGGATTATGCAGTAGATCCAGCTCGTCAAACAATCGCTGATAGCTGGCCAAACTCTATTGACGCAACTGCAGCAATGAAAGAGTGGGGCTTTAAAGCAGAATACGATTTAGACAAAATGACAACTGACATGCTGGCTAAGTTAAAAAAAAAGCTCACAGCTGAGTTAGTGATGAATTAATAGGAAGAGTCGATTCTTAGGAATCGGCTCTTCATTATTTTTGGGAGGAGAGAAGTCTTATGCAAAGAGTTGATGTCGTATACGCACTAATACATGACGAAGAAACAGATAAAATATTAATGGTACATAATGTAGAACAAAACGTTTGGTCATTGCCAGGTGGGGCTGTGGAAAAAGGTGAAATATTAGAGGAAGCACTAATAAGAGAAGTGAAAGAAGAGACAGGTTTAACCGCCTTGGCTGGGGGGCTTGTTGCGATCAATGAAAAATTCTTTGAAGAATCAGGGAATCATGCACTATTTTTTACATTCCGAGCGAATGTAGTAAAAGGGGAACTTATTGCGGAAGATGAAGGTGAAATTTCTGCAATAGAGTGGGTAGATCGAACAATTGCGAATGAGCGTTTCCCATACTATGACGGAGGATTTGAATCTTTATTAGAAGTAGCCATTCCATACAAGTTTCAACCAGAAACAAAGTAATTGAACGAAAAAACAGGAGCCATAAGGCTCCTATTTTCTATTCAATCGTCTTCAGTAATAGTTTTTTCAGCAATGGTTTAATCTTCAATCGTAAATCTTCAGCATGATTTGCAACTAAGAAGTGATGGTTATAAATGTTTTTCATCAATTGATAAGTTGCTTCTTTCGCTTCGCCTTCTTCGATGAAGATACCGATTACTTCCATACCACTTTTACGCGCGAGTTTAACAGCTTCATGCGTATCTAAAATTCCGTCTTGTTGATAGTCTAGCGCAGAAGGCTCACCGTCTGTGAAGACTAGTAAGAATTTATGTTTCTCAGGTCTTTTGGCAAGTTTTTCAGAAACGATACGAATAATATATCCGTCGCGGTTATCTTCTTCTTCACGAAGTTGCATAATTTCTGGACCAACGTTTGGCAACGTTGAGTTTTTATAATTTACAACTTCATGGATAACGTTCGGCTTATCTTCAGGTTTAGCGCTAGAGGCATCTTCCCAAAATCCGCTAATAGCGTGCGGGATTTTTAAAGACTTTAAAGCTTCATGAAATAGTACAACACTCTTCTTCGTTTCTTCCATTTTGTTATACATAGAACCAGAACAGTCAACTAATAGTTGGAATGCAACATCGAGTTCTTGTGACTCTTGTCCTTTTTTATAAAACATACGCGGTTGTTTTTCGGTATAAATACGAAGGAATTTCTTACGAAGTCTTCCGTAATATTTATCACTATTCGCATTCGTTTTATTTTCAATTGTTTTTTCGATAATTTTCTTTAATTCTTTTACATCTTTATTGACGACTGATTTGATAGCTTGGTAATCTTTTTTCTCATCTGAGTTTGGTTTGCGAGCTTCTTTAAATGTATGAGAAGCACCTACATTATACTTACCGTATGCACCGTCGTGCTGGCTAGAAGCGTGTGAAGCCCTTGCTTCTTCTGTATCAGCGCCATCAAAGTTGGATTGTGTACTTTTTTGTGAGGTACCTTGTACAGAACCAAGTGCTTGGTCGCCATCTTCTGATTCACGGGCAGTATCACCCATCATATTAGTTTTTGTTCCGCTTTCTAATTCAAAGCGTAAAAAGTTCTCGTTTTCGTTATTTTTATTTTCACGATGCCATGTGGAGAAACTTTCATCCATTTTGTTTTTATTTTCATCGTCATCTATAAGCTGCGTATCATCATTTGCTAAATCTTCGACGCGACAGTTCTTTTCGTCTGCAAGGACAGATAAGTAAAGTGGAGCATGTCCGAAATAGTTGTTAAGCATATCGCTTTCAAGAAGCGCCTCTAAGCGATAGCGAATTTTCTCAACGATATACATAATATCTTCAGTATTACGTGCTTGGAATGTTTCATGTAAAATCGCTTCAATTTGCTCAAAATATTCATTATTAAACATTTCGTATTTATCGCTAGTTAATGAAAGATAGCATAGGCAAAATAGACGATCACCGTGATAATTACGAACACGGTTTATTTCATTTTGAGAGCCGAAATAATTGCGGTACATTTCTTTTCGACGTTTAAAAACATGCTTCGTGCCAGGACGTAAGTTCTTTACGATTTCCTCAACGCGTAAATCTTCTAATAGAACAAATAATTGTGTTAAAAACTTTTTTAGGGGCGATTCTTGCAATTCAATCGCATAAGAGCGAATTAAAGTCATGTCCGAGTAATGTTTATTACCAAGTGCTTTTAAGAACACTTCGCTTTTTAATCCGATTACTGTATCTTCTTCTTTTCGATCATCCCAAAAGTGACTAATGACAACTTTCTTTTCAATTTCGTCGTAGTATGCTTTATAGCCATATTCAAGATAGGCATCGTCTTCTTTTAGAAGGGCATACATTAAGTTTTCCATTTGTAGAAACAGCGACGCATCAATTTTTTTGTCACTAAAAATTTGTCTCATAAATTATCCCTCAAAGAAATAACTTTCTGCTAATTCACGGACAGTCATTTGTTCTGTTTCATCATTAAGTTTTGCAATTATGCTTCGTTCAATCGCTCGCATAACAGGAATATATACACCTAAATCACATGCGTCGATAATACCACGAATACTTGCTGCTTCTTCACTTACACGTCCATCGCGAGCTAAAGGCATAAGGTCGCTTGCAAATGCAACAAACTTTTCAATTGTTGCAACATCATTTAATTTTGATTCTGCTAATAATAGTTCTTTTAATGTATCACCTTGAATGTAAGGAACTTCAATAATAACGAAACGGTTTTTTAACGCTTCATTTAGTTCACTTGTTCCAACGTAACCTTCGTTAATCGCAGCAATTACACGGTATTCGTCATCACCGTATACAACCTCTTGTGTAAATGGGTTTGTAATCATTTTACGGTAATCTAATGCGCCGTGAAGAAGTGGTAACGTTTCAGGTTTTGCCATATTGATTTCGTCAATATATAGGAAGTGACCGTTCTTCATTGCTTTCATAAGAGGACCGTTAACGAATGAAACTTCAGATGCACCATCTTTCGTTTGTAGTGTGTTGTATCCTAAAATACCCTCTACATCTAAGTCGACAGAGCAGTTAATGCTATGCATTGGTTTTTGGAATAAAGAAGAAAGAGTTTCCGCTAGTACTGTTTTACCACTACCAGTCGGTCCTTTTAATAGAATATTCTTGCCAAGAAGAAGTGCTGTAATCGCATCTTCAATAATGCTATTATCAGACGCTTTATATATTTTCGTTCCGATTAAATGTGCATTTTCACCAGCTTCTTGTTTATTCTTTTCATGAATCGTAGAAAGCTGTTGTTTTAAATCAGCATGTATATGAAATTGTTCTAACATGTATTTCCCACCTAACATTATTTTCATAAAGTAATACATCTTATGATAACTTGTTTTAATATGGTATGCAAAGAAAAGGAAGGAGGATAAAGGGAAAAGAAAAAGCAATCAAGATGAAGTTGATTGCCTACAGTAAAGGAGAAATGAGCCTCATGAAAGACTCCAATATGCGTTTTTTTATACTTCTTTTTTGGAAAGAGTTCCATTTAATTTCAGTTGAATGTTTAAAATCTTCTTCAAAATCACGTTTAATGTCGTGAACTGTTTTTGATTCATAAAGAACGCTAATAATTTCGTAATTCAATTCAAAGCTACGTACATCCATGTTCGCTGTTCCAATAGTTGCAATTGTATCATCAACGAGTACAATTTTTGCATGCATAAAACCATCTTTATAACTGTAAATAGAAGCACCAGCTTTTAAAAGCGGAGTGAAATAGGATTGAGATGCTTGATCACTAATGATGCTATCACTTTTACCTGGATATAAAATCCGTACATCTATTCCGGCAATTGCACTTAAGCGTAATAATGTTAAAGTTTCTTGATCTGGAATAAAGTAGGGTGTAGCGATCCAAATGGATTTTTTTGCAGAGCCCATAACAGCTAATAATGTATTACGAATACTTTTATCATCGGAGCTTGGTCCGCTTGCTACGATTTGAACAGCACCTTCTGCATTTGAAATCTCTTTACCTGGGAAGTATTGTCTATTCATGAATTGATCCCAGGAATAAGTATTTAAACCACTAGAGGCATAGAGCCAGTCTTCTAGAAAGATTGCTTGTAATTTATATAATGCTTTTCCTTCTATTTTTAAATGACTATCACGCCAAACAGGAAATTTCTTGGAACGGCCAAGATATTCATCACCGACATTGAGTCCTCCGGTAAAACCAATTTTTCCATCTACAATAACAATTTTTCGATGGTTACGATAATTGACAGTTTCAAGTAACCAAGCTGAAAAAATAGGGTCAAATTCTACAATTTCAATCCCAGCTTCTTTCATAGGTTGCAAAAATCGTCGTCGTAACGTATTACTTCCAAGGCCATCATAAAGGAAGCGTACAATAACACCATCTTTTGCTTTTTGTATTAAAGCATCTCGAACTTTTGTACCAATTTCATCAGATTTATAAATGTAGTATTGAATATGTATATGATGCTTTGCCTGCTCTATAGCTCGCAAAATCTCTGAAAATGTTTGATCTCCGTTTGTTAAAAGTTTTGTAGTTGTTTTATCTGCGGCAGGACCACCTCCAAATTTTTGTATGACTTCTGTTAAATGTATGGAACGTTCATTTAGTGGGACTGTGAGTAATAACTCTAGTCTTCTTCCTTCTAATATTTCACGGAATAATTTTCTTTGTTCTTCTGAACGATGGAGATGTTTTTTTCTTCTCCAGCGGCTGCGTCCGAAAATAGCGTATAAAAGCACACCTATAATAGGAAGAAGTGCTAATACTAAAAACCATGCTAACGTACTTTGTGGAGATCTATTTTCTATAAAAATAACGAATGAAATTCCGACAATTGTGATGGACCATAGAGCACCGACAAATGTATATAACGAAATATACGATGTATTTAATAGGAACAGAACGATAGATACAATTGTAAATATTAATAGTAATTGAACGATAGGCTTCTTCATTTCTATATAATTCCCCTAATCTTTTTTCAATATAGACTTCTTAAATAGAAGATGTAATATGACATCTTTATTATAAGGTGTTTTGCTTTTTTTACAAAATATAGACATTTCACCTATACTTTCCGCATTTGTCCTACATACAGTGTACTATCCCATTTTTTATCCCACTCTTAACGCATATGAAAATGAAAAAATCGAAAAGGAGCGGAGAAACATGAATTATATAGAAAATAATGGATTGTACTATCGAAATCATCATCATGGTGGACATCATCACCATGGAGGACACAATCACTATGATCACCATCATCATCACGGAGGCGGATGGGGCTGGGGTGGTGGTAGTTCATGGGGAGGCGGATTTTTCCCTGGAAGCTTTGCAGGAGGAGTGTTAGGCGGACTGACAGCTGGTGCATTAACAGGTGCAACAAGTGGAGGATATTATCCGGCTCCATATCCAGTAGCTTATCCATCACCATACCCTGTAACGTATCCAATGCCATACCCAGGTTATCAGCAAATACCATATTCGTATTAAACTAAAAAAGAGGCTATCCTCTTTTTTAGTTTAATACAGTATTTATTTATAAAATAATTCCAAAGTTAAGGTGGAAATATGTTAATATTTTGTTATTGTAATTCAAAAACATGCACATTAATGTAGATTTTCATATTATTATTTGTGAATAGTTATGTAGTATGATCTAATTTCTATTTCGTTATTAAAAACAAAGAGATCAGATATGAGTGGTATTAGTTGGAAACAAGGCTTGCATAGAGCTACTTAAAAGGATTGCGGTATAATAAGGCGCGAAGTAATTAGAGATATGGGAAGCTACCAGTTATAATTGAAACGGTATAATATTGCTTTTTATTACAAATAATATTATGTTATTTTAATCGGTTTATTTAAAAAGATAATTTATGTAAAGGGCTAGTATTAGAAAATGAAATATCTCTATTTCTATGAAGAGAAACAGGTTGTGTTTTAGTCAGATAGAAGCAAGGAGAGATGCGCATGCTAGAACAGAGAGGTCATGCATTATATGACTCTTCGTTGCGAGATTTAAAGTTAGCATTAGATGAGTCTTCAATTGTTGCAATTACAGATCGAAAAGGTCTTATTACATATGTAAATGATAAATTTTGTGAAATCTCTAAATACAAAAGAGAAGAATTAATTGGAAAAGATCACCGTATTTTAAATTCAGGTCATCATCCGAAAACCTTTTTTCAAAACTTATGGAAACGTATTTTGAATGGGAAAGTATGGACAGGTGAGATTCGGAATCGAGCAAAAGATGGTACATATTATTGGGTCAAAACAACAATTGTTCCATTTTTAAATGAAAAAGGAGAGCCTTACCAGTTTATCGCAATACGAAATGATATTAGTAGTAGAAAAGAAGCGGAACAGAGGTTGCGGCTAAGTGAAAGTCGTTATAGGGAACTTGCCTATCATGATGCTTTAACGAGTTTGCCGAACCGTTTGCAATTAATAACGACCGTTAATAAATTGATTGCAGATAAAAAAGAATTTGGTATGATTTACTTTGATTTGGACCGTTTTAAATTAGTAAATGATACGTTAGGTCATATGATAGGGGACTTACTTTTAAGCGAAGTCGCTTCAAGGTTGCATTATGTACTAGGAGAGAAAGATGTTCTGGCTAGGCTAGGTGGCGACGAATTTGTGCTGTTAACAAAAAATCATAGACAAGATGATATGAGGCAGTTAGCGACATCTGTGTTGTCATGTTTCCAGGCACCATTTATTCTTGAAGGCCATGAAGTATATATTTCAGCTAGTCTAGGACTTTGTTCTTATCCACAAGACGGACAAGACGTGGAAACATTATTGAAAAACTCCGACTTAGCTATGTATAGTGCAAAAGAACAGGGGAGAAATGCTGCATGTTTCTTTACAGATGAGCTACGCGCGAAAATAAATCGTAGAATGAAAGTTGAGTTTGCTTTGCAAAAGGCAATTCGTGATGAAGAGTTAGATGTAGTATTGCAGCCTATTATTGATTTGAAAACGAAGAGATATTCTGGTATAGAAGCTCTAGTACGCTGTATGACAGAAGACGGACCTATTTCACCAAACGAATTTATCCCGGTAGCTGAAGAGTCTGGACTTATTATAAAGCTAGGAGACTGGGTATTAGAAAAATCGTGCCGATTGTTTAAAACATTGCCCAATTATCAAGAAGGACTAAAGTTATCAGTGAATTTATCTATACAACAATTAATGCAGAAACGTTTTATTTTCTCTGTACGTAGCATTTTAAAGAGAACTGGTTTTCCTCCGAACCGTTTAATATTAGAAATAACGGAAAGCATAGCAGTCCGCCATTTTGATTATATTATTGCTACATTACAAGAATTAAGAAATATGGGTGTTTTAATTGCTTTGGATGATTTCGGAACTGGCTATTCTTCCTTATATTATTTAAAACAACTACCACTGGATATTGTAAAAATTGATCGTAATTTTATTCGTGAATTTCATTATGATCACGCACAACCAGAACGAACGATTGTAAAATCCGTTATTGAAATTGCTCATAGTTTAAATTTAGCAGTAGTTGCTGAAGGAGTAGAAACAGTAGAGCAAGAGAGTTTGTTACAATCAATGAGCTGTGATTATGTACAGGGATTTTATTATGCGAAACCTTTATCTGTAGGAGAGCTAAAAGAAAAGTTAATTACAGATTTTTAATAAAAAAGAGAAGCCAGCAGCTTCTCTTTATTTAATCCGTTTTTTGTGAGTCTTTCATTAGTATTGGATAAAGAATAAGACCTAATACGAACAATCCAATTCCTAAGAAGAATGTTTTTAAATCAGCAGTTCCCGTTTTGATAACCCAAATAGAGTATACCAACGCTAATGTCGTAATGATTCCATCTTTTACTCGAGATCCGGGCAGTATATCATACGTTTCTCCTGTAATAACTAATTTTAATTGGTACAAGGTAGAAACAAGGTATGGAATTAAATAGGCTAATGTTGCTACGACGATAGCGAAACTATACGCTTCTGAAACAGTACCAGAAATCGTTGAAAATAAGAAAATTTGCGTCATTATATTTGTAATCAATAGTGATTTTGAAGGACTACCTTTTTTATTTGTTTTCCCGAAAAACTTAGGGAAAAGTCCATTTTTTGCTGCCTGGTAAGGTACTTCTGAACTAACAACAATCCAGCCAACTGTAGATCCAAATAAAGATATAAGAGCGAGTAAAGCCATTATATATGCACCTTTATTTCCAATTGCTAAATTTAATGCGTCTACTAATGGTTTTTGAGACTCTTTTAAAGCATCTTGCGGAAGAGCTCCCATTGTAAGTAAAGTAATTGACATGTAAATAAGAAGAGCGATAATTAATCCGAAAATCGTAGCTTTTTTTACATCGCGCTGTGATTTTGCACGATTAGAAAGCATAACTGCTGATTCAATACCGATAAATGCCCAGAGTGTTGCAATA
The DNA here is from genome assembly GCF_040460035.1 of Bacillus cereus group sp. MG1. Classification (NCBI taxonomy): domain Bacteria; kingdom Bacillati; phylum Bacillota; class Bacilli; order Caryophanales; family Bacillaceae; genus Bacillus; species Bacillus cereus group sp. MG1. Next base: position 1,884,934 of record NZ_JARVGY010000001.1, on the reverse strand, counting down.
GCAGCTGAATTGATTTGGCCACCTAATGAGATTGATTGTCCTGCTTCATTCATAAAGGTTTGACCGTCTCCGAAATTAGAGGCGTTGAAAATGAACAATGTAATTACAATAAACATTGTAAATCCAATAATTTTTGCAATAGTAGCAAGTAGATTCATATTTCCAGCTCGATCAATATTTTGCGAAAGAATATATTGAATTCCCCACAGCATAAGGCTACATACGAGGAAAGTTAATCCTTTTCCGAGCTCCAGTGAAAATCCATTTATTGAAAAAAGAATTTGCTTACTTTGTAAAACTGGAAAGAATGTTGATAAATATCCAGCAAAGGAAATAATAACAGATGCTGTTGCAGCCCAGTTAGCAGCCCAATATCCCCATGCCATACTATATCCTGCAACTTTACCAGCTTTTTTTGAAGGAAACATCGCTTGAGCATAGCTTTGTGGTCCAGCTTTTAATTCTGGTTTCCGAATCGCTAAATTTCCAAATACAAGTGCAATCATAAATACGCCAAGGCCTGTAATACTCCATGCGAGTGTAGAACCCATTGGACCTGATACTTGTGCTAAATTTGCTGGAAGCATAAATACGCCACCGCCAACCATATTCCCGATAACAAATGCTGTTAAAACCCATAATCCCCACTTTTTCGTTTCCATTTTTGTTAACTCCTTTGTAGTAAGTTTTGCTTAAACATCATTTTTTACTAGCTTTTTGACAATAAAAAAAGAGCCATGTAGATAAAAAAATACCTACATGGCTCTTTTGCCAAAGCGTAGGTACAACGGGAATAACCCTTGTACCTACGCGTAATTTTTCCGCTAGGTTTCAAGGGTTACGTATGATGATGATGTTTTTGTGCAAATGTAACTACAGTTGTTGTATAAGTAAGCATAGTTCTTTGCTCCCTTTCTCCTCTGATTTTGAAGTTAGTATACTACATGTTTTTTTGAATGAAAAGAAAAATATAAAAATTTTTATAAAAATACGTTTTAAAGATTAAATATTTACCTATATTTTTCTTGTACTGGAAAATAAGTGAGAGATTGGCAGAAGAGTGAAGCATGTTATAATACATATAGAATTAGAAGGTGACAAGGGGCTAGTGTAGATGATGAGTAAGTATGAACAAATTTATACAGAAATCAGTAAATCTATTGATAATAAACAATTAAAAGAGGGATGCAAAATCCCATCAGAAACAGAATTAATGAAGCAGTATGAGGCAAGCCGAGGAACGGTAAGAAAAGCTGTAGATTTACTGCAAGAGCGTGGATATGTGCAAAAAATTCATGGAAAAGGTGTTTTTGTTTTAAAGCGAAAAAATATTGAATTTAATTTTGGCGGTATTGTAAGTTTCCAAGAAGAAAATGAACGTTTAGGACGTCATTGTATTACAGAAGTTGTGGAAATGGACAAAGAAAAAGCCACAAAAGAAATTGCAAAATTATTAAATGTAAAAGAAAAAACAGAGATTGACCATATTAAACGTGTACGAAATATTGATGGAGAAAAAGTAATTTTAGATATAAATCATTTTGTATCTGAGTTTGTTCCAGGATTAACGAAAGAAATTGCAACTGCATCGATTTATAAATACATCGAGAAAGAGCTTGGGCTACATATTAGTTATTCGCAGAGAGTAATTGAAGTACAGCCATGTACAGAGGACGATAGAAAGTACTTAGATTTAAATGGAACAGACTATGTTGTCGTTGTGAAAAACTTTACACATTTGTATGATGGAAGTCAGTTTGAATATACAGAATCACGCCATCGTTTAGATATTTTTCACTTTTCGGATGTGGCACGCAGGAAGTAAAGAGGTGGAACAAAATATTGTTTCATCTCTTTTTTTTATAAAAAAAAAACATAAACTCGTATATACGAGTGTTGACTAACTTATATATACGAGTTAATATGTAATTGTAAACGGTATCAAAAAAAGAAAAGAGGGACGGGAATATGGGGAAAGACTATCGTAAAACAGCAGAGGAAGTGTTGCAGTATATTGGTGGGAAAGACAATATTGAACAAGCTGCACATTGTGTGACGAGGCTCCGTATCGCTTTAAAAGATGAAAGCAAAATAGATAATGATAAATTACAGTCTGTTTCATTAGTGAAAGGAGCGTTTCATAACGCTGGGATATTTCAAATTGTAATTGGTCCAGGGGATGTAGATCGTGTTTACGCTGAGTTGATAACGCTTGCAGGTATGAAAGAATCGACTGTAGCTGACGTAAAAGACTCTGGAAATCAGAAGTTAAATCCAGCTCAAAAGTTTGTGAAAATATTTTCGGATGTATTTATGCCGATATTACCAGCGATCGTAACAGCTGGTTTACTAATGGGTATTAACAATCTATTAGGCGCAAAGGACTTATTTTTTGATGGAAAAAATTTATTAGATGTTTATCCGAACTTAGGCGGGCTTTGGGATTTAATTAATATGATGGCCAATACAGCATTCGTATTCTTACCAGCACTTGTCGGTTGGTCAGCAACGAAGCGTTTTGGTGGTAGTCCAATACTAGGGATTGTTATGGGATTAATGCTTGTGCACCCGGCCTTATTAAACGCTTGGGACTATGGAAAAGCAGCGACTGGTTTAGAGGGTCAAAAGATTGAGTACTTCAATATTTTAGGACTGTTCCAAATTGAGAAGGTAGGATATCAAGGACAAATTTTACCTGTTTTAGTAGCAGCATTTGTATTAAGTAAAGTGGAAATTTTCTTAAAGAAACATGTACCAAATGCAATTCAATTACTAGTTGTACCAATTACAACAATCGTTGTGACAGGTGTGTTAGCGTTAGGAATTATCGGTCCGGTTACACGTCATATTGGAGATTTATTAACAGTAGGATTAGTAGGTGTATATGAAACAGTACCAGTAGTTGGAGCAGTATTATTTGGAGCGTTATATGCACCGCTCGTAATTACAGGTATGCATCATATGTTTATTGCAATTGATTTACAATTGATTGCACAACATGGCGGTACATTTATTTGGCCGATGATTGCTCTTTCTAACATTGCGCAAGGTAGTGCGGCACTTGCGATGTTCTGGATTTCTAAAAATCAAAATGATAAAAGTATGGCATCAACATCAGCCATTTCAGCATACTTCGGTATTACAGAACCAGCGATGTTTGGTGTGAATTTACGAAATAAGTTCCCGTTTTATGCAGCGATTATAGGGTCTGCTGTGGCAGCGATATTCATTACATTAAATGGTGTATTAGCACCTGCTATCGGAATTGGGGGATTGCCAGCATTTATTTCTATCATTCCGAAATCGATTCCAATGTTTATTGTCGGAATGATTATTGCAGTTGTAATCCCATTTACTTTAACATGGTTATTTGCAAAAAGAGTGAAACAGAAGTAGGAGGAAGTTAAACATGAAGGATTGGCATAAAAGTGTAGTATATCAAATTTATCCGAAGAGCTTTAATAGTTATTACAATAGAGAAACCGGTGATATAAAAGGGGTTACAGAGAAACTAGATTATTTAAAAGAACTCGGAGTGGATTATATTTGGTTAACACCGATATACCAATCACCACAAAATGATAATGGATATGATGTAAGTGATTATTACAGCATTGATCCATCTTACGGAACGATGGAAGAGTTTGAAGAACTTTTAGCAGAAGCGAAAGTACGTAACATTGAAATTATGCTTGATATTGTTGTAAATCATAGTTCGACTGAACATAAGTGGTTTAAAGAAGCGAAGGAAGATAAAAATAGTCCATATCGTAATTACTATATTTGGCGTGATGAAAAAAATAATTGGCAGTCTAAGTTTGGTGGATCTGCTTGGAAATATGATGAGAAGACGGAGCAATATTATTTACATCTATTTGATGAAACACAAGCTGATTTAAATTGGGAAAATGAAAAACTGCGTGAAGAAGTATATGATATGATGCGCTTTTGGCTGGATAAAGGGGTAACGGGATTCCGATTAGATGTCATTAACTTAATTTCAAAAGACCAATGTTTTTTAAACGATGAAGGTAGTACTGCGACAAGTGATGGACGCAAGTATTATACAGATGGCCCGCGTGTTCATGAATATTTACAAGAGATGAACCGAAATGTTTTTGCAGGAAAAGATGTCATTACAGTTGGAGAAATGTCATCTACGACAATTGATAATTGTATTAAATATTCTAATCCTGAGCGTAATGAATTAAGCATGACGTTTAGTTTCCATCATTTAAAAGTAGATTATCCGAATGGTGATAAGTGGACGAAAGCAGAGTTTGATTTTATTAAATTAAAAGAGATTATGTCTAACTGGCAAATTGAAATGCAAAAGGGCGGAGGATGGAATGCGTTATTTTGGTGTAATCATGACCAGCCTCGCATCGTGTCACGCTTTGGTGATGATGGAAAGTACCGAAACGAATCTGCAAAAATGTTAGCGACAGCCATGCACATGCTGCAAGGAACGCCTTATATTTATCAAGGGGAAGAAATCGGTATGACGAATCCTAAATTTGAGTCCATCGAGCAATATCGTGATGTAGAATCGTTAAATATATACGATATAAAGCTAAAAGAAGGGCTATCAAAAGAAGAGATTATAGGGATTTTAAAGCAAAAATCTCGTGACAACTCTCGCACTCCGATGCAGTGGAATGAAGAGATGAACAGTGGTTTTACAACAAGTACACCTTGGATTTCAGCGGCTGAAAATTTTAAAGAAATAAACGTAGAGAAGGCATTAGAAGATAAAGAGTCCGTATTTTATCATTATAAAAAGTTAATAGAGCTTAGAAAAACGTATGATGTAATTACAGAAGGAGAATATGCTATTTTGGATAAAAATGATCCTAAAATTTGGGCATATACTCGTACTAAAGAAAGTGAAGTGCTACTTGTTATAAATAACTTCTATGGAGAAGAAATAACGTATTCAGTACCAGCGCACGTTCAGTTAGATGGAATGAAACAAGAAGTACTACTGTCGAATTATAAAGATGCCAGCAAGGATATTGCAAAACTTAACTTAAGACCATATGAATCAATTGTGTATCGATATACGAAATAAAAAGGTTGTATGCCCGAGCGGCATACAACCTTTTTATTTTAAGACACCACTATACAAAATGCTTACTTCTACTTCAGGTTTGAATTTTACTTTTGCATAATCTTTATTCCAATTTTTTTTCTTCCATAAGTTAGGATGATAAGCGATAAGATGTCTTCCAATACCGAAAGCATCACAATTTGCTTTTTGTAGTTTTCGTGTTATTTTTTTCGCTTCTTTCGTGAGTTGTTTAGAAAGTTCTTTATTTAGTTTTTCTCTATCGTCCATTGTATACATATTATCTCTTGGAGATTCAAGTGCTATAACTTTTAATTGGAGCTTAATGTGAGCATAAACATTTCCTTTTTTATCTGTTGTTATTTTTAAGTCGCGTTTTAATTTTCGATTACTAATTTCCATTGTTAAATAATCAGATGTCTTCTCAGATTCATCACTAGTCAGTTTTTGGGTTATACGGGCACTTGTTCCCATTTTTCCGGTTAATAACACGAATAAAACAGATTGTTGCAAAGGTAAATGCCCAGTTAATTTATCATTGTTAAATAAAGCTAACCCGTTTGTAACTACTTCTTTTCCTTTTATTTTTATAGAAGGAAGGGTAAAGTCTTTACCGGGATCTAACATTTTTGTAGCAGCTGTTTCTAAAGTTTCTTTTGGAAATACACTCATATCTTCTAAGCTTTTCACTTTTTTCTTTAGAAAATCTCCAATTAGTAAATTTCCTATTTTCTTTTTTTCGAGTATCTCCGATGTTTCACCATCTACTGCAATAAGTTTTACTAAAGCAGTTGGGTTTGTTGGATCTCGAAAGCTGACATCTAAATAGGGGAGTATACCCTTTTTTAGAATTTTGGTTCCGAGTAATTGAACACCATATTTAAAATAGCGAATATTCCCAGTCACATTTTTTTTTAGGGCATCGCCTGTATCCATTATGTTATGCCCGGTTGCTGAATATATTTCATTCTCAAATGAAGATTGCTCTCCGCTTGAACTTTTTACAAGCTCGATTGTTTGCTGGAGTTTATTCTCTTCCGTAATATCAGCTCCAACGCTATAAGCTAAACTTGCCTCCCTTAATGGTTCTTGATCCCAACAGCCAGAAAGGAGGGAACTAGTACATAATATTAAAAGTAATTTAACTCTTTTTGGGAACATACTGTTCTCCTTTCTTCTTTCTTATTATTGAATAAAGTAGAAATAAAAGAGGGAGGACAACGATGAAAATATAGGTGAACTTATCAGTGAAAGTTGAAATTACTTTTAATTCTTCAGGTGTATCTATAAATAAGGCTACACTAAAAGCAATAATACCAACGATTGGAACAGCCTTTTTATGATTAGCAAGGTTGAATATATGTCCAATTCCGATTGAAGCAGCGCAGTAATAACTAGCAATAGAAGCGACAACTGTTATCATCCAAATTGGGATGAAGATTAGGTCCGTTCGATCTATAATTCCAATATGCAAGGAGCGTAATAAGTAAGCAACTGGCTCTGGAATAAGCTCAATTTGCTTTGGACTAAATACGATAAAGCAAATCCAAACGGTAAAAGTATAAAAAAGAGTTACAAATCCATTGGCGATAGAAATGGCCTTCAGTTTTGCAATAGAACTCCCATTTACTTTTGGGAAAGCGATAAGAATAATTTCAAAACCATACATGGCTGTAATTGTTTCCTTGGATGCTTGAATTATATTCCACCATCCGGCTTCTGTAATAGGAAAAATATAAGAGAAATCAGCTCGTGAAAGCCCTAGGGCAATTAAAAGGGCCATTGGAATAATGAGAATAGAGGCCATGACATAAAATCGTACGATGACTTTAAATGTGTTATAAGCTACATAACAACAAGCTACTGTACATAATATGAGAATTGCAGACCACGGAGTTGCGTGTAAAACCCATACTTTAATGACGTTACAAGCATTCAACATAACCGTCATACCGATAAGGGTAAAATAAAAAACATAAGAAAAGCCCAATAGTTTTCCTAACTTATTACCAAATAGCATACAAACACTTTTATACATATCTGCATCAGGAAATCGTTTTAAGAAAAGCCACATAAGTAAAATAATAAGTTGAATGGCAAGCCCCGCGATGAGCGCAGAAATCCAACCACCACCTTTTGCTATCGGATGAAGCCGGTTAGGTAGAGATAGTATACCGACCCCAATTTGGCATTGAATAACGAAAAAGGTAAATTGAACAAGTGAAATTTTACTTTGCGTGTTTGTCACCGTCCTCATCCTCTCTCGTTACATGTTGGCGCTGCATTTTTTTCGGTTTTGGATCATGTGGTCTTTCCCAAAATGACCAAATTGGTAGTCTTATGAAAGAATCTTTCATATCTTTAATCCGCATCGGGGCAACAGGAGAAAGATATGGTGTATGAAATGAATGAAGCTGACATAAGTGAACGAAAGTTATAATGAGACCGAATGATATTCCTACATATCCGAATATGGCAGCAAGGAGCATTAATGGAAAACGAAGAATCCGAACTGCTGAACTCATATCGTTTGATGGAACGAGAAAAGATGAGATTGCAGTTAAAGCTACAACGATGATCATTGTGTAAGAAACGAGTCCAGCTTTTACAATTGCATCCCCAATTACTAAACCACCTACAATACCGATTGTTTGTCCAACGCGGCTCGGCAAGCGAATACCAGCTTCTCGTAATAACTCGAAAATTAACTCCATTAAGAGAGCTTCAAAAATAGGAGGAAGCGGTACTTTCTCTAATGAAGCTTTAATCGTATACACAAGTTCGAGCGGTAACACATCAGGATGAAAAGCAACAGTTGCAATATATAAAGCTGGTAAGAGAAAGGCAATTAAAAAACTTACTAAGCGAATCATTCGGACGAAAGAACCGACAATCCAACGGTTATTATAATCATCTGGTGATTGATAGAAAGCAAATAACGTAACAGGAACGATGAGCGCTGTTGGATCTCCATCAGATAAAATAGCAACACGCCCTTCCATTAAATTAGCAACAGTTCTATCTGGACGCTCTGTATTTAATTGCTGCGGAAATGGGGAGAAAGACGTATCCTCTATAAATTCTTGTATGTATCCTGGTGGCATAAGTGCATCCGTTTTAATGGTTTCCAATCTTCTTTTCACTTCTATAACTAAATCGTCATTCGCTATATTTTGCATATAAGTAATTGCCACTTTCGTGTGCATTTCTTCACCGAGTGTAAAATACTTAACAACTAAATTTGGACTCTTAATGAGTTTACGAATAGAGGTTAAATTAGTTGCTAGATCCTCTACAAAACCAGTATGTGGACCGCGCACAACTCCTTCATTATCAGGCTCTGCTATATCTCTCTTTAAAGATAAGGTTGTTTCGAAAATACAAAAACTGTCGACGTGTTCATGAAAATATAAGGATTTACCTTGTAATAAAAGTTGTATCCCATAATTTAAATTCGTTTCTTTTTTCATATTTAACGTAGAAAAAGCTTTATCTAAAGATAAATCTGATCGCGTTAATAATGGCTCAAGGACTAACTGATGAATTAGATTTGGATCTGCTAAAGATTCGATATATAAGATTGCTCCTTTTCCGTTTTGAAAAGGGAGATCTAATTTTTTTATATCATCAGAATGAGAAAGTTTATTTTCAATGTAATTAATGTTCTCCGGAAGTGATGGAAACATATGCTTTTGGTTTTTACTCTCTTGTTGTTCTTTTTGCTCTGTCATAATTTCCACCTCTCTTAAAGTGCAATTGTTTCTGTTAATTTTTGTCGTTTGTGAGAAATTTATGCTTGAATTATTTTAAAAAAAGAGGATTGAAGGTTACGTTACATTGTCTTTTGTGCATTATTCAATTTCATAGCAGTACTTCTAACATTTGTGTCGAATTAAGAAGATATATAGGAGGGATACATATGGAAATAGCTGTAGAACGTGTTTTTACAAAAGAGATTTTAAAAAGAGCAGCGAGTTTGTTTCATGTAACAGTGGAAGAAAAGCCACTTGGAGATTTTGAAAATTATATTTTTAAGGCAAAGGGTGATTGTGGCGAAGATTACGTATTGCGTTTAACTCACTCTTCTCATCGCTCCAAAAAAGAGGTAGAGGCTGAACTAGATTTTTTACGATATGTTGCGGAGAATGGGGCAAAGGTAGCAGGACCTCTTTATTCAACGTCTCAAAATCTTGTAGAAGAAATCGTAGCAGAGGATGAAACTTTCTTTTTCGCTTCCTTATTTACATATGCAAAAGGTGAGCAAGTAAAAGGAGAGGAATCGCCTTATTGGGGCGAGCCTCTCTTTGAAGCATGGGGAAAAGCGATTGGGCAACTGCATCGCCTTACAATGGAATATCCTAAAACAGACTATCGTGATACGTGGGAAGAAGACGAGAGTGGGATTGTTAATGAACTAGAAGATGATCAAGTGAAAAAAATCGCTGCGGTATTAATGGATGAGATAAAGGCTCTTTCAATTGAAAGAGAAACGTTCGGCCTTATGCACGGGGATATTCATCCAGGTAATTTTCATTATGATGGTAAAGAGTTAACAATCTTTGATTTTGATGATGCAGCTTATAATTACTTTATACATGATTTAGCGATGGTTCTTTATTACTCTGTTCTATTTACACCGTGGACAGCAGAAGAGAAGACAGATTTTGCTCGTAAACAGTTACAAGTGTTACGAAAAGGATATGAGTATGAGCACAGGCTGGCGGATAGTTGGTATGAATCGTTGCCACTATTTTTACGTTTACGTGATATAGGTTTATATGGAACGCTTCAGAAGAAGTTTAAAGGGAAAGATATGCCTGATAACTTCTTGAAATTATCAGAAGAGCTATACGAAAGAATTATTAAAAGAGAAGCAATTGTGAATATATAATACATTTAGTTCAAAACAAAGTATATAAAACAAATATATACTTTGTTTTTTTATACAAAAATATGTTTACTTTATTAAAATAATATTGTCCTAGATTCGGTATGCACTTATAATTTTATATATATTCTGAATATTCTTTATAAAGAAGGAGGGGGAATGTTGGGAACTTTCGTAAATTGGTTAAATAATATTGTTTGGAGTCCAGCACTTGTTTATTTATGTTTAGGAGTAGGTTTATATTTTTCTATTCGAACGAAGTTTTTACAAGTAAGGCACGTAGGAGAAATGGTGAAGCTGACATTTCAAGGAGAAAAATCAGAGGCTGGTGTTTCTTCATTCCAAGCGTTAGCACTTTCGTTATCAGGACGTGTTGGAACAGGGAATATCGCTGGGGTAGCAACAGCGGTTGCATTCGGTGGACCAGGAGCTGTATTTTGGATGTGGGCAGTAGCCTTTTTAGGGGCAGGATCAGCTTATGTAGAATCAACACTCGCGCAAATATATAAGACGAAACATCAAGGGCAGTTTCGTGGTGGACCTGCTTATTACATCGAAAAAGGTCTAGGAGTTAAATGGTATGCTTTAGTATTCGTTGCAGCGACAATTCTTGCAACAGGACTTTTACTACCAGGCGTACAAGCAAATAGTATTGCTGTAAGTTTAGAAACGGCTTTTGGTATTAATACTACCGCATCAGGGGCTATATTAGTTGTCGTATTAGCTCTTATCATTTTCGGTGGAGTAAAGCGAATTGTTAACGTAGCGCAAGTTGTCGTACCTTTTATGGCAATAGGCTATATTTTAGTAGCTTGCGTCATTGTTGCTATGAATATTGAAAAATTGCCAGAAGCATTTATGTTAATTATAAGAAGTGCATTTGCATTAGAAGCTGCTTTCGGTGGTATTATCGGTTTAGCAATCTCTTGGGGGGTAAAACGTGGTATTTATTCCAATGAAGCAGGACAAGGGACTGGACCACACGCAGCAGCAGCAGCCGAAGTATCACATCCAGCTAAGCAAGGTTTAGTGCAAGCATTTTCCGTTTACATTGATACATTATTTGTTTGTTCAGCAACAGCATTTATGATGATTATTACAGGCATGTATAACGTATTTGATGCAAGCGGAAAAAACTTTATCGTTAATAAACTAAATGGTGCTCAGCCAGGACCAGGATATACACAGGCGGCGGTAGAATCTGTTTTCCCTGGATTTGGAAACGGTTTCGTTGCAATCTCGTTATTATTCTTCGCGTTTACAACAATTATGGCGTATTACTACATTGCAGAAACGAATATTGCGTACTTAAATCGTGATAAAGACCGTCCTTGGATGTCTATGGTACTAAAGTTTGTATTTTTAGGAGCTGTATTCTATGGATGTATAAAAACAGCAGCAACGGCTTGGGCTTTAGGCGACATTGGGGTAGGAATTATGGCATGGGTAAATATCATTGCGATTTTACTATTACAAAAACCTGCATTAGTCGCATTAAAGGATTATGAAAAACAGAAAAAAGAAGGAAAAGATCCAGTATTCGATCCAAGGCCATTAGGAATTAAAAATGCTGATTTTTGGGAGCATGAATACGGGAAAGATAAGAAAGAAGAAGTATCTTAACAGAATAGAAATGAAGAAGCAAAGGGGAAACTCTTTGCTTTTTTTTATGGACAAATTGAAGCTAAAAGTTATTTTTGGGACTATTTTTGAATATAAAAAGAATGTACATGCATTGTTAGGGGAAGGGGGAGTATGTTGATAGAATTTCGTAATGTAAATAAATATTATGGTAACTTTCAAGTTTTGAAAAATATTAATGTGCAAGTGAAAAAAGGCGAAGTGGTAGTAGTTGTCGGGCCTTCAGGATCAGGAAAAAGTACATTGCTTCGATGTATAAATCAATTAGAGGCAATTACAGATGGAGAATTAATTGTACAAAATACAGAGGTACACAATAAAAAAACGGACATGAATGAATTGCGGCGAAATATTGGGATGGTCTTTCAACATTTTTATTTATATCCACATAAAACGGTTCTTCAAAATATTACATTAGCACCGATTAAAGTAAATAAAGTTTCCAAAGAAGAAGCAGAGAAAACAGCAATGTTTTATTTAGAGAAAGTAGGAATCCCGGAGAAGGCTAACGTATATCCACATCAATTATCCGGAGGACAACAGCAACGGGTGGCAATTGCTAGAGGACTTGCAATGCAGCCGGAAATTATGCTATTCGATGAGCCTACGTCTGCTCTTGATCCAGAGATGATTGGAGAGGTACTTGATGTTATGAAAGCACTGGCTAAAGAAGGGATGACAATGGTCGTTGTCACGCATGAAATGGGATTTGCTAGAGAGGTAGCAGATAGGATCTTATTTATGGATGATGGTCAAATTATTGAAGATACAACACCGGCGCACTTTTTTGTAAACCCTGAACAAGAAAGAGCTCGTTTATTTTTAAGTCGGGTGCTAAATCATTAGAGGAGGAATTTCATGCTTAAAATGAAAAAATTATTTACTTTAATCGTATTTTCATGTTTATTCGTGCTTGTTGTTGCTGGTTGCGGAAGTAAGAAAGATGAGGCAAAGGAAACAAATACGAAGCAAGGCGGGGCTGTTGAGCAAATTAAGAAACGAGGGAAATTAGTAGTTGGGGTGAAGAATGATACGAATTTATTTGGATTAAAAAATCCTTCAACAGGGCAGGTAGAAGGATTCGATGTTGATGTCGCGAAGGCACTTGCGAAAAAGATTCTTGGAGATGAAAAGAAGCTAGAGCTGAAAGAAGTAACGTCTAAAACACGTATTCCAATGCTGAAAAATGGTGATATTGATGCAATTATTGCAACAATGACAATTACGGAAGAACGCAAAAAAGAAGTGGATTTTTCAGATGTATATTTTAAAGCAGGACAATCGTTACTTGTGAAAAAAGGAAGCAATATTAAGAGTGTCGATGATATAAAACAAGGCGTTAAAGTATTAGCTGTAAAAGGATCAACATCTACAAATAACATTCGTCAAAAGTCACCAGAAGCGACTGTATTAGAGTTTGAAAATTATAGTGAGGCATTTACAGCGTTAAAGGCAGGTAAAGGTGATGTGTTAACGACAGATAATGCGATCCTTTACGGAATGGCAAAACAAGATTCTAATTATGAAGTAGTAGGAAAAATTTTCACAGATGAACCATACGGAATTGCAGTGCAAAAAGGGGCAGATGATTTAACGAAAGAGATTAATACTTTAATTAAAGACATGAAAGCAAGCGGGGAGTATGACAAATTATATGAGAAGTGGATTGGACAAAAACCAGAAAAGTAGATAGTAAAAGTGAGAGGATGAGAGTGCTCATCCTCTTCTTGTAAAGAAAGAGGGGAGAATATGTGCCTGATTTTTCTATATTAACGAATAACATTGATATGTATTTAGAAGGATTTAAATATACAGTTATGTCTAGTGTAATTGCATTGATAGGCAGTTTTATTTTAGGAGTAATTTTGGCAGTAATGCGTATTGCACCTATTCGTATTTTAAATTGGATAGGATCAGCTTTTGTGGAGTTTGTAAGAAATATTCCACTCGTATTAATTGCATTTATATTCTATTTTGCTTTACCTGTAATAGGAATTACTTTAAATGGTTTTGTAGCAGGAACAGTTACGCTTACGGTATATACGGCAGCTTTTATTGCAGAAGTAATTCGCGCTGGTATTTTATCAGTTGCGAAAGGGCAAATGGAAGCTGCCCGCTCTTCAGGGCTAACGTATGTGCAGGCGATGTATTATGTTGTCTTACCCCAAGCAGTGAAAATTGTAATTCCCCCTTTAGGAAACCAGTTTCTCAATTTAGTTAAAAACTCCTCAATACTTGGAATTATTGCTGGTGCTGATTTAATGTATCAAGGAGATTTAATTTCAACGAAGACGTTTGTTACGTTTGATGTTTATATATTTGTCGGGATGTTTTATTTAATATTAACAATTCCGCTCAGTATGCTAGTGCGTTATTTAGAAAAACGCTTGGCAAAGGAGGCGGTGTAAATGGATTTCAAGGGAGCAATTACAGGAGATCATATTCTATTTTTATTAAAAGGATTACTTATAACATTAGAGGTAGCGCTCATAGCAATTGTACTTAGTTTTATTATTGGAAGTGTAATCGGTATATTGCGCTACACGAAAATACCTGTCGTCTCACAAATATTAGGAGTTATAGTTGAAGTGATTCGAAACTTACCACTACTGTTAATTATATTTTTCACGTATTTTGCACTTCCAGAAGCAGGCTTGAAATTAGAAATTATAACAGCTGCAATTGTTGCTTTAACAATATTTGAGGCAGCAATGATATCTGAAATTGTTAGAAGTGGTTTATTGTCTATTGAAAAAGGGCAGGTTGAAGCCGCAAGATCTTCGGGATTAACTTATGTGCAAGCGCTTTGGCATATTATTTTGCCACAAGCATTAAGGAGAATGGTTCCGCCGCTTGTCAGTCAATTTATTTCATTGCTGAAGGATACGTCGCTAGCGGTTGTTATATCACTCCCTGAGCTTATGCATAATGCTCAAATTATTAGCGGGCAAAATGTGAATTACATGATTCCAACATTTATATTAGTAGCTTGTATGTACTTTATCGTAAATTATAGTTTATCAATTTTATCGAGAAGATTAGAACTTCGTTGACTCTTACAATATATGTAAGGGTTTTTTCCTTGTTTCTCCTTATTTTCCTCTAAATAGAATCTAAATCTTGCAATAATTCGATTTTTATATTATTTTATCAGAAAAGTTTTAATTTTATATAGAAAATATAATCGCTTTCGTGTATATTTTTATTATCAGAAAATTTTAACAAGATATAGGGGTATTGGTAGGGGGAGGATTTAGATGCAGCAACCAACGAATGAGAAATTACATCGTACGATGAAGAGTAGACATTTATTTATGATCGCACTTGGTGGTGTAATCGGAACTGGTTTCTTCTTAGGTTCAGGTTACACCATTAATCAGGCTGGACCAGGGGGAGCCATCCTTTCATATTTAGTAGGCGGATTTATTATGTATTTAACAATGCTTTGTCTTGGAGAGTTAACGGTAGCAATGCCAGTTTCAGGTTCTTTCCAAAAGTATGCAACGAAGTTTATTGGACCAGGAACGGGCTTTATGATTGGCTGGTTATACTGGCTTGGCTGGGCAGTAACAGTGGGTCTAGAATTAACGTCAATAGGTTTAATGATGAAAAGATGGTTTCCAAATGTTGATGTTTGGGTATGGTGCCTTGTATTCGGTGTTATTTTATATGCTTCAAACGCAATTTCGGCAAAAAGTTATGCTGAATTAGAATTTTGGTTTTCTAGTATTAAAGTAGTTACCATTCTTGCCTTTGTTGTTCTTGGTGGTAGTGCATTATTAGGGTTTATATCATATGACGGAAAAGAAGCAGCACCTCTTTTCTCTAACTTTGTAAGCGATGGTGGATTATTTCCGAATGGACTAGCTGCCGTATTACTTACGATGATTACAGTTAACTTCTCGTTCCAAGGAACAGAGTTAATCGGGATTGCAGCGGGAGAAAGTGAAAATCCAGAAAAAACAATTCCACGCGCGATCCGTAATACAGTATGGCGCATTATGTTATTCTTCATTTTAACAATGACGATTTTAGTAGGGTTAATTTCTTGGAAAGAAGCTGGCGTAATTGAAAGTCCATTCGTAGTCGTATTTGATAAAATCGGTATTCCGTATGCAGCTGATATTATGAATTTCGTTATTATTACAGCGTTACTATCTGTAGCGAATTCAGGATTATATGCGGCAACTCGTATACTATGGTCACTTGCAAATGAAGGAATGGCACCAAAGTCTTTCCAAAAAGTAAATAAACGTGGTATTCCAATTACAGCGTTAGTTGTAACAATTGCTGTAGCTGCTTTATCTTTATTAACAAGCTTCCTTGCAGAAGATACAGTATACATGTACTTATTATCTATAGCTGGTTTATCAGCTGTTTCAAGTTGGATCATTATTGCTTTATCGCAACTTCGCTTTAGAAGTCAGTATATAAAAGGCGGAGGAAAGTTAGAGGACTTAAAGTATAGAACACCACTATACCCAATCGTTCCAATTTTAGCTTTAATTACAAATAGTATCGTTGTTATTAGTTTAGCGTTTATTCCAGAACAAAGAATGGCGTTATACTGTGGTATTCCATTTATCATTTTCTGCTATATATATTATTATATTAGTAAGAAACGGCAGAAACCGATGAAAGTGGAGATGGAAAAAACAAATGAAACTAACAATCAAACACGATGATATAGAAGCAGATTTATCGTATGGTCAATTAGCGATTGGAAAAGAAAACGGTTATTCACCGTTACAATTACTCGTTTCTTCTATCGCAGGGTGTAGTGCAATTGTCTTTCGAACGATTTTAGAAAAGAAACGTATTCCATACGATACGTTTACAATCGAAACTGAAATTGGTAGAAGTGAAGCGTTATCGAAGCCAGTTGAAAGTGTTCATTTGCACTATAAAATTAAAGCGCAAAATATTACAGAAGAGCAGCTGGACAAGGCGCTGCAACTTGCAGTGAAAAATTGTACGATTGTTCAATCTGTAAAAGATAGTATAAAGGTTACGGAAACAATTGAACTAATAAAATGAAACATAAAAACGTGAGAATACGGCTCTCACGTTTTTATGTTTTTAATAAAGGGGGAAATATGATGGAATGTTTAGGGTGTAAATTAGCAGGCGGAGAGGAAATTATATATATAATATATGAAGATGATTATGTAACTTGCTTTTTAGATCATGCGCCTTTCTACCCAGGACATACTTTAATTGTGCCAAAGCAACATGTTGTAGAAGTAGATGAATTAAATGATGTTGTAGCAAAATCCGTTATGGATGCTTCTAAGCTTATTGCAAAAGCGATTAAGATAGTATATAAACCTGACGGAGTTACAGTTTGTCAAAATGGTGGAGTATTTAACGAGTTAACACATTATCATATGCATGTCGTACCAAGATATAAAGAGCGTTCGTTTGCTGAGTTTTATATGGTACAACCAGGAGAAAAGCAGAATCATAACTTGGAAGAGACACAGAATTTGTTAAAAGAAGCGATAGAGCATATGCTGCTTACTGAAAAGGCGTAGCGGTCAGGAAAATTCTAATATTAAAAAGCCCAATTTCTCAGTTAAAATAGAGAAATTGGGCTTTTGTTTATTCTATTATTAAATTTTATACATAAAAAGATTTTGCAGTGTCACAAAGTATAGCGCTTATTCGTTATATAGAGTGAGAGGAGGAATTATATGAAAGTTACAAACAACGATTATGAAAAGATGGAAGAGCTATATGAGTTGTATGAACAAAAGATTTATTATGTAGCGTATTCTATTTTAAATAATATTCAACAGGCTGAAGATGCGGTTCAAGAGACGTTTATTACTCTTTATAAGAACTTGGAAAAGCTCCATAGCTTGGCTACTCAAGAGCTTAAACGCTACATTTTGAGGGTCGCGAAAAACAAGGCGATTGATAGTTACCGGAAAAACAAACGACATGAAACATTTTTAGAAGAATATGAAAGAGAATCTGTAGAAGCAGTAGATGAAAATATTGAAGAGTGGGAAAAACGTAAAATGTCTGAGGTTCAAATTGATGCATTGCTAAAAGAGTTAAACGAATCTAATAGACAGGTGTTTAAGTACAAAGTCTTCTATAACTTAACGTATCAAGAAATTTCAAGTGTCATGGGGATAACCGAGGCAAATGTCCGCAAGCAGTTTGAACGCGCTCGAAAACGAGTCCAAAATATGATAGGAGGTATACAACATGACGAATTCAAAGAACTCCAAAGAAATATATGAACTTGCTGAAAAAATTGCTTTAGATGATTTTGATAAACTTGAAGAACAACATGAATTTTCACATACATATACGCGCAAAAAGAAATTGTTTATGGAGGAAATGAAGCCGCAAAATGGACAACCGCTGAAAAAGCGTAAAAGACATCGTATGTTAATCGCTGCTGCTTGCTTATTGATCGGCATGCCGACAACCGTTTTTGGAGCAGTAAAGGTCTATAATATGATTGTTCAAAAACAAAATTATGAAGTAAATATTTCAGTAACAAATAAGGACTCGAAAAAGGCTGATAAGTGGTATAAGCTGAAAATCGATAAATTACCAGAAAATATGGAAGCAATTGATGACTCTGCTATGAAATATTCCTTTAAAGATAACTACGCAATGGGTGGATTTTCATTCGTTCTTTGGAGAGTAGGAGGGAATTCAGATTTTCCAACTCTGTACTCGAAAAATTATGAAGAAAAAGAGATAAATGGTAAGAAGGCAGTAATTGTCCATAGAGAAAATGGTAATAAAGATTTAATGTTTAATAGAGTAATTTTTCTCTATTTTGAGGAAGAAGGAATTATGTTACAAAGTTATATTGGAAATGATATAAACGAAGAACAAATGATAGATGTGCTAGGGAGCATTTCACTTGAGCCCACGTCAAAAGAAAAGTCATCATATATAAGCGATTATGATAAAAAGTATTTTAGCCAAGAAAGTAAAACAACTAAGGTAATTCCTTTGAAGAAGGATAGCAAACGACTATTTCATATAGGACAAAAGGTTCCAGTAACGATATCTATGGATAACAGCCAAATTGAATATGTGATAGAAAAAGTTGAAGTTTTTGATTCAATCAAAGATTTTAAACAAGAGAACTTTAATGAACTTGGCCTAGAGATATTAAGCAAGAATAAGGCTTTAGATCAGACGGGAAAATTACTATCATACAGACGAGATGAATATAAATTAGGGAATGGTAAAGATTCAATTGATACATTAGTAGATTCGAAATTAGTTAATGTTAAATTTGTCTACTTAACAACAACAGTGAAAAATATTGGCAAAAAGTCGACAGAAGAAATCTATATGCATCCATCCATAAAACAGCTTAAATTTGAAGGGAATGCATGGAAATACGCTAAAGAAGAGGGGATGGACGCAACGCGTATTATGACAGGTGAAGTTGATTATTTAGAACCTCACGGAGATGGAAAAAGTTTTTACAATATTGGCAGTATCACACCAGGAGAAACGGTAAAAGTTAATTTAGGTTATTTTGTAGATGAAGATAAATTAGATTCAATCTTTTTGGATGCTTTCAATTACAGAGGGATTGGTGACACTGAAAATATGAATTCGAAAAATCGTTGGTGGTTTGATATTCGTCAATAATAAAACAATAGGAACAACAGGACAAAGAAGCTGCTTATATTTAGCAGCTTTTTTCGTCTTCATACATATGTAAAACTTCTTTCGCACGCATACGTAAACCATCTATCAATTCTGTCGGTTCTAAAACTTTTGCATCTTTTCCGAGTCTATAAAATAAAGGGGTAATAAAATTGATTTCTCCTTTATCAATTGTTGAATGTATATATCCTGTCCCGTTTTCGTTTGTTACAACGAATTCTTCAAGGTAAGGCACGCTTTTACATTGGCGTACGCCTTCTGGTGTCAGTAAAACATGTAACTGAGTAGGGATGTGTACTACGTTAGAGTTAGAGGAAAACCACTCTTCTAAATTCATGAATGTATCCTCATTTTCTTTCGTTGATAATATAGAAAGAATACGATCGATGCGATACAGTAATACTTTTTTCCTGTCATAGTCATAGGACGGTAAGTACCATAGCCCGTCATGAGCATATACACCGATAGGATGAACATGTTTTGTTTTTATCCCCGTTTTAGATTCGTATTGAAAGTGTAAATTTTTATTTTCAATAGCCGCTGTTAACACTTCGTTTAAAAGTGGTGTATCAATTGTTCTCTTTGGATTCCAAAAGGCGATATAAGAACGTATTTTGTCAACTTTCGCTTTCGCATCATGTTGTAGGGAGCTATATAGTTTATGTGTAACGGAATTTATTTCTGTGTTAAAAGGTAAGTCTCTGTAGTAGCTTAAAGATTGAAAGGCAAAAAAGATGGAGACTGCTTCTTCTTCGGTAAATAAAATAGGTGGAATTACTCTATT
Organism: Bacillus cereus group sp. MG1; assembly: GCF_040460035.1. Lineage (NCBI taxonomy): Bacteria > Bacillati > Bacillota > Bacilli > Caryophanales > Bacillaceae > Bacillus > Bacillus cereus group sp. MG1. The sequence continues at coordinate 1,864,900 of NZ_JARVGY010000001.1, read as the reverse complement.
CGTTAATACTTTATATCCTCCGTTGCGACCTTGTTCAGCGTAAATGGGTAATCCCATATCACTTAAATCTAAAATGTATCTATGGACAGTACGAACAGAAATATTAAATTCATCAGCTATTTCTTGCGCTGTAAATGCTTTTTTCGCAGAAGCAAATATAAGAATATCTAATAAGCGTTTAGCTTTTGACAAATGTATCACCTTTTTTCTTTTTAAACATGACATAAATTGTCGTGTTTTATTGTTAGTATATTGTTTACAGCATAATGTTATCAAGATGAGATGTAAGGAGGAAAAAATATGTCACGTGAAATAGTTTTATTTATTGCGGCGAGCTTAGATGGATATATTGCGAAAGAAGATGATGATTTACAGTGGTTAATGGAAACCGAAGGGGAGGGAGATAACGGTTATACAGAAATGTACGAAACGATTGATACAATAATTATGGGAAAAAGAACGTACAATTATGTAGTAGAGCATACAGAAACATTCCCGTACTTAGATAAAAAATGTTATGTTTTTTCTAATTCGGAAAAAGGTTCAAACGGAAACGTGGAGTTTGTAAATGAAGATGTAGTAGAGTTTACAAAAAGGTTAAAATCGCAAGAAGGATCTAAAATATGGATGGTCGGTGGAGGGAATCTACTGAGAGAATTCTTTAAGAATAATCTAATTGATGAATATGTTGTCACGATTACCCCTCACATATTAGGTTCTGGAGTTCCGTTATTTCAAGATAAGAATCCGGAAATTAATTTAACTTTAACGGATACGAAACGTTTTGGGCAATTTGTAAATTTATATTATAAAGTAAAATGATAAAGAAACACGACTACTGATGGTAGTCGTGTTTCTTTATAGATGGCAATGAAATGATAAAGCAAGACCCGTAATCGACTTCGCTCGTTACAGTAATATTTCCGTCGTGTAGTTCTACAATTTCTTTTACGATAGATAGCCCTAAACCAGTTCCGCCTGTAGATCGTGTTCTTGCTTTATCTACACGGTAAAAGCGGTCAAAAATGTGAGGGAGGTCTTCAGGTGGAATACCTTCGCCTTCATCTTCAATTGTAATGGAGATACGTTTATGTTCTTCTGTGATAGAAATGTTTATATGAGAATGTTCTTTTGAATGTCTATAAGCGTTATTTAAAATGTTTACTATAACTTGTTCAAATCGCTGTTCATCTAAGTTTACTAGCAGTGTAGGAGGACAAGAGAAAGAAACTTTAATGCATCTTTCTTTATACATGGCATTTACTTTTTCGGCTATGCGAGTTAGGAATGTGTGTAAATGTACTTCCTTTACTTGAATAGAAAAGTTATGTTGTTCCATTTGTGCAAGTGAAAATAAATCTTGAACTAAGTTTGTAATGTAATCAGACTCATCTTTTATAATTGATAAATATCGCATACGTTGTTCAGAAGGGGTGCTTTCTTTTGAAGCAATGTCAGCATAACCTCTTACGTATGTTAACGGTGTTCGTAATTCGTGAGCAACACTTGCTAGAAATTCACTTCGCTCTGTTTTCATATAATGTAAATCATTTGCGAGCGTTTGAATAGATGATGCTAGTTCACCAATTTCATCATTTCGAGTAGTCGTTAATGAAACGGACAAATCGCCTTTACTCATTTTTTCAGTTGCATGTTTCATGTGTAACAATGGTTTTGTTAATAAACGTGATAATAGGAAAATTGTGATGACTGTGAGTAGAAACGTGATGGCGCCAGCAATAATGAATTGTTTCGTTAATCCATTTACCAACTTTTCAATGGATTCTGTTCCAAGAAACATATACACATACCCTTCATGTTTTCCAGCTACTATGATAGGACTAACTGTACATATATAATTAGATGTTTTCCAGTGATTTTCTATAATCGCTCCGTTATGGTCTGTTCGAGTCTGCATGCTACTAATGTGATTTTTTATAGTCGTGTTTATTTCGTTAGATTTAGCTAGCACTTCTTTATTTGTATTTGTAATAACGACAGTTGTTTCAGCTTCAGATTCCATTAATGCTACGTGAGAGATTGTTTGCTTATCATAATATTTTTCAAGTACATCACGATGACTGTTTCCACGTTTTAATAAAGCTGTCATTTCTTCATTTACTCTAGTGTTTACGAGACTATAATAGAGCAATACAAATAGAACACTTTCAATTAAAAGTGTAACAATTAAAAAATAAAATCCGAATTGAATTGAAATTCGTTTCATCGTTTTACCCCTTACTGTTCAGTATCAATCCATCGATAACCTACTCCATACACGGTTTTTAAATGATGATCAATAGGGAAATTTGCTTTTCGCAATTTATCACGTAAATTACGAATATGCGAATCGACTGTTCGATCTTCTGTATTTGTATTTAATCCCCAAATTCGTTCAATGAGCTGATCGCGGCTTAATACGTAGTTCACATGACGTAAAAATAATCCGAGTAAAGAAAATTCAATTGGTGTGAGAAGGAGCTCTTCATTATGGACAGAAACGAAGTGTTTTGTTTCATCCCATACAATACCGTGATATTGGATTTGTTTATGTTCATTTGTACGTCTTAAAACGGCTTCAATTCTTGCGAAAAGTTCTTCTTCATGGAAAGGTTTCGTTACGTAATCATCGGCTCCAAGTTTTAATCCTTGAACGACATCTACTGTTTGATCACGAGCTGTAACCATAATAATAGGAATGTTACTAAAAGATCGGATTTTTTTGCACGTTTCCCATCCGTCCATCTTTGGCATCATAATATCGAGTAAAACAAATTTAAAGTTTCGATTTTCTATATGTAAAATAGCTTCTTCTCCTGAAGTCGCACATACGCAGTTATATCCAATTGGTGTAAGATAAAGCGTTAATAATTCAAGCATTCTCGGTTCATCGTCTACGAGCAGTATATCAATCATAGAGAGCCCTCCATATTTATAATCGTTACTTAAAGTGTAATGCAAAATCATGAAGAAATGGTGCAGATTATGATGCGTCTGCATAATTTCTTCAGAATTGCTTGTTATTGTGGAGTTGAAATTACATTTTAGGTAATCATATTGGCTCAAAAATGATTAATACGGAGGCGGTATAGTGAAAAAAATGACCCGAATTTTTGGGATAACAATAATTACAGCAGTTGGTCTTACTGCATGCGGACAAACGAATACAGACCATAAAAACCATGAATCTACAAAAGAGAAGAAAACAGAGCAAAAGGAAATGAAAATGAATCAGGAGGTAACGGCGCCAAAAGAAATGAACGAAGGTGCATCTAATGATTTATTAACGACAAGTTTAAAAAATGTAACGAGATTAAACACAAATGACCCTTTGCAAATGGCAGTATTAACTTCGCAAACGATATGGCCAGCAACTCATAAGGAGAACCAGCCAGGTGCTGTTATTTTAGTACCAGCAAGCGAGTGGCAATTAGGTATTGCGAGTGCAGATCTTATTCATCATCCGAATAACGGGCCGATTTTATTTATAGAAAAAGAAAAGATACCGGAAATGACGTTAAAAGAAATAAAACGATTAAATCCAATCGGAACGAAAGATGGAACACAAATTATGGTGATGGGAGATGTAGGTACTAGCGCGCTTGAACAATTAAAAGGTTATAAAGTAAAACAAATAAAAGAAACGGACCCAGCTATATTTGCGAAGGATGTTGATAAGGAGTATGCCGATATAACAGGAAGCTATCCAAATAGTGTTATTATCGGTTCGTCTGCAGAAGAAGGACGTTTATATACAACCCCCGCTGTAAATTGGATTTCTCATATGCCGGAACCACTACTCTATACAGAAAAGAATAAAGTGCCAGAAGCGACAATAGAGGCATTAAAAATGAGAAAAGATAAAGCAAATATATATGTATTAGGGCCAGAAAAAATTGTTTCAAAAGAAGTAGAAAAAGAGCTAAGCAAATACGGGAAAGTAACGCGTATTAGTGGAGAGACCCCTACAGAAAACTCGATTGCGTTCGCTAAATTTAAAGATGAAAAAACAAAATTTGGCTGGGGATTCACAAAACCTGGTCACGGTTTATCATTTGTTTCAAGTAAAACACCAGATTTAGCAGTTGCTGGGGCACCTTTTTCACATATGGGTAAACATGCACCTGTTGTATTATTAGAAGAAGGTAAAGCTTCACAACCAGTGTATGACTTCCTTGCAAGCATTCAGCCGAAGTTTAAAGATGATCCAACACTTGAACCATATAATCACGGTTTCTTATTAGGAAGTACGAGTGATATTTCATTTGAAACACAAGGAATACTAGATGAGAGGTTAGAAATTGTTCAGGAAAGTGGTCAAGGACACGGTGGACATTAATAAAATGAGCAAAGACGCTACTGATATAGCGTCTTTTTCTTTAGGAAACTTTTACATAGTAAAAAATCTTCTACTCGTTATATAATAGCCTTCGTGCAGTCGGCTAGATTTTCTTATGGAGAAAATCAAATGATAAAGGAGTAGAGGAGTGGTATTTTGTTTCAAACGATAAAAAATGATTGGTTTTCTAATGTGAGAGGGGACGTGTTATCAGGAATTGTCGTTGCTTTAGCATTAATCCCTGAAGCGATAGCCTTCTCTGTTATTGCAGGCGTGGATCCAACAGTTGGACTATACGCAGCCTTTTGTATTGCAGTTACCATTTCATTTGTTGGCGGAAGAACTGGGATGATTTCAGCTGCAACAGGTGCAATGGCATTATTAATGGTAACGCTTGTTAAAGATCATGGTTTCAATCGGAACGTTTGATTGGAACTCTGTAACAACAATTCATAAAGTACCAAAAGGAAAGGCATTTGTTATGATCGTAACAGTTGTGATTGTCCTAATTACACATAATTTAGCATTAGGTGTAATTATCGGAACAGTAATTAGTGCGGTGTTATTTGCATTCAATATGGCAAAGATTCACGTGAAACATTTATATATTGAAAATAAGAAAATATACGAAATTCACGGTCAACTTTTCTTTGTAGCTACAGCCGATTTCATAAATAATTTTTCATTTAAAGAAGATGTAAAAGGAATTGAAATGAATTTTACTCATGCGCACGTATGGGATGATTCAGCAGTGGCATCAATTGATAAAGTTATCATGAAGTATGAACAAAGTGGTGTGAAAGTAACTATAACAGGATTAAATGAACGTAGTTCAAAACTTGTTGCAAATTTAGCGACTTATAATAAAAGAATTGCTAGTTAAAAGCCTCCTTTTTAGGGGGCCTTATTATATAATACGAGTAGGATAACGAAAAGGGGATTCAGCATATGTACAAACAAATTATATTAGCATGTGACGGTTCTGAACATGCACTTCGAGCAGCAGAGCATGCAACATATATTGCGAAATGTAGCGAAGAAACAAATGTTGAAGTTGTGTACGTAGTAGATAATAGAACGGCAAAATCAGATATTATACAAGGTCAAACAGATTTAGAAACAATATCGGCTAGTCGAAAAGATAAATTAAAAGAGATTGAAGGTTTATTAAAGAAAGAGAACATTTCTTATACAATTACGATATTACATGGTGATCCTGGAGATACAATTGTTCAATATGTAAATACAGGAGATATAGATCTTGTCATTGCTGGAAGTAGAGGGCTCAATACACTGCAAGAAATGGTGCTTGGGAGTGTAAGTCATAAAATAGCAAAACGAGTGAAATGTCCGGTGATGATTATAAAATGAAATAGAATGTAACGAAGACCTTAGTATAACTGAGGTCTTTTTTTATGTATAAATGACTCTTATTTGTGGAAATACTAGATATATAAGTTGAAAAGATGTTAACTTACAAATTTGTAAGTTAGTTGTTAGAGAAATCGATGTTATGAGATTTTTCCCATTGGTAAAATAAAAGTATCAAAGGGGAGATAGGGAGGATGGAAGTAATGAAATCATTTCAAAATTTGTCATATAGTCAAGGGGTAAGCTTAATTTGTCTAGGGGGATTTGCTACATCTGTTACGTTAGCTGTTTTAATAAAGGTGTTTCATCAAATCTTTTAATTTTATAGTAGGGAAGGAATTGGTTGTTATCATTAGTAGGAACAGCAATGAAAATAAAAAATAGCTCTTAGCATGTATGTAAATGCTAAGAGCTATTTTTATGCTTGTTATATGTTATTTAAGCTTGCTTTTGTTTTACTGACCCTGTATTTAAAGTAAGAGCAAGGAAGAACATTGCAAGTACGCAAGATGCAAGTAATAAGATGAATCCGCCATCCCATCCGAATGCATCTACGATAAAGCCCATAGCTGCACTAGCGAAAGCAGCTCCGCCTAAGTAACCGAAGAATCCAGTTAAGCCTGCTGCAGTTCCAGCAGCTTTCTTTGGTGCTAAGTCTAGAGCGTGTAGACCAATTAACATAACCGGTCCGTAAATTAAAAATCCAATTGCGACAAGTGCGATACTATCAACCATTGGATTACCAGGAGGGTTTAACCAGTAAACAAGAACTGCGATAAATACACCGACCATAAATAGAATACCAGCAGGTGCACGACGTCCTTTAAATAGTTTATCACTCATCCATCCGCAAAGAAGTGTACCTGGAATACCAGCCCATTCATATAGAGCGTAAGCAGTACGTGAGCTACTATGAGTAAAGCTGTAGAGTAGGAAGCGAGCGCCTTGTCATATTGCTATGATAGGTTTCTCAAAACCCCTCACCGAACCGTACGTACTCCTCTCAGAGTATACGGCTCTCCATCAATTGCTTGTCAAAGTTATTTTTTTCTGTTTTTCGCTATAAGTTCTACTCTCATATCATAGTGAATTTCATTATGGCAATCCTCACATACGGCTAATGTTTTGCGTCTACGGGCAATCATTAATTTTTGCCATTTGGCTTTGCCTTTCTCAACATCTTTCATTTTTCGGACATGGTGCATTACTAAGTTAGAATCGGTTTTACCACAATGTTCACATTTGTTGGCTGACAACCTATCCATAAGACTAGTTGTTGACATATGAACTCTTGAGGCTAACAAGTTGTCGATGTTATTTTCTTGTGTTTTCATCTTAGTTATATCAACCGTTCTAAATCCTTCCCTGTAGAAAGAATGAGAGTGTTGTTTGCCTTTTTTATCTTTGTAATTGACTATGAATACACCGTTTTTGCAATATTTCCCCTTAATTTTTCCGATTGAGCTTTTATATTTATTGGCGAATGTTTTATACATGCTGTATTCTAGAACGTAACTGAATTTTTGGAGTACCGTTGAATTAACTGCATATTTGTAGTAGTTGTACATCCCTCTGATCTGTAATACATAATTATGTAGTATTTCCAAATCATCTAGGTGTGCCATTTCCGGTCTATGCTTTGGTTTCCAAGTTTCTTTCCCATTCACATACTTCATTTCTAAAACATTCAGGGCAAGTAATTTATTTCGCCATGTTTCATGGGGGATTTCAAGTCTTACTTTTAGATTGTGATGTCTTCTTTTTGCACCTTTCACCGAGTATTTGGTAAATAACTCGTTTCTAGTGATATTGACGTTGTACCCAAGAAATGTTGCTTTCTTGCTAGAGTGGGTGATAAGTGTTTTTTCTTCTGATAAAGTTAATTTTAATTCTTCATTGAGAAATTGAGCTATATCAGATTTAATGGCTTTGGCATCATCTTTACTGCCGATTATCATTACAATAAAGTCATCAGCATATCTAACATATTTTAGTGACTTAAATTTATCCGACATTGGATTGTAGTAGGGACGTTGTCCCCTTTCCTTAACCCATTCGTTGACTTGCTCGATTAATTCCTGAGCTTCATTGTGTTTACCTTGTTCTCTTAGTAAGTCTGCTTTCTTACGCCCTCTTTTTATTTTGAGGTGTAAGTATTGATATCTTTTATCAACTTCTCTGTCTTTTGGTTGACCTTTTCCGAACTTTTCAGCGTATTTTTCCATGTATATATCTAGTTCGTTTAGATATATGTTGGCAAGAAGAGGACTGAGAATCCCTCCTTGTGGTGTTCCACTGAATGTTTTGTGGAATTGCCAATCCTCCATGTACCCAGCTCTTAGGAACTTCCATATTAATCCGATGAGTGTTTCGTCATTGATACGTTTTCTTAGTAGGTTAATTAGGATATGGTGGTCGATATTGTCAAAGAAACCTTGAATATCACCTTCAATAAACCATTTAGTTCCATTACCACTCTTTTTAATTTGTTTCAAAGCTGTATGACAACCCCTATTTTTCCTGAATCCATGTGAGTTCTCAGAGAAGTTTGGTTCATAAATTGCTTCTAAGATATACTTTATTACTAATTGGACAAGTTTATCGTCAAATGTCGGTACCCCAAGAGGACGTTTTTTCTTACTCCCTTTTTTATCAATATATACTCGCTTAACAGGAGTAGGTTTATAGTTACCATTTTTAATGTTGTTGATGATTTTAGATACTCTATTTTTTGAGAAGCCATCAACAGTTTTACTTATGGTTCCTCTGGTCATATTACCTGGATTGGCATATATTTCTTGATAACCTTTATAGTAGAATTCTGGATTATAAAGATTTCTATATAATCTTTTGAACTTATAGTTTTCTTTAATAGTATTCTTCGACAAGGTGTTCAATACATAAACTGGATTTCTCATCAGCATCTCGCTTCCTTCCTGTTTATTATCATCATGAACTAATTGACTACCTTCCTTCGCCATCCTGATTTCACAACCATGACCTAACGTAATTTGTCATACGTTAGTGTGATAGGCTTTCCCTATCTCTGACTACTACGAAGGCTCCGTTACCATATGGAATATTCAAGAGCCACATTTCTTGGTTTTTACCTTGAAATCATCCTCTATAGCCATAAATGGCGCTTCCACTTAGGTAATCCCCATTTAGTACCTTGTAAATAGTTTGTAGTAATGTCGGTTGGGACTTTCAATCTTTACTAATGTACTTTAGTTGGTTCTCTAGTGTGAAACACACCTCTCTCCACAAAAAATAGATGAGCTGAACTAGAGACATATCGTTTCAATGTCTATTTCGATATGGTCGTCGATAAGACCCCTTGATTTATCCTTCACGCAGTTTAGCATTCAACCTTGTTTACCACGGTACACCTAGAAATTCAGTCGCACTCATGACATTAGAGTGACTTATCCCGTTGCAGCCATGCTACACTCCCCGCTCACTTTCGATTACGGATAAGGCTACCGGTGTCGGGTTGTTATCTTGTTTCACTTCACCCGCTGATTTACTAAATCAGAGTTTACAAGGCCCTTATGGGCGCACTTTTTCCTCTACTAAATAAGTAGGAGCCCAGTCTACAACGCCGTAACGTACGAAATATACGAAAACGTTCGCAATAGCGATGTACCATAAAAACTTATTGTTTAATACGTATTTAAATAAAATTTCCTTTACTGAAAGCTCGCGTTCGCGGTCTTTTACTTTTTCATCTGGTGGATATTCTCCAGTATGTTCTTCAATAGAAGGTAGTCCACAAGATTGAGGCGTATCTTTCATCGTAATTAATACATAAATACCAACTAAAATTGAAAGAATACCTGGGAAGTAAAAAATACTTTTCCAGTCATCTGCGAAGAAGTATAAGCCTAATGTTACAAGTGAAGGCATAAGCGCTCCGCCAACATTATGAGCGACGTTCCAAATAGACATTTTTGTACCACGTTCGCTAATAGAGAACCAGTGAACCATCGTACGACCACAAGGAGGCCATCCCATACCTTGTACCCATCCATTTAAAAACTGAAGTACAAACATAAGTATAATGCTCGTTGTAATGAAAGAAAATGAGCCGAAAATAATATTAATGATACCTGATAAAAATAGCCCAGCTGCTAAAAAGTAGCGAGGATTACAACGATCGGATACGATACCCATAAGAAATTTACTTAATCCGTAAGCGATAGAAACTGCTGAAAGGATAACCCCAAGTTCCCCTTTACTAAAGCCTTGCTCGATTAAGTATGGCATTGCTAGTGAAAAGTTTTTTCGAACAAAGTAGTAACCTGCATAACCGATGAAGATACCTAAGAATACTTGTAAACGTAATTTACGGTATTCGCTATCAACGCGATCAGCTGGTAAGCGTTCCGCGTGGGGCGCAGGTTTAAATAATTGTGTGAAAAACATAAAATGAAAATCCTCCCCTAATTAATTCGAAGCGTTTTAAGACAGAGAACATAAAAAGGCCATGAAATATAAAAAAGTTTCCTTTTTTATGATTCATAGCCGTGTACTCCGTTTCTCCGTGACTGTCAATATTAACTTCGTCGAAAATTATACAACTTTGTGACAAAAATGTAAACGTTTTTATGAATAAAAGTATTGACGGATTTTGTTCGTGGGATTAATATTTAAATACATTAAATATTTTATTGTTTAAATAAGAGGTGGATAACATGCCAAATGATATGACGCATATCGATAAAATTCAAGCTCTTGCCTTTTCGATTGGAAAGAAAATGCAGACGGAGTTATTAGAACAAATGCAAGCGACAGGACTTACACCACCGCAGTTTTATATTTTAAAGATTTTAGATCATTATGGGGCTTCAAGAGCGACAACATTAGCAAAAAAGATGTATGTGAAGCCTAGCGCGATTACAGTGATGATTGATCGTCTAATCGATCAAGAACTTGTAGAACGCTATCACGACAAAGATGACCGTCGCGTTGTCATCATCGAGTTAACGAAAAAGGGGAAAGCTAGAGTAGAAGAGGCAATGACAGCTCGTAACGAGCATATTGCAAAATACTTTTCACATTTAGAGTTGCAAGAAAGAGAAGATTTATTACGTCTCTTTGAGAAGTTAGAAACCATTATTTGCGGGACACAAGAGAAAAAAGAGAATAACTAAGAGGAATTGAGGAGATTACATGGAGCAACAAGAAAATCAAAATAGAAAGTTGTTGTTAATCGGTTTAGTAATCGCGATGCTATTTGCTGCATTAGATGGAACAATTGTTGGTACAGCAATGCCACGTATCGTCGGTGACCTAGGCGGATTAAGTTTAATGACATGGTTAACGACAGCTTATATGTTAACATCAACGACAGTTGTACCAATTGCAGGTAAATTAGCGGATTTACTTGGTCGTCGTAACGTATATATAACAGGGCTAGTTATTTTCATGATTGGTTCGGCGTTATGTGGTATGGCGAATGGTATGACAGAATTAATTATTTTCCGTGGTATTCAAGGTCTTGGTGGCGGTATTATGATGCCAATGGCTATGATTATTATTGGAGATATGTTCACGGGAAAAGAACGTGCGAAATGGCAAGGTATTTTTGGTGCGTTATACGGTCTTGCTTCTGTAATTGGACCGCAAGTTGGTGGTTGGATTGTAGATGCAGTGAATTGGAGATGGGTATTCTACATTAACTTACCGGTTGGTATTTTAGCAACAATCTTTATTGCAATGGGATTAAAATCGCATAAACAAACAGGACCAATTAAAATTGATATCGCTGGAATCTTTACGATGATTCTCGGTGTTGTAAGTTTATTACTTGCGCTAACGTTTGGCGGAAAAGATTATGCATGGGATTCTTGGCAAATTATCGGTTTATTTGCACTAGCTGTAATTGGTATCGTTAGCTTTGTTATCGTTGAAACGAAAGCTGAAGAGCCAATTTTACCAATGCATTTCTTTAAAAATCGCACATTTACAATACTGAATGCGATTGGATTCTTTATGAGTATTGGAATGTTCGGCGCGATTATGTTCGTACCATTCTTCATGCAAGGTATTGTAGGAGTAAGTGCTGCTGAATCAGGAACAATTATGACTCCAATGATGATTACAATGATTGTGATGAGTATTATCGGTGGGCAACTTGTATTAAAAGTTGGTGTAAAACCACAAATTATCGCAGGTATGCTTATTATGGCCGGTGGTTTCTGGTTATTAACAACGATGGATATGCACACAACGAAGCTTACAGCTACTTCTTATATGATGGTTATCGGTTTAGGAATGGGTCTTGTAATGCCGACATTAACATTAGCGTTACAAGAAAGCTTCCCGAAAAAAGACCTTGGTGTTGTAACATCATCAAGTCAGTTCTTCCGACAAATCGGTGGTACATTTGGTATTACAATTTTAGGATCAATTATGAATAACACTTCAGGTACGACATTAACAAAGAATTTAGTACCTGTATTAGATACATTCCCGAAAGAAGCGGGACAAATGGTAACGAAATTTAAAGATATGATTCACACAGATCCACAAGGTTTATATTCGATGCTATTTAGCCCAGAGGCATTAAAACAAATGCCAGAAGCGTTCGCTAACAGTATTGTACCTATTTTGAAAAACTCTTTAGTAGACTCGCTTCATACTGTATTCTTAACAGGATTAGTATTTATCGTAGTAGGTGCCATCTTTACGATTTTCTTACAAAAAATTAAATTATCAGATCGTAAAAAAGATGCTAAAGAGCCTGTTGTAGAAGAAAAAGAAAAAACTGTATCATACTCGTAATGAAGAAGCATCGCCTTATGGCGGTGCTTTTTTGAGTATAACCTTAAAAGCTTTTTAGTGAGAAATGATTGACGTATTTTTAGAAATACGTTATATTATTTTCTGTAAACGGTTACATGAAATGAGGAGAAAAGAGAATGAGTACGATCAAAGACGTTGCGAAATTAGCGGGAGTATCTGTTGCGACCGTTTCCAGAGTTCTAAATAAAAATGGATATGTTCACGAAGATACATTAAAAAAGGTAGAACGTGCAATTGAGATGTTAGATTATAAGCCTAGTACAGTAGCGCGTTCACTGTATAATAAAAAGTCTCGTTTAATTGGCTTAGTTGTTCCAAATATCGTGAATCCATTCTTTCCGGAAGTTGCACGTGCCGTAGAAGATGTAGCACATAAACAAGGTTACACAGTTGTCCTTTGTAACTCTGATGAAAGTTTAGAAAAAGAGAAACAATATATTGATGTGCTTAGACAAAATAATGTAGATGGATTTATTGTAGCAACGAATCCACAAAATAGTGTTAATTACATGAATGTATCTGTTCCAGTTGTTGCGATTGACCGTATGTTTAATGAGCGTATTCCTACTGTATATGCAGATAACTATGCAGGAAGTCAGGCTGCGACAAAGTTGTTACTAGATAAAGGATGTAAACATATTGCACATATTCGCGGTCCACGTGATGTGAGTACTGCAAATGAACGCTTTGAAGGTTTTGTAGACGTTATTACGCAAAATAATCTTTCGTATATGATTGCAGAGAGTACGTTTGATCCAGCAAATAGTGAGCTTGTAGCGATGGAATTATTAGAAGAATACCCGCATATTGATGGTATTGTTGCTGGGAATGATTTAATTGCGATCGGTATTGTAAAGGCTGCACTTCAAAAGGGGATTGTCATTCCAAATGATTTACAAATTATCGGATTTGATGGCATTTCTTTAACGGAAATGATGTATCCATCTATTACAACAGTTGCACAACCGATATATGAAATGGGGAAAATTGCAACAGAGTTGTTGTTAGAGCAAATGGAAGGAAATACATTAGAAGAGAAACATTATCGTTTGCCGATTGAAATTATAGAACGAAATACAACGAAGTAAGGAGATGAAACAGATGCCAAATATTGCAGTAGTAGGGAGCATTTCAATGGACTTAGTGGCTGTTTCAAAAAAACGGCCGAAAGCAGGAGAAACAGTAATTGGTGAAGCGTTTCATACAATTCCAGGAGGGAAAGGAGCAAACCAAGCAGTTGCTGCAGCTAGATTAGGAGCAAATGTAGCAATGGTTGGAGCGGTAGGAAATGATGATTATGGAACAGTAGTTAGAAAAAATCTAGAGAACGAACGCATTTTTATCGATTATGTGGTACCGGTTACAGATAGAACGACAGGAATTGCTCATATCGTTTTAGCAGAAGAAGATAACAGTATTGTTGTCGTACAAGGGGCAAATGCTCTTGTAAATAAGTCAGTTGTAGATCGCTCCAAAGAACTTCTTGTAAAAGCGGATATGGTTGTTCTTCAACTAGAAATTCCACTTGAAACAGTAAAATATGTATTGGCTATTTGTGAGGAACATAATATTCCTGTTATGTTAAATCCAGCGCCAGCACAAGTTTTATCAGAAGACATTTTAGAAAAGGCAACTTATATTACGCCAAATGAACATGAGTGCCGCATCGTATTAGATGATTTCATCTCACCAATTGAAGATTTATTGGCGAAGTATCCAAATAAATTATTGATGACAGAAGGTTCTAACGGTGTTCGTTTCCATAATGGCACGGAGATTGTACATGTTCCTAGCATTGCTGTTGATGTAGTGGATACAACTGGAGCTGGTGATACATTTAATGGTGCGTTAGCAGTTGCACTTTCTGAAGGAGAGACACTTCAAAAAGCAATTCGTTTCGCGAATATTGCCGGTGGTCTTTCTGTAACGAAACTTGGGGCGCAAGGCGGCATGCCAACGAGAGATAAAGTACGTGAAGTGCAGGTGATTGTTGGATGAAGAAACACGGCGTATTAAACAGTGAGATTGCATCAATCCTTGCTTTACTTGGGCATACGGATACGATTGTAATTGCTGATTGCGGTTTACCAATTCCTGACGGAGTAAAAAGAATTGATTTAGCTGTTGAAATTGGAAAACCTAGCTTTTTAGATGTATTGCAAGTGGTAGCTGATGATATGGCAATCGAAAAAGTGACGTTAGCAGAAGAAGTCATTATAAATAATGCGGAAGTAAATAAAGAAATAGAGCAGAAATTAATAGAGCCAGCATTTGAGTATGTATCTCATGAGCAATTTAAAGAGCATACAAAGAAAGCGAAGGCGATTATTCGTACAGGCGAGGCTACGCCTTATGCAAATGTAATTTTACATGCAGGCGTGATTTTTTAATAAAGGGAAGTGATGGGAATGCATATTGAAATGAAAAACATTTCAAAGGCGTTCAATGGAAATCCTGTTTTGAAGAATGCACAGTTTATGATTGAAACAGGAGAAGTCCATGCATTGATGGGGGAAAATGGAGCGGGTAAATCAACGCTCATGAAGATTTTAACAGGTGTATACAAAAAAGATGGTGGGACAATCACGATCGATGGGCAAGAGCGCACCTTTAAAAATGCGAAAGAAGCTGAAGAGTACGGCATCGCATTTATACATCAAGAACTAAACATATTGCCGAATTTAACAGTAGCTGAAAATATGTTTCTCGGCAAAGAGTTAATGTATGGGAAAACAGGTATTTTACGCACTCGACAAATGAACGCGATTGCGCAGCAGCAACTAGCGGAGTTAGGGTTGCATGTAAGAGGCGCTATGTTAGCAGAGGAATTATCGGTTGGACAACAGCAAATTATCGAAATTGCGAAAGCATTAATGACAAACGCGAGCGTTATTATTATGGATGAACCTACTGCGGCACTGACGGATCGTGAAATCGAAACGCTCTTTACAGTAATCAATAAGTTACGTAAAGAAGGTGTTTCATTCGTGTACATTTCGCATCGTATGGAAGAGATTTTCTCAATATGTGATGCTATTACGATTTTGCGTGATGGAGAATTCGTCGGAAAGAGATTAATTCCAGAAACATCATTTGATGAAGTAGTGAGTATGATGGTGGGGCGCAGCATTGGTGAACGTTACCCAGAGCGAAATAGTCAAATTGGTGATGTCATTTTTGAAATGCGTAACGGAACGAAGAAAGGGAAATTTGAAAATGTTTCGTTTCAAGTGAGGAAAGGTGAAATCCTTGGTGTAGCTGGTTTGATGGGGGCTGGTCGCACTGATATTATGAAAGCGATATTTGGTTATGAACCTTTAGACTCTGGACAAATTTTTATAAATGGACAAGAAGTAAAGATTGATAGTCCAATAGATGCAATTAGACAAAGAATTGCTTTCATTACAGAAGATAGAAAGTCTGAAGGATTAGTGTTAGATTTTTCAATTCGAGAAAATTTAGCTTTACCAAATTTAGAAAGTCTTTCAAAGGGAAGTGTTCTAAGCAACGAGCTAGAACAACAGTTTACGGCGGATATGATGAAACTTCTTAATGTGAAAGCATCTAGCGGAGAGCAGGCAGTGAAATCTCTTTCTGGTGGAAATCAGCAAAAGGTTGTAATCGCAAAATGGCTAGGCATTCATCCGCAGTTACTCATTTTAGATGAACCAACAAGGGGTGTTGATGTTGGAGCGAAAAAAGAAATTTACTCTATTATGAATAAGCTTACGGAGCAAGGAGATGCCGTTATTATGGTATCATCTGAGCTTCCAGAAGTTTTAGGGATGAGTGATCGTGTTCTTGTTATTCATGAAGGAAAAGTAGGCGGAATTTTAGGGAAAGATGAGGCATCACAAGAGTCTATTATGGCACTAGCTACAGGGGGAGAGTAAGGATGACTAAGAAGGGGAATGTATTACAACAACTCGGTTCTTTAATCGGTTTAGTATTAATTATCGTCGTAATTACAGCTTTAAATCCAGCGTTTATTGAAATTCCAAATTTATTTAATATACTGCGTCAAGTATCGATTAATGCGCTTATTGCATTCGGAATGACCTTCGTAATTTTAACAGGGGGTATTGACTTATCGGTAGGTTCTATTTTAGCATTATCAAGTGCACTTGTTGCTGGAATGATGGCAAGTGGCATGGATCCGTTCCTTGCAATGGCAGTTGGATTATTAGCAGGTCTTGTAATGGGAATTGTAAACGGTATCATCATTGCGAAAGGAAAAGTAGCTCCATTTATTGCAACTTTGGCAACAATGACTATTTTTCGTGGGTTGACGCTTGTTTATATGGACGGACGTCCGATCACTGGTCTTGGTGATCATTTAATGTTCCAAATGTTTGGCCGCGGTTATTTTCTTGGTATTCCGGTACCAGCTGTTACAATGATGATCGCTTTCGCAGTACTGTACTTCATTTTGAAGAAAACGACATTTGGTCGCCGTACATTTGCAATTGGTGGAAATGAAGAAGCAGCAGCACTATCAGGTATTAATGTTACGAGAATTAAAGTAATGATTTACGGTCTTTCCGGAATTTTGGCAGCGCTTGCAGGTATTGTCTTAACATCACGATTAGATTCTGCACAGCCGACTGCAGGTACTTCTTATGAATTAGATGCAATTGCAGCAGTTGTATTAGGTGGAACAAGTCTTTCTGGGGGAAGAGGATGGATTGTTGGTACATTCATCGGTGTACTTATTATCGGTGTATTAAATAACGGTTTAAATTTATTAGGTGTATCTTCTTTCTTCCAACAAGTTGTAAAAGGACTTGTAATCTTACTAGCTGTATTAATTGATCGCAGAAAAGAAGCGTAATGGAGGGACAGTTCATGAAGAAATGGTTACTTATACTCGTTGCATGTATTATGGTCATTACTGCTGGTTGTTCAATGGAACCGCCAGAATGGGCAAAGGATTCTAGCGATAAAGGTCGAAATAAAACTATTAAAGTTGGATTCTCTGTTTCAACTTTAAATAATCCCTTTTTTGTAACTTTGAAAAAGGGTGCAGAAAAGAAAGCGAAAGATAGTGGCATCGAATTAATTGCTGTTGATGCACAAAATGATGCAGCAAAGCAAACGAACGATGTTGAAGATTTAATTCAAAAGGGTGTCGATGTAGTTGTTATTAATCCGACCGATTCAGATGCTGTTGCTTCAGCAGTAAGTGCGGCAAATGCAGCAAATGTTCCTGTTATTACAGTAGACCGCGTTGCGAATTCAGGTAAGGTTGTTTCTCACATTGCTTCTAACAATATCGAAGGTGGTCAAATGGCTAGTGATTACATTCGTGAATTAGTTGGCGAAGGAGCAAACGTTGCTGAGTTAGAAGGAATCCCTGGATCTTCCGCTGCTCGTGAACGTGGGAAAGGATTCCATAACGTAGCCGATAAGTCTTTAAAAGTAGTTGCAAAACAAGCAGCTGATTTTGATAGAGCGAAAGGATTATCTGTTATGGAAAACATTTTGCAAGCAAATGGTGATATTAAAGCCGTGTTTGCGCATAACGATGAGATGGCATTAGGTGCACTTGAAGCATTGAAGTCTGCTGGAAAAACAGATGTAGTCGTTGTTGGATTTGATGCAACAGACGATGCAGTGAAAGCGGTTAACGATGGGCGTATGGCTGCAACAGTTGCTCAAAAACCGGAATTAATCGGGGAGAAGGCGATGCAAACAGCAAAAGAGATAACACAAGGTAAAAAAGTGGACAAATCTATTCCGATTGAATTAGAGCTTATTAAGAAAAATAAATAAATATAAAATGAAAATTAGGAAGGAAGAACAACAAATGAAATTCTTTATTGATACAGCAAACGTTAACGAAATTAAAGAGGCAAATGAATTAGGTGTATTAGCTGGAGTAACGACAAATCCATCACTTGTAGCAAAAGAAGGCGTAGACTTCCACGAACGCATTCGTGAAATTTGCAACGTTGTAGAAGGACCTGTAAGTGCAGAAGTAATTAGCTTAGAAGCTGATAAGATGATTGAAGAAGGAAAAGAACTAGCGAAGATTGCTCCAAACGTTGTAGTAAAAGTTCCAATGACAACAGAAGGTTTAAAAGCAGTAAAAGCGTTCTCTGATTTAGGAATTCGTACAAACGTTACATTAGTGTTCTCAGCAGTTCAAGCATTACTTGCAGCTCGTGCTGGTGCAACATACGTTTCACCATTCTTAGGTCGCTTAGACGATATCGGTCATAACGGTATGGACTTAATTCGTCAAATCGCAGAAATCTTTGCAATTCATGGCATCGAAACAGAAATCATTGCAGCATCTGTACGTCACAGTGTTCACGTAACTGACGCAGCATTAAACGGTGCACATATTGCAACAATCCCAGCAAACGTAATTGCTTCATTAGTGAAGCACCCATTAACAGATCAAGGAATTGAGAAATTCTTAGCTGATTGGGAAAAAACACAAGAGAAATAATAGAAAAGCAAGAATCCTAGTTTAATTGACTAGGATTCTTTTTTTATTTAAAAGAATTTTCATGCAATTTTGCATATTGTCTTTTAAATTTGTTATATAAGATATTTAATATATATCACATAACTCTTTATTTTTCATATTTCGACATAAAGTGAAACTTTAATCAGTGGGGGCTTTGTTCATCCCCCCACTGATTATTAATTGAACCAAGGGATAAAAAGATAGAGGGTCTGACCAGAAAACTGGAGGGCATGATTCTATAACAAAAAGCTTAATGTTTATAGAATTATGTCTTTTTATATAGGGAGGGTAGTAAACAGAGATTTCGACAAAAACGCACTAATTTATCTGAATTTTAAGTTTTATAAAAGGGGAGAAATGGAATGAGAAGAAAAGCACCATTTAAAGTGTTGTCATCATTAGCAATTGCGGCAATTATCGGATGTACATCTGTAATGAGTGCTCCGTTAGCATATGCAGAAACGGCAGCAAAAAAGAAAGATAATGTATCTACAACACCAATTGATTACAATTTAATTCAAGAAGATCGTTTAGCGGAAGCACTTAAAGAAAGAGGAACAATTAATCCATCATCTTCTAAAGAAGAGACGAAAAAAGCTGTTGAGCAATATATTGAAAAGAAACAAGGAGATCAGGCGAATAAAGAAATTCTTCCAGATGCTCACTCACAAGAAACGTCTGATTTCACAAAAAAAGTAAAAGAGAAAAAGATGGAAGAAAAGGAAAATGTAAAAAAGGCTGAAAAAAATGTTAGCCTTGAGCAAAAGCCAGAACCAAATAAAAATCAATTGAATGGGCAAGTTCCAACTTCAAAAGCAAAGCAAGCTCCATATAAGGGATCTGTTCGATCAGATAAAGTATTAGTGCTACTCGTTGAATTTAGTGATTATAAACATAATAATATTGATCAAACACCAGGTTATATGTATTCGAAAGACTTTAGTAGAGAACATTATCAAAAGATGTTGTTCGGTAATGAGCCGTATACTTTATTTGATGGTTCAAAAGTAAAAACGTTTAAACAATACTATGAAGAGCAGTCTGGTGGTAGTTATACGACAGATGGATATGTAACGGAGTGGCTAACTGTTCCAGGAAAAGCATCTGATTATGGAGCTGATGGTAGCAGTGGGCACGATAATAAAGGTCCGAAAGGTGCACGTGATTTAGTGAAAGAAGCTTTGCATGCAGCTGCTGAGAAAGGACTAGATTTATCTCAGTTTGATCAATTTGATAGATATGATACAAACGGGGACGGGAATCAAAATGAACCTGACGGTGTAATTGATCATTTAATGGTAATCCATGCTGGTGTTGGTCAAGAAGCTGGTGGCGGTAAATTAGGTGATGATGCGATCTGGTCACATCGTTCAAAATTAGCAGTAGATCCAGTAGCGATTGAAGGTACGAAATCAAAGGTAGATTACTTTGGTGGTAAAGTAGCAGCACATGATTACACAATTGAACCAGAAGATGGAGCTGTAGGTGTGTTTGCACATGAATTTGGACATGATCTTGGATTACCAGATGAATATGACACGAAATATACTGGAAATGGTTCACCAGTCGAAGCTTGGTCATTAATGAGTGGAGGTAGTTGGACAGGGAAAATCGCAGGAACAGAGCCGACTAGTTTTTCACCACAAAATAAAGACTTCTTACAAAAGAATATGGGTGGCAACTGGGCAAAAATATTAGAAGTAGATTACGATAAAATTAAGAGTGGTGTGGGAGTTCCTACCTATATTGATCAAAGTGTTACGAAATCAAATCGTCCAGGCGTTGTACGTGTTAACTTACCAGGTAAAAGTGTTGAAACGATTAAACCGGAGTTTGGAAAGCATGCATATTATAGTACAAGAGGCGATGATATGCATACAACGTTAGAGACACCATTCTTTGATTTAACAAAGGGAACAAATGCAAAATTCGATTATAAAGCAAATTATGAGTTAGAAGCAGAGTGCGATTTCGTCGAAGTACATGCAGTAACAGAAGATGGAACGAAGACGTTAATTGATAGACTTGGAGAAAAAGTAGTCCAAGGAGATAAAGATACAACAGATGGGAAATGGATTGATAAATCATATGATTTAAGTCAATTTAAAGGCAAAAAAGTGAAACTACAATTCGACTATATTACAGATCCGGCTGTAACATATAAAGGTTTTGCGATGGATAATGTAAATGTAACTGTTGATGGACAAGTTGTATTTTCTGATGATGCAGAAGGACAGTCTAAAATGAATTTAAATGGTTTTGTTGTTTCTGATGGGACAGAGAAGAAAGCTCATTACTACTACTTAGAATGGAGAAACTATGCGGGATCAGATAATGGATTAAAAGCAGGAAAAGGTCCAGTGTATAATACAGGTCTTGTCGTTTGGTATGCAGATGATAGTTTTAAAGATAACTGGGTTGGGATGCATCCAGGTGAAGGATTCCTTGGTGTTGTTGACTCTCATCCAGAAGCGCTAGTTGGTAATTTAAACGGGAAACCAGCATACGGTAATACGGGCATGCAAATTGCAGATGCTGCATTTTCATTTGATAAAACACCAGCATGGAGTGTAAATTCATTAACACGTGGTCAGTTTAACTATTCTGGATTACAAGGTGTTACAACTTTTGATGATTCAAAAGTATATAGTAACAAGCAAATTGCAGACGCAGGAAGAAAAGTTCCAAACCTTGGACTTAAATTCCAAGTTGTTGGACAGGCAGAAGATAAATCGGCAGGTGCTGTTTGGATTAAACGTTAATAACATAAAAGCACATTCTTCATATGAAGAGTGTGCTTTTTAATTTGTACAGTAAGTTATTATTTTAGTTTATGTAATACAAGTTTTTATTCATGTGTAGTGTATCAAATTATGTGGGGAAAGGAAATATTTCCGAGGAAATTGTCGAAGTATCGTCAGTATTTATAAACTTTCTGTTTAAAAGAAGAGATGTATTATTGCCTTTACGGCTCAATTTATTTACATTGTTATTTGGTTATACACAAAAGTAATATATTCGGCAGTAAAAGAGCGCTATTGGATAGTGTTCTTTTTGTAGATAGAAAGGAGTTGAGTTAAATGAAAGAAATAATTGAATGTCCACAGTGTGAAGGAGAGATTACTGCGCAACATATTATTGATCTCCCGCATCCTTTTTCATTCAGATGTCCACACTGCAAGGTGAGGTTAAAAGAAATGAGAATCACACCGTGCTTAATATTAGCAGCAATTTGTATCATTCCACTGTTTATTATAATTGGAGAGAGTATTAAGGAATTACTAGTAAAATATTTTTCTATTATAGATGATGTACCAACTGTACTTATTTTCTTCTTATTTTGTTATCCATTGTATTATTTCTATGAAAAATATAATGCTATATTGTTTATTAAATACGGCTTATTGAAAGTTAAAAGTTGAATTGAATAGGAGATTATCATAATGCTTTGGAAAATATATTTAGTTATTGTAGCAATGTTAGCTATTATTTCGTTAGTAAGGGGCATGTTTCAAACACCAATTCAAAAGTTTGACTTTGTAGTTTCTATTATTACGTGGATAGGGCTCTTTGGTTTTGTATTTGATATACAAATATTAACCTCAATTGTTTGGAAATGTATCTTCTTGTTTAGCGTCATTTGGACTTTAACTGCAGTTTTTGTTTTTCGTTTATATGAAGAGCGAGATGAGCCGTTACCTTTTATATTTAAAGTAATTGGAATTATTCCAACGCTTCCATTATATTACGGATTATATCAATATGCATTTAAAAAAAGACAACGATGGATTATCCCATCATTGTCTTTTTTACTTTGCTTCTTACATAAATCATCCCAGCAAATGTTAATAAAAATGCTGTCCCGATAATGAAGCTGATGCTAGGTGATGCTCCGATTGCGCCGACTGTAAAGGAGCCAGCAACAACTCCTAATGAGAAGAAGGCATAAAATAATCCGAATGCCTTTCCGCGATTATCGTCTGTAGTATTTTCAACGAGTAAAGCGTTAATAGACGGGAAGAGGATTGCGAATCCAATTCCATAAATCATCATTACGATAAAGAGCATACCTTTTGTAGCAAATAATCCGAGTAAAGATAATGCGAATGCCATAACTGCAATTCCGATTAGCATTAGTTTCGAACGATTAAATCGATCGTAAATACGATTTGTTGGAAGCAAGAAGAAGAGGATAGCAGTTATACCAAATACACTTAACATCATGCCTGTTGTGGATGCTTTAAGCGCTAATGCCTCAACTTTTACTGGTAACATATAAGTGACAATTCCTTGTGAAAACATTAATGTGAAAGCACCAATATATGCTTGTAATAACGGTTCTGATTTTAAAAGTTCAACCATATCTTCTTTGTTCATCATTTGCGTTCTTGATGTATCTTTTCTTGATACGTTATTTGGTAAGAAGAATAGAGATACGATCGTACCAAGAGCCATTAAAATAGAAATAGTAATGAAGACCCATTCTACGCCAGCTGTTGCTTTCATAATACCGCTGAAAGCCGGTCCTACGATTGCGGCTGTTCCAACAGCAGCACCAGATAGAGCCATTGCTTTTCCTTGTTTTTTTGCAGTTGTTTGTTTTGATAAAAATGTAAAGGCAGCAGGAATTAAAAAGCCATCACTAAATCCATGCATAAAGCGAACAACTAATAGTTGTTCACCACTTTGAACAACGGTGTATAACAAGACTATGAAACTCGTAATTCCCATGCTTATATAAAGGATTTTTTTTGCACCAAATTTATCGACAGCTGCTCCAGCAATAATATTACCGATCATATTAGCGAATGAGTACATACCGACAACTAGCCCGATAATAAGAGGGGTTCCTCCAAGGCTTTGAGCGAAAGTACTCATAATAGGTAATTGTGAAAATGTATCTAAAAATGCCACGATAACGATAAAGTAAATAAAATATTTCAAGCGATATTCACCTCTCCTATGCTATTATGGCATAATGCTAATTTCACCTGCAATGAAATTGAATTAACAGATGTGGAAAAAAGTACAAAGTGACAAAATATTGAACGTTATTTGTAAAAAATTAGTAGAGATGCGATTGTTTTTTTGAAATATATGGATAGAAGTATTATAATAGAATTGTAAACTTCACCAGGTTAAGTATATACATAGAGAGGGATGTATAAAATGAAAGCACTACTTTGGCATAATCAACGTGATGTACGAGTAGAAGAAGTACCAGAACCAACAGTAAAACCAGGAACAGTGAAAATCAAAGTTAAATGGTGTGGTATTTGTGGGACAGACTTGCATGAATATTTAGCAGGGCCTATTTTTATTCCAACAGAAGAACATCCATTAACACATGTGAAAGCACCTGTTATTTTAGGTCATGAGTTTAGTGGTGAGGTAATAGAGATTGGTGAAGGAGTTACATCTCATAAAGTGGGAGACCGCGTTGTTGTAGAACCAATTTATTCTTGTGGTAAATGTGAAGCTTGTAAACATGGACATTACAATGTTTGTGAACAACTTGTTTTCCACGGTCTTGGCGGAGAAGGCGGCGGTTTCTCTGAATATACAGTAGTACCAGAAGATATGGTTCATCACATTCCAGATGAAATGACGTATGAACAAGGTGCGCTTGTAGAACCAGCAGCAGTAGCAGTTCATGCAGTACGTCAAAGTAAATTAAAAGAAGGGGAAGCTGTAGCAGTATTTGGTTGCGGTCCAATTGGACTTCTTGTTATCCAAGCAGCTAAAGCAGCAGGAGCGACTCCTGTTATTGCAGTTGAACTTTCTAAAGAACGTCAAGAGTTAGCGAAATTAGCAGGTGCGGATTATGTATTAAATCCAGCAACTCAAGATGTGTTAGCTGAAATTCGTAACTTAACAAATGGTTTAGGTGTAAATGTTAGCTTTGAAGTAACAGGTGTTGAAGTTGTACTACGACAAGCGATTGAAAGTACAAGCTTCGAAGGACAAACTGTAATTGTTAGTGTATGGGAAAAAGACGCAACAATTACTCCAAATAACTTAGTATTAAAAGAAAAAGAAGTTATTGGTATTTTAGGATACCGTCACATCTTCCCAGCTGTTATTAAATTAATTAGCTCTGGTCAAATTCAAGCAGAGAAATTAATTACGAAAAAAATTACAGTCGATCAAGTTGTTGAAGAAGGATTTGAAGCACTTGTAAAAGATAAAACACAAGTGAAAATTCTTGTTTCACCTAAATAAGATAGAATCGAATAGAGTAGCCCTTTTCTAGAAATAGAAGAGGGCTACTTTTTTTCTATACTGAAAGGTGATAGACTTTCCTTTGACTAAATGTATTTTTGTTTGGAAGGGAGAATCTAATGCTTTCATTTTTGTTAACTTTAAAGCGAATGTTAAGAGCCTGTTTACGAGCGTGGAAAGATAAAGAATTTCAAGTATTATTCGTATTAACAATTTTGACTTTAATATCGGGTACGATTTTTTATAGTACAGTTGAAGAATTACGTCCTATTGACGCTTTATATTTTAGTGTGGTCACGTTGACGACTGTCGGTGATGGGAATTTTAGTCCGCAAACTGATTTCGGAAAGATATTTACAATCTTATACATATTTATTGGGATTGGATTAGTGTTTGGATTTATTCATAAGTTAGCAGTTAATGTACAATTGCCAAGTATATTATCGAATAGAAAAAAAGAGTAAAGCTGGTCATCTCCCTGTCAAGTAGACAGAAATAAAAAGAGTATTATGCCACGGCCTTTTCCCGATATTCTATCGGGGAAAGGCCGTGAAGTTTTTCTTGGAATCTTTCTGTATTATAAAATTGAATATATTCTTGAATTGCTCGGTAGGCCATTTCATATGTTTTTGGGCACACTAAATACAACTTCTCTGTTTTTAAATGTGAGAAGAATGATTCGATACACGCATTATCAAAACAGTTTCCACGTCTAGAATGACTACCGACAAATCCTAATTTCTCTAACTGTTTTGCGTAGGATTTAGATGTATATTGAAACCCTTGATCTGAATGGAAAAGGGGCTTAGTAGTTAATGACTTCCCTTCTAATTGACGTAATGTAGTTAAAACCAAATCTAAATCATTTCTTGAAGATAGCTTCCAGGCAACAATTTCATTGTTGTATAAATCTAACACAGCCGACAAATAGGCAAATTGTTCTCCGATTCGTACATAAGTAATATCTGTTACGAATTTTTGATTTTGCTTTTCAGCTTGAAACTCTCGATTCAAATGATTTTTAAATACCACAGATGTTTTTCTTCCATAAAACGGACGTTTTTTTCGAATGATAGATTGAATACCCAGCTCTCTCATAAGACGACGAACACGTTTATGATTCATTACCATTCCTTCTCGAGCCAAAGCACGAGTCATACGTTTATACCCATAGTAAGGGTGCTGACGATGAATAGATAAAATATGTTCTTTATGCCACATATCCCTTTTCTGACGTAAACGCTGCACGTTATGATATTTCCGCCATTTATAGTAGCCAGCCTTAGAAACTTCCGCGATTTGAAGCAACCATCGGAGTGGATAGGCTTGGCGTAATGAATCGATAAGAGAAAATCGTTCTTTCTTTAGGACCATTCCTTCCCGTGTAGATTTGGATTGCGCTTTTTTAAATACTCAACCTGTGCCTTCAAATAAGCATTTTCTTCTTCTAGACTATTAAAATTCTTTCGATTCCAGACACCACGTTGATCATCAAAGGACTCCCCTTGTTGCGCACGTTTTACCCACTCAATAATCTGGGCATCGCTCTTCACACCGAGTTGTTCAC
This sequence comes from Bacillus cereus group sp. MG1, assembly GCF_040460035.1. Lineage (NCBI taxonomy): Bacteria > Bacillati > Bacillota > Bacilli > Caryophanales > Bacillaceae > Bacillus > Bacillus cereus group sp. MG1. The sequence goes on along the minus strand of NZ_JARVGY010000001.1, from coordinate 1,838,119 downwards.
GAATTTCTCGCAATGATTTTCTCTCTTCTAATCGAAGACGAACTGCTTCTCGCTTTAGTTCTTCTGTATATTTTTGAAATGATTGTCCTTTTCTTGCCATAAAAAAATCCCCTCCAGATAAAACAGTATTGAGTCCATCATATCAGATGGACTCTTTTTTTACTGTCTACCTATAGGGGATAATACCAAGCGTTCAGATGCTTTACTCTTTTTTTACATTAGTTTAGACAAGCCTTAATAATAGTTTATTAAAATGAAAGTGTATTCATTCATTATATTCACTGTGTATAAAGTTATAATGATATGAACATTTACATATTTTAATTTATTGATAGAAATTTCGTGAAAGGTGGGATATTCTAGTCATAGGTTAACCGGACGACATCATAGGATCCTAACAAAATGTTTACAATAATTCAATTATAAAATGGAGGATTTTATATGAAAAAGAAAGTACTTGCTTTAGCGGCAGCTATTACATTAGTTGCTCCATTACAAAGTGTTGCATTTGCTCATGAAAATGATGGGGGACAGAGATTTGGAGTTATTCCGCGCTGGTCTGCTGAAGATAAACATAAAGAAGGCGTGAATTCTCATTTATGGATTGTAAACCGTGCAATTGATATTATGTCTCGTAATACAACACTTGTAAAACAAGATCGAGTTGCACTATTAAATGAATGGCGTACGGAGTTAGAGAACGGTATTTATGCTGCTGACTATGAAAATCCTTATTATGATAATAGCACATTTGCTTCACATTTCTATGACCCTGACAATGGGAAAACTTATATTCCGTATGCAAAGCAGGCAAAGGAAACTGGAGCTAAGTATTTTAAATTAGCTGGTGAGTCTTACAAAAATAAAGATATGAAACAAGCATTCTTCTATTTAGGATTATCTCTTCATTATCTAGGGGATGTAAACCAACCGATGCATGCAGCAAACTTTACAAACCTTTCGTATCCACAAGGGTTCCATTCTAAATATGAAAACTTTGTAGATACGATAAAAGATAACTATAAAGTAACGGATGGAAATGGATATTGGAACTGGAAAGGTACGAATCCAGAAGATTGGATTCATGGAGCGGCAGTAGTTGCGAAACAAGATTACGCTGGCATTGTAAATGATAATACGAAAGATTGGTTCGTGAGAGCTGCTGTATCACAAGAATATGCAGATAAATGGCGCGCTGAAGTTACACCAATGACAGGTAAGCGTTTAATGGATGCACAACGTGTTACTGCTGGATATATTCAGCTTTGGTTTGATACGTACGGAAATCGTTAAGTATTTAAAAAAGGTCAAATCTCAGAATAGAGTATTTGGCCTTTTTATCACTATACAATACATGGAGGTATGAAACGTGAAAGGTAAATTGCTAAAAGGTGTACTTAGCTTAGGTGTTGGTCTAGGAGCTTTATATAGTGGAACGTCAGCTCAAGCAGAAGCGTCTACAAATCAAAACGATACATTAAAAGTGATGACGCATAATGTATATATGCTATCAACAAACTTATATCCGAACTGGGGACAAACTGAGCGTGCTGATTTAATCGGGGCGGCAGATTATATAAAGAATCAAGACGTAGTTATATTAAATGAAGTGTTTGATAATAGCGCATCAGATCGTTTATTAGGGAATTTGAAGAAAGAATATCCAAATCAAACAGCAGTATTAGGTCGTAGTAGTGGAAGTGAATGGGATAAAACGTTAGGAAACTATTCATCTTCAACTCCTGAAGATGGTGGCGTTGCGATTGTGAGCAAATGGCCAATCGCTGAAAAGATTCAATATGTATTTGCAAAAGGATGCGGGCCAGATAATTTATCGAATAAAGGATTTGTATACACGAAAATTAAGAAAAATGATCGCTTTGTTCATGTAATTGGTACGCATTTGCAAGCGGAAGATAGTATGTGCGGAAAAACTTCACCTGCATCTGTACGTACAGACCAATTAAAAGAAATTCAAGACTTTATTAAAAATAAAAATATACCAAATAATGAGTATGTGTTAATTGGTGGTGATATGAACGTAAATAAAATAAATGCAGAGAACAAGAATGACTCAGAGTATGCATCTATGTTTAAAACATTGAACGCTTCTGTACCATCTTATACTGGACATACAGCGACTTGGGACGCAACGACAAACAGTATTGCAAAATATAATTTCCCTGATAGTCCTGCTGAGTATTTAGATTATATTATTGCAAGTAAAGACCATGCGAACCCATCGTATATAGAGAATAAGGTGTTACAGCCGCAATCTCCACAATGGACTGTTACATCATGGTTCCAAAAATATACGTATAATGATTACTCTGATCATTATCCAGTAGAGGCGACTATTTCTATGAAGTAGTTTCAAAAAGTTTCTTCGTAAAGAAGAAACTTTTTTTATTTGCAAACAGGAAAATCACACTTTCTTTCCAATATGTATAAGACATATTGAGAAGAGGAGAGAAAAATGTGGATCGAGGAATTTTTAAAGAAGTTCCATTACCGTGTGCATTTTTGGATGAAGTGGCTTTAGATAGAAATATTCAATCGATTATAGAGTTAAGTGGAAATAAAAAGATTCGTATAGCGAGTAAATCGTTACGCTCTGTTCCGATTATGCAAAAGATACTAGCTGCAAATGATCGATTTCAAGGTATTATGTGCTTTTCACCTAGAGAGATTTTATTTTTAATAGAACAAGGATTTAATGATTTATTGCTTGGATATCCTGCTTACGATGAAAGAGCTCTGTATGAAATTAGTTTGTTAACAAAGAAAGGTTTCATTATAACTTGTATGGTGGATTGTGAAGAGCATATTGTGTATTTAGAAAACATTGCTGAGCAATCTAAAGGATGTTTTCGTGTTTGTTTGGATATTGATATGAGTAGTCGCTTCTTTCAATTTCATTTTGGTGTACAAAGGTCCCCAGTAAAAAATGTGCAGGATGCGTTGAAAGTAGTAGAAAAGGTGAGAAGGTCATCATATTTAATGTTAGATGGTGTAATGGGATATGAAGCTCAAATTGCCGGGGTGGGCGATTATATACCGAATCAATGGTTGAAAAGTAAAGTGATTTCGTATTTAAAGCAGAAATCAGTGCTAGAAGTTAAAGAAAGAAGAGAACATATTGTAAAAGCAATACAAAACATTGGTATTGAGCTAAGGTTTGTAAATGGAGGCGGAACAGGAAGCATAAAAACAACCGAGAAAGATAATTCAGTTTCAGAGATTACAATAGGTTCTGCTTTTTATTCTCCGAAGCTGTTTGATTATTATAAAGAGGTGAAATTTCATCCAGCGGTCGGATTTGCCTTACCAGTTGTACGTAAACCAGTCCCGTTTATTTACACTTGCCTAGGTGGTGGATATATTGCTTCAGGAGCAGTTGGAAAAGATAAAGAGCCTGAAGTTTGGAGACCGAAGGGTGCAAAATTATTAGCTTTAGAAGGTGCTGGCGAGGTACAAACGCCAATTTTTTATAACGGCGAGGAACGAGTGGATATAGGAGAGACCATTTTGTTTCGTCATAGTAAGGCTGGTGAATTATGTGAACGCTTTCCTTTTTTGTATCGTGTTAAAAAAGGAGAGATTGTCGGGGAGTATTCAACATATCGGGGGGATGGCCAATGCTTTCTATAAAGGGACAAAAGTGGAGAAATTGGACAGGGAATGTAGAAGGAACGCCGCATTATACGATGTATCCAGAAAGTATACAAGATGTAGTAGAAGTTGTGGGGCTTGCGCGAAAAAAGGGAAAGAAAATTCGTGTTGTCGGTTCAGGACACTCGTTTACCCCCCTTGTGCAAACGGAAGAAGTTTTAGTTTCTTTAGATGAATTGAAGGGTATTGTGAATATTGATGCAGAGAAGATGGTTGCTGAAGTATGGGCAGGAACAAAGTTATATGATTTAGGGAAGTTACTTGAGGAAAAAGGTTATGCGCAAGAAAATTTAGGGGATATTGATTCGCAATCTATTGCAGGAGCGATTAGTACGGGGACTCATGGAACAGGTATTACCTTTGGGAGTTTATCAACACAAGTTATAGAGATTACGGCAGTTCTATCTAATGGTGAGAGTATAGTTTGTTCGGAAGCTGAGAACGTAGAATATTGGAGAGCGTTTCAGTTGTCACTTGGAATGTTAGGTATCATTGTAAAGATAAAATTGAAGGTTATTCCAGCGTATTCACTCGTTTATGAAAGTGAAAAACAGTCATTATCCACTGTAATGAACAAACTAGAAGAATATAAGAAGCATCGTCATTTTGAATTTTTCGTTTTTCCTTATTCTGATGAAGTACAAGTGAAACTTACGAACGAAACAACGAATAAAGGCAGTGATTTGAAATGGCATAAACTAAAGGTGGAGTTACTTGAAAATAGGATGTTCTCTTTACTATCTAAAGGATGTAAATGGTTTCCTTCTATAAGTAAAGGCGTGAGTCGGTTATCAGCTAAAGCTGTACCAAACACAAAAATAATTGGCCCGAGCTATGAAGTATTTGCTACATCACGTACGGTGCCATTTTATGAAATGGAGTATAGCATTCCTTCAAAGTATATGAGGACGGTTGTAGAAGAAATCTCAAATCTTATTGAAAAGAAAAAGTATAAGGTGCACTTCCCAATCGAATGCCGTTATGTGAAAGGGGATGATATATGGCTTAGTCCGGCCTATGGAAGAGATTCAGCATATATCGCTGTTCATATGTATAAAGGTATGAAATATGCTGCTTACTTTGGCGAAGTGGAAAAGATTTTTCTAAAGTATGAAGGGCGTCCACATTGGGGGAAAATGCATACATTATCATATGAGCAATTACAATATATATATCCAGAATTTCATTCGTTTTTACAGGTGAGGAAATCTCTAGATGAACTTGGAATGGTTTTTAATCCTTATGCAGAAAAGTTATTTATCCCGCTATTTGTCGGGCAGTAACACTCTCGTCGCAAAATTCGGTGGGAGATAACCGCCCGGTTGGTGAGGGCTAATTAAAGTTTCACATTATGTATATGAAAAAGGTGACAAATAATTATTTGTCACCTTTTTTTAGTGTAATTGCATTTCTTGTATGACTAATATGTTCATAAAATAGTAGTTTATCACGGCTAAATACATGCAGTAAAACATGAATAATAAATAGGCCGTTAATGATGAATAGGAATAATAATGTAACGAGTAATACTAAAGGCTCTGTGTGATTTAAAATAGAGCTACTAGAAAGAATATAATTGATTCCACCTAATGCAAAATAAAATATACCGTAACGAATAAATAGTTCTTTTAATGTAATACGATTTGATTTTCCTTTCACGTGAATGCGAAGCAATGCTTTCCCAATTGTTTTTCCGTTAGTAAAGTATGGAATAATAATAAAGTAAATAAGGATTGAACACGTAATGAAAATGAGTTCATACATATTGGTGTAAGATTGCATATTAGAAACGAAGAAAGAATTTCCTTTGTTTTTAACGACAGGTACGACGATAGATAAGAAAATCCAATCAATTTGCATCGCGATAAGGCGACGAATGAATCCGACTGGTTTCGTTTCCAAATCAATATGACTATCTAACTCGTTTGTCTTCGGAAGGAAGTACGTAAATATTGGTGCAATGATAAAACCAATTACGCCACCTAATGTATTTAAAAACAAATCATCGATATCAAATAATCGGTATGCACAATTGTATATACCGTATAATCCAGTCACTTGTGTTAGCTCGAAAAATAGTGAAAGGAAAAAGGAAATGCAAATTGTTTGTAAGAAACTACGTCGGAAATAATAACGTAAGTAAATACCGAATGGAACAGTTAATAGAACGTTAAAGGCAACTTGTAAAAACGCAGACTCTTTTAATAAGTAGAAATAAGTAGCTGGTTTCGTTAAAACTGCCGATGTATGACTACTAATCTCTTGTATGAAATAAAATGGTGCGAGTTGCATGTGTTGTGTATTAGCCGGTTGTAGGCTACAAGTATCAAACGTTTGTGGCAACGGCAAAATAACAAGAAAATAGGCATTTAATAAGTAAAGTAATAATGAGTATAAAATAAATGAGCGCCATTTATTTAAATAACCGTATTTTCGATAATTAAATATTAAAAAAGGGATTAAAAGAAACATTGCTAAAAAAGGAAATAAAATAAATGCTGTTTTCACTGGAAATAAATATGCAGTCAAAGTAAAACTCCTTTCAATAAAAATTCGTTTATCATTATAGCGCTAAAAATATTTAAATACAAAGTTAAAACCTTTCGAAATAGAAAAAATTACTAATTTGATAGGGATTAAGTTATAATAAATTTAATATAAGGATATTGTGATTATATAAGTTGAGAGAGGGTACAAGAGATGCGATATGAACTTTTTTCTGTAAGTGGGGATCATATTACGACTTTTGAAAGTGCATGGCGTTTTCAGGAGGGAGAACAGATTTTTGTTCATGATGATCAAACAAAACGAAACTTTATTATTATTCGGCTGACGCATGATGTATTTCAACAAAATAAACATGTTATTCGTTTGTATTGTCAAGAGAAGAAAGTGTATGCATAAGAGAAGCCCTCTTACAGTATGAAAAGTAAGAGGGTCCTTATCTCGTTATTTGTGAACAGCCCAATTGATGAGGGCTGATTAATTTAACTTTATCATTTTGGCCCTCGTAAGGAATAAAAAGAGAAGGATTAATGCACATAGGTAGCATTTGATTTGGAAGAAAGGATATAGCCTTGTATTTTGTGCTTCAAAGTTTCATTGCCTTCTTTTTGAGAAAGCCATGTATGGTAATCTTGTTGTGTTTTCCATAACATACGAATCATATACTCTGCCTTATCATTTGTACGATGAACAGGTGAAAACTCTATGTTAATACAACCGTTCGTTCCGGGGGAAGGATAATATTGTTTAAGCCCATAAAGTAGCTCATTTTCATATTCGTACTTAATGTGAATGAGTTTAGTAACTATAAACATATAAACACCTCTTTTACGATAATAGTAGGAAAGATAGAATTACTGTAATAGTGAACTTGATAAATATTATACTATTCTGAAAATTATAAGTAAATAATAGGTTTTAACTTAATAAAGGTATAAAAAAGCGAGTCATTCTATTACACTAGATGACTCGCTTTTAATTTGTAAGTTTTACTTTATAAGAAAATAAGAGTAAGTACACCTACGATAATACAATAGAAAGAGAAATATTTTAAATTTCCTTTTGCCATAATGTTCATAAACCATTTTAGTGAAATATACGTCATGATAAATGTTGCGATGAATGCAACGACATATGGTACGAATAATGTGTCTAGATTTGGATCATTTGCAATGTCTGTAATGCTTAACAATAAGCCACCTAAGCTAACAGGAATGTATAGTAAGAATGAGAAGCGAAGAGCTGTTTCTTGCTTCATACCAAGTAACATTGCTGCTACGATTGTGGCACCAGATCGGCTTATTCCGGGAATCAGTGCGCAAGCTTGTGCTAATCCGACGATGATTGCATCTTTCATAGAAAGGTCGCCATCATTTTTACGACCGCGTAAATTTCTAATAATCCAAAGGCCGACAGCAGTAATAAGAAGGGAAATCCCAACCATCTTCACACCTTTTAAGTACTGATCGATGTAATCTTTAAATAAAACACCAATAACACCTGCTGGAATGGTTGCAATAACAAGATAAATAATAAAGAAGAAATCTGATTTTGCGTCTTCTGCTCTTGTAAATATATAAGAGAGACCATTCTTCGTTAGACGAATTAAATCATTTCTATAAATAAGTAATACAGCTAATAATGAAGCTGAATTAACAAGTAGTTCGAAGCTAAACCCTTCTATTTTTAGTCCTAGCAAATGTTGTGCTAAAACGAGATGACCACTTGAAGAAATCGGAATTGGTTCTGTTAATCCTTGGAACAGACCGAGAATTAAATATTTTAAAACGTAGTAAAATTGTTCCATAATAACCTCCTTGTTTATTAGTTGAAAGAAACAACTTTTCCAGTATAACAAAGATATGGATGAATATTGAAAAGAAATAAATATTCTAAATAAAATAAAAATCCCTTATAGCAGTATAAGGGATTCTTAATTTTAATTAAGAAGTCACTGTTCCTTGAAGACTTTTAGACAATTGAACATCGACTTTTTCAGCATCATGAATATGATTCATAATAGTAGTATTTAATTTTTGGAACATTTGTTGTGTGTTAGCAAATTCTCGTAATATGTCATCATTACAAGACTTTTGGTTTTCGATAGCCTTAATAACATTTGTAGCACCATTTTGTAACGTTTGAATCATAACTAAAATATTTTCAATTCTAGCATTTGTATCGGCGCTCATTTCTACACCTTCATCGACTAAATGTAAATTATCTTTTGTGTTATCATATGCTTTTTCAATTTCTTCTTGAATTTTTTTCGTTAAGTTGCCGATGTTTTTTGTACTTTCTGCTGTACTTTCCGCTAGTTTTCTTACTTCATTGGCAACGACAGCGAATCCTTTACCGTGCTCTCCAGCACGCGCGGCTTCAATACTCGCATTTAATGCAAGTAAATTTGTTTGTGCTGCAATGTTTTGAATGACTTCTACAATTTGCTCGATTTCCTTTGAGCGTTCGCTTAGATGATTCATACTATTAGACGTGCGTTGAGATTGTTCACCTAATTTATTAATTACAATAAGTAAGCGGTGAACGGATTCTTTTCCTTCATTAGAGCAGTCAATAATTTCTGCAATAGACTGAATTAAGCTTTGTTCCTTTTGTAACATTTCATTATTTAACTCATTGGAATGTGTTGTACGTGTTGAAACATTTTCGAAACATGAACTTAATTGTTGAACTAAATTTTGAAGTGTATTATGTTGGTTATTTACAAGTTGATGCTCTTGGATAACGCTTTGTACACGATCGTGGATAGTAGAAATAGTCTCCTGCTTTTCGATATCTTTTTGTTTTAATTCTGCTTCTAATTCTTGTATACGCTCTTGTAATTGAGCAATTGTATGTTGGAGTGATTTTTTTTGAGTAAACATGTATTTATTTCAACCGCCTTCGAAAGTTATATTTTCTCTATATTTGGATTTTAGCATCTTTTGTATTTTTTAAATATAGGAATTGTTAAATATTTAAGAATCTATTACATTTTATTCATAATTCTCTTTTTTTCGTCACGAAAAATAAACTGTATTTAATCGTTTTGTAAACAAACTGTAAAATAAATCATGTATAACTGTATAAGAAGGGAGTCGGATTATGAACTATTTTAAGCGAATCAGCTGTCTAGTATTAGCAGGAATTATCGGTCTTTCTAGTACAGTCGCTGTTAAAGCAGAGTCAAACGACGAGAAACTTAACAACATGCAACAGCAATTGCAACAAAACGATGCAGAAATGCAAAAGAAAGAGCAAGAGAAGCAAGCTGTTAGTAAAGAAATTAAAGGTATCGAAAACGAACTACATAATTTAAATAATACAATTGCAAAAAATAAAGAGGATCAAGCTGCTATTCAACGTAAAATCGATGAAACACATAAGCAGATTGAGCAAAAAAAGCAAGAAATTGTCGTTTTGGAGGATAAAGTCCTTGCTCGTAAAGATATTATGAGAAAACGTATGGTTTCTGTTCAAAACAGTTCAAATACAAGTTTAGTAGTAGAAGTTGTAGTAGAATCAAAAAACTTTGCAGACTTCTTACAACGTATGAACGCAGTTTCTACTATTCTAGAAGCTGATAAAGAAATTTTACGTCTACAAGAACAAGATCTTCGTCAAATTGAAGAAGATAAGAAAACAATTGACGAAAAAGAAGCATCTTTAGTAGTAGACAAACAAAAATTAGCAAAAGCGCAAGCTGAACTGCAAGATAACTTGAAAAAGCGTCAAGATAACTTACAAACAGTTCAAGCTAAATATAATGAAGTTGCAAGTCAACTTAATTTAGCAGCGGAAGAAAAAGCTAAAATTGAATCAAATATGAAGACAGTACAAGAAACGATTGCTCGTGAGCAAGAAGCAGCAAGAATCGCAGCGGAAGAGCGTGCAAAAGCAGAAGCAGCTGCAAAAGCAGAGCAAGAAGCTTTAGCGAAAGCACAAGCAGAAATTGCTGAAAAGCAAAAGCAGGAAAAAGCTAGTAAACCAGCTGAACCAGTTGCTAATAATAATTCGAAGGTAGAACCTGCACAACCTGAACCATCTTCTAAGCCAACTGCTGGTGGGAAAGAAATTTATGTAGAAGCTACAGCTTATACAGCTGATCCAGGGGAAAATGGTTATGCACCAGGTCAACAAGTATTTTCTGCATGGGGACCAGGTGGTAAAGGTTATAATCTAACTGCAAACCCAGGAATGAAATTAATTGCTGTAGATCCAAATGTTATTCCATTAGGTAAGACTGTAAATGTTGAAGGTTATGGAGTAGCAATTGCAGCCGATACTGGTGGGGCTATTAAAGGGCATAGAATTGATGTTTTAATGCCAGATAAAGGTTCATCAAGTAGCTGGGGCAGAAGAACAGTTAAAGTTACAATTTTAAACTAACAAGTAATCCAACTTTACAATACGTAGAGTTGGATTTTTTTATAATAATAATGTTAAGTTGAGTTTACATTTTGTTAAGAATAGCATACAATAATGGTGAGAGGTGGTAAATTTGACCATTTTAAACAGAGTAAAAGAATTAAGAGCTCGTTTTAACTTTACGCAAAGCGTATTAGCAGAAAAGGTTGGAGTAACGAGACAAACAATTGCAGCAATTGAAAAAGGGGATTACGTTCCTTCGTTGTTATTAGCACTTACGATTTGTGATGTGTTCCAGTTAAAGATGGAAGATGTGTTTGTTTTAAATAAGGAGGGAGAAGAGGATGAATAGAATTGTTTTTTCTTATATTATAAATGTACTCTATACTGCACTAGCATGTTGGACATTTGTTGAATTTTATAGTGTTATTACAGAGTTAGCACATATAATTAAAAACGAGAAATTCCCATTTGAAGTATGGTTTAATGGAGTACCATTCATTTTATTATTTATTGGAGCAATTATAGTTACAATTTTTTATAGAATTCAAAAGAAAAAATATAAGAATTTATCTTTTTGGATGTATCCATTATTATTTCCGCTAGAAGATGAACGTGAAAAAGCGATTACGGATAAAGCTTGCCGAACAACATTTGTATCGTTATGGTTTGTGTTACCTTGTGCAGTTGGATTTTTAACTTTTTCGCCTATTATTAATGAATATCTTCCTGGATACCCATTATATATTCTATTTTCTATTTTCTTTATTCAAATGACAGTATTTCACGTATCACTATACAGAAATAAATTAGCTTAAAAAGAAACCTTCTTGCACCGGCAAGAAGGTTTCTTTTTAAGCTAATACTTGTACATATGACGATATTATTTTATCATTTTATATAGAGTAAGATTTTGTAAGGGAAAGGAACTGTGTATGAATAAGCAAAGAATTTATAGTATAGTAGCAATTCTGCTATTTGTTGTAGGTGGCGTGTTAATTGGAAAGCCATTTTATGATGGATATCAGGCTGAAAAGAAACAGACTGAAAATGTGCAGGCTGTTCAAAAGATGGATTATGAAAAGCATGAGACGGAATTTGTAGATGCTTCCAAAATTAATCAACCAGACTTGGCGGAAGTAGCGAATGCATCATTAGATAAGAAACAAGTAATTGGTCGTATTTCGATTCCAAGTGTTTCAGTAGAACTGCCTGTTTTAAAAGCTTCTACTGAAAAAAACTTATTATCAGGTGCAGCGACAGTAAAAGAGAATCAAGTTATGGGAAAAGGAAATTACGCATTAGCAGGACATAATATGTCTAAAAAAGGTGTTTTATTTAGTGATATAGCTTCTTTGAAAAAAGGCGATAAAATTTATTTGTATGACAATGAAAATGAATATGAGTATGCGGTTACTGGTGTATCTGAAGTGACTCCTGATAAGTGGGAAGTTGTAGAGGATCATGGGAAAGATGAGATAACGCTTATTACATGTGTATCTGTAAAGGATAATTCTAAGCGTTATGTTGTTGCTGGTGATTTAGTAGGAACGAAGGCGAAGAAGTAAAAAAGAAGGTGAACTCTTTAAAGAGTTCACCTTCTTTTTTACTAATGTTGAGAAATAATAGAATATTTCGGTTCGTATTTAAGTATTCTTCTATTTATGTATAATAAAGTTAGAATTCTATATTTTGGGAGGAACAAGAGTGAGACAACAGGTGAAGAAACTTCTTTTAACAACGAGTATAGCGTTATTGGTAGCTCCAATTTCAGCTTATGCGCATCCAGGGCGTACAGATGCTAATGGCGGACATACGTGTCGTACAAATTGTGAGAAGTGGGGATTACAGTACGGGGAATATCATTATCACAATAAACCAGCTTCTAGTAGTGGCGCAACGAGCCCAGCTCCTAGTCAGAATAATAATAGTGCTGTAGAAGCTGAGAGACAAGCAGAAGCACAGCGCAATACTGAGGCTGAAAAACAACGTGCTGCAGAAGCACAGCGTAAAGCTGAAGAAGAGAGACAACGTGTAGCCGAGGAACAAAGAAAAGCTGAAGAGGCACGTAAGCAAGAGGAAGCGCAGCGCCAAGCTGATATGGAAAAAGGTCAACTTGAAGGTCAAAAGAATGGAGAAACTGATTTTAAAGCAGGAAAAAATGATGCAGAAGTGCATGTAGCTGGAAAATCTGATGCATATAAACAAGCGTTTAAAGCGACTTATGCAGCCGCATGGTCTTTAGAAGAGCAGAAGAAAACGCATTTTGAAAAGGAAAAGAACAAGGTTTAGCACAAGAGACGATGGACGATAGTCAAGTTGCTCCAGAGTTTAAGGTAAACTTTGCAGACGGGTTCAAAGTAGGGAATAAAGAAAGAACAGAAAAAATTGAAAAAGAGCAAGCTGAATTAGGGGAAAAGACAGGGAAAGAACTAGCTGAAAAGAATCCTGAAAATAGAGAGAAAGAAGTATACGTGAAGGCATATGAAACAGCGTATGAAAAAGGCTATAAGTCTACAAAAAAGGCAGTAGAAAAGGCTGGCTATAAGTATGCATTTGAAAACTATGATTTAAAAGTTCCTGCTAAGTATGAACGAAATGAATTGTTAAAGAAGTGGTTTACTGAAGGATTTAAATCGAATAAAAAAGCAGCGGAAATTCGAGAAGAAGGGTATAAAAAAGGAGACAGCTGGTTCTCATTCTTCTATAAGAGTTTCGTACCAAGTGAATATAAAGAACATAAAGAGCTGTACGAACAAGCAATAGAAAAAGGTAAAACAGCATAAAAAAGATGAGGAGAAATTCCTCATCTTTTTTAATCCATCCATTTCACTAATTTCTTAGAAATTAATAATAAAACACAGCCTAATACAATTGCCACAGCGCCAATAACTGTGAATACTTCAGCGTATCCAAGTGAAGTTGTGAAGCTTGCGAGTTGTCCGCCTAAAATGTTGGCGATACCTGAACTTGCTAGCCATACACCCATTAATAAAGATGCTAATTTTACCGGAGCAAGCGCACTAACCATTGATAGTCCGACAGGTGATAAGAATAGCTCACCTAACGTATGGAAAAGATACGTAAAGACGATAAACAGTAAGTTTGCTTTTTCTGTAATGTTATGTTCATCACTACCTGTTTTTAATGTAGCGATAACGAGAATGATATAACCGATACCGAGTAAGATCATACCAAGTCCCATTTTAGTTGGGATTTTTAAATCACCTTGCTTGCGAGTTGCAAGTTTTGCCCATAATGCAGAAATGACTGGAGCAAGTAAAATAATAAATAATGGATTGACCGATTGGAACCAAGATGTTGGAACTTCCCATCCGAACACAGAGCGGTCTACAAATTTGTTTGTATATAATGTTAATGAGCTACCAGCTTGTTCAAAGCCAGCCCAGAAGAAGACAACGAAGCATGTTAAAATGACGATAACTGCGGTACGTTGTTTTTCTTTTTTTGTTAACGGTGTATCTCCTACTGATGGTTGTCCAGCAGCTGTTTGTAAATCGCGAGTTGGTTTTTTACCGATATTACCAAGGAAGCGATTTGATAGTGTTGTAAATAAAATTTGTCCAATGATCATTCCGATTGAAGCGGCTAAGAAACCGTAACGGAATCCGTAATGTACAACGCCATCAACTGTTGTTTTGAATAAATTTTCTGATAAAAATCCGCAAACGAGTGGAGCTAAAAATGACCCGACGTTAATACCCATATAGAAAATGGTAAATGCACTATCACGTTTTGGATCGTTCTCTTCGTATAATTCTCCAACCAGTGTAGAGATGTTCGGTTTGAAGAATCCGTTACCTATAATAATAAGCGCTAATCCGAGGTATAGGCCTAATTGGTTTTGCAAGGCAAATAGTGTAAGGTTACCGATTGCCATTGTTATACCACCAATTGTGATTGCTTTTCGTCTACCTAGAAAACGGTCTGTTAAGTATCCACCAATCATTGGTGTGAAATAACAGGCTCCAGTATAAAATCCGTAAATAGAGAGTGCCCATGCGGGACTAAACCCAAGACCACCGCTTACTAAAGCTGTCGTTAAATATAATGTTAATAATCCTCGTAATCCATAGTAACTAAATCTTTCCCACATTTCTGTAAAGAAGAGTAAGTATAAACCTGGAGGATGTTTCTTTTTTCTTTGTTGTTCTCTTTCTAGTTGTATCGCTGATTCCATGTTATTTTCCTCCTGACACAAACAAAAACAAAGTTAATAATTTCGTACATTTAATATTTTACCTTATTAACTATTATAAGTCAATAAAGGTTGATTTTTCAGAAGAAATTGGAAAAGAGGAATAGCTATAGAATGGGTGTTTCTTTTGTGATAGACTATGGACTATGTTTTCTTTGTAAGGAAGCGGGTTATTGTACTTTTTATATGTGAAATTGATTTCATAAAAGATGAAATTAAAGAAGGAGAAAGAAATGAAATTGTTAGAGAAAAAAGAAATTTTACTTATTAGCCTTATGTTATTCTCTATGTTCTTTGGAGCAGGGAATCTTATATTTCCACCTTTCCTTGGATATGAAGCAGGAGAACATGTTTGGATTTCATTAGTAGGGTTTATTATATCAGCAACAGGTCTTCCTATATTAGGTGTTATCTCTATTGCAAAAGCAGGAAGTTTTCAAACGTTAGCGGGTAGGGTTCATTCTTCATTTGCAATTATTTTTCCATGTATCGTGTATGTATTTATTGGACCTGGGCTTGGTATACCACGTGCGGGAAGTTTAGCTTTTGAAATGGGGCCAGGTCAGTTATTCCCTGAAGCAGGAAACGGATTATTATTGTTTTACACAGTTATTTTCTTTAGTATTGTTTACTGGTTAAGTTTATCCCCATCTAAATTAATGGGGTTGTTTGGAAAAGTCTTGACGCCGTTATTATTATGTATGATTGCACTCATTTTTATAAAGAGTATGTTTACAACGGTAGGAGATATGAAAGAACCAATAGGGAACTATGGACAAGCTCCTATGTTTCAAGGGTTTTTAGATGGATATTTAACAATGGATGCGTTAGCTGCTTTAATCTTTGGAATTGTTATTGCAAATGCATTACGTGCAAAGGGTATTGAAGATGATAAAGGTTTAGCGAAATATATGAGTATTGCTGGCATTGGGGCAGGATTATTATTATCGATTATTTATGTCATCCTTGGATATGTGGGGGCAATTAGTGGCTCATTAGGAACATTTGATAACGGTGCGAAAGTGTTAGCACAAGTTATGATTACATTATTTGGACAGGGCGGAGTCGTTTTATTAGGTCTTATTTTTACTATCGCGTGTTTATGTGTTTCAATTGGACTTGTTACGTCTTGTAGTCAATTTTTTGCGAGTGCATTTCCGAAAGTATCTTATAAATTGTGGGCATTTATAGTAAGCGTTGTTAGTATGATTTTAGCTAATTTAGGGTTAACGCAAATTTTAAAAGTATCAGTACCAATTCTTGGATTTATTTATCCAATTGCGTTAACGCTTATTATTCTAGGGTTATTCCATCAGTATATTGGAAAGTATGCATACGTATATGCAGTAACTGTTTTGGTTGTAGCGATATTTAGTGCAATTGATATTTTAAATAAAAATGTAATGATGAATCAGTGGACGTCAGCATTAAAATACATTCCGTTTTATACAGAAGGTGTTGGGTGGATTGTTCCAGCTATTGTAGGCATGTGTCTTGGTTTCATCGTTAGCATTGTTCTAAATAAGAATAAATGAGTAAAAAGGTGTTTTCCTATTTTGGGAAGACGCCTTTCTTTTTTTGGAAAAATACTATTGAAAATGAATAGACTAAGAGTATGATAAAGATAATTGGTAATATATAGGTTTAATGAGAGTTACGAATGAGGGGGAGCGTATGAAGAAGGATTTGGATAAGAAAATAGAAGCACTCGAAACGGCAATTGAAACAATTCAAGAAGCACTTGCTGAATTAAAAGTAAAGCAAAGGGAAATAGAAGTAGAAAACGCTCAGCAACATGTTAGTAAGAACAAGAAAGAATATATTGAAACGGTAATGGAGGAAAAGCCAAAAGAAGAAATAGTTAAGATAAAAGAGCCTTTGCAAGAACGTCAGGTAAAACAAGTAGATATATCTGCTTTTAAACCAGAGCCATTTAATATTATTAAGTTTTGTCAAACATGGTTACCGCGTGTATTTGTCGGTATTATGTTGCTTGGAGTGATCTGGTTATTTAAAGCAGGGGTAGATGCTGGCTTATTAACACCAGCGATACGAATTGTGTTTGGTATCGTATTATCTATCGGATTGTATTATATAGGAGATATTCAAATTAAAAGAGAGCGGCAGGCGTTAGGGTTAGTATTAGCTGGAGGAAGTATTACCGGGATTGTTCTAACAACGTTTGCAGCACATTATTTATATGGATTTATTCCGGCAAGTGTCGCGTTTCTCTGTAATATTGCATGGGTTATTTTAGGTATTTATTTAGCGAAAAGATATCAATCGGAATATCTCACTATTTTCGTAGCGGTCGGAGCGTTCTTCGTACCATTCTTGTTAAATAGTACGACTCCTAATCCTTATATTTTCTTTGGATATGAGACAGTATTGACACTTAGTTTATTATGGTATGCGTTGAAAAATCGTTATAAATACTTATATATGATTTCTTACGCTGTTGCTGCCATTGTCCTTTTCGTTTTCTTTGCTGTTATGTCAATGTTAGTAGAGAACTTGCAAATACAGTTAACGATTGTATATGGTTTGATTCATTTACTATTATTTTGGCATATGTTTACGGAGAGAAGTTTTATACTAGAACCACGTTTGGCGATATTTAGTGCAAATGCAGTGTTCTTTATACTAGCTATTTCAAAAATACCTGATTTTACAACATGGGGATTAATTATTAGTGCAATCGTGCATGCCGCTATGTTCGTATTTGAATATAGGAAAAATAGACATTCTACATTTACAAATCTCTTATTTGGTTTCGCAATGGGAGCATTTAGTTTAGCAATTTTATATGAGTATAGTTTAGTGAATGCAGCGATTGTACTATTATTACAAGGTTTCCTCGGCATGGTCACTTCTATTAAAGTAAAACAACAGATAAAATTGTATGTTAGTGCGACGGTTTACGCAATTGGAATGATACAGACTATTTTTAGCCCGTTTGATCAATTTATTTCGGCAGGCTTTGTTGCTCATCTTATTTTAATAGGAACGTTCTATTATTGCATGAGAGAAGCGAAAGAAGTATTAGCGAGCTTCGGCAAATATATGTATTCTATAGTGCTCTATTGGTTTATGATAATTGTATTTATTACAATTACGAGAATCGGTGAAGTTTTATCTACAGATGGAAGCGTAATTAGTGTATCAGTATCGTTATTATGGATGGTATATGCATTATTTGCGGTTTGGTTTGGAAGAAATAGAAATATGAATGAAATATTATATGCTGGTTTAGTCGTTTTAGTCGTAACGGTAGGGAAGTTATTCTTACTTGACTTACCAGAGGTATCGATGATGATTAGGGCAGTGTTATTCCTAATCGTCGGTAGTATAGGTATCGTTATTTCAAGAATGTTTTTCTCGAAGGAAGAGAAGTGAGAAGAAGGCAATCCATGTATGGATTGCCTTTTTTATTATTTCTTATTAATTGTTACAGTTTCATTATATTTCGTTGTTGTATTTTGGCGTAGACGAAGCGTTGCTTGTCCAATTGTATTTGAATCAATCTGTACATTTACAACTTTCTCAGCAGAGCCTAAGCTGTTTGTTGTGAAAGAAAATGCACTGCTATATCCAAAAGTAGATGGCCAAGTGCCGTTTGCATTTTGTACTTTAGCCACTTGTGTTCCTCCAGTAGTGAAGATACCTAAAGAATAGTTGTTATAAGTTGTATTAGGTAGTAAGTTGTTTACTTGAATCTTCATTTGGAAAATTTCATTGTTTGGTAGAATGCTAGGGTGTGTAACGACGTAGTCGCTTGTTGTTACCGCACCATTATAACCGTATGAACCTGGTTTGAAAGTATTTGTATTAAACCATTGATAACCTGCATTTGGTGCACCCCAAGGTTCAGGTTGTGGTTCTGTTGATAAGCTTGGCTGTTCAAATGTCTGTAGAGCTGTAGGTGAATCAAGTTGTAAACCATTTACTTGATCTAAACTTGTAAATGTCTCTTTATTCGATAACCAATTTACGATGTTTTCTAATAAGATAGCATCGTTTTCTTCTTTATAACCATCGTAAGTTTTCTTTGTTTGGCCAGAATCTTCACGAACGTACTTTGGCGTAGCATCTTCAACAGGAGAAGAGTCACCAATAAAGGCAGCTTTTCCAAGTCCTACTTTTGCAATTGCAGCATATGGGCCTTCTGCAATACCACCGCCATTATAAACGCCACTATCAACAGCGTTATTCCATTTTGATGGATTTTCTGGAAGGTAAACAAGTCCTTTTGCTAGTTTTGGGTTTGTAATTGCTAGAGTAGAACCAGCATGCATTGCTACAGACGAAACACCTTTTGTAATTCCGAAAGATTGTTCAGGTGATACAATTGTTTTCGCTGAAACATCACCAAGTGCATTGTAGCGGAAGCGAATACCGAAGTTGTCAGAGAGCCAATCAGAGCTTTCTACTCCTTGCATAGCTTGTGAATTTGCTTCTTCATTAGACATTCCTTTTGCTGGATTATCCCAAGCACCGCGTCTATATCCATTAAATACTTCAGAAGAGTCCCAGCGATTTTTATTACGATCTGCATTGTAATGATCAGCAATAAAGAAGATACTACCACCATTTTTTACATATTGTAACATAGCGTCCTGCTCAGATTTTTTGTAAGGAATATTAGCTTCTGGGACGATAAATACATTGTAATCTTTTAAATCTTCGTACGTAATAGGTGTTGATTTACGAAGTTCCTTTACGTGATATCCGTTTTTTGCAATGCCGTTTCCGAAGTCAGAAAAGCCGCCGTCAATAACCCAGTCAGCTGTCCCAGCAGTTTGACCGTGTGTATTATCAAATAATACTTTCTTCCCATTGTTTTGATTTACAACTTTTGCAGCAATTTCAGGAGCTGGGTCTACAGAGCTTTCGGCATAAGTAGACGGTATGAACGAGGTCCCTATACTTAGTGTAATTGCTGTTGCTAAAGAAAATGTAATCCATTTTTTATTCTTCATAGAAGAATCCCCCTAATAATAAATATATGTGCTTTAATAATGTAATTTATTTTTCTGTAAAAATAAAGACGGAAAACATAAAAAATATTAAAAAATTGTAAAAATACCGTGAATTTTGTTGAGAAATATTTATATAGATATAAAAACATCCCTTCCAAGTAATAAGGAAGGGATGTTTTGCTTAACTAATTTTTGAGTTAGGTGTTTCATCAATCTTATGAAACCCTTTCATGTAATATACGATTGCTAAGCCGATAAGCCAAATTGGGCCGACAATCAATGCAATTCGTGTATCTTCTGAATACGCCATTATACATAAGACTAGTGCAAGGAAGGCAAGTGAGAAATATGAGCTTAATGGGTATAAAGGCATTTTATATGATAACTTTTGTTTATTTTGAGTAGGCAAGCTTTTACGGAATTTAATTTGAGCGACTAATATAATGCCCCAAGTCCAAATTGCACCGAAAGTTGAAATGCTAGTAAGCCATGTAAATACCTTTGCAGGTACAAGATAGTTTAATATAACACCAATTAGTAAAACGATAGCAGTTGCTACAATTCCTTGGCTTGGAATGCCATTTTTATTTAAACGACCAAATCTTTCAGGAGCTTTTTTCTGCTGAGCTAATGTATATAGCATACGGCCTGTACTAAATAAACCACCGTTACAAGAAGAAAGAGCTGCTGTTAATACGACAAAGTTAATAATACCTGCTGCTTTTGCGATACCAATTTGCTGGAATGTTAATACGAATGGACTGTCTTTCTCACCAAGTTCGTTCCATGGATAAATTGCCATCATAACGAATAATGCCCCAACGTAAAAGAGTAGAATTCTCCAAAATACGTTATCAATTGCCTTTGCGAGTGTTTTCTTCGGATTTTGAGCCTCACCAGCTGTAACGCCGATTAATTCAACGCCTAAATAAGCGAATAGTACCATCTGCATGGAGAGTAGTAACCCAGAAAATCCATTTGGGAACCAGCCACCATGTGACCAAAGATTTGAAATACCAGTAGCGATACCACCGTTTCCGAATCCGAATAAAATAATACCAGCTCCGACTACTATCATACAGATAATTGTGACAATTTTAATGAGAGCAAACCAAAACTCAAGTTCTCCAAATACTTTTACCGATAAGAAGTTAAAAGCGCTCATTAATAATAGAGCAAGTAATGCCCAAGTCCAGCGCGGGATATCAGGGAACCAGTACTGCATGTAAATACCAGCTGCTGTAATTTCAGCCATACAAGTAACAACCCATAAGAACCAGTAATTCCAACCAGTAATATAACCAGCGAGTGGTCCAATATAATCATATGCATATTTACTAAAAGAACCAGCAACAGGTTGTTCAATTGCCATTTCCCCAAGCGCTCGCATAATGAAAAAAATAACGAGACCGGCAATCATATAGCCTAGCAAAATAGAAGGACCTGCTAGTTTAATGGCGGAAGCGGATCCTAAAAATAGCCCAACGCCAATAGCTGAGCCCAGTGACATTAAAGTAATATGTCGTTCTTTTAAACCACGATTTAAAGTTCCAGATTTGTTTGTGTGCTGCATAAGAAGAATCCCCCTTGTAGAGTGAACGATATTTGAATGCGTTTACTAAATATTTAACTATTTCAAATTATAAAACATTTCTATCTGTTATGCTACAAAAATAATCATAATGAACTGTACTACATCTGTACTTGTCAGACTTAAACTTAAAATTCGAACTATTAGGGAATATATTGACTCTTCTTTTTATTGATTGTTAAGATTAAGTATTATATTTTCTCGCATACTAGTAAGAAAAAGAATGTGTGATAATAATTCAGGTGTAGGAAGGGTACATAAGCATGTTTCAATTACAAAAATATAACACTTCTGTGAAGCAAGAGTTTTTAGCTGGCATCACAACTTTTTTTACATTTGCGTATATTCTTGTCATCAATCCAAAAATATTATCTGATGCAGGTGTACCATTTGACCAAGCGTTTACAGCAACAATTATTGCAACCGTTGTTGGAACAGTAGGTATGGCGATTTTCGCGAATTACCCAATTGTTATTGCTCCAGCTATGGGAATGAATGCATATTTTGCTTATTCTGTTGTACAGAAGGCAGAAGGGATTACATATGTAGTTGCCTTTTCAGCTGTATTTGTAACGGGGATTATTTTTCTTTTATTATCTTTTACTTCGTTTAGGCAAAAGTTAATTTTAGCAATTCCTGATAGTTTAAAGCATGCAATTGCAGGTGGAATTGGACTATTTATTGCTTTTATTGGATTGCGCCTTTCTGGAATTATCGTGGATCATCCGTCTAATTTAGTTACGATTGGTGATTTTCATTCTCCAGCTGTTATTTTAACTTTAATTGGTTTAATATTAGCGGCGGTATTAATGACATTGCGTGTGAGCGGTGCATTATTTATTAGTATGATTGTGACAGGAATTATTGCCTTCTTTACAGGGCAATTGAAGTTTGCTGATAAAATTGTGGCGATGCCTCATTTACCAGAGGGTATCATCGTTTCAAACCCAATCAATGCCTTTTCAGATGTAATTGAATACGGATTATACGGCGTTGTATTTTCATTTTTACTTGTACTTTTATTCGATACAACAGGTGCATTACTCGGTTTAATTAAACAAGCAGGTTTAATTACAGACAATACAGAGAAGCGTTTTGGTAAAGCGTTTATTGCGGATGCAATTGGCGGGACTACAGGTTCTATCTTTGGAACAAGCCCAACAGCAGCGACGATTGAATCGTCAGCAGGTATTGCTGCAGGTGGTAAAACTGGATTAACAGGGATTGTAGTTGTTGGTCTAACAATTATAACGGCATTTTTTAGTCCTGTTATTGCTTCTTTATCAAGTGTAGCCGCTATTACAGCTCCTTCATTAATTATAGTAGGTAGTTTAATGGCACAAAGCATTCGAGATATTAATTGGAATG
Organism: Bacillus cereus group sp. MG1; assembly: GCF_040460035.1. Taxonomy (NCBI): domain Bacteria; kingdom Bacillati; phylum Bacillota; class Bacilli; order Caryophanales; family Bacillaceae; genus Bacillus; species Bacillus cereus group sp. MG1. The sequence goes on along the minus strand of NZ_JARVGY010000001.1, from coordinate 1,815,417 downwards.
AATTTGAAGATGCGTTACCAGCATTTTTAATTTTTATAGGTATTCCGTTAACATCTAGTATTGCAAATGGAATCGCAATTGGATTTTTAGTATATCCAGTCTTGAAAATTGTGAAGGGTAAAGGGATGGAAGTACATCCATTACTATACTTATTTGCATTCTTATTTGGATGTCATTTATTCTTATAATATAAATATAGGAGAGGGCCTTCTTATGGGAGGCTCCCTTTTTGTGTATAATAAAGTGAAACTATGAGCAGTAGGGGATATCCTCACTGTGTATTAGCCCGCACCAATCGGGATAAGATGAAAACTTAATTGGTTTTGTAAAATATAAATTACTTAATGGAATATATATGTTACAATATAGATAGAGGAGGAACATGAATGGCTGTAAGTAAAATAAAAGTCGCGCGTGTTCAGTTAGATTTAACACAGCAACAATTAGCAGAAAAAGTAGGCGTTACAAGGCAAACGATTAGTTTAATTGAGAAGGGGAAATACAATCCATCTTTAGATTTATGTTTAAAAATTTGTTATGCAGTAGATAAAACGTTGAATGATTTGTTTTGGGAGGAAAAGGAGTGGTAGGATGAAAATCGTGAAAGATGAACGTTTAATGATTGAAGGGTTAAAACATATTAGATTAGCTTTCATCTTACAAAATATCGTCATACTAGCTATCGTCTTTTACCGCTATGTCTTGCAAGGGGCAGGATATGAAAGTGTTTCGGATTTATTAATGGTATTTATGGGCGGGATAATAATTATTAACTTTTTAAATCTGAAAAATTCAGTGGAAGTGTATGAGCATACGGGCGGAGTGTCGCGTCGTTATTTTATGAAGCTATTATTCATTCCGGTGGGTATTATTATTGGGATTTTAGCTATTTGTATCGTTGTAACACCAGATATTTCGATAAAGGAAATTAGTATGACAGGACTTATTATGTTTGCTTGTTTTTTAGTTCCTAGTTTGTTTATATACATATATATGAAAAAAATAAAAAGAGAAGATTGAAATATAAGAAAGGCTTTCCCGTATTGAGGAAAGCTTTTCTTATATCTTTTTATACAAAACTTTATGAAGGCCAATTGGTTCAAGTTCAAAAATTTCACCATGCTCCTGAAAGCCTAATCGCTTGTAATAGTCAGTTACAGTAATTCGGCCATTACACCATAACATATTTGCTTGACGCTCTTGTAAGATTTGTTCTGCATTCTGAATTAAGGAGCTTCCAGCGTGGTTGTTTCGAAACTCAGGTAATGTGGCCATTCCTCGTAGACGATAATGAATACCGGCTGGTAGGTCAGGGTATATTTCTTTTGAGAAGGAAGCGATACTAATTAGTTCATCGTTTATAAATGCGCCTAAGTGGAAGGTGTCTGTTTCATAATCGGAAGGATATTTACAATCTGCTAATGTTTGATTGGGGCGTAAAATTTTTTGACGTAATACGTAAGTTTCAGATCCCTCAATATTTTTCACGATAATCATATTAACATCCTTTCTTATAAGGCCTTTTCTGTTAATTGTATAAAGAAATAAGCAGGTGCGGCGAGAAGTCCGAGTATGCTAGCAGTTCCGAGAAGGAGTGAAAGTAGGAGGCAAGAATATTTTATTCCATTCGATTTTTTCCATCCGTAACTACAAATCTCAATACTAACACCGATGAGAATAATGGCAACGAGTATTTCTGCTAATAATAAAAGAGCTAAAGTTACAATAGACATAATGTGATCCATCCTCATAATATGTGATAGTAACATTTTACCATATGAAGTTAAAAAAATGCCCCTCAATTATGTGAGGGGCATTTTTTTACTCTAATATGTTTTTTAGTGTATCGATATGTTCTTTTGAACCTGTTACAAGTAATGTGTCACCGTGTTGTAGTCTTGTATCACCATGCGGTATTAATGCTTTGTTACCGCGGTAGATTTGAATGACAAGTACATCACCTAAAAACGGGAGGCGGCGAAGCGCAACGCCGTTATATTTATTGCTGCGCAGTTCAACTTCACGTACTGTTTCGTTTGCTGTTGTAATTAAGCGAACGAGACTAGGTTTATCAATAAGTGCACGTAATAAAATACGTGTAGAGTTAATTGTTGAGAATACAGCGATATGTTCTTGCGTTGCTTTTTCTTGTAGAAGTGGATCTTCTACACTTGCAATAACATGTTCAACACCTAGCTCTTTTGCATGTTCTGCCAATAATAAGTTTTGTTCATCATCGCTTGTTGCAACAACGACGCGATCTGCATCAAATGCTGTTTGTTCAGTTAATGATGCGATTGTGATGTCATCTAATTTCACGATAGGGAAGTCATGTGATTTCGCTTCTTCATCATTTATTTTGTTTTGACGCATCATATATAGCGTTACGTCATAATCTTCTCGTTTTAAATCTAGTGATAACGGAAGGGTAATTCTGCTCGCGCCAATAATAGCTACTTTTGGTTTTGGTGTTTCTACTTTTGGGAACATTTTTTTAAACAATATAGGTGCAAAAATACAAGTAATAACTGCGCTTAAAATAAGAGAGGCAGATAAACTTGGACTGATGATCTCCAGTTTTTCACCAATTTGTGCAGCCGCAATAACTAAAGAAAGTGTCGATGTTAATAAGATTGCACTTCCAAGTACGATATTACGTGGATACCATTTTCTTAAGACGAGTGATGGTAAGAGTTTCGAAATAAAGAGTCCTACAATTAAGATTGGAATCATTAGCATGCTAGAAGGTTCTTTGAAAATAGACCACACCTCTAGATTTACACCAACCATTACGAAGAAAATAGGGATGAAGAAACCATAGCCGATAGAATCAAGTTTTTCCACCATATCTTCATTTGGTGATAATAACGATACAAGTACACCTGCTAAGAAGGCACCTAAAATATTTTCTGCTCCAACAGATTCCGATAACCCAACTAAGATTAAAATGAGTGCAAAAACAGCTCGTGTATCAATTTGTACACTACCAGCTTTTAAACTATCTAAGTATGGAATGTTTTTAAAGCGTTTTGCAATAAAGTAAATGACAATACCGGCACCGAATAGAATAAGTAAGAGCCACATACTTTGACCGCTTTCGGAATTTAATCCGACGAAAACAGCGAGTAAAATCATTGTAACTAAGTCTGCAATAACAGCAACTAATAAAATGATTTGTCCGATTGCAGTTTTTCCTAGGTTGTTTTCTTTTAATGTTGGTACAACAACACCTAAAGAAATAGTTGAAATAATTAAAGTCATGAACATTGCATTATCTACAAATCCTAGCCATACGAATAGTAATGATAGGGCATAAGATAAGATGAAAATAAATAAGAAGATAATGCTTGCTACTTGAAATGTATTTGGCTCGTTTGTCGTATTTTTTTTCCCTTTTTGTTTAAAGATAGAAAAATCAATTTCTAAACCGCTTAAGAACATGAGGAAGATAAATCCTAATGTTGATAAAACTTGAAGCCATATATCTGGCTCAATAATATTAAACCCACTTTTACCTACAAAGATTCCTGCAATAATTTCTGCAACGACAACAGGAAGTGCTTTTAATTTAAAGCGTTGTAACAAAAGGGGAACGAAAAACGCGATTGCAACGACAACCATAAGTGATAGAACAGAAGTATGATGTTCCATTGCGTTCTCTCCCTTCAAATAAATATAGTACCTATTTAGCCATATAATAGGTAGAAAAGCAACGCATATGGATTCGATTTCATAAAGAAAGATTTTTCTTAACATTTGTCATAATAAGTATATTTTTCATGATTCTGTTGTTAATTCCGTAATGTGGATGTAACAGGGGAGGGGATAAAAAAAGACTGCTGAGGAATCTCAGCAGTCTTTTTCATGTACATTACATTGAGAAGAAGATCCATACAGTTAAACCAACTGTTGCAGTTGCAACGAAGAAACTGTATATCATTGTAAGAATTTGAACTCTTCCTTCTCCTTCTTTTAAATGCATGAACATAATTAATTGTAACAATGCTTGCGCAACAGCCATTATGATAATAGTTGTTAAGACTGTTGAAAGTGGCAATGTTGTGTAAAGTGCCACGTATAACGCTAGAAACGTTAATGCAAGCGATAAAATAAATCCGAAAACGTGTGACCAAGGGAATCCGCTATGCGCATGCCCGTTTGCTTGATTGTTGTTTTGAGCCATTTACGCCACCATCCCGTTCAAGTAAACTAGTGTGTAAATAAAGACCCAAACTAGATCAAGGAAATGCCAGTATAAGCTGATAATGAATACTTTACGAGCTGTAACTGGTGTTAAACCTCGTTTTAAAATTTGGATAATAACACAAGTTGCCCAAATGATACCGCCTGTTACGTGAGCTCCGTGCGTTCCAAGAAGAACGAAGAATCCAGATAAGAAAGCACTTGTTTGAATTGTTGCGCCTTCACCAATGTACATAATGAACTCTTCAATCTCAAAGAATAGGAAACCTGCACCTAAAAGTAATGTAAGGACGAACCATCCAAGCATCGCTTTTTGGTTATGCTTACGCATTTCATGAATTACGATACCGCATGTAAAACTACTTGTTAAAAGTAGTAATGTTTGAATTAAAAGCGTTTTAAGTTCAAACAATTGCGCTGGTGTTGGGCCATCTGCCGTACGACCAGCAAGGACTAGATAAGAGGCGAAAAGTGTTGCGAACAGCATAATTTCAGCCCCAAGAAAAATCCAGAATCCTAGGATATTCAATCTGCTTTGTTCGGATTGATATTCCAAAGGTAAGCTTTTATCTAAAGCCGCCATGTCATTTCACCTCTCATGCTATATGTTCTGTTTTTTTAATTTCATCAACACTGATATAGTAACCTTCATCATAATCGAATGAACGATAGATTAAGCAAGCTAAAATACCAACTCCACCGATTGCTGCAAGCCAGAACCAGCTAAATACTAATGCGAAACCTGCAAGACCGAAGAATCCAGACGCAATAATAGGCACACCAGAGTTACTTGGCATGTGAATTGGTTTAATATCTTCTGCTGCTGGTGTAACTGTTTCTCCGCGTTTTTTCATGTACCAGAAAGCATCAGCTTCTTTAATTTCAGGAAGCTTCGCGAAGTTGTAATGTTGTACAGGAGAGTGAGTTGCCCATTCAAGTGTACGACCATCCCATGGATCTCCAGTTGTGTCACGTTCACCGTGACGTGCACTCCAAATTACGTTGTAGCAAAGAAGTAGGAAGCCGATACCCATCATTACCGCACCAACAGATGCGATTTGGTTTAGCCATCCCCATCCAAGACTTTCAGAGTAAGTGTACATACGACGAGTCATACCGTCTAAACCTAAGAAGTACATTGGGAAGAAACAGATGTTGAATCCGCTCATAAAGATCCAGAATGTCCATTTACCTAGGCGTTCATTTAACATATGACCAGTCATTTTTGGATACCAGAATGTGAATCCAGCAAGCATAGCGAATACTGTACCTGCGATTAATACGTAGTGGAAGTGAGCGATTAGGAAGTAGCTGTTATGGTATTGATAATCAGCAGCTGCCATTCCAAGCATAACCCCTGTAACCCCACCGACTACGAAGTTTGGAATAAATGCCAATGACCAAAGCATTGGAACTGTAAAACGGATACGTCCTTTATACAGTGTAAACAACCAGTTAAAGATCTTAACACCGGTTGGAATCGAAATCGCCATTGTCGAAATCGAGAAGAATGAGTTAACCGCTGGACCTGCACCCATCGTGAAGAAGTGGTGAAGCCATACGACGAAACTTAGTAAAGAAATTGCAACCATTGAGTATACCATCGCACTGTAACCGAATAGACGCTTACGTGAGAATGTACTAATGGTTTCAGAGAAAATACCGAATGCCGGTAAAATAACGATATATACTTCAGGGTGACCCCATACCCAGAACAGGTTGGCCCATAACATCGGCATACCGCCGCTCGCCATCGTAAAGAAGTGAGCATCGAATAGACGGTCAAATGTCATTAATGCAAGAGCAACTGTTAATACTGGGAAAGCGAAAATAATGATAATTGTTGTAATTAAGATTGACCAAGTAAACATTGGCATTCTCATTAAAGTCATACCAGGTGTACGCATTTTTAAGATAGTAACAAGGAAGTTAATACCGGTCATTAGCGTACCGAGACCTGAAATCTGTAATGCAATTGCGTAGTAGTTATTTCCTACGCCTGAAGTAAACTCTGTACCTGCCATTGGGAAGTAAGAAGTCCACCCAGCGTCTGGAGAACCACCGATTACGAAAGCGATGTTGAATAACATTGCTCCGACAAAGAATAACCAGAAACTTAAAGCATTTAAGAACGGATATGCAACATCACGAGCACCAATTTGTAATGGTACTACAAGGTTCATTAATCCCATAACGAATGGCATTGCCATGAAAAGAATCATTACTGTACCATGCGTTGTAAAGATTCCGTTATAGTGTTCAGCGTTTAAATAAGTTGTTTCTGGGAATGTTAACTGTGCACGGATCATTAAACCATCCATACCACCACGGAATAACATGATAACCGCAGAAATAATATACATGGCTCCGATTTTTTTATGGTCAACAGTTGTCAACCATTCGTCCCAAAGCCATTTCCATTTTTTATACTTTGTTAGTACGAAAATGATTGCTAATGTCACAAGAACGATAGAAGCGTCTGCACCGTAAATAATCGGGTCACCTGTGACAAAGAATTCATCAAGCTTCACTGTGTTCACTCCAATCTGTTGGAATAATAGCTATTATTTTTTGTTTTTGTAGTAGTTATAATCACAATATTCAAGTGATTTTGGATCTACATAACTTAAGTGGTGACTAGAGAATGTCATACGACCAACTACACCTGGTTTAACAATTTCGTTGTACTTAGCTTCTGTTAGTTTAGGAGCAGTTTCTTGTACTTCTTTAACCCACTTGTCATATTTCTCTTTAGTTTTTGCTTCAACTTCGAACTCCATGTGTGTGAATCCTTCACCAGAGAAGTTCGCACTACGGCCTAGGTAAGAACCTGGCTTATCAGCTTGTAAATAAAGATCCATAATCATGCCATCCATTGTGTACTTCATACCACCAAGTTCTGGTACCCAGAAAGCATTCATTGGGCCGACAGAAGTCAGTTTGAATTGAATTGGTACACCAGCTGGGATGTTTAAATAGTTAACGGTTTCAATTTTTTCCTCTGGGTAACTGAATAACCATTTCCAGTTTGCAGATGTAACATAAATTTCAACTGGTTTAATATGTTTGGACTCTTTCGGAACCTCTTCCGAAGCATAAGTTGCTTTTACTGTTGGAATCGATAATGCGATAACGATAATAACAGGAACAAGCGTCCAAATAATTTCTAGTAATGTGTTACCGTGTTGTTCAGGTGGCTCATAGTCCATATTCTCTGGTTTTTCACGATAACGAATCAAGATGACTGTAAACAGAATGAATACAATTGCGATAATTAATGACATAAGCAAGAATGACCAAACAATTAAATCATACTGTGCTTTTGCAACAGGTCCTTGCGGATTTAATACTGCGAGTTTTTTATCACAGCCACCGAGGAACAGAAGTAATGATAACGGAAGAAGTGAAGCCAACTTCCAAAACGCTTTCTTTAGTTGCACGATTGAAAATCTCCTTTCTCCTTGGATTGAAACTATGCCAATAAAACAATATAAACCTATTAATTTATAGAAGGCAATAGTTTTTGATATATTGTTAAAAAATAGACACAAATGCACACTTTTTAAGGTGAATATCATTTGTAACTTGATTACATTGTAAACTATTTTCCAGAGAAAAACGTGATTGTGAAAATTTTAAGATAAATAAAGTTATACCAGGATATCCAAGAAATAGAAAAAAGCTATCTTATGATAAGGAAGATAGCTGAATATTTTGTATATTTAGTTTATTTCTTGTGTGACAGTTCGTGGCTGTTCAAGTGTGACAATTTTTTTATATTTAACTTGGTATAAAATGTAACAAATAATCATAAATGGAATGCCGCAATAAAGAGCAATTCTTTGATCTGGAATGAAAGCCAAACTAACAAATGTAATGAAATTGAGCGAGAACGCTACGATTGGAACGAGTGGATAGAGCGGTGTACGATATTTTAAATCATTTATGTTGCCACCATTTTTCACGAAATTTCTACGGAAGAAAAACTGTGAAGCGGCGATTGACATCCAAACGACAACGGCAGCCATTGCTGCAATAGATGTTAAAACTAGAAAGACAGTATCTGCCGCAAATACACTTGTTAGTAAGGACAGGCTAGCGAAAATTAGGCTGAAAATTAATGCATTTAGCGGTACACCTTTTTTAGTTAATTTCGTAAATGCTGGGCTTGCCATTCCTTGTTTTGCCATCGCCCACAGCATACGAGAATTTGCATATAGACCAGAGTTAGCAACGGATAATACAGCTGTAATAATAACAAAGTTCATAATATCTGCTGCATATGGGACACCGGCTACATCAAATACAAGTACAAAGGGACTTTCAACTAGATTAGCCTCTTGCCATGGGAGTAAACCTACAACAACTGATATCGCTAAGACGAAGAAGAAGAGAGTTCGCCAAATTGTATTTTTTATTGCTTTTGGAATTGTTTTTTCAGGATTTTCACTTTCTCCTGAAGCGATTCCAATTAATTCTGTTCCTTGGAAGGAGTAATTTACTGTAATCATCGTAAGAAGAACAGCTAATGCACCGTTGGGAAATAGCCCGCCATTTTCAGTGAAATTATGAAGCATTGGAGCTGGCTTTCCATTAAAGTCTAGTAGACCGAACATAACAGCGCCACCAAGCACGATGAAAATGACAATTGTCGCGACTTTTACACTTGCGAACCAAAACTCTGCTTCTGCATATGCTTTTGCTGATAAAGCGTTTACGAGGAAGAGTGCTGCTGCAAATGTAACGCACCAAATCCAGGAAGAAACGTCTGGAAACCAGCGTTTCATTAAAATACTTACAGTTGTTAACTCTACGCCAACTGTAACAGCCCAATTTAACCAATACATCCAACCGACAACAAATCCAAAACCAGGTGAAATGAATTTGCTTGCATAACTTTGGAATGAACCTGCTTCTGGCATAGCAACGGATAATTCACCAAGACATAACATCGTTAAATACATAACAAATCCACCGACTAAAAATGCAAGAATAGCACCACCAGGTCCGGCATTATGGACGATTTGACCAGATCCCATAAATAGCCCGGTTCCGATAACACCGCCGAGTGCAATCATAAATAGGTGTCTACTTTTCATTGTTCGTTTTAAATCTGTTTGTTCAATTTGTTGATTCATATGCCCCTCACCCCGTATTTTCTTGAATGTGTAAACTTCGTTTTATTCTGAGTTTTTAATCATTAGTGGGGGATGCAAAACACACTCGGTTTATTTGCTATGAAATGAATGGAGTATGTAAAAAACGAACTATGACTAAATACTCTAAGAATGTTTGTTAACATGGTGATATCTTCACTATGTTAACAATTTTGATTTTAGCAAAATATTCTGTAAATGTATATTTATTTTTCTTTTTATTAAAAATAATTAGAATTTTTATAATTAATTCTATGAGCGATAATTCACATGATCTTTCTAGCAAACTAGTAAGAAGAAGGGTACAATGATAAGAGGTGTATCTGTAAAATAATAATTAATGGAGTTTTGTTTATAATGAAAAAGTTAAAATATCTTTTTGTTTTTGGAATTATACTTGCTGCTGCATTTTTTATAGGAAAAGATAAAATCATGCAAAAGGCGCAAGTTCTACGCTTAGAGTTTCTATCTGAAATGAAAGAAGCAGCTATGATTGAAGATGTTCCGTTTATTAAACAATTACCAGAATTACCTCGAGGATGTGAAGTGACAAGTTTAGCTATGTTGCTGCAATATAAAGGTGTACAAGTAGATAAGATGCAACTTGCTAGCGAAATTCATCGTGTTCCATTTGAACAAAATGGTTTGCGTGGAAATCCTTACGAGGGATTTGTGGGAAATATTTATACAAAGGCAGAGCCTGGATATGGTGTATACAATAAACCAATCTTTGATTTAGCAGAAAAATATGTTCCTGAAAAAGTAATTAATTTAACAGGTAGAGACATGCAAGATATATATAAAGTAATTAGTTCTGGTTCTCCGGTATGGGTCATTATTAATACGACGTTTAAGCCGCTAGCTGAAAGTAGTTTTGAAACATGGAATACGAGTTCAGGCGAAGTGAAAATTACATATTATGAGCATAGTGCAGTAGTAATTGGATATGATCAAAACTTTGTATATGTAAATGATCCTCTTAAAAATAATCCGCGCTTGGCTGTTCCGCGAGCAGAATTTGAGAAAGCTTGGGAGCAAATGGGAAAACAAGCAATTACTATTTTATAATAATGAAAAAGTCATCTTTTGGATGGCTTTTTCTTTTTAGTTTACCATCACTGAAAATTCAGAAGATTCCTTTAAAAGTTAACAATTCACGTTATAATAACATTTAACTTGGTGAAGAAGGGGAGAAGAGAAATGGATGTTGCAAAGGAACTTGTTTTGTCAAAAAATCAGTTAGTTGAGTGGAGAAGGCATTTTCATAAGTATCCAGAGTTATCTTTTCAAGAAGAGAAAACATCGCAGTTTGTGTTCGATATACTTCGGAAATTCCCATATTTAGAAGTGTCACGGCCGACTAAATATAGTGTGATGGCAAAGTTAGTAGGTAAACATCCGGGCAAAACAGTTGCGATTCGAGCCGATATGGATGCTCTTCCTATTCATGAAGAAAATGAGTTTGATTTTATTTCTATATATAAAGGTGTAATGCATGCATGTGGTCATGATGGACATATAGCGATATTACTTGGGGTTGTACATAAGTTAGTAGAAGAAAGAGAGAAGATTAAAGGAGAGATTCGTTTTCTATTCCAACATGCTGAAGAGAATTTTCCTGGTGGTGCAGAGGAGATGGTTGCTGCAGGTGTAATGGAAGGTGTGGATTATATTATTGGTGCTCACCTTTGGGCGTCGTTAGAGGTTGGGAAAATAGGTGTTATTTATGGTCCTGCAATGGCTGCACCGGATGTTTTTAAAATTAAGATAGAGGGAAAAGGTGGACATGCTGGAATCCCTCATGAAACGGTGGATAGTATTGCAATCGGAACACAAGTCGTTTCGCAACTTCAGCAAATTGTATCTCGCCTCACGAATCCATTAGATTCTCTCGTAATATCTGTTACGCAATTTCATGCGGGGACAACTCATAATGTAATACCAGAGCAAGCCGAGATTGAAGGGACAGTGAGAAGTTTAAGACATGAATTACGAGGTGAAACAGAGAAGAAGATTGAGCGGATTGTGAAGCATATTACGGAATCTTACGGAGCGAAATATACATTTTCATATGAATATGGGTATCGACCAGTTGTAAATGACTATGAAGCTACAGAGCTTATTGAACAAACGGCATTACAACTTTATGGAAGGGATAGAGTTGTTCGTTTACAGCCGACGATGGCTGGAGAAGATTTTTCAGCGTTTTTACAAAAGGCACCGGGGACATTCTTTTTTATCGGAGCGGGAAATAAAGAGAAAGGTATTATATATCCTCACCATCACCCTCGTTTTACGATTGACGAAGATGCATTACTGATTGGAGTGGAAGTCTTTGTATCAGCCATTATGAACTTTATAAGTAAAGGAGAATGAGATGAAGAAAATACACATTCTAGCGCTTATCCCAGTTCTTTGTTTAGTAGTTGGGCCAATATTTGCGAATTCAGTTACTCCTTACGTATTAGGGATGCCATTTTTATTATTTTGGGTATTATTATCAGTGTTTATTACATCTTTTTGTATGGGGCTTGTGTACGTGTTTGATCCTGCTAATAAGGAGGATGTAAAATGACTGCATTACTTATCATTATTTTATTTTTGTTTCTCGCACTATTTTTAGGGATTCGGGCACAACATGGAAAAGATATGAATTTAGAGCAATGGTCAGTTGGGGGAAGAGGGTTTGGCACTATTTTTGTTTTTCTCCTTATGGCAGGTGAAATTTATACGACGTTTACATTTTTGGGAGGAAGTGGCTGGGCGTATAGCAAAGGAGCACCTACCTTTTATATTTTAGGTTATGGCGCTTTAGCTTATCTTTTATCGTATTTTTTATTGCCACCGATTTGGAAGTATGCGAAAGAGCATAACCTTGTTTCACAGTCGGATTTTTTTGCGAAGAAATATAGAAGTAAAGCGCTTGGGATTATTGTTTCAATTGTTGGTGTTGTTTCCATCATCCCATATCTTGTTTTACAGTTAAAAGGACTGGGAATTATCGTTTCAGAAGCTTCTTACGGAAGGGTGTCACCTGTTGTTGCGGTTTGGATTGGTGCTATTGTTATAACTATATATGTAATGGTTTCAGGTATACATGGTTCGGCTTGGACGGCTGCTTTGAAGGATATTATGATACTGTTTATCGTTATGTTTTTAGGTATATATTTACCGTATCATTATTATGGAGGATTTCAGCCGATGTTTGAGGCTGTAGAGGCAGCGAAACCGGGATTTTTATCTTTACCTGAAGAAGGAATGAGTATTTCTTGGTTTGTTTCTACTATTATATTAACGGCCCTCGGTTTTTATATGTGGCCTCATACATTTGCTTCTGCTTTTTCTGCAAAAAATGAAAAAGTATTTCGTAAAAATGCAGCAATTATGCCATTGTATTCTTTAGTTTTACTTTTCGTATTTTTTGCAGGATTTGCTGCTATATTGCAAGTTCCTGGGTTAAAGGGAGCGGATGTAGATCTTTCGTTATTCCGTCTTGCTTTACAAACTTTTGATCCTTGGTTTATTGGAATTATTGGTAGTGCGGGAGTATTAACGGCATTGGTTCCGGGTTCGATGCTTGTTATGGCGGCTTCTACACTGTTAGCGAAAAATATTTATCGAACGATAGTTCCATCTGCTTCAGATAGACAAGTTGCTAAGATGGCAAAATTATTTGTGCCTGTAGTAACGCTCGTGGCAGTTTTATTTACATTTAAAGGAGGAGAAACGATAGGAGCGCTTCTATTAATGGGATACAGTATTGTTACACAACTTTTCCCTGCACTTGTATGTAGCTTGTTTCCACGCCAAATTATTACGAAGCAAGGAGCGATTGCAGGAATAGGAGTTGGGCTGTTAGTGGTCGCATATATTACCTTATCTGGTTCAACTATAGCCACAATGTTTCCGAGTTTCCCGCAGTATATAAAAGATTTGAATGTAGGCATAGTCGCATTGTTAATTAATATGATTGTGATGTTTGTAGTTAGTGGGTTTACAAAAAGTGTATCTATAAAGAAAAACAATATAATAGTAGAAAAGTAATTCGTTTATCCCGCATTAACGGGCAGTAAGACCCTCAACTCAAAATTCAGCGGAAGCAAAGAAGTTAGGTAGGGGCCCTGCTGCCTGTAAAAGTCCGATTGGTGAGGGCTGATTAAAGTTTTACTTTATTAGAGCTATCTTTGAAAAGAGATAGCTCTTTTTTGTATATATTTTCTTCAATTAGCGGAATCTAACTAAAAACTTGTTGAAAAGGAAGTTAGGTGGGGAAATTGTTAGAGCTTGAAGGTAACTTATTTGAAGTTATGAAAGAAATTAGGGATGAGTTAGGTTCACCTAATGATTTAACAATTAGAGAAGTTGTTCTTGCTGGGAGTTTTACACGTTGTGCGGTTGTGTTTTTATGTGGGTTAACAGACAAGGATAATGTTTATAAATATGTAGTTCGTACTCTTCAATATGAAGAAGTGCAAAATGAAGCGGCTGTCGTTCAGACGTTATTGGATCATTTTATTTCTATTGCGGAAGTGGGTAAGAAGACAACGTTTCCGGATATTATAAATGCGATTTTAGCGGGAGATACAGTTATATTAATTGATAATATTCAAACTGCTATCGTTATTAATAGTAGGGCTTGGGAGAAGAGAAGTTTAGAGCCACCAGTGACAGAAGATTTAATACGCGGACCAAGAGTTGGATTAAATGAAGATATTAATGTGAATAAAATGTTAATCCGACGCAGTTTACGCGATCCAAAGTTGAGGTTCCAATCTTATATTATGGGGAAGCGATCGCAGAAAGAAGTAACCCTAGTATATATAGAAGATATTATTAATCCTCACATTGTAAAAGAGTTAGATCGCCGTCTTCAATCAATAGTGACAGATGTTATTTTGGAAACAGGTACGATTGAACAATTAATTCAGGATAATAATTTATCTCCATTTCCACAGTTTTTGAATACAGAGAGGCCAGATAATATTATAGCGTCATTAGCGAAGGGAAAAGCGGCCATTTTAGTAGACGGATCTCCGTTTGCTCTTATTGCACCGCTTGTGTTTGTTGATATTTTTCAATCTGTAGAAGATCATTACGAGCGCTGGGTGATTGGAACGTTACTAAGATTTTTACGTATGGGTTCAGGTATAATCGCGGTTTTGTTACCAGCTATGTATGTAGCACTTGTATCTTATCATCAAGGACTTATTCCTTCTAAACTGGCTTATTCAATTGCAGGTGCGAGGGAAGGTGTTCCGTTTCCAGCATATATTGAAACGTTAATGATGGCCTTGACTATGGAATTAATACGAGAAGCTGGAATCCGATTGCCCAAACCAATGGGACAAACGATAGGGATTGTAGGAGGTCTTGTAATTGGAGAAGCTGCGGTAAATGCAGGGATTGTAAATCCGTTTTTAGTTATTATTATTGCAGTTACTGCGATTGCTACGTTCTCGCTTCCTGTATATAGTATTACGATTACGTTCCGAATTTTACTTTTCGTCTTTGTATTAGCTGCAACGGCTTTTGGACTGTATGGGATCATTCTAGCTCTGATTGCACTTGCTATTCATATTACAAATTTAACAAGTGTTGGTATACCGTATACAACTCCCATTGCTCCTGCATTTTATAAAGATTGGAAAGAAGAATTTATTCGCATGCCAAAATCGATGTTGAAAGATAGACCAGAGTACTTACAAACAAAAGATTCTACAATACGTCCAAAGGAGCGAAAATAAGTGAAACCATTTGAGTATGGCGATGAAGAGATTGGATCTCGGGAAATTGGGTTTGCGGTATCATCGACCATTATTGGTATAGGGGCATTGTCTATGCCGAGAGATATCGCTAACCAAACTTTATTTTCGGACGGTTGGATTATCTTGCTTTTGGGTGGATTGATTTGCGCAGTTTTAGGCTGGTTTGTGACGAGAGTGGCTATCTTATTTCCAAAACAAAATTTTGTTCAATATACGAGTGCGCATTTGACGAAGCCTGTTGCATACACAATTAGTTGTATTTTAGTATTAACGTTTGCTGCTTTGACAGCATATGAATCGCGAATGATTTCAGTTATTTCTCAAACGTATTTATTTAGTGATACACCAATACAACTACTGTCTTTCTTCTTCTTATTAGTTGTTATTTATGGAATAGCAGGATCAAGAGCAGCCTTATTAAGGTTAAATGTTTTATTCTTACCTATTGTTTTAATTGCGATAGTACTTCTTTCTTTATTGAATATAAATTTAATGGAAATAAATAATTTACTACCAGCTTTTCAAACGAAAGTAAGTCAATATGCTGTTGGAGTTAAAAATTCTATTTTTACGTTTATTGGATTTGAAGTAGCTTTATTTTATGCGGTGTTGCTGAATGATAAGACAGCGAAAAAAGCGCCGATGGCAGTCGCGAAAGCGGTGATGGTAAACGTGCTGTCATACATTTTAATTTATGTAACTTGTATTAGTGTTTTTACGTATATGACAACACGTGGATTGACATATCCAACAATTGAATTAGGGAAAGAAATTGAAATTGGTGGAGGATTTTTAGAAAGGTTTGATGCGATTTTTTTTACGACTTGGATTATTACTATTTATAACACGACAGCAATGTACTATGATGTCGCATCTTTATTGTTTTGTGCTATGTTTCCGAAAGTGAAGAAACATATTTTTATTTTCGTAAGTGCCCCAATTATTTTTATGGCGAATATGATACCTAGTAGTTTGAATGCTTTATCAAGTTATGGGACTTATTTAGCTTGGATAGATATGGGGTGTGTTGTGTTAGCACCTTTGCTCGTTTTAATTGTATATAAAATAAAAAGAAGGAATGGTGGAAATGAAACACCTTCTTAAAATTATAATGGTTATGGCTTTAACTGGATTTATGAGTGGGTGTTCTGAGTTAGAAGAGATAGAAGAAAGAGGATTTGTAGTAGGAGCGGCTTACGATATCGTGAAGGAGAAGAAAGCGAATCCAATTATGAAAGGGACCTATCAGATGGTACTCCCCAGTAAATTGTCTCAACAGGGTGGACAAGGGGGTGGGGATAGCGAAAATTATATTAATGTTAGTGCAAAAGCAGATAGTGTATTTGAACAAATAAGAATAATCGCTAAAAAAATTAGCCGTACATTATTTTTCCCTCATATACAAGTGATTATTTTCTCTGAAGAATTACTTTCACATCCATACATTTTACAAAATACGTTAGATGTATATATTCGCGATCATGAAATGAGAAGAAATATTCGTTTGTTCGTTTCTAAGAAAAATGCAGAAGCTATTTTAAAACAAAGTGCCAAGCCTGAAAATTTACCGGCGCAGTATATTGATATGTTAGCTGAACACCCTCCGAAAAATGCCCAAATGATTGAGGCTGTAAGAATTGGGGAGGTACAGGAGAAGATGATCTCTAACCGCAGTTTTGTATTACCTATTCTTGAACTGACAAAACAAGGGGTACAAATGAACGGTGCAGCATTGTTTCGTGGAAAGGATAATAAATGTGTAGGCAATTTGAGTGGGGAAGAAACATTAGGGATGAATTATATAATAGGCAAAAAAATTGGAGGTTTTTTTACGATTCGTAAAAAAAATCAACTTATTACATATGAAATTCATAAGTTGCGTCGAAAAATTAAAGTATCTACAACGAATGCTACAAAACCAAAGTTTGATATTCATTTATCTCTGGAAGGCACATTGGCTGAGTTGCATTTCAGTGATCATAAAAAGGTTTTGAATGAAAAGCGTTTAGAGAAGGATATATCGGAAGAAATGGAGGAGCGTATTCAAAAATCGATTAAGCTTGTTCAAAAAAAATATAAGGTAGATGTATTAGAGTTAGGGGAAGTGTATAAGCGACATAATTATAAAGAGTGGACAAAAATAAGTAAGAATTGGGATCAAGGCGAAAATTACTTTAGTAATGCTGAAATTACTGTTCATGTTCATCCAACAATTGAACATTCAGGTTCAGCTTTACCGAAAAGAGTGAAATAAGGTGATGAAAGTTGTTTACTGGATTAGGAATTAGTTGCACGATATTAATGGCAGTTCTTCCAGGAACTATATATTTTATTCATAAAAAACTCACAACGTATGGAGCACAGCCGTGGAATACTGATGTGCAAAAAAAGAAACCTGAATAATTTCAGGTTTCTTTCGTGCAAAGCATATGTGAAGGGGGATACCTTCTATGTATGCTTTGCTTTATACAAGCCCTAACCAATGTACCAATTGTGTAGAGAGGAATGTAACAACAATGGCGATAACGGTAGGGATTGCAAACGATAAGAATGTCCATTTTGCACTTTTTGTTTCTTTGTATATATTAACAAGTGTTGTTCCGCACGGGAAATGAAGAAGTGAGAACAACATTGTGTTTAACGCTGTTAACCAAGTCCAACCATTTTCTAGGAATAGATTTTTAATTTGATTAAAATCATCTATTTCAGTTAAAGCCCCAGTTGATAAGTAAGACATTAATAAAATTGGGATTACAATTTCATTAGCGGGTAGTCCAAGAATGAATGCAGCTAGAATAAACCCGTCAAGTCCTAACATTTTAGCAAATGGATCTAGGAAGTTTACAAAATACATAAGTAAGCTTGTGTCACCGATAAAAATGTTAGCAAGTAACCAAGTTAATGCAGCCGCAGGGGCAGCAACAACTATAGCTCGTTTTAAAACATAGATTGATTTATCGAGTGTTGCGCGAACAATGGTATTCCAAACTTTTGGCTTGCGGTACGGAGGTAACTCAAGTGTGTAGTGAGTTGGAATCCCTTTTAAGGCTGTCTTTGATAGTACCCAAGAAACAGTTAATGTCATAATAACACCAATTACAACCATTCCAA
The DNA here is from genome assembly GCF_040460035.1 of Bacillus cereus group sp. MG1. Taxonomy (NCBI): domain Bacteria; kingdom Bacillati; phylum Bacillota; class Bacilli; order Caryophanales; family Bacillaceae; genus Bacillus; species Bacillus cereus group sp. MG1. The sequence continues at coordinate 1,797,182 of NZ_JARVGY010000001.1, read as the reverse complement.
CTACAACGCCAGCAGTAACCAATGTTTGCATACTGCCTGTATAACCAGCAGCCATAAATAGTGAAGCCATTAAAATTAACATAGGCCAGCGACCGTTACAAGGAACGAAGTTGTTCGTTAAAATTGCTAGCATACGTTCACGTGGTGATTCAATGATACGTGTTGACATAATGGCTGCTGCATTACAACCAAATCCCATTGCCATTGTTAAAGATTGTTTCCCGTGTGCGCCGGATCGTTTGAATAAGCGGTCCATATTAAACGCGACACGTGGTAAGTATCCGTAGTTTTCTAATAGCGCGAACATAGGGAAAAAGATTGCCATAGGTGGTAACATAACGCTAATAACAGCACCGATACCACGGAACAAACCAAGTATTAAAATGCCATGTAACCATTCAGGTGCATGCGCTGCTTGGAACCAAGATGTTAAATATCCTTCGGCCCATCCGAAGAATTCGGCAATCATATCAGATGGTACGTTAGCGCCTGCAATTGTAAGATAAAAAATAATAGATAAAATACCGAGCATAATTGGGAATCCCCAGATTGGAGATGTGAAAATTTTATCTAGTTTTTCGGAACGATATAATTTATCAGTATTTGTATATTGGACAGATTCTTTACATATGCTTGCAGATGTTCGGTAAATATCTCCGACTATATCATCTCGTATATCTTCTTTTGAAAGTGTTTGTGCATGTTGAATAATATAGTCTAATGGAAGACCTTTACTGGCTGAGTGAGATTCCATTAATTACGACCTCCCTTACAAGTGGTTCATTATGGTGTTTTTGAAGTGTAGTTAAGAAATTTTTATCTCCATCTAATATACGTAACGCAATCCAACGTGCTGGATACGTATCACCGAACACTTTATAAATTTGTGGTTCTAATTCCTGAATCATATTTTCAATTTTTTCGCTGTAAGTAATTTTAATTGGTGTTGGAATTAGTTTTTTATTTGCTACTCTTGCAATAACATTTAGCAAATGACCAATACCTACTCGGTTACGTGCTGAAATTTTAACGACAGGTACACCAAGTGATTTTGCTAATTTCTTTTCATCGATAACAATCCCTTTTTTCTCGGCTTCATCAATTAAGTTAATGCAAATGACTACATTATTTGTCATCTCCATCACCTGGAGTGCTAAATTTAAATTTCTTTCCATAGCAGTTGCGTCTATAACAACTACAGTTACTTCTGGTTTTTCAAATATAATATAATCCCTCGCTACTTCTTCGTCTGCGGAATTTGAGTATAGTGAGTAAGTTCCCGGTAAATCTATTAATGTATAATTACTTCCGTTATGTTCATATTCTCCTTCAGCTTTTAAAACAGTTTTTCCCGTCCAGTTTCCAGTATGTTGTTTTAAGCCTGTTAAAGTATTAAATAATGTACTTTTCCCTGTATTCGGGTTACCAGCTAAAGCGATACGATGTTTGCTCATCTGAAATCATCTCCTATTAATACCCCGAAAATAAGGGAGCTTTCTTCTTTACGCAGTGCAATAGTTGTGTTGCTCACTTGATAAGCGACCGGATCTCCAAGTGGACTGCGTTGCAATACTTTAATCGTCGCCCCCGGGATAAATCCCAAATCTAATAAGCGTCGTTTCATAGTTCCTTCTAATTGTATCTTCTCAATTTGTACAAACTCTCCTATTTTAAATTCGGAAAGTGGTTTTATATTAGCCGATACCATAAAAGTTACCTCATCTCTATATTTTTAGTTTGAGTTCAAAAAGTTTCCTAAGGTAAACTTTTTGTTAGTAATATAGTAGACTACATTGGATTATGTTGTCAATTAGTACTTTAAAAATATTCATTTATTTTTAGAATTGTTCCAATTTATTTAGTTGTACTAAAAAATATTACTGAAATTATTTTTAATGTGCATAAATTAGGTGTGTAAAAATTACAAAATACAGCGGAATTGTAAATGTAACTTTAACGAAAAGGGAAAAAGATAGAAAAACATTTACATTGAATTTACATTGTTAAGAATATATTTACATTGCAGCGTAGTTAGTGTGGTTTTTGTTGGGTTATTTAACTATAAATGTTGGGATTTCTAGCTTTTAAGGATTATTATCGTCATTTACTTAAAATTAAAAATTGCTTAACACTCACATAATATTGTTGTCCTACAATGAATTTGTGTTCGAAAGAAAATGAATTCGAAAAGTGATAATCCAAATGGGGGTACAAGACATGGTTATGAAAAAAGGTATTAAATTTTCTTTAGCAGCTTTAGTGGTAGCAGGAGCATTAGTTGGTTGTGGGAAAGCAGAAGATACAACTAGTAAAGAAACTGCTAAAGGAAGCGATAATACAAAACAAGAATTATCAGGTACGATTGCAGCGGCTGGTTCTACAGCTCTTCTACCTCTTGCGGAGGAAGCTGGAAAGAAATTCATGGAGAAAAATTCAAAAGTTTCTATTCAAGTTCAAGGTGGCGGTAGTGGAACTGGGATTAACCAAGTAGCATCTGGTGCAGTGCAAATTGGTAATTCGGATGTTCCGTCCGGAGATAAAATAAAAGATGCTGAAAAGGCGAAAGAATTAGTAGATAACAAGGTAGCGGGTATTGCATTCGCTCTTGTCGTAAATAAAGATGTAAAAGTTGATAACTTAACAATGCAACAAGTACAAGATATCTTCACTGGAAAAGTAACAAACTGGAAAGAAGTAGGCGGAAAAGATGAAAAAATCAATGTAATTAATCGTCCGGCTTCATCTGGTACACGTGCTACATTTGAAAAAACGATTATGAAAGACGCGAAAATTAATGATGGAACTGGTACAACACAAGATTCTAACGGTGCAGTAGAGCAAGCGATTAACTCTACTCCTGGTTCGGTGAGTTATTTAGCAATGTCTTACATGGTCGGCGAGAAAAAAGGCGCACTACAAACAGTGAAAATTGATGGTGCTGAACCGAAAGTTGAAAACATTGCGTCTGGTAAATATCCATTCTGGTCTTACGAATATATGGTAACAAAAGGTGAAGCGAAGGAAGCGACGAAAGCTTACATCGATTATGTAAAAGGTAAAGATTTTGAAAAGCAAGTAGAAGATATGGGCTACATTCCAATGTCTAAATTAAATAAGTAATAAAATTTTATGGGGCTGGCTGCAAGGCCAGTCCTGTTCATTTCAATCTGTGAAGTGGGGTCTGTCCTGTGATGAAGGGGAAAAAACAAATTAATTACGTAAAAAGTGAATATATAGGAAGATCACTTGTTACGTTTTGTGGTATTTTTATTGTTTTAATTACATTAGCTATTATTGCGTTTATTTGTGGGAAAGGTATTCAATCTTTTACACAAAGTGGTATCTCATTTACTGAGATGTTAACATCGACAAAATGGAATCCAAATGCTGATCAAGGATCCTTCGGGGCTTTAATTTTCATTGTAGGTTCAACGGTGGTTTCGTTAGGTGCGGTTATTATTAGTGCACCAATTGCTATAGCTCTTGCTATATTCATGAATTTAATTTCGCCAAAGTTTGGAAATAAAGTATTGAAGCCTGTTCTAGAATTGTTAGTTGGTATTCCTTCGGTTGTATACGGATTATTAGGTGTTACGATTTTAGTACCACTATTACGTGATTCGTTTGGGGGAGTAGGCTTTAGCTTAATTGCAGGTATTGTTGTATTAAGTATTATGATTTTACCTACTATTGCTAGTATCGCTTCTGATGCAATACGTTCTGTTCCATTTGATTATTTAGAAGCTTCTTATGGTCTAGGATCAACGAAATGGCAAGCGATTAGCCGAGTAATTGTTCCTGCTGCGAAGAAAGGGATTTTAACAGGTGTTGTTTTAGGTTTAGCGCGTGCTTTTGGTGAAGCGCTAGCGGTTCAAATGGTAATCGGGAATACGATTAAATTACCAGAAGGAATATATAGTCCGACAGCGACGTTAACTGGTATTTTAACAATGGACATGACGAATACATTGAACGGAACTGCTTGGAACAATGCGCTATGGACTTTAGCGATGATTTTACTTGTTATTTCATTCCTGTTTATTTTAGTAATTCGAGCGATTGGGCAAAGAGGTGAGCGATAATAATGAATGCAAGAACGGTAAATAAAGTTTGGACAGGTATCTTTTATGCGGTTGCAGCTTTAGTTGTAGCTTTGCTAGTGTTCTTAGTATTTGAAATTTTACAAAAGGGATGGGGATTTTGGGATCCTAATTTCTTGTTTGGAGAACCAAGCAATACAAGAGCTGGTGGTGGGATTGGTCCGCAGTTATTCAATTCCTTCTACATGCTTGTTATAACGCTTATTATATCTATTCCTCTTGGATTAGGTGCTGGAATATATTTAGCAGAGTACGCAAAACAAGGACGTTTTTTAAATTTTGTTCGTCTATGTATAGAGACGATGGCGTCTTTACCTTCTATTGTTGTTGGTTTATTTGGTTTGTTAGTGTTCGTTACAATGACAGGTTGGGGATACACAGTAATGGGTGGTGCTCTTGCTTTAACTATTTTAAATTTACCAGGTTTAACGCGTGTTTGTGAAAATGCGATTTCAGAAGTTCCTCATAATGTAAAAGAGGCAAGTCTTGGATTAGGTGCAACGAAGTGGCAAACAATCGCTCGTATTATTATCCCATCGTCATTACCACAAATTATTACAGGGATTATTTTAGCGGCGGGTCGTATATTTGGGGAAGCGGCAGCATTAATTTACACAGCGGGTTTAACATCCCCGATTTTAAATTCAGCAGCGGATTTATCAAGTCCTGCGCATCCTTTAAATCCGTTTAGACCAGCTGAAACATTAGCGGTTCACATTTGGAAATTAAATTCTGAAGGAGTTATTCCAGATGCGAAGTTGATTGCGACAAAATCTGCAGCTGTATTAATTATTATGGTATTACTATTCAATGTTATTTCACGCTTGATAGCATCTATATTACACAAGCGCTTTACAGGAACGAAAAGAAAAAGTAAAACAACGAAAAAGGTAAAAGCGGCATAAATTATAAAGAAGAACTCTCTATTTATAGGTAGGGGGTTCTTTTGTATTTTAATATAGAAGGAATGGATGTAATGATTGTTGAATTTGTGATTAATTATAAAGAAGAACAGATGTAATTTGGATTGTGGATTCTAGTAAACCTATAGAGCAATATGTGGAAAAAATGATGGATTTTATGAATAAATAGAGAGAAGGCGTTATCTTCATTTGTGAAGGTAACGCCTTTTGTTTTTAAATATCAGGTGTTTCTGTAGAAGTGCTTATTTTCCTACGGGAGCGTCTTTTTCTCCCGATTTTATCTAATAGTTCATACATAACTGGAACGACTACTAATGTAAGAGCAGTTGAGACTGCCAAACCGCCGATGACGACGACGGCTAAACTTTTTGATACCATACTTCCTGCTTGGGATTGGCCAAATAGGAGTGGGAGCATAGCAACGATTGTTGTAATAGCTGTCATAATAATTGGGCGTAGTCTAGTAGAACCTGCTTCAAGTAAGGCTTCTCTAGTTTCCATTCCGTGTTCCCGATTTTGTTGGACTCTTTCTATTAATACAATAGCGTTTGTAACAACAATCCCGATTAACATTAATGCGCCGATCAAGGAATTTACATCAACAGGTGTTCGTGAAATGATTAATCCTAAAATACCACCGACAGCAGCTAACGGTAAGGAGAATAGGATTGCAAAAGGAGCACGTGCTTGCCCGAAGGTGATAACCATAATTAAATATACAATCCCGATTGCAATCCCCATAATTTTGAATAAATCTGTAAAATTCTCTTGCATAGATTCAGTAGCTCCTGCGATATTTACTTTTGCACCACTAGGTAAATCTAAGTCAGTCATCGCTTTATTTACTGCTGTGTTTACTTTACTCAAATCTTCATTTGAAGCTTCGGCTGTAATTTGGATTGTTTCTTTTCCGTCTTTATGGAAAATTTCTGTTTGCGTTTGTTTTTCTGAAATAGTTGCGATGTCTTTTAAAGGTATTGGTCCATTAATAGGTGATAGTATGTTTGTATTTAAAATATCTTCTTGTTTATTAATGTTTTCTTTTTTGTGTTCTATCATAATAGTAGCTTTTTCATTATTAATTGTAATTTCGCCAATAGGTGATTTCTTCATAAGGAATGCTACTTGTTGCGCAGCTATTTCTGGTGTTAAACCTAGTTGTTCAGCCTTTGTTTGATCAATATGAATTTGCCATTCTTTTTTAGAGTCTTCTAAATTTGTTTTTACTTTAGAAAGATCATCCATGCTTTTTAGTTTTGTTTCAACGATAGTAGCCGCCTCTTTTAAATCCGCTTCGTTAGTAGCTGTTACGTTAAATTGTAAGTTATTGCCGCCGCCAGAGCTTGAATAACTTGTTTTTATATAATCAAGTTCAGCAGGCTCAAAAGTTTTATTTTCCTTTTTTAACTCTTTAATATATTGATCAATATCAGAACCTTTTTTAAAGACTACGAATATACTAGCGAGGTTATTTTTAGTTGTTTGCCCCCATTGTGCATCTTCTGCGCTAGATCCCATTCGTAAAATAACGTCTGTTATATCTGAATTAGAAAGTAATTTCTTTTCAAAATCAAATGCTTTTTGTTTTTGAGATTCAGCATTATAATCGGCTGGAAATGTCATGTTAATAGATAACATTGTGTCGTCTTCAGATTTTATGTTTGCTTTCGGTAGTAATATATAAGCTGCAATTGATCCTACAAATAATAAAAATGCAGTAAGTAGAATAATGAATTTATGAGAAAGAGCCCACTTTAATGTAGCGACATATCGTGATGAAGAATTTGGCTTTCGATGCTTTGTTTTTTTGAGTAGTAAAAAAGCCATAAGTGGAACAACTGTTAGTGCAACGATTAAGGATGATAGTATAGAATATACAACTGCTAATACCATAGGTAACATTAATTTTCCGATTGCTCCCGCTACGAGGCCGATAGGTAAAAAAACAGCGACCGTTGTTAAAGTAGAAGAAGTAATTGCGACTGCGACTTCTTTCGTTGCATCGAGAATGATATCTTTAGAGAAAGAATCTTTTTGTAAACGGCGGAAAATATTCTCGATGACAACGATACTATCATCGACGAGACGTCCAACCGCAACAGCTAAACCACCGAGGGTTAAAATGTTAAGCGTAATGTTAGATTGATGTAGTAAAAAGA
>NZ_JARVGY010000001.1:0-1785000 GCF_040460035.1 Bacillus cereus group sp. MG1 | reverse complement strand
TCCGCTTATCGCGTATGCTGAGCTGTGATGGGGAAGCTCCTTATGGAGCGAAGTCTTTGATTCCCCGCTGCCAAGAAAAGCTTCTAGCGAGATAAAAGGTGCCTGTACCGCAAACCGACACAGGTAGGCGAGGAGAGAATCCTAAGGTGTGCGAGAGAACTCTGGTTAAGGAACTCGGCAAAATGACCCCGTAACTTCGGGAGAAGGGGTGCTTTCTTAACGGAAAGCCGCAGTGAATAGGCCCAAGCGACTGTTTAGCAAAAACACAGCTCTCTGCGAAGCCGTAAGGCGAAGTATAGGGGGTGACACCTGCCCGGTGCTGGAAGGTTAAGGAGAGGGGTTAGCGTAAGCGAAGCTCTGAACTGAAGCCCCAGTAAACGGCGGCCGTAACTATAACGGTCCTAAGGTAGCGAAATTCCTTGTCGGGTAAGTTCCGACCCGCACGAAAGGTGTAACGATTTGGGCACTGTCTCAACCAGAGACTCGGTGAAATTATAGTACCTGTGAAGATGCAGGTTACCCGCGACAGGACGGAAAGACCCCGTGGAGCTTTACTGTAGCCTGATATTGAATTTTGGTACAGTTTGTACAGGATAGGCGGGAGCCATTGAAACCGGAGCGCTAGCTTCGGTGGAGGCGCTGGTGGGATACCGCCCTGACTGTATTGAAATTCTAACCTACGGGTCTTATCGACCCGGGAGACAGTGTCAGGTGGGCAGTTTGACTGGGGCGGTCGCCTCCTAAAGTGTAACGGAGGCGCCCAAAGGTTCCCTCAGAATGGTTGGAAATCATTCGTAGAGTGCAAAGGCATAAGGGAGCTTGACTGCGAGACCTACAAGTCGAGCAGGGACGAAAGTCGGGCTTAGTGATCCGGTGGTTCCGCATGGAAGGGCCATCGCTCAACGGATAAAAGCTACCCCGGGGATAACAGGCTTATCTCCCCCAAGAGTCCACATCGACGGGGAGGTTTGGCACCTCGATGTCGGCTCATCGCATCCTGGGGCTGTAGTCGGTCCCAAGGGTTGGGCTGTTCGCCCATTAAAGCGGTACGCGAGCTGGGTTCAGAACGTCGTGAGACAGTTCGGTCCCTATCCGTCGTGGGCGTAGGAAATTTGAGAGGAGCTGTCCTTAGTACGAGAGGACCGGGATGGACGCACCGCTGGTGTACCAGTTGTTCTGCCAAGGGCATAGCTGGGTAGCTATGTGCGGAAGGGATAAGTGCTGAAAGCATCTAAGCATGAAGCCCCCCTCAAGATGAGATTTCCCATAGCGTAAGCTAGTAAGATCCCTGAAAGATGATCAGGTTGATAGGTTCGAGGTGGAAGCATGGTGACATGTGGAGCTGACGAATACTAATAGATCGAGGACTTAACCATATAATATGTAGCAATGTTATCTAGTTTTGAGAGAATATAAAAAACTTGTTGACTTTAAAATTTAAATAAGTTAAAATGATTCTTGTCTTAAATGAATACAGTCTGGTAATGATGGCAGAGAGGTCACACCCGTTCCCATACCGAACACGGAAGTTAAGCTCTCTAGCGCCGATGGTAGTTGGGACCTTGTCCCTGTGAGAGTAGGACGTTGCCAGGCAAAATGGAGGATTAGCTCAGCTGGGAGAGCACCTGCCTTACAAGCAGGGGGTCGGCGGTTCGATCCCGTCATCCTCCACCATATATGTCGGAGGGGTAGCGAAGTGGCTAAACGCGGCGGACTGTAAATCCGCTCCTTCGGGTTCGGCAGTTCGAATCTGCCCCCCTCCACCATTCTTAATTAATGGGCTATAGCCAAGCGGTAAGGCAACGGACTTTGACTCCGTCATGCGCTGGTTCGAATCCAGCTAGCCCAGCCATTAAGAGCCATTAGCTCAGTTGGTAGAGCATCTGACTTTTAATCAGAGGGTCGAAGGTTCGAGTCCTTCATGGCTCACCATTTTAATGAAATATGCGGGTGTGGCGGAATTGGCAGACGCACTAGACTTAGGATCTAGCGCCTTTGGCGTGGGGGTTCGACTCCCTTCACCCGCACTTTTAATAAAATAACTCATACATGTCTTGCGGAAGTAGTTCAGTGGTAGAATACAACCTTGCCAAGGTTGGGGTCGCGGGTTCGAATCCCGTCTTCCGCTCCAATTTTCAATATGACATGCCGGGGTGGCGGAACAGGCAGACGCACAGGAATTAAAATCCTGCGGTGGGTGACCACCGTGCGGGTTCGACCCCCGCCCTCGGCACCATATGCGCCCGTAGCTCAATTGGATAGAGCGTTTGACTACGGATCAAGAGGTTAGGGGTTCGACTCCTCTCGGGCGCGCTTTTATTAACGGGAAGTGGCTCAGCTTGGTAGAGCACCTGGTTTGGGACCAGGGGGTCGCAGGTTCAAATCCTGTCTTCCCGATATTCCCAAAAAACATGGGGCCTTAGCTCAGCTGGGAGAGCGCCTGCCTTGCACGCAGGAGGTCAGCGGTTCGATCCCGCTAGGCTCCACTTTATTTAATATATGTCTCGGAGGTATACCCAAGTTCGGCTGAAGGGATCGGTCTTGAAAACCGACAGGCGGTGAGAATCGCGCGGGGGTTCGAATCCCTCTACCTCCTCCATTTTTTCTCTAATGGTTTAGACATATAATAATAAAATATTTATTTTTTCCTTCATGGAGGTATACCCAAGTTCGGCTGAAGGGATCGGTCTTGAAAACCGACAGGCGGCGAGAGTCGCGCGGGGGTTCGAATCCCTCTACCTCCTCCATTTTTTAAAACTTTATATTGTCGCGGGGTGGAGCAGCACGGTAGCTCGTCGGGCTCATAACCCGAAGGTCGCAGGTTCAAATCCTGTCCCCGCAACCAAATGGTCCCGTGGTGTAGTGGTTAACATGCCTGCCTGTCACGCAGGAGATCGCCGGTTCGACCCCGGTCGGGACCGCCATTTATGTTGGCTCGGTAGCTCAGTCGGTAGAGCAGAGGACTGAAAATCCTCGTGTCGGCGGTTCGATTCCGTCCCGAGCCACCATTTTTTTTATGCCGGCTTAGCTCAATTGGTAGAGCAACTGACTTGTAATCAGTAGGTTGGGGGTTCAAGTCCTCTAGCCGGCATCATTTAGGGGCATAGTTTAAAGGTAGAACTGAGGTCTCCAAAACCTCCAGTGTGGGTTCGATTCCTACTGCCCCTGTAAAGTATATGGGCCTATAGCTCAGCTGGTTAGAGCGCACGCCTGATAAGCGTGAGGTCGATGGTTCGAGTCCATTTAGGCCCACCATATATTATTCCGCAGTAGCTCAGTGGTAGAGCTATCGGCTGTTAACCGATCGGTCGTAGGTTCGAGTCCTACCTGCGGAGCCATGGCCCGTTGGTCAAGTGGTTAAGACACCGCCCTTTCACGGCGGTAACACGGGTTCGAATCCCGTACGGGTCATACAAAAAAGAGTCAGCATTATGCTGGCTCTTTTTTATTTTGTTAATCCTTTTTATTACGTTACTTTCCAGAAATAAATAAAGGAATTTTGGAAAAGCTATGGTATGTATAAAAAGGAGGAAATAAATAATGACACGAGTTAGAGACTTAATGAGTACCCATATTGTACATTGTACACCGCTAGACAATGTATATGAGGCAGCTGTTAAAATGAAGGAAGAATCAGTTGGATTAATTCCTGTTGTTGAAAATGAGCAAGTTGTTGGGCTTGTTACTGATCGTGATTTAGTCGTTCGAGGGATTGCTGAAAAACATCCTGGATCTAATAAAATTACAAATGTAATGACAACAAATATTATCTCAGTTTCTCCAAATGATTCTATTGAAAAAGCTACAGAGCTAATGGCACAGCATCAAATTAGACGATTACCAGTAGTTGATAGTGGTCAACTTATTGGCATGTTAGCACTAGGAGATTTAGCTATAAGGGAATCAGCAGATGATCAAGCTGGATTTGCCTTGAGTGAAATCTCAGAGCGTACAGAGTAAATTGAAACTTTAATTAACCGAGAGTTTAATGGTCACTCATAAAGAGCTAAATTATATATAAATTTCAGATACATTATTCTAGCATATATGGATTAAACTAATATGTTAGCGTGATGTATCTGAGACATTATATAATAAGGATACGGTTAATAATTTCGACATTTTTTTAAAATTTGTTATTCTTAATTTTTAATAAGAGAAAAGATGATATACTGATAGATATAAGTATTATGATAGATTTTGAATATAACAATATTAATTTTTAGTGGTGCGATAATAAATTAATATTTCCTACATAGATGAAAAGGGAAGGGGAATTATATGAAGGCTGTACAGGGCGATCCAAATTGGAATTTGGTTACAGATACATATATAGAACCAAATAATTTCGCTGAATTATTTTCTTTGCTTGTACCTTGTCACCCAAAAGGTGAGGGGAAAGAACGAACTATATTAGTATGGAAAGAGAAAGAATTTTATAAAGAAGAAAATTTAGCGGCATTTATCGTATATGGCATGAATAAAGCAAAGAAATTACCGCAGTTTCATAAAGATGAAATTCCAACTTTAGTGCGTATTCTTCGCTTATGCCAAGAGATTGGTTGGTATGAAGAGGCAAATGATTTTATGATAGCGCAAGGATTAGCTGAGTTTGTTCATACTTCATTGGAATATGAAACATGGGATCTTTTGACGCAATCAGTTGCTTTAAATTATTTAATTATTAAATATCGTATAGGTGAATTGACAGATAGGGATATTGAAATTTGGGATAGAGTTAAATTTAATGAGAAGTGTATAACCGATTGTAAACATTTATTATCTCATAAAGAAGTATTGGAATTTACATTCTTTTATATGTGCAAGAGAGCGAAATCATTATCAAAAGAGCAATTAAATAGTGATATGATGAGTTTAGCAATGTATTGTAATACTTTTGTATATGATTTGTATACACATGATTTATTACGGAAATATCGTAAGTGTACAGATTTCCTATCATATTATGGACCTAGTCAGGCAGTTTTAGCATGTCAAAGAGCTGTATTATCTCAAATTTCCGATCGTTTAGACCCATTAAAGACAACGCATGTAGATGATTATTTATATGTGATGAAAGAAATGATGGAGCATATGACGATAGGAGTAATGGATCGATACGGTCATTTTATTGGAAAGCTACTATCTTATGTGCCATTTTTCGAAATGATACAAGTTCCACAGCATGCATATTATTGTGAAGAATTACTGTATATTTGTAAGGGCATTGAATATAAAGAAGAAACACTACGCAATTATATATTTATACAATTACATGATTGTTTACCATCATTCTTTAGGCTATTTCTTAAAAATAAGCGTTACGCAACGATTCATGATATTCTTTTCTATTGGTGCGATGACGAACAACGAATGAGCTTAGAGAAAAAATATAATCTGAGCTTTATTTATGAAAAATATGCTTGTGGATAAACAATATTTTCGATATGAAAAATTAATATAAATTAAAAAGGATCTCCAGTTTATGTGAGATCCTTTTTTGTTAGTAAAACAAAGAGAAAGTGATTAAGACAAGAAAAAACATTCCATATAGGAGAAGTTGTTCAGTATAACTTCCTTGTATATCAAAAAAAGTATTGGCTTTCTTATACAAATTCAATATGTATTTTATTGGAGTATCTTTGAAAGATTGGTACACAGTGTCTCCTCTTTCTAAGCTTCTTGTTCTTGTTTTTGTTTTTGGTTATAAGGGACATTAATATATCTAGCTACAAATAATAAAACAGCCATAAAGAATACTGGAAATACAGTAGATAAATAAAAGCCATTACTAATTATATTTGTTATGAGAGCACTCAAAAGAAAAATAGCATTATAAATATGGGCAATTTTTTGTTTTAGTTGCACTTGAAATGATTCCATCATAATTTCTAATGCAACAAAAGCAATAATAATAGATAAAAATACAATGTTTGTATTGTAAATGATTAAACAACAGATTAAACCTAAAAAGGCTACGTATTCAATTATAAGAGGTATATTGCGTGGCATACAATTTACCTAACTAAATATGGCAGTGGATTTACTGCATTTGTTTTTTCAAAATTCCATTCTCCATTATGTAATTCAAAATGAAGATGCTGCCCGTATGAATGACCTGTGTTTCCCATATGACCTATTAATTGTCCAGTTTGTACTTGATCACCAGCTTGTACAGTGCGATCCTTCATATGAGCATAAACAGTTGTATATAATTTCCCATTGATTTGATGCGCAATGAAAACAACATTGCCATAGCTAGCTGAATAATAAGATTTCACAACTTTACCTGCAGCAGCAGCTTGGATAGAGACGTTTCCTGGAGCGGCAATATCTATACCATAATGCATTTGTTCCCAGCGTATATCAAAGGTTGAGCTAATTCTTCCTTGAGCAGGGAATTTGAAAGCAGCTGGAATTGATGAAGGTTGATCAGTTTTAGCTTGTGGTTGATTTTGTACTACATAGTGTTTTGCTACATATCCGTATCCTGTGCCAAAACGAATTTTATACCAAGTTCCTACAGTTTCTACTACTTGTACTTGTGTACCGTTTTGTAATGAACCGAGTAGAGCGCTACTTGTACTAGCGTTGCTACGTACATTTAGATTAGGTGTTGCAACAGTATATTTTGTATTATTTTGAACGGTGATTCCTTTTACTAAGGGTTGTGAACCATTAGAGATGAATGCTTTTTGTACGTAACCTGTTTGGCCATTATGCGATATTTTATACCATTCGCCTTGATCTTCTTGAACGGTAATAAACTTGCCATTTGGTAATACATCTAAAATGGAAGATTCTAAATTAGGTTCAGAGCGAACGTTTAATGCATTAGCATTAACGATGTATTGATCATTAGAATGAAGTTTGTTTTTTAGTAAAATAGCATCTTTTTGTACATAACCTACTTTATTATGAACAGATACTTTATACCACTCATTAGTTGTTTCAAGGATGTTCACTTTTGTATTAAAGCGAATTGTATCAATTGATGTGCTTTTTACGTTATCTTCTGTATGTAATGCTACTTGATCGACTTTGACATACCCAGTTTTAATATTAGATAATTGTTCAGCGTTTGCTTTTTGTACATTTGTTTCACCCATAGAAGGAAGTAAAGAAGCAATCGCTACAGTAGTTGCTGTTAAAGCAGTAGCTTTCATATTCATGGAATAGAGACCTCCTCTAGTTGTATAGTTGTAATTTTATTATAGTATAAAGATATAATATAGTGGGTGTATTCACATAAATGTAATATGAAATCAATATAAAAATAAATTTTTTGAGGATAATGATTCCTTCTTATGCAATTAATTGGGGTTTTATTTTCTAAAATAGAATGTATGTATTGTATAAATTTGATATTCTGTTAATAATTAAGAAAATTAAAAAAGTTGATGATGTCTTATTAGGGTGTTATACTGACAGTGATAATTTTATAGTTTGCTAGGAGAGCTGGTGTTGCCAGCTGAGAGTAGGCCGTAAGCCTTTGATCCTTTTTATTACCTGATCTAGATTATGCTAGCGTAGGGAAGCAATTCGGACACTAACAATGAGTCCCCGTTTCTTTGCGTATAGAAACGGGGCTTTTTTATTTGAAAATTTCATATTGAAACCACTAGGGGTGCTTGATTTGCTGAGAGAGGAATAATCCTTAACCCTTACAACACCTGATCTAGGTAATACTAGCGAAGGGAAGTGGAACATCGAATAAATGTATAACTTTATTTGCTGTAACCACTTCTTATATATAGAAGTGGTTTTTTATTTAGATACATATATTGAAAGGGGATAGAGAAATGAAATTTTGCGATAGATTATTAGAAACTGTGCAACCGGTTTGGGAGATGAGTCATAATCATCCGTTTGTAGTAGGTATGGGAGATGGCACGTTAGAAAAAGATAAATTCCAGTATTATATTATTCAAGATTATTTATATCTGCTAGATTATGCAAAGTTATATGCGATTGGTGTTGTAAAAGCAACGAATCCACAAGTAATGGGAAAGTTCGCTGAACAAATTGATGGAATATTAAATGGCGAAATGACAATCCATAAACAATATGCAAAAAGACTTGGAATTTCTATAGAGGAGATAGAGTCTGCGAAACCATCTGCTAAAAATTTAGCTTATACAAATTACATGATGTCTGTATCTCAAAATGGCACACTTGCGGAATTAATAGCAGCGCTTCTTCCATGTATGTGGAGCTATTGGGAAATTGGAAAGCGTTTAAATGATATTCCTGGAGCAAGAGATCATGAGTTTTTTGGTGAGTGGATTCAAGGATATAGTTCGGAAGAATACGGTAATCTGTGTATTTGGTTAATAGATTTATTAAATGAAATGGCAGTGGGAAAGTCTGAGACAGAACTAGAAAGATTAGAGGAGATTTTCTTATATTCCAGTCGATTTGAATATTTATTCTGGGATATGTCCTATCGTAAGGAGATGTGGGGATTTGAGGAGCAAGAACATACTACAGTTTCATAATGTTTCTTTTCATTACGATGAGAAACCAATCATCCATGAATTAAATGCTTCTATACATGAGAAAGAGTTTGTCAGTATTATCGGACCGAGTGGATGTGGGAAAAGTACTTTATTTCGCCTTATTACAGGTCTAGAAAAGGTAAGTACTGGACAGATAGAACTGACAGAAACAAAGCACCATCCTGTAGGATATATGCCGCAAAAAGATATGCTTTTGCCGTGGAGAACAATTATTGAGAATGCTGCCCTGCCGCTAGAGTGCCAAGGTGTACAGAAGAAAGAAGCACAAGTAAAGGCAAAGGAACTGTTACATAAATTTGGTTTGCAAGGGTATGAGAAAAAATATCCGAAAGATTTATCTGGTGGTATGAGACAACGTGTATCTTTTATTCGAACTTTATTAACAGGCGGGGAAATATTGCTGTTAGATGAACCATTTAGTGCGTTGGATGCTTTAACGAAGACCTCTTTGCAAGAATGGTTGTTTGAACAATGGCAAGAGTGGGAAAAAACAATTTTATTCATTACTCATGATGTTGAAGAAGCGTTATTTCTTTCAAACCGAGTTTTAGTAGTGGAACAGCAGCCGATAACGACTTTGACTGAGCGGACTGTACCGCTTGATCATAACAGAACACGAAAAGATTTATATAAACCGGAAGTATTAGCGCTGAAAGATGAGCTTCTTAGTATGTTACAAAGGCAGGTACTTGTGTGATGAACCGATTGAAAGAATTAGTTCCTGCTATTACACTTTCTAGTATTTTACTAGCTGTGTGGGAAATAGGAGCAAGAATTGTAGATGAGATGTACATTTTACCGTCACCTTCTGCGATTGTAATGAAGATATGGAAACTAAAAGACATATTATTTACAGTTCATTTACCTGCAACGTTATACGTCGTTTTAATAGGTGTTGTTATCTCTATCGTATTAGGTGTTGGGCTAGCGATGTTAATGAATGCGAGTACATGGATGGAGAGAGCATTTTATCCATTATTAGTTGCTTCACAAACGATTCCGATTACTGCGCTTGCTCCGCTATTTGTTTTATGGTTTGGATACACAATTTGGAGTAAGGTTGTTGTCACAGTTTTAATTACGTGTTTCCCAATTGCGGTCAATACGTATGATGGACTGCGTAGTACGAAAAAAGAATGGGAGGAGCTCTTAGTTACATATGGAGCAACAAAAAGAGATATTTTTCTTAAATTAAAGTTGCCGTCTGCTCTTCCTTATTTTTTCTCAGCTTTAAAAATTGCAGTTCCGCTTAGTGTTATCGGAGCAGCAATTGGAGAATGGCTCGGTGCACAAGCTGGGCTTGGATATTTCAGTAAGAGAATGATGACGCAGTTAGATGGAGCTGGCGTATTTGCACCTATTGTATTGTTATCATTATTAGCTATTTTCTTCGTCGTAATTATTTCCATATTAGAAAAGAAATTCATTAGTTGGAGGAAGTATTCATGAAATTTTTAAAGCGCATCTTTGTGTTTACATTATTAATTGCAATAATTGCAGGATGTTCGAGTAATTCAGCATCAGACAAAAGTAAAAAAGAGAAAGAAATAACAGTCATGTTAGATTGGTATCCAAATGCGGTACATAGCTTTATCTATGCAGCAATTGAAAAAGGATACTTTAAAGAAGAAGGTGTAAAGGTAAATATTAAATTCCCTTCTAATCCGACTGATCCATTAACGCTGGCAGCAGCAGGGAAGGTAACAGTTGGCTTGTATTATCAGCCAGATGTTGTTATGGCGAGAGCGAATGAGCAAATTCCAGTGAAATCAATTGGAGCTGTCGTACGTTCACCATTAAATCATGTTGTATCACTGAAATCAGCGGGCATTCAATCACCGAAAGATTTAGAAGGAAAAACAGTAGGATACTCTGGAATACCTTTAAGTGAGATGTATTTAAAAACGATGGTAAAAGAAGCTGGTGGTAATCCTGATACAGTGAAAGTAGTTGATGTTGGCTTTGATTTAGTACCAGCATTAATTACGAAGAAAGTAGATGCGGTAACAGGGGCATACATTAACCATGAAGTACCTGTTATGCGTCATGAAGGCCATGAACCAGCGTACTTTAATCCAGCTGATTACGGAGTACCAAACTATCATGAGCTTGTGTTTGTAACAGGTGATAAAACGTTGAAAAAAGATAAAGAAGCGTTGCAAGCTTTCTTACGCGGTACGAAAAAAGGCTATGATTTCATGAAGAAAAACCCAGATGAAGCATTGAATATTTTATTAAATCATCAAGAAAAAGAAAACTTCCCACTTGTGCCAGAAGTTGAAAAGGAAAGTATGAAAATTTTATTAGAGAAGATGGAAACGAAAGATGAGCCATTTTTATCAGATTCAAAAGAATCTTGGGAGAAACAAAATAAGTGGCTGAAGGACAAAGGAATGACGAAAGAAACCGTCCCAGCCGATGAACTATTCGAAAATATTTTAAAGTAGGCGAATGAATATGAAAAATGAGCTCCACGTAATCTCAAATGGCCATATGCCATTCGAAGAGTTAGTGAATGTAGCGATGCAAATTGAGAGTGAGATTGATTATTTGCATATTCGTGAGCGTGAGAAGAGTACGAAGGAATTATATGAAGGTGTGGAAAGTCTATTAATGGAGGGCTTTCCGGCTTCTAAAATTGTCATAAACGATCGAATTGATATTGCAATTTTATTAAATATTCCTCGTGTTCAACTAGGATATCGAAGTACAGATGTAAAGTCAGTGAAAGAAAAGTTTTCGTATTTGCATGTCGGTTATTCTGTGCATTCGCTAGATGAAGCAATAGTAGCTTTTAAAAATGGAGCGGATTCACTCGTTTATGGCCATGTATTTCCGACAGATTGTAAAAAAGGTGTGCCAGCGAGAGGGCTTGAAGAAATTTCAGACATTGCAAGGTGTTTATCTATACCGATTACAGCAATTGGAGGAATTACCCCACAAAACACAGTGGATGTTCTTACTAACGGTGTAAGTGGTATAGCAGTTATGTCTGGAATTGTAAGTAGTAGTAACCCGTATAGCAAAGCGAAATCTTATAAGGAATCAATAAGAAAGTGGGCGGAAAAACATGTGTGAGAAGTATGATGTAGCGATTATTGGTGGTGGTGTAATTGGCAGTTCAGTTGCACATTTTCTAGCAGAAAGAGGACATAAAGTAGCGATTGTGGAGAAGCAAAGTATTGCATCGGAAGCTTCCAAAGCAGCTGCTGGTTTACTTGGTGTTCAGGCAGAATGGGATGCGTATGATCCGCTATTTGAACTTGCTAGAGAAAGCCGAGCTATATTTCCACAACTTGCAGCAGTTTTACGTGAAAAGACGGGTATTGATATTGGATATGAAGAAAAAGGAATTTATCGTATTGCTCAAAATGAAGATGAGAAGGAAAGAATACTTCACATTATGGATTGGCAGCAGAAAACAGGTGAAGATTCTTATTTTCTAACGGGAGACCATGTGCGGGAAAAAGAGCCATATCTATCCGAATCTATTATAGGAGCAGTATATTATCCGAAAGACGGTCATGTTATTGCACCAGAGCTTACGAAAGCATTCGCACATTCTGCGGCAATTTCCGGTGCTGATATATATGAACAGACAGAAGTATTTGATATCCGTATTGAAAATAATAAAGTGACTGGAGTTATTACAAGTGAAGGTATTGTCACATGTGAGAAAGTCGTTATTGCAGGAGGTTCATGGAGCACGAAGTTACTAGGTTATTTTCACCGTGATTGGGGTACATATCCAGTTAAAGGAGAAGTGGTTGCGGTAAGAAGTAGAAAAAAACTTTTAAAAGCACCTATTTTTCAAGAAAGATTTTACATTACTCCAAAGCGCGGTGGACGTTACGTAATTGGGGCAACAATGAAGCCACATACGTTCAATAAAACTGTGCAGCCAGAAAGTATAACTTCTATATTAGAGCGTGCTTATACAATATTGCCAGCTTTAAAAGAAGCAGAATGGGAAAGCACGTGGGCAGGATTACGACCACAATCGAATCATGAAGCTCCTTATATGGGAGAGCATGAAGAAATAAAAGGTTTATATGCTTGCACGGGCCATTATCGAAACGGTATTTTATTAAGTCCTATTTCTGGTCAATATATGGCTGATTTAATAGAAGGAAAGCAAGAGAATCATTTGCTAGATTCATTGCTTTCTAGAAGCGTTTAGAAAGGGGATGGAAGTTTGAATTTAAAAATTAATGGTAACCAAATTGAAGTGCCAGCGAGTGTAAAAACAGTAGCTGAGCTACTTACACATTTAAAGTTAGATAACAGAATTGTTGTAGTAGAGCGTAATAAAGATATTTTACAAAAAGATGATCATACAGATACATCTGTTTTTGATGGAGACCAAATTGAGATTGTAACTTTCGTAGGAGGCGGTTGATTATGTTAAACATTGGACCATTTTCATTTCATTCTAGACTTTTATTAGGAACAGGTAAATTCCCTGATTTTGACGTACAGCAAAAGGCAATTGACGTTTCTGAAGCTGAAATTTTAACGTTTGCAGTACGTCGTATGGATATCTTTGATGCAAAGCAACCTAATTTATTAGAGAAACTTGATGTGAAAAAATATACGTTATTACCAAATACAGCAGGGGCAAAAAACGCTGAAGAGGCTGTTCGTATTGCAAAATTAGCAAAAGCCTCTGGGCTTTGTGACATGATAAAGGTAGAAGTTATTGGTGATGATAGAACGTTATTACCTGATCCGGTAGAAACGTTAAAGGCATCTGAAATGTTACTGGAAGAAGGATTTATCGTACTTCCGTATACATCTGATGATGTTGTATTAGCACGTAAATTACAAGAGCTTGGCGTGCATGCGATTATGCCAGGAGCATCTCCAATCGGATCAGGACTTGGTATTGTAAATCCATTAAATTTGAGCTTCATTATTGAACAAGCGACAGTACCAGTTATCGTTGATGCCGGTATTGGTAGCCCAGCTGATGCGGCATTTGCAATGGAATTAGGAGCAGATGGCGTGTTATTAAATACAGCTGTATCAGGTGCAAAAGATCCTATTAAAATGGCACAAGCAATGAAATTAAGTATTGAAGCAGGCCGTTTAGGATTTGAAGCAGGTCGTATTGCACGTAAGCGTTGTGCAACTGCAAGTAGTCCTTTAGAAGGAATGAGCGTAGTTGAATAATCGATATTCTCGCCAAGAACTATTTTCTCCAATTGGAGAAGAAGGACAGCAAAAGATAAGAGAAAAGCATGTGCTTATTATCGGTGCAGGTGCATTAGGTAGTGCAAATGCAGAGATGTTTGTAAGAGCAGGTGTTGGCAAGATAACAATTGTTGACCGTGATTATGTAGATTGGAGTAATTTACAAAGACAACAATTGTATGCAGAGAGCGACGTAAAGAATAATCTTCCAAAAGCTATAGCGGCTAAAAAACGTTTAGATGAGATTAATAGCGATGTAACAATAGAAGCTCTCGTTCAAGATGTAACAGCTGAAGAGCTAGAAGAACTTGTTATAAATGTTGATGTAATTATTGATGCGACTGATAATTTTGAAACACGCTTTATTGTAAATGATATAGCACAAAAATATTCTATTCCATGGATTTACGGTGCATGTGTAGGTAGTTACGGTCTTTCTTACACAATCCTTCCTAGTAAAACACCATGTTTATCATGTTTATTACAGTCGATTCCGCTTGGCGGGGCAACATGTGATACAGCGGGTATTATATCACCTGCTGTATCTCTTGTCGTTTCTCATCAAGTAACAGAAGCTCTTAAACTGTTAGTAGAAGATTACGAATCACTTCGAGATGGGCTTGTATCGTTTGATATGTGGAAGAATGAGTATTCATGTATGAATGTGCAAAAGCTTCGCCAGCATAATTGTCCTTCATGCGGAGAGAATGCATTATATCCGTATTTAAATAAAGAGAACACATCAAAAACAGCAGTTTTATGCGGGCGAAATACAGTTCAAATTAGACCACCTCATAAAGATGAAATAAATTTTGAACAATATAAAGAGTTGTTGGAAGGTCGTGTGAATGATTTAAATATAAATCCATATTTACTATCATTTTCTATTGAAGACAAGAGGTTAGTCGCCTTTAAAGATGGCCGTGTGCTCGTACATGGAACGAAAGATATAAGCGAAGCAAAAACGATTTATCATCGCTATTTTGGATAGAAAAGGATGAGTGGGATGAAAGTGAATAAAGCTTTAACAATTGCAGGGTCTGATAGCGGCGGCGGTGCTGGAATTCAGGCAGATTTAAAAACATTCCAAGAGCTTGGTGTATACGGAATGACGGCTATTACGGCGATTACTGCTCAAAACACGCTTGGCGTTCAAGGGGTATATCCTGTTCCGTTAGAAGGTATTACAGAACAGTTGAATTCAATTGGTACGGATTTAACACCAGATGCAGTGAAGCTAGGAATGTTATTTAGTAGTGAAATAATTCAAATTGTTGCAGAACAAATTAAAAAGTTTGGCTGGAATAATATTGTGCTAGATCCCGTTATGATTGCAAAAGGCGGTGCATCATTATTACAGCAAGAAGCAGTTCAAGCATTAAAAGAATATTTATTACCAGTAGCAACTGTTATAACACCGAATGTCCCAGAAGCAGAAGTGTTAACTGGGATGGAGATTCATAATGTTGAAGATAGTAAGGAAGCTGCAAAAGTATTGTATGAATTAGGTGCTAAATATGTGCTTATGAAGGGCGGACATGCAGAATATCAAGGGAATGAAGTAATTGATTTCCTCTTTGATGGAGAAAAATTTATTGAGTTTAGAAGCGAGCGAATTCCTTCAAAGCAAACGCATGGAAGTGGGTGTACATTTGCTTCAGCGGTTACAGCAGGACTTGCGAAAGGATACTCGATTGAAGATGCTGTTCAAGAAGCAAAACGATTTATTAGTATAGCAATTGAAGAGCCATTGAATATTGGTAGTGGCCATGGGCCGACGAATCATTTTGCATATAAAGTGAATAGAATGCGTGCATAGGTAAGTGAAAAGCCAGTTTTATAACTGGCTTTTTTTCTGTTTACTTTTTCAAAATACAGGAGTAATATATCAGCCAGAATACATTTTTTTGTAAACGCTGAGTCCAATTATATGGAGCGGAGGAACCAATTTGTGCGTAGGCACTAGGGGTGAATCTTTCAAGTTTGAAAGTAGGGCTACTCTCAAAGTCCGAATCCGACAGCTAACTTCGTAAGCGTCTTGAGAGAGGACGGTGCCATGATGGATACATCACTTCATCGATCTGATTAGTATAGGAGAATATCAATCTATGTTTGATTTCTTTTATACTAAGGAGGATGAGGTACATGGAACTAACACTTATTTGTGTTGGAGAAGAAAGTAAGGTAGATAGTTTAAGAGATCTAGTATCATTTCAACATGAGTTAATTATTTTTACAGCAAATGAAGAGATAGCGGCTGAAGTTAGGAATTGTGGGTTTGATTGGACTTATAGCTGCAGTAAGGAGCAGGACTTTACTAGTATTTGTGAGTGTATTAAGAAGGTGATTTTACTAGGGGATGAGCTTTCAATCGTTAGTTTTTTCACAGAACACATTCGCTTTTCTTTTCAAGCACCTATTACTATTGTTACAAGGAATAAACGATATCCAGCGAGGCTCTATGAAACAATTGGAGCTAAGTTTGTCGTGTTTACAAATTGTGATAATATTTCTTTTTTATTTTTTGAATAGGGCGGGGGAAGAAATGATGAAGGTACTATTACTTGGAGATATAGCAAATCGTTGGGCAGTATCGGTAGAGCGAGTTCAAGAATTGGTTCAGATCGATCCCCTTTTTCCAGGGCCGTATATTATATTACCATCAAAAGATGCTTTGTATTTAGAGGTGGATATTACCGAGTATGAGCAGCTACATGCAGAATTGACACAAGTTTATATTCGCGGGAGAAATTTACGTGCATTTTTACGAGGAGAATAAAGGTTGAATAAAAAGAGCGAATGCTGAGTGCAACAAGCTATGCACTTCATCTCATTCGCTCTTTTTATTTCATATTTAAAAGGTCATTTTTAAGAAAAGAGAAGAGAAATAAAGAAAATAGATGAAATAATAGTAATAACCTTTAATGTAAGCGTTTAAATGGATGTAAATATTATTATTTTCAGTAATTTACCCCTTTACAAGTGAAATATAGAGGAGTATATTTACTCTCATAAATCATTCATAAAATTTCCAAAAAAACCTAAAATCGCTGAGTTCCAGAAATGGAGCGGGGGAACCAATTTTGTGCATCGTCACTTGGGGTGAATCTTTCAGTTTTGAAAGTAGGGCTACTCTTTAGGCCCGAATCCGACAGCTAACCTCGTAAGCGTTTAGAGAGGAGGTTTACTTTTTGTTGTTCATTTTTTGAACACTGAGTAGAGCTCAGTGTTCTTTTTTAACATTTAAATGGTAAATTTTAACAAAAACAAAGCGAGGGATAGCTATGTTAGATGTTGTAATGGTCGGGATTTTTATTTTATTAGTTGCATCAATGGCAAGTCTTGCAAGTTGGTCAGATAAAGTTGTGAAAGAAGGAAAGCAATCATGATGATTGTCTTATCGGTTATTGTCGCAGCAATTACAGTGTATTTAGTGTATGCATTATTAAATCCAGAGAAGTTTTAATTAGGGGGAATCATTCATTATGATTTGGGTTGCAGTCATTATTACAATGCTCTTGTTTATTTTAGTAGCAAAGCCAACGGGGATTTATTTAGAAAAAGCTTTTCAAGGTAGCAAAAAGCTAGATAAAGTATTCGGGCCTTTTGAAAAAATTATTTTTAAAATTACGGGTGTAAAAGAATACAATCAAACGTGGAAACAGTACGCATTATCATTAGTTTTACTCAACGGATTTATGATTGTTATTGTATATTTCATTTTCAGATTACAAGGTGTATTGCCGCTAAATCCAGCGCATATTGAAGGAATGGAGCCTACGCTCGCTTTTAATACAGCAATTAGTTTTATGGCTGATACAAACTTACAGCATTATAGCGGTGAAAATGGCTTATCTTATTTATCACAATTAATCAGGATTACATTTTTAATGTTCGCAGCACCAGCAACAACATTAGCGCTCGTTATGGCATTTATAAGAGGGCTCGCTGGAAAAGAACTCGGTAACTTTTTCGTTGATTTTACGAGAGCGTTAACGAGAGTATTTCTTCCTATCGCTTTTATTACGGCGTTAATCTTTGTCGCTCTTGGTGTACCGCAAACGTTAGATGGGGCTGTTACAGCACATACGATTGAAGGTGCAAAGCAAAGTATATTACGCGGACCAGTTGCATCATTCGTGTCCATTAAGGAACTTGGAAATAACGGTGGTGGATTTTTCGGAGCAAACTCTACGCATCCTTTTGAAAATCCAGGGCAAATGAGTAATATTTTGCAAATGATGCTTATGATGTTATTACCAACTGCACTTCCGTTTACGTACGGACGAATGGTAGGAAATAAAAAGCAAGGTCGTATCCTTTTCGTATCACTATTCATGATGTTTTTACTAGGATTTATCACAATTACGACATCTGAATTACATGGAAATCCAGTATTAAATGAAATGGGTATCCAGCATGTACAAGGAAGTGCAGAAGGAAAAGAAGTGAGGTTCGGAACAGTATTTTCTTCCCTTTATGCGACAGTAACGACTGCTGCGGAAACAGGTGCTGTTAATACGATGCATGATACGTTAACACCAATTGGTGGTTTAGTACCACTCGTAAATATGATGTTAAATACAGTATATGGCGGCGTTGGAGCAGGCTTTGTGAACATTATTATGTATGCAATTATCGCGGTGTTTATATCTGGGTTAATGGTTGGACGGACACCAGAGTTTTTAGGTAAAAAGATTGAAGGTAAGGAAATGAAATTAATCGCGGTCACGATTTTATTTCATCCATTGCTCATTTTAGGCTTTTCGGCATTAGCTCTTTCAACAAATTTAGGGACGGATGCTATTTCTCATTCCGGTTTCCACGGTTTAACGCAAGTTGTATATGAGTATACATCGTCAGCTGCGAATAACGGATCTGGATTTGAAGGATTAGGAGATAATACACCGTTTTGGAATATTACGACTGGTTTAGTTATGTTTTTAGGACGTTACTTCAGTTTAATTACGATGCTAGCTGTGGCAGCTTCGTTGAAAGAAAAAACGGTAGTGCCAGAAACAGTCGGAACGTTCCGTACAGATAATAGTTTATTTGGTGGCATCTTCATCGGAACAATTGTAATTGTTGGTGCATTAACATTCTTCCCGATGTTAGTACTCGGACCAATTGCAGAATTTCTTACATTGAAGTAATGGAGGGTAAATGATGAGACCGGTAGTAGTAAAAGAAAAACAATTAAATGAGTCACAAATACATGCTGTAGAAGATGAAGTTAGACAAGCGAAAACGATGGATCGTGATATCGTAACACATGCGATGAAGCAATCCATTGCGAAATTGAATCCGAAAGTCATGATAAAGAATCCGATTATGTTCGTTGTGGAAATTGGATTTATCATTACGTTCATTTTATCTTTTCTTCCAAGTAGTTCTAGTAGTATACCAGGTTGGTTTAATATAACAGTTTCTCTCATTCTATTATTTACAGTTTTATTTGCGAATTTTGCAGAAGCATTAGCAGAAGGTCGTGGTAAAGCGCAAGCCGATTCTTTAAAGCAGTCGAAGAAAGATGTGTTTGCAAATGTTGTAAAAGAAAATGGAGACATTGTCCAAGTTTCAGCAACTGATCTTACAAAAGGTGACGTTGTTATCGTAAAACAAGGAGAAATGATTCCGAATGATGGCGAAGTAATCAAAGGATTAGCATCTGTAGATGAATCTGCAATTACAGGGGAATCAGCTCCTGTTATAAAAGAAGCAGGCGGTGATTTTTGTTCCGTAACAGGTGGAACGATGGTCGTAAGTGATGAAATTACAATTGTCATTACGAGTAATCCTGGTGAATCATTTATAGACAAAATGATTTCTTTAGTAGAAGGAGCTGCTCGTCAAAAAACGCCGAATGAGATTGCTTTAAATACAGTATTAACGAGCTTAACTCTTATTTTCTTGATCGTCGTTGTGACGTTGCCGATTTTTACAAATTATTTAGGGTTTCAAATTGATACTGCTGTGCTAGTTGCATTATTAGTTTGTTTAATTCCAACGACAATTGGTGGTTTGCTATCAGCGATTGGTATTGCTGGGATGGACCGGGTGACAAAATTTAACGTGTTAGCGATGTCAGGGAAAGCAGTAGAAGCTGCGGGCGATATTAATACAATTATTTTAGATAAAACAGGTACGATTACTTTTGGGAACCGAATGGCTCATACATTATTACCTGTAGGAAATGAAACGATTGAGCAAGTTGGAAAGTGGGCCGCTATTAGTTCTGTTTTAGATGAAACACCAGAAGGTCGATCTGTTATCGAGTATGTGCAGGGAAAATCTATATCATACAATAGAGAACTTGCAGAACAAGGTGAGTTTGTTCCGTTTAAAGCAGAAACGAGAATGAGTGGTGTTGATTTACAAGACGGAACGAAAGTGAGAAAAGGTGCTGTAGGTGCCGTTATTGAATGGGTTGAGTCACAAGGCGGAATAATTCCGAAAGATGTAAATCAAAAAGCAGGCTTAATTTCAAAAGAGGGTGGAACACCACTTGTAGTTGCAGTAGATAATCGTATTTATGGTTTAATTTATTTAAAGGATACAGTAAAACCGGGTATGCGTGAGCGTTTTGAACAGTTACGCCAAATGGGGATTAAAACGGTTATGTGTACAGGTGATAATCCGTTAACGGCAGCAACGATTGCAAAAGAAGCTGGAGTAGATGAATTCGTTGCCGAGTGTAAACCGGAAGATAAAATTGCTGTTATTAAAGCAGAGCAAGATAAAGGGAAACTTGTAGCAATGACAGGTGATGGTACAAATGATGCTCCAGCATTAGCACAGGCGGACGTTGGATTAGCGATGAACAGTGGTACGACAGCAGCGAAAGAAGCGGCGAACATGATTGATCTAGACTCGAATCCAACGAAAATTATTGAGGTTGTAGGAATCGGTAAGCAATTGTTAATGACGCGAGGTGCTTTAACGACGTTTAGTATTGCGAATGATATAGCGAAATATTTTGCAATCATTCCAGCAATGTTTACACTTGCGATTCCGCAAATGGAGGCATTGAACATTATGAAATTAACATCACCACTGTCAGCGATTTTATCAGCATTAATATTTAACGCTGTTATTATTCCATTACTCATTCCGTTAGCGATGAAAGGTATTGCATATAAACCGATGAGTTCTAATGCATTGCTTAGCCGAAACTTACTTATTTATGGGCTTGGCGGAGTTATCGTTCCGTTCATTGGAATTAAGGTAATTGATATGATTGTCGGCTTGTTTATATAAGGAAGAGGGGAAAAAGATGGAGAAGAAACAAAGTATACTATCACCAATTATCCGTATTACTTTTACATTTCTAGTGTTGTGTGGACTTGTATACCCACTTATTGTTACTGGTATTGCACAAGCAGTGATGAAGGATAATGCGGATGGAAGTCTAATATATAATGATAAAAATGAAGTGATTGGTTCTAAATTAATTGGTCAAAACTTCACGGATCCACGTTATTTTCAAGGGCGTGTTTCTAGTATTGAATATAAGGCTGAAGCATCTGGTTCAAATAACTATGCACCATCTAATCCAGATTTAGCAAAGCGAGTAGAGAAAAGTATTGCGGACTGGAAGGAAAAAAATCCAGCTGTTCCAGTTACAGAAGTACCGATAGATTTAGTGACAAATTCAGGTTCAGGGCTTGATCCTGATATTAGTCCAAAGGCGGCCTCGGTGCAGGTGGATCGCATCTCGAAATTAACGAATATTCCGAAAGAAAAACTTAATCAATTGATTAAGGATCAAACGGAAGGCGCTGCACTCGGCTTGTTTGGAGAAGATCGTGTGAACGTCTTAAAATTAAATTTAGAGTTACAGAAATTAATAAAATAGCAACAGTGCTACCTCAATCTAAAGGATTGAGGTAGCGTTGTTTCGAATGAAAGGTAGTGTTTATTTTGTATGCAGATGATTATGAACCGAAGTTTCAAAGGCGAACGCCAGAGGAATATTTAGAATATATTCGTCAGCAAAATCGCGGAAAGTTAAAGCTATATGTAGGAGCAGCTCCAGGCGTAGGAAAAAGTTATAAAATGCTCTTTGATGCAAGGGAAATGAAAAAAGATGGAATTGATATTGTAATTGGTTTAATTGAAACGCATGGAAGAAAAGAGACGGAAGAAGCAATTGCTAATTTAGAAAAAGTTCCTTTGAAAGAAATACAGTATAAAGGAAAGGTATTTTATGAGCTTGATGTGGAAGGAATAAAAAAACGCGCGCCGCAAGTAGTCGTAGTGGATGAACTTGCGCATAGTAATGTTCCTGGTTCTAAACATAAGAAACGTTATATGGATGTGCAGGAATTGTTAGAGGCTGGTATATCGGTATTATCAGCTTTTAATATTCAACATTTAGAAAGTGTTCATGATATTGTAGCTCAAATTACGAATGTAAAAGTAAGAGAACGAATTCCAGATTTTATTTTACAAAAAGCAAATGAAATTCAGCTCGTTGATGCAACGCCTGAGGTATTAAGGAAGAGACTAATAGACGGAAAGATATATAAAGAAGAAAAAATTCAGCAAAGCTTACAAAACTTCTTTACACTTAATAATTTAGGAGCACTTAGGGAATTATCACTTCGAGAAGTTGCCGATGATATGGACGAGAAAATTAGCCAAACAGTAATAGAACCAATTGGCGTAAAAGAAAAAATTCTCGTTTGTGTACAATACAGTTCAACAGCGGAGAAATTAATAAGACGGGGATGGCGCATGGCTGATCGGTTAAATGCTGAATTGTACGTATTAAACGTTGAGAGGGAAAATATAGATTCTATTTCAGCTGGAAAAAAGCAGACGATTGAAGAGTGGAAATCGTTAACCAATCAATTTGATGCGAGTTTTGTATTAGAAGAGGCGAAAGGGAGAAAACCAGCGGATGTTATTATTGAAGTCGCAAGAAGATTACAAGTGACGCAAATTTTACTTGGACAATCTGCAAGAACAAGGTGGGAAGAAATACGAAAAGGCTCTATTGTAAATGAAATTATGAGACAAACAAAGTATATTGATATTCATATTGTTGCGGATCAAAGAGGGTAAAATAGAGCCGACATTTTGGGGGCTCTATTTTAATTTTTGTACAGCATGAAAACTTAGCATTTTCATTGCATATAAGATTACAAGTAAAAACATAATTGCG
This sequence comes from Bacillus cereus group sp. MG1, assembly GCF_040460035.1. Taxonomy (NCBI): domain Bacteria; kingdom Bacillati; phylum Bacillota; class Bacilli; order Caryophanales; family Bacillaceae; genus Bacillus; species Bacillus cereus group sp. MG1. The sequence goes on along the minus strand of NZ_JARVGY010000001.1, from coordinate 1,762,122 downwards.
CCTAGGAAGAAAATCCAAAAGTAATTTTGGTTAAATAAAAGAAATCCACCTATAAGTGGCCCTGTACCCATACCAAGATAGCGGATGAAGTTGTATATACCGATAGCTGTTGCACGTTCTTGTACGAATTCTTCTGTTAATAAAGTAGTGTGAGTTGGCATAGAAAGTCCCATACTAAAACCGTACAAAGATGTAACGATAATGATGAATGGGATATTGATGCTATATGTGAAAGAGAATAAAACGACACATATAATATTGAAGAAACTCGTAATAAATAAAGCTTGCTTTGTTGTGAGGCGTTTTTGCAAAAACTTGTAGCAAAAACTTCCTAGCATGATAGAAAGAGACATTGGTACAAACATAAGACCAATTTTATTTACAGTTAAATGAAATGAATTTGTTAAAATACTCGGTAAAAAAACGAGAAAGCAAAAGTAAATACAAAATTGAATGAAGCCAATAAGAGTAATAGAAAATCCAGTTTTATTTTTTAAGATAAGAGAGTAATTCTTTTGTGCTTTAGACTGCTTAATTACATTTGGCTTTGTTTCTGGAAGTAGTGAAATGTTTATCATTAATAAGATAATGCCAAGTGTAGATAAAAAGAGAAATACAGATAAGTGACCATTTATACCGCCAAGATAACCACCTATGAGAGGAGCCATTGCAGGTGCGAGGGCAAGTAACATTTGGTATAGGCTCATCGCTTCTCCGCGTTCTTTTCCTTCAAATAAATCGCCGATAATCGTTGCTGAAACTACAGGTATAGCCGCTATTCCTATAGCTTGAACAGCTCTAAAAAAGAGAAATAAATAAATGTTTGCCGAAAAAGCACATCCGATTGAAGCAATCGTACTAATAATTAAACTAGGAATAAGGACAGATTTTCTCCCTTTTGTATCAATTAAAGGGCCATATATGAGCTGCATAATCGCAAGAACGAATGTAAAAAGTGAAACTGTTACATTTACAAGATAAAGAGAAGTATGAAAAGAATTTTGAATCATCGGTAAGATAGGTGTGTAAATATTTTGAGCGAAGGAACCGAATAAGGCACTAATACAGACAACATATAAAATAAAAGTTAGTTTAGATTTTTTCATCATGTTAACCTCCTTATTATTTAGTTTCCTAGGAAACTAAATTTATTTTAACATGATTTTCTCACTTGTAAAGATGAAAAAATGGTTTTAAAATGGTATATAGTTAAATTGTTTCTTTGGAAACTTAGGAGGCGAACGGATTGAAGCATGCAACGAAGCAAATGGAAATACTTTCGGACATTCGTACACTTTTGCATAAAAAAGAAGAACATTTAAAACGACAAAATGAGAAGTTTCTTCGTGAGACAGGTGTAAGTAGTATGTCTTTATCTGAGTTACATGTAATCGAATGTATCGGAAAAAATGGTTTGATAAATGTAACGGCAATTACGACAGAAATGGGCATGACGAAGGGAGCAATCTCTAAAATTTGTACAAAGTTGTTTCAAAAGCAATTCGTTGAGAAGATGCAAATGTTAGATAATCAAAAAGAAATCTTCTTCCGCTTAACGGAAAGTGGGAATAAAATATATAAAGCTCATGAAAAATTGCATAAGCAAGCTGAAGAAAAGTGGTTGTTACTTTTAGATGGATATACGAAAGAAGAGCAAGACTTTATTCAAAGGTTTATAAAGGATGTCTCCGATCATTTGGAAATATAATTGGAAGAAAAAACTCCTTTTTCTCAAGTCTTTTAAATATAATTTCTGAAAGAACTCATATATAATAGAAAAAGATACTTAACATGGTGAATAATTAAAGAGTCAATATATATAGAGGAGAGAGTAACATGCTTGAAAATACGGGGTTAGTATTAGAAGGCGGCGGTATGCGTGGTGTGTACACGGGCGGGATATTAGAATACTTTATGGAACAAGATTTATATTTTCCATATGTAATCGGTGTATCAGCTGGTGCTTGTCATGCAGCGTCGTATCTTTCCAGACAAAGAAATAGAAATAAAACGGTCAATATTGATTATGCATCACATCCGAAATATTTATCGTATAAAAACTTATGGAGAAAACGTCAGCTATTTGATATGGATTTCATTTTTCATGAAATTCCAGAAAAGTATGTGCCGTTTGATTTTGAAACATACTTTAATAGCCCGGAACGTTTCCTTGTAGGAACGACGGATTGTGAAACAGGGCAATCTGTTTATTTTGAAAAAGAAGGAACGAATGATGATGCGCTAAATTTATTACAAGCGTCTAGTTCATTGCCTTTCATTGCACCGGTAGTAAATTACCGCGGTAAACAACTGTTAGATGGCGGGATTTCTGATCCAATTCCAGTTCGTAAAGCGCAAGAGGATGGATTTAAAAAATCAGTCGTTATTTTAACGAGAAATCATGGCTACGCGAAGAAAAAATCAAGGTTTGGATGGGTTGCTGCGAAAGCTTATAAAAAATATCCGAATCTTGTTAACACGATGCTCAATCGTTATGAAGTGTATAATGAAACACTTCACTATATTGAAAAAGAAGAGCAAGCTGGTAATTTATTTGTTATTCGCCCAGAAGTGCCGCTTCAAGTAGATCGTATGGAAAAAGATAAAGCAAAACTACAAAATTTATACGAGCAAGGCTATGAAGATGCAAAGAGACAGTTTGCAGATTTAAAGGCGTTCTTGCAAAAATAAGTATTAGGCTGCGGAGAAGAGTTTCTCCGCAGCTTTTTTATATTGCTACTTATACGTTACTTTTTAAAAATGTATGAATGTTTAAGTGTTTAAAGAGTTTGTAAAACATTGGGATTTTTTGTTGAGGAGAATTTATTTAAAGGATATTATGATGATGTAGCGCTACTAAACTATTAAATTTATGAGGTGATTGTTAATGAAAGGAAAAGTTTTTTCAATTACGACTTTAGTATTATTAGCAACATCAACCTCAACAAGTGCATTCTATCCAACTCTAAGCGGTCACAAAAGCGGTAACCTACTATCTTACAGAGCTCAAACTACTACGAATCAAAATGCATCTCGTTGTTCAGTAGCAATTTCTTTTATTAAATCAAATGGAAATAATTCATATATTGAAAGCGCTTCAGACAAATTAGGATCCCATGAATCTGGAAGAGCATTAAACGCAACTGTGAGTAATGGTGCATATAACGCCTTTGGTGCAAAAGGACTATACTCGGAGCATTATGCAAATGAGAATAATGACTATCAAGAAGATACACACAAAGGTACTTTTGATAGTAATGGTAACTTATGATTACAGTGGTAAAAAGCATTAAACCGCTGTCTTTATAAATATTTAGATAAGGAGAAGGGGATGTTCATCATCTCCTTCTTATTTAAAAGGAGCACAGACATGTACCTAGCTTTTAAAAATATAAAAAGCAATAAACTGTTTTTCTTAATTCTCCTTATGTCATTTTTTATTTCTTTTCTTTCTATATCAATAGCCGCACTTTTAACAGAGTCTAAACGAAACTTTATATCTGCTTTTCAAATTGGTTTTCCAGAGAAGAACCAAGTTTTAACTGTTCCGATAGCGAATGCAACTGAATTGGAAGAGATAATTCCTTTCATACAAGATACTTTTGTTAAAAGTGATATTTATGTAGAGCATTTAAAAGTATTAAATAGTTCAGGGGCAACAAAGATCATAGCTGTGAATTTAAAAGATGATTATTATTGGAAGCCATATATTTCTGAAGGACAATATTTTCATCGTGAAAATGTAAACGATATGGTTGTTGGCGATCAAACGAATGTAGAGGAGTTATATGAATTTGATGATACATATAAAAAAATAGGAACTATATCAAGAAAAGACAGTGACGTAGGTGTAGCAGGCATATACGTTCCACTTCAAAACTTACCTACTATATCTAAAAAAGGTATTATCGAGAGTAAACAATTACAATTAACAGTTGTTAATCCTACATCATCTATTCATAACGAAATAAAAAAGTTTATGGGTAGGAGTAAAGAAGTGCTTTCGGGAGATGTTCAAATGCTGAATGAACGAGATCTTCAAGAACTACATGTGACACATATAGATCCAGCAAATAAGTATTATTATAAATTTATTCTTGTTGCAATTGTTTCTGGCATTTCTGCGGTTTTATTTTGGATTTATAAAAAAGAAAGAGAGATTTCATTAAAAAAAGCAGTAGGTGCTTCTAATATATCTATCTACTGCGAACTATATATTCAAATTTTGTTTATTTCTCTAGCAGCGATGTTCTTAGTTTTTATTACGTTAGAAATATTTTCGGGAACAATTCATACTTATTTTCAGACATACTTAGTAAAACCGTTAACACTATATGTATTGATATGCAATGTTATTTTTATAATTTTTCTTACAATTTTTGTTACTGTAATTCCAATCAAGCACATTATAAATATATATCCCGGAAAACATTTAAGAACGTAGGAGGTCGTCATGTTTTTTATATTTGATTCTATACGGTCTGTGAAAAAACGGTTGTTACCAAGTTTGATTATAGTAATTTCTTTAATTATTGCATTTTCTTCAGCAATAGAATTTGTTAGTAATCTTTCGGGATATCGAAAAATGATGACGGTAGCAAATAATTTATCGACTCATAAAAATTTCTATGAACTTTATGCGACGCAAGATATAACCTTGTTTAGCGAAGAAAAAGCGAAAAATGATTATCAACATTTCATGCAAGGGTTATCTAATATGATACCAATAACAAATAAAACTAATTATCTGTTCCGTAACTATTCACTTAGTTTAAAAAAAGAAAATGGAACGATAAAGACTCTTATTGTTGATAAAGATATTAATAAGTACTTTCGTATACGAATTTCACAAGGAAGATATTTTGAGGAATCGGAATTTCATAAATCAGTATTTGATATTAGACCTGTTATATTAGGGGCTAATTATATAGAAAAGGTATCTATTGGTGATGTTATACCATCTTTAAAAATGAAGCTAAAAGTAATTGGTTTTTTAGAAAAAAATTCACCATTTACATATCCTCGAAGTGGTGAAATATCGGATAATCGTATTACATTATTAGATGACATGGCGATTTTACCAATTGGAACAGAAGAAATAGAGTTCTATAGTGTAGAACTTTTATACAATGGGTTAATTATAGAAACAAATGATAAGATAAATATAAATGAACTTCAAAAGAAAGTATTAAAGGTAACAGAAGGTAAGGGTTATTCGTATTATGTTACAAATCCGAATAAATTGTTAGAAAACGAAAAACAAGGTATTGATAATATGTCATACCCCTTATTATTAAGCGGTACAGTCTTATTTTTTTCATTTCTATCTATTGTATTAACATCAATGGCAGCACTTTATATGGAGCGTAAAAATATTTCTATTAGATCAGCGTTAGGTGCAAGCACTTTTCAAATATGTCTTCCATTTATTATTGAGTATATGTTGCTATTCGTTTTAGCGATATGTATAGGCATAATGTATTTTCAATGGGAGAATAGCGGAGTAATTGAAATTCAGAAAGGGCTAGAAAATAGTATAGTATCTTTCTTTGGAACGTTAAAAGTCTCTATAGAATCATTGGTTGTTATAGGTGCTTTATCAATTGTAATGATCCTCGTTATATATGCAATCATTTATTTCAATGTACTAAAAATAAAAAATACATATATGAAAGAGGTGTTATAGATGATTCAGCTCGCAAATGTGGCTAAGGGATACGGAAAGAGTAATTTTAGTGCTTTACAAGATATTAATCTTACAATAGAAAAAGGCGAAATGATAGCCATTATGGGACCATCTGGTTCTGGGAAATCAACCTTGCTTAACATTATTGGCTTAATTGATAGCCCCTCTACTGGAAAGTATTTTTTAGATGGAATGGATACGAGTACATTCAAGTCAAATTATCATAAGTATAGAAACACGGAAGTTGGATTTGTGTTTCAGAACTTTTCGCTATTAGATGATTATACAGTTGTTGAAAATGTAATGCTTCCGCTTATATATAGAAGAATTTCTCATAAGAAACGTATGCAAATATCAAAAGAAATGCTGAAAATGGTAGGGCTTGAGAGGCATATTAACAAATATCCTTACGAGTTATCAGGAGGAGAACAGCAAAGAACAGCAATAGCAAGGGCTTTAGCACAAGATACAAAAATTATACTTGCTGATGAACCGACTGGTGCTCTTGATCAAGAAAATGGGGAGAAAATTATGAGTATTTTACAAGAGATTAATAAAGAAGGAAAAACAGTGTTAGTTGTTACACATGATCAAAAGGTAGCTGCATATTGTCAGAGGACGATACGGTTACTTGATGGTTGTATGGTATAATATGGATAATGCTATGTGAAGAGGTGATACATATGGAAAATGTCTATAAAGGACTTAGGCATACTGGGTTTATTATGATGTTTATTTTTGGTAGCGTATTTTTACTTCGCTGGTTTATTCATGATGAAATGTTAATAGATCAACTTATTGGTTTTAGTGTGGGCATAGTAATGGTTATTTCATCAGTTTTCATTCAAAAGTATAGTAAAGAATTAAAGGTAGAAGAGAAGTATTAAAAGGTTATAACCTTCTTCATATTTTGGAGGTGCCTTTATAGTTTGAATGATTGTTGTAAAAGAAAAGTAGAGCATCGGATTTCGATGCTCTACTTTTTTAATGTGGTAAGAATATCAATTGATAAGCAAACAAAATTCCAAATACATATACAAGTGGGTGAACAGCACGGAATTTACCTTTTGCCACTTTCATAAGTGGATATGAAATAAATCCAAGTGCGATACCTGTTGCGATACTTGATGTAAGAGGCATGCTTAAGATTACTAAAAATGCTGGGAATGCTTCATCAAATGTGTCCCAATCGATGTGGCGAACTGAACCCATCATAAGACTACCAACGATAATTAATGATGGAGCAGTAATAGCTGATACACCAGAGACAGCACTTACTAATGGTCCGAAGAATGCTGCTAGTGCGAATAGAACAGCTACTGTAACAGTTGTTAAACCAGTACGACCACCAGCTGCAACACCAGCAGATGATTCAATGTAAGCTGTTGATGGTGTCGTTCCGAACATAGAACCAATAGTTGCTGAGAATGAGTCAGATAGAAGAGCTCGTCCAGCTTTTGGGAGTTTTCCGTCTTTCATAAATCCACCTTGTTGAGCTACCCCAAGTAATGTACCTGTTGTATCAAATAATGTAACAAGGAAGAATGAAAATACAACGCCGTATAATCCGTAGTTAATTACGTCAGATACAGCAGTAATTGGATTTGAAACGATAATTCCTTCTGGTAATCCAGGCATTGATGTAACACCGTTTGAGAATGTTAATTGTCCTGTGAAGAAAGCGATAATACCAGTTAATAGCATACCGATAAATAGTGCGCCATTTACATTTAAAGACATAAGGATAATAGTAATTCCAAGTCCAGCTAATGCTAGTAGAACTGGAGCAGAGTGAAGATCACCAAGTCCAACTAAGTTTGCATCATTTTTTGTAACGATACCAGTTAATCGTAAACCGATAAAGGCGATAAATAACCCGATACCAGCAGTAATTGCATGTTTTAAGTTTTCAGGAATTGCTTCCATTAATTTTGTACGGAAAGATGTAAATGATAGCAAAATTAAAATCATACCTGCTACGAATACAGCAGAGAATGCAATTGCGAAAGTCATGCCTTCATGCGCTTTTACAACAGAGTAAGAGAAGTAAGCATTTAATCCCATACCTGGCGCGATTGCGATTGGTAAGTTTGTAAAGATTGCCATAAATAATGTTCCGACAACAGCAGCAATAATTGTTGCTGTAAATGCTTGTTCAAATGGAACACCTGCATCTCCAAGGATAACAGGGTTTACGACAATGATATATGCCATTGTTAAGAAGGTAATAATACCTGCCATAATTTCAGTTTTAATAGAAGTTTTATGTTTTGAAAGGTTAAACATATAAACATCCTTTCTGTTTACGAATAATTTTCACAACAGTTATATATAATATTCGTTTTTTATCTATTTTGCAATAGTTTTGCATAAAAAGTTTATAACAATTCATATTTTGTGTCTTAAATTCGAATATTAATCGTAAACCGATGTGTGAATTTCAGCTTTTTATTGTGCACATGCTAAGGAAAAGGAGTTGAAAGCAGCTATGCCACAGCAAAAAAACTTTATAACAATGCCTGCGCAACATCAAAATAAGCAGCCTGGTATTGAATCATTAATGAATCCTCTACCACAGTTTGAAGATCCCAATTATAAAGGTAGCGAAAAGTTAAAAGGAAAGAATGTATTAATTACAGGGGGAGATAGCGGAATTGGACGAGCAGTTTCCATCGCTTTTGCAAAAGAAGGAGCAAATGTTGCGATTGCTTATTTAGATGAGGAAGAAGATGCTAATGAGACGAAGCAATATGTTGAGAAAGAAGGTGTAAAGTGTGTATTGTTGCCGGGTGATTTAAGTGATGAACAGCATTGTAAAGATGTTGTTCAAGAGACCGTCCAGCAGCTAGGTAGTTTACAGGTTTTGGTAAATAATGTCGCGCAGCAATATCCGCAGCAAGGACTAGAGTATATTACAGCAGAACAGCTAGAAAAGACTTTTCGTATTAATATTTTTTCTTATTTTCACGTTGCGAAAGCAGCCCTTTCTCATTTGAAGAAAGGGGATGTCATTATAAATACGGCATCTATCGTTGCATATGAAGGAAATGAAACGTTAATTGATTATTCCGCGACGAAAGGAGCAATCGTAGCTTTTACAAGATCACTTTCTCAATCGTTAGTGCAAAAAGGGATTCGGGTAAATGGTGTTGCACCAGGACCGATTTGGACACCGCTTATTCCATCGAGCTTTGATGAGAAGAAAGTCTCTCAGTTTGGGAGCAATGTCCCAATGCAAAGGCCTGGTCAACCATATGAGTTAGCGCCGGCATACGTATATTTAGCGTCTGGTGATTCTTCTTATGTTACTGGACAAATGATACATGTAAATGGGGGCGTTATTGTAAATGGATAGTTTTCATTTATAAGAGCAAAGTAATGTTAATTCCACTTATTATAGTGAGCGCTAGGGGGGATATAGCTGAAAAAGTTATGTTTCGTCATACTATTATTTTTCATCCTACCGGTTAGTGCTTTTGCTAATACAGATCATTTAATATTAGTGAATCTTACGACAAATCAGTTGTCTTTTTTTGAGAATGGAAATTATACAAAAACATTTCCAGTAACGACTGGAAGAGATCGTACACCTACGCCTGAAGGTAACTTTTGTATTATAACTAAATTTAAAAATAAAGAATACCATCGAAAAAAAATACCTGGGGGTGCACCGAATAATCCTCTCGGTACGAGGTGGCTTGGACTAGATAAGAATGAATATGCGATTCACGGGACAAATCGGGAATGGACGATTGGAAGTAGGGAATCAAATGGTTGTATTCGCATGCATGACAGGGATATACAATGGTTGTATGACAGAGTACAATTACAAACAAAAGTAATCATTTCTCGTTTTCATACGAGCCCCGAATATGAAGCGAATAAGCTTGGTTATCGCGTTGTGAGCTGGAATAGTCGGAAAATAGAAGAAGAACAAATTGGAGTACTTACGTTAGTAGACCGCGCGGATATATATTGGCAAGAACCAAATGGACAGTTAACGAAAGTGAAAACGGTATTGCCAAATGAAAGATATCCAGTGTACTCAAAACGAAAAGATGGAATATATTATATAGGAAACAATTCGTATATTATAGATGAAACAGGAGAGAAAATTCGTTACGAGCAAATTCCTTCTTCGATTTTAAGTAATATATATAAACGGAAATACAATGTTCCGTAATGGCTACCGTTTTATAGACGGTAGCTTATTTATACTTGGAGTTTAACTGCAACTATTATATTTTGCTGAATATAATACAGTACAGATAGGGGGCGGTTATATTATGAAAAGTGAATTTGCGTTTAAAGTTTTTTTAGTAACGACCTGTTTATTTATCGTGTATTTATATGCGTTTCTCGTCTTTTCTTTTTATGTTCCATATGTTGATTTAATATTGTTCTTCGGATTTATTTGGGCGTTTGTGAAAGCGAGGGAAGGAGAGAAGAGTATATATCGGCGCATTACCTTATGCGGGACGGCCGTTCTCGTTATTTTGTACTTTTTTATTATGCATGATTTTTGGAGGGGAATGTAAAAAGCATACGATTAATCGCATGCTTTTTTTGTTTAATATTTAGGCTTAAATGTATGACAACAAGTTTCTACACTCGTTGCTACAGAACTTTCTAGCGTCTCGTTTGTTAAAACAGCAGCTGTATATGAATCATTTTCAGTTTGACCAGTTTCATCTGCATCAGGCTGAACGATGATCGCACTTGCTTGACAAAAGTTACCTTGTCCCCAAAAAGAACAGTTGGAAACAGAACATCTTACTTCTGGCATAAAACCCCCTCCTTATACATTAGTGTGGGATTTTACACCCATTTCATGTGTAGAAGGAGTTTCCTTTTCTAGTTACTTTTTCGTTTGCTCAAGCCATTCTTTTAATTTATCTTTCGGCTGTTCACCGCTAATACGGCTCACTTCTTTGCCATCTTTAAAATGAATGATTGTTGGTGTTCCTTGAATTTTATATTCATCCCAAGGAGCATCTAATTTTTCAATATCCATAACTTTCATATCAACGTTTAAGTCTTTAGCCATTGGCACGAGGACAGGAGATAATTTTTGGCAATGAACGCAAGATGTTTGATAAAAGTATACTGTTTCTTCTTTTTTCTCTTTTAAGTTCTTTTGAAGATCTGAAAGAGAGATTTTATTTGTGTAGTAGTCAGGACCGTTTGTCTTACTTTCAGTAGGATTATCAATCTTTTGGCTAGTAGCATTTTTTTCTTCCATTTGTGTGACAGCGAAAATTGCTACGAACAAGGCGATAATAATACCACCAAATATAAGCATTTTTTTCATTCTTTCATCTCCTTATTTGTTTTTGATGACAATAAAGCTACAAACAGCGATTGTAATAAAGCCGATAAGTGCTAAAAACGGGATTGTAATAAAACCAAACCAGTTTATAAATTCTCCGGTGCAGGGTACACGACCGCAAGCTGCTCCAGCAGCTGAAAACGCTGGGACTTTTTGAATTGCATAGTGATATAAAGAAATACAAGCACCAATACTTGCAATTGGTAAAGAATAACTTGCGATGCGATAATCTTTTTTTGCTACAGCGATACCGAGCCATAAAACGAATGGATACATAAAAATACGTTGATACCAACAAAGTACACAAGGCTCAAATTTCATGATTTCGGAAAAATAAAGACTTCCCAGTGTAGCGATAAAAGAAGCTCCCCATGCGGTAAGTAAAGCATATTCTTGCTTTTTTTCTCGTCCCATATTTTATACCTCTCTTATAATAGTTACATACTAAATTATAGTATGAAGTGGTATGGAAAAGAAAGAAAAAATATGTTTATCAATAAAAGTTTTATGAGGAGAAACTTTTATTGATATAAAAATTTAAAAAAAGCGCCATTCTCCGGAAGAGAATAGCGCTATAGTTTACATTTGAATTTGTTCTACTTCTTCTACATGCGACTTTTGGGATGCGTGGTCAATATATTGAAATAGGAGCTGCAATTGTTTATCAACTTCTGGCAGTTCCTTGCTGTATTGATAAGCGTGTAAAAAATGCTCAATACGCTTAGAAAATAATTGATCGTTCGTTTGAACCATGAGAACGAGTAATTTATCCCAATTACAGCAATACGTGTAATAGAGAGCTTTATCATAGTCGTTATATGTTTGCACTGTGTACCCTCCTTACCGAGAGTTATATATAGTGTGTGATAACTAAGGAGAAATACACTTGAAAGAATTTGTTAAGAAAAAATGAGAATGAAAAGAAAAAACGAGGAATTCCCTCGTTTTTTAAGCTTTTGGCATTGGCGTAGGTGTTGGTTTGCCATAGCCTTCTTTGTATTTATTATCGATATAGTTACGAATTTCAAGCGTTGATTTTCCTTTTTGTTTCATGGAAGCAGATTCAACTGCAATTTCTAGGCAATTGACGCAAGTCGTTGCATGGGAGTCCCAAACAACTTCACCATTCTTTTTAATTTCACGAATAAAGCAGTTTTTATTATTTTTATGTCCTACACTTTCACCACAACCACAATAGCATGGAATCCAATCTAATAGCTCTGCATTTTGTCCAGCGACGGTGTAGATATCTTTCATTTGTGGATCAAGCTTATCTAGGAAGGTTGGAAGTGTGTCGACTCCTTTTGTTTTCTCTTGAATGTCAGCTTGCTGAGTGTGCGATGCGTGGTCATGTTCTTCTTGTTTTGATTCAGAAGATTTTTGGTCATTTGTACCAGTACTTCCGCATCCAGCAAGAATTAAGCTTAGTACTGCAAGTAAAGAAAATACATACTTTTTCATTCGCTTGTCCCCTTTACAAATGTATTAATCAAATTGTATCAGAGATTACGGTGTATCGGTTGAAGATTTTTTTGACTGATTTTTGAAGCGCCATCTTAGCGAATGGAATAGAAATAAAATTGGGATATAAGCGTATACAATATATAAACCCGCTTGAGATAGTACGGTATTTAATGTGTTGATACTTTCACGGTTTGTGAAAAGTAGAGAAGCTGAAAATATGATGAAAATAAAAAACGGTAATGTAAATTTAAATGAAATATGAAAGGAACGCTTCATCGTTTGACATGATGACCAAATGGTTAAGCAAAGGTTTGGTAAAATAATTAAAAACCAAACGAAAATAATAATATATTCAAAGCGCTGAATAAAAGGAACTTTAATTATTTTTAACATCGTTAAAGTAGGCCAAATAGTACGGTTTAATTGTCCCTCGCTGTAATACATAAAAGATACGATAGCTAAAACTACATAAATTAAGGTGCTAAAAGCAATTCCAGCATGGGCCCATCTTTTTAAAGATTTTCCTTTTTCAATAAAGGGATAAAAGATAAGAATTGTTTCAAACCCTAGAAATTCCAATGCAGAGTGTTTTGCAGATATAAGCATGTCAAAAGGTGAATGTGTAAAAATAGGTAAAATATTACGAAAATGTGCATACTTCATCGGATAGACTAAAAAGAATACAACGAACATAGGAAGAACAATACCCCAAAAACATATCCCTGTCACAGAACGGAAGCCACCTTTTATAATGTAGTAAGTGACTAATAAAAACATAAGCGTAAGTTTCCATAACTTAATGGTAGGGAAAATCCAAACTTGTATCACTTCCATATATGTACGAAGAACAGTAAGGCAAAATAATAAGCAATAAAGAGTGAAAATTACAGAAAATATAGAGCCAACCCATTTTCCAAAGGTTGTTGTATGAATACTAATTAAATCTCCGTCTTTTTCAAGCATTTTTAACATACAAAACAGTACAATATGAGTTGCAATACCTGCAATAATAAGAGAAATCCAAGCATCATAACCTGCATTTTTCAAAATTACACGTTGATATCCGAGAATTCCTATACCAATCTGGAGAGAATGCAATAAAATAAATGCAAAATATGGAGATACTGTCTTTGTTTTATTCATTGTATTCATTGCTTATTTCACCTCACTATTCTTCGATTCCAGATTGTACAATATTAAGATCTAAATTTATATCTACCGCTACATTTTTATACATATTTCGAATTTGTTTTATATTCCATTTTCTCGTATGGCTTCTAATTTCATCTCGTATTCCTAACGGATCAATTTCCTTTTCTTGAAATTGTTTTATTAAATCTTCACAGTCCTTTTCGACATTTCGTTCAATTTGTTTTTTTATATAGTTGATATTTGTTTCTTTTCTTAAATCAATCCAATTAGGAGAGTTTTTAATTAATCCATTTAATTTTAAATGGATTTTTACTTTTGGTATGTCGCCAGTTTGATCTATATCATATTTGTTTTTCCCAGCTAAGTTTTGTATCACAACCATACCTTTATGTTTATCCTTTTTTATTGCTGCTTCGTAACGTCCATTTTTCGTAGGATTAATAAGTAATTTTGCTAAAACAGAATGTCTTTTATCCGTATACATGACGACTTTATCGCCTTTTAAAAAGGCAAGTCCTTTGACAGCGACAGAATGATTATCGTCCATTTTAATATAAGGAACATAGGCATCACATACAGAAGAGTAATAATTATATAAAAAAATGTTTAATTCAGTTTGTGGAATGTTCTCATTTCTTATATTTTGCTCGAGTAAATCAGCAATATATAAAGACCCATTTTTTTTCCCGTAATTTAAAAGCTCTTCAGCCGATCCATCTACAATTGCTAGTTGTACATCACGCCCGATATTTGGGTCACGTTGTAAGTTAGTAATAATCTCTCCCATTCCGCGTTCCCCTAGAGCCTTTCCAAATAGGACGACACGCATTTGACCTACAACAACATTGTGAGGAGATTTCGCATTTAATCGTGAAGCAATTGTTTCAAGTGAACGGGCAGATGTTGTTTGCGTCTCTGGTTTAGACTTTACACCATGTGTGTACTCTGGGAATAGAATAGTTCCTTGGAATTTTTTGTTTTTTGTGATGTCAAATCCAGCAATATGAATAATACGCTGTGCATCCACTATATACGTTTGTGTACAGCCAGTTTGTAAAACGAAGAAGATAATGATAAGGTGCAATAAAATTTTTTTCATTCATTCTCACCATCACGTTTTTGCTTCGATTTGTTTGGATTGTAGCGCCATTTTGATTTTGGTCTAAGAAAAGAAGGTCTTTGTGCCGTTTGACTAAATGGTAATCGAAGAAAACCTTCTGCTGTACCTAAACCACGAAATGGATATAAAGGTAACAAATAAGGTGATCCAAGCGATTTTAATTTAATTAAATGAGCTAAAATAAATACAAATCCGACAGCGAGGCCTAATCCTCCGAATGCACCGGCTAAGAGAATAAGCGGAAAGCGTAACAACCGGATAGTAGAAGACATCTTTACAGTCGGTGTTGTGAAAGATGCAAGGGCGGATAAAGCAACTGCAATTAATAAAATTGTACTTGTTAAAGCTGCTTCAACAGATGCTTGGCCAATTACAATCCCCCCAACAATCCCGATCGTTTGTCCGACTTTTGTTGGTAAACGCGCCCCTGCTTCACGAAGCAATTCGATTGTAATTTCTAAAAAGAGTGCTTCTAGAATAGGAGGAAAAGGTACGTTAGCTCTCGAGAAAATAATAGGACCTAGTAGATCGGCAGGGATCATTTGATAATGATATGTTAAAGCCGCTGTATAAATAGCGGAGGAAAAAAGAGAAAATATAGCTCCGAAAAAACGAATAATACGAAAGAACGATCCAATCATCCACGGTAAATAATAATCTTCTGGTGAAATGAAAAAATCCAGTAACGTTGTTGGTCCTGATAAAGCATATGGAGAGCCATCTGTTAAAATTAAAACTTCCCCGTTAATTAATGCAAATACAGCTCGATCTAATCGTTCTGTAGGTAATAGAACAGGAAAAGGTGAATTGCTATTATCACTAATAAATTGCTCAATCATAGTTGAATCAAATGGGACATCAAAGTCAATGTCTTCTAGCCGTTGAATTGCGGTGTTGACAAATTGTTCATTTGTAATTCCTTCTATATAAGCAACTGCTACTTTTGTTTTTGATATAGATCCGACGGTAACTTCTTTAAAAATGAGTTGCTCCGTTACGATATTTCGGCGTAATAAGTGGATATTTGTATCAAGGTTTTCAACGAAACCGATTTTAGGCCCGATTACGCTATACTCATTTTCTGTATCGTTATATAATCGTTTTCCTAAAACAGTACTTTCGGCACGAATTAAAGCATATTGATCAGGATTCGAATCGTTTTTTAAGCGTATTAAAATATATCCACCTAATAATTTTTCACGAATATCATCAATAGAAGGGGAGGTAATAATGTCTTCAATAGAGATAATATTACATAAATCAGAGATGTTTTGGATTTGTTCCGATTCCTTTTTTATAGGAGTTAAAATGAATTGTTTAATAATAAGTGCTTCCACGACAGATTTATAATAAAACAAGCACAACGTTTCATCTTTAAGTATGTTATAAGAGACAAAATCGCTTGATTCTTTCATGGTTTGTATAAATTCTGGGATAGAACAAAGTGTTTTTGTATTAGTCTTTTTTGATTTCTTAGATGATAAACCGAACATTTTCTCACCCCTAACTTACATCATTTACTTGTGTTAGTTTTTGGGAAAGACGGGAATTTATACTTAAAAATTGAAAGTTCATAAAGAAAAGGAAGAGTAGTGAAAGCCTCTTCCTTTTTAGCATTTTAATTTGTTTTTTGTTCTTTAATAGACTTCACTAATTTCATCATTTCCGCTCGTATATCTTCTCTTTTTACATTTAATTTTTCGGCAATTTGTTTAATGTCCATTCCATCTTTTTTCATTTTTAATACATCATCAAGAGGGGTATTGCTTTTTTGAGAGATGATTGTTAACACAGTAAGATGACGCAATTTGATGTTATATTCTTTCATTTTTTGCTTTAGCTGATCAGGTGTGGATTTTTGCATAGTTGCTAACTGTTGTAGCAGTGCTTGCTTTGTTTCTTTATTCATATGATGCTTTTTCAGCTTACTTGGATCTACACCGAAATGCTCGGCTGTTTTCTCCCAAGATTTATTTTGCTTATAGTAAGCTAAAACATCTTTTATTTCTTTATTACTAATTCTTGCAATATGAGCAGCTTTCCAAATTTCATGTTTGTTATAGCCGAGTTTTTCTAGCGATTGCATTTCTTCTTCTGGAATTGGTTTATGGTGATGCATTGTTACTTCTTTTGGTGTGGCAGCGGATGTAGGGAAGGTGGATATCCCGCATAATAATGCTGCCATAGTCATACAAACAGCGATTTTTTTGTACATGTAAACTCCTCCTAGATGGATAATGTAGAAAACTGTACATATATCATTTCCATAAAATGTGAAATACTTGTGAACAAATCAAGTTTTTTTATTCACAGTATGAAATGACGTTTTTAGAAGTTTTCCAACATAAAACATTGATTAATAGTAAAAAACTAAGGTATAATCGAAATTGAAAATCAATATCAATGATGACGATAAACTTATACATATAGATAAAAATAAGGGAGAGATAAATATGACTACATATACTTCCATCGCTAATGTGATTAAAGAAAGACGCTCTGTTCGTACATTTACAGACAAAGCAGTAGAAAAAGATTTATTAATTGAACTATTAAACGATGCAACATGGGCACCAAATCATAAGCACCGTGAACCATGGAATTGTAAACTATACATCGGAGAAGGCCGCAAGAAATTAGTAGATGCAGTATTAAACTCTTTTACGGAAGAAGAAAGAGCGAAACGCGGTAAAATTTTATCAGATCGTTTTTTAAGCACGCCTGCACAAATCGTTGTATATATAAATGAAGATCCGCGTCAAATTCAACGTGATGAAGATTATGCTGCAACATGTGCATTCATGCAAAACTTCCAACTTCTTGCTTGGGAACGCGGATTAGGTTGCGTTTGGAAATCAGGCGGATTAAACTACAATCCATTATTTATAGAAGGAATCGGTTTAACAAGAGGCCAACGTATCGTTGGAATTCTTCATATCGGCTATTTCGATAAAGCGCCAGAAGGAAAAGCACGTACTCCGATTACGGAGAAGATGGAGATTATTGAAGGTTAATAGATGAGACATTCTCGTTTTTGCGGGGGTGTCTTTTTATTATGCAATCAATCCTCATGAAAGCTTGTTCTTCATCATACACTTTCTTAAGGGAAAGTGTAAGGAGGGAAAATAATGAGAGCAAGTGACGATAAAGCACTGCAATATGCGATTGCGGAAATTACGGAAATTGCGACTGGATTTGGGCTTGATTTTTATCCGATGCGTTATGAAATATGTCCAGCGGAAATTATTTATACATTTGGTGCATATGGGATGCCGACAAGGTTTTCACATTGGAGTTTTGGAAAACAATTTTTCAGAATGAAATTACAATACGATTTAGGACTTAGTAAAATATACGAACTCGTTATTAACTCTGATCCATGTTACGCCTTTTTATTAGATACGAACTCTTTAATTCAAAACAAATTAATTGTAGCGCACGTTTTAGCACACTGTGACTTCTTCAAAAATAATATTCGTTTTTCAAATACGAAGCGAGATATGGTAGAGAGTATGGCCGCAACAGCGGACCGTGTGAAAGCTTATGAGCATAAGTATGGAAAAGCAGAGGTAGAAACATTTTTAGATGCCGTACTTGCCATTCAAGAGCATATTGATCCGTCGCTTATGCGTCCGAAGCTCGCATGGAGTATTGATGATTTAGAAGAGGAAGAAGTAGAAAAGAAAAAGGTATCGCAATACGATGATTTATGGAATTTAGATAACCGAAATAAAAAACAAGAGCGCTCTAATATACGTAAAAAGAAGAAAATCCCACCGCAACCAGAGAAGGATTTACTTCTCTTTATTGAAGAATATAGCCGTGAGTTAGAAGATTGGCAGCGTGATATATTAACGATGATGCGCGAAGAAATGTTATATTTTTGGCCGCAGCTTGAAACGAAAATCATGAACGAAGGCTGGGCATCCTACTGGCATCAACGCATACTTCGTGAAATGGACTTAACCTCTGATGAAGCAATTGAATTTGCGAAACTAAATGCAGGTGTCGTTCAGCCATCAAAAACAAGTATTAATCCATACTACCTCGGTATTAAAATCTTTGAAGATATTGAAGAACGGTACAACAATCCGACTGAAGAAATGAAACGACGAGGCGTAAAACCAGGATCTGGCCGTGACAAAATCTTTGAAGTACGCGAAATCGAATGGGATGTATCGTTTTTAAGAAACTACTTAAACAAAGATCTCGTAATGAGAGAAGATATGTACTTATTCCAGCGCCAGGGAAAAGAATATAAAGTAATAGATAAAGAGTGGGAACATGTACGTGATCAGCTCGTAAATATGCGTACAAATGGTGGATTCCCGTATTTAGTAGTAGAAGATGGAGACTACTTAAAGAACGGAGAATTGTACATTAAACATAGTTACGAAGGAATTGAGCTCGATTTAAAATATTTAGAAAAAGTATTACCATATCTTCATCAGCTGTGGGGAAGAACGGTGCATATGGAGTCGATTGTGGAGAGTAAGGGTGTTGTGTTTTCTTATGATGGGAAGATGGTGCATCGGAAGTATGTGTGAGGGGAAGAACGGACATAGGATACTGTGTCCGTTCTTTTTATTTGGAACCAAGTTAAATATGCTATTCTTGAAAAAAGGGAGTTATATAGAGAAATGGAGTGATTTAAATGAGCAAAATAGGGGTATGTAAGGTTGATATTACGCCGCCTGTAGGTATTGATTTTGTCGGATATCATAGAGAGACAGGAATAAATAATATTGAAGAGCGTATTTATGGGACAGTTTTTGTATTTGAAAAAGATGAAATGAAAACTGTGTTTATAAGTATCGATAATATTGGGATGTTAGTAGAAGATACGAATATGATTCGTGAGCGAGTAGCAAGTAGCCTTCATGTGCCATTTGAGCGAATAACGGTTGTTTATACTCATACGCATTCCGGTCCAGAGACAGTCGGTGATGATCCGCTAGTGCAGTCGTATAAAATGATTTTAGTAAATAATGTAGTACATGGTGCTGTTACTGCAAATAACAATTTAAAGCGATGCGAAGTTGGATGGGGTGTTACGACAGGTGATATCGGTGTAAACCGACGAGAGAGAACATCTGATGGAAAAGCAAAGATGGGAACAAATATAGATGGTGTTGTCGATAAACGAATTGGCATGTTAGCAATAAGAGATGCTGAAACGAAGGAGTTATCTGGGGTTTTAGTGTTTTGTACTGCGCATCCGAATGTTTTAAAAGGTGATAGTGATGAATTATCAACGGATTATCCTGGAATGACGAGAGAGATTCTAGAGAAGTTAGTGAACTGTCCTATTATTATCGTTCAAGGTGCCGCTGGAAATGTGAATGCGAAATATCGCGGTTCAAGGGAAGCGTTAAAACAAATGGCTTACATACTTAGTGGACATGTATTAACGATGTTACCAACAGTTACATATAGTCCAATTGTAAAATTAAGGACAGTTTCAAGTATGATGCAAATGAAGTTGAAGGATATTCCTGAAATTGATGAGATACGAAGCATGGCTCGATTAGCCGAGAAGCAGTGGGGCGTGAATACGGATGAATGGCTTGCTATCGTATTAGAGAAATATAGGCAAGGTATTCGGAAGTTACGTATAGATTTAGAAGTTCAACTGTTTCAAGTTAATGATGGTATGTTTTCAGGTATACCGATGGAACCTTTTTCAGAAACTGCCTTAGCAATGAAAGAGAGCCTTCAAAATGAATTGGCTTTCTTTGGTGGATATATGAACGGATATCTTGGTTATTTACCGACAAAAGACGAATATGCATATGGCGGATATGAAGTAGAATTAAGTCCTATTGTGTATGGAACAGTTACAAATTTGTTAATGCCACCGGGAGAGAATACTGCGGAGTTGATTGTGAAAAAGGTTATGGATTTATGTAATAGGGTGAAACTTTAATGAGACAGATTTTTGAACGCAGAGTAAAGAATATGACTCATTGTTTGATTTTGTTAAGTCAATGTAATTAATAATGATAATCATTATTAATTACATTGACTTCTAAAAAAAGAAAAACTAGAATTTATAAAGGGATCTTCAATTGTTCGCTATCATTTGTATAGGAGGTAAGTTATGTTGGATAGCTTTATTTCTATAAGATGTAGGTTGGCTCTTTATAGTTTTGGTGTTCTTTTTATCTTTTTTTGTACAGTATTTTTGGTGAATCAGAAGGTGTATGCAGAAGATGTACCGTGGACATCAGTTTCAAATGAGGGAGAACGTGTACTTTTTCAAGAACAATCTTTGTATAGTAATGATCGAAGGGGAGAAGATCTTGTTTCACCTTCATTTGAAGGGCGTAAACATGGTGGGGAAGATTGGGGATACTTATTAAGAGACAGTAATTTTAATTATCCATCTAATATCCTTACACATTCTGTAATAGGAAGAGATGATCGAATTAGAGTTACTAATACAACTTTGTATCCTTATAGGGCTATAGTACACTTAGTAATTCAATTTAATGGACAAGAGGTTTATGGGTGTACAGGAGCGCTAATTAGTAAAGATACAGTATTTACAGCTGGGCACTGTGTTTACAATAAAAAGCTTGGTGGATGGGCAAAAAATGTTATTGTGACTCCTGGTAGAAATGGAGACCAAGCACCGTATTTGCCTTATAGTTGGACAAAGCTTTATTCAGTAAGTGGATGGACTGATGATGGAGATTCGGAATTTGATTATGGAGCCATTAAATTAAATGGATCTCCTGGAGATTATACAGGTTGGTTAGGATATAGAACTACTAATGTAGAGTCTCCAAAGGGATTACTCGCAGTAGTTCCAGGGTATCCATGTGATAAAGTAGGAAATGAAAAATATACTATGTGGACAGATTATGGACCAATTGAAGGCACTAGTCCTAGAATTTTAACATATAGGATGGACACTTATGGATGTCAAAGTGGAGCACCTGTATATCATGACTATTCTCGTACGGGTGTAACAATAATAGCTACCCATACAGTAGGAAGTAATTCTTGGAATTCTGGAAACCGGGTGACAGACGATGTTTTTAATAATCTTAAAAAATGGTCTGAATAAATATAATAAGCTTTTATGGATTTTATTTTGTGTATTGGTCATAATCGTAATGACTAGTTATATAGTAAATAATGAAAAGAAGTTTAGTAAGGTTGTTAATTCTGTAACTTTTCACGTGAAAAATAAAGAAAAACAGCCAATAAAAGATTTTGAAATTATACTTATGAAAGACGAATCACCTGAACCCAGTAAAGAAATTGGGATCTCAATAGGGAAAACAGACGAAGAAGGAAAAGTTATTTGGAGGAATGTGAGAAAGGGAAAATATATCGTATTTTTGCCAAATAACGAGACGCAGATGGTTATGATTAATGATAGAGATGCAACGAAAAAAATAAATATATCATTGTAGAAAAAGAGTCCATTGGGATTCGTTTTCTCAGGTTGTGGCATTAAAGAATTTTACGTGGAATGGATTTAACCTTATGTGAAGAAGCTATTGATTTTGAAAATTTAAATACAGGTGTATTTAAATTTTCAAAACACGTATTTATACATTGGTTTAATCGTGCAGAAAGTTATAGAACTATACGCAAAAGAACTTGGAGGTATCTAAGTTCTTTTTTATTTGTTTCAAATTTGTGAAAGAAAGACATACTGATTGAAATTAAATTTTTTATACTCTATCATATACCCATACAGGTATAGGTTTTTGTTTAATGCATGAGGAAATTAAATAATAAATAACATGGAGGTTTGAAATATGTCTAGAAAAATTGTTGTAGTAGGCGGAGTTGCTGGCGGGGCATCAGTAGCTGCAAGGCTTCGTCGTTTAAGTGAGGAAGATGAAATTATTATGGTTGAACGCGGTGAATACATTTCGTTCGCAAACTGTGGATTGCCATATTATATTGGCGGTGTCATTACAGAAAGACAAAAGTTATTAGTACAAACTGTTGAAAGGATGTCAAAACGTTTTAATTTAGAGATACGTGTATTGAGTGAAGTTGTAAAGATTAATAAAGAAGAGAAAACAATTACGATAAAGAATGTAACTACAGATGAAACATATAACGAGGAATATGATGTTTTGATTCTTTCACCAGGGGCGAAACCAATTGTTCCACCTATTCCGGGCATTGAAGAAGCGAAGGCGTTGTTTACGTTACGAAATGTACCTGATACAGATCGTATAAAAGCGTATATTGATGAGAAGAAACCACGTCATGCGACGGTTATTGGTGGAGGATTTATTGGAGTGGAAATGGTTGAGAATTTAAGAGAACGCGGGATTGATGTTACTCTTGTAGAGATGGCGAATCAAGTAATGCCACCAATCGATTATGAAATGGCAGCATACGTACATGAACATATGAGAAATCACAATGTTGAGCTTGTTTTAGAAGATGGTGTAGATGCGTTAGAAGAAGACGGGGCTATTGTACGTTTAAAAAGTGGCTCAGTTATAAAAACAGATATGATTATTTTAGCAATTGGTGTACAACCAGAGAGTAGTTTAGCGAAAGAGGCAGGATTAGCATTGGGAGTTAGAGGAACGATAAAGGTAAATGAGAAATTTCAAACATCTGACCCATATGTATATGCAATTGGTGATGCGATTGAAGTGAAAGATTTTGTTACAGAAATAGAAACGATGATTCCTTTAGCGTGGCCAGCTAATCGTCAAGGTCGCATGTTAGCAGATATTATTCATGGTCATACGGATTCTTTATATAAAGGTACGATGGGAACTTCTGTGGCTAAAGTTTTTGATTTAACAGTTGCTTCGACTGGAGTGAATGAGAAAATATTAAAACGACTAAATATACCCTATGAGGTAGTACATGTACAGGCAAATTCTCATGCGGGATATTATCCGAATGCTACGCCTGTGCTAATAAAATTAATTTTTAATAAAGAAAGCGGAAAAATTTATGGAGCGCAGGCGTTAGGGCGTGATGGTGTAGATAAGCGTATTGATGTTATTGCAACGGCAATGAAGGCAAACTTAACTGTAATCGATTTGCCGGATTTAGAATTATCATATGCCCCGCCCTATTCTTCTGCAAAAGACCCAGTAAACATGGTGGGGTATGCGGCAAGTAATATAGTAGATGGTTTTGTGGACACAGTGCAATGGCATGAAATAGATCACATTGTTAAAAATGGTGGATATCTTATTGATGTTCGAGAGCCTAATGAACTAAAACAGGGAATGATTAAAGACTCTATTAATATTCCGTTAGATGAATTACGTGATCGATTGGATGAAGTGCCAATGGACAAAGAAATATATATCACTTGCCAACTTGGTATGAGAGGGTATGTTGCAGCGCGCATGTTAATGGAAAAAGGATATAAGGTAAAGAACTTAGATGGTGGCTTTAAATTATACGGAACAGTAGTACCAGAACGTGTTGTATATTAATATTTTTTCATCTTCCACTTCAAAATTTGGTGGAAGATGAAAGCCTATATAGTAAGGTTTCACTTCTTGTTTTGTGAACATATAAGATAAATATTAAAAATAGGGGTTTACAAAATACCCTATAGGGTATAATATATTGTCATAGGTTATAAATAGTGACATAATGGTAATGAGGTGATTATAGAATGGAATATAATCAAGATATGAAAAATAGATTGAAACGTATTGAAGGTCAAGTTCGTGGTGTACTTCGTATGATGGAAGAAGGAAAAGATTGCCGAGAGGTTATTACACAGTTAACGGCATCTCGTTCTGCACTTGATCGTACAATTGGACTTGTTGTTGGGACAAATTTAGAGCAATGTTTGCGTGAGCAGTTTGAAAGCGGTAATGCTTCAAATGAAGAGTTAATTAAAGAAGCTGTTCAATTACTTGTAAAAAGCCGATAATCTGTCAGACATAATTGTTGACAGATTTTCAAAAACATTTTAATATACCCATACAGGTATATGTATATAAGTTGTGGAGGAATCAATTATGAGTATAAAAGTGGATATGAGTTTAGATTGTAAAGGGTTGGCTTGTCCGATGCCGATTGTGAAAACGAAGAAGGAGATAGAAGGATTAGCACCAGGGCAAGTAATTGAAGTTCAGGCAACAGATAAAGGATCTACGGTAGATATAAAAAGTTGGGCGGGTAAAGTAGGACATCAATATATCGGGACGAAACACGAGGATAATGTATTGGTGCATTATGTTAGGAAAGCAAACGAGCATGAAGTGAATGAAATTGTGAAATATCCACATACAATTACGAATGCAGAATTACAGTCTATATTGTCTCATGGAGAAGAGAGCATTGTATTAGATGTTCGCGAAGCAGCGGAATTTGCTTTTGGTCATATTCCATCCGCCATTTCAGTACCATTAGGTGAATTAGACAGCGCAGTATTAGATAAGACGAAGCAAATTTATGTTATTTGCCGAACTGGTAATCGCAGTGATATAGCTTGCCAAATGTTGAAAGAGAAAGGTTATTCAAATGTGAAAAATGTCATTCCAGGTATGTTAGAGTGGCAAGGGAATATAGAGAAATAAATTTTTTTGAATAAAAATATACCTATGGGGGTAATAGAGTGAGTGTTAAACCGTTACAAGCAAAAGATGTGGCAGAGAAAGTGTTATTCGGAGAGTTATTCATTTTAGATGTTCGTAATGAGGCGGATTATGAAGATTGGAAAATTGAAGGGAAACAAGTTTCTTCTATTAATAGACCTTACTTTGACTTGTTAGATGGTGTAGATCATATTGTAAGTGAATTACCTAAAGATAAAGATGTTTTAGTAGTATGTGCAAAAGAAGGGTCTTCTATATTTGTGGCAGAGCAATTAACAGAGGCTGGATTAGAAAATATTTATTATTTAGCTGGTGGCATGAAGGCTTGGAGTGAATATGTAAAGCCTATAAAAGTTGGAGATTTAAAAAATGGTGGAAGTATGTATCAGTTTAACCGCCTTGGAAAAGGCTGTTTATCTTATATGGTCGTTTCAAATGGTGAAGCAGCAGTTATTGATGCAGTAAGAACAGTTGAAGCATATGAAGAATTTGCGAAAGAGCATGGCGTTACGATTACGAATGTAATGGATACACATTTACATGCAGACCATATTTCCGGAGGACGTAAGTTAGCGGAAAAGGTAGGTGGTACGTATTGGTTACCACCAAAAGATGCAGAGGAAGTTGTTTTCTCATACGAACCGCTTGTTGAAGGATCTGTTATTACGGTGGGGGGTACTAAAATTGTAATTGACGCATTATACTCACCAGGGCATACGATTGGAAGTACGTCATTCATTGTAGATGATTCTTATTTATTATCAGGCGATATTTTATTTGTAGATTCAATTGGGCGTCCTGATCTTGCTGGTAAGGCTGAAGATTGGGTGAGTGATTTACGTAATACTTTGTATAGCCGATATAAAGAGCTATCTCAAAATTTAGTTGTGTTACCGGCTCATTATTCAAAAATAAGTGAAATGAACGAAAGTGGTATCGTTAGTGCAAAATTAAAAGATTTATTTGAGCATAATGCAGGATTAAATATTGAGGATGAGGGAGAGTTCCGTAAAGTTGTAACAGAAAACTTACCACCTCAGCCAAATGCATATGAAGAAATTCGTCAAACGAATATGGGGAAAATTCATCCGAGTGTGGAAGAAGAGCGTGAAATGGAGATTGGCCCAAATCGTTGTGCAGTGCATGAGTCATTATAAAAATAACAAATTGGAGGAATTGATGATGAATATAAAACAAGTATTAGATGCGAAAGGTTTAGCATGTCCAATGCCGATTGTAAGAACGAAGAAAGCGATGGATACTTTGCAAACTGGAGAAGTGTTAGAAGTGCATGTAACGGATAAAGGATCAGTTAAGGATATTCCAGCGTGGGCAAATAAAGGTGGTCATGAAATCGTAAAGCATGTAGAAGAAGCTGATGTGCTGAAATTTTGGATTAAGAAGGCGTAGTAAAGAAATAATTTTATAAATGTAGAGGGGGAGTTATATGAACACAATATTAAGTACGCTTTTCATGGTACTTGCTACATGGTTTGTTATTTCGCGCTTTTTACCAGTGAAAGGTGTGCAAAATATCAGCGGAAAAGAATTAAAGAATATAGTGGAAAAAAAGGGGAAACAACTTATCGATGTTCGTACAGTAGGTGAATATAGAGGAAATCATATGAAAGGATTTCAGAATATCCCGTTAAATGAGTTAGCTAGTAGAGCAGGTCAGTTAGATAAAAATATGGAAGTAATCGTTATTTGCCAAAGTGGAATGAGAAGTAAGCAAGCTGCAAAGATGTTGAAAAAACTAGGGTTTCAGCAAGTAATAAACGTTTCAGGTGGTATGAATGCTTTGTGAGGAGGGACTTTAAAATGAAAGAAATGACAGCAAAAGAATTAGAAGAAAAATTGTTACGTAAAGAAGCAGTAAATATCGTGGACGTACGTGAAGTAGAAGAAGTAGCCGAAGGGAAAATTCCAGAAGCGTGTAATATTCCACTAGGACTATTAGAGTTTCGTATGCATGAGTTGGATAAAAAGAAGGAATATATTATCGTTTGTCGTTCTGGCGGAAGAAGTGCACGAGCAGTTCAGTTTTTAGAGAGCTACGGTTTTCAAGCAATTAATATGGTAGGTGGTATGTTAGCATGGGAAGGTAAAGTCGTATAGTACAGGGATACATGATTTGAGCCTTTTTATAAATGATAAAATACCCCTATAGGTAATCGGAGGGAGAACAACATGGAACAACAGAAGAAAACAACAATCGTTTTATTTAGCGGAGATTATGATAAAGCAATGGCTGCTTATATTATTGCAAATGGTGCAGCGGCGTATGATCAAGAGGTAACTATTTTTCATACTTTTTGGGGATTAAATGCTTTAAGGAAAGATGAGCATGTGAAGGTAAAGAAAACTTTTATAGAAAAAGTGTTTGGAAAAATGATGCCACGCGGTGCGGATAAGATGGGATTATCAAAAATGAATTTTGCAGGTATGGGACCAAAGATGATTAAAGGTATTATGAAAAAACATAATGCGATGCCTTTACCAGATTTAATCGATTTGGCGAAAGAACAGGGGATTAAACTTGTCGCTTGTCAAATGACAGTAGATTTATTAGGGTTAAAAGAGGAAGAGATTATGGAAGGGGTAGAGTTTGCAGGAGTAGGAGCTTATTTAGCAGATGCTTCGGATGGGAATGTAAACTTATTCATTTAATTCATCTTCTTTCTAGAAGGGAGGGGATGTAAGATGAGCTTAGTCGTATTACTTTTTATAATTGGATTTATAGGATCGTTTATATCAGGAATGGTTGGAATTGGCGGTGCGATTATTAATTATCCGATGATCTTATACATTCCGGTATTGCTAGGATTTTCTGGCTATACATCACATGAAGTGAGCGGTATTACAGCGGTACAAGTATTCTTTGCAACTTTTGCAGGCGCTTGGGCATACCGGAAAAGTAATGACATGAATAAAACGTTAGTTATGTATATGGGAGCTAGTATATTAATAGGAAGCTTCATAGGGAGTTTCGGTGCTAACATATTAGAGGAACATACAGTCAATGTTGTTTATGCAGCATTAGCTACAATTGCAGCTATTATGATGTTTGTACCGAAACAAAATAATAGTGGAGATGTGAAGTATAATAAATGGTTAGCAAGCTTGTTAGCGTTCGTTGTAGGGGGAGCTTCAGGCATTATAGGAGCTGGAGGTTCGTTCCTTTTAGTTCCCATTATGCTAGTTATTTTAAAATTACCACTGCGCATGACGATCGCAACATCTATCGCTATTACGTTTATTTCCTCAATAGGGATTACTACAGGAAAAATGGTTACTGGGCAAGTAGTTATCATTCCAGCTCTAATTATTGCGGTTGCCAGTATATTTGCTGCGCCACTTGGAGCACGAGTCGGGAAGAGGCTAAATCAAAAAGTACTGCAATATGTATTGTCCACTTTAATTGTAGGCACTGCTGTTAAAATGTGGATCGATATGATATCAAAATAAAAGGATGGTGCTGCTTACAGCCCATCCTTTTATTTATTGCCCGTAAACCTAACGGATTATAGTTTTACTTTATGCCCAAATAACTTTCATTAAGTTTTTATATTCGTCATTTGCTAATTTATATAGCATTCTCGTATGTTCAAAGACAAGTGCTGGATTAAAGTTTGGTTCTGAGAATGCAAGAGATGTTGAAATATCAATTGCATTTTGCTTATTTAATGTGAATTTTGCAAAGCGATAAGATGTATTTAATTCATTGATGACATGTAAAATATCATTTGTTGATGTTGCATCAGGCACGTGAGCAACATTGAAGCAGTATATATCCACCGTAGGATGTTCGTTTTGGAAAGCAGCGATAAGTTGAATCTTTGCGCCAGCTTCAGTCTCTAATCCTACTGAAAAATGAACAGAGCCATCATTTTCATCTATATTTTCTTCCATGTATATATCGTTAGATTTTAAGTAGTCTTTAAAATCTGAGATGTTATGTTTTACTGCAGCTTTCATATGTATGAGCCCCCTGATAATTGGAATAGATTGCTACTATTTATTATAATTTAAAAATATTAAAAAAGATAGTTAGAAAGTTCTGATTTTTATATTTGGAAGAATAAAAAGAAGCGGTTCTCTACCTCCATAGAGAACCGCTTCTATATTATTCATTGTCATTAGACGATGTTTCTGTATCTTCACTGCTATTTTTGTTCTTATTTTTCACTTCATTGTTATTTGATTCGCGTTCACTTGAATTTTCAGACTTAGATTCTTTTGTCTTTTTCGAATCAGAGTTTGAGTCAGACTTTGTATATGCAGGTAGCCCAAGATGAGTACGAAGTTCATTTGTAACATTAGCTAATTCTTTTTTATCTGGATTGTAGTAGTAAGTTCGACCACCACCAGCAGATTTGCTACAAGTATCGTCACCTTTTGCCATATAGCAATCATCACCTTGGATTTGTAATTTCTCAATTTCCGAATCCGATCCATATTTATAGAATGAAAGCATATCATCAAATGTTAAGTTTGTAACGAATTGTCCGTTAATATCATCAATGATGTTGCCAACTTTTGTTACAGAACCAACACTTGTTAGTTTCTTTAAAATAGCTTCGATAACGAGTTGTTGACGTTGTCCACGCATTGCATCACTATCGATGTGTCTTGTTCTAGCAAGAGCAAGAGCTTCTTCGCCATTTAACTTTTGAACACCTTTTTCTAGGTGAATTGCCTCTGCATTATCATTGCTATCTTGCTCAGTAAATTCAACTGGTACATCAACTTCAACACCGCCCAAGTCATCGACGATTTTTATAAATGATTTAAAGTTGAATTTTACAAAATAATCGACAGGAACATTCATTAATTTTTCAACTGCATCAATGCTTGCTTGTGGTCCACCATTTTTTCCGTTTTTAGCAGAACCGAATGCATGAGCGTGTGTAATTTTATCTTTTTTCTTTTCTATTGGAATATAAGTATATGTGTCACGTGGGATACTTAATAGTTTAACAGTTTTGCTATCTTTATTAAAAGTTGCAAGTAAAAGCGCATCTGTTCTTATAGCGTCACCATATTCTTTTCCTCGGACATCGCTTTCATCAACACCCATTATTAAAACAGAGACATTGTTCGTAATAGGTTTAACAGCTTTATCACGTAAATCAGATTTATCACCGCGTGCTAAATCGTGTGCGGCATTTCGAACAGCAGAAGATGCTTTATTTACTAAAAACCAAGTATAACCGCCGCCTATTAATAAAACGAATAGTATAGCGCTTATAATAACTTTTATTTTTTTCTTATTTTTTTTCGGGTTACTGCGTGTATTTTCTTGCAAAGATGGGTTTTGCTCCATTTCCTGTACTCCTTCATTTGGATTGAAATACGACACTCATATCCACTTATTATAATGAAATTTAGCGAAAAAAAACATTACAAATCATTTACATTTCGTAAAAATTCAATTTATTTATAAAAAGTCAGATTTTCTATATATTATTTGTCAGATGTAGAATAAGTATAAGGGCTTTTAGTAGAAATGAAAATATATATTATGAGAAAGTGATAGGGAAGTAAGATTTGTTGAAATATAGCCAAGAAGAAATGAGTAAGCTTACTTATTTTTTCTATATAATAAGGAAGAATTTGACGGATAAAGGAGAGAGCATAATGAATCATACATTATTCCGAGCAATCGTTGTGAATGAAACGGAAAATCATCAGTTTGTAAGTAAAGTTGTTGAGAGAGAAGTAAGTAGTTTACCTGAGGGAGACGTAATCATACAAGTTCATTATTCTTCATTAAATTATAAAGATGCTCTTTCAGCTACTGGTAATAAAGGTGTTACGAGAACATATCCTCATACGCCGGGAATTGATGCTGCAGGAGAAGTTGTGAGTAGTGAAGATAACTCTTTTAAGGTAGGAGATCAAGTTATTGTAACGGGATATGACTTAGGTATGAATACCTCTGGTGGTTTCGGAGAATATATTCGCGTGCCATCATCTTGGGTCGTGCCTTTACCAGAAGGAATGTCATTAAAGGAAAGTATGATGTATGGGACAGCAGGTTTTACTGCGGCTTTGTCGGTATATAAGCTTATTGGAGCAGGAATCAAGCCTAATATGGGAGATGTTTTAGTAACGGGTGCTACAGGCGGCGTAGGGAGTGTAGCTGTTAGTATATTAAGTAAGTTAGGGTTTAACGTAGTAGGAGCGACAGGAAAAATGGAAGAGAAAGATATGCTACTACGTCTAGGAGCGAAAAAAGTGATTCATCGCGCGGAATTGAATGATGAATCAAGAAGACCGATGTTAAAAGGGATATACGCCGGAGTTATTGATACTGTAGGTGGACGTATGTTAGAAACAGCTTTAAAAACAGTAAAGTATGGTGGTTGTGTAACGACATGCGGTAATGTGGCAGGTCAGGAACTACAAACAACGGTATATCCGTTTATTTTACGGGGCATAAGCCTTTTAGGGGTAGATTCCGTGCAATGTCCAGTAGATGTGAGAAGAGATGTTTGGACGCTTTTAGCGAATGAATGGGGAAATAAAGAGTTACTGTCTTATATAGAAGAATGTACATTAGAAGAATTAGAGAAGAAGTTTACACTTATATTGCAAGGAAAGTTAAAAGGAAGAACAGTTGTTAAAATATAATGAAAAAAGAGACGCTTACGTTAGCGTCTCTTTCTTATTATAATGATTGTTTTAAATTGATTTTTCCTTGTTCACCTAAAACACCGTCAGCGATATTTACAGCGTGATCGCCAATGCGCTCTAAGTTACTTACCATATCGACGAAGATGATACTTGCATCACCTGAACAGCTGCGTTCGTTTAGACGTAATACGTGACGTTTACGAAGAACACGTTCCATTTGGTCGATTTTGCGTTCTTTTGCAATAACAGTTTGAGCTAGTTCAGTATCGAAGTTTGTTAAAGCTTCAACTGAGTCTTGCAGTGTTGAAATTGTTAACTCAAGCATTTCGTTTAATTCAGCTAATGCTTCATCTGATAGTGAAACACGGTTTGAAATTTGGAAATCTACAAGTTCTACAAGGTTTTCTACATGATCACCGACACGTTCAATATCTCCAACAACACCTGCTAAAACAGAATGTTTTTCAGAATCCGTAGGTGAAAGTGGCTTTTCTGATAGTAAAACTAAATACTCGGTAATTTTTTTATCTAAATTGTTAATAGCTCCTTCTAATTGAGTAGCCATGTTTGCGTGTTTTTTGTCTTGTGTATTTAAAAATTGATTTGCTTCTTTTAATCCATGTAATGAGAACTCAGCCATACGGATAATCTCTTTTTGAGCTTCAGTTAAAGCGATGGCTGGAGATTGTTCAATAAAGATTGGATTTAAATGTTGTGGTTTGAAGTCAATCGCTGCATCTTCACCACGAATAATTTTTGTTACGATCCATGCTAACACTGCAATGAACGGGAATTGAATGATTGTATTTGTTACGTTAAATGTTCCGTGTGCAAATGCAATAGTCATTTCTGGATTCAAGTTTAATGATGTTTGGAAATATTGAATTAAACTTGTAAATGGTACTAATAAAATTGTAAAGATAATTGTACCGATAATATTAAAGATAACGTGAACTAATGCTGCACGTCTTGCGGCAATAGAAGTACCGATTGCTGCTAATACAGCTGTAATTGTTGTACCGATGTTATCACCGAATAATACAGGAAGAGCTGCTTGTAAATCGATTGCCCCTTGACCGAATAGTTCTTGTAAAATACCAATAGTTGCACTTGAACTTTGTACAATTAAAGTAAAGACTGTACCAACAACAATTCCTAAAATTGGATTATCACTCATGCTAACTGTTAATTCTTGGAATGATTCTAAAGAACGAAGAGGTTTCATACCTGCGCTCATTAATTCTAAACCGAAGAATAACATACCAAAACCGAATACAACTTGACCTACAGAATGTACTTTTTTATTTTTAAAGAAGAATAGTAAGATTGCTCCAATTGCCATAACTGGGAGAGCATATTCTCCGATTTTAATTCCGATAATAAATGCAGTAACTGTCGTACCGATGTTTGCACCCATAATAACACCGATTGCTTGTCTTAATGTCATAAATCCGGCACTTACAAGTCCGACTGTTAAAGCAGTTGTTCCTGAACTGGATTGGATTAATACAGTAACTAACATACCTGCTAGTACACCCATAAGTGGATTTGTTGTAAAACGATCTAGAATATCGCGAAGACGATCTCCAGCTGCTTGTTGCAGTCCATCGCCCATGTATTTAATCCCGAATAAGAAAATACCTAATCCACCAATGAACTGGAAGATCATATCTTGAACATTATATTCCACGCATTCCACTCCTTAAATTTCATGTACGATGTAATTATTAACTGAACCTTGAGGCACTGTAAACGGTTTGCTAGTAAAATTTACACTAAATTTACAAAGAGAAGAAAAGTTTACAATCCCTTAAAGAAACAGCTGTGTTTTATTGGTTTTTATCTTGTATAAATCTTAATTTTGTAAAGAAATCACACTTTTTAGAATAATATTGTTCAGTCGAATATTAAGGAAAGCGTCTGCGAGTTCATCGTATATTTTTTGATGAATGTTAAAAAAATATGTAGGAAAATGCATGTAGTTTTATAACAGCAAAACGAGGGGAAATAATTCTTTTAACACGATAAAAAAGCCACTGAATTATCCAGCAGCTTTTTCCGTGTTTTTATCGCCATGCTTTTGTTTTCTTATGCTTGTAATGTAAATGAAGAGAAAAGCAATAAGTAATAGAGAGGAGTAACGATATACAGTTGCATAGTTTGTAAAATGAGCAATAAATCCAAATATAATCGCTCCAGCGCCGATTCCAAGGTCAAATGCGGAGAAGAATGTAGCCGTTGCTACGCCGCGTCGATGCGGTGCTACGCGGTCAATCATCCATGCTTGTAGTGCAGGTTGGATCGCTCCAAAACCACTTCCGTAACATGCTGCAGCAATAATTAAGCTCGGAATTGTCGTCGTATACGACAATAAAATAATGCCTGTAAAAGTTATAATAACTCCCGGAATGATGACGAATGTATGGCCTTTCGCATCATATAGCTTTCCAGAGAATGGACGAGTTACAGCGATTGCTAGTGCGTTACATAAAAAGAAGAGACTAATATCAGCTATGCCGACTTCTGTAGCAAATAGAGTGATAAAACTTCCGATTCCTCCGTACATTAATGTAATACATAATATTAATAATGAAGGAAGTAAAGCTTTACGCTCAATAAATCCATCGAGAAAAGTACTAGATGATTGTTGTGGAGGCTGTTTCGATTTTTGGATTTGAAGTAGTTTCGTTAATATTAATGAAACAATTGTGCACGATAATGCACATAAAAAAAGAATTGTGAAGTTATATGTTTGCATAAGCCATAGTCCGATAAGTGGACCGAGGGCCATTGCAATTGTTCCAGAAAGGCCAAAATATCCCATGCCTTCTCCGCGGCGAGCTGAGGGAATTAAATCAGAAACGACAGTTCCATATGTAGTCGTTGTAATACCGAAACCAGCTCCGTGTAAAATACGAACAGCAAGCAAGAGAAAGATAGTTGAGGCGAAAAGGTAACTGCCCATAGCGAGTAAACAGATAGCAGTGCCGATCATTAAAATGATTTTTTTATTGAATTTTTGCAAGGCGTTCCCAGTTAGCGGTCTAACAAAAAGTGCCGCAACGGTAAACATGCCGACAACAAATCCGATATTGGAACTTGTGCCACCAATTTCTTTCACATAAACAGGTAAGGTTGGAATTAACATTTGAAACCCTAAAAACATACATAAGTTTGCAAAAATTAAAGCAACAAACTCTTTCGTCCATAACGGTTCTCGTTTTACGAGTATTGCTTCTCCCATATATTCATCCCCTATATAAAGTTTTCTCTTTTCTTTCGAGTATATGTATTGGCCAATGCAACAGTCAAGGAAGGTGTCTTGAAAACGGATAACAATTTTTAAGATGAAAAACTGACAAATTTGTGTAAAAGCTACACAACTATGAAAAAAAGATGTAAAGTATAGATGTATAGACTTGTAGGTGTTAAGAATGATAGAAATTGTTTTTTCTTTAAAGAAAGCGGATTCAAAAGAGTAGTGAACAAGAAGGGGATATATACTTTTTCACTACATATATTTGAAAAGGTTTACAATATGATGAAGAAAGAGGCGTGTACATATGAGACGATTAGGTATTTCTATTTATCCAGAACATTCAACAGTAGAGAAAGATAAGGAGTATTTAACATTAGCAAGTAAATATGGATTTACACGTGTGTTCACATGTTTATTATCTGTGGATGGAGAAAAAGAGAAAATTATAGAAGAATTTAAAGAAACGATCTCTCATGCGAATGCATTAGGGTTCCAAGTATTAGTTGATATTAGTCCATCTGTTTTTGAACAATTAGGTATTTCGTATAATGATTTATCATTCTTCCATGAATTAGGTGCGTACGGTATTCGTTTAGATGTTGGTTTCTCAGGATTAGAAGAATCAATTATGACTTATAATCCGTATGGTTTGAAAATTGAGATTAATATGAGCAATGGTACGAAGTATGTAGATAACATTATGAGTCATAGACCAAATCGTGAAAATTTAATTGGTTGTCATAATTTTTATCCGCATCGTTATTCAGGATTATCATACGATCATTTCATTAAATGCTCGAAACAATTTAAAGATTACGGTATGAGAACGGCAGCTTTTATTTCATCATTTGATGCAACATACGGACCTTGGCCAGTAACAGAAGGGTTATGTACATTAGAGCAGCATCGTGAATTACCGATGACAACACAGGCGAAGCATTTATTCGCGACTGAATTAATTGATGATGTTATTATTGCAAACGCATATGCGTCAGAAGAAGAATTACAAGCACTAGGTGCATTAAATAAAGAGAAACAAACATTTGATATAGAAATATATGATACAACGACAGAACTAGAAAGAATTATCGTATTAGACGAACCACATTTTTATCGCGGAGATGTATCTGAATATATGATTCGTTCTACACAAAGTCGTGTGAAATATAAAAAAGAAGAATTTAAACCTCATAATACGCGCGAAATTAAGCGTGGAGATTTATTAATTGATAATGAACAATATGGCCAGTATAAAGGCGAATTACAAATTGCATTAAAAGATATGGTGAATACAGGAAAAACAAATGTAGTTGGTCGAATTGTAGAAGAAGAGATTTTCTTACTAGACTATTTACAAGCATGGGATAAATTCGGATTTACATTAAAGAAATAGAGAGAATATAAAGGGGAAAAACTACTGATTTCAGCAGCTTTTCCCCCTTTATATATAAAGAGCGAGAGGAAGAGCTATGACAAAGGTGCATCAGCGATTAATTTCTATTTTAGAGGAATTTTTAGAAGAGAAATCGATGTTAAATCGAGCTTTTTTAGCAGGCCGTTTACATGTATCAACGAAGACGATTCAAAAGGATATAAAATTATTAAATGATATATTGGAAGAAAATGGAGCGAAAATCGAATCGCAAAGAGGGAATGGGTACGAATTAGAAATTATACAAAAGAAGAAATTTGAAAACTTTTGTGTGAGTCTATTTCAAA
This sequence comes from Bacillus cereus group sp. MG1, assembly GCF_040460035.1. NCBI lineage: Bacteria > Bacillati > Bacillota > Bacilli > Caryophanales > Bacillaceae > Bacillus > Bacillus cereus group sp. MG1. Next base: position 1,725,198 of record NZ_JARVGY010000001.1, on the reverse strand, counting down.
AACAGACGGAAAAGATCCCAACTTCTTATGAAGAAAGAATAGCGTACATTCTGCAGCGTGTTTTAATGACAGAGGGATATGTGAAGCTTTCAGAATTAGCGGAAGAGATGTATGTGAGCAAATCAACGGTCAATTTAATTATGAAAGATGTTACAGATATATGTGGTTGCTATGAATTACAAATTGAGAAGAGACCGTATTATGGTATACGTATTGTTGGAGAGGAATTTAATATTCGTTCTTGTTTATCACAATATGGTTTACCGCGTTATGATCATACTCCGTTTCATGAGCAATTTGAGCAGACGGAGACATATTTATCGCTACCTCATATATCACTCATTCGTTCAATTATATTAAAGTATATTGAAGGCGGAACAATATATTTATCTGATATAGAAATTGATAATTTAGTCATTCATATTGCAATCGCATTAAAGCGTTGTCAAAGTCAACATTATATAAAAGGAATGCATGCGGAGCAATCAGAACTTATACTAAAGAAAGAATATACAATTGCGAAGCAGATTTTAGGAGATTTAGAGAAAGAGTTGAAATTTTCATTTCCAGAAGAAGAAGTATTATATGTGACGATGCATTTATTAAGTACTGCTGTTACAACGAGAGATCGCTATGAAAATGTAGAAGAGCTATTAGGGAAAGATATATATGCATTTATGCAACATATTCTTTTTAAAGTAGCGGAAGAACGGAATCTTATTTTTTATTATGATGAAGAATTATTATTTGGATTTGGTATTCATTTAAAAACGTTATTAAATCGTTTGAAGTATAAGCTAAATACGAGAAATCCTCTTTTGGCAGAAGTGAAAAAGAATTATCCGTATGCTTTTGAAATTGCGGTTCTCGTTGGAGATATCATTGGTGAATATACGGGTGAATCGATCCCTGAAAGTGAAATTGGTTATATTGCAATTCACTTCGGCGGAGCGATGAGCCGTTTGCAGGAGCAAAATCAAAAGAAAAGATGCTTATTAGTTTGTGCGACTGGTCAAGGAAGTGCACAACTATTAAAATATAAAATTTTATCACAGTTCCGAGATAAATTAGAGATTGTAGGTATTACAGGCTATTATCAATTGAAAGTAGAAGATCTTTATAAAGAAAAAATAGATTGTATTATTAGTACGATTCATATACCGAGTGGTTTGCCTGTTCCAGTTATAAAAGTGAATTCAATATTTGATGAAAAAGAGATTAAATCGATTGGTCAGCGGTTGTTTACGCATGTGAATACTAGTGTGCAGCCTTATATTAAGGAAGATTTAATCTTTTTAAATCATAATGCTTCTACGAAAGAGGATGTTATTCAGTTTTTATGTGAGAAAGCTGCTGAGAAACGCTATGTACCAGAAAACTTTTATGCTTCTGTTATGGAAAGAGAAAATACGTCTCCGACAGCGGTTGGGAATTCAGTTGCAATCCCGCATCCGATGCAGTTATTAAGTGAGGAAACTTTTCTGATGTTTTGCACACTTGAAAAGGCTGTTGATTGGGGAGATAAAAAAGTACAAGTAATTATTTTATTTAGTGTAAAGCGCAATAATAATGAAGATTTGCAAAGGCTTTATGATTTTTTATATGATATTATGTCTAGTCAAACTACGATAGAGAAACTTACTCAGACCGAGGTAATTGAAGATTTTCAAGAAATTTTATTATCATTTTGAAAAAGTATATAAAAACTTCCGTTACATAACGGAAGTTTTTTATGTTTAATTGTATGCGTTTTCATAATAAGATAAAAATATAGAAAACATATAGCTTGGGGGAATTTAAAATGGCTGATATGCAAACTCCATTTGCGTTAATTTTACATGGTGGCAATGCGAGAAGCGCGGCGCTTGAAGCAATTGCTTTTGCAAGACAAGGAGATTTCGGGAATGCCGGTGAAAAGATGAAACTTGCTAGTGAGGAAATTTCAGCAGCACACCGTATTCAAACGGATTTAATTCAAGAAGAGGCAAGAGGAAATCATGCAGAAATTAGTTTACTGTTAGTGCACGCACAAGATCATTTAATGAATGCAATTACAGTGAAAGAACTGGCTGAAGAATTTATTGCTCTTCATAAACGAGTAGAAGAGAAAGTGACCGTATAAGATGTACATTTTATTATGTTGTGCAGCAGGTATGTCAACGAGTATGGTCGTAAGAAAAATGCAAGAAGAGGCAAAGAAACAGGGGAAGAATTATAAAATTAAGGCGGTTGATTCAGAACTTGTGAAACTTGAAATAAAGGAAGCAGATGTCGTTTTAATCGGTCCACAAGTGAAATATTTATTTCCAGCTGTAGAGTTTCTTGCAAATTCATACAATATACCAGTTGCGATTATAGACCAACGAGATTATGGTATGTGTGATGGTTTGAAAGTGCTTAAGCAAGCAGAACAATTAGTTTTAGCATAATTATATCTTTTTAAATATAAACATTATAATGTTATAAAGTTTATTTCATTCTTTTATAGTAGAGAGAAAGAGGAGGGCTATTGATGAATGGGTTTATGAGTTTTATGGAACAAAAGATTATGCCAACAACGCAAAAGATTGCAGGACAACGACATTTATTAGCAATTCGAAACGGGGTTATTTCTACATTACCGTTAACGATCGTCGGATCATTTTTCGTTATCTTTTTAAATTTACCAATTGATGCATATATGGAATGGATTGCACCGTTTCGCCATATTTTAGATATTCCATTCCGATTTACAGTAGGACTAATGGCATTATACGCAGCGTTTGGTGTAGGGGCTTCGCTCGCGAACTTTTATCAGCTCAATCAGTTAAGTGCAGGGTTATTATCTGTACTCGCCTTTTTACTAGCATCAGTTGAACCAATTCAAATTACGAAAGCTGTACCAGGTGTTATTGATGCAGGGAGATATATTTCAGTAGGAACATTAAGTGCAACGTCTTTATTCGGCGCAATTGTTACAGCATTAATTGCAGTAGAAATTTATCATTTTATGATTAAGCATAATATCTCGATTAAATTACCAGATAGTGTACCACCAGCAGTTTCAAATTCGTTTGCAGCATTAATTCCAACGTTAGCAGTTATTCTTTTATTCTGGGGCATTCGCTACGGTTTGAAATTCGATGTAAATACAACAATTACATATTTAATCGCACCATTAAAATCAGTATTAGTAGGAAATAATTTATTCGGTGGTTTATTAACAGTATTCTTAATCGTGTTTTTCTGGTCATTCGGTATACATGGACCAGCGATTTTAGGACCAATTATTCGTCCGATGTGGGATTCAGCAATTCTTGAAAATATGGAAGTGTTCACGGCTACAGGAAATGCACATCAGTTACCAAACTTATTTACAGAGCAATTCATTCAATGGTTCGTATGGATTGGCGGATCAGGCTCAACGTTAGCTTTAGTAATTATGTTTATGTTCTCTAAATCTAAGTTCCTAAAAGAGTTAGGTAGATTATCATTCGTACCAGGTTTATTCAATATTAACGAACCAATTATTTTCGGTGCACCAATTGTAATGAACCCAATCTTAATTATTCCGTTCGTTATTACACCGTTAGTGACAACGACAGTATCATATTTCGCAGTTGTTTCAGGTATGATTCCACTCATGATGGCGAAACTGCCATTTACGATGTTAGCACCAATTGCAGCGGTGATTAGTACGGACTGGACAATTATGGCTGGTGTACTTGTACTTGTTAACTTTGTTATCTCGTTCGTTATTTACTATCCATTCTTCAAAATGTATGAGAAACAACAATTAGCAGGAGAGGAGAAAACAGAATGCTCGGAGCAATTATCATCTTAATTACATTCGTGGTCGGACAGTGTATTGCCCATTATTCGAAATGGGTACAAAGTAAATCTTTATTAGTGTTACTACTAGTATCAGTTTTATTTATCGGTTGTTCAATGGGTGCATATGTAATGTTAGGATTGCAATCACCGTACGTAATTATTGTACCGACAATTTTATGTGCAACGTGTTTATCTGCAAAATATAGATTTACGAGCATGGCATTAATACAACGTATGAAGGAGATGCAAAAGCATGGAGCGTAAATTAGGAATTTCACTTTACCCAGAACATTCAACGAAAGAAAAAGATATGGCTTATATTTCCGCAGCGGCACGACACGGTTTTTCAAGAATATTTACTTGTTTGTTATCTGTGAATCGTCCGAAAGAAGAAATTGTAGCTGAATTTAAAGAGATTATCAATCACGCAAAAGATAACAATATGGAAGTTATTTTAGATGTAGCTCCGGCTGTGTTTGATCAGCTTGGTATTAGTTATAGCGATTTATCATTCTTCGCGGAGTTAGGCGCAGACGGTATTCGTTTAGATGTAGGCTTCGACGGGTTAACTGAAGCGAAAATGACGAATAATCCGTACGGTTTAAAAATTGAGTTAAATGTAAGTAACGATATTGCGTACTTAGAAAATATTCTTTCGCATCAAGCGAATAAATCAGCTTTAATTGGTTGCCATAATTTTTATCCGCAAAAATTCACTGGTCTTCCGTATGATTATTTCATTCGCTGTAGTGAACGCTTTAAAAAACACGGTATTCGTACGGCAGCCTTTATTACATCACATGCTGCAAACATCGGTCCATGGGATATTAACGACGGATTATGTACGTTAGAAGAGCATCGTAATTTACCAATTGAAGTACAAGCGAAGCATTTATGGGCAACAGGGCTAATCGATGATGTCATTATCGGAAATGCTTATGCGAGTGAGGAAGAGTTAGAAAAACTAGGAAACTTAAATCGCTACATGTTACAGCTAAAAGTGCACTTTGTAGGCGAAGTGACTGAAGTAGAAAAGAGAGCCACGCTGCAAGAATTACACGTAAGACGCGGCGACATAACAGAGTATATGATACGTTCTACAGAAGTACGTAAAAAGTACAAAGATTATGACTTCCCAGTGCGTGAAAGTGTGCTGCAGGAAAGAGGGCAAGTTGTAATTGGAAACAATTCATTTGGTAAGTATAAAGGTGAACTGCAAATCATTCTGAAAGAAATGCCGATAGATGAACGGAAAAATATCGTCGGTACAATTGCGGAAGAGGAGTTATTCTTACTAGATTATGTAGGAGCTTGGACGCAGTTTACTTGTGTGGAATAGAGAAGAGAAGGAGAGGATGCTGTGGCATCCTCTTTTTTATGTTGAAATAGTAGTCTATCGTATATAGAATGCAAAGAGATAGATTTGATTTTGACGGGAGCGAAGGAGATGGAAGAGTATATAGATGGTTTATTAAGGGGGATGGCTCATGAAGATACAGAGGTTAGGCATCGTGCTTATGATGAAGCAAAAGAGCTAGATGACCTATTAACGTTTCCTTATTTACAGCAGAAGGTAACCAAAGCAAAAAAAATAGCAATGAAGAAAGATATGTATTATGTAATGACGAAACTTGCTATTAATACGAAAGAGATCAGTATTGCTGATTATCTTATAGATTGTTTGGAATGTGAACAAAACCCGACTTTGTTAAGTGAACTGCTTAGTAATATTTATACATTGCCAGAAGTAAGTGATACAAATAAAATTATTCCGTATATTTACCATAAAAACGATAGTGTTCGTTTTTGGGCAGTTTCTTCCTTAAAGTTATGTAAATCATTAGAAGCGGAGAGTGCTTTACTAAAGTTGCTGGATACTCAAGAAAATAAAGATGAGATTACAAATATTTGTTATACCTTGCTTGAGATTGGAACAAATCAATCGATTCTGCCGTTAACAAAGCTTTTATATAGTAATAGTGCCTATGTTCGTTCAACTGTTATTGAGGTGTTAGCAAAAATAGGGGGATCGGACTTACAAATAGTTTATATTGAAGCTTTACAGGATAGAAATGTGATGGTGAAATATGAAGCTGTTCGAGCTATTTATACGTATGGCGACGAAATGGCAATGAGACCAATTTGCGAACGTGTGAATAAAATTGTTGCTAGAAGACGTAAAAATGAAGTAGAGCCTACGGATGAAGCAGAGATTATCATTGCTCTTCGTTTCTTACATAAGTTTGCTAATCATGAAGAAGTTTTAAAGATATTTGATAAAGTGTACAAAAAACGTGGAAACTTGTTTATGTCGGAGAGGAAGTGGCTTCGAGATAACATTACTTACTTTCAAGAGAAAGAAAGAATGTAAGAATCATAAAAAAGAGCCAGCCTCAAGGATGAGACTGACTCTTTTTTACTAACTAGTTTAATACTTTAACTGTAACTGTTTTACGTCCCCAGCTACTTGATGTACCTTTATCTGGCATTAAAACGTCGATTTTATTACCTTTAATAGCTCCACCAGTATCACCAGCGATTGCTACTCCGTAACCTTCAACCCATACTTTTGAACCTAATGGAATTACACTTGGATCAACTGCAATAAGTTTCATGTTTGGATTAGCTGTTAAGTTATGACCTAAAGCTGATTTTACTTGGTCGCCTGCTTTATAACCATTTTCAAGTGGATCTGCTGTGTAAGCTGTTGCTACAACTTGGAACTCACGAGAAGAAGATTGTGTGTTTTTCTCAGTTTCTTTTGCAACAGGTTGTTGTGTAGCTGGTTTTTGAACTTTATTAGCCGCTTCACGATCAGCTGCCTCTTGAGCCTTAGCTGCTTTACGAGCTTCAGCTGCTGCCTCTTGAGCTTTAGCTGCTTCACGAGCTTCAGCATCTGCCTGAGCTTTAGCTTCTGCTTGAGCCTTAGCTGCTTCTTGAGCTTTAGCCGCTGCTTGAGCTTCAGCTGCTTCCTGAGCTTTAGCTGCTTCACGAGCTTTAGCCGCTTCTTGAGCTTTAGTTTCTGCTTGAGCTTCAGCGTCTGCCTGAGCTTTAGCTTCTGCTTGAGCCTTAGCTGCTTCACGAGCTTTAGCTGCTTCCTGAGCTTTAACTTCTGCTTGAGCTTCTGCCGCTTCACGAGCTTTAGTTGCTTCTTGAGCTTTAGCTTTTGCTTGAGTTTCAGCTACTTCCTGAGCTTTAACTGCTTCACGAACTTTAGCTGTATCTTGAACATTAGTCGTTTTTTCAACTTTAACTACTGGTTGAACTTTAACTGGTGCTTTACCTGTTAAGTAAGGAACATGAACATAAGCTGTTTTTCCGTTATATTCAAATTGAATCCAATCATTCTGTACTTGGTGTGTTGTTTCAATTACATCATCTTTTTTCAACTTACCAAGAATCTCTGAGTCTGTGTTTGCTCCAGCACGTACGTTTAATACGTTTGCTGTTACGTAGTAAGTGTCTTTTGTATAGTCAGCGCTTATGAAAGCTTCTTTACCGCTATTCAATTGAACTTTTGACCAACCATTTTCTGTATGTAAAACATTTACTTTATATCCATCTAATAATTTTCCTACAACTTTTGATTCAGTAGTTGGGTTTTCTCGTACGTTTAGTACGTCAGTCGTTACGATTGTTTCTGCTTTAGCAGATGTTGTGAAAATCCCAAGACCAAAAACCGCTGCTGTTGCTATACCCATAAATTTTTTCATAATAGCCTCCATTGCATTTGTTTTCGTTGACCTCATTATAGCAACCATTATTTTCTTATTTGCGAAAAACATAAAATTACAAAGCTTTCGTAACGGGGCATTAATATTCTGTAACAATTCCATAAATATCCTGATAGCGCTTCCTTGTTGTTTTTTGGCGTATCAGGGCATATGAAACACAAAATGAGTAGTATTTCAATTACTGTAACGTTAATAATATTACAGTAATATTTCTAGGTGATATCTATAGCGTTACGAAAGTAGCATATTTTACTGTTTGAATGGAAAATTAGTTATAAAACGATAATCTTTTTAGGCGTGAAAATATATAAATGAGGTGAAATTTAATAAAATATCGGTATAATTGTTACAAAATCAGTCGAAGTATGGAAAAAATTACGCCTTGATTTTCGTCTGTTACATAGTATTTTTGCAATAATAGAATTAGATAATAGCCTTAGTACCTATAAATAATGAAGAGTATTAGGATGATAGTTGTAACGTGAAACATATATAATAGAAGAAACTCAATTCAGTAGATAAATAAAAAACGTAGGAGTGTAAACTCCTACGTTTTTGTTTATTCATATCGTAAACATTCAATTGGATCCAGTTTGGCAGCTTTGTTAGCTGGTAGTAAACCGAATATAATACCGATTAACATGGAGATACCTACTGCAAGAAGTCCAAGTTCTTTTGAGACAACGAGTGGCCATCCAGCAAAGATTGAGACGATCCAAGCGAAGAAAATACCGAGCATGAATCCGATGAAACCACCAAGTCCTGTTAAAATACAAGATTCGATTAAGAATTGTGTTAATACTTTACCACGTGTTGCACCAAGTGCTTTACGAATACCAATCTCACGTGTACGTTCTGTTACAGATACGAGCATGATGTTCATTACACCGATACCACCAACAAGTAAGGAGATAGCAGCAATACCACCAAATACCATTTTCATCATACCGATTGATTCGTCTAGTTGTTTCGTAAATTCACCTAAGTCTTGTGCTTCGAATTTGTGCTCAAATTTAGGAGCTTTCATTTCGTTTAAGACAGAAACGGCTTGTTTTTCTACACTTTTACGTTCTGTCGGAGAGGTCATTGTTAATCTTACAGAGTCATACTCATTTACTCCTGAAATGACAGGCGCATTTTCAAGTGATGTATAACCTTCAGGCATAGGCATTCCAAAGTCGTTTTTCGTTTCGTATACACCAACTATTTTATACGGCTTTCCTTTTATATCTGTGTATTGATTTGATTCCCAACCACTACTAAATAATTTGTTGAAAGCTTCTTCATTTAATATAACAGCAGGGATTGCTTGGTTTAATTCACTGTCATTTAATTCACGACCGTGAACTAATTTTATTTTCGAATCTGTCATAAAGGCGCCTGTTCCACCTTTTAAATCAAGATTTACATCTTTTGAACCAGCAGATGCTTTTACTTTCATACTTACGTCTGGATACACATCTTTAACGCCTGGTACAGTTTGCAGACGGTTTAGCATATCAGGTGTGATTTTGGCACTATCTGTTCCGTAATCAGGATTGTTGTAGTAAATCGTTACTTCGTTATCTTTTCCTTGGCCTAATTCTTTTTTAAACTTTGCGTTTGTACCATCACCCATTGAAATGATAGTAATAATGGCACTAATACCGATAATAATACCTAACATCGTTAAAATAGAACGCATTTTATGAGCAAAGATAGAGGAAAGGGCCATGCGTATATTTTCACTCGTATTCAAAATTAACCTCTCCAATCTTGGACGATATTTCCGTCACGAATTACAATTTGACGTGCTGCAGCTTCCCCGATTTCACGGTCATGGGTAATCATAATGATTGTTGAGCCTTGTTTATTTAATTCGTAAAAGAGGTCCATAATTTGTGTGCTTGTTTTCGTATCAAGTGCTCCCGTCGGTTCATCGGCTAAAATGAATTTTGGGTTATTTACGATTGCACGTGCAACAGCGACACGCTGCTTTTGTCCACCTGATAATTCGTTCGGTAAGTGAGTAGCGCGATCAGCTAAACCGACTTTTGTTAAAGCAGCTAATGAGCGCTCGCGTCTTTCTTTTTTATCGACTCCAGCGTAAATAAGAGGTAGTTCTACATTTTGAAGCGCTGTAAGTCTCGGTAATAACATGAAGTTTTGGAATACGAATCCGATCTCTTTATTACGTACGTGTGCAAGTTCTGTTTCAGTCATGTTTGAAATATTTTGACCGGCTAGTTCGTACGTACCTGTCGTCGGTTTATCTAAGCAACCGATAATGTTCATTAATGTTGATTTACCAGAACCAGAAGGTCCCATAATAGAAGTGAATTCTCCTTGGTTCAGTGTTACGTCAATTCCGTGTAATATTTGAACGGACTCTGCACCATTTTGGAAGGATTTCGTGATGCCTTTTAAGTTAATCACTGGGCGACAACCTCCATACCATCTTTTAAGTCTTTTTCAGGTTTAGAGATAATTTCCTCTCCTTTTTTCACTCCAGAAACTTTTGCTTCGCTATCAGTCTCGAATTCAACAGTAACTGCTTGTTCTTTCGCCTTACCGTCTTTTACAACGAAGACAACATTTTTGTCACCTTTTTTCACGATACTGCTTTTCGGAACAATTGTACCAGTTGCTTCGCCAGATTTACTTGTTACGTAAACGTGGAAGCCGTTTTGTAATTCGTCACTATTATCTAATGTGACAGTGAATTGATAGTTAGAAACAGTTTTATTTTCATCCATGCTCTTTAATGGTGTAGAACCGATTTCTGTTACTTTTCCTGTCCAAGTCTTACCAGCGACAGTTTTTGATGAAACAGTTACTTCTTGCCCAACTTTCATACTAGCAAGCTCATATTCAGAAAGTTGACCTTTTACCTTAAATTGACCAGCGTGACGAAGAGTAACCCCGCTCATACCTGTTTTTTCGTCAGCAGTTTTCACAATATCATCAATTACGCCATCAGCAGGACTTGTTACAGAAAGAGTGTTTACTTTCTCTTTTGCTGCTTTAATCATTTCATCAGCTTTTTCAACTTCAAACTTTTTCATTTCAAGTTGTGATTCTAATTGCCCAACTTCAGCTTCTGATGCTTTTAATGCTTCAGCGGGAAGGCCTGCATTTTTATCTTTTTGTAATTTTTGTTTCGCCGCATCAATTTGTTTTTGGAACAACGTTACTTCTTTTTGTGCGATTTTCTTTTGCATTTCTGCTTCTGTTACACCTTGTTTCGCAGTCGGATCATTGTATTTAAATAGAAGCTGACCCTTTTTCACTTCATCGCCTTTTTTAACAGCTAATTCATATGTTCCTTTTGTTGGATCGAATGAAATAGTTTCAATTCCATTTGGAATAACTTCGCCACCAAATTTTTGCGCGTTTTGGATTTGTTTTTCAGTTACTTTATATCCGCTATATGCCATTGCTACTTCTGAACCGCCACCAGCAAATGCAAAGTATGATCCAGCTGCAATTCCGATTGCTACTACACTAGTAATTAACACCTTATTTTTCTTTTTCATCTATTTATCACCTTTTCGTTCGTTTTAGTATCTACATTAAGTATAGAAGAGGTGAAGAATCTGACAAATCGTTTTAGCTTACAATAACCTTACAGTTTTGTAAGGTATGAATATGTAAATGTAAGGTAGAGGTTGTCCTATTGTAAGCAAATGAATTGACTCGTTGTTTCTTTCTTACAATAATATTGTATGAAGGAGAGGAGGAAGGAAGATGGAAGCTTATTTTAGTACGCATCCATTAAAACCGTTTATTCCATACTCAAGGCAACATGCCATTATATTATTTATTATGTTGGTGGGGATATTTTTTCTGTATCAATACCAAGATTTATTACGTCAAAATGAGTGGAATATAACGGTTCGATATGCGATTGCATTTTTATTTATAGGTAGTGAAATTGGGCTTCATATGTGGGAGTGGAAAGCGGGGATTTTTGAGCTAGCTACTTCATTACCGTTTGAGTTATGTACAATTAGTTTGTTGTTAGCGTCGATTATGATTGTAACGAAAAGTTACCGTATATATGAGATTGTATTTTTTACGGGAATTATTGGTGCATCACAAGCCATTTTAACACCAAATTTGCAATATGCTTTTCCGCATTTTCGTTTCATTGAATATTTTATCGCGCATGTATTGCTTATTTGGGCACCACTCTTTATGACTTGGGTGGAAGGCTATAGACCGACCTTGCAATCTATTAAGCGTACGATGATATTTTTAAACATATTGATTCCGCTTGTTTCGTTTGTGAATTACAAAACAGGTGGTAATTATATGTTTTTAGCTCATAAGCCAGAAACAGCTTCATTACTCGATATGTTAGGACCGCATCCTTACTATATTATTTCATTAGAACTCGCAGCGCTTATTGGGTGTTTTATTTTATATATGCCGTTTGCGAAAAGAGAAAGGCATGCGCATAAAGAATCACTAGGATCATAGCTTAGTGATTTTTTGTCTTTAAAATATTTACAATTCAGAAAATTAAGAATAAAATTAGGGGGTAAATTATAGAGAGAGAAGGGTGAAAATGGTCAAAAAGGTATTTTTGAATGGGATGGAAGTGACGATTCAATTTCTTATTTCGATTTTGGGGATTATTATTTTAGGGGCTCTGCCGAAATTGTTTTATGGATTTAAGCTGGATGTATCAAAGTACATACAGAGTTTAAAAGAAGTGTTTGTGAACTTAATGGATATTTCCAATTTGCAATATGTGAGAGGTAAATTTTTATTTCCGCAGCTGTTCGTCCATTATAAAGAAACGATTATTATTTTTTTAGCTGCTTTTTTTATTTCATTATTTGTAGCATTTTGTATTGTTTATGTAATTATGAGTAGTTCACCGCGTATACAACATCGAATTAAATCATTTCTCATCTTCCTAGAATCCATTCCAGATATCCTTCTTATTTTAGTATCACAAATTTTAGTTGTATGGTTTTTTAAACAAACAGGTTTTTTACCTTTTCAAATTGCTTCAATTGGAGGCGAGTCGATTAGAGGGTTGCCAATATTGTGTTTGAGCATCCCGACTACGATTATGTTTGTAAAAATGGTCGTGCTTCGTTTTGAAAATGAACTAGAAAAAGATTATGTACTATTTGCTAAGGCGAAAGGGCTGGGGCGTTTTCATATTTTAAATCGTCATATTTTACGAAATGTGTTGCTTAGTACATTATTCTTTGCGAAAACGAATATCTTTTTTATGTTATCTAATTTATATATTATAGAATGGATTTTTAATACGGGTGGTATTTTTATGTTTTTGAAATCGTATTTCGGTATTAGAGTTGAGGTTTTCATCGTTAGTGTGCTTCTTATATATATTCCGATTTTTATTTTATTTAAATTGTTTCATTATCTCATTCCGGCTGCGATGAAGGAGAGATTATAATATGTGGACGTATATAAAACGTGATAAAAGATTTTGGATAAGCATTGGGTTTCTTCTCCTATTAGTTCTTTTGAGCATCGGAAATACGTTATGGAATGATGGACATATTAGACAAGTTACATTGCAATATGATGTGGATGAAAATCCACAAGTGCCACCGTTTCCACCTTCATTACAATTTTTACTCGGGACAGACCGGAAAGGGTATGACCTGTTACATTTAGTCATTGAAGGCGCGAAGTGGACGATTGGTATATCTATTTTAATTGCGGCACTTAGAATGGTAATAGGTGTGTTTTTCGGTGTCGTACTCGGAACGTATATAAAAAGAGGATTTTCAAAAATTGAGGCTTTCTTTGATAGTTTTACAGTTATTCCAACAGTTATGATTGCGTATTTTTTTCTTCAATCTGCAAATGCATTTGGAAGCGGAGAGGAGACCACAACCTTTTTTGAAAGGGCTTCGTTTCAAGTGGTATTACTTGTACTGCTTGTAATGCCAGTTATTGCACTGTATGTTGCGAAGGAAGTTCGTAAATTGCGAACGGAAGAATTTGTTGATGCCGCGCGCATATTAGGCGGATCGAGAAGACGTATTGTTATAAAACATCTTTTTCCGCATCTCTATATGACTTTTATACTCGTATTTCTTCAACAGTTTACGCAGAGTCTTACTATTTTACTGCACTTAGGATTACTTGAAGTGTTCTTTGGTGGGACTGTTACGTTTGGTGGACCTATAAAAGAGGTGGAATCTTATACGCATGAATGGTCAGGTTTAATTGGAGTATACTTTAGATCATTAACAGTGCATCCATGGATTCCTCTAGTCCCAATTACATTTTTCGGACTAACTATTTTTTCAGGAAATATGATTGTGAAAAGTATAGAAGAGGCAATGTTGAAAGTAAGGTTAGGAGGGGAGAGAAAGAGGAAAGATGTAGAAGAGGAACAATCTGCTTTGCAGTCAAAAGAAGAGTTATTTACTTTTAAACATACGATGTGAAGAGAAAGAAGAAGCAAGCATGGATTTCATGCTTGCTTCTTTTCTTTATTTTGTAGAAACTTCACCTGCAGCTTCTGTTTGCGGAATAAAGTATCCAATTATACCACCGATTATTGCTGGAATGATCCAGCCAATTCCTAAGTTATAAAAAGGAATGGTGTGTACGATATTAGCGATAAAATCTGGTATCATTTCCACATTATCAAGTGCATGAATACAGCTAATAATGAATGCTGCGATCATCGCTCCGATGTAGACAGAAGGTTTACGTTTCGTATATTTATCGATAAATGATACGAAAATTAAAATGATTGTAATTGGGTACAAAATAATTAATACAGGTAGTGTGATTTTAATTAATAAGCTTAATCCTAAGTTTGAAATAACGAAACTAAAGATACAAACGTATAGCACAAGCTTTTTGTATGAAATATTTGTTAGCACTGTTGTGAAGTAATTTGCAAATGCACTTACAACACCAATTGCCGTTGTTAAACAAGCGAAGATAATGGCGATACTTAATAAAACATTACCGCTTGTCCCAAAGAATTGATACATAACAGTAGCTAATAGTTGACCACCGTTTTCGAATTGCCCTAAGTTTCCGTTTGAAGCTCCGATATAACCGAGTAAGAAATAAACAATTGTTAAGAATAGAGCAGCGATACTTCCGCAAATGATTGTATATTTTGCGATAGATTTCTTCTCTTGTATACCGTTTTGACGAATTGCATTTACAACAATTGTTGATAGTACGAGAGCGCCAATTGCATCTAACGTTAAAAATCCTTCAAGAAATCCTTTGAAAAACGGGATGTCTTTATAGTCACCGATAGGTTCTGCAAACGTTCCTGGTGAAAGAATCGCTTTTGTTGCCATAATTGCAATAATTACAAGTAAAATTGGCGTTAATATTTTACCTATATGATCTACTAGCTTGGATGGATTTAATGATAAGAAGTAAACGACTGTAAAGAAAATCGCACTAAAAACTAACATAGAATACCATTGATCTGGGAAAAGTGGTGCAATCCCAATTTCATAAGATACAGATCCAGTTCGTGGAATAACAAATAGTGGGCCGATTGAAAGATAAATAATGATAGCGAATACTGCTGCGAATTTTGGATGAACACGGCTCGCTAAAGTGTTAAAACTACCACCAGCAAGGGCAACAGCAACGATAGCAAGTAAAGATAAACCGACGTCTGTAATAATAAACCCTGTAATGGAAACCCACATATTTTCTCCGGAAGAAAGACCGAGAAGGGGCGGGAAAATCATATTACCAGCACCGAAGAAAACTGCGAATAGTAATAAACTAATCGAAAGTATTTGCGCTGGTTTTAAAGTTGTATGCATATAAAGAAAATCCTCCTAATGAGTGTTTTTGTCGAAAATTCAAATAATTTGTCGAGTAACTGTTATTATTTTAAAGGTCTGATGACTAGAAAGCAATAGGGAATTTTGAAAATATTAAAAAATAATGCATTAAATCGAATAAATATACTATTTATATGTTTAATAGGAAGGATTTAACTTTTAACGTAAAAAAACACATATCGCTAGGATACGTGTATTAAAAATATATTTTTCTATCGCGTTCTTCTTTTAAAATTTCAACCGCTTCTCGGAAACGTTGTGAATGAACGATTTCACGTTCACGTAAGAAGCGTAGACTATCATTTATATCTGGATCATCGGATAAGTTAATGAGCCATTGATATGTTGCTCGTGCTTTTTCTTCAGCTGCAATATCCTCGTATAGATCGGCAATTGGATCACCTTTAGCCTGTATATAGGTTGCAGTAAATGGAACACCAGCAGCGTTATGGTAATGAAGAGCACTGTCATGATCAGCGTAATGAGGGTCAAGACCAGCAGCTTTCATTTGTTCAGGGGTCGCATCTTTCGTCAGCTTATAAACCATCGTAGCAATCATTTCAAGGTGAGCAAATTCTTCTGTACCAATATCAGTAAGTAGGCCAATGACTTTATCAGGAATTGTATAACGTTGATTTAAGTAACGTAGTGCAGCAGCTAATTCTCCATCTGCACCACCGTATTGCTCGATTAATAATTTTGCAAGTGCGGGATTGCAAGTTCCCACTTTAACTGGGTATTGTAATTTCTTTTCATAAATCCACATAGTTTCTCTCCTTTATATTTGCCATGGCCAAGGACCTTTGCTCCATTCCCAAGGGGCATTAGAATAGCTGTTTCCAAACTGTTGGAGTGGTCCGTATTTTTCTTCCATCTTTTGTTTTAATACTCTCCGTTTATAGGAAAAGTCATTAAATTGATTAATCGCAGCGGTGTCATCTGGATGTGTATCTAAATAAAGAGTGAGTTCAACTAGTACAAAGTCCAGTTCTTGAAGCTCCAGTAAAAGTTTATAGTATTCTTCTGGTAGCGATTGATTCACGACAGTAGTCACCGCCCTTTTTTATAAGGATTTTCATAATAGTCATAAAAAACAGGCCATAAAGTCCCTTTTTGTAGTGCTTCTTTTGGTGTGAATTGTGGTAAGTTTGGCGGTTGAAAGCCTAAAAATAAATTAGGAGG
The DNA here is from genome assembly GCF_040460035.1 of Bacillus cereus group sp. MG1. Classification (NCBI taxonomy): domain Bacteria; kingdom Bacillati; phylum Bacillota; class Bacilli; order Caryophanales; family Bacillaceae; genus Bacillus; species Bacillus cereus group sp. MG1. The sequence goes on along the minus strand of NZ_JARVGY010000001.1, from coordinate 1,708,664 downwards.
AGTAGAATAATATTTTTTTCCAATAGGAGGACAGGGATCGAGAGGACTATGATAGGGCACGAATGATCTCATATATTTATTCACGAATAAACCTCCTTAAGTGTTCATTACTACGTATTGTATTCAGACATAATAGGCATTTATGACACATATAAAAAAGTAATAGGTACGGGGGGAATGAATGTGGAGAATGTGAAACAATTCATTGTATTGGAAGTGAAAAACTTAAAGGAAACTTTGTATTTTTACGAAGGGATTTTAGGAATTAAACCTAGTTTAGAAAGACCTCAATTAGATGTAACAGGGGTTTGGTATGATGCTGACTCAACGAGAATTAGTTTTATTATGAAGCGCAGTTTGGGCGGGCGTGAGAAGAGTGTTACGGACTCAGTTGATGTTCTAACGTTTTCAATTTCTAACATAGAGAATGTAAAGAAGAGGTTAGTATTTTATAAAATCGCATACACAGAAAACAAAAGTGAGAAGAGTATTGTGGTACAAGACCCGGATGGATATAAACTTCAAGTGATAGAGAAGGATGAATAGACGGAGGGGATTTAGTGGAGAGAAATTATGAAGAAAGTGCGTTGTTTGAGCATCAATTTTGGTTAAAAGTACTTACTGATCATGCACAATTTTTACTGGATGCATTAGCTCCGAAGGAAAAAGAGGATATAAAAAAAGCTACTTACTTTGTTGAAACATTTACGAATTTGTTAAATAAAGTTCGGAATGTGAATCTGATGGCATTTTCAAAAGAGGCAGAACAAGCCGCTAAGGAGATTCGGGCGTTTAAATTAAATATTATACAGAAGCAGTTGGAAGGGAAAATTACGATTCATTTTACGCCAACTTTTATTAATCATATGGTAAACGAAGTGGAAGAGTATATAGCAGTTTTAGAGTTTTTGAAGAAAGGGGAAGTTCCGCCTGTTTTTCATGAATTACATTATCATCTCGTTTGGTTAACGGATGCGGCTGGTCACGCAGGCTCTATTTCTGGTGGATTAGATCTTGTTGAAAAAAGATTAAAAGAGAAAAGCGAAGAATTTACGAAGCATTTTGAACAATTTTACTTAAAGGCAGTTGAAATGACAGGGTATTTACGAACGGAGCTTCATCATTTTCCAGCATTAAAGAAGTTTACGAAAGATGTTTCACTTGAATTGAAATTATTTTCGCATTTTTTACATGAAGTGGAAGAGCTCGAGTTATCGAATGAAGTATTAAGTGTATTATCGGCTAGAATGGCAGATCATATGGCAAGAGAGGAATGTTACTACTTATTAAAACTAGCTCAATCGTCTGGACTTGAAATGCCGAAATGTAATCCGCTTTAAAGAAAAAGAGGTCAATTTTATTTGGCCTCTTTTTCTGTTTTATTGTCTCTTTTTATTTTTGCTTGTTCAATGCTTGCCTGTAATGTCTCCATAATATTAATGATGTTCGGAGTTGGAGAGATTGTTTCAGTTTTTTCCTGTTGTTCAATTTTATTCTCGATTAATTCGGTAAGGGCTTCTTTATATTCATCTGTATACATTTCTTGTTCAAAAGGATTTGTAAGGTGGTGGATTAAATTAATTGCTGCGGTGAGTTCTTGTTTTTGTATAGGATAATTTTCGTTACTTGGTAAGTTAGGTGTATTTGTTATAGCGCGAATTTCATTAGGGTAGTGGATGGTTTGTAACATTAGTCCATCTTCAAAGTTACGGATAATAGCTAAATGTTGTTTTTTTCTAATAGAAATATGAATAAGCCCAAGTTTATTTGTACGTTCAAGAGCTTCTTTTAATAATAAATAGGATTTTTCATGTCCTGGGGTAGGTCCTATAAAATAAGAGCGATCATAAAGAACAGAATCAATTTCGTTATTTTGGACAAAAGATATAATACGAATGGATCGTGGTTCATGAGCTTGTTGTAATTGAGCTAATTCTTTTTCATCCATAATAATATATTTATGAGGTGCGTATTCATAGGCTTTTACAATATCGTTATCATCAATTTCTTCATCCGTACAATCGGGAGCGAACTTTTTATATTTAATAGGTGTTAAGCATTCTTTATGGAGACTTAAAAATTTTATGTCGTTTTCTTCTACGGCACTGTATAGTTTAATTCCTATATTTAATAGTCCAAGTGAAAGTGCGCCTTTCCAGACGGTATGCAAATGAAACATCTCCCTTCGTTCAAAAATGGTTATGTATATTATGAGATAGTAAGAAATTTCCTATACGTTTTTTGTTTTTACGGAAGGGATTGGAATATAAAATATATTGACAAGCCCTCTGAAATATTTTAATGTGAGTGTATAAAATTGTGTATAAAGGGGAGTAACTTATTACAATAAAGTCGTCATTACAGGGAGAAACCCTCGGCTTTATTGGCAACGTTTCGTTGTTAGTGAGACCTTTACCAGCAATGGTAAAGGCCCCTTTCTGTCTTTTTGAGGACCCTTACCATATTTGGTAGGGTCCTTTTCGTATACAAAGAGAGGAGATATAAAAATGAAAAAACTTATTAGTAGATTAAGAGTTGTATTTCATGTTCGCCGATTTGTTCCATTCCTATTTGACTTTTTTACTTCAAAAGAGGTTTCAATAAAGAAGAAAATTTTATCTGTTGCTTTTTTAGTTGGGTATGTAGCGATGCCGCTCGATTTAATTCCAGACTTCCTACCGTTTATCGGTATTTTAGATGATATTGGAGTTGTGTTATTTATTTTGAACCGAATTGTAAAAATGGCGCCAGTTCAATTACAAGAAAAGCATAACGTAAACGTAGGATAGGAGTTAAAAATATGGAGCAAATTATTTTAGATATAATCGAGTTTTTAAAGCAGTTTTCTTATTTTGGAGTTGTGTTAGCATTAACGTTTGAATTTATTCCGGCAGAAGTAGTGTTGCCTATGGTTGGGTATTGGGTATACGAGGGAGATATGAATTTTTGGTTGGCTGTATTAGCAGGGACACTTGGTGGAACGACAGGACCTTTAACGTTATATGCACTCGGTTATTACGGTGGTCGTCCGCTATTAATAAAATACGGAAAATACTTCTTTATTAAAGAAGAACAAATTCAAAAAGCAGATGATTTCTTTGAGAAATATGGACCAGTTGTAGCATTTGTTGGACGCTTTGTACCTGGAGTGCGAACGCTTATTTCTGTTCCATGTGGTATGGCAAAAATGAACATATGGAAATTTAGTATTTATACATTTGTAGCAATGTTCCCGTTAACGACTTTGTATGTTTATTTTGGAATGAAATTAGGTCCACATTGGGAAAAAGCAGCGGATGTTGTTGGACAATATATGCTACCGATATTAGGAGGCGTTATTCTTATTGTTGCTAGTATCTTTGTCTATAAATATATGAAAAAAAGAAACAAAACGGAATCTATCTAGTCATTTGAATATTTTTTGAAAATAGATGAATAGTACAGGCAAAAGACTCTGGGGGACATACACATATAGGGAATATAAAAGAGAGAGGGGAAACAACTATGTCTTGTGAGTGCTCAGGGTCAGCATTAACTTGTTGTCCAGATAAAAATTATGTGCAAGATAAAGTGTGTAGTCCGTGGTCAGGAACTGTAGTGGCGACTGCTATTACGAATGTACTGTACAACAATAATATTAATCAAAATATGATTGGAACAGGGTTTGTTCGATATGACGTCGGACCGGCTCCGATCACACTTACAGTTTTAGATGCAGCAGGCGCTACAATTGATACACAAACATTAAACCCAGGAACAAGTATAGCTTTTACGTACCGTCGTTTCGTAACAATTGAAGTAACTTTACCTGCTGCAACAGCTGGAACATATCAAGGGGAGTTTTGTATAACTACACGTTATCCACTTTCATAATAGAAAAGGAGAGGGCTAAGATGTACAATTCTAACTTATCATGCTGTTCCAGTAAAACACTTGTTCAAGATCAGGTATGTATAGATTGGGCTGCTACTGGTGCGGTAACTGAAACAGTGTATACGAATAATATTACGCAAGATTTATATGCATCAGGTTATGTGAAATATGATGTAGGTACAGCTCCAATTACGGTGAATTTTTTAGTAGGAGCGACAGTGGTGAATACAATTACTGTACAACCACAAAGCAGTGGATCATTTACAGTAAGATACTTTACTACAATTCAAATTGTAACAACAGGAACGGGAGTAAGCCAAGGACAATTATGTCTGACAGTACGTTATCCAATTTCATAAGCAAAAGCATACCAAGTGGTATGCTTTTTTATATAGTTTGTAAGTTAAGGTGGTGAAGAAATTTATAAGCAAAATGAGAATTGACAACAATATTTTCCTTCCATATATCGGGTTGGGTTATTTGGAATATCAATGATAGCCACAGATTGTAAGGATTGACCTGTATATGACATTGTGTTGCCAGGATAGACTGTAAAAGTATTTGTCACCTTTCCGATAATTTGAACGGTAATTCCTGCAGTACTACTAGTACTATTATACACAGAAATGGTACCAGATATTTTAACTACACCATCTCCTTCCCATAAGATTAATGTAGGATTTTCAGAAGGTGGTGGAATTTCTTTTGTTATAAGAAAATTACCGGCAAATTCATTTGTAATTAATTCACAGCCTGGTGGTTCTGGTGGATTAGGTGGATCATAGGGAGGGCAGATGATAGATAAAGGGGCATAACAGCCGATATTTTTTTTACAAGCCATTAGTAGCTCCTCCCTTCATACTTTCTTTTTATTACTATTAAATGTTGGAAAACGATAGTTGTGTTAATAAAGGGGCGAAAAATTTCAGGAAAGTTTGTTTAATAGGCTTCCAAATCATAATAATGAATAAGAGTCTGTTAGACACAAGGTACTTGTATAAGATAATACAAGTAATGTTGGATGTTACAGAAAAATGACTGTATATTTACAAAAGTTAAATAAATTTCATTTTCACTTTAAACGAAGTTAATATGTGTTCGATACAATAACCATTGTAATTAATTCATTATATGAGGAGGATTTACGTGGACAGAACTGATTTACGAAAAGTAAAAGGCCTTATTGGATTATTGATGGTTTTTGTATTAGCATTCGTATCATTTCCATGGAGCACATCAGTTAAAGCAGAAGAGAAAAAGCAAGAAAAGGCATCAAGTGAGAAGAAGATAGTTTTTCCAGTTGTAAGTGATGTGCATATTAAAAATAGTGGAACGGATGATACGTTTCGCTGGAAAAGAGCGATTGAACAGTTTAATACATTAGCACCAAAGCAAGATGCGTTTGTTATTGTAGGTGATTTCACAGATACAGGATCAGTGCAGCAATATGATCGTTTCATGCAAGTGTATAATGAAAATGCAAATAAAGATGCAGTGCGAATGAATTCTCTCGGTAACCATGATTATTGGAACGGTTTATCCGTAGAGGGTGCACAGAAGCGTTTCTTAGAAAAAACAGGTATGGAATCAATTTATTATCATAAAGTGGTAAAAGGTTATCACTTCCTTGTTATGTCTCCAGAGAATGGAACAACACATGGTTATTATTCGGACAAGCAAATTAATTGGTTAAAAGAAGAAATGGCAAAAGCACAAAAAGATGATCCAGAAAAACCGATTTTTGTATTTTTACATCAATATATTAAAGATACAGTGTACGGTAGTCAGGAATGGGGAACACAAGATAGCGCAAAAATTAATGCAGTGTTAAAAGAATATCCACAAGTTATTACGTTTTCAGGTCATTCACATTATCCGTTAGATGATCCGAGATCGATACATCAAAAAGACTTTACATCAGTTGGTACATCTTCAGTAAGTTATATGGAAGTTGAAGGTGGTAAAGTACAAGGGAATATCCCGCCAGGAGCTAGTACGTTAAGCCAAGGTTTATTAGTAGAAGTAGATGAAGAAGAAGTGACGATTAATCGCCGTGATTTCCATACGAATTCTTGGACAGGCGAGCCTTGGAAAATTAAATTACCAGCAAAGAAAGAAACATTTACACATGTAGAAGATCGTGATAAAGAAAAGCCTTACTTTGCTAAAGATGCAAAGCTTGCTGTATCAAATGTAACAGAAAATGCGGCAACAGTAACATTCCCGCAAGCATTGGACAACCTTCTTGTTCACTCTTACCGTGTGCAGGCTAGAGATAAGCAAACGGGTGAAATAAAAAATAAATTGTTAGCATTCTCAGAGTTTTATCGTGATCCAGTGCCGAAAGATCTTACGTTTACGCTTGCAGGGTTAGATGGCGGGAAAGCATATACACTTGAAGTAGTTGCGATTGATTCATTTGGCAATGAAACCGCACAGCCGTTAACTGCGGAAATTACTACGAAAAAAGATAATATTGACCCGAATGTGAAAGTACCAAAAGCTGATGTTTTCGATGTAAACTTTGCAGATGGTACATTTAAAGACAATTCACCATTTGGTACAAAAGGTGATGTGAAGGGCAATGTGACTATTGAATATGATAAAGCATTGAAGAAGAATGTTATGAAGTTAAACGGAAAAGCAAATACATTTGGATACCTTCCATTTTCAGCAGCACAAAAAGAAAAAGTAGCAAATACGTTTACGTTAGAAACTGTATTTTCAATGAATGAAATTCGCGGACAAGGCATCTTGCAAAATACAGAGAGCGGCGGAATTGGATTTGAGTCTACAGGAAGTGGATATGTTGAATTATGGGCTCACATTGGAGGTAGCTATAAACGTGTTGGAGTTCAATTAGAAGCGAACAAAACGTATCATTTAACAGGAACGTATAACGGAAGCGAAGTGGCTATTTACGTAGATGGTAAAAAAGTAAATAGTCAGCCAGCTACTGGGAAAGTGTATCATCCGAACGTACCATTTGCATTTGGAGCGGATCCTGATAGTAACGGAAATGGTGGTATTCCGTTAAATGGACAAATCGCGCTTGCGAAATTATATAGTAAAGCTTTAAGTTCTTCAGAAGTATTAGCATCATACAATGAGTTTTCTAACCGTACGAAGTTAGAGCAAGTAAATGCGTTATTTGAAGAGCTTGGAAAAGTAAAAGAAGTGTTAGTTAGTACGTATGAATTTGGTGATAAGCCAGGTCAATATTCAAAGGAAGCATTTCAAGAATTAGAGAAAAGCTATAACATTGCAAAGCAAGCATTTGAAAATGTAGGAAGTACTGGGGAACAAATTATTCAAACATATAACGAATTAAAATCAGCTAATGTAACATTTGTACAATCAAAAGTGGCAGAAGAACAACCAAAAACAACGAAAGAAAAATTACAAATCAATATTGAATCTGCAAAAGCAGTAGTGAAGAAAGCGCAAGCTGTAAATGTAACAGATGGTTCAGTGAAATCATTGCAACAAAAAATTACAGTTGCAGAAGCTGTATTACAAGATGTGCAAGTAAAAGATGCACAGGTAGAAACGATGAATCGTACATTAGAGTATGCGATTTCACTTGTTGAAAAAAGTATGAACAAATAAGAGAGAAGAAAAGAAGCTTATCATGATAGGCTTCTTTTTTGTTATACTAAAAGTAGCATAGAAAGAGGGAGCGAATAAGTTGGAACAGAAAAAGCTAAAAAGAATTCTTGAATATGTATGGATCGCGGTTGTGCTCCTTGTAGGATATTATTTATTAAAAGATAAAAGTATTTGGGTTTTATTCTTAATGACGTTTTTATTAGCAGGATTAGGAACGTTATTTATTAACTTCTTCTTTGATAGTTTGAATGCCTGGAAGAAGAAAAAGAAGGGGACGAAGTAAAGGAGGGAATATATGCAAAAGTGGAAGCTCATATATCAGGTGATTATTTTCTTAGTGCTTGTGGGTATTGGAATGATCACATACTCGACACCAATAGGAAATTGGGCATGGTTTACAGCTTGCATCGGCATATTTTTCATTTTACAATCGTTAACGAAAAAATATGATAGTATAGAAAGATAGCTCGCCATTTTATCGGCGAGCTATTTTGTTATGCCTTTTTCTGTTCATCATTTGTTTTTTCAATAGCTAAATGACTATGCTTTCTAGAGTAGAAGAAATAGAAGCATAAGCCGACTATAAGCCAAACTGCAAAGCTAATCCATGTTGTTTTAGACAAATTAATCATTAAATATAAGCAGCAAAGAATCGCGACAACTGGTAGTACAGGTACGAAAGGTGTGCGGAATCCGCGTTTTAAGTCAGGGTGTGTTTTTCGTAAAATAAGTACTGCGCAGCAAACGAATGTAAAGGCTGTTAACGTGCCGATGTTTACTAAATTCGCTAGCAAATGTAAGTCTAAAAGGCCTGCTAATAAAGCAGCAACAACGCCAGTAATCCACGTATTTAATAAAGGGATTTTTACTTTTTTATTTACACGTGCTAACGCTTTTGGAAGTAGACCGTCACGGCTCATTGCATATGAAACGCGAACTTGTCCATACATAACGACTAAGAGGACGGTTGTCATTCCAGTCATCGCTCCAACAGCGAGTAGTCCTGCAATTGCATCTTCACCAACGAAGTGCAATGCAAATGCAACTGGATCAGAAACGTCTAATTGTGTATAAGGAACCATACCTGTTAAAACGAAAGATACAATCATATATAAAATAGTACAAATAAGAAGAGAACCGATAATACCAATTGGTAAATCACGCTGTGGTTTTTTCGTTTCTTCTGCAGCGGTTGCGATTGCATCAAAACCTAAAAAGGCGAAAAACACAGTGGCAGCCCCAGTAATAATACCGTCGTATCCGAATGGAATGAACGGTGTCCAATTTTCAGGTTTTACATATTTTGCACCTGCTACGATAAAGGCGATAATAACGGCTAACTTGATAAGAACCATAATATTATTAATGCGTGCGCTTTCGCGTATACCAAAACTTAAAAGGCCAGTAATAAGAAGTAAAATACAGACAGCAGGTAAATCGATGAGACCACCTTTTCCTACGCCGGGGGCCGAGGCGATTATGGCGGGCAGGTGTATATTGAAACCTTGTAGTAATGATTGTAAATAACCAGACCAACCGACAGCTACTGCTGCAACGGCAAGTAAATATTCGAGCATTAAACACCATCCGACGATGAAGGCGACGACTTCTCCGACTGTCATATATGCGTAAGTATACACACTTCCTGAGACAGGAATAGAAGAAGCAAATTCAGCATAACAAAAGGCTACACAAGCACAAGTAAATGCAGCAATAAGGAATGATAGCATAATACCAGGACCAGAATGTTTTGCTGCAACAATACCTGTTAATACAAAGATCCCTGTCCCAATTACGGCGCCGATTCCTAAAAACGTTAAATCGAGTGCAGTTAATGTTCTATCTAGTTGCTTTGGTGACTCAGTACTAAGCGCTTTTTTTCGTAATAATGACTTCACTTTGGACTCTCTCCCCCGTTTTTTCATTTCCATAACTGCGACTATAGTATGAGCCCATTAAAAAAGAGTAAGTAAGTGGAGGTGCAGTTATGGTATGTAGTTTTTTAAAATTGCTGGATTAATCTTAATATAATTCAGAATATTTTGTCAAATAAAAATATGACAAATAAAATGCGGATCAATAGGGGAAACTACTTGCAGAAATGGACGTGGGTTAACGACCCACTGATTAAAGTTAAAGTAGGAGCAGATGCTATGTTATTTTATTTTGAACTTGTCGTCATTTTACTTTGTACGAAATTAGCTGGTGACATTAGTGTGAGACTTGGTCAGCCTTCTGTACTTGGTAAGTTAATTGTCGGTATTATTATCGGTCCGGCTGTACTCGGTATTATTAATAGTTCTGAACTGATTGATGAATTGAGTGAGATTGGTGTTTTGTTACTTATGTTTATAGCGGGACTTGAAACGGATTTAGAAGAGTTAAATCGGAATTTGAAATCGTCATTTGCAGTAGCGGCTGGTGGAATTATTTTTCCTTTCATCGGTGGTTATGTAACAGGATTGCTGTTTGGATTAATACAATCCCATGCCATTTTTTTAGGTTTATTACTTTGCGCGACATCGGTTAGTATTACGGTGCAGACGCTACGTGATTTAGGAAAAATGAATACGAGAGAAAGTACAACAATTTTAGGTGCTGCCGTATTTGATGATGTCATTGTCGTTATTTTATTAGCATTTGTAATGAGTTTTTTAGGAACACAAGATGTGAATATAACACTTGTCATTGTAAAGAAAATTATTTTCTTTGTAAGTATTGTTTTTATTGCATGGAAAGTCGTTCCTTGGATTATGAAAATGCTTGTCCCGCTTCGTGTAACAGAAGCGTTAATTAGCGCGGCTCTTATTATTTGCTTCTCTTTTTCTTATTACAGTGAAATGATGGGAATTGCAGGTATTATTGGAGCGTTTGCAGCGGGAATTGCTATTTCTCAAACAGAGTATAAGCATGAAGTGGAACATAAAATTGAACCGATTGCTTATGCAATATTTGTTCCAGTATTCTTCGTAAGTATCGGAATGGAAATTACATTTCAAGGTATTGGAAGCCAGCTTTGGTTCATTATTATTATGACTCTCATTGCAATTTTCACAAAGTTAATCGGATCAGGTTTAGGAGCGAGACTGACAGGATTTAATCTCCAATCTTCTATTAGTATTGGCGCGGGGATGGTATCACGTGGTGAAGTAGCGCTTATCATCGCAGCAAATGGACTTACGGCGAATTTATTAGCGAAAGAAAATTTCACAGCGATTGTTATTGTTGTTATATTGACGACGATTATTACACCACCACTTTTGAAGAAATATTTTGCATAGAGAGGAAGGGCTTATCTGATGTAGGTAAGCTCTTTTTTTATTCCTAAAAGCAACGATCATATAGCATGAAGCGTTTGTAATTATGGTAAAATCTATGTATGTGATATGACAAGGAGAGGGAAGTGTGAAGATTACGAAGGAGAAGGTTATTGGTGTAATCGTACTTATTGCAGTATGTATACCATTTACTGCATGGAAAGAATCAAAAGTGAAAGATTTTCCGGTTTCTATTTTTTCGGAAGAAGCAGATGGTGAGTACGGTCAGAAGCTGAAATATACTGCTTTTTTACCTGATGTTGCGATTTGGATGAACGGTTGGGAAAAGAAGTGGACAGAAGGGGAAAGAACTGTTTATCAAAAAGGGAATCGCATTGTAAATGTGTTTCATCCTCCTGGCGATGATGGTTATTACCTTCTTGAAGCAAGAGAAAATAAGTGAACGCAACCGTAAGAAGTGGAGGTTAAATAGTGAAAGCTTCAACATTACTATTTAAAATTGAAAGTAATATGGATCAATTTTCACCAGCTGAGAAGAAGGTTGCCATGTACATAATGGAGAATGCAGAGATTGTACCGAATTTAACGACGAAAGAAGTGTCAACGAATGCAGGCGCAAGTGAAGCGAGTGTCGTTCGCTTTTGTAAATCGATTGGAATCGGAAGTTTTAAAGCATTTAAGATAGCACTCGTTCGTGAATTAACTATTGCTGATTATAATATTAACGATTTTTCAGTGATGAATACAGAAGATGGACCGTATGATTTATTTAATAAAGTTACTTATGTGAATAAAGCTGCAATTGAGGCGAGTGTTACTGCAATAGATAAGAGAGAACTTGAGAAAGCTGCAGATCGTATTGTAAATGCCGATAAAATTATCTTTTATGGAGTAGGCGGATCAGCTACGCCAGCAATGGACGGGGCTTATAAATTTACGCGGCTTGGATTTACAGCGATGATGCTATCTGATTTTCATATGATGTTGCCACTTGTGACGAATTTAAAAGAAGGCGATATATTTGTTGCGATTTCAACATCTGGTCGAACGAAAGATGTGCTTGAAATGGCGCAGTATGCAAAGAGACAAGGTGCAACTGTTATTGGAATTACGAAACTAGATCAATCATCCCCCCTATATAAAGAAGCGGATATTCGCCTTTGTATGCCAGATGTAGAACAAGATCATCGTATTGCGAGTATTGCTTCGAGAATGACGCAACTGAATATGATTGATGCTTTATATGTGATTACTTTCAATCGGATTGGTAATAAAGTATTGGATCAATTTATGGAGACGCGAGAAGAAGCGTTGCGGTTACGGAAGTTAAAGTAGAAGAAAAGATGAGGAGACTCATCTTTTTTTATCCCCCTATTTGCCGGGCAGTAAGACCCTCACTTCAAAATTCAGCGGAAGCAAAGAAAGTTAGGTGGGGATCAACTGCCCGTAAATGCCCGATTGGTGCGGGCTAATAATCAGTGGGGATGAACAAAACCCACACTGATTAAAGTTTCACTTTATGATCTTTGACAAAAATATGTCATGTCGTGAAATTTTATTTCATAAAATAAGAAAGAGTAATTGATTTTTAGTTTCTTAAAGTTATAATAAAAGTGTGAAATATAATTTCAAAGAGGGTGGCAATATGTTAGAAAATTTATCGACAGAACATCGTAATGAGAAAACAATGAATTTGGATGAGATGAGCATAAAAGGAGTGTTGCAAAGTATGAATGAAGAAGATCGAACTGTTGCGTTAGCAGTTGAAAAAGAGATAGAACAAATTGAAAAGGTTGTACAGACTGTTATTAAATCTTTTGAAGAAGAGGGACGTTTAATTTACATTGGTGCTGGTACGAGTGGTCGTTTAGGTATTCTAGATGCAGTGGAATGTCCGCCGACATTTGGCACGGATGATAAAATGGTGCAAGGATTTATAGCAGGTGGATTGAAAGCGTTTACTAAAGCGGTGGAAGGTGCCGAAGATCGCGAAGAGTTAGCAGAAGAAGATTTAAAAAGTATTGGATTAAATGAGAAAGATACAGTGATTGGAATTGCTGCAAGTGGCAGAACTCCTTACGTAATTGGCGGCTTGAAATACGCACAGAGTGTAGGAGCGAGTACAGCGAGTATTTCTTGTAATAAAAATGCTGAAATAAGTAAATATGCAAAGTTAAATGTGGAAGTAGAGACAGGTGCAGAAATATTAACAGGATCAACGCGTTTAAAAGCTGGTACAGCACAAAAATTAGTGTTGAATATGATTTCAACAGCTTCGATGATTGGTGTAGGAAAAGTATATAAAAACTTAATGGTAGATGTTCAATCCACAAATGAAAAGTTAGTAGAACGATCAAAACGAATTATTGTGGAAGCAACAGGCGCTAGTTATGAAGTAGCGGCAGAGTATTATGAAAAGGCAGAACGTAACGTAAAAGCTGCCATTGTTATGGTGTTGTTGCAGTGCGAATATGGGGAAGCACTGGAGAAACTAAAATGCGCAAAAGGGTTTGTGAAGAAAGCACTATAAAATAATAGGGAGGGGGATTCTATTATGAAGAAAGAAGAGAGAATGGCCAAGGAAATTTCGGAGCAACTTGGAGGAATAAAAAATATTCGTAGTATTGCTCATTGTATGACGAGACTACGATTAACGCTTCATGATGAAAGTAAAGTAAATATGGACCTTTTAAAAAAAGTTGAAGGCGTTATGGGTGTTATAGAAGATGAGACGCTTCAAGTTGTCGTTGGTCCAGGAACAGTAAATAAAGTAGCAGCTGAAATGGAAGGCTTGACAGGACTACGAATTGGTGAGATAGCAGATCATCACCTTGAAGATATTGGGCAAGAGATGAAATCAGAGATTAAGAAGAAAAATAATACACCGGTGAAAAACTTTTTACGAAAAATAGGAAGTATTTTCATTCCGTTAATTCCAGGACTTGTTGCGTCAGGAATTATAAACGGGGTTGCTAACTTTGCGAAAAACGCTGGTGCTGATCCAAATGCAACGTGGTTACAAATGTTACTACTCATTGGCGGCGGTATCTTTACATTCTTAGGAATTTTAGTTGGTTGGAATACAGCGAAAGAGTTCGGCGGGACACCGGTTCTTGGGGCAATTGCTGGCATTTTAATTTTCAACCCGGCGATGGCAAACGTAAAATTGTTTGGTGAAGCATTAGTGCCCGGACGGGGCGGATTATTCGCAGTTATTTTTGCAGCATGGCTTATGGTTGTAGTGGAAAGACAAGTTCGAAAAGCAGTGCCGAATGCAGTTGATATTATCGTGACACCACTCATTACTGTATTAGTTGTAAGTATTGTAACAATGTTAGCCATTCAGCCATTAGCAGGTTTCTTATCAGATGGTATTACGAGCGGAATTAATGCGATTTTAAATATTGGCGGAGCATTTGCTGGCGCAGTACTTGCGGGAACATTTTTACCTCTTGTTATGGTCGGATTGCATCACGGTTTAACACCAATTCATATGGAATTTATTAATCAAACACACGTAACACCTTTATTACCAGTACTAGCAATGGCTGGTGCTGGCCAAGTGGGCGCAGCAATTGCGATTTATGTGAAAACAAAAAACAAACGACTTCGAAATGTAATTAAAGGTGGATTGCCAGTTGGCTTTTTAGGAATTGGTGAGCCGCTATTATACGGGGTTACATTACCACTTGGGAAACCGTTTATTACTGCTTGTTTAGGAGCGGCTGTCGGTGGTGCATTCCAAGCAGTTATGCAAACAGCTTCTCTTGGAATTGGCGTATCAGGGCTATCTTTAATTCCGTTAATTGCTGACAATAAATATTTACTATATTTCTTAGGTTTAGTAATTGCATATGCTTTCGGATTTATCTTTACGTACTTCTTCGGATTTAAAGAAGAAATGGCAGAAAACATATAGAGAAAGGGATTCCTTTCTCTTTTTCTATTAATAGAGAGGGAGATTTATATGATCGGAGTTTCCATTTATCTTTCAAAAGAACGAGTAGAGAAACAAAAAGAGTGGCTAAAAGTAGCGAAGGAACATGGGTTTACATCTATTTTTACATCACTGCACATTCCAGAAGATGATCCAAATACGTATAAAGAGTTAATTCAAATATTAGGGAAACAAGCTTTTGCACATGAAATGGAGCTAATGGTTGATGTTTCTCCAAAATCGTTACACCATTTAGGGCTAACATATGAAAATGTGGAAGAGCTATTGGACTGGGGTATTACCGGTTTAAGAATGGATTACGGCATTGCGCCAAAAGAAATTGCAAGCGTATCTCATAAGATGAAAGTAGCTTTAAATGCGAGTACGATTACAAAGTCATTTTGGAAAGAATTACTTACAGAACATATAAGAGTAGAGAATGTAGAAGCATGGCATAATTTTTACCCGCGCCCAGAGACAGGACTAGCAAAGTCCTTCTTACAAAAACAAAATCAATATTTACAGAAGTGCGGAATAAAGACAATGGCATTTATTCCAGGAGATGCGGAAAAACGTGGTCCGTTATATGAAGGGTTACCAACGTTAGAAAAACATCGCAATATGCGCCCGCTTGAAGCGTACTTAGAACTTGTACAAGATTGTGGTGTTGATAAAGTATTGATTGGAGATATAAGCGCAAGTTTAGAAAGTATGCAAGAAGTAGCTAGTGCAAGTAGAGGGATTATTCCATTGCGTTACAAATCATTTATAACTGATAAAGAAGTATTAAAAGTGGTAGAGCAAGTGCATACAAATAGACTAGATCCGTCTCGTGATGTTATTCGATCTGTAGAATCAAGGGAAGGAAATAGAGTGGTGATAAAGCCGATGCATACAATTGTAAGAAAGAAAGGGAGCATTACAATTGATAATGAATTGTACGGTAGATATGCAGGGGAGATGCAAGTTGCCACATATGATTTACCTGTAGATGAGAAAGTGAATGTTGTTGGAATGGTTGTGGAAGAGGACGTTTCTTTGCTGCCTTATATTGGCGCTGGAAAAATGTTTCAAATTTTTCTATGCGATAGAATAAAAGCTTGAATTAGCGCTATTTTGTAAGAAAACATTATCCGTAAAACGGATAATGTTTTTTGTTTTATTTAAAAAAGTATTTGACGAATGAAATAAAATACCGTATTGTTTTGACTTGTAAATAAAAGTTCACCATAACAAAACAAAAAGGAGAGTTCAAAATGAATCAATATATTGGGAATTTAATTATTCGTATCGTGTTAGGAGTTACGTTCTTTGCACATGGTTTAGCAAAGTTTCAATCAGGTATCGATAATGTAGCAGGGTGGTTTACAAGCATCGGTTTACCAGGTGGCCTTGCATACGGCGTAGCAACAGTTGAATTAGTTGGTGGTATATTATTAATTATCGGTTTAGGTGTACGATATGTAGGATTGTTATTCGCTCTTATTTTAGCTGGAGCTATCGTAAAGGTAAATGGAGCAGCAGGTTTATTAGGAGATGGAAAGAATCCAGGATATGAATTAGATCTTGCATTATTATCAATGGGTGCGTATTTATTCGTAGTAAAAGCAGAAGGATATGTAGATCGTTTCTTAAAAGAGAAAGTAATGAAAACGAAGTAAATTTTATTTATAAATGTTGACTTGAAGAATCATTGTAACTATAATGATTACAGCTAATAGATTAAGAGTAAAACAATTTAAATGTTTTTTTACACAAGATGTAACTGTGATGGTTACGTCTCGTGTAAAAATAAATAAACGGGAGGAAGTAATATGCCTAAATCAAATTTAGAAATTATTAAAAGCACGTATGAAGGATCAGCTTCTTCGAATGCAAAGCATTTAGCAGAAGCCCTCTCTGAAAAAGTGGAATGGACAGAGGCAGAAGGTTTTCCGTACGGCGGAACATATAAAGGCGTAGAAGCTATAATGGAAAATGTATTTAGCCGTTTAGGATCAGAATGGGATGATTATAAAGCAAGTGTAAATACATATCATGAAGTAAACGGAAAAGATGTAATTATTGCTGAAGGTATGTATTCTGGAGTTTATAAAGAAACAGGAAAATCATTTGAAGCAGAATTTGTTCATGTATGGCAACTTGAGAACGGAAAAATCGTGAAGTTTAAGCAATATGTAGATAGTCATATTGTTAGGGAAGCGATGAAGAGATAATGCTTTTTAAATGGATCGTAGGTATATGCATTACAATTATAGTAATTTTCTCGTCTATAGTTGGCGGAAAGAAATTGCTTGCATATGTGGAAAAAGAAAATAAAAATATTCAAACCGAGCGAGCGGCAAACGAAAAAGAGAAAAAAGCTGCAGAAGAAGCTCCGCAAATTAGTGAAGGTGAAATTATTTCTACTATGCATAAAATGGTGCACCAAAAGGTAAAATCCTCTGAAAAATGGGGATTTGTAGAGATGACAAAAAAGGAAATTTCTAATGTAAAAAGAGATATTGAAAATAGTACAGGTTTTCAATATAAAATGAAGTTATTTTCTATTATAAATAGGTGGGAAAAAGGAGATTTTTCTCAAACTGTTGAGGAGCATAACTTTTTATGGAGCCTTCAAGGTGGAGATACTGGCAAGGCGACGGAACGTTTATCGCCAAAAGAGGAAAAGCAGTATATAAGAGAAATGAAGAGTAAATAAAAACATCGCCAACCTAGATGACGATGTTTTTTCATTAAGAATGTTTTCGTATTAAAGGTCTAGTTGGCTGAACGGCAACAGTTTTGAAATGAGAAAATAAATAACATCCTGTTACAACGACAATTGTCCCTAAAATTTGTATCCACGTTAATTCTTCTCCGAGAAATATGAATGCTAAAATGGCTGTGAAAATTGGATTGAAGTTTAGAAAAATACCTGATGTAGTTGCGCCTAATTTTTGTACGCCAATATTCCAAAATACCATACAAAGAACTGTCGAAATAAGCCCAGTATATAAAAGTGATGTGATGAAAGAAGTATTTATATTTGAAACAGTGAAGCTACCTATGTTAAACGGTAGTAATAAAATAACGCCGAAAATACCAGAGTACAACGTTGCCATAAGTGGTGTAGTTGTTTTTGTTGCCCATTTACTACAAACAGAATAGATTCCCCAAATACAAACCGCTGCAATCATCCATAAATCACCGCTATTAAAATGTAGTGAAAATAAAAGCGAGAAATCACCTTTTAATAGGACGAGGATGACCCCGAAGAATGAAAGAATCATGGATAGGATTTGAAGTGTATTTACTTTTTCTTTTAGAAATAATACTGAAAATAATGCGATTGAAATTGTATTCAATGTAGAAATAAGACCTACATTCGTAGCGGATGTTTTTTCTAATGCTAAAAATTGAAAGATGTTAAAAAGAGCGACTCCTGAAATTCCCATTAATATTAACGGAAGTATCGCGGTACGTGGTGGAAGGATTTTCTTTTCTTTAAACCATACCATTGGTAATAAACAAACAATCGCAATCAGCCACCTTAAACTTGTCAGTGTCATCGGTGATGCATGATCGACGAGTGATTTTCCAACGACGAAATTTCCTCCCCATAATAAGCTCGTTAGTAATAGTAAAAAGACGTAAAAATAAGGCATGATAAAATCCCCTTTTTTGTAATCAATACTTATTGTAAATAATTTTAGCATTTTTCTTTATTGTGTAATATATTCTTTTGTATAATGGTGAAAACTCGATAAAATATTTAGTTTAAAATGATATTTACAGAAAAATATTCAGTTTTATATAAATTATAAGTTGTTTTCTCGAATAATCATCGGTAAGAAAAAAGGAGGAATTGTAATGGAGTCGTCTGTTATTAAAGTGTTGGATGATTTGGATGTACGAATTTTAGATATATTGCAGAAGGATTCACAAGTAAGTAATGCAGAGCTGGCACGTCGCGTTAATTTATCACCGGCTGCGATGCATGCAAGAATAAAAAGGTTAGATGGGGAAGGTTTCATCGATAAGCAAGTTGCGATTTTAAATCAAGAAAAGCTTGGGTTTGATTTATTATGCTTTATTTTTATGAGTACGAATATTCATCAATTTGACAAGTTAGAAGTGTTGGAGAAAGAATTAGAATCGATGCCGGAAGTGTTAGAATGTCACTGTTTAACAGGAGAGTACGATTATTTATTAAAGGTTGCAAATCGTGATCGTAAAGAACTAGAGCAGTTTATTAGAAAGCTGAATAAGCTTGGTATTACACGTATACAGACGAGTTTGGCACTTCGTGAAATTAAATATTCAACAGTATTACCGATACGAGATGAGGAACCGAGCATCGATTAGATTGCTTGGTTTTTTGTTTGTATAAAGTGATTGACGAGGAGAAAAGAGAGCTGTATTATTATATAAAATTATGAATTAAAATTCATTTAAAGTTATAAATATTAATATTGAGGGGCAAGGGGATGTAATATGAAAATCTGTAATGCGGTGACCAGTGATGTGAAAGAAATTTATAGTCTTATTGAGGTTTATGCAAAAGAGGGAGTTGTTTTACCACGTTCTCTTTTGTCTCTTTATCAATATTTGCAATGTTTATATGTTATGAAAGAAGACGAGAGAATTGTTGGAGTTGCTGGATTGCATGTGTTAGGAGAAGATCTTGCAGAAATACGATCGTTAGTAGTTTCGCATACATATGCAGGGAAAGGGATAGGACGTATGCTCGTAAATCATGTAATGGAGGAAGCTACGAAAATAAATGTAAGAAGAGTAATTTCCTTAACATATGAAACAGTATTTTTTCAAAAGTGTGGATTTGATTTTATAAATAAAGAAGCGTTGCCAGAGAAAGTATGGATTGATTGTAGACATTGTCCAAAGATGGATTATTGTGATGAAGTGGCGATGGTTCGGTATGTTGGATAAAAAAATTTATAGAGAAAAAGTTCCCACTATTATTTACAGATATAGTGGGAACATGTATTTCCATAAGAAATGGACAGGTTATTAAGAATTTGAATTCGTTTGTCTTACGGCAAAATTATAAAGTGGATCTTTAAGTTCATAGTTATACGTTAAACCGTCGACAATTCCTACAACTTTATCATTATCATAAAGGTCGAGCATAAATTTTGCCATTTGTTTTGCAGTGTGGAATTTCGGTACAACATTATCGTATTCGAACTCATCAATACCAAATGAACGTTTTGCAAATTCTGTTTCAGTTGCCCCAGGTGCTAAAACCTTTGCTTGCAGTTTTGCGCCTTGTTCTTTCAGTTCGTGAGACAGCCCTTCTGTAAAGGCACTTACATAAAATTTTGTAGCGCAATACGTAACAGCATCAGCAACAATCGTGTATCCGCCGCCCGATGAAACGTTAATAAGCTGTGTTCCGTCAACCATTGAATAATCTCGAACGAAAAGAGAAGAGAGTATTGTTAGTGCTTCTATATTGACATGCAACATCGTCTCGATTTTATTTAAATTTTGTTCGGCAATTGAGGCGAAATTACCAAAACCTGCGTTATTAATCCACGTTTCAATTTGAAAAGCTTGTAGGCTTTCATAAAGTTTATAAACATCTTCAGTAACAGATAAATCAGTTCGTCGAATGACAACATCTAACTCTGGATGCATTTCGTTAATTTTCAATTTTAATCCATCTAATTCTTCTTGTCTTCGAGCTACAAGTACTAAATTTTTCCCGCGAGATGCAAATGCTAAAGCTGCTTCATAACCAATTCCGGAACTTGCACCAGTAATAACAGTGTATTTCATATAAAATCCCCCTAAATTCAAATTTATTTATGGTTAGATTGTATTTGTTAGAGTATACTCTAAGTCAAATGTTTTTTATAAATTTGATACGTTCATAAAATATATAAGGATAAGCATGTGGAGGGAGTTTAGTATGTATACAATTAGTGAGGTAGCAAAATTATTAGGATTGAGCACACATACACTACGTTATTATGAAAAGGAAAATATATTGATTGCAAATCGTGATACAAATGGAAATCGACTTTACGAAGAGTCACATATAAAGTGGTTGCAGTTTGTAATGAAATTAAAACAAACGCAAATGCCAATAGCAAAAATAAGAGAATACGCTAGATTATATACAGAAGGGGAGCATACAACAGAAGCTCGTTTACAGCTCCTAGAAGATCATAGGAAATCTATTCAGATTCAAAGAGAAAACTTAGAGGTTACAGAGAAGATGCTTGAGAATAAAATTCGTACATACAAAAGCTCATTGGAAAATAAATAGATGTTGTTATGTGATGAAAAATGGATTTGATCTATGAGTATTTCATCATAGTGTGCGGATAAATAAAAAAGAGCAGCTAGCAAAAGCTAACTGCTCCATTCAAGGGATCTCTCCAAGGGGGAGTGGAGAAAATATTATGTTACTAGCATTATTGACAGATTATTAGGAAATATACAAATCGGATGAAAGAAATTTTAAATAAAATTTCGGTATTGACAGTTTTTAAAATGTTCATGTACAATACATATGAATGACATTCAGTCATTTTTTATGGCAGGATGCAGTTAGCTTAGAAATGGAACAAATACAATGATAAATGAGGATGATAGTTATTTTTATATAGTATTGATGAAAGAGTATATTTTTTTAAAACAAAATGACTGATAGTCAGTCATAAGAGGTGAGAGGTATGAAAAATAGAGCTTGGTTATATGTCATATTAACATGTATCTTTGAAATTTTTTGGGTGTTTGGTTTTAATACGGCTAATACTTGGTGGCATTGGATTATTATTTTAGGAGTTATCGCTGTTGATTTTCACTTCCTTTCTAAAGCGTGTGAACATCTTGCAACAGGAACTGTATATGCTATTTTCGCTGGAGCTGGTACGGTAGGTACTTTCTTAATGGATGTATTTCTTTTCGGTGGAAGTTTCAGCGCAGGCAAACTATTCTTCATTCTTATGGTAGTAGCCGGCGTTATCGGTTTAAAGTTAGCTGACAATAAAGAAGAAACTGTGGAAGGAGCTGCTTAAAAAATGGGTTGGTTTTTCGTATGTTGTGCTGCAATTAGTGAAATAGTCGGTGTGATAGGACTTAAAATGTATAGTAAAGATAAGACATTAGCCAATGGTGCGATTTATATAGGTGGGTTTGCTACATCCTTCGCATTTTTGTATACTTCCTTCTTATTTTTACAAGTAAGTGTCGCCTATGCGGTTTGGATTGGTATCGGAACAGCAGGTGCAGTTTTGTTAAACATGTTCTTGTTTGGTGAGTCGAAAAGTAAAGCGCGTATCATTAGTGTGTTTCTTATTGTATGTGGAGTGACAGGATTAAAGGCACTTTCTTAAAGATATATTGTATTTTTATCTCCTAATTGTTTATTAGGAGATTTTATTATAAAAAAATGATTTCCTCTTAGAGTTCACTATCATTGACAGTACAATCGATTATCTTATAAAATGAGTGACAGTCATTCAATATGCGTGTGAAAGGGTTTAGATGATGAATAAAAAAGAGAAAATTGTCTATGCAGCTATTGAAGTGTTTCAGGAAAAGGGCGTCGAAAAAACGAAGATTTCTGATATCGTGAAATTAGCTGGCATTGCGCAAGGAACTTTCTATTTATATTTTCCTTCTAAGTTATCTGTTATGCCTGCAATAGCAGAAGTGATGGTTGAAAAGATGATACTTGCAGTGAAAGAAAAAGTGCAAAACGATGCGCCTTTCTCAAGTAAAGTAACGCAAGTAATAGATGCGGTGTTTCACTTTATAGCTGAATATCGTGAAATACAGGCTTTAATGTATGCTGGTCTTGCATCTACAGAACATATAAAAGAATGGGAAGCTGTGTATGAGCCCCTTTATATGTGGCTAAGTGAATTTTTAAATGAGGCAAAAGAAGCTGGTGAAATTCGTGATTCAGTTCACGCAGAGCGAACAGCGAAGTTATTTATCGCTCTAGTTGAATCAGCAGCGGAACAAGTGTATTTATATGATCATAAAGATGATGAGCAAGTCGATTTGCAAAAGGCAGAAGTACTAGATTTTTTAACACATGCACTACATATAAAGAAATAGTGAGATGAACCTGTCTGAAAAGGTAGGTTCATTTTTGAGGAAAACTGAATGATAGTCATTCATCTAATGCGTATGTATGTGTGGAAGGATAGTGTGAAATTCTAACGAGTAGGGGGGCATCTCTACTCATGAATAGCCCACAAATAGAAGGATAAAGAAAAAGCTTCTTGGGCATTATTTTTTGAGAGGAACTTACGGGAAGAGGTGTTAAAAAGTGAAGAAACCGATAAAAGAACAAAAGATGGTATTGGTCATTCTTTTGAGTAATATATTTATCGCTTTTTTAGGGATTGGATTAATCATTCCGGTTATGCCGTCCTTTATGAATGATATGCATTTAACAGGGAAGACGATGGGATATCTCGTTGCAGTGTTTGCAATGGCACAGCTCATTACTTCACCTATTACAGGCCGGTGGGTTGATCTTTACGGTAGAAAGAAAATGATAATCATTGGATTATTTATTTTTGGTGTTTCAGAGCTTCTTTTTGGATTAGGAAAAGATGTATGGATGCTTTATGTAGCAAGGGTATTAGGCGGAATTAGTGCTGCGTTTATTATGCCTGGTGTTACGGCATATGTTGCGGATATTACATCTATTCAGGAACGTCCAAAGGCGATGGGATACTTATCTGCGGCTATTAGTACTGGATTCATTATAGGGCCTGGAATCGGCGGATTTATTGCAGAATACGGTATACGTGTGCCGTTTTTCGTTGCAGCAGTAATTGCTTTTATAGCATGTGTGATTTCGATCTTTATTTTAAAAGAACCGTTAACGAAAGAAGAACTTGCAGAGATTTCTTCTAATACGAAGGAATCAAGTTTTATTGGTGATTTAAAGAAATCATTACATCCAATGTATGCAATTGCATTTATTATCGTATTTGTACTCGCATTCGGATTATCAGCGTATGAAACAGTGTTTAGCTTGTTCTCTGATCATAAATTTGGCTTCTCGCCGAAAGATATCGCAGCAATTATTACAATTAGTTCAATCTTTGGGGTAGTTGTGCAAGTATTTATGTTTGGCAAATTGGTAGAAATGTTCGGTGAGAAAGTGTTAATTCAAATATGTTTAATTGTAGGTGCAGTATTAGCATTCGTCTCAACTGTAGTCTTTAATTATTGGATTGTACTTCTCGTTACTTGCTTCATTTTCTTAGCATTTGATTTACTTCGTCCAGCTTTAACGACATTTTTATCAAAAGCAGCCGGAAAAGAGCAAGGATTCGTCGCTGGTATGAACTCGACTTATACGAGTTTAGGAAATATCGCAGGACCAGCGATGGGCGGAATATTATTTGATATGAATATTCATTATCCATATGCATTTTCAGGCGTTGTTTTAATAGTTGGTCTCGGCATTACATTTATGTGGAGAGAGAAACAGTTGGCTGAAAGTTTTGCGAAGTAATAAAACCCCTTACGACGGTAAGGGGTTTTTGTTTTATTCTGATTAAAGTTTCATTTTATAAACTTAACCCAAACCGTTTTAATTCAATAAAAATCCCCTCTAATTGCTTTCCTTTATCCGTTAATGTGTACTCTACACGAGGCGGAACTTCTGGATATACTTTTCTCGTTATAATGCCTTGAGACTCTAATTCTTTTAGTCGAAGCGATAATGTTTTTGGACTAATACCATCCATTGATTTTTGTAAATCACTAAAGCGTAATGTTCCTTCGATAAGAAGATCACGAATGATTAAAAACGTCCATTTTGTACTAATTACATCAAGCGTTTTAGCGATAGGACAAGGTATGCCCGGTAAACCTTTCGTTAATTCAACTGGATTTATATCGTTCATGGAACTAGCCTCCATAAAATTTTTTTGGATGAATTTGCTTTATAGTATCACAAAACTATACTTTTGGTAACTATATGAAAAAAATATCACTACTTCCATAAAGGAAGTTAGTGCATATACAATAGCAATACGAAACAAAAAGGATTTATATAAGGAGGTGGTGATTTCCATGGGGATAAAAAAGTTATTTGGATTTCTTAGTTTGTTTGTTATTTGTATTGTGCTTGTAGCATGTGGTGTGGAACAAAAAACTGAAGTTCAGTTATTAAAAGAAATGCCAAAGCCAAAAGCAATGACAATTGATCCCTCACTAAGTAAAAAAGAAGCGACAGAAATGGTTCATGCGGCGCAGCGTTTTTATGCATTTTGGGATACAGGTAAGGAGGAACTTATTCCGCAGACTGTTACTAAAGATTTCTTCGATAATACATTGCCGAAAGGGCGAACACAAGGCATTGAAGGATTAAAGTTTGCAGCGCAAAATTTTCGTAAAGTTGTGCCTGATATACATTGTGAGATTGAAGACTTATTAGTTGTTGGTGATAAAGTAACAGCCCGTCTTTCTTTTACAGGAACGCATAATGGTAAGAAAATTAATTTTTTTGCAATTGATATTTTACATGTGAAAGACGGAAAGATAACAGAAGATTGGCATTTAGAAGATAATCTTACACTACAGCAGCAACTCGGCTTAATAGCTGAAGAGTAGATCATATAGGGGAGAGAAAAACGATGAAAAATATATTTATTATAAATGGACATGAAAAATACGGTACAAAGGAAGGACGATTAAATAAAACGTTAGTAGATTATATGGTTACTGTATTAGACGAGAATCATCATGTGAAAACAACAACGATTCAAGATGGTTACAATATTAAAGAAGAACAAGATAAGTTTTTATGGGCTGATGTTGTGATTTATCAAACACCAATTTACTGGTTTAGTGTTCCAGGCTTATTTAAAACGTATATGGATGAAGTATATGAATACGGTTTGTTCTTTAAAGGTGCAGATGAATATGGAACAGGTGGTTTATTAAAAGAGAAAGAGTATATGTTCTCTACAACTTGGAATGCACCTGAAAAAGCATTTGGAGATAAGACAAAGTTCTTTGAAGGAGAAAGTTTAGAATCAGCGCTTAGTCATTTACATCGCGTGCAAAAGTTTCTCGGTATGAGTCCGTTAAAGAGTTTTGCTTGTTATGATGTGGTGAAGAATCCGGATATAGAGAAGTTTTTAGTGAACTTGAAAGATCACTTAGATGGAGTAATTAAATAATAGTATGTGAAGAAGGTACTGTTAAGGATGTAGTACCTTCTCCTTTTATAATGACTCACATTTTAAGACATGGATGGCTGTATCCATAACTTCGCAAAATTTGCCCAACCGAATGAATCAATTGTTACGTTTTTTAAAGAAGAGGGGTATGTTTTTCTTTTTAGAACGTGATAGTTAAATAAAATGATGTGTTCTGCTTGTAAAAACTCTTCAATCTCATACATGAGTTCATAGCGCTTTTCTTTATTTTCTTCTAGTAAAAATGTATCTAGTAAACAGTTAATTTGTTTTTCGTAGTGCGGGTCCATGAACCGATTTACGAAGCAACTTTTATTTTTAAATACATTTAAGAATGCAATTTCATGATTGGCAGCAAATACTTCTCCCATGAAAATAATATCAGCATGTTTATCAATAGAGCGATTCATATAATCTGAAACGGGAAATGGGTGAAGCTCTACTTGTATACCTAAACTTTCACATCGTTCTTTTAAGAAATATGCGTCATTTGCACTATCTTTAAATGCGAAGAAGTAAATATGTATCGTTTCTCCATTATATGTACTCTTTTTCAAATACTCTTTTGCCTTTTCTAAAGAGTAGGATCTTCTTGTTGCAAGGCGGCTTCTATCAGGGAAAAAGCTTGATGCAGCAATTGTCCGTCTACCCTCTATGTTACGAAGTATCATTTCAACATCATATAGTTCTCTCCAAGCTTTTCGAAAGTAAATGTCGTGATGAGGACCAGGTTTTTTAAAGTTGAAGCTAGCATAAATACAACCTATTTCTTCTATTTGTATATCATGCCTTTCATTTTCCTCTTCGTTTGGTAGTTCATAATCAGCATCTATTTGCACATGGTCAGGAATACCCCAAAATTCAATACGGTCTAATAACGCGCGCTCTTTAAAATAATGGGTGAACGCTTCGAGTATGATATTATCTTCAGAGTAATGAGCAAGTTTGAAAGGTCCAGTACCTATATAATGATGATTTTGAATACTCGTATCACGCGGTAAAATTGCGAGCTGCATTGAACTTACATAGTGTAAGAAAAATAAATTTGGTTTCGCTAAATGGAATCGAATTTGTAGTGGTGATGGCGTTTCAATTTGAACGATTTCTTCTGTTAACCATTCGAAAGGAGAGTAAACTTCTTTTAGTCTTTCAAATGAAAATTGTACATCTTTAGAAGTTAAAACTGTTTCGTTATGAAAATATACATCCTTTCGTAAATAAAAAGTCCACGTAAGCCCGTCTTCACTTAATTCCCACGTATGCGCAATGTGAGGCTCCATTTTTTCAGTAACATCGTTATAGACGACTAATGTATCAAAAATTTGACTCGTAAGATGGCTCTCTGTAGTTACAGCCACAAAAGCCGGATCTAATGGGAATATCTTTCTCGATATAGGAATCTTTAATACGTCGTACATATCATTTGAAGGTTCGTATCCAAAATGATGATGTAGTTTATTTTCTATCTTTTTTTGAAGTGCGAGGGGGAGGGGTTCTTTTAAAAGAAGAAAGATATCTTTTAATTTTTCTTGCGCTAACAGTTCATCTGTATAGGACTCAATCGCTTCTACGAAATTATGTATAAATAGAATTTCCGTTTTATTTCCGCGGCCTCGCCCTGGAGTCCAGCTAATTAATTGCTCCTCGCTCATTTTCTTTAATAAAATCTTTACGTTTTTCGTACTGCAATATAAAACATCCGCTAATTCTTGTAAGCTATTTCGCATATGTTGTTGATCTTGTGCATGTAGTCTTAGTCTAATGTAATAGTCCATAATTTTCATATATACACTTCCTTCTATCATAAAAGGGGAAACTCTTTAGAATATTCTAACCTTTTTCTTCCTTTTTTTCAAAGTAAAATAAGTAAGCATAAGGAGGGGAAACAATGGGATTTTGGAGTATGCATCGAAATATAAAAATTAGAATTATAACATCGTTTTTAACACGTACTGTGTCCACGATGATTTTTCCATTTATGGCGATTTATTTTTCCATAAAGTTAGGTAGTGCGATTGCTGGTGCGTTACTACTTATTAATGTCATAGCTTCATTAGTAATTGGTTTATACGGTGGATATGTTGGAGACCGGCTTGGGCGTAAAAAGGTTATGATTATCGGTCAAAGTATACAAGTCATTTCCATTGCTTGTATGGGAGTTGCGAATTCGGATTACGTTGACTCACCGTGGTTAACATTTATCTTTATGCTAGTGAATAGTTTAGGGTCTGGACTTATGAATCCTGCGACAGAGGCGATGTTAATTGATGTGAGTACACCTGAAAATCGAAAAGTGATGTACAGCATTAATTACTGGGCTATTAACTTATCCATTGCAATTGGAGCGATATTTGGTGGATTACTATTTGAAAACTATAGATTACAATTGTTTATCGTATTAACTCTTGTTGCGATTATTACTCTATATGTAATGGCAGTATATATGGAAGAGGTGTATGTGGCTAGAAAAACAGTAGAGAAGAAAAATGTATTAAAAGATATGGCGGATAGTTATAAAGTTGTAATGAAAGATAGAGCTTTTTTAATTTTTTGTGCAGCAAGTATATGTACATTGTCTTTAGAGTTTCAAATTAATAATTATTTAGGTGTTCGCTTGCAGAAGGAATTTGAAACGGTGCACTTTTTATTCGGGAATGGTTTTACGTTTGATTTAACAGGGATTCGCATGTTGAGCTGGATTTCTGCAGAGAATACAATTTTAGTTGTGTTATGTTCAGCACTTCTTATTAAAATGCTGAAAAGCTTCAACGATTTGAAAATCTTATATGTAGGCTTATTTATTTACACGATTGGATTTGCAATACTCGGAACGAGCAATAGCTTATGGATTTTATTAATTGCAGGGCTTTTCCAAACGGTAGGCGAGATGATGTATGTGCCAGTGCGTCAATCTATTATGGCAGATATGGTGCCAAATGAGGCGAGAGGTTCATATATGGCGATTAACGGAATGGTCTTTCAAGTTGCAAAAATGAACGGGGCATTAGGTGTTATGCTAGGTTCATTTATTGCATCTTGGGGCATGAGTGCTCTGTACTTTATCGTTGGTATGAGCAGTATTTTACTATTTATGAAGGCGATAGGGAGAGAGAAGTATGAGGGGGAGGTTTCTCAGATTGGATAAAACGATATGAAAAGCGATGCTAGAAATCGCTTTTCATATGGCTTTTAAAACGGATCAACTTCAGCTAAATCAGGATTGCTATTTGGGTTTGTTAATAAGACTTTCAGCTCACCTACTTCAGAGAGCGCAACGAGGATATAACCACTAATAAGGACGACGAGTCCGATGACCCTTAATGTTTGCAGTGTAATATCACGGCTATTGTTTTCGGAGTTGTCTTGGGGCGTTGAAGGTGGATTGTTATTCATAAATAGGGCTCCCATCTTTTGTATTTATATATGTGCGAAATCATTATTTAACTTATGGATAGGAATTATATAGTCATTTTCACTATATGAGAAATGCCTATGAAAAGTGATAAGGAATTTTTGGGCGAGAAAAGGGGGGAATCCAAAAGATTATTAAAACTGAACTTTTGGATTCCCCTCTTTTTATTTATCTTGCTATTTGTGGTGGTCGGATTTCCTGTAAACGACCAGTTGATGAGGGCTAATGAATCAGTGGGGGATGAATAAAACCCCACTGATTCATTATTTTCATGTAAATACAAGGTTAGTTAACCAAATTAGTTATCCTAATATACGCAACGATTCTTCAATAAACGCTGGGATGTCCTCTGGCTGTCTACTTGTTACTAGCTGATTTTGACATACGACAACCTCTTTGTCATGAAAGTTCCCGCCGGCATTTTTCAAATCGACTTCAATAGATTTATATCCAGTTACATCGCGTCCTTCAAGTGTTTGTGCAGTAATGAGTAGCTGAGGTCCGTGACAAATAGCAAAAACAGGTTTTTCCGCATCCATAAATGCTTTACTAAAGCGAACAAAACGTTCATCGGCACGAAGTATATCTGGAGAAAATCCACCCGGTATGAAGAGGGCATCAAAGTTCTCTGGAGAAACATCATCAATACTTTTATCAATCACGACTTCACTTTTTCCTTGCTTACCGTGTACCGTTTTCCCTTTTTCCATTTCAATAGTTGTGAATTCATATCCCTTTTGTTTAAAAGCTTCTACTGGCTCTGTGTATTCTGTATCCTCGAAATAATCCGTTATTAAAATAGCAATTTTTTTACTCATTCTAATCCGCTCCTTATATTATATTATCGGCTCCAGAATCTTCCTTGGGCAATGCCTTCTATAAATGATTCAATTGAAGTATTTGTTAAGTTGTAAACTCCTGCTCCATCCAGTTTAATCTTACTATGGTCCAAAGCATGAGGATTACTAAGGACATGAGCTATCGGTTTAAAATGTTTAAAAGTAGTTTCTGCAAATTCTAAAACAGGGGGTTGAATGACAGACTCACTACTAAACACTAATACTGCATCAAAAAGGGAGGAGTCTGTTGTTGTATAAGTGTCAGTTACTTTAATGGAATCATTGAACTGATAAATTTTATTATCTATGATACTATAGTTAATTTGGTGTTGTACAAAAGCTTGAATCCATTCGGACAGAAGTGAGACGCTTGGGTCACCATTTAATAGAATTGCAACATTTTTGGAATCAGATTTAAAAATAGTATTGGACATACTTAGTGCAGGTGATTTTGCATCTGAATTTACTTCGTGATTTTCCTTAGGTAAAGGAGCTCCAATAATGTTAGCGACTTCTTGTGCTAATTGACGATCGACGTGGTTTAAGAGAGCAATTACATTTGCCTTCACCATGTCTGATTTACACTTCCCAACTTCAAAGCAAAAAGCTTCTTTTATGTGCTGCTTTTCAATAGGGCTCATACTATTGTAGAAAAGTTTAGCCTGAGAATAAAAGTTAAGAAAGCTTTTACTGCGACCTCTAATTTTATGCCCATCAATCTTTTCTTGATAATGTTCATATCCTCCTTGTTCGGCTTGGACGGTTGCAGGTTGATTGTTATTTAATCCATTAGGATGATAGCTTGTTTGACCGCGATGAATCTGCATTTGATGCATACCATCACGTTGATTATTATGAAAAGGACATACAGGCTGATTAATAGGAATTTGATGGAAATTAGGGCCCCCTAAACGAGATAATTGTGTATCTGTATAGGAGAATAATCTTCCTTGCAGAAGAGGGTCATTTGAAAAATCAATACCTGGTACGACATGACCAGGGTGAAAAGCTACCTGCTCTGTTTCAGCAAAGAAGTTATCAACATTTTTGTTCAGTGTCATTTTACCAACTAATTTTACGGGAACTTCTTCTTCTGGCCATAATTTCGTTGGATCTAAAATATCAAAATCAAATTTATGTTCATCTTCTTCTGGAATTAGCTGTAATCCAAGCTCCCATTCAGGATAATCCCCTTTTTCAATTGCTTCGTATAAATCTTGACGATGAAAATCAGGATTTTTCCCGGCAATCTTTTGAGCTTCATCCCATACTAATGAATGAACCCCGAGGGTAGGTTTCCAGTGAAACTTTACGAAATGGGCTTTTCCTTCTGCGTTAATGAGTCGAAATGTGTGAACTCCAAAACCTTCCATCATTCGTAAACTACGCGGAATAGCTCGGTCGCTCATTTGCCACATGACCATATGAGTGGACTCAGGATTATGCGCAACAAAGTCCCAAAAGGTATCATGAGCGCTAGCTCCTTGAGGAATATCATTATGTGGTTCTGGTTTAACTGCATGGACAAAATCAGGAAATTTAATAGCATCTTGGATAAAGAATACTGGCATATTATTACCCACTAAATCATAGTTTCCTTCATCTGTATAAAATTTTGTGGCGAATCCGCGTACATCTCTTACTGTGTCGTTGGATCCTTTAGAACCTTGAACGGTTGAGAACCGTACAAATACAGGTGTTTTCTTTGAAGGATTAGTAAGAAAATCTGCTTTCGTATATGTTTCTAAAGATTCATAAAGCTGAAAATAACCATGAGCGCCAACCCCGCGTGCATGAACAATCCTTTCGGGAATTCGTTCGTGATCAAAATGGGTCATTTTCTCACGAAAGTGAAAATCCTCCATTAAGGTTGGGCCTCTTAAGCCCATCTTTAAAGAAAATTCATCTTCAGCTATTTTTACCCCTTGATTTGTTGTTAAAGCATGTTTGCATTGATTGTCAGTAACGTGATGCTTCAATTGTTCCGTTTTTTTATTCACAATATAGGACCCTCCTTTACTCTGTTAATTAATAGATACCCTTTTTATTAGGTCGTAAACATGTATTATCGTCTTTGTATGTAAAAATCATAAAATACCGGTTGTTTAAATGGTTCTTGTTTGAGGAGGAAAAATAAAAAGCCAAGGAGAAAATTTATTTTCTCCTTGGCTTTTAAGATAATTCTTTTCGTTAAAATGCGGAAATTCTTTGCTTCGTTTTTGGTACAATAATAAATTTGATCCAGAGTAACCCGACAATCATAATGATAAGGCTATGTAAAAATTGACCTGTAGCAATGAGTATAACACTCGAAAATACAATGAGTTGAATACTTAGCAATATAAAGATTAAGCTAAGAAATTGCTTCATTCTTTCTGCAGTACCAATCGGATATAATGCTACAATAATATTTCCCGAAAAATATTTCCATAGTGAACGAAGCTGCATAGAGATCATATATAAAACGATGTAAGCGATAGCGCCTTTTACGTATATATTTGGTATGAAATATAAGGCGAAAGCACCGATCAATCCTAAGCGAATATATATACCGAAATAATCATTTCCACGTAAAAATGCTAGTGTATGTAAGTAGAAGAAAGTTGCTCGTTTTTTATGTAATAAAGGTTCAATCCAATTTGTAAGCCATTTTCTTTTATTTACTTGTTTATTCAGTTGCGGAACATCGGTGAAAATGCTAGCAAATTGATAAAAACGAACGTTCATTTTTTCTTCTTGCTCGATTATGTAATCCCACGGTATTCGTTTTGTAGGCTGTTTTTTCGTATATAGAAGTAGGAAAGCAAGTAGTAAGAGTAGTCCGCCCAATATGAGAACATTTGCGGAATAAAACAGCATGTAAATGATTAGGGCGTTACAAGTAATACGAATGATCAGCCATATATTTTTTTCGTGACTATCACGCCACATCCAATGTATGTACATGTTCCAGGCTTTCATAATCATTAACACGATAAAGATTGTACATAAGAAAGGTACCGTTAATTGCAATGATTGCATAGCAAGTGGAACGAGAATAAGGAACGTAAATAACAATGGGAAAAGCTGAATGATGTAATTGTATAGAAGAGATTTTTTGAAATAAGATGTTAATTTCTCTTCTAGTGCTAGTAAATAGACAGCATCAGGTTTTTGAATAAATGTACGTATAGGGCATCTCGTTATAATGAATGTAAGTACAATCGTTATAATTATTAAAGATATTCCTTTAGAAGGAGATGCTTTTAGAAACTGAGCATAATAATATGCACCAACGCATGAAATAAAGATAAAGCTATATAGTAAACCGTTAATCATACGTGCAAAGTATGTAATGATATTTTGAATATGTTGTTGGAAGCGACTGCTCCATAGCGATTCGATTGACATGTTTTTCACCTCTTTGTTCTATTATATATGTTTTACAAAAGAAAAAACGAGCAAATTGCGTTATGCAACTTGCCCGTTTTTCTTTTCGTTATTTTTTTTCTGATCACGATTCATTAATGGATAGAAAGCAAATCCAATTACGAATAAACCAATTCCGAGAAGGAACGTTTTTATATCGGATGCGCCAGTTTTAATAACCCATAGTGCGTAGCAAAGTGCGATAACTGCGACTATGCCATCTGTAATTCTTGCCCGCATTTCATTTTTATATGTTTCACCAGTTGCGACTAGTTTTAACTGGAAGATTGGTGAAACGAGATATGGAATGAGGTAGGCCAGTGTTGATACGGTAATAACGAATGTATAAGCTTCCGCAATGGTTCCTGATAATGTTGAGAATAGGAATACTTGCGACATAATGTTTGTTAATCGTAATGAGTAAATTGGACTTCCTTTTTTATTTGTTTTCGTGAAGAAGGAAGGGAAGAAACCTTCTTTTGCTGCTTGATAAGGTACTTCTGAGCTTAATAAAATCCAGCCTAAGATAGAACCAAACAGGGAAGTAAGAGCAAGTAATGCCATCAATTTCCCGCCGCCGTGACCCATTGCAGCGTTTAGTGCATCTGCTAATGGACGTTCAGAAGCTTGTAATTTATCAACGTGAAGTACACCCATTGTTAAAATTGTAATTCCTAAGTAAATCGCAACTGTAATAAGTAATCCCGCAACTGTTGCACGTTTTACCGTTTTTGGAGAAACAGCACGGTTTGATAAAAGAACGGCTGATTCAATTCCGATAAACGCCCAAAGCGTTGTAAGAGCAGCTAAATTTACTTGTGAAAGAAGACCATGTGATGCACCTGATTTATCAATCATCGGTGTGTACCATTGTCCAAACTTAGAAGCTTCGAATGCAAATAACGTAACGACGATGAATAAAAGGAATCCAGTTACTTTCGTTGTTGTTGCTAAGAAGTTTAGTTTTCCAGCTCCGCTTACACCGTTTGTTAATATAATATGAGTTCCCCAAAGTAAGATGGAACAAATCGTAAATGTAATTAGTTTTCCGACTTCTACGTTAAACGAGCCGATTGAAAATAGTAGTCGCGTATCTTTCATAATTGGGAAGAAGAGTGATAAATATCCCGCAAATGATGTAATGATGGCAACGTTACTTGCCCAGTTTGCAACCCAATATCCCCATACCATACTGAAGCCAGCCATTTTTTTCTTTTTTGGTGTTGAGAATAAAGCATATGCATGACTTTGTGGCCCTGTCGTTAAATCAGGACGACGAATTGCTAAATTACCGAAAACAAGAGCTAGCATTAAAACACCAAACCCTGTAGTTAACCAAGCTAAAGTGACACCGAGTGGGCTTGCTGTTTGTGCCAACGTACTTGGTACCATGAAAATACCAGCGCCAACCATGTTACCGACAACGAAAGCTGTTAGTACCCAAAAGCCCCATTTTTTTTGTTGCATAGAAAAATACCTCCAAAGTTAGTATAACCAAGTCAAGCGAGGAGATATGTATGTCTTCCTGAGTCAGGAAGAGAAGTCCCAAACAAAACAAAAAAAGCACGTAATCTGCCGCTACATGCTTTCTATCTTATAAGAAACCCACGACATACCTCTCGATAGCTCTCCACAAACGAAACGTTTGTGACAGTTCTGCACTTATTAAATGCAGACCCAGCAAGCGTGCATGGTGGACACGACTTACTTCGGCAACCATTCCTTTCTCATTCCTTCATCAATGCCACTACATCTCCTGAAATGATACTCTTAATGATTGCAACCTCTACCTCACCGAGATACGAATGAGGATTTAAATATTAAATTAACGTCTTTAAGAGTAACAAATGAATTTTTATCCGTCAATGGATATAGTAATAATCAGATTATAGAGAAGAGTTTGTGATTAAAAGTGAGTTAGGAGAGGCTGTAACGATTATTAGTTCTGCAGAAGAAACAGCGATAGAGTTAAGTACTATTTTACAGCACAAAGGAATTTTGTCTGACAATCTGAATCCGAAGCATCGCTTTTTTACAACGGGATCTGTTTTATCATTTGAACATATCGCTGAGCGATGGCTAGGGTATCAAATTTCTGTAGAATGTGTACATTTGCCTATGAAAAATGCGTGTATACATAATTAAGATTTAGTAAATTACTTTTTTTAATAAATGAGGTTCGTTTCATAAGAAGGAAAGAATAAGCTTTTAATTGAAGTGTTTAAAGGCATTTCAATTAAAGGGGAGATTTGATTATGGAATTATCAAGGTCTCAATTATTTGCTTTAGAGTATATTTCAAAATATGCAGAGAACGAAAAACGTGGGGCTAAAGCAACAATTAATCATATACTTAAAATGTCAAATATTACAGATGAAATATTTGAAGAAGCTGTCGCTAATTTAAAATCTCATGCAAGGATTGCTTTACACTTTCATCCAGACAGACTAGATTCGAATATGAAAAGTGTTGCTGAAGCACTGTTTGAGCAAGGAGTATATAAAAGTCAGTTTGAAACATTGCTATCTAATGGAAGCGTATCTGCTTACCCTGGTGGTGAACGTGACCTTTGGGAAAAGAGAATATTTGGAGGGGCATATCAATTAGAAGGCGTAACGAATGATCAACGGCCAAAATACGGAGCGCTAAATTTAATGTTACATCCAGATGGGCCGGCTCCGCGTTTTGGTTCATGTTATTTTCTCTTATCTCCAAAAGTTTCTTCGCGCTCTACATATACATATTTAGATTCGCATCAAGATCCGAAAGAAAAGGGGACTTATGAGGAGTTTGATATGATTTTAGCTGCTCTTTTGGAAGAGACATTCGTAAGAGATTTTGCAATTGGTGAAGGGAATTTGACGCCAACAATATTAATTAATCATTTACTAGCTAACCTGAAAAGGCCGTTTATAGATTTAGTAAGCAAAGAGCCAGCCCGTAATCTTAATCATTATATTGAAGCGCAGATTCATGGAGAGATTTCTCTTAAAGAAGACGTGGAGGCGCTTGTTGCAGATCCTTCATTTAAGGGTACGGATGTAGGGAAAGTTTTAGAAGAAATTTGCCTGAAGTATGCGATTGATTTGTATTGGCACATCGGTTTTGTACTTATGGTAGACGAAGTTCCAATGGATTTTAGAGGTTCAAAAATGCCATCTTTAGCAAGACGCATTGCACGGAATCATTGTATCGATGCAAATATAATTGGCTCTGCTGTAGTAGATTTGAAATGCAATCCATTATCTTGGAGTGATCGTGGAACTTATGAAGAAGTGCTTCAGGAATTAAAATTATTATGGCATGTTTTAGTTCGATTTGGAAAACCAAATCGGAAGTAGAACGAAATACGCTGTTTTTTGGAAGTATTTATATAGAAAAGAAGCTGATCTATTTATAGATCAGCTTCTTTTTATAAGATTAAACTAAGTTTAATACAGTTACTTTTTCACGTGTCATAGACTCAAGGCTCTTACGAATACCTTGTGCGCCCATACCTGAACCTTTTACACCGATGAATGGGAAGTGGTCAGGGCCGCGCTCTGTGCGTCCGTTAATTTGTACAGAACCAGTTTCGATTTTGTTAGCAATTGCAAATGCTTTGTTAATGTCTTTTGTGAAGACACTTGCTTGTAAGCCGAACTCTGATTTGTTAGCAATTTCAATTGCCTGTTCATCTGAAGAAACACGGATGATTGGAAGGATTGGACCGAATGGCTCTTCCCAAGCAACTTTCATCTCTTCTGTTACGTGATCGATTAATGTTGGGTAAATTAAGTTACGCTCACGTTTGTTACCGATAACGATCGTAGCACCTTTTTCAACAGCGTCGTCAACTAAACCTTGAACGAAGTCAGCAGACTTGTCATCGATTAATGGAACGATTGTGCTATCTTGCTCTGGAGATCCAACTGATAGTTCCGCTACTTGCGCTTTTAATAAGTCAACAAGCTCGTCTGCTACGTTTTCGTGTACAAGTACACGTTTAATAGCTGTACAACGTTGACCAGAGTAAGAGAACGCACCGCTTACGATATGGTTTGCAGCATCTTGTAAGTCAGCATCTTCACGAACGATACCAGGGTCTTTCCCACCAAGTTCTAATACAAGTGGAATCATTGAAGCTTTTTTCGCTAAATGTTTACCTGTGTTTGTACCACCTGTGAACGATACCATATTGATGCCTTCGTGTTCTACTAAGTAGTCACCAATTACAGAACCGCGTCCTGTCGCTACGTTTACAAGACCTTTTGGAAGGCCAGCTTTATGTAGTGCTTCAACCATTTTGATACCGCTAATTGCACCTTGAGTTGCTGGTTTGAAAATAACAGCGTTACCCATAATTAATGCTGGTGCAAGTTTTGCAGCAGATAAGTTTACTGGGTAGTTAAACGGTGCGATTGCTAATACAACACCAAGTGGTGCGCGTTGGATAATCGCAAGTTTAGATTTTGTACCGCCCGGGAAGCTATCGCCCATCATGCTTTCTCCGTGCATATGTAAAGCTTCTTCGATCGTGTAACGAATGAAGTCAGCTGTACGAACAACTTCTTTCTTCGCATCTTTATATCCTTTACCGACTTCTTTCATAATGATATCGGCAATTTCATCCTGCATATTTACGAGCTCATCAGCCCATTTATATAAATATTTTGCGCGATCTTGTAGAGAAGCTTCTGCCCATGATTTTTGAGCTTCTTTTGCAGATGCAATTGCTTCATCTACTTCTCCGCGAGTAATTGCTTGTACTTGTCCAATTACTTCGTGTAAGTATGGAGATGGAATTTCGATTGTTTCTCCTGAAGAGCTTTCTCTCCATTCTCCATTTAAATAAAATTTGTACGTATTGCTAGTTGTCATGATTAGTCCTCCTAAAATAGCAACTTGTAAGAGTGAGTATAAGGTGATTGTAGGGGGTTTGATAACATTTTTCAAATGAAATGTTTGTGAAAACGATTTCTTATTCTTTTTTTATTTTGTATGCCCTTTCTTACAGAACATTCCCTTATTTCAAAATGGTGTATCATATATTTTTATTTGAAGTGTGAAAAAATAATTGACAGAATACTCAATAAAGTTGTAAGATTATAAATGGAAAATAAATGAAGGGGGTGTGCGTAATGATTGTAATCGTAAATGTAATGGGCTTAGCTCTGTTAAATGGCAGAAAACATTCATATCATTACGCAACCCGTACGGATATATAGGGCATCTTTGTCTTATAAAAAGCGTACGTTGCGTATATCGTAACGTACGCTTTTTATGCATTCCTGTGCATATCGTCAAGCGGCGGTATGCTTTTTTTTGTTTATTTTCCCTTGTTTGGTTCCGATAAAAAACTTTGGAAGGTGGAAAAATGTGATGAGATTGTATGGGTTACGAAATGTAAATGTGATGGGTCTGGATAGTGGATAAAGAAATGAGAGGTAAACGAGAACGAGAAGGGAGAGGTTACATTGTTATCAGTATTACTAAAGTTAAAATGGTTTTTTAGGGAGCACTGGAAGAGATATAGTATTGCCATTGGAGCTCTTTTAATTGTGAATATAGTTGAAGTTATTCCCCCGAAAGTGTTAGGGGTTACGATAGATAATATAAAAACAGGAACGTTATCGAACGAAGCAATTATGCAATCTATTCTTATTTTAATAGGGGTTACAATCGTTGGGTATGGTCTTACTTTCGTATGGCAACATCAATTGTTTGGAGGTGCATTTGTACTTGAGAAAACGATGCGCT
Organism: Bacillus cereus group sp. MG1; assembly: GCF_040460035.1. NCBI lineage: Bacteria > Bacillati > Bacillota > Bacilli > Caryophanales > Bacillaceae > Bacillus > Bacillus cereus group sp. MG1. Next base: position 1,669,380 of record NZ_JARVGY010000001.1, on the reverse strand, counting down.
CTAAATTTATGGGGCATTTACTTAAGATGACGCCGACTTTTTATCAAAAAAATCGTACTGGCGACTTAATGGCGAGGGCAACGAATGATTTAAAAGCAATCGCTATGACAGCTGGTTTTGGTATATTAACGCTTGTGGATTCTAGTTTATACATGCTTACAATCGTTTTTATGATGGGATTTACAATTAGTTGGGAGCTTACATTTGCGGCACTTATACCGCTTCCGATTATGGCGTATGCGATGAATATATATGGAAAGAAATTGCATGAAAGATTTACTGTTGCGCAAGATGCATTCGGTGATATGAACGATAAAGTACTTGAGTCAATCGCTGGTGTGCGCGTTATTCGTGCGTATGTACAAGAGAACGCAGATCAAGAAAGATTTCATCATTTAGGAGATGACGTCTACGAAAAAAATATGAAGGTAGCTAGAATTGATGCACTATTTCAGCCAACTGTGAAAATGCTTGTTGGCCTTAGTTATTTAATTGGTTTAGTGTACGGCGCATATCTTGTATTTCAATCAAAGGTGACACTTGGTGAACTCGTTTCATTTAACGTGTATTTAGGGATGATGATTTGGCCGATGTTTGCAATTGGCGAATTAATTAATGTTATGCAAAGAGGAAACGCTTCGTTAGACCGTGTAAATGAAACGTTAGCGTATGAACCAGATGTAAAGGATCCGAAACATCCAAAGCTTGTGCAAGAGCCGGATTATATTCAGTTTGATGATGTTACCTTTTCATATCCTTCATCAACTGAAACAAATTTAAAAAAGGTTTCGTTTACATTAAAACAAGGGGAAACGCTTGGGGTTGTCGGGAAAACAGGAAGCGGAAAGACGACGCTTGTCCGTCAGCTTCTTCGTCAATATCCGCTTGGAGATGGGGATATTGCAGTCTCTGATGTGACGCTGGATAAAATGACGAATGAAAATGTACTCGGCTGGATTGGTTATGTACCGCAGGAGCATATTTTGTTCTCAAAAACAGCGCGAGAAAATATTTTATTCGGAAATAGGGAAGCGACTGAAGAAGAACTAGAGAAAGCGATTGAAATTGCTGCGTTTAAAAAGGATTTAGAGTTTTTACCAGAAGGGTTAGAAACGCTAGTTGGAGAGAAAGGTGTTTCTTTATCAGGAGGGCAAAAACAAAGGATCTCGATTGCAAGAGCTGTTATTCAAAATCCAGAAATTTTAATTTTGGACGATTCTTTATCAGCTGTAGATGCTCGTACGGAAGCAGCGATCATTGAAAATATAAGAACGGAAAGAAGCGGAAAGACGACGATTATTACGACGCATCGTTTATCTGCAGTGCAACATGCGGATTGGATTCTCGTTATGGATGAAGGCGCAGTTATAGAAGAAGGTACGCATGCTCAGCTTATCCAAAAGGGAGGCTGGTATGCTGAACAGTTTGAAAGACAACAAGGTGAAAGTGAAAGTGCGGATAGTGGGGTGAAAATATGAGCGTTTCAAAACGATTGTTTCAATACGCGATGAAAGTGAAAGGGACGATTTTTGCTGCGATGTTAATGTTATTTATTTTCGTCATCGCAGAGCTTGCTGGTCCTTTCGTCGCTAAAACGATGATTGACGATCATATCGTCGGGATAGAGAAACCTTGGTATGAAACAGAACAGAGTGAAGATGCTGTTTCGTATAATGGGGCTTTTTATAAGCGAAGTGATCGCTTTGAACAAGGCGAGAAAAAAGGGAAAGAAGTACGCGTGATGCAAGTCGGTTTTCAATATTATTTTGTACCGAATAAAGTAAATGCGGAAGGATCACGTACTGTAAAAGGGGATATGATTACCGTTCAAAATGGTAAGGCGGTGCAAGTGTATAAAGCGAAAGTATTGACGAAAGAAGAAGTGTTTGCGTTTTATAAACCAGAAATAAACCGTTTACTCCTACTTGGTGGTGGCTATTTTGCTTTATTAGTAGTCGTATCATTATTTGCATACGGAAAGCAGTTCTTCTTGCAAAAGGCAGCGAACAAAATTATTCAAATTATGAGGGAAGATGTTTTTTCTCATATTCAAACGTTGCCAATTCGTTATTTCGATCATTTACCAGCAGGGAAAATTGTGTCGCGTGTGACGAATGATACGGAAGCCATTCGTGATCTATACGTAACGGTACTTGCGACATTCGTTTCAAGTATCATCTATATTATTGGGATATTCGCTGCGCTATTTTTACTTGATGTAAAATTGGCGACGTTATGTTTACTCATTATCCCGATTTTAATCGTTTGGGCAATTCTTTATAGAAAATACGCGTCTGTATACAATCATAAAATGCGCTCTCGTTTATCTGATATTAACGGAACAGTAAATGAATCCATTCAAGGGATGCCAATTATTCAAGCGTTCCGTCAAGAGCGTGAAACGAAAAAAGAGTTTGAAGAATTAAATGGCGATTATTTTAAGTATCAAAATAAAATTTTGAATTTAAATGCAGCAACTTCTCATAATTTAGTATCCGTATTAAGAAATATCGCTTTCACAGGTGTGATTTGGTATTTCGGTGGCGCTTCATTAAGTGCTACAGGCGTCATTTCTCTAGGGATACTGTATGCGTTCGTTGATTATTTAACACGATTGTTCTCACCGATTACGAATATGGTGAACCAGCTTGCTAACTTAGAACAATCGCGTGTTGCATCAGAGCGTGTTTTTGAATTGTTAGAGGAAAAAGGAGAAGCAGTAGAAGAAGAGCGTATGCCTCGCTTACAAGGAAATGTGAAGTTTGATAATGTATCGTTTTCTTATAATGGGAAAGATGAAGTGTTAAAAAATATTTCTTTTGAAGCGAAACAAGGGGAGACCGTGGCACTTGTCGGTCATACTGGATCAGGAAAAAGTTCTATTATGAACGTACTCTTTCAGTTTTACGAGTTTGAAAAAGGAAAGCTTACGATTGATGGTCATGATGTAAAAGAGATGCCGAAACAAGCAACTCGTGAACATATGGGAATTGTACTGCAAGATCCGTTTTTATTTAGCGGAACAGTAGCATCTAATGTAAGTTTAGAAAATGAAAAAATTTCAAAAGAGCGCATCGTAAAAGCATTGCGTGATGTTGGTGCTGAAAGATTTGCGAACAATATAAATGAAGAAATTACGGAGAAAGGAAGTACTCTTTCAACCGGAGAACGTCAGCTTATATCGTTTGCTAGGGCGCTCGCTTTTGACCCAGCCATTTTAATTTTAGATGAAGCGACATCTAGTATCGATACAGAAACAGAGGCGATGATTCAACAAGCGCTAGAAGTTGTGAAAAAAGGAAGAACGACATTTATTATCGCTCACCGACTTTCAACAATTAAAAGCGCAGATCAAATTATTGTGCTTGATAGAGGAACCATTTTAGAAAAAGGGTCTCATGATGAGCTAATGAAAAAGCGCGGGCGTTATTATGATATGTACAAAACGCAAATGGAAGGGAACCAGAGCGCTTAATAGGTATGGGAGAGAACTTGTGATTTTCACAAGTTCTTTTTTTAGTGAATCAGGGCAGTTAAATAAGAAGTATTATTTTACCTTTCGTACAATAAATGCTATATTAAAAAATGTTACTTATTTTTTGTATGTAGCATTATTTTTCCCTTTTGTTTGATTATGAAGAAAAAGGATAAACTAAATAAGAACATTTTCATTGAAAAATTGTTCAAGATTGCATACAATCAATATAGTTTTTAAATTCCTATCAGAATACTTGGAGGATTACTATCATGAAGAAATTATTTTCAGTGCTTGCAGTAACTACATTAGCGATCGGGATTGTAGCCGGCTGCGGTAAAGAAGAGAAAAAAGATACAGCTAGTCAAGACGCGTTACAAAAGATAAAACAAAGCGGTGAACTTGTAATTGGAACAGAAGGTACATACGCACCGTTCACATTCCATGATTCAAGCAATAAATTAACTGGATTTGACGTTGAACTATCAGAAGAAGTTGCAAAACGTTTAGGTGTAAAACCTGTATTTAAAGAAACACAATGGGATAGCTTACTTGCTGGTTTAGATGCAAAACGTTTCGATATGGTTGCAAACGAAGTTGGTATTCGTGAAGACCGTCAAAAGAAATATGATTTCTCTAAACCGTACGTTTCATCTTCAGCGGCATTAGTTATTGCAAAAGATAAAGATAAGCCTGCTACATTTGCTGATGTAAAAGGTTTAAAAGGAGCACAATCTTTAACGAGTAACTATGCAGATATTGCTAAGAAAAACGGTGCGGAAATTATTGGTGTAGAAGGATTTAGCCAAGCGGCAGAATTATTAGCTTCAGGACGCGTTGATTTTACAATTAATGATAAGTTATCAGTATTAAATTATTTAGAAACGAAAAAAGATGCAAAAATTAAAATTGTAGATACTGAAAAAGAAGCTTCAGAAAGTGGATTCTTATTCCGTAAAGGTAGCACTAAGCTTGTACAAGAAGTAGATAAAGCGTTAGAAGATATGAAAAAAGACGGTACGTATGACAAAATAACGAAAAAATGGTTCGGTGAAAATGTATCTAAGTAGTGCATTAGTTTCAGATCGATTGTCTACTTGGATAGATATTATGCAGACTTCCTTCATGCCTATGCTGAAGGAAGCTGTTTTTACAACAATTCCATTAACGCTTATTACATTTATTATCGGGATTATACTTGCAACGTTAACAGCGCTCGCACGTATTTCTGGTAGTCGTATTTTACAATGGATTGCTCGTATCTATGTATCTATCATTCGCGGAACGCCACTTCTTGTACAGCTATTTATTATTTTCTATGGTCTTCCAACTCTTAATATTGAAGTTGAGCCATATACAGCAGCAGTTGTTGGATTTTCATTAAATGTCGGTGCATATGCATCTGAAATTATTCGTGCTTCTATCCTTTCCATTCCGAAAGGGCAGTGGGAAGCTGCTTATACAATTGGGATGACATACCCACAAGCGTTAAAACGTGTTATTTTACCGCAAGCAACGCGCGTATCAATCCCGCCGCTTTCGAATACATTTATTAGCTTAGTGAAAGATACTTCATTAGCATCGTTAATTTTAGTAACAGAAATGTTCCGAAAAGCGCAGGAAATTGCGGCAATGAACTACGAATTTTTAATTGTTTATTTCGAAGCAGGTCTTATTTATTGGGTTATTTGTTTCTTATTATCAATCGTACAACAGATGTTAGAAAAGCGTTCAGAACGCTATACATTAAAATAATCCTTTTACAAAAGGAGTTTTTGTTTTTATGATTTCAATTCAGCATTTACAAAAAAGTTTCGGAGATAATACCGTACTAAAGCATATAGATTTATCAGTTGAGAAGGGGGAAGTGGTTGTTATTATCGGTCCATCTGGATCTGGTAAAACGACATTCTTACGTTGTCTCAATGTATTAGAAACACCAAACGCTGGTAATATTCGAATCGGTAATAAAGAACTCGACTTCTCTCAAAAAGTAACGAAGAAAGATATTGTCAATCTTCGTACGCAAACAGGTATGGTATTCCAGCACCATAATTTATTCCCGCATTTAACAGCACTTCAAAATGTAATGGAAGGGCTCGTTACAGTGAAAAAGATGGGGAAAGAAGAAGCGAAGAAAAAAGCAAACTATTTCCTTGAAAAGGTTGGTCTTGCGGATAAAGTAGACTTATATCCGTTCCAATTATCAGGCGGACAACAACAGCGCGTTGGAATTGCGCGCGCGCTTGCGATGGAGCCGGAAGTGTTACTATTTGATGAGCCGACGTCAGCGCTTGATCCTGAACTCGTTCAAGAAGTTCTGAAAGTAATGAAAGAACTTGCTAAAGAAGGCATGACGATGGTTATTGTAACGCACGAAATGCGTTTTGCACATCAAATTGCAAACCGCGTTATTTTCATGGATGGCGGTGTCGTTGTCGAACAAGGTACACCAGAAGAAGTATTTACAAATCCAAAAGAAGAACGTACGAAGAAGTTTTTACAAATGTTGCAATAAATTAAGGAAGGTCTCAAGGCATATGCCTTGAGACCTTTTTGCCATATATATTTATTTGTGGAATCCGCCAAGGCTTTGCTCAGCCATTGCAACTAGACGTTTTGTGATTTCTCCACCAACTGAACCGTTAGCGCGAGCCGTAGAATCTGCTCCTAATTGTACACCAAATTCTTGAGCGATTTCGTACTTCATTTGATCGATTGCAGCTGTTGCACCTGGTACTACTAATTGATTTGAAGAATTTTGGTTTGCCATAGGAATATATCCTCCTTAGAGTTATAAAAGTTTTTTTGGTTGGACTAGCTGGAGTTGAACCAGATTATCGCCCCGATTGGCGCTAATCCATCGGTAATTAAGTTTGTACTCATAGTATGGATGTTACCTAGAAAGATATACAAAATAATAATTTGTAAATTTTGTCAAAAAAACTTATTGATTTCGTAAATTATGAAATAAGAGTAATCGTTGTATTTTTAAGAAAACAGGCCAAACTAAGGAGGATATTAAATATAATTTTCTCATTGTAGCCTGCTACTTGTAGGCTAATTATTAGCTTCTTATTTATGATTTATTGAAATAAAAATGAAATCGGTAGCAACTTTATAGTTCTATTTTTAAGTAGGGATGGAGTGGGCGCTCCTATGTTTGGATAGGTTGCTCTCTTCACTCTAAAAAAGAGAGGCTTTAAACGATAACGTATGGAGGAATCATGATGGGGATTTGCCCGCTTTGCAATGCATTAGAATCACAAACATATTCTTGTCAAAATTGCCAAAGTATACTCCAAGATTATGGGAAGTCTGTAGATTATATAGACGATTATAGTGCCTATATGGATCAAGAATTATTAAGTGCAGTAGATGGTTTAACGCATAATAATTCAAATGAATATTGCAATCATATTTTTTATTGCGGAGTATGTAACGTGGAAACTGAGGTTGTAGTAAAACTTGTGTAAATAGAAAACTTCCACCTTATTATCTAGGTGGAAGTTTTTGTTTTTGTATTTGTGAGTGAATCATAGGAGAAGGGATATGTTCGGTGTTTGATGAAGTCCCGGATTTTATCTGGGACATTTTTTCCTTTGCATCACGTAAGGAATGTTCAGTTAAGTAGATGGCATATTCGTAAAATAATTGGCGTGTCAGTTCACTTTGTTCTTTTAATTTGGCATCTTGGAATACAGTTCGCCCAGGTTTAGAGTTGGCTTCAAATAACCACGGATTTTCCTTTGTGTCTAAACCGATATCGAAACCAATCTCACCGATGTTTCCAGTTACTTGCTCGTCGAGTGCATAACTTATTTGCAGAGCTGTTTGTTTTAATTTATTTTCAATTTGAACTTGCTTCGTTGAATCTGGAAAAAGCTCTTGTAGCAACTTTGTATCACCGCCGCTATTTACATGAGTTGTTAAACTGCCTTTGCCGGCGATTTTGGCGACGATTGCACTAACTATCCAATTACCGAAATGATTTTTATTTGTATGAATGCGGAAATCAACAGGTTGACCATCAAAGCGAAGTAACGAAATACCTTGCTGTACGATAAACTTTTTTAAATCATGTCCTTTTAATACGTGGTTTAGAAGAGTTTCTAATGATTGATACTTTCTTAGTTTATTTTCTTCATTTTCGCGATAACGACAGTAGTAGCAATTTTCTGTTTGAGAATAAAATATTTGATGAATATTTCTACCAAAGCTCCCGTGTATTGGTTTCATGTACACTGATTTATATGTGCCAAGAAACCGTTCTACTTGTTCGAAATGCTGAAATGCTTCTGTATTTGGTAATAAGGGTTTAATTGATTCGTCTTTCATAAGAAGTTGATGAACTTCCCATTTATTGAAAAACCCTGGGTTAAACCATGGAATGGAGTAGTCTTGTTCTAACTTTCTTTTTGCTCTGACAATTGGTTTGTAATTTTCCGCTTGTCGATTCGGTAGTCGATCGTAAATGACGTTTGGTAAAGGAACCTTTTTCTTTATCCATTGTTTCTCTCGAAAGAAATATCCGTTAATTGTTTCTTCTTCCCAGTTTATATGTTGAACGCCAAAGACGAATACGAACGGTCGTAATGAGAATGGTGGTGTTAACAACTCACTGAGAGCAATTGAACGATTTCCTAAAGGGGTAGAAGAATCATCGTTAAAGCCAGTTGTAAAAATGCCGATTAATGGTCCGAAAATAATTGTTTGGTTTTGTGTGAATGCATGAATAGTAGTTGATTGAGGCAGTAAAAGTTTTTCGGCAATATGCTTTCCGATAATAATTTCGCGAGTAAAGGAATAATGAATTTTTACTTCTTCACTTGCTATATGACGTATGCCGAAGGAGAGGGATGTAATAGGTGGTGTAATAGAAAAAACGTAAGGTAAAGTAATGCTATTTGGATGTTCATCTGAAATATTTAATGTATATATATGTTCTTTCAAAATAGGTTTACCTCCTTTCATTATGGTGTAAAGCGACTGAATTTAAGTGGTCCGTGAAATATCTTTTCAGCTAATGAATCACTATGACGAATGTATTGTTCGTAAGGAGGGATCGTGTTGACATACATAAGCCAGATTGCACCTTTTTGATCCATAATTGTGGAAAGTTCTAGTTCAAATAACGAAGAATAAGACTGATCTAGTGTTTGGAATACTTCATTTATAATGTCGTGTAAAGCGTCGTGCAATAGTTGCACACCTGTACTAGATAGTACGTATTTAATTTTTGAAAATGAATGCAATGAATCATCGTCCGTTGCTGAGGGTAAAAGCTGATTAGGAAATGAGCTTTTTTGTATAAATTGACCGATAACATTCCAAGTTTGTTCTTTGTTTTTTTGCAAAATGGTTCGAATGTGCAGTGGATATGTTAATTGATTTGGTGGTTGTAGCATAGTGTGCGCTATGTAACGTGATGAACGTATGTTAGATTTACACCAAGATATAAATTCGTCTGTGCGTTTGATTGAAATAGAAGTATGGTATTTTTCATTTACTGTATCGATCTGAAACGTTTTATTTTTGTAAGCGACTCGATATAAGTTATCTTTAGAATGTATATTAGTGGGGCGTATAATAATATCTTTAGTTTTTAACAACAGTTTGAAAATGTTTTGTATCGTCGCAATTTCAAATTTTGGTATATAAGGAGACAGTTTTTTATTAGTGAGAAATAAATCATGTAGTTCACTTGAATTAATAAGTGTGTTATTTAAAAAGGTAGTGGAAGGACGATTGTGCAAAGAGTGAATAATTGATTTTACTTTTTCAAAGTCTGTTTCCTCTTGAAAAGAATAACGATCATATATATAAGAAGGAATAGGGAATGTTTGCTTTTTCCATTTTCCTGTATCTGTATCGTAAATAAGACCAGAAACAAGGTCTGTTTTAGGATCAATACAAAATGGCGTAAACTGGGCAACGACATTATGATAAAGCCGAGCGCGTTTAGCGATTTCGGTGTAATACGTTTGCTCATAATGAAGTTTAGAAGTTAAAAGGCCGAGAACCAACGAAATCACTCCTTTACTACTATTTGCATAATAGGCGAAGCTATATATTGCAAATACGTTTTTATACCATTATACTTTTGTCCGTATGATGATATGCTATAGTTTTGGAGAAGTGAAAGGTTGATTGTAATGAATATATGGTTAAATATGTTAACGACGACAGGACTCGGAGCAATTATTGGAGGATATACGAATCATTTAGCGATAAAAATGTTATTTCGTCCTCATCGTCCTATTTATATCGGAAAGTTTCAAGTTCCATTTACACCAGGGTTAATTCCGAAGCGGCGTGATGAACTTGCTGTTCAATTAGGAAAAATGGTTGTAGAACATTTGTTAACACCAGAAGGAATCGGAAAAAAGCTAACAAATGAAGAGTTTCAAAAAGGTTTAATTCACTGGGCGCAAGTGGAAGTGGATAAAGTAATTACGAATGAACAATCACTGCGATATATGTTAGAAAAATGGAATGTAGCACATGTAGAAGAAGAAGCGACTCGAAAAATCGAACATGTGATTACAGAAAAAATTCATGCATTTTTAGCAGAGTATTATACATATACATGGGAACAGGCTTTACCTCATTCTGTACATGAAAAGATAGAGAATGCGATTCCGAATGCCTCGGCGTTTATTTTAGAGCGAGGAATTAGCTTTTTTGAAAGTGAAGAAGGGAAAGCGCGTCTTTCAAAAATGATTGATGATTTCTTTGCTTCTCGTGGAACGCTACTTAACTTAGTTGGGATGTTTTTAGGAAATGTAAGTGTTGTGGATCGTGTGCAGCCAGAAGTTATTAAGTTTTTAGGGCAAGATGCTACAAAGCAGCTTTTAACTGACGTACTGCAAAAAGAGTGGGAAAAGTTAAAAGGAAGAGATGTAAAAGAATTAGAAGCATTTGTAGAGAAAGAAATGATTGTAAGCTCCGTGCTGTCAGCAGTTAAAGTAGAGGAAACAGTGAGTAAGTTTTTAAATCAATCTGTTCAGCAAGTATGTGAACCAGTTCGAGAAACAATTATTGAAAAAGTGGTTCCAAGTGCAGTAACGAAAGGCTTAAAGTGGGGAACAGAAAACGTAGAGAGTATACTAAACAATCTACACCTTGCGGAAATTGTCCAGCAAGAAGTGTCTACATTCTCAACAGAAAGATTAGAAGACTTAGTTCTGTCTATTACGAAAAACGAATTGAAAATGATTACGTATTTAGGAGCGTTATTAGGCGGAATGATCGGGCTCGTACAAGGATTGTTACTATTGTTTCTTAGATAATAAGGTGAGTACATAGAAATAAAAGTGAAATTTCTTCACATCTCTTGCATAGTTTGATATGGTAAGAAGAGGTGCGTATGTAAATGCACTGAAAAGGCAGTGCGTATGAAAAGCGCTAGCCTTCTAAAGGAGGAAAAATAAAATGACAAAGAACATTCATGATGTTGCATATGAATTACAAAAAGCAATCGCTGAAAACGAGGACTTCAAAACTTTAAAAGAGAGCTACGCAGCAGTTCAAGCTGACACAGCTTCAAAGAACTTATTCGATGAGTTCCGTACAATGCAACTTAGCCTACAACAAAAAATGATGCAAGGCCAAGAAATCACTGAAGAAGACAACCAACAAGCACAAGAAGTTGTAGCTCGCATTCAACAAGATGCTAAAATTACAAAATTAATGGAAACTGAGCAACGCCTAAACGTTGTAATCGGTGACGTTAACAAAATTATCATGAAGCCACTTGAAGAATTATATAGCGCGCAACAACAAGCGTAATAGTGGAAGACGCTCCTAGTTTAGGAGCGTCTTTTTTGTTTAGGGAATTTAATAGTTATATCACAAAAACTCCCTTTCAAAATAGCCATTTCTTATTGATTATTTTGAAAGGGATATGTAACACATCGGTTAATTTTTTTTATTGCTGTTAATTGAAGTTTTAATATTTTTTTCGTTCAAAAACTTTTCAATCTCTTTTTGTTTCCTCCCATTTATTTTCTCAAGGCGTTTCGTAAAAGAAAAATTGGCCTTGAATAAGTTACCATCTTGGGCGAGTTTGTCTAATTCTTGATCTAGCTCTACGAAAATATCCGTAGATGATGACATAAATTCATAGATTTCTTTTGAAGGTTTTTTATAATCAGTAGGTAAATTATTATTACTAATAAACTCATGGAAATTCATATCGTTTTGTTTCGCTAAATCAATTAGTTTTTGTAATTTTTCTCGGTCAGATTCCGTGAAATTCTTATCAAAATTTGTTGAAGCGAGAGGGATAATATTTTCAGATAACTTCCAACTATAATCTATATAATTTTTTATATTTTGTTTCATTTCGTCTTCATTAATAGTTTCATTTTTCTTTGAGGAACTAAATATATTTTCTGGAACTTTAATAGCAACATCTTTAATAGATTGTACATCGTTTTCTTCCTTAGGTTGTGCACTGTTTGAACAAGCTGATAGAAATAAAATTGTAAGTAACATGAGTGGATATAAAATATAATTTTTCATCTTAATCTCCTTTTGCATTAGTGTCGTTGCAAAATAGCTACATTCCATTTCAAATATTTAACTAAAGCTACGTATAGATGTTTTATTATTTGATAACATATGACGGATATTAGTAAGCCGATGCAAAAGGCTATGAATACATTGTAAACATCGGAATAACTGATTTGATGAAACCCTTTAAAGAATCCTAATCCTATTAATAAGATAGGTGAAATAATTAATAACGGAGTGGCAATTATAAGTGTTAGAAGAAGCGGTAATAGAAAGAGTAATACGAAAAAGGCGATAATGATAAATATAAAGTTTAAAAGACTTAAGCTCATAACAGAAAACAGTGCTGTCATAACGTTTTTTAGGCTGCGTTTCTTGTCAGCTTTACTGATTACATATGAAATATTAAGTTCTTTAGCGATAGTTTTAGGGTTTCCTAGCTTTTTAGAAATTTCCTCTTCAGATATTCCATCTTGTTTACCACTAATAAAATGAGTTTCGTACTCCGAGATAATATCCTCCTTTTCTAAATTAGGCATATTCTGCAGAGAGGAACTAAGTTGTTCCAAAAATTCATTTTTGTTCATAACAATCACTTTCCTTTATAGAATGATGAATTACAGTTGAGAATCTTATCTTCTTTCTAAACAGCACAATCTATATCTACCTTTTGAAGGGTATATATAAATTATAAAAAAAGATTCCAAATAATGGTTATTCCATTATTTACAAATATATCATTTGCTATTGTTCTTTGCAAGGTACTATAAATTTGTTAATAATGTGAATAAGTGGAAGTATTTTTGTACATTTTTAGAAGAGATATAAAAATGTTATTTTAAGATAAACAAAAGGTTGTAAGCGCATTCTTTAAATCTTGTCAAAATAATATCGAATTCATATTGTTGGAAAAATAATGCATTTGTAATATAATGATAAATGATACTTCACCACATTAATTAACTAGGTGAAATTAAAAATCTTTATTACACAAATTATGAAACAAAGGAATGATTAGTTTGAGTACAGGTGTAAAAGTAAACGACGTGAAGACAAAAACAAAAGGAGCAGATCTTGTTGTTGATTGTTTAATTAAACAAGGTGTTACACATGTTTTCGGTATTCCAGGAGCAAAGATTGACTCTGTATTTGATGTATTGCAAGAAAGAGGACCAGAGTTAATCGTTTGTCGTCATGAACAAAATGCAGCATTTATGGCAGCTGCTATTGGTAGATTAACAGGGAAACCGGGCGTATGTCTTGTAACTTCAGGACCAGGGACATCAAATTTAGCGACAGGTCTTGTTACTGCGAATGCGGAGAGTGATCCCGTTGTTGCTTTAGCTGGTGCAGTACCGCGTACGGATCGATTAAAACGTACGCATCAATCTATGGATAATGCTGCACTATTCGAACCAATCACAAAATATAGCGTAGAAGTAGAGCATCCTGATAATGTGCCAGAAGCACTTAGTAATGCATTTCGAAGTGCGACTTCCACAAATCCGGGAGCTACTTTAGTAAGTCTTCCGCAAGACGTTATGACTGCGGAAACAACTGTAGAGTCTATCGGTGCGCTTTCTAAGCCACAGCTTGGAATCGCTCCCACAAATGATATTACATATGTAGTAGAAAAAATAAAATCAGCGAAATTACCAGTTATTTTACTCGGTATGAGAGCGAGCACAAATGAAGTGACGAAAGCTGTTCGTAAATTAATTGCGGATACAGAACTTCCTGTCGTTGAAACATATCAAGCAGCTGGTGCGATTTCACGTGAGTTAGAAGATCATTTCTTCGGCCGCGTTGGATTATTCCGTAACCAACCAGGTGATATTTTACTAGAAGAAGCAGACCTTGTTATTTCTATCGGTTATGATCCAATCGAGTATGATCCAAAGTTCTGGAATAAACTTGGCGACAGAACGATTATTCATCTTGACGACCATCAAGCAGATATCGATCATGATTACCAACCAGAGCGTGAATTAATTGGTGATATTGCCTTAACGGTAAATAGCATCGCAGAAAAGTTACCGAAACTTGTGTTAAGTACGAAATCAGAAGCGGTATTAGAACGATTACGCGCAAAATTATCAGAACAAGCAGAAGTTCCAAATCGTCCTGCAGAAGGTGTTACGCATCCACTTCAAGTGATTCGTACGCTTCGTTCTTTAATTAGTGACGATACAACCGTTACATGTGACATCGGTTCCCATTCTATTTGGATGGCGAGATGTTTCCGTTCTTATGAACCACGTAGATTATTATTTAGTAACGGTATGCAAACGTTAGGTGTTGCACTTCCTTGGGCAATCGCAGCTACTTTAGTAGAACCAGGTAAAAAAGTAGTTTCCGTATCAGGTGACGGTGGTTTCTTATTCTCAGCGATGGAGTTAGAAACGGCGGTACGTTTAAATTCTCCAATCGTCCATCTTGTTTGGAGAGACGGCACATATGATATGGTTGCATTCCAACAAATGATGAAATACGGCAGAACATCCGCTACAGAGTTTGGCGATGTTGATCTTGTGAAATATGCGGAAAGTTTCGGGGCGTTAGGTCTTCGTGTTAACACGCCTGATGAATTAGAAGGCGTATTAAAAGAAGGATTAGCAGCAGACGGCCCTGTCATTATTGATATTCCAATTGACTATCGTGACAACATTAAATTAAGCGAAAAATTATTACCAAACCAATTAAACTAATGGAGGCAGATTTGAGATGACTGTTGCGCAATTAATTGATATTGATGCAAAAAAAACGAAAATGAGTAATGAAGTATATCAAACATCTACAATGCTTGCGCTATTAGATGGTATATATGATGGTGTGATTAGCTTTGAAGATTTGAAAAAACATGGTGATTTTGGCATCGGCACATTTGATCAATTAGACGGTGAAATGATTGCATTTGATAATGAATTTTATCATTTACGTTCAGACGGTTCAGCGGAAAAAGTAGAGCCAGAAGAAACAACGCCATTTGCAACTGTAACGTTTTTTGAAAAAGAAATGAGTTATACGGTAGAGCGTCCGATGAATCGTGAAGAAGTTGAAGCGTTATTACATGAATTGATGCCAAGTAAAAACTTATTTTACGCTATTCGAATGGACGGTACGTTCCGTGAAGTAAGGACGAGAACTGTTCCAAGACAAGAAAAACCGTATACACCGCTCGTTGAAGTGACGAAATCACAGCCAATCTTTTCATTTGAAAATACAGAAGGTACGCTTGCTGGATTTTGGACACCAGATTACGCACAAGGTATTGGGGTAGCTGGATTCCACTTACATTACATTGATGATGAAAGAAGCGGGGGCGGACATGTTTTCGACTATGTTGTAGAAAACTGTACGATCCAAATTTGTCAAAAAGCTCATATGCATTTAGCACTTCCAGAAACAGCAGATTTTATGGCGGCTGAATTATCAAGAGAAAACTTAGAGGATAATATTGCAACTGCGGAAGGTGCAGAGTAAAAGGGAAGCCGATTCGGCTTCTCTTTTATTTTGAGTTACTCCCGATATGCGGAACAATGCTCATCAGAAATAGAATAGTTCTCTTTACCAGTTAAGGCTGATACTTCTACTAATTGATGTCCAAGCCCATCCCATCCCATCCCATACTGTAACAGTATATAAGGATGACCATTTAATATTCCCACGAGCGAGTCGGAAAGAATAATAGTCGTTATCTGTTGTTACTAAAACTTTGTTATAAATAATATTTTTCGTTTTTTTATTTTGTAAAATAAGGACAAAGTCTAGTTTATCTTCTTCTTTCGGAATTTGTAGTATTCTTGCTACAAACATTCCATTTGGGTTTTTCTTCCTTTTATGTACTTTTTCTGATTCTATTTTTAGTTCAGGTTTGCCTCTCATAATCTCTCCCTTTAACATATGCTTACTTCTTTGAAACAAACGGATGTCCCTCATAATAAAAACGCCACGGATAATGTACAGCTTCTTCTGCATAGTCGATATTAATACGAGGTCCTGCTGTTATTTTATATTGTGATGATATGTGTTCTTCTTTTGGAACTAATTCAATATGTAACGTATCACTTTGTAACGATACACCGCGTTCTTCTAAAGTAATTCCGAGGGCACGGCATAGTTTGCCAGGACCGTTCGTTAAATTTTTGTACTGCGCTTTTGTAATTTCGGTCTTATTGTAGCGCGCTAGTTTTATTTCTTCTATTCCATCTACCGGCTCAAGGGCTCGAATGAGAACACCTTGCGGGGTGCCCGCTGGTGCTGTAATAACGTTAAAGCAATGATACATACCGTAAATTAAATATACGTAAGCATGCCCTGGTGCACCAAACATAACTTCTGTGCGGTCCGTTCGTCTGCCTCCGTAACTATGTGCGGCCTTATCATCGGGGCCTTTATATGCTTCTACTTCTACAATGATTCCGCTTCGCTTTATTCCGTCTACAATATGAACAAGTTTTTGTCCGAGTAATTTTTTTGCGACTTCTAACGTATCGCCTTCATAAAAAGAAGGAGGTGCCTGCATTGTACTATCTCCTTTACTAAGTGTATATGTATATAGTAAACCAAATTTTCAGTAGTAATTCTAACTCGTTCTATTTATCGGGTTTATTTCATAAATTATGGATAGAGTACAACAGCGAAGAGGGGGAGTGCGACATGATTTATCGCTTACTAGCTCTTAATATAGATGGGACACTACTATACAACAATGGAAAAATTGCAAAAGGATTAAGAGAAACAATTGAATTTGTAAAAAGAAAAGATGTATATGTTACGTTATTTACGAGTCGTAATTTTCAATCCGCTCATAAAGTAGCAAAGGCGTTAAAATTAGATTCTATATTAGTGACACATGGTGGTGCTTTCGTTTCAGCAACGTTAGATAAGCCGTACGTTCAAAGAAGATTATCTGAAGAGAAGACTTTTAACATTGTGCAAGTGTTAGAGCACTTTGATTGTAACGTACGTATTTCTCATGAACGGTTTTCAATCGGAAATCGTGAGAGAAATACACCAAACTTAATTGCGCGCACTGTATTATCAAGTGCAGACCCGTTATTTTATCCAGTTCAATTTGTAGATTCGTTAGGTGATGCGCTTCGTGACCATCCGGTAGCGGCGCCAAAAATTGATGTTCTTTTCCAAACTAAAGGTGAAAAAGAACGCGGGCTAAATACATTAAGAAAAGCATTCCAAGATGTAGAGTATGTTGAATGTGATTCAAAACGAATAGAAATTTTACCGCAAAATGTATCAAAGTTACGTGGATTACAATTGCTTGGAGAGCATTTAAATATTTCGCTAAATGAAATGGTTGCGATTGGAGATAGTATGGAAGATTTAGAGGTTATTGAAAACGTGGGACTTGGGGTAGCGATGGGGAACGCGCCTGTAGAATTAAAGCAAGCAGCAGATTGGATCACACGTTCAAATAGTGAAAACGGTGTAGAGTATATGATTAAAGAGCATTTCCGTAAGCAATTCCCGCTTCCGTTTTTGAAGAATCATAAAAATACACCGAAACGATGACAGAAAAACGTAGCTTTTTGGCTACGTTTTTTTGTTTATCTTATTAAAAACAGTGAAAGCGTTTTAAAATATGAATTGTGTATGAAATCTATACAATTCACTTGAATCCTTTAGAAAACTAATGTAAAGTGGATGATGTTGCCAAAACAGTTACACCACATGAAATATTCTTCAGATTAATTTTATTGGGCTCCCATACGTAAAAGTATTTCCGCATGACAGTTTAGTTCACGTATTATTTCAAAAATGAATTGTAGCAATCTTATTAAGTAGTTGTAGTGTTTCTTTGTTTTATTTAAATGGATTATTTTAAGTTAATGTGAGTAAGGTTTGGTACATATGATATGTACTTCTTTTTGTGGTTTTAGGAAGTTTAAAAGGGGGAATGAATTTCTTGAGGAAATCATTTAATCAAAAAATTAAAAAGTTAAGTAGTAGTTTAATAGTTGTATTACTAATATGTATGAATTTTTTAATCCATTTACCATTTAAAGCAGAGGCAGCTACAACAGAATTAAAAGGTTTAGGTGATGTATCTTATTACAACGCCATCATTTTTGGAGATCATAGTGCAACGAGTGCGGATATTGAAGGTGCGATGGCTGTTCAGAAAAATATGAACGCATCAAGTTATACAGTCGTAGCGGCTGCAACTGGAGCAAATAACTTAGCTGGAGCAACTTGGGTAGATGAAGGATATCCATCATTATTACTAGGCGGTCAATTTACGAAAGCGGGAGCAGGACAAGTAATTATTCAAGATGGAACAGTGGCGATGACAAAAGACGGTGACCCAGATGGCGCAATGAAAACATCATATGACCGTATCTCTTATAAAGAGCAAGCGGAGATTGATGCTAAGTTTAAAGAATTTAGAAAAGACGTTGATAGCGTAATTGAGGATGCGGGCCAATTACATACTGATAAACCAAAATCGGGTATGACCTTTGGAATCGGTGAAGATGTAAAGAATCCTAATATTTATGTCTCTTCAGGATTAGAAGGGCAAGAACCATTCAATGTAAAGGATGTTTATCTTCCAAATGTAAGTAACAAAGATTTTATTGTTATTCATTCAGATGCAGAAGAAGTTAATTTTGGTGGCGGTGCAATCCTGTATGATACGACAGATAAGGGCGGGTTCACATTAGCTAATACCTCTCAAGCATATGACCCTAATTCCTTCTTCACTGAGTTAGCTAGTAAAGTCATTTGGGTGTTCCCTAATGCTAAAAAGATAACAACTAAAGGATATGGTGTAGTAGGTAGTGTGTTTGCACCTAATGCAGTTGTAGAAACAAAAGGTGGTTCTATTAATGGACAAGCCTATGTTGGAGGATTACACCAAAGAGATGGTTTTGAGGTTCATAACTTTAAATTTAACTGGCCAAAGTGGAATAAGCCAGCAGCTGAAAAAGGACATTTACAAATTAAAAAAGTTGATGAAAACGATGAAAATATTGTTTTAAAAGACGCAAAATTTGATGTTATAGACAAAGATAATAACGTTGTGGCTACTGTTACAACAAACGAAAAGGGGATTGCGGAAGTTAAAGATTTACCATTTGGTGACTATTTTGTAAAAGAAATAAATGCACCAGAAGGATATATAAAAGTTGATACACCAGTCAAAGTAACAATTGATAATACAAACGTAATTGAACTTGTTATGAAGAATACGAGAAAAGTAGAGAATGGCCAATTTAAATTATTGAAAAAAGATAGTGAATCTGGTCAACTTCTACCAGGTGCAAAATTTGATGTTATCGATAAAGATGGGAAAGTTGTGGAAACAATTGTTACAGATGATAAAGGTGAAGCCTTATCGAAACAACTTCCAGTTGGAAGCTATACATTAAAAGAAGTAGAAGCACCGAAAGGATATGAATTATCATCTAGTTCAGTTTCTGTTGATGTAGAGGCTAATAAAGTAGTGACTGTAGATGTGGTGAATAAAAAGATCCCCGAAAAAGTAACAGGTCAATTTGAAATCGTGAAAGTAGATGCGGAAGATAAAACGAAAGTATTATCAGATGCAGAATTCGAAGTGTATAAAGATGGTAAAAAAGTAGATACGTTACGAACAGATAAAACTGGTAAAGTAGTTTCACAGAAATTAGAACCAGGAAAGTATACATTAAAAGAAACGAAAGCACCACAAGGATATAAGTTGTTAAAAGAAGAAATTGAAGTCGTTGTGGAAGCAAACAAAGTAGTAGAAGTACAAGTAGAAAACGCAAAAGAACTAGGAAGCTTACAAGTAATCAAAAAGGATGCAGAGAGTGGAAAAGTTCTAGCAGGTGCAGAATTTAAATTAAAGAACGAAGCTGGTCAAGTAGTTGGAGAAGCGAAAACAACGAATAAAGACGGTGTTGTGAAATTCGAAAGCTTAGTGCCAGGAAAGTATACGTTAGAAGAAACGAAAGCACCAGAAGGTTATAAAGCGTTAGAAGTAACAGTAGAAGTAAATGTTGTAGCAAATGAAGTAGTAAAACAAGAAGTTATGAATGAAAAAGTGAAAGAAGAAATTACAGGTCAATTAGAAATTACAAAGGTAGACGCTAATAATACAAATAAAATATTAGCAGGCGCAGTGTTTGAAATTTGGAAAGACGGAACAAAAATCGACACATTAACAACAAACAAGAGCGGTAAAGCGACTTCTAAGAAGTTAGAACCAGGAGATTACACTTTAAAAGAAATCCAAGCGCCAGAAGGATATACTTTATCCGATAAGGAAATGAAATTTACGATTTCTAATGAAAAAATTGAAGTTGTAAAGCTTCAAATTACAAATGAAAAAGATACAGAAAAAGGTCCGGAAAAACCAGGTGAAGGAACAGAGAAGCCGGGTGAAGGAACAGAGAAGCCGGGTGAAGGAACAGAGAAGCCGGGTGAAGGAACAGAAAAGCCAGGTGAAGGAACAGAAAAACCAGGTGAAGGAACAGAAAAACCAGGTGAAGGAACAGAAAAACCAGGTGAAGGAACAGAAAAGCCAGGTGAAGGAACAGAAAAACCAGGTGAAGGAACAGAAAAGCCGGATGAAGGAACAGAGAAGCCAGGTGAAGGAACAGAGAAGCCAGGTGAAGGAACAGAAAAGCCGGGTGAAGGAACAGAAAAACCAGGTGAGGGAGTAGAAAAACCTAATTTACCAGAAAAAGGACAAGGTTCTTCTAATAATCAACAACTTCCAGCTACAGGACACAATACGAATTACGTTCCATTCATCGGTTTTATGCTTCTGCTATTAGGAATACGTTTAAGATTCATGGCTAAAAATAGCTAAAAGATGTATAAAAGGCATCAGAGATATATAATCTCTGATGCCTTTTAAGTGAATACAGATAAAATGAAAATATCTATATGGAATGATAAATATGTTAAGCTTCAATTACGCTAAGCATTCTGTTTATAAATGCAGCTGCGTGTGCACGTTGTGATGGTCCTTTTGGTACGAATTGATTAAATTCATTACCTTTTACAATTCCGTATCCATACACTCTTTGTACTTCTTCTTTAGCGTAAATTAAGTTTTGGTCTACGAATGGTAGTTCAACTTGTTTTGCAAAAATACCAGCGTGTTTTAGAGAACGATCGATCATAATAACAGCTTCTTCGCGTGTAATTGTAGTATTTGGATCAAATGTATTATCACCACGTCCGCGGATTATACCTGCGCTTGCTGCACGATTAATACCGTCTCTTAACGATGGGTGTACTTGTTCTAAGTCTGTGAAATTAGCATTTCCACTTGGTAATTGTAAAGCACGAGTAATTAGTGTAGCAAATTCAGCACGCGTTACAAGACGTTCTGGGAAGTACTTGCCGTTCCCTTCTCCTTGCATAATGCCTCTAGCTGCTAATTGACGAATGTCTTGTTCATACCATCCACCTGTAATGTCATCAGTTACGGGATTTTTTTGATTTTCCTTATAGTATGTTTCAGTTCCTTTTAAGAAAGCATCCCATTGTCCGCGTTGAATCATAAACGCAGGGCAGTTTTTTCCTGACCAAAATTGGTGTTTTTGGACCTTATCTAGAGAAATATTTAAGTCGTTCATTAAATAAGCTGCCAATTTACGGGCATTTTCTACCGCTTTTTCATAGTTTCCATCTTGATTAACGGCAATTTCAATTCCGATAGATTCATAGTTTCCAGTTTTATTTCCAGCATGCCATCCAACTTCATTTACTGGAAGATGTTGGTAAATCTCTTTATCATCTACTGTGAAATGCCAAGATGCGGCGCGATCAGCTGTTCCGCGTGCTTGATTATCTAAGAATTTTGCATGATTTAGAGCATTGGCACCCTTCGCTGTATTAGCTGTTTCGTGAATCGTAATATATTTAGGTACCATCGGGTAGCCAGGGCGAATATCGTCATTTCCTTTTGGGACAATCATTTCTTTAAATGTAACGCCATAAATATTGTTTGTTTGTAGAGCTTCTGGCGATCTCAATAAACTATTTTTAGCAGTACGACTGTTTTTTAATAATGAAGCTTTTGTACCTTCAAATGTAGCAGAAGGTGCATAAATCCATTTTGCTGTTTCATTTATTTGGACTTTAAACCAATTTCCAGCTTGTTCAGTAGGAGTTATGACTTGTGGCTGTAGTTTCCCTTCTTCTTTAAATGATTGGAACGGAAGGGCATGTATGGAAGCTTCTTCTTTTACGATTAATTTTTGATTAGATAGTTTATGAATCTCTTGAACTTCTAAGCTATTATCATTGTTATCTATCCATCCAGCGCCAGTTGGCGTCGTTATGTAATAAGCATTTCCTTTTTTCTTTGTCGCCGTTACGACTTGTTCTGTAATCTCGATATTCGATTTGTTTTTTAAATCATTCGCGGTATATAATGAATGTTTTTTTGAAGTGTATAGTAGGAATTGGCTAGTAACCTCGATATCTTCTTCATGAGTACTATGCTCATTAACATGCTCTTTAATACTTTTAAAAACTTGATCTTCCGTATATACTTCAGCGGATTTTTCAGCACTCTCTGCAAATGAATAAGTAGGTGCAAGAACAGTTTGTAATGCAAGAGAGAGAGTTAAAACACTATAAAATTTCTTTTTCATATTTTTTTTAACACATTAGATTATGGAATCTAGTGTTAACATTCCTCCTTTTTATATTGTATTTTCACTATGTGTCGATTTTAGTACTAATAAATTTTAACAAGAGAAAATCATGATGTCTATATACATGAGCGATATTCATAAAAAGAATTATTTGAAAAAATGTAAGAGAAACAGGTAAAACCTTCTGTATTGACCTGTAAACGCCCTTCAAGTAAACTAAAGAGAGTTTGCAAATGAAAAGGTGATAATGTTGTTAATTTCAATTAAAACGTTACAAGATGATCGTTTTTTACGTCCGCTACAAAATATTGGCGGCTTATTTTTTGAAGATAGTACGATTGGATTTGAACAAGAGGAAGCAAATCTTATCGTTGATATACACATTGAGGATAATGTGAAAGCATCCGCTCGATTAACGGATGTTAGCACAGGAAATGTGTATGAAGAAACATTCTCGAAAGATTTATCTGCTTTCACAGATGAAAAAGAGCGTATGAAGCAAGTGAAGCATGTTGTTTCTTATGTATATCTTTCTGTTCTTCAGCAGTTAACTGGTATTGAACAAAGCTGGGGTATTTTAACGGGAGTACGTCCGACGAAACTTCTTCATAAAATGCTTCAAAATGGTATGTCAAAAGAAGAAGCGCATCAAGAGCTTCGTGAAAGTTATTTAATTCATGAAGAGAAAATTGAACTTCTTCAGCGCATTGTTGATTGCCAATTAGCAGTTGTTCCGGATTTATACCGTTTGAAAGAAGAAGTAAGTATTTATATCGGTATTCCGTTCTGCCCAACGAAATGTGCATATTGTACATTCCCGGCTTATGCGATTAATGGACGCCAAGGCTCTGTTGATTCGTTCTTGGGTGGTTTACATTATGAAGTTCGTGAAATTGGTAAGTTTTTAAAAGAAAAAGGTGTAAAAGTTACGACGATTTATTACGGCGGCGGTACACCTACAAGTATTACAGCAGAAGAGATGGATATGCTGTATGAAGAAATGTATGAAGCGTTCCCAGATGTGAAAAATGTGCGTGAAGTAACAGTTGAGGCAGGTCGCCCAGATACGATTACGCCAGCAAAGCTAGAAGTTTTAAATAAATGGAATATTGACCGTATTAGTATTAATCCGCAGTCATACCATCAAGAGACACTAAAAGCAATTGGACGTCATCATACTGTAGAAGAAACAATTGAGAAATACCATTTAGCTCGTGAAATGGGAATGAACAATATTAATATGGACTTAATTATTGGTCTTCCTGGTGAAGGGTTAGATATCTTCAAACATACGTTAGATGAAACAGAAAAGTTAATGCCAGAATCATTAACAGTTCATACGTTATCATTCAAACGTGCTTCTGAAATGACGCAAAACAAACGTAAATATAAAGTAGCAGGTCGCGAAGAAATTACAGCGATGATGCACGAAGCAGAAGAGTGGACGCAAAAGCATAATTACGTACCATATTACCTATATCGTCAAAAGAATATTTTAGGTAACTTAGAGAACGTTGGTTATGCAATGCCGACGCAAGAAAGTATTTACAACATTGTCATTATGGAAGAAGTACAATCAATTATCGGACTTGGTTGTGGTGCATCAAGTAAATTTGTTCATCCGAAGACAGGAGCAATTACGCACTTCGCAAATCCGAAAGATCCAAAATCATATAACGATGGCTTTGTGAAATATACAGAAGATAAACTGAAAATTTTAGAAGAGCTATTTGCATAAGAAGAAAGAGGTTGTTCCGAGTCGGAACAACCTCTTTTTTATCCTGCAGTAACGGGCGGTCCGATTATATCTTGTCAGTTTTTGTCGGTAAGTCGATATATTCGAAAAATCGCTGATATAATTCGAGTTGCGCTGATATATTTTGAAAATCGCCGATATATTTCAAGTTACGGTCGATATATCTGGAAAATCGCTGATATAATTTCATTTACCGTCTAGTGGTACCGTATGTAAAACTATGTCGATAATAATCAGAAAAATTAGTCAAATCATTAAAGGACAATGTCTACTTATGGACGAAATGATAGATTTATGAAAGAGAAAAGGGGGAAATTGTTGGCATGTACATGACGATAGGGAGAATTTTTGATTTATCAGTTGGTAAGTATCCGAATAAAGAGGCGTTAGTGGAACCTGAAAAGAATATTCGCTGGACGTATAAACAGTGGGATGAACAAATAAATAAAACAGCGCACGCTCTATTAGAAGACGGAGTAAGAAAGGGAGATACGGTATCTGTTTACTTATATAATTGCCGTGAATTTGTAAACGTTTACTTAGCCTGTGCGAAAATCGGAGCGATCTTTAACCCGATTAATTTCCGCTTAAAGGCGAAAGAAGTATCTTATATTCTTCAGGACGCATCCTCGAAAGTCGTTGTCTTTGAAAAAGCAGTTGAGTCAACTGTTGCTATAATTGAAAGAGATTTTCCAAATACATCTTTTTGGTCTATAGAAAACGATAAACCTTCCTATGCAAGTTCCTACCATGAAAAAGTGAATGCAGCATCTTCTGAGAAAGTAAATATCGAAATTGATGAAATGGATTATTGTTCAATGCTTTATACGAGCGGTACGACAGGTCATCCGAAAGGCGTATTACATCGTCATCGCGAAATGACTGAGCATAGTATGATTTGTACGTATTTCCTTAAATATAATAGAGATAGTGTAGGGCTTGTCGTTGCGCCTTTATATCACTGTGGTGAATTAAACGCTGGAATCATACCACGCATTCAAGTTGGCGGAAAGAATGTTATTTTGCATCATTTTGATACAGAAACAGTATTACATACGATTCAAGAAGAAAAGATTACGACGTTCTTTGCAGCGCCGACAATGTGGAATATGTTGTTGCAAAAAGATTTAGCTCAGTATGATTTAACTTCGATGAAGATTGGTATATACGGCGGAGCAGCAATGGCACCGGCGTTAGTAAAAGAATGTAAAGAACGTCTTTATATTGATCTTGTTCAAATATACGGAATGACAGAAATGGGGCCAGTTGTTGCGTTTCTCGTAGAGGAGGATCAAATTACGAAAGCTGGTTCAGCAGGCACGCCATGCTTTAGCCATGAAGTTCGTATTGTGAAACCGAACGAGGATGCACCGGCAGAACCAGAGGATGTATTACCTCCTTATGAAGTGGGAGAAATTATTTTGCGCGGCCCAACTATGATGGCTGGCTATCATAATCGTGAAGAAGCGAATAAAAAATCGATGTATAAAGGATGGTATCATTCGGGTGATCTAGGCTATTTTGATAAAGACGGTTATTTATTCGTTGCTGATCGCGTTGATGATATGGTAATTAGCGGTGGCGTAAATATTTATCCTCGTGAAATTGAAGATTTCCTTCATAGTCATCCTGGTATATTAGATGTGGCGGTACTTGGTGAGCCAGACGAATTATGGGGAGAGCGTGTTGTGGCAGTTATTGTGAAGAAAGATGAAACAATAACAGAAGCTGATTTAGAAACGTATTGCAAAGAAAGTGATGAACTAGCAGATTATAAACGTCCGCGTCATTATTTATTTGTAGATGAACTCCCTCGTAATGCGAGCGGGAAGTTGCAGAAATTTGTGCTGAGGGAGTCATTGAAAGGTGCGAAAAAATAAAAAATGAAGGATACCCCATATCTATGGGGTACCCTTCATTTTTCTATATTAAACAGAAGAAACAATATCTTTGTTAATTCTCATTTCTTCTTGTTGAAGGTTAATTAGCGCATTTGAAATAAGGTGGAAAAACAAAATGGATGTAATGTCCAAAAAGAAAAGACACCTTAAGGTGCCTCTCTCCGACTTGAACCATTTCATTTCATACGAATCTATCCGTATTACCATTACCCCTTTGTTATGAGTGTAAACACATACTATAAAGCAGAATCGTCTATATACACTAGATTGTTAGTTCACAAAAGACAAGAGATTTGAGATCAATATTGAAGTGACGCCACATCCCCTATAATAATTGATATGTTACGCCTTTTAAAAGAATCTGCTTTATAGAACGTGCCCACAAGTTATATTTTACTACATGTAATATTCATTTAGTGTATTTTTTGATGAATATGTATAATTACATAAACTGTATGAAAAAAAGAGAGTATACTCTGATGTTGTGTAATAAAGATAAAGCCCGCCTACGGAATAGGGGGCTTTTCTTACTTTTTATAAATATTTATTCCAATTATATTATCAGATGAGTCTAAACGAATATAAACGTCATCTGATAAAAGGTGTGCATTATATATTCTTTGTTTATATGTTGATATCTCGAAGCGTTTTCCATTTAATTCACATTCTAGAATAATCATATCGCCATGTTCTTTCCAATTTATTAATTTAGCAGTCGTATTCATATAAACCTCCTCTGAATCATTTTATGAAAATTAGTAGAGATAGTGTGAGAAAGGAGTTTATATAACAAAAAAAGACACCTTAAGTGTCTTCTTTGATTACTATAAAAGTCGTTGAATGAAATAGGTTTCTATTTTTATTTGCGTGAAAAGCCTTCTTCATCAAGGTATTCCGCAGCTTCTGGATAAGAGTTGAATGTACCGTCTAAGTTTACACCAGCGTACACGTTCCACATGTCATCCTCTGAAATAAGAGTAAGAATATGACCATCTTCGTTCTGCCATTCTTCTTCTTTCGCAGGTTCTACAGGTGCTACTACCTCTTCTTGTGATAGAAGGTCAATTGATTTCTCAATTACTGAATGTAACTCCTCTGCTGAAAACTCACGGATGTTAACCATGCCTTTATCATCTGTTTTATAACCTTTAATACCACTTGCATATACAAATCCATTTCCATTTGGGTGTAAATGAAATACAACGTTCTTTTTATCTAAACGACTTTCTTCAAAGTGGAAGTTTACACGTTTTAATGATACGTTCTTTCTTTCTAGTTCTGGGAAAGATTCAATAATCGATAATTTTTCTTCAAAAGTTAGCATAGTGCCTCCAAGTATATAGTAAAAGATTTAATTTGTTCATTATAGCATAGTTGCAATTGTTTCCAAAGATAAGGGGAAAACTTTTCGTTGAATACGTTTACGTCACGAGAATGTAAAAAGTGAGCTAACGAATGTATCTTTTTAGGTGTACAATGGAACATGGACTTTATACAAAGGTGGTTTTTTTATGTTTCAAAAAATAGCAAAGGAATGTTTAGCAGGATTTACTGTTGCGATTGTTGCGTTACCACTTGCGATTGCATTTGGTATTGCCGCGACAGGAACGTCTGAGGGTGCGCTTGTTGGATTGTATGGTGCGATTTTTGCAGGTTTATTCGCAGCGTTATTTGGCGGGACACCTGGGCAAGTAACAGGGCCAACTGGACCAATTACCGTTATTGCAACAGGAGTTATTGCGACGCACGGGTTAGAGGCAAGTTTTATTGCCTTTATGATGGCAGGGTTATTTCAAATTTTATTCGGTGTATGTAAGCTCGGTTCTTACGTTCGATATATTCCGTATCCTGTCGTTTCAGGATTTATGAATGGTATTGCATTAATCATTATTTTAGGCGAAATAAAGCACGTACAAAATAGTTTTTTACTTGTTGTGTTAACGATTATTGTAATGATTGTTTCTGGCAAATGGATTAAGGCGATTCCGTCTAGTTTAGTAGCACTAGTCGGTGTGACAGCTTTGCTTCCTTTATTTTCTTCTCTACTCGAAGGACTTACAGTAAAGTTACCGATTATCGGAAATCTTTCACTAAATAAAGTAATTGAAAAGATTGGAACCATTCCAGAAGCGATACCTACGCTTCATATTCCATCTTTAAGTGGAACAGGAATAGCAGCACTTATTTTACCAGCGCTTAGTATTGCTTTATTAGGATCGATTGACTCGTTGTTAACATCGGTCGTAATGGATAATGTGACAGGTACACGTCATAAAAGTAATAAAGAGCTCGTTGGACAAGGTATCGGTAATATGATGAGCGGATTGTTTGGCGGATTAGCAGGTGCAGGTGCGACTGTAAGGTCTATCGTGAATATAAGAAGTGGCGGTAAAACGGCACTTTCGGCATGTATGCATAGTGTTATCTTATTTATTTTTATTATGGGTCTTGGTTCGGTCGTACAATATATTCCACTTGCTGTATTATCAGGTATTTTAATTTTAACTGGTATTGGAATGTTCGATTGGGGAAGCATGAAAAAGATGCATGTCGCTCCTAAAGGTGATGTCGTTGTTATGCTCGTAACGATGATTGTAACGGTGAAGTTCGATTTAATGATTGCTGTTGCCTTCGGTATTATTCTTTCGTTCATCATATATATGGTGAAATGTAAAGAACGTAAAACTTCTATCGTAAAAGAAAAAGAAGAAACGTACACAATTCAAGGGCCGCTCTCTTTCCTATCAGTAGATCGTATTTTCTCTACTTTACAAGATGTGAAGTCACCGGTTGTTTTACGTATGAAAGATGTGCGTTATATGGATGTATCAGGAGCTATGGCATTATTAAATTTTGTTGAGCAATCAAATAAAGTAGGAGCAAGTGTAAAGCTTGAGCAAGTACATCCGAGTATTGAAAAAACAATCGCAGTAATGGCAAGCGATGAACAGAAAGAGCAATTGAAAATCTTAAGTGTTTAGATAGTAATTAGAATATCTCACAATTTTACATAAATTATAATGTAGAGTTGTGGGATGTTTTTATAATGTTTTTAGTAATATGTATCGCAGTGACAGAGAGGAAGGGCTCTTTTGGCGTAACAGAAACGCTTATAGTGTGTACATATATAATGGAAGGAATTAGAAAAATATTGTGAAGAGACAGGCTTAAATGGGTTCGCTTTTCTATTTTGAAAAAAAACCAAGTATTCAACCTATAATAAATTTGTTATGATAACCAATGGGATAAAATGAATCCCTATCGCTTAAAACAATATGTTTGAGAGTATATGTATAAAAGAAAAGAGAAAAAATATGAATAAAACATTTGTAAAAGGAGCAGCAATTTTAACCATTACAACTTTTTTGTCAAAATTGCTTGGTAGTTTTTTTCAAATTCCATTACAAAATATTGCAGGAGATGAAGTGCTCGGTATTTTTCGCCTTGTTTTTCCTGTATATATGATTGCTCTTACATTATCGGTAGCCGGAGTTCCACTTGCAATTTCGAAACTAATTGCAGAGTTGAACGAAAAAAATAAGCAAAAGGAAATTGCGAAATTATTTAAATCAGCGTCAATTATTGGGATAGCATTTGGCGTTTTCGGCTGTTTAGTCATTGTATTATTTTCTATTGAAATTGCGAATATGCTCGGTGGACAAGAAACTAGAATGCCGTTGCTTATTACTTCATTAGCATTACTCATTGCGCCATACATGGCGGTGTATAGAGGGTATTTTCAAGGTTTCGGTGATATGAAACCAACAGGGGTATCACAGGTCATTGAGCAATTTGTACGTGTGTTTTTTATGTTAATAATTGCTTACATACTAGTATCATGGGATAAGAGTAATACTGTTATTACTAGTGGGGCGATGGTTGGCTCTTTTCTTGGAGTCATTAGTTCGCTTATATATTTGCGTATAAAATATAATAGAAGTCCATACTACAATAAAAGCAATTCCTATTCGCTCCGAGATTTAAGAGAAAACGGCAAAAAGATATTGCGGGTATCGATCCCAATCGCTATCGGAGCTTTATCAATGCCACTTTTAAATTTAGTAGACTCGCT
The DNA here is from genome assembly GCF_040460035.1 of Bacillus cereus group sp. MG1. NCBI lineage: Bacteria > Bacillati > Bacillota > Bacilli > Caryophanales > Bacillaceae > Bacillus > Bacillus cereus group sp. MG1. The sequence continues at coordinate 1,639,040 of NZ_JARVGY010000001.1, read as the reverse complement.
TACAATACCGCATGTATTACAAGGATCATCAACAGAAATTCAAGAACAATTTGGAATATACAGTCGCGGTTTTGCATTCACACAAATAATTGTTATTTTTGCAAGTGCAATTGTATTTCCGTTAATACCACTCTTAACTTCCGCATTGGCCAAAAGAGATATAAATTTGGCGAAAATAACAATTCAAAATACAAATCGACTAGCGCATGTTTTGACAGCACCGTTAACAATATGGTTGATGGCATTAACCGTACCGTTAAATGTCGGATTGTTCACAGACGTAAAAGGCAGTAGTATGTTAACAGTTATGATTGGCAGTTCGTATTTTACTGCGGTTATGGTATTATCAATAGGTGTTTTACAGGGCATTAACCGTTCTGCACAAGCTGCATGGATTGTTATTGGTGCGAGTTGTGTGAAAGTCATGCTAAACATGATGTTCGTGCAGAAGTTTGGCATAGATGGAGCGGCGTATAGTACATTAATTACTTACGTATTGATTTGTATTGTAAATCATTTGTATATTCGAAGCTATATTGCCTATTCTATTCATTTAAAAAGCTTTTTCGGTGTGCTAGCAATAGCATGTATTTTGGGACTAGGATTGTATGAATTATGTAATGTGATAGATGTTACAACTTCAAGAATTATGACGTTATTATTCAGTGGTATAGCATTAAGTATTACAACCATTTTGTATGGTGTATGTGCTTTGAAATTAAAATGGATATCAATAAACAAAATACCATTTTTGAAAAGATAAATATAGAAATTTAATTTTTTATTATAATTCATATGAACTGATAAAGAGGAAACTATGTAGGGTATCAAGTGTTTAGGTAAGGAATGGGTACTAGTTTATGTTAGATGAAATAAACGGTTACCTAGTTTTGGAGGAGATTTAGGGTGCGTTTAGTCTTATCAGGATATTATGGTTTTTATAATGTTGGAGACGAGGCGATTCTACAATCAATTATTGAATCGTTAAGTAAAGAGAACCCGGATATAGAACTAGTAGTACTATCAAATGATTCTAAATATACAAAGGAAATGTATGGTGTAGAATCGGTAGATCGCTGGGATATAAAAGCTGTTTATCATGCGATAAAAAACAGTGATGGAGTTATTAGCGGTGGCGGGAGCCTTCTTCAAGATCAGACAAGTACGAAGAGTATTCTATATTATACGGGTATTATGGGACTCGCTCGATTATTAAAAAAGCCGTATTATATTTATTCACAAGGAATAGGTCCAATTACAAAAGGATATAATCGTCTATTAGTAAAATGGAACTTGTCAAAAGCTTCCTATGTATCAGTTCGAGATGAGGATTCGTTTTTATATTTAAAAGAACTTGGCATAAAAAACGATATTGAAATTGTTCCAGACCCTGTTTTAACATGGAAACGGACAAAACAATCGGATTGGTTGCAAAAGCATTCGATACATGGAAAAGTAATTGCGGTTAGTGTGCGTTATTGGAATGCAAAAGAAGATTATATAAAAAAATTAGCTGCGGCATTAAAAAAATTAAAGCAAGAAGGATACCAAATTCTATTTGTTCCAATGCATGAGCCATTTGATCAAAAAGCTTCACGTGAAGTAGTAGACTTAATGGGAGAAGAGACGTATATGCTTCCATATAAAATGGATATCGACGAGAAAATATTCATTTTATCACAATGTTCATTACTAATTGGTATGCGTCTTCATGCACTAGTTTTTTCTGCTGTAGCCAAAACTCCAATGGTCGGGATTTCATACGATCCGAAAATTGATTCGTTTTTAAGTCAAGTGAATCAGCCAGTTATAGGAAGTGTGGATGGCGAATGGAGTGCTGAGTATTTATATGAAATTGCGAAAAAGCAATTAATGCAACAAGGAACTGTGCAGCAAGAGTTACAATTGACAATAGATGAGCTTCGGTTGCAAGGCAAACAGGCAACAAAGAAACTCATTGATCATATGGAAAAAGGCACTTTATTAAAAAAGTAAAGTGTCTTTTGTTTTGTTTTGAATTTAATGAAAATTCTAATTAAAAAACGTTTTATTTTAATTCCTATTTATTATGCTAAAATGATTGTGATTATTATATAATCAAATTTGTGATAATAAATTCGTAGATTACGAGGAGGATAACCTTGAAGACTTTTTCAAAAGGTATAACAGCAGTGGCATTAACGGGATCATTACTTTTAACTCCTATTTCAAGTTATGCGGCAAATGATGATATTACAGGACATATGTTTGAGACGAATATGCGCTCACTTATTACTAAAGGAGTTTTAATGGGGTATGGAGACAATGTATATGCGCCTGATAAATTAGTAACAAGAGCAGAGTTTGCTACATTCATAGCAAGGGCTTTAAATTTACCGAAAGCTGATTCGAATTTCGAGGATGTGCCGAAGACTTACGGTTTATATGATGGTGTAAGTAGAGCATATGGAGCGAAAATTATTAATGGTCGTACGAACGAGACATTCTCACCAAATGATGTGATTACACGTGAAGAAATGTCGATAATGGTAAAGCGAGCGTTAGACTATAAAAATATTAAAGTAGCTGTAAGTCCGCTTACCTTTACTGATAAAGATAGTATTAACTATAAAGAGCATGTACAAGTTATGGTGGCTACTCAAATTATTAAAGGGTATCCAGAAGATAATACATTTAGACCACATTTATCAGCTACAAGAGGGATGGCTTCAGCTATGTTGGATCGCATGCTTCAGACGATTGAAAAAAACGGAAATAGCAATCCTGTAGAAACTAAGAAATATGTTGTGACAAATGTAAGAGAAAACGGAACAGAGCAAGAAGTAGAGCGCTATAATACGTATAAAGAAGCGGTTACGGCTGCTCAAAATAAAGGTATGAATGCGGTAAAATACGAGAACGAATTTTTATGGATTAAAGATGGTTTTGCAAGTGCGAAAAGAATAACTGGGCAAAACATCATTAATATTTATGATGAGAATTTATCAACAGTATATACGTATATTCAGTATGGAACAGAATTGAAAGTATTAGAAGTTGGCGAAGATCGTGTGAAAGTTCAACTTTCTGGTTTGACAGGTTATGTGAAGAAGAATGAAATCACTTTAATTCCTACAAATGAAATGAAACAGTCGTCTTATTATGTGAAATCAGATGGATATTTATACCATAAATATTATACATATAATACAAGTTCACCTGGATATACAGAATTTAGATATGGTGTGGCACCTTCTTTCATGAAGCAAGGACAGCAAATGTATAGTGTAGATGGAAAGACATTTGGAGACGAAACTTTCTATCAATATTTCAATTATTTATCATTACGTTCGAAAACAGATTATACAGCTGAACAACTAGATAGTTATGTGAAATCGATTAAACCAGACTCTCCATTAATTGGTTTAGGAAAGAAATTTAAAGAAGTAGAAAGCAAGTATAATGTAAATGCATTATTCTTATATTCATTAGCAATTCATGAAAGTTATTATGGAACAAGCGCTCTTGCAAAAGACAAAAATAATTTATTTGGTTTAAAAGCAACAGACGATAGTCCGTATGGTAACGGAGAAGCATTCAATTCAAAAGAAGATTGTATTGAACATGCAGCAAAATTATACATGAATGAAGGATATTTAAATCCAGGACATTGGCGTTATACAGCAACATATACAGGTGATAAAGCTGCTGGTTTAAATGCGAAATATGCATCTGATGCGAACTGGGGGAAAAAAGTAGCGGGGCATATGAACCGTTTTGATTCTTATTTAGGTAAAAAAGAATACAACAAGTACAAACTTGCACGTGTGATGAATAACGTGGAAGTGAAAAAGAATCCTAGTATATCAAATGAGCGACTGTATCGTTTAAATACAAATGTAGTTGTCACAGTTACTGGTGAAGAGATAATAAATGGAAAAGCGTGGGTTAAAGTTATTTCAGATAATCCTACTGTAACAGAAGCGTATATTGCAAAAGAAAGCTTAGAATACGTAAAACATTAATTAAATAAAAAAGAAGGTGCTACTAATATTTCGTAGCACCTTCTTTTTATTCAATTTCAAAATCAACAATGATATAAGCGAGTATAACAACGAAGAAAATACTAACGGCTGGTGCTGTTAATACGTGGCCAGACATAAAGCCAATGCCAAGTGATAGAACGAGTGTGCTCGCTAATAGCATATACTTTACTTTCATGATTTTCTTAAAGTTTGTGATCATGCGGATAAATAATTTAATACCAAAGTATAGAAGAGGTATTAAGTAAATAAGGAAACCGACAATTCCAAAGGCGAAAAATAGGTCATGGAAGTCCATTTCAATTAATTTAATTTTATCTGTGTAGTTACCAGCGTAACCCATTCCGAATAGTTTTTGTGAAAGCGGTGCGTCTTTATAGTATTGTTTGTATGTTTTTAAGAATTTGTCGCGATCACTGTAAATTAAACTTTTTACTTCAGAATCTGTAAGTTCACCTTTTGCATGTTTTTTTGCATCTTCTGGATCTGCTTTAATTACTTTTCCTTCTTTTCGATCTTTCTCTTCTTGTACTGATTTTTTGTATTCGTATATTTGCATGTGAATGCCCATATTTTTTGCGATAGGAGTATGCGGTGTAAGAGCAATTAAACCTCCTAGTATAACTGCGACAACAACGGTATTTACAATATGTGTGAATCCTTTTCCTTCTTTTTTACGATTTATCATATATTCAATGAATGAGAAGAAAAGTGCTACGCCTAATGTAATAACAATTGCGCCATATCCGACTTTCGTTCCGACCATAATACTTGCATACATCGCAAGTATTGTTGGAATCCAGTAATATATTTTCGAGAAAGAAGTTGTTTTATGAATCGAATATAAGACAATGATTGGGAACATAATGGCGAAAAGAGAACTTAAATCATTTCCAGCGAAGAACCAACCTCTTGAACCGATTTTTGAGTGAGGATAGCTTGGGAAATCCGTTCCAGTTTGCATTGCGACAATCATTGTAATGCTTAAAATTAAAGTTGCATATAAGAAATATGTAATGATTTTATGGAATACATACTCTTTATTTTTTAGCTCTTTAAAGGCGATAATATATCCAAACAGTAGCACAATTGGATATACGCTCTTTAAGATGAATTTAACTTCTTCTCCAAATGAAACTGGAGATTTAACCATCATATTATTTACAAGACCGATTGCGAGTGCGATCCCGAGTAAGCACAAATAGAGGATGTACTTTTTCGCATCTTGTTGTTTGTGATGAAGAAGTAGGTACCCTAATGCAAGAAGCATAAAGGCGAAACGGACTACAACTCCAACTGTTGCGCTCATGTGTAGTATATAGATTGAAAAAGATGTTAATAAATCTAAAATTGGTTGAAACACAATGAATAGCAATAGGAAATGTGGGAAGTAGTTATCCGTTTGTTTCAACTTATTAACCATATGTTCCTCCAGTTCTTCATTCCTTTATTACAACACCTAAAATAGGGGTATAAAGCCTTTTTTACATAGTAAGGCGAATGAATTTCAATATTTGTTTTTTTATCAAACTTAAGAATACACCATTTCATTGTAATGGTAAATAGATGAAAAGCATGGATAAACCGACTTTAATTTCTATATTTTTCAACGGAATTGTATGTTTTATACGGTAAATGTACAAATTGCGAGATTATTAGACAGAAAATTGAGAAAAAAGAAGGGTTTTTCAGTGGTTTTCTATAATTATATAAGTATAATCTTTATGGAGAAAAGAGGGGTATGTAATGGAAGTAACGAGTAAAACAGAATCTGTTATTGTGAAATATGAAGGTAACGTTGCAACGGTTATGGTCAATCGCCCAGAGGTGTTAAATGCGTTAGATGAGCCGACATTAAAAGAGTTATTACAAAAGTTGAAAGAAGTAGCGGAAAGTTCTGCGCATATCGTTGTGTTATGCGGGAACGGCCGTGGTTTTTCTGCGGGTGGGGATATTAAATCGATGCTTTCAAGTAATGATGAAAGTAAGTTTGATGGCATTATGAATACCATTTCTGAAGTTGTCGTGACATTATATACGATGCCAAAGCTTGTTATTAGTGCAATTCATGGACCGACTGCAGGTCTTGGGTTAAGTATTGCGTTAACAGCTGATTATGTAATGGCGGATATATCATCTGTTATTGCAATGAACTTTATTGGAATCGCTTTAATTCCAGATGGAGGCGGTCATTTCTTCCTTCAAAAGCGTGTCGGTGAAAATATGACGAAGCAAATTATTTGGGAAGGTAAGAAGTTATCAGCGACAGAAGCGCTTGATATCGGCTTAATTGATGAAGTAATCGGCGAAGATTTCCAAACGGCTGTGAAACAAAAAATTAATGAATGGTCACAAAAACCGATTAAAGCAATGATTCAAACGAAGCAAATTTTATGTGAAGTAAATCGCTCTAATTTAGAGCAAACATTGCAATTAGAAAAGCGTGGTCAATATGCAATGAGACAAACAGCGGATCATAAAGAAGGAATTGCTGCGTTTTTAGAGAAACGTTTACCAGTATTTAAAGGGGAATAAAGTGAAGTGAGGATTTTGTCCATTCCTCACTGATTATTAGCTCGTTAATTCGGGATAAAGGGGAGAAAGTGCTAACACATTTTAGTATAATTGTGTTAGCACTTTTTTTAAGGAGTAATACATGAAGAAAATGATCGGTGTTATTACTATTATTTTGCTTACATATTCTGCTTTGCATAGTACACCATCTTTGGCAGTTCGGACTGCGTTGTTTTTTGAGGGACATCCAAGTGTTGCATTTTCTGACGGGGTGACGAAAGAAAAAGATGTGAAAAAAGAAGCGATTCCAGATGAGTATCAAACTCTATATGGTAAGGACGAAGACTTAGAGCACTATTTCTTTCCACATGTAAGAGCACATGGATCAGGAATTGATATGTTAAGTGCGTGCGTGAAGAAAAAATGGTTTTTCTATAAAGCAGAGCTCGGATGTTATTAAATATAGGAGGATGAATGATGTCAGCATATAACAAGTTAGTAAGAGATCGTGTTCCAGAGAAGATTTTAATGTCTGGAAAAACATATACAGCACAAAAATTAACAGGGCAAGCATACATACAGGCTTTAGCGAAAATTGGAACGGAAGAAATTCGTGAATTTGCTTCTATGAAAGAACGCGAACATGCGCTAGATTCTCTTGCAGATGCACTAGAAGTTATCATCTCATTAGCACGTGCAGAAGGTGCATCGATTGAAGATGTAGAACGCCTTCGTAAGCAAAAAGAGATAGAGCGCGGTGGATTTGAAAAAGGGATTTATTTATTAGACGTTTCAGAAGAATAGTTTTATAGGAAAAGCATAGCGTTACTGAGTAACGCTATGCTTTTTTGTTGCAATGAAGCTAATAATGAAGAAGATAGCTGTTAATATCCAGCCGATTGTAATAGAAGTAGTAGTGTGAATGGCATAAGAGATTTGTAAACAAAATAATGATGCTAAAAACCAAATGAGTGCAATGTGTATATATTTTTTTGATATATTCATATTTTATAACTCCTTTTATATACTAAAAAGAATTTTACTACAATTTAGAAAATTAAGCTATATAAGTAGAGGTTTTCTGGTGAATTTTGTATACTGAATAGTAGAGAAAAAGAGGAGGAAACGACAATGGCACATCATGCGAAAGAAACGATGGAACTGATTAAGGAGCTTGTCTCTATTCCAAGTCCATCTGGAAATACAGCAAAAATTATTAATTTCATTGAAAACTATGTCAGTGAGTGGAACGTAGAAACGAAACGTAATAATAAGGGAGCTCTTATTTTAACGGTAAAAGGGAAAAATGATGCACAGCACCGCTTATTAACGGCACACGTTGATACGTTAGGTGCGATGGTAAAAGAAATTAAGCCTGACGGTCGCCTGAGTCTTTCTATGATTGGTGGATTTCGCTGGAACTCCGTAGAAGGGGAATATTGCGAAATTGAAACATCAAGTGGCAAGACGTATACAGGAACAATTTTAATGCATCAAACATCTGTACATGTATATAAAGATGCAGGTGAAGCAAAACGCGATGAGAAAAATATTGAAGTTCGTATTGATGAGCGCGTATTTTCAGCTGATGAAGTACGCGAATTAGGAATTGAAGTAGGAGACTTCGTTTCATTTGATCCGCGCGTTCAAATTACAGAGAGTGGATACATAAAATCACGTCATTTAGATGACAAAGTAAGTGTTGCAATTTTATTAAAATTAATTAAAAGATTACAAGATGAAAACATAACATTACCATATACGACGCATTTCTTAATTTCTAATAATGAAGAGATTGGATACGGTGGTAACTCTAACATTCCAGAAGAAACTGTTGAATACTTAGCAGTTGATATGGGAGCGTTAGGTGATGGACAAGCATCTGATGAATATACAGTATCTATTTGTGCAAAAGACTCTAGCGGCCCGTATCATTATGCACTGCGCAAACATTTAGTAGAGCTTGCGAAAACGAATCATATTGAATATAAAGTAGATATTTATCCGTACTACGCATCTGATGCATCAGCTGCGATTCGCGCGGGATTTGATGTGAAACATGCGTTAATTGGAGCGGGTATTGATTCTTCCCACGCATTTGAACGTACGCATGAAAGTTCTATTGCGCATACAGAAGCATTAGTGTATGCATATGTAATGTCTAATTTAATTGAAGAATAATTTCATAGATAATAGAGAGCTGATTAAAGATATTATTTTTAATCAGCTTTTTATTTGGCAAAGCGATTAGGAGACATGTCCTAATCGCTTTTTTATCCCGCTATTTGCCGGGCAGTAAGACTCCTACCTCAAAATTCAGCGAAAGCAAAAAAGTTAGATGGGGGCGGGCTGCCCGTAAAAGCCCGATTGGTGAGGGCTGATTAAAGTTTTTATATACATTCATTATAAGTTATATATATGCGATTTTTGTTATACGGCCGGAAACGTATTTACTATAGATATATAATGTTATACACTATGAAAGGGATTAATTAATAGTTAATATTTTTTAGTTAGCTTGATTAAAAAAATTGTATGAATATGAAGTTTTGAGAGGAGATTTATTTTTCATGAAGTACAAAGCAATAGCCGCAGGTTTATTAGCAGCAAATTTACTAGCACATCCAATTAGTAGTTTAGCAGAAACGAAGAAATTTCCTGATGTTTCAGATAGTGCGTGGTCAAAAGACGCAATTTATTATTTAGTAGAGAGAAATGTAATTAACGGTATGCCAGATGGTAACTTTATGCCATACGGAAATTTAACACGTGCTCAGGCAGCAAAGATTATCGCAACAGCAATTGGTGCTAAAATAGATCCAAATGCAAAGCCGTCTTATAATGATGCAAAAAATAGTTGGGCAGCTTCATTTATTGCAGCCATGGAAAAAGAGAATATTATTAAAGGGCGAGAACCAGGAGTATTTGATCCTGAAGGAAAAGTAACTCGTGCTGAAATGGCAGCTATGCTTGTAAGAGCATATAATCTGAAAAGCAAAGTAACAGGACCAGTTCCTACAAAATTTGCTGATTTAGAGAATCATTGGGGTAAAGAAGAAGTTAATATTTTAGTAGAATTAAAACTTTCATTAGGTACAGAGGATGGCTGGAAACCGAATGATTCTATTACGCGTGAACAAGCAGCTCAACTTACTGCGCAAACAGATAAATTTAGCAAGAATAGTGATCGTCCAGTAGAAACAAAGAAAATGTACATAGATAGAAAATTCATTACATATCACGCACCATCATTAAGTTCTGGGATTAGTGCAAATCAGCATAATCCACAAATGGTTGAAATTAAAGAAGAACGAGATGGATGGATCAAAATTGCAACAAGTAAAGGTGATAAATGGACACCTTTAGTAGAGAAAACAGAAGTTATTAATGAAGGATTCACTACTTATGCAGAAGCTTCTTCTTCTTCAAAAGTAATGGGAACACATAACGCACAACAAGTAACTGTTATTGAAGAGAACGGCAGCTGGATTCGTATCCGCATGGGCGCTGGTTTCCAATGGGTTAATAAAAATCAATTAAATCCAGTGAAGCAAGGTCACTTCTTAGAAGGAAAAGCGATTATCATTGATCCAGGTCATGGTGGAGCGGATTCAGGTAATCCAGGTTATTATGAGAAAGAAAGTGAAACTGTATTAGATGTATCACTACGATTACAGAAAATATTTGAGAAAAAGACACCATTTACTGTGTTATTCACTCGTACAGATGATACACGTCCAGGAACAAGTGCTTCTGATTCTTTAAAGAAACGTGTAGAATTTGCACAAAAAAATAATGGGGATATTTTTGTAAGTATTCATGGTAATGGCACGGAAGAGAAAAATGGACAAGGTACAGAAACGTTCTACTATGAATCAGCGACAGCAAGAGGAACAAATCCTAACGTATCAGAAAGTCGTTTACTAGCAGAAAAAATTCAAGAGCGTCTTGTAGATGCACTGGGAACAAAAGATCGTGGTGTGAAAAAAGGCGATTTATACGTAATTAGAGAAAATACAATGCCAGCTGTATTAGCAGAATTAGCATTTGTAGATAATAAAAGTGATGCAGATAAAATAGCTACACCAGCGCAGAGACAAAGTGCAGCGGAAGCTATTTATCAAGGTATTTTAGATTACTATGAAGAAATGGGTAACAACGTGTCTTCTTTCCGTTAATAAATAATAAGAGATTGCCATTGGCAGTCTCTTTTATTTATTAACGTTTCTCTTTATTTCCGGCATATGATATCATTTAATTTTATATACAAAAGAAAAGTATTTGAGTAATTGTAATCATAACAATTTTAAACGATAGAGGATGATAATAGATTGAATAATCACAGTAAAACACCTGCCTGTATATATACGTATGCATTTCGTGAGGAGGAGCGTGCTTTATGTTACTTGGAAATGCGCTCGTTCTTTGGAATGGAGTCCCACGTTAATATTTTAAAAAGTGATGTCAAAATTGACCCGAGTAGAAGTGCGTTTATTAAAGAGCGAATTGAAGTTATGTATGAAGGGGACGACTTAGAAAGCATTTTAAAACAAGTGGAACAAATTGATTTGGCGGGAGCGACGTTCAAAGTCATCTTCGTTAAAATTAATGACCTTGTTGGAGAGAATAAAATTGAATATGGAGAAAGACGTCTTATTGAAAGAGACCTCGGCATGCATATTGAAGGAGAAGCGGATGTTCGTAATCCAGAGCGTGTATTCGGGATTGTTCCTCTTGGAGGACGCTGGTACTTCGGGCACTATGTAGAAAGCGAACCAGTTTGGTATCATCACATAAAAAAACCGCATAGTTATTCGACATCTCTTAGCACACGTGTTGCGAGATCAGTTGCAAATATCGCTGTACCAAATCCAGAGGGAGTACGAGCAATTGACCCGTGCTGCGGTATTGGAACAGTAGTAGTAGAAGCACTTTCTATGGGGATTAACATCGTTGGTAGAGATATAAATCCACTTGTAGTTCTTGGAACGAGAAAAAACATCGCACATTTCGGATTTGAAGGAACAGTAACAAAAGGGCCGATCGAGGAAATTACTGAGAACTACGACGTTGCCATTATCGATATGCCATACGACTTATTTACGCATGCCACACCAGAAGATCAACTATCAATTCTCTCAAGTGCACGCCGCATCGCGAAAAAAGTAGTCGTTGTCACGATGGAAACAATGGACGACATGATCCATGAAGCAGGATTCGAAATTACAGATCGCTGTATTACAAGAAAAGGATCATTTACTAGACAGATTCTTGTTTGTGAATAAGAAAGAAAGGTCACCCGTTTGGGTGACCTTTTTTGTTTGTATTGATGTGTAATCGGTTGGTGGTTTAGGTAGATGAATTAGCGAAATTTGTCGGTAAGTCGATATTACATGTCGAATCGCCGATATATTGTGTTGAATCGCTGATATATTCCGAGAATCGCCGATATCGTTACATTAGAATGTTACTGTTCTTTTAATTTCTCTTGTTGTGCAAGTAGTAAATTGCGCAAGATGTGCCCGCGGTAACTTTCTAGTTTTCGTCCTTCATGATAGCGTACGCCTAATTTTTTTAGTTCAGCTACGTACCAGCCCTTTGTTCCGTAATACATTGGATCACTTCCTTTTTGCTTTTGAACAGTATATGTTGGGGGTGGAAGTAACTTTCCAGTGAAAATAATAAGACTGGTTGTATCAAGGGGCTCCATAACATAGCCTCTGGACAGTGTATAAAAAAATAGACAGTAATGTATGCTTTTTTAAACAATGTATACAAATTTATATCCTATGCGTTGGCATGATATTTGCAATAAAAAGAGTATCAACATATAGGGGAGAGATAGAAATGAAGGTTAGTAAAGTGTACACAACAATTGATGCTCACGTAGCTGGGGAACCGCTTCGAATTATTACGGGCGGCGTGCCGGAAATAAAAGGAGACACGCAGCTAGAAAGACGTGCGTACTGCATGGAACATTTGGATCATCTTCGCGAAGTTCTTATGTATGAACCGAGAGGACATCACGGCATGTACGGTTGTATCATTACTCCGCCTGCGAGTGCTCACGCTGATTTTGGCGTATTATTTATGCACAACGAAGGATGGAGTACGATGTGTGGTCATGGCATTATTGCTGTTATTACAGTCGGAATTGAAACAGGCATGTTTGAAGTGACAGGTGAGAAACAACAGTTCATTATTGATAGCCCTGCTGGGGAAGTCATTGCGTATGCAACATATAACGGGAGCGAAGTAGAGTCCGTATCATTTGAAAATGTTCCTTCCTTTGTATACAAAAAAGACGTTCCTATTAAAATAGATAACTATGAATTTCAAGTAGATATCGCGTTTGGCGGAGCTTTTTATGCGGTAGTAGACTGTAAAGAATTTGGCTTGAAAGTCGATTTCAAAGACTTATCTGCTATTCAAGCGTGGGGCGGTAAAATTAAGCACTACATCGAGAGCAAAATGGAAGTGAAGCATCCACTTGAAGAAGGATTAAAAGGGATATACGGCGTTATTTTCTCAGATGAACCGAAAGGAGAAGACGCAACTTTACGAAATGTAACAATCTTTGCTGATGGGCAAGTAGATCGTTCTCCTTGCGGTACAGGAACTTCCGCAAGAATCGCAACTCTTTTTGAAAAAGATGCTTTACAAAAGGGAGAAATTTTCGTCCATGAATGCATTACTGACGGGAAATTCGAGGGGGAAGTATTGTCGGTAACCGCAGTAGATACATATGAAGCTGTCGTTCCAAAAGTAACGGGGCATGCCTTTATTACAGGATTTCATCAGTTCGTTGTAGACCCGAGAGATGATTTGAACCGTGGATTTTTGTTAGGATAGAAGGAGGGGGTGGAAAGATATGTTAGTCATAAGCGCGAACGAACAAAGAAACTTAGTAAATATGAATGAAGTTATTGAATACGCGGCGCTTGCTTTAAAAGAATTTTCCGCAGAAAGAACGATTACACCAATAAGGGGCTCATTACCATTTGCGAACGAGCGAAATACGGCATTAATTATGCCTTCAGTAGCGGAAGGGCTTGAGGCACTTGGCTTAAAAGTAGTAACGGTAGTCCCGCAAAATAAACAGATAGGAAAGAAAACGATCAACGGGATTGTGATGCTATCAGACTTTCAAACGGGAGAACCGCTCGCACTTTTAGAAGGATCGTACTTAACGATGATTCGAACAGGCGCCTTATCAGGAGTAGCGACAAAATATTTAGCTCGTCATAACGCAAAAACTTTATGCATTATCGGCACGGGTGAACAAGCGAAAGGTATTGCTGAAGCAATATTTGCGGTTAGAGATATCGAAAAAGTCATCTTATACAATCGCACAGAAGAAAAGGCGTATGCATTTGCGGAATATATACAAGAGAGATTCAACAAACCTGCATATGTTCACACAAATGCAAATGAAGCAATAAGCGAAGCAGACATCATCGTCACAACTACGAACGCATCCACACCAGTCTTCTCAGAAAAACTACAAAAAGGCGTGCACATAAACGCCGTCGGCTCATTCAAACCGAACATGCAAGAACTACCATCCCATGCCATCGCGGGAGCAAACAAAGTAGTAGTCGAATCAAAAGAAGCAGCACTAGACGAAACAGGAGACCTTCAAGTTCCGATAAAAGAAGGTCTATTCAAAGCAAACGCCATTCACGCTGAACTTGGTCAAATTATAAGTGGAGAAAAAGCTGGACGCGAAAATAATGAAGAGATTACTATTTTCAAATCAGTTGGTTTGGCAGTAGTAGATATTATTGTTGCAAAGTATTTGTATGAGAAAGCGGTGGAGTGCGGGATTGGGAATAGGATTGAGTTTTGAGGGACTGCCTTTTGGTGGTCTTTTTTGTTGATGTGGATGTGCTAGTATTTATAATTGAATCCTTTTAATATTATGTTGCAATGTATGAATTCTGTGCGGACATCAAATCATTCATTCAATTGGTATATGAAAAAAGTTGCCCCTCTAATTATTAGAGGGGCAACTTTTTACCATTCTCGCCATTCTTCTGTTATATCTTCCTCGGATTCTAAGCCAGCTATTCGTGCTGCTGTATCGATAAATTCATAGAGATCTTCTCTTTCCATTGTTTCAATAAAATAGTCATGTTCGTCATTTAATTCATTTATGTTAAGAACAACCTCTTTAACAACATGCATTATTTCAATTTCAGTTGGATTTTTTCCCAATTTCTCTAAATTATTTATGTAAGTATCAAGAACTTTATTTGTTGCACTTATATTTTCTTCAGTGAAAAATTCCCCATCTTCATCATTCTCAATCCATTGGGTTGTTGGTTTGTTTTTTTTCAGTTCATCAAATGTCATGATAACCTCCTAAATGTGTTTTTTGTCTTTAATCCCATTCTACATTTTCGGTCATATATAACAATCATTTTAGAGTTTTTTTGTAAGCTACTAGTTTTTTAACTCATTTTACGAGGTAACCTATTCGTGGTCTTCTTTTTTAATCCTCCTTATAAATATATTTTATGGCAAGAATGTATTAGTAGATTTCAAACTTTCCACATTTACAAAAAAGTTTAACTTTACATACAGGTAGTGGTAATTTAAAACTTATAAGAAAACTCGGGATTGATTCCGAGTTTTCTTATGGGTATAACTAGTTTGAGGGGGCCGAAAGATGAAACGGAAATTATTTGCATTACCATTTGTTCTAATACTACTTATTGCATTAGCGGCTTGTTCTGGGGAAAAAGATTCTTCGAAGCAAGCGGGCACTAGTAAATCAGGGACTCCGAAAGATGGAGGAGGGTTAACGATTGGTGTTAGCGATAATCCAGATACGATGAATCCGCTTTATGCGAATGATCGTGTGTCATTAACTGTGCAGCAGGCTTTATATGCGCCGCTATATCATATGGAAGACGGTAAGAAAAAGTTTGTTCTTGCTGAGAGCTTTACGCCTTCAGAAGATCAATTAACGTGGACATTGAAATTAAAAGATAATTTGAAATGGCATGATGGTAAGAAAATTACATCAGACGATATAGCATTTACATTCCAATCTATTTTGGATGAGAAGCAAAATAGCTCAAGTCGTGAAAACTTTATTTTTAAAGGAAAGCCGCTTGAGGTGAAAAAGGTAGATGAGTTAACAACTCAATTCGTTTTACCACAAGTAAGCGCATCTTTCGAAGGTGTAATGAATGATTTCTTCCCAATTCCGAAACATGTATTTGAAGGGGAAGCAGATTTAGCGAAGAGTAAGAAAAACTTACAGCCTGTAGGATCAGGGCCGTTTAAGTTTAAAGAGTATAAATCAGATGAGTATGTTGCATTAGATCGATTTGATGATTATGTAGGTGGGAAAGCTAAATTAGACTCTATCGTATACCGCGTTGTAAAAGACCGTAATACAGCAAATGTTTCACTGCAAAATGGTCAAATCAACATGAAAATGATTGAGCCGCAAGACTTTAAAAAACTAGATAGTACTGGGAACTTCTCAATGGTGACATTCCCTGAAGGTAGATTATTCTACTTATCTTATAACATGAATACAGATTTGATGAAGAAAAAAGAAGTGCGCCAAGCAATTGCGCATGCGTTAGATAAAAAAGAAATGATTAACTCAGCATTCGTTTCGGGTGAATTTGCAGAACCAGCAAATTCAATCTTAACGCCAGACGCTATGTATTATGCGAAAGATATTAAAGGCTATAAGTATGATAAAAAAGAAGCGAAAGATTTATTAGCAAAAGCTGGTGTGAAAGATAAAGAAAAAGTACGTGTGATGTATGTAACGAATAATAAAATTATGGAAAGCTTAGCGCTTTATACACAACAAAAATTAAAAGAAGTTGGCTTAGAAGTTGAACTAAATGCATTAGATGCTAGTGCGGCAAGTGAAAAAGGCTTAGATAAAGAGAATAAAGAATATGACATTACATTTGGTGGTTACATAATGGGACCTGAGCCAGATTCATATAAAAGCCTATTCTTAAGTAATGCTGAATACAACTATGCACGATATAAAAACGCTGATTTCGATAAGTTATGGGAAGAAGCTGCAGTTGAAACGGATAAAACAAAACGTGCAGAGCTATACCATAAAATTCAAGAAACAGCTAGAGAAGATGTACCTTATCTACCAATTGCGTATCCGAAAGCAGTTATTGCAGTAGATAAAAAGTTTGATGGATTAAAAGAAGCGAAAGCAATTCCTGTCACAATGTTTGAAGATCTATCTAAGATTTATGAAGTGAAATAAGAAACAATAAAGAAGCTGGTGGAAATCAGCTTCTTTAGCTTGAGGGGGGAAGTTTGTGTATAAAGTAATTGCGAAGAGGCTTTTAAATGCAATTCCGCTTTTATTTGTTATTTCTATTATTTCTTTTCTATTAATAAAGCTAGCGCCGGGGGATCCTGTTCGAAACTTTGTAACGCCAAATATGAGTCCAATTGATGTGGAGCGTATTCGTAAAAGTTTAGGACTAGATCAACCAATTTACGTGCAGTATTTTTTATGGTTAAAAAACATTTTAACAGGGAACTTTGGTTATTCACTTCAAAATCATCGTCCTGTTTTAGATCTTATCGCAGAAAGATTACCCGCAACAATTGGGTTAATGGGATCATCTTTACTCGTCTCATTCGTAATCGCAATACCACTTGGACTATTTACAGGTGTGAAAAAGAATTCGTTCTTTGACCGCATTGTAAACTTTATTTCATATGTTGGTATTTCTATGCCGGTTTTCTGGTTTGCACTACTATTAGTCTACTTATTCTCTTTAAAATTGAACCTACTTCCGAGTATGGGTATGCGCACCGTAGGTAAAGATTCTGTTTGGGATATTGTGCAACACGGCATTTTACCTTGTATGGTGCTAGCGTTCCAAAACGTATCTGTTTATATGAGATATATTCGTTCAAGTACGATTCAGCAATTAGAAGAAGAATATGTACAAATTCAATATGCGTACGGTGCTTCAAAGAAAACGGTGTTATTTAATCACGTACTTCGAAATGTATTAATACCGATCATTACAATTTTCGGATTATCGATTCCAAGTTTAGTAGGCGGAGCATTTATTACGGAAACAGTATTTTCATGGCCGGGTCTTGGTTCACTTGGGGTAAATGCTATTTTTAGATTTGATTATCCGATTATCATGGCAATTACATTACTATCATCATTCATGTTAATTCTCGGTAACTTAATTGCTGATATTTTATATGGCGTAGTAGATCCGCGCATTCGAATGAGGGGGTGATTTGGAATGAATAATAGGAGATTTCAAACGATAAAACATAGCTTTACGAAAAATAAGTTTGTTGCAATGGGAGTTATTATACTTGCGATTTTAACGGTCGCATCAATTTTCGCATTCGTATCGCCGTACGATCCTAGCAAAATGTCGATTCCAGATCGCTTACAAGAACCGAGTATGAGTCATCCTTTCGGAACGGATGATTACGGAAGAGATTACTTAACGAGAGCGTTATATGGCGGACGAGTTTCACTTGCGGTCGGTTTTCTTGCGATGGTTGTTTCTATTACAATCGGTACCGCAGTTGGAACAATTAGCGGATATTTTGGCGGAAAGTTAGACAACTTCTTAATGAGGGTTGTTGAAGTACTTATGTCAATTCCATCATTCTTTTTAATGCTACTATTAAATGCGTATTTAAAACCAGGAATTACGACGTTAGTTCTTATTATCGGATTACTAACATGGATGGACACCGCCCGTATTGTAAGGGCAGAAACGTTATCTGTAAAAGAGCGTGAGTACGTTTTATACGCAAAAGTATCAGGACAAAAATCACTTATGATTATTGTAAGACATATCATTCCTAACATTTTATCAACCATTATTATCGCTGCGACATTAACAATTGCGACATCGATTTTAATGGAATCATCACTTAGTTTCTTAGGTTTAGGTATTAGAGAACCAGATTCTTCTTGGGGCAGCATGCTAAACAATGCGCAAGGATATATTGGTGAAGCTTGGTATTTAACACTCTTCCCAGGATTCCTTATCCTTTTAACGGTACTTAGTTTTAACGTAATTGGTGAAGCATTGAAGAAAGCTTTCGCACCAAAAGGAGCCGGACATGAAAACTAAAGTGTTAAGTGAAGGGAGTGAGAAGCGTGTCTGAAAAACTACTAGAAGTGAAAAATTTAAAGACTTCTTTTTTCATAGAAAGTGGCGAAGTTGAAGCGGTTCGCGGCGTTACATTTCGCTTAAATAAAGGAGAAGTAGTCGGTATCGTTGGGGAATCTGGAAGCGGAAAGAGTGTAATGGCGAAGTCCGTTATGTCTCTCGTTACGTCACCAGGAAAAGTGAAAGAAGGGGAAATCCTTTTTCATAATGAAAACATACTTTCTAAATCTGAAAAAGAATTGCGTTCTATTAGAGGAAATCAAATTTCACTTATCTCTCAAGACCCAATGTCAGCGTTAAATCCGGTCGTGAAAATTGGGAAACAAATGATGGAAGTAATTATACGTCATCAAAAAGTGAAAAAGAAAGAAGCAGAGCAAATCGCGGTCAACTTGTTAAAACAAGTCGGTCTTTCTTCACCAGAAGAAAGGGTGAAACAATATCCGCATGAACTAAGCGGAGGTATGAAGCAGCGAGTTATGATCGCAATGGCGATGTCTTGTAACCCTGACCTTCTCATTGCGGACGAACCGACGACAGCACTTGATGTAACGATACAAGCACAAATACTAGATTTAATGAAAAACTTAAAAAACGAAACGAACATGGCGTTACTTCTTATTACGCATGACTTAGGAATAGTCGCACAAAACTGTACACGCGTTATCGTTATGTATGGCGGACTTATTATGGAAGAAGGACCTGTACTTGATATTTTCCAATCGCCGAATCATCCATATACGAAAGGGTTATTAAACTCTCTGCCGAAAATATCGAACGGCGTAAAAGAGAGACTCGCGCCAATTCAAGGTGTAACGCCAAACTTATTAAACCCGCCACAAGGTTGCCCATTCGCAGAGCGTTGCCCGCATGCGATGGACATTTGTGAAAAAGAACGTCCACCATATTTTGAAATCGGAAACGAAAGACGTTCCATGTGCTGGCTAAACGATAGGGCGGTAGGTGATTTTCATGCATGAAGAAAACTTAATTGAAGTTCGGAACTTAAAAAAATACTTTCCTATTAAAAAAGGACTATTCGGCAGAAAAACGGAGCAATTAAAAGCAGTCGATGACTTAAGTTTCACAATTAAAAAGGGTGAAACATTCGGATTAGTAGGAGAATCTGGCTGCGGAAAATCAACGACAGGAAGAAGCATCATTCGTTTACAAGATGTCACTTCAGGTAACGTTTTATTCGACGGAAAAGACATCGCAAGTTTAAAGGAAAGTGAACTAAAAGAATATCGAAAACGAATGCAAATCATTTTCCAAGATCCATACGCATCATTAAACCCAGCAATGAACGTATTCCAAATTATTAGCGAGCCAATGAACATTCACGGCTCTTACGAAAAAGAAGAACAAAAAGAAATCATATTAGACCTGCTCAAAAAGGTAGGCTTAAAAGAAGAACATTTATATCGCTACCCGCACGAATTTAGCGGGGGCCAGCGCCAGCGCATTAGCATCGCGCGCGCACTATCTGTAAAACCAGACTTTATCCTATGTGACGAACCAATCTCAGCACTCGATGTCTCAGTCCAAGCACAAGTCGTAAACATGCTGCAAGACATCCAAGAAGAAACTGGAGTCACATACTTATTCATCGCACATGACCTATCGATGGTAAGGCACATATCAGACCGCATCGGAGTCATGTACTTAGGAAACATAGTAGAAATTGCCGACAGTGAAGACCTATACACAAAACCGGCACATCCATACACACAAGCACTACTCTCATCCATGCCAGAACCAGATCCAACAAACATTGGCAAAGAACGGATTATCCTAGAGGGAGAAGTACCGAGCCCACTAAACACACCATCCGGCTGCAAATTCAGAACGCGCTGCAAATTCGCCACTGAAAAATGCGCACAGGAAGTACCGAAGATGGTTGAGATTGCGAAGGGGCATGAGGTGGCTTGTCATTTGTTTTAGAGGGAGAGCACTAGGGGGGACCTGGTGCTTTTTTCTTTTGTGTTGGGGTGTGGGATTGGTTGTAGATTAATGGTCAGCGACTGTCTATATTTGTATCTCCTATCATATAATTCCCTTTATTCTTTAACTATAATGCTGGGAAAGCACGTAAAGTAAGACAAAGTATTAAAAATCATCGTGATGAAGTGTATCGTATTGATGTATGTATTGTAGAAGATCCGATGGAAAGAGAAATTTACGAAACATATATGATTAACGAATTTCAAGCAAAGTATAATGTGGATAAAGTATTTTATAAATAACATCAACGTAAAACATGATCTTGGTACTACATCAAGATCATGTTTTTTATATGTAATAAAAACAATTGATTATTCTTAATCATTCGACAAGATGCAACAATTTAAGATCATATTTTTTGCTATGATAAGTAAGGAATTTACATATCGTGTTATTGGGGGATAAAAAGAGATGTTGAAAAAATTTACTACATGTATTTTAGGTGGCGCTTTAGTATTCAATTTATCTGGTTGCGGCAATACATCCGACAAAACTTCTTCAGAATCTAAAGAAACCAATTCTAAACAAGAAGAAAAGAAAGTGCAAACAACCGATGAGGCGAAAACGAAAGAAAATACAAAGCAGAAAAATACAGAACAAGCAAAAGAGAAATCAAAAATAAAAGAAAAAGAGTATGCTGTAAACAAGGATTTTCATACACCTAAATTTGATGTAACTGTAAAAAGAGTTGTAGAAAGAGATAAGGTTGGTAAAGAGAGTATAGGATTCCAAAAACCTGAAGATGGACATGTCTTTATTGTTGTAGAAGCAGAAGGGAAAAATATCACAAACGAACCGATGAAATTAGCCGTTTTACCATCAGTGGATTTAGTGGATGAAAATGATAATGCTTACCAAAGTGATGTGTTGGCAGCTAGTAGTTATGCGGTTGAAAAAGGCGAGACCTCTAGTATTACTAAGGGATTAAAACCAGGGGAGGTAATGAGAGAAAGTAAAGTTTACGTGATTAATAAAGAAAAATTTGATACAGGAAAGTGGTATGTAGTTGTTAACCATGAGTATAAGGAACAAATTAAATAGTGTTTATTTATGAAGAGGAGATGGCTCCTCTTTTTTTTACAAGTTAACACAGAATTTCTTTATAATGTAGAAATTTAATGTTTTCGAAAAAAAGAATTGACTTCTACATTAGTTGTAACTAAAATGGTTGCATAAAGATGTAATTAATTTAGTTACAACTAATATCTGCTAAAAATATGATTTATATATTTAATTAAGGATGGTGGTCCATACGTTGCCACCCGGTGTAGAAAGTTACTAACACATTCAAATCAATGCATATTCCAAGCTTTAGTATTTTCTGTTACGGGGCAATAAGGTGCAATGTTATCTTTTGTTAAAAACCTTGGTGGATCTTTCTTTGGAAATATTAGTTTTGGGGAAATATAGTAAGGTATCTAAAAAAGAACAAGGTATAAAAATATGTACTTATATAAACCAAAAATTTAGTTGAGCTGGATAATAAAAAAGGTAGGAGATTTAAATGGAGACGAAACAAGATAATCTTATTTACGTATGGGATGCATATTGTGGATGGTGCTATGGTTTTTCAGAAAGTATTAAAGGATTTTACAAAAACCACACTGAATTACCATTAACGGTTTTATGTGGAGGGTTATTTTTAGATAATTTACCAATGAAAAACTTCTCATATATAGAAGAAGGAAATAAAAGAATTAATCAACTTACAGGTGCTGAATTTGGTCCTTCATATCAAAAATTGGTGGAGGAAGGGACTTTTAAAATGAATTCGAAAGATGCTGCAATTGGCTTTTCAGCTTTACGCTCATTAGCGCCAGACCGTTTATTAGAATTCACTTCGGCTATGCAAAAAGCGTTTTATTATGAGGGCCAAAGTCTGAGTGATCCTGAAACATATCGCAAGATTGCAATCGAGCATGGTTTGGACCCTGAACAAGTGTTAGAACGTTTAAACGCTCAAGAAACAATAATAGATGTCCAAAATGATTTCAATAAAGTTCGACAGCTTGGTGTTAATAGCTATCCTTCATTACTTTTACAAAAGGATAATCAAATTATTCCTATTGGTGGTGGCGTAATGACGCCGGATAAAATTGAAGCGCGTTTTAAAAATTTATATTAAGAAAATTTAGGATATAGTAGCAAACATGTTATCTTAGGCCACCTGACATTGATCTCCGGAATATTCGCTAGTACTATTACACTTTCAGATAAATGGGAGTGGGAGATTTTATCGGAACAAGATAAAAATATGATAATTAGTTAATAACTTTAACAAAAGGAGAATAACATACTATGTTTAAAACAATCGATACAAATCAAAAAGATGTGAAATTAACGGTGTTTAGTTCGGACGAAAAAAGCTTTATGGTCACAGCAACATTAGTTGAGAAAGCAGGACATGCATTTTTAATAAACTCAAAATTTACTCAATCTGATTCGAAAGAAATTGTTGAGTATCTGAAAAAAAACAACTTATCTTTAGATAAAATCTTTATTATTCATGGGGATCCAGACTACTACTTTGGATTAGAGAGCATTAAAGCCGTTTACCCAGAAGCTATAGCGTATGCAACAGAGTCTACTGTTGAACATATCGTTCATTCTGTCTTAGGGAAATTAAAAGTTTGGAAAGACGCCCTTGGAGAAAATGCACCAAGTAACGTGGTATTACCTCAAGTATTTAAAGAAAAAGCGATTGATTTTCAGGGGTTAACATTTGAACTAGTAGGCTTAGATCATTACAGAACTAGCCTATTTAATAAAGAACTAAAAGTATTAATTGGTGGTATCGATGTATTTAACGAAATACATGTATTCTTAGCGGATACTAGCTCAAAAGCGGCTATGGAGGCATGGATTGAGAACTTGAAAGTATTACAAGCATTACATGCTGACATAATTGTGCCTAGCCATGGATCAATCGAAAAATCCCTAAATAATCAAGCACTTACTGCGACAATGGATTATCTAAGAACGGCGGTTCAAGCTTCTGAGGAAAGTGGAACTTCAAAAGATTTTGTGGCAAAACTTGAAGCAGCATATCCAGGCTATGCAAATAAAGGTGTATTAGAATTAAGTGCAAAAGTTGTAACAAAAGAAATGCCTTGGGGTTAATGATATGAATAAATATCAAAAACTATTACATGAAACGTATGTGTTAACTGGCGAAGGGAAATTGGATGCGTTCAAAACGTATTTAAGTGAAAATGTATCTTGGACAGAAGCTGCTGGGTTTCCATATGCAGGTACTTATATAGGTCCAGATGAAGTAGTGAAAAACGTACATGAACGTCTTGGCACAGAATGGGATGACTATAGCGCTAAAGATGAAATTTATGCTTTTAATAACAATACTGTTATCGTTTATGGAAAATATAGTGGAACATATAAAACTACAGGGAAGTCATTTGTAGCAGATTTTTGTCACCTTTATAAGTTTGATGAGAACGATAAGGTTAAGAAGTTTATTCAAATTGTGGACAGTGCAACTGTTAATGAGGTATTAAGTTAGAGTTAATCGTTTCTAATATGCCTTGTATAGGGGGAGGTTAGGATAAATGAAATTCCTAACATTATCCCTGACATTACATTTTGGGGAAGGTTTCTCCTTCTTCAAGCTTTTTATAGAAGAAAACTTATTTAAGTAGAAGAGGTAGGTATATATGAAATTAGAGAAAAATTTAATCATAACAATTATTTCTGTATTTATTTTAGGAGTAGTTTCGACTTTGGTATATCAAGCTTCCACCGGTAATAACAAAGGGAACTCAATAAAGAGCGAAAATGTCGCTTCTGTATCAAAAGAAGTAAAAGAAAATGAAAAGAATAAAAAGATGGTAGTTGATTTCTATAATGAAGTTTTTAACAAACATAATATCGATATTATCCCTAAATATGTTAGCGAAGATTATAAGCAACATAATCCTTTTGTTGCTGATGGACGAAAAGCCTTCATGGATTTCTTTAAGGAGGATTTTGTTAAAAATCCTAATTCCTCTGCAGAGATTAAACGTGTAGTAGCTGAAGGGGATACAGTTGCTCTTCATGTACACTCTCGTACTAATTCTCAAGATAAGGGAGTTGCTATAGTGGATATATTTCGTATCAAGGATGGAAAGATTGTCGAACACTGGGATGTAATTCAAGAGATTCCAAGTGAAGCAGCTAATGATAATACGATGTTTTAGATAGAAGATATATTTAATAATTGTTTAATTGATAGTGCTGTATAGAGTTTAGAAATTTAGATAATTAGTCATCAAATTTGGAAATCATTTAAAAATAGCATATTAAATGATGGCACAAATTAATACGAAATAGCTCTTTAATAAAAAATCCTACTCATTAAAAAATGAGTAGGATTTTTTATTAAAGAATAGTGCTAATTTTGTGGTTCGGCACCATCTAAATTTGGAAACCATGAAAGTATAGGTACTCTATATCCACGTAAAGTAAAATCGTAATTTTTTCCTTCTTTTATGTTTGCTTGCAGATCCACTGAATGAAACTTCATCATAAGAAGGCTATCCTCATTAGAAATAACTTTTTCGGTTCCATTTTTTTGCTCAACCTAGTACAATCTTACCAATTTAAAAAAGACCACCATTACTGGCAGTCCTTTTTTGGTAGTTTTAGAAATTAAATTATAACATATTAATATATGAATTATAAATATACTTTTACAAAAGATACTATAAGTTTTTTATAATTCTTGATTTCTCAATTTCCATTGCATACTGAATTTTCCTGTAAGTATTAATAACTACCATTAAAATTATCAATCCACTAGATTATTAGAAAAAACTGGTTATCTACATAATTGTTTGGTAAAATATAGATATAATTTAAGAGGGTAAAGTTAATATAGATCAACTAAGTAATGCTAAGAAAATGTTTTATTGCATAAAAAAGGCTCCATTGCTGGAGCACTCAAAATAAACAAACGAATTAAAACAAGAAACAGACAATTTAACTATATAGATAAAACATAAATAAATCTATATATATGTAAAAATGCATATAAAAACTCTATTTATTGATGCTATAATAGGTTTACTCGATGATTGTTATATTTTTTTATGGTTTTTAAGCAATAAATACCTTCTTAACACCAAGTGTACAAGAAAAGAAGACATCTTAAGTGATGTCTTCTTTTCTCAGGCTGTGGAGAAAGTCTTCTCCACAGCCTGTTTTTGTGTCTGAACCTCTTTTTATGTGTCAACACTGATAAAAAGAGGTAAAGGAGAGATTTTTTATGATGGGTGCTTTAAAAAATCATCGTGATAAACGTGTATCTGTTTCTGTAGAAGAGTTGGTTCCACAAGATCATTTCCTTCGTGCGATCGAAGCGACAATTAGTTTTGATTTTATTGAAGAGAAGTTACGCCCTTATTACTGTGAAAACAATGGACGTCCGTCAATCCATCCTATCGTTTTATTTAAAATGATGTTTATTGGATATTTTTACGGTATTCGTTCGGAGCGTCAATTGGAAAAAGAGATTAAAACGAATATCGCCTACCGTTGGTTTTTAGGGTTTTCTCTATCAGATACTATTCCAGATCATTCTACAATCAGTTGGAATCGTCGTACTCGCTTTATTCATACAAATATTTTCGAAGAAATTTTTGATGAGATCGTGAGGCAAGCGACAGAGCACCGGATGGTGGGAGGACGTGCGCTGATGACAGATTCTACGCACATTAAGGCCAATGCTAATAAAAATAAGTTTGTACATAAATATAAAAAAGAAAAGGCAAAGTTTTATATAGATGAACTAGAAGCTGCGGTAATTGAAGATCGTGAGGTACACGAAAAAAAGAATTAAAACCCAGAAAGGAAAGTGATACTCCCACTAAAAAAACTCGTATAAGTACTACGGATCCAGATAGTGGATTTTTAATGAGAGATGGAAAACCGAACGGTTTTCATTTCTTAGACCATCGTACGACTGATGCGAAGTACAATATTATTACAGATACTTATGTAACGGCTGGAAATATGGCAGATTCCGAGCCATATTTAGCGCGTCTACAAGCTCAAATTGATAAATTCGGATTTAAAGTGGAAGCTGTAGCTCTTGATGCAGGCTATTTTACAGGGTATATCTGTAAGAAATTATCGGAGAGAAATATATTTATGGTGATGGGGTATCGCCGATTTGGAAAACGAAATAAAGAAGTACCAAAAAGCCAATTTAAATATGTAGAAGAAATGAATGCATTTGCTTGTCCGGTGGGGTGTATTTTAGAGTATGCGACAACGGATCGTGAAGGATATCGTCACTATAAATCCAACCCAGAAGACTGCGCTGTTTGTCCGCTACGTGAGGTATGTTTTTCAAAGAAACAAAAACAAAAAGTTATCACTCATCATATATGGGAGAAATATAAGGATATCGCTAGAAAAAACAAACTAACAGTTACAGGGAAAAAGTTGTACAAAGTACGCTGTTCAACTATAGAGCGAAGCTTTGCGGACGCCAAAGAACTACATGGCTATCGATATGCTCGATTTCGGGGGCTGAAGTCTGTCCAAATGCAGGCTTATCTCACCGCAACTTGTCAAAACATGAAAAAAATAGCCCTCCATCTGACCAAAAAAGGTCTGGTGGAGGGCTATTTTTTTGAAACTCTATTATTTTATGTTGTTTTTATTCGCTAAAATCAAAATGATTCCAGAGTGTGGGGAACCCTAAAGGGTTTCCCAACACTCTGAGAAAAGAAGACATCTTAAGTGATGTCTTCTTTTCTTATATAATAACAACACAATAAAATTAAGATGGTTCAAGTGGGAGGAAGGCACCTTTGGGTATCTTTTCTTTGTCGAATTTGCCTAATAGGTGCAGCACCACATTGCTATCAAGTTAAAAATTTTTTCACCCAAAACAAAAAAACGAGCTGAATTCACATAAATAACTATGGAAGAAAACAAAAACTTAGGATTAAAGAACTTGTGATGTATGGCTATATTGGCTGTTTTTATTCAGAAGGATATATTAATCCTGAGTATACATTTGTATTTAATCATGAGGATATCGAAGAAATTATATTTGTAGGTTTTATAGATGAGGAGAAGAGGCATTTGTAGGATTGCTTAATTGAATATGATCTAGAAACAGATGATCTTCAAATTCCGATAAAACTAGCAATCTCCACGCCAAACTTGGACAAATCCTAAGCGGGGGAAAAACGGACGCGAAAATGATGAAGAGATTACTATTTTCAAATCAGTTGGTTTGGCTGTAGTAGATATTATCGTTGCGAATTATTTGTATGAGAAAGTAGTGGAGCGCGGGATGGGATTGAGTTTTGAGGGACTGCCTTTTGGTGGTCTTTTTTGCATAAAATCTTGTAAAGTAAGAAAAAGTTGAATATTAATATTCTAATATTCAATAGAAAGATAAAATGTTTTAAAGTTCAAAATAATACATTATAATATATTTAGTAAAATTAACCAATTTATATTTTGCTCATTATGTATTAAAGGGGAAATGAAAATGGCTGGACAAATTCGTATGTCACCAGAGGAGCTTAAATCGAAAGCAGCTCAATATGGACAAGGTGCAAATCAAATTGAGGACATTTTAAGTCAACTACAAAATTTACAAAATGAATTAAGAGGAGAATGGGAAGGTCGTGCTTTCGAAGGTTTTGATCAACAGTTCAATCAATTAAAGCCAAAAGTACAAAACTTCGCACAGCTATTACAAGAAATTAATATGCAGCTTAATAAAACTGCAGAAGCTGTTGCTTCTCATGATGAAGAATTATCACGTAATTTCGGTTTGAAATAAAAATTGTTTTACTCTATATAACAAGTATTTCAAATGAGCCATACAGCTTATATTGTATGGCTCATTTGATTGCATGCCTAGCGAGTGATATTGATAGGGATATATATTTAATGAGATTTCTTTGGTGCGTCTGGAAAACTTATAGAAAGGGTTTGAAAGAATGGGACAATTTCAAAGTAATTTACAAACAGCAACGCAAATTGCTACGAAAATGGGATCAGCCTCTGATAGGATTCAAAGTGCAACAAGTCGTTCTATAACAAAAGCGACGCGTACAACATTATCTGTTAACTTCAAAGCACAAGAAGCGAATCAGCAAGTTTTAGACTTGACGAAACAATTTTCCGCTGCCTTTCAACAAGCGGTTGATAATATTCATTCGGTATCTAATGAATTTGAGAGAATGGATAACGCACTTCACAACACTTTTCGCTAATGTGACAACCTACGTAAAGTAAAATAGTAGGAGGAAAAAGATGAGCCAAGATATTGAAAAACAAATTAATCAAGTAAATCAAAAGTTACGAAATGTATTTGAAGAACAGGACCGAAATCAATTCGCGATTCACATTCAGGAGCAAGCGGAAGCAGATTTTTATGAATGGAGAGGTCGAAACCATCGTTTGTTTGATCGAATTTTAGGAACTTGGCATGGTGATAGAGAAATGTCTCAGTTTTTTATGAATACATATCAAGAGGCACAACATATTGAACGAAAAGTCACATTTGAATTAGAAAACCAAAAAGAAACGTTGCTTAAAGAAAGACGAAACCTTAGTGATTTAGAAAACGACCTTTCCTATCAACAACAACAATTAGCGAGGGAGGTCAATGCATGAGCTTAAATATGTATTTAGGAGAAGTACAAGGCCAAACTCAAAGTATGAATGCTGTATGTAACGCTACTATTCAAGGTATGGAACAAGTCATTCAGTCAATTGATGCCTTTGCAATTGATACTGTTCTACAAGGACAAACTTATAGCAGTGCAAAATCATTTTTTGTACAAACCTTTCGTCCTTTAGCGCAAGGAATCATTTATCTGTGTGAAGAGTTAATTCGCCAGAACGATGCTTTTCCAAGTCAATTTCAATCACAAGTCGCTTCCACAGATGTAATTGAACAAGAAATATTAGAACAAATTCGAGAAATTGACCGAATGAAAGCAAGTATGGAAGCCATCAGTCAAGCTATGCCAATCCCAGGTATGGAAGCTATGGTAAATCTTTTTACTGTGATGAGGCAAAAACTGCAAGAAAAACTAGAACATCTATATGAATTTAATTATACTTCTAGTAGTAATTATGATACTGCTCTCCAACTAGCTGTTAGCATTGCGACAGGTTTGGCGGAAGTTCAAAGTGGGAAAGGGTTTAGTCCTGCAAGTGGTACATTTAGTACGCAAGGGTTGAATATGGAATGGACAACTTCAATTCAAGGGATTACAGAAGAGAGGGCACGACAAGCTACCAATTCAATTGAAGAAGGTGAAATGTGTGGTAAGCTACCTGAAAAATCTACTGGTGAAAAAATTTGGGACGGTATTGTAGATGGTACGGGACAAGCAGTTAGCGATACAATAGACGGAATAAAAGCTTTAGGAGATTGGGAAACGTGGGAAAACATGGGGAACGCTGCTTTGCACCCTATTGATACCCTCAGTACGATGTATAATGTATTGTCAGATTCATTTATTAATGATGTAATAAATGGAGATGCTGAAAGTCGTGCTAAATGGGGAAGTTATGCTTTAACACAAGTTGGATTAGGATTTATTGGTGATAAAGGATTAAGTAAAGCAAGTAAATTAGGTCAAGCAGGTAAAGTGACCAAACTAGCAAAAAATAAGATTCCGCAAGCTGTTTCACATATTACAAGTAATTTACAAATGGGAGATCGCTTTGCTTTTGCTGGTGGAAATAGTTTGCGATTTAGATTTGATACGCCTGATTTTAAAAAAGCTGAAGAAAAGCTGTCGACCTATCAGTTTGCTAGAGGTGAAAGTAATTCTGGTGGGAGTAATTTTGTTAATGAAAATCATAGATCTTCACTTTCTAATAGGGAAATTATATCTAATTTACAACATACAGAAAAATTTAGACCAAATACACTCAAACATATCCTAGAGGGTGAAATAAATTGGCGTGGTGACGCAATGGGTTATCATACTGAAGTATTGGAGAATACACCTGGAAAAATAATTAGCGGAACAGAAGAGATATTAAATGATCAAGGCATTTATAAAGCTAGGGTAGAAGTGAATGGAACCCCTAAAACTGGAAATAGAGGATTTTCTACATTTTTCCCTAAAGATTGGAGCCCGCAAAAGATTGTAGATAATATAAATGAAGCATATAATAATAGAACGTATGAATTTGGTAACACATATTCTGGAATAGGTTCAGAGGGTATAAGGATTAGCATGTATATAGATGGGAATGGGAAAATTATCTCTGCTTTCCCAGCGGAATAAATTTTATCTTTAGTATAAAGGAGTACAATAGTAATGAAATATCCATATAGCTTTGAAGTACTTACCAATGGAAAACTAGTTATGAGGCTTCCTCAAGAAATTAAACTTATGGAGACTTTTTTAGGCGTTGAAGTTTCTGCGTTTGGAGATTGGATTTTAGAAGAAATACATAGTGTTTTAAATGGGAAAGAAAATTACGTAGTAGTAAATGGAAACATTTGTGGTTTAGAAATTCGGAAAGATACAACTACTGTCCTAGACAATTTGGCTGAAGATGGTAAGGGAGATTTTTGTGAGATAGAAACGATTGAATTAGTAGATTTAATTCATATTTGGCAAGATAAACAAAAAGAATTTAAAAAAGGAAAAAATAAAGAATTGAAATAATAGATAGAGCTGACTTCTTATAGAGGTCAGCTCTATCTATTATTTCATATTTCTCCATTATCTCAGGTTTTAAAGTCTTTTTTCCTAAATAATTATCAGCAATAGTCATTGCAAAAGAATCTAAAGGTATTTAGATATGATGATGGGTGGAGAGATAGTTCGCATGAATTTTGGTGTAATCCATTTAGTGGATTAAGAATTCGTTTACAGGAAGAGATTGCTATTGTATCTGATTTTATAGAAAATTTATATGAAGTGGATGAATATATAAAGATTTTAGACGATGCTGTAGAAGGGAAATATCTCGATTTTGAATTAGAATATAATGCTGCAGTAGTAAATTCTAATAGTCCGTGGAAATGGAGGTAGATTAGTGGTGGAGAAAAATTAACAGCTCCCCAAAAAGCTATTATTAGGCAGGTTGCTATTGAGAAAGGTTTAATACCTGATGTTCCTATGAAATTAGGTACACAATATCCTGATTTTAAGAAAGCTGGTTTAATTATTAAATCGGATGAGTTACCAGAGGAAATGTGGTTGGCAAGTGACAAACAACAATTTAAATGGTTAGATGCCAGGTAAAATGGAATTAGTACCATTTGGAATACATAATAGCATATTTCATAAAGGTGGGCGGAGTGAAGGACATTGGTCTTATAGATCTAAAGGTAGGTAAAGAAATGGAGGAATTAAAATGAAGATTAAAAATGGTAGTGAACTTCAATCACCAAATGATGAATTAATTGAATCATTTGAGGAATATTGTGAGATAAAATTACCAAATGATTTTATAGATTTTTTGAAAAAATATAATGGCTCTATTCCAATTACTAATGTTTTTTCACATGAAAAAAACGAACTTTTAATTGAACGTTTCTTATGTTTGTTGGAGGACCCAGAAGATGATGATGAAAATGGTTGGTATGATATAGAGGTTGTATTATCTGATATCGATACTCGTTTAACGGATGATGAAGATTTAACAGGGATAAATGTTATTCCATTTGCTGTTTTATTCGCAGGTGATTTTCTTTGTTTAGATTTTAGAGAAAAGGAAATACCATCTGTTGTGGTATGGTATCATGAAGAATCAGAAGAATTGAATCCGGTAACTAGTGAAGTTGCAGATAATTTTAGTGAGTTTTTAAGTATGTTAAAAGAATAATGTAAGAAAAATAATTAAATTTTATTTATGGGTTTGAATTTTTATTAAAGTTTTTTTGCTTTTAATATTTTAATTAAAAAAGAAGACTAATATTTGCTTTTTAATAGGTTGATATATATTTTAAAGAAATTAAAGGAGAAATGTATCAAGGATATTATCCTTTTCTTCTTTATTGATACCAATGTATTTAAGTGTAAATTGTGGGCGATATAGATTGTTATAAATCCTAGGAAACAGCAATTACAATACACTCTATTTCGTGGGGTATTTGGTATCGTATGTTCAGTAGGATTATTAGTTATAACCCAAAAGTTTGCATATGGAATGTTAGGATTACAAACTCCTATCTATTTTATTTTTTCGGTTGGTTTGTATATTTTTGCTTTGCATTATTATTATAAAAATCATATTAAAAAACTTCAGGAATCAATCAAAAAATCAAAATCATCGAAAAAAAACTCTAGTTTTGGAGTAGTGGCTTTTGTAGGATTGGGTCAACTCATTGCTAATATCAGTCTTGGTTTTGCAACACAAAAGATGGTAGCAATTGTATTAATGTGTGTATACTCCATGCTTTCGTTTATGTTGTTTCATTTCATTATGGAACTCCATAGGTACTATTATTTAAGGAAGCATATAGAAGATGGGGGTAGAACACATGAAACCATTTAAAGAGTCTGTATTGAATTTTAAGTATATAATCGTGGTTCTCCTATAGTCAGTAAAGAATGCGGAAAAGAAAAGGGAGAAGCAACATCATGAATATAGAATTACATTTAGATAAAGCAAGGATAGGGAATTATGCAATTTTTTAAAGAAAAGTTTTTACCAAATGGCTCTATTGTTCTCTTAAAAGGAGGGACAAAAAAGGTTGTAATTTACGGAAGAAAACAACTACTTATGGTTGAAGAACCTGTATAACTACATAGGCTGTTTTTATTCAGAAGGATTATAAAACTAATCCACTTAACGAGGGTAGAACAGCTCCTAAGATTGTTGACAAGGGTACTTTTGATAAAAATGAATTTGAAGGTATTGCATACGAATTACCTGACCCCACTAGTCGGTGGTTAGTAGAATATGGACGAAATGCTAAACTTATTAAGTAAGAGAGGAGAACGAGTTAAATGATTAAGCCTTTATACGCCGAAAATATTATAGTGGGTGTAAAATATAAAAATAAGCTCAATTGGTATATAACTGAATCAGATTTATGGTGTTTAGATTATAATCAAGCTGGTTATCCTCCTAGTGAATATCCAGAAGAAAGAAAAGGCATTAGTATTTTAAATGAGACTACAATAGCTAACTTTTTAGAAAGAATAGAAAAATATAAAAGATTTACAGAAGATATTAGGTTAGAATTTTTAAGAGAACTAAGAACTAATAGAGAAGAAGCCTATTATGATTATAATCCATGTTTCCTAATAGATTTTGAGCGTTTAACTTTTTATTCTAATTATCCGGAATCAATATCTTTTGAAGAATATATTCCGAATAACTGGAGAGGTTATTTACAGCGATTTGATGAACAAGTACCCTATGAATATAGATACTGGGAAGATAAGAATAAAAGCTATTTAGTTAGAGAGGATTAGGTCATTGAAGAAAATAAATTAATTATGATAAAAGAAACATTTAAGAATGAAGAAATTGGTGGTGTAAAAGTAGCAGCTATTGCAGCTGGATCGGGGCAGTTAATTGCTAATATAATTCTTAGCATTGCAACACAACAGATGGGTGCGATTGTATTTATGTGTGCATGCACAGTGTTTTCGTTTGGTTTGTTTTATATGATTATAGAACTCCATAAGTATTATTATTTACGGAAGCATATAGAAGATGGAGGGAAAATACGTATAGGCTTTTAAAGAGAATTTGTTGCATTTCAAGTATATAATCGCATTCTTCTTATGGAAGCCATTCACGAGGCTTATAGCAATAAAAGATGTATAAGTGGAAGATTATATTGTGGTAAAACATCTGAAGGAATGGAAATTAGGTTTGTTCTTATTAATGATAAGATTATAGCTGTTTATCCCGTGTATTAAAGAATGTGAGGTACTCAAAAATGAAAGTAACTAATCAGCCCATAGTTAAAAATGTAAGAAAATATAGAGGTAATTGCTAAGAAGCACTCCCCCTAAGTTTCAGATGAAATTAAATGATTGAATATTTACATTTAAATAATCGACTATTTATGCTTTAATATTTATATGTACATAATTGGGATAATTAGGGATTTAAATTTAATATGTTTTAAGAAAGGGGAATGTTTTTTATATGGAAACTCCAGAAAATCAATTTAAACGTGCGCTTAATCCTTGGTTCTCCATTTGGACAAAACCACGTGATACAATGAAAGAAATTTTTATATCCAAACCAAAGAATGTGTTTTTACTCATTTTACTAGGCTCATTCGTACAGACTTTAGATCGAGCATCTTCTAAAAATATGGCGGATTCAATAAGTAGTCCAGTTTCATTAATCTCAATGGTTATATTCGGTACCTTCGTTGCCTTCTTAATTTATTATTTTTTGTTACCAGCGTTATTTAATTGGGTGGCAAAAAAACTTGGTGGACAAGGTACCTTTGAGAAAACACGTTACTCAGTTGCCTATTCTTATATCCCTTACGTTTACTCTCTTATATTAGTTTGGGTGCCTTCATTTTTCTTGTTTGGGATAGAAAACTTTACGAGTGAGACACCGAAAATGGAGAGTAGCATAACTTTAACGATTTTGTTTCTTATTTTTGCCATAATTGATATAGTTATTGGAATTTGGACAATCATTATTTCCTTAAAATGTTTAGGAGAAGCACACCAATTTTCAGCATGGAAAGCATTATTAACAATAATAATATCCTTTATGATTATCATTCTTCCTTTGGTAATAATAGTATTTCTTATAGTAGGGGTTACAATCCTTTAATAATTTATTTGCTTCTTATGAACTTAGAGATTTAATTGAGGTTTGGGGACAAGCACAAAAAATGTATAAAAATAATAACTAAAAAATTAACTTTTATAAAAACATTTAAACTAAAATGCTTCTTAAGCGTGGGTCCAATAGCTCACGCTTTTTATTTTGGGTGACTATAATATTTATTTTTTAAATATATAATCATGCTATTTGTTACGGACAAACCTTCAAAGAATCTATTGGTGCTACAGCTAATTGAAGGCGTATTAACAATTTGAGAGTAGTTATTGATAAGAATGGAAATGTAATAGCTGTGTTCCTAAAGAATAAGAAAAGTTTAACATGAGTTTATTTTTTTTATTCGGGGAATATGGGCGTAATTGGTTATCGAGAAAAAATTCAGGAGAATAAAATTATGAAAAAAATAAACCATGAATTATTTGGTGAAATTGTTCACGATTTATATTGGAGCGGACAACAAAAGATAACTATTTTTGGGCAGGAAAAAATAGTTTCTTTAACTATTGATGGAGAAGAAGATGATTTAATTCCTAAAGTTCAAGAAGAAGCATATAGGAAGTTCATTACTGATATAAACAAACTTACAAAAGAAGCTGAACAAGCAATATTCGAGTATTATAAAGAAGAATATATGGAATATAGAGATATGGTAGGTGATGAATCTGCTGATAAAATAGCGCCGATTATAACAACCATTCAAGAACTAGGAAAATTGGTGGAACCTGTTGGGTTAATTATATTACCAGATTTTGAAGATGGAATTAGAAGAGTTGGATTAATATTCAATTGTACCTGGGAAGAGGACGGTGTCGGGGTGAAATTTGAAAATGAGCAAGTTGTAGAAGTTGGTTATCAAGACATCGTTATTTGAACTTCAAATTATGTGCTGTCACTATATCGAACAGAAGCTGGGTTTGTAAAATAACAATGGAACTACGTGTTTTTTCGTCATACAAAAACCTCTACATATAAGTAGAGGTTTTTAAATTATATCTTAATGAATTATGCTTTTTTAGATAAAGCAAATCGAGTTCAGATTAAAGAAAAACATAGAATACATCATTTTAACTAGATTTATTATTAACTAAATTGTCCCCACCACCAAGCTCTGCCTCAATCTGCGAAGTTTTCGATGACTCATCCATACGCCAATACGTAATAAAGCTTATCGCGATACATCCAGCTACGTAGAAGTAGAATAGTGATTCCATACCAATACTTTTTAGCCATAATGCGATGAACTCAGCTGTTCCGCCAAATATCGCAACTGTTAGTGCATATGGTAAACCTACGCCAAGTGCGCGAATTTCAGTTGGGAAGAGTTCTGCTTTTACAATTGCGTTAATCGAAGTGTAACCAGTAACGATAATGAGACCGACCATCATGAGTAAAAATGCTACGATTGGTTCTGTCGTTTTTTCCATGAAGAAGAAGATTGGTGCTGTTAGTAATGTTCCGAGAATACCGAATGCCATTAATAGTGGGCGACGTCCGATTTTATCGGATAGTAGCCCAGCAATTGGTTGAAGTACGACGAAAATAAGTAGTGCGGCAAAGTTAATCCAGCTTACAACTTCTTTAGGCAGACCGACTGTGTTTACCATGAACTTTTGTAAATATGTTGTGTACGTATAAAATGCGACAGTGCCTCCGAGTGTTAGGCCAACTACTGTTAATACTGCTTTCGGGTGTTTCATAAGAGCGCGAACGGTTCCTGCGCTTTCGCGTTTTTGCGATTTTATGTTTGAAAACTGCTCTGATTCATCCATCGTGCGGCGAAGCCATAATACAGCTACTGCGCCCATCGCTCCAATAATGAATGGAATACGCCAGCCCCAAGCTTTCATATCGGGTTCGCTTAGTAATTGCTGAAGAACAATTTGAACGCCTAACGCAACCATTTGTCCGGCAACGAGCGTGACATACTGGAAGCTTGAATAAAAGCCGCGGCGTCCACTACTAGCCATTTCAGATAAATATGTTGCGGAAGTTCCGTACTCTCCGCCGAGTGATAATCCTTGTAGTAAACGGGCAAGAACTAAAATAATTGGTGCCATAATACCGATGCTTTCGTCACTAGGTGTACAGGCGATAATGAAAGAACCACCGGCCATAACCGTAATCGAAAGCGTTAATGCTGCCCGGCGTCCGTGCCGATCTGCATAGCGTCCCATTAATAAACTTCCGATAGGGCGCATTAAAAACCCAACTGCGAAAATAGCTGCTGTGTTGAGTAACTGACTCGTTGGATCTCCTTTAGGAAAGAACTCTGCTGAGAAGTAAACAGCGAAAGCAGAGTAAACGTACCAATCGTACCATTCAATTAAATTGCCGACAGAACCTTTGAAAATATTGCCGGCGACTCGATTAGATTTTGCTTGAGCCATACTAATTCCTCCTCTTGCTTAGTAATAAAAGGTATATATGAAAGCGTGTTCATTGTATTTGAATTGTACTGTTCTTTATTAGAAATCTCAATATTATGACAATTTTATTCTTTTTGTACTTTATGTACATGGAGAGTTTTAATAGTTGCTTCATTTTCAGTTTTGTCATAATAATAGAAAAAGGAGATTGATAGTTTTGAATATTTTATCAAAGGATATGAAGCATGAAAAAATCACGCAAAGTGTCATTACAAACGAAAATAGTAAGCTTAATTATCGCGTTAATTGTATTTGTCGTTCTCCTACTAACAGGAATATTTGTTTACATTCAGTCCGTTGATACGAAGCACCAAGTGGAACAGTTAGCACTGCAAACGGCTAAATCTCTTTCTTTCATGCCAGCTATAAAAGATGCTTTTCAAAATAAAGAACATAAAAGTACGATCCAATCCATTGCGGAACAAGTTCGTGAGCAAGCTGATGCAGATTATATCATTATAGAAGATCGCTTTGGGGTGATGTATTCCCATTCAAATTCGGAATTAATTGGCACAAAGAGTAACAACCCGTATAACTATGAGGCACTTACTTTTGGTGGCTATTATACACTCGAAGGAAATGGTACAAGTGGTCCTGCTTTAATGGCGAAAGCACCCATTATTGTTCGTAATGGAGATTACGAACAAGTAGTAGGCGTTGTGACAGTAGAGTTTTTAATAAAAGGTATTGAATCTAACATACTGAGCAGAACGAAAGAAATTATACTCTTTTCCTTAGCTGTATTAGTAGTCGGAATTATTGGCGGCATTCTTTTAGCACGTAGCATTCGTAAAGACACACTCGGTTTAGAGCCAAATGAAATTGCAGCGTTATACCGTGAAAGAAGTGCGATATTACTATCTATAAAAGAAGGAATTATAGCTATTGATCAAAACGGTTTTATTACGATGATGAACACCTCGGCAGAAGAAATGCTACATGTAAATTGTGATTATATGCAGCAACACATTTCAAAAGTTTTACCAGAATTTAATATGGAAAGAGTGCTAGAAAACGATCAAGAAATCGCGTTTCAAGATAAAGTGTTTATTTTAAATATGACACCGATACTTGAAAATAACAGTACGGTAGGAATGGTATGTAGTTTTAGAGATAAAACAGAACTGCAAAACCTTGTGAACACAATATCTGAGGTAAGAAAGTATTCTGAGGACTTACGCGCTCAAACACATGAATTTACAAATAAGCTTTTCGTTTTATCAGGATTACTTCAGTTAGGACATTACAAAGAGGCGATTGAATTTATCCAGCAAGAATCTAATATTCATCAAAGCCAAAATCATATTTTATTCCATCAAATTCATGATGCAAAAGTACAAGCAATTTTATTAGGGAAAATCGGAACAGCATCTGAGAAGAAAATTGATTTTCATATTGAAGGAGATAGTGCGCTTCATCCGTTACCAGACCATATAAAGGTGTCGCACCTCATTACGATCCTTGGAAACATAATCGATAATGCGTTTGATGTGGTGAGTGGGCAAGAGGAGAAGAGAGTTTCCTTCTTCGTTACGGATATAGGACACGATATTGTATTTGAAGTGATAGATAGTGGGATAGGAATACCGGTAGAAAAAATTACGACCATTTTTCAAAAAGGATTTTCAACGAAAGGAAATGATCGTGGTTACGGATTAGCGAATGTGAAAGAAATGGTAGATCTACTAGAGGGAACAATTGAAATTCAAAACGAGAAAAATGGGGGAGCGATTTTTACAATTTACCTTCCGAAAACATTGAGAGAAAGTACATGACAAACAGGGGGATGGGCATATGTTGAAGGTTGCAATTGCAGAAGATGATTTCCGCGTCGCGCAAATTCAAGAGGAGTTTTTATTAAAAATAAAGGACGTAAAAGTAATCGGAAAAGCATTAAATGCAAAAGAAACGATAGAACTACTACAAAAGGAAGAAATCGATTTACTTCTATTAGATAATTA
Organism: Bacillus cereus group sp. MG1; assembly: GCF_040460035.1. Classification (NCBI taxonomy): domain Bacteria; kingdom Bacillati; phylum Bacillota; class Bacilli; order Caryophanales; family Bacillaceae; genus Bacillus; species Bacillus cereus group sp. MG1. Next base: position 1,599,177 of record NZ_JARVGY010000001.1, on the reverse strand, counting down.
CTTACCAGATGGAATTGGAACTGACTTATTACCACAAATTCATGCTGACTTTCCAAGCGTTGACGTCATTATGGTAACGGCGGCAAATGAAAACCATATGTTAGAAAAAGCAATTCGAAACGGCGTAAGTAACTACCTTATAAAACCGGTCACGTTAGAAAAATTCGTTCGTACAATTGAAGACTATAAAAGAAAGAAGCAACTATTACATAGTAACAATGAAGTAAATCAAGCACTCATCGATAACTTCTTCGGGACTTCGCAAACACAAGACATAAAAAACTTACCGACTGGTGTTGATCCGTTAACATTGCAAAAAGTGAAAGGAATTATAAAAGGATTCGACGAGGGCATTACAATAGAAGAAATGGGAGAACAAATGGGGGCCTCCAGAACAACCGCAAGAAGATATTTAGAATACTTAGTAGCGACAAACGAATGCACAGTAGAATACACATACGGCATTATCGGACGACCAGAACGAAAGTATCGAATAGGACGAGGACTATGAAAAAACGATTATTACTATGTATATGGATCATGACAGGAGTAATAGCGGGATGTTCCTCGGAGAGATCCCATACGAATAAAATGAGCATCGACAAAGTAGAAATCGTTGCGCCGAACGTTCAAGGAGCAGGCTGGGACTTAACAGCGCGGGCGATGCAAAAAACGCTCACAGAAGAAAAAATCTTCACAAAACCAATCACAGTTACAAACAAAGTAGGTGGCAGTGGTGATGTCGGATGGAAATATACGAAACAAAAAGGCGGTCACGTACTGGCGATTAACTCAAGCTTACTCATAACGAACAACCTACTAGGCCACAGTAAACTAACATATAAAGACTTCACGCCACTCGCAACATTAGCATCGGACTGGGAAGTTGTTGTCGTATCAAAAGACTCAAACATAGAAAACGCAAACGAACTAATGAAACAACTAAAACAAAACAAGAAAAACTTCAAAATCGGAGTTGCCCCCGGCCTAGGAAACGACGATCACCTATCATTCGTACAAGTAAGCAAAGCATTCGGCATAAACCCTGCCAAACTACAATTCTTCGTCTACGAAAACAAAGAAAAAATCATAAATGCCCTAACGAACAAACAAATCAGCGCCGCAACCATGACCCTATCCGAAGCCGAAAAACAATACAAAGCCGGAAAAATAAAAATACTAGCCGTATCCGCACCAAAACGACTAGACCGACTACCAGAAATCCCAACATGGAAAGAACAAGGAATCAACGTCATCTTCCAGCACTGGAAAGGAATTATGGGCCCAAAAGATATGACGGAGGAAGAGGTTGCTTATTGGGATGGTGTTATTAAGAGGATGGTTGAGAGTGATAGTTGGAAGGGGATTTTGAGGGAGCGGGGTTGGGAGAGTTTTTATAAGGGGAGTGGGGAGAGTAGGGGGTTTTTGGAGGAATGTGATTTTAGGTATGAGGAAATGTTGAAAAAAGAGGTTTAAGAGGGAAGGAGTCAATCGGGCTTTATTTTTGTAGTTACTTCTATATAATATAAAAGAGATGAGAGTCTTAGGCTAATTACATTAAAAGGGCTACATAGGGATAGATAAAATCTAGCTTACTGATTAAAAATATATTAGTCGTTAAAAGATATAAAAGGCATTTTTCAGTCTATAAAGTGTGGAAACATAAAGTATAGAGTTTCTGTGAGATTTAAGGAGGACATAATGAAGAAAAATATTTATGTTGTTGGAGCAGTAATTGTTCAAGATGAGAAAATTTTATGTGCACAAAGAGGACCATCTAAATCGCTACCTCTTATGTGGGAATTTCCAGGTGGGAAAATAGAAGAGGGAGAAACACCTCAAGAGGCGTTAAAGCGTGAAATTGATGAAGAAATGCATTGTAGCGTGCAGATTGGTGAGCAAATTGATTATACAGCCTATGAGTATGATTTTGGTATTGTTCATTTGAAAACTTTCTATTGTAAACTTGTTGAAGGAAGTCCGGTTCTAACTGAGCACGTAGCAATTAAATGGTTATATCCGAATGAACTAGCAGCTTTAGAGTGGGCACCTGCGGATATCCCGACTATTGAGAAATTATCAAAAGAATCGATTGTAAAGTAATTTGAAAAAAACTATTCGTTTTATGCGGATAGTTTTTTTATTGTAATAAATTTGCACTTTAAATCAGTGAGTAATACAATTAATATAAAAAATTGTCATAAATGGTGATCATATGGAGAATTTCATTCAAAAGTTAGAGGGGTCTTTATATAAAGGGTTTATTGATCAAAAACATAATCATCCTGGAATATATAAGCCTAAATTATTAGTAAACAATACGAAGAAAAATGAAAATGTTTTAAGCTCATTGCTGGAAGAGCTTGAAAATAGTACAGCCTTTATTTTCTCGGTGGCTTTTATTACGGAAAGTGGGCTAGCGACTTTAAAGTCACATTTCCTTGATCTTAAACAAAAAGGAGTTAAAGGACGTATATTAACATCTACATTCTTAAATTTTAATACACCAAAAGTGTTTAGAGAATTAATGAAACTTGAAAATGTAGAAGTAAGATTAACAAACTTATCTGGTTTTCATTCAAAGGGATACATATTTGATAACAAAACACATTGTTCATTAATAGTTGGTAGTTCAAATCTGACTGCACATGCTTTGAAGGTAAACTATGAATGGAACGTCAAGTTAACATCGCATGAAGATGGAGAGATTGTTCAACATTTTAAAAATCAATTTGAAGAAGTTTGGGAGCATTCTCAAGTATTAACTGAAGAGTTAATTGGAAATTACGAAACAATATATGAACAAGTTGCAGAAAATAAGTTACTAGATCGAGTTATAGAATTACCTGGTCAATATCATAATTCAATTGAAGAAGCTTTGAAAATTACCCCAAATAAAATGCAACAAGCTGCGTTAAAAGAAATACAAACTATTCGAGACGCTGGAAAAGAAAAAGGATTAGTTATCTCTGCAACAGGAACGGGGAAGACATATCTTTCAGCATTTGATGTCAGAAGTTTTGCACCTAAACGGATGCTATTTATTGTTCACCGAGAGCAAATATTAAATAAAGCAAAATCAGATTCTCAAAAGGTTCTTGGTGGAGTAGATGAGGATTTTGGAATTTTATCAGGATCAAATAGGCAAATAAATGCTAAATATTTATTTGCGACAATCCAGACTATTTCAAAGGAAGAAAATTTACATCAATTTGATCCTGGGTTATTTGATTATATTTTAATAGATGAAGTTCATAAAGCTGGTGCTAGTTCTTATCATAGAGTCATTGATTATTTTAAACCGAAATTTTTAATGGGAATGACCGCTACACCTGAACGTACAGACAATTTTAATATTTATGAGCTATTTGATTACAACATTGCTTATGAAATTCGATTGCAAGAAGCACTTGAAGAAGATATGCTTTGTCCTTTTCATTATTTTGGAGTTATTGATTTTGAATATAATGGTGAAAAGATAGATGACACTACTGTTTTATCTAAGCTTGTTACGGAAGAACGAGTGGATCATATAGTTGAAAAAGTAAAATATTACGGTTTTTCTGGTAAGAAAGTAACAGGACTAATGTTTTGCAGCCGAAAAGATGAGGCAGAACAATTATCACATGCCTTAAATAATAGAGGTTTTCGCACATTTGCATTAACCGGCGATCATTCCCAAGAGGAAAGAGAACTGCGGGTGAATCAATTAGAAAATGGCATACTGGATTATATTTTAACAGTAGATATTTTTAATGAAGGTATTGATATTCCGAGTGTGAACCAAGTTGTTATGTTGAGACAAACTCAATCAAGCATTATCTTTATACAGCAGTTAGGGCGTGGACTTCGAAAACACGATTCGAAAGATTTTGTTACGATTATTGATTTTATTGGAAACTATAAAAATAACTATTTAATTCCGATTGCCCTTTCAGGAGATAGATCACAAAATAAAGATAATATACGTAGATATACAAATGACACGAGTTATATTAAAGGTATTTCAACAGTTAACTTTGAAGAGATAGCGAAAAAGCAGATCTTTAAAGCGATTAACAATAGTAATTTAACAGCAATGAAAGTATTGAAGGAAGCTTTTGCTGAGTTGAAAAATAGAATAGGAAGAACTCCATATCTATATGACTTTATAGTAAACCATTCTATTGATCCAGTTGTACTTGCAGAAGGATATTCGAACTATTATCAGTTCTTATTGAAAATGAAAGAAGATGTCCCTGTATTAACAGAGTACGAAAATAAAGTTTTAACGATGTTTTCATTGGAAGTATTGAATGGAAAACGTAAAAACGAAATCGTTTTGTTAGACTTATTATTAAAGCAAGAAAAAGTTGATAAGGATGAGTATATAAAACAACTTGAAGAATCTAATTGCTTAACAGATGATGAAACGATTACTTCAGTACAACGAATTTTTGAATTAGAGTTTTTCTCACAAAACAGTCAAAAGAAATATGGAGAAAAGCCAATTCTCTCTTTACAGGACGATAAGATGTATATGTTTAATGATTCTATCCGAAAAAGCTTAGAACAAAATCAATACTTTAAGCGTATGGTTATGGACATTATTAAAAGTGCAAGGAAAAAGAGCAAAAACTATGAGTGTGATAGTAACCTTACTGTATATAAAAAATACTCAAGAAAAGATGTGTGTAAACTTTTAAATTGGCATAATGACGAGAGCTCAACTATGTATGGTTATAAGACAAAGTACTATACTTGTCCAATATTTATCACATACCATAAAAATGATGAGGTAGAATCCAGTGTGGACTACGGTGATGAATTCCTTAATCAAGATGTTCTTAAATGGTATACAAGAAGTAATAGAACATTAAAATCAAAGGAAGTTCAAACAATTATTGATGCTAAAGAAAATAATATTGACGTCCATATTTTTGTGAAAAAAGATGATGACGAGGGAAGCGACTTTTACTATTTAGGAAAAGCGACACCTGATAAAGCAAGTGTAGAACAAACTGAAATGAAAGATAAAAATGGAAAAGAACTACCTGTTGTTACGATGAATATGATTATGGAGAAATCAATTGATAATAAGATCTATGATTATATAAAGGACGGTAATGTTTTGTAGGTATATTAAATTTTTAATATCTTTATGTTTCTAAAATTATTAAGCGAATATAGATGGGGCTGTATCAAAATGACATCGGAGTATGCTTTTGATATGGTCTTTTTTATTGGAATTTAATATGTTTTTTATTAGATTTGTGGATTCATTTAATTGGTTTAAGCAGAATGTGGAGATGAGTCTTTCTAATCGAAGTAACCGATAACTAGCCCCTCCTAAGCCCCTTACAAGCCCCTTACAAGCCCCTTACAAGCCCCTACCAAGTAATAAATCACTAAGAAAAAACATAACAAAAACAACTACAACAACAAACACCGTAGTAGTAGTCAAAAAAAATTTGAAATAACACGCCAAAAACCCTGCCATCCTCCCATATATATTATGAAGGGGCTTTTACTTTTGAACGGAGACGGGAGGAACTTTGATGGCGGTGTATCGTACTGTGCAGGTGAATTTTTGGCAAGATGATTTTGTTTTGGATTTGACGCCGGAGGAGCGGTATTTTTATGTTTATTTGTTAACTTGTTCGAAGACGACGCAGTGTGGGATTTTTCCTTTTCCGAAGCGGTTAGCTGAGATGGAGACGGGTTATAACAGGGAGACTGTTGATAAGCTTGTGCAGCGTTTTGTTGATTATGGGAAGATTCTTTATGATGCGGATACGCGGGAGTTATTCGTTTTGAATTGGCTTCGTTATAATCCTGTGACGAATACGAATGTGGAGAAGTGTGTGCTTCGTGAGCTGAAGGGTGTGAAGAATAAGGAGTTTGTACATATGTTTCTTCAGAAGTGCATAGAGGAGGAGCTGAATGTTCCGATGCTTTTAGCGCATTTCGGCATGCCTGGTGATGTGGCTGTGGATGATGTTGAGCCGGTTTGTGAGGAGATAGAGGAAGAAACGGGAAGTCGCGTGTTTTCTTTTTATGAGCAACATTTCGGTAGTTTGTCTCCTTTTGCGGTGGAGGAACTGAGTGCGTGGATGGAAGATTTGTCAGAGGAGCTTGTGCTGAAGGCGCTTCAAATTGCGTTTGAGAATAATAAGCGGACGATTGCTTATGTGAAGGGCATTTTGAGAGGGTGGCACGGGAAAGGGTTTACGAAATTGTGTGAGGTTGAGGCAGATACGGCTAAGTTTCGGAAGAAGGAGTTGTCTGTTAGTACGGGGGAGACGGAGGAGTTTTTGGCGAGGTGTGAGGAGTGGGAGAAGAATGCGCCATCTGAGGAAGAGTTGCAGCGCTTTTTAGCGGAGCGCGGGTGGCGGCCATGAGTATTCAAAATGTGGAGGCGGAAAAGACGGTGTTAGGTTCTCTATTGCTTGCTGGAGAGCTTATTAAGGAGTGCCGTTTGACGGAGCAGTATTTTTCGATGCCGGTGCATAAGTCTATATTTCAGTTAATGCGAAAGATGGAAGGAGAGGGGCAACCGATTGATCTTGTGACGTTCATTTCTAGGGTAAATCCGAAGTTTTTAGAGGGGATCGGGGGAATGGAGTATTTTATAGGGTTAATGGATGGTGTGCCTACAACTGCCAACTTCTCTTATTATGAGGGGCTTGTTCGAGGTGCCTGGAAAATGTATCAGGCGGGTGTTCTTGGGCACAAGATGGGAGAGCGTCTTATTGCGGAGAAGAGTGAGAAAGTTATCGGTGAGACGATTACGGCACTTTGTGAATTAGAGGAGAAAGACTCTGTATGTGAGTTTGATTTGAAGGATGCGTTAGTTGATTTGTATGAGGAGCTTCATCAAGATGTGAAAGAGATTACTGGTATTGAGACTGGTTATACATCGTTAAATAAAATGACGTGCGGATTGCAGGAAGGTGATTTTGTCGTCCTTGGTGCGCGTCCTTCTATGGGGAAGACTGCGTTTGCGCTAAATGTTGGACTACATGCGGCGAAGTCTGGATCGGCGGTTGGATTGTTTTCATTAGAGATGAGTAGTAAGCAATTGTTAAAAAGGATGGCGTCTTGCGTAGGTGAAGTGTCAGGAGGTAGGCTGAAAAATCCGAAGCATCGTTTTGCAATGGAGGACTGGGAAAAGGTGAGTAAGGCGTTTGCGGAGATTGGTGAGTTACCGCTTGAAATTTACGATCATGCAGGTGTTACGGTGCAAGATATTTGGATGCAAACTCGTAAGTTAAAGAGGAAGCACGGTGATAAGAAGGTTTTAGTTATTGTAGATTACTTGCAGCTTATTACGGGTGATCCGAAGCATAAAGGTAATCGATTTCAAGAGATTAGTGAAATTTCTCGTAAGCTTAAGGTATTAGCACGTGAATTAAATGTTTGTGTAGTAGCGTTGTCGCAATTGTCTCGTTCCGTAGAAGCACGTCAAGATAAGCGTCCTCTTTTATCTGATTTAAGAGAGACAGGACAAATTGAGCAAGATGCGGATGTCATTATGCTTATGTATCGAGAGGATTATTATGATAAGGAAACGGTGCAGAAAGAGATGACGGAGATTCATGTGGCGAAGCATCGGAATGGGCCTGTGGGGAGTTTTAAGCTGAGGTTTATGAAGGAGTTTGGGCGGTTTGTGGAGGGGATGAATTCTTGAGCACTTTATATGATTGTTGGTGGTATGATATCCCTGATTACGGCCCGGATTGTTGAACAAGAATTACAAGGGTGATACATGCCAAAGATGTATCACCTTTTATTTTTTATGACGTTTTAGATATTGATAATTTGTAATAAAGTTTGAGCAAATGTCCTATATTGATAGGCAGGATTTTTATTTTTTCAGCAAGCGGGTTATTTGTTGAATAGTTCAATACCTATTATTTTGTTGCGGTGAATATACTGGAGGGTATGTTAAGACTTTCATTAGGATAGGAGTGAATAAGTAATTATGAAAAAAGCGATACGCGTCCTTATTTCTGGTGCGAGCATTACCGGTCCGGCACTCGCTTACTGGCTTCATCGTTATGGCTTCGACGTGACTGTAGTAGAACGCGCACCTGCATTGCGCTCTGGTGGATATGGGGTTGATATTCGTGGTGTAGCTGTTACGGTGCTTGGACAGATGGGTATACTCGATCAAGTCCGTGCAGCTGATACAAACATGACCGGTGTGTACTTCGTGAACAGCAAAGGTGATGTTGAAGGTCAATTAAGTGAAGCGAGTTTCGCGAACCAGCATGGTGTGGACATCGAAATCATGCGTGATGATTTGAGTAATATTTTGTACGATTTAACTAAGGATACAATTAAGTACATTTGGAGTGAGTCAATTACTGCTATACATGAAACTGAAGATGGTGTAGAAGTCCAATTTATTCATGAAAAGCCACAGACGTTTGATCTGGTCATCGGTGCGGACGGGCTGCATTCTAATGTGAGGTCCCTGACTTTTGGTGATGAAGCACAGTTTAAACGTACACTTGGTTGTTATATTTCGATTTTCACCCTCGAGAATTACCTCAATCTTGACCACCGCGTAATGCTGTATACAATGCCAGGTAAAACTGTGGGTATGTATAGCGCTCGTGGTAATACAGAGGCAAAAGGTATGCTCCTGTTCCAATCAGAGGCACTGGAGTACGACCGCTATGATGAAGAATCTCAAAGAAAACTTGTAGAAAATGCCTTTGTAGGCCATACAGAAGACTGGGAAACTTCACACATACTTAAAACTATGAAAGAGGCGGATGACTTTTACTTTGATGAGATTTGTCAAATTCACATGCCAACATGGTCAAAAGGTCGAATTACATTGGTAGGTGATGCGGCGTATGGTCCATCACCTCTATCAGGGCAAGGTACTAGTCTAGCGCTTGTCGGAGCTTATGTATTAGCAGGCGAACTTAAAAACGCGCATGGTGATCATTCCCGTGCCTATGTTGCTTATGAGCAAGAGATGAGGGGATTTGTTGAGAAGAATCAAAAAATAGGAAAACTAGCTGCTGGGAGCATGGTTGAAAAATCGAGCTTTAAAATCTTTCTGCGCAATTTCATGTTACGAGTACCAATCCTTATGGTCTTCCAGTTTAAGGTAATCTCGAAAATGGTAGCGAAAGCCGCTAACGGGATCGAGCTAAAAGACTATTAATATGAATATGTAAGAAAAGAGTATTGTCTCCATGATTTATATTACCGAACAAGATTGATTGTAATAACTGTTTCTGGTTAAAAGAATGAAAAATTAATAAATATAAATGAAAAAATTATTGGATAGGGGAAGTTTATGGGAAATCACTCGAATAAGTCAGATGAAGAACTGGAACGGTTATATTATGAAGGGAATACACGTGCAAGTCGAGATGCAGAAAATAAATTATACGACAGAGGATATACACTAGATTCTAATAGTGATACATGGGATTTAGCATCAAATCAAAATGATACTCATTCAGTAGGGATTCCAATACCTACTGGACAAGGAACATTCCTTCTGTTTTTAGCTATTTTAATAGGCGGTTTAATCGCTTTTTTCATCGGTGGATTTCTCGTTATTGCGTATGCGGTTGAATATGCTACATATATTTATGTGGGCTTTGTTATATCATTTGTACTCATGTATGTAACGAAAGGTAATTCTAGATTTATGAGTTTTTTATTTTATTTAGGGTGTTTAGCTCTAGCCACTAGGTTATTTACAAATGTTATTGAACTGTTTGAAAATGTAGATTACGTCACTTTTATAATGCGAGATACGGATGGATTAGGCGTTATTATTAAATATGGAATTATATATATTATATACGCAGCTGTTATTCCCTTATTGTTAATGAAGGTAATAACAGCAATTGTAAGAAAAACAAATTTAAAATCTAATAATAAAAATTCTACATTAAATATTTAAAAAAGAGGTGTCACATTGGTATTATCCCCTATAGGTAGACAGTAAAAAAAGAGTCCATCTGATATGATGGACTCAATACTGTTTTATCTGGAGGGGATTTTTTTATGGCAAGAAAAGGACAATCATTTCAAAAATATACAGAAGAACTAAAGCGAGAAGCAGTTCGTCTTCGATTAGAAGAGAGAAAATCATTGCGAGAAATTCGTGAACAACTCGGTGTGAAGAGCGATGCCCAGATTATTGAGTGGGTAAAACGTGCGCAACAAGGGGAGTCCTTTGATGATCAACGTGGTGTCTGGAATCGAAAGAATTTTAATAGTCTAGAAGAAGAAAATGCTTATTTGAAGGCACAGGTTGAGTATTTAAAAAAGCGCAATCCAAATCTACACGGGAAGGAATGGTCCTAAAGAAAGAACGATTTTCTCTTATCGATTCATTACGCCAAGCCTATCCACTCCGATGGTTGCTTCAAATCGCGGAAGTTTCTAAGGCTGGCTACTATAAATGGCGGAAATATCATAACGTGCAGCGTTTACGTCAGAAAAGGGATATGTGGCATAAAGAACATATTTTATCTATTCATCGTCAGCACCCTTACTATGGGTATAAACGTATGACTCGTGCTTTGGCTCGAGAAGGAATGGTAATGAATCATAAACGTGTTCGTCGTCTTATGAGAGAGCTGGGTATTCAATCTATCATTCGAAAAAAACGTCCGTTTTATGGAAGAAAAACATCTGTGGTATTTAAAAATCATTTGAATCGAGAGTTTCAAGCTGAAAAGCAAAATCAAAAATTCGTAACAGATATTACTTATGTACGAATCGGAGAACAATTTGCCTATTTGTCGGCTGTGTTAGATTTATACAACAATGAAATTGTTGCCTGGAAGCTATCTTCAAGAAATGATTTAGATTTGGTTTTAACTACATTACGTCAATTAGAAGGGAAGTCATTAACTACTAAGCCCCTTTTCCATTCAGATCAAGGGTTTCAATATACATCTAAATCCTACGCAAAACAGTTAGAGAAATTAGGATTTGTCGGTAGTCATTCTAGACGTGGAAACTGTTTTGATAATGCGTGTATCGAATCATTCTTCTCACATTTAAAAACAGAGAAGTTGTATTTAGTGTGCCCAAAAACATATGAAATGGCCTACCGAGCAATTCAAGAATATATTCAATTTTATAATACAGAAAGATTCCAAGAAAAACTTCACGGCCTTTCCCCGATAGAATATCGGGAAAAGGCCGTGGCATAATACTCTTTTTATTTCTGTCTACTTGACAGGGAGATGACCACATAGTTATAAGGTGACACCTCTTTTATTTGATCTAAGAGAGACGGGACAAATTGAGCAAGATGCGGATGTCATTATGCTTATGTATCGCGAGGATTATTACGATAAGGAAACGAAGCAGAAAGAGATGACGGAGATTCATGTGGCGAAGCATCGGAATGGGCCTGTGGGGAGTTTTAAGCTGAGGTTTATGAAGGAGTTTGGACGGTTTGTGGAGGGGAAATAGTGAAAAGACTGGAGTATCACTTTGCAAATAAAATAAAGCATAAGTGTTCTATTTCATTCGCTTATGCTTTATTTTTTGAATATGTTCCTCATTTCCCCATAAAGAAAGACTTTCTCTCTGCAGTAATCCATTGCTGCAAGTCATCTTGGCTACGTCGGACAAGTCGATTTACTAAAACATCATGCCATACATAATCCTCTAATAAGTATATATGAACGGGGTCATCTGTATAAAAAGCAATATTACGCTCTTCAAGTGATGGTCCATAAATCATCTCTTTAGAATCTATCGATACAATAAACCAATGTTCTGTAGACAAGGTTTCTGTATAAGGTGTTATGCGATGGGCTTCTAGATTTTTAATGGGATCTTCAACATGTAGGGTAATACCTTGTATTGTAACTTTATCAGCTACTTCAGATAGATCTTCTTTTAACGCTTCATACATCTCATCCCACATTGAAATGACAATACGTCGTTCTGCTTTTTTTATTAATGTCTGACAGTAGCTAATGATTGTTTGATTGTCTTTTAAAGTAATTACTCGATTATCCGTTTTTTCCTCGGAAGTTTCTAGTTTTTTTAATGAATCACTTATTCCTTCGTAAGTAGATTGCCATTCTGTTTGCGCCTTCTGTAAAAAGATTTCAACAGGTAGAGGTGAATAGCGGGTGGTGTCATTTATTTCTTCTTTCATGACAATTCCTTTTTCTACAAGGTTACCTAAAATCTCATAAATTCGCGCTCTTGGGACACCCGAATCTTTACTCACTTGATAGGCTGTGACAGGCCCCTGTTTAACAAGAGATACATAAGATTTAGCTTCATATTCATTGAAACCAATTTTTTTAAGCTGTTGCACTATGTAGTCCACTTTTTTCGTCCTCCGATGTTTGCTTTTATATTTTAACGTTACAATAACTATTTACATTTAGCAAATTATTAGTTACTATTCGAATAGTGACTAAAGGGGAGGTTAATAGTATGGATTTTTATTTAGACCCATCCGTATTAATGATTTTGATTGTTTTTGGGTTTGTGGCTGCATTTATTGATTCAGTTGTAGGCGGTGGTGGATTGATTGCCTTACCAGCTTTATTGTTTACAGGGCTGAATCCAGCAAGTGCAGTAGCTACGAATAAACTAGCATCGACAATGGGAAGTGCAACTAGTAATATTGTGTTTTATCGTTCTGGTAATCTTGATTTGAAATCGGCGTTTAAATTAGTTCCGCTCACTTTCATAGGTTCCATAATAGGGGCATGGACTGTTCATTTAATGAATCCAGAAGTATTGAAGCCATTAATGCTGATCATGCTTGGTGCGGTCGCTATTTATACGATATTCAAAAAGGATTGGGGTAGTATTTCCACTCATAAAAAATTGTCTGGTCGACACGTCATTATTTTTACTTTTTTTGTTTTTGCTATTGGTTTTTATGATGGATTTCTAGGTCCTGGAACAGGTTCATTTTTAATGTTTTCTCTTTTATTTATTGGGTATGATTTTTTAAAAGCAGCAGGTAATGCGAAGCTTCTTAATTTAGGAAGTAATGTTGGTGCATTGTTGATGTTTATGTATGTAGGGCAAGTCAACTATGCGTATGGTTTTATAATGGGAATTGCTCAAATTGCTGGAGGGATTGTTGGCTCCAAATTCGCTATAAAAAAAGGGAGCGGGTATGTTCGTGCCCTTTTCATTACAGTAACTTGTTTATTGTTAGCGAAAAATCTGTATGACTATATTCAATAAGTAATTAAAGAACGTAGAAAAGGTCAAGTATGCAAACTACATCGAGTATAAGAAGATACTAAGGAGAGATTCCTTTTAACATTTTTTAGATGCTACCTTGTTTGAAGATAGCATCTAAAAAGAAAATCTAAGTGAAGAGAATGAAAATAATATAAACTCATATTTTTCTGGGGTATGTTTATTGATTCTATTGAAATGTTTACTCTATATTCTTCTTATAATTAGGCCTCAACAAACTCTTAAAATCCAACTCAGCAATTAACACACTCAATAATATAAGCGTAGCCCCTAAGTATCCTTTTCCTGTCAGCGTTTCACCTGTGAAAACGAAAGCAAAGCCTGCGGAAAAGACAGGTTCTAATGAAAAAATAAGACCTGTATGGGTAGGTGTAGTGTATTGCTGGGCGATAACTTGCACGATGAATGCGACTGCGGTGCAAAATATACTTAAGGCTAGGATGATTAGCCATGAGTTGGTTGTGCTAGGCAGTTTTGGCGTTTCGATAATGAATGAAAAAATAAGACTAAATAGGCCGACGAAGCCGAGTTGTATGACTCCAAGTGCAATGGAGTTTACATGTTTTGTTACACTTCCAGTAATGATGACGTGGATCGCATAAAACAGTGCAGACAGTATGCAAAATATATCGCCGTTACCGATTTTGAATTCGCTCGTTAATGTTAATAAGCCGATTCCTATTATCGTTAAAATGATCCCTACTATCACTTTCTTTTCCGGAATGTGTTTTAAAAATATAGCTGATAATATTGGAATGAAAATGACTGTGAGACATAGTAGGAAACCAGCATTAGAAACACTCGTATACTTTGTACCGAAAGTCGCGAAAATGTAAACGATAAATAAGACAGAAGCGAGTATAAATGCATATTTTACAGTTTTAAAATCGATCTTAAATAAATGTTTGTAAAATATTAAACCTGATAAAAGAAAAGCGATAATAAATCGTAATGCGATTAAATTATATTCTTCTATGCCATCAAGTCCAAGTTTTGTAAGTAGGATGGATGCACCCCAAAAAAATGTAACTAGTAGTAACATTAAATCCGCTTTTAATTGTAGTTTCATTTCTATTCCCTCGTTATGTATAAATTTTATAGCCCATACCCCTATCCCCATTATTCATTTTAATATTAATTCTGAATATTTGTAACTTAAATTTATCGACGTTTTATTCCATAAAAAAAGAGGCTGTTTATAAAACAGCCTCTATGTATCTGAAAATCCGAACCTTGACTAAAGACTACGTACAATCTCCAACCCTTTTCTTGTTAAATGAATCCCTGCTCTACCTTTTTTTATTTCCACATAACCTTTCATCTTCAGGAAGTTCAATCGGTGTCTAACCTGTGCCTCAGTTAATTTCATTTCGACTTCTTGGCTCTTTTCAGAAATAATTCTTCTTCCGATTGCTTTTCCTTTTTCTTCATAATTCATGATAAGGGTAAGGATGAAAAGTGATTCTTGATCAAGAGCGTTTGAATTTGAAGAAAAGGGTTTAATATTTTCTGCCTGATCGCTATTTGTTTTCTTATGTGGAGGCTTTTGAAAATAATGTTGATTAGGCAAATCATTTTTTGTTATTTGGTTTCCGGTACGGACAGCAAGCATGTAATCTATCGTATTTTTAAGTTCTCTTACATTTCCGTACCATGGATATCCTTGCAGTTCTTCAATTAGTTCTTGTTCAATTTTGACTTTAGGGTCCGATAGTGTGACAAAATGTTTAGCTAATAATTCAATGTCATTTCGGCGTGTCCTTAATTCGGGGAGGTGTATAAAGAGTACTTTAAGCCTATGGTATAAATCTTCTCTAAACATATTTTCTTGAATCATTTTCAGTAGATCCTTATTGGTTGCTGCAATAATCCGGACGTCTATTGGGATAATTTGGCTTCCGCCAACGCGCATAATCTCTTTTTCCTGCAATACTCGAAGGAGTCGTGCTTGAAGTTTCAGGCTAATATCTCCAATCTCATCTAAAAAAATAGTGCCACCATTTGCTTGTTCAAATAGTCCCATTTTCCCGCCCTTTTTTGCTCCGGTAAACGCTCCGTCTTCATAACCAAATAATTCACTCTCGACTAAATCATCCGATAAAGCACTGAAGTTAACAGCAAGAAAAGGGCCGCTATTTCGCTGGGAAGCATTATGAATAGCACTTGCAAATAACTCTTTTCCGGTACCACTCTCACCCTCAATTAATACAGTTAAATCAGTCTTAGCTAACCTTTTGGCAATTTGTTTCGTGTCTTGGATCGTAGAGCTAATCCCAACGATGTTATGAAAATTGTATTTTGCTACATAACCTTTTTTGACAAATTCTTTTCTTAATTTACGTTCAAACCCGATGGTCTTAAGGGCATTTCTAAAAGTAACAATAATCGATTGATCATTTATATGTAGGCGTTCTACTATTACATCCGAGCCGTTTACAACAAATATTCCGCTTTCTTGTTGCTTATTCAAAAGGATGAAGTTTACTAAATCGATATTATCAATAATGGCATCAATCGGATGACCAATAGCATTTTTACTTTTTATTTTCAGCATGCTTTCCAGAAATTCATTAAAGACAACAATTCTTCCTTCATAATCAATAGCTAGTATGCCATCACCAACACCATCAATAACTTGATGAAGTTGTCGATGAGCTTTAGCTAAATTCTTTGTTAAATCTACTATTTTTCGATAGTATCTCTCAGAAACGTGGTTACCTGATTCCTCCATTAAATGAAATCGATCTAGAATGGACATGATTGTAGTAATATCTATTAATCTGTGACCAATATTAATTACTTTTTCTACAAAATCAGGGATAATTTCAAGTTCGCCAGGTGTGATTGCGAGCTTGATCATTTGTATATTCGTTTTTCCAGGATAGTATGGAAAATATTCAATGTGGTTTAGCCCCAATTGACGCATCGTTTCAATTGATTCGTATACTGTTT
This sequence comes from Bacillus cereus group sp. MG1, assembly GCF_040460035.1. Lineage (NCBI taxonomy): Bacteria > Bacillati > Bacillota > Bacilli > Caryophanales > Bacillaceae > Bacillus > Bacillus cereus group sp. MG1. The sequence continues at coordinate 1,583,010 of NZ_JARVGY010000001.1, read as the reverse complement.
CATGATTATCATTCACATATAGGGCTTGTGTTCCTTCTGGTAAAAATAAAAGCTGGTCCACGTTTTCATAATTTAATGTTCGTTTTGCTATTATTACTTCGCAGTTTTCCCCAATAAAGTCTTTCACCGTTTCTATCGTAAATGTATTAGGTAACACAATTAATGTAGAATGAAATACTTTTGGAATACTTTCTTCTACAGAAAAACTTTCGATATCTATGAGATCATCTACCATCTCCGTTAGTTGTTGATGTAGGGCTTTTCGTGTTTCTTTTAAAACGGTGATCAATACAATGTGGTTGGTTTCAAATTTGTTCATAGAGCACCTCTTTAGTTGAATGGAATTGGTCTAAAGTTGGTTATTAATTGGTCATTATGTAACCAATTAATAACCAATTATAATACATTTCAGCATAGTAAACACCGATAAAACGACAAAATATTTAAAAATATGTAAATAATCACTTTAATTTCGATGTTGGCACGATATTTGCTTATATCAATGGTGTGTAAAGAAATAATGAAATGAGTAGAGTCATAATTTACATATTTAATTCTTTACCACTTGCTAGAAAAGGGAGGTTAAGAGTATACAATTTCAGCAGAGAAAGACAACGAAACCATTTAAATTATGAGGTGAGAGAAAATGAAACCACTAATTGGTGTTACGGGGTATTATGTTGATCATAGTGAAATAGGGAAGGAGGGCTTACGAGGGCTGCCAGGTCAAGATATGGCTATCTTTTCTTACGACTACATCCGTTCACTTCAACGAGCAGGTGCAACGGTTGTTCTACTTCCAATTGAGGAAGTTGATCAAATTGAGTCCACACTTAATCAATTAGATGGATTGTTATTGGCTGGTGGCGCGGACATCAATCCAGTTTATTACGGTGATATTCCAAAATCATATATAGGTACTGTAGAGGAAGAACGAGATAATTTTGAATTAAATTTGGCAAAGCAGGCTTTAGAAAAAGATATTCCTATTCTAGGAATTTGCCGAGGATTACAGGTATTAAATGTTGCAGCTGGTGGATCTCTTTATCAAGACTTAGAGCACGAGATGGGGCCAGAATATTTCCATGTCCGAGAACAGTTCCGTAAATGGCAAGGCTCTCATTCAGTAGATCTTCTGGAAGAGGGAAAAATTTATGAGGCTATTGGCCAAAAATCTTTAATGGTTAATTCTTTTCACCATCAAGCAGTGAAAACATTAGGGAAAGATTTTGAGGCGAGTGCATGGTCCTTTGATGGTGTAATAGAGGCTATTGAATCGAAGGCTCATCGTTATGTAGCAGCGGTTCAATGGCATCCAGAAATGATGTCGGAAAGGGATGTCTTGCAGCAACGTTTATTTAACCAATTTGTAAATGAAATTAGTAAAAAGGTAGTTAAATCATAGCGTGTTATAAATAAGAGAATTGGTGGATAGCTTGGTACGTCATGGTAGTGGGGAAACCAGACTGCTGGCTGTCTGTAAAAGTAATAATCAGTGGGGGATGAACGAACCCCCCACTGATTAAAGTTTCATTCTATCTCGCTTTAACGGGCAGTAAGACCCCCCTCAAAATTCAGCGAAAGCAAAGAGAAGTTAGATGGGGGATCAACTGCCCGTAAAAGCCCCATTGGTTCAACTAATAATCATTGGGGGAAGAACATCCCCTACTGATTAAAGTTTCATTCTATTGCAAAGGGGATTGGTATATGAGTCAAGTATCACAAAAGGCAGTTTCATTCGAGCCGGAAGAAAAAAAGGAAAAAAAAGAATGGAAAATAAACGTATTTGCAATGTTACTTGTCTTGTTAGGTATTGCGGCTGTGATTACACATATATTGCCGGCCGGAAAATATGAACAGATTGAAAAAAATGGGTATACAACAGTAGATCCAAATTCATTTAAATGGATTGAATCAACGCCACTTGGATTTTTTGATACGGTAAAATCTATTCCTACAGGGATGGTAGAAGCTGCTAATATTATCTTTTTTATTCTTATTATCGGAGGTTTTTTTGGTGTATTAAAGGCATCCGGTACAGTTGAGGCTCTTGTTTCAACGATGGCAAAAAAACTCGCTAACCGTGAAAAGTTAATGATTCCTATTATCATGCTGTTCTTTGCACTTGGCGGGTCATTAATGGGGATGGCTGAGGAAGCTTTGGTGTATGTACCTCTATTTATTCCGCTAGCTCTTGCGGTTGGATTTGATACGATAACAGGAACTGCGATGGTACTAGTAGGAGCGTCCGTCGGATTTACAACGGCAATTATGAATCCGTTTACAGTTGGGCTGGCTCAAGGGATAGCGGGTCTTCCTATGTATTCGGGGATGGGGTTCCGCCTCGTTTTATTCGTAGTCATATATGTAATTGCTGTTACATTCGTTTATCGTCATGCGATGAAAGTAAAGAGAGATCCTGCAAGCGGAATTTACGGAAAATTCGATACAAACAAGCAAGACAGCCTACTAACAGCGAAAGTAGAGTTAACAAAAAGACATAAATGGATATTAACGGCCTTTTTAATCAATTATATTATTCTTGTATTTGGTGTTATTAAGTACGAGTGGTATATAAAAGAAATTGCAGCCTTATTTATTATTTTAACTATAATCATTGCAATTCTTGGCAAGATATCTCTTGATGATACAGTAGAATCTTTTACACAAGGATCGGCATCTTTAATCGGGGGAGCTTTAATTATTGGTGTATCACGCGCTATTTTAGTTGTCTTGAATCAAGGGCATATTATAGACCCACTACTGTATCAAGTGTCGGAAGGAATGGAACATATTTCTCCTTTTTTAAGTGTTGTTGGAATGTACAACTTCCAAGTAGCGATTCATTTTATTTTAGCATCAGGTAGTGGTCATGCAATGTTGACAATGCCTATCATGGCGCCACTTGCAGATTTATTGGACATTACACGCCAAACAGCTGTATTATCCTTTTCATTCGCGGATGGTATTGGAAACATTATTTTTCCGACAGGTGGTACGCTAATGGCTGGATTAGCAATTGCAGGAATTTCATGGACAAGGTGGGCAAGGTGGATTCTTCCTTTAATTCTAATTGAATACTCGATCGGTTTAATAGCAGTTATAATTGCTCATCTTATTGGTTATGGTCCGTCTTAATAAAGACTATACATAAATATAAAACTGAAGAGACTCGGAAGCAGAATTACTTCAGCACGATTAGGAAGAGCGATGGTGCGAGTTGGGAAAGATGGATATTCGCATTCAATTATTGAGAGTTCGGATTTGAAGAAGATTGGGAAGTGATTTACGAAAGGGAATAGAAAGAATGAAAAAGAACCTAATTTCTCTATTTTATATGGAGAAGTTAGGTTTTTTCGTTTTGAAATCATTATGAGAAATTTCTTATATATTTCTCATATATTCATCATGCTTCCTTCATTTTCTTCTCACGTCTACGTTTTACAATCGTATGTATCAAAGGTAAAGGGAGGTCATACATTTTTTACTTATTTCAAAACGAAGGATAGATGGTGGTGAACAGATGAAAAAGAATAAACGTAAAAAATTGCGTTGGTTAAAATGGATTTTGATCCTTCCGTTACTTCTGGGATTACTATTGTTTGGATTACATAGTATGAAGTTTGAAAGGTGGGGTCATGAGAAACATAAGCAAGCAGCATATACAGTTTCTCACGATAAAGAAAGAGAAGCTTTCGTTACGCAAAAAGAAAAATTTAATAACTTTGAGCGAGATCAGCATCATGAAAAACACCACGAAAAAGAGTTTGAAGGTTTATTCTTTATACCATTCTTGTTAGCGTTTGGATTTGTTCTTTTCGGCTGGTACATGCTTCGTAAGTCTGAAGGAAATATGGTTAAAAAGTGGACAGGCATATTGCTCCTAGTTATTGGTGTATTACCAGTTCTTCCGGTGCTCGCATTTGTTGCGATAATTGTTTGGACATATAAAAAATTAAAGGAAAAAAGATTGGCAACTCATATAGATGTATACAGCGATTTTCAAGTGCACCAACAAGTGGATATTTTAGATCAATGGGAAAGAAGTATTCGTAAGGAGGAGAAGTAATAATGGGTATTTTAAAACGTATTAAAAATATTGTAGTGGCGGATGTGCATCAAACGCTAGATAAAATAGAAAATCCGATTAGTATGTTAAAGCAATATCTTCGCGAGACAGAACAGCAAATTACGAAGGCGGAAAAAGCACTTTCGCATCAATATTATTTAGAAAAGAAATATGAAGCATTAATTTCAGAAACGAATGCTCTTATTGCGAAGAGAACGCGCCAAGCGGAACTTGCCGTATCACGTGAAGAAGATCATATGGCGCAGTTAGCTTTGCAAGAAAAAATTGTGAATGAGAAAAAAGCGGAGTTATACCGCCAGCAGTACGAAATAACAAAAGAGCAAACAGCGACGCTTTATGAACAAATTGACAAACTGCAAAAGAAATATGGAGAATTGCAATATAAAGAACTTGTTCTTGTTTCAAGGTTAAATGCGGCGCAAGCGATAAAAGAAAGCAACAGAGCGATTGATTCGTTCCATACAGAAAGTACAGCGAAAGGTTTTGCACGTATTGAATCGTACGTACAGAAATTAGAAGCAGAAACAGCTGCTAGCAACTACTTTTACAATATGAAGTCTCCGAATCAACAAGAAGTGTTAGATAAAAATTTACAAGAAGAAGTGCAGCGGGAGTTAGAGAAGTTGAAAGAGAATAAATAGTATGCAAAAAGCCCATTTCATATGGGCTTTTTTTATCGATAAAATTATCTATTCTTTTCCAAACTGAAAAATATCCCGATTAATAAGTTGGTGGAGATACCTATCCATTTCAGCAGCAGAAACTTTTCTTTCATTTTTAAACCACCATGCGCTTAATGAGGTGATTGCCCCTGAATAAAATTCAATGATTAGATCATTTGGCATCGTATGATTTTTGCGCAGTTGATGTAACGCTTCTATTTCTTGTTTTCTCGTTTCGTGACTTAAATACTGTGTCCGGTTAATAAATTGTTCATCAGACATTTGTGTTTCTAATATTTTACCGATTTCTTCATGGTGTAGAAATTGTTCCATTACTTGAAATGGTTTACTTAATCGATCTGAAACCGGTATTCCCGCAATCATCTTGCTGTATCGTTTAAATCCAAATGCTAATAAAGCATCTTTATCTTCGAAGTGTTTATAAAAGGTTGTTCGGTGTACCATCGCACGGTCACATATTTGGTTAATCGTGATCGTACTATATTTCTGTTTTGATTGTGTCATTAATTCAAATAAGGAATCCCATAGTAATTTATGTGTACGTCTAATACGTAAATCAATTTGTTTTTCATTATCGTTCATCTACAATTCTCCTTTTTTGTAGATTAAATATACAGTGGCTGAAAATTGATTCTCCCTTTTTAATCTACATATGTATATTATATTACATGTGTTCTGGTGTATTTAAAGTTTTTTAGTAAGAAACAGGAGGAGAATTTGCAAATGAATATGACAACTAAGAGCCCAGCAAGTGGCAAAGTTGATACTTCTAATATGAAACATACCCCTATTTTAATTGCATTACTTTTAGGGGCAATGGTTGCATTATTAAATGAAACATTACTTGGTAATGCGTTAACAGTATTAATGAAAGAATTTGGCGTAACAGCTTCAACGATTCAATGGCTTTCTACAGCGTACATGTTAGTAGTTGGGGTTTTAGTTCCAATTACAGCGTTACTTCAGCAATGGCTCACAACGAGACAAATGTTTTTGATCGCTATGGTAACGTTTTTAGCTGGTACATTAATTGCGGGATCCGCACCGACATTTTCTGTTTTATTAGTCGGCCGTATCGTCCAAGCTGTAGCGACGGGATTAATTACACCGTTATTAATGAATACGATTTTAATCATTTGTCCACCTGAAAAACGTGGTGCCACAATGGGATTAATCGCACTTGTGATGATGGCAGCTCCGGCAATTGGTCCTACATTATCTGGAGTAATCGTAGACTCACTAAATTGGCGCTGGTTATTCTATATTGTTATTCCTGTCGTGATCATTTCCATTATGATTGGAATGAAGTACATTCAAAATGTTTCAGAGTTAACAAGGCCAAAAGTAGATTATCCATCTATCCTTTTATCGACACTCGGATTTGGCGGACTTGTGTATAGCTTTAGTGCATCGGGTGATTTAGGATGGTCCGATGCGAAAGTGTATGGCACTTTACTTGTTGGGCTTATCTCATTATGTATTTTTGTCGTCCGACAATTAAAAATTGAGAATCCAATTTTAGAATTACGCGCATTTAAAGTCCCGATGTTTACATTATCAATTGGATTAATCGTCATTGTGATGATGTCGTTATTTTCAACGATGACTTTATTACCGATGTTCCTGCAAACAGTTTTACTCGTTACAGCTTTTAAATCAGGAATCATCATGCTTCCGGGAAGTGTTATTAGCGCCATAATGGGACCAATCGCAGGTAAACTATTTGATAAATTTAGTCCGAAAGTTATTATCGTTCCCGGTATTGTGTTAGTGGGGATAGCAATGTTCTTATTTAAAGGCATTACTCCTGATACATCAATGGTACAAATTATTGTTATGCATAGCGTATTAATGGTTGGACTCATGTTTGTTATGACAGCACAAACATACGGTTTAAATCAATTAACACCAGATTTATATCCGCACGGAACAGCACTGTTTAGTACACTGCAACAAGTAGCTGGCGCAATTGGTACAGCTATATTCATATCGAAAATGTCTTCAGGAACAACTAGCTATATGGAAAGCTCCGCAAATCCACTGGATCCAGTAGAGAAGTTAAACGGTTTAACGTCTGGATTCCAAGGTGCATTTGCACTAGGGTTAGTCTTTATCATTGTTGCTTTTATCGTATCGTTGTTTTTAAAAGAGGAGAAAGAGGGAGTAAAGGCAGCGAGGGTTTTACAGAACGAACATTAAGGTTTATATAAAAAAGACATCTTTCCCTAAAAAAGATGTCTTTTTTATATTTTTTTCGTAACACTTGTTTTTGATGTCTTAATACATAAGAATTGGTATGTAAAATATTTGTATTTTTTGAACATGAATAATTATTGAGAATAACGATGCAAAGCTGTGCTAATAACTAAAAGTCCAATAATGAGAGAAAGAGTTCTTATAATAAGTTCTGCCACTAATAGTTCACCAAATGATTTAGTGACATCGTATATAGATCCTGTTATGAGAATAGGTGCAATCATAATTATAATTCCAATTATTATTTGAAGAAGTAGATTGATGTTTTTATTCAAGACAATCACCTCCAAAAAAATAGGGAATGAGAATATGGGTTTTTTTGTATTATAAAATGATTATATCGTATTACATTAAACGATGAGAATATTTTTAAATAGTAGAAATTAGAGACTCTTCAATAAAAAGGAATTAAATATGGTATTCTTTAGTTAAGATATGTAAACGAAGACGGGGGAATGAAGATGGATAAGAAGCTAAAGTATTGGCTAGCATCTATTATAGGGGGAGTAGTACTTGCAACTGGTATGACTTATGGAATATTACAGTTTGCTGAAGTCCCGCTTAAGGGTGAGGACCATGTTTTTGCAGAGGTTAATAAAGAAGACATACTATCGAATGAAGCAGAAGTGAAAGGTTCAAATGCACAACTTCACATTACAGTAACTTCTACTGAAGAAGAAGTTATTTCAGCTATGCATAGCATGACTCATCAAAAAGTAAAAGCGTGTGAAGGAAAGGGAGCAACCCCTATGTCCAAAAAGAATGCAGAGAAAGTAAGAAATATTCTAAACGGAAACAATTTCAAGAACAAAGAAGAGCTATTAGCAATTACTGAAAGATGGGCAAATAGAGATTTTAGTAAAATTGTAGAAGAACATAACTATTTTATTAAACTTCAAGGTGGCAAGATAGGTGAAGCTACAGTGATGGATAAGGTAGACGAGCAAGTATTCTGTCTCAATACTTTCGGTGATGATGTAACGGCCGCATTAATTAAATCAGGAGATCTTCAAGCGCTGTAAGGTGTTTTTTCTCTGATATAAAGAAAGCCTCAAGTATTCATATACTTGAGGCTTTTCCAATGGAAAGATAGGAATGGTCCGAATTCTTTACATTAAGAACAAAGTGGAATTACTCCTAAACCAATTAATAAAGCTGCAGCAACTGCTGGAATTGGTACAGGAATTTGAATACCTTCTACAAATAAGAAATATTGACCACTTACTATTTTAAAACAAACTAATTGCATGGCTATTCCTCCCTTCTTTTAGGATTAATACATTATATTAATTTATCTATCTATTGATATAGTTAAATTATTTATTTTTAAAAATATAGTTAATATGTGAATAGTCTTCGAAAGGACCTGCTCAATCAATGCGGAAAAACATAAGATGAAACGAATCCATTAAAATACATGAGTGAACCTTAGTTTTCCCCTCTTATCTAAAGGAGGAACTATTATGGGTTATGGTGGTAGTTGTGTTATTCATTTTATTAATCATCGTTGGAGCTTCTTGCTTCTGCTAAAAACTATTGGAAAAGACACTCATATAGAGTGTCTTTTCTTTCGTGCAAAATGATTCCTGACAATAGCCAACTGTATAAAGTATACGGTATACTTTTGCCTCATTAGACATATAAAAATGTTGGAGGGATGTTATGAAACTAGTAGGGAAGCACATTTATATTCGGCTTTATAAAACTGCTGATGCTAACGAGTTAGCTAACTTACATATTAGAAATCGCGAATTTTTTCAACGAGTTTGCCCGTTGCTCCCAGAAGTTTTTTATACAGAAGAACATCAAAAAATACGTCTTGAACAAGCTCTAAAAAAGACAGCTGAAGGACAAGTATACTCTTTTGGAATCTTTTTAAGAGAAAATGATAAACTTATCGGAGACATTTCATTAACTCAAATTGTTAGGGGAGACCTCCAAAGCTGTTATACGGGATTCACTTTAGATAAGGAGCATAATGCAAAGGGCTATGCAACAGAGGCTCTTCAACTTGTTGTAGATTTTGCTTTTAGGGAATTAAAGCTACATAGAATTGAAGCAGGAGCGATGCTTGATAATATAGCATCTATTCGTGTATTAGAAAAAGTGGGGTTTAAAAAAGAAGGTATAGCGAAAGAAAATATAAGGATTAATGGCAAATGGACAGATCATCAAATATTAGCTATTATCAATAGTTTGGATGTGTAAGCTTATTTTGATTCCAATAACGATAATTATGTAAATACGAAACCCCTTCAGCAAGTAAACTGAAGGGGTTTTTTCTAGATACATTGAATCCCGATAAGTGATGTTATGGTAACTAAGTCTTTGTAAGTATTGTCACTATGGTATAATATGGTTAATTATGTTTGTAAAAAGGAGAAATGTTTAATGGGAGTTTTTACAGCATTGTTAGCAACTAGCTCAATTTTATTAGTAGCTTGGGTTGTAGGTGAAAGAGAAAAACAAAATCAATAATAATATTTTATATTTATGGATGAATTAATTATAAAATTAAGAGGGGTTTGGGTATGGGAGACGCATATGGGGGACTAAAATATTTTGGTTTTTTACTTGTATTAGTATTTAGTGCGGGATTTATTATACGTTGGATTTTTCGTGATGTAATTTCGTTAGATCAATTACTTGGTTTAGGTATAGGAATTATTACGTTAATAATGGCGTTTTTTATAAAGAAATACAGTAAAGAGCTAAATACTAATAGTTAATTTATGTTTTCTTTGGATGAGTATCTCGATAGTGAGGAGATACTCATCTTTTCTTATGAGGGATTCAACTTCTTTGTTTATAATACTTCGAATGTATACTTTTATTTTATATTTTGAGAGTATCAGAAGATTTGGTGTGAACTCAATGTTTAAGGTAATTTAAAAGTTTACTTTCAGGAATAACAAAAAAAGAGTCCTATATTAAAATGTACCCTATAGAATAGACACTTGAAAAAAGTCTATTCTATAGGGTATTTCTTGTATAATAAAAGGAAAATTGGGATCGGAGAATGTTGAAAATGACAAAAAAACTATTTACAGAAAGAGAAATTCAAATTCTATCAAATAACCTATACGTAAAATCTGTAAGTCAGAAAGGTATCACTTATACAGAGGAATTTAAGCATATTTTTATTGAGGAAAATGAAAAAGGAAAGCTACCTCGAAATATTTTTGAAGAATGTGGTTTTGATATAGATATGATTGGAATGAAACGAGTTATGTCATCGGGAAGTAGATGGCGTGCTGCTTATAGAAAAAATGGTGTATTGGGTTTAAGGGATACACGTATCGAAAACGCTGGAAGAACTCTTGAGAGAGAGCTTACGTTAGAAGAAAAGTATGCCCGTTTAGAAGCCGAACGAAACTTACTAAAGGCGGAAAACGAATTGCTAAAAAAAATCAAACTTATGGAAGGGAGGATGAGAAGGAAATAACACTACCACCTAGTCAGAAATTCATCTTGATTCGTTCTGTCATCATGAAATACAACTTAAGGAATATGGTCAGTCATTTGTGTAAAGTAGCTGGTGTATCCCGTTCGGGATACTATAATTACTTTTCAGTTTCATCTCAAGAACAACGGAAACAAAAGAGTGATCGAGATGAAATCTTGAAGGAAACCATATTAAAAGCACTTCGATTTAGAAATAGAAACAAAGGGGCTCGTCAGATAAAGATGACATTGGCGGGTCAGTTTCAAGTTGTCTACAATTTAAAGCGTATCCGTAGAATTATGAAGAAATACGAGATTATCTGTCCGGTTCGCAAAGCGAATCCTTATAAAAGAATGCTTAAAGCTACAAAAGAACATCGAATAGTACCAAATCAATTAAATCGGGAATTTAAACAAAATACCCCAGGGAAAACACTTCTTACAGATATCACCTATTTAGTTTACGGTAAGAATCAAAGGGCCTATTTATCTACAATTTTAGACGGCTCAACTAATGAAATTTTAGCTTACCATGTTTCAGAACAGATGACATTAGAGCTCGTAACGACAACTCTCCATAAACTAAAAAGGAATCCGCGGATTCGATTGACTGAAGGTGCTTATATTCATTCAGATCAAGGATCCCACTACACAAGCCCTACCTATCAAAAGCTAGTTAAAAAGCTAAACCTAGGACAATCCATGTCAAGAAGAGGAAACTGTTGGGATAACGCCCCACAAGAATCATTTTTTGGTCATCTGAAAGATGAAGCTCATATAAAACCTTGCGTGTCCTTTAATGAATTGAAACAAGAGATTAAGAAATATATGACGTATTATAATCATTATAGATATCAATGGAATTTAAAAAAGATGACTCCTGTTGGATACAGAAACCATCTTCTTGATGTTGCCTAACTTTTTTCAAAATGTCCTTTACAAAGGGTACAGATTATATTAAGAGGACTTTTTTTCTATTTCCCTTATTTTTTTCCGCAACTGTTTGCCAAGTGAACATGCTCATTAAAAATGTTGTTGTTAATTTGTTTTTCATATTTCTTTAATTCTTCATTGATTTTACTGCCAGTTTTACTTTCAAAACTTTTCTCTAATTTAGCTGCTATATCTCTTAGACTTGTTTGTAATTCATGAAATGCCCCTATGTTTTTTTGAAGAGCATATGTATCTTCTTTTATAATATCTATTGATTTAAACCCTACTTCTGTTTTTAACATCATACGCTGCATTTCTCTTTCAATCTGTTTTTTAGCAGCTTGTAACTCCTCAACAACCTGACTCGCTAAATCTCCTGTCACATTTTCGATTTGCTTTTCTATCTTTTTAATTTCCCCCATAAAATCCATCATATAATTATCTCCTTATCTAAACTGAAAATTCCCCGCTAAATGATTATCTTTATCCCTAAGTGAATTTGCTGCATCACTAATTTCATCCCCAAATCTACTTAAACTTTTTTGTTCTTTTCTTAAAAGATGAATTAATTCTTCTGCTATGTGTACATCGTGAAAATAGTCATTTCCACCTTCTTTCGTTTTGGCAATTCGTGAGATGGCTTCATCTATTTCGTATGCTTCTAATAGATGATATTTCCCACCTGGTCCTGTTTCATATTTTAATTGACTTTTCAACTTTTGAACCGCTTCAGCTTCTCTTCTTTGAAACTCTTCTATATTTTTTGCTATATCTAATAATCGATTACTGAGCATTTGAATTTTTTGTGCTTGTCTTATAATATCCTCAGGTTCTAATTTTAATAGGGGGCTTCCATTTGAATGAAATGCTCCTCTAAATGTATCTCTGCCGTGTCCGTCCATAGTTAAACGTGTAAAAAAATCTTCTTTTGTATCATTCTGTCTCACTGTAAATTGCTTACCAATTAGAGGTGCACCGAATTGAGTATGGTTACCAATTGGGTCATTCTCATGTGTATAATCCGTAGCTTTGTTTTCCATTTCCCCTCTATCTACTCGTTTTTTCGCTTCAGGACTTAGCAAACGATAAGGATTTGGTGCAGCCCATGTAGTTGCATAACAATCTAATTCTGCAGCGATAAGGTCCGCTTCTGCACCACCTTTACTATGTCCAGTAGTATGAAGAGAAGAAGGGTTATATTTTGCTACGATGTCATTTTTTGCCCATTTTAATCCAGTATCAAATGATGTTTCAGAATTAGGTTTTATAGTTTGACTATTACTTGGAGTAATTACTTTAGAATGTGTTTTAATTCCAAACGAAATCTGATCGATATCTGTTTCGAAATCTGCTAATTGCGTAGGCTCTGTACCGCGAAATGCTAGGATTATCTCATCATAATGTGTTGCATTTTCTTTGTAATCTTTTTTCGGTACTACTGCAATAGCTTCTAATCCATTTTTTACTTTTTGACAATCTGCATCAATTGATTCTATAACTACCCATATCTTACCATCTACCCCTTTTATTTCTTTACCTTTTTTTAAAACTTCGTCATCATAAACATGATCTGCTAATTTGAAATAATCTTCATCCGTTGCAATAGGATTCTTTTTAAATTCACTCATATCTTTCAACTCATTTCATGGTATATTTTAACTATATTCAAATACAAGGGGATTTTTTATGAAGAAAAAATTAGTAATTATTTTATCCATTATTTGTATTATAGCAGGAGGATATTTTACTATGGAATACTTAAAACAAAAAGAAAAAGAAGAAAAGTTTTGGAAGGCACAAGAGGCACGAGTAGAAAAGTATATTCATTACAATATTCAAGATGTAAAATCGATTACATTTAAAGAACACAGTGTAAGTCCAATGGGTGTTCCCAGATTAAAAGGTTATATAAATAATAATGAAGAATTGGATTTTATAGCTTATATTAGTACTACAGAAAATTTCGAAGATGATTTTACACGTTCTGGAGAACTTGGAAAACTTATAAAAGACCCTGAAAAGTCGGTATCTGAAATTGAAAAAGAAGAGAAGGAAAAGAAACAAGAGTAGTCTTTGTGATTACTCTTGTTTTTTATTATAGAAAAATAAAATATTTGAAAGTTTTTAACAATGCATTATAATATATTTAGTAAAATTAACCAATTTATATTTTGCTCATTATGTATTAAAGGGGAAATGAAAATGGCTGGACAAATTCGTATGTCACCAGAGGAGCTTAAATCGAAAGCGACTCGATATGGACAAAGTGCAAATCAAATTGAGGACATTTTACGTCAACTACAAAACTTACAAAATGAATTAAGAGGAGAATGGGAAGGCCGTGCATTTGAAGGTTTTGACCAACAGTTCAATGAATTAAAGCCAAAAGTACAAAACTTTGCACAGCTATTACAAGAAATTAATATGCAGCTTAATAAAACTGCAGAGGCTGTTGCTTCTCATGATGAAGAATTATCACGTAATTTCGGTTTGAAATAAGAAATGTTGTAATTTCTACATGAAATTCTTGGAAAATGATAGAAAGTAGACTAGTATTCATAAGTTTACATTCGAAGATACATAATAAAAAACAGTAGTGATTTTATACACTACTGTTTTTTTATTGTTTCTTGCAAGTGAATTATTTATATTCCTGTCTATATAATTTAAACGAATAAATAGCTCCAATAAAAAATACAAAAGCTTCAAATAATATAAAGATTTGACGGAAATTCTCAATATCTTTACCAACTAAAGAAATAAATATAGCATTCATTAGAATTTGAGTAGTAAACATACGAGAAGTAATTTTTAAATAAATAGCATTTGTTCTTTCATCTGGTTTACCAATTTTTTTGTAAATAATAATAAGTGCAATTACTGAACCCAAATTAGAAGTGCTGTAAGTCCTACAACGATATTAAAATTAGCTGTACTTTCTAACATCCATTTATTTAATAGATCAATCATTATTATCTTCCTTTCCTACATAAGAGAATATTTCGTTCTTCTTTTTCACTATAATAAAAAAAGAAAAAGGAAAACATCGAACTTTCTTACAAACATTCGTGTATTCTTACAGTTTTGTCATTTTGTAAATGTATTCATCGCCTTGCCTTTCACTATTTTCTTTGGAAAACATAGTGAATTACGAGAAAGAGCGCTACAAGATCAACTTCCAAGAAGTAGTGCACTAAAACTCTTAATTAATGCAATTAGTTTGTTTTAAAGTAGTAAGTGGACAATACTTCTTAGTTGTAGAAAGTATCGAGATCCCTGTGCCAATTCCAGCGTTTGCTGCAGCTCTATTAATTGGTTTAGGAATAATCCCGCTTTGTTCTTAATTTAAGGAATTACAAACAGTTCTACCTTTCAATTGATAAGCCCTCAAGTGTATGAATGCTTGGAGGTTGCTTATAAAAAAAAAGACGCCATAAGGCGCCCCCACAATTGGGTAGATAAGACTTTAGTTTTCCAATCTAAAGAAGTTTTGTATCAGCTCTTTGAGAGTATATCATAATATTCGGTTCATTTATTATGCATTTTTACATACCTATTAAAATACCTCTATTTTCCATTTGATAAAGTATATTGCCAATATTACCAAAATTTAAATAAACATTTCTGAAAATTCAAAATATTTACAAAAATCACAAAAGTGATACATTTAAGGTGCAAGTTATAAAAAACTATTAAAGGGGGATTTATTATGTTCAAGAAATTAGTAGTTGGAGCATTAGCAGCTGGTATCGCATTAACAGGGGGGATCGGGGCTGCGTCGGCAAGTACAGAAGATACAACAAATTCAAAAAGCCTAACGATGGCGTATTCCTGTCCTGATTATATTGGTAATGGTAAATATGCACAAACTATTTATAACCCAGGTGGAACAAATGCTGTTTATGCAAACACATATACTGAAATGACTTGTCACGGAAAAATAAAGTGGTATTTTAAATGAAAAAAAGCAGACGGTGGCGGTTACTACGAAGGAGAGGTAATAAAATAAGTTTTTATGAAAAGCCTCA
Source organism: Bacillus cereus group sp. MG1 (assembly GCF_040460035.1). Lineage (NCBI taxonomy): Bacteria > Bacillati > Bacillota > Bacilli > Caryophanales > Bacillaceae > Bacillus > Bacillus cereus group sp. MG1. The sequence continues at coordinate 1,567,576 of NZ_JARVGY010000001.1, read as the reverse complement.
ATATCTGAGGCTTTTTTCTTTGTATAGGATTATCCCTCATAAAAAAAGACACCCAAAGGTGCCTTCCGACTTGAACCGCTTTAATTTTAATAATATGTATTGGACTCTCATCCAAATATTATTTTACTATGTTAAGTATTATTGGTCATTGAGAAAAAATAAAATTACTCATAAGAGTGCTTATTCTTCAATCTAATGTTTTTTACTAGATTTTTTATGTCCTTTATTTCGTTCACAAGCCACGCCATCTCCATCACGATCTAAATGCGAAGCATAAGCTGGGCTATCTGGAGTTATATCATAGTAACCGGCATTATTTGCATCTGTACAGTTTGCAAAGTGTACTTTCTCTTGCTGAGGTGCTGTATTAGCTGCAGCTTTTTGTTGCTCCTGTTCTTTTGCTTCACCTGCTTCTTGTTGTTTCTTTTGTTCTTCCTGTTGTCTTTGAGCCTCTTCTTGTTTGCGTTGTTCATCTAATCGCTTTTGCTCTTCAGCCTGTTTTTGTTCCTCAGCTTGCTTTTGTTCTTCTAACTTCTTTTGTTCCTCAGCTTGTTTTTGTTCTTCGGCTTTTTTCTGTTCTTCTATTTTCTTTTGTTCCTCTTCCTGTTTTTGCTCATCTATCTTCTTTTGTTTATCTTCTTTTTTAGTTTCTTGTTTTGGTTCTTCTGATGTATTTGCTTTATCATTTGAACCACAAGCAGCCAATCCCATAAGTAACACGCTGCATGCTAAAGCCATTAATAATTTTTTGCGCATAATTTAATTCCTCCAAGATATATATAATGTAATATTTCTGGACAATCTTATCAAAATAAACATCTGTATATTGTCATATCGTGTCGAATGAGAATAAAAAAGATAGCCATAACTCTCAATGGAAAAATGATAAGAATTTACCGATGGATATTAGAGCAATATCCTCTATTTTTTACTAATATTAAATAATAGTTTTTATCAAATCTATCGGGAGATGTGGTTTTAATGTGGGGTAGGGGTGTGTATCAAAAGGTGTACCTTTTGGGAATGTTAAATTTTATATTTTTATAAACTTAATACCATATTAAGGTGATAGTAGATTGTAAGAGTGATAATAGGTGTAGATTTAAAATAAAATTCGATTATTTATAATAAAGATAGATAATTTGTAATAAAGATTGATAAAAGAACCTGTGTTGATATGATCTTAGGGTCATCCAAATTACGTGACCTCATTGATAAAAATAAATAGGTTAATCATTCGACACTTTTATTGAAAGGAGAGAGAATTATGTTTTTTATAGCATATTTGCCTATTTTTTTGTACTTATTATTAGAATTTTATAGAAGTTCACCTGTTAAAGAAGAAAAACAAAATAGTGGTTCTAGTTTTTTTATCGGAGCAGTTTTAGCCTTGATGATAACCATTCCAGAGATTATGTATTTCTTTACAATAAATAAGGTTAATTCATTTCTGTTTTTTGGTGTTATTGTTGGGCTAATTGGTGTATGGATTAGATTTTCTTCAATGAATACATTAGGGCGATTTTACAGTAGGAACGTCGGAATGCAGGGAGAACATAAGTTAATTCAAAGCGGTCTGTATAAATATATTCGCCATCCTGGTTATTTAGGTTCTTTTCTGACCTTTTTAGGGTTTGCTATATCTTCATCTTCGTTCATTGCCATTATCATAAATATCTTTTTATTTTTTCTTGCGTATTCGTATCGTATAAAAGTTGAAGAGAGAACCCTTGTTACACTATTTGGTGAACAATATAAACAATATCAGTCCAAGACTTGGCGAATTATTCCGTTTCTATACTAGAAATTATAGGAGAAAGTTCAAAATAAGTTACTAAAGTCATTTTTCCTTATTCAGCTAACGGGTGCGTTAGTTCCAAAAAATAAGATGATTCCCTTGTATTTTTACACTCCTTTAAATAATCTAAACCTATGTTATTTAACATCTATTATATTAGAAAATTGCAGTTTTATCTTGTTATAAAAAGCATCGGTACATAAAACAGCGCTATTTGGTGGATCAATATTAACAACAGTCATATAGCTAGAGAGTAAATAGCCATCTTCATAATATGTAATTAGTATTTCTTCTTCAGATAATAAGGAACATAACAACATGTTCTCAATCAGTTCTTTTTCTTCAGCGGTTGAGATTGGACGGGGTACCCTATACGTTTCTTAATTATTTTAATTGTACTAGAAATTGTGAATAAAAAAAGAGAGCCGAAGCCCTCTATAATAACTACTAATAACCATGGTCACTACTCTCATGGTAATATGAATTTGATTCACCACAACAAATACATGTTGTTTGTTGGATAAATAATGGACTAAGTTCAGCGTTAGCTGTAGTGGCATTTGAGAAAGTAATACTTTGAACATCCTCAAATAAGAAAGTTTTTCTATCTCCTGGTGTTAATGTAATTGTTTGTGGGGTTGTGGAATTAAATGTTCTAATAGTCAATGTAACAAACGAAGCAAATACAGGGCTAAAACTAAAACGAATTAGAGTTTTATTGTGATTAGTTGTAAAATTTTCAAATAGGGTAATTGTAGAACCGGGTGGGATTTCAAGACTTGTGGGGGTAGTTTCAGATCCAAAAATTGTAAATGTCTCTATGAAACAGTTACTGGAGTTTGAAGAGTTACATGATTTATCTTTTTTCTTGTAATATTTCTTTCCATCTTTACAGAAATAATCTGCCATATCTAATCATTCCTCTCAAAAAAGAGTTTAAGGTTGTCCCATATTATATTATGAAGGTTGTATAAAAAGGTTCTAGTTTAAAAAGAGTAAAAAAAAAGAGAGCCGAAGCCCTCATTGGATAAATTGGTAATTTTTTTGAAAAACGGCCTTGCTGCCGTCCGTCTAGCCCCTCATAAGCTCGTTGGATGTCGTTGCAAAATTTGAAACTTATTGCTAATCATAAAAAAGACACCCAAAGGTGCCTTCCTCCGACTTGAACCGCTTTAATTTTAATAATATGTATTGGAATCTCATCAAAATAGTATTTTACTACGTTAATTAATATTGATCATTGAGAAAAAATAAAAGCACTCTTTCGAGTGCCTATTTTATTTAGATACAGTAGCTTTATCTTTACGGAAGATACCCATTAATCTTCCGATATCAGTAACAGTCATTATTAATGAAGTTTTATTAATGAATTTAACCAGCATTTTTATGTGAATCAGCACATGTGAGTGGATTTGATTTTGGAAAGAAGAAAGGGACACTCTATATTCAGTTAGCTATGGAAGAACTCATGAATCAATTGTCCCCTGTTCAAACAATGGAGATTTCAGAGGCACACATTGGACAGTATCAAAAATTACCAGCTCGTGTTATTATTCATCGATTAACAAAAGAACAAACAGAGAAAAGGTTGAAGGAACAAGCAAAAAAAGAAAAGAAGAAAGGTATTGCCTACAAAGAACGAAGTAAACGGTTGAGTGGGATCAACGTGTATATTACGAGTCTTTCTACAGAAAATGTTCCAACGGAACATATCCATGACTTGTATTCATTACGCTGGCAAATTGAAATTTTGTTCAAAATATGGAAATCTTTTTTTAAAATTGACAGGTGCAAAGAAATTAAGAAAGAACGCTTAGAATGCCATTTATATGGGCAACTCATTAGTATTTTACTCTGTTTATCGACGATGTTCAAAATGCGTCAGTTACTCTTGGATAAGAAAAAGAAAGAGTTAAGTGAATACAAATCCATCTATATGATAAAGAATTATTATCAATTGTTTTATGAGGGACTACAAAAGAGCATCCATGAATTATTAAAAGTTTTGCTGCGTTTGTTTTACCTTTTAGAGAAAAACGGGAGAAAATCTCATCGGTATGAAAAGAAAACCGTTTTTGATATTTTAGGTGTTGTGTATGATTATATGTTGTCAAAAAGTTTCAAGGTTGCATAATATTTTTTAAAATGCCCAGTTAATAGGTTTATTTGTTATGCCTATCTTTAGAACAGTCGTAGAAATTTAAAGGAATAATCCTCACATATAACCTCTTAGCGCCCTAAGGTTGATGGCGATGTGGCGGCATCCCATTGCTATCAACCTAACAGAACAGGTTGATAGCAAAAGTTTTTTATACAAAATAACATCAAAAAATACGTCTTGAACAAGTGTTAAAAAAGAAAGCTGAAGGGCAAGTATATCCTTTTGGAGTCTTTTTAAGAGAAAATGATACAATGAAGATAATATTAGGAAATTATGGGGATGATTACGTTGCTTACTTTAATAAAATTTGTAGTTAGTTATGCTGCAAGTCTATTTGCTTTTATTTTTGGATGGTTCTTAATTTCATATATTTTTAATCCTAGCTTTATTCACCCGGACGTTTTACAGGGATTCATAAAAACTATCGTCACTTATGGTAGTATACCAGCTCTTATAGCTTGTTTACTTGGGGAAGTCTTATATAGGAAAATTAAACGATGTAGAGAGTTTCAATTTGGAATTCCTTTATTTATAGGACTAGCATTGATCTATACACTTATACTATATCTTTTTCTTTTTACTTTTACTTTTTCACATTTCTTTGACTTCGTTGCACCTGTTATTATGGGTTCCTTAGCATTTTATTTAGTACGTAGAAAAATATAATTTTCGTTTTGATGCATTATAATAGCTATCTCTGAATCACCAGTTTCAAAAAGCCTTCATGCAATGATGATTGCATGAAGGCTTTTGATGTTTTCTTATTTTTTTGTATCGTTAACCCATGTAATAATGTCCTGGATGACGTATTCGGGAACGTTAGCAGGGATTTCGTATTCACTAGGAAGACTTAATTCTCCGTCACCCTCCGTGAAGAAATGATTCAATTTCGGATATTTTTTGAACTGAACATTCCCGCGGTTTGAAAGTCCTTTCTGCCATTTTGTATATTCATCTTTTACTGTTACTTGATAATCACGTGCTCCTTGCAGAATGAGTAAAGGCTCTTTTCGTGATTTTGCCTCTTCAACTGGACGCAACCTAGAAACATCATACATAAAATGAGGTGACCCAAAATTGTAGCCAGCTGGAGGATGGTCAGGATTGAAAGTAGGATCCTGAATAAAAGCAGCCTGTCTTTTTAGTTCATCGATTTCTTCCTTTGGTTTCCTAAGGTATTGATACTGATCAATGGCAATGTCAGTCAAAGGGCGTGCAGGTGGTGCGAGTAAGATGCTTCCTCGGACAAGTGAGGAAGGTGCTTTGCTTAGTATACGTGGCATTGTGCCAGCTCCTAGGCTATGTCCAAGAATGAAAATATTATTTGGATCAATGCCTTCCTGCTGCACTGCTGACTTTGCTGCATATATGGCATCATCTGTAGTATCACGGTCTAACGTAACAGGTTCTGCACTCATCTTTAATGCATGTTCTAAGGTGCGTTTTTCATAGCGCAACACTGCAATTCCGTTGGATGAAAGGCCCACCGCAAGGTCTCGTAAGATTTTTGTTCCCATATATGTGCTATCGCGATCATGGATGCCAGCACCATGAACAAGAACAACTACGGGCAGCTTTTCACCACGCTTATGTTTCGGAACTGTTAATGTGGATGGTAACGGATAGGTAGAATTTCCAATGACGATTTCACGTTCTTGATAGAAATCAGGTTGATCATAGCTAGGATGGGGGATGGTAAAATATTCCTCGGGTGACCTTTCTCCAACTTCATCTACTTTCCCGCCAGGTGTGAATTTAAGGAGTAGCGGTATGGTAGTTCCTTCGGTAGCTGCTGGAATTTCTACCGTCTGATGGACCAAGTTTCGTTCTTTTATCACGGGGGTTCCCATGCTTTTTATCCTGCTCCAGCCACTTTGTGTCCACCAGTTTTGTAATGTGGTTGCTGTAAACTTGGATTGAAAAGCAGCAGACGTCAACTGTATTGCCTCTGCATACTTACCTTGCTGGAGATATTCAAAAAATAATGATGTACGCTCCATTAAAGAGACTAGTTTCTTTTCAGCAGATTGTTCCTCATGTGTATCTGCGTGAATAGTTGTTGTAAGCGGGAAAGATGAAACGCCTAAAGAAAAGAGTAGGGTAAAGGTAAGGACTGATTTTTGTATTTTCTTTTTTTTATTCATGTTTCAACCTCCAATATGTGATGGTACAAAACAGGTATGGTAATTAGAATTCTGGTGCGAAAACTTCAAAATATTTGCAAGCAATCTCCAAAACTTGGACATACTAATATTATTATTCTAAAAAAATGTAAATTTCTTCTCTTGTTACATGCATATTAATCCCAGAAATAATCTTTCTTCCTTCACTTTATATTTTGATTATACGAAGCAAAGCTCTCGTTTTTCTTACTTGATACTTACAAATTCCTTAAGTAGAGGATATTTTAAAATTTTGGCTGTATGAATATGTAGCGGTACTCCTATGTTAAGAGATAGCTTAAGGACCGAGGATTATATTGTTTTTATAAAGAGTTGATGTTATGTTTGTTTTGTAACATATGGTGTTTTATGCATGTAGGAGGATTTATTGAAGAAATTATTAATATTGTTTTTATTAGCTACATTTTGTCTACAGATTACAGGATGTTCTAATAATATGGGTACACTAAGGGAGAAGTCTAAAACTTTAACAACTGTGAAGTCTAAACGCATCAATAAAGGGTGGTACAAACATATGTAATAGTTTGTATCACCCTTTGTTGATGTTAGAAGTCATAAGGAAAAGGTTGATAGTTAGATATTTTTCATAAAGAAAAGACACCCATATATGATATGATCCCCTTATAGTAGACAGTAAAAAGAAAGCACATTAATCTGTTTACTATGGAGGGGATTTTTCTATGGGCAAAATTAGAGTAACTTATGATATAGAATTTAAGAAAAAAGCAGTAAATTTATACTTGAAAGAAGGAATGGGATACAAAACGGTTGCTAAAGAATTAGGAATTGATCACTCGGTAGTAAGACGTTGGGTGAAACACTTTGAAGCTGAAGGTATCAAAGGACTAGAAGAAAAACGTGGTAAAACGAAAGGTCCAGGTATAGGTAGACCAAAAAACAATCCAGAAGATCCAGAAGCTAAAATGAAACGATTAGAAGCGGAGAATGCAATGTTAAAAAAGCTCTTAGGGATGTAAAAGGAGGAGTGGAATCTGTACCAAAAACGAGGAAGTTTGAAGCCATCAAAGGGCTATCAGAAAAAGGTTATGCAGTTACCATTCTATGTGATATCGCTGGAGTAACTAGAGGTGGGTACTACAAATGGATTAAGCGACAGTTGACGCCTTCTGAAAAACAATTGGAAGATACCGAAATAAAAAAGAAGATATTGGAGTGTCATAAAAAACTTAAAGGGATTTATGGATACAGGAGAGTACAAGTTTGGCTGAAAGCCACTTATAACCTTCATTTTAATCACAAACGTATACAAAGGTTGATGGGTGAACTAGGTATCAAAGCTATTATTAGGAGAAAACGACCTTATTACGGGAAGAAAGAAGCTTATGTGATTTCAGATAACCATCTGAACAGGGATTTTCAAGCTTCCAAACCAAACGAAAAATGGGTAACAGATATTACCTATTTGATTTTCAATGGACAGAGATTGTACTTATCCGCTATTAAAGACCTATACAACAATGAAATTGTTGCCTATGAAATTAGCCGTAGAAATGACCTAAAACTAGTACTAGACACACTTAAAAAAGCAAGAAAAAAACGAAACGTGAAAGGGATTCTCCTGCATAGTGATCAGGGGTTCCAGTACACATCTCGTCAATATAATCAACTACTCAAAAAATATCAGATGAAGGCTAGTATGTCCAGAAAGGGAAACTGTTGGGACAATGCTTGTATAGAAAGCTTCTTCAGTCACTTTAAGTCAGAGTGTTTTCATTTATACTCTTTCCGCACAGCTGATGAGGTTAAGTTTGCTGTGCGCAAATATATACACTTTTATAATCACCAAAGGTTCCAAAAGAAACTAAATAACCTGAGTCCATATAAATATAGAACTCAGGTTGCTTAGTTGTGTTTTTTGAATACTGTCTACTTGACAGGGGTCACTTCATATAAGAGTGTCCTTTCTAATAGTTTTTTAGCAGAAGCAACTGCATCCGATAATGATTAATAGTATAAAGAGTACAACAAGCAAAGCAAATCCTCCAGCAAAACCACAGCCTTCTCCGCAACTACCACCATAGCCCATAATAGTTCCTCCTTTAGGTAAGAGGATTAAAACTAAGGTTCATTCATGTATTTTAACGGGTTCAATTTACTTTATGTTTTTAAGAATGAATGGAGCAGGTCCTTTTAAAAATAAAGAAAAGACCCCCCTAAAGTGCCTTCCTTCAACTTGAACCATCTTAATTTTAATAATATATTGGACTCCTATCCGAATACTATTTTACTATGCTAATTTTTTTGTTCATTGAGGGGTAGCACCACATCGCTATCAAGTTAAGCTTATGCAAAGTCAATTTTAGGCGAGATTGTTTCTTTTTTCTAAGGAGCAAGTATAGGTGATTGAAAGATTTGCATACGAAATAAACCCTACCGGGTTTCACTTTTTTGAATTAAGCGGCTTGATTATCAGACATAGAATTGTAAACGACACCTAATATATCAAAGACCGTTTTTTTCTCATATCGATGAGATTTCCGCCCGTTTTGCTGTAGAAGATTGAACAGACGAAGTAACACCTTTGATAGCTCTTGGGTGTTTTTCTGTATAGTTTGGAATAGAAGAAGAAAATAGTCTTTAATCATATATATGGCTTTATACTCACTAAGCTCTCGTTTTTTCTTCATGAGGAGCAATTGGCGCATTTGAAACATGATAGAAGAACAGAGTAGAATGGCAATCAATTGACCATATAAATGGCACTCTAATCGTTCTGCTTTTATCTTTTTACAATGATGAATTTGAAAGAATGACTTCCACGTTTTAAATAAAATTTCGATTTGCCAACGCAAAGAATACCAGTCATGTACCTGTCCCATAGGGACAATATCTGTAGGGGTGTTTGTCATATATACATTGATACCGCTGAGTCGTTTACTACGAGGAGAATACTTCATTCCTTTCTTTTTTTCTCTTACAGCTTGATCTTGTAATCGTTTTTGTTGCTGTTGTTTTGTTAATCGATGAACAATTACACGAGCTGGCACTTTATCATTCATTCCTACATAAGCATCAGCTACTTCACACGTTTGTCCTGGTTGAAGGGAGTTCATTAACGTCTCTATATCTATCTGTATATACTCTGTACCTTTCTTAATTCTTCCATCTTGAAAATAATCAGGGTTAGGATTTTTTTGATACATACGTGTGTTCGACTTGATACGAGAGATATAGTAGGCCTCTTTATCTTGTATATATTGAAGGTCTTTTAAATGAAAATAACCTAAATCTCGGATACATAAATCATTTGCTGTCACAGTTGGGGCACACAAAGAGCCGTAAGTGCGATCATGTTGTTTACCTGGACCTGTATGAATATGAAGGAACTGTCCACTTAACAAATCATACTCAAGTTGAATTTTTATCCCAGCTGTATGGCTACATCCTCCTGCACCTGGATAAACCGATGAAAATACATCAGGGAGTTGAAATGCAGTTGAATCTAAAATACGAATACGCTTAAAAACAGAAGTATATGGAGAAGAAATCGGTATAGATGAGGTCAATTTTCGGCTTAGTAGTTCAGCTAGTATGTGTTGTAGAAATTGGACGGCTGCTTTATTAAATCGTTGGTTCAGTCCCTCGGGACTGATGAGCACTTCTGTCGAGGCTTCTAAACAGCTAGATAACTGAGTTAAAGACGTCGTAGCGATATTTTGGTTCATCCATACACATAAAGCGACTAAATCTTTTGCTTGGTACTTACTGGTTCGTTGTACGAAACCAACATCTCGAGCAAGATTCCGTAAGGTATTTGGAGATAAAAAACGTTGAATCTCTTGAGCAAATAGTTGTAATTCATCAGAAACAGACATAAAAAACGCCATCCTTTCCTATGATTCTACAGAAAGAATAGCGTTTTTTTCTCTTTATGGATACATTTTTTTAGCTCGATAGCGATGTGGTGTTACCTCAAATATAATTATTTTATTTGAAGGTCCCTTTTAAATTTTTATTAAATCTTTTCATAGGTTGATATACAAGGACGTGTAATGATAAACCTATCACTGCAGTAATGTTCAAAATAATACTTATAATCATTAAAGACCATTCTATAACTGGAGAAAAGTATCCGTTCGTGCTTAATGTAGAAGAACTGATACCTAGTAGTAAAATCACTATTAGTAAAGGTAAGTTTTTAACCAATTTGAATCCCCCTTTTAAATATAATATCTTTATATTATTATATCACACTGGATTATGTAATTAATATAAGATAGTTATCTATGAGAATTTAACATATTTTCTCTTTTTGGGGGTGACCTACTTCTTTAGCTTGATAGCGATGGGGTAGCACCACACATCCATCAACTTAAGGTATATTTTTAAACAAAATGCGGCCTTTCCATATAGTTTTTTATTATCTTTTGTAGATTTTATAAAAGCGGGCATATCAAATAAACCCTGACGGGTTTCAATTTTTTACTATGCTACCTGATGAGTAGAAGTGGTATACTCATAGATAACACCCAAAATATCAAAGACTGTCTTTTTCTCGTATCGATGAGATTTTCGTCCGTTGTGCTGTAGGAGGTTAAACAGACGAAGGAGAACCTTTGATAATTCTTGGGTGTTTTTGTGTAATGCTTGGTAAAAAAGTGAAAAATAATCCTTAATTATGTACATCGCTTTATATTCACTTAGCTCTTTCTGTTTCTTACGTAATAGGAGTTCTCGCATTTTAAACATAGTAGAAGAACATAATAGAATACTAATGAGTTGCCCATAAAGATGACATTCTAATCGCTCTTGTTTAATAGATTTACAACGATGAATTTGAAACCAAGATTTCCATATTTTAAATAACAGCTCAATTTGCCAACGTAATGAATATAAATCATAGATTTTCTCTTTTGGTACCCATTCCGTAGGAATGTTTGTCATATATACCGTAATACCTTGTAAAAGCTTTGTACGCTCTGTATATGTAATTCCTTTTTTCTTTTCACGAATAGCTCGGTCACGTAGGCGTTTCTGTTTTTGCTCCTCGGTACACCTATAAACTACAATACGAGTAGGCAATTTGTCCTTACTCCCTACATATACATCGTGTAATTCATACACTTGGCCAGGTTGTAGTTGTTTCATAATGTCTTCCAAATGAATTTGTATATATACTGGTTTCAATTGAGAGGGTTTTGTTTTAAATACCACTGTTTCGAACTCTTTTCTATATATTTTAGTTGGTAACTTAAGACGAGATAAATAATACCCCTGCTTGTCTTGAATAGACTTAAAGTCTTGTAGACGAAAATATCCTAAGTCACGAATATACAGCTCATTCTTTTGTATCATGCCTGTTCGAGTCGCACCATACACCTGATCACTTCGTTTTCCTGGTTCAATTTTCACATCAGAAAATTCCCCACTCAACAAGTCATACTCTAGTTGAATTTTCACACCAGCTTTATGACTACATCCTCCGGCACCAGGATAGGTAGATGCGAATCGATCTGGAACCTGAAAGGTTGTAGAATCAAGGATGCGAATGCGCTCAAAGTAGGAAGAAAGAGAATGAGAAATCTTAGATACGCCTCCAATTTTAGCTTGTAGAAGTGTAGTAAATACAGTTCGAAAGAAGGCTACAGAAGCAGAGTTAAATCGCCGATTAAGTCCTTCCGGACTTAATAAAACTCCTGTTGAAGTTTCTAATTGACTACATAGTTGAGTAAGAGAGGTAGTAGCGACTTGTTGATTTAGCCATACACACAAAGATAAGAAATGGTGCCCGTGGCACTTACGTTTTCGTTTCATTCCGCCTGCTTCTATGGCTAATTGATTAAGTGTAGCGGGAGACATATATCGATATAACTCTTCAGCGAATAAAGATAATTCTTGTTTTTGATTCATATTCATAAAAAACACGTCACCCTTTCTTATTAACATAAGAAAATAGTAACGTGCTTTTAACTTCAAAAATAGTCTAAATCCTTAAGTTGATGGATGTGGGGTACAGACACATGCCCATCAACCTAAAGTTTTATTACACCCCCAGAACGAAATTTTTAGGATTTCTTGTAACGAAAAAGCTTATTTATCGTTTTGGGGGTGAACTGTTTTCTTAGGTTGGTAGCGATGTGGCGAGACCCCTACCAATAAATAGATAGCTAATCAGTAATGTGGAAACTGAATAAGCAAAAACTCTCATACATGTTGCAACTCCAATTAAAATAAGACAAGCTAGAATTGCCTTTTTTGCTCCATACTTCTTATTCACCTTAACTGTAAATAATGCAAACACGCCCATACATAATACGGGAATAGATGTTTGGTGGTGTAATTATTTATTTAATCGTTTCAGTAATAACTCTCGTAAGCTGTCCGATAGTGCATCCACCTCAATTATCTGTTCTATTGCTTCTATATTGTATTTGTCGTGGAACTTAACATGATTGACTTGTGAAATTGATACTTTTTTAGGATGCGATGCAACGAGTTGTAAAAAAAAACGACCTTTAATCAATCCTTTTTTTTACATTTCCTTTTTCTAAAACCACAGAAAAGATAAGTACTATAGTTAACACCATAATAAACCTTACTTCACTTCCATCACTTAGAAAAAATGAATACAAAGTATAAATTAAAATTAATATTCCATAAATAATTTTGTACAATGAACTTCCACCTTCTCCTATATATATTTTAGTATAAAAGTTTAATTCAAGTCCTAGATCAAAATAAAAATAAAAAGGACCTGTGATGTACACAAAGTGCTTTTCTCTTGTCAATTTATCTATTTTCACTATACTTATCTATTTTCTTTTTATAACTCAAACTTCTTAGAACCGTACTTTTAGCTTTTTGCAATTCATTTTATTTATATGGAATATGTTTTTATCTGTCTGTACATCTTCAACATTTTCTCCATCTACTAATGGCGTGCCCTGTTAATACTGTTGTAACCCCCTCCTTTTGTTTGATTACTTGTATCATAAAACAAGTATCTGAAGTTTATATGTAGTCTATCTAGAATCTATGTAAATTAAAAAAATTTCTAACAAACTGTTTGTATTGTAACGTTACCACCAAAACTATTGCTCTAAACACCATAATTTGAAGAAACAGTACCCCATGTTCTAACCCTCAATTCCTCCTACACCTCTATGTTGAGTAAAACTAGTTAATCTCTATAATATAAAAAGAGCACCCCTTTTGGGATGCTCTTCGTTATAACTATATATTATTTAATTTTCTTCATTTGTTGGTACCATTTTTCCTTGTTGAGAATCCGTACCTGTACCTTCTGATTTTTCAACAGTTTTTGCATGTTTTCCAGGTTGTGATTCTGTACCTCCATTTGTTTCTACCATTTTTCCTTGTTGAGAATCTGTACCTGTACCTTCTGTTCTTTCAACAGTTTTTGCATGTTTTCCAGGTTGTGATTCTGTACCTTCTTTTGTTTCTACCATTTTTCCTTGTTGAGAATCTGTACCTGTACCTTCTGATTTTTCAACAGTTTTTACATCTCCTTTAGATGCTGGCACTGCATCTTTAGGTAAATCAAAGTTTTGTGAGGAAGACGTTGTTCCATCTGCACTCTGTGTAATTACTTGATTTGAATTTTCATTTGACTTTAAATTGTCCGTTTTCGCATCATCTGCACCAATTGCACCACCCGCTAATAATCCTGTACTTAAAAATGCTCCTGCTAATAATGTTTTAATCATTTTTCATTACCTCCTGTTTATTTGTAATATTCATCAAAAAAGTATCTAGAGTTAATGTTTTAGTCATTATCTTTATCTACTTGCTTTTTGATTACATTTAGCATAAGGCAAGAATCTATAGTTGATATGGACTGTATCTGGAGATTATGTAAAGAAAAATAGATGATCAATTGTATATCCTAATGAATGCTTAGACAAGATTAACATTTTATATGAGTTTGATAGTTGAATTATCCTTTGTTTTTGATTGTAAGGTTTATGGCTGGGGTAAAGCAAATTAAGGACCTAATCTTTTCTAATTTGGAAGTAAACTTTTGGCTAAAAGTTTACTTTGGAGATGCCTTGTTATTATGATTAGAATTTTACATCTGGAATGAATTTCCGAATACAAAAGTGAAAAATATGGAATAATAATTTCCTAAATTCGGAATAAATATTATATTCTAAATATAAGGGGTGCGGCAACCATTCCTCCTTTTTGGATCCACTGACAAATGATTAAGTCAACAGTGGCAAGAGAATTTGGAACAAACACAGATTAGTCTTGGTATATTTTTCAACATACTGAAGGTGCAGACTCAATCATATTTAGTGACTGAGTCTGCACCTTCAATTTTTAGATTATCTTTTTTATAAATATATTTTTGTACATATGCGTTTTATATAGTGACTTCTAATAATAAGGAAGTAAATAATTTGCATACAAGTAAAGCTTACTAATACAACAATTGAACTTTGAATAACGGACATTTCCTTACTTACTCTTTGTCCTAATTGGTGAAAAGTTAGAAATGCAAAACTGCTGTGAACCATAGCCACTACAATCGGTAAGAAAAATAGTATCATCATTTGTCTTGTCACAATTTGCTTTAACTCTTTTTGGTTTAAACCTAATTTTGAAATCATTTGATATTGCTCTTTATCACGTTCTAAATCAGTAAATAGACGGAAATATAAAAAACTTAGCGTAAATACGAAAAATAAAATTCCCACCAATACACTTGTAATAGAAAGTAATCCGTTTTGTTGTTTCAGTTCAAGCCATTTTAAATTTAAAGATGAAAAGGCATAATAATCATCTTGACTCGTACCAATGAACTTCATAAGTTTTGTAGAAACTTCAGTTGTTTCAGGCCAATTTTTTATGATAAAACCGTATATAGTGTAATCTCGGAGTATACTTTCTTGTTGAATATTTAGGACTTTACTGTAAATAGCATCAGAGACAATAACAGGTGTATAAAACGTGGAGAATTCTGGGATATAAACTGTTTTTTGAACAGAAAGTGGTACTTCTAGTTCACCATGTTTTAATTCAAATGTTTTTTGATCCTCTGCACTTTTGTGGTTTTTCTTTGGTAGTATAGCGATACTTTCATTTTCATTTGTTAATTTCTCTATTTCATACCCTAATTTTTTAGCGTATTCATTATACGTAGAAAGATTAATTAATACCAATCCGTTTTGTGTCACTTTAAATTTTGTTGCTACAAGTTTATAAGAAAATCCAGATTCTTTTAATTGCTTTTTTATCTCTTCAATATGGGATTTTTCTAGTGTATTCCCCTTATCCGATTGATAGGTAAATGCATATGGGGTCTCATGTTTTGCCAATTCAGGATTTGCGATAGCCGTACAAACTCCAATTGCTGTAAATGATACTGCGGATATAATTGTAACTATAAAGAACGTTCTCGCATTATCTTTCATTCGATACATTAATTCTGAGATAACAAGAAGATTGGTTCTTTTAAAGAATGTAGTTTCTCTATTTTTTAAAGTGTATATCACATATACACACAATTGATTGAAGAAAAAATAGGTTCCAAATACGATACATATGACACCTACTCCTACGAGTAGTAATAATTGTTTCAAACTCATGTAATCCACTGCGACGATACTGTGGTGAACGGAGGAGTAACCTACTCCAATTAAAATAATTGCCAACAACGATATCCAAACAGATACTTTAGGCTCAGGTTTTGGTTTCTCCTCTGATTTTATGAGTTCTACAAGCTCATTCATTTTCACCATTTTTGATGTAAACAATGAAATGAGTAGAAATAAAACAAAAAAGGAAATACATGTTACTCCCATAGACTTTAATGGAAAATAAAATGCTAACGCATGCTCTATTGCCAATAAAGACCCACTAATTAGTAAAACTAATTTAGAAAAAACCATCCCAAGCGCAATGCCTGCTAGTATAGAAGGGATTCCAATCAACATGTTTTCGAAAAAAATTAATCGATGAAGCTGTTGATGAGACATTCCATGTAACATTAATAATCCAAACTCTTTTGTTCTATTTTTTAAAAGTGCGCTAACAGAATAGAAAATAAATAAGAAAGAGAAAACAAAAATTAAGTAATACGATAGTTGAAATCCTATTTTCCCAAATGTGCTCATTATAGTACTTACATGAGTCAGTTCGCCTTGTAGGTTCGGATGAAAGACAAGTAGCCCATAAGTAAAAAAAATCATTACCGCAAATGTGCTACTAAAAAAATGGCCAAGATATATTCGTTTATTCCGTGTAACATTATTAAATGCGAGTTGTCGAAAAGTCATTTTTATTCTCTCCTAGCATAGAAAGACTGTCCATAATATTTTGATAAAATAATGGACGATTGTCATTGTAGCAAATTTCATGATATAACTGTCCATCTTTAATAAAAATAACGCGGTCACAGTAACTTGCAGCAACTGGATCGTACGTTACTAACATCATTGCTGTCTTTTCTTCTTTATTTAATTGTATTAATATCTCCATTACATCTTGAGAAGCTTTAGAATCTAAGTTTCCTGTTGGTTCATCAGCAAGAACCAGTTTAGGAGAATGAATGAGTGCATGGGCAATCCCTGTTCACTGTGCTTGTCCTCCTGATATTTCATATGTTCGTTTATTCAAAATTTTACTGATTCCTAATTTCTTCGAAATAGATTCTACTCGTTTATTTATTCTTTTCACATTTATGCCATCTAATACGAGCGGAAGAACCATATTCTCTTTTGCTGTTAATGTATGCAACAAGTTAAAGGATTGAAAGACGAATCCTAATTCCTGTCTGCGAAATAAGGCTAAATCATTGGGTAAAAGTTGATACGGATTTTTACTATTAATGAATACACTACCTGATATTGGTGAGTCAATAGTAGAAATCATATTCAATAACGTTGTTTTACCACTACCCGAAAGACCCATAATTCCAATAAATTCTCCTTCTGTAATTGTTAAATTTTATATTTGAAAGTGCTGTATGTGAAACCTTTCTTGTGTATTCTTTACTAAGATCTTTTACTATTTTCATATGAGAAATCCCCTCCAAATTTATACAATAAGAATGAGAGTTAATTGATGATGGCCCTTATCCCCTGAATCGTTTCCGTACCCTTGCATGCACTATACAAACAAAGGCGAAGTCTTCAAACGGACTCCGCCTTTTCGATGTATCATGAATTACAGCCAGTACTAGTAGCCTCCTCATAATATTTCCTCATACATTCATATCTCTGTTTATTTCTTAAAAAACTTTGCAACAGAACCAAATTTACGTTATTTCTTTGCGGAAATAGGTTGAGACCAAATATTTTTATCATTTAATTGTACTTCAAAAACATATATAGGCTGAGAGAAACCTTTTGTATCAGTATAGTAATCTATATTATATTTTGTAATGAATAATGTATCACCTGCTTTGAAAGATCCTATAGGATCGAAGTCTCCTTGTTTCAGTTTTTGAAATGCTTCCTTCGGAGAAAGAATTTCAACATCTCGAACATGTGATTTTTTTGTAACGAAATCTTTGTAAACAGGCATTTTTTTCCCTTCGTCTTTTAACTCTATTGATGTTTTTATAGTAACATGAGACATATCAGTTTTTGTAATGGGATCAATAGGCATATTCCCAAATTCTTTCATTTGATACGAAATCATTATTCCGAGTGCAACGAAATTTACTGTAATGGGAAGGTATAAATATTTGATTATTTTTGTATCTGTTTCTTTTTTTTTCAAAAATATAAGAACTATGTTTAACACAGAATACCCTAGCATCATGCCTAAAGTATTATGAAGTAAATCGGCTAGTTCCATACTTCCGCGTTGCAGTATAAATTCAAGAATTTCAATCAATAAACTTGCTATAATTGAGATGATTAACATCCATTTTGTTTTTTGAAAAACCTTACTAAATAGAGGGAATAAAATTCCTAACGGAAAAAGCATAACTATATTTAAAATAATATGGAAAAAAGAAGAAAATGAAAAGGTATTCCATGCTTTTTTATAAACACTAAGTACATCGAAGTCAATTGTTCTTGCAAAAACCATATCATCTGAACGACCAAATGAAGTAGCTGATAATGCAAAGGAATAGTATCCTATTATTAATATAAACAATATAATTTGTTGTACAGTAAGTTTTTTTTCTCCTTTATATATCTTTTTGTATACTACAAAATAGCTAAAAACAAATATAAGTAGTAACAAGAATGCGAGTAGTATCGTAGGAATCGCATAACTAGCAATTAGATTGAAAATAAAGTTCATTTTACACCTCTGTTTTTATGAATTAAATATTTAATAGTTTTTATATACTATTCTAGATAGATTGCTACTCCTAATAATAATTAACATAGGATTATATACTGGTATCCATGTTCTATTGACTGCGTATGCACTTTTCTGTTTAGAGTTATCTTTTTTATGAATTTAATTTTGTACATATGCGTTTTATATAGTGATTTCTAATAATAAGGAAGTAAATAATTTGCATGTAAATATAGCTTACTAATACAACAATTGAGCTTTGAATAACGGACATTTCCCTATTTGCTCTTTGTCCTAATTGGTGCAAAGTTAGAAATGCAAAACTGCTGTGAATCATAGCCACTACAATCGGTAAAAAAATAGGATCCTCATTTGTCTTGTCACAATTGATGGTCTAGTTTCGTATTTCCTTATTTAAACTGTAATACTTGGTCGAATGTTTTAAGCACTAAAATAACTTGATATCGCACCACAGATTTTTCATGAATGTATCTGTTATTCATTGTAGTAGTGAGATTATTTTTCTCATATTGAATTGCCTTACATTTTGCTTACATACTTGTAATGTTTCTGAAAATACAGTTTATAAGTCTCTCAGCAATAATTTTTTTGGGGGATATAGCAAAGAGGGATTTTTTATATGCACATTACTATACCGAACTAGATTTTGGTATAGTATTTTTTTGCAACTGATTGTGTTTTTTTACCAAACACGTATAAAAATCAATAGTATGAAAGTAAACTACTGGATAAAAGTTTACATTGGAGTTTTGAATCATTTATAGTTAATTTTGTAATAAATTTCTCAATATTGATATACTTGTTAATTATGGTTTTAATATTCAAAATTAATAAAAAGTATTGTAGTTCTTGTGCGAAAAGATTCAGTTCATTTGAGATGATTGGGTTCATCAAAAACGCCATCCTTTCTGTATATTTCTACAAAAAGAATAGCGCTTTTTTGTTTTATGGATACAGATTTATCTTAGCTTAATAGCAATTAGTGTAACATCCATGTGTATACATGGTCTTTTTCATACTGTCTACCTAAAGGGGATAATATCAATCAAAAGCGGGCTTTTGATATTCTGGTTTAGGTTAACTGCACCACTTTAAAACGAATAGGACTCCCCATCAGATGGCACTAAAATAGTGTTAGATAATCCTTTCTTATCAATAAAGTCATTCAATTCCTTTCTGGTTAATAGGCAATGGTTAAGTGATTCCATATGAGAAACGATAATTTTGGCCTGTGGTGCTGCCTGTTTTGTGTCATAAATATCCTCTTTTGTCATTGTAATAGGGCCACCTTCTAGAAACTGAGCAGCACCTCCATTGATCACAATAACTTCAGGGTCGTGCGTGTCAATTGCTTGTTGAACATCGTTACACCATATTGTATCACCTGCCACATACAATCTCGGCTCGTCTGGATGATTAAATACGATACCTGATACTTCACCGGTAAACTTTGTGATTTCGCCAGTTCCATGTTGTCCATTTGTTTTAAATAGCTTAATTTCTTCTATGTTGGTAACATGCTGTAAAGATTCTATATTGTGAAAGCCTTCTTTATTAATAGCCTCAATATCATGTTCATTTTGTGCATAGATTTTTATATCCTTAGGTAAAACTTTTTTAGCAACTTCGTCAAAGTGATCAGGATGTAAATGCGTGATGATAACCGCATCAACCTGAATAATTTCTTCTATAGAAATTGGTAAACTAACTAACGGATTTCTCATATCTTGATTTGGTGTATTTGGAAACGGTGGAATGGATCCTTTGTCAGCTAAAAAAGGATCGATCAAAAACTTCTTGTCTGCATAATGTACAACAAGTGTTGCATTACGTATAAGTCTAATATCCATGCGGTATTCCTCCCTTTTATATGATTCAACAATAGTATAAAATATGAGAGAAATCATGTTACATAGATAAAATCAAAAATTTATAAGGTTTGACTTGAAATGTGAAAGGATGTGTCACGGTGTTAGATGATACAGATAAAAAAATACTAGAAGCGTTATTGAAAAATGGCCGTACGTCAATGAAGGAATTAGGAGAAAAAGTCCATCTGACAGGGCAAGCAACCTCATCTAGAGTAATAAGGCTGGAAGAGAAAGGCATCATAGAAGGTTATACGATTAAACTGAATGAAAGAAAACTAGGTTACTATGTTCACGCATTTATAAATATTTATACAAGGAGCATTCAACACAGTTCCTATTTATCATTTGTAAAAACACAACACGAATATATCATAAAGAACTTCAAAATTAGCGGTGAAGGTTGTTATCTTCTAGAGTGTAAGTTTCCATCTAATGAAGCCCTTGATCAATTCTTAACTCAACTAAACGAACATGCTAATTACAAATTATCTATCGTAATTAAATAGAAGAACCATCGATATAAAAAAACGCTATTCTTGCTGGAGAAATATATATAAAGAATAGCATTTTTTTCATTTTAGGGAAATGTTGTTTTATAATATCCCAAAACAAGATTTTATGCTAATTTGTAATAAAAAAGCTCATTTTTTCGTTTTGGGGCTGGTTTGTATTCTTAAGTTGATGGGCATGGGGTACCGTCTGCATTTTGGAAAAACCCCATGCTAAGCAAAAAATACGATGAGCCGTCCATACGGACGGCTCATTTACATAATTTTCGTTAGCGGAAGTTATTTTAAAAGTTCTATTAAACAACAAAAACAGTCTTGATTAATCAAGACTGTTTTTGTTTGTGAAAAATTTATCTATCAGTTTAGAATCTTTGTTGTTTAGTAAAATACCTTGTGTATGTTTTTTGTCTGTATCTTTAGCAATTGTAATTTCGTTTTTATCATTGATCAAAACGAAATATTGTTCTTTGGAATCATCTTTTAATGTAACTGTCATGTTAGTGTGGATTGAATCTTTTGTTTGTTTATCTAGTGAGATTTCTTTAGGTGTTCCTGTTTCGATAGCTGTTTTGATAGCTTTTGTTATTTCTTCATTGTCTGTTGTTGATTTAGAGTGGCTATCTTTTCCAGCGGAATCTAATCTGATTTCCTGTATATCTTTCTCTTTTAATTGGATAGTTGCACTTTCTTTTGTATCAGTAGGTTTTGATGAAGAAAGATTAGAACATCCCATAGGAATTAAGAATAATATGCTAAGAGAACATAACTGTAGAATCTTTTTCGTTTTTTTTCATTGTTTTCACCCCTTCCTTTTAATTGTAATAACATTCTGACAAATTCGATAGACTTTTTATTTGAATACCTTTATGTATGATTAAAAATTGGATGTATACCATATGCATATGAAGTTAACATAACGTCTCATTATCAGTAGCAAAGAGAAAGACGTTCCCTTACTCTCACAAGGGATTTTTCTTTTTCTATGACTCTATGCATCTTTATATACATTCTTATTCTGGGGCGCCTTTTGGCTTCCTTATAGTTCCCGATGTCTCCCTATTTTTTGCATAAGTTCTTGCATACTCTTAGCGTGTTTTTTTTCCGAAATGCTGGCAGGACACCTAATAACAACACTATAAAAAGACTTAAATTCCTCATAAGGATTAAGTCTTTTTTCATCTCACCTTTATATAAATATAAAACAAAATATAAAAACACTTAGCTTATTTTTTGTTTTTGGAATACCTAATTTCTTAAGTTGATGGATGTGGTGCTACCTCTCATATATCATTACCCAATATTTTTCTTCTAGCTCACCTTCTTCAATAACTTTTTTCCAGCCCATATTCTCATAAAACTTTAATGCTTTTTGATTTTTAGAAACACACTTTAATCTTAATGGTATATTCATCTTTTCTATGGAAGCATGAAGTAACTGTCTTCCAACCCCCTTACCAAAGAACTCAGGATGTACAAATAAATTGTGTATAAAGTTTTCAGGTAAATATAAAGAAGCAAATCCGAGGATATGATTATCTTCCTCTGCTAGTAGTATATGTTCTCCTTCAGTATGTTTATCAAAATCTTCTACAGTCATTTCATTTCTATCTAGCTAATGAAAACTTTCACGCCGTGATTCTAAATATATCCTTCTTAAATTAGGGTAGTCTAATGCAGTTGCTACTCTAATATTCATTTTCTCACTCTCTCTTCCTTTTTTTAATTAAATAAATCTAACCGTTTCTAGAGTAAACGGTTAAATTTACGAGAGAAATTTATTCACTCGTATCTCTTTAAAACAATGGCTGCATTATGACCTCCGAAACCAAATGAGTTAGATAGACCTATATTTATTTTCACTTGGCGAGCAACAGATGGTACATAATCCAGATCACATAATGGATCAAGATTTTCTAAGTTAATTGTTGGAGGAACTGTCCCTTCCTTTAAGCTCATTGCTAGAGCAATTGCTTCAACTCCACCAGCTGCCCCTAACATATGACCAAGCATAGATTTATTAGCTGTTACCGGAATCTGATAAGCTTGTTTTCCAAACAGTTGCTTAATAGCCATCGTTTCAGAGATGTCCCCCACTTTTGTACTTGTTGCATGGGCACTAATAACATCAACTTCTTCAGGCGATATATTGGCATTTTTTAAAGCTGATCTCATTGCAAGATAAGCACCTTTACCTTCCGGATGTGTAGCTACGATATGGTATGCGTCTGAACTTGCACCATATCCAATGACTTCTGCATAAATCTTTGCCTCTCTATGTAAAGCATGAGATAAAGATTCTAAGATTAGAATTCCAGCTCCTTCTGACATGACAAATCCATCTCGATTTTCATCAAATGGACGACTAGCTTTAGTGGGATTATCGTTTCTTGTTGATAATGCTGTAGCGTTACCAAAACTGGCTATTGATAAGTCTGTTATAGCTGACTCTGTTCCACCCGCAAATATAACGTCAGCTTCCCCAGAACGAATTAGTCTAAAGGCTTCCCCGATAGATGTATTTCCAATTGCACAGGCAGAAACAGGTGACATAGAAGGTCCCATCGCATTCCACTTGATACTAATTTGTGCTGCAGCAGCATTAGACATTATGGCAGGTACTAGAGTTGGGCTGACTCTTCTTGGTCCCTTCTGCCTAAGTGCATCAACATTTTCAATCAAGGTTTCAATCCCTCCGATACCTGAACCTACGTATACGCCTAACCTTTCTACATCTATACGATCGAGGTCTAACTTAGAATCTGACCAAGCTTGTTCAGCTGCAGCCAAAGCAAATTGAGAAAAACGATCTAAACGTCTTGCTTCTTTCTTTCCTAAAACTTCATCTGCATCAAAATCTTGGACGATACCTGCAATTTTTGTTTTATGATTGGTAACATCAAAAGTATCGATATTGACTATACCAGATTCCCCTTTAATTAGATTGTTCCAAAATGTTTTGATGTCGTTTCCTATAGGAGAAACTACGCCCATACCAGTAATCACAACTCTTTCCACTTTGCAATCCCTCCAATCAATAATATACTTGTATTTTACAGTCAATTTATCCTATTACAAGGGGGGATTTATCCTAGTATAACTACTACTAGGATAAATTGATAAGATAAGGAGTTTTAAAAATGAATAATAAAACAAGGCTTAAAGCTCTGTCGGCATTCTTAAAAGCTAAGCGCGCCCAAATTAGTCCAGAGTCTATTGGTTTGTCTGCCGGAAACCGGAGAAGAACACCTGGGTTACGAAGAGAAGAGGTTGCGCAGTTAGCAGGTGTAAGCACCACTTGGTATACATGGCTAGAGCAAGGAAGAGATATAAAGGTTTCTACAATCGTACTTGATTGTATTTCTAAAGCTTTGCAATTAAATAATGATGAAACAGACTACTTATATGACCTGGCATTCGAAACAAATTCAGAAAGTACAAGTCCAAAAAAGGATCAATCAAAGCTTAGCCCTTCTTTAATACGAATACTAGATGAATTAACATATTGTCCAACTATCATTACGGATCGACATTGCCATATTATGGGCTGGAATCCTGCAGCTGCTCATGTTTTTTTAGATTTTGAACAAATACCAAATAATCAAAGAAATTTGATTCGTTTAGTATTCACTAGAAAAGAGTTAAAAGCATTGGCCGTCAATTGGGAACATTTCGTGAAAGGTTTTCTTGCTATTTTCCGTACCTATTATGGACGCTATTTAGACGATGAATGGTACAGCCAGTTTATTGAAGAAATGAGTCGTTCTCATCCAGAATTCCAGAATTTATGGCAAGAAAGTCAAGTGAGTAAGGCTCCAGACATGATAATTGAATTCAGACATGCTAAAGCAGGCAAAATGTTGTTTAATTTAACTTCTTTTCAAGTTCAAGGTGATATGGATTTACGGTGTAGTATCTATACGCCAGTAGGGGAAACGGATACAGAAAATAAATTAAAGCGATTAATGAAGAGGGTATCCGTTGAAAATTAATAAAGTAAGTTCATTACATTAGCAAAATGATAATGATTACTGAACAAAGTCATTATTCCTTATGGGAAAAAGAGTTAACTTTACTTTTTCCTTTTTGTTCAATGGGTGGATGGCGTTAGTTGAAGGATCATAGAAATGAACAGACTTTTTTATAAAAGAATGAATCAATTAAATAAAGTAAGAGCGTGTTTCGAACAATTTCAGAACACATAGGTCATTTATCTCTTTGTTCTGTACCCATTAAAGATTTCCACAGTACTAGGTCAATCTATCTTGTTTCTCGTACAGAAAAGATAGGACGAGCTCTTTTTTAAACATTTATGACTTAGCCCCCATATCTATCACCCTAACAAAAAAGGTTACCCAAAAACTATAAAAATGAACTTCGGTGCTGTAAAAAACACAAAATTATCGTTTAGGGGCTTCTTTAAAGTCTTAGCTTGATAGCGATGGTGTACCGCCACATTGCTATCAAGCTAAGGCTAAGAAAGGGCAGTTTCAGAAGGGATTTTTTCTTATTCTAAAAACCAGTGCAAATCATTGGGGATTCTGCATATCAAATAAATCCTAACGGGTTTCATTTTTAAAATTAAGCGGCTTAATTATCAGACATGGTCCAATTGTAAACGACACCTAATATATTAAAGACTGTTTTCTCCCTGTATCGATGGGGATTTTCGTCCGTTTCGCTGTAAGAGTTTCAGCAGGCGAAGAAGAATGTTTGAAAATCTAATATTTTTTAGAATCGTAACCTTTATAGGTGGAGTTGTATTAGTAAATTCATGATAGCTATAATAAAAATTTTTAAACAATACCAATTAATTTTGTATTTTAAAATTAATACTTGCAAATCCAATACAATCTGTATACAGATTGTATACAAAATGTAACGAGAGGTGAAAATGATGGCAGAAACATATCGTAAAGCTAAGGTATTAAAATTTCTAGACAAATTACGTGAAATGAAAGAGATGAATATAAAATATTCACAGATGTATTTGATAAACTTAAAAGAATTAATTCCTCATATGGAGAATGATATATTTTTTCTGGAAAATGTAGAAGAAATAGAAGATATTTTAGAAAATCTACAGTTTAAGAAAGAGGAAGAAAATATTGTTTTATCAAGAGAGCAACTCATGTTTTTTAAGGAAGCAACTAATGCTATAACAACAATCAAAGATATCAATATTATTTTGGAAGAAGCTGGAGAGTTTTTTGACTTAGATATTCCTGAAAGAAAAGTGAAATCTGGAATGGTAAATTACAAAATTCAATCCATTGATCCAATGGATATGACTGGTATTAAAAAGCAATATTATATTATGTTAGGGGAAATTGGTGTATCATACCCTGATGGAACAGGCGATGAAGAATTTGTAGCGGCTGCAAATAAAGTATTTCTGGAGTATGTTACACATAATGATATTACAAAAGTAGATGATGGTTTTATTGTTTCGCTACCGGTATTTGCTTCTCATCAAGTGATAAAAGATTTAACGAATGCAGATTTAACAGTTCTTGCAATGATTCCTATAAAAGAAAAAGAATAAGAAGTCATAGAAAATAAGTAAATGGCTGAATTGAAAAATCAAGTATTAGAGATTTTAGAGGAAATATGTGAAACCGATATAATAAAAGAAAGTCCATAAAAAGCTTTGAATTTCTTGAGCAAATAGTTATAATTCATCAAATACAGAAATAGACATACAAAAATACCACCCTTTCCTATGATTCTACAGAAAGAATAGCGTATTTTTTATTTTAGGGGGATTTTTGAAGAAGGAATTAATACAATATGTAAAAATACTCTGCTATCTAGTGAACAGTTTTATACTTTCCGAATAATAGTCAAATAAATGGATGATACTATACTTATATAATCATTATCAGGAGAATCTGCAGATTTGCAGGTCCTTTTTTATTTTATCGAAAGTAAACTTTTAGCCAGCAGTTTATTTTCCTACTATTGATTTTTATACGTATTTGGTGAAAAATCAAGGAGCTGCAAAAAAATACTATACCGAAAGTTCGGTATAGTAACGTGCATATAAAAGATTCCATCTTGGTATATCTCCGAAAGAGTCATAAAAATCTATGTTTTTTTAATTCAGTTGTAAACTACAAAACTTCTTTTTAAAGAAATGTATGTACATACAAATTATATTTTATTCCATAACTCTCTAACTTTTGTTCACGATAGTCTGATATTGAAAAAATATAATATTTGGTACGACATCACTTTGTTTTTTTATAAAGTTTTGTAATTAAACTATAATATTGTATTTTTTTTGTATTATTGAAATTAGTAATAATAAAATGTATTATTGAAAAGCACAATTTATAATTCAAGTAATCAGGACTATGCGCCCATTATAATTTGAACATTCAGAAATTATAATATTGTCTAAAAATGAGGTGAGATTCATAGAAACAGTACATATTAAATGGTATGGAATGTATAGTATAAATGATTTTTATAATAGGGAAGAAGCTTCTAAGAAGGGGATATTTGCAATCTCTAGAGTATGTGCTAAGAGTGTAACATTGCTATATATAGGACAAACCAAAAGAAGCTTTATACAAAAGATAAGGGAACTTAATAAGGAGTGGCCTTTCGATGAGAGCGAATTAAAGATTACATTAGGAATAATAGAATTTCCTAGTGGTGAAATTTACTCTGAAAAGAAGGTAAAAGAGATAAAATCCCTTTTGATTTTACGACATACCCCATTAGAAAACGAAACATCTTTATTATACTATAGAGGGAAATTTAATTTAAAAATTATAAATAAGGGAAGAAGAGGTTTAATTGTTAAAAAGCTTTCTACAGGAGATCTAATATGGACATAATTGGAATCACCTTTGAATAAAATTGAAAGTTTCTTAAGTGCAGAAGCTTATCTATTTTTAATGTATTAAACTATTTTGAATAACATATGTCAGATACTTGAAAAAACACAAATTTTATTATGATATGAAATCCTGTATGGAAAGTGTAGTTTATTTCTATTGTTTAATAAAAATATTAAGAATTTTAGGGATAATACATAAAGAGTAGAGGAGAAAGTAAACACGGAGGTTTGAAGAATGGGACAAGTAAGCAGATTTCAAGAAAAACAACAGAATCGTCGTCAAAAGGCAATTTTTAATATTGCATTTACTTTGGTATTAGTGACAGTTGGTATAGTGACATACCAATTGTTTACCCCTTCTAATACATCAACGAAAGCAATTGCTCAAGAAAAGAAAGTAACAAAGATAGAAGAGAAGAAAACTGAAGATAAAGAAACAGCAAAGATAGAAGAGAAGAAAACTGAAGATAAAGAAACAGCAAAGATAGAAGAGAAGAAAACTGAAGATAAAGAAACAGCAAAGATAGAAGAGAAGAAAACTGAAGATAAAGAAACAGCAAAGATAGAAGAGAAGAAAACTGAAGATAAAGAGGCAGCACAGCTAGAAGAGAAATCAAAAACAGAAAAATCGGTAAAAACGAACGGAACTGAAAATAATGAGGAAGAAAAAACGGCATCTCAAGAAAAGGGTTCTCAAACTAATCCTTCTTGGAAGCCAATTGGTACCGAGCAAGGAGCAAAACCTGAAATGAAATTTAAAGAAGGAACAGTAGATTGGAGTGAGATGAAAAAAGCAATTTCTTATGCTGTTGATGTTCCAGAGAGCCAATTGATTTTCGATTTTATTGGGAATAATGGTAATAATAAAGCCTACGGTAATGTACGAGATAAGCAAAATAATAAAAAATATAAGGTTAATATTGATTGGGTAGAAAATCAGGGGTGGAAACCAGTATCTGTACAAGTGGTAAGATAAATAATAGAAATGTAATGATGTAAATCAGCTGTCCATATGGACAGCTGATTATTTTTTTTGCTTAGCGTATTTTTTTGAAAATGCTGGTGGTACCTCGTTGAGAAACATGAATTAAATCTATATTTTGTTTTATTTACCTCACTACTTTATCCATAACTTCTTTATATTTATAATAGTAATTAGTTTCAAATAAATAGTTGTAGGGAAGAAAATGTTCCTTGTAAGTAGTAAGCATCCTTTGCAATTTTACTTTATAATTATTTATAAAAAAGAAAAGACACCCTAAGGTGCCTTCCTTCGACTTGAACCATCTTAATTTTAATAATATATTGGACTCCCATCCAAATATTATTTTACCATGTTAAATTGTTTTATTCATTGAGAAATATAGTTTCATTTTATATTTAAAAGAATTCTATAGGCTAGAACCACCTATTAATTAGGGGGAACTGACATGTTAAGCTAATATTATAGTACTTCTAGAACGGAAATTTTTTTAAATATGTATACGAGCCACATACCAAAAAAAAGACACTCTCAAGAGTGCCTCTCCTTAGCAGCCGAATCCGCCGCCCCAACAGCTAGCGCCAACGATGATTAATAAGATGAAGAGCACAACAAGTAAGGCAAATCCGCCGCCGAAACCACAGCCTCCACCACAACTACCGCCATAGCCCATATTAACTCCTCCTTCCATAAAGACCATTTATTAATGGATTTAATTTAATTTATGTTTTTAAGGATGAATGGAGCAGGTCCTTAAAAAAATAAAAGGATTTTAGAAGTTAAAAAGAGTTGACGACCTTATTTTTGTCACCGGTATCCCCCCTTCTACATATTGTATTTTATTCTGTGTATTGGGGGAAGGAGGATCTTATGGCTAATTCTGAGATGATTTTACGTTTACTTACGGATTTAAAGATTGAACAACAATTGTTGAAAGAACAGTTAGAGAAAATGCAAACAGCTGTGACTATTCTTGAAGAAAAATCAGTGACGCTTAAAGAAAAACCAGCGACGCTTAAAGAAAAAACAATGACTCCTGAAGAAAAACCATCTGTTACAAAGCAAAGAGCTTTTTCTGGACGCCCAACATCCTTTCGTGATTGGAGAGCATCTAGTCAAAAAAATTAGGGAATGTTATGTGAAATGATAAATGAAAAAGTACAGTCTGCTGTAGAAAAGACTGTACTTTTTTATGTTAGTAGAGAATGTTAAGGGAGACGTATTTATTTTGCCTATTCCAATTCCACTTTTAATTGGAGCTCTTTATCTAACTTATCATTATTAAATTTTAAAGTTAATCCTCGCGTGTTTTTCGGTACATCGAATACAATGTTTCCGTCCGAATGTTCATCAGGGTTAACAATACCAAATTTAAATGTAGACGTATTTGCAGCTTTAAGTACGGATTGATATTCATTAGAAATGTGATATTCTCTTCCAAATCCATCAATTAATTTAAAGTTGTTAATATCTAGTGTAATGGGTTCTTCTTTACGATTATAAACTGCGATGTCTAATACTTTAAAGACACCTTGTGCTTTAACTTCTCCAGTCCCTATAACATCTAATGACTCGGCAGATCCCATTGACATGTATACATCAGAGGAATCTACATTGGTAGGAAGTTCTTTTTGCGAATCCTTGCTGCTAAGTTTGTCATTCTCTGTTTTTTTAGAAGTCGCCTGCTCATTTTTCGCAGGCGTATCATGTGAACCGCAAGCTGATACTCCAAACAAGAATGTGCTACATAATAATGAGGCTAATAACTTTTTGTTCATCGTTTCTTCCTTCCAAAATAGAAGCACTTTAATGAGTGCTATATATTTGTCTTTATATGTATTACATTTTATATCTTATTATATTAATTTTGGAAGGAAAAGGGGAAATATTGTGCATTTCTCTGATTCGAGTTATTTATCCGTCTAAAAGTTGAAATTAAAATGAGCCCCATAAATGATAAACCATTCCACTAACAAAAAACACTAATCCTAAAAATAAAACAATTAAAGCAAGTATTCCATTTTTATTATGTTCCATAAAATTAGCTCCTTTTTCATTTACTTACATACAAAAAGCCTTTAGTCGTAATTATGGCTAAAGGCTTTGGTCATTATACTTTTGTGGTCAATATTACTTTATTTAGCTGTATCTGAGTAATATTCCTCAGCACGAAACTCTTTAATAAGTGATATTTCATTTGTATCTGGATTAAACTTAAATATTTTAATTTGATTTGATTCGTCTTTGTATGCAAATGTATTCTCACCAACTTGGGTCATATTGCTGGTGTTTAAGATAGGATCGCTACCGTGATCAGTAATTTCTACAGTTTTCTCCCGGTCCCAAAACGCAATGACAATAATCAAAATGATAAGACATACCCGTATAAAACGTAATTCTCTTGCAACAGGATGTTCCATCTGTTAGTCTCCTTTACTGTTTGATAGAGTCTGTTTATAAAAGAGATAATTCCTAGGAATATAAATAAAAAAGACACCGTAAAGTGTCTTTTTTATTTTAGTTATGCGCATTACTTAATAAGACGCTAGTTCCTCAGTCTGGCTATGAGTAACTATGTAGGGTAATTCCATTATAACATTTTAACCAGTAATGGGTCTATATGGAATTTTGTTGATTTTCTTTTTGATTATTCAGAATGACTTGCCAAGTATTTGGATGAGGAAAGCAGTGAGACAGAAGCGACTAAACATGTTTTAGAAGAGTGTCTTCTTTTTTGTATCATTGTGAGTAAAGTGTAGAGTTATATTTCCCTTTACACAAACATAACGGTATAATATAGTTAAGTAAACTTAACTATTAAGCAAAACGAAATAAAAGCATGGAGGATGCTATGACTAGAACGTATAAAGAAGTAATTAATGAAATGAATCGAGCCTATACGGAACTCTATATTTTACTATTTCAAGATTTAAAGGATGAGTTCGGTCTTACTGGGCAGCAAGAGAGCATGTTATTTCATATTCATTTAAATGAAAACACGACAGCAAATAACATTGCGAGTACGTTTAATATAACGAAAAGTGCTGTGAGCCAAGTTTTATCGAAATTGGAAAAGCAACAGATGATTTCGAAACAAGTGAATCCTAACAATAAAAGGGAGTATTTCCTTACGATCGGTCCAAACGGTAGTAAATATATCGAAAGATTGTCTGAGTTAGATGATGTATTGATCGAGAAATATTTCTCGAAAATTGATATTGGAGCGTTGCAGCAAATGACTGATACGTTAACGAAAATAAATAAAGTGATATTGGAAGAAAAGCAGAAGGATCTTGAGTCTAATGAGTAAGAATGAAGATGAAGCAATTAGTAGAAAGGAGGAGAAGCGTGTGATGAGTTACATACCAAATATGATTACGATAGCAAATTTTGTGTGTGGGCTTTTGGCTATTCACGCTGTTTTCGTTCACGATATGCATGGTGCAGTTATGTTCATTATTACAGGTATGGTATTTGATCTGTTTGATGGTATGGTCGCTCGGAAACTAGATGCTGCTTCGGAAATAGGCGGAGAGTTAGACTCATTTGCGGATTTAGTGACCTTCGGTGTGGCACCATCTATTCTTGCCTATAGTGTCGCTTTAAAAGATTTGCAGTTTATCGGGATGATATGTGCGCTCGCTTATAGTATTTGCGGAATGCTGCGGCTTGCTAGATTTAACACGCAACAAAGCAAACTCCCAACATTCATCGGAATGCCCATTCCATTTGCGGCAATGTGTCTCCTCATTTTATGCCTCCTAAATAACCCAGTTTCCGTGGCATTTGGCACATGCGTACTCGCTTATTTAATGGTGAGTAAAATCAAATTCCCTCATTTTAAAAAAGATATATCGGAAAGCTTGAAGTCCGAAAGATGGGATTAATAGGAAAGATAAGGAGCATAATATGATTCGTATGGCATTAAGATCATTCAACATACAAATATATTGTTTATTAGGCGTGATGTTATTGGGATGGTTGCTGACACCTTTTCCAGCCCAGTTTGTAGGGATAAGCATCGGCCTTTTAGTGAGTATGTACTGCGCCTGGATTTTAGGAAGGCGTATCGAAAAGTTCGGAAATAGCATCGTAAAAAAAGAAAAAGCACCAATGCTCGGCATGATGAATCGGTTTGCAGCCGCCATACTCGGTGCGATTATTATGTATGAAATTGAACACCGTGAGTACATGTGGACATTTGCAGCTGGAATTATGGGTGGGTATTTCCTGATTATTATTAATTTGGGCTATTACAGTATGAGGGATGAGAAGAAATAAAGTGCTGTGTAAATAACTAATTTGGATGATTTGAATGTAAAAGCCTCAAAACTTTCTTTTCTAGAGAGCTTTTTATTACAAAGAAAAGACACCCATATAAGAGTGTCTTTTCCAATAGTTTTTTAGCAGAAGCAAGAAGCTCCAACAATGATTAATAAAATAAACAATACAACTAGTAAAGCAAAGCCGCCGCCACAACCACTACTACAACTACCACCAAATCCCATAATAGTTCCTCCTTTAATAAGAGGGGAAAACAAGGGGTCACTCATGTATTTTAATGGATTCAACTTACTTTATGTTTTTTACACAATAATTGAGCAGGTCCATTTGCAAATAAAGAAAAGACACCCTAAGGTGCCTTCCTCCGACTTGAACCATCTTAATTTTAATAATATTGGACTCCTGTCCGAATATTATTTTACCATGTTAAGTTGTTTTGTAAAATGTTCCATATCGATAATTGCAATAAACGTTTTAGTTTTGGAGTTATGTATCTGTCTAAACGTTGAAATTAATAAAAGTCCGATTGGTGAGGGCTGATTAAAGTTTCACTTTATCGAATTTGGAACTGAAAATGTACTAGCTTGATAATGAAGCCTGGCTATTAGAATTGAAAAATTTTAGTTTTATTATAATTAATAGAAATGAGAGTAGTGTGAATATAAAGCCGCTCCAAATAAGCTGGTGAATACCTAAGTTTGAAATGAACCAGCCTCCAATAGTGGTTCCTAAAGTAATTCCGAGATTTGAGAACGAAACGAATAGACTGTTACCAAATTCAGGTGCTTCTTTAGCTTCACTTATTAACCATGTTTGACCAACAATTAATCCACCAGCATGTACGATTCCCCAAATGAATACTATAAAAATCATTGGAACAGGGTAGGAACCTAAATAATAAACCAATATGTAAACAATAGAATATAGAATAGGGAATGATATTACAGTGTTTATTATGCTTTTTTGCAGGAGACCACCAAATAAATGATTACCTAAAATCATAACTATACCAAATATGAATAGCATGATACTGATGAGAGATCCATTCATGGAAGTTACTTTTGCAAGGTACTCGGCGAAGTAGCTGTATACGGAAAACATGGCTGCAAAAAGGAATGTGACGGTTAAAATATTTAACCATAATCCTGGTTTGCCGAGTATACGAATTTGTTTGCCGAAAGACATTTTTTCTTTAACAGGCATAGAAGGAAGTAGGAGTAGTATTCCAATGAATGCAAGAGTGTTAACGAATGCTCCGAATAAGAAAGCCATTTCGAGTGAAAATTGGTCTGCAAGGTAAGAGGTTAGTGGTATACCTAAAGCGAAACCAACAGTAATTCCCATGAAAACTTTTGTAACTGCTTGACCGCTCTTTTCTGGAGGGACAAGTTTAGCAGCTGTTACAAGAGCGATTGAAAAGAAGAGTGGATGAAGCGCTGCCGGTAAAATACGAAAAACAAGCATGACTTCAAATTGTGTTGTATAAGCGTAGATTAAATTTGAAATAACAAATGTGAAAATTGCTGTTAATAAAATTATTTTGCGATTAATACTAGAGACGAGCAGAATTAAAAACGGACCAGAAATAGCAACAACTAGTGCAAATATACTTACTAAAAATCCAGCTTGTGTAGTTGAAATTCCGAACTTTTCAGTGATTTGTGGTAATACGCCGACAATACCCATCTCGGTAGTAATAATTCCGAACACACCTATTGCGAGTGTCAGAATAAGTAAAGGATTTACTTTTTTCATTTATAAAACTCTCCATTCGTATCAGTATTTTGAAAGTAAATTCATTAACAAAGAAGCATTATTATAAGCATGATTGGATGCCAATATTATCAGGAGTATGTAATCTGAAATACAATAACAGATATCTAAATAACTAGATATGATATATTAAAAAAAATTCTCCTTTCGATGTTTCTTGCTTTTACAGGCAGTGCAATTTATAAGAAGTCATTGGATACCTGTAAAAAAGCAGAATGTGTGAAAGCTAATAATCAATTAGTATGCTGATTGATTATTAGCTTTCATTTTATAATTCGTTTTGGACGTATTCAGAAAACTCTCGTATTGTTTTTTCATTTCGACGATAGTAGGTCCATTTTCCAATTCGGTCAGACTCTAGTAAGCCTGCTTTTTTCATAGTTAATAAATAACTAGAAATAACCGATTGAGCTAAGCCAGTTTTAAGCTGGATATCTCCTACACATACTCCAACTTGAAAGTTAAGGTCTTGTTCTAGGTAAGGTTTTTCGTCGAAATGGTTTTCTGGATTTTTTAACCATGATAAAATTTGACATCTTGTTTCATTTGACAATGCTTTATAAATTAATAAAGGTTCCATAAGGATATTATATCTACTTTTATAGATTTGTAAATGGGTTTTAGTGATTTTAAGGGAGGAAGGTATAGTTGATCCCCTTGAATAGGAATAAGATGCTCTTGATTTGTACCCTTTGTAAAGGACATTATAAAAAAAATCGGTAACCTAAAAAAGATGATTTCTGTATGCAAACAGGAGTCATCTTCTGTACATTCTATTGATAGCAAGAGTGATTATAGTACGTCATATATTTCTTAATTTCATGTTTTAACTGAACA
This sequence comes from Bacillus cereus group sp. MG1, assembly GCF_040460035.1. Lineage (NCBI taxonomy): Bacteria > Bacillati > Bacillota > Bacilli > Caryophanales > Bacillaceae > Bacillus > Bacillus cereus group sp. MG1. The sequence continues at coordinate 1,532,070 of NZ_JARVGY010000001.1, read as the reverse complement.
AACGATTCACATGATTTTATATATGCTTCATCGGTTAAAGTATTACGAGGATTACGTGCAAAAATGATAATATTGTTAAGTGTAAGCATACTGTTGCCTAGCTATCAATGGTGGATTCCTAAGAAGAGTAATAATAAAACCCAACTGAAGATTTAAGAAAAATTTTATGTTTACCCCACTTTTTATTTTAAAAGTTTCTCCTATCCTATAAACAACAAAGTCATAGATGAAATTGTAAAGTTAGGGGATTCTACATGGATACAGGAGTTTTGATGAGTTATTTGTATACTTATTTTTTTACTATTATGTTTTGTATTGTGTTTCAAATTGGATTTTATTTTAAAGCGAAAAGAACTATATCTATTCTGCATTTTTTGTGGGTATATGTTTTTCTATTCTACCTTTCGCTAGTGTATAGGGTGACGCAGATCGCGACTGTATGGGATATAAGTAGATATGAAACGTGGATTCGTGTAAGTCAAATCAACTTGACTCTATTTGATACGGCAGGTAGTACGACGTATCTTTTGAACATTGTACTGTTTATGCCATTAGGTTTTTTATTACCGACTATTTGGTCGCAGTTTAGAAAAATGAAAAACACCGTATGTGCGGGATTCTTTTTTTCATTGGCAATTGAGTTAAACCAATTATTAAATAATAGAATTACAGATATTGATGATGTATTTACGAATACCCTTGGGGCAATTGTGGGGTATGTAATATATAGAGTTTTATTTAAAATGTTTAAAATGATATGTAAAAGAGAGGAAAAAAGGCTTGATACGAACTCTTCTTTAGTTATAAAATACGAGGCTGTTTTTTGTTTAGTTTTTTCATTTGTAGGTGCGATGTTCATTTATTATCCTGGAGACATGTAAGCCGGCGATCTATTCTAGTTCTTCTCGCTTATACACGGTAAAATATGAATTGTTCATCCTTTTTTCTAACTTAATAGATACAGTTTATGTATGACATGATAGGCAGGTGTAAATGTGTTAAATGTTCAATTATCTCAATACTTACTAAAAGAGTCTAAACCAGCTCTTCATACAGATGAAAAACGAGTGTATATGTTAAAAGATGAAGGGCAATCACCGTATCCTATTTATTTAAATCACCCTATTATGATAGGAATGGGAACGAATTTGAATCTGCATACAGGATTTGAAGAAATCATTAAAGGATTTATAGGCGCACATAACAAATTTCCTATGTATATGTTATTTGAAACTTATTTATGTAGAGACTTTATTGAAGGGTTTTTAGAAGAGAATAAACTTCATTTTGAGCTAGTTTTTACTAATAAGAAAAAGGATACGAACTTTTTTAAAGTGTGCATTACCAATAGTGATGATATAACCACACTTATGAAGTATTTCTTCCAATCAGCACAAGATTCTCTCTATACGCTATTAAGCTATTCAGCAGACTGTAAGATTATCAGTAATCGTACTGGTGGGATTGAAATAAAAGCGGACAGTTTCTATCCAAGCTTTTCATTTATGTATGATGCGCAAGAATTATTTATTATTGGTGGAGAAGAAAAATGGTCTGATATCCATTATATAAAAAGATTTTTCCATCTTGAGCAGATTACAGATGAGCTAATTATTGATTTAAGAAAATGAGAGACGAGAGAGAATAAATGAAAAAACCCTCAAGTATAGAACGACATACTTGAGGGTTTTTATGTATGAAGAAGGGCCTTGTATCATATATTTTATTCGTCGTTGCATGTAAGTCATTCGGTTTATAAAAACAATGTGCTAAAGAGAGTAAAGAAGGCTTTTCTATTTTTCCCGAGAATGAAAAGAAATATATAATCTAATTTTCGTGAATGTAATAAGGAGGCAGTAAAATTTGAACAGGAAAATTTGGTTTGTAGTTACTTGTTTTGCATTTTTAGTAGCTAGTTATATTGTTGTCCAATATTTTATTATGGATGGATTTCAAACAGGGCTTGTAAAAGTGAAGCTTATGTTTGGATCTAAATTAAGTGCGTTCTGGTATATGATGCTATTTATACATATTACAACTAGTATAGTAGCATTAGTAATTGGTCCTTTTACATTATCCACTAGATTTAGAGAAAGGAATATCAACCGTCATCGAATAATTGGGAGAATCTATATGGTTGGTATATTATTAGGAGGCGTTTCTGGACTATACCTATCTTTTTATGCTACGGGAGGATTGGTAGCGAAGCTAGGTTTCGGTTTGTTATCTGTATTTTGGCTAACATCAGCATATCAAGCGTTACATGGAGTTAAGAATAAAAAAATTAAAGAGCATCGGAATTGGATGATTAGAAATTATTCTTTAACCTTTGGAGCAGTTACATTAAGAATTTGGCTACCGTTGTTTATCGTTCTATTTGGAATAGAGCGTTTTGAACTTAGTTACGCTATTATTGCTTGGTTAGCGTGGGTACCCAATTTAATTGTTGCAGAATTATTCATAAGAAAAAGACTTAATAAAGGAAAATACAAAGGAAATGAGGATTTACATTTTTAATGTAAATTTGCTGTAATATTGAGGGCAGAATTCTTCAGTAATTGAATTTTTAAATAGCTGGATTTCGTTTGTAGATTCAAAAATCCGCTAATTTTATTGAATAAATAGAAAATACTTTCTTTTTTCGTTTATTTAATTTAATATCAATAAGGGCACCAAAAAAATAGATAGAGGTGCTAAAATGTACGGTATTATTAATTATGAAGTGTTTTTACTAACAGGAATTTTATTGAATTTAATTCCTGGTGCAGACACCATGTACATTGTGGGGAGAAGTATTTCACAAGGTAGAAAAGCAGGTATGTATTCTGTGTTTGGTATTATTACTGGTTCTTTAGTTCATACGTTGTTGGTTGCTTTTGGTTTATCTATTATACTTACAAAATCCATTGTGCTATTTAACACTATTAAGGTTATAGGTGTTATCTATCTTGTATATTTAGGGATTAAAATGATACTTGATAAGACGAATGTAGCTTTCCAGGCCTCGTCCAATAAATTGAACATTAGAAAAATATATATACAAGGGCTTTTAACAAGTCTTACGAATCCAAAAGTCTCTTTATTCTTTATTGCGTTTCTTCCGCAATTTATAGATACAAAGGCTTCAGGTCCTATGCCTTTTATCATTTTAGGACTTACTTTTACAGTAACTGGACTATTATGGTGTTTATTTGTTGCTTATTTCTCTTCATATGTTACAAAAAAATTAAGAGGAAACCAAAAGGTAGGAATGATTCTAAATAAGATAACAGGACTGATTTTTATTGGTATGGGGTTAAAGTTGCTTCAAACAAAAGCTCCTCAATAAACCTGAATAACATAAAAATGCCCCCTTTCAAGAGATGTAATCTTAGGTTTAGGCTAATTTCTACATACTAAAAAGTCCCTTTAACTTTGAAGGGACTTTTTGCTTGTTATTTTGAGTTATCTAAAAGTTTATTTCAAGGTGAGGATCGGTCTGCCCGTAAAAGCCCGATTGGTGAGGGCTGATTAAAGTTTCACTTTATTTGTATTACCAACTAGCAGTTTCCGTACTTTCCTTCAACCACTTCACCCAATCCAAATCTTCTACCTTAAGCAAACTGAGCGAAACACCTTTCATATCTAAAGAAGTTAGCAATGTACCAACTTTTACGAATGTAATCTGTAATCCTTCCAGCTCACATAAACGGCGAATGTCATTTGCGAAAATGTATTGCTCCATTAATGGCGTTGCGCCGAGTCCGTTAATAAGGATGGCAAAGTTGTCTCCTTTTCTCCAGCGATAAATGCTTTTAAGTTTGTTCATTAGTTCGATTGCTAATATTTCAGAAGAGGATAGTGCTTCTTTACGATATCCTTTTTCTCCGTGAATGCCGACGCCGTAAAACACTTCATCGTCATTTAATGTGAATGAAGCTTTTCCTTGCACTGGATCGTTTGCAGGTGAAAGAGCAACTCCTAATGTGTGTAAGTTTTCTGTAACAGAACGGCCAATTGTTGTTAGCTCTTCTAAAGAATGACCTTCAAGAGCAGACGCACCAAGTATTTTTTGAATGAAAACAGTACCAGCAACGCCGCGTCTTCTTTTATTAAAAGAAGCATCATCTTCAATTGAAACGTCGTCATTTACGATGATATGGTCAATTTTTCTTCCTTCTTCTTTAGCGATCTGCTCAGCCGCTAGAAAGTTCTCAACGTCATCTTTAAAGTTTTTAATGATGAATAAAATACTTTTATCTTTTGGCATGAGGCGAGTAGCCGCTACAATTTGTTCCACTGTAGGCGGAGTGAAAATGCTGCCGTTTACTGCCGCTGTAAGCATACCTTTTCCTACATAGCCAATATCAGCGGGTTCATGTCCGCTACCACCGCCGCTTATAATCGCGACGTTTTGCTTTAGTTTTTCGATATCCTTTACATAAATGATGTTATTTGTTTCGTCGTAATTTACTTTGTCGTTATGTTCAAAATAAAAGCCATGCAGCATATCTTGAACGATATGTTGTACATCATTCATAATCTTTTTCATTGCTTTTGCCACCCTTTAATTACTTTGCTGATTGCTCAAGTAATAGTAGTAATTGATTGTTTATCATATTTTTCATAAGAGAAGACATAATGGAAGGATCTACTTCGCACTTGCTTTCAATCCAATCTTTTATTGTTCCAACGAAGCCGTGACTATAAAAGGAGGCAATCGTATTTTTTGTCTCATCAGAAAGGCTGAATCCACAGCTTACAGATAGTTCATCAATAATCTTCATATATAAGTTTTTCGTATGCTCAAATAAATAGTGATTAAACGAGTTTTGCTCAATAACTTTAAAAGCATTTCGGTAAAATTTTTGATTTTCATAAAAGTAATCAAATAATAAATCAAAAATGTTTTCCCATTTTTCATAATCGAGAAAGTCTATAATATTTTCTTTCGTTTCTTCTCTATAAATCCAGCTTAATAGTTCAAATTTATCTTTAAAATGATAATAAAAAGTTTGCCTACGCATTTGACAGTGTAACATAATATCGCTCACTGATATTTTATGAAACGACTCTGTTTCCATTAAATATTTCAATGAGTTCGCGATTATCTTTTTAGAAATTATAGAAGAGGTCATCTGAATCATCCCTAGAATGTTAGTAATATAAAAATCCTATCTATAAATGAGAGCGGTGTCTTTAGACAGATTGTCCATTTTGTCCGTTTACTATAAAACGCTTTCATTTTAACATGAGTAGTAAGAAGAAGATTTCAAATATATCACAATATATTAAAGGAATTGAGGGATAATCACAATGAAAAAGATTATAAACAAACCAGAAACATTAGTAATGGAAATGTGTAACGGAATGGTTATGGCTCACCCAGAGCTTGAACTTTTGAAAAAATATAAAGTGATTAAGAAGAAAGAAATGAACGAAAACAAAGTAACGTTAATTAGTGGCGGCGGTAGTGGCCATGAGCCGGCACATGCAGGATTAGTCGGAAAAGGAATGTTAGATGCGGCGGTGTGCGGAGATGTTTTTGCTTCTCCTTCACAAATTCAGGTATATCAAGCAATTAAAGAAACAGCTAGTAAAAAAGGTACGTTATTAATTATTAAAAATTATAGCGGCGATATTATGAATTTCAAAAACGGTGCGCATTTAGCGACGGAAGATGGAATTGAAGTCGACTACGTCAAAGTGGACGATGATATTGCGGTAGAAGATAGTCTGTATACAGTAGGACGCCGCGGCGTTGCAGGAGTTATTTTAGTTCATAAAATTGCCGGTGCAGCAGCGGAAGCAGGTATGGATTTAGGAGCGGTGAAAACTGTCGCAGAAAAAGCAGCGGTTAACGTGCGCACAATTGGTTTAGCGTTAACGTCTTGTACAGTTCCAGCGAGCGGATCACCTACTTTCACACTTGCGGAAGATGAAATGGAATACGGCGTAGGTATTCACGGCGAGCCAGGAATTAAGCGTGAAAAAATGTTGTCAGCAGATGAACTAGCGAACCGTATGACAAATGACCTTATAAAAGATTTAGGAGTAAAAGATGGCGAGGAAATCGCACTTCTAGTTAACGGTTTTGGCGGAACACCACTGCAGGAACTTTACTTATTTAACAATGCAGTGACGCGAGAATTAGCTGCTAGAAACATTAAAATTAATAGAGTATTCGTCGGCAACTATATGACGAGTATCGATATGGCTGGTATGTCTTTAACTGTAATGAAATTAGATGATGAGTTAAAAACATTACTATCAAAAGAATGTAATACACCAGCGTTTAAAGTAGATGGACCAGTTGAAAGTTTAGAGTATGTAAATGTACTTGAAGAAACAGAAGAGAAGGAAGTTTCATTTGAACTAGAAACAGCAGAAGAACACGCTGTTATTAAAGATAATGTCATTACATTAAACAACATGATTTATCTCGTTGATAAAATGAGCGATATTATCATTAAAAATGAAGTACCATTCTGTGAGTTAGACACGCACGCTGGTGACGGCGATTTCGGAATGAGTGTAGCAAAAGGATTTAAGCAATTAAAACGTGAGTGGCATTCTATTGTAGATCAAGAGAACGTAACAATCGGATCATTCCTTGATGGTTGCTCCATGATTATTATGGAACATTGCGGCGGCGCTTCTGGTCCAATTTGGGGCGGTGCATTCCGCGCAGCTAGTAAAGCAGCAGGCGAGAAGCGTGAGTTAACAGTGAAAGAATTCGCTGAAATACTGCAAGCAGCACTGCAAGGCATCCAATCGATCGGTGAGAGATCATTCGGCAGAGGAGCAGTAGTTGGTGACAAAACGCTTGTTGACGCACTTGCTCCATGTGTAGACTCTTGGTTAGATAGCGCCTCAAACGAAGTAGACGTAAAAACTGCCTTTGAAAAAGGTGCAGAAGCAGCGGTTAAAGGAGCAGAGTACACGAAAGAAATCGTAGCTCGCATGGGCCGCGCTGGTACAGTTGGCGAAAGAAGTTTAGGATACCCTGATGCAGGTGCACATGCGCTTGGAGTTATCTTTACGGAGATTGCAGGTAGTTTGAAATAGGAATGAGAAAGTCCCTCTGTCTTAAGACGGAGGGATTTTTCTGTAGTTTTCGAGAATAATAGTATGTGTCTTTTTGTATCACCAAAAACGACCGATTTTGGTGATACAGAAGGACATAAATCTTGTTTTTTGTTATGTCTTCATTTACAACGGTTTTCAAAGGAGATATTCTTAGTAAGAAATTATATTGAAAAGAGGTTTTGATTGTATATGATGAAGCTTATTAATCGCTAATTAAAATTCAAACGAATTTTATACTGTAAAAGGTCAAATTAAGGACAATTCCTTGATTTTATTTGTTATACCCTTTTACTAGTAGCGGTTAGAAGACATTATATCTTATCAAAAAATTTCATGTTATTTCACGATATCTATTCTTTCGGGATAGGTGTATTTATAATAGACAGAAATTTGACCATGAGAAGATGTTTCTTCTTGTGGTCTTTTTTTTGTCGTTTTTTGATTCCGGAAGCATGTTTTTATGCCGTTACACCTATTATAAGGCGGTGATTAACGAAAACTTAGTAGTAGATTGTTGTAAGAAATATACACTCTTTTTAGGAAAATATAATAAAAAATGGAGGATTTATCATGAATGAATATCAATTAATTAGCGACTAAATTAATGAATCATATCATTAAAAAATACGAGAAGAATTATAATTTTATATACTTATTCGCGAATGATACGGTGTTAGAATTTTATCCTAAATTTGGTTTTGAAAAGGTGCAAGAAAGTAGCTTCAGCTTGAAGGTTTCAAATATGATACGTCAAATAGATAAAAAGTAAGATTTACGAAAGTTAGATGTTAATAATCAGGCTGATTTTGAGCTGATGAAGGAATATGAAGCCGAAAGAATTCCGGTGTCTTCTAGATTAGGTTTGAAAAATAGTAACATTATTCACTTTAATATATTAATTATTTTTTGTTGTCTTGTTAGTTAAAGGGGTACTTAGTACAAAAAATAACCGTAGATAGTAGCACGAACACTGTTCTTGTTATAATTAATTTTTTTCAGAACGTCTATAATCCTCTTTTAAAAAATATATGTAAATATAATAAAAAACGAATGATTAATAGAAATATTCTACACCACTCGTTTTTTATCGGACTTCTTTTTATTGTACTTTTATTTTCTTTATGAGTTATTGGAAAAATAATTATCTATATAAGTCTTTATTTTTTCAAAATTCTTTTCCATAAATAAGATTGCTGGTACTTCAATTATTGGAAGATTATTTTCATTATCAAAAGCTGGACACGGTTTGGGAACTACCAAATAGTCAACTGAGTTTTTATCCCTAATATAATTAATTGAGACATCATAATACTTAGAGAAATATTCCTTCAAATCATCCTGATTCCTTAAAAATGGTAGAGAAAATATTGAACCATAATTTATACCAGCGTCGACAATTAATACAAAGCATATTTTTTTCATGATACACCCTCCTCATATAATAAGTTTTAAGTTAATAACTGTTCCTTGAAAATTAAATAGTTTTTATCTTCAAGAGCTACATCAAAAAATGATGTATGGGTAAAATTTAGTCTTGGATACTGGGGGATTTCCCTAGATAATGGAGGTATAGAAATGGATCCATCGGGAATATGCTTACTCCCCCTGTAGTTCGACCACGTTAAAAGACTGTGACCCAGACCAAAATGCACTGCATACGCACAAGCTGTATCGGTTTCCTTCATTTACCTCTCATAGTGGTGGGAGGGCAGCTAAAAAGAAGTCCTGGTGGAAGTTTTGGAAATTAGTATCATTTTTTAATTAATACAAGTAAAAGAGACCTTATAGGGTATTTTACTGTTTTCGCTCACATGGATTGTCTTATACATCTAAGTTGTTTCTACATAAATATCTGTAATCTCACCTATTACTATATCTTTAAAAAATTTCCAACAGAACCAATAAACCGTTATAAAAAGTATTTAAAATAATAACAAATAGGTATAATAATTCCCACTATAGAAAATACAATACTTCCTAAATTAAATGCAGAAAGTTTCGCACGATGAACTTGAATTTCACCTAAATCTACCCCTCCACTAAAATGCTTATCCATAACTTTAGCGACGTTTTGTTGTTGATTAACAAAATAAGGTATTAGCCATATACAGCAGAATAAAATAATACTACCAAAAAAGAGTGTGTCAATAATTGAAGCTCTCCAATTTAATGAAGTAATGACTATGAGAACAAATTCTCCTACCATAACAATTACCATAGTTACTACATATCTGGATTTTTCAGAAACGTTTTTAAATACAGTCTCGTCCAGAATTTTTTCTATTTTAGTCCATATTAAACTGATTAACACGATTAGGCTAATTAAGAAAATAGTAAATAAAGCTTTAACTAAAAGATACTCAAACACTACCGACACCACCTAATAATTTCTAAATTAGAATGTAAAGTTGATTTTTTTAACTCTATTAAAAGATTAAATTCAATAATCTATTAACTAGCTTATCGAAAAATTTATTGATTTAAAGATACAACGCTATATGTATTAGTTATATAGGATAAGCTCTCCCAAAATTCCTTTTCTAATATATATATCTTCTAATCGTTGTTGGACTTCAATTGTCTAAATATTTTATTTAGCACTTTATATTACTTAAGGGTTCGAATTTTCTGAATTAAAATTCCGTGATATTGTTAAGAAAATAATTATTATTATGATATCTGGATGTAATTGCTGCTAATGCTTTATCTTCAAGGGAAAATATAAGGTTTTCGTTACCATAATACTAATAACAACCTAACAAACTGAATATTTACCAGAAAATACTAAAATGTATCCCTCAGCAATTTACAGTATAATACACTTTTAGAAAAAAATCGAATATTTAAGTATTTCCTTATTAATAATATGAATTAATAGAATGTTTATATTATTATACGGATTAAAGATAGCTCAGCTGTGGTGATCTTTATTCATTTTTTCTAGAGTTTATATTAACTTAGCAAACTTTGTAACAGAACCATATATAAGAGCAAATATGATAAAAGCAATATCACAAGTTTTTTATTTTTATACAGTAACCATTTGTTAGCCAATCCCTTCTCTTGATTCGGAATATTCTGTTGTTTTTTATCGATTTACAATTAGAGGTTGAACTATTATATAATTTACAGAATTATGATAATTTTTAGGTAAATAGAAGTAGTTGAGGAGGACGTAGTGATATGAGCACAAATATTTTAATGTATGAAGCAGTTATGCAACAACTTAATGATTTTTATCAAATGATGTTGTCGCAGCAAATTGAATAAGCATGAAAAAGTTAGTGATTATTTCGATGTATGTTACGAAGCGAAACAAAAACTACTAAGCAAAGGGGCGTTAAAATAATGAAGAAGCTTATATTAGCGACGTTAGGATTAGTGATAGTATTATCATTTAGTAACAATACAGGTGATACACAACATGCTCTAAAAAAGGAAGAAATTATACAATATTCACATGCTGATCATTTTTAATATCTCATTAACAAAGGGACTCCAATTATGGAGTCCCTTTGTTAATGAGATATTGCTTTAGTTTATCTAATTGTAATAATGTTTGTAAAAAGTGTAGATATTTTCTAAATTTGCAGAGGTAATTATTTGTTAATCTTTTAAAACATTGGCTTAGTAATACCGAGGGTTATTATAGATATATTAATCATATAATTTGTCCATATCAAAATGAACGTTTTTTGCATCTAATATATTGTAAATATATTTTATTTTGGAAGGATCTGATTATATGGCTCATAAATCTACTGGAGTGTTTCGAGTTCCAGTTTCTGAAAATGGGATTATTCCAACTGCTCTCAACATTATGTTAAACAATGATTCACGCTGCCATACTAGTAATGTAACGGTAACTGTTAAGAGAAGTCGAAACACCTTTTTCCCAACTCAAAATGAATTAGTTGAAATCTCTCGTACTTTTGTTTCTTTAGAACCAAACAGAACAACTAAGATTGTGTTGTTTACTCCAGAATTTCAAGTAGAAGATTTCCTTGATGTCATCATTAGTGGAAATAAAGAGGATGTTAAGGATGTTCTTGTATATTCTTTCTTAGCAGATTCAGTAGGTCACAATCTGCCATCTACTGTTTTCAGAAATGCAGAATACACTTTTGCTTGCTGACACTGTGATGATGTATTCTTTCCTGTCGTATATCTGAATTGAAATGTTACAAGTAGCACTTCACGGCATACAATCTATCGGTGAAAGATCATTCGGCAGAGGAGCGGTAGTTGGTGAAAAAAGTTTAGGATATCCAGATGCAGGTGCACATACGCTTTGGGTTATCTTTACGGAAATTTTAGGTAGTTTGAAATAGAAATTAGAAGATCCCTTCTACCTTAAGGTGGAGGGGTTTTCTTAATATTGTTTTTTGATATATATTGCTAAGTATGTTCCCATAATTCATTCTATTGTATTGAGAATAATGTCATCTACATCAAAAAAACGGCTTATAAAAGGAACTAGTATTTGAAGGAGTTCCACCTCAAACATACTCCAATGCATATAAATATGTTTGAGGTGGATTTATTAACGAATTTTATATAGCATGAATGAAAATGGGATAAATAAAACAATGTTTCTTAGTATGTTTTTAAGAATTAATTGAGCAGGTCCTTTTGAAAATAAAAAAAGACACCCTAAGGTGCCTTCCTCTGAATTAAAACAATAATATGGTTCTAAGTTTAAAAACTATTGGGATTTTTCCTGTGAGTTTTATAAGTAGTTTTTAAGAAATTATGAGTGGTTATTTTTGTTTTCGAAATATTCTTCTTTAATTATTTGTAATTTTTTTTCGTTTTTTGTTAATTCAAATATAAATAATGATTTTCTCATGTTATTAGCAACATCTTCTTCATTATATTGTTTAAGCTTTAATAAATTTGAACCTTTTCCATAGTATAGTTCACCCAATAAGTAAAAAGTATTTAGATTAATAGCTAATTGGATACCCTTATCAATGTATTTTATTGCTTCTTCGTATTGATATGTGTAACTTAAATTTTTTGCTAAATTATAAATGATTTTCAATTTAATTTCTTTATCTCTAGGAAAATCTAATTTGTTAAAATTATTTAAACATCTTTTAAGGATAGTAATACTTTTTTTGTATTCTTTATTTTCTGCATGAAGTATAGCCATTGTATGTAGAATATCTATTTCTCTCTCTGATAAAAAATCAATATTGGTTACAGTTAGTTTTAGTGCATTATTTAAAAGAGTTAAAGCCACTTTTGTTGAGTTATTCACACAATATATAGCAATTGCTTCATGCCATATTAGAAATTGTTTATCTTCTTTTGTTTGAAAATTATTTGTGTATTTTTCTCTTGTTACTATTTCATAAAGCTCTTTATATTGATGTTGCCTTATGCAATCCCTCATTACGTATTTTACGTTTTCTGTATATTTTAATTTCTTGTTTTGAGTTAGTGCAAATATACTATTTGGATCAACACCGAGTCTTTCTGATAATTGATATAACAATATGCTAGATGGATAAATCACACCTTTTTCGATCTTACTAATTTGACTTTGTGAACATATTCCGTGACATAAGTCGGATTGTGATATATTTTTTTTAATTCTAAGTTCTTTAATGGTAATACCCAAATCGTTAAATTCCATTTTTTCACCTACTATTTAGCACTTTATTAATATAAGAACATTCTCTAACCTTAATGTAATGTAAAGTTAATATAGTTGCAATTATTGTTTTAAAGGGCTTATCGTTTCTATAAGATGGTAAGATTTTTTTATGTACAAAAAAGACACTCTAAGGTGCCTTCTTGCGATTTGCTCCATTGTAATATGGTATTGGATGCCAGTCCAATTATTATTTTACCATGTTAAATAGTTTCGGTTATTGAGAAAAAAGACAACTCATTATTTGAATGCAAAAAGTCCTAGGGGGACTAGGACTTTTTACTAGAATGAATATGATTAAAAAAAGGACTTATATAACGTAACATATGAATGTTTCGTAAATGTATCAAAAAAGTGAACAAAAGCGTTAATTTAAATAAAAAAAGCTCCGCGATAAAAGCTGCGGAGCTTCATAAGGTCGAGTTATGTCGTACTCACAAGGGATTTTAACATGAATGTTGTGGTGAAAATACTGGTAAATTTATCCCGTAAAACCCCCACTGATTAGAGTTTCACTTCATTCGAAGGAATTCATGTTTTATAAATTAGATTATGAGAGTTGATATTCTCCATATTGACCAGAAAAGAACTAAAAATTCTAGTGAAATTCCAAGTGTTCGTTTCCTAGTTTTTTGAAATTCTTTTATTAAATAGCCAACAGCACTAATTGCTATAAGAATGAAAAGAATAAGTTCGAGTGTAACTGGCATTTTATCTACTCCTAATACTGTAGTTTATTATATAAAGATTATAAGATGTTTTTGTGGCTAGTGGTGAAAAATTCAATAGAATTATTTCTAAATGGAGTAAATCTTTCAACGGACCAATCAAAGGTCAATACAAAAAGTGTTATACAATATACGCATGGAGAGTCGTGGGGCTAAAGAAATATTGGAGTATAAAGAGTTGTTAGATCAAAGGATTATTACCGAAGAAGAGTTCGAAGTGTAGAAAAAAGTAATTATTAGGTATATAGATGAAACGCTCAGATGAGCGTTTTTTTATTTATATATTCGCAAGTAAAATAACATAATATCACCATGAATCCTTATAACAATATGAATTTTTGCATATTTTAAAATTTAATATATCCCTTAAAAAGTTTTAATTGTATAATATATTTTGTCATATTTTTAGATTTTTCGACATAAACCAACAAAAATAGAGAGCGTATTGGGAGAAGACATTATGTATACAAAACTATTAAAATCAATTACATCATTATCACTTATTGGTGGTGCGTTGTTATATACAAATGGCAGCGATGTAAAAGCTGCTGAAGTGGGTGTTTTTTCTGATGTGCCGACATCACATTGGTCATATCCTGCGATTAAAGATTTAGCGAGTAAAAATATTATTTCCGGTTATGGAAATGGGATATTTGGTTTTGGAGATGTTGCGACAAGGGAGCAAGTTGCGGCTTTAATTTATCGAGTGTTAGTACCAAATAAACAAGGCGGCTCGTTTAGTAATGATGGAACTCGTTACGTATTAAAGGATGGGTCTACGTTTAAAAATCCTTACGGTGATATTAATCAAAGTTCTACAATGTTCCCAGAAGAGGTATTAACTTTAACAAATTTAGGAGTTTTTAAAGGTGATGAAAATGGCCAATTTAGACCGAAAGCTTCTGTGAATCGTGCAGAAATGGCACAAATTCTTACGAATGCTTTCCATCTTGCGGCAAAACAAAAACATACCTTTAAGGATGTTCCAAATCCATTTTGGGCAGAAAATGCAATTAGTGCGGTGCAGTCAAATGGAATCGCAGATGGCACAGGGAACGGGAATTTTGAACCGTATGGCACAGTAACACGTGAACAGTATGCGCAGTTTTTATATAAAACTTTGAAGTATAAAAATGCTGATGTGAAAGATACAGGAGATGCGGCATTATTAACAGCGTTTAAAGAGGAAGTACAAAAGCGTATTAATACATACGAGACAAATATTACACTGCCATATAAAACGAAAAATAATAATACAGACGAAGTGATGAATACACTTTTTAACGCATATAAAGAAGTGGCAAGTAAGAATGAGTATACAAATAATAATAGATCGAATGTTTCATATGGACTTTCTGGATCACCTGGAAATTATACGTTTACGCTTAAGATTACATATCGTGAAACGAAAGAACAGACGGAATATGTCATGAAACAAGCGAAAGCAATCGTTTCTTCTATCACTCAAGTTGGAATGGATGATCACGAAAAAGTGAAGGCGATTCATGATTACGTAGTAAAGCATGTTTCTTATGATACGTCTTATAAAGCTTACACAGCATATGAAGCACTTGTAAATCGTTCTGCGGTTTGCCAAGGTTACGCACTATTAACTTATCAATTATTAAAAGAAGCAGGAATTGAAAATCATTTCGTGACAGGAACTGGGGACGGACAACCTCATGCTTGGAATTTAGTGAAAATCGAAAACAATTGGTATCACCTTGATACAACATTCGATGATCCGGTGCCAGATGAGCAGGGCCGCGTAACGTATTCGTATTTCAATTTATCAGATGAACAAATCGCAAGAAATCATGAGTGGAACCGTGGAGACTATCCGCAAGCTACAACAAATTATTATAGTACACTGACAAATAAAATTGCGGCAGGTAGTACGAAAACGTCTGCATATCAGCAAATATTAAAAGATACAAAGTTAAACTATTTAGGAAATGAATATATTGCAAATAACTATACTGAATTAAAAAATAAAATGCAGCAGCGTTATAGTGCAAAGCCAGAAAAGATAGAAGTACTTTATAAGCAATCAATGAACGGTGCGCTGCAAGATGTGAAAAATGCAATTGGGGAAATCGGTTATCCGCAAGGGTTCAACCGTGTTTCTTATAAAGCGGAGCCTTACAATGCGAAAGAAGGGTATTCTTTAGTGACGATTACGTTTACGTATTAAGAATGAGAAAAAGCATCTGTTTCAGATGCTTTTTTTTATTATATTGATTCGACAAAATGTGACAGGTGAAAGCGAATTGGTCTGTTATGATAATTTTTGAAATTTTACATTTTGGAGGATTAATCATGAATAAAAAGAAGATTTTCGTTGCGTTAATAGGAATTGTAGCCTTATTTGTAATTATTAATGTAGTTGTTACGAAAGAAAAAACGACATCAACCAGTGAAAAAATGTACTCTGAGAAAGAATATAATAAATTAGTAGATGAACATTTTGAAGAAACGCAAAAGTTGAAAAGTGATATGAGTGTGTTAGAAACTGAAAAAAAATCTCTTGAAGAGCAAATGAAGGCGAAGAATAAGCAAGGGTAAAACAAAAACGCTATCTTTTAAAAAGGTAGCGTTTTTGTTTTGGGTTATAAAGTTATTCCTACATTTGACATATACAGTCTGACTGTATAAAATTAAACTATACAGTTTAACTATATAGTTTAGCTATATAGTTATCGTTACATTGGAGGTCTTTATGAATAGAGATAAAAATTTACCATTAACGGAAACAACGTATTACGTTCTTTTAGCTTTATTAGAGCCAGCTCATGGATATTTAATTATGCAAAAGGTGGAGGAACTGAGTAATCATCAAGTGAAAATCGCAGCGGGTACATTGTATGGTGCGGTGGAAAATTTATTAAAACAAGGGTTAATAGAATCGGTAAAAAGTGAAGATAAAAGAAGAAAAGTGTATGTCATTACGGAACGCGGGAAAGAAGTATTGCATTTAGATTTTATGAGAATGCAGCACATTATTGCGGTTACAAAAAGTTTATTACACGTATAGTTAGGAGGAAACGATGATGTGGAGATTAAAGTGCGCCCATAAGGGCCTTGTAAACTCTGATTTAGTAAATCAGCGGGTGAAGTGAAACAAGATAACAACCCGACACCGGTAGCCTTATCCGTAATCGAAAGTGAGCGGGGAGTGTAGCATGGCTGCAACGGGATAAGTCACTCTAATGTCATGAGTGCGACTGAATTTCTAGGTGTACCGTGGTAAACAAGGTTGAATGCTAAACTGCGTGAAGGATAAATCAAGGGGTCTTATCGACGACCATATCGAAATAGACATTGAAACGATATGTCTCTAGTTCAGCTCATCTATTTTTTGTGGAGAGAGGTGTGTTTCACACTAGAGAACCAACTAAAGTACATTAGTAAAGATTGAAAGTCCCAACCGACATTACTACAAACTATTTACAAGGTACTAAATGGGGATTACCTAAGTGGAAGCGCCATTTATGGCTATAGAGGATGATTTCAAGGTAAAAACCAAGAAATGTGGCTCTTGAATATTCCATATGGTAACGGAGCCTTCGTAGTAGTCAGAGATAGGGAAAGCCTATCACACTAACGTATGACAAATTACGTTAGGTCATGGTTGTGAAATCAGGATGGCGAAGGAAGGTAGTCAATTAGTTCATGATGATAATAAACAGGAAGGAAGCGAGATGCTGATGAGAAATCCAGTTTATGTATTGAACACCTTGTCGAAGAATACTATTAAAGAAAACTATAAGTTCAAAAGATTATATAGAAATCTTTATAATCCAGAATTCTACTATAAAGGTTATCAAGAAATATATGCCAATCCAGGTAATATGACCAGAGGAACCATAAGTAAAACTGTTGATGGCTTCTCAAAAAATAGAGTATCTAAAATCATCAACAACATTAAAAATGGTAACTATAAACCTACTCCTGTTAAGCGAGTATATATTGATAAAAAAGGGAGTAAGAAAAAACGTCCTCTTGGGGTACCGACATTTGACGATAAACTTGTCCAATTAGTAATAAAGTATATCTTAGAAGCAATTTATGAACCAAACTTCTCTGAGAACTCACATGGATTCAGGAAAAATAGGGGTTGTCATACAGCTTTGAAACAAATTAAAAAGAGTGGTAATGGAACTAAATGGTTTATTGAAGGTGATATTCAAGGTTTCTTTGACAATATCGACCACCATATCCTAATTAACCTACTAAGAAAACGTATCAATGACGAAACACTCATCGGATTAATATGGAAGTTCCTAAGAGCTGGGTACATGGAGGATTGGCAATTCCACAAAACATTCAGTGGAACACCACAAGGAGGGATTCTCAGTCCTCTTCTTGCCAACATATATCTAAACGAACTAGATATATACATGGAAAAATACGCTGAAAAGTTCGGAAAAGGTCAACCAAAAGACAGAGAAGTTGATAAAAGATATCAATACTTACACCTCAAAATAAAAAGAGGGCGTAAGAAAGCAGACTTACTAAGAGAACAAGGTAAACACAATGAAGCTCAGGAATTAATCGAGCAAGTCAACGAATGGGTTAAGGAAAGGGGACAACGTCCCTACTACAATCCAATGTCGGATAAATTTAAGTCACTAAAATATGTTAGATATGCTGATGACTTTATTGTAATGATAATCGGCAGTAAAGATGATGCCAAAGCCATTAAATCTGATATAGCTCAATTTCTCAATGAAGAATTAAAATTAACTTTATCAGAAGAAAAAACACTTATCACCCACTCTAGCAAGAAAGCAACATTTCTTGGGTACAACGTCAATATCACTAGAAACGAGTTATTTACCAAATACTCGGTGAAAGGTGCAAAAAGAAGACATCACAATCTAAAAGTAAGACTTGAAATCCCCCATGAAACATGGCGAAATAAATTACTTGCCCTGAATGTTTTAGAAATGAAGTATGTGAATGGGAAAGAAACTTGGAAACCAAAGCATAGACCGGAAATGGCACACCTAGATGATTTGGAAATACTACATAATTATGTATTACAGATCAGAGGGATGTACAACTACTACAAATATGCAGTTAATTCAACGGTACTCCAAAAATTCAGTTACGTTCTAGAATACAGCATGTATAAAACATTCGCCAATAAATATAAAAGCTCAATCGGAAAAATTAAGGGGAAATATTGCAAAAACGGTGTATTCATAGTCAATTACAAAGATAAAAAAGGCAAACAACACTCTCATTCTTTCTACAGGGAAGGATTTAGAACGGTTGATATAACTAAGATGAAAACACAAGAAAATAACATCGACAACTTGTTAGCCTCAAGAGTTCATATGTCAACAACTAGTCTTATGGATAGGTTGTCAGCCAACAAATGTGAACATTGTGGTAAAACCGATTCTAACTTAGTAATGCACCATGTCCGAAAAATGAAAGATGTTGAGAAAGGCAAAGCCAAATGGCAAAAATTAATGATTGCCCGTAGACGCAAAACATTAGCCGTATGTGAGGATTGCCATAATGAAATTCACTATGATATGAGAGTAGAACTTATAGCGAAAAACAGAAAAAAATAACTTTGACAAGCAATTGATGGAGAGCCGTATACTCTGAGAGGAGTACGTACGGTTCGGTGAGGGGTTTTGAGAAACCTATCATAGCAATATGACAAGGCGCTCGCTTCCTACTCTACATTCTTTTTAGACTTTGAGAAAGAGGAAAAATGGTTAGAAGAGATGGCTTGGAAAGGCTATCAACTAGAAAGCAATACATTTGGTTATACATTTAGATATACAGAACCGGAAGATGCGACGATTAAAATAGACCATAGAGTATTTAGTAGAAAAAGTGATTTTATTAATTACTGCACATTATTTGAAGATAGTGGTTGGGAGCATATAGCTGGTAATCGGTGGTCAGGTACGCAATATTTTAAAAAGGTAGATGAAGAAAGTGAAGATGACATTTTTTCAGATCCAATGTCACGAGCAGGGAAGTATAAGCGTCTATCTAAAACATTTTTAGAATTAGCGATCTGTTATTTGCCGATATTATTTTTATTTATGTATAGTAATACAATGAATTTAGGAGCCTTTGTAAATCCGAAAGAACTATACTTGACGCCAGGATTATGGGATAAGCAAGGTGTATCATTTCTATGGTCATTCTTATTTGAAACGCCATTTGCATTAATGAGAGGACTTTTTTTGACATTTATCCCCGTTGCGACATGTATGTTTTTCGTTTGCTCGTATAAAGCAAATAGATTGTATGAAGAGAGAAGATGATAGGAGAAATCCCCTTAAAGTAGATGCTTTGAGGGTTTTTTTGAATTTGTAAATGACTCTTCTTAAAATAGATATGAGCTTAGAGAAGGACAATGATGTATTGGAGGTCACCATATCAAAAAAAGAAAATTGTACGTTTAGACGCATTTTAAATACAAAATAACCGATTCCTTATACGTTAAGAAACCGGTTATTTATTCCCCCACTTTTTTAGAGGGCTTTTTCTTATAATGGTCTTAAATGATTGATTTAAGGTTATAAACTTAAATCATAAATAAAATATAGAGTAAAAACTATATACGAAATAAATGTAACGAAAACAAGGAAACATATAAACTGAGAATTAGATACATATTGTTCTATTCTTTTTTTCATGTTAATTCGTATTATTTTTCAAATGTGAAGTATCAATTGGAATTTGAGCTTTCCAAGAACCAATTACTTTTCCAATTCTAGTTATATTTACGTCTAAAGTAAGAGGCTGTTTAAAAACGTCTTTTTCTTCAGTAGTTATAACAAATGTAGCAACACCTTCAGGTCTATCATTATCACGAATGCCTATTTTATCTAACTTTTTACCTGCTGCCATAAGTTCAAAAGGAAGATAATCATCTGAATCATGGATAAATGATAGTCTCCCGTCATTTTTAATCTCAGGGTTTTCCTCTTGTTGCCCATCAATTTTACCATCACTCTCAAGATTTAATCCTGATGTATCAAATTCAAATGGTACTAAACTTCCGTCCGCTTTTTCCATTCTATAATGAACTGATATACGTGAATCTGCGATAAATACTTCTTTGAGATGTACAGTAATACCTTGATCTGTAATTTTTTCATCAATAGGAATATATTTACCATTCTTCATCATATCTTGTGTGATACCATTTTCATCTTTTATTCCTTCATTTACAACTTTATCATTTGTAATTGCATTAGAAAAATAGGAAGCAACATTTGTAGCCGCCACTTGTACTTGTGGAATCATTGCTGTTGTGAAAAGTGCTGCTGCAGCTACTGCTGTATAAATAAAACGTTTTGATTTTTTACTCATGTTTGTAAAGAGTCCCTTCTTTTGTTGTTTTTTGTGATTTATATTAGAAACATTGTCTAACTTGGAACGACTTTCAAATGTTTTCCATGCTTGTTCTATATCAATTTTGATTTCTTGTGGTGAATTTGCAGATTCTTCATCTAGCATTACGTTTTCCCATTGATTTAATTTACTAATTTCTATTAATAAATCTTGGCATGCTTCACATGTATCTAGGTGTTTTGTGAATTCCTTTCTTATATCATGAGAAAGTTCTCCATCAATATATGTTTGAATAAACCCGATATCATAACATTTCATCTGTTATGCCTCCTCCATTTGTTTATAAATCTTGCGAAATTTCATTTTGGCTCGGACCAATAATGTTCCAATAGAAGATATTTCAATTTGAAGTACTTCTGCAATTTCTTTATATTGAAAACCAGAGAATTTCATTAGTAAAAGGGTTCGTTCTCGATCATTCATTTTATTTAGTATCGTTTGGACCTTTGTAATTTCTTCTTTTCTTATCCAATCATCGTCTAATGATGAAACATTTTGTACTTCATGGTATTGTATTTCTTTATCAATCTTCGCTTGCTGCCTTTTTTCAGATCGAAAATGGTTATAGGCTACATAAGTAGAAGATTTAATCAACCATCCAGGTATGTTTTCAATCTCTTTCCAATCACTACGATATAATTGTAAAAATACTTCTTGTGCTAACTCTTCAGCGATAGATTGATCTTTAACAATCCAGATGATTTGTTTCACAGCGTAAGCATAGTACTGCTTAAATAAATCTTCAAAGGTCATATCAGAAGCATGACTTTCTTCATTTTCTATGGTTAACATGTTCGTTTAAACCTCACTTTCAATTTGATACCTGTATTATAGAGAAACCAGAAAAACGGATTTTGTGACAGTTTTTCTGGATATTTTTTATTATGTACTAAAAAAAGCATTCGTCTAATTAAAAGAGAAATGCAAAAAGGAAATGAAAACATAAAAACTATAACTCTTGCAGTAGTTGTCTATTAATGCACAAGAAAACAGTTAGTTTGTTGCCAAACTGTATCTAAACGTACAATTTCACTTCTTCTATTTTCATGAATATGTATAATTACATAAAATTTCAAAGAAAAAGAGAGTATACTTTCATATTGTGTAATAAAGATAAAGCCCGCCTACGGAAATAGGCGGGCTTTTTTTACTTATAAAGAAAAGACAACCTTTAAGGTGTCTTCCTTTTGAAATCTAGGTTGTCCAGTTTGTTTTACTTTGGTGCAATAGCAATATTGTTTGGAATAAAGTTTCACCATATTGCTATTAAACTAAAATATTAAGATTGCACTTAAACGAAATTTATAGCATCGAAGTTCATTTTGGAGGGGGAATGTAATACTACATTTTTAAAGTATTCGTTACACTTGAACCTCTGCACATTGCGTAGAGCTTTTTTCATGAAGAAAGGACACTCACGTGAGTGTCCTTTCGATAGTTTTTAGCAGAAGCAAGCAGCTCCAACGATGATTAATAAAATAAACAATACAACTAATAAAGCAAATCCTCCAGCGAAGCCACAGCCGCCACAACTACCACCAAAGCCCATAACAGTTCCTCCTTTAAATAGGAGGAGAAAAACAAAGGTTCACTCATGTGTTTTAACGGATTCCATTTACTTTATGCTTTTTACGAATAAATGGAGCAGGTCCTTTTCAAAATAGATTTATTCTTAGCAGGAGTTCAAAGGAAAAACAGGAGAATCCATATTATTCTTTAAGAGCGAATAGATAGAAATCCGCTTTTATACCTTTCATTAAAATAATACTAGCATTATATATTATAAGGAATACTTGTCCTTAATTGTAAATGAAAGGGGGGAATTGATATGAGCTATGGCTATGGTCATCCTCCTGGAAGATGTCATAAACATCACAATGAAACTTTGTCAACGGGTGTATTACGTAGACATTCCGCTACGTTATTTCTTACTGTTGAAGCTATGAATGTTGATCCAGATGATACTCGTAGAGTAACAGTTGAAATGTTTGATTGGTCATCTGGTTCTCCGGTATTGTTACCATTAATAGACCCTTCAACACAAACATTGCCACCTAATCGATATGTTACTTTTCGTTCAGCAGCTCTTCCTCCAGCACTTTTTGCTTATGAAGTAAGAATCATTCGTCCGAAAGATAGAGATGTTGTTACGAATGTTTTTGGTCTTAGTGCAATCGTATTTAACCCACAAGAAGGAAACAATGTTTTACAACATGATTTAGAAAAATTAGACCTTAAATAGATTTTATAAAGGTCTATTTATTGAGCATGATTAAAAAAAGAGTAGGATGTAATCCTACTTTTTTTAACGTTAATTAGAATTTTAAAAGAAATCCTTCATTATTTTAGCATCTTTAATATTCACTATCACACCTTCTACCTTATCTTTCTTCTCATCTTTAGCAATCGTAATTTGCTCCTTATTATCAGCCCACACAAGAAATTCTTCTTTTGAGTCATCTTTATATGTAACAGTAATAGTAGAATGTGCAGATTCTCTCTTTTTTTGATCTAGTGTGATTTGTTTAGGAGTGCCTTTTTGGACTGCTGAAACGATAGATTGTATCATTTTTTCGTTGTCTGTTTGAGATTTGGAAGTAGTATGATTTGTTGTTTTCAGTATTTCAATGTCTGTAATATTAGCAGAATTTAATTGAAAGGTATTTTGTTTATGTTCTTGCTTAACTTGTGAAGCTTTATCTGTAGCCGAGGTACTTGTACAACCTATTAAAGTGAAAGATAAAGCGGTTAGAGCGCATATAGATATGATTTTTTTCATAGTATCCCTCCTCAAGCTTAATTATAACAATTTTCTGTTAATTTAGGTGGTTATTGTAAGGAGAAGATGTTTTAAAGTGGTAAATGATGATGTTCATTCTCTATTAAAATTAAAATTCACATAACTTTTTTCATATTTTATGTTTAACATTTCGAAAATGGGTGTACTACATATAATATAACAAATAATTCATTTTAAAGGAGGAAGTTAAAGATGGAAACGAAGTATAGTAAACCTTTTGTATATGAATTTATTACGGAGAAAGAGGTCATGAATGCGGCGAATGATCTCGTGAAAAAAGGAATAGACCAAAAAGATATTTACGTATTAACGCATGAGAAAGATAGGACAGATAGAATTGCGGACAATGCAGACGTGAATACAATTGGGATAAAAGAGGAGGGACTTGGGACAAGCATTATTAACGTCTTTCAAAAAACAGGAGATCAGTTAAGAAATAAAATGCAAGAGTTAGGGCTTAATGAGGAAGAAGCGAACTTTTATGAAGAAAAACTGGATGAAGGGAAAATCTTGTTATTCGTTAAGGATTTAGAAAGAGTCGGTGAATGGTTACAAGAAAGAAGATGCATGTATTCTATTTAAATTTGTATCCTTTAAATCTATAAATCTATTACGAAAAGGAGATTGTAAATATGAGTGAGAACGGACTAAAAGAACAAGTTAAAGGTAAAGTTGAAAAGAAAAAAGGACAAGTAAAAGAAGGAATTGGTGAAGTTACAGAAGATAGAGAGTTGAAAAATGAAGGTAAGTGGGAAAAAACGAAGGGAACGATAAAAGAAAAAGTCGGAAAAGTGAAACAAAAGATAAGTGATGAATTGGATAATAAAGAATAATATATGTTCATCAAGCTTTAGTTACATACTAAAGCTTGATGAATTCAATATAAAACGAATATAGGAGGTTTAATTGTGGGACTTATTATTACGTGTATTGTAGGTGGACTTATTGGTGCGTTAGCTGGAATGATTACAGGAAAAGACTTTCCGTTAGGTATAGTTGGTAACGTGATTGCCGGATTAATCGGATCTTGGGTAGGTAGTGCGTTATTTGGTCATTGGGGTCCTGAATGGGGAGGCATTTTTGTTCTTCCAGCGTTATTAGGTGCAATCGTCTTTATTTTAATCGTTACATTCTTCTCTAGAATGCTGCGGAAAGCGTAAGTATGATAATAAATAGTAATCTTAAGTTTATTATATATAGTTATAAAGTTAATGAACTGATAAAAATACATAAAAAAGCATCCAATTAAACTAATTTGGATGCTTTTTTATGTATTTTACATAGGAATGAGTGGAGGATGAAGAACCCCCCACTCATTAACATTACACTTTCTATTATGTATTAAGCCATCGTTACCTTTTTACAATTATTTATTCTTACGACTTGCCTTGGTTCTATATGAGATAAGTCCTCGCTATTACTTATATCAACTACAATTGTATTCGTTAGTATGTTAATAATGGAACCAACTAATTTTGTAGCATGATCGTGTCGATAAGAAAATTGAACGAAATCTCCCTTTTTAAAGTTGTGCTCTTCCATAGATAGATCCCCCTAAAAATAATGTTTATACATTATACATACACAAAATTATAAGTTTTAAACATTTATTAGTACGATTTAAGTGTTAAGCCGAGAAAGGTGTAGAAAATTTATTTATAATGAAAATAAAAAAATATGTTTAAAACTAATTTTTATGGGTAATTAAATAGTAAAAGTTCGAGATAAGGGGGCGGAAATGATGAATTTGGCAATAAATATTTTGCAAAATGATGTAGGTTATACGGTACAACTTAATGGTGAGATTGATGCGTATACGGCATCAGATTTAAAAAATAAGGTAATGCCTATTACAAGCGAAAAAGAGGTTCATATTGTAGTAGATTTTCATAACGTAGATTATATGGATAGTACAGGCTTAGGAGTTTTTATAGCTTTATTAAAAGCAGTTAAGAAAAATGATGGGAAGCTAGAGTTTACTGGTGTGTCTAAAAGGCTAAAAAGATTATTTGATATTACAGGGCTAACAGAAATATTAAATTTGAATTCCGATTTTGAAAAAGTAGAAAGAAGGTGACTAGGGATGATGGAGAGATTTGAAAAGATAGAAATGAAAATTCCTGCAAAAGCAGAATATGTGGCTATTATTCGTTTAACAATGGCTGGTGTTGCGAATCGAATGGGCTTTGCTTATGACGATATAGAAGATATGAAAATTGCTATTAGTGAAGCTTGTACAAACATTGTACAACATGCATACAAAGAAGACGTTGGAGAAATTACAATTGTCTTCGGGCTATATGAAGATCGATTAGAAATTATGGCTGCGGATAATGGGGTTAGCTTTGATTTTAATAGCTTAAAAAGGAAAGTTGGTCCGTATGATATTAGTAAACCAGTAGAACATTTGCCGGAAAATGGTTTAGGTTTATATTTAATCAATACGTTAATGGATGATATACAAATTATGCATGATGAGGGCATGACAGTTTTAATGACAAAATATATACAAAGAGAGCAGGTGGAGAATGATGGAAATCCAATCTCAACCTACAAATCTTACTAAAGAAGACGTTATTAAACTAATTGCAGACTTCCAACAAAACCAATGTGATGAAGCACAGGAAAGATTGGTTAATCACTATAAAAATCTTGTATACTCCATTGCATATCGCTATTCAAAAGGCGGGCCTATGCATGAGGATATTATACAAGTAGGGATGTTAGGGCTCTTAGGCGCAATAAGAAGGTATGATTATTCGATAGGGAATGCTTTTGAGCCGTTTGCAATACCTACAATAGTAGGCGAAATAAAGAAATATTTACGTGATAAAACTTGGGGTATTCACGTTCCAAGGCGAATTAAAGATTTAGGCGGGAAGATTAAACTTGCTATAGAGGAGCTAACAGATCGTTTCCAGCGTTCACCGAAGATTAAAGAGATTGCAGATCATTTAGGACTATCCGAAGAGGAAGTGCTAGAAATTATGGATGCGAAAAATAATTATCGCGTATCTTCCTTAGATGATGTAGTTGAAAATTCATCTGATGGCAGTTCGGTAGCGAGGATTGAATCTGTAGGTGAAGTAGAGCAAGGATATGAAGAGGCAGAAAGGCGTCTCGTTTTAAAGGATATTTTCAACGTATTAAATGACACAGAAAAGAGTGTTATTCATTATATATTTGGAGAAAATTTAAATCAAAAAGATACAGGGGAACGGTTAGGTATTTCACAAATGCACGTTTCTCGTATTAAAAGACAAGCGATAAGTAAATTGAAGCAAGCAGCATTTTTAGATACATAAAAATTTAAAATCATTATGTTTAAAACATGAGAAAAGGGGTACTTATTAAATATAGGAGGAGATATAAAAATGTCACACGATGTGAAAGAACTAATCGAAGGATTGAATGAAGATTTAGCAGGAGAATACTCAGCAATTATTATGTATAACCATAATGCAGCTACAGTTTCTGGTATATATAGACAAGTGTTAAAACCTTTCTTTGAATCTGAAATTAGTGATGAACAAGGACATGCCCTATATTTAGCGGAGAAAATTAAGACGTTAGGTGGTACACCTACTACAATCCCTTTACGAGTGAAACAAGCAGAAGATGTTAGAGAAATGTTAGAATACGCTAGACAATCAGAATATGAGACAATTAAGCGTTATGAAACGAGAAAAGAACAGGCAGCGAAATTAAATATGACAGAGTTAGTTGTAAAGTTAGAAGATATGATTGCAGATGAAACAAATCATATGGAAGAATTAGATCGTCTTTTAAATGACAAAGCAATGGTATTAAATTAATAGTGGAAATTTATAGAATGAAAGAACAAACTCTCATTTCTGGGGGTTTGTTCTTTTGCTGTATAAAAATTATGTTAGAGTAGGAAATTTTCATTTTGTAACTGAGTATGCAATACTAGAAAATGATAATAGATTTACATTTTAAATAAGAAAAGGGGAAATAACTTGTGTCCATTTTAATTGTCGATGATAATCCGGTTAACATCTTTGTAATTGAAAAAATTTTAAAGCAAGCCGGATATCAGGATCTTGTATCGCTGAATTCTGCACAAGAGCTTTTCGAATACATTCAATTTGGAGAAGATTCTTCCAGGTATAATGAAATTGATTTAATACTGTTAGATATTATGATGCCTGAAATTGATGGACTTGAAGTTTGTAGGCGATTACAAAAAGAGGAGAAGTTTAAAGATATTCCTATTATTTTTGTTACAGCTTTAGAGGATGCCAATAAGTTGGCCGAAGCTCTTGATATGGGGGCAATGGATTATATTACGAAACCTATAAATAAAGTTGAACTATTAGCACGTATGCGTGTAGCGTTACGCTTGAAATCGGAATTAAATTGGCATAAAGAACAAGAAGAAAATCTTCGGAATGAACTAGATTTAGCTACGCAAGTACAAAGAAACTTATTAAGTAGCCCATTAAGAGAAGATTATATAAAAATTGAAGCAAGTTACTTACCTTCATTTAAATTAGCTGGAGATATGTATTATTGGTATAAAATCGATGAAAACCGCTACGGTATTATATTATTAGACGTGATGGGACATGGTATATCTGCTTCATTAGTTTGTATGTTTATTTCGTCTGTATTACGTGAAACGATTAAATCTTTAATCGATCCAGAACTTGTCATTAAAGATTTAAATAAATATATGACTCTTTTACATAATGAGAATGACGATATTCCATATTATTTTACAGCGATATATTTAGTAGTAGATACAGAAAAGAGAACGATTGAATATGTAAATGCAGGGCATCCTTCTGGATACGTTTTAGTCGATGAAACAAATATGTTTGAACTAAATCACGGGAGTTGTGCGGTAGGATTTTTTGATGAAATAAAAGTTAAAAAGACAGTTATACCTTTTGAGAAGAACGCTCAAATCGTATTGTTTACAGATGGTGTTCTTGAAGCAATTGCAAATGATGAATTTGAGGCTGAAGAGAAATTACGTACTTTTACAGAAAGAAAATGGGGAGATTTAGAAGGCGAGATAGAAGGGTTTTACAAGGAAGAACAAAAGAAAGCGCAATCAGATGATATGTGTCTAATTATGATACAAACGAATGCGAAATAAAAAGCGTATGAAATCCAAACAGAGGATTTCATACGCTTTTTATTGTATTTTTTGATAAATTTGTTCGCTAGGATTAAATTGGGTATAATGCGGCATTATATTTGAAAAACGAAGAGTTTCTTTATTTCCTAAACATAGAAAACCATTGTGACCTAAGCTTTCATAAAATAGTTGCTGCACTTGATTTTGAAGTTTACTTGTAAAGTAAATTAAAACGTTACGACAAAGTATAATATGAAACTCGTTAAAAGATTGATCGGTTACTAAATTATGCTGTGCAAAAATAATGTTTTGTAAAAGTGATGGATTAAAATAAGCAAAACGATTATCTGTTGAATAATAGTTAGAAAATGCTTGTGTACCGCCAGCTTGTAAATAATTTTTCGTATAAGTTTGCATTTTATTTAACGGGAGGATAGCTTGTTTTGCTTTTTCTAACACATTTGTATTCATATCTGTTGCGTAAATAACCGACTTTTCACTTAATCCTTCTTCGTGAAGTAAGATGGACATTGATAATACTTCTTCACCAGTTGCGCATCCAGCATGCCAAATTCTAATTTCAGGTTGCTTTTTTAATTCAGGAATAACATGCTCTCTAAGCGCTTTAAAAAAGGCAGGGTTACGGAACATCTCAGTTACATTAATCGAGAAATCATTTAATAACTGTTCTAAAACCCCTTCCTCGTGAATTACTTTTTCAATTAATTTTGAAATGGTAGGGATATTAGAGAGCTGCATTCTATTACAAATTCTTCTATAAATAGATGTGCGAGCATATTGGCGAAAATCAAATCCTGATAGTTTAAATACCGCTTCCAATAGTAATTCAATTTCTAAGTTCGTGCGCTCATCCGTATCTACTGATGGATCAAAATTATAATACTTATTTTCCACTCCAACTAAACCTCACTTATTTTATTAACCATACACTCATTACCGAATAGAGTTGATGTAGATTTAATGGTTTACTTATATAATCTGAAGCGCCAGCAGATAAACATTTTTCCTTATCATTTGGCATTGCTTTAGCAGTTAATGCGATAATAGGTATTTCATTTAACCCTAAGTTCATTCGGATATTTTCCATCGTTTCATAACCGTCCATATTAGGCATCATAATATCCATTAAAATAAGGTCAATATTTGTATTACTTTTTAGTATTTCTAAACACTCTAAGCCGTTTTGGGCAGTAATAATGTTGGCATTTTGTTTTTTTAATGCGTTTTGTAACGCAAATATATTTCGATGATCATCATCGACAATTAAAATGGTTTTCTCTTGGAAGACGTTATTTGTTTCGGGAGTAACGATAGTTTCTTCAACAACTTCAGCAGGAATAACATCTTCTATCGTTGCTGCGACTTCTAAATTGGATAACTGTATATCTGGTAATCCATTTGGAAGGTTAGGAATATATACCGTGAAAGTACTACCTTCTCCTACATTACTCTCTAACGTAATCCAACCACCTAACAATCTAGCAAACTCTTTACAAATAGATAAACCTAATCCTGTACCACCATACTTCCGAATCGTTGCGCCATCTGCCTGTTGAAAGGCTTCGAAAATAAGTTGATGCTGTTCTTTAGCGATACCAATACCAGTATCTTTTACTGAAATTGTAATCCAATCTTTACTTATAGACTGCATATCATGACTTAAATTACTTGTTTCTATCGAATCGAAATGTAAAGAAACGGATCCTTTTTCTGTAAATTTAAATGCATTGGATAATAAGTTTTTAATAATTTGCTCAATCCGTTTTGCATCTGTATAAAACAGATCAGGAATCGTATCACTGTCTTCAATAGTAAATTCGACATTTTTTTGTGCAGCTATATGTAAAAAGTTTTGATGCATATTGGCTGCCATGTCACTTATGTTCGTTGCTTCAAAAATGATGTCTAGTTTGCCTGCTTCTACTTTAGATAAATCGAGTATGTCATTAATTAAAGTAAGTAAGTCTTTCCCTGATGAATGAATGACAGTTGCTAATTCAATCTCATCGTCGGATAAATTGTTATTATGATTTTCTCTTAACATTTCAGATAATAGTAAAATACTATTTAACGGTGTGCGTAATTCATGTGACATATTTGCTAGGAACTCAGATTTGTATTTTGAGCTGCGTAACAACTCGCTTGCTTTTTCTTCTAATTCTGATTTAGTAATTTGTAAGTCAGCTGTTTTCTGCTCAGCCTCTTCAGTTCTAGACTCTAATTGTTCATTCGTTGTTCGTAATTCTTCTGCTTGCATTTGTAGTTCTTCCGCTTGCGTTTGCAATTCTTCTGATTGAACTTGTAACTCTTCTGTCATTGCTTGTGATTCATGTAAAAGAGTTTGAATTCGCATACGTCCCATAATGCTATGGATTGTTAAACCTAGATTATCAACGGTTTGTTGAATTAAATCTTGATGTAAATCTGAAATCTCAGTTACACTTACTAACTCCATTACTGCGATCACTTTATCCTCAAATAAGATAGGGATGATTAATAGATTTTTAGGACGTATTTCTAATACTCCGCTAGTGACATAACGAAACTCTTCGGGTATATCCCTGAGAATAAAACTTTTCTTTTCTAAGGCAGACTGTCCAATAAAACCTTCACCCATTTGAATGGATTGTTTCCCAATATCAGCACCTTGATCGGCGAAAGAAGCTTTCTTCACATAGTAGACAGTGTCTTCAATTTCTTCACGTACATAAAATGCTCCGCAAGAAGTTTGCGTTTTTTGTATAATTCCACTAAGAATTTTTTTACCTAACATCTCAATAGAAGATACACCTTGATACATTAAAATTAATTCTGCAAGCTCAGTTTGTAACCATTCTCTTTTCGATATTTCGTCTAGTAAGTGATTCGTTGTATGAGCAAGATCTTTTATTTCATCACGTGTGTTTACATGAATTCTTTCCGTGATTTTTTCTTTAGAAGAAATGGATTTAATAGCTTGAATTACATTTTTAATCGTTTTTGTAATGGAATTCGAAATATAGAGTGAAATGATAATAGAAATACAAGAAAGTAAGAACAATAAACTGTATAACCAAATTTCTAATTTATTATTTTCAGTATCTAATTGTGCTGCTCTTTTTTTCGTTAATTGCTCCTCAGTGCTACGGAAGTTAGTTACCTGTGACTGTAATGACTGAATTTGAGTCGTGTCGATTGTTTGTACATTATTACTATTATGATTTGCAATTAACGGGTGAATCTCTTTATTTATCCAACTAATAATATTTTCGTTAATCTGTTTTAATTTTTCTTGCTGAGATGGGTTATCCTCTAATAATGAGAAAAGATCTTGATAATGCTTTTCGTAATCCTTTTCCGCAGAATTAAGAGATTGTACGTAATTTGGATTATTAGAAATGATAAACCCTTTCGCTTTATTTTCAATTGTTAGTAAATCTTTCTCCACTTGATTTGTTAAATTGAGAACTTTAAAATCGTGATCAATAATAAAATTACGAGATTTTTGTAAATTAGAAATCTCATTGTTCAACATAATGAAAGAAACAAGTAAGAACAAAATGATAACTAAATAACCAGCCATAATTTTGTAGCGAATACTAAATTTTGCTTTCGAGTTCATTAAAAATTCCTACCTTCAAGGTTATTAAAACTTTTCTATTTTAAAGAATGAAAAACGTAATATATATTATATCAGTTTTCATAAGGCTAAACTAGAAATCCCCCTATTGTATTAGGGGGTTCTTTTTTAATAGGGGAAATCATTTTGAAATATAAAAACATATATGAAAGGTAGTAAACGAGGGAATAGAGGATAACAAATATTCTAAGAAGGGAAGAGTGTTCTTAAAGCTCTTTTTGCATCTATTCCTTCAAAAATAAATAATACAAGATCTCTCTTTTTTACAGTAAGGAAAAAGGATACTAGAGTGCTTAAGTTTTTAATAGAAGTAAGTGCTCCGTGTTTACCTATAAATACATTCGTTTGAAATGTTGTCATTAAAGCATAAAAATGATGAATCTGCGTTATTGTAGGTATTTCATTATAAGAAATAGTAGTAGAGTGAATGGCGTTCATCGTAATATTCCTTTCCATATAGTAAGCATAACAATATAAACATACCCGTTTTAAAAAATGTTAAACACATAAATAAGAAAAAATATAATTATAGTTTTTACGTTTAGAAAAGGTTAGGAAGGGTATACATATACTACAAAGAGATTGACTGAAGATGAATTGTAAGATGTCTATGTTTAGTAGATTAGTCTATCAAAATATACTTTTACTTTAAATAAAAAGGAGCCTGGTATACATGAATGAAATGATGATTAATATTACATTTGATTTAATTTACTTGTTAAGTAGTTCACTTGTAGTGCTTTTACTATTCGCTTTTTTCATAAATGGTTATGTTAATAGGAAAATTAGTGTATACAGAAATGAAGAAAAATAAAAATACATTATATAAAACTTTAGGAGGTTAATAGTTATGAATGTAGATAGAAAAATAGTAGGTGTTTTTAGAACAATTGATGATGCAGCACTCGTTATTAATGAATTAAATGATAAAGGATATTCAGCAGATAACATTTCAGCTATTGCGAAAGATCAAAAGGAAATTGAACATCTAGAAGAAAAATCGGGTGAAAAAGTGAATAGCGAAACTGCACATAAAGCAGATATCTTTTCAGCGACAGGGCTTGTAGCTGGAGGAGTAGCAGGCGGGCTCGGTGGTTTATTAACAGGTCTTGGTATACTTGCCGTATCTGGAATGGGTCCAATTGTAGCAGCAGGACCAATCGCAGCAGCTATTGGAGGAGCCGGTATTGGCGGAGGAGCTGGAAGTTTAATAGGAGCATTTATCGGCTTAGGAATCCCTGAAGACCATGCTAAAAAGTATGAAGAATATATTTACGATGGAAATATATTAATTTTAGTAGATGCAAAATTAGATGATAAGTTAGAAATCTATAAAATATTTGATAAGCATAATGCCTATAACTCTGATTTCTTTAAATAAAATGTAAACAAAGTGAATATCGTTTTTGATCTTACAACTTTGGCGCGGCCGAGGAGTCGTATGACTATAAGAGAGGAAGGGCTTATAGTAAAAGATCAAGTCCTATTATGATATTGAGAAGGGAAGAGGTGTCTATTCGTGATTGTAAAAATATTAAAGGATAGTAGTAATAGTTTCCTTTGCACAGTTCAAAATAAAAATGGAGATCAGTATGTGAAAAAATGGTTTAGTAAACATGAAAATAATAAAGAATTAGGGCGACCAACTTTTAAAGAAGTAGAAAAGGATTGGAAAGAAAATAGAGACTCGTTTATGTATCCAAATATTAAAGCGCTTTATTAAAATGAAACATAAAGCGCATTTTATTATTACAAAATTGTCACACTCCTGTAAGGTAATTCAATAGATTAGTTACTTTTTCCATGTCATAATAAAGACATAAGAAAGCTAATTAAAACTACAACTTATTAGGAGAGTGTCAGTCATGATTGTAACAACAACTTCTGGAATTCAAGGTAAAGAAATTATTGAGTATATTGATATTGTAAATGGTGAAGCGATTATGGGTGCAAACATTGTCCGAGATTTATTCGCTTCCGTTCGTGATGTTGTCGGTGGTCGTGCTGGTGCTTACGAAAGTAAATTAAAAGACGCACGTGATATTGCAATGGATGAAATGAAAGAACTTGCACGACAAAAAGGTGCGAACGCTATCGTTGGTATTGACGTAGATTATGAAGTTGTTCGTGATGGAATGTTAATGGTTGCTGTAAGTGGTACAGCTGTACGTATATAAGTAAATAAAAAACAGGCTCACCCCTTGAAGTTTATGCTTTGAGGGTTTTTTTTGTTTTTAAGTTGTAGAAGTAAACTCCAGTTGCAAGGGTAAAATGAAAAAGAGACAGTGATGCTACATATATGTAGTGTGAGTGCAAACTTTATAATAAATAATAAAGTTGTTATTTGAGATAATGGAAGAATTAGTGGTATAAATAACTTTATAGATAATAATCACAATAGAGAAGACAGAATGTTCATGGATGGAATGGTTAAGGGGATTTTCCAATCTGTAATAAAAAACGGAGGTACCGAGAACGTTTTACAGATGTCTACTACATAAAATTTATAATGGATTGGGGGCAATTTTTATGTTTTGGTTAGGATGTTTTTTAGGATACATTGTAGGTTCTGTTATTACATGTGCGCTACTTTACTTTGGATATAGATCCAATGAAAATAAAAAAGCGGATATGCAAAAAGGGGAGGAGAGAAAAATCAATAAAAGAGGTGTATAGTAGGCGAAAGGTAAGGTGATAACATTGATGCAAAAATAAAGGACAGTTACATATTTCATATGATTACTATGTACTGTCCCGCTTATTCCTTTTGGATTAGGAAAAATTGTTTCCTGTCTTGCTATAAAATTCATAGGCAAAAAAACCAAATAAATAGCCTATTCCGGATCCTAAACTAATTGAAAGTAGTAAAGAATCAGGAGAAAATATGCCGACAATAATACCGATCAAACACCCTAAAAGCATTGCCATTGGTATTAAACTGTCTAATAAAATTTGAGTGTTTTTTGATTTTTTCTTACCTAATTTGCCGTGCTTATATTTATGTTCCAATCTTTTTATTACAAATACTACAATTCCCCCGACTAGTATAATAGGCCAAATTGCCGAAATGAACCACATGTTAGAAGCTCCATTCGTTTTTTAATTAAATTATACCATATATTAACATTTTAAATTTAAGCGGAGAAAAGGTCTTCTGCATTTCTTCTCCTTTTATTCATGACTAAAGTTAATAGGAGTAAAATTAAGCTTAAAAGTGCCATTATAATAAAAACTTGCGTATAACTATCAAAATAGTCACGAGCTATCCCAGCTAGGACAGGAATGAATCCGCCCATAATATATCCTCCTGATTGCATCATAGCAGTCCATGCACTTGCATCTTCTGAGGTTTTTGTTTCATATAGCGGCAGCATAAGAGCGAGTGGAAATACGCCGCCGAGCCCGATACCTAGTAAAATAGAAGGGATCCATGGTGTAGTTAGTGGGTAAATCATAAGCGATAAACCTACGATTACAAAGCATATACTCCCTAATAACCAAAGTGCTCTGTTTTTATAAATATCCGCTAATGTCGGAATTAAAAAGCTACATATCATTTGGATCACGGTAAAAACAGTTATAAGAGTACCTGCTTGCTTACTACTCACACCCATACTTTGATTTGCCGGCGCAAGCCAAGTCGTAATGGAATAAAAGATTCCTGATTGTAGCCCGAAAAGGATTGTAAATAACCATGCTTTTTTATTTCTTAAAGGCAATTTATTATTCTTTTTATTTTGTGTGTTCGTCTTCTTTTTTCGTTTCATAACAGGATACCAAAACATAATAGCGATAATAGTTAGTGCACCCCAAAAAGCGAGTGCCATATTCCAAGATCTTTTTAATACATGTTGTAAAGGGATTGTTAAACCTGCACTTAAAGAAGCGCCAGTTCCCATACCTACTGAATATATGCCAATCATTAAGCCAATTTTTGTAGGGAATTTTTCTTTAATAAAACCTGATAGTAAAGGACCTGCAAGTGCAATTCCAATACCGATAAATAAAGAACTCGCGAATAATGTGGAAATGGAAAAGGTAAAAGCTCTCATACATGTTGCCAAGCCGATTAAAATAAGACAAGTCATAATTGATTTTTCTGCCCCGTATTTTTTAATTACCTTCCCAGTCAGTAAGGCGAATGTCCCCATACAAAAAACAGGAATAGCTGTTAAAAAACTAACGGAAAAATTGCTTATATTTAAGTCTTGTCGGATTGTTTCTAATAAAGGTGAAACAGATGTAATTCCGATACGTAAATTAATGGAAACAAAAAATAGTGCTAGTATATACAAATAAGTTC
This sequence comes from Bacillus cereus group sp. MG1, assembly GCF_040460035.1. NCBI lineage: Bacteria > Bacillati > Bacillota > Bacilli > Caryophanales > Bacillaceae > Bacillus > Bacillus cereus group sp. MG1. The sequence continues at coordinate 1,495,373 of NZ_JARVGY010000001.1, read as the reverse complement.
GTTCTTGCTGTTTCAATTTCATTTTCTCCTTTCTTAAACATCAGATGTTATTGAGTATATCATCTGACGTTTTTGTGTAATAGATAAGGAGCTTATTTCAGCTCCAAATTTTGAACAGCGTATGTTCGCGCCTCTTCGGTATTTTGCTTTAAAATAGCTTGGAATAACTTTTCATGAATGCCAGAGTTGTCTTCATAGTTCGCTGTATGTAATATTAATTGACTTAAAATATGGCGAAGGGCAGGTACGAAAGATTGATACAAATCAAATAGAACTTCGTTTTTGCTCGCCTTTGCAATGGCTAGATGAAACTGAATGTCTGCATCTATGTATGCTACATAATTTCCTTCTTGAAGGGCATTTTTTCTTTTATTCAAATGTCCTTTTAAATATAAAAGATCCTCTTCGCTTCGGCGTTGTGCCGCTAACATTGCTACTTCTTTATCTAACATATTTCGTGCTTCATACACATGATTTATATTAGCTGCTTGCAGTCTTTTTTCAAATGAATCTTGCGTTGTATTTAATGAGACAATACGAGTGCCTTGTCCTTGTCGAACTTCTAATACGCCAGCATGTACTAATATCTTTATACTCTCTCGCAGCGTTGAACGTCCTACCCCTAGCTCTTCCATTAATTGCGGCTCTGTAGGGAGGCGATCACCAACTTCATACTCGCCAGAAAAGATTTTCTCTTGTAGACGTTCCAATACTTCATCGACTAATTTTCGCCGAGATACTAAAAGAGATTCTTTTATGGCATTCAATAACTCGTCAAAAACACTTTCCCTTTCGTTTTCTCAGCAGACTGTACAACATCAACTGCCGCTTTCACATCCGCTAATTCATACGTAGAATGGACTTTCATAAAACGTAATTGCTCATTTTCTACTAAACGAATTAAGTGACGAAACGTTTCTTGCCATTTATATGGTGACACTTCATCATTCCAATGTCGTAAATGAAATATGTTTGCGTGCACTTTTGCTTTTGTGACAATCTCGGCCCAGTTCACTTGTATTCCTGATAGAAGACCGATCGTTAAAAAATGCCCGTTTGGACGTAAGGAAAAAGCTAATTCATTTCCATCCGGTCCTCCGATAGAATCAATCGCAGCATCCGCACCAATCCCGTTTGTTAATTCCATAACAGTTTCATAAAGCGGGGCAGTGGAAGTATCAATTACATATGCAGCACCAAGGCGCAGTAATTCTTCTGTATGCTTATTATTTCTTGTAACGGCAATTAATCGGAAATTTAAAATTTGGGATAACTGCGCAAATAGATGTCCAATAGCGGACCCACAAGCATTCACTAATAAAACGTCATTACGCTGTAAGTTTAACGTTTCTGTACAAGTAACCCACGCCGTAAGGGGATTAATATACATTTGTGCCGCTGTGAAATCATCAATGGAATCAGGAATAGGGACTACAAAATCAGCTGATGTCTTCACATATTCTTGCCAAGTACCTTCCCCGCGTAAAGGTAACACTCGTTTACCGATAAGCTCTCGAGAAACAAAAGCGCCAACATTTTCTACAATACCAACACCTTCATAGCCAGGTATGTTAGGTAAAGGAATTCTATGAGCGTACGCTCCTGTGATGGGAATTAAGTCAGATGGATTAATCGGTCTAACTAGCATACGGACGAAAACTTCATTATCTTTCAGTGGTTCTATATTTTTATATTCAACTTGTAATACGTCTTTTGGATTGCCAAACTTATGAAATTGAATGCATGTTCCAAGCAAAGTAATTTGCCCCCTTAGTTTGATTGGGTTTATTATAGCATTTTTAGTTTGGATGGTTACTTTGTTAGTGATAAATAGGGTTTTTAATTTACGTATTTATCAGAATTTTATAAAATGTGTATATAACTATAAAATGGGGGGATTTCTTCATGTGTACTAGTTTGACGTTACAAACTAAAAATTTCCAACATCTTTTTGCGAGAACAATGGATTTCACATTAGATATGAATCAGGAAGTAATAATCATTCCTCGGCGTTATCAGTGGAACAATATAACTGGTGAAACTATCCGAGCGAAAAAGGCTGTTGTCGGAATGGGAATTAATCATGAAGGAAGGGTCATTATGGCGGACGGAGTAAATGAAGCTGGTATGACGTGTGCCACTCTCTATTTCCCGGGATTCGCTACTTATAGTAACAGTATAGATAACCATAAAACGAATTTAGCGCCATTTGATTTTGTAGCTTGGAGCCTCACGCAATTTAATTCTGTTGAAGAGTTAAAAAAATCTGTTGATAACATTTCCCTTATAGATATACCATTACCAGTTTTAGGAATTACTCCGCCGCTACATTGGATTTTAGCAGATAAATGGGGAGAGTGTATTGTACTTGAGCCGACAACTGATGGACTAAAAATGTATGACAATCCATTAGGAGTGATGACTAATAGTCCGGAGTTTAATTGGCATTTACAAAATTTAAGACAATATATTGGACTTAAATCGCAGCCATTTGCGCCAACGGAGTGGGGAGATGTACCATTAAGTGCTTTTGGCCAAGGTTCAGGAACGATGGGACTTCCTGGAGATTTTACCCCGCCATCAAGATTTGTGCGGGCAGCATATGGAAAACAAAACATTCAAGGTATAGAGAACGAAGAAGAGGGGATATCTGCTATTTTTCATATCTTATCAAATTGTGAGGTTCCTAAAGGGTCAGTAATAACAGAAGACGGAACATTAGATAATACCATCTATACGAGTGCAATGTGTATGGAATCTGGAACATATTATTACCATACTTACGATTGTAGACAAATTATAGCTATTCATTTATTCCATGAAAATTTAGATACAGCTGAGATTAAAACTTATCCGTTTCAGCGGAAACAAAAAATATTTTATGAAAACTGAAGCGCCCCTGAAAAAGTGAAACTAATAAAAACACCTCCATTTAATTTGCATACTTAGTATGCGAATTTAGGAGGTGTTTTTTATCATTTACCAATATTCAGGTTTACTTCTTGCTATTCTATTAAGCCGAAGCCTTCTTCATTCTCTCAAGTAAACTAGACAACACATGCGTACGATAAGATTCTAGTTTTTTACCTTCATAAGTACGGATACCTAATTTTTTAAGTTCTTTTACATACCAACCTTTGCTTCCGAAATACATGTGATCGCTCCCCTTCAACTTTGTTTTTATTTATCCTGATTGAATATGGAGGTACAGGAATTATAATGAAGGAAATGAATTTCGCGCGAAAATGGTTAACTTTGTTGCAAAAGACATATATACTAAAGATAGTATACAACGAGGTGGACAAGACGTGATTATAGAGAAGCACGAAATTCAAATTGACCAAATTACGAGCGGTAAAGTGAATATCTTTACTTTCTATCGAAATAGAAAGCAAATTGATGATCATTTTTTACGATTGCAAGAACCATCGCTTACAGCAAACTACTTCTTCCATTTTCATTTTGATGCAGAGAGCTTGCATTTACTGCAGGAAGAGTTTCCAGGCGTATATCCGTACGACGGTAGTGAAACGATTCACGACTGGACGGAAAAGATGAAAGCAGAATTGCAACATCAGATCCAAACAGGTAAATGGGATAAACGCGTACGTATCGGTAATCGCATTCTAGATGTGGTGTTTACGTGGTGTGACGAAGATATAGTAGAGTGAAAAAGAAGCGGATGACGCTTCTTTTTTTAGCGCTGGAATAAAACGAGCTTACCTGCAGTAGATGTACAGCGATGTGTTTTTTCATACAATCCTTTTTCTTGTAAGATAGATTCACCTTTTGCTTTCGCTTCTTTTTCAGTTGCCGCCTCGAATGATTCGTCTAATGCTTTTGAACCATCTTTTTCAAAGACTGTTAGAACGTATACTCCCATGAAAATTCCCTCCAATATTTAAAATCAGAATCTTATAATTATTTTGACATAAAACGCTACAATATGCAAAGAAATATATGACATTGCGTGGTAAAATAGAATGAAACTTTAATCATCGAGAATATTTTTATTCTCGGTGATTATTAGTTTTCAGCGATTTTAATTTTGATAAGATGAAACTTTTGAAAGATAGAAAGGATCGTTATTTGTGAAACAAGTAAAGTTTATACATGCGGCTGATTTGCATTTGGATAGTCCGTTTAAAGGGATGGAGATGAATGTTGCCCAGTCTGTTTGGGAGAGAATGAAGCAAAGTACGTTTGAATCATTTGAGCGTATTGTTGATAAAGCGATTCAAGAGCGCGTTGATTTCGTATTACTAGCTGGGGATTTGTATGATGCGGAGACGAGAAGTTTGAGGGCGCAAGTGTTTGTGCGTGAGCAAATGAAGAGACTTTCGCAATACGATATCCCTGTTTTTATTATTCACGGTAACCATGATCATTTAGGGGGAAGCTGGGCAGCAATTGAGTTTCCAGAAAATGTTCATGTATTTACGGAGCCTTATGTAGAAGAGAAATCATTTTATAAAAATGGTGAATTGTTAGCTTCTATTTACGGGTTTAGTTATTTGCAGCAAGCGGTAACGGATAATATGACAGCGCAGTATACGAAAATGAGTGATGCGCCTTTTCATATTGGTATGCTTCACGGTAGTGTGGAAGGAGATGCAGAGCATAATCGCTATGCACCGTTTCAAATTCGTGAGTTGAAAGAAAAACAGTTTGATTATTGGGCTCTTGGCCATATACATAAACGTGAAATTTTATCAGAAGAACCATACATTATTTATCCAGGGAACATACAAGGTCGTCATCGTAAGGAAACAGGCGAGAAGGGTGCATACCTTATTGAACTTACGAAAAAAGGATCGCAGTGTTCATTTTTCCATACGGCAGATGTTGTATGGGACGAAATCGAGGTTGGTATTGATGGACTTGACACTGTTGATGAACTTATGACAAGCATATCTACTGCGATGAATGAATGCCGAAGAGAAGAGGAAGGTACGCTATTAACTGTCGTATTTACAGGACAAGGCCCACTTTCACCTTATTTGCGCGACGAAAAGCGTGTGGAAGAGATTTTTCACATTTTAGCATCTGGAGAAGAGCGAAAAGATTTCGTATATGCAATGAAGTGGAAAAATGAGACGGTTTCTTTTGCGGAAATCGAACGTTTGAAAGCGGAAAATCATTTCGTCGGTAGTGTGCTAAAGGAGTTAGAAGCTTTCACTAATATGGACGGAGTATTGCGCACTATTTGGACATCTCCTGTAGCGCGTAATAGTATTGAATCTTTTACAGAAGAAGAGAAGAAAGAGATTCAAAAGGAAGCAGAAAATATTATTTTAGAACAATTATTCCAGCAAGAGAGGGATAAAAAATGAGAATTGAAAAACTCCATATTTATGGGTACGGAAAATTAGAAAATGTGGAAATGGATCTTTCCTTGCTGACAGTGTTATACGGTGAAAATGAAGCGGGGAAATCGACAATTCGCTCATTTATGAAAAGTATTTTATTCGGTTTTCCGACGAGAGGACAGCGCCGTTATGAGCCGAAAGAAGGCGGGAAGTATGGCGGTGCGATCACTGTGCAAACAGAGCAGTACGGTCGTTTGAAAATTGAGCGATTGCCAAAGACGGCAGCTGGCGAGGTGACCGTTTATTTTGAAGACGGGAAAACGGGCGGAGAAGAAATTTTAAACGATATATTAAGCGGGATGAATGAAAATTTATTTGAATCTGTCTTTTCATTTGATATGCATGGCCTTCAAAACATTCATCAGCTTGGCGAAGCAGATATTGGCAATTATTTATTTTCGGCAAGTGCAGTCGGAAGTGATGCGCTATTGCAGTTAGATAAAAAGCTAGAAAAAGAAATGGACCAGCGCTTCAAGCCGAGTGGTCGTAAACCAGAAATTAACGTGTCATTGCAAGAGATGAAGAAACTTGAAGAGAAGATGAAAGAGTGGCAAGGGAAAATTGGCACGTATGAAAAGCAAGTGGAGCAGTTAAAAGAAAGTGAAGAGAAACTTGCTTCTGTTCGCGTGGAAAAAGAGAATGCAGAAAAGCGGAAGCAAGATTATGAAATATTAGCAGCGCTTGAGCCTCTCGTTATTGAAAAGCGTGCGCACGAGAAAGTGTTAGAGAACGAGAGCGGGCAGTTTCCTGTAAACGGAATGGCGCGTTATGAAGCAATTAAGGCGAAGATGGAGCCGCTTCAATTACAAGTTGATTCGCTCCACAAGAAAATTGAGACAGTGCAATCGGAAATTGCCTCGATTCAAATAGATGAAGAGTTTTTACAAAAAGAAAGTTATGTAGAAGAACTTCGTATGCAGCATATGTCTTACGAAAATGCACGCCAAGAAATGCGTGATATGACAGGAAGTATTACGAATATAAAAGAAGAAATCGCAGAACTAGAACAACAAATTGGTGCTACTTTTGAAAAGGAAACAGTTCTTTCATTTGATATGAGTTTGGCAACGAAAGAGTTAATTACGCAAACAGTGCAAAAGGCGCGCGAATTAGAAACGCAAAAAGCACAGCTCGATGATCGTTTTAAAGTAGCGCAAGAGCAATTAGAAGAACAAGAAGAAAATATAAGGCAGATTAAGAAACAAATGTTAGCGGATGAAGAGAGAAATGTGTTAGTTGAGAAAGAGAAATCGTTCCAAGATGCGGCGTTTATCGGTATGGGCGCAGAGAGAATGAAGCGCAAGTATGAAGAGAAAGCAGGAGCAGCTAAGCAAAAGAAAAAGCAGTGGCAAAGAGTTTGTCTTCTTTTACTTCTTATTAACACAGGCGTTTTATTCACAAGCTTATTTATAGATAACCGAGCGCTCTTATTTATTAGTGTCATTGTTTTTGTAGGGATTGTTCTCGCCCTTGTTTTATATAAAGATCCATCAAGTGGATTACAAGAAGAGCTCCTTACACTTCAGCAAAGTGCTGGCGGGAGACAAAGTGAAGAAGCGATGTCTGTTCGCTATCAGTTAGAAAAAGATGAAGAGATTCGGAAGTTATTTGAGCGCGAGTCTTATAAGTTACAGCAATTGGAACGAGCGTATGATAAAGTCGTTTCATCGTATGAGGAATGGGAGAGAGAAACGTTCCAGGCGGGAGAACAAGTCGATGCATATAAAACGCGCTATATGTTTCCTGAATTTTATACGTATGCACACATCTTGCCGGCGTTTGAGCGTATTGAAAAAATGCAGCAATTATATCGGGAGTTAGAGAAGCAAGGTACGCGAAAATCTTCATTATATGAAATGATTTCGCAATTTGAACATAAACTAGAAACTGTTATCGGTAGTGCGGAGTATAGTAAGCTACACGAGGCACAAAGCCGTATGCAAAATGAGAAAGAGAAGCGCCAAACTTGTAAGCAGTTAAAAGAAAAACTGGCGGAATGGCAAGAAGAATATGAGTTTATGCAAGAACAATTAAAGCAATTACTAATAGAACGAGATGGTTTATGGCATATTGCAGAGTCTATAGATGAAGAGGTGTTTTTAGAAGCAGGTAAATTAGCGGAAAAACGTGAGGATGCAGAGAAGCAAGTGGGGCGTTTATTGCCGCAAATTGATCTGTTAGAACAACGTTTAACGAGTTTATCATTAGCTGAACATTATGAAGCTGACGGTTATGAAGGAAAATTAAAGCAAGAAATTACAACTGTCCAAAACTGTCTTACGAAAGAGAAAGAACTGACAGAGCGTATTGCGAAACATCGTATGGAAATTGCGAATTTAGAAGAAGGTAGTACGTACGGCGATTTAATGCATGAATGGGAAATGAAAAAAGCGCAAGTGCGTGAACAAGTGAAGAAGTGGGCTGCTTATGCGGCCGCAAAGACAGTGTTAACGAAAACGAAGCACTATTATCATGAAGTTCATCTTCCTCGTATTTTACAAAAATCAGAAGAGTATTTCGTCTATTTAACAGGCGGACGCTATAGTAAAATCTTTTCACCGTCAGAGGCAGAACCGTTTATCGTTGAACGTAACGATGGTATGCGTTTTTACAGTCATGAACTAAGCCAAGCGACAGCGGAGCAGTTATATTTATCGCTGAGATTTGCGCTCGCGAAAACATTCGAACATGATTATCCATTTATTATTGATGATAGTTTCGTGCATTTTGATGCGGTAAGGACGAATCGAACGATTGAACTTATAAAGGAAATTGCAAAGGATAGACAAGTCATATTCTTTACATGTCATGCGCATTTACTTGCGTATTTTCCAGAAAAACAGATTATAAAATTAACACATATGCGTAAAGAAAATGAGTTGTAGTGTGCTATACTAAAAGTAACTGATTTGGTGGAGGAATTCGAATGAAAAAGAAAATTGCAGAGTATGAAGTTGGTGAACAAGTCGATATTTTCTTGTTAATTAAAACAGCGACAAAAGGTATCGCAAGCAATGGAAAGCCATTTTTAACAGTAATCTTACAAGATCCAAGTGGAGACATTGAAGCGAAGCTATGGGACGTATCACCAGAAGTTGAGAAACAATATGTAGCGGAAACAATCGTGAAAGTAGCTGGTGATATTTTAAACTACAAAGGACGTATTCAATTACGTGTGAAACAAATTCGTGTTGCGAATGAAAATGAAGTAACAGATATCTCAGACTTCGTAGAAAAAGCACCAGTGAAAAAAGAAGATATGGTTGAGAAAATTACGCAATACATATTTGAAATGAGAAACCCGAACATTCAGCGTCTAACAAGACATTTATTAAATAAGCATCAAAACGAATTTTTAGACTATCCAGCAGCGACAAAGAACCATCACGAGTTCGTATCTGGACTAGCTTATCACGTCGTATCAATGCTTGATTTAGCGAAAGCTATCTCAAATCTATACCCATCGTTAGATAAAGACTTACTATATGCAGGCGTTATTTTACATGACCTTGGTAAAGTAATCGAACTATCTGGCCCAATTTCTACAACGTATACGTTAGAAGGAAATTTACTAGGCCACATTTCTATTATGGTGAACGAAATTGGTAAAGCAGCAGACGAATTGCAAATCGATGCAGAAGAAGTATTAATTCTTCAACACATCGTCCTTTCTCACCACGGAAAAGCGGAATGGGGTAGCCCAAAACCACCATTAGTAAAAGAAGCAGAAATTCTGCATTACATCGATAACTTAGATGCAAAAATGAACATGATGGACCGCGCATTAGGACGCACAAAACCAGGCGAATACACAGAGCGTGTCTTTGCACTTGATAATCGTTCGTTCTATAAACCGACGTTCCATAATTAATAGTGTGAATAAAGTGGCCTCATTAAGTGTTAATACGCTTAGTGGGGCTGTTGTATAATGATAATAAAGTTATTGAATTTTGATTATTAAAAAGCTAAGAGCCTTACTACATTCTACGTAGCAAGGCTCTTTAAAGTTGTTTCAAATTACATCCATCTGTTCGTTCAAGTGTAACTATTCGCAATTATTTGATATTATATAGGTGAATAGAAAGATACATTAAAAATTAGTTTCGTAGTTGTAAAAGGAGGTTATTTATATTATTCTCTTATAATTTTCCAAAAGGGAGAGTTTATGAAAAAGATTATTGTTTTTGTATTAACGATATTTATATTATTCTCAGGATTCGCAACACAAAGTTATGCGTTGTCAGATTCGCAATCTGCGGCAATACAAGCGTTGCTAGATGATGCCTGTCGTATATCAGGTGTGCCGGGAATGTCAATCTCAATACTTGCTGATGATGAAGTGTTCTACTTTTCTTCAGGGTATGCAGACCGTGAAAAGGGGGTGTCTGCAAGTGAAAATACACTCTATGAGTTAGCCTCGGTCAGTAAAGCTTTTACCGGTATGGGTATTATGCTATTGGAAGAGCAAGGGCTGCTCTCAATGACTGACCCTGTCCAAAAATATTTACCTTGGTTTACATTAAAGTATCAAGGGAAACCTGTTGATATGCAAAGTCTTACACTAAATAACTTTCTTCACCATACCAGTGGTCTAACAAATATTAGGCATCTTCAAAATATTCCACAAGGCAATACACCGGATATGTTGCAAAAGACTGTGGAAATGCTCGTTGATGCTGAATTGGCGTTCCCTCCCGGTGAACAGTATAACTATGGAACCGTTAATTATGACGTATTGGGTTTGGTTATTGAGATTGTGTCGCGACAAAGCTATGAAGACTTTATGAAGGAACAGGTATTTCAGCCGCTAGGTCTTCACCAGACGTATGTTTATAAAGAAGATGCTCAAGCTACTGGACAGTTGGCACAGGGCTACCGTTCTTCCTTTTTTATGACAACTCCATTTAAAGCTCCGGATTATGCTGGGAATAAACCCGCAGGCTACATCATTTCTAATACAAAAGATATGGCTCGTTGGATGGGCATACAGATGGGTATCGTGCAGGACATACCCGAAATATTTCACACGGTTATCGAAAAATCACATAGGGGTGATATGTCTGTTTCGGCTGTCAACGGTATGTATTATGCGGCAGGTTGGTCCGTAAATGCCGAACAAACGATTATAGAACACACTGGGGGCAATCCAAATTTCAGAACCGAAGTAGTCATACTGCCAAATGAACGAACAGCCGTCTCCTTGCTGAGCAACGGCACAAATACCAATACAAACATGGTACTAAAAGTTAAAGATATATTAGAAGGCAATCTAACTCAGTCATATGAAATAAGCGGCACACAGCTTTTGGATATCATTTTGTCGTCTATCACAATTATTTTTTGCCTATTGGCCGTTTTGCTATTTCTCTTAGGATTACGCAGAAGGAGAACGAATGAGCGACAGCCAATGACAAAAAAGAGAATAACCGTAACAGTTATTTTCCTGATCGCTACGATTGCTCTGGGTATACTGTGCTGCGCTTTCGATTGGTCAACAATACTTATGTGGCAAACATATAGTGTTCTTACAGCTTTGATTTCGTCAGCATTATTAACAGCAAGCATTACATGGTTTGTATACACTCACCGATAAAATACCTTGCTCCTAAGATAAGCATAATGTTAAGTCATTAAAGTCCGATTGGTGAGGGCTGATAATCAGTGGGGGGTGAAGAAAACCCCCACTGATTAAAGTTTCACTTTATTAAAAATGAAATAAAATAGTTAAGAAGTACGCATGGGTGTAACGAAGAACTAATAAAACATATCTTGCCACTAGAATGGGGGCATATCAACTTTTAAATTGAGTACCGCCAGCATTTCAGAAAAAATATGTTAAGCAAAAAATACAATAAGCTGTCCATATGGGCAGCTTATTTACATAATTCTCGATATTGGAAGTTGATTAATATCAGTTCATTTGTTTTTCGAAAGGAGTTATTTTGTTCGTTCAAAGATAATATCAAAGTAATTCGCGTACCCCATAGTTGGTGGCGCAAATAGTTGATTTTATAGGGGGAAAACCTCTAACTAAAGCCTAACATAGGTGTTTTTGTTTAAATTTTGCTTAATTCTCACTAGTAATTAACTAAAAATTTAGAAATCGTTATATAATGAATTTAATTTAAAATTAGGAGTGATTAAATTGCCAGATATGATAAACCTCGTTCTTTTCATCATTATAGCGAGGTGTTAAAACTTCTAATAGAAAGCATATTCGATTAAGAAAGAAGGGGTAGTTATGAAAACTAGTGAAGAAACGCATTGGCAAAGGTTTAAACGTAAGAGTAAATCCCCGAAAGAGTGGTTAAAGAAAGTATACGAATTTTTTATTAATGAACACGTATGGGATGCTATCTTTAAAGTGTTCCTTAAACTAGTATGGGCAGTAAAAGGTATGGGGAAAAGCTTGAAACGGGTAATAGAAAACATATTCAATTAAATTCTATTCTTTCATAATTTCCTCATACGATCGATAATTTCCAATAAATTTGTTTTATATAATGGAGTGTGAATACGACAGTTGATACAGCAATGGCTATAATACCTATATGTGCGTAAAAATTGAAGTAATCATATTTCTGGAAGAAAAATTCAAGGACAGGAAATAAAAGAGTAAGACTAGCAATTAATATTAATTGTTCTTTTTTCATTATCATGCCTCCTTCTTTGTATAATTCAGCATTGATAGAAACAATTCCTATATGAATATCCTATACATGATCAGTTAACATAACGTCCTATTATCGGTAGCAAGGAAAAAGGAGGAACCCTACTCTCACAAGGGAACCTCCTTTTTTTGTTCTATCAATCTATGCAATTTTTTATACATTCCTATTCTGGTGCGGTTTTAGGGTTCTTGTCTGTTATTGGATTAACGAAAAAACTGTATAAAATCTCGCATACTCTTAGCGTGTTTTTTTCAAAAATGCTGGCGATATCTCACATCCATCAACTTATGAATTTTATAATGTCCTCAAACCAAGAATTTCTCGTGTTTTTAGTCCAAAATGTTATTTAATAAAAAAATATCTCGAATTTGAGATAAATTACTTGCTTTTTAATCACTTGAGTTGTAAAGTGATAGTAACGAAAGCGATTGAGTCATATGAAAAACATACACTCAGTTGTTTTCGAGTTAAAAACGAAAGTAACTTATGCAGTAAAAACCAAGATGAATTTACAAAAACATAATGAGAATAAATTGAACAGCTAAAAAACATATTATTTTTTTATCATCACTTGACTAGTAAAACGAAGTGGAGGAATTACAAATGTATAAAATTAAAGGGCATCATCACATTTCAATGGTTACGAAAAATGCAAATGAAAATAATCACTTTTATAAAAATGTGCTTGGCTTACGTCGTGTGAAAATGACAGTAAATCAAGATGATCCGTCAATGTACCACTTATTTTATGGAGATAAAACAGGAAGTCCAGGTACGGAATTATCATTTTTTGAAATTCCTTTAGTAGGAAGAACATATCGCGGTACAAATGCAATTACTCGAATTGGATTGCTCGTTCCTTCAGAGGATAGCTTACATTACTGGAAAGAACGATTTGAGAAATTTGATGTGAAACATAGTGAAATAACAACATATGCAAATCGTCCTGCTTTGCAATTTGAGGATGCTGAAGGTCTTCGCTTAGTATTACTCGTTTCAAACGGAGAAAAAGTAGAGCACTGGGAAACTTGGGAGAAATCAGAAGTTCCTACAAAGCATCAAATTCAAGGAATGGGTTCTGTAGAAATGACAGTTCGTAGACTTGATAAAATGGCGAGTACACTTACAGAGATGTTCGGTTATACAGAGGTTAGCCGAAATGATCAAGAAGCAATTTTCCAGTCCATTAAAGGAGAGGCTTTTGGAGAAATCGTTGTGAAATATTTAGATGGTCCTACTGAAAAACCGGGCCGCGGTAGCATTCACCATTTAGCAATTCGCGTGAAAAACGATGCAGAGCTTGCTTATTGGGAAGAACAGGTGAAACAAAGAGGCTTCCATTCTTCAGGAATCATCGACCGTTTCTACTTTAAAAGCTTATATTTCCGTGAATCAAACGGAATCCTTTTTGAAATTGCGACAGATGGACCAGGATTTACAGTTGATGGAGATGTGGAACATTTAGGAGAAAAACTTGATTTACCACCGTTCTTAGAAGATCAGCGTGCAGAGATTGAAGCGAATTTAGCACCTATTGAAGAGAAGTAATAGGAGAGAAAATATAAATTAAAAAACATTGGAGGAATATAAAATGAACCAATTAAAAGGAATTCACCACGTTACAGCGATTACAAGTAGTGCAGAAAAGAACTATGAGTTTTTCACTCACGTTTTAGGAATGCGTTTAGTTAAGAAAACAGTAAACCAAGATGATATTCAAACGTATCATTTATTCTTTGCAGATGATAAAGGTAGTGCAGGAACAGATATGACATTCTTTGATTTCCCAGGTGTTCCGAAAGGTGTACACGGTACGAATGAAATTTCAAAAACTTCATTCCGTGTTCCGACTGATGCAGCACTAGCGTATTGGGTGAAACGCTTTGACCGTTTGGAAGTAGAACATACAGGAATTAAAGAGCAATTTGGTAAGAAAACTCTTTCTTTCGTTGACTTTGATGACCAACAATATCAATTAATTTCAGATGAGCTTGATAACGGTATAGAATCAGGTACACCATGGCAAAACGGACCAGTTCCATTAGAATATGCAATTACTGGTTTAGGCCCTGTATTCATCCGTATTGCAAACTTTAGTTTCTTCAAAGAAGTGCTAGAAAAAGTTTTATTATTTAAAGAGGTTGCGCAAGAAGGAGAATTCTATTTATTTGAAGTGAATAAAGGTGGAAACGGTGCTTCTGTCATTGTAGAACATAATACAGTTCTTCCTGAAGCACAACAAGGTTTTGGTACAGTGCACCATGCGGCATTCCGCGTAGAAGATCGCGCTGTATTAGAAGAATGGATTGAGAGAATCAGTAGCGTTGGACTTCCTTCATCTGGCTATGTAAACCGTCACTTCTTCGAATCATTATACACAAGAGTTGCACCACAAATCTTATTTGAATTTGCAACAGACGGCCCAGGATTTATGGGAGATGAGCCATACGAAACACTTGGCGAAAAATTATCTTTACCTCCATTCCTAGAGCCAAAACGTGAAGAAATTGAAAAATTAGTTCGTCCAATTGATACAGTGAGAAGTACGAAGGAATTTATTAAAGAGTAAAAATAGAGATAGTAAGTAGGAGAGCAAGTAGTTTTAGCGGAGTGCTGGAACTACTTGCTTTTTTATTTATCCTAGTAAGTTTTCTGACAATTATTTCTCAAGTTATTAAAAAGGAAAACTTTGGTATAATTAATTAAAATATTAAATTTTCTGATAATTATTTTTCAATGCATAGAAAAGGAGTGGTAATATACAATTTTAATAATTGTATAAAAATCCTAATTTTGTAATTTTGGAGAAAAGGGGATGCGAGTGTATGGGAGCAGATGTAGTAACGCGGGAGCAAATGAAACATTCTTTAGATGATTGGTATCGTGTAATGTTGCAGCAAAATATAGAGAAGGCCACGGAAATGAAAGAGGAGATTGAAAGTAAGATTAGTGGGTTGGACGTGGATCAGGATGTATTGCTTTATCATGCGTTGTTGAATTTTAGATATGGTGCATTAGTTGATTGGATTGGGGTTAGAGAAGATAGTTTTGATAAAGTAGAATCTTTTGAAATCCCGGCAGAAGGTGTTCTAGCTTATTACTATCACTTTTTTAAAGGGTTTCATTGCACATTAATTTCAAATTATAATGAAGCGAAAGAACAGTATGAGCAAGCTGAGAAGTTATTGAAATATATTGCCGATCCGATAGAACATGCGGAGTTTCATTATCGTTATGGATATCTTTATAACCAATCATATCAACAAATGTTAGCGATTGATCAAATAAAAACAGCAAAAGAGTTTTTTTTAAAACAACCAGGTTATGAGATTAATCTTGCGTTGTGCGAGAATATGTTAGGGTTGTGTTATATTGATTTACAACAATTCGAGTTCGCTGAAGAAACATTTAATACAGCATTGAATGTTTTCCAACAAGTTAATCATGAAAAATATATATTAATGGTTAGAAATAATTTAGGTTTATTGTACGCGAATCAAAATTTATCTGAGTTAGCTATCCGTCACTTATCAGAAGTAACAAAGAAATCTCCTAATCATTTTCGAGCACTATACTTGGAATCAGACGAATACCTAAAACTAAATGAATTAGAAAAAGCAGAGTCGTTAATGAATAAAGGGTTACGTATTTGTAATCAGTTAAAAAATCAAGAGTATCAATACCGATTCATGATTTTAAATAAAATGAATGCGACTACTGGTGAATTTGAAAATGTTATTTTAGATGCGATTTCTTATTTTGAAAAAGAAGAATTATTTGATTGTATTCAAGAGTATACGGAACGCTTAGCAGATAAATTTTATTATGAAAACAATCATGAAAAATCTAGCGAATATTATCATATGAGTAAAGAAGCAAGAAAAAAACAAATGATAAAAGGAGCGTTAAAATAATGAGAAAAATTGTATTAACGGTAATAGGGTTCGCATTTACTTTATCTCTAGGATTTCATGATTTTAATTCAGTTGCACTTAATAAAGGAGATGGTGGCGGAGCACCAGCAAGACCAGACTACGTTAACATTGGTGACACAGGCGGAGCACCAGCAGATAATAAAGGCGACGGCGGAGTAAGCCAACTATAATAACAAAGAAAGGGACTTCAACATGAAGTCCCTTTTTCTATTTTCAGGCCATGTAGAGAAAAGAATTGACTTACTTTAAATATGTAACTATAATAGTTACAGAATAACCATTAGTAATAGAAGTGAGTTATATTTTTTTAGTATAATTGTAACTGTTTTAGTTACAATTAAAAAGAGAACATAAAATAACCAAAAAATGTAAAAACTTTAAATAGCAACTCAAGAAAGGAGACGGGAACTTTGAAACGGTTTAAGTTTTATTTGATTAGCGGTATTGTGCTTGTTTTGCTTATCGTATGTAACTTCGTTGATAAGCCGATTGCGAAGGTTGAAGAAGTGAAAGATACTGTTATGATGAAGCTGAATACGAAAGAGAGTATGGCGCAAATTGATGGGCAGACGATTTATTTTAAGCAAATTGGTGAGGGGAAACCTCCGTTACTCATGTTGCATGGGTTTGGTGGTTCTTCTGATGGGTTTAGTGATATTTATCCGGAACTTGTACGAGATCACACGATTATAGCGGTTGATATTTTAGGGTTTGGACGTTCTTCTAAGCCAGTTGATTTTCAGTATTCGTTTCCTGCGCAAGTTAATTTATATTATAAGTTAATGAAGAAGCTCGGGTATGATCAATTCGCAGTACTTGGTCATTCGATGGGCGGAGAGATGTCTCTCAATTTAGCGTATTTATATCCAGATGCAGTGACGCATCTCATCTTGGCGGATGCTACAGGGATAGAGTCTTTCCAGCAAAAAGAAAGTTATGAAGTACCACCGCTATCGACGGACTTACAAACTGTAACTGAGATTACGAAGTATAATAAAAATGAAGTAAAAAATAGTCGTGATGATAAAGAGCATTATGATCAGCTTACGAAAATGCGAGAGCGCCGCATTGCGATGGAAGCTGATAAAATTAAGGCACCGACTTTAATTATATGGGGACGACATGATAAGAGTGTTTCGTGGAAAAATGGTGAACTGTATCATGGGCTATTTGCAAATAGTACGTTTCATATTATTGAAAAAGGATACCACGCACCGTTTCGTCAGGAACCAATTGAGTTTATGGAATATGTACAAGCATTTTTCGCGAAGCATCCACAATAAAAATTTTAAGCATAAATCCACTTCTTTCCTCATAGAGTGAAACTAATAAGGCTTGTCTAAGGAAAGGAATGAAGTAGAGTGGAAACTTTACCATGGTGGGTTTATCTTGTAATTGTTGGGATTGTATTAAGTGGCTACATGGTTTTATATACTTCGAAAAAAGAGCAAGATATGGATAATGAGTTTATCGAAAAAGAAGGCGAAGTATATATGAAGCGTTTAGAAGAAGAGCGTGAGAAACGTAATCAGGATAGTGATAAAGATTCGGTATTGCTTTAATAGAAATTTTGAAAGGTTACCACTTAGTAGAAATTATTGCCTAGGTGGTAGCTTTTTTCTTTTGAGGGAGCGGTATATGGTTCATCCACAATCTAGATAGTAGAAGATAAGGAAAGATACTATTTTTTCCTTAAGCTGAGAAGTTAACAATTTATTGTTAGCTTCTTTTCTTTGTGATTAAAATTTTCTTTTCGTTTAGTAAATTTCCTTTTAAAAACTACATAAATCCCTTTGACCAAATATGTAATTCTTTGTAAAATCTTATATATGGAAAGATTATGAATATACAGGAAATCTATGGATAGTAGATTTTAATAAATTATTCGGGGGGAATTTATTAGTTAAGTATATTAACTTGTTTGCACTACATTTTACAAATAAAGGGGTATTAGTAATCATGAAAGCAAAGAAATTAGTAAGTTTAGCGTTACCAGTTATGTTATTGAGTGGTTGTATTACAATTGAAACTGATGGTAAGAAAGCTGAACCAAAGAAAGAAGAAACGCAAAAGGTAGAGAAAGAGAATAAGACTTCTGAAAAAGAGAGTAAGTCAACTGATGGCAAGAAAGAGGATAGCTTATCTGTAGCGAAAGGTGAAGGTACAAACAGTAGTTCATCAAGTAGTCAACCAAGTTCTTCTTCAAATAATTCAACTTCTTCTAGTTCTTCAACTGGTAAGGTAACTGGTTCAGATGTTGAAAGGTACAAGGCAGATATCATAAATAGTGCTACTCAAATTGAAAATACAATGAAATTAATTGAAGGAATAGCAGATTCAGACGTAAAATCATACAAACAAAAGAAAAGTGAAGTACAACTGAGTTTAGGTGGAGCAAAGGCAACTGCTACAAAGCTGAAGAATCTACAAGCGCCTCCAGAGTTACAGGGAGAACAGGCGAAGATAAAGCAGTCGATGGAACTATATGCGGATTGTTTTCAACTTCTCTTTGATGCATTAGATCAGGAAGACGAAAGTAAAATGCATCAATCAGTAAGTAAAGCACAAGAAGGTTCGAAACTGTTTGAAGAGGCAGCGAAGAGTATCGGTAGTAAAACCAACTAAAAATAAAGTATTTAAAGGGGTATTTGTAAGTGCAGTTGGTGTAAGTGAAGAGTTAGGAATTAGTTATGGAAACACATTACAAATTTATCAAATGGACGATAATGTTCGTATTCGATATGTAAAACAATAAATAATTGGTGAAAAACTCTGTAATAAATTTTACAGGGTTTTTTGTTAGTTCTAGTTTATTTTTTTGTCTTCCTAAGCGCTAAGCATACTAGTATAAGTTGAGAAATGAACAAAACGATAATGATAGGCAGATGATGTAACTCCATAGTAACTGTAACCATCCAAAGCCCAATTCATACACTATGATGGAGGCTTTTTACTTACTAATTGGATGAAAAAGGAGTGTAATCATGAAGAAACGTACTGTTAATGAAGCGGGAGGGAATGTGCCACAACCAATCCGCAGCGACGGAGCAGGTACGATTGATTCTGGACCTCGTAATGTTATGCGGGATATTCAAAATCCGAATATGCTTGTTCCGCCTATAACGGATGCAGGATTAGTTCCTAACTTGAAGTTTTCATTCTCGGACACTTCTATGATTTTGAAACAAGGCGGGTGGTCTCGGGAGATTACTGTTCGAGAACTACCGGTTTCGACGACGATTGCGGGAGTAAATATGAGTTTAACGGCCGGTGGAGTACGAGAACTACATTGGCATAAAGAAGCGGAATGGGCGTATATGCTTTTAGGACGGGCACGCATAACGGCTGTTGATCAAAATGGACGGAATTTTATTGCTGATGTTGGACCAGGTGATCTTTGGTATTTTCCGCCTGGTATTCCACATTCCATTCAAGGATTGGAACATTGTGAATTTCTACTCGTTTTCGATGATGGGCATTTTTCTGATTTATCTACTTTAGCTATTTCTGATTGGTTTGCGCATACGCCAAAAGAAGTGTTGTCGGCTAATTTCGGAGTACCTGAGAGTGCTTTTCGTTCTATCCCTTCAGATCAAGTTTATATTTATCAAGGAGAGGTGCCAGGTTCGCTTGAAAGTCAGGAAATTCAATCACCGAAAGGAGAAGTTCCTTTAACATTTAAACATGAATTGTTAAAACAAAAGCCGATTAAGACGCCTGGTGGTAGCGTTCGAATTGTAGATTCTACAAATTTCCCTATTTCCAAAACAATCGCAGCAGCGCTCGTTGAGGTTGAGCCTGGCGGAATGAGAGAACTTCATTGGCACCCGAATAATGATGAATGGCAATATTATTTGACAGGGGAAGCGAGAATGACTGTGTTTCTTGGAAATGGTACCGCTCGTACATTTGATTATAGAGCTGGCGATGTCGGATATGTACCGTTTGCGACGGGGCATTATATTCAAAATACAGGTACCGAAACATTATGGTTTTTAGAGATGTTCAGAAGTAATCGTTTTGAAGATGTATCGTTAAATCAATGGATGGCACTGACTCCTAAAGAAATAGTGGAGAGTAATATACATGTTGGCCCGCAAGTAATGGATTCCCTGCGTAAGGAGAAGAGGCCTGTTGTGAAATATCCGGGGTTTTCATATAGTCCGAAAAATGATGAGTAAAAATGAAAATTTGCGTTATTCTTTCTGGAGACTGATAAGAAGGGATGGCGTATTTTTTATGCCTAATCTAGTCTTTATCCCGCTATTTGCCGGGCAGTAAGACCCCACCTCAAAATTCAGCGGAAGCAAAGAAGTTAGGTGGGGGGGCGGGCTGTCCGTAAAAGCCCGATTGGTGAGGGTTGATTAAAGTTTCACTTTATTAGTATCCGTTCCTTGTATTATTGTTCGGGAAATTATTATTGGAGCATAGTATAGGGAAGATACATATAAAAGAGCGCCATTATAAGCTGTAACGCATAAGTTGCGCAGGAAATGCAACGATAACTAGCTTTACTCTTCATCATTTATTTGAACATAATGGGCATAGAGAGGTGATAAACACAGTATGATTTTTAGTGAGCGTTTAAAAGAAGAAAGGGAAAAAAGAAATTGGTCGCAAAATGATTTGGCTGAAAAAATTCATGTGAGCAGGCAATCTGTTTCGAAATGGGAGACGGGAAAGAACTATCTGAGCATTGAAATTATTATTCATTTAAGTGATCTGTTCGGTATTACAATTGATGAACTGCTAAGGGGTGATGAAGAATTGACGCAGAAAGTAATTGAAGATAGTAAGCAATTGGCGTATCCAAAATGGAAGGTGTTTTTTGATAGTCTATTTATGATAGGAGTATTTTTGTTTATTGCAAAAATCGTTGTATGGATGCTAAATAAGTTTGCTGGAGCAAGTATTACAATTGTAGCAGATGCACCATATGTAATGAATCTTTTACCCCTTGCATTCATGATTATAGGTGGTATGGGATCGGATAAGTTGAAGAAAATATATAGATAGAGGAAAGATTTGAAAGAAATCCCCTACACTAGCTGTTCTTTTCACTTAAATTGTGTACTATAAAGGATAGGATGACATAAAGAAGGGGATATAGAGAATGGAATTTCATGAACAGAAGATTTTGCCGGCAGTGAGGCAAATTAAAGATTTGGAAAAGCTATTACATAGTTCGTATGAATATATTGTTATTTTAGATATTCATGTCGGCCAATTGAAGAGTGTTATATCGCTTGCGAAGCAATATTGTAAAAAGGTGTTTTTACATGTGGATTTAATTCATGGTTTGCAGAGTGATGGGCATGCGACGGAATATTTATGTCAGGAGTTTAGACCGTACGGGTTACTTTCAACAAAGGCGAGCGTTATTATGAAGGCGAAGCAAAAAGGTGTTGTGGCAATACAACGCATCTTTTTAATCGATTCGAGTGCGATGGAGAAGAGCTGCAATCTTTTAGATAAGACGAAACCGGATTATATTGAGGTACTTCCTGGAGCATTAACGGACGTTATCGCTGAAGTGAAAGAGCGTACTGGTGTACCGATTTTAGCAGGTGGTTTTATTCGTACTGTAGAAGATGTGGAAAGAGCTTTAAACGCTGGTGCGACAGCAATTACGACATCAAAACGCGAACTATGGAAACATTACCAAAAAAAGTGACGAAAATGTGAATTTTTTCGTTGACACCGCTTTCATTTACGGTTAACATTATAGACAAGTTAATAAACGTGACGGAGAAAAGTAGAGATCCACATTTCATTGTTTCTATATAAATTTATATAGAAGCGTGCAAGCTGTGGGTCTTTTTCTTTTGACAAAAACGAATGGCCATTCATTTTACCTCTATCACATTTGGAAGCGTTTAAATTGATTGTGGAGGGATACTATGTCAGCATTTTTAGGAGAGTTAATAGGGACTGCGTTGTTAATCGTACTTGGTGGCGGCGTTTGTGCTGGTGTAAGTTTAAAGAAGTCGTTTGCGAAAGATTCTGGTTGGATTGTAATTACAATGGGCTGGGGCTTAGCGGTAGCGGTTGCAGCATATGCGGTTGGATCAATTAGTGGGGCACATTTGAATCCAGCTTTAACAATAGGATTAGCATTTAAGGGAGCGTTCCCATGGAGTGACGTACCTGGTTATATCGCAGCACAAATGATTGGGGCAATTATCGGGGCAGTTATCGTATATTTACATTACTTACCACACTGGAAAGAAACAGAAGATCCAGGAACAAAGTTAGGTGTATTTGCAACAGGTCCAGCAATTCCGAACACATTTGCAAACCTTTTAAGTGAAATGATTGGATCATTCGTTTTAGTATTTGGTATATTAGCAATTGGTGCAAATAAATTTGCAGATGGATTAAATCCATTTATCGTAGGTTTCTTAATTGTAAGTATTGGTTTATCATTAGGCGGGACAACAGGATACGCAATTAACCCAGCGCGTGATTTGGGTCCGCGTATCGCACACTTCTTCCTTCCGATTGCAGGAAAAGGCGGTTCAAACTGGAAGTATGCATGGATTCCAGTAGTTGGTCCAATTTTAGGTGGATCACTTGCAGGTTTATTCCATCAAGTTGTATTTGAAGGAAAACAAAATTCAGCACTTATTTATGTGATTATCGCAACTGTGATTGTACTAGCAATCTCTTATATGACAAGTAAAAAAAGCGGAAGCAATACAAATAGTAGAAAAGTAGCATAAGGGGGAAACCGATATGAAAAAATATATTCTTTCATTAGACCAAGGAACAACAAGCTCACGCGCAATTTTATTCAATAAAAAAGGTGAAATTGTTCATTCAGCTCAAAAAGAGTTTACACAACATTTTCCAAAGCCGGGCTGGGTAGAGCATAATGCGCAAGAAATTTGGGGATCTATTTTAGCAGTTATCGCAACTTGCTTAAGCGAAGCAGATGTAAAACCAGAACAAATCGCTGGTATCGGTATTACGAACCAACGTGAAACAACGGTTGTCTGGGATAAAACAACTAGTAAACCAATTTACAACGCAATTGTATGGCAATCTCGCCAAACAGCTGAAATTTGTGATGAGTTAAAAGAAAAAGGTTATAGCGAAATGGTTCGCGAAAAAACAGGTCTTTTAATTGATGCATACTTCTCTGGTACGAAAGTAAAATGGATTTTAGATAACGTTGAAGGTGCAAGAGAGAAAGCAGAAAACGGCGATCTATTATTCGGAACAATTGATTCGTGGCTTGTATGGAAACTATCTGGTGGTAAAGCACACGTAACAGATTATTCAAACGCATCACGTACGTTAATGTTTAATATTCACGACTTACAGTGGGATGATGAGCTTCTAGAAATGTTAACAGTACCAAAGAGCATGCTTCCAGAAGTACGTCCATCATCTGAAATTTACGGAGAAACAATTGATTACCACTTCTTCGGTCAAAATGTACCGATTGCAGGTGTAGCTGGTGACCAACAAGCAGCATTATTTGGACAAGCTTGTTTCGGTGAAGGTATGGCGAAAAATACTTACGGAACTGGTTGCTTCATGTTAATGAACACAGGTGAAAAAGCAGTAGCTTCTGAGCACGGTCTATTAACAACAATTGCATGGGGAATAGATGGTAAAGTAAACTACGCATTAGAAGGAAGTATTTTCGTAGCGGGTTCTGCAATTCAGTGGTTACGTGACGGAATGCGCATGTTTAAAGATGCAAGTGAGAGTGAAGTGTATGCGAGTCGCGTTGAATCAACTGATGGTGTATACGTTGTACCAGCATTCGTTGGACTAGGAACACCTTATTGGGATAGTGAAGTACGCGGCGCTATGTTTGGTGTAACACGCGGTACGACGAAAGAGCACTTCATTCGCGCAACGCTAGAATCTTTAGCTTACCAAACGAAAGATGTATTATGCGCAATGGAAGCAGATTCAGGTATTGAACTGAAAACATTACGCGTTGATGGCGGAGCAGTTAAAAATAACTTCTTAATGAAGTTCCAAAGTGATATTTTAGATGTTCCTGTAGAGCGTCCAGTGATCAACGAAACAACGGCTCTAGGTGCAGCATACTTAGCTGGTCTTGCGGTTGGATATTGGAAAAACCAAGATGAAATTAAAGAACAGTGGCATATGGACAAACGCTTTGAACCAACGATGGAAGCGAAAACAAGCGAAGAGCTATATGCTGGATGGAAAAAAGCAATTGAAGCAACAAAAGCTTTCAAATAATCATAAACAGTGTTATAATGGTGACAAGTTAATAATTCGGTAGGAGATTTGGAGAGACCACAACGCGCTATAGAGGCGAAATCTATAGCGGAGTTTGTGGTCTCTTTTTTCGTTATCAAAGGGAGGAATTACCATGAAATTTTCAAGTAAACAACGTAAAGACGTATTAAACGGAGTAAATAAACAAGAGTTAGATGTGATCGTAATTGGTGGAGGTATTACTGGTTCTGGTATTGCATTAGATGGAGCAACACGCGGGTTATCAACAATTGTGTTTGAAATGCAGGACTTTGCAGCAGGTACATCAAGTCGTTCAACGAAACTTGTACACGGTGGTCTACGTTATTTAAAACAACTTGAAGTGAAAATGGTAGCAGAAGTAGGTAAAGAGCGTGCGATCGTATATGAGAACGGTCCCCATGTAACAACACCAGAGTGGATGTTACTTCCATTCCATACAGGCGGTACGTTTGGATCATTTAGTACATCAATTGGTCTTCGTGTATACGACTTCTTAGCAGGTGTAAAACGAAGCGAGCGCAGAAAAATGTTTAACCGTGAAGAAACGCTGAAGAAAGAGCCTCTTGTAAAAAAAGAAGGATTAAAAGGCGGCGGTTACTACGTAGAATATCGTACAGACGATGCGCGTCTTACAATTGAAGTAATGAAAGAAGCAATTGAACGCGGTGCAAAAGCTGTTAACTACGCAAAAGTAGATGGTTTCTTATATAAAGATGGAAAAGTATGTGGTGTACGTGTAATCGATTTACTAGACGGTGAAGTATATGAAGTTTACGGTAAGAAAATTGTAAACGCAGCAGGTCCTTGGGTAGATACACTTCGTGAAAAAGATAACTCGAAAAAAGGAAAAGTACTTCAGTTATCAAAAGGTGTTCACTTAGTAATTGATCAAAAACGTTTCCCATTAGGCCAAGCGATTTACTTCGATACGCCAGATAAACGTATGGTATTCGCGATTCCTCGCGGCGGAAAAACTTATGTAGGTACAACAGATACGTTCTACGATAAAGACGCAGCTGTACCACAAATGACAACAGAAGATCGCACATACATCATTAATGCGATTAACTACATGTTCCCAAGCGTAAAAATTACGGAAAAAGACATCGAGTCAAGCTGGGCTGGTGTACGTCCGTTAATTTACGAAGAAGGTAAGAGTGCATCTGAAATTTCTCGTAAAGACGAAATTTGGACTTCTGAATCTGGTTTAATTACAATCGCAGGTGGTAAATTAACAGGATACCGCAAAATGGCTGAAATGGTAGTAGACTACGTAACGAACTTACTACAAAAAGAAGGTCATAGCGCATATCCGAAGAGCGACACGAAACATATGCCAATCTCTGGTGGACATGTAGATGGTTCACACGGATTCCCAGCATTTGTTGCGAAAAAAGCTGGCGAAGGTACGAAATATGGTTTAACAACAGCACAAGCAGAAGAATTCGCGAAATTCTACGGCTCTAACGTTGACGTACTATTTGACTTAGCGAAAAAACATAAAGACGAAGCGAAAGAATACAACATGCCGCTTGACGTTCTAATCCCTCTTGTATACGCAATGGATTACGAAATGACAGCAAAACCAGTTGACTTCTTCGTACGCCGCAGAGGCGCTGTATTCTTCAATATCCACTGGGTATACGAGTGGAAAGAAGCAGTAATCAACTACATGGCTGCGAAACTAGGCTGGAGCAAAGAAGAGCAAATGAAATACACAGCAGAATTAGAAAAAGCATTAACAGATGCTGTAATTCCTGTAGATCAACAAGAGCAAGCAGCTGCGTTAGCGTAAAATAGAGAACTACCTGAAGGGGAGCCTTGAGGTGGTTCTTTTTTTATGGAATATTCTTCTAACTATAAGAAAGCTCGTAAGTGGTATGTTATGACCTTTCTTGTTTGGGAGATATTACATTTACTAACTTTGTCTGATGTTTTTGATGTGTGGCGGATTGCTATAAATATGCTCGGTGCGTCGGTAGGATATCTTTTATTTATAAGCATGATACAAATAGATAATAAATTTAGGATAATGCGCAAGAAGATATTTGAAAATTAGCTTGCTATTCTGTAGTTTAAATTATACAAATTTAGTTTGATGGTAATAGAGTATTGCTGAAAACATAGGTGCTATATAGTGAGAGGATTTTTTATATTCGTAATAGGTGTTGTTCCTTGTTTACTCATACTGTTATGAAGCGGGTACATAATCCGTCTTTATTGGTGCTATAAATGATGAGAGCGGCACAGCTGAACTTGAAAAAGTCTAGCTGCGTTAGCGTAAAATAGAGAACCACCTGAAGGGGAGCCCTTTAGGTGGTTTTTCTCTTGACTAAAAATAAATAAAATGTGTTACAATGATGATAGAGTATGTAGTGTGAATTTTGCATAAAATAAAAAAGACAGAAGCCTGAGAAACTTCTGCCTTGTGTAACCTAACTTGCTATTGTGGTGGTAGTAGGTGCGGTTATAAGACAATTACATTAACGTTTTAGCCGAGAACCGCCCTTACCTTTTCCACGAAGCAGGGTGGTTCTCGCTTTTTTGTATACAGAAATTAGCCACGGACCGACGTATCTTCTACCGATGACAACGCCAGCTCCGGTTAGGATACCATACACTAATTTAATTATAAACATCGCGATTATATTATCACCTCCCCCCTTTTTCAAAATGGAAGAGATGATTGCCACACCTACTAGTTATAGCTTGTTAAGTTACATTTTAATTGTATTATGTTTTAAAATAGGGAACAAGATATATGGATGAAAATTCCTGTTTTTAAGCAGAGCATTAGTGTCAGGGGAAAAGAAGTAAATAAATATTCATAAAAAAACGGTATGGACATTACCATCCGTATTTTTTTATGTATTTATAAAACTTTTTCATACAGTGCGTCGTCTAATATATGGGAAGGAGGAAATGATGTGGATGAATTAACGGTAGAAGCGTTTGAAATAGAAGGTAAGGAACTCCTTATCGATGAAATTATGAACAAGTATGGACAAGAAGTCCTGCAGCTTGTGTATTCATATGTAAACAATAAAGAGATTGCTGAGGATGTAACGCAAGATATATTTGTGAAATGCTATAAATTTCTGCATACATATAAAGGGAAGTCGAATGTGAAAACGTGGTTATGGAGAATTGCGATTAATCAATGTAAGGACTATATAAAAAGTTGGTATAACAACAAGGTGATCGTGACAGAGGATGAAGCTGCTTATATGGGGGGTCAAAATGGTAGTGTCGAACAAACTGTCATTCAAAATGCGGAGGACCGTGAACTGGCTTCTGCAGTAATGAATTTACCGATAAAATATCGAGAAGTCATTTATCTATTTTATTATGAAGAGTTATCAATTAAAGAGATTGCTATAGTAATAGACGTAAAGGAAAATACGATAAAAACGAGACTGAAAAAAGCGAAGGAGCTTTTGAAGAAAGGATTGGAGGAATAATCAAATGGAAGATCAATTAAAAGGCCTGCGAAAATCAATGGAGAATACAACGTTTAAACATTTGAGTTTTTCTGATCAACATCGAAAGCAGGTGCGCGAAAAAATCAATGCTTCAAACGAGAAGGAAGAGGACATCTCTTTAGCGATTTTACAACTCCTCAGTAATGAAAAAACAGGGTACGAATTGTCACAGCTACTACGAGGGAGAGGGATTCGGAAATTCGAAGGAAATGAAGGGTTTTTATATACCGTATTACATCGTCTGGAACAGAACCGTTTGATCCAATCTAGCTGGGATCATGCAGGAGCGAAATATTATCAATTAAACGATAAAGGGAGAAAGATGCTGCGAAAGGCAGAAAAAAATGCTACGAAGGTACAATTTATATTAAAAGGCTTAGTACAGGAGTGAGGAGAAATTGAATAAAAAAGGGGAGCGTTTTGTAAGCGAAGTTACGAATTATATTAAATCAAAAGAAGCGAAAGATTTTGTAGCAACGGAACTAGATTTTCACC
This sequence comes from Bacillus cereus group sp. MG1, assembly GCF_040460035.1. Lineage (NCBI taxonomy): Bacteria > Bacillati > Bacillota > Bacilli > Caryophanales > Bacillaceae > Bacillus > Bacillus cereus group sp. MG1. The sequence continues at coordinate 1,467,174 of NZ_JARVGY010000001.1, read as the reverse complement.
TAAAACAGGCGAAGAACACATGGATAGAAAAAGGTTTGAGCGAGGAAGTCGCTGAAAATAAAGCGGTGGAACAAATGGGAAGTCCGATTAAACTAGGGCAAGAACTTAATAAACTTCATAAGCCAAAGGTGGATTGGTTTTTACTTATTTTATTAGTAGCTGCTATGGGATTAGGTTTTTTACCAATAATCGCTTTTGGGCATACGGATGATTTACTAATGAACAAAGTAATTTTTGTAATTCTTGGGATTGCAACAGCCATTGGGATGATGTTGCTTGATTACCGGAAGCTAGAGAGGTTTGGATGGCTGTTTTATACAATTGGAATACTTATCTTGTTAGCTATAAAATGTTTTCCGACTATTTCTATAAATGGGGAAGCGTTAATGAAAATTGGTCCCATCAAAATTGACTGTTTAATGACGATACCATTCTTTTTTCTAGCCTGGGCTTCTTTTTTTAATAACAGTAGATTAAAGTTTATACATCTTTTCATGTTGTATTTATTTTCTTTATATCTATTTTTAACGACATCGATTATGGTGCCAATTTTCATCTATATGACGATGGTATTCGTTATGCTTTGGTGGAGTAAGATAGGAAAGAAAACAGCATGGCTCATTACAATGTTACCAATTTTTCTTCTTATTATTAGAGATCTATTTTCCTGGTCTGCTGTAAAAGAATACCGGATAGCTAGAATTTTAGGGTTTTTAAACCCAGAGCATGATCAATGGTATTTACGTTTAAAAGAGGCAATGGCATCGGCAGGTTGGTTTGGTACATATGGAAATATAAAGTCTATCCCTGCTACTCATACTGATTTTGTATTTGCAAGTTTGACTTACTATTATGGATATGTGCTTGCGCTAGTTCTTGTCTTGATTTTGTCTCTTTTTGCAGTAAGAATAATGAATATAGCTTATAAAATAAATGATGGTTATGGTAAATTACTCCTCGTTGGTGGAGTAACTCTTTTTGTATTCCATTTCGTTTATAACGTTGGCATGATTCTTGGGATATTACCACGTGTTTCTATATCATTACCCTTTATTAGTTACGGCTTGATACCAACTCTGTTTCATGCATTTATAATGGGGATTGTGCTGAGTGTATATCGACGTAAAGATATTCCTTTTAGAATGAGAAAAACACCTTGATGATTATCAAGGTGTTTTCATTATAAGCTCAAAACTCTCCGAATCAGCTCCAAGTATAAAAGGACTAACCTCGCCAACGCTATAAAGTTGCAATTCATGCATTGCGCGTGTGCAAGCAGTGTAGAACAATCTACGAACGCTCTCATCGCTGTACACATCTTTAGAAGCATTGTAAATAATAACAGCATCAAATTCAATACCTTTCGCTAAGTAAGCAGGGATTACGACAATCCCTTGCTCATACTCGGCTGAGTTACTCTTCACGAGTTTAATATTATCGATATGATTAAGTGCTTCGTATGCAGCTGCGCTTTCAGCTGCAGATTTACATATAATTGCGATCGTATTGTGCTGCTCTTTTTGTAGTTCAGCAACTTTGGCAGTAATACGTTCGTGCAGTTCGTTGACATTCGATACTTTCGTCACTGTAGGTTTCTCGCCGTCACGTTCAAAGGCGTGAATGTTCTTGCCTTCCGGTACGAGAGCACGTGTAAATTCAATAATCGGTTTTGTTGAGCGGTAGCTACGAGTTAAGTTAATGCCGTTTGTTTCGTCTGGACCGTATAAATTTGTAAGTGTATCGAAATTAACCGTTTCACTCGCATGAGCAAATATCGCTTGGTTAAAGTCTCCGAGTACAGTCATTCTTGCAGCAGGGAAGAGACGTTTTAAAAACTCGAACTGAAACGGCGAATAATCTTGCGCTTCGTCTACGAGTACGTGTTTAATCGATCTGTTCGTTTGGAAGCCTTCAATTAATTCTTTTAAAAGTAAGAATGGAGTCGCATCCTCGTAATATAGTTTTCCTTCATCAAGCATGTTTACTGTTAAGGAGCAAATGTCATCCCACTCTTTCGGTTTTTTCTCAGTAACCCATGATGCATCTGTGAAAAGTTGTTTATATATGCCTGTGAAATTGATAAAGCGTAATGTTTGAACGCCTTTACGCAGTGGCTTCAATTTTTTACGGACAATCATACGTCCAAGTACTCTCGTTTCTTTTTCAAAATCATTAAAGGAGTTGTCGTCAAACTCGCCTTTTTTCTGTAAATATTTATAAGCTTTTTGGTATTCATCTTTACTAAGTAATTCAATTTCTTCTTCTACCCAAGGCTTTTTCAGTTCTGCTTTTTCAAGTGCATCTATTTGCTTGTTTAGCCAATCCGTTAACTTCTCAATTCGACTATGGAAGCGGAGGGAGGAGTCGGTATTGTAAAATTGTTCTGTAATTTCTTTCGCAGAAACAATCAGTTTCCCTCTAAATTTCATTCCTCTAAATAGCATGCCTGAAGATTCAAGAGATTGTCTGTACGCTCTAATCATCTCGAAAAATTGAGTAGATGCCTTAAATCGAATGCTCGCATTTCTCGTTTTATAGGTAGGATTATTCGTTTCAGTTAACATATATTCTAATTGTTCATAAGGATCTTCAACGTCAAATGACTTACTTAGTCTATGGTTTAAATATTCTTGGAAAGTCACTTGCTGCATATTTTCTTCGCCGAGTTCAGGTAGTACGTTAGAAACATAGCTGTTGAACATAGAGTTAGGGGAGAAGAGAATAATTTGATCTGCTTTTAACCATTCGCGATATTTATATAGTAAGTAGGCGATTCGTTGCAGGGCAGCTGACGTTTTACCACTACCAGCAGCTCCTTGCACGATAAGGAGTCGGCCTTCATCGTGACGAATAATTTCATTTTGCTCGCGCTGAATTGTAGCAACGATGCTCTGCATATGTTTATTCGTCCCTTTTCCGAGCGCTTGCTGCAAGATTTCATCACCAATTGTAAGGCTCGTATCGAACATAGAATCAATCTCGCCATTTTGAATAATGTATTGTAATTTTTTCTCCACATTACCGTGGATTACGCCGCCTGGTGTACTGTATTCAGCCGGTCCTGGTGGATAATCGTAGTACACACTCGAAATAGGTGCGCGCCAGTCATATATAAGGAAGTTTTCTCCGCTTGCATCAGTAAGTGTAGCGACGCCGATATAAATTTGATCCGCGGCAGATTCTCCTTCTTCTTTGAAATCAATTCGTCCGAAATAAGGTGCTTTATGCATGCGTCTTAATGCGGCAAGTCGATTAAAGGTGTGCTTATGGGTAATTTGTGTGACAGCTAGTGACTGAGCTTGTTGTCTTAAGTTGATAACTGTTTCAAGATAATCATCGAAAGTATCAGTATTCACTTTCACATCATCCCAAAAGTGTTTACGAATATTGATTACTTCTGCTCGGCGTCTGCCAGTTTCGTTTTCCAGTTTATCAATTTGCTCCGTAATTGTTTCAATTACGGTATCCAATCTTTTTTGCTCTAGATCAAGTTTTTTGTTCATACGGTAAGCACTCCTTTAAAAGTGAAAAATAGAGGTTGACTGAAGATGTGTTTTGGTGTACAATTAAGATACGGATAAATTCGTTCCTTTTGTTTTGTAAAACGTGTTTCTGTTCTAATTTAACATAGTTTTTTCATTTAATCAATGATAATAAGATAAACCTTGGTTCTACGTGGCGTGGATCAAGGTTTTTTTGTGTTTGAAGAGGGAGTCACGCTTGTTGTCGTTTTTTGTCGGTAAGTCGATATATTTCGAAAATCGCTGATATAATTGGAGTTGCGCTGATATATTTTGAAAATCGCCGATATAATTGGAGTTGCGGTCGATATATTTGAAAAATCGCCGATATAATTTCATTTACCGAATCTAGATTAACTACTGAGAGAAGAGGAGATAAAAAAAGCTCGGGCCTAAGCCCAAGCTTTTTACTTCATTATTTCTTTTCGTCTTTTTTATCGTCAGCTTTTTGCTCTTTGAAAAGATCTTTTAAATCTTTATCGTCAACTTTTACGTCAGCTTTTTTGATTTCTTTCATCATAAGATCGTTCATAAATTGAGCATCTTGTGTTTTTTCTTGAACTAGTGCTTTTTTAATATCAGCTTTTGCTTTATCGAAAGTTGCATCTGCGTGATTATCAGTTACTTTAATAATATGGTAACCAAATTGTGTTTTTACAGGTTCGCTTACTTCACCTTTTTTCAACTTTTGAGCTGCTTCTTCAAATTCTTTTACCATTTTTCCTGGTCCGAAGAATCCTAAGTCGCCACCTTTTTCTTTTGAGCCTGTATCTTCAGAGTATTGTTTTGCTAATTCTTCGAAAGATTTACCTTGAGCAAGTTCATCTTTCACCTTTTTAGCAGTTTCTTCATCTTTTACAAGGATATGACTTGCTTTAATTTCTTTTTTATAATCCTCGAATTTTGCTTTTAAATCTTTATCAGTAATCGATTGTTCAACCGCTTTTTCTTGAGCTAATTGAGCGCGCACACTATTTTTAATAGTTTCTTCTTTAATACCTTGTTGTTTCATTAGTGTATCGAATTGATCACCGTATTGTTTTTTCATTTCATCGAACTTTTTGTCTACATCTTTGTCTTCAACTTTGTAGTTTTTAATAAGTACTTTTTCCATAACCATGTTATTTAGTGTTTGTTTACCAGTTTGTGAATTTTTCATTTGTTCGTAGAATTCTTCTTTTGTAATGTCACCAGCTTTAGATGTAACAATTTTGTCTGATGATGATGTTCCACATGCTGATAATGCGATTACACTTGTTGCGGCTAAGGCAAGCATAGCTTTCTTCATTCGATAAACACTCCTACTATTATGTATTTTTAATTTATCCTACACCGATGAATTTTCATTCATAAGAGCCCGATTAAGTCTCACTGATACTTTTGCTTTTTTATATTGGTAAAGCGCGCTTAACAGGGCTTACCGTGGCTGAGGATAAAGTTTTGATGAATGTTTTGTTCTATAGTATAAGCAATATGTACAAAATTTAATATATCATATTTCGACGCATTTTCATATTGATAAAGAAAAATTAACCAGTACGTGTCAGATTTTGAAAGTGTGCCATATTGGGCGTATGCCGCATATACAGAATAGAGGAGGGGATGGGGATGAATTCTCAACTTATTTTATTACTTGTACTGTTTATTTTATTGGTTATTGTAGGTATAATTTGCTTATAGAGGAAAAAAGTGAGGAAGGGGCTTTCCTTCCTCACTTTCCATGAAATATAATTTCTATATAACTAGAAATTAATAAAATTGTTATACATACATTAATAACCCGAAAGACACCGGGCTGGCGGCTCGCAGCTATTTGTTTTCGTTCACACAGTGTATGTGTCATGAAATTCGTGTAAAATATAACAAGAAGTGCGAATGCGACAAAAACAACTGTTATAAGTGTCATGAGGCGAGACCTCCTTTTGGCTAAAATACATATACATATATTGTATCACACGATATTTTGTTCGTGTTACAAAATTCAGAAATAGAAGACTTTGTGTTAGAAAGTGAGGGAGAAAATGGACGTTGTTAGAAGATTAGAACAAGCTGAATACTATGTAGACTTATTATTTAAAATGATTGATGAAGAGAAGTGTCCATTTTATTCTTTGATCATAAAGAAAAAAGCTCGTAAAAAAGATATTGAACGTATACTAAATCTTTGTGAAAAACTGAACGATCAATATGTAGTGGAGAAAGCAGAAGGGCTTCTTTTGTTCGATGCGCTGTTAGATCAATTTGAAAAAGCGCTTCCACATCAGCTCGAAGTACACGAAACTGCGGAAGCGCTAGCAAAACAAGGTTTATTTAAGCCGCTTATGAATGAATTCTTAAGCATGATTGCGAAAAAATAAATAGATTATTTCTTAACTAACTTTTGATCGGATTCTGTAAAGTTCTCTTCAATATCTTCTAATGATTTCTCAAAAATATCGATAAAGTCTTGTCCGTAAATGTTACGCAGGATTGCAATCAGTTCGATATTTTCTGGGAACTTCCCATAAAAATTACGAAGTGCAAGAGCCCCATTAAACACTGAATTATTTTCAGGATCATACTCTTCCATTAAGCGAAGTAGTAATTCTTCCCCTTTGTCTGTAATTTCAATGTACGTATTTCGTTTATCATCTTCCTTTTTCGAGAATACAAGATAGCCGCGTTCTTCCAGCTTTTTCGAGAAGTTAAACGCTGTTGATACGTGCATAACTCCAAACTTAGCAATCTCAGAAATAGAAGCCCCTTTTAAATGATAAGCGATTGTTAAAATATGATGTTCATTAATATTTAAATCGTAAGGTTTAATCCACTGCTGCCAATCTTTCTCTACACATTTCCATAACGCTTTCGATAATTGAGCAATGCGTTGGCTGAAAATCATCGCTTCTTTTACCGAGTAATCTTTTTCTCCACTTTTCATTTACTCACCCACTTTAACATTCTTTTTTCATTACTATCTATTATGCCAGTAAAATAAAAATTAATAAAGTCTTTTTGTGAGAATTGTGAAAATTTTTCGGAAAAATGACATTCTATACAAATCATGCATAACTATGGAAGCGTTTTATGAGTCGTGAATACATACGTTGTCCTTACATGTTAAGTGATAACATATATTGTAAATGCATAAAAACACGGCATATCTATATGATATGCCGTGTCAAGGTCAATTTATATAAAAAATATTTGTTATATGCAAAAAACTAAGCAGGAATTTGTTTACGCTTTTTCTGGAACAGCTTCTTGTAGTTTCTCAATTGACTTTTGGATGTCCAAAATTTCTTTCTCAATATGGCGCTTGTTTTGAGAAATATCTTGCTTCCAGTTAGAAAGCGTGTCTTGCATGTCATCTTTTAATTCTTGAAACACTTCTTTACCTTCTGAAGCAGTTTCAATAATTTGACGCTTTAATAATTTCGTATCAGCTGTAATATCAGCTAAAGTCTTTTTAATATCATTTCCTTTTTCTTTTAACTTGCCGCGCATGTCTTTACCAGAAGAAGGAGTTGAGAAAAGAACAGCTAGTCCAGCAACTGCTCCGCCGCAAATAACACCTGTAATAAAGGATTTAGCTTTTGACATAAAAGGAGACCTCCTTATTTTTTGTTCGTATTCATGATGGGAAAAATATGCATATCTTTCTTATATGTGCTATGCACAAACAATCATCCCTGAGCATTTTAAGTAAAGAAACAAGCCATGCGGAATTTGATGACTTCAGGGAACTGGCTTGTTATGTATTACGCCTTCTTATAGTGTCATTATTTCACACTATTTGCAATTGTACTTGCGATGTTTTGTAAATTTTCCATAGTGTATTCATTTTGGTGTGATTTCCAAACAGCACCGAAACCATCTTTTTCACCGTAGCGTGGAATTAAATGAAGGTGGAAGTGGAACACAGTTTGTCCAGCTTTTTCACCGTTATTGTTAAGTAGGTTAAAGCCAATTGGATTAAACTCTGCTTTAATCGCATTTGCGATTTTTGGAACGACAGAAAAAATGTGTGATGCGATTTCTGGCGTTAACGCAAAAATGTCTTGTTTGTGAACTTTTGGAATAACAAGAGTATGTCCTTTTGTTACTTGACTAATATCTAAAAATGCAAGCACATGTTCATCTTCGTATACTTTTGAGCAAGGGATTTGCCCGTCAATGATTTTACAAAAAATACAATTGTCTGCTGTATGATTCATTGATCTCATCCTTTCAAATATCCTTAGCCGTATTTTACCATAATTATATAAGAGAACAAACACGAAAAACAGGAAGCTGACTCAGCTTCCTGTTTTCTGAAGAGGGATTGAAAAAGCATTATCGTAATTTACGTTTCGCAGACACCTCATTTATTTAAGAAATGCACGGTAAATCGGCTAAAGTTTCTGCCGTAGACACCCCATTTTCAAGTGAAATGAATTGCAATCTTTTTTAAAATGAAATTGTTTATTTTTTAAAACAGTATATGCTCTTTCAGAGACACCCCGTTTCGAAAATGAAACAAATGATCTGGTTATGTGTAAATTTCATTGTCCAACTTGGACACCCCATTTCATGATGACTTCACTATGTTGTTGTACTCATCAATTGGTGGTTGCTTTTTCAATGTGTTCCTTCTTCAATAATTATGATGTCCGCTTTCGGAAAAATATATGCTAATAAATTTAAAAAATTTTTTTGAGTACATGGATACTATGTAGTACAGCATAATTTTTGGTAAGATGAATATAGAATGAATACTAATGAAGAAAGTGGTGTCGTATGAGCGAGTTATTGCGTGTAGAAAATGTTACAGGAGGATATACGAAACGACCTGTATTAAAAGACGTTTCGTTCTCTGTTAATAAAGGCGAACTTGTCGGCTTAATCGGTTTAAATGGAGCTGGTAAAAGTACGACGATTAAACATATTATCGGTTTAATGGAACCGAAAAAAGGAACTGTCACAATTAATGGGAAAACAATTCGTGATGATATGACAGCGTACCGTTCTAGCTTTTCATTCATTCCGGAAACGCCAGTATTATATGATGAATTAACGTTAGAAGAGCATTTGAAATTAACAGCTATGGCGTATGGCATTGATGAAAAACAATATGAAGAACGTGTAGGACAACTACTACAAGAGTTTCGTATGAAAAATCGTTTAAAATGGTTTCCATCTCATTTCTCAAAAGGAATGAAACAAAAAGTAATGATTATGAGCGCATTTTTAGTGGAGCCATCTCTTTACATAGTAGATGAACCTTTCGTTGGATTAGATCCGTTAGCGATTCAATCCCTTCTTCAAATGATGGACCAAATGAAAAAGAGTGGTGCCGGTATTTTAATGAGCACACATATTTTAGCGACGGCAGAGCGTTATTGTGATTCGTTCATTATTTTGCATCAAGGTGAAGTAAGAGCGAAGGGAACGCTATCTGAACTGCAATCACAGTTTAATATGCCAGGTGCAACGTTAGATGATATTTACATCGCGCTAACAAAGGAAGAAGATTATGAATAGCACAGCGTTATGGAAAGAACGATTTCGTCACTTTCTAAAAGAAGTTCGTACATATAGTAAATACGTATTTAATGATCATTTGAAATTTATTTTCGTGTTCATCATTGGTGCGGGAGCGTATTATTACCAGCAATGGTTACAAACGTTAACACCTTCGTTTCCGGCGGCGCTCGTAATGGCAGTATTAATTGGACTCGTGTTAACGGCTGGATCCATTCAAACGTTATTAAAAGAAGCGGATCTCGTTTACTTGCTGCCAGTTGAACAAAAATTAAAACCATACTTTACAAAGGCGTTTCTTTTTACGTTTATGATTCAGTTGTACATAATCGCAATTGTAGCGGCAGCGCTTGCTCCGTTATACTTCCAGCAAATGAAACAAACAGGAGCGGCTTACATATGGATTGTACTCGCGTTTGTCATCGTAAAAGCGTGGAACTTATTCGTAGCATGGGAAAAGTCATTTTTAACAGATCAAAATATACAAAGAGCTGATTGGTTCATTCGTTTTATTTTAAACGGCTTATTTGTTTATTTCCTTTTAGAGCGTACTTCCGTTATGTTTATTGGTGGAATCGTCCTTCTCATGGTGTTATACCTCGTAGTACTGCATCAAATGGTGAAGGGAAAGCCGCTAAACTGGGAGTATTTAATTTCTGAAGAAGGTAAGAAGATGATGCTGCTGTACCGCATCGCGAACATGTTCGTTGATGTACCAGCATTAAAAGAAAGAGTAGCACGCAGAAAATGGCTCGATTTCATTCTTTCGATGATTGGTGAAAAGCGTACATATTTATACTTATATACGAGAACGTTTTTAAGATCAGGTAACTATTTTGGATTATATGTGCGTTTGCTCGCTCTTGGAGGAGTTATTTTGTACTTCATTCCGTTTTTATATGGACGATTTATCGTAAGCCTTATTTTCCTATACTTAATCGGTTATCAGCTCTTAACTTTATGGAAACATCACCGCATGAAGATTTGGCTTGATTTGTATCCGGTAGGGGGAGAAGAGAAGAAGAAAGATTTTCTTACTTTATTAAACGCGATTCTAATCATCGGGAGCGTAATCTTTACAGTTATATTTGCACTAGCAACGAAAGATTTCATGATGACAGGAATTTTACTTATCGTAAGCATATTATTTAGTATCGGTTTCGTTTACCAATACGGGGCGAAGCGCATTGAGCGTTTAAATTGAAGGGAATGAACCTATGATTACATATGAAGAAAAGGTTATAAAAGAACTGGAGCAGTGGAAAGCTACATTTATGAAAGATTCTTTTATGATGACACGGTTCTCAAAGAAAGTGCAGACGAAGGTGCAACAGCTCATTCCGGCGAAAGTACAAAAGGTATTAACAGAGACGATTCGTATGATGGTGCAAACAATCAGCGCCGGGTCAAACTTTATAAAGCCGAAGCTAAAAGAGACGACATGGTCACTGCAAAGACGTGACGATGAAGTTCGTAAAAAAATGGATGAGTATAAAAAAATAGCAGCGGCAGAAGGGGCAGGGACGGGGGCTGGCGGTATTCTCCTCGGTCTTGCTGACTTTCCGCTTTTACTCGGCATTAAAATTAAATTTTTATTCGATGCAGCGACATTGTACGGATTTGATACGAGCAACAAAGAAGAGCGCCTTTTTATCCTTCATGTTTTTCAGCTTGCCTTTTCAAGTGACGATCACCGAAAAGAAATATGGAAAGCAATCGAAACGTGGGATACAGAAGAAGAAAATCATATGGACTGGGAAAAGTTCCAAACAGAGTACCGAGACTATATCGATTTAGCCAAAATGCTGCAGCTCGTACCAATAATCGGTGCCCCGGTAGGCGCATATGCGAACTATCAACTACTGCAAAGACTCGGAGAAGTGACGATGAATTGTTATCGTATGCGATTGCTGAATAGGGATTAAAAAGAAGGCGTCCTACATGTGTAACGTAGGACGCCTTTTCTTAGAAGCCAAGTCCGATATAGCTAACTCCAACTATAATCAATACGATAAAAAGTACAATGATTAATGAAAATCCGCTCTTACCAGTTTGTCCTGCTTCACCGCCGCCATTACCACCACTACCGCCATTACCACCAAGCCCCATATGATATCCTCCTTATTGTTATATGTTGCTTTTACTTTATAACTTTCTGTATTTTCTGATAAACACCTTCTGTAGTGCTAACTAAATTGAAAATCATTTCGTTTTGTTTTATAATTTACTTACCGACCGGTAAGTAAAAATAAGTGAGGTACAGTATGACGAAGAATTTACAAACATCGCAAAACATTGTAGAGGCTTCATTTAAACTTATGGCAGAACACGGCATTGAGAAGATGAGTCTTTCCATGATTGCGAAAGAGGTAGGTATTTCAAAACCGGCTATTTATTATCATTTTTCTTCTAAAGAAGCGTTAATCGATTTTTTATTTGAAGAAATTTTCTCTGGATATCATTTCGTGAGTTATTTCGATAAAGAGCAATATACGAAAGAAAACTTTGCAGAAAAGTTAATTGCTGATGGTTTACATATGCTCTCTGAATATGAAGGGCAAGAAGGGATATTACGCGTTATCAATGAATTTCTCGTAACTGCATCGCGAAATGAAAAGTATCAGAAACGCTTATTTGAAATACAAGAAGATTTCTTAAATGGTTTCCACGATTTATTGAAGAAAGGCGTAGAACTTGACGTAGTGTCACAACATGAAACGGAAGAAAATGCTCATACGCTAGCACTCGTGATTGATAATATGAGCAACTATATGCTCATGGGATTCCAGTTAAAGTATAAAGAAATTTGGATTCGAAATGTGAAAAACGTAATGAAGGAGGAGTAAAGATGAAAATGCAAAAAAACTGGTGGCTCGGTTTTCTTGGATTTATTGGGGTTTATAAAATACCAGGTATGATTGAAGCTTTTCAAGCGGATGGAAATTGGATGAAGTTAATCGGTTTCATTTGGCTACTTTGGTTCGGATATTTTATTCCTGAGAAGAAAGAAGATTGAATTTCAATTTTCTGTAAAGTTACGTAAAATATAGATTGAGAGTATTCATATATTAGATTACTAGATTTGGAGTGGTTACATGGATCCATTGAAAAATGAAATTCACCCTGACATGGTCAAGGTGTGGAAAGCGCGTTCTTTAATTGAGCTAGGAATCAGTATTATAGTCATTTTGGCATATCTTTTCTTTATGATTAAGTTTAATTGGTGGGCTTGGATTTTCTATGTGCTCATCGGATTAACAATTGTATATACACCGTTTGATTACTTTACGTTTCCGAAACTACGTCAACGTTATTACAGCTACCAACTAAATGAAGAAGAACTTGAAATTCAGCATGGTCTTTTCGTCGTAAAGCGCGTATTAGTACCGATGATTCGTGTGCAGCACGTTACGATTGAACAAGGGCCAATTATGAGAAAATACGGATTAGCAGAATTACACATTTCAACAGCAGCAACTTCTCATAGCATCCCAGGTTTAACGATGTATGAAGCTGAAATGTTGAAAACGAAAATCGCAGAATTAGCGAAAGTGAGTGATGAGGATGTATAAGAGGCAGCATCCAATCACGATGTTATTAGAATTAAAAATAACAGATTTTATACCACTCATTATTTTTCTTTTTAGCTTAAGGGGAAAGTTTCCATTTTGGTATTTAGTTCCTATTGGTTTTGCGTTGATCACAATTATTTCAGCTATCGTAGGCTGGTATTACAAAGTATACTGGGTCGAAAATAACGTATTACATGTGAAACAAGGTCTCTTTGTGAAAAAGGAGAGCTACTTAAATAAAGAACGTGTTCAAACAATTAATACAAGTTCTAACGTACTATACCAAATGCTCGGTTTGAAAAAAATTCAGATTGAAACAGCTGGCGGGGGCGATGAAGCAGAAGTTAGCTTAGCTGGAATTACGGTAGAAGAGGCGACGGAGCTTATTACTTTGCTAAATGAGCCAACTCCAGAAGTGAAAGCAGAAAAAACGTTAGACGAAGCAGCAGAAAATACAGTAGAAAAAGCAATTGTTACAGAGGAAAAACAAACGACAGAGTACAAGTTAACGTGGAAAGAGATTTTAATAGCGTCTGTTACATCTGGTCAATTTGGAGTATTGTTCTCTTTAATCTTTTTCGTTTATCACCAAGTAGATGAGTATATTCCGAAATGGATAAAAAATAGTGTGACGTCATATGTAATGGACCACGATATATATGGCTGGATTTACATGGTAGCTATTTTACTTGTCGTTTCTTGGATGATATCTACAATTGGCTACGCGTTAAAACACGGTAACTTCACAGTGAATCGAAAAAATGATGAAGTCCGTATTTCGCAAGGGTTACTGGAGAGAAAAGAACTCGTACTAAAATTGCACCGCATTCAAGGGATTACGATAAAAGAAGGCATTTTACGCCAACCGTTCGGTTATTGTGCTGTGCAAGTAGAAGTCATTCAAAGTGAAGGGAAAGAAGAAAAAGTTACACTGCATCCTATCATTCGAAAAGATCGAGTGCAACAATTACTCGCGCATTTACAATTACCATACGAACTGAATGCAAGTATTACTTCGTTACCAAAAGCAGCATTGCGCCGCTATCTCATTGATAGTTTTATCTTTTTCGCTATGCTCGCAATCCCGCTTACTGGAATAAGCATATACTTTGAAAAGTATTACATCATGTGGGCATTACTACCGCTCGCAATCCTTATCTTTACACTTGGATACGCAACATTTAAAACAAATGGCTACAGTGTTAACGGAGAACAAATTACACTTGTCTATCGTAGCGTCGGAAAATATACAGGACTTATTAGAAGAAGACACGTCCAATCAATGGAGAAGACACAATCATATTTCCAGCGCCGTGCGGATTTATGTACGTATAAGTTTTCGAGTGCATCATCTAGTTATAAAATAGAGCATACGAGAGTAGAAGATGCGGAGAGAATGCAGGATTGGTATAAGAAGAAAATAAATGAGATGTAACTTGAGAAAGCTTGCCTATTATGAAAGGCAGGCTTTTTTGTTATAGGGAAAAGAGTCGTTTAATCCATATATTAGTACAACTACAGCACACATGTATCAATACGTATGAAAAAAGGTAATATGCTTCTGTTTTAGGAAAATATGTGGGATTTTTGATATAAATGGTATAATAAAATGGAAATAGTATTAGGAGGTTATATATGATAAGTCAGTTGAAAAGAGAAGCACTTGATGCATTAAAAGGAAGATGGGGACTAGCGGTAGGGGCAACCTTATTAATTGGAATCCTTATTGGAGCTGTTGAAATGCTAACAACAGGTATTTTCTCGATATTTTGGGGTTGGGAAGAAGCAAGTGATTCACTTACAGTAAGTATTATAGTAATGCTTGTTATTGGTCCATTAACAATAGGTGCCTATTATCTTGTTTTAAATGCAATTCGTGGGACTGATGCTCGCATTGGTCATATATTTAGATGGTTTAGCGATGGAAGTAAGTTGATGAAGTCGTTTTTAACATATTTACTAATGTATGTATACTTGACTCTATGGACATTACTTCTTATTATTCCAGGTATTATTAAATCATTTTCTTATTCTATGACATATTTTATTTTGAATGATCATCCAGAATATACAGCGAATCAAGCGATTACTGAGAGTCGTCATATGATGAATGGACATAAAATGGATTACTTTTTACTATGCTTAAGTTTCTTAGGTTGGTTCATTTTAAGTATTCTTACTGTAGGAATCGGTTTCTTATGGTTAGCACCTTATTTCTACGCGACATCAGCCGCATTTTATGAAGAGATTTCAAAAGAATATTATAAAAAAGAAGGCACTACTTTCTAATAAAACATATAAACTATCTACCCTAAAGAATGTAGGGAGCAGATAGCAGATGGTTTAGGTGTTTTGATATTTGTCCTATTTTCGGGATTCACTTCAGGATAAGGTATAGATTTTTATATAGAAATGCTACCCTCTATGTTTTATCATAGAGGGTTATTTTTTTATGTAAAAATGATAGGAAATAATGAATAATATATGTAAAGAAAAAAGCGAGGTGAATGAGAGTGAGCAAATTTTTAATACCGTATTCATTTTCTATATTAAGTTTCTTTATTTCAGCAACAGCACTTGATTTATATGATAGGATGGGAAACGATAGTGAGCTGGTTTCGCCGAACATAATTGGAAAGATAATTCAATCTACTGCGCAAATGGGAGTCCTTACATTGTATTTCGGAGTACCTATTATTTTAGGTGGCTGTCTACTTGGTGAGCTATTGTTTAGAGGTATCATTTTACGATTTAAACTAAGCTATATTATATCTTTATTATTATATCTATTTTTAGCTTTTAGTATTGTTTTCGTAACGGTAGGCATTCCAACTACATATGAAGATTCTAATACATTTTTCATGGGGATAACTATGATTTGTGCTGTTACATTCTTTGTGAGTCGGAATATATGGGAAAACAAGTTAATAATGGAGTGACAAAATGAAATACACCTGTCCATGTTGCGGATATAAAGTTTCACTTTATTGGATCAGTTAGAAAACCGACTAGTGAAGATGTGAAGGATGCTAGTTGGCAGCGAATTTGTTAAGTAGAATGTTATTACTCAATTTAATGGGAGTAATAACATTTTTTATTTAGTACTGAAAGAATTACTGCTGTCTTAAAGTAATAAGAAGGACTAAATCGGTAAATTTTATTAATGGATATATTTTCAATAAATACAAAAGTATAGATGTATAGTCAGCTTTGTGTATTTAATGTTATCATATTGAATGATATGGAAATTTTTAATAGAATAAGTAACTAAAAATTCAAAGGTAATGAAGCTTTTGTTGTATAAAGAAAATACTTAGTAGTAATCAACAATATTAAAAATAAGATTCGTATTTATATAAATTTAGTAGAAATGGGGTTTTAAAAAGGAATGAGTATAAGCATAACGCGGCAAAAGATTTTGGCGGCCGCTTCTCAAATTGTACAATGTAAAGGGGTTGCTAAATTAACTTTAGAAGCAGTGGCAAAAGAGGCGGGTTTAAGCAAAGGTGGATTATTGTATCACTTTTCAAATAAAGAAGCTTTAATAGAAGGTATGATAGTCCGAGGGGTAGAGGATTATGAAGGGGCCATTTACAATAAAGTAGCGGAAGACTCAGAGAGGAAAGGGAGATGGGTTCGCTCTTTTGTAGAGGAAAGATTAAGTAATGAGAGAAGAACAGAAGAGTTGTCTAGCAGTATGATGGCAGCACTCATGTTAAAACCTGAATTACTTGAGCCATTACAACAATCATTTCAGCAACTGCAAAAAAATATAGAAAATGATGAGATAGATTCAGTTTGTGCAACAATTATTAGATTAGCAGCAGATGGATTATGGTATTCGGAATATTTAGGGGTTGGAAGGCTAAGCCCCGAGTTAAGAGAAAAAGTGATTCAAGCTCTTATTAGTAATTCATATAAATAGAATATACGAACTATATAATGAGAAAATAATTCACCATTGCTTCTTTAATGTAGTGGTGAATTATTTTTTTTATTAGAAAAATAGAACAATTTTATAGAGTATTGAATTATAACCGTCCAGACGGTATAGTAATATTTGGTTTAAGAGGAAAATGAAACAAAAAAAGAATAAAAGATATTTTTAGCACACTATTCGAAAGGATAGGCCGCAAAGCTTAGAGTCTACGGTAATACATATTGGTTACTAAGATCGTCTGGTTGCACATTTTTGATGCAACCGGACGATCTTTTTTTGTTATATAAATATAAAAATTTAGGAGGGAACTATGCAAATGAAAAGTACTAAAAGACATATTTCAATGGTTTCATTAGTTTTTCTAGTATTATTTTCAGTGCTGAATGTGTGGGCTCCAGTTATTCAAGCTGCTGTGATGAAAAGTCCAGTGGACGAAATTAATATTTCCCGTACTGATGGCACGACATCTGAACCATATCAAGCCTCAGATGGTATGAAAGTAGAAGTGAAGTGGTCAGCTAAAGAAAAAATAAAAAGTGGAGATCAATTCACAATTGATATGCCAAAAGAGTTTCGAAAAGACCTTATGAATATGAGTTTTCCTTTAAAAGATGCTGAAGGAAAAACAGTTGGTACATGTGAGATGAAAAAGGGTCTATTAACGTGTACTATGGGTGATTACGTAGAAGGAAAGAACAACATTAAAGGTTCTTTATTCGTAGAATTCTACTTTGGTCTAGAAGCATATGATGGTGTTAAAGAAATTCCATTAGAATTTAACGTTGATGGTCAAATCGTAAATAAAGAAGTAAATGTAAGTAATACGACAGAGAGACCGAAGCCACAACCCAATACGGAAAATCTATTGAAATGGGGTTCTTATAATCAAGAAGATCCGTCTATTGCTGATTGGCTTGTATATGTAAATGCAACTGGAACAGAAATGCAAGATCTTAAATTAACAGATACATTAGGACCTGGGCATGAGTTAATTACAGACAGCGTAGTATTAGAAGAGGCTGTATTTGAAGATGGTTATGCACCAACAAATATTAAGCCAGCAAATTTATCTAACATTAAAATAAATGCAACAAAGACTGGATTTACAATTGAATTTCCAGACAGTTCAAAAGGCTATATTTTAAGATATAAAACAAAGGTTACAAATCCTGCTGCAAAACCTCATAAAAATACTGTGAAATTAGAAGGTAAAAATATTAAAACTGAAGAAAAAGTAGGACAAGTATTTGTGAGTGGTGGGGGAGGATCCGGTTCAGGTGACAATAATCCACCTAGCATTGAAAAAAATATAGTTGATGAGAATGACAAGCTTGTAGAGAATGAGCAGCTAACACAAATGGATCAAGTTATTCAATACCAAGTTGGTACACATATACCGAACGATCCTCCTAAATACACATCTATGGTAATTAGTGATGATTTAGAAGATGTTTTAGAAGTATTAGAGGCAAAAGTGTATGATAAAAATGGCCAAGATATTACTTCTAAAGGGACGTTAAATATAGATAAACAAAGAAGTGAAGTAACATTTACGTTTGGTGAGAATTTTGATTATAAGTCATATGAAGACCAGATAATTAATCTTAGTATCAAGGCGAAAATTAAAAATAATGCAGACTTATCTTCTTACGTAGATAAGAAGATTCCTAATAAAGCGGAATTACATTTTGATGATAAAACATTAACATCAAAAGAAGTAACTATTACACCGCCTGAAGCTCCAAAAGATGGTACAGTATCGCTTCATAAAATAGATTCTGAGAATCCGAACAAAGGGTTGAAAGGTGCCGAATTTGAAGTTCGAAATAGTGCAAATGAAGTTGTTGCAAAACTGACAACGGACGAAAAAGGTTTTTCAGTACCTCAAACTTTAGCTCCTGGGACGTATAAAGTTTATGAAACAGTAGCACCAGAAGGATATCAAAAATTAACAAGCCCAGTAGAGGTTACACTTCAAGCTGGAGAAACAAAAACAATTGAAATTAAAAATACTGTGCAAAAGGGTCAAATTGAAATAAAGAAAATTGATTCGGAAAATGGTGAAAAACCATTAGCAAATGCAGAGTTTGATATAGTAAAAGACGGTGTAGTAGTCGAACATATTGTTACAGATAAAGATGGTAAGGCAATCTCTAAACCGTTAGCACTAGGAAAATATATTTTAAAAGAAACGAAAGCGCCTGAAGGCTACCAATTAAAAGAAACAGAGTTCGAAGTAAGTGTAACAGGGGACGGCATATTCCCAATACAAGTGGAAAATGCAATGGTAGACAAAGGTAATATAGAAATTACAAAAGTGGACAAAGAAAACGGAGCAGTATTAGCGGGTGTCGAATTTGAAGTCCAAGATGAGAAAGATGAAGTAGTAAGAAAAGTAGTAACAGATAAAGATGGAAAAGCAAATGTTTCAGATCTATCAGTAGGAAAGTACAAATTAGTAGAGACGAAAAGCTTACCAGGTTATAAAAAGCTAACAGAACCAGTACCATTTGAAATAAAAAAAGGTATGACAAAAGCTTTAGCAATAAAAGTAGAAAACGAGCAGTTAGACAAAGGCTCAGTAGAAATTACAAAAATAGATAAAGATAGTCAAAAAGTATTAGAAGGCGTAGTCTTCGAAGTGCAAGATGAGCAAGAAAAAGTAGTAACAGAAGTAAAAACAGATAAAGATGGTAAAGCAAAAATCTCTGATTTATCAGTAGGGAAGTACAAATTAGTAGAGACGAAAAGTTTACCAGGCTACAAAAAGCTAACAGATTCAGTATCATTCGAAATTAAAAAAGGTATGACAACAGTCCTATCGTTGAAAGTAGAAAATGAACAGTTAGATAAAGGTTCAGTAGAAATTACAAAAATAGATAAAGACAGCAAAAAAGCATTAAAAGGCGTAGTTTTTGAAGTGCAAGATGAAGCTGGAACAGTAGTAAAGGAAGTAAAAACAGATAAAGATGGTAAAGCAAAAATCTCAGATCTATTAGTAGGAAAGTACAAATTAGTAGAGAAAGAAAGTTTACCAGGCTATAAGAAACTAACAGATCCAGTATCATTTGAAATCAAAAAAGGCATGACCGAAGTTCTATCATTAAAAATAGAAAATGAAATGGTAGATACGGGAAATATAGAGATAACAAAGATAGATAAAGATAATAAAGCACCGTTAGCGGGAGTAACATTCATCGTCCAAGATGAAAAGGGTAATGAAGTTACAAAAGTAACGACAGATAAAGATGGAAAAGCAAATGTTTCAGATTTACTTGTAGGAAAGTATGAATTAGTAGAGGTAGAAAGTTTACCTGGTTATAAAAAATTAGAAAAACCAATATCATTTGAAATCAAAAAAGGCATGACCGAGGTTCTATCATTGAAAGTAGAAAATGAAATGGTGGATACAGGGAATGTAGAGATAACAAAAATAGATAAAGATAGTAAAGCTCCATTAGAAAATGTTGTATTTGAAGTACGTGATTTAAAAGGAAAAGTAGTTGCAAAAGTAACGACGGATAAAGAAGGAAAAGCAAACGTTTCAGATTTATCTATTGGAAAGTATGAGTTAGTAGAAGTAGAAACACCGGCAGGATACAAACCACTAGAAAAGCCAATTTCATTCGAAATTGAAAAGGGTAGAGTAACAGCATTACAATTGACTGTAGAAAATGAATTAGTGGATACAGGAAATGTAGAAATTACAAAAGTAGATAAAGAAAATAAAGATGCTTTAGCTGATGCAGTCTTTGAAATTCAAGATGAAGCAGGACAAGTAGTCGCTAAAATAACGACAGATAAAAAAGGACAAGCACAAGTTACTAATTTATCAGTCGGCACATACAAGTTAGTAGAAGTAAAAGCACCAAAAGGATATAAACAATTAGTAGATCCGATTACTTTCCAAATTGAAAAAGGCATGACAAAATCTCTTGCTTTAACAGTAGAAAACGAAATGTTAGACAAGGGAAATGTGGAAGTAACAAAAGTAGATAAAGATAGTCAAAAAGCATTAGCAAGTGTAGTCTTCGAAGTACAAGACGAACAAGGCAAAGTAGTAACAGAAGTAACGACAGATAAAGAAGGGAAAGCAAAAATCTCAGACTTATCTGTAGGAAAGTACAAATTAGTAGAGAAAAAAAGCTTACCAGGTTACAAAAAACTAACAGAGCCAGTATCATTCGAAATTAAAAAGGGTATGACAGAAGTCTTATCATTAAAAGTAGAGAATGAACAGTTAGACAAAGGTTTAGTAGAAATCACAAAAGTAGATAAAGATAGTCAAAAAGTATTAGAAGGCGTAGTCTTCGAAGTACAAGATGAAAAAGGCAAAGTAGTAACAAAAGTAACGACAGATAAAGAAGGAAAAGCAAAGATTGCTGATTTATCAGTAGGAAAATATAAGCTAGTAGAGGTAGAGAGCTTACCAGGATATAAAAAACTAGCGAAACCAGTATCATTTGAAATCAAAAAAGGTATGACAGAAGTCTTATCACTAAAAGTAGAGAATGAACTAGTAGACAAAGGCTCAGTAGAAATCACAAAAGTGGATAAAGATAGTCAAAAAGTATTAGAAGACGTAGTCTTCGAAGTGCAAGACGAACAAGGAAAAGTAGTAACGGAAGTAAAAACAGATAAAAATGGTAAAGCAAAAATCTCAGACTTATCTGTAGGAAAGTACAAATTAGTAGAGAAAGAGAGCTTACCAGGCTACAAAAAACTAACAGAGCCAGTATCATTCGAAATTAAAAAGGGTATGACAGAAGTCTTATCATTAAAAGTAGAGAATGAACAGTTAGACAAAGGTTCAGTAGAAATCACAAAAGTAGATAAAGATAGTCAAAAAGTATTAGAAGGCGTAGTCTTCGAAGTACAAGACGACAAAGGCAAAGTAGTA
This sequence comes from Bacillus cereus group sp. MG1, assembly GCF_040460035.1. Taxonomy (NCBI): domain Bacteria; kingdom Bacillati; phylum Bacillota; class Bacilli; order Caryophanales; family Bacillaceae; genus Bacillus; species Bacillus cereus group sp. MG1. Next base: position 1,445,739 of record NZ_JARVGY010000001.1, on the reverse strand, counting down.
ACAGAAGTAAAAACAGATAAAAATGGTAAAGTAAAAATCTCAGACTTATCTGTAGGAAAGTACAAATTAGTAGAGAAAGAAAGTTTACCAGGTTACAAACAATTAACAGAACCAGTATCGTTTGAAATTACAAAAGGTATGACAGAAGTTCTATCATTAAACATAGAAAATGAAATGGTAGATACGGGAAATGTAGAAATTACAAAAATAGATAAAGATAATAAGGCACCGTTAGCAGGTGTAGTCTTTGAAGTACAAGACGACAAAGGCAAGGTAGTAACGAAAGTAACGACAGATAAAGCTGGAAAAGCAACAGTTTCAGATTTATCAGTAGGAAAGTACAAGCTAGTAGAAGTAGAGAGTTTACCAGGCTACAAAAAATTAGAAAAGCCTGTACCATTTGAAATTACAAAAGGTATGACAAAATCTTTAGCGTTCACTGTAGAAAATGAAATGGTAGATACGGGGAATGTAGAAATCACAAAAATAGATAAAGACAGTAAAGCACCATTAGAAAATGTTGTATTTGAAGTACGTGACTCAAAAGGAAAAGTAGTTGCGAAAGTAACGACGGATAAAGAAGGAAAAGCAAACGTTTCAGATCTATCAGTAGGAAAATACAAATTAGTAGAGACGAAGAGCTTACCAGGTTACAAAAAGTTAACGGAACCAGTATCATTCGAAATTACAAAAGGTATGACAAAAGTCTTATCATTGAAAGTAGAGAATGAACAGTTAGACAAAGGTTCAGTGGAGATTATAAAAATGGCCGCTGAAAGCAAGGAAGTCTTATCAGGAGCTGTGTTTGAGGTTCATGATGAAAAGGGAAAAGTAGTAGTGAAAGTAACAACAGATAAAGATGGAAAGGCAAAAATCACAGATCTATCTGTAGGTAACTACACACTAGTAGAAGTAGAAGCACCAAAAGGATATGAAAAATTAACTAATCCAATTCCATTTGAAATTACAAATGGAATGATAAATGCAGTTCAATTAGAAGTATTAAACAAATTGAATCATTTAGCGCCACCAGGCCCAGAAACACCAGATCCAGAAAAACCTGGAACACCAGATCCAGAAAAACCTGGAACACCAGATCCAGAAAAACCTGGAACACCAGATCCAGAAAAACCTGGAACACCAGATCCAGAAAAACCTGGAACACCGAATCCGGAGAAACCTGGAACACCGAATCCGGAGAAACCTGGAACACCGAATCCGGAGAAACCTGGAACACCGAATCCGGAGAAACCTGGAACACCGAATCCAGAAAAGCCTGGAACACCGAATCCAGAAAAACCTGGGACACCAGATCCAGAAAAGCCTGGGACACCGAATCCAGAGAAACCTGAAAAAGAATTACCGAAGACAGGGCAGAAAATGCCTGTGGAACCATATATGGGAGCACTTCTTGTAATGATGAGTTTTGGATTACTCATATTAGGTAGAAAACAGCAGAGATAATAAAGGTGAAAAGGTATCCTCAAAGTATTTGAGGATACCTTTTTTAGCATAAAAAAAGCATCTAGCAAAAGTACTAGATGCAAATAAAAACACAAGGGAAGACAAAGTTCTTCCCTTTTCCCGTATGTAATTATATCAAAAAATTTATAAAAAACTAGCTATATTTAAAATATAATTTTAAAAAAAGTTATATACATAAATAATTGCAATACGCGCAGTTTTATCTTTCTGAAAAATCTATTTCTTTATTTTTGAATATTAAGACTAATGTTGATAAATCTTCAGATAATTAGAAAAAATACCCGAAAGGATATATAATATTGCTTAATAAATAATTTTAATGAATTACGTATATTTCATTTGGTGTATTAATTGAATATCATAATTTTTAATTTTATTAAGCAAGAATCTCGGTTACTTATTGCATTTCTAACATAGGGTGAGATAGAAAAATACAATAGTGTGGAGGTTTTTATAATGACGTTTGTTCTTAGTAAAATGAGTGGCTTTAGCATAGAAGAAAAGGTACATGAATTTGAATCTAAAGGATTCCTTGAAATTTCAAATGAAATCTTTTTACAAGAGGAAGAGAATCATCGTCTATTAACACAAGCACAGTTAGATTATTATAATTTGGAAGATGATGCATACGGTGAATGTCGTGCTAGATCTTATTCAAGGTATATAAAGTATGTTGATTCACCAGATTATATTTTAGATAATAGTAATGATTACTTCCAATCTAAAGAATATAACTATGACGATGGCGGGAAAGTTAGACAGTTCAATAGCATAAATGATAGCTTTTTATGTAATCCTTTAATTCAAAATATCGTGCGCTTCGATACTGAATTTGCATTTAAAACAAATATAATAGATACAAGTAAAGACTTAATTATAGGTTTACATCAAGTAAGATATAAAGCTACTAAAGAAAGACCATCTTTTAGTTCACCTATTTGGTTACATAAAGATGATGAACCAGTAGTGTTTTTACACCTTATGAATTTAAGTAATACAGCTATTGGTGGAGATAATTTAATAGCTAATTCTCCTCGGGAAATTAATCAGTTTATAAGTTTGAAGGAGCCTTTAGAAACTTTAGTATTTGGACAAAAGGTCTTCCATGCCGTAACGCCACTTGGAACAGAATGTAGTACGGAGGCTTTTCGTGATATTTTATTAGTAACATTTTCTTATAAGGAGACAAAATGAGAGAGAATAAAATAATTATGATTTCTGGAGCCAATAGCGGTATAGGTCATGCTTGTATAAAATACTTTTTAGAAAAATCATTTCATGTAATAGCGCTTGATATTAATAATAATAACTTAATAGATTATATGAAAACAGATATGCCTTTGAAAGTAGTGCAAATTGATTTAAGTAATAGCGAAGCGATTCATAATCTGTTTACTCAATTAGATTTAGAAAAGCTTTCTCCTGATATATTAATAAATGCAGCTGGTATTCGAGAGATAACACCTGTTTTACATTTATCCGATGATATGTTTAAAAAAGTAATTGATGTAAATTTAGTAGCCCCATTTATCCTTTCTAGGGAAGTAGCTAAGCGATGGTGTGAATCGAAAATAAAAGGTTGTATTGTGAATATAGCATCGGTTTCTGGATTAATGGCTGAACCAGAGCGAGCTGCTTATGTTGCATCAAAGCATGCTTTAATCGGATTGACTAAACAGATGGCTATGGAATTTGGAAAGCAAAATATAAGGGTGAATAGCATTTCTCCCGGTGTTATTAGAACTGAACTTACAGAAGAATACTTTAGTAATACAGCCTTGATGTCTATGATAAAAAGTAATCAATCTTTAGATACTTGGGGGTTGCCGCAGGATATTGTTTCATGTATTGAGTACTTGATTTCTGATCAGGCCCGCTTTATTACTGGTTCTAATTTTGTAATTGATGGTGGTTGGACTGCTGGGAAAAATTTATAATTGAGTGTTTTTGAGGAAAAGCACCTGTCCTTTTTTAGGCTGGTGTTTTTCTCACTATAAACCGAGTTTTTATTGGAGGGGGATTAATTTGCTTCAAAAAAGTTTTAAGCAAGAGAAAACGGTACCGGCTTTAAAGATGATAGCATCAATGGTTATCTTTGGATCAGTTGGATTTTTTTCAGTTCAAACAAACTTACCTTCGTTTGAATTAGTGTTTGTAAGGTGTATTTTTGCGACAATATTTTTAAGTGTATGCTGGTTGCTTACAGGGCAATATAAACAAGATAAATGGGAACGAAAAGAAGTTATTCAAGTTTTAATATGTGGCTTTTTCTTAGTATTTAATTGGGTTTTCTTATTTAAAGCCTTTGAAAATATGTCAGTTACAATTGCTATCTCGGTTTATCATCTTGCACCAGTAATTGTACTGTTAATTGGAAGTATCGTCTTTAAAGAAAAATTAACATTAATATCTATCATTTCAATAGTTGTGTGTTTTGCAGGAGCTTTATTAATTGCTGGTATCGATGGAAGTTTCTCTGTCGGTTCATTAATGTCTTCAGGTATGATATGGGGATTTCTTGCAGCTCTCTTTTATGCATTTACAACTTTATTTGGTAAAGGGATTAACAAAATGAGTGCGTATGCAATGACATTTTTACAAACATTCTTGGGGATATTTCTTTTAATACCATTTATAGATTTAGATGCTTTTAGTGGCCTCACTCAAAGTAATTGGACATATATTATAGCTACTGGTTTTATTCACACAGGGATAGTATATTATCTGTTTTTTGATAGTTTACGCTATTTATCTACAAAAACAATCTCAATATTAGTTTTTTTGGATCCGGCAGTGGCAATATTATTAGATACTGTACTTACTGGATTCCGTCCAACTTTAATGCAAATAACAGGAATTCTTTTTATTTTTATTGGTATGACTTTAACATTAAAAAAATCTAAAGATAAAAAACTGAGCCAAAAAGAAAAGCGAATTGAAAGCGATGCTAGTATATCTCAACAATAATGAAATATATTGTGTATAAAACGATAAACCTTACATGAATCATGTAAGGTTTATTTTAGTTCAATATAATTCATATTTATAATATATAATTTTCAAAACTGAGGTATGTTTTTCTTTAATCTGCTTTTGATTCATATATTTTTATTTGACTATAAATTTACAAAAATGTATATGAAATCTTATTTTTTGATAATATATAAGTAATAAATTCATAGAATTGGAGTGATGAGATGCAGCCGTTAGAAAGGGAGATTCATTCTAATATGCTGAAAGTGTGGCGAATTCACGCTTTAATTGGGACGGCAGTTATACTAACAGTCGTAATTGCGTATTTCTTTTTTATGATTAACTTTAACTGGTGGGGCTGGTTGTTTGGACTATTAGTAACAGGAGCTATTACATTTATTCCACTTGATTATTTTGTGTTTCCAAATTTACGTCAGCGCTATTATAGTTACAGATTAAATGAAGAAGAGATTGAGATTCAAAAGGGAATGTTCGTTGTAAAACGCGTACTTATTCCGATGATCCGTGTGCAGCACGTAACGATTGAGCAAGGGCCGATCATGAGAAAGTATAATTTAGCAGAATTACACATTTCAACAGCCGCAACTTCTCATAGTATTCCAGGTTTAACGAAAGAAGAAGCAGAACAGCTAAAAAGACAAATTGGAGAACTTGCGAAAGTGAGTGATAAGGATGTATAAGAGGCAACATCCGATTACGATATTGTTAGGTATTAGAGTTGCGAGTTTGTTGCCACTTATTATTCTTGTTTTATTTAAACCTGATGAACAAGTGGAACCTTGGTATTTATTTTATCTTTTCCTTCTGGTTGTTTTATTCATCATGGCTATTTTTTCAGCAATTAAATGGTATTTTAAAGTGTACTGGATTGAGAATAATATTTTACATATAAAGCACGGTGTTTTTGTAAAGAAGGAAAGTTATTTAAATAAAGAACGTGTGCAAAATGTTAGTACGTCTTCTAACGTCATTTATCAGATGCTTGGGCTTATGAAGTTAAATATAGAAGTAGCGGGTGGTGGTAGTGAACCAGAAGTGATGTTGGCTGGTATTAAAGAAGACGAGGCAAAACATTTAATCTCTTTATTACATAAGAAAGAAACTACTGTAAAAGAAGAAATAGAAGAGGAAGAAAGCAAGACGGTTTATCAGTTAACAGCGAAAGAGGTTTTAGCAGCAGCGATTACATCTGGTCAGTTCGGACTAGTGTTTTCTGGACTGGTACTTCTTTACACAAAGTTTGATTTTGTTCTTCCTGAAGGATTCACAAGTAAAGTAGAAGCGTATGTGATGGGAAACGGTGTTTATAAACTAATTGTAATAGCATTAATTTTAATGGCAATTTCATGGATTATTTCCACGGCTGGATATGTGTTGAAATATGCAAACTTTAAAATTGAGCGAAAAGGGGAAGAAATTCGTATCGTTCAAGGGTTATTTGAAAAGAAAGAATTTGTCTTAAAATTGCACCGAATTCAAGCGATTACTGTAAAAGAATGTATGCTTCGCCAGCCATTTGGTTATTGCGCTGTTGAAGTGGAAGCAATTCACAGTATTGGAGCAGCAAGTAATGAAGTGATGTTGCATCCTTTTATGAAGAAAAAAGATGTACAGCACCTGCTCACATATTTAGAGTTACCTTATGAAATTGAGGCGGAGATCGCTCACTTACCAAAAACAGCGTTGCGTCGTTATTTCATTATGAGCTGGTTAATAAGTATCATACTCACAGTTCTAATTGCTAGCGTGAGTATATATTTGAAACAATATATTGCTTTATTTTTTATTTTACCGTTATTTATCGTGTTTTCGTTACTTGCGTATGCTAGATATAAAAGTGGTGGTTATGAATTAAGAGAAAATCAACTAACGGTTGTATATCGTAATTTTTCGAAATATACAGGAATAATGCGAAGAAGACATGTTCAAGCAGTAGGTTATAATCAATCGTATTTTCAAAGAAAGGATGAATTATGTACAACTCTTGTAGCGGTAGCTGGGCGGGGTTATGAAGTAAAGCATATGAGAAAAAAAGATTCACTTCGTATATATAATTGGTACAAAGAAAAAGGAAACACCGGTGTGTAATGGTGTTTCCTTTTTGTGTCATGATTTGTCGATAAGTCGATATATTCGAAGAAACGCTGATATAATTCGAGTTGCGCTGATATATTCAGAAAAACGCTGATATAATTCGAGTTGCGCCGATATATTCGAAAAATCGCCGATATAATTTCACATACCGTGGTTTCCGAACTCCAAACTCAAAAAAATTAAACTAACACATCAAAAGTAGTCACAAAAGAAGGGCGAGAGAAAATACTCTTTTGCTGTTCTGCATGTGGATGCGCTTGAGCCTGAGGTTTTCCTTCTACTTGCGTGGGACGTTTTTTATGAGCGTTTTCGAATGAACGTGATTCTGTCCAGTCTTTAAAGTTTTGCTCTGTTTCCCACATCGTTAAGATGACATATGTATCGTTACTTAATGGGCGTAGAACACGGATCGCTTGGAATCCTGGTTCGTTTTCGATAAGGCCTGCGCGGTTTTTAAAGCGGTTTTCAAATACAGGGCGACCTTCGTCTGTTACAGAAATGTTGTTACAAACGATATAGCCAGGTTGTCCTTTGAATTCACCGACAGCATCTAGTACGTCATACTGAAGTGAACCTTCTACAGATTCTTCTGTATTTTCTTTATAAAACATATTTTCCTCATCATTTTTTGCAGTGAAATGTGCTTGTTCTAGAGGTGTTTCGTATGAAATAATAGCCTTCATTTTAATGCCCCCTTACTAGTTTGTTTCTATTATATCAACTCTCTTAAAAAACTTCGAAGATTATATACATAAAGATACTTCTTTTTCAAATAATAAATGTACCATCATTTGGAAAGAAGGACGATGTATGAAGAAAGTAAAGTGGACTTTATTAGGCGGCGTCGCAACGTTCGTAGTAGCGATTGTACTCTATAAACTTATCGTGTTAGCTGGTGGCTATATGATGGATGAAAAGCAGCTCGTTTTCCACTCTTCATCACGTATCGTTGACCAGAAAGGGAAAGAAATTACGAAATTATACGTAGAAAATAGAGACCTTGTACCGATCGAGCAAATTCCGAAGTATGTGCAGCAGGCGTTTGTTGCGGTGGAAGATTCTCGTTTTTATGAGCATCAAGGGATTGATTATCCGTCGATATTCCGTGCTCTTTATAAAGATACGTTAGCTGGAGAGAAGGTAGAGGGCGGTAGTACCATTACGCAGCAACTCGCTAAAAACGTCTTTTTAACTCGTGAAAAAACATTTACGCGCAAATTGAAGGAAGTCGCAATTTCTCTTCAATTAGAGCAAAAATATACGAAGCAACAAATTCTTGAAATGTATATGAATCATATTTATTTTGGTCATGGGGCTTACGGTATTCAAGCGGCAGCAAAGTTGTATTTTAATAAAAATGTTGAGGATTTAACAGTAGAGGAAGGGGCAATGCTTGCAGGCCTTCCGAAGTCACCAAACGGATATTCACCGTACTATTCTGCAGAGAAGAGTAAGGAACGCCGCGATCTAGTATTGTCACTTATGCATAAACAAGGCTATTTGACTGCAGAAGAAAGCGTTCGTTATCAAGGGAAGACAATTGCTCTATATAAAAATTTAGATGAGAATGAGCTTGCATATATGCCGTATATTGATATGGTCATAGATGAAGCCGCTCGTTTATACGGGTTGTCTCATCAAGAAGTACTTCGCGGAGGATATACGTTTGTCGTACCTATGGATGAAAAGATTCAAAAGGTAGCATATAACCAGTTTCAAGATGCAAGGAATTTTCCTGGGAAAGAAGAAGGGGCGCAAGGTGCTTTCTTATTAATGGATAATCGTACGGGAGGGATTAAAGCGGCGATTGGGGGAAGAAAGTACGTCCCGAGAGGATTTAATCGTGTTTTTGCCAAAAGGCAGCCCGGATCTGTTTTAAAACCACTTATCGTTTATGCACCAGCACTAGAAACGAAAAAGTATAATCCGTATTCTTTATTAACAAATGAAAGAAATTCTTTTGAAGGGTATGAACCTCGAAATTATAATCATGAGTATTCAAAAGAAATGACGATGTATGATGCGATTTTAGAGTCGGCAAACGTACCGGCAGTTTCTCTATTAAATGAGTTAGGGGTAGAAGAAGGAAAGCAATATTTAGAAAAAGGAAATGTCCATATTGCAGATGCTGGTTTAAGTACAGCTCTTGGGGGACTAAAAAATGGCGTTTCAACATTTGATCTTGTAAAAATGTATCGTTCATTTTTAGCAAATGGAAATATAATTGAGCCGCACGTTATTGATAAAGTATTAAATAGACACGGTGCAGTCATTGGGGAATCTCCAAAAGTAGAGACGAAAATCTTCTCGAAGCAGACAGCATGGTATATGACGAAAATGCTAGAAGGAGTTGTGAAGGAAGGGACAGCGAGAGTTGGTGTATATAACGGTGCGCTAGCTGGAAAAACAGGTACAACTTCATTGCCAAATGACGATAAGGGAGCAAGAGATATGTGGTTCGTCGGCTATACACCTAACTTAGTAGGCGCTGTTTGGATTGGTTATGACCGTACGGATAAGGAGCATCAGTTGCAAGGAGAAAGTGCATCTGCGACAAAATTGTTTAAGAAAATTTTAACGAAGGCTAATGTAGAACATAAAGAGAAGTTTATGAAGCCTGAAGGTGTGGAAACAATCGGCGCTCCGATTCGACTGCGCAAAATTGAAGATGTAAAAATGAAACTATCATTTAGCCCTTTCGGTTTATTTAAAGCAAAATTAAGTTGGAAACCACTTCCAGATAACAGAATTATGTACCGAATCTATAGAGTGGAGAACGGAATTCATACACATGTTAGCACTGTAAATGGTGCTGGGGAATATGAGGAAAAGTTCGTTAACATATTTTCAAAACCGAGCTTTTACGTTGTACCATATAATACACAAACGAATCGTGAAGGAGAAAAGTCAAAAGTAGCTAAACCATAGTTTTTCTCTGTGTTATAATAAGAATGTTGTGAAAATAGTAAGCGTTTTTAAGAATGTTTGTGTCAATTTAATGAACAACGTACATAATATTATGCATTTTGTTTTTACAAGCTGTATAGTAAAAAAAGATAAATATCGAACGTATTCGAAGCATTGGTAAGGAAGGGAGCAAGGGTCTTGGTAAGAACTATAAATGAGACATTTTTAAAAGCATGTAGGGGGGAACGTACCGATTATGTACCAGCATGGTATATGCGTCAAGCAGGTCGTTCACAGCCGGAATATAGAAAGATTAAAGAAAAGTATTCTTTATTTGAAATTACACATAATCCAGAGTTATGTGCTTACGTTACAAAATTGCCGGTTGATCAATATAACGTAGACGCAGCAATTCTTTATAAAGATATTATGTCACCACTACCTGCAATTGGTGTGGATGTAGAAATTAAATCAGGTATTGGCCCAGTTATTGATAATCCAATCCGTTCTTTACAAGACGTAGAAAAACTAGGGGAAATCAATCCAGAAGATGACGTACCGTACATACTAGATACAATTCGTTTATTAACGACAGAAATGTTAGACGTACCGTTAATCGGTTTTTCAGGAGCTCCATTTACATTAGCGAGCTATATGATTGAAGGCGGTCCATCTCGTAACTACCATAATACGAAAGCGTTCATGTATGCAGAGCCAAAAGCTTGGTTTGCTTTAATGGATAAACTAGCAGATATGGTTATTACATATTTAAAAGCGCAAATAAACGCAGGAGCAAAAGCAGTTCAAATTTTCGATTCTTGGGTTGGAACAGTAAATGTAGCAGATTATCGCGTATTTATTAAACCAGCAATGGAGCGTATTTTTGCAGAAGTTCGTAAGATGGGTGTACCGATGATTATGCACGGCGTAGGAGCTGCACACTTAGTGAATGAGTGGCACGACTTACCGCTTGATGTAGTCGGCTTAGACTGGCGCTTACCGATTGAAGAAGCACGTGCACGTGGCGTTCATAAGGCGGTACAAGGTAATATGGACCCTTCATTCTTACTTGCACCATGGTCTGTTATTGAAGAACATGTAAAAGGTATTTTAGATCAAGGGATGAAACAGCCGGGTTATATCTTTAACTTAGGTCACGGTGTATTCCCAGAAGTAAATCCGGATACATTAAAACGTTTAACTACATTTATTCATGAATACTCTAAAGGGCAGTTAGCGAAGTAAAGGAGAATTGCTGTATGAAAAAGAAAATTGGTTTGCTTGTAATGGCATACGGAACGCCATATAAAGAAGAAGATATTGAACGTTACTATACACATATTCGTAGAGGAAGAAAGCCAAGTCCTGAAATGCTGGAAGATTTAACAGAGCGTTACCGTGCAATTGGTGGTATTTCTCCTTTAGCTACTATTACATTAGAGCAAGCTAAGAAGTTAGAACAGCGTTTAAATGAAGTACAAGATGAAGTAGAGTACCATATGTATCTTGGTTTAAAACATATTGAACCGTTTATTGAAGATGCGGTGAAAGATATGCATAACGACGGAATACAAGATGCAATCGCACTTGTTCTTGCACCTCACTATTCTACGTTTAGCGTGAAATCATACGTTGGACGAGCACAAGAAGAAGCTGAGAAACTTGGAAACTTAACAATTCACGGCATTGATAGCTGGTATAAAGAGCCGAAATTCATCCAGTACTGGGTTGATGCAGTGAAAGGTATATATAACGGTATGTCAGATGCAGAGCGTGAAAAAGCAGTATTAATCGTATCTGCACATAGCTTACCAGAGAAAATTATTGCAATGGGCGATCCATATCCAGATCAATTAAATGAAACAGCGGATTATATCGCGCGCGGAGCTGAAGTAGCAAACTATGCAGTAGGCTGGCAAAGTGCAGGAAACACACCAGATCCTTGGATTGGTCCAGATGTACAAGATTTAACGAGAGAACTAAATGAAAAGCACGGTTATACTTCATTCGTATATGCACCAGTTGGATTTGTTGCGGAACATTTAGAAGTTTTATATGACAACGACTTTGAGTGTAAAGTTGTAACGGATGAAATTGGTGCGAAATATTATCGTCCAGAAATGCCAAATGCATCGGACGCATTTATTGATTGTTTAACAGATGTTGTATTAAAGAAAAAAGAATCTGTACTGTAAGAAGAAAGGGGGAGCCTGCTTGAGGAAAAAAGTTGTGATCGTCGGCGGAGGTATTACTGGATTAACAGCAATGTATAACTTACAAAAAAATATTCATGAAAAAAACTTGCCGATTGATACATTACTTATAGAAGCATCGGGTAAACTTGGCGGAAAAATTCAAACCGTTCGAAAAGATGGGTTTACAATTGAGCGCGGACCGGATTCTTTCTTAGCACGAAAAGAAAGTGCAGCTAGATTAGTGAAAGAATTGGGTCTCGGCGATGAACTTGTAAATAATCAAGCTGGTCAATCATTTATCCTCGTAAACAATCGGTTACATAAAATGCCGACTGGATCAATGATGGGAATTCCAACGCAAATTACGCCGTTTCTATTTTCCGGGCTGTTCTCCCCAATTGGTAAACTAAGAGCTGGTTTTGATCTATTAATGCCGAGGTCAAAGCCAGTATCTGACCAATCACTCGGACAATTTTTCAGACATCGTCTTGGAAACGAAGTGGTTGAAAACTTAATAGAACCGTTACTATCGGGTATTTATGCAGGGGATATTGATCAAATGAGCTTAATGTCAACATTCCCGCAAATGTATCAGATTGAGCAGAAACATCGCAGTATTTCACTCGGTATGCGTACGCTCGCTCCGAAAGAAGAGAAAGCTGAACCGAAAAAGGGAATGTTCCAAACAGTGAAAACAGGTTTAGAATCTATCGTAAAATCTCTCGAAGTAAAGATGCATGAAGGTACGATAATAAAGGGAACTCGCATTGAAAAAGTTGCAAAACAGGGTGATGGTTATACAATTACTCTTAGTAACGGAAAAGAAATAGAAGCGGACGCCATCGTAGTGGCAACTTCGCATAAAGTATTGCCGTCCATGTTTGCTCAGTACAAGCAGTTTCGTTTCTTCCGTAATATTCCATCCACATCCGTTGCAAATGTGGCACTTGCTTTCCAAAAGTCTGCAATCCAGCGTGATATTAATGGTACAGGATTTGTCGTATCACGAAATAGCGATTACACCATTACAGCATGTACGTGGACGCATAAAAAATGGCCGCATACAACGCCAGAAGGAAAAACACTCCTTCGTTGCTACGTCGGGCGTGCTGGTGATGAAGCGGTTGTAGAACAAACTGAAGAAGAACTCGTTCAGCTCGTACTAGAAGATTTAAAGAAGACGATGGACATTACAGAGGATCCAGAGTTTACAATTGTAAGTCGCTGGAAAGAAGCGATGCCTCAATATACAGTAGGCCATAACGAGCGAATGAAACAGCTCACAACATTTATGGAGAAAGAGTTGCCAGGTATATACTTGGCAGGTAGCTCCTATGCTGGCGCTGGACTTCCAGACTGTATTAATCAAGGTGAGGAAGCTGCAAAGCGTGTATTATCTCATTTGGAGAAAGTAATAGATGCTGAATTAATCGCACAATAAATTATAAGAAACGCCTTCAATCATATTGAAGGCGTTTCGTTTATTATATAAAATACTTATTCGCCAATAAACATATATAAGTTATTTGGCTTTATAACAGCATCTCCTGCATAAATAACCCACTCTGTTAAGTTATCAAAATCTAAATGATAACTATTTCCTTCACTCATATCTTCTATAAAATATGGTTCATTAATGAGTATTCCTTGAATGAAATCTTCCGTAATGTTTTGCATTTCAAACCACATATGTTCACTTTTTCCCTCTTCGTAGGATACACCAAATTTAGCAAGGAAACGAAAATCTTCATTTGATTGTTCAATGTGAAAAATGTTGCTGAAATACCCGAAAGTATTCTTCGCATTGTAAGCCATACGATCAGTTTCACTATTTGTTTTATAGAACATGAGCCCTGTAGCTTCCTCGTGTTCTTGGAAAAAGCTTTCAATATATTCTTCTGAAGTATTAAATTTGAATAAGAGAACAGATGGAGATTGATGGTATTCATCTCGGTCATCCATACCGCCTAAGAATGTATTTTGTGCATCTATTGGTTGTAGTTTCACTTCTTCATCCTCGATTGAAGATAATTGGTCCATACTCGTTTTATGCCCTATATAAGATAATCCTTTTTCCCACGGAACAGCGACTGTATGTATAGAACCTTGCTGACTATGTGCGATAACGATAGGCTCATTTATAGGGACTTGTCCATTCTCAACGGCATTATTAGCAAATGTTTGAAAGAGATCGCTAATGCCGTAGTAGGAAGAAATGCGATTTGGAATAATTAACTCTATTTCAGTTACGCCTGCTCTTAAAAGACCGTGTGTATGAAACCAATATTGCGTAGGCTCACCGTCTTTATCGTCTTCATAAATGGAATGAATAACGTATAAGTCAGGAATGTCAGGTAATAATTCATTTTCAACGTGATATTCAATATAGCTTCTAGATATCACTTTCATTGCTGCACTTGAATCGATTACAAATAACAAATCTGGGGCGAGATTCCATAAGAACTGTAACTGCTGGAAAAAGCAGTCCAGTACATCGCCTACAAATAGCGTACGAGTGAAAATTTCAGTGCCGAAAGCTGCATCTTCAAAATTACGATCTACGATTGTAGCATCTTGTCTATTGTACATTTTATATCCTTCTGGATCGTTCGGTTCATCAATATGCAGTTCATACGGTATGACTGTTTCACCCATATGTAATTCAACAATAAGGCTTGTCTCATCACTATAAACAATTTTTAAATCATCAACTTTAGTAGCGATCGTTTCTAGTCGCTGTTTTAACTGCTCAATTGTAATTCTAGTTGGTATAACGGCAATCATATCTGAAAAATGACGTTCTAATGTTCCATTCATAGCTGCGCGGTATGTTTCTGTTTGCACTTCCATCCAATCACTCCTATTCAAATGAATCCATTTTACATGCCAATAAACTTTCGATATTTTCTGTTTTCTCTCTAACATTATAGAGTGTATTTGTAGAAGGTGTAAAATTATTATTTTGTATTATAGTTTGAAAGCTTGTAAATTAAATAAATCTTTTGTAAAATTTGTCGAAATATAGTTCTATATAACGAATCATTTGTTATGATAGAAATGCTGAGAAAATATGAAATAGAGAGAGGAAAATGGCTGTGAAGAAATTGTTAAGTGTCTTTTTATCATTCTTGCTATTGCTTTCATTTACTGGAACTTTAGCGCAAGCAGAAGAAACTGCTTCTATGTCAGTAGAAAAAGCAATTCAAGTATTTAAGCAGCAAGGGAAAACGAAGGGGATAGTAGAAGGATATATTGTTGGATATACGCAAAGTTCTTCTAAATATACGAAGGATCCAGCTAAGTTTGATGATACAAACGTAGCAATTGCAGATTCGCCAAACGAAACGAATCCAGACAAAATCATGCCCGTTCAGTTACCGAAAGGTGATGTGAGAACGGCAGTGAATGTAAAAGATCACCCTGAAAATATCGGGAAGAAAGTTAGTTTGACTGGGACCCTTGAATTATATTTTAGTAACCCAGGTCTAAAATCAGTAACAGCTTATAAGTTTCAAGGTGAAGGACAAAACCGTGTTAGCGATGTAGTAGCTTCACCGAACGGTGGAGAAGTTGCTAAAGGAACAGCGGTAACATTAACGACGAATACAGAAGGCGCAACAATCTACTATACGTTAGATGGCTCTAATCCTACTAATAAAAGCGTTCGTTATAATGGACAAATTATAGTCAATGAAAATAGTGTAGTGAAAGCAATCGCAGAAAAAGAAGGACTTACTCCTTCAGCAATTTCGACATTTTCATTTATTATCGTAAATAATGAACAGGTTCGTATTCATGACATTCAAGGGAAATCACATATGTCTCCTTACAACGGGAAGAAAGTAAACAATGTGGAAGGCGTTGTCACAGCGCTTGATAAAAACGGCTTTTATATAGAAGATAATCAGCCAGATAATGACCCAGCTACTTCAGAAGGTATGTACGTATATAAAAAAGATGTGAATGTAGCAGTAGGAGATCTTATTCAAGTTGATGGAGTAGTAGAAGAATATGTTGGACCAGGATATGCAGAGCGATTTGAAACAGACTTAACGACGACTGAAATTAAAGCGAGCCGCGTTGCTGTAATCGCAAAAGATCAATCTTTGCCAGCACCGATTGTACTTGGGGAAAACGGTGTGAAAATCCCGGACCAGATTATTGATAATGATGCATTTGGTTTATTTGATCCAAATGAAGATGCAATCGACTTCTATGAAAGTATAGAAGGTATGCGTGTTACGATGCCAACACCAAAAATTATTACACCTCAGAAAAACGGAAATTTATATGTAACAGTAAAAAATGGTGGAGATAAAATAGTAACACAATATGGCACACCTCTATTAGATGAAAATCAATTAAACCCAGAGCGCCTTTCTGTAAAAGTACCTCGCGATTATGTAGCAAAAGTAGGAGATACTTTTACTGGAGATATAACAGGGGTAGTAGGATATGATTACGGTTCTTTCCGTATTTCGCCAATAACAGAACTGCCAGCTGTAGTGGATGGTGGATTTAAGCAAGTAGGGGCAAATATTCAGCCACGTCTTGATAAGTTAACGGTTGCTACATATAACATTGAAAACTTCTCGGCGAATAAAAAAGAAACAACAGATGAAAAAGTAAAAGCGTTAGCGTATTCTATTAAATACAATTTAAAAATGCCAGATATTATCGGTGTAGAGGAAATGCAAGATAATAACGGATCAATTAATGACGGTACAACAGATGCGTCATTAAGCGCAAAACGTATCATTGATGCAGTTCTAGAAATTCGTGGACCGAAGTATGAGTATGTAGAAATCGCTCCAAACAATAATCAAGATGGAGGAGCACCAGGAGCGAATATTCGCGTCGGCTTCTTCTATAATCCATCACGCGTGAAATTAGCGACGGTACCGAAGTTACTTGATAAGAATGTTGTTCGTATTGGAGACGAAAATCCATTGTTTGAAAGTACACGTAAACCGCTAGCGGTAGAATTTACGTTCCAAGGACAAAACATTGTTGTCGTTGCAAATCACTTAAACTCAAAACTAGGAGATGCAACGCCATTTGGAAAAGTGCAGCCGCTCGTATTAAAGAGTGAAGACAAACGAATTCAGTTAGCACAAGAAGTAAATTATTTCGTGCAAGGAATTCAGAAAAAGAATACAAATGCACCAGTTGTTGTGTTAGGTGATATGAACGATTTCGAATTCTCTAAACCACTAAAAACACTAGAGGGAACAATCTTAAAAGATATGTTAAACACAGTGCCGAAAGAGAATCGTTACACGTACATTCACGAAGGAAATGCACAAGTGTTAGATCATATTTTAGTAACAAACAACATCGCACCACACACAATTGTAGACCCAGTACACTTAAACTCAAACATTATGAAAGAACACGGACGTGTAAGTGACCACGACCCAGTACTTGCTCAAATTGATTTGAAGAAGGCTTCTTAAAGTGGGGAACGCTTAGGTGACTAAGCGTTCTTTTTTTGCATCGTTATAGAATAGTATAAAGAGATGATTCCTTTTTTTGTAATCTAACGATAAAATTGATTGAATATTTAGTTTTTAATAAGGGGGACAACAATGCAGTTACAAATAAATGGAAAGGTAATGAATCAGTTTGCAATTTTTTTTAGTACGATCATCATGCTTCAGTTTGTAGCTGATATAACAGGACTTACAAGCAATCTAGATATTACGTATAACTTAATACATACAGCAGCTTCTTATATAACATTTAGTTTGGCGGTTATTTTCACTTTAATAGGTGCAAGAAGAGAATTAAGTAAATATGCAATTGTTTCATTATGTTTAGTTGTAGGTATTAAAGCGATTTATTTTGTAGCGGTTGTTATTTTATGGGGATTGGCTGGTACACCGTAAGTGAATAGTAAATAAAACCCTAATTTCCAATATAGTAAGGAAATTAGGGTTTTATTATACTTGAAACGCTTTTCTACACCGCTCTCTTTTTTGCAACCTTCTTCTATATTTTTTTTTATCACGTTTTACTCCTTGTATATACATGATTAAGCTAACGAGGAGGAAGAATGCACATTGTATTGTCAAAATATACGGCGACATGCCATGCAAAGGTTGTTTTGGGTCATATAAATGAAAAGGAGCTCCGCCTATTGTAGGGAATATCGTATTTAGCAGGACGTATGGAATGGAGGCAACTGCAAATGGGAAAAGAATCGCCATATAGTCCTTTTGTGACCACGCAGATGCAGCAAGTCCTAAAAGGGCCATTAAACCTGCAAATAAAAAATTAATTCCGATATATACAGTAATGTAAGTGAGGGGAGATTCGTAATATAAGTTTGCAAACATCCCATTATCATTTATAATGCCTGAACCAGCCGTCGGTTCTCCGTCTGGAATGGTTAATTTGCAAAATAATAACGATAAGATGAACGGGAATGTATAAAGAAGTCCGCCACAAAAGAATGTAACAATATATTTCGTTACTGAATAAGGGAACAAAGAAATCCCTTTACTTACAAACGGTTTAAAACCATCTGATTTATCCGAATTGTAACTTGTACTAAAGGGGAAACTGGCAATAACGGGCATTAATAATAAATAAACATCCATTTCATTGTCGCGAAATCCAATCCATTTAAAAGCTGTTGTTACAAACGCATCCGTTCCATCCCCAATGTAACGAATTACATAATAATAATGGTAAATAAAAATAAGAGCTAGTCCACTAAACATAATAATTAAAGAAACACGATTACAAAAAGCTTGCTTTATATTTAAACGAAGTGCACGCATCATGACTGAAAAAGCCTCCACTGTTTTGATAAACTTGTCTATTTTCTATATTACTATTAATTGTAAAGATTTTCTTGTTTTTTTATTTGATTATTTGAAAAAGAGGAATTTTGTTGTTGGTAAGTAAGGTTTAGCTGAAATTAATTTTTCTAAAATATGGTTGACAATTAAGTATTACATTTGTAATCTTAATTATAGATTACAAATGTAATACTTAGGAGTGAAATATACTATGACAAATCAATTACCTAAAATATCTGAAGCAGAATTAGAAATTATGAAAGTGCTTTGGTCGAATTCTCCGCAAACAGCGAATGAAATTATAGAAGAACTGGAAGATGCAATGGACTGGAAACCGAAAACAATCCGCACATTAATTAATCGATTAGTGCAAAAGGAAGCCGTTTCTTACCATCAAGATAAAGGGCGTATGTACGCTTATTACCCGTTAGTATCACAAGATAATTATTTGCAAGTGGAAACGAAATCTTTACTAAAGCGTTTTTGCGGTGCAGCGTTTAAGCCATTACTTGTTAATTTCTTAAAAGAGGAGAAATTATCTTCAGAAGATATTAATGAATTAAAACGCATTTTAGATGAGAAGACAGAGGAGAATAAGAGGAAGGATCGATAAAAATGATAAACACGCTTATAAATGTATACCTTCCTCATTTTTTTGATTGGCTTATAGAAACGTCACTTATGGCTAGCATATTAGTCGGATTTATTTTGTGTATAAAAGTTCTATTCAGAAATAAATTAACCCCCCGGTGGCAATATATGCTGTGGATCGTATTAATGATAAGACTCCTTTTACCGTGGTCGCCAGATAGCTCTTATAGCATTTACTCATTACTTTCTTATAGTTCTAGCGTATCGGTGTGTTCTGCAACTAAAAAGTTGTGCGAAATGCAATTTTTTTTGTTAGCACCCCAACTCATTTTATAAATTCATATAAGAATGTTTTAATCGATAACTTTCCCCTGAAAATGTTAACAAATAACTATGATGAACCAAACGATCTATTATGGCAGTTGTTAATCGTTCATCGTGGAAAATACTATTCCATTTACTAAACTCTAAATTTGTTGTGATAATAATACTTTGTTTTTCATAACAACTGGCAATGACTTGGAAGAGGAGCTGCGCTCCTTCTTGGCTTACCGGTATATATCCCCATTCATCACAGATTAAAACCTCTGTTTTTTCTATTTGATTCATCATTTTATATAGCTTACCTGCATTTTTTGCTTCAATTAATTCGTTTACTAATGCAGCTGTTCGATAAAACTTTACACTTTTCCCTTGATTACAAGCTTCTACACCTATAGCGGTAGCTAAATGTGTCTTACCTGTTCCTACCCCACCATATAATACAAGGTTTTCTTTTCGTGTTGTAAAATCAGTCGATTTAAGGTCTTCTACACTTAATTGTTTTGGTAGTTCCACTTCAGTAAAACTATAATTTTCAAATGTCTTTATCACATCGAATTTTGCTTGTTTTAACAACCTATTCTTTTTCTTAATTTGCCTGTGCTGTACTTCTAGAGCTAACAGTTTCTCCAAAAACTCTTGATGTGTAGCTGCTTGAATAGAAGGATATTGTTCCACTATACGGGTTCCTAACTTTAATTCTCGGCAATAGAATTCAATTGAATTTTTCATGTAGCGTCATCCACCATGAGTTTGTCATAGCGTTTAAAGTCTATTTCAAATACTACTTTTTGTTCAAGTTCCGATGGAACTGGTACATCCACACATTTTGGTAATTTTCCATTTAACCGATACCAAGTTGTTAAAATGCTATCAGAATCTTGACAACCACCTTGTAGTGTTTGAATTAACGCTTCTGTCGCTATCGATGCATCTCCATCTTCATGTATCATCTGAGATAATACATGTATTGCACGCTTTTTCTCTGCTGTTTGCGTTAAATATTCTTTCCATGGATGTGGTAATTCTTCATAAAAAGCTAAATTTTGAATGGACTTAGGACGCTGTACCATTAATTTCAAATAAGGAATCCACTTCATTGATTCTAATCCTTCTCCATACAAACGTGGATGGCTTACAATTTTTTGATAGTTCTCATTTAAAATTTCAATTTGCTTATAAGTAACTTTGAGCCATACTTCTCTTTGAGCAAATTCAGGTGCGGTAGAATAAATGTTTTTTGCATAGCGAACTTTCCCGTATTTATCAGCTTTCGCTTTTTGTAAACGGTGAACATCAAACGCTACCTGTGGTAAAGGGATAAAAGCTTGGTGATCTACCTGAAACAACTTATCGATATGTTCTTTTTTACGATAATGTCGGCGATTCATATCATGATCACAACGTTGTAATAATTCCTGATTATATGCTTCTAAATCTGGAATAGATGGTATCGGAACAAAAAAATTACGACGTATATAACCGACTTTATTTTCTACATGACCTTTCTCATGGCCACTGTTTGGATTACAAAATACATGTTGAAAATTATAATGACATGAAAACTTTTGAAATTGTTCTGTCAGTATACGTTCTCCCTTTTTTGGAATACTTGTTACTGCCGCTGATAAATTATCAAACCAAATTTGATGAGGTACACCTGCGGTGTATTCAAATATTTGCTTTAATCCCTGTAAGAGACATTCTTGGTTTTGTGCTGGCAACACTTGTACATAACTGGCATTGCTATAAGGAAAGGAAACCGCTAGATAGGAACCTTTTGTTTCTATTCCTTTTTCATCTAGATAAACAAGATGGCCAAAATCTGCTTGCGCTTCTCCAGGTGAATGCTGTAAGGGGAGATAACCTTCACAACTCTGATACAATTCTTTCTTTTTCCGAGATACATAATATTGAACAGTCCGTATAGAAACAGAGAGGTCTCCACCATATATTTCAATCAAGCGTTTGTAGACACGAGCTCCGGTATGTCTTTGCTTTACTGGAACCTTTTTATCTTCTTTTAACCATTGATCAATTTGTACTTTGTAAGGATCTAATTTGCTTCCGTGTACTTTTCTTGAGGTTGGAACGGTATTTGGGTTCTCCAGATACGCATATTTTTGCACAGTTTGAAAACTATGCCCTGTTTCTTTTGAAATGGCTCGTAGAGACATCCCTTTATACTGGTGTAAATATTTGATATGATGTTGTTGAATCATTGTAAGCATCCTTTCTCCTCCTTCTAACTGTCTTTTCTCACAATTAGAAGGTTAGTGGAACGAGAGGGGTGCTGACAATGATTTTTTATTTATCAGCCTGTTAACCTTTTATTTTGCATAATGCACTACTTTCATTTTGCACTAAACACGTATCGGAAGTTATTCCAAAAAATATGCCGGCTACTGAGAATATAGTGAACATAGAAAGCGACCGAAAAGTGGAATTGGAATCAAATTCTAAAATGGTGACAAAAACTAGCGAACCGGAAGTAAAAGTCAGTTCGGAAAAACAGACTACATTTTCTTTATACAAACTTGCTTTGTATGTGTGGCTAGCTGGGGTAATCATATTAGCAGCCATCACGTTTCTTACAAATAGACGTTTATATTCTTACATAAAGAAACAACCGGATATTACGGACGAACAGGTCACTACAGTGTTTAATCGCTGTAAGCAGTCTATGAAAATGAAGAAGGCAGTTTTATTACGTCTTGCAGGAAAGATTGCAAGTCCAACGGTTTTTAGTTTCTTTCGCCCGAAAGTATTACTATCAAAAAAACATATGAAAGTATTAAATGAACAACAATTACAATATGTCTTTTACCATGAGTTAGCTCATATTAAGAGAAACGATGTAGCTGTAAATTGGATTATGTACAGTTTAATCCTATTAAATTGGTTCAATCCAATTCTTTGGTACGCCTATTTTTGTATGCGAGAAGATCAAGAATTAGCCTGTGATGCATATGCACTTACTTTTATAGATAAAGAGGAACAAATTGCATACGGTCATACAATTATTACCCTTTTAGAACACTATTCCTATCAATTACCAAGCCTGGCAAATTTAAGTAGAAATAAACGAACACTAAAAAGGAGAATCATTATGATTAAAAAATTCCAAAAGAAATCGTATCGTCTTTCTTTACTTGGAGTTATTGTCATAGTTGCTATAGCATCCCTTTCTTTATTCAACGCACGTGCAACGGAAGGGAAAGAAAAACAAAAGGATAAAGTAGAGCAGTCAAAGGATGCTTTCCAACATGCTGTAGATATGCTGTTTGGTACAGAAGAAAATGCAAAAAAAGAATATAGGTATTCAGCAAGAGTGTATGAAAATAAGACAGATTATTTATATTTAGCTGAAAAGGCTTTAACAACAGATGAGTTCCAACAGTACATAAAATTGTATAAAGAAATTATTAATATACAGAAAAAAGGTGCTCCGAGAGATTCTGACTACGAGTCAATATTTTTTAGGGAAGAACGTTTAACAGAAACTGATCGTGAAAAATTATATGCACTTTATGATCAATCAAAACCGTTTAATGACAAAGTGGAAGAATCTTTAAATTACACGGTAAAGGAAGCGCAGGAACATGTAGATTTTCAAATTAAGAAGCCAACTTACACAATTGAAGGCTACGATCTAAAGGATGAAAAGGTAAGTTGTTTTATTAAGAGAAGACCCGAGTTAATTATAGAATTAGAGTATACAAACGGAAAAGGAAACTATACAACTTATCAATCACAAGTATTTGGAGAAAGTAAAGATCCGTTCCATGGTTTATTTGTTGTAGAAGAAAATATTGAACAGTACGAATTAGAAGGTAATCAAATATTCTATGCGACTCATAACTCGGATAGGAATTTACAAGGTATGAAGATGATTGTTCCAGCAAAAGGGAAAAATCGTGCATACCAAATCGTTATTATTAATCATAGTTTAGAGAACCCAGGAGAAGCAGTATTCGATAAGAATGTAAATAAAGAAGAATTAGAGAAAATTATGCTTTCTATGTTGAAATAGCAAAAAGGTGTTCTTAAGATGTATATCTCTAGAACATCTTTTCCTTTTCTCTTTTCTTCTGATAAACTATGGAAAGTATGATATACACTGACTGAAATTTTTTTATACTGGAAATAATAAAAAGAGAACTTGTATAGAATGTAAGCGTGTGGTAATATCAAAGATGTACTGATTGACTATATTATCCAATTGGTCATTTTTGGAGGTGACAATGTGGCGATAGATCGAAAACGTTCTATTATTGAAGCTGCAACAAAGTCTTTTTCAGCGTTCGGCTATAAAGCAACAACGATGGATCAAGTAGCGAAGTTAGCGAATGTAGGGAAAGGAACGATTTATACTTTTTTCAAAAATAAAGAAGAGTTATTTGGTGAAATTATTTCTAATTTAATTACAGAAATGAAGCAAGTTGCAGAAAGTGCAATTCGTTCAGATGTTTCATTTTTTGAAAATGTACATAGAGCATTATATAGCATCTTGGAATTTAGAAAAGAACATCAGCTCATGATTAAATTAATTCAAGAAGAGCGCGATATGGGAACGAAAGAAGTACAAGAAGTGATGCAACAAGTTGATGTGGAAATCGTTTCTGTTATTCAATCGTATTTAAAGATTGCGATTGAAAAAGGTGAAATTAGCAAATGTGATCCAGAAATTACAGCATTTATTATGCTTCGTCTATATGTATCGCTTATTTTTGATTGGGAAAAAAATCACGAACCGCTAGAAAAAGAAAAAATTGCAGAGTTATTTGAACTTTATTTACTAAAAGGATTGTCAAACTAAGATAATCCTTTTAATTTTATAAAAAAATGACCAAATGAACAATTCGGTCATATATTTAAGTTAAGGGGGGATATAGAAAAATTATAATCATAATAAGAAAAAATTGCATAGTAATAAATTCAGGGATAAGGCATATGTATGAACAAGTATAGCCTTTTTGTTTGGGTAAAAATGACTATATGAACATTTTGGTCATTTTATAAAAGGGGGAGAAATTATGAAAGGGAAGCAGTTACTTCGGAAAGAGTTCACGGAAATTATAAAAAGTAAAAAAATATTAATTCCAATTATTGCGGTCTTATTCGTACCAATTTTATATGCAGGGATGTTTTTGTGGGCTTTTTGGGATCCGTATAAACAGTTAGATGACTTACCAGTTGCAGTAGTCAATTTAGATAAAGGCGCAGTATTTGATGGGAAATCAATTGAGGTCGGAAAAGGGCTCGTTGATAATTTAAAAGATAATAAAAGTTTTAAATGGGAGTTCGTAAGTGAAAAAGAAGCGAAGAAAGGAATGGAAGCTAGAAAGTATTACATGTTAGTGCGCATTCCAGATGACTTCTCAAGTAACGCTACAACGTTACTAAAAGACAATCCAAAGCCATTAAACTTAGAGTACATTCCAAACGAAAGCTTAAACTTCTTATCTTCACAAATTGGAGGAACAGCCATTGAAAAGATTAAAACTGAAGTATCAAGCACGTTAACGAAAACATATGCAGAGAAAATGTTTGATTCCATTCAAGACGTCTCAAAAGGATTAGCAGATGGGGCGGAAGGAGCAAATAAACTACACGACGGATCAAGTGAGCTGCATGATGGTTCAAGTAAAGTGACGGATGGCCTTCATACACTTCAAGGGAATTCTGGGGAGATGAAGGATGGAGTTCAGAAATTAGCAGATGGATCTAATAAATTAGTAGATGGATCAGGCAAAGTAACAAACGGTTTAAATGTGCTAAATAGTAAAACAGGTGAAATGCAGGTAGGTATCGGAAAATTAGTAGATGGGTCAGGCAAAGTAACAAATGGTTTAAATACGCTAAATAGCAAAACAGGTGAAATGCAGATAGGTATAGGGAAATTAGTAGATGGGTCAGGCAAAGTAACAAATGGTTTAAATACACTAAATAGCAAAACAGGTGAAATGCAGATAGGTATAGGGAAATTAGTAGATGGGTCAGGCAAAGTAACAGATGGTTTACACGTATTAAATAGCAATGCAGGTATCGGAAAATTAGTAGATGGATCAGGCAAAGTAACAGATGGTTTACATGCATTAAATAGCAATGCAGGTATTGGGAAACTAGTAGATGGATCAGGCAAAGTAACAGATGGTTTACATGCATTAAATAGCAATGCAGGTATTGGGAAGTTAGTAGACGGATCGGGCAAAGTAACAGACGGTTTAAATACGTTAAATAGTAAAACGGGTGAGTTGCGTGATGGATCTGAGAAAGTGACCGGTGGCTTGAACAAATTAGTAAGTAAATCCGGTGAATTAAAAACAGGAACAACGGATCTATCAAATGGTATGGGAAAACTTGTTGAAGGGCAAAGCCAATTAGAGGAAGGTTCTCAAGCGATCCAAAAGGGATTGCAAGAGTTAAATAGTAACGTACAAAAGTCTGCTGCAGGCTTAGAGGAAATGCAGTCGAAAGTTCCTTCTATATTGAATACAGTAAATGAAAAAATAGATGGAGCTGGGGCGAATGTAAATCAGTTAAATGAACTTACACAATCAACAGCAGGAGATGCAAAAAATGCAGCACAAGAGGTAGCGAATTTACAAAAGCAAATTGAAAGTTTACCAAAAGAATATCAAGAGCAGTTACAGCCATTCGTAACAAGTGCTGTAAAAAGTACAGCGACAGTTCAGCAAAAAGCTGCCGGAGTAGCAGGTGGAACAAATAAATTAAATGAAGAAGTGAAACAATTAAAAGGTGAAATACATCAAACAACAAATGGGTTGCAAAAAAACTTACCAAATCCAGCAGGGATAAAAACTCTAGCAGGTGCTATTGAGAAACTAACGAGCGCACAAAATGAATTTGTTAGTAAGTTTCATGGATTTGGTGAGGGATTAGATAATGCAAAAATAGGTGCCGATAAATTAAAAGATGGATCAGTTCAATTAATTGATGGAGTAACGCAATTGCAAAGTGGCTCTGGAAAAGTGACAGCAGGATTAGGTCAATTATCTGCAGGAGTAAATCAATTAGCAGATGGGTCTGGTCAAGTAACAGGCGGTTTAGGAACATTATCTGTAGGAGTATCCAAATTAGCAGATGGGTCTGGTCAAGTAACAGGCGGTTTAGGGACATTATCTGTAGGTGTAACGAAATTAGCAGATGGCTCAAGCCAAGTAACAGGTGGTTTAGGAACATTATCTGCAGGAGTAAATCAATTAGCAGATGGGTCTGGTCAAGTAACAGGCGGTTTAGGTGCATTATCTGCAGGAGCAAATCAAATGGCAGGTGGAGTAAATCAATTAGCAGATGGCTCAAGTCAAGTAACAGGCGGCCTAGGTCAATTATCTGCAGGAGCAAACCAAATGGCAGGTGGAGTAAATCAATTAGCAGATGGCTCGAGTAAAGTAACAGGCGGTTTAGGGACATTATCTGTAGGAGCAAATCAAATGGCAGGTGGAGTAAATCAATTAGCAGACGGATCTGGTCAAGTAACAACGGGCTTAGGTACTCTAAATGGTGGCCTAAATCAAATGTCAAATGGCTCAACCCAGCTAATCGACGGCGTAAATAAACTAGCAGATGGCTCAGGAAAAGTAACAGATGGTCTCGTAAAAGTAAACGACGGTTCAGGTGAACTTGCAGAGAAACTTGGCGAAGGGGCAGAGAAAACTGGGGAAGTAAAAGTAAACGACGGTTCAGGTGAACTTGCAGAGAAACTTGGCGAAGGGGCAGAGAAAACTGGGGAAGTAAAAGGAACGGATAAAACGTATGATATGTTTGCAAGTCCTGTAAAAGTGAAGACAGAGAAAATGGCGGAAGTTCCTAACTACGGAACTGGATTTACGCCGTATTTCTTATCACTCGGTTTATTTGTTGGGGCATTATTATTATCTATCGTATACCCATTACGTGATACAGTAGGCGTTCCAAAATCAGGATTTAGTTGGTTTATTAGTAAGTTCGGTGTTTTACTATCAGTTGGTATTATTCAAGCGATAGTAGCAGATGTTATATTACTGTTCGGATTGGGTGTAGAAGTACAAAGCATTCCATACTTCATACTCTTTAGTATCATTACAAGTTTAGCATTTATCGCATTAATTCAATGTTTAGTAACAGCATTCGGTGATGCAGGCCGTTTTATCGCCATCATCACATTAATTATGCAGCTTACAACGAGTGCCGGAACATTCCCGCTAGAATTGATTCCGAAGTTTTTACAACCATTCAATGCTTGGTTACCGATGACATACTCTGTATCAGGATTGAAAGCAGTCGTATCGAGTGGAGACTTTGACTTCATGTGGAAAACATAGGAATACTCATGATTTTTATCGTTGTATTATCATTTGGAACAATCGTTTCTTTAACTTTGATGCACAAACGAAAATTTAAAAATGTGCTTGAAAATCAATCGGTTGAAGCGTAGATAAAAGCACCTTTTTGGTGCTTTTTTTATTAGTTTTGTTTTATCCCGCTTTAATGATGGGCAGTAAGACCCCACCTCAAAATTCAGCGAAAGCAAAGAAGTTAGGTGGGGATCAACTGCCCATTAAAGCCCGATTGGTGAGGGCTAATAATCAGTGGGGGATGAAGAAACCCCCACTGATTAAAGTTTCACTTCATTGGTTGAGAAAGTTCATTTGTTTTTCTGTTTTTACGGAACAAGTATATAACGATACTTATAAGAATAATTGTAGCTACAATCCAAATAAATGGACCATATTTTTCAGCAAAAGTATATAGTTTCATATTACTAGCAATTTCCTCTTTTGTTTTTCCTATTAGAATTTCAGAACCACTATACCCTTCAAGGGTATCCCCCTTTTTTATGCCAAAAATAAGAGTGTCTGATTTGTTTTCTATTCCCGTATATCGGTATCCTTTACTTTTAATTGTTAATTGAGTATCATCCTTTTTTAGTGAGTAATCTTCGATGGAAATATCTTTTCCTGACAGTGTAATTGGTTCCATCGAAAAACGAATTTCTTTTAATGCAGGAAGAACCTCATTATTTAGTAAGAGCTGCTTTGCAATATGTTGCTCTGTATCAATGTTTATCCAATTTGCTTTTCGTCGTTTATACGTATTAATTTCAAGGAGTGCGAATTCTTTATTTTGAAGTTTTTCCTCTGTAATAGGTTGCGCAGTAGTTAATGCTCCTTTTAATAAAATCACACCGTCTTTTGCAGATTGAAATGAAGAGACTTCTTTCGTTTCTTTTAATGTATTGATAGCACTTCTATAATCTTCTTTTCCTAAAAGAACAGCTCCTGTATGTACGGTTAAAATAAGATATAGAATGCTTAATACTATAATAGCTTTTTTCACTATGTACCCTCCAAAGTATGTATAAGTTAATTGTAACATAATTTACCATTTTTAATTTGTTAATTTGAATAATAGGTTGCAAATGTAAAAGTGGTAAGTCAGTTTGAAGAAAGTGTGGGTGAGAGGAGTAAAAATGAAAAGGAATTCCATAATAGGAAACCAGAAGATACAAAGAAAATAGGTAGTAGAATATATACGTCTGTCGTAGTAGCTTCATTATCGAATAAGAGAGGAAGCAGTGTTGAAGCACCTATGGTGAAAAATAGCAAAAAAGATAATGAATAAGAAAAATTTATCAATTTTAGAGTGAAATATCATTTATAATCATCCTTCTCCTTAATTTCACCATATCGCATGTGCAGTTTAAACGAAAGAAAAGGATTTACAACAATTTACAGAGAAAACTAGAATAGAGGAGTTGATATGATGAAAGGAAATCTTACTTATTATTTTATCTTAAATCCGCTAATCATCTTTCTTGTTTACGCCCTTTCACCTATCTTATTTCATAAAGAAAAATATATAAATATGAAAGATGCACTAGGAATACTTGTAGTTTACTATGTGCTTATTAGTGGGTATTACTTTATGGATGTTGTAAGTGAAAGAATGAAGAAGAATAGTAAGGACAAACAATAAAGTTTTGTTGTATAAAAATTAATGGAGGACAATAAAATGACTGAAAGTGAAATGAAATTCCGGGATACGACCATTCGTAACTTTTTCGATAAAGAGGATCGTTTAAAATCGATTCCAGGTCAAAAGAAGAAAAAACTAGTATTGTTAGAGCATTTAATTAGCAAGTTAAATGCTGAAAATCAATATACAGAAAAAGAAATGAATACATTTATAAAACAATATCATGATGATTTTTGTACAATTAGACGTGAATTTATTGTACAGGGGTTTATGAATAGAGAGGATAATATGTACTGTATAAACGGGAGGGAAGTTTGGACGAAGTGGGAGGAGTTAAAATAATGAATCAGCGAGGGGATCCCCGCTGATTATAAGCCTGTGCTAGTCTTGCTGTTTCTTTGTAGTAAGTCTATGAACGCTTCAACATTCGAACTTGTAATGTATCCAAGCGTTATATATTCATCTTCATAGTAAAATATTATTTTTTTGTCAAAGATTCTTCTCTTCGTTTCTATGGATAGAATTTTTTCATAATCAAATTCGGCAATGAATGTGTTTTTATATTGGCTAAAAAAGAGAAGTCTTTGATTAGTAGCAAGTAACATGCCAGGATACGGGACTTTATGCGTAATCATATAGCCAGTAAGTGAACATTTTAAAGTAGATAAAACCTTTTCTTCTTTATGTAATAGTTGTTTTGCAGCTGTTAAGATTGGATTCATTGCATACATTCCTTTTATTTTGATGTATGAATATTGTATCAAGAGTAAAAAGATTCTCAATATGTAATATTGCATATTGGGCGTTTTATAGTTGTAATATTATTTTTCAAAAGAAAAAGTACGAGGTGATTTAATGATACGGTTAGTAAAAGAGACTGATGCAGAAGCAATTATGAATATTAGAAAAGAAATTATATTATCGGAAACTACTACAAAATTTTTCATAGTATCCCCAAAGAAGTTACCGAATGATATGAATGCAGAAAGAGAAAAGATACGGAAAAGTAATGAGAAAGGTAATCTTTATATCGTGTATGAAGTAGATGGGAAGGTAGTTGGCTTTTTAATTTTCAACCGATATGAACTAGAACGGTTACAACACGCAGGCACAATGGGAATGGGGATTAAAGAGGCGTATTGTAATCAAGGCATCGGCACGAAATTAATTGAATTTCTTATTAGTTGGGCGAAAGGGCAGAAAGGTTTAGAGAAAATTTGTTTAGGTGTAGTTTCTGTTAATGATCGGGCAATTAAAGTGTACAAACGTATGGGCTTTGTAGAAGAAGGCAGACAACGAAAGCAAATAAAGTATGAAGATGGATCATATGGAGATGACGTATTGATGGGGTTTTATATTGAATAAAGGATATATGGTATTAAGAAAAGGAATGTACATAACGTAAATTTCTAAAAGCAGTATATTGCCCATGCATTAACAGACTTTTACCTATGTATAATATTAATATAGTAAAATCATAACAACCGATATTGCAGTTTCCAATAATATACTATATAATCAATTTAAGAAAACGTTTTCATGCAAAGGGGGAGAATTTCGTGTCGACTATAGAGGACGTGGCGAAATTAGCGGGGTTATCAAGGACAACGGTTTCTAGGGTGATTAATAATCATCCATATGTTTCAGATGAGAAGAAAAAAAGGGTTCAATTAGCAATGAAGCATTTAGGCTTCGTTCCTAATTCTGCGGCGAGAAGGCTTCGTAAACAAAAAACGGAAACAATTGCGGTGCTAGTTCCAAGGATTACAAATCCTTTCTTCAGTAGATTTATTGAAGCAATCGAGATTGCTGCTTCTGAACATAAATATAAACTGATTATTTGTCAAACAAGATATTTACCGGAAAAAGAGATGGAGTATTTACAATTATTATCTACGAAACAAGTAGATGGGATTATTCTATGTTCACTAGAAAATCCGTGGGAAGATGTAGAGCCATACTTACAGCACGGTCCAATCGTGTTGTGTAATGAATATATTGAGGAAGCAAATATTCCAACAGTGAAGTTTGATCATGCGCAAGGAGCATACATAGCTGCGAAGCATGTGTTAGATCAAGGATATCGTAATCTTATTTTTTGCCGTGGTAACGAAACCAAAGTCGTTAGCCAGCAGCGAAAAATGGGCTTTTTACGTGCAATAACTGAGAAGAGCCGCCAAGTAGAAGCGATTGACTTTCTTGAAAACGCTTTCTCTTGGGAAGATGGAAAACGAATATTCCATGAAGTATTAAAGGACAAAAAAAATCCTACCGCGATTTTGGCAGGAGGCGATGAGGTAGCAGCTGGAATTATCTCAGAGGCGAAACGCCATAACTGGAGCATTCCAGATGATCTCGCTGTTATCGGTTTTGATAATCAAATATTATCGCAGATTACAGAACCAGGTATTACGACAATTGAACAGCCAATTGATGAAATGGCCCGAAAAGTTGTCGACCTGATGATGGATAAAATCCATACGAAAAATTATCGAAAAAAAGAATTGTATGAGTTTGAACTGGAGCTCTTGGTGAAAGGTTCAACGATGAAGGATAAGATGTTATTAGCCTAGTAGACTATGTCTGCTAGGTTTTTTTATGTTCACAAACTACTATTCTTCGTGAACGCAATCGTCACATTTGTTATGGTATGCTTCGTGTTGCTCATCAATTTCTTTCCCGCAGTGCGCACAAGTTTTCGTCGGTAAATTTCTGAAAAACTCCATTGGTTGATCGATCATGTCAATCCCTCCATTTCCATTTCTTACCATCATTGTATTAGTACAAAAAATAAAAGTCAACAACTGTTTTATAACAAAATTGAAAATTAATGAAAAAGTTTAGGAAATGGATTATAGTTAACAATGTAGGATGTAAGTAAAACATGCATTTCTACTCGGCTTTAGAAAGGATGGATACATATGAAAATGACTGTTGTCGGCTTTTGGGGCGGCTTTCCAGAAGCGGGAGAAGCAACGTCGGGGTATTTGTTTGAACACGATGGTTTTCGTTTACTTGTAGACTGTGGTAGTGGTGTACTAGCACAGCTTCAAAAATATATAACACCATCTCATATAGATGCAGTTGTACTGTCACACTATCATCATGATCATGTTGCGGATATCGGGGTATTGCAATATGCGAGATTAATTATGAGCGGGGCGAAGGGGCAACTACCGGAATTACCAATATACGGCCATACCTTTGACGAGAATGGATTCCATTCTTTAACGCATGAACCACATACGAAAGGAATCGCGTACAATCCAGAAGAAACACTTCAAGTTGGACCATTCTCGATTTCGTTCTTAAAAACTGTTCATCCTGTTACATGCTTTGCGATGCGTATTACAGCTGGAGATGATGCTGTAGTATACAGCGCTGATTCAAGTTATATTCCTGAATTCATTCCATTCACGAAAGATGCTGATCTTTTCATTTGTGAGTGTAATATGTATGCACATCAAGAGGCTGCAAAAGCAGGGCATATGAATAGTACAGAAGTAGCAAGTATTGCAAAAGATGCGAATGTAAAAGAACTTTTATTAACGCACTTACCGCATACAGGCAACCCATCTGATTTAGTAACAGAAGCAAAACAAATTTTCAGTGGCCACATTACGCTAGCGCATAGTGGCTACGTATGGAACTCATGAGGTGATACGATGTTATTTATTGATAATAAAGGAATTACAGATCCTAGAATAAACTTAGCGATTGAAGAATATTGTGTGAAAAATTTAGATATTAACGAAACATATTTACTGTTCTACATTAACGAACCTTCGATTATCATTGGTAAAAACCAAAACACAGTAGAAGAAATTAATGCAGATTACGTAAAAGAAAAAGGTATTCATGTCGTTCGTCGTCTATCAGGCGGAGGCGCAGTATATCATGATTTAGGAAACTTAAACTTCAGTTTTATTACGAAAGATGATGGAGACAGTTTCAGCAACTTCAAAAAATTTACAGAACCTGTAACGAAAGCGCTTAGTAAATTAGGCGTAAATGCAGAACTAAGTGGTCGTAACGACATTTTAGCTGAAGGTAGAAAAATTTCAGGTAACGCACAGTTCGCAACGAAAGGTCGTATGTTCAGCCACGGTACGTTACTATTTGACTCTGAAATCGATCACGTCGTATCAGCGTTAAAAGTAAAAATGGATAAGATTCAATCAAAAGGAATTAAGTCAATCCGTAGCCGCGTTGCGAACATTACAGAGTTCTTAAACGAAGAAATGACGACAGAAGAGTTTAGACAACTTCTTCTAGAAACAATTTTCGAAGGAGAAACAGAAATCCCAACGTATGAATTAACAGAAGAGGATTGGAAAGCAATCCATAAACTTTCTGAAGAACGTTACCAAAATTGGGATTGGAACTACGGAAAATCACCGAAGTTCAACTTACAACATTCACACCGCTTCCCAGTTGGACAAGTTGACGTTCGTCTTGAAGTGAAAAAGGGAACAGTAACAGAATGTAAAATTTACGGCGACTTCTTCGGTTCACTAGATGTTCATGATATCGAAGAGCGTCTAACAGGCGTTCAGTTCGATAAAGATGCATTCACTGCAGCTTTAGAAGGCGTAGATATCGCACGCTACTTCGGTAACATTACAACAGAAGATTTCTTACATTTATTCTTCTAAAAATGAGGGAGGCTTCCATAACGGGCAGCCTCTTTCTTTTTTGCGTAGATTGTCAGGTTTTGTCGGTAAGTCGATATAACTGAAAAATCGCTGATATAAATTGAGTTGCGCTGATATATTTGGAAAATCGCCGATATAAACCGAGTTGCGCTGATATATTTGAAAAATCGCCGATATAAATCGAGCGGCGCTGATATAACTGAAAAATCGCTCATATAATTTCATTTACCACAAAACATAAAATCACAGGACATTTGCCCCTCGTAAAGGAATATATATATTCAAAAGGAGGCGAATCGAAATGAAAAGGGTAATGTACGTTGTATTATTACTCAGCTTCGCCGTCGGAATGACAGCGTGTAACAGTGGATCGCCCTCAAGTCGTACAATTTTGTCTATCGGAAAACCGGCTGAGGATAATGTTATATATTTTACGCATACAGATAACAAACGAAAGATACATGATATACAAGACATGTTTCAAAATAAGAAGTGGAAAAGAAATGAAACATTCAGCACTGTTAATAAAACACCAGATGTCATCTTATCAATAGATGAAGACAATATAGGGTTACCGGCATTATATGTTACAGTTTATTTTCATGAAGATGGAGCGGACGCTCTTAACTTGTTTGGAAAGCATACGACGTTACATAAAGAGGAACTTGATAAACTTAGAGAAAAGATGAGTGCATATTATCCTAAAATGATTTTTGGTCTAGTGTTATAAATTACTTGTAAATAAAATCCCCTTATTTTTCCAAAGTAAACTAAGAGAAGGTGATCTGTCTATATGCAGTTAATAGAATATCACTTGCCACTTTAATTTTCTTTTAATATAATTAATTTAGAATTTTTAAATATTCTAAATTTTATAAAGGTGGGGTTTTTGTGAATCTCGTTCAATCTTTGGCTGAAACGGCAAAAAAGAAGGGGGAAAAACCGGCTTATATATTTATGGATCAGTCGGTCTCATATGACCAATTAAACAAAATGGTCACAAGGTTTTCTAGCAATTTAGCAGAAATGGGCATTGGAAAAGGGGACAATGTCGCATTAGTTGTTGGGAACTCACCACATTTTTTGGTCGGTTTATACGGAACAATGAAAGCCGGAGCAACTGTTATTCCAGTTAATCCAATTTATACAGCAGACGAAATGCATTATATTTTACAAAATGGAGATGTAAAAACAATCATCGTACTCGACGTCCTTCTACCTGTTATACAATCTCTTACAACAAGACTTCCTTCATTAGAAAACATCATCATATGCGAAACCTCATCAGATTTTAACCATACAGAAACCGAAAAAATGAAAACGTTTACTAGTTTTGTGGGGACTGGAGATACAACTTACGAAGGTCCTGAACTAGATGAAGAAGATGTAGCGGTTATTCTATACACATCGGGCACAACTGGAAAACCGAAAGGCGCTATGTTAACACATAAAAATTTATATAGTAATGCGAACGATGTGGCGTCGTATTTACAATATACGGCTGATGACCGCGTTGTTGCGGCACTGCCTATGTTCCATGTATTCTGTTTAACAGTTGCGGTAAATGCACCGATTGTGAACGGGGCAACGATTTTAATGTTACCGAAATTTAGTCCGAAAGAAGTATTCCGTATTTGTCGCACGTACGAACCAACGATCTTTGCTGGCGTACCGACGATGTACAATTATTTATATTTATTTGAAGAAGCAAGCGCAGAAGATGTGAAGACGCTTCGCCTTTGTATTTCCGGTGGTGCATCGATGCCTGTTGCTCTTCTGCAAAACTTTGAAAAACGTTTTAACGTTATTGTTTCAGAAGGATACGGTTTATCAGAAGCATCACCAGTTACTTGTTTCAATCCGCTAGATCGTCCTCGGAAACCAGGATCAATTGGCACAAATATTTGGCATGTAGAAAATAAAATTGTAAATGAACTTGGGGAAGAAGTACCTGTCGGCGCAGTCGGTGAATTAATTGTTCGCGGACCTAACGTTATGAAAGGATACTATAATGCACCAGAAGATACAGCTGCGACATTGAAAGACGGCTGGCTATATACAGGTGACTTGGCGAAAATGGATGAAGAAGGTTACTTCTATATCGTGGATCGTAAAAAAGATATCGTCTTAGTTGGCGGTTATAACGTATACCCTCGTGAAGTAGAAGAAGTATTATATACGCACGAATCAGTAGCGGAAGTTGTCGTAATCGGTGTTCCTGATGAAAACTTAGGAGAAGCTGTGCGAGCGTACGTCGTTTTGAAGCAAGCAAACGTAACAGAAGAAGAACTAATGCATTACTGTACGTTACATTTAGCGAAATATAAAGTGCCGAAAAGCATTGAGTTTTTAATAGAATTGCCGAAGAATACGACGGGTAAGTTGTTAAGAAGAGCATTGAGAGAGAAAGCGATGCAAGTGTAAAAATGAGGCAACCATCTTTGGAGGTGGTTGCCTCATTTTTTTTGTATTGATTAAGCTGTGGTGCCATATATTTAAACCTGTATATGACCAACAAGGAGGGGACATACGTAGAACAGAAGAAATTAACGCTTACGTCGGGTGCAATATCTTATTTGTTAAATTATGGATGAACTCTGAAAGTGATAAGAACGGTAATTTTAATCAAAATGGAGTAGTGGACTGTGAATCAATGGCTACGGTGTTAGTAAATGCATATAAATTAGAATGGAATGAAAATAGTAAGTTACCAAAAGAATTTGCTGATTTGAAAAATCATTGGGCTCAACGTATGCCAATATTTTAGTTTAATAAGAAAATTCAAATTCCAAGTTGACACATGTGAATTACAGAATTAAAATGAAAAGAAATCGAATAGAATACATTAGAAGCTAATCAGATAAACTGAAGGCGCACAATGTTCACATTTGTGAATATATTGTGTGCCTTTTTCTATTGTATAAACTAAGGGGGCTTAACGATGAAAAAGTGGGGTAAGACAGCGTTTATGAAAAGTACAGGTGTTTTATTATCAGCAGTTGTACTTTTATCAGGGTGTGGTTCGGCAACATCCACTAGTAATTCTGAAGGAAGTGGAGATAAAAAAACAGTTGAGCTTTTAAATGTTTCTTATGATCCAACGAGGGAGTTATATCAAGATTTCAATAAAGATTTTGCGAAGTATTGGAAAGAGAAGCACGGGCAAACAGTAAATGTAAAACAATCACACGGGGGATCTGGAAGTCAAGCGCGCTCTGTTATTGATGGCTTAGAAGCAGACGTTGTTACACTAGCACTTGCTTATGATATTGATGCGATTAGTAAGAAAAAACAATTAGCAGAAGATTGGCAGAAGCGACTTGCGAATAATTCCACTCCATACACGTCAACAATTGTATTTCTTGTTCGAAAAGGAAACCCGAAAGGTATTAAAGACTGGGATGATTTAACGAAAAAAGGTGTGTCTGTCATTACACCAAACCCAAAAACATCAGGCGGGGCACGTTGGAACTATTTAGCGGCGTGGGGATACGCACTGAAAAAATATAATAATAGTGAAGATAAGGCGAAAGAGTTTGTTAGCCAAATTTATAAAAACGTAGAAGTATTAGATTCAGGAGCGCGCGGAGCAACGACAACATTTGTTGAAAAAGGAATTGGTGACGTATTAATCGCATGGGAAAATGAAGCGTTATTATCCCAAAAAGAGCTTGGAAAAGATAAATTTGAAATTGTAACCCCTTCTATTAGTGTACTTGCAGAACCACCAGTAGCGGTTGTAGATAAAGTCGTTGATAAAAAAGGAACGAAAAAAGTAGCAGAAGGGTATCTTGAATATTTGTACTCAGAAAAAGGACAGGAAATTGCGGCAAAAAACTTTTATCGTCCACGTAATGAAAAAGTAGCAGAAAAATATACATCTCAATTTCCGAAAGTTCAATTATTTACAGTAGATGAACTATTTGGTGGCTGGAAAAAAGCGCAGGAGAAACACTTTAATGACGGCGGCGTATTCGATAAAATTTATCAAAAATAATGCGTACTGCTAAAGGGGGATGAGGTGAAAGAGGATGAGGAAGAAACGTGTTTTACCAGGGTTTGGATTATCGCTTGGATTTACAATGTTGTACATGAGTTTATTCGTACTTATACCACTTTCTATCGTATTTATTCAAACTTCACAGTTAGGTTGGAAGAAGTTCGCTGGGGTTATAACGAACGAGCGTGTGTTGCATTCCTATCAAGTTAGTTTTACAACTTCATTTGCAGCTGCTATTGTAAATGCCATTTTCGGTTTATTAATAGCATGGGTGCTCGTACGCTACAAATTTCCAGGAAAAAGACTATTAGATGGACTCATTGATTTACCGTTTGCACTTCCGACAGCTGTAGCTGGTATTACACTTACAACGCTTTATGCGGAAAATGGATGGATTGGGAAAATATTTAGTCTGTTTCATATAAAAGTAGCTTTTACACCACTCGGAATTATCGTTGCGCTTACTTTTATCGGTTTACCATTTGTCGTTCGAATGGTGCAACCAGTGCTGCAAAATATTGATAAAGAAGTAGAAGAGGCAGCTTCGAGTTTAGGTGCATCCCGCTTACAAATATTTGTGAAAATCATTTTACCAGAAATCTTTCCCGCTCTTCTTGCCGGTTTTTCACTCGCATTTGCAAGAGCATTAGGAGAATACGGATCTGTCGTTTTCATCGCAGGTAATATGCCGATGAAAACAGAAATTGCACCACTGATGATTATGACGAAACTAGAACAATATGATTACGCGGGGGCAACAGCTGTAGCGACCGTGATGCTTATTATTTCCCTCCTTTTCCTTCTTCTTATTAATATGATTCAAAGCTGGAGTAGAAGGCATGAACTAAAAAGTGAATAGGAGGAGAGAAAATGGAACCAACATTATTAGAAAAGAAAATAGTAAAAAGCGTATCAGCTAAAAAAGAATCTAAGCTTGTACCAGGCGTATTAATTACGATTACAGTTTTATTTTTATCTCTCTTTCTATTACTGCCACTCATAACTATTTTTCTAAAAGCCTTTGAAAGAGGGATGGATGTATACATTGCCGCTATTACAGATCAAGAAGCATTTTCAGCAATTAGATTAACGCTTCTCGTTGCGTTAATCGTTGTGCCGCTTAATACGATATTTGGGGTAGCGGCCGCGTGGCTTATTACAAAGTTTCAGTTTAAAGGAAAACAAGTATTACTCTCTCTTATTGAACTGCCGTTTGCTGTGTCACCAGTTATCGCAGGATTAGTATTCGTCTTACTTTTCACACCGAGGGGTGCTCTTGGCGAATGGTTACTTGAACATGGAGTGAAACTCATTTTCTCTGTACCAGGCATTATTATTGCAACAATCTTTGTAACCTTCCCGTTCGTTGCACGTGAATTAATTCCGATTATGCAGGCGCAAGGGAAAAGTGAAGAAGAGGCAGCTTTATCACTTGGCGCAAGTGGCTGGAAAATGTTTTGGCGCGTTACGCTTCCAAATATCAAATGGGGTCTTTTATACGGCATGATTCTATGTAATGCCCGTACTATCGGTGAGTTTGGAGCCGTTTCTGTCGTATCAGGTCACGTGCGTGGCATTACGAACACGATGCCGCTCCATATTGAAATTTTGTACAATGAATATCAATTTTCAGCAGCATTTGCAGTAGCGACGTTAATGTCATTAATTGCAGTGTTTACACTCATTATAAAAAACTGGATTGAATGGCGAATGGAAAAACGCCAATAAGAGGGGGATTACGGTGAGTATTCAAATTCAAGGTGTATCAAAGCAATATGGTACATTTCAAGCACTAACAGACATTCATTTGGATATTCCAAAAGGTGAACTTGTTGCCTTATTAGGCCCGTCAGGTTCTGGGAAAACGACGTTATTACGCATTATTGCAGGATTAGAAGAAGCGGATGGAGGCTCTGTTTCATTTGATGGGGAAGATCTAACAGACATTCACGTGAAAAACAGGCAAGTCGGTTTCGTCTTTCAGCACTATGCGCTCTTTAAACATATGAATGTATTTGAGAATGTCGCTTTCGGTTTAAAAGTAAGAAAGAAAAGCTTAAGACCGTCAGCAGAAGCGATAGAAGAAAAGGTAACAGAATTATTAAAGCTCGTAAAAATGGATGGCTTTGCTAAACGTTATCCAGCGCAATTATCTGGTGGACAACGTCAACGTATTGCACTAGCCCGGGCACTTGCAGTCGAACCGAAAATTTTATTACTTGATGAACCGTTCGGTGCACTCGATGCAAAGGTGAGAAAAGAATTACGAAGATGGCTCCGAAAATTACATGACGAATTTCAAATTACGAGCGTATTCGTAACGCATGATCAAGAAGAAGCGTTAGACGTTGCAGACCGCATCGTTGTAATGAATGAAGGCTGCATTGAACAAATGGGAACACCGGAAGAAGTATATGAAAATCCAGCAAGTCCGTTTGTATATGACTTTTTAGGAAATGTAAATTTATTTCACGGCCGCGTTCATAAAGGAAAGCTAAATGTAGGATCGGTCGAACTAGAAGCACCAGAGCATAAGCACGTTTCAAACGTAGACGGAATAGCCTATGTAAGGCCGCATGACTTATCAATCTCTCGTACGAAACAAAGTGTAGATGCAATCCCAGCAAAAGTATCTTATTCTCACGCAGTCGGAAATATCGTATATGTAGAATTAAAACGAGACGAAACAGATGAATATTTAGAAGCAGAAATTACGAAAGAACAGTTCAAACAGCTGAACATTCAAGCGGGTGATTTCGTATACGTACAGCCGAAAGAAGTGAAAGTGTTTATTCCGGAGGATTTTGTAATTTAAGAGTGTTTACTCTTAAATTACAAAATCTATTAATAAGAAAAGGTCTCCTAAAAGATATTTTAGGAGACCTTTTCTTTGTTTATCGTAATAACTTTTTCTCATATGAAATGTAGTAGGAAGTTTGTATATATAATAGCGGAGCGTGTTCAAACAACTATTTGATATGAGTAGTAATGAAGATATTCTTCCTACTTTCTTACATAAAATTTTTAATTTTGGATATTTGTATCATATGTTTCTGCAACAAACACAAAGTCTACATGCTCTTTATCAATAAAAATACTTGTTTTAGATGGAAGACCTGTTATGGTAGAAACAATATCAACCTCAACAAGGTCAAATCCTACACGATAAGCATCTGCAATTTCAATTCCACCAGTTAGAAAATGCAATCCATCCCCAAATGACTTAAATACAAATACATTTTCTTTCAAACTTTTATTATCCATTTCAATCCATTCTTCGTTAATATAAATCTTAAATGTCGTGCACTTTGGAACACACTCGATGTGATGTATCCCTTTATAACTATTAAGCGAAAACATATAGGTATGAGTTTCTTTAAAGTTAATATCTATCCCGTATTTAAAAGCAAAGGTTTTATATACCATCTCATAAAACAATGGCATTACAATATCATCCCATGCGTCATAGGCAAAAGCATGAATTGGTATTAGATGAGGATATAAACTTACAATCGCTTTTTGAAAATTAAGTAAGATGGTTGTATCTGTAATTTCTTTTAAAGAATCATCTATTTCATGGTCATAATCTTTCGAAATTCTGTTATCAATCATATGACAAACTCCTTACATAGTCTTCTATATACTACGTTTTTCCGCATCATCAGTTTGTTCCTTCTGCAACTAAATTGCAAGTTTAACCGATGATTCCAAAAAAGCCCTTTTCTTATTTTATCAATCATTAAATGGGGTGGGATACTACAAGCATTAATGAGAAAAG
Source organism: Bacillus cereus group sp. MG1 (assembly GCF_040460035.1). Lineage (NCBI taxonomy): Bacteria > Bacillati > Bacillota > Bacilli > Caryophanales > Bacillaceae > Bacillus > Bacillus cereus group sp. MG1. The sequence goes on along the minus strand of NZ_JARVGY010000001.1, from coordinate 1,403,932 downwards.
AAATCGTCTTTTCTTTTTTTATGATAGATGTATTTATTTTTAAACTGCATTTACTTTACTCTTTATTTAATTTAGATTTGAATATGTAACATTATTGTGTTGAAAAATATTTCAGCGAGGTGAGTTTATGAAAGGAAAGAAATGGTATAGGCAATTAGTCGTGATGGTGTAGGAGTATCATCTAAGGCCATTTTAAATGTTGTTAAAACTGGTAAAAAAGTTATACAAAGTGGCGGTAGAACTAAATATACTAGTAAACAGGCTGTAGTAGTTTTAAATAAAAAAGGTAAAGTAATTACAACTTTTGCTAAAGGTTCAAAATACATAAGGAAAGGAAAAAATAAGTTTGTTTAAATTAAATAAAGAGATGCAGATTTTATTGAAACAGACATTAGAATCACAAAATAAACATTTACTATGGTTAAATGCTTATGAAGACTTACGTATGATAGAAACTGAAAAAATAAATAAATTGAGAGATATTATAGCAGATGAATTAATGGAGAAAGGTTTTGATGAACGAGACAATATAAACGATTTGGGAAGAGCATTAGAAGAGCTAATTGATATCTTAGGAAATTTAATACCTTAGAAAATGTTAAGCTGTATGGCAACGTTTTTAGCAGATGGAAAGTTCCATTAATTACAGAATGAAAGATTATATAACTTTTAACAATGCGCTTAATACGAGTGTAGCTATGATTAGAGGGTTTTGTATGTGTAAAATAACTTCAAAAATATAAGGATATATTTTGAGGGTGTATGATTATATAGTATATTTATTGATTCGAATCTTTAAAAGGAGGGGAAACATGGGGAAAATAATAGGGATTATTCTGATTATAGGTGGTATGATTCCATTAATTTATGCAATGATGCAAATCTATCGTCAATGGAAAGAAAAAGGGCCTTCTTTTGCTCTTAAATCAATAATTTTCCTAGTCGTAAGCATTTTGCTAGATACTGCAACAACTATTATATTGTGTATAGTAACAGTATTCATTGGTATTTGTTTAATTATCTACACATAATAAGTTCAAGAAGGCTAACTTATCGATTGTTACTAATTGGAGGGATTGGATGAACTTCATTTTACATGGATCTAAATATACAGTTTTAGCTTCCGTTTTTGACTCATTTCAAGGTAGGGAAAAAGAGTTTAATTGGCTTATAACAGACATGGAGAATGTCGCACATCAGGAAGAGAAACTTATCCGAGATTATCCTAAAATGTCGCATCCAATAGTTTGGATAGCAGGTGAAGATCTTTCAAATCTCGTAAAGAAATATAATCCTCAATTTATTTGGGGTGTACTATCTGCGTTTGATAAGTCTATAAACATTGATATTAATAATTTGCTTGTAGAACCCTATGCAAATGGAAATGAAGGGCTCTGGGTACCAAGTCCAAATATTCAGCACCCTCAAGCAAAACTTGAAATTGTTTGTTGGGATTCGTATGTAACGCTTTTTTTTAGTAAAGATGAGGACATCGATGATAAATTTCAAGACTATTTCAAGTCCGCTAAAAAATTGGATTTTTAAATAGGTCGTCCTTGAGTAATAAAATGAATGTATGAATAGTAATCTCTTTGATGATTATTGGAATATTAGCTAGTATTTTTGAAAAAGTAACTTGTAAAACTTCGGAGTGAATTGTTAACTTTTGATGCGATAGGAAATCGTAAATAAATTTATGAAGGAGAATTTAGAGTTGATAGAGTTTTTTGGATATTTATTAATTTTGGTTTTAAATATGCTAGTAGCATCTATCGTATTTTTACAAGAGTACTGCATAGGTAGTATAAGACTGTCTCATTATAGGAGAATCTTTGCTACGGTCATGGCTATACGTTCATTGGTGAGTATATGGATCATTTACCCTATGACAGCTACTCTGTTAGGGACGCTAAATATTTTAGTGATTCAATCAATTATATTACTTTTCCTTTGGGGGCTTATGCAGTGTGTAAAGAAGTACAGAGGAAAGTGGTATATTACAATGATTGCACTTATTATTTATGCTCTTAGCTGTTATTTTCATATTATGTATGCGAAAACTGTATAGATAATGAGAGGGTATTTGTAGACCTAGTTACATGATAGTAAGAATCTTTAATGAAAATTATAATAAAATGATGTCAAAAGGGAGACTAAAAGTGCTTATAGAATTTTTAGAATTCATTTCTATCTTGGCTTTAGTAGTTGTATTAACATTAACTGTTATGTTGCAAGATATATTTTTTATAAATATAAATAAACAATATACTGAAACACGTATTGGGGCGATTATTTTTTGTATTCGGATGTTGTTCGGGACATGGGTAGTATTTGTTACGGAAACTACTATAATTGCTGTCTCAAAAGTGACTGCAATTCAATTAATTATTTTACTTCTTTTTTGGGCATGTTCGAAGTATGTACAAAAAACTCGTGAAAATTGGCTAATTACTATAGTTGCTTTTGTTATTTATGGTGTTGGTACATACTTGTATATTCAGTTTGCTTTTAGAGGCTATTAATATATCACCAGAAAAGTTAGTGGTTAGAAAGATGCATTTGTTAAATGTGTATATGAAGGAAGAGCGAATATAGGCTCTTTTTTCTTTATATATAGGATAGGACATGTATCTAATCCTCGTGGGACAAATCAAAATAGAGAGCGGAAGGAATTATATGAACAAAAAAGAATTAAAATTAAAGCTACTGCAAGGTCTAGGTGAAGAGTTAAAAGAAGACGGTTATAAGACTATAACTACACAACAAGACCTGGTGAAAAAATTTGATAAAGGAAAAATCGGTATACATTTAGCCTTTATCAATCACCTAGAAGATTTTGATGTGACGGTGGATGTGGGAATTCGTTTTGATGAATTAGAAAATATGAAAAATCAATGGGCTGACGGTTTAACAATTAGAGAGAAAAAGGAGACCTATACAATTGGAGTTGATTTAGGGAATTTAGTCTATAGAGAGCAAAAAAGGTGGCGTGTTGAAAAGGAAGAAGATATTTTACCTGTTACTATGGATATTTTAAAAGAAGTTAAGGAATACTTCATTCCATATATTGATAAGTATGTAGATATGGAAAATGTATTTGATTTATGTGTAAGAGATGATGATGAGGCTGGATTAATAGGGACAATATTTGATGGGACGCGAGCACAAAATGCTATTGGATTAGCCTTGTTATTAAATAAAGAAGAGATATTAGAACAAATCATTGAGAAAAAGAGAGAGTATTTAAAGACGAGGGATAAATTTGAATTGGAGTTATTTGAAAACTTTCTTTCTAATATGAATCTAGGATAAACAAGGTTAGTTATTCATTTTCGTGATTATAGTGGGGTTAATTGTTTATATCTGGTTTTTCTGGTTGGAAAAACATTAAACTCTAGATTTTCTATTAATCATAAATATTGGTAACCCCTAGAAGGAAACATTTGACGTTTTTATGATTAGATACAAACTTCGAATGTAACTTATAGGGGTTTTTATTTACAGGTTTTATAATACTGGAAAGCCCATATCGAATTTTAGCCGGTTTGAGATAGTGCCTGCGAGTGATGATGGTGCACTGTAACCTTGAGCAGTAGCGATAGACTTAGCCTTTGGAAGCAAAAACCCCACAGAGTCTAGTCAACTTACCTTTTTAAAAAGTGTATCAAAGAATTATTTATTTGAGCTCAATTATATTATGTGAAATAGGAGTGAGAATCTTGTTCCAAACAATAATTTACGATAAAGCTAAATATCATTATGAAGGAGATTTCCCACAAGAATTACCGATGGAGCAAGCATTTGTACATACTGGAATGTTCTTAGGTTGGATTATTGATAATAATTTATTTAGTGATGAATTTTTAGAAGAGACTGAAGAGGAAATTAATAAATTTAAGCTTAGAAAAATGACTGGAACTCAAGTTTATATGTTCTGGGATGGGGTTTTAAGCGATGACATGTTAAATGATGAAGGGAATCAATTTGCAATAGATTATTTTGATTTTGAAAAAGGTTTATATTTAGATGATTATGATGATGTATTTTTAGAGTGTGATACATTATATCAAGTGCAAGATACTTGGGAAAATTACTTTAAATTAAAAGAAGTGATTGATATTAGGTATACAGAATGGAAAAAACTTAAAAATAACGGGTAAAGAGGACTTTAAGTAATGGAATATTTTTTGTTCCAAATGAAGGTTTATTATATGCTATAGAAAAGGGGAGAAATAATGAAATTCCCAAAAGATGAAGATGGACAAGTATTAAATATGTTATACAAGCAAGGTATAGATTTTAATAAAAAACATATAGTAGATTTCTTTATTGCAATTCCTGATCAAGGTAATGGAGAAAAAATAATTGGCAGACTACAAGAGCTGGGCTTAAATTGTGAATTAGATTATAATGAAGAATTTGAAGATTGGACGTGTACTTGTTCTAAAGAAATGTTCTTAATTTATGAGGATATTGTAGAGATGCAAAAGGAATTGAATAAACTGGGTGAAGAGTTTGGTGGATATACAGATGGTTGGGGTGCATTTGTGCAATGTTGAATTTATTTATCGTGATAAAATAAATTAGACGAAGTAAAGAAACTATTTACGGAAAGAAGGGCTTATATAAGTTCTTCTTTCTTTGTATATATTAAGATATCTTAGTAATAGAAACGTATATGATATGTGGGCGGGGGCTACTGGTAAAAGCCCAATTGGTAAGGGCTAATTAAAGTTTCACTTTATATAGGTTTTGAGAGAGTAAGATATATTGTTTGTAGCGGAGATCTTGAAGGAAGGGAGCGTGTGATAATTGGCAATGACGGATGAACAATTCGAAAATTATCTTGTTATGTGTTATGACAAATTAGAAAGTAAACAGCAAAAATTCATTTCAGATTATAATATCTATAACTTTGATGAGTATTGGTATGATCAAGATCAATGTATATTACAGTTTAAAAAAAATGGTCAAGTATTACTTGAATTTAGTGTTGTTTTTATAGGTTCTTGGTCTGAAAAGAGTAACAGTTGGATGTGGTCTTGGGCTAATGAGAATGTGGCTGATTATGCAAGAAGTAAGTCTAACTGTTTGAAAGATTTACAAAAGATTACAGGAAGTGAGGTTTTTATAAATCCACTTTTTGAATGCGATCAAGAAATGGCGTATGAGCTAGCAGCCTTTTCCATTGAATATTTAGATGCAGAAGGAGTGTATATAGCACCAGGTGAGAGAAGTGATGTATTTATGGCTGTTATGTCACCGTGTGCGTTGTGAGTAGAGCATATTAAAAATATAGATAAGATAGAATGAAAAAGGAGTACAGTTTAATAAATTAATAAAAGGTATCATAGGTCCCCGATGCATGGTGATAAATTTAAAGGAGTGAATTATATTGCTTGAAGTAAAGTTTTACGATTGGAAAAAAAAACGTCCTAAAAAACATTATTTGCTTGTACATGAAATTAGAATTTTTGAGCTAATTTTCTCAAAGAAAGTTAGCGAGTTTGAGATGGGATTAAGAGAGATTGAAAAAGTAACTGTCTTTTGTTTAGCTAACGAAAACACTGATATTTCATATGAAGTGAATAGAGCTTTGGGTGAAATTCGTATATATGTTCCATATGATTTTATGGACTTTTTAGCATTAAATTCAGTTGAAGAGAAATACAAAGAGTTTTGCAAATTAGTACGCCAATATGTTGTCCCTGGACTTGAAGAAAACTCTACTCTTTCATCATCTGTTGTTAAAGGGTATATAGAGGAATCTTTAGATGAAATTGTGAAGCAAAACTATGAAGGAATATTTTTAGTTGGGAAGACACCTAAGAAAAGCCCAAGCCGTAAGAGGATAGCGATATTAAAAGGAATTCATCGTGTTAAAGGTTTCCAACTACGATGTGAAGTGTATGATGAAAAGGGATTAAAGATTCGAGATCAACTATTGGTGGAAGAAGTAGGAAATGAAATGGTGTATGCAAGATTTTTGGGTACCTTAAAATGGGAAAGTGAAAATCTAATAGTAGTTCAATCTAAATCCAGTAGTTGGAAAGAAGAAATCTATCTTTAATAACAAGGTTGTATAGTAGAAAGAGGGTTGTAGAGCATAAATGAATTTTTTTCGAAAAAATAAATTAAGTGACATTCAGAAAAAGTACTATGAACATTTTGGAGAGCCGATTCAATTTGTTAATTATTATAGCTGTGGATCGGTTATGTATTTTCAAACGGATGATACGCTTTATTATGTTAATTTACTGAATGTATGAGGTGATAAATGTGAATGAACGTTTAAAGAAAATAGCAATGTTAAGAGAAAAGGTCGAGGAAAAGGCTACTAGAGAAAAGTTTTTAATGTTATGTCCGTCTATAAAAGAATTTGAGATTATTAGCGGGAAGAAAATTGCTTCATTAGTAAACTTTTTAATTGATGAAACACCGAATCCTATTAAAGTTATGAGTAAATTAAATGCTGAACAAGTTATCAATGAAATAAAAGAATTTGAACGTGAATTAACTAGTTTATTGTCTAAGAAGATTATTCTATGGTATGCACATGAAAATTGGGACTTTGGTGTGCAAATAGAGTTGGAAGATTTCATGTTATATATAAAAGAAGTATTACATTTCATTGGATATGATGATGCTCAAAGATCATTAATTTATTCTAGCCTTATTGTAGTAGATGCATCTATGAGAAGTGGCTTTACTTTTCTAAAGAATGAGTATGATCTTGAAATAGTACTATGGAAAGAAGGCTGAATGTATTAGAGTGTTTTGAAACAAATTGGATGAATGGTTGGGTTTATTATTAGAAGAAGTGGTGCGTGTTTTAGTGTGATAGAAAGAAAAAGAGAGTCTTCAAGGGATATGTATAAGAGAGTAAAGGAGAGAAAATATGTCTTTTTATAAAGAGGAAATAAAAGGGGATAAATTGATTATAAGTGATGAAAGCATTGATATTTTAATGGATGCTTTTCAAGAGATTGAAAAGATATATAATGAAGGGCCTCACAGATTACCAAATATAAATGAGTTAGAGATAATGTTAAAAAATGCATTAGAAATGCAGAGTGATAGTTTTTCTTTAGAGGAACAAGAAGTAGTAGATTGTAAGTTTAAATTAAAAAAGCGTCGCAAAAAATCATTTAAGCCAGGGATAGTTTTTGCGATAAATCTTAAAAATATTAATAAGTATGGGTACGGCATGTTAGTGAAAGGCCAAAATGTTACGCGGCCATATGATGGGGAAACATATATAGAATATTTTTCTTTATTTACAGATGAAAAAATACGGATAAGCGAGTTTAAAAACTATTACAAGAATCAAAAAGAAGTATTATTTACGGCGTATACTGCCTGGTCTGGTTGGTTAGATGGTGATTGGAAAATTATTGGTGGATTACCAATGGAATTGTTTGATCCGGGGGAGTATAATCTTCCAGATTTTGTGTTTGAGAATAAGGATCAGGGGACTTATTTTGTAAGCCGAGGGAGAGCAGATGGTCCTTTAATCGATTTTGAAATGGTTAGTGAAGAAGAAGGGAAGAAAATTAAAAATCCTTCAGGGATAGCAGGACAATATGTTATAGAAGATTGGTTGGAAGAGAAATATAGCATTTTATAAAAAAGAATGTTTTTGTGTTGAAGAGATCGAGGATTTTACTTGTATTTGAAAGGAGTAATAATATGGATATTTATGAGTTGGCTAATGGTGTAGATTCAAAAGAAAAATTAGTAGAATTCCTGTTTTATTTTCAAAAAGATTTCAAAGAAAATAAAGATGAGTGGGAGAATATAACATTAGAAGATTATTTAGAATCAATGGAAGCATGGCTAAATGATTGTGATGGTGCTTTTCAAAATAAAGGTGAAGAGATGCCTAAAAATATATCATGGAATTTCATAGCGACGGTATTACTCGCAGGATCTTATTATGAGTAAGTAAAAAACGAAGAGTCTAAATAGTCCCTTCGTTTTTTCACTTTATTTTTTCTCTACTAATTTCTTATTCTTCCAATCTAGTGTGAACAATTTATTAAATGTTTTTTGATCAACGTCTTTTACGTTGTTTCCAACCCAGTTTGCAGTTCCGAATGTGTAGCCTGGACGAAGTTGGTAGTCGTCGGCGTGTTTTGTATAAGCGACCTGTAAGTTAGATTGATCTGTATTTTTTTCAGAGATAACAACAGCAATCATACCAGGAGAGAAACCACTATTTGTTAGCGCTGGAAGTTGATCCATCGGTATTAAATTACCTTTTGCATCAGATTCATATAGGTATGTGCGAGAGTACATGAAAAGTTGGTTTCCATATAAAGAATGATAGGAGTCACGTGTATAAATACCCCAGTTTTGATTGTTATATCCGTTAAAGAATACGTTCCACTTTACGTTTTTGTTTGTTTGGTCAATTAAATTTGTTTTATAACTAGTTTGTTTATAGCTTACAGAGTCAGACCAAGTGACTTGACCAGTTGCACCAGCTTCACCGCTAGGGCCATTAGGCGTTACAGAAGCTTTAACAGAGCCACCAAGTTGATAAGATACGCTAGATGTTACAGTCGTTTCTTCTACAGCATTTGTAGGCGCTACGTTAAAGAAACGAGCGCTGTTATCTTGAAGGTTAAATGCAACATCATATTGTGAAGGATAACGTAATGTTGCACTAGCGCCAGGGATTGGGTAGTTATCAATAGGTGCATCACTTATAGTAGGATTTGCTTTTAGAAAACTACCAGTTGTATTAATAACGGCAATCTGTTTATCAGCGCTAGGGTCATCGATAAAAGTTACCTTTAAAGACATTGTCATATTATCAGCTTGATCATTATTAAATGTATTATAGCTCGTATGTGTTTTTGCATTTTGCCCGATATCTGTTACAACTTGTGATGTTGTTTGAGCGTAAGCAGCAGGTGTTGAAAGAGTTATAGCACTACTAGCAAAAACAGCGGATAATGCTAAATATTTTAAGTATGTTTTAGAACGTTTCATACAATCACTTCCTTTTATCTTTGTCGATATATGTCGTATTACATTTATATCGTAACATGAAAATAAAACGGAATGGATGGTTATGCATAATTGCATAGATGAGTTTTGAAGGATAACGATAATAGCATTTTATCAATCCTTATTAAGGAAATTGATGCGGTTTTATTTTATCCCGCTATTTGCTGGGCAGTAAGACCCCCACCTCAAAATGCAGCGAAAGCAAAGAAGTTAGGTAGGGGATGAATAAATCCCCACTGATTAAAGTTTCATTTTATATATTCCTCCTAATCAATTCTCCAACTTGCGTCGCAACAAACGCAACATCACTATCAATTTCATCCAACACGTAAGACTCTAAAATGCCCATTACAGCTGTTCCTAAAAATTTTAAGACGATATGTTTATCGATGTTTTTATTTACTGATGTGTCTGTATTTAATTTTTTCTCTATTTCACCCATGATGAAAGTTAGTAATTTTTTTTGAAATGATAAGGTGCTGTTACTTCTAAATAGTGCCGCAAAAAATGGTTTGTGTTCTTTGAAGTATTCAAACCATATGATTGTTCCTTCTATAAATTCTTTGTTTTGCTTCTCGTAGCATATTTCTTTTAATTGGTCTAAATGATCGTCCACAATTTTATCTAATAAATTGTACTTATCTAGATAGTGTAAGTAAAACGTTTTTCTTCCGATGTTTGCTTTTTCGGTAATGTTTTTAACTGTAATTTCATCAAATCCATCTGTAATTAACATTTCTATAAATGCCGATTGAATGGCGTTTTGTGATTTTATAATTCTTCTATCGATTTTCTCCATATCGTGTTCCTCCGTTATTGATACACATATTTCGTTACGTGTGTATTATCACCCAAATGCGTAAATGTGGTCATTGAAACAAGTGGTTGCTCGCTTTATTATAAATATACACGTGAGTATTAACTCTCACAAGTGTAAATTAAAAATGAAGTAAGGGTGGTTTTATATATGGCAGTTACGAAAAGAAATGTCCGTTTTTATGCAAGAGGATTACAAGTTGCAGGTATTTTAAATATTCCTGTAGGTGCTGAGGGAGAGAAACAAAATGCAGCGATTGTTTGTGTGCATCCAGGTAGTAGCTGTAAAGATCAAACGGCAGGATTATATGCAGAGAAGTTAGCAGAACAAGGCTATGTAACGCTTGCGTTTGATGCATCGTATCAAGGTGAAAGTGAAGGTGCACCGAGATATATGGAAGAACCAGCTGCGCGCGTTGAAGATATTCGCTCAGCGGTAGATTATTTGACTACTCTTTCTTATATAGATGAAGAACGTATCGGTGTGTTAGGCGTTTGTGCGGGCGGTGGTTATGCGGTAAATGCCGCAATGACAGAGCGCCGCATTAAAGCAGTTGGCACAGTTGTTGGTGCAAATATTGGCCGATTAAATCGTGAAGCTGATCCAATTGGGGTGTTAGAGGCGATTGGTAAACAACGTACTGCTGAAGCACGCGGAGCAGAGGAACTGATTACAAATTGGATTCCTAAAAATCAGGAAGAGTTAGTAGCAGCGGGTATGACCGATATAGATATTGTAGAAGCAGTTGAGTATTACACAACGCCACGAGGGCAAAGTGTTAACTCTCCAAATAAGCTAAACTTTACGAGCATGGGATCGGTAATTGGTTTTGATGCGTTCCATTTAGCAGATACGTTATTAACGCAGCCGCTGCAAATTATTGTCGGCAGTAAGCAAGGTGCATTTGGTTCTTATAAAGATGGTCATGAGCTTTATGAGAAAGCAGCTTCAGAGAAAAAAGATTTACTTGTTGTGGAAGGTGCGAGTCATTACGATTTATACGACCAACCAGAACCAGTAAAAATTGCAGTTGAAAAATTAACAAGTTTTTATAAAGAGCATTTGTAAAAACAATGTTGATATAAATGGTGCCTATAGTTGTTAGATACAAGTCTAACAACTATAGGTTTTTACTATGATGAGCGAAGTGCTTAATATTTACGTTATAAGTGCATAACAAGTTATAATAAAAGAAATCAATAAGGAGGCTGGCTGTGAAGAATCTTCGTTATCTCAATATATTTACCATGTTAATTATATACACACTACTTATGTTTTACATTGGCTGGAACGGATGGGTTTGGCTTCATGCGGTATTTGGCTGGGAATCTTGGGGATATTATGCTTTCATAGTTGCATTTATTTCATATGCGTACATTCTCGTGCAAGTGTTTAAGTTTTTGCCATTTCTGCGAACGATAGGTTCGATTTGGTTTGCAGTTATACAATATGCGCTTATGTTGTTGCCATTAGCTAATATTATGGTCTTTCTTTTACAGTTTTCAGTAGAGAAAGAAGCGGCAATTATTTGGACAGGGGCGGCTGTGATAGCTGCATTTATCTTTATCTTTGCGTATGGAGTATTTAATGCGTATAGTCCGGTAGTAAGAAAGTACGAGGTGCACATACCGAAAAAGGTAGAGGGGCGTAAAAGTTTACGCATTGCGATGGCTTCTGATATGCATTTCGGTAAACTGTCTGGCGTTTCGCATTTAAAAAGACTTGTTCGTCATGTAAATGAGATGGAACCTGATATTATTTTACTGCCAGGTGATATTATCGATGATCATCCAGGTGTGTTCATTCAAAAGAATATGGGACCAATCATGAAACAAATGAAAGCACCATTAGGCGTATATGGTGTTTTAGGGAACCATGAATACTACGGTAGAGCGGTTCCAGAGTTTTTACAAGAGATGGATAAGATTGATATTCGTATTCTTTTAGATGAAGTAATTACAATTGAAGATGACTTTTATCTCGTTGGAAGAAGAGATAAAACAGAGCGAGATCGTCAAAGCTTTGAACAATTAATGAGTACGGTAGATAAATCGATGCCTGTTATCGCAATGGATCACCAGCCATTTGAGTTGAAACAAGCAGCAGCGGCAGGTGTAGATTTATTATTATCCGGTCATACGCACCGCGGACAAATGGCGCCCAATCATATTGTAACGAGAAGAATGTACGAGCTAGACTGGGGATACGCACAAAAAGGCGCGTTCCACGCAATTGTTTCTTCTGGATTTGGGTTTTGGGGACCACCGCTTAGACTTGGTAGTAGGTCGGAGATTGTGCAGGTAGAAGTTACATTTGAATAGGGGTTATGAAATAGAGAGCTGATGGCTCTCTATTTTTTTTAATAAAAACAAATAACAATAAATATTTATGTTGGTGCTAATTTCATAAAAGAGATAAGATTATAAGACTCGATCAAAATAAAGGGGGATTGTAAGTGATCATATTAGATGTACTATACGGAGAATTTGAAGTGGATCAAGTAGTAGAAGAATTAATTTCAAGTAAATCTATGCAAAGACTAAAGGGAATTCATCAAGCAGGCGCAAGTTACTTAATGAACGAGAAATGGAATGTAACGCGCTTTGATCATTCAGTTGGTGTTATGTTGTTAGTGAAAAAACTAGGTGGTTCAGTAGAAGAACAGATCGCTAGTTTACTGCATGACGTATCGCATACTGCTTTTTCCCACGTGATTGATTACGTTTTTCATAATGAAGATGAAAGTTATCATGAAGAGATATTTAGTTCTGTTGTGAAAAACTCAGAAATTCCAGCGATTCTTGCGAAGTATGGTTATAACTATGAAGATATTTTGTTAGATGATTCGAAATGGACGTTACTCGAAAGGTCAGCACCAGAATTATGCGCAGACAGAGTGGATTATACATTACGAGATATGTATACATATGGGTATGTTTCTTTAGAAGAAGTTCACAGTTTTTTAGAAGATGTCATCGCTGTAGATGGGAAAATGGTTGTTCAAAGTGTCGAAATGGCAGAATGGTTTACAGAAACGTATTACAAGGAAGTAATCGATTTCTTTATGGAACCAATGAATATTTACGGAAATGATATGTTAGCGAAAACGTTAAAGGTAGCTCTTCATAAAAGGATTATTCATGCAGATGATTTTCTTCTTGAAGATGAGGAGCTTATTTCGAAATTGCAGCAATGTAATGACCCCGAAGTAGAAGCTTTATTAAGCAAAGTTCATCGAAATGTAAAGGTAAAAGAAGATAGAAACGATTATGATTTACATCAGAAAAATAAAGTGCGTCTTATTGATCCGCCGTTACTTCGTGAAGGGAAAATCGTTCAGTCGTCTGTTGTGTCAGAAAACATAAGACAGATGAGTGATATTGCTTATGAAAAAGCGGTGAGAGGGATGTATGTGAAAGTGATTTCGAATTAAAAAAGAAGTAGTGCATCGTTTTTAGAGCGCTACTTCTTTTTTATTAATAATCAAACCAATTCCAAATCTCAATATCTCCAAGAGTCGCATAACGTACGTGCGGGGAGTTTTGTAATTTTAATAACTCTTTCGATGGGCCAGTAATAACAATTCCGTATACTTTTACACCGTTATCCTTTACATATTGATAACGTTTATCTAAGTTTAGTTCTTTCTCAGAAAGCGCTGCTATTTTGCTTACTGTTTTTTTATGGATAGAAAGGACGCGCATCATTTCGGTTACTTTGTCTTCTTGCGTTTTCTGCCCGTCAGTTTCATTATCGAGGAATCTTACATATTCTGGAAATCCTATAGCTTCTCCGCCATGTAGGATATAGTCATCTACATTTTTTCTTTCTTGTCCTGTATCTAAAGCGTACCATACAGGAGTTGGAGGGAGTTTTTGTGCCTCGAATATGCTATATAAAAGCGGTTCTAATTCTTTTAAAGTGTAAGCTTTATCAAAAGAAATTGCTACTTCTGCAACGGTTCCATCATGTACTTTTGCAAGTGTATCCCATACTTTTTTTGATGAATCCTTTAAATAATCACCCTGCTCTGTTTTGGGATGAACAAAGAAGAGTTTTGGTTGATAGAACGGATTCATCCAAGTTTGCTTCGTGATATCTACAGATGATAAGAAGCTTTTTGTTTCTATTGTACCGAGGGGCATTTCTTTTTTACCGATGGTTCTTACTAAATCAAATTGGCTATTCGTACGGAAAAAAGCTTCTACACTTGTTCCGCCTCCCATAACGCGGCTATTTGGAATAGTTGCTTCAAGTGCCAGAGAAGGAACCTCTCTAATTTCTTTTAGCCTTTTATCATTATTAGCTTGAAAATAAAAGGCTGATAATACCCCGCCGATTATATAGATAACGATGCAAATTGATAATATAAAACCAAACGTTTGTAAACGATGTTTCCACTTAATTCTCCAAAAAGGAATTTTAAGATCTTTTGGAGGTAACTTTTTCTTAATTGGTTCTGTTTTTGTTAACAGCTCATCTAAGTAAGCTTCACAAGCTTCACATGACTCAATATGACTTTCTAACAGTTCTTGTTCATCATGCGTGAGCGTTCCATTTTCATACTTCTTCCATAGTTTTTTAAATTCTGCACAGCCCATCTGTATCACTCCTTTATGGTTTTTATTTCTTTTCGTCCCCTGTGTAATTCAATTTTCACTTTCGCTAATGAGAGACCAGTCATTTCTGCTATTTCCTTATAGGAGAATCCATAGTAATCTCGTAGTAGCAGGGCATTTCGTCTTTCGAGCGGAAGAGAAGATAAACTGTCTAACCAACTAGCAATCTCATGTTTTACGAAATATTCATGTTCTGTACTTGGAACGTTTGGTAAATGGAATTCTGCAACTTCTGTTGTTTTATATTTCTTTTCTTTACGATACCAATCGATAAAGGCATTGTAGGCAATTGTAAATAACCACGGCCTAATTTCTTCTCCTTTATAATAGTCAATATGGACGAGCATTCGGTAAAAGGTTTCTTGCATGAGATCTTCTGCATAGTGGGAATCTCCGGTTAGGGAGAGAAGATAGCGAAATAAATCTTGCATATGCTCGGAGTAAATGTCTTCTAATGATTGTTTGCGTTTCACTACATTTCCCTCCCTTCATACATAACAACGAAATACATATAAAAAAGTTACAATTTTTTATGGAATTATAGTAAAAAACGTCAAGAATTGGATAGGATTCTCTTTTATCATAATACATATAAGGCGGGTGAACAGAGATGGAAAGCTATGAAACACAAATTCAAAGGTCAATTGATTATATTGAGGAAGATGTAATGGAAAAACAAACGCTGCGTAATTTAGCGCGGGTTGCAGGTTTTTCTGAGTCGCATTTTCATCGTGTATTTCAGGCGTTAGTAGGTGATACAGTAATGGAGTATGTTCGAAAGAGGAGGTTAGCCCGGGCAGCTTATCAACTTTCTCATACGGATGAAAAAGTTATTGATATCGCATTTGAGCATGGCTTTCAATCTCACGAAACGTTCACGAGAGCCTTTAAAAAATTATTTCAAATGACACCGAGTGAATATCGAAAACAAGAAATCGAAACACCGATGTATTACAGAGTGAATGTAAAGCAAAGAAAATTAAATCCGTATTTAGGAGGCATACAAATGGAATATCGTATTGTAAATAAACCAGAATTTTTAATGGCAGGTTATGAACTGAAGACGACAAGTAAAGAGGGGAAGAACCATCAAGACATCCCAGCATTTTGGCAAGAATATTTACAAAAAGATCTTGGAACAACGATTCCGAATCGTAAAGATACGAGCCAATGGGTAGAGCTTGGATTATGTACTGATTTTAATTTAGAAACAGGGGACTTCACTTATATTATTGGAATGGAAGTTACAGACTTTGAAAATGTACCAAATGAAATTGCAAAGCGTACTTTCCCTGCAGCAACATATGCAGTATTTACAACGCCGAAAGTTCCTCATAAAGAAATGGTATCGTCTATTCACCAAACTTGGAATGCAGTATTCTCAGAATGGTTTCCGCATTCAGGGTATGAACATTGCGGAGTTACAGAGTTTGAACTGTACGATGAGCGTTGCCACGAAGATAAGAGTGAGTTTGCACAAGTAGAGCTTTGGATACCGGTGAAGAAAAAATAATAAGGTAAGAGCGAATCATTGGGAGATGGTTCGCTTTTTCATAAAAGGAGAAATGGGAAAATGTTCAAAAAACTAGAATGTGTATCTATACATACGAAAGATATAGAAAGATCAGTTTCTTTCTATAAAGAAATGGGAATGAAGCAAAACTGGATGATAGAAAGAGAACTAGAAGAAGGAGCTATTTGGACGTTAATAGGATTGAAATTTCCAGATGAGAAAAGTTCGGAGTTAGTAATAAGCAATCATCCGGATATTAATTTTACGGAAGTCGAAGTATTAGTAGAAGATGTACAACAAACGTATGAGAGTTTAAAAGATAATAAAGATGTAAAGTGGATTCGCGAACCATTTCCAACAGAATCAGGACATGTTGCAGTAATGGAAGCACCTGATGAGAATGTGTTTGTGTTAGTAGGGAAATAGCTGAAATATGGAGTGACCTTTCATAGTGAGTTATGAAGGGTTATTTTTACTTTGTATAGTAGGGAAGTAGGTTAGTATTGTCGGTTTTTGTCGGTAAGTCGATATATCTAGAAAATCGCCGATATAATTCGAGTTGCGCTGATATATTCAAAAAATCGCTGATATAATTCGAGTTGCGCCGATATATTCAAAAAATCGCCGATATAATTTCATATACCGCTAAAACACCTCAAAAAAAACGATCTGCATAATTTCAATTACCGCAAAACTCTCCCAGAAAAGAAAAAAAGACGCCACATAGCATCTTTCTTACGAACGAAACGGAAATACAAGGATAATCGTCGTTCCTTTTCCGAGTGCACTATCAACGGAAATTGTTCCGTTATGAGCATGAACGAGCTGTTTTGTAATGGCTAGGCCAAGTCCAGTTCCGATGTTGCTTTCTTCTGTGTTTGTTCCGCGGTAATATCGTTCAAATAGAAGTTCTTTCGTTTTTTCATCCATTCCTTTTCCGTCATCTGAAATGGAGAGTGTAAAGGAATTAGCGTTTTGTGATAGTTTTACGATGACATTAGTCGTTTCATTATTATGTTTTACCGCGTTTACGAGTAAGTTTTCGATAATACGCTGAAACCATTTTTCTTCAATGAAATATTGAATTTTATTTGAGCTCGGTACGAATTCAATATTTTGATTTTGTAGTGTTGGATTGTTAATAAACTGCAATAATACTTTTTGAACGAACTGATTGATTTCAATGTTTACGTGTTGGGCAGGAAGGCTGTTATTTTTTAATTGATACGTTAAGCTTAAATCATCAATTAATGTCGTCATATATTGAGATTTCTCTTTCATAACACTACCAAATTGCTGAATATCACGATCAGTCCAGTTATATTGATCCGATTCGAGTAATAATGCGTAGCCATATATAGAGCTAAGTGGTGTTTTTAAGTCGTGTGTTAGACCGGTAATCCATTCTTCTCGTGTTTGCTGGAGGACTTGCCTCATCGCATCATTTTTTTTGAGTGTAATAGAAAGGTGTTCTAGTGAACTTGTTACATCTCTAAACAAACGGAATGACCATTTTTCTTTACCAGATCGCCGGAACCTGACAGGTTTTCCTTTTTTACTAATAGGTTCTTCATACTTTCCGCCAGCGATATTTTTAAGCCAGCGCATCGCATGTAATAACGGTTTCCCGAATTTATTACCGTACCAAATAGAAAGAATGACTAAATAAACAAATACGATAAGAAGGATTAATCCGCATCCGATGAGAAACTTCTTAGTAAATACATCTTCAATTTCGTCATCTGGATAGTAGTGATCATTTTTCGCAGTCACAACGAGAAGGTTGCCACTATTTGCATCGTAAAAGCTAGACGTATTTTCTTTATGATTCCACGGCTCTTTTTCATTAAGGGCGATTTGTATTGCTGAAAATGTTTTTTTCTTTCCAGTTGGATAGGAAAAAACCTCTTCGCCATTTTGATTAAATATTTGAAGTGCTGCTTTTTCTTTAGACAGTAACTGTTTTTCTTGATCTGTTAATGTGAACGAATCCATCGTTAAAGAGGAGTGATCCTTTTGAATTGCTGTCAGTAACGCATTGCTTTTTAACATACCACCATAAATAACAAGTGCTTTCTTTTCTTCTAATTCAATTTCCCAATATGTAAATTTATAATTGCTTTCGATATGATGCTGTATATATGCGACTAAAGATGTCTTCGTATAAGCATCCGGAACATCATTTGGTGTATTAAAGTGGTAGAGGATTTTTCCGTTTTCATCTACAACTTGGAGCCAATCATTTTTCTCCTTTATTAAATCTTGCACTTCAGATTGTAACGAAATATGCCCATCTTCTGAAGAGATGTATCTTGAAATTGTAAAACTATCAGAATCCGGAATGTTAGGTTCGTATAAAGTACTAGTAAGAAGAAAAATTAAATAAGTAAAAGCAGCAACTACAGCGATAAGTAATGTAACTAAAACAAAAACGTGTTGCATGATAAATTGAATAATAAGTCGTTTATTAAAATTCATATCGTCACCCTACTTTGTAACGAACTTATAACCAAGCCCGCGAACGGTTTTTATATATTCTGGTTTACTTGGATCGTGTTCAATTTTTTCACGTAGTTTTCGAATGTGGACCATAACAGTGTTGTCATCGCCATTATAGGCAGGTGCTCCCCAAACTTTTTCATATATTTCCTCTTTCGAAAATACGTAGTTCGGATTCTCGCAAAAGAAGAGTAGTAGTTGAAAGAGTTGAGCAGAACATTCGACAATGTGCCCATCTACTGTTAGTTCTGCAGAGTGCTGATCAATTTCAAATCTTCCAAATGAAATTGAGTGTGGTTTTTGTTCGTGTGGTACGGTTTGTTTCATATGTCTCCGAAGCTGTGCTTTCATACGTGCTACTACTTCTAATGGATTAAATGGTTTCGTAATATAATCATCTGCACCGTATGAAAATCCGGATATTTTATCTAAATCAGATGCTTTTGCTGATAGGAAGAAAATTGGACAATCTGTTTGTTGGCGAATGATTGGACAAATATCAAAACCAGATTGTCCAGGAAGCATTACATCTAAAATAATTAAATCGTAATTGTTTTGCTTAGTTAGAGATAAAGCTATTTCAGCTGATGTTGCAGTTGTAATATGAGAAAAGCCTTCTTTTTCAAGAATGGTAGTTAGTAATTGTAAAATTGCTGTTTCATCATCAACGAGTAAAATATTTGCTTGGTACATAAATATCCCTCCTAATTTTCTCGAATATCATATCATCATTTTGTAACTTATGGAATTTTTAAGGAAATTTTAAGGTTTTCTTTCGCAAAAAATTAAGAATCAAATGATATGATAAAAGTAACATAGGGGAGGAGATGAGTGTGAACCCGTTTCAAGTGATGCGAGCTAGATATTTTTTAATTGTATTTGCACTATTAATTTTAATAGCGAGAAGTAGTGGCGATTTGCTAACAAGTATATTTCATATACAAAATTCTTCTTTTATAAATATCCTTATATTCTATATCCTTCCGATGGTATGGATTTCTTATGAGTATAGAAAGCACCACATTTCATTTTCATTATTTGTTAATAAAAATGAAACATTTAACTTGGTACAAGTTTTATACATTACGGTTATGTTATGCATGTTTAGTTACGGGTATCTTATTTTGTATATGTATAGTTTTGCATGGATTACACCGGACTTTATTATGAACGCCCTGCATGAACCAATTGTAGATAGTACTGGGGGATATGTATCTCAAGTCATTAGGGTCGTATTCATCGCACCAATTATCGGGGAAATTGTTTTTCGCGGATTTTTACTTCAACGTTTTGCAACAAAATGGGGAACGAGCATAGCGACCATCGTTGTAGCAATATTGTTTGCGTTGTTACATGTTGATTTCCTCGGTGCAGCCATATTCAGCATCGTATTGTCAATCGTATATATTCGTACGAAAAGTTTACTCATGCCAATTGCAATACATATGTTAAACAATGCATTTGTAATAGGTGCGTCTTTTCTAATAAGTAGAGAAAAAATTATTAGTTTTGCCGATTTCTCAAATTATACGACATTCTTTCCTGGACTTATTATTTTTATAACAGGATTAAACTTAGTACTTATCTTTTTATTTGTTAATCGCAAATATTGGAGTAAAGAAGTGCCGGTTATATATGCAGAGCAGGAAAAGAGCTTTTCAGATGTAGTCGGGAGTAAATAAGATGAAGAAGACGGTTGAAAAAATATTAAAAGACATTATAGATTCTACGTCTATTACAGATATGTGTGATAGAAGTGTTTGTCATTGGCTTCAACCTGTAGTAGATACGATTGTGTTTCCAGAGTATTACGTATTTTCTAGTACTCATTTAAAAGAAAATATTATTTCTCTTCTTATTGTGTTCGGGGTTTTACTAACATTTGGTCTAATTGTAGAAGAAATGATGAAGCGCATCTTCAAAAAGAATGAAGAGAAGTATATGTGGATTCATAAAGTATTCGAGAAAGTAATGGTGGCTTTCCTTTTGTTTTATGGTATAAAAACAATCATTTACTTTATAGCTTTGAAACATCATTAATTCGAAATTTGAAAGGGATGTATAAAATTATATGAATGAAACGATATCATCAAATAAGTTTTTTTATTTGATTTTACTTAGTCTAGTGTTAATAACGACAGTGAATGTTATTTTGCGCTGGGAGGAAGCTTATTTTTTCATGTATTTAGCGCTCCATTTGCTAGGGATTTTATGTATAAGTGGTGGAGTGGTTACTGAAAAAAAGAATGAAGAAAGCGTTAACTATATGTGTGTGATCGGTCTGGTTTTACTTTTAGCTGTACAGGGTATTATGAAATATAGTTCTTTCTCTTTACAAGATTTTAGTTTATTAATAGATGTACTTCCTTAAAGAGGCTTTTTATTTTATCTAAAAAGCAAGTAGGGTACGTGTTGGTTTGTAAGTGTACGGATTGTGAACCGAAGAAAGTGTTTAAAGATAGGTAAAACTCTTCTTATGTAGAAGAGTTTTTTTATGTAAATAAAAAGATCCAGAGCAATTCACATAATAAGCTTGTTCTAATTTAGCGTGTACGAACTTACAATAATAATAGACAGGCAGCATAGAGGAGGGAATAGCGTGAAGAAGGTTATCGGTTGGTCGCTTTTTTTGTACGTTGGATTTGCGTTACTTATATATTGGTATTTATTTGGATGGAATCATGAACTTATTCCGGACATGTATAAGGGAACGAGTGCAGATCCAGAAACGTTTATGAGTACGAGAGAGCTTACGCTAAGCCAAGATTATTCGCGCGTGAAAAATTTACTATACTTTTTAGCGACGCCTCTTGAATGGATTATTTTATTATTTGTACTTGTGCTAGGTATTTCAAGAAAGTTTGAGAAATGGTCGAAGGAAACGACTAAAATAAGTGTTTTGCAAGTTGCGATTTATTTCTTTTATTTATCATTATTGACAACAGTGCTTGCCTTACCGATGCAATGGATTGGCCGGAAAGTGTCCGTTGATTACGGCATTTCAACACAAAGTACACAAAGCTGGATAAAAGATCATGTTATCGGTTTTTGGGAAAGTTATGCGACTATGTTAATCGTAGTTACCGTTCTATTATGGCTTATCCGTAAATTTCCGAAGAGATGGTGGCTCGCAGGATGGGCGCTCTCTGTTCCATTTACAATCTTTTTAACATTCATACAGCCTGTCGTTATTGATCCACTGTATAACGACTTCTCGACGCTGAAAAATAAAGAATTAGAAACGAAAATTTTAGCGATAGCAGACAAAGCGGACATTCCTGCTAAACACGTATATGAAGTAAATATGTCAGAAAAAACGAATGCATTAAATGCTTACGTAACAGGAATTGGCCCTAACGCCCGTATTGTAATGTGGGATACAACACTTAAGCAGTTAAAAGATAAAGAGATTTTATTTATAATGGCCCATGAAATGGGGCATTATGTTATGAAACATATATATTTTGGCGTTGCAAGTTATGTATTGCTATCGTTTATAGGTATGTTTTTAATTAGTCGTATTATAAATATGTGTATTCGCAAATGGGGAGATACATTGCAAATTTCAAAAGTAGCATGTTTCTCCATTTTACCTTTATTTTTCTTAATTTCTTCTGTCCTCTCTTTTGCAGCACAACCAGCAACAAACTACGTTTCACGTATAGAAGAAAGAGCGGCAGATCAATATGCTTTAAATATGACGAAGGATGGGAAATCTGGTGTGAAAACTTTTCAATATTTATCAAAAACAAGTTTAAGCCAAGTAAATCCGCCTGCGTTAGTAAAATTTTTCTTATACACGCACCCACCAATTTTTGAAAGAATTCATACGTTTGAACAATATGAGAAACAAAGCAAAAAGGAGTAGCATGATAGCTACTTCTTTTTTTATAGAGATATAAGTTTCATATTGGGAATATTTATCATTGCTTTTTATTACGATTTTGTAAATAATAAGCTATAAAATTCTAAAAATCTATATATAAAGGAATAAAGGTGGAAAAATGTATTTTTTACAAAATTTAAAAGTGAAATATAAATTATTAGCGCTTATTTCATTAGCAGTTTTAGGTATGGTAATTATGAGCAGTGTAGCAATTAATTCTATTAATAAGATTAAGCACGATACAGAGGTTGTAGTAGATGATTATCAATATTCTGCAATTTTATTAGAAGGAATGCTTCGTACACAAAATTCATTAGAATATAACTTACTAGAATTAATTACGGCATCACAAAATGAAGTGGCAAATAAAGAGGGGATAATTGATAATATTGAAAAGGATCTTAAAAAATATGATTCTTTATTAAAAGAATATGATGATGGTTTTAATTTAAGTAAGCAAGAGGATGAACTATTTCAGAAGATGAAGAAATCTTTGCCAAGTTATAAAGATACATATAAAAAATTATTTGAAAAGGCGAAGGCAACAAATGAGCCACAAATGGTAAATGAATTTCAGAAGGAATTAAAACCGAAGGGAATAGAGTTAGCTGGTTATGCAGTGGATCTAGAATCGTATGTTTCAAATTTAGCTGACCAAGTATTTAAAGATTCTCAAAAAATGATTGATCGTTCCGTTATTACCTTTATCATTCTTGTAGTAGTTACTACAATCGTTATATGTATAGTAAGTTATATTATTAGCAAGCTCATAGTTGCTCCTTTACAAACGGTTAGTCGTATGATGGAAAGAGCGAAAGAAGGAGATTTAACCGTACATGGTGAGTATACTGCTAAGGATGAATTAGGTATATTAGTAAGTAATTTTAACGAGATGATTGCAGGGCTAAGAACAAATATGCAAGAAGTAGAGAATAATATTCAGCTTTTATTCCAACATGCAGACGGAGTAGTATCTGCATCAGAAGTATCTAGTAGTGCAGCGAAGAAAATCACTATGGATATTGAAGAAGTTGCAAATGGTGCAGAGAGTCAAATGCAAGCAATGGAACAAACTGCGGGTGCGATGGAAGAGTTGACGCAAGGAATGCAGAGTATAGTCAATACATCATCCTCTGTAAATGAATTATCTGCTCAATCAGCATTAGATGCAGAGAGTGGTAACAAATTAATGAAACAAATGATTCAACAGATGGATACAATCCAAAATTCGGTACATAGCGGTGTGAAACAAGTAGAGACTATGAAAGAACAATCAGAAGAAATTGTTAAAATCATTGATGTTATGCAAGGTATTACCTCCCAGATTAACTTATTAGCATTAAACGCCGCAATTGAGGCTGCACGTGCTGGTGAAAGTGGTAGAGGATTTGCAATTGTGGCAGATGAAGTGCGGAAATTAGCAGAACAATCTAGTGATTCTGCAAAACAAATTGAGAATCTTATTACTCAAGTTATGGGAACAACGAACCATACGGTACATATGATGGGGAAAGTAGATAATGAGGTACAGGCAGGTACACAAGTAGTAATGCATACAGAAAAAGTATTTGGAACAATTACAGAAAAAGTACAGCAAGTATCTGAGCAAATTCAAACGGTATCTATGTCTACAGATGAAATTGCAGCGAGTAGTGAGGAAATCTCGGCTTCTGCAGAAGACATGGCTCAAATTTCCCAAAGATCATCTGACCGAACTGATAGGGTAAAAGAGTCTATTCAACAGCAAGAAAAATCTGTTCAAGAGATTTCGGTTTCAATTGAACATATGCATAACGCAGCAGGAAAATTAAAACAAATAGTTGCCCAATTTACTCTTCAAAAGTAGTAGCATATTTGAGTGTTAATAAATATAAAAAAATCATCCTCTTTTAAGAAAAAAGGATGATTTTTTTATCCCGTTATTTGCTGGGCAGTAAGACCCCCACCTCAAAATTCAGCGAAAGCGAGTTATCAGTGAAGGGGGATGCTACCTCTGAAATATAAACCATGAATATAGTAATCTCCATTAGGCATCTCCTTTAGGTGCCAATAAAGGGAAGTTATAAAGTGAAAAGGAGTTTATAAAGAGATTGTAGAATGTTTTAGTATATAACACCTTAGATGTGACAACTTCCTTTTTGAAAAAGAAAGAAGGGGGTATAAAGCAGAAAGGTAGTGGGAATATTTCTTCTAGAAGATTTGCATTTTATCTTACATTCACAAAAAAAATAGTACTCCTGAAACAATGAAGTTCATTTTATTTGAATGAAATAGGGAGAGAGGATAATGAAGAAAAAAATATTGGGTGTAATGATGATTGCGACAATGGCAGGAGGTATATTTGCAGGGGCGAATGTGACACCTGTAAAAGCGGAAGAGTATCCACAAATGATTGTGTTTGAAGATGTTCCATACGGATTTTGGGCATATGATGCTATTATGGATTTAGCGTATCATAAAATTATATTAGGGTATGGAAACGGGAAGTATGGTGTTGGCGATCTTATAACACGTGAGCAAGTAGCTGGGACTATTTACAGAACACTTGAGATAAAAGAAGAAGGGCCAGTAGCGAATCCATATAAAGATGTTTCTGATAGTACAACCACTTTTAAAAAGGAAATTTTAGCGTTAACAAAACGTGGTGTTTTTACAGGGGATGGCCAAGGGGATTTTAGGCCGAAAGCACCAATCTCTAGAGCGGAAATGGCTGTCATTTTAAAACGAGCATTTAATTTTGAAACGAAACAAAAACATACATTTAAAGATATTCCAAAAGGTCACTGGGCAGAAGATGCAATTAGTGCGT
This sequence comes from Bacillus cereus group sp. MG1, assembly GCF_040460035.1. NCBI lineage: Bacteria > Bacillati > Bacillota > Bacilli > Caryophanales > Bacillaceae > Bacillus > Bacillus cereus group sp. MG1. The sequence continues at coordinate 1,378,774 of NZ_JARVGY010000001.1, read as the reverse complement.
TACAATCTAATAATGTTGTGAGAGGAACTGGGAATGGCATGTATGAATTAAATCGCCCTGTACCTAGAGAACAATATGCTCAGTTTATTAATAATGCGATTATTAATTATCATTTGAAAGAGGATTGGAAGTAGAGTGAAATATGAAAGCACAAATAGAAAAATTTGTGCTTTTTTGTTTGTTTAAAAAAGAATTATTATTCGTATTTATGTATTTTTATGATTATAAACAAGCTTTATAATCAACCCGATGAAAAAGACATGATGTGTAATATGATTCACAAAACCGTCACGAAATGTGTCGGAAAATATATTGTCACTATACCATTTATTCTGTATATTTTTAAAAAAACATATACATATTGGGGAGATAATTTGATGAGCAAAAAATTATTAAAAACAGCTACAGCATTAACAATTATGGGTGGGGTGTTATTCTCAGCAGAGAGTAATAGTGTAAAAGCGGAAAGTGCACCGTTGCAAAAAGCAAATACAATTGTATTTAAAGATGTACCAAAAGGACATTGGGCATATGAGGCAATTCATGAATTAGCGGAACAAGAAATAATTTTGGGATATGGCGATGGAATATTCGGTTTTGGGGATAATGTAACACGTGAGCAAGTTGCAGCTTTAATTTACCGTGTGTTTGATATGGAAGAACAAGATGAATATGAAAACCCATATGGAGATATCGATGAAAATTCAACAAGCTTTATCGAGGAGATATTGGCTCTAACGGAAATCGGAATTTTCCAGGGAGACGAGAATGGAAACTTTAGACCGAAGGCGACGTTAACGCGTGCGGAAATGGCACAAGTTCTTACGAATGCTTTTGACCTACAGGCAAAGCGATCTCATAACTTTAATGATGTTTCAGCAAATTCATGGGCAACGAATGCAATTAGTGCAGTACAAACAAATGGTATTACAATGGGAATCGGAGAAGGTAAATTCGGTCCGTCTATGAAGGTAACGAGAGAACAATACGCACAGTTTTTACATAGAGCAATATTGCATGATATGGAACAAGGGCAGTAATAAAGTTTAACTAGTCAAAGTGAAATTCAAAAATAATACAAAAAGGTCGTTGTTGTATAACAGCGGCCTTTTTTGTATGAAATAAAGCGCGAAAGAATGGCGTTTTGAAAAAAACGAAATGAATTTTCAAAAAAAACTTCCTTTTCTGAAGATTTGTTATATAATATAAAACATGAAATCAAATCTGTTATAAAACAGTTTAAGAAGGGGATGCTAATATGTCGACGCAAACTTCACGGGTTACACTCGTTGGAGAAATGTTACCAGCGTACAGCGAAATATTGACACCTGAGGTGCTTAGTTTTTTGAAGGAACTACATGAGAATTTTAATGAGCGCCGCATAGAACTTTTACAAAAACGTGTAGAAAAACAAAAGAGAATTGATGCAGGGGAGTTTCCGAAGTTTCTAGAAGAAACAAAACACATACGTGAAGCGGATTGGACAATTGCCAAGCTGCCAAAAGACTTAGAGGATCGCCGTGTAGAGATTACTGGACCGGTAGATAGAAAGATGGTCATTAACGCTTTAAATTCAGGAGCGCATCTTTTTATGGCGGATTTTGAAGATTCGAATTCACCAACTTGGGAAAATGCAGTGGAAGGCCAAATCAATTTACGAGATGCAGTAAAGGGAACGATTTCACATGAAAATGATAAAGGGAAAGAATATAGATTAAATGAGAAAACAGCTGTACTCATTGTACGTCCAAGAGGATGGCATTTAGAGGAAAAGCATATGCAAGTTGATGGGAAAAATATGTCGGGTAGCTTAGTAGACTTCGGCTTGTACTTTTTCCATAATGCGAAAGCTCTTTTAGCAAAAGGGAGCGGCCCATACTTTTACTTACCGAAAATGGAAAGTTATTTAGAAGCGAGATTATGGAATGATGTATTCGTATTTGCTCAAAAATATATCGGCATTCCAAATGGAACGATTAAAGCAACTGTGTTACTGGAAACGATTCACGCTTCGTTTGAAATGGATGAAATTTTGTATGAGCTAAAAGATCATTCTGCTGGCTTAAACTGCGGAAGATGGGATTATATTTTTAGCTTTTTAAAGAGTTTCCGTAATCATAATAAATTCTTACTACCAGATAGAGCACAAGTCACGATGACGGCGCCATTTATGCGTTCGTATTCTTTGAAAGTAATTCAAACATGTCACCGCCGTAATGCACCAGCAATTGGAGGAATGGCGGCACAAATTCCGATTAAAAATAATCCAGAAGCAAATGAAGCAGCTTTTGAAAAAGTGCGTGCTGATAAGGAACGCGAAGCTTTAGACGGTCATGACGGGACTTGGGTTGCCCACCCTGGACTTGTACCGGTTGCAATGGAAGTGTTTAATCACATTATGAAAACACCAAATCAAATTTTTAGAAGACGTGAAGAAATATGTGTAACAGAAAACGATTTACTAGAGGTACCGGTGGGAACGATTACAGAAGAGGGCCTTCGCATGAATATTAGCGTAGGTATTCAATATATTGCATCTTGGTTAAGCGGACGGGGAGCAGCACCCATTTATAACTTAATGGAAGATGCGGCAACAGCTGAAATTTCAAGAGCACAAGTATGGCAATGGATTCGTCATGAAGGTGGAAAACTAAATGATGGTCGTAATATTACGCTTGAATTAATGGAAGAATTAAAAGAAGAAGAATTAGCAAAAATAGAAAGAGAGATTGGTAAGGAAGCCTTTAAGAAAGGGAGATTCCAAGAGGCGACAACGTTGTTTACAAATCTCGTTCGAAATGATGAATTCGTACCATTTTTAACATTACCGGGTTATGAAATTTTATAAAAAATGAAAAGGGGATGGAACAAATGAAAAACGAAAGAATCGAGAAGTTACAAGAAAGCTGGGAATTAGATGAGCGTTGGAAAGGGATCACACGTCCATATTCGGCAGAAGATGTAATTCGCCTGCGCGGGTCAATTGATATTGAACATACGTTAGCGCGTCGTGGTGCTGAGAAGCTTTGGACATCGCTTCATACAGAAGACTATATTAACGCACTTGGCGCATTAACAGGAAACCAAGCGATGCAACAAGTAAAAGCTGGGTTAAAAGCGATTTACTTAAGTGGTTGGCAAGTAGCAGCTGATGCAAACCTTTCTGGGCATATGTATCCAGACCAAAGTTTATATCCAGCGAACAGCGTACCTGCTGTAGTAAAACGAATTAATCAAACGCTTCAACGTGCGGATCAAATTCAGCATATGGAAGGAAGCGATGATACAGACTATTTCGTACCGATTGTAGCAGATGCAGAAGCTGGATTTGGTGGGCAATTAAATGTATTCGAACTGATGAAAGGTATGATTGAAGCAGGTGCATCAGGTGTGCATTTTGAAGATCAATTATCTTCAGAGAAAAAATGTGGCCATTTAGGCGGAAAAGTATTACTACCAACGCAAACAGCAGTACGCAATTTAATTTCTGCACGCCTTGCAGCAGATGTAATGGGAGTGCCGACAATTATCGTTGCAAGAACAGATGCGGATGCAGCTGATTTAATTACGAGCGATATTGATCCTGTTGATAAAGCATTTATTACAGGAGAAAGAACACCAGAAGGATTTTACCGTACAAATGCAGGTCTTGATCAAGCAATTGCGCGCGGTTTAGCGTATGCACCGTACGCAGACCTCGTTTGGTGTGAAACGTCAGAACCGAATTTAGAAGATGCAAAACGATTTGCGGACGCAATTCATAAGGAGCATCCAGGGAAGCTACTTGCATATAACTGCTCACCTTCATTTAACTGGAAACAAAAACTAGATGAAAAAACAATTGCAAGCTTCCAAAAGGAAATCGCATCTTACGGTTACAAGTTCCAATTCGTAACACTTGCTGGATTCCATTCATTAAATTACGGTATGTTTGAACTAGCACGTGGCTATAAAGAGCGCGGCATGGCAGCATACTCTGAACTACAACAAGCAGAATTCGCAGCTGAAAAACATGGCTACTCTGCAACACGTCATCAACGCGAAGTAGGAACAGGTTACTTTGATGAAGTGGCACAAGTGATTACAGGCGGAACTTCATCAACGACAGCGTTAAAAGGATCTACGGAAGAAGCACAGTTTACGAAATAAAAGGAAGGGGCACCTTTTTGAAAGGTGCCCCTTGTTATTTTCTAAACGATTCGAAAAGAGAGATTGAGTTGTCGGCAAAAAACGATACTAACTTTTCTTTATTACTAAATCAACTCCACTCAGCCCTATGATCACGAATAAACTTCATATCTTTCTCATAATGCTCTAGATGTCCTTCATCGATCATTCTTTGGAAATTCAAGTCGCCTTCTTGAGCTTTTCGTTTCATATATGTACATAACCCTTCTAATCGAAGCAACACCATTCCTAAGTAATCTTCATCCATATTTTTATCATAGGACTGAACGAACAAATTCACTCTCTCTTTAATACGATCTGCATGTTGCGATGAGTCATAATGAACGGCTTCACCGGATTCAGTATAATACACTCTACTTAAAGGCACACAAGTATAGAGTGTATAAGCGATATCCCATAGTCTTGGACCAGGAGCAGCAACATCGAAATCAATAATCCCTACTGGCTTCTTATTATTAAAAATAATGTTATATATGGTAAAATCATTGTGACATAAAACCTCAATGTTATTTGGAGTATGATCCATCGGTTTCCAATCAGCTAATAACGGAAAATCACTTACAGCATCATGGTAAAGGCGGAGCATCTTTGCTATTTCTTTTAATACATCATTAGATCGCATATATTCTTTTAAAGGATAATTGCCAGCTTCTCCTTCAATAAAGGATAAAATCTCTCTATCCTTTTCATCTACACCTAAAAACTTTGGAGCATAATGAAATCCTTTGTTTTCTAAATATTGCAATAGCTTATGAATCTTTTCACTGCCTGGCTTTAACTCTCGCCGAACAGTATTTTCAGAACGATATACGCTTGAGACGTTTCCCCCTGTTAGCCTTTCTTCTTTAGCGTAGTTTGACATGTGAAAATTCCCCCTGTGATTAAAAAATCCAATTCCAAATAGTGAATAGACCAACAACGGCAGAAAAGAGGAGGGAAGCAAGCAATGCTAGACAGCCAAAAGGAACTAGCTTATCTTTCCATGTTTCTTTATACTCATAAATTAACTCCTCTGCTACTTTCTTCTGCACTGAAGATAAAGGTTGATCTTTATACAACCCTTTTATATGGTTAGAATCGCCTTTAAACTTTAAAGCACGTGCAATATGATGAGGACTATTTCCCATTGATTTTTCAAATAATAAACATGATTCATGCATAATACCTGTTTTATGCTCTTCTAGATACCAGTAACGTCCAGCCATTTCTGGATATTGTAATTTATAATAAATATCTCCGAGTTGTTTTCGAAGATGTAATTCATTTGGGTATGTAAAGATGAGGCCATGCAATCTATCTCTTGCTTTTCCAAGATTATTATTTTCAATATCCTCTTCAATTCTTTTTAATGTTTTTCTAGGAATTTTATTGGTCATAAACTCCTCCTTATTTAGAATAGAGATAATTATATTTTATAAGAAATACTAAAAATTAGAAATTCTATTTTCGAAAAAGATTGTACATTTTATTTTAATGTGCTATGATGATGTCAGTTGAATAGTTAAATTAAGCAATCCATATGTTATCAAGTGCTGAAAACGAACGAGAAAAAGTATGTGAGAACTAGTTTATGTTTCGTATTTGATAATGTGTGGATTCTTTTTTTAGACAGGAAGACTAAAAAATTTAAAATTTGTATTTTCTTAGGAGGAAATAATTATGGCAGTAACAGGACAAGTAAAATGGTTTAACAACGAAAAAGGTTTCGGTTTCATCGAAGTTCCAGGCGAAAACGACGTATTCGTACACTTCTCAGCAATCGAAACTGACGGTTTCAAATCTTTAGAAGAAGGTCAAAAAGTTAGCTTCGAAATCGAAGACGGTAACCGTGGACCTCAAGCTAAAAACGTAATCAAACTATAATTTTATAGTTGATGATGGAAAAAAGGATGGCTAATGCCATCCTTTTTTTGTTGTGGAGAAAGTTTTTTTAGAGCCTGTTTTTATATCTAAATCTCTTTTTCGATGTTACAACTGGTAAAAAATTATCTGGAATGCGTATTAGTTTCTGTAGAAGAATTAGTTCAGCAAGAGCATTTGCTGCGTATGATAGTAAATAACTATAAATTTGTATTCTCTGTTGAAATGGAGAAATCTTTTCCAGATAGACCTTGAGTAACATCTTTTTTGTTAGCGTTGTTGTTGGAATTTTGTACGTTTTGAGATGATGTTTCTAACAGTTGTTCTTGTTCCTTACTAGGGGTATTCAGAGCATCTGAGGGAATGCTATTAACCTGCTGATTTAATGGATTTTCTTTATCCATAGTATACAACTCCTTTTTAGAATTCGATAAAAAGCAATGTAATTATAAATAGCTACTTATATATATTTTGTTTTTGAATGACATTATATACAAAACTTATATTGCAAAGTTAACTAATTAACGAATTGTTAGTGATGGATAAAGATGTACAAATTTTAATTTTTTAATAAAAATTAAAAGCGGGTAACAAGTACAAATACTCTTTCTCATGTTTTATATAAGGATTATATTACAAATCAAAAAAGATGTAGAGAACCTTGGAAGAAAATATAGTCGTTTTTTAGGGGGAAGAAGAATAAATAAAATGATACTACAAATGTAAAAAGGCATTCCATAAAGGAAGGCCTTTTATTGTTCTTGCCCTGATTTTTTCTTCTCACGTTTTTTACATTCTGGACATTTTGATTTACGAAACGGTTTGGCAAAGAATAGCAGAATGAAAAATAAACCGAATATAATACTAGCTGAGTTTTTCACGATAATGACGCTACTATTTTTCATTTGAATCGATGGTTGAATCTCTTTTTCTTCCATAGTGGCCCTCCATATATTGGATTTACATTTTAATTATAGCAAAGTTAGTTGTTGTAATGATGTGAAATGAGGAATGGATAATAAATATTTATAGGTAGTATAAATGCTGTTTTTATAACTTTAAAATTAATTAATTTCTATATTGTGATTTTATTGTTTAACAAATGTTTGATAAATGATAAAAAATTGTAAAAAAGCGGAACTTGTAAGCTATTTCCTTTTCATAGATGCTAAAATTATATATGCAGCTGCTAATATAAATGGAAAAAAGGAGATAATGGAGTATGGAAAGTAAAGTGGAACGCTATGTCGAAAATTATGTTGTAACGAAAAATACGATGGCCTTACTTCCTGTTATTCTAAGTGAAAAGAAAATTGTTACGCGAGTCGTTGAAATGAATGATTCTTTTTTCGTATTTCAAAAACCTCTAGATATTATAGAAAGAAGTTGCCGCAAGCATGGCTCTAGTTTCTTAGGCAGAAAAGAAGGAACGAAAGAGTTAACTCATATTACACATAAAGCACCGATTGCGATTAGTCCAGCAGATCAACTTTATTTTTTCCCTACCTATTCTTACTCTAGAAAAGAGTGCGCTTGGTTGTCTCATTTTTATATTGAAAGTAATAAAGAATTAGAAGATGGAAATCTTATTATTAGATTTATAAATGGCTTTGCTGTGAAATTAGAAATATCAAAAACTAGTTTTGAAAATCAACAAAATCGTACAGCGAAATTACGTACTGAATATGAAGATCGTAGGAAAAAACAAGGGAATCCTTGTTTTAAAGAGGTCGATAAAAAAGAGGAATCAACATTAAGACCCGCTTATGAGAAGGTGTATTTTGTGAAGGAAGGCGAAGTGTGAAAGGATGGGGGAATCCCCATTCTTTTTTGTTTGTCAGTCAGTCTTTGTAGATAAGGCGATATATTAGAAAAAACGAGTTGTAATTGATATATTTAGAAAATCACCAGTATAATTTCATTTACCGATAAAAACCGAAAAACAATCTAAATAACAAAATGAACGACACGTCCTGTCGAATATTGATAGATTATCATAGCTAAATAATGAAGGAATTCTTATGAAAGATATGGAAACTTTAATAAATACATCTCCGTATGTCGTATCTACCATTTCCTCTTTCATATAAGCAATGATACAGTAGGGATAGTATTTAGAGTAAAGGGGTAAAGTGTAGAATGGATTTTCAGACAATCAAAGAGTATTTTTCACCAGAAAATATGGATCATATTGTTGAGAGTTATAAAGCGTTCGGACCACTTCTTGGTATTGGTTTACCGATGATAGAGGCGTTGATTCCAGCATTACCGCTTATTGTATTTGTACTGGCGAATGCTGTTGCATTTGGCTTTTGGCTCGGTTTTCTTTATTCATGGCTTGGATCAGTAATGGGTGCATTACTTGTCTTTTTCATCATCCGCCATTTTGGTCGCAGTCGTTTCTTTTCGTTTGTAAATAAGCATGAGAGAGTACGAAAAGCAATGGGGTGGGTTGAAAGGAAAGGATTCGCACCGATTTTTGTTATATTTTGTTTTCCGTTTACACCGTCAGCGCTCATAAATGTTGTCGCTGGTTTATCCCGAATTAGTGTAAAACAGTTTGGTCTAGCGTTAGCATTCGGAAAACTTGTGATGATTTTTATTTTAACGTATATCGGTCATGATTTAATGTCATTTATTCATAATCCAGTGAAATCAGTTATTGTAGCGATTGGTATTTTTATTTTATGGTATGTCGGTAAGAAAATCGAAGTAAAGTTAGAACTACATTAAGAATAGTCTTCTTTGTAAAGGAAAGCTTCAGTATTAAAGGATAAGGGGAGAAGCAGATGAAGAAAACTTTGAAAAAAGAAGGCATAGAGTGGATACGAACAATTTTAATTGGTGTATTATTAGCTGTATTTTTTCGAACGTTTTTCTTTTCAACGTATGTTGTAGAGGGGAAGTCAATGATGCCGACATTGCAAGATGGCAATATGCTAGTTGTAAATAAGGTGAGTTATCAAGTTGGGGACTTGAACAGATTTGACGTTGTGGTATTTCATGCGAATAAAAAAGAGGACTATGTAAAGCGGGTTATCGGTTTACCTGGAGATCATATTGAATATAAGCAGGATAAGTTATATATAAACGGTCAATTTATTGATGAGCCGTATTTAGAGAAGTATAAGAAAGAGATAAATGGAAGGCAACTAACAGGCGACTTTACATTAGAAGAGTTAACGAAAGAAAAGCTGGTGCCACCCGGGTTTATTTTTGTAGTAGGTGATAACCGGCTCGGGAGCTGGGATAGTAGACACTTTGGCTTTGTAAAAGCTGATACAGTTGTCGGTAAAGTTGATTTGCGATATTGGCCAATTCAAGAGGTGCAAACGAATTTTTCAAAAGGTTGATATAATGAAGTAGAAGTATAGAAAAGACAAACAACTCAGTTTGTCTTTTTTCGTGTACTATAATACAATTATAGTAGCAAACTAACGTTCGTTATGTAAGTGAAAGGTGGGGTTACATGTCACTTCGATTTGTGATTGGTAGAGCGGGAAGTGGAAAAAGTACACTTTGTTTACGCGAAGTGCAAGAAGAGTTAAAACAACGCCCGAGAGGGAAAACAATATTATATCTTGTGCCAGAACAGATGACATTCCAGACGCAGCAGGCGTTAATTGGAAGTGAGGATGTAAGAGGTTCTATTCGGGCACAAGTTTTTAGTTTTTCACGATTAGCGTGGAAGGTACTACAAGAAGTTGGCGGAGCGAGTCGTCTTCATATTGATGAAGCGGGTGTACATATGTTACTCCGTAAAATTGTAGAGTCTCGTAAAGATGGATTATCGGTGTTCCAAAAAGCAGCGGAGCAAAACGGTTTCTTTGAACATCTTGGCAGTATGATTGCAGAGTTTAAACGTTACAATGTAACGCCATCTAACGTATATGAAATGTGGCAACAATTGGATGCGCATAGTAGCAGTGCCGAACAAAAGTTACTAGCGAATAAAGTGTATGATTTACAGCTATTATACGATGATTTTGAACGTGCTTTAATTGGAAAATATTTAGATTCAGAAGACTACCTACAATTGCTAGTGGAAAAGCTTCCGCAGTCTGAATATGTAAATGGTGCGGAAATTTATATAGATGGATTTCATTCATTTTCCCCGCAAGAGTTAGAGATTGTAAGACAGCTTATGATTTGCGGAGCGAGAGTTACGATCACGTTAACGATAGATGAAAAAACGTTAGCACAGCCAGTAAATGAACTCGATTTATTTTATGAAACGACGTTAACGTATGAAAAAATCAAACAAGTAGCGCGTGAAGAGAAAATAGAAATTGAAAAAACAATTCCACTTATGGAACAGCCGCGTTTTCATTCTCCGGCATTAGCGCATTTAGAAGCTCATTATGAAGCGCGTCCGAATGAAAAATTTAACGGTGAAGCGAGTGTAACGATTAGTACAGCTGCGAATTTACGAGCAGAGGTAGAAGGTGTTGCGCGTGAAATTCGTAAACTTGTGGCGGAGGAAAACTATCGTTACCGAGATATTGCGGTTCTTCTTCGTAATGGGGAAAGTTATTACGATGTGATGCGAACGTTATTTACAGATTATAATATCCCACACTTCATCGATGAAAAGCGCCCGATGTCACACCACCCATTAGTAGAATGTATTCGTTCTGCACTCGAGATTATTAGTGGGAATTGGCGTTATGATGCGGTGTTCCGCTGCGTGAAAACAGAGCTTTTATATCCATTAGACGTAAGAAAAGAAACGATGCGTGAAGAAATGGATGAATTTGAAAATTACTGTTTAGCGTACGGTGTACAAGGAAAGAGGTGGACTTCAGAGGATCCATGGATGTATCGCCGTTATCGTTCTCTTGATGATACGAACGGGATGATCACAGATAGTGAACGTGAAATGGAAGAGAAAATAAATCGATTGCGTGACGTTGTAAGAACACCTGTTATTCGCATGCAAAAAAGGTTAAAGCGTGCAGGAACAGTTATGCAAATGTGTGAAGCAGTTTACTTATTTCTAGAAGAGCTGGATGTTCCGAAAAAACTAGAAGAATTACGTATACGTGCAGAAGAAAGTGGAGATTTCTTATTTGCGACAGATCATGAACAAGTATGGGAAGAAGTAATGAGCCTTCTTGATACGTTTGTAGAGATGCTTGGTGAAGAGAAAATGTCTCTTTCTATGTTTACGGACGTTATGTCGACAGGTCTTGAGGCACTTCAATTTGCTAACATTCCGCCGTCATTAGACCAAGTGTTAATTGCTAATATTGATCACTCCAGGTTATCTGACGTGAAAGCAACGTTTATTATAGGTGTAAATGAGGGTGTTATTCCAGCAGCACCTATGGACGAAGGTATGCTTTCTGATGAAGAAAGAGAAGTTCTTGGTGCAGCAGGGATTGAATTAGCGCCAACGACGAGACAAACTTTGTTAGAAGAACAGTTCGTTATGTATCAAATGGTAACGAGAGCATCTGAGAAGTTATATATTTCATGCCCGCTTGCAGATGAAGAAGGAAAGACGTTACTTGCGTCTAGCTTTATTAAGAAAATAAAAAGAATGTTCCCTAATGTGAAAGATTCATTTATTACCAATGACGTAAACGATTTATCACGTTCAGAACAAATTTCATACGTAGCAACGCCAGAAGTAACGTTATCTTACGTTATGCAGCAACTACAAACGTGGAAGCGATACGGATTTGAAGGGAATTTAGACTTTTGGTGGGACGTATATAATTTCTACGTAACTTCAGATGAATGGAAACAAAAAAGTAGCCGCGTCTTATCAAGTTTATTCTATCGAAATCGTGCGAAGAAACTAAGTACAGCAGTAAGTAGAGATTTATACGGAGATATAATTAAAGGAAGCGTCTCTCGTATGGAACTATTTAACCGTTGTGCATACGCTCATTTTGCGCAGCACGGTTTATCGCTTAGAGAGCGTGATATTTTCAAGCTTGATGCGCCGGACATCGGCGAATTATTCCATGCGGCATTAAAGAAAATTGCGGACAAGCTATTGCGTGAAAACCGTACTTGGGCGGATTTATCCATAAAAGAGTGTGAGCATCTTTCTGTTTTAGTAATAGAAGAAATCGCACCGTTATTACAACGACAAATTTTATTAAGTTCAAACCGTCATTTCTATTTAAAACAAAAACTACAACAAATCATTTTCCGTACGTCAATCATTCTTCGTGAACATGCGAAGTCAAGCGGATTCGTACCAGTTGATTTAGAAGTGCCGTTCGGTATGGGTGGTACAGGATCACTTCCGCCGATGGAATTCTCATTACCAAATGGTGTGAAGATGGAAGTTGTCGGCCGTATTGACCGTGTTGATAAGGCAGAAGATGAAAACGGGACGTTCTTACGTATTATTGATTATAAATCAAGTTCAAAAGCGTTAGATTTAACGGAAGTGTATTACGGATTAGCACTTCAAATGTTAACGTATTTAGATGTTGTTACTTCGAATGCGCAGACGTGGATGAAAAAAGGTCACGCAGCATCACCAGCTGGTGTATTGTATTTCCATATTCATAACCCAATCGTTGAGATGAAAGGTGACGCATCTGAAGCTGAAATTGAAAAAGAAATTTTAAAGAAATTTAAAATGAAAGGACTCGTATTAGGAGATGCTGACGTTGTTCGTTTAATGGATAACAAACTTTCAACAGGAAGTTCAGATATTATTTCTGCTGGCCTGAAAAAAGACGGTAGCTTTAGTGCGCGTTCAAGTATTGCAAGTGAGCAAGAGTTTAACGTACTGCAAAAATATGTACACCATACGTTTGAAAATATCGGAAAAGATATTACAGAAGGTGTTATCGATATTGCTCCTTATAAAATGGGAAATAAAGCAGCATGTACGTTCTGTAACTTCAAATCTGTTTGTCAATTTGATGAGTCACTTGAAGATAATCAGTTCCGATCGTTAAAAGATATGAAAGATAGCGAAGCGATGGAGAAAATAAGAGAGGAGGTTGGCGGAGAATGATAGAAAATTGGCCTGAAAAACCAGAAGGTAGTCAATGGACAGATGACCAGTGGAAAGCTGTTGTAGCGAATGGACGTGATATTTTAGTTGCGGCTGCAGCTGGGTCAGGGAAAACAGCAGTATTAGTTGAACGTATTATTAAAAAGATTATTAATGAAGAGAATCCAGTCGATGTCGACCGCCTGCTCGTTGTAACATTTACGAATGCAGCGGCGCAAGAGATGAAAAACCGAATCGGGGAAGCGTTAGAAAAGGTATTAATTGATGAACCAGGCTCTCAACACGTAAGAAAGCAGCTGAGCCTATTAAATAAAGCTTCCATTTCAACAATTCACTCATTCTGTTTACAAGTAATTAGAGGATATTACTACATGCTTGATGTTGATCCTCGTTTCCGTATTGCGAATCAAACAGAAAATGAATTGTTAAAAGAAGAAGTGCTAGATGACATATTAGAAGAAGAGTACGGAATCGAAGATAATACAATCTTCTTTGAACTTGTTGATCGTTATACGAGTGACCGTAGTGATGATGACTTACAACGTATGATTTTAGCGCTTCATACAGAGTCAAGAGCGCATCCAAATCCGGAAAAATGGCTTGATAAATTAGTAGAAGCATATGACGTAGAAGGAAAGACAATTGAAGATTTAGTATATGCTTCTTATTTATTAGAAGATGTGAAATTCCAGCTTGAAACAGCGGAACAGCATATTCGTAAGGCAACTGAACTCGCAATGCTTCCTGACGGTCCAGCGCCTCGCATTGAAACCCTGCAAGCAGATGTAGCTTTACTTGGAACGCTATCATCAGCTGCTCAGGAGTCGTGGACAAGTTTGTATGAAGCGATGCAAAACGTATCGTGGCAAACGTTAAAGCGTATTAAGAAAAGTGATTACAATGAAGATGTTGTAAAACAAGTAGACTCTCTTCGTAATAAAGCGAAAGATGAAGTGAAGAAATTACAAGAAGAGTTATTTAGCCGAAAACCTGAAAGTTTCTTACGAGATTTTCAAGATATGCACCCAGTATTAGAAAAGCTTGTTCAACTTGTAAAAGTATTTACAGAGCGTTTCCAAGCGATGAAGCGAGATAAAGGAATGGTCGATTTCACAGATTTAGAGCATTTCTGTTTACAAATTTTAAGTGAACAAAGTGAAAATGGTGAAATGAATCCGTCAGCAGTGGCGCTCCAATATCGTAATAAATTTGCTGAAGTATTAGTCGATGAATATCAAGATACGAACTTTGTACAGGAATCTATTATTAAATTCGTAACGAAAGATTCTGAGAGTGAAGGAAACTTGTTCATGGTTGGTGACGTAAAGCAGTCGATTTATCGTTTCCGACTAGCCGAACCAGGACTATTCCTAGGAAAATATAAACGCTTCACACAAGAAGGATTGGGCGGTGGAATGAAGATCGACTTAGCGAAAAACTTCCGTAGTCGTCATGAAGTGTTAGCAGGTACGAACTTTATCTTCAAACAAATTATGGGTGAAGAAGTCGGAGAAATCGACTACGATGCAGACGCTGAATTAAAGTTAGGTGCTACCTATCCAGAAGGTGAAGATGTAGCGGCAGAACTACTGTGCATTCAGCAAACGGAAGAAGAAGTAATAGACGGAGAAGAAGGTGCAGAAGTCGAAAAAGCACAGCTTGAAGCTCGTCTTATGGCGCAGCGCATTAAAGCGATGGTTGATTCAGGTTATGAAGTGTATGACCGTAAAAATGATAGTATGCGCCCAGTACAATACCGCGACTTCGTTATTTTACTTCGCTCCATGCCGTGGGCCCCGCAAATTATGGAAGAGTTAAAATTACAAGGAATTCCAGTGTACGCTGACCTTGCGACTGGTTACTTTGAAGCGACGGAAGTAAATATTATGATGAACGTATTCCGCGTTATTGATAATCCGATGCAAGATATTCCGCTTGCAGCTGTACTTCGTTCTCCAATCGTTGGATTGAGCGATGAAGAACTTGCAACGCTTCGTGCTCATGGAAAGAAAGGCTCGTTTTATGAAGTAATGAGCTCATTCTTAAAAGGGGCACCACTTGAAGAGGAGCAAGAACTTCATGATAAATTAGAGTGGTTTTATAACTTACTGCAAGGATGGCGTGAATTTGCACGTCAACAATCACTTTCTGATTTAATTTGGAAAGTGTACGGTGAGACAGGTTATTACGACTTCGTTGGCGGTTTACCAGCTGGAAAGCAAAGGCAGGCAAACTTACGCGTACTATATGACCGCGCAAGACAATACGAAGCAACATCATTTAGAGGATTATTCCGCTTCTTACGTTTTATTGAACGTATTTTAGAACGCGGTGATGACATGGGTACGGCGAGGGCCCTCGGTGAACAAGAAGACGTTGTTCGCATTATGACGATTCATAAAAGTAAAGGGTTAGAGTTCCCGGTTGTATTTGTAGCTGGGCTCGGTCGTCGTTTTAATACACAAGACTTAATGAAACGTTTCTTATTGCATAAAGATTTCGGTTTCGGTTCGCAATTTATCGATCCGCGTAAACGAATTAAATATACAACATTATCACAGCTTGCGATTAAGCGTAAAATGAAAATGGAATTAATTGCGGAAGAAATGCGCGTACTATACGTAGCGTTGACGCGCGCGAAAGAGAAGTTAATTTTAATCGGAACAGTTAAGGATGCAAATAAGGAAATGGAAAAATGGCTTGATGCGAGGGAACATAGTGAATGGTTATTACCAGATCACATACGTGCCGGGGCGTCTTGTTATTTAGACTGGATTGCCCCTTCATTATATAGACACCGTGATAGTGAAATGCTTCTTGAATTAGGACAAGGAAGTATTCCAGATGAAATTTACGGGTATGACACTAGCTGGAAAGTAGAAGTTGTGGACGGTAATACGCTACTTGCACCAGAGCCAGTTCAAGAAGAGAAACAAGAATTGTTAGAAGCGCTTCGTGAGAAAAAGGCTGTGCCGTTAGAAAGTGAACGAAAAGATGAAGTGTACGACAGATTAATGTGGAAGTACGGATATGAGGAAGCAACATCTCACCGTGCGAAGCAATCTGTTACAGAAATAAAGAGAAATTATCAATCAGAAGATGGTAGTGATAACGCCTTTATTAAAAAACTACGTGCACCAATTAAAACACGTCCGCGCTTTATGGAGAAAAAAGGGTTAACGTACGCAGAGCGCGGAACAGCAGTCCATGCCGTTATGCAGCATGTTGATTTGAAGAAGCCGATTACGGTTGAAGTTCTTCAAGAGCAAATTGCTGGAATGGTAAATAAGGAATTATTAACATTCGAGCAGGCGGAAGAAATAGCGATTGAAAAAGTAATTTCATTCTTTGACAGTGACTTAGGTAAAAGGGTATTAGCGGCGAAAAGTGTTGAGCGTGAAGTTCCATTTACGATGATGCTTGCAGCAGAAGAAGCATATCAAGATTGGCAAGGGAATAGCGGGGAATCGATTCTTGTCCAAGGGGTTATCGACTGCATGATTGAAGAGGAAGATGGCATTACGTTAATCGACTTCAAAACAGATACGATTGAAGGGAAATTTCCAGGCGGATTTGAACAAGCGAAACCAATTTTAGAAGATCGATATAAAGTGCAGCTTTCGTTATATGCAAAAGCACTGGAGAAAAGCTTACAACATCCTGTAAAAGAGAAATGTTTATACTTCTTTGATGGGAATCACGTTGTAAATATTGAAGAATAGAGGGGCTTGAAAATGGTAACGGAAAAAACGTTAAGAACTTGTGAACAGGGACACGAGTACTATAAAAGTAGCGATTGTCCAACTTGCCCAGTCTGTGAGAAAGAGAGAAAACCAAAAGAAGGTTTTCTCTCTCTTCTTTCAGCGCCAGCAAGAAGGGCATTAGAACACCATGGAATTCAAACTGTAGAAGAACTCTCAAAATATAGTGAAAAAGAAATATTAAAACTGCATGGTATGGGACCTGCGTCTTTGCCGAAGCTTAGGAGGGCTTTGGAGGAGAGCGGGTTATCATTTAAATAAAATGAAATAGTGCCTCTTCACTACTTACTTGTTTATACCACTATTTGTGGACAGTAAAGCTCTTGCTTATTAAAATTTTATTTTAATAATTTTGAATTAGATAAAAGAAAAAAGTAGGAGAATATCTCCTACTTTTTTTACGCTGTTCCAATCTGATCTTGATCTGCCACATCAGAATCAAATGTATTCGTTGCACTAACACCGTTAAACGTATTCACGACAAACCCAACATTGGAAGCTCCAGATCCGTTATAGGCTTTCGTGTTTTCTTTCGGAGATACGTTATAAAAATCTCCTAAGTTGAAAGAGCCGTTACTGTTTTGCACGACGAGATTTCCTACAACCGAAGGCATACCATCCACCTACTTTACTAAGCTTTTTAATTACTATATGAATTATTGTGCGGAAGGTTCATCCGTAATATATTGGCGGATTTGTATAATACGAGAGTTATTAAAACCATAATCAACATTTCCAATTTGAAAGCAACCAGAATTTAAAAGTGTGCGTAATTCAACGTTATTAACTTCAATAAAAGGGCATTCATTTACAATGTTTAATTTTACATCTGTCGTTCGTTTTGGAATTGTAATGTGTTCATCTGTAAAGATTTCAAAAGCATCAAAGCGACCTTCTCCCCGTATATAAAAAGGAATTTCACGGTGGACGGCAATAGCTCTACTTTTTAATTCCATTTGGTTTGCATCTCCAACTTGAAATACAGCAGCAATCCCTAAAGAAATAATAGAAACATTTTGGACAATAGACACATGATGCAACATAATTTCTCAGTCTCCTTAACCTGGAGTAGGAGGGACATCTGTTACTAATGGTACAAATGGACCCTCTGTAACTGTTTCAAATGGTGTATCGAGAATAGAAGATAGAATGAGGAGATTTGCATCTCCAATTAAAAAGAGTGCGGACGACGATACACCGTTCATTTTAATCTGTCCGACTTTTAACTCACGGTTTACAACGTTAAGGTTCATACATACTTACTCCTTTCGGAAATTTCCCGGTATGTGCTGAATAAAGGAGAGAAAGGCTTTGTCAATATCTTGTTTCATTGCCTGAATAATGATATCTCGTAAATAATCTGGATCTGTTGAAATACCTTCATATGATTGCACTTGTGATAAATAATAAGGGAGTCGATGCTCCATCTGTTTTTTTATGTCATCCACCATCATTTGTCGATACATTTCATCAAGCGGTGTTCGCTCTTCTTGTTCAAAATGGAGAATACGATTATATGCTTCTTCATCTAAGTATCGATGCATTTCTTGGAGGATACCTTGATAAAAGTCTGGGTTTGTTTCAGTTTCAGGGTTTACCTTCAATGTTTCTGTATCCACTTGAAAATCTTCAATTTGTTGTCCTTTTGCTGAAAATGGGTTTAAACCAATATTTAAAGTACCATTTAAATTTTCGACTTTTAATTGATCGAATTTGTATTCCACTTTTCCTACAGAAGAGGAGGGGCGATTTTTTAATTCGTTAAGCTCTTCTTGGAGTTGGCGCACTTGATCTTCTAAATTCAGGATGGCTGCTTGTTGTGTTTGAAGAGCTTGTTGAAGTTGGTGTAAGTAAGTATATATATCTTGATTCATTTGTGAAACCTCCTTTTCAATAGGGAGGGTAAAAATATTCCTGCTATATATTTATGACAAGGATGTCTTAAGAAGAACTAGTTGATGGTTTGATAGAAATAATTTGTCCTTTCGCCTGTAATGGGCGAAGCGGCTCCGTAAATCCGCCCGTATTTGAAAATTTAGATAGGGCTTTAATACTTCCGGCAGTACCAATTTGGAACACAGAAGAGGTTGTAATGCTATCAATTTTAATACTGTTGATGATGATACTTTGGTTTACATAAAAATTCAATGCAATTGCCTCCTTTAAGTTGAGCCAATTATCGCTTGATCGATTACATCTGAATCGTTGACAGTCGTTGCACTTTGATAATTGTAGACAGAAACATTGTCTCCAACGTTGAAAGAGCCGGCCCCGGCGAAAGCACGTGAGTAACTAATAGGCCTAATCGCAAATACATCTCCAATATGAAAAATACCACTTGATCCAATATTGACGATACGAATATGTCCGACCATAGCTGGCATATAAAACACCCTTCGTTTTTAAAATTTTCTTTTCTACTATTGTATGGGCGTTTTCAATAAAATGTGTGTTTTTTTGAAATAAAAGACACACACACGCTATTGCGTGTGTGTGTCGAGTGTTTGATTTGGGTGAAAATCCGTATGTACATGCCAAATTACATTTAAGAGCCTGTCCAGTTCTTGGCTACAATCCACTGTTTTTTGAGAAGTCATTCCATAGCGTTCAGCAAAATAAATCATTTTTTCACGTTTTTTTTCAATCGCTTGCTCAAACATTGAAATCGGCTCCATCTCTAAATGAAATTTTTAGTATATATGTAGTACATATTATACAAAAACTCCATAAAAAAGAAATACCTTCGCTAAAAAAGTAAAATTTCTACATTTTATGCCAAATATAAAGGCGTAACGAATAGGGTATGAGAAGAATATTGTAAAAATTAGCGTGTATGAGAAGGTTTTTTTCTTACGGATGCGAATACAATTAAAGGGCATGAGTTTTAGGATGGAGAGTGGAAATATTGCGTTTTGTAACGGCGAAGAAAGAAGAAAAGGTATTTGTAGGTATTGTGGATGAAGAAGAAAAAAAGGTATTACACTTAAGAGAAGCGCAAAGACAAAAAGGGGAAAAGGTTACAATCCCTATTACAATGTTAGAGTGTATTGAAAGAGGAACTGAATGCTTTGAGAAAGTATGTGAAATTGTAAATTGGGCAAAAGAGAACGGGGAAGCGGCGTATTATCCGTTAACAGAGGTGAAAATATTAGCACCGATTCCAAGGCCAAGAAAGAATATTTTGTGCGTTGGAAAAAACTATCGTGAGCATGCCATAGAAATGGGCGGAATAGAGTCTATTCCAGAAAATATAATGATTTTTACGAAAGCACCAACAACAGTTATTGGCATAAATGAGCAAATTAATGGTCACCCTCATGCAACGGACGAACTAGATTACGAAGGAGAATTAGCTATCATTATTGGTAAGCGAGGGAAGCAAATAAAAAAAGAAAAAGCGCTTGAGCATGTTTTTGGTTATACGATTATAAATGATGTAACAGCTCGAGACATTCAAAGAAAACATAAACAGTTTTTCCTTGGGAAAAGCTTCGATACATTTTGTCCGATGGGACCGTATTTAATTCATAAATCGGTGGTTAATGCGCCGAATGCATTACACATTGAAACGGTAGTAAATGGAGAAGTAAGGCAAACTTCCAACACAAATAAAATGATTTTTTCAATAGAAGAAATTATTTCAACGATAAGTAAAGGAATGACTTTAGAACCAGGCGATATTATCGCAACAGGAACCCCGGCTGGTGTCGGAAAAGGTTTCACACCACCGAAGTTTTTACATGCTGGTGATGAAGTGGTTATTACAGTAGAAGGAATTGGTACTTTGCGAAATGTAGTGAAGTGAAGAAAAGAGCTATCTTGTTAAAAGATAGCTCTTTTTTATGGCCTTGGGTTATAGAGGTAATCAATAACGGAAAAAGTGTAAAGACCAATGAATGCAAGTGTACAAATGCCAAATAGTATAACCGTAAGTGCGCTTTTTTCTCGTCCAAAACCAATGATAGTAAGAATAACAGCAGTCCAAAATGATGCTTTCAGTAGTGTGAATGTAGTAGGAGTTGAGTAGTGAGTAAGCCATGTTGTGGAAAGTAGGAAGCCAAAGAATGTAACTAAAATAAAAGATGTAGCTAAATAGTTAATATGTTTACCATATCTTAATAGCATATCGCACCTCCTTTACGATTTTAAAATACAGAAAATTACAAAATTATCTTAATGTAAATGAATATAAAAAGAAAGAGGTTGTCCCAACATGTCGGACAACCTCTCTATCATTACGATAATACAGCTTTAATTTTTTGGAATGCCCACTCTAAATCTTCTTCAGAGATTACTAGAGGTGGTGCGATACGAATTACGTTTTCATGTGTTTCTTTACATAGTAGACCAGCTGCTTTTAGTTGTTCACAGTAAGGACGAGCTGGTTCGTTTAATTCGATACCGATGAATAAACCTTTACCGCGAACTTCAGTGATCATTGGGTTATCAATCTCTTTTAATTGCCCAACTAATTTTTCACCTAATTGAAGAGAACGCTCTGTTAATTTTTCTTCTTCTAACACTTCAAGAGCTGCGATAGAAACAGCACATGCAAGTGGGTTACCACCGAATGTAGAACCGTGAGAACCTGGCTCGAATACGCCTAAAATGTCGCGGTTTGCTGCTACGCAAGAGATTGGGAATACGCCGCCGCCAAGTGCTTTACCAAGTATGTACATGTCAGGAGTTACATTGTCCCAGTCACAAGCAAATACTTTACCAGTACGGCCTAAGCCAGTTTGGATTTCATCTGCTACAAATAAAACGTTTTCTTTTTTACATACTTCAAAAGCTTCTTTTAAGTAACCAGCTGGTGGGATGTTAATTCCTGCTTCACCTTGAATTGGCTCTAAAATGAATGCTGCTGTGTTTGGTGTAATTGCGGCTTTTAATGCTTCTAAATCACCGTAAGGAATTACAACGATGCCAGGAAGCATTGGACCGAATCCACGCTTGTACTCTTCGTTTGAAGACATAGAAACAGAACCCATTGTACGTCCGTGGAAGTTATCTTCACAAACGATGATTTCAGCGCGGTTTGCTTCTACTTTCTTCACATCGTAAGCCCAGCGACGAACTGTTTTAATTGCAGTTTCAACAGCTTCAGCACCTGTATTCATTGGAAGTACCATTTCTTTATTAGTTAGTTTCGCAACTTTTTCGTACCAAGGACCTAATTGATCGCTATGGAAAGCACGAGAAGTTAACGTAACACGATTAGCTTGGTCAATTAAAGCGTTAATAATTTTCGGGTGACGATGACCTTGGTTTACTGCAGAATATGCACTTAATAAGTCCATATAGCGGTTTCCTTCAGGATCTTCTACCCAAACACCTTCTGCTTTAGAAATAACGATTGGAAGTGGGTGATAGTTATTTGCTCCGTATGTGTCTGTAAGTTCGATAATATCCTTAGTTTGAATCATGATTGTTCCCCCTTTTGTTATTACAAGAAGTTTGTAAATACTCTAAATATTATAGCATTTAAATGTAAAAAAGCGAAACATTTCCTGAAAATAAATGAACATGTTATCATATAGAGTGAAAAAGTGTGAAAAGAGGAGGTAAGGGATACGATGGTACATATGCATATTACAGCATGGGCGTTAGGTTTAATTTTATTCTTCGTTGCGTATTCACTTTATTCAGCAGGAAGAAAAGGTAAGGGTGTACATATGGGGCTTCGCCTAATGTATATCATCATTATTGTGACAGGCTTCATGTTGTACATGAGTATTGTGAAGACAGCAACAGGTAGCATGCACATGTGGTATGGCTTGAAAATGTTAGCTGGTATTTTAGTTATCGGCGGAATGGAAATGGTTCTTGTAAAAATGAGCAAAAACAAACCAACAGGGGCGGTTTGGGGCTTATTTATTGTTGCGCTAGTAGCAGTATTATACTTAGGACTGAAATTGCCACTTGGCTGGTACGTATTCAAATAAAAATAAAACCACCTTATAATCTCAAAGACTTGGGAGATAAGGTGGTTTTTTATTTTATGTCGCATCGATATGCAACTCTTCTCCATTTACTTTCGTAAAACGGAACATATTTTTATTTGACGTAGTGTGACGGACGAAATGGTGCTGCAGTGTACAGATCATTTCGTCGTTATCAAACAAAAGAATATTTACTCCTTCGCGTGACTCCTCTTTCGGTAAGAAAGATAAATAATTATGACAATACATGCAATCATATAAAGAGTAGTGAAGTGATTGCAATGATTCGGTTAATAATGTGAAGACAGAGTCAGGTAATTCCTCGAGCCATTCATTATAGCTAAGAAGTAACTTTTTTCGAATACGTACCATTTCACCATTTTGCAAATGGTGTTGCTCGTTGGCGATTTGTAATACATCTTGTTCATAGAAACGGGCTGGTAACCAATTGTTATTATACAAAATTTCAAACCCATCTTCGGCAATATCTTCTAATAGAAACGCTTCATCATTTTCATCATCAAAGAATACCCATTCATTGTTTATATATTCTACATTACCGACTGTATGAGCACGGGGCTGGTTATATAAAATATGTTTACGTTGTATCATATACGATTTCTCCTTTATGAAAAGTAGTTATTCCTGTTATAGACAGTTCGTGCGTTCTTTATAACTAGACACATCTAGACATAGGTGGGCATACAATAAAACACGTTTTACTGAGTGAGAATGCTATTCCATATGTGGATAGTAGGTTATCGTCAAGTTTTTTATTTTTTAATCCGCACTCTTAGGGTGGGGATTACTGCACGTTCAAGAAAAGAAATAAGATGGAAGGATGATTTATATGTGCGGGATTACAGGATGGGTGGATTATAAACGCTCATTAGAAGGAGAAAGAGATGTCGTTACGAAGATGGCTGAGACGTTAGCGAAGCGGGGGCCGGATGATAATAAAATTTGGATTAAAGGAAATGTCGCATTTGGGCATAAACGGTTAATTGTTGTTGATCCTGAGGGGGGGAAACAACCGATGACTTGTTTAAAAGATGAAACGAATTATGCCATTTGCTATAACGGTGAACTTTATAACACAGAAGACATTCGAAAGGAATTATTAAGAAGAGGGTATACGTTCAAAGGTCATTCTGATACAGAAGTATTATTAGCTTCTTATATTGAATGGAAAGAAGAATGTGTCGATCATTTAAACGGTATATATGCGTTTGCAGTATGGGACGAACAGAAAGAACAAGTATTTATTGCGAGAGATCGATTAGGTGTAAAGCCACTTTTTTATAAATATGATAGCGGACGCTTATTATTTGGTTCGGAGTTAAAAGCGATATTGTCGCATCCAGATGTGAAGGCGGAAGTAACATTAGAAGGGTTATCAGAAATATTCGGACTCGGACCGTCAAGAACGCCTGGCCACGGTATTTATGCTGGTATAAAAGAATTACGTCCAGGTCATGCGATGACATTTTCAAAGAACGGTTTATGTATATGGAGATATTGGAATGTAGAAAGTAAAAAACATGAAGACTCTTTTGAAGAAACAGTAGAGAAAACGCGCTTTTTATTACAAGATGCTATTACAAGACAGCTTGTTTCTGATGTACCACTATGTACTTTTTTATCAGGTGGTGTAGATTCGAGCGCTATTACAGCTATTGCAGCGAAAGAATATGAGAGATCGGGAAAAGGGCAATTACACACGTATTCTATTGATTACGAAGATAATGACAAATACTTTAAAGCAAATGCATTCCAGCCAAATTCAGATGCTCCGTTTATTAATTTAATGACTGAGACATTTCAAACAACCCATCATCGCTGCGTCATTTCGAATGAAAAATTAGCAGAGTATTTAACTGAAGCAGTACTTGTTCGTGATTTGCCTGGTATGGCAGATATCGATTCGTCATTATTATGGTTTTGCCGAGAAATTAAACAAGATTTTGTCGTTGGCTTATCTGGAGAATGTGCAGATGAAATATTTGGTGGATATCCGTGGTTTTATAGAGAAGATGATTTACAATCGAGTGCATTTCCATGGATGCGTTCTACAGAGGCACGTGAACAACTTCTAAAAAAAGAATGGAGAAATAAATTAAATTTACAACAATATGTACAAAGGCGTTATGAAGAGTCGATTCAAGAAGTTCCTATTTTAGAGGGGGAAAGTCCGCTAGAAGCAAAAAGACGCCAATTATTTTATTTAAATATGGTATGGTTTATGACCACATTATTAGACAGAAAAGACCGCATGAGTATGGGGGCAAGTTTAGAAGTACGTGTTCCATTTGCAGATCATCGTCTTGTCGAATATGCGTGGAATATTCCTTGGGAAATGAAAATGTATAAAAACCGCGAAAAAGGTCTATTACGTAAAGCGTTAGAAGATGTACTTCCGCATGACATCTTATATAGAAAGAAGAGTCCGTATCCGAAAACGCACAATCCACACTATACAAACGCAGTAACAGTATGGCTTCAAAATCTATTAACGGATAAAGGTTCGATTTTACACGAACTGTTTGATAAAGAGCAGTTGAGCGGATTGATTCAGTCTGGCGGCAGTGCATTTCAAACACCATGGTTTGGTCAATTAAACACAACCTAACTACATCAAATAAATACAGTTAGGCTGCGATTATTTTATTTTGAAATCTGTAACCTTTATTACTGGTGCAATTGGGTTCTTACCTACACGAGCAGGTTTTGTGACTTCGACTGTAATGGAAGATACAATTGCATTTACTGCTGCTTTCTTAGATTCGTTGTTTAAATTGTACCATTCATCTTTCAACTGATTTAAAAGTTCTTTTATTTCAAGTGAAGAGGCTGTATCAGTTATATTAGCCAGTTGTTTTTGAATTATGTTCTCTTCTTGGGTTAGGGTTAACATATCCTTTTTATATTCGTTCTTAGGAATATCTCCTTCTATGAACAGATATTTTAAACGTGCTTTCTTATCTTGGATTCTATTATATTGTTCTTGTAAATTACTTAACTCTATTGGTTTCTCTTCAGTATCATCAAGATCAACGATGGCGTCTTCCAAGAGGTTTAGAAATTCTTTTTCGATTACATCCTCTGGAACTTGAGGCATATCGCAGGTTCCTTTATGATGTCTTGAGCTACATCTATAGCTCATTACAATTCTATTATGGCTTCTTACTTGTTTATTTCCCAAAAAATGCTTTCCGCATCTGGCGCACTTTAAAACATTAGAGAATACGAAAAAATTATGCAATCTAACCTTGCCTCTCTTTCTACTATCTTGTACTTGTTGTACAGTATACCAAGTATCTTTATCGATAAAAGTTTCGAAATCCTTTTGAGCAATGTCTGTTAGAATGTCGTCTCCCCAGCGAATTTTTCCAATATAAATCGGATTATTTATAATATAGCGTACAGCATCATAATTGAATATTTTCCCTCTCTTAGTCTTAACGCCACGACTGTTTAAAGATTTTACGATGCTTATTATACCTTTTGTTTTAAACATCTCGAATATGTATTTTACAATTTCAGCCTCAGTATGATTGATATATAAGTTTCCTTTGTTTAGGTCATATCCCATGGGTGATTTAGCTCCGTTTCTCAGACCTAATTCAGCCTTTTTGTGCATGGAATCTCTCACACGTTCTGCTGTTGTCTCTCGTTCCCATTGCGCAAGTGTAGCAACTAAGGTAATAAACATTCTTCCGGTAGCGGTTGTTGTATCAAATATCTCTGTGCTACTCTTAAATTTAACATTATATTCATCCATTATTTTTAGAATGGAATGTAAGTCTGATACTGAACGAGTGAATCGATCTAATCTATAAACAAGAATAATATCAAATTGTTTTTTCTTCATATCTTTTATCATTTTTTGAAAAGCAGGTCGTTCTGTATTTTTCGCACTATATCCTTCATCGCAGTAATCATTTACAACTACCCATCCTTGTGATTTAGCATATTGCTCCAGACGTAATTTCTGCATATCTAATGAAATACCTTCTTCAACTTGCATATCAGTAGATACGCGTCTATAAATTACACACTTCATTTGCGCATGCTCCTTTCTTAACTAAATTTCTATATCATATGCTTTATCAAAACTAATTAGACAAATGTATGAGTCAATCATTTGATTGACTTTTTGGCCCAGTGAGAAATTCTCACTGTTCATCCAACTGAATGAAATCATATAAATCTTCCATATTTACGTTAAGTTGAGAAGCGATATTCTTAGCGGTTTGATAAGACATGATTCTATCATTATTTGCATAAGAATGAACTTGTTGTTTTTTCATATCTAACTTTAATGCTAAATCTACTTGTGTTAATTTCTTCTCTTTTAAAATTTCATTCAGTCGGCATTTGCCGACTACATACACTGTTTCACCGCCTAATTATTGAATGATCGGACTCACACTGTATAAAAATTTCCCTATAATCCTTATATCCTCGCAGTTATTTTGTGAGTATTGTTGGTCCTTAAAACTTTTGTCATGTGAACAAGGTTCTAAAATTATTAAATCTGTAAATTTATACACCTTTTTTAAAGTTGCGTAATGTCCATTTACAATTACAGCTGCTATTTCTCCGTTTTGTACATCACACTGTTTTTTCAGTATGGCATAATGTCCATTAGGAACAATTTTATTCATGGATTCACCGTTAACAACCAGTCCGAATAATTCATCAATACTGTGAGTTTTATATGGTGGTGCAATTCTATCAACTACATCTTCTATAGCTTCCAATGGAACACCAGCTGCTATTTTACCAATAATAGGAATGTCTTTTTTTAGTTCACACTCAATGGGTTTTTCTTGAACTAATTGAAGTTCCCCATCCACAATTTCAACTTTTGTATTCTTATAAGTTGTATCAATGTCAGATTTTGTTACTCCAAATACAGCGGCCATTTTTTCTAAAACCCCTGAACTTGGTTTGGCTCTATAATTCATATAATCACTTAAGGTACTTCTTGCAATTCCTATTTGACTAGCTAAATCAGATTGAGTCATATTATTTTTTTTTAAAAATTTCTTTATGTTTCTTACTATGGTTTGTTTTTGTATATCAGTCATACCGTCACCTCCTATTCTGACTACGCTTTTTAATATAACATATTACGAATTATTCGTAAAGTGTTATATTTGTATGGTTTTTTCGTATTTTTGTATTGAAATTACATAAATTTAGTAATACAATAAATCTCGAAGGAAGGGGGAAACGAAATGGATTATTTGAAGAGAACATTGAATGAACTTAGGGAAAGCGCAGGGTTCAATCAAGCAGAGCTTGCGGATATATTAGAAGTATCCCCAAAAACGCTATGGTTATACGAACAAGATTCAACAAACATACCAGATGAATTAATTAAAAAGTATATGTATTTGTTCGATGTTCCGTATGAGGATATATTTTTTGGTTCTAAGTACGAAAAATTCGTACAAGTGAAGAAACGTGTACAAGAAAGAGCGAATAATTTAAAGAAAATTGTTTCATAAAATTTTGCTTTAAATGGGTAGTCCTATTGTCCCACGAACATATAAATGCATTGAGGTGATTGAGGATGAGTGGGGGGCAAATCATTCGTGATGAAAATGGGTATGTGGTGAAAGTAATCCTTACAAAGGAACAGTGGAAGATATTTCTAACACCGTTAATACCAGCTGCACGGGAGTTAATTATTCAAAGAAAAGTGGAACAACGAAAAAAGCAAAATGAGAATGAATAATTTTTTTAATATATTTGCGAAATTTGACGATAAATATTGGTTCTACAAATTAAAGGAGAGTGAAAAGCATGAATGGAGTACTACTAGCAACACGAATTATGAAAGGGCATGAAGTTGTTAAAAAATGCGCAGAAGCAAGAAATAACCCTCTACTATTAGAAGCTATGGAATCAGAAGCGAAACGTAAGTTATACGAAATGAACCGTAAGGTTTCAAATCGAAGGGAGGTGAGTTAATTGAAGGAAGTAACAGTAATTTTTAAATCTGGTGCAACAGCAAGTTTTACAGTTGAGGAATTTGCAACATTTAAAAATGGATTTGGAGCTTTAACAAAAATCGAGTATACAGGTGCTAATGAGAAATTACCCTTCCACATCGGATTAAGTAATATCGATGCAATATTTGTGGAAGACATTCCTGAAGAAGAAAAGATTAAGGAACCTGATCATCCAATTGAAGATTTTTATGGTAATGAAATTATGAAAGATGAAACTTACTTTGTGTTTGATTGTGATGTTGTACTTGAACAGAATTTAAAACAATATTTGACGGAAGAATACGAAGTTGAATGCTATCAAGCTCAATAATTAAAGAAAGGATGGTAAAAGAAAATGACACCTGAAGAGTTGTTTGAAGAGAAACAACATTTAGTAATAGCGGCGATTAAACAAAGGTTTGGAAGTATGGCAAGAGCTACACAAATTGCAGAAATGAACAATATGGAGTTGGACGATTTAATTCAAGTAGGTCGTATGCATTTATGGCAGTGCTGCGTGAAATATGATGCAGAGAGAGTGAAAACATTCAACGCATATGTCATGAAAGGTATGAAATGGGCAATGAGCGATGAAATTCACATGAAAGGAATGCCTTTTAAGATAAGTAGAAAAGTTAGTCATGAGGAAAGGAACCAAATTAATTTTCATTCGATTGATTTACATCGAGATGAGGAAACAGTAAACGAATTCTACGCAGTGTCTCCAATTGATGTGGAAGAAGAAGTAATATCATCCATTGAGTTTGAAGAAGTAACGAGTGTGCTGGAAGAAAAAGAAAAGTCAATCATTCTGCACATCGGTGAGGGGTATACCACAGCAGAAATTGCAATGAAATTTGAGATGGGACAATCCACAGTGAATGGAAAGAAAAACAAAGCATTTCTAAAAATTAATCCTGATTATAAACCGATGAAGCAAACATCATTTTTCAGGGGTAAAAGGACATTAAAAAACCACCTGCGCCAACAGGTGATTTAAGTAAAAATATTCACAGTTATTATAGCATGAATTGATTTTGTGTAAAGGAGGGACAAGCGTGAAGAACGGTAAGAAGCCAAATAAACGTGAAAAAATTCATATTCAATCACATGATTTAAACCCACAGGATTGGTTGATTTATAAGAAAGTAAATGGAGAAATGCATTTGGTTCATCGAACTACTGGTGCGACTCGTATAATTCCAAACTTATAGATTAGGAGGTTACATATTAATGAGTATTAAAGAAGTTGCTAAAGCTGTACAAGCTATTCGTGAAGCACGAAATGAACATGGCATTATCAGTGTTCGTGGAAAAGAGGTTCATCTCAGTAATGAAGTATTGGAATCATTGTTGGATGAATCAAAGGTTAAACCATTAATACTAAAACGTGAATCAAAGGATTATCCTTATGAAGTTTCGTTTATTAGTGACCATGTGATTTATTTCTCTCTTTATACTTTAGAAAAATTAAAAACTAAACTTGGAGGTAATATCGATGAATGCATTACAACAAAATGAATTATTAGAAGTAGACCAATTGCAAGATGCAGAGCAACAATTTGAGATTACGGATATTAACGGTTTGAATTGGGCATTTCGTAAAATTTCAGCACTTAAAGCAAAAGAAAAAGAAATTACGACACTAGCAAATGTTGAACGTGATCGCATTACACAATGGGAGCAAAGTGAATTGAAACCCATCCACAATGATATTTCATTCTTTGAAACTCATATCCGACGTTATCATATGGAACAGCTTGAAATGGATCCAAAACAGAAAACAATTAGTACGCCTTATGGTAAATCAAAAACTCGTAAGAGTAGTGAAGCGCCGGAGCAAAAAGATAAAGCCCAGGTACTTCAATATGCCATTGAAAACGAGCTTGATGATTGCTTAAAAACAGAAGTCAAATGGGCTGATTTTAAGAAGAAATTAAAGATTGTAGAAATCGGTGAAGAAAAAGTCGTTGTGGATGAAAATGGACAAATTGTTCCAGGGATTACGGTTAAACCTGAATCTATCTCTTATAGTGTGGAGGTATAAATATGTTGCAAGTAACCGATGCACAACGTGAAAAACTGAAAGCTTGTATAGCATTATTCGGTGCAAGTGGCGGAGGTAAAACATTAACTTCTTTAATCCTGGCATATGGAATGATGAAAGAAGCTTATCCTGATTTACCAGAAGAAGTATTGTGGAAGAAGATTGGTGTTATTGATACGGAGCACAAACGCTCACTTCTTTATGCGAACAATACAATTAAAGGTTACAAGATTGGTAGCTTTAAATATGTAGAACTTGATGCACCATATTCTACAGTGCGATACCAACAAGCGATTGAATTATTAAAGAAAAGTGGTTGTGAGGTTGTTATTGCAGATAGTCTTTCACATGCTTGGGAAGGTATCGGAGGTATCTTGGACCAGCAGCAAGATTTAGGTGGGCGTTTTCAAGATTGGAAAACAATGAAGCCGGTTATTAAAGAGTTCATTAAATCACTTACAGAAAATGATGTTCATATTATCGCTACGTTACGTACTAAACAAGAATATCAAGCTGAGCGTGATGATAATGATAAGCTTCAAATTCGTAAGTTAGGATTAAAACCAATTCAGAAAGATGATTTGGAGTACGAATTCATGATTGTTCTACGTATGGAGCAAAATCATACAGCTACCCCAACTAAAGATAATTCTAATTTAATAAATGAAAATGGTGAATTAATTAAGCCAGAGCATGGTGCAATCATTTATAAATGGTTAGAACTTGGTGTGGATGTAAGAGCGGAGCAAGAGAATGAAAGAAATGCTCTTATTGCAAAAATTATAGAAATTGTTGAATCCAGTGATGAAGCAGCGAAGATGCTAGATGAAATTGAGTTTAAAACAAAACAAAAACTTCAAGATTTCAATCTTAAATATTTAAATGCTGCTTTAGATAGAGTACAAGTTTTTAACAACAAGGAGGAAAAATAATGTTTACAGTAGATCATGAACAAGCTAAAGGATTTGAACAAGTTAAGCCAGGAGAATATGAGGTAATAGTTGTTAATTATGAATTAAAAAACGCTGAATCTGGAAACAACATGATTGTTGTGGATTATGAAATTCGTAGTGATGTAGACCAGGCATTCCAAGGACAGAAGCTCTTATTTGATAATTTTGTTGTAACTAAAAAATCAATGTGGAGATTACAAGCGATTTCTAAAGCGGCAGCTTTTCCAACAGGAATGAAGTTTGCTTCTTATAAAGAATGGGCAGATACACTTTTAAATAAACACCTTCGTGTAGTAGTAGGTGAGCGTGAATATAACGGTAAAAAATATCCACAAGTAAATGGATTTAAAGAATCAGAAGCATCGGCTCCAAGTACTGGATTTACAGTTTCGGATGAGGATGTTCCGTTCTAAAAGTTAATTAACAAGATTCAAATAGGAGGGAGCTACTAACGGCTCCCTTTTCCAAAGGGAGAAAATCAAATGAGATATAAATTTAATCAAATACCGGCAGAGCTTAAAAATACTCCTCATTGGATCTTATGGCGGTCAGAAGTAAGAAATGGTAAGAAAACAAAAGTTCCTTATCAAATCAATGGGGAAATGGCTCAATCGAATAATAAACGGAGCTGGTCAACGTTCCCAACGATCATAAAATTCTTTGAACAAGGAGATTATGACGGAATTGGATTCATGTTTTCAAAGGATGATCCATTCATTGGAATAGATATTGACCATTGTATTCAGGAAGGTGCTCTTACAAGTTTAGCTGAGGATGTTATTGAAATCGTAAATAGTTACACGGAATATTCACCAAGTGGTGATGGCATCCACATTATTGTAAAAGGTAAGCTACCATTAAAAGGACCAGGTACAGGACGGAAAAATGTTGATATCGGATTAGAAGTGTACAGACATGGACGCTATTTTACTTTCACCGGTGATTGCTTGGATCAAGTTCCTGTGGAAGATAGAACAGAAGAATTAAAAGTTTTATTTGAGAAGTATTTGAAAGAAAAGCCAAAGCCAGAAAAGAAACAAAGCACTACTTCATTCGAACGAGAAGATATTACTAGTTTATCGAATGCAGAATTATGGGAGCGAATGTTTGATAGTAAAAGCGGTGCAGCCATTAAAGATTTATTCCAGGGTATGTTGATTAACGGAGATCATTCTTCAACTGATATGGCTTTATGCAACCATTTAGCATTTTGGACGGATAAAGATGCTGCAAAGATGGATTCGATGTTTAGAGAGTCTTCCTTACTTCGTGAGAAGTGGGATAAACCACATTCAAGTGATGGCCGCACATATGGCCAAATGACAATTGATACAGCAATTCTTTCAACTCCTTCCACAATAGCTGATTATGAACCGCCCGAAGAGAAAAAATATGAAGTTTATATATCCGATAACTCAATTGAAGATACTGAGGAAATTATTGATGAAGCACCAAAGTTTCATTTAACTGAGCTAGGAAATGCAGAACGTATTGCATATTATCATGGCGAGAATGTTCGTTATTGTAATGAATTGGAATGGCTTATATGGAACGGTAAACATTGGCATGAGGATAGTAAGAGACAGATTGAAGCTATCACGGCTAAAACACTTAGGGCCATATATGGAGAAGCGAAGGCTACAGAAGATAAATATCAATCAAAGTTATTACATGATTGGGCAAAGAAATGTGAAAGACGGTCAATTAGAATAAATAGCATATTGGATGTGAGACCTATGGTATCAGTGAAAAAGAAAGAATTAGATTCTCATAACTTTTTATTTAACTGTGATAACGGAGTTATCGATTTAAAAACAGGTGAATTATTACCGCATGACCGTGACTTGTTATTAACAAAGATTTCTCCAATCAAGTATGACAGAAATGCTGAGTGTCCAAACTGGAAAGCTTTCTTGGAGAGTATTTTTAAAACACCTGCAGGTGAAGCGGATTATGAATTAATAAATTACCTGCAGAAAGCAATTGGTTATTCATTAACCGGTGTAACCAAAGAGCAAGTAATGTTTTTCTTATTCGGTAATGGCCGTAATGGTAAATCTACTTTTATTAATATCATCCAGGATCTACTCGGTGATTATGGAAGACAGACAAACAGTGACACGTTCTTGAAAAAGAGAAATGATTCAGGAATCAATAACGATGTGGCCAGATTAGATGGAGCTCGTTTTGTATCGGCCGTTGAGAGTGAAGAGGGGCAACAATTATCTGAAGCTCTGGTTAAACAAATCACCGGTGGAGAAAAGATGTCAGCTCGTTTCTTACGCCAGGAATATTTCGAGTTTACACCTGAATTTAAAGTATTCTTCACTACCAACCATAAGCCGATTGTAAAAGGTTCGGATGAAGGTATATGGAGAAGGATTATGCTTATTCCATTTACCGTAACAATCCCAAAAGACAAGATTGATTATGATCTACCTGATAAATTAGCAAAAGAGATGCCTGGAGTTTTACGGTGGGCTGTTGAAGGTTGCATGAAGTGGCAGACCGAAGGATTGCGTGCTCCTGAAGCCGTGAAGGCAGCGACAGCCGAATATCGTGAAGACATGGATATATTAGGACCATTTATTGATGAAAATTGTACGGTTCATTCTACGGCGCAAATTGAAGCGAAATCACTTTATGAAAGTTATACCAAGTGGTGCTATCAAAATAATGAAATGGATTTAAAGAATCGTGCCTTTTATCGTCAATTAGAGATTCGTGGATTTAAGAAAGAAAAGGGTACAGGTAATAAAACATTTATTACTGGAATTACATTAAATCAATTTGCGGGAGCAAATCTATTCTCAACTGGAGATAAAGAAGAAAAACACAATGTAACTGCAATCAATAGGAAAAAAGTTTAGATAATAGTTACTAAAGTTACTGAACTGCTTTTTTCGATAACTCTTATAAACGTTGATATAACAATGTTTATAGATGAATAGTTATTGAAGTTACTGAGTTTCCTATATCGGCTCTTAAGAAAATAAATAAATAAAAAAATATATATAATATATAGCCTTTAATAGAAAAATGGATAACTTTAGTAACTTTGATAACTCAATATGCTTTAAACCATTGATATGCCTGGTTTTTGGTGAGTTATCGAAAATTTTCATTCAATAACTTCAGTAACTCCTTTTAAGGGGATTGTGATATGGAACATCTTGAAAAAGTGAATCGACCGCAAAATCTAGATGAATTTATTCAACAAAGATGTATTGTTGCTATCGATAAAAAAATTGAAGCCCAATTATTTTATAAAGCTTGTATGAAAGCATTTGGTTTAACTAAAGTTTCGTTCATTGGTACAAGAACTTTTTATAAAAACCTAAAAAATATGGGTCTTGTATTAAAGAAATCAAATAATAATAAACTTTATATTTTTGGACTAACTTTGAAATAGGTGATTGAATGCATCCAAAACAAATATGTGCTGATATTCAATCGATGGGAGCGAAGCTCGTTCTTGATGGAAATGATTTGTACATTGAGAACCATGAAAAGGTTGCTCCTGAAATTGAATCAGTTATTAAAGAATACAAGCTACGGATTATTAAATATTTGCAAGGTAATTATTCCGATCAAGATCATGCGGTAAAACAAACGATAGATAAAATTATTAATTTTTTTATTGGTGTTGAGCAAGACATGAATCCCAAAATAAATGATTGGTTCAATCATGATGAAGCTGCAGCAAGGTTAGTTATGGAATTAACATTAAACTTCTCACTTAATGGTTGGTTATATGTAAAAGAATCTGTGGCCAACTATGAAAATAAATTAACGGACGAGCTTTCATTGAATTTATATAATCGTGCGATGGCTTATTTTAAGAAAGGGGCATGAAAATGAGAGAGATAAAATTCCGTGCTTGGGATGGAACGGATTGGGTTTATAGCGAATGTATATCAAAAGATGGCATCAATTGGTGGATATTAAATAATGAAGATGATAATTGGTTGGTGTGTTTAGATCCGCAGCAATATACAGGATTAAAAGACAAAAACGGTAAGGAGATTTATGAAGGGGATATTGTTCATATGTATAGCGTTACGCCAGGATGCGACATTGACGAAATAGGAATAGTTAAGTTTATAGAATGTGCCTTTCTGTTTGAAAAAACAGACGGAAGTAACGGATGGTCGATATTTAACGAAGCAACAGAGATTGAAGTCATCGGAAATATTTACGAAAATCCAGAGTTATTGGAGCGATAAATATGAGTGCTATACATTATCGATACTCAGAAAAAGAGTTAAAGGAAATCCTGGATACATTAGAAATCATGGTGGATACAAGGGAACAGAAAAACCAACATGTACTTGATTATTTCCGTAAAAAGGATGTTAAATTCAGACTTAGAAAAATTGATACAGCCGATTATTCAGCGGTAATTCCTAAAAATCCTGAAATGGGCATTACACGAGATATTTATTTAAGTGCTGGGGTAGAACGTAAAAATGGCGTAGATGAATTGGTTCAATCAATTAAAGATCGTACGAGATTTGAAAATGAATTGATTCGTGCTGCTAAACATCCATTTGTTCTTCTTGTGGAAGATTTAAAAGGCTATCAAAAAATATTAAAAGGTGAGTATATAAGTCAATACAAACCAGAAGCGTTACTTGGTAGTTTAAAAACATTTGAAGTACGATATGGATTTTCAACGGTATTTATTGAGCCAGCTACAACCGGTAATTACATATATCATCATTTCTTATATATGGCTCGTGAGTATTTGAAGAAGGGCGTTATCTGATGAAACCTAAAACAATTAAAGGAGAAATAAACCATGACTAAAATTCAATTGAACGTATTATTTAAGAAAATGCAAAAGGATGATAAAAAGGAAGTTTTAATGTTCCATGTATTAAGTGATGAACTTCCACATGCTGATGAATTATTAAAAATGCCAGGTACTATTGTTCATCTAACTGTGGAGAAAAGTGATGTTGAAGCAATTGGTGCTGAATTTGTTTCTATTCAACGTGATAGCAAGAAAACAGTTCTTAAATTCAATGTAAAAGGCGATACGAAAGATAAAATTAATAAACTTTATCCATTCGCTGGTGAAAATGTTTCTATTACTCTAGAGCCTTCGCAAATGTCGATTGATGAGTTTTACGAAGAACAACATGAAGGTGTTGAGTATAACGTAAATCCTGATGGGACAACGGATGTTGCTCCTGGTCAATTGAAGATTGTTGATGAAGAAACGATTGCTGAATAAAAATTTATCCTGGGCTTCGGCTCAGGAAATTAATACAATTAGAATTTTATTAAAAAATGGAGGGGTATAAAGATGGAAAAGTATCAAGTAGAAGTGGAAGTAACGAAAACGTATAAAGCTCTTGTTGAAGTTGAAATACCGGAAGATGCAAACAGTGATGATTTCCAAAGGTTGGTTGAGAAAAAAGTGGAGTTAATGGATCAAGAGAAATTAGATTATCAAGATACTAGTCATTTTGTTTTGAAAATTAATGATATGGAATAAAAGCGATGTTTGAATCTAATCGACATGTTCCGACATGAAAATGACCGTCAGAATCATAGTGATTTGAAGTTTTATTTCTTTCTGAATACAAATGGATGTACAAGTGTTAAAACGTCCCAGAAAGGAAAATAAACGTATTTTATGAGATGTGTTGTTTTTAATAGAAAGTAGGTGAATCATCATTTGTTTGACTGGCTGAAAGACTATCAGAAATTAGAAGAAAGAATTGCATACTTAGATTACAACTTAGATAAAGCAAAAGCTGAATTAAAACGCTGGGTCAGTGGTGATTTGCGAGAAGTACGTTTAACTGCTGAATCGGAAGGTGCAAAGGTAGAAGAACGTATTGAAGCAATTGAATATGAGTTAGCAAATGAAATGAATGCCATGTATGACCTTATGGAATTGATTAATAAGTTTAAAGGGCTAGATAATCAAATACTTGTGAAGAAATACATATATGGTATGACATTAGAACAAATAGCATGGGATTTAAATTACAGTCCGAATTACATTAAACGTAAGCATGCCGAAGTAAGAAAGATAATAAAGTTTGTGGATGATTTATAAGGTTACTTTTTGGGAAGGTACTTTTAGGGAAACGAAACTATTGCAAATATGAATTATAGTAATAACATAAGATTTTGACGAAAGGGCAACTGGTGCACGGTTGCTCTTTTATTATAAGATAAGAAAGTATAAGTTTTTTAGCACGAAGTGCCCTCTTGGAATACTTGCTGTATAAGGGATTACGAACAATATTTGGAATTTCCATAATGCGCTAGATTGTGATATTTTTTAATAGTTTTTATAGGAATGTACGTTCTGCTTATGCTATAATTAGATTGGATTATAATTCCAAAAATAATTATGGAAAGGGATGTTGCATAGGTGAGTAATTTAGATCAAACTATTCAAAAATTCAAGGTATATTTTGGTGAAGATACTGAGGAAAAAATGTTAAAAGAAAAATTTAAGGAGTTTGAATCGGTTTTCTATAAAATGCATGTAGAGTTAAATGCGACAGAAAGAGGTTCTTTTCATACTGACTGGGTGATGGATACGAAATTTGTAGAAATCGAAGGTGTTAAACTAGAATTACATCTTAATAAAGAAACAAATGTAATTGAAGTTAGTAAGAAAGATGAATCGGGTTCTACTAGATTAGATGCCATCATTTTAAAAGAAAATGAATTGTATTGCACAAAACGTGGAGTGATTTTCACAGAAGATGTGTTCAATGAGTTTTTAAAAGAAGTGTTTGTAGAAATACTAGGTTAATAAAGTTACCAGAAGCATTCCTTAGGGAGTGCTTTTTTATATAAAATTTACATAGGTGGTGTAGATATGACTCTAACGTTGCATAATGGAGATTTGAATAAGTTGGCAAGAGATACTTCACATGACAGTATCATCTTGAGAGTTGGTGAACAAGAAATGGTATCTCTAAAAAGCAATGGAGATATCTATGTTAAAGGTAAGCTTGTTGAAAACGATAAAGAAGTTGTAGATGGTATGAGAGAGTTCTTGAGGTTAGCTAGGTATAGATAAGCGCAAACGTGTTGCATTTGAAAAGGATGGTGTTAAGTAAATGAATCCAGATGAGATATATGTAAAACAAATGGATGCGTGGATTAAAGAACAAGAGGCTAGAAGAGAACAGATTGTAGTAACAATTAAAACTAGCTCTGAGATTGTGGAACAAAACAAGATACAGTTGCAATGGTTAGATAAAGGATTGGGTCTTGCTAAAGAGGAGTTCGAGAATTGGAAGAAAGAAAATACTTATAAAGGTGATGTATGAAAATGCTTTGGTTATTAGCTTATCTAATAGTAGGTATGGTTTATGCATCGTTAGATATTTATTCAGCCGTAAGGAAAGCAATCAAAAAGGATAAAGAGCATGGACATATAATTCTAATGTCATCTTTATTTTTGGTTTTTCTTTTAGCAATATTCTGGCCTGCTTTATTAACAATGAAGATTGCTACATGGATGAATCATTATAAGGAGAGTGAACTTAAATGATTCAAAAGGAAACAAAGTGTAATGGTGTATATGTGGTAATTAAATATAAAGTATTTGGATTACTTATCTATAAGTCAACTATTCAGAGGAGTTTATACAAAGTTAAATAAGGATGGTGTTGATTAAATGATTACTGAAATTAGAAAAACAATATCTGGTACAGAGTATTGGGATAACAAAGAAAAGAGAAGTCTATTTGTTCCTACAGGTGAAGAACCAGGATTCGAAGTAACTGTTAATCCAGAGAGTATGATCTTGGGCATGGACTTATCAAGTAAACCAGATACTACAGTAGTGACAGTACCATTTAATGATATGACAGTGAAACAGTTACGTGAGTATGCTGATGAGCTAGGCATTAACATTCCTTCTGATATTAAAAAGAAAGAAGACATCATTGAATTACTATCATGAAATACTGTGACTTCAATGGTTGCCATAACAAGATAAGCAAAGGACGTTACTGTGAAGAACATAAGCGTAACAAACCAAGGAAGAAGAAAGATAAGAAGAACATCTATCATCATGAGAACAAACCATTCTATCGTACTGATGCATGGAAGTATGTTAGGTCAAAGGTATATGAAAGAGAGAATGGATGCTGTCAACGATGTGGAAGGTTCGTCTTTGGTAGGCGTGCTCATGTTCATCACGTAATACCAATCAAAGAAGATCCAACTCTTAAATTAGAAGAGAATAACCTAAGATTACTTTGTCCAGTTTGTCATACAATCGAAGAAAATGAAGATAAACCCAAAAAAGTTTTTCCTAGTTATTTCGGAAGCCCCCCTATCAAAAAATAAAATTTGTCCTCTGGGGAGGATAGGTAGCGTAGGGGGCATCTCTATCGTTAGACAACATTTTAAAAAAATAAAGGGGGGTGTGAAATGTCTACGAAAAAAGAGCGTCAAAAAATTGTTGCCGATAAAACAGAAGCTGAAAAAAATCGGATATTAAAAATCATGCGTGATGCAGATATTTACACCCTTACTTTAGATCCATTAATTGAATCGTATTTAGATATTTTCGAAGTTTATATGACGATGTTTATCGAATGGAAAGAGAAAGGATTTCCACCTACTCAACGTCACACCAATAAAGTAGGAGCTACAAATAATTCAAAGCATCCGTTGGCGCAGCAAGTAGAAACTTGGGCTGATAAGAAGACAAAAGCATTGGATTTATTGGGGCTTACAAATAAGGCTAAACCAGGTAAATATGTCACTGGTGGTTCTACTGTTGGGAAAAATGAAGAGGTGGAAAAGCCTAAAGCAAAGGTTAGTGAATTAGACAAACATCGTGCAAAATGGCGTGGTGCAAAATGATTGAACGTGGCGTTAACTATGCAGATATTTATGCAAAACAAGTAAGAAAGAATCCTAAAAAATATCCCGATACTATCAAAGCGATGGTAGATCGTTATTATAAATGGAAAAAGCGTAAAGATATTTGGTTCGATGTGGACCGTGCGAATGAAATGATGGATTGGGTTGAAACGTTTGTCCGTCATACGAAAGGTGATTTAGCAGGACAACCTTTTATCCTGGAAGATTGGGAGAAATTTGCTTACTCATGGATATATGGATGGGTTCATGAGAATGAAAAAGGGCAAATTGTCCGAGTTACTCGAGAAGCCTACATTCAAGTTCCTAAGAAAAATGGTAAAACTTTAATCGGTGTTGGTGCTCTTGGTTATGCGATGTACGGTGAAGGAGTACTTAGTGCCGATTGTTATTGTTGTGCGAGTGATTTTAACCAGGCTCAATATGCAGCAAAGCCATTTGCAGCAACAATTATGAACCATGATGTATTAATGGATTGTTCACACATATATAAAGGTCCAAAAGGGACGATTTCTAGTGTGACATATGATTATATTCGTGATGATTTGGCTTATCAGAACCAATTCATTGTAATGAGTAAAAATATTCAATCCATTGAGGGTTCCAATCCACACTTCATTCTAAATGATGAACTTCATGCTCAAGAAAATATGGATCAGTACGATAACTTTAAATCAGCACAGGTTTCTCGTGCTGAGCCGATTATGTTTAATATATCAACGGCTGGTAAAGGTTCTTCATCAGTTGGTATGCGAGTATATCGTGAGGCAAAAGAAGTATTGAAACGTGATGATAATGATTCAAGTTTCGTCATGATATACGAACCTAACAAGAACTATGATTGGACAGACCGAAATGTTTGGGCAATGGTTAATCCAAACATTGGTGTATCTGTAACGATGAGTGCACTTGAAACGGAATTTATCTCAGCATCACGTTCAGCACATAAAAAAGCCGAGTTTCTTTCTAAACATTTGAATGTATTCGTAAATGGAGCTGAGAACTTCTTTGAGCAAGGTCAAGTTGAACATGTTCTTGTGGAAGACCTGGGTGATTTAACAGGTGAAACTTGCTATATCGGTTTAGACTTATCGAAAACAACCGATTTAACATGTGTAAGCTTGAATTTCCCTAACGCTGGTTATACCGAAGATGGAAAGTCAATATTGAAGGTTAAACAAATGTATTTTGTACCTAATGAAGATATCGAACATCGCGAGAAGGAAGATAATGTTCCATATACTTATATGGTTGAACGTGGTTTTGTTACTTTTTGTGATGGAAAGATGATAAACCAGGATCAGGTTATGGATTACATTGTAGAATGCATGAATTTATATGATGTGCAGCAAATAAACTATGACCCAGCGATGTCACAAAAGTTAATTGAAAAACTTGAGAATCTTGGCCTCGAATGTATCTCGGTAAGTCAGTGGCCTAATGTTATGAATGCAATGATGGATGATGCAGAAATACTTATTTATGAAAAACGTATCATGACTGATAACCCTTTGTTTGTGTATTGTGCTCTCAACGTTGTGGTTGTAACAAATATCAATGGAATGAAAGCACCAAGTAAGCGGCAGTCCAAAAAGAAGATTGATGGATTTGTTGCTTTTTTATGTGCTCATAAAGAAACGATGATGGTTATGGACAGCATAACTGAAGAAGGCATGGATGAATTAATTGATGAAATTTATAGATAGAAAGAAGGTGAGAAAATGGGCTTACGGAGTATGTTTTCAAATTATTTGTATCGACAAGCTGAAAAACGTGGTTGGTTTGAAGATATATTCAACAATACTATCCGATATGGTGGGAGATACGTCACTGACGATACTATTTTAGAGTCTAGCGATGTTTATGAGTTACTACAAGATATAAGTAATCAAATGATGCTGGCTGAGATTGTTGTGGAAGACAAAGATGGTAAGGAAATTAAAAATGATTCAGCTCTTAAAATTTTAAAGAATCCTAACAATTATCTTACACAGTCCGAATTCATTAAGTTAATGACAAATACTTATTTACTTCAAGGTGAAACCTTTCCAGTGTTGGATGGTGACCAATTACATTTAGCCACTAATGTTTATACAGAATTGGATGATAGATTGGTAGAGCACTATAAAGTAAATGGAGAAGAAATCCCACCATTTATGATTCGTCATATGAAAAACATTGGGGCAGACCACTTAAAAGGAAAAGGTATTCTTGAGTTAGGAAAAGATACACTTGAGGGTGTTATGTCAGCAGAAAAAACTTTGACGGATAAGTATAAAAAAGGTGGATTATTGGCGTTCCTACTAAAATTAGATGCCCATATTAATCCACAAAATGCAGCACAGTCTAAACTTATTAACGCTATTTTAGATCAATTGGAATCCATTGATGATGCAAGGTCCGTTAAAATGATTCCACTCGGAAAAGGATATGCAATAGAAACGCTTAAAAGTCCGTTAGATGACGAAAAGACTCTGGCATATCTAAATGTATATAAAAAGGATTTGGGTAAGTTTTTAGGCATAAATGTAGACACATACACAGAGTTAATCAAAGAAGATATTGAGAAAGCAATGATGTATATCCACAATAAAGCAGTTAGACCAATAATGAAAAATTTTGAAGACCATTTGAGTCTTCTTTTTTTCGGCAGAAATTCGGATAAACGCATTAAATTCAAAATTAATATCCTTGATTTTGTTACTTATAGCATGAAAACAAACATTGCTTACAACATTGTTCGAACTGGTATTACATCACCAGATAATGTGGCGGATATGCTTGGATTCCCTATGCAAAATACACCTGAATCACAAGCTATCTATATTTCAAATGACTTGACTGAAATCGGTATGAAAAATGCAACTGATGATTCATTGAAGGGAGGTGATGGAAATGGCAAAGACAAAGGAAACACGGACATTTGACATCACTAAATTAAGTACTAGGGACGCTACGGAAGAACAACCTTCCAGGATAACTGGTTATGCAGCCGTGTTTAATTCAAAGACAACTATTGGTGGATGGTTTGATGAAGTTATTGAACCTGGTGCATTTGCTCGTTCTCTTTCTGAGAATAGTGATATTAGAGCGTTATTCAATCACAACTGGGATAATGTCCTGGGTAGAACGAAAAGCGGTACATTGAGACTAGAAGAGGATGAAAAAGGACTTAAATTCGAAATTGAATTACCTAATACATCTGTTGGTCGAGATTTAGCTGAGAGTATGTCCAGGGGCGATATTAACCAATGCTCATTTGGATTTTGGATAACCGAAGAGAATTGGGATTATAATGTTGAACCAGCATTAAGGACCATTAAAGAAGTAGAACTTTATGAAATATCGGTTGTTTCAATACCAGCTTATGACGATACGGAAGTATCTTTAGTTCGTAGCAAAGAAATTGGCAAAGAAATAGAACAACGAATGAAAATGATTAAACAAATAAATCAAATCTTGGGGGAAAAGTAAAATGAACAAACAATTATTATTAGCATTACAAAAACGAAGCAATGAAAGATTAGTAGAATTACGTACACAAGTTGAAAATCCTGAATTACGTGCTGAAGACTTACCAGCAATTCAAGAAGAAATTGATGAAATTAACAAGCAATTACAAGACGTTGCTGATGCTTTAGCTAACCTTGAAGATGAGGGTGAAGGTGACGAAGGCGACGAAGAAGGAGAGGAAGGTTCTGGCAATGCTGGCACTGAAGGTTCTGGTGAAGGTGGAGAAGGACGTTCTGGAAATCCAGAAGGGAATGCAGGTGTAAGTCCGGAACAACGTCAAGCAGCAATGGCAGCTATTAAATCAGCATTATCTACTCGTAATGCAAAATCAACTAAAGCGAAGGAAAAAGAAATTCGTTCAGCATTTGCTAACTTTGTTGTTGGTAACATTTCAGAAATGGAAGCACGTGCATTAGGTATCGAAGCAGGTAATGGCTCAGTTACAGTTCCAGAAGTCATTGCTAGTGAAATTA
Organism: Bacillus cereus group sp. MG1; assembly: GCF_040460035.1. Classification (NCBI taxonomy): domain Bacteria; kingdom Bacillati; phylum Bacillota; class Bacilli; order Caryophanales; family Bacillaceae; genus Bacillus; species Bacillus cereus group sp. MG1. Next base: position 1,334,176 of record NZ_JARVGY010000001.1, on the reverse strand, counting down.
TTACTTATGCTCAAGAAGAAAACTTCTTGCGTCGACTTGGCCAAGGTGTAAAAACAACTGGTAATATGAAATATCCAATTCTAGTTAAGAAGGCTACAGCGCAAGGTCATAAGAAAGAACGTACAGGTTCAAATCCAATCCCTGAAACAGACATTGAATTCGATGAAGTATACCTTGAACCTACAGAATTTGATGCATTAGCAACTGTAACGAAAAAATTATTAAAACAATCAGGTTTACCAATTGAACAAATTGTCATGGATGAATTAAAGAAAGCTTATGTTCGTAAAGAAGTCCGTTATATGGTTCATGGCGACGAAACTGATAATGTCAATCCAGGGGCACTAGCTAAAAAAGCAGTAGAATATAAACCGACAGCAGAGGATGTTGAATTATATGATCAACTTGTTTCAATGAAAAATAGTGTGCCAAAAGTTGTTCGTAAAAAAGCCCGTTGGGTGCTTAATACAGCAGCGATTACAAAAATTGAGAAGATGAAAACTAAAGATGGTTTCCCATTATTAAAACCTTTAGAACAAGCTCAAGATGGTTGTGATTATAAATTGTTAGGCTATCTGGTGGAAGAAGAGGAAGAAATCAGTAAAGAAGGACAAGAAGATACACCTGTTTTCTATTTTGGTGACTTCTCTTCATTCAAAATTCAAGATGTTACTGGTTCATTAGAATTAGAAGTATTAAGAGAATTATTCACTAATACAAACCGAGTAGGATTTAAGTTGTATTCATTACTTGATGCTCAACTAATCTATTCACCATTTGAACCAACTGTTTATCGTTATGAAGTAAAAGCTTCTACTGGAGCTTAATATGGATGAGTTAATTGAGAAATTAAAATCTCATATTCATTGGGAAGAGGGCATGGATGATTCTTTGCTCTCTTTTTATATTGAGCAAGGTCAACGATATGTAAAAAAAGCATGTGGAAGAGAAGTGAAATACCTGGTCATTATGTGCGCGGGTATTTTTTATGAATATCGTGTATCAGAAAAGGAATTAGAACAAGCACTTGATGCTTTGACACCATTCTTTGTCCAGGAGGTTTATGATGCCGAAGAGGAAGACGAATAAACTCAAATGGATGGGTGAGCTACTTAAACTAGGGGAGACCATTGATCCAGAAACAGACCGTCCTGTTATGGGATATCCATTAGAACGGAAAATTCGATATAACAATATTGGAGTTACAGCCACTGATAAATTCACGACAAAAGATATGAATGAAATTGTAAAGAAAATTGAAGTTCGTATTGATCGGGAGATTGAAAACAATCAAAAGGATTATCGTGTAAAAGTTGACGGCCGTATTTATGATATTGAGCGTATTTACGTAAAAGAAGAAGACCGATTGATGGAGGTGTCACTGTCTTATGCAAATTAGTTTTCAAGAGTTACGAGACATTATGAAGAAGTCAGGCATTCCAGTTTATCGTGATAGTGCACCCACAACAGCAAATTATCCTTACATTGTGTATGAATTTGTGAATGAGCAACAGAAAAGAGCTTCTAATAAAGTTATAAAGGATATGCCACTTTATCAAATTGCAGTTATCACAAATAGAACTGAAAAAGATTATGAGCCGTTAAAGGTTGTTTTTAACGAAGCAGGCGTGTCTTATTCTCAATTTGATGGAATGGATTATGACGAGAACGACGACACTATCACGCAGTTTATAACGTATGTGAGGTGTATCCAATAATGGCTTCAAATAACAATGGTTTTGCTGAAGCTTTAGAAGATATCAATACGCTATTACGTGTGAATAAAAAGGTCGAACTGGATGTATTGGATGAAGCAGCGAAGTATTTTGCGAGTAAATTAAAACCAAAAATTAAGGCATCCAGTAAAAACAAGCGGACACATTTAAGGGATAGCCTAAAGGTTGTTGTGAAAGATGATCGTGTATCTGTGGAATTTAAAGATGAAGCTTGGTATTGGTACTTAGTTGAACATGGCCATAAAAAAGCAAATGGTAAGGGACGTGTGAAAGGAAAACACTTTGTTCAGAATACCTTTGATGCAGAAGGTGACAAAATTGCTGATATTATGGCACAAAAAATAATTGATAGAATGTGAGGATGATATACATGACAATTGAAAATAAAGAAATTCAATATTCCGTAGGGATTGAAGATTTATATCTGTGCTTGATGAAGGGAAATGAAACTTCTAGTGCACTACCAACTTATGAGGATATCGTTTATAGACAAACAAATATTTCTGATTTAACGATTTCTACTACTTCTACTAATTTTACAAAGTGGGCATCTAACAAAAAAATTATTAACATTGTCAAAAATACAGCGTTTGGATTAGCTTTTAATCTTGCTGGTCTAAATCGTGAAGTAAAAGATAAAATCTTTGCTAAAACACGTAAAAAAGGTGTGTCTTTTGAAACAGCGAAGGCGAAGGCGTATCCAAAGTTCGCAGTAGGTGTTGTATTCCCTTTAAATGATGGAACAAAAATATTACGTTGGTATCCAAAATGTACGGTTGCTCCAGTAGAGGAATCTTGGAAAACACAAGGTGATGAAATGACTGTGGATGATATTGCTTACACAATTACAGCAGATCCATTGTTATTTAATGATGTAACACAAGCTGAATTAGATACTGGTGATCCAGAGGCAAAAGGAATTAAAGCTGAAGATTTCCTAAAACAAGTAATTTGTGATGAATCTCAACTAGCGCAGCTAGGTGGAACGACTCAAACAGGTAAATAAGGAGGGTATTTATGGCACGTTTAAGTGATTTAGTTAACGTTAATATAAATTTAAATAAAATCAAAATACAGGGTGTTGATATCCCTGTTATTTTTACGTTTGAATCATTTCCTTATGTGGAAGAATCTTATGGGAAACCATATCATGAGTTTGAAAAAGATATGAACGAAATGTTGGCAAAAGAACAATTTAGCTTAGGGGAAAATGAAGCGAAATTGATGCGATCTTTAATTTACGCGATGATGCGTAGTGGAGGTACTGAGTGTACACCAACAGAAGTGAAAAATTCAATTCCGCTTTATGATTTACCTGATATTTTCAAAGTGGTATTTAACATTTTTAACAATCAAAACTTCCAACATTCCGATATGGAGAAGCTCAAGCAAGAAAAAAAGTAAAAAACATACTGACTAAAAACGAGGAATCTCAGTCCGAATTGGACTGGGATTTTTATTTTTATGTTGGTAATACGTTGCTTGGTTTAAGTATGAATGACTTCTTGAAAATCACACCGGCACATTTTTCAAAACAATTCATTATGCATCTCAGATACAACAATCCGGATGCGTTACATGAGCAGAAAACGAAACAAATCTACACGCTAGATCAAACACCATTCCTATAAGAATGAGGTGAGAAAATGCCTGGGAATAGTAAAGAAAGAAACGTTGTTCTTAATTTTAAAATGGATGGCCAAGTTCAGTATGCAAATACATTGAAACAAATCAATATGGTTATGAATAATGCAGCGAAAGAATATAAAAATCATATTGCGGCAATGGGCCAAGATGCGACGATGACTGATAAACTTCTTGCTGAAAAGAAGAAGCTTGAAATTCAGATGGAAGCAGCCAAGAAACGTACAGCTATGTTACGTGCTGAATATCAAGCTATGTCCAAGGACACAAGTACAACCGCCGAACAACTCAATAAAATGTACGGGAAGTTGCTTGATGCTGAACGTGCTGAAACTTCTCTTGATAATGCAATGAAAAGAGTGAATGAAGGTCTTTCCGAGCAAGCAATTGAAGCTAGGGAAGCACGTGGGACTTTACTTGATTTACAAGAGAATTCTAAGAAACTTGAGGCAGAACAAAAGAAACTAACAAGCTCTTTTAAACTTCAGAATGCTGAATTAGGAGCAAACGCTAGTGAAGCTGATAAGTTGGAATTAGCACAGAAACAACTACGCCAGCAAATGGAAATGACTGATAGGGTCGTCCACAACTTAGAACAACAGTTGAGCGCAGCAAAGCGTGTGTATGGTGAGAATTCTACCGAAGTGCAGCAACTTGAGGCTAAATTAAACCAAGCAAAAACGACATTAAAGCAATTTGAAAACTCATTACAGAGTGTTGGGCGGAGTGGTTCACAAGCGGCGGATGGTATGGCGGAAATCAATAAGAAACTTGATATGAACAATTTAATGGAAGCTGCTGAAGTTCTACAAGGAATATCCGAAAAATTGATTGAAATGGGAAAGTCAATTGTAAATACAGCAATAGAGTTTGATGGATCACAGAGGAAAATTCAAGCTTCATTAGGGTTGACTGGAAAAGGTGCCGAAAACCTTCAAAAGATTGCTGTGGATACTTGGAAAAAAGGTTTTGGTGAAAATCTTGAAGAGGTAGACAATGCACTTATAAAGGTCTATCAAAATATGCGCGATGTTCCACATGAAGAATTACAAGGTGCATCGGAAAACGTTTTAACATTAGCTAAAGTTTACGATGTTGATTTAAACGAAGCGACTCGTGGTGCAGGGCAGTTGATGAGTCAATTTGGTTTATCTACACAAGAAACATTTGATTTACTTGCTGCTGGTGCTCAAGAAGGTCTAAATTATTCAGATGAGTTATTTGATAACCTCTCTGAATATGCGCCTTTATTCAAACAAGGTGGCTTTAGTGCTCAAGAAATGTTTACGATTTTAGCAAATGGAACAAAAAGCGGTTCGTATAACTTAGACTATATCAATGACCTGGTGAAGGAATTTGGTATCCGTGTACAAGATGGTTCGAAAGGTGTATCAGAAGGATTTGGTGATTTATCTGAAGAGACACAAAAAGTATGGAAATCATTCAATGAAGGTAAGGGAACCGCAGCCGATGTATTCAATGCTGTGTTAGGCGATCTTCAAAAGATGGATGACAAAGTAAAGGCAAACCAGATTGGTGTTGCTTTATTTGGTACTAAATGGGAAGACATGGGTGCAGAAGCCGTACTAAGTTTAAATGATGTAAATGGTGGTCTTGGGGATGTAACTGGACGTATGGATGAAATGAAGAAACTTCAGGAAGAATCTTTGGGGCAGCAGTTTCAAAAAGCATTAAGAGAAACACAGGCGGCGTTAGAACCACTTGGAAAGAAATTTGCAGAATTAGCTAAAGATATTTTGCCTCCAATTGTTGATGGGGTTAAAGCTGTAATGGATTGGTTTAGTAAATTGTCTGAAGCCGATCAAACACTTTTAATTGTGATGGGTGCATTGAGTACGGCGTTTATTATTCTAACTCCAATTGTAGCAGCTTTAGCCGTATCATTTGGTGCGTTGAATTTGGCATTTTTACCTGTGATAGCTACCATTGCAGCAGTTTCCTTAGTGATAACTGGTATTATCATGTTAATAAAAAACTGGGGTGCCATAACGGATTGGCTTTCTGAAAAGTGGTCTGAATTTAAAGATTGGTTTGGTGAATTGTGGGATAGCATAGTTCAAACTTGTGAAAATGGTTGGTCATCCACAGTTGATTACTTTTCTGGAGCCTGGTCAGATTTTTTAAATATGGTAAATGAATTCTTTGAACCCATTGGTCAATTTTTTACAGATCTATGGACGGGAATTTCTGATACGGCATCGGAAATTTGGACAGGTATTACTGATTATTTTTTAGAATCGTGGTCTTCATTCATTGAATTAGCTGATAGTATATTGTCTCCTTTAGGTGAATTTTTCAGTGGATTGTGGACGGGTATTGTTGAAACGGCAACTTCTATTTGGGATCAATTAAAGACAGCTTGGCAAGAAACGTGGGATACAATACTTACAGTTTTAGATCCGATTATTTCAGCAGTTTCCACAGTTTTAGAAGCAGGTTGGCTACTCATTCAAGCAGGGGCACAAATTGCATGGGCTGCAATATCTCAATATATTATACAACCCATCCAGGAAGCGTATGATTGGATAAGTGCAAAAATTGGCGAATTAGTCACATGGCTTAGTACGCAGTGGGAACTTATAAAGGCTGCTGCACAAGTTGCTTGGGGCTTATTTAAACAATATATTACTCAACCTGTTCAAGAAGCATGGGATTGGGTTAAAGAACAGATCGGTACGCTTGTTTCTTGGTTAAATTCACAGTGGGAGACAGTGAAATCATATACTTCCGCAGCGTGGAATCTAGTAAAACAATATGTCATTCAGCCTGTTCAGGAATTGTGGAATGCAACGAAAGAAAAATTGAATGATTTAGCGAATTGGATACTAGGTAATTGGGCCAAAATCCAATCTTATACACTTACGGCATGGAATCTAGTTTATAAATATATTATTGATCCAGTGATTTCAGCTTATAATTCTGCAAAAGAGAAGTTCAATGATATGTACAATACGGCACGGGAAAAATTTGATTCTGTAAAGAATGCAGCGCAAGAAAAATTTGATGCAGCAAAGAGATTTATCGTTGATCCAATAAAAGATGCGGTAGATAAAGTGAAGGGATTCATTGATAAAATCAAAGGGTTTTTCAGTGATTTGAAATTAAAGATTCCGAAACCGGAAATGCCTAAAATGCCACACTTCAGTCTGCAGACTAGTACGAAAAATATTTTGGGTAAAGACATTACTTTCCCATCTGGTATCGATGTGCAATGGCGTGCAAAAGGCGGTATCTTTACTAGACCTACCATTTTCGGTATGAGTAATGGTCAGTTGCAAGGTGCAGGAGAAGCGGGGAGAGAAGCAGTTTTACCGTTGAATAAAAAGACATTAGGTGAGATTGGTGAAGGGATTGCAGCAACAATGTCTACTGAACCAACTGTAATTAATATTTATAATCCTTCAGTGAGGGATGATCGTGATATCGACCGCATGGTCGGAAAAATAGATGATGCACTTGCTCAAAAAGGGCGTAATTCAAAAATAGGAATAGGGAGGACTTAAATTGCTAGACATAGGTATCGATAATCAGTTGGCAAGTGACTACGGAATATGTATAGTAGGACGCCCTGTTATTCCTACAGCAGAACAAGAAGTAGAACATATTGAAGTGTCTGGTAGACATGGTTCACTTACAAAAAAAGGGGCGTTTAAAGACGTTCCTTTAAAAATAAAGTTCAATATGCTTGAAGAAGAGAATATTAAGCCGTTAGTGCGACGTATGAAGTCGTGGTTGATGAATGGAAAAACATTATATTTTACTGATGATGATGTGTATCGAAAGATTAAACATGTTGTAGTAGGTGATATTGTAAATGAAATTGAAGAACACGGTGAATTTGAAGTGGATTTTAAGCTAGATCCCTTTGAATATACAGAGGATGTAAATCTAAAGCTGACCAAACCTGGTGTAATTTATAATCCAGGTACAATTGAATCTGATCCTAAGTTTTGGATTGTGGGAAATGGTACTTTCCGTATAACAATCAATGACGTCTCTTTTCAAATAAAAGATGTGAATGGTTCTGTTGTCATAGACTCAGAAATACTTGAAGCATATACCGATACCATATCAATGAATAATAAAATGGTTGGGCAGTTCCCTATATTCAACGTAGGAGAAAATACAATAGAGTGGTCAGGAGCAATTCAATTCATGGAAATTCGACCTAGGTGGAGATATAAATGATTACTTTATATAAACCAAATGAGACTGACTTTACGCACAATGGTATAGGGGCTTTAGATAAAAATATTTATAACGCAACTGTTGAGGAAGAACTCAATGGTTTATTTTTATTTTCATTTAGTTATCCATTGTTTGCACCACGTGGTCTGGAAATAGAGGGAATGAGTATTATTAAAGTTCCAACTCCTGATGGTGAACAACTATTTCGAGTGGCAGCTCCTAAAGTCAGTATGGGTGAGATTACAGCGCAATGTTATCACATTTTTTACGACTTAACAGAAAACCTAATTGAAGACATTTTTGCTGAAACAACAAATGGTAATGGAGCTATGAATCGTATGTCAGCAGGATGCCAATACAAGCATCCTTTTCAGTTTTATTCAGATGTACCAAAGATAGCAAGTGCACGTATTGTCCGTAAAAATCCTGTGGAAGCATTATTGGATTCTAGTCAAGACAATTCATTTGTTAATCGTTGGGGCGGCGAATTAAAGCGAGATAATTTTGATGTGAAGATGCTACTAAATCGCGGTATGGATCGTGGAGTAGTGATTCGTCATAAGAAAGATTTATTAGGATATGAAGGTAATGTGGATTGGAAAAGTCCCATAACTAGAATCATGCCACAAGGTTTTGATGGGTTATTTCTTCCTGAAAAGTATGTGGATAGCCCACTTATAAATAAGTATCCTCATCCTAAAATCAAAGTTGTTGAATTTAAACATATTAAAGCAGCTATTGGTGAAAATGCTGACGATGAAGATGCAGTTCCGTTAGAAGAAGCATATAGGTTATTACGCCAGGCAGCTAAGGATATGTTTGCTATTCAAAAGGTTGATCAGCCTAAAGCAAATTATAACGTTAAGTTTCAGGAGTTATCACAAACGGAAGAGTATAAGGATTATAAGCATTTACAGAGTGTTTATATGGCAGATACGGTTACGGTTGAGCATCAAGAAGATGGTATTGATATAAAGGCGAAGGTAATTGCTTATAAATATGATCCAATAAAAAAAGAGTATCTGGATATAACCATTGGTAACTTCAAAGAATCCTTTACGGATGTTTCCGGTAGGGTTGATCTGGTACAAGAAGAGTTATCCAATATGCCAGGCTCTATTTTGGATGCAGCAAAAGCAAATGCTACAAGTCTTATTAATTCAGGGTTCGGAGGACATGTCCGTATTTATCCAGATCGTATTTTAATTATGGACACGAAAGATGAAAAGAGTGCTAAAAAGGTTTGGCAATGGAACCTGAATGGATTAGGGTATTCTTCCACAGGGGTGAATGGACCATATGGAACTGCTATTACAAGTGACGGCAGAATTGTTGCTGATTTTATTACTGCAGGTACGTTGAGTGGAAATCTTGTGCAAGGTGGAGAAATAACAGGTGCAACATTACGAACTTCAGATAGTGTGAACTATGTAAATATTTCAAAGCAATTTATACGTTTGTATGAGTCATCTAAAACAAGGGTGTTTGTAGGGTATTACAAAAATAGTAGAAATGAAATACAGCCTACTCTTATTTTAGGTGGAGATTCAGATTCCACAGGGGCAAATGGAGCTATTATGGTATACCAATTCTCAGATACAAGTGTTAAGTCTGGTGGAATTGGAATTACAAAGGGACTCGATGGCAATGGCTACTTGAATGCAGCTTCTTTATACTTTTCGCAAACAGGGAATGCAATGCTTGATGCTGACAAAATGATTGTCCTAAATGCTCAAAGTGATATGAGGTTTAAAGTCAAAGATCAGTTCCGCTTTTATCGTAATGACAATTGGATTGCGAGTATTGGGGTTTCATCTGGAGGAGATACAGATATCGTACTTCCAAATGCAATGATACGAAATTCGAGTTACGAAAATGGTTATATTCAAATAAAGACAGCTCTTGGATCGTATTATCACGGGATAATCGCTTCAGATTTCAAAGTTTCTTCAAAAGAAACATATAAAACTAATATCCGGCCTATTGCATTCAGCGCACTTGAAAAGGTAATGGAATGGGAAATTAAACAGTACAATTTGAAAAACGATATTCCAAAACTGTATGAGATGCGTATGAATCGTAAAGAAGGAGAGCCAACGATTACTACAGATGCAATTCCTACACATTATGGTTTAGTTATTCCAAAAGAAGCAGAGGAAAATGGTGTAGGCCTATACGGGATGCTTTCACAATTGACAAGCGCGTTTCAAGAGTATGTGATGAAAACGGACGCCAAATTGGAAGAACTAGAGCCGTTAAAACCTAAAGGAAACATAAAGAATAGGAACAGAGTAAAACGTCAGAGAAGACCGCCCAGACACGTAAAAAGGAGTAGCTAGAAAGAGGTGTAGTCATGCGAAATGAGGAAATTATGATAGATTTAGCAGATCCTGTGTTTACAAAAACAATTCGTTCTCGGCAGAATGACAAGAATGGATTGAAGCTTACGGTGTACGTAAGAGAAAAAGGGGAGAAGGTGGATTTAACAGGATATGTGGTTAAATATGAAGCGACAAATCATACAGGAGTATTCATTCGAGATGATGCTCAAATAGTTGATGCAAAGAATGGTGTGTTTTCATATTCGTTTACATCTCAAGCTGTTTCTACATCGGATGATTGGACAGCTTATTTTGTGATGGAAAAAAATACAGAACGAATGAGTACACCAGACATTCGAATTGCATTAAGACGTGATGTGAAAGAAGGAAATATTAAAATAGAAAATTATATTTCTGATTTTGAGGTTCTTAAGAAAACGATAGATGCTTTACAACAAGCTGTTGATAAAATGGACGTCGTAAAGCGGTCAGGCGGGATGATGACAGGGTATCTAACAATGAGACCGACACTCGGTTCGAATATCGGAGTTGGATTCAATAGTGAGGATAAGCTATTAGATACCGGTCTTGTGGGAGTCTCTGATGGTCAATTATATTTAAAAGACTGGAAAAATAATAAAGTATTGTTTGAAAAATCGCCTACTGGGACATTCAATGTTTTTGCTGATAATCTTCTAAAAAAAGCTGGCGACATCATAAATGGATTACTTGAATTTAAGAGCGATAATGCAATTGTTTTGGGAAGTCGTTCTTTCAAGTCAGTTATTCATAAAGGGGCGCAAGGAGAGCTGATTTTTGCGCCTTCCACAAAAGAACAAGGGGATACTTGGGATTGGTCTAAAAGAGTAGAATTTCGAACAGATGGGACAATTAGACAAGCAAATGATACAGGTTGGATTAACCTTCCTACAACTGGGGTAGAGAATATTCCTGATAGAATTTTGAAGTACAAGAGAAGTGGGGAACAAATATCTGTCATTGGATCAGTTAAATATTTAGCAAATACAACAGTATTTGCAACCCTTCCGGCTGGATTTCGCCCTGTACAAAATATTGCTTTCCCAGCACTTGCATATGGCAATGGACCAACGGCTTGTGAAGTTACAGTTAAAAGTGATGGTGGAATTTTCTTGAATGGTGTTCAAAATGGAAATGTCATCCATATTGCGATGAGCTTTTTAATTTAGATATTACAGATTAAGCGTGCATAAGCAGGCTTTTTTATTTTGCTAAAAGGAGGATAAGAACAGTGGAGGAACAGATTTTCAATTCAATGATTCAACAAGGAGCATTCGCAGCGTTATTTGTGTGGATGCTTTTTACTACGCAAAAAAAGAATGAACAGCGTGAAGAACAGTATCAAAAAGTAATCGAAAAAAACCAGGCAGTCATCGAAGAACAAGCGAAAGCATTCGGTTCACTTGCAAAGGATGTATCAGACATTAAACAAAAAATTATGGGGAATGGTGACGACAAATGAAAAAATCTATTAAATTATTAGCCTCAATTTCTACGGCAGCTATCATTGCATTTACTTCAACAGGTAGTGTTTTTGCTGATCGAGAAATGATTATTCCAGGGTTACCTAAAGTTGAATATCGCAATGGATATGGAGCGTATGAAGGTGTAGTAGCACATTCTACAGCAACTCCTGAAGCGCCTGCTATTAATATCCGAAACTACGAGGCAAGAACATGGCGCTCTGCATTTGTACATTATGCGACAGATTGGGATGAAACAATCCAAATTGCTTCTACTAAGTATCAAGCATGGGGAGCAGGTCCAGCGGCCAATAAGCGATTTGTTCATGTAGAGCTCTCTGAAACTAGTGACTCTATTAAATTTAAAAAATCATATGAAAGATATGTAAAGTTACTTGCTAAAATTTTAAAAGATAGAAATATCCATCCAAGCATTGGATTGTGGACGCATAAAGATATTACGTATAAGCTTGGTGGCACAGATCACGAAGATCCGATTGACTATCTTCGCAGTCATGGTGTATCAGAATCACAATTTAGAGCGGATGTACAAAAGGCGTATGAAGGCGAAACAGTTACAGTTAAACCAAAGCCACAGCAACCAAATGAAGTACCTGGTGTTATTAATGAAGTGGGAGTAGCGTATATTGATGGATACAATGTAAACCTTCGTTCTGGTCCATCCACAACAAATAGTGTTATTCGTAAATTACAAAAAGGTGAGGCATATAAAGTCTGGGGTAAAGTAGGAAATTGGTTGAATCTTGGAGGGAATCAGTGGGTTTATAATGATTCATCATACATTCGCTATAAAGAGGAATCTTCATCTGTGGAAGGTAAACGTGTTGTTTCTAAAGTGAATGACTTACGATTCTATTCAAAACCTTCCTGGTTAGATAGGGATGTAGCAGGGACTGTCGATAAAGGATTAGGATTTACTATCCTTGATAAAGTATCTGTAAATGGCTCTTCACAATATAAAGTAAAGAATAGTAGAGGTAATGTGTACTATATTACAGCTAGTTCTTATTATGTAGAAATTAAATAGTAAACATAAAAAGTGCCGGCTCTTAATTGAGTCGGCTTTTTTTATTGAGTATGTTAAAAAAGTAATGGAGTCTTCTAAAAATACCTCTAAGTTCGTCAAAGTTTATTTTTAGAACAAAACTTTGATTTTCATGTTTAAAGGTCTCAATTACATTTACAACATGTTTATTAGTTATTTGTACAGATAAATTTCGGTTTTTATTATCTGTCACTGTGACAATTCTTTTTTCATCGTCCACTAGATGTGGTCCCATTCCCCAAAAAATATTATTAGGATTTGATTTGTATTGTTGCCTTAAAGAATTATCAACGCATTCTTTTACTAATTTATCCATTTCAATATATTCATCATAAGTCATTTTAATTTCATTTATGCTTTGTGTTTTAAAATATTCTTGTTTAATCTCAATTAATTTCTTTTCTGAATCAGCTCTTAAAACAATCTTTTGATAAGTATTTTCCTTGAGTAAGCTTGTACGTCGCAATATAATCACCGTCAACTTTAATAAGGATAGGGTTTATTATAAATCAGAAATTCTTCTAACTTGTTTTTTCTTCTTCTTAAAATTCCTTTTATATTCTTTAAATTCTTGCTTATCCACATGAAATTTTTCACCTGTAGCTACATTTTTAACTAAGTATGTTTTGCATGTGAATTCTCTTATATAGTAAATAATAACTCCTAATATAAGAGATAAACAAAATGTTGGAATAGCTAAGATAATTGCAAGTGCAGCTAGTATATTATCAGTTTTATGATCTCTCTGTAATACTAATCTTTTTCCCGCAGCAGCCTGAGCTTGTTCTAATTGCTGCATGCGTTGTAGTGATGCAATCGTATCATAACTCATGAAAAACCCTCCTTAAGAGTAGTAGACAAAGTCCCACTTGTATAAGAGAGACTTTGGATTTTTATTATTTAACAGTAACAAACTTTTTGAAGAATGCACTGCGTTTGTCTTTGTCATAAACATAAGGCTTATCAAACTTCTGTTGCCAAGATTTATCTTCAGTTTTTAAATTCTCTATTTTATATCCAATGTAAGAATTTAATTCTTTTCTATCTAAATTTATACTGTATGTTTTCCCTTCAAATGGTATTGTCATCTTTACAGTGCTTAAAGTTGGGAATTGTCTTAGTAGTCTAGCTGGTTCGCTTACTAATAATTTTTCAATTGTATGTCCCGTTGAAAAGTATTGCTTATATGCTTTATCATCTAATTTATTGTCAGGGTTGTCAGTTTTATAAGATTCAAATGAATCATAGAAAATAATTTCAGCTTGATTATTATTTACTTTCATTTCTTTTACGAAGCTTGCTCCTCTAATATTTTTAGCGTAGGAAACAAATTCTTCTTGTGTTACGGTTTCTTTGGTAGCAGAGCTTTTGCGAGAAGGATCTAAATTAATAAATACCATACAGACAATAAATGAAATTAGAGCTGTAGAAAGATAAATTTTTACTACTCGTAAACGATTGATTTTCTCTCCTCGTAATACAATTTTAGGCATGAATAAGCCTATAACTAGAACGATAATTGACACAATAGATACTAGAAATAGTATCACTTCTAATGCGTTTAACAAAAAATCCACTCCTTAAAATTAAAATTGGTATAATACCTAAATCATACCAATTTCATGTAATACCTGTAAATGTTCGTTTCTAATTTATTGACGAAACAGAACGATTGTTCTATAATTTACACAAACAAACGTTCTTGTGGAGGTCATTTTATGAATCATTTACTTACATGCTCATTCAATCAAAAAGTACCAATTGAATTAATATATTTAAACGGTTCAGGAGATTTCTCTCAAAGAACTGTAATTGTTAGAAAGATATATGAAGATCGTATATTGGTGTATTGCATGAAAAAACAACAAGTTAGAACAATGAAATTAGCTAATATACTATCTGTTGATAAAGTAAGAACAAAATATCAGTACGCTTAAAACGCTCAATGAGGTGATATTATATGACAAATGGAGTACCAAAACCACCAAAGAAGAAAAGTGGTTCAAAGAAGGAACCTAGACCATACATGGATGAATTTGAACAACAAGAAGCTGCTGAATTAATACAATTGGCGGTACAGGATGATACAGAATTAGTCTTTACTGTGTATAGAAAATTTAATGAACCAACTATTATTCAAGGTGAAATTGTTAAACTGGAACAACAAATGGGTAGAATTGTAGTAAGTGAAGATCTAAATACAATACATAAGATTCAATTCATGGATATTTTGAAAATCGCAACGCCTAGTTAATTTAGCTAGGTGTTTTTTATATGGTCATAAATTCTTTATCAAAGTAGAACTTGTCCATTAATTTATTTACAATCCCGTTGAAATAAGCGAATTTACCCTTTTTCATTTTCGTTCCAGACTTAATTTTCATAACAAACTCTTTAATAGCTTTTAAGCCAATAGTAAGTTCCTGGTCTTTAGTAAATGCTTTATCACCTGTAGAGAAGTTTGTAACTTTATTACACTGTCTTACGACCTTCCACAGTTCTTGAATTGTTTTAGATTCACTGTAAAAAGAGCTAACTAAAGAAATAAAACGTTCTGGTACCCAGTGAGCAACAAAGTTAGCTTGTTCAATATTCTCTTTTGGAGTATTGCTATTCTCATTACTATTACGTTTGTTTATATCTTTTATATTTTGTTTTAAGGTTTTAGTAGTTGTTTTATTGGTGTGACATTTTTCTTCATTTTTAATAGGTGCTTGTGTGACAACCTGTTCCTTCACAATGATTGGTTGAATAACAATCGCATTGCTTGTTTGTCTCATATCGCTTTTACGCTTCATTTCTAGTTGTTTAATAATACCTAAAGACTCTAAGTGTAGGCATGCGCGAATAACCGTTCTACGGCTAATATTGAGGTCTTCAGCGATGTGTTTTTTTGTTCTGAATGATACACCAAAGAACTTAGAAGAGTAGTTGTGTAATTTATTTAATACAGCCAATTGAGTTTTATTTAACTGATCTACGAATTTTTCTTTGTATGCACGAACAGTTTTGTTTAATTCATCGACTGTTTTAAATGTTGCTAGGTTTTCGTATGTGTCATTACCCGCAATAATTGTAATTCCTTGTTTCTTTTCCATAACGATTTGTCTCCTTTTTGGAAACAAAAAAGCAACGTCACCAATAATTTGGTAAACGTTGCTTAATATACCCTGCATGATGTACAATAACTCATGAGAGTATAGCAAGTGTTTACCTGGTCAGCTCAGGTGAACGGTATATAAAGTGTTAGCGCACGATATATACACGCTGTGCTCTTTTGTTGTATTTATATGGTGTTTGGTCAATTGATGACTGGGCCACAGCTTTTAGCTCATTTAGCACAAATTCATGTTTGGTTTAAAGAATATGGGGTAAATATTAAGGAATAAGGGAAAAGCGGCTTACAATTATGTAAGTCGCTTTTTATTAAAGAAATTATCATATAAAATTCAAAATCACCTTATAAATAATACTTAATTAGAATTATTATTTTGACGTACTTATTATTACTTGTTATAATTGGAAACAAACGTTCTGAAAAAGATTCTCATTTATAAAATTGAGGTGTTATATAGATGACAAAGAAAAGAATAGGTTTACTCGTAATGGCGTATGGAACACCAGAATCATTAGACGATGTAGAGGCATATTATACACATATCCGTCACGGGCGTACGCCATCAGAAGAAGCGCTTGAAGATTTAATTGGGCGCTATAAAGCGATTGGTGGAATTTCACCGCTTGCAAAAATTACGAAAGAACAGGCGCATAAATTAACAGATTCAATGAATAACATATTTACAGAGTATGAATTTACTTGTTACTTAGGTTTAAAACATATTGCACCATTTATAGAAGATGCGGTAGAAGAAATGAAGCGTGATGGGATTGAGCAAGCGATTAGTATCGTATTAGCGCCACATTACTCTACATTTAGCATTAAAGCGTATAATGACCGTGCTATTCGTCTTTCGCAAGAAATTGGTGGTCCTGTTATTGAACCAATTGAACAATGGTATGATGAACCGAAATTTATTTCGTATTGGGCAGACCAAATAAAAGAGACGTTTACAGAAATTGATAATAAAGAGAAAGCAGTCGTAATTTTTTCAGCGCATAGTTTGCCAGAAAAAATTATTGCAACAGGAGACCCATATGTAGAACAACTAAAGCATACGGCAGATTTAATTGCAGAAGCTGCAAATATTCAAAACTATACAACGGGTTGGCAAAGTGCTGGGAATACTCCAGATCCGTGGATTGGTCCAGATGTGCAAGATTTAACGAAAGATTTATATGAAGAGCATGGGTACGAATCTTTCGTATATTGCCCAGTTGGTTTTGTAGCGGAGCATTTAGAAGTTTTATATGACAACGATTATGAATGTAAAGTTGTAACGGATGAATTAAATGCCAAATATTTCAGACCAAATATGCCGAATGCACAATCTGCATTTATCGACTGTTTGGCTGAAATTGTTTCCAAAAAAGTGAAGGAAATAGTTGACAAAGATTTAGTTTTAAATAATAATTAATTTATAATAATTTTAAATAAATAATGATTACTACGAAAGAAAGAGGAGGATCCCCCTAGATGAATCCAAATAATCGCTTAACAACAAACCAAGGTGCTCCAGTTGGAGACAACCAAAATTCTCGTACAGCTGGTCGTCGTGGACCAGTATTATTAGAAGACTATCATTTAGTAGAAAAACTTGCGCACTTTGATCGTGAACGTATTCCGGAGCGTGTTGTGCATGCACGTGGTGCAGGTGCTCACGGTGTATTCGTAACGAAAAATAGTATGAAGCAATATACGAAAGCAGCATTTTTACAAAATGAAGGAACTGAAACGCCTGTATTTGTTCGTTTTTCAACGGTTATTCATGGTCAAGGTTCTCCTGAAACAGCACGTGACCCACGTGGGTTTGCTGTTAAATTTTATACAGAAGAAGGAAACTACGATATCGTAGGTAATCATTTACCAGTTTTCTTCATTCGTGATGCAATTAAATTCCCTGATATGGTACATTCCTTAAAACCAGCACCTGATACGAATATTCAAACGCCAGATCGTTATTGGGATTTCATGACGTTAAGTCCAGAATCTACACATATGATGACATGGGTATTTTCTGATTACGGTACACCAGCAAGCTATCGTGAAATGGAGGGTTTCGGCGTCCATTCATTTAAATGGATTAATGAAGAAGGTAAAATTGTTTATATTAAATACCACTGGAAACCACAGCAAGGTGTACGTAACTTAAATGCGAAAGAAGTGCAAGAAGTACAAGGGAAAGACTTCAATCATGCAACTCGTGACTTGTTCGATGCAATCGAAAAAGGAAATTACCCAAAATGGGATTTACACGTACAAGTTATGCAATTAGATGAAATGGACTCTTTAGACTTTGATCCACTAGATCCAACGAAAGTATGGCCAGAAGATCGCTTCCCATTAATGGAAGTAGGGACAATGACGTTAAATCGTAATCCGAAAAACTTCTTTGCAGAAGTAGAGCAAGTAGCGTTCTCTCCAAGTGCAACTGTAAATGGTATTGAGCCATCGGAAGATAAATTATTACAAGGTCGTTTATTCTCTTACCCAGATACACAGCGTTATCGTCTTGGTGCAAATTACTTACAAATTCCTGTAAACTGCCCATACGCAGCTGTTCATAATCAACAACGTGATGGTGCGATGCAAGTGAATCAAAACCCATCTACAATCAACTACGAACCGAGTCGTCATGCAGAGAATCCAGTTGAAGACAAAGCTTACCGCGATTCAACTATGAAAGTAGAAGGCTATGTATCTCGTGAAAAAATTGAGAAACCAAATGACTTCAAACAAGCAGGTGAGCGTTACCGTTCATTCTCTAAAGAAGAGCAAGATAACTTAATTGCAAACTTAACAAATGATCTAAAAGACGTAAATGAACGCACAAAATTATTAGCTGTTTGTAACTTCTTCCGTGCAGATCAAGAATACGGTATGCGTTTAGCGCAGGCATTAAATGTTGATATTACGCAATATGTAGGAAATGCTCCGAAATAAATAGGAAAAGACGACCGGGTTTCGGTCGTCTTTTTTGTATAAAGTTATGTCGGTATTTTGCATGTAAAACATGTCGCAATTTGTTGGTAAATCGATATGTTGTGTCGAACCGTTGATATATTGAAAGAAACAATCGATATATTTGAAAAATCGTTGATATATTCAAAAAATCGCTGATATATTCTCCCTAATACCAGATTGGGTATTGAGAAATCTATGTAACAAGTTCCCATTATTTAATAAGGCTAAGTGGCCTGAGTTCTACGATAGATAGGAACTCAGGCTTTTTTATGCAAAAAATTTATGAAATCTTTTTGGAATAAAACTGAGGACAAGAAAGAGGGCGATTTCTCCTAAAATAGCGACAATGATATTGAATAAAAAGGTACGGAAATTTGCAGTGATATGAGTAAGAATCGCGTATTTCCAATAAGATAAGCTCATGAAAATCACTCCTTGTAGCATTTTTTATAGTATATAAAATTTGTTTCGTAAAAGTGCGTGTCTTAGTTTGTGATTTGCGAAAAAACAAAATAAATTCTCAATATAATTTCAACAATTGAGTAATAAAACATGGAATATATTACCTGTTTAATTGCATAGGAATAGGAGTGTTTACAAAAATATTTTCTGAATTAACATAAAATTTACAAAAAACTAATAAATTGTTGAAATAATACAAACGTAAATATATACTCTATATATACTTTTTACAAAAAAAGGATGTGATGAAATGAATTACATGTTTACTTGGTAGGATAAGATTGATTCATTTTACAAATTCGAAAAAATTAAGTGAGGAGAAATGTACATGTTTCAATTTATGAAATCACCAATCGGTATAGCGGTTGGAGTAGCAGCGGTTATATTAGCGTCACCAAAAGCGAGAAAGGGGCTAAGAAAGCTAGCGGTAAAAACAGTATCTGCTTTTCTCGGTGCAAAAGAACAAATTCAAAATGCTAGTTCAGAAATGGAAGAAGCTTTACCGAAAGTAAAAGAAGCGGCACGTAAAGTGGCAGTAAAAACAGTATCGCCAATTATTGGAGCAGTAGAAGCTGTACCGACAACTATTTCTAAATTCCAGGAAAAATGGGCGTCTCGTGTAAATGCATATCATTCTGAGCAGAGTGTAGATTACGAAAGCATACCTGTTACTCCTTAGATAGTAAGTGATTTTACTTCCTTTACAAGGATAAGGAGGATGATGATGCAGAGTAAATTATTAAAAACGAGATTTATACGATCGTTACCTGGAAGAATTCGAATTGAAATATATAAACTAAAATACAACTTGGACATGGCGAACTTGATAGTAGAACGTTTTCGTGACGTGGAAGGTATTTATCAAGTGAGTCCCTCTATCTCTACAGGAAGAGCCCTGATTACTTACGATATCAACAAGACCTCTCTACATACCGTTTGTGAAATAATTAAACTCCTAGAAGAACAAACTACAAAGAATACTAACTTTAACAATATTGAAGAAACGAAGAAAGCAGAAGATTCTTCATCTAGTGTAATTTCTTACGAGAAAAAAGGTGAAGGTGTTCCATTGCCACTAGCGCTTTCTGTCGCTGGATTAGGTGCGTTCGGTATAAAGCAACTATTTATGGGAAGATCAGCTTTAGCTAGAAGTCCAGGGCTTTTTTACTTGTCGGGGGCTTTATCTGTTTTGACGGGATACCCGTTTTTAAAACGAGGATTCAAAAAAATGGTTGCTAGCAAAAAAGTGAATTCTGATCTAGTGCTTGGCATAGGAACGCTTGCACTCGCACTAGCGCGGGAAAATATCGTCGTACTAGCGGGACTTAGTCTATTAAATTATTTAAATTGGAAGCGTAGTCAAGCGAACATAAATGAAGAGAAAGATTCGTATAAAGAAAGAATTTTATCCCCGGAGATTAAAGCATACAGTGAAAAGCAATCGAAATGGGGCATGCTTTTTGGGGGAGCAACATGGGCCTTTACGAGAAATCCACTACGCGGAATGGCGGTTTTATTAGCTGCGAATCCGAAACCTGCAGTTTCGTCTGCTGAGTATGCATGGCGACAAGGAGATCTCGTTGCGAGGGAAAGAGGATATCTTATTCCAAATGAAGGATCATTATCTCAACTGTCCCGAACGAGAACAATCGTATTTGACGATGTATCGCGTATATTCTGTCATGAAGAAGCGGAGATTAGCTGCATTTCAGAAGATGAAGGGCAAGTTTGGTGCACGGCAGCCTCACTGCTGGAGAAAAGTGGGCATGATTGGAAAGAGGAAGTTGTGCAACGAGCGAAGCAAACAGGAAGAACGTTAAGGAAAGCTTTTGAAATCGAAGTTGATGACGAAGGGATAAAAGGTGACATACAAGGCATTCCATCCTTTATCGGGAGTAAAGTATTTGTGCAGCGAAATGGTGTAGATATAAGTGCTTATGAGTTAGAAGCGAAAGGACTTGGCAAAGAAGGATTTAACGTTCAGTTCGTTGCTAAAGGTAAAAAATGTGTAGGATTGTTAGTTGGATCGAAAATGACGATTACACCTGAATTCACAGAAATAATGAAAGAATTAGGTGAAAATCAGTGGAAGTTTGCAGTTTTGCAAAATAGTTTACATGTAAATCATAGTGTTCTTTCGCAGCACGGTATTGATGCAAGTTGGCAACATAGTGATGTTGTAGAGCGTGTGGAGCGTATTCGTTCGGATGGGGAAGAAGTATTATTTGTTTGTGAGGATAATATTGAATTTCCGTCTGTATCTTATTATGAAATGAAAAATATATTTCAGTCAATCGCCTATGCGAAACAAATCGATTTATTAGTGAAAGAACATTTTCGAGTAGCGAAAATATGGAATATTGCCGGGGAGATGCTGGCTGTTTGGTCTATATTCACGGCACCTATTATCGCTTTAATGGCAAATGCTCTATCTTTAACGTTTTTATCTAGAGCGAAGCGAGTAAGTGAGAAGATTTTTTCTAATAAAAAGTTACTGAATATGAACCACTCGGTAGCTAGAGAAACTTCTACAAAATGGTATGCACTCTCGCAAGAAGATGTAATAAAAGATTTACAAGTGGAGAAACAGCAAGGGCTAAGCGCTCGAGAAGTGCAAATGCGACAAGAAAAGTATGGAATGAATAGAATTGAACCGAAGCAGTCTGTTCCTTGGATTGTTTCATTTATGGGGCAATTTAAAGAGTTTACATCGCTTATTTTACTTGGAGCAGCTGGATTATCTGTATTATCAGGTGGGGTGTTTGATGGATTAGCGATGGGGACAATTCTCGTCGTCAATGCGGTAATTGGAACCCTTCAAGAGCGAAAAGCAGAAAAAGTAGTAGAAGCTTTAAATCAATTCCGTGCGCCAAATTGTATAGTAACCCGTGAAGGGGAAGAGATAGAGGTAGCAAGTAGTGAGCTCGTCCCAGGTGATGTTGTCTGCCTTCAAGCTGGAGACCGCGTACCTGCGGATCTTCGTATTATAGACTCTTGGAATTTAGAAGTTAATGAAGCGATGCTAACGGGTGAGTCTCTACCAGTTGAAAAGAAAGTGGATGCGGTAGGGGAAGAATGTTCGTTAGCGGAGCAGAATAATATGCTCTTTATGGGCACATCCGTAACGCGCGGCAAGGCGAGAGCTATAGTAGTGGAAACCGGGATGAGTACAGAGATGGGCTATATGATTTCCTTAATGAAGGGGGAAGAAACAGAGCCTACACCACTACAGCAAAAGGTGACGTCTATTAGTAAAACCTTTATTAAAGGAGCATTTGTGGCTGGCGGTATTGTGCTTGTAGCAGGATTGCTACGCGGTTTACCGATTACGCAAATGATTACAACATCAGTTGCTCTTACAGCATCTGCTGTGCCAGAAGGTTTACCGATTATGATTACAATCGCTTTAAGTGCAGGAATCTTTCGTATGCAAAAGCAAAATGCACTTGTTCGGAAGCTTTCTAGTTTAGAAACGTTAGGTAGAACAACTGTTATTTGTTCTGATAAAACAGGTACTCTTACGAAGAATGAAATGACAGTTAAAGTCATTGCCACACCAAATCGTATGTGGAGTGTATCGGGTGATGGATATGAACCAGTTGGTACAATATCGGATGTAACGTCGTCTAAAGTCGCAGCTGCTGTAGAGATGGAAGTAGAAGAAGCGACTTATCAGGAAAGTGAAAAAACGCCGTTAGAACATCCAGATTTTGTTCGCGTTCTGCAAATTAGTGTTCTTTGTAATAATAGTAAGTTAGAACATGAAGACGATCAGTGGATTGTGAAAGGTGACCCAACTGAAGGGGCTTTATTAAGTTTTGCTTCTAAAGCGGGTGTTTCATATAAGGATATGGCATCATTTGAACGACATCATGAAGAACCGTTCGATTCTGAGACGAAAATTATGAGTGTCGTTTGTAAGGAAAATGAATCATTGTATAAGTTTTCGAAAGGATCTGTAGAGGCGATCCTTACTAGATGTAAATGGTATCAACATAACGGTGAAATCTATCCGTTATGTGATAAAGAAAAAGAGGTCATTTTACAACAAAATGAAGGTTTTGCAGAACAGGCATTACGTGTATTAGGTTTTGCGTATAGTAATGTTGAGAATAATGACCTTATTTTTGTTGGGTTAGTTGGTATGATTGATCCGCCAAAACCTGAAGTGGAAGAGAGTATTCGTGAAGCGATTGAACTTGGTGTAAAACCTGTCATGATTACTGGGGATCATCCGACTACGGCAATTTCTATTGCGAAGCAGACCGGTATTTGGAATCGTGATGATCGTGTTTTGACAGGGGTAGAAATCGACAATGTAACAGATGAACAATTAAAAGAAATTGTAAAAAATACTTCTGTTTTTGCTCGCGTAACACCGGCACATAAGTTACGTATAGTAGCTGCATACCAAGCGGACTGTCAAATTGTAGCGATGACTGGGGATGGTGTAAATGATACACCTGCTATAAAGAAAGCGAACATTGGTATTGCGATGGGGCAAACAGGAACAGAAGTAACGAAAGAAGCTGCCGATCTTATATTGAAAAAAGATCATTTCGGTTCCATTGTGGAAGGGGTAAAAGAAGGTAGAACGATTATTGGTAATATTCGTAAAGCGGTTGGATGTTTATTGACGGGAAATTTAGCTGAAGTATTAGTGACAAGTGCGGCAGTTATTGCGGGAATGCCGATTCCGTTAGTACCAATTCAAATTTTATTAATGAATCTTATTACAGATGCTTTACCAGCGATGATTTTAGCTGTAAATCCTGGAAACAAAACGAAGCAAACGAAACGTCAAGACATTGTTGATAAAGAGTTGTACAAAAAAGTTGTAACGCGAGGAATACTGCTTGGAGCAGGGTCACTTGCTTTATTCGGTATGAGCTTAGCGGCTGGCGTGCCTCTTGCGGTAGCGCAAACATCAGCATTTGCAGCATTAGTTGCAGGTCAACTTATTCAAACATTCTCTTGGAGACAAGAAGGATCGGACGAAACGATGCGTGATTGGTCAAAAGATCGTTTCTTTGTGACGGCGTTAGGAACGTCTTGGCTTGTATTATTATCAGCTATATATGTTCCGCCATTTGCTCGTATATTCCATACCGCTCCATTAACATTTATGCAATGGGTACCTGTTCTTTTTGTAGCTGGTACAGTATCTCAAATTTCAAAACCTATTATTAAATTAATCTCATATAAGAATGATGACTCGAAAAAGTTGGTAGTTAATGAACTAGCATTATTAAAAACAGTGTAAAGGAGTAATGAAAATGATACGAAAAATTGTTATTGGATCTACTTTAGCGTTAGCAAGTGCCGCTTTATTACCTGTTGTAAGAAATACACTCCGTCCACTTGTTGAATCAGGTGCAAAAGGTGTGAAGTCTACTTTTGAAACGATTAAAGAAGAAGTGGAAGATATTATTGTAGAAGCGAAAATGGATAGAATGCAAAAACAATTCGAGAAAGAACTTTCTTATGTTGAAGAAGAACATTCTAATGAACAAGAGATAATTGAAGCAGCTGCAAAGGTTGAGGAAAAGGAGGAAGTAAGAAATGACGCATAAAGCTGTTGAACAAGATGTGGATTACCATTTAGAAAAAGCGTTAGTACATTTTGAACAGGCGCTAGACTTGAGTGTAAAAGCGGCATCTGAAAATAAGGCGATGCAAAAAGAGATTGCTACTAAAATGGGATCTTTTACGGGAGATATCTTTCAATCCGTTCGTGAAAAAGGAAAAGTGAATCGCATGAATATAATGAAGTGGTTCACTCTACCCCGTTTTTAAACAGAGCTGTTAAGTGGAAGGAATATAGGGAGTTATTTTCTCCCTATATTCATATTCCATGCTATGTATGTCACGTTAGTTTCCGGGATGTTCAACAATACGAAGGGGTGAACGAAATGGCAGCATGGATGATGGTATTAGCGCTAACGTTTTCATCAAGTATTGACAACTTAGGGGTAGGGATTTCTTATGGCATTCGAAATATAAAAATTAGTCATCTATCAAATTTTATTATTTCGGTAATTTGCTTTTTATTTAGTGTAGTAGGAATATATTTTGGCTTATGGCTATCAAAAATTTTACCTGGGATAATGCCGGTTGTAATCGGTTCGTTCTTATTAGTTATAATCGGTCTCCGAATCATCTTACTAGCAATTCCTCGGAAGGTTTCGGTGCAAGAGATTGAAGGAGAAGTGGGGGACACTGAAATAAATGGCTTAACGAAAAATATCGGTAAATCTGGGGAAATCGGTTTTGTGGAGTCTATTTTTCTTGGGATTGGTTTATCTGCTAATGCGCTCACAAATGGATTAGGAGCGGGTTTGTTCGGTTTGAATCCAATTGCTATTTGTATTGCAGCTGCAGTTGGTAGTTTTATTACAGTATGGGGCGGAGTTGTGTTGGGAAGAAAGATAGCTCACGTTCGCATCGGTAAATTCACTTTAGGTCAGTTTGGTACATTGATTAGTGGAACATTATTATTAGTTATTGCCTTTGCTGCATTTTTTGATTAATTCATAGAAGGTGAGTGAAAGTGAGATTACTGTATAAAAGACTGAAATATTCTGAATTAGAATCGGAGTTACAATTAGTAGAAAGTGTTTTAAGTTCGGGGTATTTTATTTTATTGGATTTAATCTTCGTATCTTTCTTATTAATGGTACTGACCTTTTCTATGCATCATTCATTTTTTATAGCAATTGTCACATTCGTGAGTTCTTACATAATTTGTGGTAGTGTATTTTTATTATTACGGAAATGGTTAAAATGAGTTGAAAAGCTATCTTAATTTTTTAAGATAGCTTTTTTGTTTACAAAATGTAAACATATAAAGGACTTCTATCTTGTAAATAGTCGAAAAAATTTGTTAATATGAATTGTATAGAGATTATAGTTGTTTTTCTTATAATAACTATGGTTATTCTCGTGAATAAAGGGGAATGAGATATGTCTCAAGATAATGAAAAAAGTAATCTTGGATTGTTGTTGAAAAAGTTACTTAAGGAAAAGTCTTTATCGATGCGAAAGCTTAGTTTGCTTACTGAAATTGATACGGCTACTATTTCAATGATTGTAAATGGTAAGCGAAAGGCAAATCCGAAGCATTTGCAAAAGTTCGCGGAGAGTCTTGGTGTTCCAGTTGGTGATTTGTTTGTGGCAGCAGGCTATTCTATTGAAACGAAACAGGAGGAGCAATCGGATATTCATGTTTCCATTAATAACATTGAACATTTACTTGAATCCGCACAGCTCTATGATCAAAAGTTTAGTATATCGAATGTAGAGCAGCAATTAACGAATTATGAACAATATTCGCAAACAGAAGAAGGCAAAGAAACGATTGAAAAGGGGTTTCTTGAAAAGATTCAAAAGGTAAGCAGTATTGGCCCGTTTATTAATGATTTAAAAGAATTGTATGAAAGATTTACGAAGAAGAAGGGAACGACTGCAGAACTTGCTTTAATGGGAAGTGCGCTGATCTACTTTATATTATCGGTCGATGTAATTCCGGATTATATATTTCCAATCGGCTATTTAGATGATGCGGTTGCAGTACAACTCGTTTTAAATGCACTAATGAAAAGGTAAGATGTTTATATGAATAGATAGATAAGGATATTTATATACCAATAGTTTGAGATAATTGTATCGTTATGAATATACGAAAAAGGTGTACCCCGTGTTAGAACGGAGTACACCTTTTTCGTTTTAATTTGCCGATTCTTCTACATACTCATAAGCTTTCTCACCATGCATCGAAATATCAAGTCCCATGTGTTCCTCGTGCTCATCTACTCGAACGGGGAGGAAAAAGCTAATAACTTTAATAATGGTGTACGTCATTATGATTGTAAAGGCATAGGTTGCCCCGATTGCTACAAGTTGTTTAAACAGTAACGCGGCGTTTCCGTAAAACAATCCGTTCGCACCATCCCCGTTTACGGCAGTAGTTGCAAATAGTCCTGTTGCAATACCGCCCCAAGTTCCTCCGATGCCGTGGCATCCAAAGGCATCAAGTGTATCGTCATACCCGAATTTTGTTTTTAAGAAGAAAACGGCGCCAAAGCATAATATACCACCAATTGCTCCGATAAGAAGGGCGGAGAAAGGTGTAACGAACCCGCAAGCTGGTGTAATAGCGACTAGACCAGAAACAACTCCGCAAGCAGCTCCCATTGCGGTCGGTTTTGATTGGAAGAACCATTCAGAAAGCATCCAAGTTAGAGCCGAGGCAGCGGCGGCTATATTTGTATTAATAAATGCAGTTAACGCTACGTCGTTTAAGGATAATGCGCTGCCGACGTTAAAGCCGAACCAGCCAAACCATAATAAACCTGCGCCTAACATTGTAAATGGCAAATGGTGAGGAGAAGAACCATTTATGTTTTTTCGTTTTCCAAGGAAAATAGCTAATACAAGACCAGCAACTCCGGAAGTGATGTGAACGACGTTTCCGCCAGCGAAGTCTAGGGCGCCAAGTTCCCTTAGCCACCCACCGACGCCCCATACCCAATGAGCGACAGGATTGTAAACGATTGTTGTCCATAGAAGGATAAAAATAAGAAAGGCAGAAAATCGCATTCTTTCAGCAAATGCACCTGAAATTAAAGCTGGAGTTAAAATGGCGAACATGAGTTGAAACATCATGAATAAATTGTGAGGAATAGTAGATGAGTAGTCTGGATTTGGTGCGTAGGTAACTCCGTTTAGACCGAACCAATCAAGTGTACCGATAAGCCCGTGCCAATCTGGTCCGAATGATAAAGAATAGCCGATAACAATCCATTGAATCGAAACGATAGCCATTGCACTATAACTATGCATCGTTGTACTGAGTACATTTTTGCTGCGAACCATACCTCCATAAAAAAGTGCCAATCCTGGTGTCATCAACATGACCATTACTGTCGCCATAAACATAAAAACTGTATCTCCCATATCCATGATCTCTCCTCCTATAATGTTAGAAAAAATAACATATATTTGTTATGTTTCATATCATATTCGAAATTAAACCGAAAATCAACTAAAAATTCAGAAGATTATATATATGATGTAATAAAACCTAACATGAATTATTTTGTGAGGATTAAAATCGACATATGCGCTTCATTCAGAAAATTGGTATAATATTCTTACAATTAAAGAACTTGGGGGATGCGTGTGGGAAAAATACGGACTAGGAAACTATTCATTTGTTTTTGCTTAGCTGTTGTTTTGTTTGTACCAATACATACTTTTGCAGACGAAAAAAGAGAGTGGCGAGATGAAGTTATATACTCCATTATGATTGATCGCTTCAATAATGGAGAACCGAAAAATGACAAGCAGTTAGAAGTTGGTAATTTAGAAGGGTATCAAGGCGGGGATATAAGAGGAATTATAAAAAGGTTGGATTACATAAAAGAAATGGGTTTTACTACCGTTATGCTTTCGCCGCTTTTTGAAAGTGGAAAGTACGATGGATTAGACGTGCGAAATTTTAAAAAGGTAAATGAACATTTCGGGACAGACAATGATGTGAAAGAACTTGTAAAAGAAGCTCATGCAAAAGGAATGAAAGTTGTATTTCAATTTCCACTTGGAGAAAACGAACGACAGGTAATTGACGCAATGAAATGGTGGATAAAAGAAGTTGATTTAGACGGAAGCTATGTTATACATAGTGAAAAAAAGCCGCGTTCCTTTTGGGATAACGCGCAAAAAGATATGCAAGTGATAAAGAAAGATTTTCGTATTATGACAAAGGAGGATGGTGAATACAACGAAAAAATAGTAGAATCGTTTTCTAAAGCAGATGTATCGGTGAAATCGTTATACGATGTGAGTAAAAAAGAAGGAGAATTTGTTACGTTTTTAGATGATCAAGAAACAAAAAGATATGCGCGTATTGCAAAAGAAAATATGTATTATCCGCCATCACGTTTAAAACTGGCGCTTACTTATTTGTTAACATCACCTGGAATTCCGAATTTTTATTACGGAACTGAAATTGCATTAGATGGAGGAAGTGTACCCGATAATAGACGATTAATGGATTTTAAGTCAGACGAAAAATTTATGCAGCACATAACAAAACTAGGTGAACTTAGGCAGGCGAGACCGTCTTTACGACGCGGTACGTTTGAGCTTCTGTATGATAAGAGCGGGATGAGCATACTAAAACGAAAATATAAAGATGAAGTAACTTTAGTAGCAATTAATAATACGAAAGAAACACAAAAAGTCTCCTTACCTGCAAGTGCAATTGGTGAAAAACAAGAGTTAAGAGGATTGTTGCAGGATGAAATTATAAGAGAGGGAAACGGAAAATTTTATCTCGTTTTAAAGCGTGAAGAATCAAACGTGTATAAAGTTAACGGAGAAACAGGTGTGAATTGGTTATTTATCTCCTTAATCGTTGGTGTGAATGTATTATTTATTGCGTTTTTAATTGCAGTTAAAAGGAAACGTAGATGAGAAGTTGCTGGCTCTATGTTCATGTCTTCTTATTGTATATGTAAGTTTGTTCGGTGGCGCGATAGTATTTATTCTGTTGATATGAAATTTCTTAAGAGAAACGATGTGAGAATGAAAACGTCCCTAGTGAGAGGAGGGCCAGGTTAGGAAGGGGATGTTCTTCCTAACCTGTTTTTTGTGTTAGCACCGATAGGGAAGAATCTTTGAAGCAATCAATAATTGTAACTATATTGATTTTACATTACATTAAAAGTTAGAGAATACTCTTATACTAATACAGTGCTAAATAGTAGGTGGAAAATGGAATTTTACGATTTGGGTATTGCCATTAAAGAGCTTAGAATTAAAAAAATATATCACAATCCGAATTATGTCATGGAATATGTTCACAAAGTCAAATTAGCTATTAATCTAAATACTTTATACTTATTAGGTGAACTTTACTATTTAAAGGGATGGAATTTATTGAGATTTAAACAACAGAATGAAGAAGATATTGCAAATAACATGAAAAAAGCATTATTTATATTTGAACTAACAGAAAAAGAAAATCTGATAAAAATGGTTAAAGAAAAATATTTTGAAAACCAAAATGAAAAAAGCCACTCATAATTCATTTGGGGATTACTTGAAATATAATAGAACCTACAGGGAAAATCCCTGTAGGTTCTAAACTTATAAACTTTCTTCTAAAATATTAGTGTTTAATATAAATTTTTGAATAAGAGTTTACTTAGTGTACTTTTTATTTTGAAGTCTGCATCTTTATTAACCATTTATGCTTCTTTTTAACTCCATCCAAATATAATTAAAATTAAGATGGTTCAAGTCGGAGGAAGGCGCTTTGAGGTGTCTTTTTTTATGACTTTTATCATTAACTATTTAATGTTTTTTAAATGATTACATGACATAGTTTTTTTGTACCAAGCTTTGTTGATACAGTTAGACTTATCCGTTAGTGAATTCGCATTATTAGAACATCCTACAGTATTTAGGGAGAATGTGGCCAATAAAAACCATAGTATTAATTTCTTCATATAACCACTTCTAACTCTTTTTTAATTAACATTTTTTAAGTTCCTTATTAATTTTACAATACATTAAAGGTTGGGAAATATTCTTATACTCATAAATTGTTACGTTTTGGCGGGGGGAGGAATTATGAGTTACAGCGATTTTTAAGATGACTTTGGTCTAGGGTGTAGTTACTAAGAAAAGTAATTCAAATCGAAGGGGGAAACGTCTTGAGGTGTCTTTTTCTTATTTTCAATAAGGTCTGCTAAATACATGTATAAAACAAATTCTACAATAAGGCCTAGTTTAATCATACGGTCACTTGTAAAGTATGCGTATGGTTAGACCCTGTTCACTTAGCGATTTTCACCGCATATACCTTTTTCTATAGTTTGTTCTCGTAATATTGTCTCTACAAGACAAAAAAGAAAACTCCTCTAATTAAGAGGAGTTTTCTTTTTAGCGGTAGTTAATGAACTGTACGTCGATTGGTAAATCAGCGCTACGAACAGCTGCGATTACTGCTTGTAAGTCATCACGGCTTTTTGCTGTAACGCGTACTTGATCATCTTGTACTTGTGTTTTTACTTTTAATTTCATTTCTTTAATGATGTTGTTAATTTTTTTCGCGTTATCTTTATCGATACCTTGTTGAAGTGTTGCGCGTTGGCGAACAGTGTTGCCAGTTGCAGCTTCAACTTTTCCGTAATCTAAGTTCTTAATTGGAACGTTACGTTTTACAAGTTTAGAGATAAGAACGTCTTTTACTTGCTCTAATTTAAACTCGTCATCAGAAGTTAAAACAAGTACTTCTTTTTCTAATTTAATATCACTTTTACTTCCTTTAAAGTCATATCGGTTCTGGATTTCTTTTAATGCGATATTAATTGCGTTTGTTACTTCAGGTAATTCTACTTTCGAAACGATGTCAAAAGAACTATCTTTTGCCATAGTTAGCACCTCCAAATAAATTTCTAATCTTTTTATGTACTGTACATACTAAAGTATAGCTGAAAACGAGTCTAGACTTAAGTGTTTTCGTACTTATATTCATGTAACCTCATTTTATTATAGTGAATTTTGGGCAGTTGGACAAATATAGGAAAAATCATGTTATAATTAACTTTTGTTTGGAATGATAAAAAAGATAATTTTATATATATAGAAGGGAATTAAAAAATATGTATTTGCAAATAGGATCGATTGAACAGGTAACTGTTTTACGCGAAACGGAAATCGGATATATGGTTGGGAATGAAGAAGAAGAAATTTTCCTACATAAAAACGAAGTGGCTGGAGAAATTGAAGAAGGCGATACGATTGATGTATTCTTATACCTTGATCACCAAAATCGTATTTCAGCAACAATGAAGGAACCAATTATTACAACTTATGATTGGAACTGGGTAAAGGTTGTAGAAGTTATTCCTAGTTTAGGTGTGTTTGTTGATATTGGTGTGTCAAAAGATATACTAATTCCAGCTGATGAGTTCCCGATTTATATGCCGGTATGGCCAGAAGTAGGCGACGAATTATATTGTACGTTAAAATTAACGAATCGTGATCGTTTAATTGCTCTTCCGGCAAGAGACAGTGATATGCAAGAAATTATCGTAGATGCAACGCCATCTATGCGTAATAAAAACGTAAACGGACGTGTATATCGTTCACTTCAAGTTGGTTCATTCATACTAACGGATGAGCATTTCCGTGCTTTCCTACACCATACAGAAAGAAAAGAACAAGTCCGCATCGGTCAGCGTGTAACGGGCCGTATTATTGACGTAAAAGATGACGGTACAATTAACATTTCACTTCTTCCTCGTAAAGAAGAAGGAATGGAAGATGATGCTGCAGTAATTTATGCATATATGGAAGAACGAGGCGGAGCAATGCCGTTTTGGGATAAGAGCCATCCAGAAGATATTAAAGAACGCTTTAACATGAGTAAAGCTGCATTTAAGCGCGCACTTGGTAAGTTGATGAAAGAAGAAAAGGTTTACCAAGAAGAAGGTTGGACGTACTTTAAGAAATAAGGTGGATGAAAAAAGAACTATTCTTTCTCTGAATTTTTAAGAGAAGGGATAGTTCTTTTTATTTTTAATAATGTATTCGCTCTATAAGGTAGATATTGTGAAAGAAGTAGGCAGGATGGAAACTAAAGTTATAGAAGAGGTATGTTATAAAGTTTTAAAAATATATGGTTAATTATTATGTAGTTTTTTAAGTGAGATTTTGATTGTAGTATTTCTTATGTGATTCATTAAAAAGGCTAAAAGAATATAAGAGATTTATCGCAGTGTTTGTACTGCCTATCCTGCTATTTGCCGGGCAGTAAGATCATCACTGATTAAAGTTTCATTTTATGTATAAAATTGTGATAGCTTTTACACTGTGTTTTGAATTTTTACAACGCTGACAGTATTAAAAATATAAAATAATTAGGATGATTATATGCATATTTGGATACTAACAAATTGGCGGAAATATTATAATCTAGAAGAGAAGAGTCATCGCATGGGACTACGAGTAAAATTCGATAAAGATGTTGATCCTGAAGTGAGAAGAGCTATTAAAGAGTTTTGTAAATGGATACGCCGAGAATATTTTTTTCCAATTAGAGTACCTATTTATGTAAAATCTTCATATAAAATAAAGGCGATGGATGGTGAGTTGGTCTATGGTACTTTCTTTGAACCATTTGATCGAAATGATGAGCCGTATATTCGTATTTCGACAGGAGATTATTACGATGAGCTAGAGAAAAGAGGGAAAGATGACGCTTTGGGAGGATATTTGTTTACTATTGCGCATGAACTAACACATTATTTTCAATGGATTAATGATATAAGACTAACGAGAATTGGATATGAGAGGCAGGCTACTGCTTATTCAGGATATATTATTGATGAGTATAAAGAAACTAGAGAGCATCCGTGAAATAGAAACTTTATGGATAATTGGAAGTATGATAATTAGCAATGGGCTTGAATGAATGCCCTAATATTTAGGGGCTATCCGGGATTAGATATCTGAGTTATTAAACAAAAATAAGTGTGGGTAATACGCTTTGACGAAAAGGTGTGTATATGAAATTTTATAACGCAGTATATCTTATAATTTCTTATGATGATGAGATATTGAAAGAGAGGTACGAAAATGCAAGATAATGTACTGGAACAATTGATAAAGAGTCTCTCGGTATTATCCCTTGAAAAAGAACACGAAATAGCAGCAGTTGATTTACATGATATATATGAGAGCACTGAAAGATTCGAACAATTACTTGAAAATATTATGAACTCACAACAGTCTAAAGAAGAATTAATAGATGCGCTAATTGAAGTGGAGATAGAATTAGATCACATCAATTGGCATTACAAAAGCTTGAAGAAAAAGTTGGAAATATTGATGAAAGATTAAAAAGCACAACCTTATTTAAAAAAATAAGGTTGTGCTTTTTTAATTTCCTTGCGGAGAAACAAGAGTAAATGTATCTTTCAAATCACTATCATTTATTTTAATATTTGCCTTTTTTAATTCCTCTTGTAACAATTTTTTGCTGAATACAGGATCAGCAGTACGTTCTTCCTCTAAGTTTTTGCGAATAGAGTTTTTTACCTCATCGTAAGGTTTTAAATCTTTTTTATCAGTTAATTTAATAACGTGATAACCGTTTGATGATTTTACGGGATTGCTAATTTGTCCAACATTTAGTTTGTAGGCAGCCCTTTCGAATTCAGGAGCCATTGTACCTGAATTGAAGTATCCAAGGTCTCCGCCTTTATCTTTTGATAGTAGATCTTGTGATTCTTGTTTTGCTAATTCTTCAAATGAAGCACCAGCATCTAGTTTACTCTTTATTTCTTTCGCTTCATTTTCGTCACTTACTAAAATGTGACTCGCTTTAATTTCTGGCTTATAGTGGTCTTTTACGTCTTTCTCTGTAATGCTTTTCTTAATCGCTTCATTCATAGCAAGTTTGAACTTAATTTGATTTTTGAAATCCTCTTCATCTTTTAAACCATTATTTTCTAATACTTTTTTGAATTGATCTCCATATTGTTTTTTTACTTTTTCTACTTCTTTATTTACCTCTTCATCAGATACTTTATATTTTTTTGTGATGACGTCTTGTGCCATCATTTCGTATAGCATGTCTTTTCCGTAACGATCTTTCAATTGTTTTTCGAAGTTATCCTTTGTAATGGTCGAGTCTGTTGCTGTAGCGACTGTAGCTGAGCCGTTTTTTTGTCCGCAAGCAGATAACATCAATATACTTATTAGTGCAGTAATAATGAAAATATGTTTCCCTCTCATGCCAACACCTCATCCGAATATGTTATCGCTATTGTAGAATATAGAAGTGAACATGAAGTGAATTTTTAATGTTTTTTTCCTTTAAAATGTAAAAAAGTACATCAACATAATTGTTGATGTACGATGGAATCAAAGGTGATCGGTCTTTTTAGAGTATGCACGTTTACCTTGCTGAATATTTTTTTGCTCTTGCTCATTTTTTTGTGTGCGTTTTGCGTTATTATCGCGTGCTTTTTTGTCGTTATCACTCGTATGTGGCATATGTATCAACTCCATTTCTAAACGTTGTACGTTTATCATTTCCTTTTTCGTAAAGACTATGTATAGCGGTGCATTTATGAAGGGTAAAGGTGGATTCGAAATGGATTTGAAGTTGAATTATACTGAACTTATAAAGAAGTTAATCGTTGTAATCATCGCAGGTTTATTAAACGCGATTGGGATGAATTTATTTTTAACGCCAGCAAAAGTGTATGCGAGCGGCTTTGCTGGATTGTCTCAATTATTATCACAAATATTAGGTGATTTTTTATCGATTCACATATCTACGGGAGTATTGTTTAGCTTATTTAATATTCCTGTCGTTATTTTAGCGTGGAAAAAGGTTGGAAAGGCCTTCACCTTTTTTAGTTTTCTTTGTGTTATATTTATGACTCTGTTTCTAGAAATCATCCCTGTTAGAGCGGTTTCGAATGATATCATATTAAATGCGATTTTTGGCGGGATTATTTCGGCAATTGGAGTAGGGATTGCTTTAAAGTGGGGTGCTTCTACAGGTGGATTAGATATTATCGCCATGATTTTATCAAAAATAAAAGATAAGCCTGTCGGTACATACTTTTTCTTTTTTAATGCAATTATCATTATCGCTGCTGGCTATGTATATGGATGGGAAAAAGCGTTGTATACGCTAGTGACTTTATATGTATCAACGAGAATTATTGATGCAATTCATACTCGTCATGTAAAGATTACAGCATTAATTGTTACGAAGAATGGGGCAGACGTAAGAAAGGCGATTCACTCGCGATTAGTAAGAGGGATTACAACGATACCAGCAACAGGTGCTTATACGAATGAAAATAAAGAAATGTTAATGATGGTTATTACCCGTTACGAGTTATACGAATTAGAGAGGATTATTAGACAAGTGGACCCAGGTGCATTTACAAATATACTGCAAACAGTTGGGGTGTTCGGATTGTTTCGGAAAGATTAAAGAGGACCAAAGTTGGTCCTCTTTTTTAATGTAAATTCGTAATGTTTTGCAATTGCTCTTGCATTTCACGGAGCTGAACTTTTTCAGCAGTTGAAGAGTTTGCGTAAGCGGATTGCAAAGCATTTTTTGCTCTATACACGAGATCTTGTTGCTCAGTACCGCTTGAACAAGATACGGCATTTTCAACAGCATCTCTAGCTTGTTGGAATAGTAAGTTCCCCATTTAAACCCCTCCAAAAGAAGAGTTACTTCTTGCTTTTTCTGCCTCAGCTAATGTACCTCTGTACGGGAATCTTGCATCATGCTTCATAACAGCATCGGCTCCTTGTTGGATAAAACGTTTTGATTTGTTCTTTTTACCCATTCGAAAAACCCCCTTTATTTAGCTGAAAACAATCGACGCAATGTCTCATGCGTCTACTTATAGTATGGACATTTGGCAGGAAACTATAAGTAGGGAATTTTTAGATTACAACCCAAGAACCTCTTCTAAATATAAAGCAATACCATCTTCTTCGTTCGTTAACGTCGTATGGTTTGCGAGTGATTTTAATTCAGGGATGGCATTTCCCATTGCGATGCCATGACCAGCAAATTCAATCATTTCAAAATCATTATCTTCATCACCGAAAGCGATAATGCGCTCTTGTGGAATGTTGTAATGACTAGAAATTTTTTGTAATCCAACTGCTTTATTTAATCCGCTTTTCACAATTTCAATAATCGGCCAAGGTGCGCCCCATTTTCTATGGTCGATTACTTCCGCATGCATATCCGTTAAATGTTGACGAATTGCAGTAGAATGCTCGTCATGTGCGTCAATTAATAAGCAAGTTGGATGATCGTTTAAAATATTTAATAAGTCTCCGGTAAAAATCTTAGGAGAGCCGAATTCGAAAATATGTTTTTTATCTTCATCAATTTCACGAACATACACATCGTCCATTACTTCCGCGTATATATTTTTTACGCCAAAATCAAAGCAAGCTCGGACAATTTCTTGCGCTGTTGCTAGCTCAAGAGGAGAGTGATGTGTTCCCCAGTTTGAATCAAGAGGATGATGTACGTAAGCGCCGTTAAAGTTTACGATAGGTGTGTTAAGATCAAGTTCTTTATAGTAATCGTAACTAGCACGGAATGGACGTCCTGTTGAAATAACAACAATATGTCCCTGTTCCTTTGCTTTTGCAATTGTATGTTTCGTTCGAGTGGAAATTATTTTGTTGTCTGTTAATAAAGTGCCGTCTAAGTCTAATGCGATTAAATGTTGTTTGTTCATAATTTCACCTCTTATAATAATTTTTTTGTATCTATCTGTATTTCCGTTTTTAATATGCAGAAATAAGAGGTTAGGCTCGGTGAAATCACCATAGATGGAAGTTTCACTATATATCCATCTTACGTCTCAAAGTGCTGTGGTGTCTACTATTTATCGTTGAAAATTAAGAAAAGTCAACATCTTTTTAGAAAGTTCAAACAATGTTTCTTTCATTATGTACAAATTGTGAAAAGGGTTACATTGCTCGTGTGGTGAGGCATATAATGAACATGTAATCTTCTCGTATATGTTTGACTCTCCTTTGAAACTAGCCTAGAGTAGGTTGGTTTCTTTTTTTTTCTACAAGTAGGAAAGAAATCCCTGCTTACGCTTGTGTCATTCATATATATGTACAAGAATGAGATGTAGTACTGTTTCCTAAACATGACAGAAAAGCTTTCTTTTAAAATGGATATACTAATGAGGCAAGACGTCATGGAAGGAGAATGAAGATGGGACAAAATCGCAGGTTTCGTTCTGGACAAAAAGCGCCGAATGATGGCATTTACGTAGAAATTGGTGAAACGGGAAGTATGGTGAAAGATCCGCAAATGGTGAAATTAACTGCCGGTGAAAAGTTTCCGGATAACACGAATCATAACCGCCAGTGGACATATAAAAGAAAACCGTAACAGAAGCCGCAATCATTATTGCGGCTTTTTTGTCGTTACACATTGTAATTTCATTTACCGTATTTTTTAGCAGTATAATGAATGCTCTCTTTTTCTTTTTCAAATAATAAGTTTGAAAATACATAGGCAAAATTATTGTATAAAAAAGTCAGTTGGCGTATAATCAAATCAAAGGTCAAAGAAAGTCAAACTTTTGGAGGGCTGTAAAGATGGACTTAAATCAAATGACAACAAAAACACAAGAGGCGATTATGAGTGCCCAATCTTTAGCGGTATCTCATCATCACCAAGAGGTGGATACTGTTCATCTATTACTTGCATTATTAGAAGAGCAAGATGGATTAGCAGTACGTATATTTCAAAAAATGAATGTTGATATAGAAGCATTAAAGCAAGGTGCTGAAAGTTTAATTAAAAAGAAACCTTCTGTAACGGGGAGCGGTGCAGAAGTTGGAAAATTGTATGTAACGAGCGCTCTGCAACAACTGCTTGTAAGAGCAGGGAAAGAAGCAGAAAAACTGCAGGATGATTACATTTCAGTAGAACATGTGTTGCTTGCTTTTTCTGAAGAAAAAGGCGATATAAATCAATTATTTACAAGATTGCATATTACGAAAGATAACTTATTACAGTCTTTAATGACAGTTCGGGGGAATCAAAGAGTGACGAGTCAAAATCCAGAAGCAACTTATGAAGCGTTAGAAAAATATGGTCGTGATTTAGTGGCGGAAGTGAGAGCAGGGAAAATCGATCCTGTAATCGGCCGTGATAGTGAAATACGACGTGTAATCCGTATTCTTTCACGTAAAACGAAAAACAATCCGGTTTTAATTGGGGAGCCAGGTGTTG
The DNA here is from genome assembly GCF_040460035.1 of Bacillus cereus group sp. MG1. Lineage (NCBI taxonomy): Bacteria > Bacillati > Bacillota > Bacilli > Caryophanales > Bacillaceae > Bacillus > Bacillus cereus group sp. MG1. Next base: position 1,295,326 of record NZ_JARVGY010000001.1, on the reverse strand, counting down.
GTAAAACAGCAATCGTTGAAGGGCTAGCCCAGCGTATTGTGAAAAAGGATGTACCTGAAGGATTGAAAGATAGAACGATTTTTGCGTTAGATATGAGTGCACTCGTAGCTGGTGCGAAATTCCGTGGTGAGTTCGAAGAGCGTCTGCAAGCTGTATTAAATGAAATTAAAAAGAGTGAAGGACGCATTTTATTATTCATTGATGAACTTCATACAATAGTTGGAGCTGGTAAAACAGAAGGAGCCATGGATGCAGGAAATATGTTAAAACCGATGCTTGCGCGTGGTGAACTGCATTGTATCGGGGCGACGACGCTCGATGAATATCGCAAATATATTGAGAAAGATCCAGCGCTAGAAAGACGTTTCCAACAAGTATTAGCAGAAGAACCAACTGTTGAAGATACAATTTCAATTTTACGTGGATTAAAAGAACGCTTTGAAATTTATCACGGTGTAAATATTCATGACCGTGCGATTGTAGCAGCGTCAGTTTTATCAGATCGATATATTTCAGATCGATTCTTACCTGATAAAGCAATTGACCTTGTTGATGAAGCGTGTGCAACAATTCGTACAGAAATCGATTCTATGCCAACAGAATTAGATGAAGTAACGCGCCGCATTATGCAGCTGGAAATTGAAGAAGCGGCTCTTGGAAAAGAAACGGATCGTGGTAGCCAAGAGCGTCTAAAAACATTGCAACGTGAATTATCGGATTTAAAAGAAGTTGCAAGTGGTATGAGAGCAAAGTGGGAGAAAGAAAAAGAAGACATTCACAAAGTTCGTGACTTACGTGAACATTTAGAACGTCTGCGTCGTGAATTAGAAGAAGCAGAAGGTAATTACGATTTAAATAAAGCAGCCGAACTTCGTCACGGGAAAATTCCAGCAATTGAAAAAGAGTTAAAAGAAGCGGAAGAAATGGGCGCGCATAATAAACAAGAAAATCGTTTATTACGTGAGGAAGTAAGTGAAGAAGAAATTGCAGATATTGTTTCACGCTGGACGGGTATTCCTGTTGCGAAACTCGTGGAAGGTGAACGCGAGAAATTATTACGCTTAGAGCAAATCTTATCAGAGCGTGTCATCGGACAAGAGGAAGCAGTAAGCTTAGTGTCAGACGCAGTTCTTCGTGCTCGCGCTGGTATTAAAGATCCGAACCGCCCGATTGGTTCTTTCATCTTCTTAGGACCAACAGGTGTTGGTAAAACAGAACTTGCAAAAACGTTAGCGCAGTCTTTATTCGATAGTGAAGAGCAAATGATTCGCATTGACATGTCTGAGTATATGGAGAAACACGCAGTGTCACGCTTAATTGGTGCACCTCCTGGATATGTAGGATATGAGGAAGGTGGTCAATTAACAGAAGCGGTAAGACGTAAACCATATTCCGTTGTTTTATTAGATGAAATTGAAAAAGCACATCCAGAAGTATTCAACATTTTATTACAAATGTTAGATGATGGGCGCATTACAGATTCGCAAGGTCGTACAGTGGACTTTAAAAATACAGTTATTATTATGACTTCAAATATTGGATCTGCTCATTTACTAGATGGATTAGAAGAAGATGGTTCGATTAAAGAGGAATCAAGAGATCTTGTAATGGGACAATTAAGAGGACATTTCCGCCCTGAATTTTTAAACCGTGTTGATGAAATTATTTTATTCAAACCTCTTACAACGAATGAAATTAAAGGCATTGTTGATAAAATTGTAAAAGAACTACAAGGTCGTCTAGCTGACCGTCACATTACAGTAGAATTAACAGATGCAGCAAAAGAATTTGTTGTAGAAGCTGGTTTCGACCCAATGTACGGAGCTCGTCCATTAAAACGATACGTACAGCGTCAAGTGGAAACGAAATTAGCACGAGAATTAATTGCAGGAACAATTACTGACAATAGTCACGTAGTTGTTGATGTAGAAAATAACGAATTAGTCGTTCATGTGAAATAAAAATAAAAAAGAGTTCGGATAAAATCCGGACTCTTTTTTTAGTGTTGTTCTACTGGCTCGTTTGGAATTGCAGCTGAAATTGCTAGTACTAACACAGCAAGAACAACTGAGAAAATAGACGCTTGGTTAAAGTCGTATGTACCGCCAGTCATAGAGCCGATTACATAGCTCATCATATGTACAAGTAAGAACGACCAAATTAATGCCCAAATGAAACGCATATTTTACACCTCTATTCGTTCAATCTGTCCTTATTGTAACACAATTGAAAAAAGAATATAGAAAAATATTTGTAGATTTTTCAACGCAAATTTGCATTCCGTTCATACATTATAAAAGAGTACTTTTATATGTTTAGAAAATAAGGCGGGGGAAAAATGAGTATTACGGAACGTTTTTTTTACTTAGAAAAAGAACCATGTGTCATTTATTTACCGGAGAAGCCAAATGGATTTTCTGTTATGCTCCTCGGTGATTATAACTACTTTATTGAGAATGGTACAAGTTTATGGACACAACATGCGGGTAAATCTTATTTTTTACATGGTCTTATTGAACAAGGCTACACGGTCTTTTCCTCTAATTTATACGGAAGACATTGGGGAAACGATCAATCTGTTCGTCTGGCAAAACGTTTATATGATGTTGTTTTGAGAAAAGAGACGTTAAATGCGAAAATGCACATTATGGCAGATGGTATGGGAGCGCTTGTAGCACTTGAAATGATGAACAAATATCCTGAATGTATTCGTTCTGTTGTTATGCTAAATCCGTGTTTAGATTTACCAGAATATGTAAGTTTTGAGAAAGAGCATAAATTTTTTTACAAGAGACTCGTGAAGGAATTAAGTTTGGCGTATGATGCCAAAGAAGAAGAATTAGAATCAAAAATAAATAAGAAATCATTTACGCTTCTTCCATCTTGTGTACCTGTTAAAATTTTCGTATCAACACAAGAAAAAAGAGGAAGAAAACAGCAGTTGCGTAGATATGAGAAAATGAGGCAACTAAATCAATGTGATACTTCTGTCTTGTTCCATCTGCAAGATGTGAAATATAAAATGGTTAGGCAAACGACTGATTTCTTTAAAAAATATGAAGAAGAATTATGAAGCTCCCATATACATAAATGAGGAGCTATTTGTTTCAGAGGGAAAGGATTGGTGGTATGGAACGCGTGCTGATAATAGGTGCACTTACGTTTGTAGGTTATCACCTTGTAAATAAAATGATTGCAGAAGAAGTGGAAGTCTATGGTCTTGATTTTGATGAATTCGATAGTATGACCAAAATTAATGAAGAGAAGTTATTATTAATTGGGCGAAATGCGTTATTTACGTATTATTCGATAAGAGATGAAGATGGATGGAGATCGGTTGAGGAAGAGAGATTCGATACTGTTTATTTTTGCTTATATGAGCCAAATCAGCAAAGTGGATTTCGGAATGAAAGAGTCATATTACAATATTTAAAGCGAATTATAAGAATGTGTGAAGAACAAAAAGTGAAGTTAAATTTAATTTCTTCTATTGAAGTAGGCAGTACAGATGAATCCGAAAATAAGCGCCTATTTTTGAAAGTAGAAGAAGGATTGAAAAAAGGGAATTTACAATATAGTGTATTTCGAGTTCCAACATTATATGGACCGTGGCAACCGTCCTTTATGATGTTTCATCAGCTTATTTTATCAGAATTAGTTGAAAAAGAGTGCCGTTGTACGATTGAGGAAAAGGGGAATGATTTACTTTACGTTGAAGATGTATGTGAATACTTATGGGAACATGGAACGAACGGGGCGCATCTTGGTATATACAATTTACTTAGTGGTAAACAGTCATTATGGGAAAAAGGTATGAATCTTTTACGCGCGGATGATAAAGTAAATAAAAATAACAGCGAAGTAAGAGATGAGGCTATCGAAGTAATTTCGATAAAAAGAAATACTCCGTTAGAATACGGTTTAAATAAGCAACTGGCACACATGAAAAAATATAAAGAGTTATACGAAGGGTAGTACGCGTGTTACACTATTGTATGTGAAAGTTTTAATGGAGAGGAAGAGTATAATATGAACGAAAAAAGCATGCAGTTTTTACAAATCGCAATGAAGCATTTACCGGAAGCAAAGGCAATTTTAGATGATAATGGAATTGCACTTGATATGGAGAAGGCACAGCCGGTGTTAGAGTTGTTAATGAAAGTTATGAACGAAGCTTACGAGCTTGGGAAAGCAGATAAAGAATAAAAAGCATCTTTTTAAGATGGAAGAGAGGCCCGAACCGTGGATAGAAGCGGTCAGGGCCTTTTTTATTCTCGCCTGGGGGAAAACCAGAGATATGAAGAGGATAAAGGAAAAGTAGTGAGGAGAACTGTCTAGTTTAGAAGGAAAGCAGATAAAGAATAAAAAGCATCTTTTTAAGGTGGAAGAGAGGCTCGAACCGTGGATAGAAGCGGTCAGGGCCTTTTTTATTCTCGCCTGGGGGAAAACCAGAGATATGAAGAGGATAAAGGAAAGGTAGTGAGGAGAACTCTCTAGTTTAGAAGAAAAGCAGATAAAGAATAAAAAACATCTTTTTAGATGGAAGAGAGGCTCGAACCGTGAACAGAAGGGTTTGAGTCTTTTTATATTTGAGAGGTATGTTTCTGTTTCTTTTAATGAAAAATAAAGTGGATAATGCGTTAGCTTTCTGTTTTATGCGAAATATATTCTAGACAAAAATACATTTATGTTTTAAAATTAGTACCAAGTCATAATAATTGATATAAAACGGAGGGCTGCGATGTGAACGTGGGCATTTTAGGGATCGGAAGATATGTGCCAGAAAAAGTAGTCACAAATCACGATTTAGAAAAAATAATGGATACATCCGATGAATGGATTCGTACGAGAACGGGAATTGCAGAAAGACGCATTGCCGATGATACAATAGATACTTCATATATGGCCGTAGAGGCTGCAAAAAAAGCACTTGAAGATGCAGGGGTTAGCGGAGAAGATATCGATCTTATTTTAGTGGCGACAGTAACACCAGATCGTGCGTTTCCAGCAGTAGCTTGTGTCATTCAAGAAGCGATTGGAGCGAAACATGCAGCTGCAATGGATGTAGGTGCAGCATGCGCTGGTTTTATGTACGGAATGATTACAGCGCAGCAATTTATTCAAACGGGGACTTATAAAAACGTATTAGTAGTTGGTAGTGATAAGCTATCTAAAATTGTAGACTGGAATGATCGAAATACAGCGGTATTATTTGGAGACGGAGCCGGTGCTATCGTAATGGGAGCAGTTTCAGAAGGAAGAGGCGTTCTATCTTTCGAATTAGGAGCAGACGGAAGCGGCGGTAAGCATCTATATCAAGACGAGTATGTTATGATGAATGGCAGAGAAGTCTTTAAATTTGCCGTTCGTCAACTTGGTGAATCTTGTCTTCGCGTGCTGGATAAGGCTGGTCTTACAAAAGAGGATGTGGATTTCTTAGTACCGCATCAAGCGAATATTCGTATTATGGAATCTGCAAGAGAGAGATTAAATTTACCACAAGAAAAAATGAGTATGACAATTGAAAAGTTTGGTAATACATCAGCTTCTTCAATTCCAATTGCAATGGTAGAGGAATTGCAAAATGGACGTATTCAAGATGGTGATTTAATTATACTTGTTGGTTTTGGTGGCGGATTAACATGGGGAGCAGTCGCTCTTCGTTGGGGTAAATAAGGACTGAGAGAAAAAAAGGAGTGTATTTTGTATGGAAAAAAAGAGGGTCGTAATTACAGGACTAGGAGCTGTTACACCGGTCGGAACAGATGTTGAAACAGCATGGGAAAACATTAAAAAGGGTGTATCTGGAATCGGACGACTTACAAGAATTGATCCGGAACTATTTCCAGCAAAAGTAGCAGCAGAAATTAACGACTTTGAAGTCGAGAAATATATTGATAAAAAAGAAGCGCGCCGTATGGACCGCTTTACACAATATGCAGTAGCAGCAGCGAAAATGGCAGTTGCAGATGCAAAGCTTGAAATTACAGAAGAAAACGGACCTCGAATTGGTGTATGGATTGGATCAGGTATTGGCGGTATGGAAACATACGAAGAACAATTTAAGATTTTTACTGAGAAAGGCCCACGCCGCGTGAGCCCATTCTTCGTACCGATGATGATTCCGGATATGGCAGCAGGTCAAGTATCAATCGCAACAGGAGCAAAAGGAATTAACACTTGTTCTGTAACGGCTTGTGCATCTGGTGCAAACTCAATTGGTGATGCATTTAAAGCAATTCAGCGTGGTGATGCTGATGCAATGATTACAGGCGGAGCAGAAGCACCGCTAACAAGTATGGCATTCGCAGGATTTAGCTCAGCGAAAGCATTAACATTTAATGAAGACCCAGCAACGGCTTGCCGTCCATTTGATAAAAACCGTAGCGGTTTTGTAATGGGTGAAGGCTCAGGTATTCTAATTCTTGAAGAATTAGAGCACGCATTAGCGCGTGGTGCTCACATTTACGCGGAAATTGCTGGTTATGGTGCAACTGGAGATGCGTTCCATATTACAATGCCTGCTCCTGGTGGTGAAGGCGGAGTGCGTGCAATGCGTCAAGCTTTAGCTGATGCAGGCCTACAGCCAGAAGATATTGATTACATTAATGCGCATGGTACAAGTACGGATGCGAATGAAAAATATGAAACGATGGCAATTAAAGAAACTTTCGGTGAGCACGCGTATAAAGTAGCGATTAGCTCAACGAAATCAATGACAGGTCACTTATTAGGAGCAGCTGGTGCTGTTGAAGCGATTTTCTCTATTAAATCAATTACAGACGGAGTAATTCCGCCAACAATTAACTATGAGACACCAGATCCAGAATGTGACTTAGATTACGTACCGAATCAAGCGAGACACCAAGAAGTAAATGCAGTATTAAGTAACTCATTAGGATTTGGTGGTCATAACGCAGTGTTAGTATTTAAATCGTATAAATAATAGATGAAATAAGGAGTTTTTTCGCAATATATTGCGAAAAAACTCCTTATTTATTTTTACGCCTTTTTCTCCTGTAGCATATACATAAGAAAAAGGAGGGATAAAGATGGGGATTGTTGAAACAGCTGAATGGCTACATTTATATTATGGGCGGCCAGAAAAACTTTGTGAGAAATTTACGAAGTATATTCCGTTGCCAAAAGAAAGGTTGTATCGCTTTTTAATTTCAAAAGGGATGTATCGCCCGATTATGCGCGGAGAAAAGGAAATTAAAGAATTAGAGGAAAAGGAAATTTGGAAAGAATTGAGCCTGGAGTATGATAAACTGAAAAACTGGTTAAAAGGTCCAGATGTCCCTGTCTTTATTTTATTATCAGATTCCTATAATCGAACTGTACAAGAAGAGTATAACGGTAGGGCTGGATTATCTATGCGTCATGTTATTTTCTTATTCGTATGTGGACGGAATTCGGTAGAAGAATTAAAAGTGTTATTAGCGCATGAATATCATCACATATGCAGGTTACATCAAATTGAGACGAAAGAAACAGAATATACATTACTTGATACGATGATTATGGAAGGGCTAGCTGAACAAGCAGTAACAGAAAGGTATACAGAAAAAAACAATGCACCGTGGACGGCGTATCTTTCAAAGGAAGAGGCTATTTATTATTGGAAAAATATTGTACATGAAAGAATAAGTATAAAACGAGGAACAAGGGAACATGACATCTTATTAAATGGCTTTCACTCTTATCCGAAGATGCTTGGCTATGCGCTTGGATTTCATATTGTCAAAGATTGTGTAACTTTGGAAGGAGAAGATACACTTTCTTTATTATCTATAGATGCAAAAGAAATATTGAATAAAGCAAGTACATTTCATATATAAAAAAACAGGAGTTCTATTTCCTGTTTTTTTAGTATTAATAGAAGAAAAAATAATAATTAGAATATATTTCCTCAAGTGGAATAAAGTTAAGCAAAAATGAACATAATGATTGGTACAAACAGTAGTGAAGTGAGGGGTAGTGAATGTTATATCTACATGATGTATGGGTAAATTGGTTTGAAGGTGAAGAAAATGGGTATAACGTTTGTCATTTTTACGAATGGCGGAAAGATGATACGATTGAGCTATTAGATCAAGTGCCATTATTAAAAGTAGATGCCACATTATATCATTACATCGAGAACGAATTGTTAGAGCTTCCGCAAAAAATGCTGGAAGACGTACATCATAAGGCTTATATTCGTAAAAATCATGAACGTTTGCAGCAAGAGTATTGCTTTGTTGTTACAGATGGAAAAGGAATTATTGCGATTGACACAATTGGTTACAATGTACCAATTCGCAAAAGCAGACTTATACCACGCCAAGAGCAGATGGTATATGAGATGGTAGAAAACGTACAAGCAGAAAAGTATGAGTTCCAAGTAGAAGAAACAGAAAAAGAACATCACATTTTATCACCATCGCCTTTCATTATGAATGGCTTGACTCGTAAAGAAAGACAGCTAAAACAATTATTATTTATGGCGTTAGATCAATTACATACAACGAAAAATACAGCAGAAATTCGCTATTGGTTCACAGAGTGGGATCCATCAGCATATGGAATGGTTCAACATATGGAATTTGAAGATATTTGGGTTAAGCTGTATGATGAAGCGAAAACAGGCTGGTCTGATAAGCATGAACAATTATGCGAGCGTCTCGTAAAAGGACAGCCATTTTTTGAAAAGTTATGGGAAATGGAAAATGAGCAAAAGGTAAATTAAAAAACCGCCAATTGGCGGTTTTTTAATTTTGTAGTAATCCAGCTCCAGCGGCAAGAATGTTCGGTGGCTTCGCGCCTTCCTGCGAGGCAAAAAGCGCCTCTACGTCAGGAGCTCCATCCCCCTCACATTCTAAACGAGCCGCCTCCACCTTATATGTAATCCAGCTCCAGCGGCAAGCTCTTCGTGTCTAAGAACCTTCCGCATAAGAAGGAAAAAAGCTCCTTTTATGCGAAAGAACCTTAGCCAGTCAGAGCTGAACGAGCCGCTTCCACTTTATATGTTACCTACGTTTTCTGCTTAGTCCCATTGCGTTTTCTACTTTGCGTAGTTGTTTGAATGCAACGCGGTTTGCTTTTTCTGCACCTTTGTCTAGAATTTCGTCTAGTTCTGGTGAGTTGATTAGTTCGTTATATTTGTCTTGGATTGGACGAATTGCTTCTACGACTACTTGCGCTAGGTCGCCTTTGAAGTCGCCGTATCCTTTTCCTTCGTACATTGCTTCAATTTCTTCAACTGTTTTTCCAGAGAATGAAGAGTAGATTGTTAATAAGTTAGAGATACCAGGTTTGTTTTCTTTATCAAATTTCACAATACCTTCAGAGTCAGTAACAGCACTCTTAATTTTCTTTTCAATTGTTTTTGGTTCATCAAGCATACTGATCATTGATTTTGGATTCGGATCAGATTTACTCATTTTCTTCGTAGGTTCTGTTAATGACATAACGCGAGCGCCTACTTTTGGAATACGAATTTCAGGAATTGTGAACACTTCACGGAAGCGTTTGTTGAAACGCTCTGCTAGGTCGCGTGTTAATTCCATATGTTGCTTTTGGTCATCACCAACTGGTACGATTTCAGTGTTGTAAAGTAAAATATCAGCAGCCATTAATGGTGGATACGTAAGTAATCCAGCTGGAACTGAATCTCTACCCGAAGCTTTATCTTTATATTGCGTCATACGTTCTAATTCTCCAACGTAAGCAACAGATTGCATGATCCATCCTAATTGAGCGTGTGCTGGTACTTCTGATTGTACAAATAAAGTAGCTTTTTCAGGATCGATGCCGCATGCTACATAAAGTGCAGCAAGACTGCGGATGTTTTTACGAAGTCCGACGGGATCTTGAGGTACTGTAATCGCATGTTGGTTTACAATACAGAAATAACAGTCGTGTTCATTTTGAAGCTCTGTAAACTGCTTCATTGCGCCTAAATAGTTTCCAAGTGTAATCGTTCCACTTGGCTGAATACCAGAAAAGATAACTGACATAAGTAATTCCTCCTAAAATTGAATGCGTGATGGGGGGGAGAGAAGGCAAACAAAAAAGCCCATTCATCCCAAAAACTATAGGGACGAATGGACCGCGGTACCACCCTAATTATTTCACTACTGTGAAATCTCTCTAATCCATAATAACGTTAGGATATAACGCCAAAGCCTACTACTTTCGGTTCGGTTTGGTGCTCAAAAGCCCATTCCATACTGTACAATTACTTGTTCACACCAACCACAAGCTCTCTGAAATTGCCTCAATATGTACTCTTCTTTATCATCGCATACATATAAATTTATTTATTGTTACTTGAGCTCTTTTAATATGAAAGAACTAAAGTTTTATAACAAAATGTTTTGCTGATTATTATATCATATGGGATAGTGTTTGCAAACTACATCAAAATAGTAAAGCTAATAAGGGTCGAGAACAACCCAAGGAAGATACCTGTAATACAAATTGGATATGTCCATTTGAATGAATATGTTTTATAAATACGTTCTTTCTTATCTGTAGGTTCCTCGACTTCTTCAATTAAAGAGTCAATCTTTTTGTTCGTACCAAATACTCTTTGGAATGCGTAAATGGTTACATTGAAAAAACCATTTTGAAATATGTATAAAAAACCGCCGATAAGAATAAAAAACAGTGCAATATAAAACAAAATGTTGACAAAGTTCAACAAAAATTGAGATGAAATGAGGAATGCGCCAATACTAGAAGCAATCATCGCTATAAAAATTAGTATACAAGTATGAAAAAAAACTTTATTCAAAATATTCCCCTCCGTCAAAATATTACTAGAATTATTATACTATAAAAGCTATAATAAGTACTAGGATTAATTTTTTGAAAATTATACGCAATTAAAGGTCTGATTTTAAGATGATGGTAGCAATGTTAATGTATCCCTTTACGAAAAATTTAAAATATAAATATTTTATTAAAAATTTTAACAAAAAAACAAAAAACTATATTCACAATTGTTATATTATATGTATAATGAAAATTGTAGAAACTTGGAGATTATTCTTTCAATTCTACTTTTTAACAAGTGAGGGTACAGGAAGTGCAATTAGGGGAGGCAACACAACATGAAGAAAAAGATACCGTTATTACTTGCATCAACTTTAACTGCAAGTATGTTGCTTAGCGCGTGTAGCTACCAAAAAGATGACGCAAAAGCAAAAGGGAAAGAGAACGCTACGAGTAGTAGTAACGGAAAACAGATTCTTAATTTAACAGAGTTATCTGAAATTCCGTCAATGGATGCATCATTAGCATCTGATTCTTCATCTTCTACAGCATTAAATAATACGATGGAAGGTTTATATCGTATTGGCAAAGACCAAAAGAGAATGCCTGGAGTTGCAGAAGATGTCGAAAAGCTAGATGATGGGAAGAAATACATATTTAAATTAAGAAGAGATGCGAAATGGTCGAATGGGGAACCTGTAACAGCTAAAGACTTTGTGTATTCATGGAAAAGAGCAGTAAATCCAGATACAAAAGCAACGTATTCATACATTATGTTCGATATTAAAAATGCAGAGAAAATTCATAAAAAAGAATTACCTGCTGACCAATTAGGTGTAAAAGCGATTGATGATTATACATTAGAAGTAGAATTAGACAATCCCGTTCCTTACTTTATCGATTTAACAGTTTATCCAGTATTTTACCCACTAAATGAAAACTTTGTAAAAGCACAAGGTGATAAATTTGGTTTAGAGGCAAATACAACATTATATAACGGTCCATTCGTTATGAGTGATTGGAAACATGAACAAAGTTTCCAATTCAAGAAGAATCCTTCATATTGGGATAATAAAACGGTTAAAATCGAAGAAATCAACTTTAATATTGTAAAAAATACAGCAACTGATGTAAATTTATATGAGACAAACGCGATTGATCGGGCGGCTTTAACGTCTGAATTTGTTGATAAGTTTAGAAAAAGCCCAGAGTTCCAAACAAGAAAAGAGGCAGGGGTTGCTTACTTAAGATTTAATCAAAGTAATCAGTACTTAAGTAATAAAAACTTAAGAAAAGCAATTTCAATGTCCTTTGACCGTGATAACATTGCAAAAGTTATTTTAAATAACGGCGCAATTGGAGCTTACGGATTTGTTGGAAAAGATTTCGCTGAAGGTCCAAATAAAAAAGATTTCCGAGCTGAAAATGGAAAGCTAGTTGAAACAAATCCAAAAGAAGCAAAAAAGCTTTGGGAAACAGCGAAGAAAGAGCTTGGAACTGATAAAATCGAACTAGAATTCTTAAACTTTGATAATGAAGATGCTAAAAAAGTTGGGGAATTCTTAAAAGGTGAGATGGAAAAGAACTTACCAGGTTTATCAATTAAAATTAAACAGCAACCATTCGCACAAAAAAATAAATTAGAAGATTCTCAGCAATATGATATTGCGTTTGGTATTTGGGGACCAGATTTCCCAGATCCAATCTCATATTTAGATATGTTTGTTACGAATGGTTCTCAAAATAAAACAGGGTATTCTAATCAGAAATATGATGAGTTAATCCTAAAAGCTAAAACAGATACAAAAGATTTACAAGCTCGCTGGGACAACCTTCTAGAAGTAGAGAAGATGTTAATTAAAGAGGATGCAGTTATCACTCCAATCTTCCAAAAAGGTTCAGCGTATGTAGTAAAAGGTGCCGTAAAAGATATTATCCCAATTAACTATGGTGGTAAATTAACTTACAAATGGGCATCTGTTGAACAAAAATAATCTTTTTTTTCCATCGTTTACAAGGGTATATGCCTATGATGGGCATATGCTCTTATTTTAAAAAAATAAAAGTAAGAATATTTTAAACTATCTTATTGCTTTTGAGAAAAACGGGGAGGTGCTTGACTATGGGACGTTATGTATTAAAACGTTTCGTGTACATGGCTTTGACATTATTTTTAATTACTACAATGACTTTCTTTTTGATGAAATTACTTCCGGGTTCTCCGCTTAAAAACCAGGAGAAGCTATCACCGGCACAAAAAGAAATCATTCTTGAAAAATACGGATTGAATGATCCGGTACCAGTTCAATATGCACGTTACTTAGGTAACTTAGCAAAAGGTGATTTAGGGGTATCATTCCAATATGATAACCGCCCGGTAACAGACATGATTGTGGATCGTATTGGACCATCAGCCCAATTAGGTTTACAAGCGATTATATTAGGAACATTTATCGGTTTAATTTTAGGTATTGTTGCCGCACTTCGTAATAATACGTGGGTAGATTATAGTGCAACAGTTATTTCGGTACTCGGAATGTCGGTACCATCATTCGTATTCGCCGCATTACTGCAATATTTCGTAGGGGTAAAACTAGGCTGGTTCCCAGTAGCATTCTGGAAAGGACCAGAGTTTACTGTAATGCCTACAATTGCATTATCGATGGGAGTTATCGCGACAATCGCACGTTTCTCTCGTGCAGAATTAATTGAAGTTATGCAAGCCGATTACATTTTAACAGCGAAAGCGAAAGGAATTAGCCAAGGCGTTATCATTGTCAAACATGCACTTCGTAACGCGTTAATTCCAGTTGTAACAATTTTAGGACCAATGGTTGCGGCATTAATTACAGGAACACTTGTTATCGAGCAAATTTATGCTGTACCAGGACTTGGGGAACAATTCGTTAAATCGATTACTTTAAATGACTATACAGTTATTATGGGAACTACGATTTTCTATAGTGCGATCTTCATTTTAGTTATTTTCATTGTCGATATTTTATACGGAATTATTGATCCTCGTATTCGTTTAGCGGGAGGGAAAAAATGATGAAAGATGTACAAAAATTATCTCCAGATTTATTTCAACAAGCCAATCAAAATAATGTTGATAATGAAGTCATTGCCCGTCCAAGCTTAACGTTTTGGCAAGATGTAAGAAGACGTTTATTCCAACATAAAGGTGCGATGCTTGGCCTTGTATTGTTAGTTATCATTGCGCTATTAGCGATTTTTGGACCGATGGTAAGTAAACACTCGTATAAAGAGCAAGATTTAGGTCGTGCGAAATTACCACCAAAAATTCCAGTTATTGAAAATGTTCATTGGTTACCATTTGACGGTACAGATCAATATGGTGTTGACCAATATGAAAAACGTGATATTAAAGAGTACTTCTGGTTTGGTACAGATGACCTTGGCCGTGACTTATGGACAAGAACATGGGAAGGTACACGCGTATCATTATATATCGCTCTTTTAGCGGCAGCAATTGACTTAGTAATTGGGGTTGCATACGGAGGTATTTCAGCATTCTACGGCGGTAGAGTAGATAACATTATGCAACGTATTATGGAGATTATTAACGGTATTCCATACTTAATCATCGTTATTTTAATGGTAATCATTATGGGATCTGGTATTTGGTCAATTACACTTGCGATGGCGATTACAGGTTGGATAGGGATGTCGCGTATTGTTCGTGGACAAATCTTAAAGTTAAAAAACCAAGAATATGTATTAGCATCTCGTACATTAGGTGCAACAAATACACAATTAATTGTGAAACATTTAATTCCAAACGTAATGGGACCTATTATCGTAATGACGATGTTTACAATTCCATCAGCGGTGTTTGGTGAAGCGTTCTTAAGTTTCATCGGTTTAGGAATTCAGCCACCATTTGCGTCACTAGGTTCTCTTGTAAATGATGGTTATAAATCTATTCAAACGTATCCGCATATGATGTTCATCCCTGCGGTTGTCATCAGTATATTAATTTTAGCGTTTAACTTAATGGCAGACGGATTACGCGACGCGTTAGATCCAAAAATGCGTAAGTAAAAGAGGGGAGAGGCAAAGATGAAAACATTGTTAGAGGTAAAAGATTTACAAGTCTCCTTTGATACACATGCAGGTGAAGTACAAGCTGTACGCGGCGTTACTTTTGATTTGAAAAAAGGAGAAACATTGGCGATTGTAGGAGAATCTGGTTCAGGGAAATCAGTTACTTCTAAAGCGTTAATGGGATTAATTCCGAATCCTCCTGGACGCATTAAAAATGGTGAAATCGTATTTGAAGGTCGTGACTTAACAAAATTAACAGAAAAAGAAATGCAGCAAGTACGCGGTAAAGATATTGCGATGATTTTCCAAGATCCAATGACATCATTAAACCCAACGATGACAATTGGAAATCAAATTATGGAAGGTCTAATTAAACACCAAGGGATGAGTAAAGCAGATGCACGTAAAGTTGCTTTAGAGTTAATTGACCTTGTAGGTATTCCAAATCCAGAAGCTCGTTTAAAACAATATCCTCACCAATTCTCAGGTGGTATGAGACAGCGTGTAGTTATTGCGATGGCGTTAGCTTGTAACCCGAAATTATTAATTGCCGATGAGCCGACAACAGCGCTAGACGTTACGATTCAGGCGCAAATTTTAGAACTTATGAAAGACATTCAGCAAAAAACAGAAGCAGCAATCATTTTCATTACGCATGACTTAGGTGTAGTAGCAAACGTTGCGGACCGAGTGGCAGTTATGTACGCTGGTAAAGTTGTTGAAATTGGAACTGTAGATGAAATTTTCTACAATCCGAAACATCCATATACTTGGGGTTTAATCGCATCTATGCCAAGTTTAGATGGTTCAGAAGAAGAGTTATATGCAATCCCTGGAACACCTCCGGATTTATTGAAGCCGCCAAAGGGAGATGCTTTTGCACCACGTAACCCACAGGCACTGAAAATTGATTTTGAAATGGACCCACCTTTATTTAAAGTAAGTGATACGCACTATGCGGCAACTTGGTTACTTCACGAGCAAGCTCCAGAAGTAAAACCGCCGGCAGTCGTTGAAAAACGCATTCTTCAAATGAAAGCAGGTGAACAACATGACTAAACAACGTGAGAAATTAATTGAAGTAAAAAATGTAAAGCAGCACTTCGACGTGAGTGGTGGTGTTGTCAAAGCGGTTAATGATATTTCATTTGATATTTACCGCGGAGAAACATTTGGTCTTGTAGGAGAATCAGGTTGTGGTAAATCGACAACTGGAAGAACGATTATTCGTTTATATGATGCAACTGCTGGTGAAGTGTTATTCGATGGTGAAAATGTACATGGTAAAAAATCACGCGCAGAGCTGAAGAAATTCAACCGTAAAATGCAAATGATTTTCCAAGATCCATATGCATCATTAAACCCTCGTATGACAGTAGGGGATATTATTGCAGAAGGTATCGATATTCACGGACTAGCGAAAAGTAAAAAAGAGCGCATGGACCGTGTTCATGAACTATTAAACACAGTTGGTTTAAATAAAGAGCACGCAAACCGTTTCCCACACGAATTCTCAGGTGGACAACGTCAGCGTATCGGTATCGCTCGAGCGCTTGCTGTAGACCCAGAATTTATCATTGCCGATGAGCCGATCTCAGCACTTGACGTATCGATTCAGGCGCAAGTTGTAAACTTACTGAAAAAGCTACAAAAAGAAAAAGGTTTAACATACTTATTCATCGCCCATGATTTATCAATGGTAAAATACATTAGTGACCGTATTGGTGTAATGTACCGTGGCCAAATCGTTGAGTTAACAACAAGTGATGAATTATATGCGAATCCAATTCATCCATATACGAAATCACTATTATCAGCGATTCCACTTCCAGATCCAGATTATGAGCGCAATCGTAAACGTATCGTATATGATCCATCACAGCATAATTATGGTAGTGAAGCACCAACAATGCGTGAAATTCGCCCAGGACATTTCGTACTATGTTCGGAAGCGGAGTACAAGAAATATAAAGAGATTTATCAATAAGAAAAAGAGCCATTCTTCTGTTATGGAAGGATGGCTCTTTTCTACTATATAAAAGAATTGTATACATTTGTCGGTCAGTCGATATATTTAAAGAATCGCCGATATAAATCTCATGTATCATTAGTGATATCCATATGCAAAATTACTGAACTTGAACAGAAACATTCTCCTCTTGTTCTTCAGGTTTAACAAGTGCATAACGCTCCCATGCTCTACTTTTCCAGCGGAAGAACATAATAATGGCACGTGTCCATTCGTCGATGGCGATTGCTAGCCAAATACCAACGAGCCCCATATCTAAATGAAAGGCGAAAAAGTAACCTAGTGGTAAACTCATTAACACCATAGAGAATGCACCGATTAAAACAGGATATTTTGCATCACCAGCTGCACGAAGCGAATTAATGATGACGATGTTCATCGTACGTCCCGTTTCAAGTAGTACACTTAGTAAAAGAACACTTGCGCCTAACCCGATAATGTGCGGATTATCTGTAAACAGTCCCATTAATTGTGTACGGAATGTAATAACGAGAGCGACCATACATAAAGTTACACCAATTGCCCATTTTACACTTTTCCACAAGCGTTCGTATGCTTCATCTTTTTCGCCACCACCAACGAGGCGGCCAATAATAATGGCTGTTCCCATACCAATTGCAATTGCAAATAAATAAGTGAACATGGAAATGTTAGTAGCGTATTGTCTAGCAGCTAATGATTCCGTTCCTAAGTACGTTGCGTAATAAAGGAAGACGATTTGACAAGCTTGATACATCACTTGTTCAAATGCAGATGGAATGCCAATTTTTAAAATTTTCCCAATGTATTCTTTGGATAAAGTGAAGTAATATTGTAATTTCACACGATATTCCATAACGCGGTATAGTAACCAGAAGAAAACAATAAGTGCGATCAATCGACTGATAGCGGAAGAAATTGCAGCCCCTTGTACACCGAGCTCAGGGAAACCAAATTTCCCGAAAATGAGTACGTAGTTTCCAACGATATGAATCATATTCATTCCGAGTGAAATAAACATCGCTTGCTTTGTAAAACCGTGTACACGGATAATTGCGGCTAATGAGTTAATAATAGCTTGTAGGAAGATGGCTCCTCCGACGATAGATAAGTAGTTTTGCGCATACGTTAGTACATCGCCTTGTAAGTTCATTGCGAGCATCATATGTTTCGAAAATAAAAGAAAACCAGCGCTTATAACGAGCCCAACTATTAAATTTAATGTGACGGCTAATGCTGATATTTTAGATGCTTCCATAAAGCGTTTGGAACCGAGGTATTGAGATACAACGATAGCAGCGCCGTTCCCGATGACTTCTAATACCAAAATCGCAATATGAAGATATTGATTCGCTGCACCAACCCCAGATACAGCATCGTCTGATAATGCACTTAACATGAAAGTATCAGCGATCCCCATTAACATAAAAAGAAAAACTTCTAGAAAAATAGGCCATGTTAATAAGAATAAACTTAATTTCTCAGTAGGCCCGTTTTTTGCCTGAATTGCTGCCATGTCCGTCCCCTCTTTACCGATATCTATTTTTAGCAAAATGTATCGTAACATACTTTCTTAACCTTTGCACTCATTTTAGCCTACATATTTTTATTATGAAGAGAGTGCTATTTTATGATAAAAACAAAAGGATAATTATACATAAAATATTATGAGATATAAAATTCGTTTTTCTCTGATAATTTAGAAAAGTGTAAAAAAATATTATTTTTAACACTTTAGTATGAATAATCAGCAATATGAAACGTTTACAAAGGTATATTTTTTAACGGAAAATTTTAATGAAATAGAAATATAAATATACAAAAAATATATTTGTGTGTATAATATGAATTATTAGAACATATATATATTTCTTTTTGTTTGAAAATGAAAGGGTTAACATTTTTTTGGAGGGTGGAAGTATGAAAAAAAAGATACCAGTTTTTGTAGCATCAACAGTAGCGATGAGCATGATGTTAGGGGCATGTAGCTATCAAAAAGATGAATCGCAAGCAAACGCTAAAGGGGATAGCGGAAAAAGCGGTGCGAAGCAAGTTATTAACTTAATTGAAACACAAGAAATTCCAACGATGGATCCAGCGTTATCAGCTGATGCAGTTTCTTCAAGAGTAATGACTAATACGATGGAAGGCTTATACAGTTTAGGAAAAGATGATAAGCTAGTTCCTGGTGTAGCGAAGGAATTCAAAAAATCAGAAGATGGTAAAAAATATACATTTAAATTACGTGAAGACGCAAAATGGTCAAATGGTGAGCCTGTGACGGCAAAAGATTTCGTATATGCATGGCAAAGAGCGATTAACCCAGATACAGCTGCGAAATCAGCGTACATTATGTATGATATAAAAAATGCAGAGAAAATTAATAAAAAAGAGATGAGTCCGGATCAATTAGGGGTAAAGGCGATTGATGATTATATATTAGAAGTGGAATTAGATAATTCAATTCCATACCTTGTAGATTTAATGGTATATCCAATCTTCTATCCTGTGAATGAAAAGTTTGTGAAAGAGCAAGGTACGAAGTTTGGTTTGGAAGCGAATACAACTCTTTATAACGGGCCATTTACATTAAGTGATTGGCAACATGAACGTAGCTTTAAAATGACAAAGAGCGCGTCATATTGGGACAATAAAGAAGTGAAGATTGAAGAAGTAAACTTTAATATTGTAAAAGATACATCTACGCCAATTAACTTATATGAAACAAATGCAATTGATCGAGCGTCGTTATTAGCGGAGTTTATTGATAAATATAAAGGAAAACCAGATTTCCAAACAGTAGAAGATACATCTGTATTCTTCCTTCGTTTAAATCAAAAAGATCCAGCTTTAGCAAATAAAAATATTCGTAAAGCAATTTCACTTGCTTTTGACCGTAAGCCATTCGTGGATACATTATTAAATAACGGTTCTAAGCCAGCGACAGGATTAATTCCTGATAACTTCATTAAAGGACCAGATAAAAAAGATTTCCGTGCTGTAAACGGGGATATTGTAAAACCAAACGTGAAAGAAGCGAAGAAATATTGGGAAGCTGGTAAAAAAGAACTTGGTAAAAATGAAATCGAATTAGAATTATTAAATGAAGATGTAGAGTTATCAAAGAAAACTGGTGAATATTTAAAAGGTGAATTAGAAAAGAATTTACCAGGTTTAACAGTAAAAATTAAACAACAACCATTCGCACAAAAACTAAAATTAGAAGATGCGGGCGATTATGTCATGTCATTCTCTGGATGGAGTGCGGACTTCCCAGATCCAATTACATATCTTGATATGTTTGTAACAGATGGGTCACAAAATAAGATGAAGTACTCTAATCCAAAATACGATGAAATCATTATGAAGGCGAAAAAAGATGGAAGCGATGTAAATGCTCGTTGGAAGAACTTATTAGAAGCAGAAAAAATGTTACTTGATGATGCTGCGATCGTTCCAGTATATCAACGTGGTAGAGCATATTTACAAAGAGATTCAATTAAAAATATGTATAACCATAAATATGGCGGCGATTTAAGCTTTAAATGGGCGTCAGTAGAGAAATAAGAAAAAAAAGCAGGTGATCACCTGCTTTTTTTAATACGTTCGTTTCTTATAAATGCCTTTTCCGCCAACTTGGTTCCAGCCAGATTGTACATCCAAACTTTTGTTAACAAACTTCATTTTTTCTTTTCCACCAAAGAGCTTTTCGCCGATGCTATTTGTAATGACACCAATCAATGCTGTTATTCCGATGATGAGGGCAGCAACCGTAATAAAATCAATAAAAAAAGCAATCATTTGAAAACTCCCCCTTTGCCTGTCTGTATGTTTATTGTATGAGATAAAAAATGAAAAAGAAAGAAATGTCAGAAAAATATTTAATTTACTTTAGAAATCATGTAGACAGGAGGGAGGATATTTGTTAAAATAAGAACAAATGTTCCTTTTTATTCTCATTTGTATAGTCTTACATTTCTTAATTGATTTATCAAGAAAAAGTAAGAAAACGTTCTCTTTTTCATAGGGAAGATTATAGATAAATAACTATATATTATATGAAAAATCTATGGGAAGTGAGTAGTAAAAGGGTTGAAAGTTATTGTTAAAGTACAGCTGAAATGAGCGTAATCATGTTACATAGCAGTGAAATACACGGGAGAGTTTTCTCAACTAGCAGGAAATTTACTGTATATTTCTTGCAAAATCTATTGTATAATGATTATAGAAGTTACTTATTAAAAGTAATTGTTGTTTATTATAAGTTGTTGCTTACATGAAATGTGATTTTTGTACTTTTCAATAAGACAAGTTATCACGAAAAATTGCTGAAGTTAGAAATTAAAACTGTATTTAGTACAGAATTTGTACTCTTTAAGGAGAGTGAGCTTTGTATGGTAACATTATATAGTTCTCCAAGCTGTACGTCTTGTAGAAAGGCGAAATTATGGCTAGAGGAAAATCATATTCCCTATACAGAACGTAATATTTTCTCAGATCCATTAACGATTGAGGAAATTAAAGAGATTTTACGTATGACAGAAAGCGGAACGGATGAGATTATTTCTACTCGTTCGAAAGTTTTCCAAGAATTGAATGTAAACTTAGAGTCTTTACCACTTCAAGATTTATATAAGATGATTCGTGACTATCCAGGGATTTTACGTCGTCCAATTATGATTGACGAGAAACGCCTTCAAGTTGGTTACAACGAAGACGAAATTCGTCGTTTCTTACCACGTACAGTAAGAACGTTCCAATTACGTGAAGCACAACGTCTTGTAAATTAATTATAATAATATGAAAACCTTCTACCTATTATATAGTAGAAGGTTTTTTTTAATGTTTCACATTGCGTAATCGAACTTGTTGTACAATAAAGCCGATGCATAAAATAGTGAAAATGAACAAATAAGGAATGCTTGCAGTGAAACTTGGATTGTTATGAAAAAAGGTTGCAAGTCTGTCTTCATGTGTAACCATTTTTCCTGCAGTATAGGCAAGAATTGCTGCACCGCAATAAATGAGGAATGGAAATCGCTCCATAAGTATTAAAATAAGTTTGCTGCCCCAAATAATAATCGGGATAGAAATGAGTAAGCCGATTATGACGAGTAAAAATCTCCCGTGAGCTGCACCTGCAATGGCAATAACATTATCAAACCCCATAACGAGATCCGCGAAAACAATTGTCCGCACAGCTTGAAATAAAGTTGTTTTTCCTTGAATAGAAGAAAGATCGTTGCTATTATCGGTTAATAAATTGACTGCAATTAATGTAAGTAAAACCCCGCCAATCAATTGTAGAAATGGAATGTCGAGTAAATAGACAGCTAGTATAGTAAGGACAATTCTTAGTACAATCGCTAAAAGAGTACCGATCAAAATAGCCTTATTTCGTTTCGATTCAGGTAAATTTCGGCTAGCTAGTGCGATGACGATTGCATTGTCACCACCTAATACAACATCGATACCGACAATCATTAGTACGGATGTTAAAAACTCTAAGTCCATTCGTCTGCCTCCATTTATGATGTTTTAATAAGCGAACTATATGTATGTGATGAAGAAAGTTGTTGTTAAATAATCTCTTCTAATAGAAGTTTCACTTTATTACAGTGTACGGGGGAATGTGGAAATGTATGTCCAAATTTTTTGTAAGTAAGAAATCGCTATAATAATATATTTACGTAGTTGATCGAGTAAAGATAGGCATATAACTATTTTTGTAAAATAAATCGATTTTATTTCCATTCTGGAGAATCTTATCATAAAATGAGAGTACAAGAATCTATTGATTTGTCATATGAGTGGGGAATCCCTTCATAACAATTCTAAGCAGGAAGGGAGAGTTGTATTTTGGATATTGAAAGAATTAATGATCATACGATGAAATTTTTTATTACGTACATTGATATAGAGGATAGAGGATTTAATCGTGAAGAGATTTGGTATGATCGCGAACGAAGTGAAGAGCTCTTTTGGGAGATGATGGACGAAGCTCGTGATCATGACGATTTCTTTATTGATGGGCCGTTATGGATTCAAGTGCAAGCAGTCGATAAAGGGATTGAAGTACTTGTCACGAAAGCAGAGCTTTCAAAGGACGGGCAAAAGCTGGAACTACCGATAGGGGTAGACAAAATTATAGATATTCCTCTAGATGAAGGCATCGAATCATTATTCCAGCAAGAATTAGTCGAAGAGGTAGAAGAACAAACAGGAACAAACTTTAATGAAGATGGTACGTTTGGCTTTTTAATTAAGTTTAATGATTTTGAAGATGTCATTTCATTAAGTCATCGTCTTATCTTTGAAGATATAAAAGATGAGCTGTATTCATTTGAGAACCGCTATTATGTATATGTGGAATTCGATGAAGTGCTACATGATGAAGAAGAAATCGATCGTATTTTAAGTATTATTTTAGAATATGGAGAAGAATCAACTTTAACAATTCATCGTGTAAGTGAGTATGGAAAACAAATTGTGAAAGAGCATGCGCTTGAAACGATTCGCAATAATTTTCCTGCTAAAACGTAGGCCGATTTCTGTAGTATGAAATCGGCTTTTTATATGAAGAATAGGAAAGCTTTCTTAGTTAGGAGGTAAGAGATGAAAAATACGTTAAAGCTGATTTTCTTTATACTGCTATTGTTCGCATTATTTGTTTCGTTACGTATGTTTATTGATGTAGCATTTTATTCAGATGTGATTGGGATAAAAGATGTTTCGGTTTTAGGTATTATTAGTATTTTATTTACAGTATCTGCGTTTTTAATTGGTTGCGTTATTTTCTTAGAGAACCGTCATCCGTCAAAAACACTTACATGGCTCATTGTGTTAGGTATTTTTCCGGTATTTGGATTCTTCGCTTATTTATTATTCGGACAGAACTTTCGGAGGAAGAGAATGTTCCAAAAGAAGGCGTTGCTCGATGAACAAGCGTTTTTACAATATAAGGGGCATGAAGATTACGAAGAACGGATTTTACGCAATCATAAGCATCAAGAGCTGTTATTTCGTTTAGCGGATCGCTTAGGCGCTTTAAATATTTCATTTCAAACTGAAACGAGAACATTAACAAATGGAGATGAAACGTTTCAGGCCATTTTAGATGGATTAAAACGAGCGAAACATCACATTCATATGGAATATTACATTGTGCGTGATGATAAGCTTGGAACGGAAATTAAAGATATTTTAATACAAAAATCAAAAGAGGGCGTAGTCGTTCGTTTTTTGTATGATGCGGTTGGAAGTTTTAAATTATCAAAATCGTATATTGAAGAATTAAACGATGCAGGAGTCGAAATGATTCCGTTCTTCCCTGTACGCTTTCCGATTTTAAACGATAAAATTAATTATCGAAATCATCGAAAAATCGTTATTATTGATGGAAAAGAAGGCTTTGTAGGTGGATTAAATATTGGTGATGAATATTTAGGGAAGGATAAGTACTTCGGCTTTTGGCGAGACACACATTTATATTTGCGTGGTGAAGCTGTACAAAGTTTGCAGCTTATTTTCCTTCAAGATTGGTTTTATATGACTGGTGAGGCTGTGCTAGCCCCTGAATATTTACAAGCGAAAGCAGTTGAGGGGGAGCATTGGGGAGGCGTGCAGCTTGTTGCAGGTGGGCCTGATAATAAATGGGAAACGATTAAGCATTTATATTTTGCCATGATTGCTTCTGCTCGGAAATCCATTTGGATTGCAACGCCGTATTTTATTCCGGATGATGATATTTTATCCGCATTAAAGGTTGCTGCACTTGCTGGTATTGATGTTCGTTTATTAATGCCGAGTAAACCGGATAAGCGTACTGTCTTTTACGCATCGAGATCTTACTTCCCAGAG
Source organism: Bacillus cereus group sp. MG1 (assembly GCF_040460035.1). NCBI lineage: Bacteria > Bacillati > Bacillota > Bacilli > Caryophanales > Bacillaceae > Bacillus > Bacillus cereus group sp. MG1. Next base: position 1,270,629 of record NZ_JARVGY010000001.1, on the reverse strand, counting down.
CTTTTAGATGCAGGTGTAAAGATATATGAATATGAAAAAGGTTTTCTTCATAGTAAAGTTGTCATCGTCGATTCTGATTTAGCTTCAATTGGGACAGCTAATATGGATATGAGAAGTTTTCATTTGAATTTTGAAGTAAATGCCTTTTTATATGATACAGATAGCATTCGAAAACTTGTTCAAGACTTTAAAGATGATTTAGAAGAATCAAGTGAAATTCATGTTGATCATTTTCATAAAAGACGTCTTCATAGACGAATTGTTGAATCAACATACCGCTTATTATCACCTTTATTATAAAAAGAGATGTCCGAAATTGGGATATCTCTTTTTTAAAAGGAATTTGTAACAAATTGTAGAATATAAGGAGCTGAAAGGGTGTGATTACGATATTTATCGCTAAAAGAGAAAACGGAGAGAAAATTCATTTACTCTATAATTGTAATGAAAAGCTTTTGCGCCGTATGCGTCAACAAGAACGATTCTTTTGTGTAGCTTGTGGAAAGGAAGTGCAAATGAAATTAGGGAAACAAAAAAGTTGGCATTTTGCTCATAAAAAAGTGGATTCATGTCTTGCCTTTTATGAAGCGGAATCAACGTATCATATGCACGGTAAAGAATTGTTATATAGATGGTTCAAGCGTCAAAACTTTCAGGTGGATATAGAGTACTACCTTCCAGAAATTAAGCAACGACCAGATGTTTTTGTAGAGAGGGCGGGCAGAAAAATTGCAATTGAATACCAATGTGCAAACCTCGCTATAGAGCAGCTGTACAAAAGAACATATTCGTATTGGCAAGCTGGTATACAGGTCATTTGGATCGTTGGTGGAAATCAATTGAAAAAGCAATCTGCATATTGGATGAAATTTTCCTCACTTATGGCTTTCTCCTTACAATCTTATCCTCAGCCACTTCTTATTTTCTTCTGTCCGAAACAAAAATCATTTATGAAATGTGCATTTGTCACTCCCTTTTCTACAAATGTCTTTTTCTCACATACTATATATTTACCAACTGATACGACTACTTTTGAAATGCTTTTTTCTCCCGTTCCTTTCGGGAAAGAAAGATTGGGTGAAGAGTGGAAGAAGAGAAAGAACTACTTCCGCAAAAATGCCCTGCCGATTTGGAATTATAATTATAAGTCATTATTACGCCTCTTATATCAATTTAAATGTACCCCAGCAAGCTTTCCTTCTGAAATTGGTGTTCCACTCCCTTCTGCATTTGCTTTACAAACAAACCCATTTATATGGCAAGCTTTTCTATATATGAAGTGTATAGGGAAGCTTGCAGTGGGAGAGTGTATTTCTCTTCAATACGTGTGTAGTTATGTAAAAAGGTATACGAAAAGGCGGATACTTCCGTACTTTTCAAAGCATATATGGAAAGTGGCAGTTACTGAATATATGACATTTTTATGCTATATAGGTGTTTTGCGTAAAGTGGGAACTTATACGTACCGGAAAATAAGGGATGTCATGATGTTAAAAACAGAGGAGGAGATTATAAAACATGATGAGATTTGCTTAATACATGCGCTATCTTTATTTGAGGCAAATTTTAACATGAGAGGAGGAAAAGGGGATATAATAAAGAATGATTGTGAAGGAATTACATAAGAAAAAAACGAATTGTACTTAAGTAGAGATATTTAAAGGAGGGCTTAAAGAATGTCTGAACAAAACAAAGCGAAAGCATTACCAGATCGCAACGAGATTGAAGAAGCAAGTACGTGGCGATTAGAAGATATTTTCCAAACGGATGCAGAATGGGAAAAAGAATTTCAAGCTATTAAAGAGCTATTGCCGAAGTTAACTGAATTTAAAGGGAAACTTGGTGACTCTGCGGACAATTTACTTGAGGCATTGCAATATGAAGATGAAATTTCAATGCGATTAGGTAAGTTATATACATATGCTCATATGCGTTACGATCAAGATACAACAAACTCTGTATATCAAGCATTAAATGATCGCGCAACAAATTTATATTCACAAGTATCTAGTAGCACAGCGTATATTGTTCCTGAAATTTTATCGATTTCAGAAGATACACTGCAAACATTCTTGAAGGAAAATAGAGATTTAAGTGTATATGAACATGCATTAGAAGAAATTACACGTCAACGCCCGCACGTATTATCAGAAGCTGAGGAAGCTTTATTAGCGGAAGCATCTGAAGTAATGAGTTCATCAAGCAATACATTCGGTATGTTGAATAACGCGGATTTAAAATTCCCATCTATTAAAGGGGAAGACGGAGAAGAAATAGAAATTACACATGGCCGTTACATTCAGTTTTTAGAAAGTGATGATCCTCGTGTTCGCAAAGATGCATTTAAAGCTGTATATGAAACGTACGGAAAATTTAAAAACACATTCGCAAGTACGTTAAGTGGAGCAGTAAAACGTAATAATTTCAATGCGCGTGTTCGTAAATATGATTCTGCTCGCCAAGCTGCATTGAGCAATAATAATATTCCGGAAGCAGTATACGATCAACTCGTTGAAACAGTAAATGACAACTTACATTTATTACACCGTTACATCGATATTCGTAAGCGTGCACTAGGACTTGATGAGCTTCATATGTATGATTTATATACACCACTTGTACCAGAAGTGAAAATGAATGTGAAATACGAAGAAGCGCAAGACCTTTTATTAAAATCTTTAAACGTACTTGGTGATGAATATGTTGATATTTTGAAAGAGGCATATGAAAATCGCTGGGTAGATGTGTATGAGAATAAAGGAAAACGAAGCGGGGCATATTCATCTGGTGCATATGGAACAAATCCGTATATTTTAATGAACTGGCATGATAATGTAAATAATTTATTTACACTTGCTCATGAGTTTGGTCATTCGGTGCATAGTTACTATACAAGAAAAACACAACCGCACGTATATGGTGATTATTCCATCTTCGTAGCAGAAGTGGCATCTACTTGTAATGAAGCGCTTCTAAATGATTATTTATTAAAAACGACAGAAGATAAGAAAGAGCGTCTATATTTATTAAATCATTATTTAGAAGGGTTCCGTGGTACTGTATTCCGTCAAACGATGTTTGCAGAGTTTGAACATATTATTCATAAGAAAGTACAAGAAGGACATGCTGTTACGCCAGACATGCTAACGGAAATTTACTACGATTTAAATAAGAAATATTTCGGTGACGCTTTAGTAATCGATGAAGAGATTGGTTTAGAATGGTCTCGTATTCCACACTTCTACTACAACTATTACGTATATCAATACGCAACAGGATTTAGTGCAGCGACAGCTCTATCTAAACAGATTTTAGAAGAAGGACAACCAGCAGTAGAACGTTATATTAACGAGTTCTTAAAAGCAGGAAGCTCTGATTATCCAATTGAAGTGCTGAAAAAAGCAGGAGTAGATATGGCATCTCCTGAACCAGTAAAAGAGGCACTACAAGTATTTGAAGAGAAATTAAATGAATTAGAAGCATTATTATTTGAAGAAAAGTAATGAAAAAAGACGAGGGATTGTATCCTCGTCTTTTTTGTTGAATAGATTTAATGTCGATATTTGTTGAAAAAAAGATGAATTTCTTTATTTTTTCTAACTGAAAGGATAGCTTTACGGCTGATTTTTGAACTTAAAACCCTTTGAATCGTTTTTTATAATTGAAATAAGAGAGTGTGATAACGATGATTCCGAATAAAAGAGGTAAGGCAATAATTTTAGGAAAAGCTTGTAGTAGAGAGAGGATGTACAAGAAAAAAGAAACGATGACAGCTAGAAAGAGAAGAGCAATATAAGATTTTTTCATAAATAAACCCCCTAAATGACCTTTTTTATAGCTTATTCAAAAATGAAAACGTTTAGAATGTGACAAAAGTGTGAAATTCGACAAAAGGGGTTGTCATCTGACGTCGAATCTTGTAATATAATAAGCGTGAACGAATTCACATACAAACATATACCCCTTTGTTTGAACGTGAAAATTTCTCCCATCCCCTTTAATATTTTTATAAGCCGTAAAGAAAAAGACCTGGTGTTTACACCAGGTCTTTTTCTTTTGCTATCCATTTCCAATAACGTTCGCATTTTACTTCAATCATTTGTACTTTTCGTTTCAGTTGTAATTTTTTTAGTTCGCGCTCAATTTCTTGCTGCGGACAGTCATAAATAAATGCTACTTCTTTTGAAGATATAAATTGTGTTGCTTCTAGTAGCACTTCTAAAGGTGGTAATGGTTCTGGCTCAATTTCACATTTTACAAGTTCTTTCAATAATTGTACGTATACATCGTAGGAATAATTTCCAGCGATTTTAATACCTTCTTCATCTGAGTTCGCATGAAAAAAGACGAGGGAAGGTATTTCTGTAATATGCATTTCATTCGTGAATTTCAAGTCACATTGGAAAGCTTTTTTTGCACTAGCAGAATGTAGATCTTTTTTAAATTCTTCTACATCAATATTGCTATCTCTCGCACATGCAAGTAATAGTTCGCAATCAGGGTTTGATACATTTTCAAGGAAAATGTATTCTTGGAGTTTTCGCAAAAACTTCGAACCTGCTTTTCGGCCTTGCAACTCCGCTGCCTTAATTGCCATCGAAACTAAATATGGTGTTGACGATGCTTCTTGCATATGTACCTTTCCATCACATGAAAAACCTTGTAAACTGGTTGTCTTTTCCCACACAAATCGAATATTAGCAGGTTTATTCCATTTGTGTGAGGAAGCGTTCGTTCCATCCACTTTCCCTGTTACGATATGACGAATAGAGAAGTATTTCCCGTATTCAAGCCATAGTTTAATAATAAAAGGCTCAATTTCCCAGCAATCTTTACAAAGTGGATCAATAAATAAATATGCTTCTACAGACTTATGCTCGCATGCGGAAGGAGATGGCATATTTATATGCTTTGCTTCCTGCTTATCCATTACACTTCACCTGTTTCGTTTGGAGTATTAACCATATGCTGAGCGGTTAATGCTAAACGTTCAAAAACAAACTCTCTTATATGACCATGCACTCCAGTATCATCCATTGCTTGCTCCATACATGATAGCCAAGCCTCTGCTCGTTTTGGGGTAATCTCAAACGGGAGATGGCGTGCTCTTAACATAGGATGACCATGTTCTTCAGTGTACAAATTAGGACCACCTAAATATTGGGTTAAAAATTGCTTCTGCTTCCTAGCGGTTTCTGTTAAATCTTCCGGGAAGATGGGAGATAAGTCAGGGTGTTTACTGACATAGGAATAAAATGTATCTACTAATATTGCAATGCATTGTTCACCGCCAATTGCTTCAAATGGTGTCATCGGTTGCTTGCTCATCCTTTATAAACTCCTTTTTCCATGAAATGTATATCTATTGTAGCAATGGAATGTTCGAGAGGGCAAATAAACAGCCTTCTCAAAGATTCTTTGCTTATTCTACGGGTGTAACCTTTTTTAGTGAGATGTATCCACTAGTGAAACATATTCACTAGTGGAATTTTCACTTTAGCGTGCTTTGTTTTGTTTGGCAAGGAAAAAGCGTTTTACTTTGTTATTTGTATGGCGAACGGGTATGTTATGTTGCGTTAATAAATCAATAAATGCAGCTTTTCCTGTTTCTTCATCTTGCACTTCAAATTCAATTTCATAATCATCGTGATTGTAATAGAAACTATGATCAAAGACAAGCGTTCCGCCTTTAAATAATGTTTCTGCTCTTTCTGTTGTTAAACTACCCATATATGTTAAAGCAGAAACAGGAATTTGTAATTTGTGTAATTGATCTACTACTGCTCCTTGAATGATTGTGTTTGTTTCCATCATCATTTTTGCTTCGTCTTCTGTTACGACTTGATGCGTTTCTAATAAACCAATTTCTGCAGGTTGTTTCAACGTTAACGTATAAGTTTTTCCTTTATGACGAATACGAAGTGCAGAGCCAGCTTCTTTTAACGAGAAGTCAGGTGTTTCAAAGTAGTGATTCACTTGTTTTGTAAATGCTTCAATAGAAAACGATTTACATAATGTATCGAATTCTTCTTTTGTAACGATATTTTTGAATTCAATTTCAATTTCTTGTGTCATTGTATAATCTCCTTTTGAAAAATAATTCTTTACACATTATCGCTTTTTCATAAATTTGGTTCAATGTTTTATTTGTTTGCGTCCATGTTATGATACAATAATACTGTTAAGTAAGACAGGAAGTTGAGATGGAGGAGTTAGAGCATGCAAAATAAAATCCAAGTTAAGAGCGTAGAAAAGAGAGAGAATGCTCTTATTTTTTGTGCGGAAAATAGTGAAATAGAGGTAAAGGAGTTAAGTGCGCGTAATCACGTACTTGTAGACTCAGACAATTTATCATTTTTATATATCTTAGAAAATGAATCATCTTTCATTTATGTAAGTATTCCGCACACATGCTGGGAAGCAATGCATGAAGCGATGAATAGCGATGTGGTTATGTTCGTTCGCGTGAATGACATTGAAATGGAATTAGAAGGATTAAAAGAAGAAGTAGAATATTTAGTTGAAAATATTGAAGGTAATGCAAATTACGGAGAAGAACTAGTAACTGCTGTAGAAAAAGTATTTCTATAAGCAAATGGATTGATTTTGGTGGTGGTTGAAATGAATCGAAATTGGGAAGAATTTTTAGCACCTTACCACCAAGCGGTGGCAGAGCTGAAAGTGAAACTAAAAGGAATGCGTACTCAATTTGCAATGTTAACAGAGCATTCTCCAATTGAGTTTGTAACAGGAAGGGTAAAGTCGGTTGCAAGTATTATTGATAAAGCGGAGAAGAGAAATGTACCGCTAGACCGATTGAGAGAAGATATGCAGGATATTGCTGGGCTTAGAATGATGTGTCAATTTGTTGATGAGATTAAGCCTGTTGTAGAATATCTTCGAAAACGAAATGACTTTGAAATCGTGGAAGAACGTGATTATGTTACGCAAAAGAAAGATAGTGGTTATCGTTCTTATCATGTTGTCATTAGTTATCCTGTTCAAACGATTCAGGGTGAACAAAAAGTATTGGTAGAAATCCAAATACGCACGCTAGCAATGAACTTTTGGGCAACAATTGAGCATTCTTTAAATTATAAATATAGTGGACGTTTTCCTGAAGATATTAAAATAAGGTTGCAACGTGCAGCTGAAGCGGCGTTTTTATTAGATGAAGAAATGTCTTCTATTCGTCTTGAAATTCAAGAAGCGCAAAAGGCTTTTTCAAGAAAGCAAGAAACGAAAGATTCTGAATCATAAACTAAAGGGTGTTGGGCGATGAAATTTACAATTATGTCAAAGGGAGATCAATCATCAGATACACTGGCAAGCACGATGAAAGAGTACTTGCTAGATTTTGGATTTATAATGGATGAAAAGGAACCCGATATTGTAATTTCTGTTGGGGGAGATGGAACGCTTTTATATGCGTTTCATCGTTATTATAATCGATTGGATGAAACAGCATTTGTTGGTGTACATACAGGACATCTAGGTTTCTATGCAGATTGGTTACCGACAGAAGTAGAGAAATTAGTAATTGCAATTGCGAAAACACCATTCCAAGTGGTGGAATATCCGCTTTTAGAAGTTATTATTCGCTATGTGAATGGAAGTAAAGAGTCACAGTATTTAGCGATGAATGAGGCGACTGTAAAAAGTGCAGAAGGTACATTAGTAACAGAAGTAGAAATACGCGGAGAATATTTTGAAACATTCCGCGGAGACGGCCTATGTATCTCTACTCCTTCAGGAAGTACCGCGTATAATAAAGCGCTTGGCGGAGCGATTATTCACCCATCTATTGAAGCGATACAAATTGCAGAAATGGCGTCCATTAACAATCGTGTATTTCGTACTGTAGGATCGCCGCTCGTATTGCCGAAGCATCATACATGTGTGTTAAAGCCAGCTGCAGGAATGAACTTACAAATTACAGTGGATCATTTAACGATGGTTCATCAAGATGTGAAATCAATCCAGTATCGGGTCGCAAACGAGAAAGTACGATTTGTTCGTTTCCGTCCATTCCCGTTCTGGAAACGAGTTCGTGACTCGTTTGTTGCGGATAAATAGAAAGGGTTATATATTTGAACAGATTTACATTGAAATGGGATATAGGTCCGGCTGAAGAGGGAACTTTAGTTAGGGAATTTTTGAAAACGAAATGTATTTCTAAAGCCGCTTTAACGGATATAAAGTTTCACGGCGGGGCAATTGAAGTAAATGGTCAACATGCGAGTGTTCGTCATCAGTTGCGTGCTGGTGAAGAATTACGTGTCTTTTTTCCAGTTGAGGAAAGAAGTGAAGGGATGATGGCAGAAGATATCCCTTTAAGCATTGTATATGAAGATGACGCGGTTCTTATCATTAATAAAGAGGCGAACATGTCAACGATTCCGTCTAGAGAACATCCGACAAGGAGTGTTGCCAATGCGCTTTTATCTCATTATGATAAGCAGCACCTTGCAAGTACAGTGCACATCGTAACACGTTTAGATCGTGATACTTCGGGGCTTATGCTTATTGCAAAAAATCGTTTCGTGCATCATCTTTTATCGAAGCAGCATCAACAAAAAGCTGTGAAACGAACGTATGAAGCAATTGTTCACGGAAAGATTGTAGAACGAGAAGGAATGATTGATGCACCAATTGGTCGAAAATCTGATAGCATTATTGAGCGAACGGTTTGTGAGGATGGACAAAGGGCAGTTACTCATTTTAAGGTAATTGATAGTACATATCATAAGACACATGTAGCGCTTGAGCTTGAGACAGGAAGAACGCATCAAATTCGTGTGCATATGGCTCATATAGGACATCCGTTACTTGGTGATAGCTTATATGGAGGGAGAAGGGATGAAATGAAACGGCAAGCACTTCATAGTAAATCTTTGACGTTTTATCATCCTATTTTAGAGAAAGAGATGTCTTTCACTATAAAGCTTCCAAGCGATATGCAAGAAGTGTTGCGGCATACTTAAAAAGGGGACAAAATTCTTATATTATAAAGAATTTTGTTCCCTTTTTTCTTAGCGGAATAATATTAAAATTTGGTTTTCACCCGTACGCTTTATAACGAAAAATCCACTTTCGGCTTTTGTAGCAATGCCATTGTCATTTGGACGACAATATCCATGTGCTTCGCAAGTGCCGTCATCACGTACTAACATTTGTCCAATTAATCCGACAGGAAGCCACTCGGCGCGATCTTTTCTTGCTACATATTTGCAAGTTGGATCCCATTCTGTATTTAAAAGAGGTTGTATTTCTTCGGCTTCCGTCCATACATATTGGCGTTTTCCAAAGTTATCTGTTTTATAACGTTTTTGCCAACTTAAAGCCCCGCTATTTCCTATAAGGGCAGGGGTTGCACTAGATATTCCTAAAATGAACGAATCGCGTGAAGTAGCTATCCGAATTTTTTCTTCGTTACTAAATGTAACGAAATAACCGACATCAATAGGTTTATAACCTTCGGTTTCAAACATTTGTGCAAAATCCGTTCCGCTTGCATTGTAAGACGCGCCCTCAATGTACATTTCTCCATTATGAGCAAGCCATTTAGCCCCGATATTATGGTCGGTGTCGCTTACACCATTTGCAATAAACCAAGAATAAGCTTCTTCTGCAATGCCGAAGCGCCCCATAATATGGCTACCTGCAAAATGAGCTGTTGATGTATGATGACCTTCCGCATGAGAAGAGGATCCGTTAGCGATAGTTGCGTTTCCTTCTGCGTGTGCTGCTTCGCCTAAAGCAATTGTCTGTTTACCCTCCGCATGAGAATAAGCCCCGCCTGCTGTCGTTTCACTTCCCTCACTATGCGAACTATGTCCAGTTGCTTTTGAGTTTGATCCTTCTGCATGAGAGAAAGAACCTTTTGCGTGTGTTAATAAGCCTTCCGCATGTGCTGCCATGCCCTCCGCATGAGAGTGAAGCCCCTCTGCATATGCATATCGGCCGCCCCTTTTAACTTTTGTATTTTCAGGTGTAGGTGTCTCAATTATGAGGGGTTTTTCAGTTTGTATATCATTCGATGAAGCCAATGCCTCTTTTATTTTTTTTACTTTGTTTATAATAGCAGCTGGAATTTCTGGTTCCACTTTTTTATTTATTGCTACAGAAATATTTTCTTCCGTCTTTTCTTCTGCTTGATTAGAATGTATTACCTGTTCATCTTGATTTGAGAGCTGTTTATTTTTTTGTTGCATCTTTATTTTTCTGCGATCGATTATGCGGCTCATCACAGCATTTTCTAAAGAGACATATGTTGGTTTTACTTTGCTTTTTTTTGATGACTCTTGTTCTTCCAGTTCTTCTATCGCTGCAGCCCGAATACTACACCAGTTGTTAATTCCGTACATGGGCAGATATAAAGGGGGAAATTTTCTTTTTTGTTTAGAAGATTTTTTCTTCATTCTGTCACCTCCTGCGACATTATATGTAGTGTAATTAAAAAAAGATGCACTTTATTGCATCTTTTTTTAATTACTTTACCTAGTTTTATATGAGATCTGCCTAAATAATGCTAAGTAAGGTAGTTATGAAATTGGACGGAATTTCTCAGCGACAAAAGGTAAAGAAGAAGGGACAGAGATAGTCTCCATTTCAGGATAACGTAATCCGGTTAATTTGCCACCAAATACAGCACCAGTATCAATATTGACTGTCTGATTGACGAATCGAGGTTCTGTTACTGGTGTATGTCCATATACAATCCAAGCTTGCCCCTTGTATTCTTGCGCCCAATCGCGACGGACAGGTGAGCCATCGGCATGCTTTTCTCCTGTAATATCGCCATATAATACAAAGGTTTGTACTTTTTTATCTCGTCTTCCTATGTAATCTTGCCGAATCCCAGCGTGACATACGATTACTCTTTTTTCATCTAGTATGTGGTAGAGCGGTGATTGTTCATAAAGAGTGATAAACTTTTCTTTTATAATGTTTTGCTTATTAGGAGGAAGTGCCTCATATTCAGCAACAGTTGTTTCAAGTCCGTGAGCGACTGTTACATTACGCCCAAGGAAAAATCGATATAGTTTATTACAGTGATTTCCAGGAGCGTAATAAGCTTCTTTTTTATGTATGACAAGTTCCCATACAATTTCAATCATACGTAATGAATGAGGACCACGGTCTGTAATATCGCCAACGAATGCAAGTTTACGTTGGTCAGGGTGAACCGGTAGACCGCTACTCCAGTTATATCCTAGCTTCTCTGTTAAATTTTGAAACTCTTGGAAGCATCCATGAATATCTCCTATAATGTCATATTTCATATTTAAACCTCCATCGTATTTTTCATTAGTATATCTAAAAAAGGATAGAGATAAAAATATAGCGTTTTTGTGTTGTTCATTTAAACATAAAGATTTTCGTTCTTGAGCGAACATTTAAAATGAATCCAATCGCAATCATGTATGTAAGCAGTGAACTTCCTCCGTAGCTCATAAGAGGTAATGTTATCCCTGTAATGGGAAGTAATCCGATTGTCATCCCGATATTTTGGAATACTTGGAAAGTAAACATTCCGATTGTACCAGCGCAAATGTAACTACCGAAAGGATCATTACTTTCTAAAGCAATATGAATCATTCGAAAAATGAGTAAGAAAAAAAGAGAAATAATGACACTTGCGCCTAGAAATCCAAATTGTTCAGCGACATTAGTGAAAATAAAATCTGTATGTGGTTCTGGAAAATATACTTGTCCATTTTCCCACCCTTTTCCTTGCATTTCTCCGGATCCAGTCGCTAAGAATGCTTGTCTTAATTGATAGCCTTGTGCATCATATTTGTAAGGTGCTAACCATCCGTAGAAGCGATTTAATTGATATTCTTTTAAAATGTGTGCTTTAAAGAAATCTGTGTGAGTAAAAAAAATATATATTAATGTAGTTCCAGCAACGAAAGTAGCTGAAACTAATCCGAAAATAAAACGCCATCGTATGCCAGAAACTAGTATCATTGCTGCAAGCATCGCTGAAATGACCATTGTATTTCCTAAATCTGGTTCCTTTGCGATGAGTAGTAGTGGTGGCAAACTTGTTGCAAATATTTTTCCAAGTAGTAAAAAATCGTCATGTATTGTTTGGGAAAAATATTTCTCATTATGGTTTGCTATAATTCGTCCAATGACGATAATTAAAAATAATTTCATAATTTCAGAAGGCTGAAAATTTCCGATGCCTGGGAGCCTGTACCAAGCGGTAGCGCCTTTAATTGTAACGGCACCTGGTACTTGAAGTTCTAGTCCAATAAGTAGTACCATTGCAAAGCTGTACAAATACCAAGCAATTTTTTGATAACGATCGAAGTCGATAATCATAATAACACCAATGGCTATAAATCCAATGAAATACCATTGGATTTGCTTTAGTACAAAATTGACGTTTTGTAAAAATGGCGGTAAAGAGGCTTGCGCACTTGCAATAGCACAACAACTAACAATCCCAATGGCAAATAAAATAAATAGTAATACGTAGTCTATTTGATATTGAGAATTTGGATCTTTCAATGTAGGTATTCCTTTCTACTGCTCTTTATAGTAATGGATTTTATCCCGCATTAATGGGCAGTAAGACCCCTACCTCAAAATTCAGCGAAAGCGAAGAAGTTAGGTGGGGGATCAACTGCCCGTAAAAGCCCGATTGGTGAGAGCTGATTAAAGTTTCACTTTATAGTATGAGAAAGAATGTATGAACTATACGAATGATTCACATATAGTCCATACACTTTTAATTTTGCAGAGTAGTTTAATTGTTTAACTCTTTAATAATTATATCCAAACAATGGGAAAGACGTACATGTGCGTCAGGAAAAATATCTAGTTGATGAAGATAGTATTTTAAGGAACTTTTACACCATTGGTAAGCACTAAGTAGAGCTGCTCTATAGTCTGTAGTATTTTGTAAAAAGCCATATTCTTTTGCTGTTATAACGAGGTGTGTGAAATCTTCACAACCTTGAAGGAGCTTATTGTGTATTTGTTGTCCAGCATGGTAGCGAAATTGACTTAAAGGCTCAGAAATGTATATTGCATTTCCTTTAGAAAGTAAAGAAATCCATGAGGCCATATCAACACTACAAGAATATTGTCGCTCTTTAAGAGTGCCAAAAGGTTCAGTGAGCAATTCCTTTCGGAACAAGGTAGTTGTAGGCTCACCGATAATGTTGTGTCCACCTTTTAACATCCAATTACCTAAAAATATCCCGTTTAATGGGGTGTCTTCACTATATAACCTTTGTGTTGGATGGGAATCACCTATTAGATTTCCATGATCATCAATGCGTACTCGATAAGAAGTAACAAGAGCAAGATTTTTATTGGGATCTTGCTCAAAATAGGTCATCATTTTTTGTATTTTATGCTTATAAAACACGTCATCGTCCATTAAAAAATTTATATACTCACCATTTGATTTTTCTATGAGCATAAGGTCATTGTGAAATTGTCCTAGAGTAGGAATATTTCGAATGTATGTTATATTTTTATAATTTGGTAAGTATTGTTCGCGTATTAAAGTTGCTGTTTCATCATTTGTACTATCATCTCCGATGATGATTTCAATATTAGAATAAGTTTGTGCCAATGCACTTTCTAGAGCAATTTTGAAATAATGAGGCCGATTATAAGTGGGAATAAGGATGGAAACGAGAGGTGGATTTTTTTCATTCATCATACATAACTTCCTTTCAGAAGCTTTTTTTTGTAAGAACAATATCTTGGTAACTTGTATATTCATGTCTGCCGCACCATAAACCGTAATGCGGCTTATTGATTATTTCTAGGCCGTACTTATTCAATAGATTGCAAATATCTGTCTCAGGATAAGCAACTGCGAAATTCGGAATATCTTTATTTACAACGTAGCAATTTTCGATTCGATGATAAAAACCTAATGTACTTTGTCCTGCATTTAAATAATAGGACGATTCAGGATTTATAAGAAAGAATGTAATGAAACATCTCCCGTCTTTTTTTAATACACGTACAATTTCAGATACGTAATGTTCTAATTCTTTTGGGAGAAGATGCGTAAATACAGAAGTTAAAAAGATAAAATCGAATGTCCCGTCTTCATAGGGGAAACGATATTGAGAGGCATCTTCTTTTCCTTCTGGATTATAGAATTGATTGTATATGTCAACATGTTCAAAGTGAAAATTATTACGCATAGTTGAAATGTTATTTTGGCACCAAGTAATTCCATCTTTAAACAAATCAAATCCATAATACGCTCCATCATCATTTAAGTAATTCAATAATGGTACAGCCATTCGACCGACGCCGCAGCCTACATCTAATACTTTTTCATTTGGTTTTAAAGCGCCAATTTGAATAAAATGCTTTAGGAACTCTTTTCCAACTTTTTTGAAGTCGCCACCTACATATTGGACGAGTTCAGGAGGGGGGAGTAAAGTCATTTCTTTGTTAAGTTCACTCATGAGTATACCCCTTTCTTGTATGAGAAGATGCAGTAAATCTATTAATAAAATTTTCAATTTGTATTGAGAGAACACAGGAAAACAATTGTTATATGTAAGGAGATTCCGAAAAAGAATACTTAATTGGATTAGAAGTGAGAGAAGGATGAGTGAAAATGAAATCTCCTATAGATTAAATCTTTTTTATTCTTTTCTCCAATAAACGCCAAATACATCAATTTTAGTAATAGGGGCTTTTAAATTTCGTTGGTTTCTAAAGTCTGTCACAGCCTCAGCGCATGGCGGTAGCCCGTAGTCATCGATAATTATATAGCCACCTTTAGAAACTTTATCATATAAGTTCACGAGACCATCCATTGTGGATTCGTACATATCACCATCAAGCCGTGCAATTGCTATTTTTTCAATTGGTGCTGTTGGTAAAGTATCTTTAAACCAGCCTTTTAAAAATTTCACTTGATCATTTAGTAAATCATATTTTTTGAAATTCTCTTGTACTTGTTCTAAAGAGACGCGTAAATAATCGAATGTGTGCAAATAATCACCGTAATCTTTTGGATATTGTTCTAGATTCGGTGCTGGCAAACCTTCAAATGAATCAGCGACCCACACATTACGATTCGTAATGTTGTTTGCTTGTAAAAAACCATTCATAAAAATGCACGATCCTCCGCGCCATACACCTGTTTCAATAAAATCTCCCTCTATATTTTCACGAACAACGGTTTCCATTGCCTCTTGTAATTGGTTCATACGTTCTCGACCGATCATGCTATGTGCTGCTCTTGGCCAATCCATTCCATCATGGCGTTCACTTTTTGAAACATTTGGTTTTACAATTTTTAAGTTATGGTTTTCAGCATATTGCTTAATGAATAAAGGGAGGGGGACTGTAACTGGCTCGAATTCTAGTTCTTTTGAAATATGTAGAGATGCGGGTAAGTATGCCTCATATTCTAACCATATTTCAAATAAAATGGTCTTCTTTAGCAATTCGAGATAAAGCTGAACAGCAGATTTACTTTCCATATTTGTGCCTCCTGCAAAATGTCATACAACAATATGATTATGTAGATAGCGAATGTTTCATGATTGAATTTGAAATTGAAAAAGCAGTAAAACTGATATCAGTTTTACTGCTAAGTAAAAATTTAAGCGATTTTTTCAATAATAATAGATGCATTTGTACCAACAGCTAATGATAGCCCAAGCCCTGTAACGATTACTTCAATTAATGATGGAGTTGTCGTAATTTGCGTAATTGCTTGAACAACGATAGGTGCTCCAACTGAGATTAAAGTGGCCCCAGTACCTGGAACAGATACCCCATTTACTTGGATTGTAAGTCCTCCTAATAGACTTACTGCTGCAGTGTATACGATAACGGTAATTTTATAGAATCCAGTTTGACTAATTACGAAAGTATCAGGATCTAATTGAGAAATTGCTGTACCAAACTGAGATCCAACAGTATTAAATGGTACTGGAGCATTAAGTCCAATATCCAAAGAAATCCCAGCGGAGTTAAATGCATACAATCCTGCTGGAAGCCCTAGTCCAGATGGTCCAGTCGGTCCAGTCGGTCCAGTAGCCCCAGTAGCCCCAGTAGGCCCCGTAGGTCCAGTAGCCCCAGTGTCACCAGTCGGCCCTGTAGGTCCAGTAGCCCCAGTGTCACCAGTCGGCCCCGTAGGTCCAGTAGTCCCAGTGCCACCAGTAGGCCCCGTAGGTCCAGTAGCCCCAGTGTCACCAGTCGGCCCCGTAGGTCCAGTAGTCCCAGTGCCACCAGTAGGCCCCGTAGGTCCAGTAGTCCCAGTGCCACCAGTCGGTCCTGTAGGTCCTGTAGGTCCCGTAGGTCCAGTTGGCCCAGTCGGTCCAGTTGGCCCGGTAGGTACAGTCGGCCCCGTAGGTCCAGTCGGTCCAGTCGGCCCGGTCGGCCCAGTCGGAAGGGTAAACGGTGGTATCGGTGGTAATGTAGGTCCTACAAGATTAGGGTCAAATGCACTAGCTGATAAAGATTCATCGGGATTTAATCCATTTGAATAATTATTATTTGACATAAATTCACCTCCATAAAGCGTTCATTATATAGTAGATGCAAAACCGAAAGAAAATGACACGGACATTTGAATTATTGAAAAGAAATCTTAAACTACTTGAACAATTTAAAAAAATGGAAAGTTTAGTATATGTATAACATATGATTGATTTGGAAGAGGGTGATTATGTTGAACAAGCAAGGAATTACAATTAGTTTATGTATGATTGTTCGAGATGAGGAGGAGACAATAGCCCGTTGTTTAGAAACAGTTGAAAAAATTGTGGATGAAATTATAGTAGTTGATACAGGTTCCGTCGATCGAACGAAAGAAATCGTAGAGAAATACACTTCTAACATATATGATTTCCAGTGGATTGATGATTTTGCAGCAGCAAGAAATTTTTCTTTTTCAAAAGCGACGCAAGAGTATATATTGTGGCTAGATGCAGATGATGTCTTATTAGAAGATGCTCAAGAAGCATTGAAACTTTTAAAAAGAGAATTAGATCCTAAAATTGATGCTGTTTCGATGCCTTATCATCTTGCAATGGATTCTAACGGGAAACCTTTATATTGTACAAAAAGAAATCGACTTGTAAAGCGTGAAAAACAATTTCAATGGTTTGGAAAGGTTCATGAGTATTTAGCTATTTCTGGTGAGGTTTTTAGTAGTAATGTTGCTATTACACATAAAAAAGAAAAAAAAGTAACAAATCGTAATTTGAAAATTTTTCAAAATACTGTAGCGGCAGGTGAAGAATTAAGTCCGAGAGATTTATTTTATTACGCAAATGAATCTACGGATAACCAAAAATATGATGATGCAGTTCTTCTATATGAAACATTTCTTAATCAAGACGAAGGATGGTATGAAGAGAAAATTTATGCATGTGGTAAGTTAGGAGATTGCTATGCAAAGCTAGGAATGTGGGAGAAGGCAATCGAATCTTGTGTGAAGTCGTTTCGGTATGACGTCCCTAGAGGAGAGAATTGTACAAGAATAGGATATATATATATGGAACAAGAAAAATATAATGAAGCGATATTTTGGTTTAAACTTGCCACGGAAGTACCAATGGCAACGGAAAGTCCTTTCCATAGTCCAGCTAGCTACACATGGCTACCCTATTTACAAATGTGTATTTGTTATAGCAGGTTAGGGGAGCAGGATAAAGCGTATTATTACAATGAATTAGCAGCTTCTTATGTTCCGAATAATGCTGCAATTGAATATAACCGTAAATATTTTCGGGGAGTTTTTGATAAACCATATAAAGTGTAATAGGTTTCGTTTTTTAGAAATGATTTATCGCTATTCTAACTCTAATAGATTGGTTATATATTAGAGTATCAGTAACGTAACCAATATAAATAAAAGATTTTATACTGCTATTTGCGGGCTAATAATCATTGGGGGATGAACAAAATCTGCACTTTATAGAATTCATATGAGATTTATATTTCTAATTCAATTTGCATAAGGAGTGTGTGAAATGAATCGCGAAAAAAGTTCTTTATATGAAGAAAAATCCGAGCATTATTATAATGCAGCGAATCCGAATTTATTAAAGCATATAAAAAAGGAATGGAAAGAAGTTCTTGATATTGGTTGCTCGAGCGGTGCATTGGGAGCAGCTATTAAAGAAAACGGTACACGTGTATCAGGAATAGAGGCATTTCCAGAGGCGGCAGAAAAAGCGAAGGAAAGACTAGATCATGTTATTTTAGGGGATATAGAAAAAATAGATCTTCCTTATGAGGAGGGGCAATTTGATTGCGTCCTATTTGGGGATGTATTAGAGCATTTATTTGATCCGTGGGCTGTGATTGAAAAGGTTAAGCCATATATAAAGCAAAATGGTGTGATTTTAGCAAGTATACCAAACGTTGCTCATATTTCAGTATTAGCTCCCTTACTTGCTGGAAATTGGACGTATACAGAATATGGTTTATTAGATAAAACACATATTCGTTTCTTTACATTCAATGAAATGCTAAGAATGTTTTTAAAAGCAGGATATTCAATTAGTAAAGTAGATCGTGTATATGTTGATCATAAAATGTATGAGCCGCTTATTGAGGAGTTATATGGAATTTGTAAAAAATATCGTCTTGGAAGTGGCTTCATGGCTGAGACAGTTGTATTTCAGTATATTATTGAAGCTGAAAAATCACAATTATGAGTGCTGCAGACAAAACAATATTATTTGTTACATGCATAAATGATCGGAAATTGTATGCAAACTGCGTGCGACATATATTGCAATTGTTAGTACCGCCAGGGTATATTGTCCAATTTATGCCGATTCGAAATGCGAAAAGTATGACGAGTGGATACAATCAAGCCATTTCGCATCCAGCGAAGTATAAAGTGTATTTACATCAAGATGTTTTTATTATAAATAGGGCTTTTTTATACGGATTACTTCAATTATTTGAGGAACATGAAAACCTTGGGATGATTGGGATGGTTGGAGCGCAATATGTTCCTCCGACTGGCGTATGGAACGAAGGGCGTGGAATTGTAGGAAAAGTCATTGGTTATATGAATGATTTGTTTTATATGGCAAGTTTAGAACAACCGTATCATGAATCAAAAACATTTATTCCTGTAGAATGTATTGATGGTTTATTAATGGCGACACAATATGATGTTCCGTGGCGAGAAGACTTATTTGACGGATTTGATTTTTATGATGTATCTCAATCATTTGAATTTAAAAAAGCAGGATATACAGTCGGTGTACCTGTACAGCGCGATGCTTGGTGTATCCATTATCATTTTGATGTGAATATGACGAACTATGAAAAGTATCGGAAAATATTTGTGGAACACTATATGTCAGATGTAAATAAGGAAGAATAAAAGGGGGGACAAAAATGAAAGATCATACAATATTAGTCGTTGTTTGTGTAAATAATGAGGAGCTTTTCAAACAATGTGAGAGCCAAATAAGAAACATTTTTGTTCCCTCTGGTTATGTCGTGCAAATTTTTCCGATACGAGATGCGCAAAGTATGGCAAGTGCATACAACCGAGCCCTTTCATATCCAGCGAAATACAAAGTGTATATACATCAAGATACATATCTTATTAATCGAGACGTGTTTTCTACACTTATATCTCTTTTTAAAGAAAATGAAAAGCTTGGTTTAATAGGAGTCGCTGGGGCTCAGTTTTTACCGAATAACGGGATATGGTGGGAAGGAAAAAATTTAGTAGGGAAAGTGATTGAGTATAGAAGACGGAATTATCAATTATTAAATTTAGATCAGGTTTTTTATGGTAATCAACCATTTTTGTCAGTTCAGGCAATTGATGGTTTATTCATGGCAACGCAGTATGATATTCCGTGGCGAGAAGATTTGTTTCAAGGGTTTCACTTTTATGATGTGTCACAGTCTTTAGAGTTTCAAAGGGCTGGTTATTTAATTGGTATCCCAAATCAAGCAAATTTATGGTGTATTCATTACAACGGGGATGAGTTTGATGCGGATACATATGAGAAGTACCGGAAAGTGTTTGTAGAACATTACAAAGATATATTATCTCCATCATAAAGGAGAGATGAAAAGTGAAAGGAATTATTTTAGCAGGTGGTACTGGATCGAGATTATATCCAATAACGAAAGTAACGAATAAACATTTACTTCCTGTTGGTCGGTATCCGATGATTTATCATGCGGTATATAAGCTAAAACAATGCGATATTACAGATATTATGATTATTACGGGTAAAGAGCATATGGGGGATGTTGTTAGCTTTTTAGGGAGTGGTCATGAATTTGGAGTGTCCTTTACGTATCGTGTGCAAGATAAAGCGGGCGGGATCGCACAGGCGTTAGGGCTTTGTGAAGATTTCGTCGGGAATGATCGTATGGTAGTTATATTAGGGGATAATATTTTTTCAGATGATATTCTTCCGTATGTTGAAGAGTTTGCAAATCAAAAAGAAGGTGCGAAAGTGCTATTGCAATCTGTAGAAGATCCCGAAAGATTTGGCGTAGCACATATTCAAAACCGAAAAATAGTTGAAATTGAAGAAAAGCCGAAAGAGCCGAAAAGTTCTTATGCGGTTACGGGAATTTATTTGTATGATTCGAAAGTCTTTTCTTATATTAAAGAATTAAAACCTTCTGCACGGGGAGAACTTGAAATTACAGATATAAATAATTGGTATTTAAAACGAGGGGTACTTACTTATAATGAAATGAGCGGCTGGTGGACTGATGCGGGAACTCATGCTTCGCTTCAAAAGGCGAATACGTTAGCGCGTGATATTAATTTTGGGAAACAGTTTAACGGAGAATAGGTGAGAATATGAAAGTTGTAGAAACAAATTTTACCGATGCAAAATTGTTAGAACCGAGGTTGTTTGGAGACGAGCGTGGCTTTTTTTCAGAGAGTTATAATAAGCAGGTGCTAGAAACATTAGGGATAACGTATTCATTTGTACAGGATAACGTATCTTATTCGGCTAAGGCAGGAACGATTCGGGGACTACACTTTCAAAAAAAACCGAAAGCACAAACGAAACTCATTCAAGTTATGCAAGGGGCAATTTATGATGTTATCGTTGATTTACGAAAAAAATCACCAACATTTAAACAATGGAAAGGATATATTTTAAGTGCAGATAACCATCGGCAATTACTAGTGCCAAAAGGGTTTGCGCATGGATTTTGCACGCTTGTTCCGCATACTATCGTTATGTATAAAGTAGATGAATATTATAGCGCAGAGCATGACTCAGGATTACTTTGGGAAGATAAAGATTTAGCAATTCCTTGGCCAGTAACCGATCCTATATTGTCCGATAAGGATCAGATATTACCATTATTAGAGGAATATGAAGATAGTTTTTAAGTAGGAGCGTTGTTTATGAATATATTAGTAACAGGTGGGGCTGGATTTATTGGAAGTAATTTCGTTCATTACATGCTACAAAGTTATGAAACATATAAAATTATTAATTACGATGCCTTAACATATAGCGGGAATTTAAATAACGTAAAATCTCTTCTGGATCACCCGAATTACTCTTTTGTAAAGGGAGAAATTCAAAATGGAGAGCTATTAGAACACGTTATAAAAGAGCGGGATGTACAAGTGATTGTAAATTTTGCAGCTGAATCACATGTGGACCGTAGTATTGAAAATCCGATTCCTTTTTATGATACAAATGTAATTGGAACGGTCACTTTATTAGAACTAGTTAAAAAATATTCGCATATAAAACTTGTGCAAGTGTCAACGGATGAAGTGTATGGCTCTTTAGGAAAAACAGGGAAGTTTACAGAGAAAACACCGTTAGCTCCAAATAGTCCATATTCTTCAAGTAAGGCGAGTGCGGACATGATAGCTCTATCTTACTATAAAACATATCAATTACCAGTTATAGTAACGCGTTGTTCCAATAACTACGGGCCGTATCAATATCCTGAAAAATTAATTCCGTTAATGGTTACGAATGCACTGGAAGGAAAAAAATTACCGTTATATGGCGATGGATTAAATGTAAGAGATTGGTTACATGTAACGGATCATTGCAGTGCGATTGACGTTGTTCTGCATAAGGGGCGTGTAGGAGAAGTATATAATATAGGTGGAAATAATGAAAAAACAAATGTAGAAGTTGTGGAACAAATTATTAATCTTTTAGGAAAAACAAAAAAAGACATTGAATATGTTACAGATCGTTTAGGGCACGATCGTCGTTATGCGATTGATGCAGAGAAAATGAAGAATGAATTTGATTGGGAACCGAAATATACGTTTGAACAAGGATTACAAGAGACGGTGAAATGGTATGAAAAGAATAAGGAATGGTGGAAACCACTAAAAGACCAGTAAGGGGCATGTTAAATGAAAGAGAGGGTTATCATAACAGGAGCAAACGGTCAATTAGGAAAGCAACTATTTGAAGAGTTAGACTCTGAAGAATATGATATATATCCATTTGATAAAAAGTTATTAGATGTGACAAATATATCCCGAATACAACAAGTGGTACAAGAAATAAAACCACATATAATTATTCATTGTGCAGCTTATACGAAAGTAGATCATGCGGAGAAAGAACAGGACCTTGCATATAGAATAAATGCAATCGGAGCTCGAAATGTAGCGGTTGCTTCACAATTAGTAGGAGCGAAGCTAGTTTATATTAGTACTGATTATGTATTTCAAGGCGCCAGACCAGATGGATACGACGAATTTCATAGTCCAGCGCCGATAAATATATATGGGGCCTCTAAGTATGCGGGGGAGCAGTTTGTCAAAGAGTTACATAATAAATATTTTATCGTTCGCACATCGTGGCTATATGGTAAATATGGAAATAATTTTGTCAAAACGATGATGCGATTAGGAAAAGAAAGAAATGAAATATCTGTTGTAGCGGATCAAGTTGGCTCTCCTACGTATGTGGCGGATTTAAATATGGTTATTAATAAGCTCATTCATACTTCTTTATACGGTACATACCACGTATCAAACAGAGGCTCATGCTCTTGGTTTGAATTTGCACAAAAGATATTTTCGTACGCCAATATGAAAGTGAATGTATTACCTGTTTCAACGGAAGAATTCGGGGCTGCGGCTGCGAGGCCCAAATATTCTATTTTTCAACATAACATGCTACGATTAAATGGTTTTTCACAAATGCCGTCTTGGGAAGAAGGATTAGAGCGGTTTTTTATAGAAACCAAAAGTCATTAACAAATTTCTGTTAATGACTTTTTTGTTTGCCTTTAAGCGGTTTTATGGTACTATAATTATAGTATCAGGTACTAATAACAAGTATAAGTATTTCTGGGAGGATATATCATGGAACTATTACAAGGGAAAACATTTGTTGTTATGGGCGTTGCGAACCAAAGAAGTATTGCATGGGGAATAGCTCGCTCTTTGCATAATGCAGGTGCAAAATTAATATTCACATATGCAGGAGAACGTTTAGAAAGAAACGTTCGTGAATTAGCGGACACATTAGAAGGACAAGAATCACTTGTATTACCTTGTGATGTAACGAATGATGAGGAACTTACAGCTTGCTTTGAAACAATTAAACAAGAAGTAGGTACTATTCACGGTGTAGCACATTGTATTGCTTTTGCAAATCGCGATGACTTAAAAGGTGAATTTGTAGATACTTCTCGCGATGGATTTTTACTTGCACAAAATATTAGCGCATTCTCTTTAACAGCTGTAGCAAGAGAAGCGAAGAAAGTAATGACAGAAGGCGGAAATATTTTAACATTAACATACCTTGGCGGCGAGCGCGTTGTGAAAAATTATAACGTTATGGGTGTTGCGAAAGCTTCATTAGAAGCGAGCGTGAAATATTTAGCGAACGATTTAGGTCAACACGGTATTCGTGTTAACGCTATTTCTGCAGGACCAATTCGTACGTTATCTGCAAAAGGTGTAGGCGATTTCAACTCAATCTTAAGAGAAATTGAGGAGCGCGCACCACTTCGTCGTACAACAACGCAAGAAGAAGTTGGCGATACAGCAGTATTCCTATTCAGTGATTTAGCACGCGGTGTAACAGGAGAAAACATTCATGTTGATTCAGGGTATCATATCCTAGGATAAATATAATATTAATTTTTAAAGGACAATCTCTAAATGCTGAGATTGTCCTTTTTATTTGTTCTTAGAAAGAACGATTTTTAACGAAAGTTCTTACCACGTGATGAATATAACTATAATAGTACACGATTTATTTAGCTACGTATGGAAGTGGGAGGGACGAGTGTGAAGAATAAAAATAAAAGTTCAACAGTTGGAAAACCGTTGTTATATATCACGCAAGTAAGTTTAGAACTTGCTGCACCGAAAATAAAAAGGATTATCCTGACAAACTTTGAAAATGAAGATCAAAAAGAGAAAAGTAATAGACAAGAAAATATTGTAAGAAGTGCTGTGGAAGAGGTAATAGAACAAGAACAACAAGAAGAGCAGCAAGTGGAAGAAAAAATAGAAGAAGAAAAAGAAGAACACATAGAACAAGAAGAGCAAGAACCAGAACCAGTAAGAACTGTCCCGTATAATAAATCATTTAAGGATATGAATAATGATGAAAAAATTCATTTTTTACTAAACCGCCCTCATTACATTCCGAAAGTAAGATGCAGAATAAAAACAGCTACAGTCTCATATGTTGGATCGATCATATCGTATCGTCATGGCATTGTATCTATTATGCCGCAAAATAGTATGAGAGATATTAGGTTGTCTATAGATGATATCCAATCGATTAGTATGGCCGGTTTTTAAATATGTAAAGGTGGTAGAAAGCTTCTACCACCCCAATAGTTTTTTAGTTTACTTTACGATAGAAACGTCGCGTAAGCATTGAATCGCACAGAAACAGCTTAAATCAACAGTAATGCAAGTAGTTGTAGATATTAATCTTGCATTTGGTACAGCTAAAAACGTACAAATTGGATCGTCACCAGGTGGTACCGGAGTACCGTCACCTAATACTACAGTTAATACACGTAGCACAGCACAGCTATCATCATCTACACTTTCCACACGGAAAATTGGAGATCGGCAGCTAGTAAGGCTTGAAGATGGTGCAAATGCTTCAAAAGGTTCTCCAGTTTTTGTGTATAAAATAAAAGGGCGTGTATTTGCTACTGATGCAGTATTGTGTGCACCTAAAAATGGGATTTCACAACCAGATCCACATGTTGTTGTAGAACAATCTTGTAATTCATTGATGAATTTTACAACGTCAACTACACAATGAGAAGAGCCATGGTGTTTATTTTCGTTACAACTCATTAATGTCACTCCTTATCTTCTTGTTTGTATTTACATTAATAAGATATTGGAGTCGAGGAGATTTGGTCACAATCTCAAGACCTTTTTTTTAAAATAGGCGAAAGAGGATAAGGGTAGGTGGAATTATGCTGTTTACAAGCTGGCTTTTATTTTTTATTTTTGCGTTAGCTGCTTTTAGGCTCACTCGTTTAATTGTTTATGATAAAATTACAGCCTTTTTGCGAAGACCATTTATTGATGAATTAGAGATTACGGAGCCGGATGGAAGTGTATCAACGTTTACAAAAGTGAAAGGTAATGGATTAAGAAAGTGGATTGGCGAATTATTAAGCTGTTATTGGTGTACAGGTGTATGGGTTAGTGCTTTTTTATTAGTCTTATATAATTGGATCCCTATCGTTGCGGAACCGTTACTTGCATTATTAGCTATTGCAGGAGCGGCAGCAATCATTGAAACAATTACAGGATATTTTATGGGAGAATAATATATTTTCATAATACGAGAAAAAGCGGAGTTTAAAAGAATGAGGGAACGGAAATAAAGAGTTGTTCATATAGTAAATAGACAGAATTGACAGTAGAGGAGATGTTTGCTGTGAGCAATAATCTAAGGCAGAATTCATATGACCTGCAGCAGTGGTATCATATACAGCAACAACACCAAGCACAACAACAGGCATATCAAGAACAATTACAACAACAAGGATTTGTGAAGAAAAAGGGATGCAATTGTGGGAAAAAGAAGAACACAATAAAACAATATGAAGAATGAAACACTCATGCTACTGTGAGTGTTTTTTATTATATATAAAAAGCGGTATTTCTGTATAAGAAATACCGCTTTTTACTAGCTAATTTGTGCAACTGTTAATGCTGCAGCACGAATGTCTACAGTTCCAATTAACTGAACTGGCACAATTTGAATTAAGTCACCAGGATTTAAGTTAATAAGAATAACACCGCTGGATACGTCTACTTCACCAGTACCAATAACGTTAGAACGAACTGCTGTACCTGATCCAGGAATAATGTTAGCTGGTGTATTTAATGATAAGAAGAAACGACCAGCTTCTGGTGCAGTAGGTACGTTATCAAGACTAATTGTTAATGTATAACTAATTTGATAAATACCAGCTCGTAGAATTCGAATGCCATCTCCGACACTTACTGTATCATTTATTACAGGAACAGTAATATTTGGGTTTGGACTTACGCTAGGTAATAATAGTGGTGTAAATAGTGAAGCAAACTGAGGTGCAGACGCGTTGAAAGCAAAACCAAAGGCAGGTAGTGTACTAGCTGGCTTCGCCTCACAATCGATTTTAGTAAATTCGCAATCAGAAGAGAACATGTTTTTCACTCCTTTATCTGTTTCTACTTTCAGTTAATGAAAAGGACAGGTTCTATGTTCTAGACAAGTTCCCAATTTTAAGAAATTTACATAAGAATACTCTTTAAGCATGGATTGGGTGGCAGAATACTCTGCCACCCAATCCATGCTTAACTCATTATTTAGTTTTAAATAGAAACATCACGTAAGCATTGAATAGCGCAGAAGCAACTTAAATCAACAGTAATGCAAGTGGAGGTTGATATTAGTCTTGCATTTGGTACAGCTAAAAACGTACAGATTGGGTCGTCACCAGGTGGTACAGCGGTACCATCACCTAAAACTACAGTTAATACACGCAATACAGCACAGTCATCATCATCTATACTTTCTACGCGGAAAATAGGAGATCGGCAGCTAGTAAGGCTTGAAGATGGTGCAAATGCTTCAAAAGGTTCTCCAGTTTTTGTGTATAAAATAAAAGGACGTGTATTCGCTACTGATGCATTGTTATGTGCACCTAAAAATGGAACTTCGCAACCAGATCCACATGTTGTCGTTGCACATTCTTGTAGTTCATGTATAAAACGAACAACATTCGATACACAGTTGAAATCACACTCATGTTGATGATCTTCATTACAATTGCAGCTCATTATGTTCACTCCTTCTCGTGAGTTCTGACATACACTATTACAATATGAGTGGGATATGGCTGATATTACGTTAATTCTCACGATAAAAACAAGGAATTTATATAGGAGGGATGTACATAACGTGATATAAAAAAAGACATCCTTATTTAGTGGATGTCTTTTCAGGTAAATCTTTTCGCACAGTATATAAAAAACGAGATATATCTAATTTCTTTCCTCTGAAAAATTGCGGAGAAGAAATGTAAAGTTCTTCTTTCGCACGTGTAATGGCAACATAAAGTAATCGGCGTTCTTCTTCTAACGCTTCAGAAGTTTCCGTAACACGATCATTTGCATCTTTTAAAGAAGAAGTATGAGGCAGGATTCCATCACTCGCTCCAAGTAAAAAGACACATGGAAATTCAAGGCCTTTTGCGTTATGAATTGACATAAGTGAAACGGCATCTTTTTGCGGCATTGTTTTTAATGCTTCCATTTCTTTTTGACCTTGAATCGCCTCGTCGATAAATTGTAAATAAGCTGGAATATCGGTGAAACGAGTTGCAGACTCCATTAATTCTTCCAACATTTCTTCTTGTATGTCTTTATGCATTGTAAAGGAAGAACGATCGTTATTTTGTAAGTACTCTAAATATTTTCCTTTACCATGAATGATTTCTTTTAATGCTTTTTTCGGTTCTAATTCTTTAATAAACTTAATAAAATCGATGCGCTCATTTACCTTTTTCACTTGAAAAGGTTTTAAGCTTGGATTTAATAGTAAGAAATGAAGAAGAGAAGGGAAGCGCCCCTCACCATATTTCCATTGTTCACGTTCAATAAATGAAATACAATCATCACGTCCGATATACATCGTCGGCAATATGTTTGAAAGTGATTCTAGTCGAAACGGCTCAATCACGAGTCTTAAATGATCTAATACAGGCTTAATTAAAGAATGTTCATAAAATGATTGGCTCGCTCCGTGTTTAATAAACGGGATTTTATGAATGGTAAGCTGATCAAGTAACGAACGACTTACAGAATGTGTGCGATACAGTAAACAAAAATCTTTAAAGTTACGTTCACCACTCTCTACTTTTTCTTGAATAAGCTGCAAAATTTGATTTGCTTCATCAAGAGTCGTAGCAGGTCTTGCATAAAAAGGTTGTACACCTTCCTCACGAACAGAGTATAGCTCTTTATCAAAACGTTCTTGATTTAATTTTATAACTTCATTTCCAAGCCCGACGATAAAGGGATTGGATCGATAATTCGTATTTAGTGCAATGATTGTTGTGTTATCAAATTCTTTTGGAAAAGATAAAATAATTTGGTGACTTGCTCCTCGCCAGCCGTATATCGCCTGGTCGTCATCACCTGCGATAAATAAATTATTTCTTGGCGTGGCTAACAATTTTACGATTTCATATTGTGCATACGATGTATCTTGAAACTCATCTACTTCAATATAGTGAAAACGTTGTTGTAATTGAGTTAGTAAAGGAGCATTATTTTCTAACATATAATATGTTTCCAATAAGATGTCATCGAAATCAATATAATTGTATCTTTGTTTTACCTCTTCAAAACGTTCGTATACTTCTTTAAATTCTTGTTCGACTGGTGTTTTCGCTTTTACATCTTTCGGACGATTTAATTTGTTTTTCTCAAGTGAAATCATCGCGAGCATCGTTTCAGCATCATAATCGTCTTTTAAACGCAATTCTTTTAAGATTTTCTTTATCATAATTTGTTTATGTTTTTCATTTGCTAAAATTTGCTGATTATAACCTTGACTACGAAGTAATTTTAAGAAAACAGAGTGGAATGTACCAGCAACTACGTAGCTACTTGCTGCATGATTCATACCTGGTAACTTCGCAACACGACTTCGTATTTCTTCAGCTGCTTTTTGTGTAAATGTAAGTAATAAAATATTTCGTGGATGAACTTGTTTTACATTTACTAAATAACCAACGCGAGTTGTTAAAACAGATGTTTTCCCGCTTCCGGCACCAGCTAGTGTAAGAACAGGACCTTCTGTTGTGCGCACGGCTTCTAATTGTTTTTCGTTTAAAAAAACATTTTGTTGTTCAAGAGCGCGGAAATAAGCCGCATCTACATCTTCTTCCATAATTAAATGGGTAGATGTTTTCGGAATATGATATGTCGCACGCGGAATATCAGCGTGTGTTAACGATTTTTGTGAAAATTTTTCTTGTGTCATATGTTCACCTTCAAAACTATAGCATCAACATTTAACTTTAGCGGAAGAAAAAGAAAATAGCAATGTAAAAAAACAGGAGGGATCACCTCCTGCTTTCAAATTACAATTCTTTTATCATTACGACGTGCGGGATATTCGCTTCCATAAATACATCAGAACTTGTTACATATCCAAGTTTTTTATAGAAATCTTCGGCATGTGTTTGAGCGTGAAGTTTCAATTTCGGTAGCGAATTTTCTTTTGCATACGCTTCAAGAGAATCCATAACAATTTTTCCAATCCCTTTTTTGCGATGGGAATTTAGCACGCAAATGCGTTCCATTTTTCCTATACCATCAAGGATGCGAAAACGTCCAGCACCAACTGGAACATCATTGTCATATATAACAACGTGTGTTGAAATTTCTTCAAACTCATCGTACTCTTCTTCAGCAGAGACACGTTGTTCATTTACAAACACTTGTTTACGTACAGAGAATGCATCTCTTAGTTGTTCGTCCGTTTGTACAATCTGTGCGTGCAAATTAGTTGTTCCCCTTTCCAAGACGGAATGTTTCGTGTACAGTCCATGTTCCATTTTCTAATTGATATAGAAGATGGAAACGATCAATTGGTTGTTCGTAATAGAAATCTTTCATACGTAATCGGCCCAACACATCAGCATGCTCTGCATCTGATAAGCCTTGTCCGATTGTTAAATGAGGTACGAAAGCATATTCGCGTTCTTGCGTGAATAACCCGCTATGCATTTCTTCATTTAAGAAAGTAAGTTCAGGTGTTTTTTCTACTTTAAAGTAAAGGACGTTATTAACAGGTGCGAATGAACCAACTTTCCCAACATGAAGGGTGAAAGGGTTCGTTTTACTTGCGATTGTATGTAACTCGTTTACAATCGACTCTAATTGTTCATCTTGCGCCTCAAAGGGTGTTTTCAATGTAATATGTGGCGGAACTAATGCGTAGTGCGGGTCATAACGTTTACGCAATCCGTTCGCTTTATCTTGAATCATTTTAGATGGAAAAATTACAATGCCTAATTTCATGTTCCAATTCCTCCCTTTGTAAGTCTAGTTAGATTTTGAGATAAATAAATCTCTTTATCTATTATATCAAATTATTCTGAATACTGCTCTCTATTATTTCATTGATAGAATATGAGAGAAGGCTTTCGGTAAATCAGTCTGCCAATATTTCCAAGTATGATTGCCTTCAAATTCCTCATAATGCGTGATGAAGTTTCTATCTGTAAGAAGTGTATTTAACTCACGGTTCGGCCCTACGAAATCAGATACTTGTCCATCAGTACGCTTTACAGCCGTTTCTTCTGTACCGATGACGTGATACAGTTCTAACGCCTGTGGATCTTTGAATTCTTTTGCTAAGTTCATCACTGTCTCATCCACAAATGGTGATTGCATAACGACTTTACCGAATGTATGCGGATACATAAGTGCAGTCATAAAGGAAACTGTTCCGCCAAGAGAATCACCAATTAAAACACGACCTTTTCCCATTTGGTACGTTGGATAATTTTCATCAATATATGGTGCAAGTTCATGAGCAAGGAAACGAATATATGCAGCATTTTTTACTTCATTTGGGAAATATTTTTCTTTACGATCATGTACATTTTTATATGGAATACCGACAATAATTGTACGGTCAATTTCTTCGGTTTCACGAAGGCGCTCAATTACACGGTGCGCTTTACCAAGCTGAAAATAATCTCTACCATCTTGTGCAATTACAACTGTATGTTTGTGCAGTGGTGTGTAATTTACTGGTAAATAAACGAGAAGTGTAACATCTTCTTGAAGTGATGCGCTATAAAATGAAATTTCTTCAATTCTCCCTATTGTTTGACTCATGTAGATCCCCCTAAATAAAAATTTACTGTAACGATTGTAAGAGCGACGCTTGTAGTGAAAAGGAAAGAAATATTCACTAATTGGTGCCTTAATTTCTATTTTACCATAATGATACGAAGAATCTAAAAAATTAGTATTTAAGTTGCGAAAGAAAACGGATATAATGAAGTGGGATTTTTGACAGGTGAGAGGGGAGACAGGATTTGAAACAAGAAAAATCAATCGCACTACCATTAGCAATTTCTATAATTGCCATTTCCTTTGCAGCAGTTTTTGTAAAGATGTCCTCAGCACCATCTTCAATATTAAGTATGTACCGCTTATGGATTATCGTACTTATTATGCTGCCTATCGTATGGAAAAAAAGAGAGGAATTTAATAGGATTCAAATGAAAGATTGGGGCTTTTTAATTGGATCTGGTTTCTTTTTAGCACTTCATTTTCTTTTATGGTTTGAATCTTTAAAGCATACAACAGTTGCTAGTTCAACAATTATTTTGGCACTTCAACCAATCGTATCTTTAGTTGGAGGTTTTTTTCTATTTAAAGAAAGAACAACATATTCAGCCATTGCAACGATGGGAATCGCTATTTTAGGAGTAATGTGCATTGGTTGGGGAGATTTAGGTTTAAGTAAGCAAGCAATTTATGGTGACATATTATCCTTTCTAAGTGTAATAGCGGTTGTCGGTTATTTATTTATCGGGCAAACGACAGTGAAGAAAGTATCGCACTGGATTTATAGCTTTACAGTCTTTGCGTTCGCAGGTCTTTTTATGGGGATTTATAATGTTATATTACAAGTACCCTTTACAGGTTATACGAAGTGGGATTGGACTGTTTTTCTTTTACTTGCGGTTGTGCCGACAGTGTCACATGTAATTAATAACTGGCTATTAAATTATGTAAATGCAACGACAATTTCAATGAGTATTTTAGGAGAACCTGTTGGAGCATCTATACTTGCGTTCTTCTTACTTGGAGAAAAATTAAATGCAATGCAAATGATCGGTAGCATGCTCGTATTGTTTGGTGTATCTGTTTTCTTACTGCAGCAACAAAAGCGAACAGCAAAAAATGTCGTAAATGAGCCAGTGTATACACAGGAATTATAGTGTTAGGGGAGAAAAGAGAAGTTGTGATACTTCTCTTTTTGTTTTATAGAAATACGGGCGTAGAAGGGGGAAGAAAATGGAAGAGATATTAAAGAAGTATATGAATAGATTTACAACACTAAGTGAAGAAGAGCAGCAAATGATTCTCAGTGAATTACAAATTGAAGAATATAAAAAAGGAACAGTGCTCCTAAGACAAGGAAATGTTCCGTTAAAATGTTATTTTGTATTAAAAGGATGCGTTAGGCAACATAGTATAGATGAAGCAGGGAAAGAAGTTACATCAAATTTTTATACAGAAGAGCAGGCAATTTCGAATTTCAACCATCATAAACAAGATAAATCTTCATCATATACGTTAACGTGTTTAGAAGATTGTACTGTAGTTGTTGGTGATCTACATAGTGAAAAGGACATGTATAATAAGTATTCACAATTAGAAGAAATGACGCGTAAAATGATCGAGTACAATTTCGGTGAAGTACAAGATGAACTTGCTGTATTTATCTCATCGACACCAGAAGAGCGATATAAAACATTGTTACGAAAACGCCCGTATTTAATTCATCGTGTTCCACAATATCAGCTAGCAAGCTATCTTGGCATGACACCAGAATCATTAAGTAGAATTAAGAAACGGCTTAATTAGAGTGTTTACCACCTTTCAATAGTAGCCATATCGCAAGTCCTAATTCACCTGCAATCATAGGTAATTGGAATAGTGATTGTATGAGTGAAATCATTGTATCGTATTGTGTAAACATTGTATTCATGACGTGAATTAGCATATAACCGGTAGCAGCAATGAACAGCAGTATACTAATAAACTTTGGTATCTGTTTAGAGAGAAAAGCTACATAGCCTAAAACGAAAAGATGCAATCCAAAAATGATCAATCCTACAGACCAAATGTATTCGAATGCACTGAGAAACAACATTGTATATGTTTCTGGATTTGCAATTGTATTTTTTGAAAGCAATAATGCCAATATTAGATTGAATATAGCAATCCCAAGTATAGCTGTATACATAAGACGAAGCAAAGCGGCTAGTAATGAGAGGCTAGTATGAATTGGTTTTAGAAAGAAATAAAGAGCCCACGCAGCGACAATATCAGTGATAAAAATGATAATCCACCCAAAAACTTCCGCTTTGAAAAGTGAATTTGAAGTTTGGATATTATGGAATGTTGTACTCGCATCTCCTTGTATAACGAGGTTTCCATGAACAAAACCGTAAGAGAAAAATGCAATGAATGCCATAACAAGAAGAGATGTGCTAGCAAATAAGGCGTACTTTCGTTCAGTCATAATATGTCCTCCTTTTCTAATATTGTTTTCATTGTAATAGGGAAGAGGAGGAGATTCATTGACTTAAATCAAGACGGGGAAAGTTTAGTAGAGTTTCCATCAAAAAAAATGTATGGTTATATCCAATTTTTTATTAACCTTGTAAAAAGTAAAAACTCAAATATTGAAATCAAGTAAAAGAGTGGCTACGAAGCCACTCTTTTACTTTGGATTTGTCATATAAGGTTGTACATGAATGACACATAGGTCACGAAATTTGCCTTCAGCAGTTGTGACAATTACGACTGCTTTACCTGCACTTTTTCCAGTAATCGTCACGGTGTCACCTTTTGGATATATGGTGATGATATCAGAATTCATATTTGACCAAATAAGCTCTTTATTCGTTGCTTGTATTGGTAAAATGGAAGCTGATAACACAATGTTTTGTCCCGTTTTTATTTTTAATTTATGTTTTTCCATATGAACACCGATGACTGAAATAACAGAAGGAGCAATTGAAATTTTAGGCGGGTTAGGTTGCATGTTTAAACAAGACGCAGAAGTATTTGTGATAGGTGAAAATTTTCGTGTTTGTTGTTGCTGGAAAGCTGCTAACATGTTGGAGTCCCCTTTCTGTATAAGTGCTGATACTCATACTATAAAGGAGTAGTGTTATGTTAAATTTAACGAAACATAAAGAATTTGTTAAATTTGATAAAAAGATTGTCGAACTGTAAAAAATCTCTGCTGTTATGATAACAGCAGAGATTTTTTTATAAATTATGACGATGTTGTTTTTCGAAATCCTCAAATTGCTCTTTAACTTCTTTTGAAGGTTGTGTTAGTAAACTAACAATTACGATGGCTAGTAAACTAATAGCGAAACCTGGAATCATTTCATATAAGAAATCTTTTAAGAATTTGAATTGAGTCCATATAATAACAGTAACGGCACCAGAAATCATACCGGCAAGTGCGCCCCACTTCGTCATACGTTTCCAATATAAGCTTAATAAAATAGCAGGTCCGAATGAAGAACCAAATCCAGCCCAAGCGTATCCAACAAGAGCTAAAATCGTATCATTTTGTTTAAACGCTAATGCGCACCCAACTAATGCAATAACAAGTACAGCCATACGACCGACAAATACAAGTTCTTTATCAGATGCAGAACGTTTGAAGAATGTACGATATAAATCTTCAGTTACAGCACTAGAAGTAACGAGTAGCTGTGATGAAATTGTACTCATAATCGCTGCTAGAATGGCTGCTAATAAAAATCCAGTAATAAGTGGATGGAATAAAATTTTCCCAAGTTCAAGGAAAATTGTCTCTGGATTAGATAATGTCAACTCTTGTTGTGAATAGTAAGCAATACCAATAAGACCAGTAAACATAGCTCCAACAACAGAGAAAATCATCCAGCTCATACCAATTCTTCGTGCACTTTTAAGTTCTTTTACAGAAGAAATTGCCATAAAGCGTACGATAATATGAGGTTGTCCGACATAACCAAGGCCCCATGCGAATAGAGAAATCATTCCTAAAGTAGAGGCACCTTTAAAAATATCTAGACGTGTTGGATCTACAGATCGAATTGTATCAAATGCAGGTCCAAGTCCGTTCGAATTCATAATTGTTACGATAGGAACAAGAATAAGAGCGACTACCATAATGATTCCTTGCACGAAGTCTGTCCAACTTACTGCTAAGAACCCACCAAATAATGTGTAAGCTACAACAACGCCTGCAACAATGAATAATCCAACGTGGTAGTTCATACCAAATGAATTTTCAAATAATACAGCGCCTGAAACTAATCCTGAAGCTACATAGAAAGTAAAGAAAATCATAATAACAAGTCCAGATACTAAACGTAGCATATGAGATTTGTCGTGGAAACGGTGTTCCAAAAATTCTGGAATAGTAATAGAGTTATTTGCAATTTCTGAGTAGGTACGTAAGCGAGGAGCAACATAAAGCCAGTTTGCGTATGCGCCTAGTGTTAGGCCGATCGCAATCCAACTACTACTTAATCCAACGCTAAACATTGCACCTGGTAATCCCATTAAAAGCCAACCACTCATATCGGATGCTCCAGCACTTAATGCCGTTACTGCGGGGCCTAGTGTACGCCCGCCAAGCATATAATCTGTTAAGTTGGACGTTCGTTTATAGGCGAAATAGCCGATTACTAACATCCCGAGCATGTAAATAGAGATTGAAGTTAAAGTTAACATCTGCGTACTCATGAAGTTCCCCTTCCTTTTGTCATGTCTTTTGATGCGTTATGCATATTTATCCCGCATAAACGGGCAGTAAAATTCCCACCTTAAAATTGGCTGGGCAAGGAAGTTAGGTGGGAGAGCAACTGCCCGTAAATGCCCGATTGATTTAACTAATAATCAGTGGGATGAACAAACCCCTACTGATTAAAGTTTCACTTTATAATCTATCATGATTATTCTGAAAAATCCATATAGAAATACGAATTTTCAGAAATGTAAGCGTTTTTTGATGTCATTTTACTTTTTTAATATATAATATTCATACAAAAAACCTTATTTTTAATAGAGTATTTATTATATTTACATAAAAAGAGGTTGTTTTGTCAATATAATATTGAAAGGAAAGAAAAATAAAATTTTTGAAAAAGTATTGACTTGTGAAAAAAGTCAGGTCTATAATGAGTGCAACTTAAAAAAATGCAAGCGTTGATGAAGAAGAGTACACATGATGAACATGTCAGAGAGCTGATGGTTGGTGCGAATCAGTATGGAATTGATGTGGAATGGGCTTCGGAGCTTCCAAACCGAAACGAAAGAAGTAGGCTTTGGCGACATGATCTCATCGATACAAGAGACACGTATTGTTTTTGATACGGTAAAGTGCGTTACATTTGTAACGAATTAAGGTGGCACCACGGGAGTACCCGTCCTTTCTATAGGATGAGTACTCCCTTTTTGTGTATAAAAAATTAAATAAATGAAATCGTTTAAGTAAGAAGAGTACGTATATTGGAGACGTTACAGAGAGCCGGGAATAGGTGGGAGCCCGGTACGGTGCCGTATACGGAATGGGCTTACGAGAGGTATGCTGAACAATTATTTTCAGTAGGCAACCCGGGTTCCGCCGTTACAAGGATAAGGTATAAATTTTGTACCTGAACAAAGCGGGATGCTTTTGCATCCAACACGAGGTGGTACCGCGGTATATTTATCGTCCTCTACATATTTTCGATATGTAGAGGACTTTTTTATTTTTCAGAGCGAGGTGAAGGACATGATGACGAAAGAAGAATTTATAAAACAAAAAAGAGAGAGAAAGACATTTTTAGTAATCACTGAAGAAGAAGGAGATAGCATTACGCCAATTTCTTTATATAGACGTATGAAAGGGAAGAAGAAATTCTTATTAGAAAGTTCACAGCTTCATCAAGATAAAGGGCGTTATTCTTACTTGGGATGTAATCCTTATGGAGAAGTGAAAAGCGTTGGTACGGGAGTGGAACGAACGATTTACGGCCGCGCAGAAAAGTTACAAGGTAACGTACTACAAGTGTTAGAAGAAGTAATTGCACCATCACAAGTAGACAGTCCATTTCCATTTTGCGGAGGAGCAGTTGGTTATATTGGGTATGATGTCATTCGGCAGTATGAAAACATTGGAGCGGATTTACACGACCCATTAAATATTCCAGAAGTACACCTTTTACTATATCGTGAGTTTATCGTTTACGATCATTTACGCCAAAAGTTGTCGTTTGTATATGTATGCAAGCAAGATGATTCAGCAGATTATGAAGAAGTATACGAAAGGCTGCGAGTATACAAAGAGGAAGTGCTACAAGGAGAAGAAGCTGAAGTAAATGCAATACAATCCACATTATCATTTACTTCTTCTATAACGGAAAAAGAGTTTTGTGAGATGGTAGAAATTGCGAAAGAATATATAAGAGCAGGAGACATATTCCAAGTCGTATTATCACAGCGTTTACAAAGTGAATGTATTGGGGATCCATTCGGGTTATACCGAAAACTTCGAATTGCAAATCCATCACCATATATGTTCTATATCGATTTTCAAGATTATGTTGTACTCGGTTCTTCGCCGGAAAGTTTACTATCAGTAAGGGAGGATAAAGTGATGACGAATCCAATTGCTGGTACAAGGCCGAGGGGGAAAACGAAGAGGGAAGATGAGGAAATCGCAAAAGAACTGTTAGGCAATGAGAAAGAGCGAGCAGAGCATATGATGCTTGTAGATCTTGGGCGAAACGATATTGGTAGAGTGAGCGAAATCGGTTCGGTTACGATAGATAAATATATGAAAGTAGAAAAATACTCTCACGTTATGCACATTGTATCTGAAGTTTACGGAACATTGCGAAAACAAATGGGCGGATTTGATGCGTTAGCGTATTGCTTACCAGCAGGGACGGTTTCTGGAGCTCCGAAAATTAGAGCGATGGAAATTATAAATGAACTAGAGAATGAAAAAAGAAATGTATACGCTGGTGCAGTTGGATACGTTAGTTTTTCAGGAAATCTTGATATGGCGCTCGCCATTCGAACGATGGTCGTAAAGGATGAAAAAGCATACGTTCAGGCAGGAGCAGGAGTCGTTTACGATTCAGATCCAGTAGCTGAATATGAAGAAACATTAAATAAAGCGAGAGCGCTTTTGGAGGTAATGAAATGATTGTACTTATTGATAATTACGATTCGTTCACATATAACTTGTATCAACTGTTAGGCGAACATGAAGAAGAAATTGTAGTTGTAAGAAATGATGAAATAACGATAGAACAGTTAGAAGAGATGAATCCAAGAGGAATTGTACTTTCACCAGGACCAGGAAAACCAGAGGATGCTGGCATTTGTATCGACGTCATCCGTCATTTTTATAAGAACGTTCCCATATTAGGGATTTGTCTTGGCCACCAAGCGATCATATCTGCATTTGGAGGAGACATTGTTAGAGCAGAGCGTATTAAACACGGAAAAACATCGCGTGTGAAACATAACGGAACGTCAATCTTTTCATATGTTACACAGCCCCTAACGGCGATGCGCTATCATTCCCTTGTTGCAGAGCAAACGAGCTTGCCAAAGTGCTTTGACATATTAGCGACAGCGATGGACGACGGAGAAATAATGGCAGTCCGTCACAATTATTATCCGCTCTTCGGATTACAGTTTCATCCGGAATCAATCGCAACAGAAGAAGGCGGAAAGTTAATCCGTGCCTTTTTAACAGAAGTAAAAGAGGAGGAAAGAGTATGAACAACTATCTTCGTAAATTAGTGGAGGGTCAACATTTAACAGAAGAGGAAATGTATAAAGCAGGACTACTTTTATTAAGTGAAAACATATTAGAAAGTGAAATTGCAGCTTTCTTAGTCTTACTGAAAGCGAAAGGTGAAACTGCAGAAGAAATATACGGTCTCGTTCGAGCTCTTCGCGAAAAGGCATTGCCGTTTTCGAACCATATACAAGGAGCAATGGACAATTGCGGGACGGGTGGTGGTGATGCTCAAACGTTTAATATTAGCACAACATCAGCATTCGTACTGGCAGGAGCAGGTGTAAAGGTTGCAAAACATGGTAATCGTGCTGTTTCTAGTAAAACAGGAAGTGCAGACTTATTAGAAGAACTAGGTGTAAATATTAGTAGTACGCCAAACGAAATTGATTATTTACTAGAGCATGTAGGTATTGCATTTTTATTTGCACCAGCGATGCATCCAGCACTAAGGCGCATTATGAAAATAAGAAAAGAGTTAAACGTGCCGACGATCTTTAACTTAATTGGCCCTTTAACAAATCCAGTGAATTTAGAAACACAATTTGTCGGTATTTATAAACGAGATATGTTATTACCAGTTGCACAAGTATTACAAAAGTTAGGCCGGAAACAAGCGCTTGTCGTAAATGGAAGTGGTTTTTTAGATGAAGCGTCATTACAAGGGGAAAATCACGTAGTCCTTTTAAAAGATAATGAAATAGTAGAAAAGAGTATTAATCCAGAAAAGTATGGTTTTTCAAGAGTGAAAAATGAAGAAATTAGAGGGGGGAATTCAAAAGAAAATGCAAAGATTACGCTTGAAGTATTGAGCGGAGAAAAGAGTGTTTATCGTGATACAGTTTTATTAAATGCAGGTCTAGCTCTTTTCGCAAATGGAAAAACGGAAACGATTGAAGAAGGAATTAAACTCGCGGCACATAGCATTGACTCTGGAAAAGCATTAGCCAAATTAAACTTATTAATTGTAGCAAGCAACGAAAAATTAGAAAGGGTGAACTAAAGTGGGGACGATTTTAGATAAAATTGTAGAACAGAAGAAAAAGGAAGTTGCGGAGTTATATGAAATATATACACCAGTAAAAACAAAAAGAAAGACACATTCACTTGTAGAAGCGTTACAGCAGTTTACTGTCATTGCAGAAGTAAAGCGAGCATCACCATCAAAAGGAGATATCAATTTACACGTTGACGTACGAAAACAAGTGGGAACATATGAGAAATGTGGTGCAGGAGCAGTATCTGTTTTAACAGATGGTCAATTTTTTAAAGGATCGTTTCACGATTTACAAACAGCAAGAGAAGAAAGTAACATTCCGCTTTTATGTAAAGATTTCATAATCGATAAGATTCAAATCGATAGAGCGTATGAAGCGGGAGCAGATATTATTTTACTAATCGTAGCAGCGTTAACGAAAGAGAAGTTAAAAGAGTTGTATAGCTACGTGTTAGAAAAAGGATTGGAAGCGATTGTTGAAGTTCATAATGAACAGGAATTAGAAACTGCGATTGTATTAAATCCGCACGTTATTGGTATTAATAACCGTAATTTAAAAACGTTCGAAGTAGATTTAAGCCAAACTGAAAAGCTTGGAAAAAGATTGAATGAGGAGAAATTACTTTGGATTAGTGAAAGCGGGATTCATTCAAAAGAGGATATTATTCGTGTTAAAAAAGCAGGAGCAAAAGGTGTATTAATTGGAGAGGCACTTATGACATCATCTTCTATTAGTAACTTTTTTGAAGACTGTAAGGTGAATATATGAAAGTGAAAATTTGCGGCATCACTGATATGGAAACAGCAAAACGTGCTTGCGAATACGGCGCAGATGCACTCGGATTTGTTTTTGCAGAAAGTAAGCGGAAAATCACTCCAAAGAGAGCGGAAGAAATCATTCAGGAGCTTCCAGCCAACGTGTTAAAAATCGGTGTTTTCGTAAATGAATCAGTAGAAGTGATCCAGAAAATTGCAGATGAGTGCGGGTTAACACATGTACAACTACATGGAGATGAAGATAATTATCAAATTAGAAGATTGAATATTCCGTCTATAAAATCACTAGGAGTAACTTCAGAAAGTGATATGAAAAATGCTCAAACATATGAAACGGATTATATATTGTTTGATAGCCCGAAAGAAAAGTTTCACGGAGGAAATGGGAAGACATTTTCATGGGAACTACTTGTGCATATGCCAGAAGAGTTGCGAGAGAAAACGATATTAGCTGGTGGATTAAACGCTCTTAATATAGAAGAAGCGATTCGAACTATTCAGCCATACATGGTCGATGTAAGTAGCGGAGTAGAGACAGAAGGAAAGAAAGATCTAAAGAAAATAAAACAATTTATTAAACAAGCGAAGGAGTGTTCCAAATGAATTACGCATATCCAGATGAAAAAGGTCACTACGGTATATATGGAGGACGATACGTTCCAGAAACGTTAATGCAATCTGTATTAGAACTAGAAGAAGCATATAAAGAAGCGATGCAAGATGAAGCGTTTCAAAAGGAATTAAATCATTATTTAAAAACGTACGTTGGAAGAGAAACACCGCTTTATTTCGCTGAAAATATGACGAAGTATTGCGGTGGTGCAAAGATTTATTTAAAACGTGAAGATTTGAACCATACAGGAGCTCATAAAATTAACAATACAATCGGTCAGGCACTACTTGCAGTACGAATGGGCAAGAAAAAAGTTGTCGCTGAAACAGGGGCTGGACAACACGGAGTGGCAACCGCTACTGTATGTGCCCTACTCGGATTAGAATGTGTCATCTTTATGGGAGAAGAAGATGTGAGACGTCAAAAATTAAATGTGTTCCGAATGGAATTACTCGGAGCGAAAGTAGAAAGTGTAGCGGCAGGTAGCGGCACATTAAAAGATGCGGTAAATGAGGCGCTTCGTTACTGGGTTGCACACGTGCACGATACGCACTACATTATGGGATCTGTTCTCGGACCACATCCATTCCCGCAAATTGTCCGTGATTTCCAAAGTGTAATTGGAAATGAAACGAAAAAACAATATGAGGAGTTAGAAGGAAAGTTACCAGAAGCAGTCGTTGCTTGTATTGGCGGTGGTAGTAATGCG
The DNA here is from genome assembly GCF_040460035.1 of Bacillus cereus group sp. MG1. Classification (NCBI taxonomy): domain Bacteria; kingdom Bacillati; phylum Bacillota; class Bacilli; order Caryophanales; family Bacillaceae; genus Bacillus; species Bacillus cereus group sp. MG1. The sequence goes on along the minus strand of NZ_JARVGY010000001.1, from coordinate 1,228,471 downwards.
ATGGGTATGTTTTATCCATTCGTACACGATGAAGAAGTTGCTCTTTACGGCGTAGAAGCAGCAGGGAAAGGCGTTCATACAGAACAGCACGCAGCTACTTTAACGAAAGGAAGCGTTGGGGTTTTACACGGATCGATGATGTACCTTCTGCAAAATGAAGAAGGACAAATTCAAGAAGCTCATTCTATTTCAGCAGGGCTCGATTACCCGGGTGTTGGGCCAGAACATAGCTTACTAAAAGATATTGGCCGTGTTTCTTATCATTCGATTACAGATGATGAAGCGTTAGAAGCATTTCAATTATTAACGAAAAAAGAAGGGATTATTCCGGCTTTAGAAAGCTCACATGCTGTCGCATACGCTTTAAAATTAGCGCCGCAAATGAAGAAAGACGAAGGACTTGTTATTTGTTTATCAGGCCGCGTGGATAAAGATGTAGAGAGTATAAAACGTTATATGGAAGAGGTGTAAAAAATGGGAGTAGAAAAAATTAAAGCAGCGTTTGAAAATGGTAAGAAAGCATTTATTCCGTACGTAATGGGCGGAGATGGTGGCTTTGAAAAATTAAAAGAAAGAATTCGTTTTTTAGATGAAGCAGGAGCGAGCATCGTTGAAATCGGCATTCCTTTTTCGGATCCAGTCGCAGACGGTCCAACGATTCAAAGAGCAGGGAAACGAGCGCTAGATAGCGGTGTAACAGTAAAAGGTATTTTTCAAGCATTAATAGAGGTAAGGAAAGAAGTGCAAATTCCGTTTGTACTCATGACATATTTAAATCCAGTACTTGCATTCGGAAAAGAACGATTCATCGAAAACTGTATAGAAGCAGGTGTAGACGGCATCATCGTTCCAGACTTACCGTATGAAGAACAAAATATTATTGCGTCGTTACTTCGAGAGGCAAACATTGCGCTCATTCCACTCGTTACCGTAACGAGTCCTATTGAAAGAATTGAAAAAATTACGAGTGAATCAGAAGGGTTCGTTTATGCTGTTACAGTAGCGGGCGTAACGGGAGTACGTCAAAACTTTAAAGAGGAGATTCATAGTTACTTAGAAAAAGTAAAATCACACGTCAACTTACCAGTAGTCGCTGGATTTGGCATCTCAACAAAAGAACATGTAGAAGAAATGGTTACAATATGCGACGGAGTTGTCGTTGGAAGTAAGATCATTGAGCTTTTAGAAAATGAAAAGCAAGAAGAAATATGTGAATTAATATATGCAACAAAACAAAAAGAAGAGGCGTAGTCTCTTCTTTTTGTTTTGCGTAATAAATGTTAAAATATACAGAAAATACATATAATTTAGAGGGTGAGAAGGCATGCTAAGACGTAAACTACTATATCTATTTTTAACTGTACCGCTATACGCTTGGCTCATTAGCATGACGAAAATAGAGTTAATGGCTCTATTTTTAGGGTATGTATTCATCTTTTCCAACTTAAATCGCATTCAAGAACAGTCTATTTTAGAAATATGTCTATTTTCGATTAGTATAGAATTATTTAGTATCGTTTCGATTGTATTATTAAACGAATTATTTCTACGGATTCATTCATTTACATTAATGAAATTTTGGAATATTATATTGCAAGCAATATGTACTTACATTGTGTTTGTTGTGTTGAAAGAAATAGTCGGAAAGCAGACCGTTTTTCAGGATAATAGAAAATGGGAGTGAATGAAAAGGAGCCGTTTGGTTCCTTTTTTGAATCTGTTGTAAAAACAATTGAAAATTATAGTATCTGTTATATAATAGTTAAAAATTGTATTTTAAACGAAATGAGATGATAACATGGCCATATTGTTGGCACTTATCCCAATTATGATGATTTTCATTTGTTTATTTTTATTTAAACAAACGTCATTAAGGTCCTCGTTAATTTCTTATGCTGTGTCTGTTGGAATCGTTTTACTCTCGCCAATGTTTCAATTAGGGATAAGTGAAACTGTGCACGCAACGATTAAAGGATGGTTAATTTGTTTTATTGTCGGGTACGTTTTATTTTTCGGTATTTTTTTATTTCACCTCATGAACAAAATGGGGTACATCGATCAAGTAGCACGTTTTCTAGAAGCAGTTACTCAGGATCGCTTATTACAAATGCTGCTTATGTGTTTTGGCATTTGCCCGCTTATTGAATCAGTAAGTGGATTCGGTATTGGCTTCATGGTTGCAGCACCTATTTTTCTTTCACTAGGATATAAACCATTTCAAGCTGTACTACTCTCATTCATCGGCTTACTAGCTAGTTCATGGGGCGCAATGGCAACTGGTACGATTATCGGTTCGCAGCTAATAAATATGCCTCTTACAACATTTGGCACAAATACAGCGCTATTAAGTATTCCGATGTTTGCTTACTTCGTTATTCTTTCTTTACACGTTGTTGGCGGCTGGCAAGCGGTTATAGAAAAGTGGAAAGAAGGAGTAGGGTTCTTTCTATTATTTTCTCTCGGAATCTATCTTTCTAATGCGTACGTAAGTGTTGAACTAGCCGGGATATTAAGTTCTATCGTTACGATTACCTTTGGCTTTTTTATCATTAAATTAAAAGGAAAAAGTGGGCAAAATCTTATAACAGAACATGCGGCTGCAACGGAGAGAGAAGTATCCATTATAAAAATTATTAGCCCTTATATATTTCTAACAGTTTGTATTTTACTTTCTCGCCTCGTTCCAGCATTACATGATTTGTTCAGATCATATGCGGTTCTTGATTTGAAATCATACTCTTACAAACTAGAGTTACTATATTCACCAGGATTTTGGCTCGGTATGACTTGCTTATTTACTATTATTTTCTTCCGCATCCCGTCTAATATTATTAAACAATCACTCTCACAAACGATTAAACAATGGATTCCATTTGCTATTACGACGACAATGTTTATCGCCATTTCAGAACTAATGGGTGCATCTGGCATGCATTCATTACTCGCAAAGACAGCTGGTGAAACATTTGGAACCTTTTTCGTTTTCGTTGCTCCGTTTATTGGCGCTATTGGTGGATTTTTAACAGGTAGTAACGCAGGATCAAATGCAATGTTTATAAAACTACAAATGCAAACCGCACAAAACGTAGCACTCCCGTGGCAATATGTCACAACACTTCAAAACACCGCATCATCAGTAGCGACAATTGCTTGTCCATCACGGATTACACTAGGTGCTTACTTATGTAATATCCCTTACCGTGAAAATGAACTATTAAAGAAGACGACGTTAATGATCTTTGGTGCGGTTTTGCTTGTAGTGGTAGAAGTTATTGTTTGGTATATGTTGAGAAATTAAAAATCCTCCTAACATAGGAGGATTTTTTTTATGAGTGGATAATGATTTAAATATGAATAGCTTCTACTAAATGAATAGGAGATGAAATGTATGCCCCTAAAAAACTACGGTGTGTTAAAAGGTACAGTTATACAATCAAAGATTGGAAAAGGGAAAACACCTCATTATCAAGTTCATTTACAGGGCGAGACAGGAGTAAATTATCGTATTGCAATTAACGTAAAATCGCAAAGCTATCCGTCAGAAGTTTTATATTTTGCGAGTAACAATATTAAGTCAGAGGCGATTCATATTTTACCGACATTACCATTCGATTTTACAGAAATAAAAAACAATGAACCGAAAGTAGCTTTAGATTATGTAAGAGGAAATCTATTTGACTCAAATCAAATGATTCCTTTGCCTCCCGAAAAAGCAGGAGCAGATAATGATTTAAATGAAAAAATAGAACGTTATATAAAACGAGCAATAGAAGAAAAAGCAATTATTTACGCGTTTGGTGAAAGATGGGGACCAGAAGAAAATACACCAGATTCCTATTTTCATTTCAAACCAGGAAACGGTATACATGATATTCATATGAATCAAGGGAATGTAGAAAAATGGCAAGGTGATGATGGCATATGGCAAGATGGAGGAATACTCATTCACTTTGAAAAGGAAGAAGAATGGATCGGTATCTTTCTTGCCTTCCAATCACAGTCATGGTGTACCGATGAAGAGGGGCATGCTCGTGTGCCTGTTGAGCATTGTGATTATAAGGGGAATAATTAATAAGAAGAGGGCGTTCAAAAAGAACGCCCTCTTCTTATTTTATAAAACGAAAAACTAACGAGTGTAGAAAGACAAGAGAACAGCAGTGCCACACTAGAAAACGCAATGAGATACATATTATATTTCATAACCTGTCCAATTAGCTGATTACTGTCGTATTGAAACAGTCCTGCTATTATGTTGAATAAAAATAACACGATAAACATGACGACAACACCGTCTATTGATCCTTTAATGTCTGGTTTACTTAAAGCGATATGCGCGGAAATGCAAATGGCGATAAATAAAAATAACCAAAAGGAAGGATTCAATAAATTGCCGATTGTAAATAAGCTTTTCAATAATACAAACGTCGACAAGAGCATGTTTTGGATCATTTCTACATTAATAGAAGTAGAAGCAATCGTTTTTTCGAGAGTTGTATTAAATAAAAAATATGATTCTGGTACGAAATAGCGCATTAAAAGGATTAACGCAGTAATACCAGAAATAATAGGCCCAATGCCGATGAAGAAATTCCCAATCCGTTGATACACACTTTTTTGATTGTATTGATGTTGTACGTAACCTAAAGCCCCTTGACTTGTATCTGTCGGGAAGAACTGCGTTGCTACAATCTTATGACGGAACAGCACGCACATAATGGCATGTCCAAGTTCGTGAATAGGAACACCAATCCAAGCCGTTAATAGGAATCCTTTTCGTCCAAAAGCTCTCGACCAATACATCCGTGTGAGAGATTCTAAATAGCCTAATAGAAATCCAATTACAATGATAACGCCAATTAAAGATAATAATTGGATTACGCTTGTAAGGAGTATTTGAAAAATTGAGTTTACCAATTCCATTGCCAGTCATCCAATCTGTTAAAAATATTATTTATTCTGTTTCATAATAGCATTTTTTTTCAAGATTACTAGCACATATATTTTCTTTCGGAAGAAGGATTTCAGAATCTTTTTCTTGTAGTCATGTTTTATGTACAAATTCATATATTGAATTTGTAACACCCTATACGGTATATCCTTAAGGAGGGATAAGAGAATGAAATGTCCGTCATGTCATACAGAAAATGCAGCGGAGGCAAAATTTTGCGGGAATTGTGGACATTCGTTAACGGAAGAAGTAGTGGCAAGTAGTGGCCAAGAAGAAGGGCCGGAACAAGCACGTGCGGCACAAGCAAAGGAAGCTCGGCAAAATGAAACGGTAGAGCAAGCGAAGCGGTTTGCGAGCGGCTATTTTCAATTTTTTAAACATGCATTACAAGCACCGACAGCGATTATGCAAAGCGGCGCTATTGAAGTACGAAATGGAATTGTAAGTCTTGTTCTTATTTGTTTTTTAGGAGCATGTATTTTTTATAGAATGATGAGTGCAGCATCAGCAGTTACGAGAACATTTGCACCAGATATATCTACTCCCACGTTTTTTGTAGAATCTATAACGGTCTTTTTCTTTTTATTAATTTTAACTTTATTTGTCGGATTTATTATTTTTGTAAGTGGTAAGATGATGAAATCATCTTTTTCGTTTCTTGAAGTATTCGGTATATGGGGAACGATAGCGACGCCGGCTATTGTCATATTAGTCCTTTCTTTTCTTTTTAGTTTCTTATTAATCTTTTTCTTACCGATATTATTATCCGTAGCTGCAACTTATATAGGGATTAGTATAACTGTAGCCGTATTAAAGCTAGACAATGGCGGATTAGATCTCGTTTACACACTTATTATTGCAAATGTTTTAATTGGAATTGCAACATTCATTGTACTTTGGTCTTACATTAGCACGATAATTCAAGCCTTAACACAGGGAATAACTGGCTTCTAATGAAAAGGTGGTTGACTGGATGAATGTATGTACAAAGTGCGGAGTTCAGTTTGAAGATGGTGTGCAGTTTTGTCAAAACTGCGGGACGAAGAGGGGACGTTCTGTAGTAAAGAAGAACATGAGCGGTGGTGTAAAAGTTGGCATTACACTGTTAGCGCTATTTGTTATAGCGATTATTGGATTGTATTTGTACGGATTGTCGTATTATACGCAGGTGGCACAAGTAGACCGGATGATTACGATTTTACAAGAGAGGGACGGAGAGAAATTAGCTGAGATCGTTACGGCAGATGATCCATCGGTTATGATAACGAGAGAGAGCGTAACGCCTCTATTTTCATATATAAAAGAAAATCCATCTTACGTGAATGAATTAAAAGAATATTTGAGACAAGGTGAAAAACAACGGGACGGAATAGAAAGAGCTGATTTTTCATTAACGAAAGACGGAAAGTATTTCTTTATATTTGATCGATATAAATTGAAAGCGAAGACGTACTATGCAACTTTGCTTTCAAATGAAAAAGACGTATCGTTAAAAATGAACGGAAAAGAAATTGATAAGACAGATGACAAAAAGTTTGAGAAGCAATATGGGCCATTTCTTCCGGGAAATCAAGTGTTTCAATCAGAATATAAAAATGACTACGTAAAACTATCACGTGAGGAAAAGGTTGTACTTATGAAACAAAGCCAAAATAACGTAACGATAGATTTAACGTTGCAAGGTCAATATATTACAGTTCAAACGAACGCGCCTGGTGCAACATTGTACGTAAATCAAAAACCAGTTACAGCGCTCGCAGGAGAAGAAATTACATGGGGGCCTGTAGCGACTGATGGAAGCGCGAAAATTTATTTAGAACGAAATGGAGAAAATGGACGGGAAACGACAAAAGTAGAGACGGTAACGGCACTTTCGTCTTATAATCTTCCATTCCAAACGAAAAGTGCAGAAAAAACAGTTGTTTATAATGTTACTCCAACGCCCGCGACTGGGTATGTATATAATGGTTTCATCTTTCCTGATAGTGATATTCGAAAATTAACGAGCACAGATTTAACATATTTATCGAAAGAACAGTTGAAAATTGCTAGAAATGAAATATATGCAAGGCATGGACATATTTTTCAAACGAAAGATATGCAAGCGTATTTTGCAAAACAGTCTTGGTATAGAGAAAATCCTTATTTTACAGGAAAGTTAACAGATATCGAAACTTATAATATTGAACTAATTAAATCAAGAGAATAGAGCGCGGGAAAAAGGTACAGTGTATATTACTGTACCTTTTCTATCGTTATTTGGCTGGACGAGGTTCCCTAGAGAAAAAGATATGAAAGAGAAATGTGACTTTACTTGCCCCTCCTGATGTACTGGCTTGCACATCAGATAAAGAACTAGACGTTAAAGCAGCTTCAGAATGAGGAGGGACGATTATTTTAAGAGCATCATCTGATTCTGAGGATGCAGTAACTGTTATTGTATCGTCAGAAAAATTTAAAATTTTAACAGTACCGACTGGAAAGATGGCCTTGCGAGCATGTGATGAAGAAGCGAAGCGGGTAGCTTTCCAGATAGTTTGTGAGAAAGTGTCATTGTCAGATAACCAAGCACGAGCACTGTATAAAGTTACACTAACCGTAAACTCCTGTTCAAGCGGGAGGGCGGGTTTCGGTTCTATCGGTTCCTCTGGAAGCTGGACGAGAAGGCCGGCGCACATGTATGTTTCACCTACTTTCAACTGGTTACTGTTATAGGATATTAAACATGTTGTTTATAAGACACGACAGTTACCTATTCAGGCATAAGTTTGTGCACAAAATTTGAAGATGAAATTCTCTTTCTTTACAATGGAAGTAGGTGTTATTTCTATAAAATATGGAAAACGTAAAGAGTATGTAAAAAAGAAGGAGTGGTAAAGTGAACTATGTCATTATTGGCGGAGATGCAGCTGGTATGAGTGCAGCGATGCAAATTGTTAGAAACGATGAAGATGCAAATGTTGTAACTTTAGAAAAAGGTGAAATTTATTCGTACGCGCAGTGTGGGTTACCGTATGTCATTAGTGGTGCTATCGCTTCAACGGAAAAGTTAATCGCGCGTAATGTAAAGACGTTTCGTGATAAATACGGAATTGATGCGAAAGTACGACATGAAGTAACGAAAGTAGATACGGAGAAGAAAATTGTGTACGCAGAGCATACGAAGACGAAAGATGTCTTTGAATTTCCATACGATCGTTTATTAATTGCGACTGGCGTGCGTCCTGTTATGCCAGAATGGGAAGGACGGGAATTACAAGGTGTTCATCTTTTAAAAACAATTCCGGATGCTGAGCGCATATTAAAAACGCTAGAAACGAATAAAGTTGAAGATGTAACCATTATTGGCGGCGGTGCAATTGGACTTGAGATGGCAGAAACTTTCGTCGAACTTGGTAAGAAAGTAAGAATGATTGAGAGAAATGATCATATCGGTACAATTTATGATGCAGATATGGCGGAATATATACATAAAGAAGCAGATAAGCATCATATTGAAATTTTAACGAATGAAAATGTAAAAGCATTCAAAGGGAATGAACGAGTAGAAGCAATTGAAACGGATAAAGGTACGTATAAAGCAGATCTTGTTTTAGTGTCGGTTGGAGTGAAGCCAAATACTGATTTTCTTGAAGGGACAAATATACGTAAGAATCATAAAGGAGCAATCGAAGTAAATGCATACATGCAAACGAATGTGCAAGACGTATATGCAGCCGGTGATTGCGCAACACATTACCACGTTATAAAGGAAATTCATGATCATATCCCGCTCGGAACGACTGCCAATAAACAAGGGCGACTTGCTGGACTGAATATGCTGGATAAACGAAGAGCATTTAAAGGTACGTTAGGTACAGGCATTATTAAATTTATGGATTTGACACTCGCAAGAACAGGATTAAATGAAAAAGAAGCGAAAGGGCTACACATCCCGTATAAAACAGTCAAAGTAGATTCTACAAATATGGCGGGCTATTATCCAAATGCAAAACCACTTTACTTAAAATTACTATATCGCTCCGATACGAAACAATTATTGGGCGGGCAAGTAATTGGAGAAGAAGGGGTAGATAAACGGATTGATGTGATCGCAATGGCGCTTTTCAATAAAATGAGTATTCACGATTTAGAAGATGTCGACTTAAGTTATGCACCACCATATAACAGCGTGTGGGATCCAATTCAGCAAGCGGCAAGGAGAGCAGAATAGCACTTTTTAAAGTGCTATTTTTTTGTTAAAGGGGAATTATCATTTTTGTCGAATGAAGAGGATCGGGAAATAGTTACATATGAGGAAGGGGAGTTTTTTTATGATTGTAGCACTTCAAAAGGTTCAAGAATCAGAAAAAGAAATATTACGTAATTTGTACGCTTTATATCTTCATGACCTTTCTAAGTTCACTATGAATATAACTATCGGAGCGAACGGATTTTTTGAATACGAAGATTTGCATATGTTTTGGAAAAATGACGGAATCACGCCGTATTTTATAAAAGTTGATCATAGTATTGTAGGATTCTTATTACTACTGGAACGTCCGTTTTTGAAGAAGGAAAATGATTTTGGTATTAATGATATTTTCATATTGAATCAATATAAAGGAAAAGGAATCGGTAAACAAGTAGTTGAGAATTTACTAGAAGAGAAAAGAGGACAATATTTCGTTATCGAACTTCTAAAAAATGTACCAGCAGTGTCGTTTTGGAAGAAAGTATATAAAGAATTAAACATTGAATTTGATGAGAGAGCGCAGCTAATTGATGATGAAGAATGTCTTGTTCAAACGTTTAAAATTTAATGAAATTGGTGTTCCTTTTATATTACTTTGAAATTTAACTTTATCCTGCTATTTGCGGGCAGTAAGACCCCACTGATTAAAGTTTCACTTTATTTTGAATATACCGTTTCCCCTTGAAAACATATTACGTATCGCTTATATTTTCATATAGTATTTATTTTTTAAACGAAGCAATGAACGAACCAGGGGGCGCAGTATGGCAATTAACATGAAAACAATCGAAGAATGGATTGCTGAATCAAATGCAAGACATGAAGAAGACTTTGGACACGTTGTGGAAGAAATGAAAGAAGTATGTGTCGGACTTGATAACGCGACATTAATTTATACGAAAAATGTATTTTGTTTCGGTAAAAAAGTAGAAGTCTTTTTCTTCTTCCAAGACCATGTCGTGATTGGACAAGAAAAAGACGAATATGTTGAGATTGAAAAATTAAAGTATGATGACATTACAAATAGTAACTTAAAAACAAATGATAAAAATACTACGTTAGAATTAAAGTTTGCTAACGGACAATCTATCAATTTAGATAGTTTAAATGATAACTACGGTACGAAAAATTGGTTATTTGCTAGACAAATTAAGAGTATTTTTAAGTTAATCTAGTAAAAAGAGCAGACCTCAAAGGGTCTGCTTTTTTATTTGTTTCCTATTACACAAAGGCATCCTCTTTCTTCATAACATTTCACATTTGTAAATCCTGTCTTATAAAATAGGTTTATTAATTCTTCATTCGTTTTCCATTTCTCCATATGATATTGAATTTTAAAAGTTTCAGCGACCAATAAAAAGGATCCGTTTGGTTGTAGGACGCGAAATAGTTCTTTTATATCTTGTTCCACATCAGGCCAAAAGTAGTGTGTTTGAAAAGCGGTTATGAGATCGAAGAAGTTTGTATGATAGGGAATAGAAGAAACGCTTGCTTGTTGAACAAGGACTTTTTGTTTTTGAACATCCTTTATATTCGTCTGTATAGAATTTTTTACAGCTTGATCGGAGTAATCAATCCCATATATTTTCCCAAGTGGAGTTCGTTTTGAAAGAGTGTGTATCGTTTTACCGCCGCCACAACCGATATCCAATATGATTGCATCTTTCTTTATATGTACTTTTTGTAATGCCCAATTGGTTAGTCTCGTATGTGCACTGTTCATAATACAAAGCATGGAAGAACCAATTGTCCCGCGAGGCTTTTTCGCTTGCTGGATTAATCGTTGTAAAATACTCAAGTTAAATTCTCCTTTTATGTAAGAATATATACTCATTTCGCTTTTTATAAATTAAATCCTTTAAAAAAAGCACGCCGATAGACGGCGTACTTCTAACAATGCAAAGCCCCTTTTAACCAATTCCGCGCCCGATATGCCCCGACTGGAACTTGAATAAGAGATGTTTCATTCCCAGCATCAATACCGTACAATTGATCACATGAATTTGTATCAAAACTTAGTAACGGATGCCCGCCCATCCCCATAGCAGTTGCAGCAAAAACGAGTTTATGAACGAGGATACCAGCTTCCATTTGGTGAATGCGGTATCCTCTATAGCCTAATGCACGTGTATAGTAATCTTTCTGTCCGACTACATGTAAGCAAAGTGGTACTTGAAAAAGGTTTACGTTATCCATCGTCATACTAGACTGAAGTGGGTAGCGAAGGTCTCCATATCGAATTGGTTGTATGGAATGTGTTTTACTGTTATAAGCGTAAGCTCCGTTTTCAATATTTTTCACGCTATAAAAACATCCGTATAAGGAGACGCGTGTATTTTCATTTGTATACTTACCGTCAAGGTCGTTGTAATAGGGGAAGGAAAGGCTCGCTTCTTGTAGTAAAGTAGCGAGCTCAGCTTCATCCCATTTCGTTAAAATAAAATCCGCATCAGGAGAATATCGTTTTTTACAAAGTTGTAGGAAATCATACGATAACCGTTCTACTTTTGGTAGCTGTACAGCGTACGGATTATGTTGATAGTGCTCTTCATGATGTAGTGTTTGGAAGTGTGCTGTTGATTCGATCATAGAAGCTTCATTTATTTTTGTTATCATCGGATATTCACCTACATGTTTTGAGCGAATGAAATGTTCATGTGCGAGCGGCGGAATTTGTTGCAACAACTCATGAGAAGTAACTGTTTTATTTTCACGGTAATCATTGTGAAACCAATTAGTTTCTGGCTCTGTACTTAAAGGAATAACGGCATACACACTTTCTTCACCTTCTGACAATCCGAGTAAATGGTTCAGTGCACGGTCTAGAAATTGAAAGTATACGCCGTTTGTATAACCGAATTGCTTTGCACATTCTAGCAATTGTCCAATGAGGACCCCGCTATCTAATCCTTGAAGACGATATGAAAAATTATTGTATTTAAAGAAATTTTTCCAAAACATAGTGGATACGAATGCAGCACCGAAACAATCATCTATATTACAGCGATTACCGAGTGTGTCTGCCAAATAAGAATCGAAATTTCCTTCGCGAAGTAAAATAAGTCGGTGATGTGCGGCGTCATAATGGTAAATGCCGTCTGGGTAATCGTCAATCTTTAAATAGATATACAATTCATTCGGATATAAAGCACCACCCGAAGGAATAGATCTTCGTAATACATTTCTCTCGCTATTTAGCTGACATAATTGTGTTACACCAAATGAATACCAAAGGTAGTGACCAATCTCATCTAAAGTAGGTGTAGTAGAAGAGTTCGGTAAAGATAATGGGATTTCTAAGGAGAGCGGGATGGTAGGTAAATTTCGATATAATTTATAAGGAAGCGGTGCGTCTTTCCAGTCCACCTCATGATTCGGCATAATTTCATCGATAGAGAAATGGAGATGATGTAAAAAAGTATCTAGCTGCATGAAATCCCTCCTTTACTATGGAAACGGATGTGGATGTGGATTTAATCTTTCATTCGTTAAAGGTTCGTCTGTATATCCAAGTGTCATCGGTACGGTATATACCCGGTCCAGTCCTGTAACTCGAGTAAGATGGTGACCAAACGTCATCGGTAGCATGCCTGGAATAATAACTTTTACACAATGTAATCCATTCTTTTCTATGAGGGGAACGGTTTGATCTACAACGATTATTTCAAGATTAGATTGATGCAAACGATTTAAAAGTTGGTGGAGATCGGATGTTAAATCCATATCAAATGATTGTGATACATTCATTTCTTGGAACGTTTGCACCGGTGCATCTTCCCGTAAAAGGAAGTGAAGACGTTCTTCTGTTTCTTTCAATCCATACAGCATACTATGGTCTTCCATTTTATTAACGAAATAAGGATCTTGTAAGCATTTTTCGTAGTATTCTCTTTTGTGCTCGAGCTCATCGTCTGTTATAAGTAACATGCCTGCTATTTCTTGAATGGCGCTTTTTAAGGCTCGAATAGGATCTAAATGAGCGCCTCCTGCACAAACAACGTTCATTCCATTTTCACGCGTATTTTTTGCAATTACCCATAAGCTAGGAATGCCGTGTTCCATCGTCGCGTTAAAAGCGTGTAATTCATATCCGGTAATCGTACGTAACCGCTGAATCATTAATTGTAATTCTGTATCATTTGCTGAATTAAGATCCAGGCGGGGAAGAGGTAATTCGGCATACCAAGTGAGTAAGAAGGCATCACGCTCTACAATTTCTAAAATGCCGTGAAAAATCGCTTCTTCTAAACTACCGCCAATTGCACATCCATTTGATGTTTCATACACGAAAGCATCTCGATGACCGAGGCTATAATAAGCAATTGATTCAGGAACTAAAAGCGGTCTGTTTTGTGATAAAGAATATCCCCATACCCAGTTTTGCTCATAATCAGGATCAAACGGCTTGAATGGAAAGTTATCACGATTGTAATGTTCATTTGTATGGACACCGAGTGTGAGGGGATTTAGTGCATGTTCCTCTAAATCATGAAAACTACCATGCACATTTGTCTTTTTCCCTCGAGGCGACATACCGCAATATCGTTCTAAACCTTCTAAAATAGCAGTTGCTTCACTCACTGCAAATGAATGAGTTCGTCCCGCAACACCTTCATTTCCGAACATTAATGGCATGTTTATAATGACGTCAGCGAATGGTAATACAGAATGCTGCATTTTTCCGTTCAACATACCGACCCGATAATCTAAATAGTCTCTCGTTAAAAATGTGTTTAGCTCATGAATGGAACGGCAGCGATACGTTTCGGTGCTTACTTTTAAACTCGGTTGTAAAGAAACTTCCGCCGCATCCGCAGTATCATCAGGTAAATTACTACATACAGGACAGAGAGGATCTGGAAGAAAAGAATGCCGCGTACATTGTAATGTTTGTAAGTTTAGTAAAATAAGTTCATTTTCTAAAGAAGAATGGTTATGAGTTAATATTTTTCCTGTTTCTGCGCAAATAAGATGGCACATTTGCAACATTCCATTTTGGGTGGCACGTACGTCACGTCTCGTTACATTATCTGCTTTAAAGGCATATTTCCGCTGTAGTTCCCACATTTCTTTTTGATCAAAGCCAGCGATAAAACGGCGTCCATCAGAACAATGGGAACATCCAGGCGTAAGAGGATGAATGTAAGGACCGATAATACCTTCGCCAAATGAAGTAAAACCACGAAGCCATGGAATATGATTTGAGCGAAAAATAAGTTCGGCATCATGATGAATAGTAGAAGGAGATCCGTCATGTAATACGAGAGCGAGATGAATATTTTCAGGAAGTTCTTCTGTAAGGGTCTGCTGACGAATGATGGAATATTGTTTGCATAATTGATCATGTACATAGTCTGCAAGAAGGCCATCTCCTATAAGCAATATATTTTGAATCATAAACCGTCCTCCTTTGCAATTAATACCCCATACACACCGTCTAGGTTTTCTTTTAAAAATGGTTCGATTGCTAAATCGAACACGAAGGGATAAAAATTATGTTCTTCTAAATGCTGTAAGGCAAGCTGTAAAGATTGCACACTTGGAATTTCTTCTTCCGCTTGTATTTCCACTCTAAAAGAATCCGTGTCATATAAAATAATAGAGGATTCAGGCAAGATATTAGCTCTGTAAGGAATTTCTTCATTTTGAACGTGAAAGAGTGATAGTTGTAGTGCGTTTCGTAACGCTAACGTCATATTAATATTAGATGCACCGTACCATCTATCATTTATACCAACCCAAACGACTGGAAAACTGAGAATCTCTTCACTCATTGCGATTTTAGGTGTTTCATGGATTGTAGAGAGAGCATCGTAATAAAATTTACAATGTTTATCTTGAATATCAATTAAATCAACAGTTGTAAGTTCCTCTAGAATATGTGACTGCCGCTCATACAGTTTATTGTTTAAATGTTGTTGTAGTGCCCGGTAAAATCCTTCTGTCATCGTTTCTCCAGCACCGATACCGATATTGTTATGTTCAGGAATAAGGCGGTGAATGATTTCTGCTACATATGTTTCAATTCCTGTTAAACCAGCTTCTCGGCGTGCTTCATTATGAGTCAATCCACTACGAGTCATAAGAGGCAGAAGGGGAGCTGGGCCATCTGATAGTGGAGTAGCTACTTGAATATAGCATTGTGATAATGGTAATTGATATGAATCTTGTTCATCCCATACATGGAATATACCGGCTTCTTTAGAAGTTAATGAATCGAAAAAGCGGAATACATCAGTTGAAGTATGTTGGCCATACCGATGCTCAAGTTTTTCAGAAATATTTTCTATCGTATCAATTGTAAAACTTTCATCAGTTGCAAGAGGGTGTTTTATAAAAGGATGCCACGTTCCTTCAAGTGTTTCATAGTTTAATAAAAAGAATTGTGATTCTTTTTCACGATATGAATCATCCGCGACATGTTTAAACAATTCAAAAACGATTACATTTGCTAACATGGCAGATGTAATTGGTGAGAAGGAATCCGATGAATTTTCATTTTGTAAAGTCGTTTCATGTAGCCGATGCCATGCGGATTCCCAGCATTCATCACGATTTTCTGTTACGACAGGTCCAGCTATACCGAGTGTTGATAAACAAATAGCTGGTATGAAATTCTTTTTCGTTTCTCTACAAATAGTGTGAACTGTTTTTAAACCGTCAATGTCTCCGTTTTGAGAAACATATAAAATCCAATCAAAAGGTTCGAATACTTCACGCAAGGGACGGTCAATTGTAGTATCGATTTCTTGAAGGAGTACACTGTTATCAACTTCATATGCACGTTCTATTAGCTCATGTATTCTGTCATAGTTTGTTTCATCCCGATCTGTAACGAGGTAATGAAATGTAGGTAAACCAGATTCTAATAAAGAAGAAACTAAGGAAGTGAGCATATCCCCAGAACCAAGTACAAGGACATTTGCTCCGCGGTATGTTTCAAACTTTAAAGCACCTGAATGAGAATCAGCTTCTAAAAATTCAATTTGTGAAGCATATCTGTCGAGTAATGTACTGTTTAATTCATGAGGTGCATCTTGATTTGCATCGCGAACGAAACCATTTTCATATAAAATCTCTCCAATTTCAAATACACGGTTTTGATAGGGGAGAGGGAGGCCATCGGTTATTTCGGCTAAAGAATAATTCCCGTTAAACATTGGCATTAATTTTTCAATCCAATCATAAATTCCATCACCGTCCATACGAAATGAACTGGCGTTATTTCGAAAATAGACACCCCCGTTTGAATCGGGGAGGAAGAAAGTATCCTTATTTACTTTAAGTTTTGCATGAATTGGAAGGTTATTCATTTTAATCCTCCTTACGTTTAGGCATACATTATTACCTTATGTCATGAAATTTGTCCCGTATGAACACAATAAAAAAAGGCTGTAGAATGATTCATTCTACAGCCTTTAATAGATTTTTAATCTATCAACCTTCTAATAATAATGACTTTGGATCTTCAAGCATATCTTTAACAGCAACAAGGAAGCTAACTGCTTCTTTACCATCAACAATACGGTGATCGTAAGATAAAGCAATGTACATCATTGGGCGGTTTTCCATACGCTCGTTATCAATTGCAACTGGGCGTACTTGGATTTTATGCATTCCTAAAATACCAACTTGTGGGCTATTTAGGATCGGTGTTGACATTAGAGAACCGAACACACCACCGTTTGTAATTGTAAATGTACCACCTTGTAGTTCTTTTAATGAAAGTTTGTTGTCACGTGCTTTTTTACCTAATTCACGAATTTCACTTTCAATTTCAGCGAAATTTAATTGGTTGGCATCGCGTACAACTGGAACAACTAATCCATCTGGAGCTGCTACTGCAATACCGATATCATAGAATTTTTTAATGATAAGCTCGTCACCTTGAATTTCAGCATTTAATAATGGGAATTGTTTTAATGCTGCAACAACTGCTTTTGTGAAGAATGACATGAAGCCAAGACGTACATCATGTTTTTTCTCGAAAGCATCTTTGCGTTCTTTACGTAATTCCATGATCGCACTCATATCAACTTCGTTAAAGGTTGTTAACATTGCAGATGTTTGTTGAACTTCTACAAGACGTTTTGCAATTGTTTGACGGCGGCGGGACATTTTCACGCGCTCAACTGGTTTTTCGAATTCCGTTTTTGCAACTGGAGCAGGAGCTGGACTCTTTGGAGCAGCTGGTGCTTCTTTTGGTGCTGCAGCATGAGCTTGTACATCATGTGGTCTCACGCGTCCAAGTGGGTCTGTGCTACGTACGTCGTTTAAGTCGATTCCTAATTCACGAGCCATTTTTCTAGCAGCTGGTGATGCGATAGGACGGTTTGTATTTGGTAACCCTTGTAGTGTTGCAGTTTGCTCAGCATTTGGTGCCGCAGCTTTCGGTGCTTCAGTCGTTTCTTGTTTTGGTTGCTCAGCCACTGGTGCAGGTGTACTTACTGCAACTGGTGCTCCATTAGCATCTAAAATTGCGATAGTTGCACCAACTTCAACTGTATCCCCAGGTTCGCCTAGTAACTTCGATACAATACCTGAATCTTCTGCAATGATTTCTACATTGACTTTATCAGTTTCAAGCTCAACAACGCTGCCACCTTTCTCAACTTTGTCGCCTACGTTGATAAGCCATTGTGAAATAGTTCCTTCAGTAATAGATTCTGCAAGCTCAGGTACTTTAATTTCGATCATTTTAAATGTCCTCCCCTTATTTGCCTAACGGTGTGTTTTTTCTTCTTTTGTCTTCGGTAATCTCCATTTGTTAGCCTGGCCTTGGGCAGAATATCTGCCCAAGGAACAAGCTAGAAAGCTTCATTGTTACTTTTTAGTTGCTGTAAACTTCAATTTCTTGTTTATCTTGACGGAAGTTATACTTCACATCTAAAGCATGTGCAACAATTAGTTCTTGCTCAGCTTTGTGAGCGAATGGATCGCCGCCAGATGGACTAGAGCGATCAGGACGTCCAATGTAGCCTGTTTTCACTTTATCTCCAGCAAGTTCGAACAGAATTGGAGCCATGTAATGCCATGCGCCCATATTACGAGGTTCTTCTTGAACCCAAATGATTTCTTCTAAGTTTTTAAAGCGTTTAATAATAGATTGAACTTTCTCAGCAGGGAATGGGTACAATTGCTCAATACGAACGACATGAACTTCGTCTAAGTTGTACTCATTTTTACCAGACTCGATTTCTGCTGCTAAGTCAATCGCCATTTTACCTGTGCTTAAAACAAGACGTTTTACTTTATTTGGTTTCATGCCAAGGTTTTCTTGTTCTAAAGCAGGTTGGAAACGTCCTTCGCTTAACTGACTAGCAGTTGAAAGCGTAAGTGGGTGACGTAATAAACTCTTCGGCGTCATCAATACTAATGGTCGAACAGCTTCTGTTCCTAAGATAGATGCTTGACGACGCAGGATATGGAAGTATTGAGCCGCGCTCGTTAAGTTTGCAACTGTCCAGTTATTCTCAGCAGCTAACTGTAAGAAACGCTCTGGACGTGCACTAGAGTGCTCTGGTCCTTGACCTTCATAACCGTGTGGTAATAGAAGAACTAAGCCAGATTTTTGACCCCATTTTGCTCTTCCAGCTGAAACATATTGATCAAATAATGCTTGCGCAGTATTTGAGAAGTCACCATATTGCGCTTCCCACATAACAAGAGTTTCTGGAGCGAATACGTTATAACCATATTCGTAACCA
Organism: Bacillus cereus group sp. MG1; assembly: GCF_040460035.1. NCBI lineage: Bacteria > Bacillati > Bacillota > Bacilli > Caryophanales > Bacillaceae > Bacillus > Bacillus cereus group sp. MG1. Next base: position 1,209,582 of record NZ_JARVGY010000001.1, on the reverse strand, counting down.
ACAACAGCAGCCTCTGATAACGGACTGTTATGAACAGAGAATGAAGCATTAATGTTTGGTAAGCGATGTAATGGTGAATATGTTTCATTTGTATCAGTATCGTGTAATACGATATGACGGTGTGCGAATGTACCACGCTGTGAATCTTGACCAGTTAAACGAATTGGCGTACCTTCTTGTAAAATAGAAGCGAATGCTAATGATTCAGCAAGTGCCCATTCAATTTTGCCGTTCTCTTCAAGAGCATCTTTACGGCGCTCAAGAATTTTCTTCACTTTCGGATATACGTTAAAGCCTTCTGGCCAAGATAGTAGACCTTCATTAATTGCACGAAGTGAGTCAATCTCAACGCCAGTATCAATTGACTGAATACCTTTTGCAACAACATCTGGTACTTTAACGTGAATTGTTGCATCACTCGTATCAGCTGGTGGTACGAGTGCATAGTCGGATTTTAATTGCTCTTGTATAAACTGTGTAATTGTTTCAACCTCATCTGCATTTAGAACACCAGCAGCTTGTAATTGATCTGCATAAATTGCTCTTACAGTTGGATGGTTTTTAATTTTTTTGTACACTTGTGGTTGCGTAACTGCCGGGTCATCCATTTCGTTATGACCGTAGCGGCGGTAACCAATTAAATCGATTAAGAAGTCTTTTTTGAACAACATGCGATATTGAATCGCAAGGTTAGCAGCTGCAAGACAAGCTTCCGGATCATCAGCATTCACGTGAACAATCGGAATATCGAAACCTTTTGCAAGGTCACTTGAATATTTCGTAGAACGAGAATCATAGCTATCAGTCGTAAAACCAACTGCATTGTTTGCGATAACATGAATCGTTCCGCCTGTTTGATACGCGTTCAATCTGCTTAAGTTGAGTGTCTCAGATACAATACCTTGACCAGGGAATGCAGCATCACCATGAACTAAAATTACGAATGATTTTGAAGTATCTTGATCTGGAAGACCAGATTTTTTACGATTCTCTTGAGCCGCACGTGCGAAACCTTCTACTACAGGATTCACGAACTCAAGATGACTCGGGTTATTTGCTAATGTAACGCGAGTACTAACTTCTTCGTTACTAACGACTTGTTCTCTACCTAAATGGTATTTCACGTCGCCAGTCCAGCCAGAATTAGCCACTGCGCCTTCTATTTTTGCATGTTTGAACTCAGCAAACATGTGGCTATATGGTTTTTCTAATACGTGAGCAAGTACGCTTAGGCGACCGCGGTGAGCCATACCAATCATGACATCCTCTACGCCGTTCTTAGCACCTTCTAGAACAATTTCATCTAAAACAGGTACAAGCATATCAACGCCCTCGATAGAGAAACGTTTTTGCCCAACGAATGTTTTATGCAAGAATTGCTCGAAACCTTCAACAGCTGTTAAACGTTTTAAAAGAGCAGTTCGTTTTTTATTTGATAGTGGTTGACGCAATGAATTTGATTCCACCATTTGATGCAACCACGCGCGTTCTTCACTATCTTGTATATGAGAAAATTCATAAGCTAAAGATTTTGTATAAACGTCTTTTAATCTATGAATTACATCAAGTGCAGTGTGAATACCTTCTGGTGCATCTTGCCATACCGTTTTCGCTGGAATCGCTTTCAAGTCAGCATCGCTCAGTTCGTTCATTGCTTTCTCAAGAAGAGATTGTCCATTTGCAGCATCTTCCATCGGGTTGATGTGAGCCAACGTGTGCCCGAAAGAACGAATCTGCTCAACAAGTTGAACGACTTTAAGAATTTTTTCAATGTTACCTGTGTTTTGAGGAGAAAAATGTGTTGCTGTGTTGTCCCCTGTTACGACATCATCTTGAAACGAAGGAGCTCCAAAAATTTCAAAAAGCTCTTGTAATTCCGGATCAACAGAACCTGCTCCAGTTACGTAAAGATCATACTGCTCAATAACATAACCAAGGTTCGGACCGTGGAACTTGGCCCAAGGGTTTGTCGTTGTATTCTTCCTCGTCATTTGTTTAAACCTCCCAATGCATATAATCCTTTTCCATACAAAGGTGCATTTTGCTCTTTTTCAATAAGTAATGAATCAATAATCAATGTAAATGTTTTTCTTTACTCTTATGTTATTACAATAATTTACATAATACCAAACACTATTACTTATCTGTTTTGTAAAAAAACATTCACAATAACTTATCACCCAAGTTAATCTTTCATGTTATAAAGTAATTTTACAGAAAAATGGGGTGGATATATTTGGTATGCCTATACTAATAGCTATAATTGTTGCATTTAAATATAGGTATAATAGTTAGAATGTTTCGATAAAAACAGTTTGAATTATGTATATTGAAATAATAAGCGCTTTCATAGATATTATACAACAATATAACGGAATATAGTATAAAAAATAAAAAATTATGAATTTATCGTAAACTTTATTTAGATAGTGTTAAATATTGAAAGGAAAGTGAAGGATTTCTACAAAAAAAGTTGCTAAACATAAAAAATGCTCCATAAACAGTTAGTTTCTATAAATATGACGAAAAACACCGTAAAACAAATAACGCATTTCGTGAAATAAAGAAATAAATGAAATATTTTAAAAGGATAAAACAAATATGGAGATATTAAATTTTAAAAAAAGAAGTGAGGAGATATAGTAACAGTTATTTACAGTGTTCCGTGTTTCGCTTCAAAATAGACGTGCTGAAATTTAAAAAAGTTTCTTCTATATAAATAGCGTGAATAATAATCAAAATATATGTAAAGGGAACTTGACGTAAAGTTTACTTTACATATATACTCGGTATATGGAAGGAGGGAGAAATTTCCTTGGAAAATAAAATGGTCGAATACCGAAAAAAATTTGGACTATCTCAAGAAAAGTTGGCTGAGAAACTTGGAGTTTCCAGACAAACCATTATCTCAATTGAAAAAGGGAAATACGATCCATCACTTCCGCTAGCATTTGAAATAGCGAAAACATTTCAGACAACAATAGAACATGTATTTATTTATGAAGGAAAAGAAGAGGGGGAATAGGGATGAATTATTCACAAAAGTACTTTGTAATTATGGGGATTATTTTTCTATTTATGAGTGGATTTATGATATTAACAGGTATAATGACGCATTCTGCACCGCCAGCCATAACGTATCCATTGCTGGGGATGATGATTATGTGTTTCTGTCTAAGCTACTTGCATCCGCAATTTAAAGAAAAAGACGAGCGAATGAAACTGATTCGTTATAAAGGAATGTTTGTAACCTTTTTTGCATTAACGGCATATTATCTTCTTTTCTCTATCGGCTTAAACTTAAAAATACTTACACTATCAGCTACTGAATTATTGAATATACTTATGGCACTTACAATGAGTACCGTCTTTATCTCATTTGTTGTTTTAGCAAAAAGATATTAAGATGGAGGAGAGAAAGGAAGATTAACATATGCAAATGATGTATGCTTTTGGCATTGGGCTTGTATTATTTTTAGCCGTATTCTTATTTATTCGTAAAGACGTTCAAGGTGGGACGTTAACGAAGCGAGGATTTTATAAATTAATCGGCTGTTTAGTTGTTATGCTTATAGCAATTATTGTAATGATCGTATTAATTAATCAGTCACTATAGAATGTAAAAACGGAACCTTACTTCGATAAGGTTTTTTTTATTATTAAACCTAAAAATTACCACCAAATCCATTTACCGTAAATAATTTGTGTTATATAATCCAATGAAATGATAGATAAGGAGTGTAGTATTTGAATAAAAGAACTATCTTCTATTTATTAACTTGTATACTACTGGTAGCTAGTACTACTTATATAATATGTAACAAAAGAGAACAAGTGCCACCTATATTAGTATGGGACGAACAAGAATACTATGTTACGAATGAACCTGTCAAAGTAGAAGAAGTTGGGCAAAAACTTGGCGAAGTAACAAAGAAAATTAAAACAAGTAAAAAACCTACTAAAAATAGAGAATCTAATACATTACAAGAGAAAACAGAAGTATTCATAATGATTGAGGAAGAAAAAAGTGATTACCCGCCTTTAATCATAAAGGAAGCTTATAGTGATGAATATAGGGTAGTGAGGCCGATGTTGAAGCAAGTATTATGATGAAAAGGAGGTTCATATGCAGACACTAACTCCGCATCCGTAGTCGTTAAGAAAAATATTTGTCTTTTTCCTCCTATCGGTGCCGCTTACATTTTGATGAATAGAGGAGCAATACAAAAGAGAGATTACATTTTATATTTATTATTTGCTACTATGAATATATCACTCTGGTTATCGCTTATGATTTTTGATCGGAGTATGTGGATGGTAGCAGGGCATTATGTGTTTGGAGCAGTTGTTGTTGTTTCGAATATGAATAAGAGATAAGCCAGCAACCTCAAAGTTGCTGGTTTTTATTTTGCTATTTATAATAAAGAAACAAATTTTTAATAGAGAGTAGTGGGCGTTATGAGATGGAAAGAGGGAACGTTTGAAAAAATAGACACGAATGACTCACCTGTTGAGCAACTTATAAACACGTTTAAGGAACAAAACTTAATTGGTGGAGCAATAATAAGCTGTTTTAAAGTGCATAACGAAAATTTTTTTAAAGAAATACCACATTCGAAAGATGGACATGAGCACTTCTTTAGAAGAATCTTCAACTCTTTAGACATAATCAATAACTTAGAAGAGTTAAAAATACATACATCAGACAAATATAAGTTTTGTTTTAAAGAGCAGCTCGCAGTCATGCTTGATGGTAGCATTGCTGCGCAAATTTTGTGGGGCGGAGCATATGAAGGGTTTAAGGAACGACCAGTTATCGCAAAACAATTAGCAGTCAATGTATGTCAATATATGTTCCAAGATCGATACGAAGATATTAAAGTGTTCGAAAGCTATCGCCCTTGGACAGATTGGTTTTACGATGTTGCGTGGGATGTTACTTGGATGGTGTTAGATAGTAGGGAACAGAAAATGTGGTTCATTTGTGCTACGGATACAGATTGATAGAAGCCGGGCCTTGTAGGAATGCTGCAAGGTCCTTTATCTTTTGGGAATTAATAGAAAACGAATCATATAAATGATATACTAAAAAATGTTTGTAATGTCAGTTTCATACTATTATATAATGCTGACTTACTAGAAAAGATAAGAGGAGAATGAGCGTGCAAAAGATAAAGAGATTATTGCTATTAATGATGGTAGTAGGATTAACAGCAGTTGTTTTAGCAGGGTGTGCAAATCCGAAAGATACTACAGAAGAATTTTTAACAGCGATACAAAAAGGTGATGTAGAAAAGGCTCGTACATTTGTTGAGAGTGACAAGGAATTTAATAAACTAAATGAAAAAACAGATGATGCTGAGGCAAAAGCAATGCTAAGTGCAATTACAAAAACCTTTAAATTTGAAAAGCTAGAAGAAGTATCGAAAAAGGATGACAAAGCAGAAGTGAAAGTGAAAATTACATCTGCTGATCTATCCGTTGCTGTAACAAAAGCAGTGGGAGAAGTTATGCCAATGGCGTTCGCTAGTGCCTTTAGTGAAGACAAAGAACAATCTGAAAAAGCAATCGAAAAAACAATGACATCAACTATCGTCAAAAACTTAGCAGATAAAGATGCAGCAATGGCAACTCGCGAAGTTACATTGAACTTAAAGAAAGACAAAGATGGCGACTATAAAATCGTTGCTGACGATAACTTGAAAGAAGTATTGTTTGCCAATGCGAAGTCTTTGGAGAAGATGTTTGGTGGGAAGTAATTGAATTAGATAAAAAGAGACACCATATCACGTAGAATGGTCATCTCCCTGTCAAGTAGACAGAAATAAAAAGAGTATTATGCCACGGCCTTTTCCCGATATTCTATCGGGGAAAGGCCGTGAAGTTTTTCTTGGAATCTTTCTGTATTATAAAATTGAATATATTCTTGAATTGCTCGGTAGGCCATTTCATATGTTTTTGGGCACACTAAATACAACTTCTCTGTTTTTAAATGTGAGAAGAATGATTCGATACACGCATTATCAAAACAGTTTCCACGTCTAGAATGACTACCGACAAATCCTAATTTCTCTAACTGTTTTGCGTAGGATTTAGATGTATATTGAAACCCTTGATCTGAATGGAAAAGGGGCTTAGTAGTTAATGACTTCCCTTCTAATTGACGTAATGTAGTTAAAACCAAATCTAAATCATTTCTTGAAGATAGCTTCCAGGCAACAATTTCATTGTTGTATAAATCTAACACAGCCGACAAATAGGCAAATTGTTCTCCGATTCGTACATAAGTAATATCTGTTACGAATTTTTGATTTTGCTTTTCAGCTTGAAACTCTCGATTCAAATGATTTTTAAATACCACAGATGTTTTTCTTCCATAAAACGGACGTTTTTTTCGAATGATAGATTGAATACCCAGCTCTCTCATAAGACGACGAACACGTTTATGATTCATTACCATTCCTTCTCGAGCCAAAGCACGAGTCATACGTTTATACCCATAGTAAGGGTGCTGACGATGAATAGATAAAATATGTTCTTTATGCCACATATCCCTTTTCTGACGTAAACGCTGCACGTTATGATATTTCCGCCATTTATAGTAGCCAGCCTTAGAAACTTCCGCGATTTGAAGCAACCATCGGAGTGGATAGGCTTGGCGTAATGAATCGATAAGAGAAAATCGTTCTTTCTTTAGGACCATTCCTTCCCGTGTAGATTTGGATTGCGCTTTTTTAAATACTCAACCTGTGCCTTCAAATAAGCATTTTCTTCTTCTAGACTATTAAAATTCTTTCGATTCCAGACACCACGTTGATCATCAAAGGACTCCCCTTGTTGCGCACGTTTTACCCACTCAATAATCTGGGCATCGCTCTTCACACCGAGTTGTTCACGAATTTCTCGCAATGATTTTCTCTCTTCTAATCGAAGACGAACTGCTTCTCGCTTTAGTTCTTCTGTATATTTTTGAAATGATTGTCCTTTTCTTGCCATAAAAAAATCCCCTCCAGATAAAACAGTATTGAGTCCATCATATCAGATGGACTCTTTTTTTACTGTCTACCTATAGGGGATAATACCAGAAGGTTGATATGGTGTCTCTTTTTTATGAACCTGGAGAGGTTTGAACTCAAGAAATTAATTCTATAAATTTTATATTATGATTTTTTGGTTTATGACATACAGCTAGTTGTAACAGAGGAGGTACTGTATTCTATGTTTTCTTATGCGGATCCTATAACGTAGAAAGGTAAAATTTCTGGACCAGATTTTAATTAGTGTTCCTTCAGCTTTAATGAGGAGGTGTACGAAGATGTTGTGACTATACCTGCTGGGTATTATTAATTGTGAAGTCAAATAAGAAAACAATTTATTAGAGGAAGATTAGTTAGTTTAAGTATCAGATTTAGGTGTTTAACAGGGGGTACTAATTAATTTCAGTTCTTTCATGAAAAATTATAGAAAAAGTATGGATAAACAAATTCTTGTTTTAAGTGAATTTTGTGAATGTGGGGGCTGCTTTAAATAAAGATGGTCAAACACTATGTAAATAATTAGGAATGTTAAAATATGCAAAATTGCATATTAAATATTTTAAATCTTATGCTAACCTTATAATGCGAAATATAACATTTGTTGGTAATTATTCATTTTTGAAAGATAAAAAATGAATAATTACAGTGAATTGTATACCACTGTCCTATAGTATAAACGATAATAACGAAAGCTATTTGAAGTCCTTTGAAGGAAATAAGTTATTGAAAAAAATTCCATATAGAAAATTTGTTGAAATTTCAGATGTAACAAATGTCATTTTATTTTTAATGTCTGATAAAAGCGATGCCATTAGAGGGCAAAATATTGTGGTTGACTATGGATATACAATTGTATAAATAAATCATCTTGGGAATTAAGGGTGTGGATAATGAGTTTACTAATTAAAGATTTAACAAAGAAATTTGACGAGCATGTTGCAGTGGATAATTTGAATATCGAGATACCAAAAGGTGAAATATTTGGATTCTTGGGCGGGAATGGAGCAGGTAAAACGACTACATTTCGAATGATACTTGGACTTTTATCGAAATCAAGTGGAACCATTTCATGGAATGGTAAACCTATAAATTATGGTGTTACAGATAAAATTGGGTATTTACCGGAAGAACGTGGTCTTTATGCGAAAATGACTGTCAAAGAACAAGTTAACTTTTTTGCAAAACTAAAGAACATGAAAAGTAAAGATGCAGAAAAAGAACTTCACTATTGGCTGGAGCGTTTTAATATTACTGAGCATCTGAACAAAAAGGTAGGAGAACTTTCTAAAGGGAATCAGCAAAAAATCCAGCTGATAACAGCGATTATACATAAGCCTGAACTCTTAATTTTAGATGAACCATTTAGTGGTTTAGACCCAGTAAATGTTGAAATGTTAAAAGACGCTGTTCTTGATATGCAAAAACAAGGGTCGTCAATTCTTTTTAGTTCACATCGTATGGAACATGTGGAAGAGTTATGCCAACACATTTGTATTATGCACAAAGGTGTACCTGTTGTTCAGGGTGACATTGCCAAAATTAAAAGTGATTTTGGTAAAAAGAACGTTGTAATCGTTGGCGATCATGACTTTGACCATTTGAAAGAAATAAAAGGTGTAGAAAGTATGAAGAAACGTAAAAATGCAGTTACTCTTAAAATTTCATATGAAGAAGTGTCACATGTTTTATTTAAAGAGATAACAAAATTAGGGTATGTTAAAAAGTTTGCAGTAGAAGAGCCTACATTAAATGATATCTTTATTGCGAAAGTAGGTGCACAAAATGAATAGTTTCTGGACAATTTTTTTACAAAACTATAAATCTAAAGTGAAATCAAAATCATATTTTGCTATTACAATAATAGTTTCTATGTTAATTATAGGATTGATGAATTTTGACAAGATTTATAACTTGTTTGCAGGTAACGAGGACGATCAAGTTGTTGTTGTTACAGAAAAAGAAGAATTATATTCAACCATTCATCAAGTGTTTAAAAATGTCGATAGTAAGATACAAGTTAAACGTAGCACGGATAAACAAAAAGCAGAATCAGGTGTTAAAAATGGTGATTATACATATGCAATCGTTGTAGAGGAATTGAATAATAAACAATTAAAGGCTACGTATATAACTGAGACGGATGTAAATCAGCAAGATGTTAGCAAGGTTCAAACGATTTTATCTCAAATACAATCTTCTAATTTCGCCCAGCAATTGAATCTATCTCAAGATGAATTAAAGGTGTTAACAACGCCAGTAGAAATTCATACCAAAACGGTTTCAGATAAGGTTAAAGATGGAGAACATACTGAGGGTGTAGGGATTTTAATTAATGTCTTTATCATGCTAAATTATCTAATGATATTAATGTATGCTGCACAATTAGCAACAGATGTTGCAACAGAGAAATCTTCTCGTGTTATGGAGTTAGTTGTTTCAAGTATTTCGCCTACCAAACATTTATATGCAAAGCTATTCTCAACATTATTGGCTGGTATTACGCAAATCATAATTTGGGGCTTGGTCGCAACTGTTGGATATAAAACAGCAATTAATGATTCGAAAAATGATATTTTAAATAGTATTGATTTAAATTCTGTTGCTCCAACTCTAGTGTTTTATGGGATTCTATTCTTCACATTAGGATTCTTATTATATGGCTCATTATCTTGTCTATTTGGCTCTATCATTACGCGTATAGAGGAATCTTCTCAAGCTGTTATGCCGCTGATGTTTATGTTACTTGCTGCTTTGTATATAGCAATTTATGGAATGTCAAACCCAAGCAGCATGGTTGTTACCATTACTAGTTATGTACCTTTCTTCACTCCTATTGTTATGCTTGTACGAATTGGATTCCTCAATATCCCAGTATGGGAGATTGCGCTTGCATTAGCAATTCTAATTGCAACAATATGTATGATGATTGGTTTAACGAGTCGTGTTTACCGCGGTGGCGTATTAATATATGGTAAAGGTGCATTTAGTAATATCAAAAAGGCAATCAAATTAGGGCGAAAATAGGATTCGTCTATTCATTTCTAAACTTAAATTTACAAAGATCTGCATAGTTAAACTGTGTAGATCTTTTTTGTTGAGAAATTTATATAAATAAATATAAAAATTGCTGTATTAGGCTATTTTTCAAAGAGAATTTTAAAAAGCTCCCAAAAGAGAGTAAAGAATCGAGTTCTAGCGAACAACGTAGAGCGATAATTAATATAATTTATGTCTTTCTCCAAAATGGAGAAAAGAAGTAGGGAAAAATTTAGTTTTAATAATAATCATTTATTTGCTACATAAAGAAAACCCCTTGACTATCAAGGGGTTTTTCATATGACCCCGGAGAGGCTCGAACTCACGACCTCCACCCTGTCAAGGTGGCGCTCTCCCTGCTGAGCTACGGGATCCCAACTATAAATGTTACCATCAGCAATGTATTTTCATTTCATTCGTGTAATCGGAGAATTTGTACAATTTGTTGAGTATTGTAACATTTGATGTATTCCTATAATAGCAACAAACTTTAATGGTGTAAAGGTTTAATTTTCCGAATATTCATATTCTAATTTTTGTATAAAAAAATAAGCCCCGAAGAGCTTATTTTAATAATAATATCAACGCAATTATCAATGATATTTTCAAAAATACAATCATAAATAATGGAGCTTGTTCATAAGCTATCGTCCTGTAACTGTCATTCCTGCTGTGTAAATTGTATCAATAGAACCGTCAGCGCCTTTTATTTCGACTTTATAACGATATGTTCCATCTTCATAAATATCATCGCCATATTTCTTTTCAAGGCTGACATTGTAATGAATTTCTTCAGCTCGGTCATTTGTAATTCTTGCAATTACGCTGTTACCAAAAGTAACTTGTGTAGAGTGTACCTGAACTGTAACACCGTTCACCGTTTCACCAGGACCACAAATGTAATGACAACCATCCCATTCGTCAGCATGTGCTTTTGGTGTATCAATGTTCATAACCGTTAAACCGCCTAAAGCTAATGCGCCAGTTAATAATACTTTACAAAATGTTTTCACTTGAAATTCCCCCTAAGTATATTCTCAATTCGTTCGATAGATATCACATTAATCTAATGGAACGTTTTTTCCTTAAGTGTATTCGCTATGAATCTTTCATCTTGTAGTAATCTAATCACTACATAAAATTTCATAGTTTTGATTCCATATATGTATCATGATTTACATAGAACAAATCTGTTAATACGTTTTGGTTATTTGCTTATCCCACTACTTTTATTACCTTTTATTGGTAAAACGTTGATTTAATTATATACCATTATTATCTATTTACAAGAGAAAACAATACTGTATGCAAAAATGCATAATACAAGCAGTGTTGGGTTTCGATTAATATTTGAGTGGAATCTAATGCTAATTTTTTATGTTTAACAGTATAAATCTATCAATGTTTATTAAAGTCATAATTGATAAACATTGTCCAGGGGGCGCCCTTCATGCTGAGATACAGGATCTTCAAAAGGGAAAGTATAAGCGATTATGCTCGTAATGTATGAAGGGATAATGATGAGAAGAAAATTCAGTAGAAAATAGTTTTTGAATGTAGCTGTTATATTATTTCCGGTATTTATCTAAAGGATTTTCATCGCTTAAATCAACAATTAAAGGGCATAAAAATAACAGTGGTAAAGCGGCGTTAGCTTGATGAAAAGTATCATTAGACATATATTGCCTCCCAAAACAATACGGACAATCTTTTTCAAATGTCACGAGTATCGACCATATGTCTTTTACTTTCCACTTCTTTTTACAATACGTACAACGCGCCATTGAGTTCCTCCTCAGTTTAAGGTGTTTTCTAATATATTCTACTTTATTGTACGAAAGTCATTTGAATTTGATGTGGTAAAATGCAAAACAAGCCTAACCTCGTTCTACACTTAGGGAGGGGTTAGGCTTGTTTTAATTCCGTTCAAAGCCTCTTTGTATCAGGCCGTTTATACATTGCCTAGATAGCTTCGCGTTAAATTCGGGAGAATAATTTTTCCATCTTTACTGTATTTTTCGAATAGCTCTGATAGGAGAAAAATAAAGTTTTTATACTGTTCGTCATTTTCTTTCGGAGCATAAGACGCTGATAGATTTCTTCCCAAAAACCCTTCATAATCAAAAAGTAAATCATTTTGATATTCTTTAAACTCATACTTTCCATCTTTAAAAAAGCTGTTAAATACTTCTGGAGTTTCATCTATTCCACCGCTAAAGCCTTTAAAGTTTGGGCAGGTTTTCTGGCAAATTTCTGCATTCTCTTTAATAAGTGGACTAGTTAAATCTCTGCTATTCCAAACAAGTGCAACATTTGCTTTTTGTTTTAAAATTCGTTGGCATTCGATTTTGAAAGCTTCTTTATCAAACCAATGAAATGCTTGGGCAACAGTTACTAAATCTACACTATTTTCTTTTAAAGTGGTATTTTCAGCAGTTGCTTTTATGGATTGAAAACGAGAATATAGTTTTAACGATTGCTCAGCCATCTTCCTCATATCATCATTTGGCTCAACTCCAATAACATGTAAACCACTTTCAAGCAGCTGGCGGCTAAATATCCCCGTACCTGAACCAATATCAGCCACAATCCGATTCCCTTTCACTTGGTTAGCTGGAAGCAAGTAATCAATATATTCATTAGGATAACTAGGGCGATATTTTGCATACATATCGGCCCTGTCAGTAAAATTTTCTGTTGTTTTCACAGCACTACCTTCTTTCTTCCGATATTATGTACAGAAATAGAAATTAAATATGAATTCCGGCATTAGTCTTTAAGTCTACCACTTAAGAGTCCAGCTAAATAGAAGGCCTCAGTTTCTTTATTCAAATATCCTTTATCCGTTTAGTATACTATTTTAGATAATATCTTCCAAAAGTTTATAATGGCTTACTCAACTAAACCCACATAACTGACGTTGTTTAAACAACGTCAATTATGTTTTAGACTGTATGTTTTTATGAATTTATTTAATAATGTATGAGCAATTGTATGTCGTATTACGTTTACATAGGTAAGAGATTTTCATTTTTGCTATTTAAATTGGCCAATATATCCTTTTTACAATTTACTGAAAATCATGTATAACAGAGATACATGATTATTTTATCTCGCTATTTGCGGGCAGTAAGATCCCTTACCTCGAAATTCAGCAAAAGTAAAGAAGTTAGGTTCGGGTCGGAATGCCCGTAAAAGTCCGATTCGTGAGGGTTGATGAAAGTTTCACTTTATAAATATTCAGAAGTAGAGGGAGAAAAGTTGTAATGGTAAGAAAAACGTTCAAGATGCGCGTGTCTAAAAATAGAACGATTTCGATTAATGGATCGATTCTTGATGTGGATGTTACACATGATGAATTTTTACAAGAGTTTGTTGAGTGGGTTGATTCTAAAGGTTGGTCGTTTATGGGAATAACAGATGAGATTACGCCCGAGGAAGCTAGTCAAAAGTTAATAGATTCGTTGATTGATGAGAAGGATAAGAAAGAGTAATTCCTTCTTATTTTTATTGTATATTTATGTTCTTTATCGTAAAAGTATGATATAGTAAAAAATAGTGAAATTTCTTCCAATATAATACAAATCACATATGATTGGTAGATTTATTATTTTGTTAAGGAGTAAATGGAAAAGGGAGAGTCATATGGTAAATTTTAAGAAAATTTTGGTTTTTATTACAGTTATTTGTTCGTTTTTTTTGACGCCCATAACATTGCGTGCTGAGACGAATATTGGAGTAAATCCAGAACAAGTTGCACCACCACCTGCGGAAGGACCGAATGTTTTTAGTCAGTTTGCAACGACAATTGATGCGAAAACAGGAGATGTTTTGTATGATAAAAACGCATATCACCGAGCATATCCTGCTAGTACGACGAAGGTGTTAACAGCGATTTTACTCATGGAGCATACAAAGCCAGAGGACCAATTTACATTTTCACAATTAGCATTAGATCAAGAGAAGAGTAATTATCAAATTGAGTTTCAACCTGGAGAGACAATTAATAGAAATACTGCGCTTATGATTTTAATGGTGCTGAGTGCGAATGATGTGTCGTGTGCGATTGCGGAGCGGATTGGCGGGAGTGTTGAGAATTTCGCTAATATGATGAATGAGAAAGCGAAGCAATTAGGAGCGAAAGATAGCCACTTTGTAACACCGAATGGATTGCATGATCCGAACCATTATACGACGCCGTATGATATGGCTATGATTACGAAGGGTGTGCAAAAGTATCCTGAAATTTTACAAGCGATGAATACGAAAAGAACGACAGTTACGACGTCTAGGCAGACGGTGTCTATTTTTAATAAATCTAATTTTTTTGAAAATCCATATAGCATTGGCGGTAAGACAGGGTTTACGAATGAAGCACGTAATACACTTGTTTTATTAAATGAGAAAGATGGAAATCGTATTATAAGCGTAGTAATGGCTTCTCAAAGACCTGAAATTTATGAAGATTTGAAGCAGATGGCGGAATATTCTTTCGGTCAATTTACGAAGCAAATGGTGCTTGATAAACATAATTGGCATCAAAAAACAACATATTTAAATAAAGATGTTAATTCTGAGTTGGAACAAAGTGCGGAGCTTATGCTTAAGAAAGATGAAGGGAAAAATGTGAAAACTATTTTCCGGGCGGCTTCATTAGATAAAGAATCTTTATATCATAAAGGAATACATCGTGGTGAGGTAGTTGGTGCAGTTGATATTACGAAAAATAATCAAACAATTGCGACGGTAAATGTTCTTTCAACAGAAGATGTCACTTTTACGATGCCTAAAAAAGATACAACTATGCCTGAAGTAAAAGACTCAAATGTGAAAGTAATAAGTGTTGGGATAGGTGCGATTATATTATTTGGAGCAATTTTATATGTAGTGTTGCGCCGAAATACAAAAGGAATGAAATCAGAAGGTAAATAAATTACTAATAAAAAGACTGTGTAAAATTTTGGCACAGTCTTTTTTCTATATTTTAAATAACTAATAATTGTAAATTTTCTTATTGCAATAACTTAAAGTTCGTTATATCATTTACTTTTGTTCTTGTTAAAGAACGTAAGCGGATATTGCATACTTCAAATAATATAAAACAACGGAGAGGGAGAGAGACGATGAAATTAATATGGAAGATAATTAGCAACGCGATCTCATTTGTTTTATTTGCATTGATGGTTTTTTTAGCTTTTGTAGTTATTTCTTCAAAAGCAAGCGGTGGTGATCCGACAGTGATGGGATATCAATTTAAGAGCGTTCTTTCAGGATCAATGGAGCCGACGTTTTTAACAGGATCAATCATTGCAATAGAACCAAACAAAGATGGTTCTAAATATCAAAAAGGTGATGTTATTACCTTTAAAGAGAAAGATCAAAAAATTATCACTCACCGTATTATCGGTGTGAAAGATACAAATGGAAAAGTAATGTATGAAACAAAAGGGGATAACAACAACGGACCAGATTTAGAGCCAGTACTTGCAGAAAATGTAGTTGGAAAGTATGCAGATATTACAGTTCCGTATGTTGGTTATTTACTGAATTATGCGAATTCAAAAGCGGGAGCAGCATTACTTCTTATTATTCCAGGAGTCTTTTTACTTGGGTATTCCGCGATTTCTATTTTTGGTGCTATTCGTAGCATTGACGGAGAAAAGAAAGATAAAAAAGTAGAACAATCCGTCTAGTTCGTTTGGTTATACTTTCCGTTTAGGAAGTTAACAAATATATATTAAGGGGATATGGACATGACTTTAAAGAAAAAATTAGGAATGGGTATTACATCAGCAGTATTAGGAGCAGCTTTAGTTGGTGGAGGAACATTTGCATTTTTCAGTGATAAAGAAGTGTCAAATAATACATTTGCGGCTGGAACACTGGATTTAGCATTAAATCCATCAACAGTTGTTAACGTATCGAATTTAAAACCTGGGGATACAATTGAAAAAGAATTTAAACTAGAAAATAAAGGCTCTTTAAATATTAAAAAGGTTCTACTGAAAACAGATTATAATGTAGAAGATGTAAAGAAAGACAATAAAGATGATTTTGGTAAACATATTAAAGTAACATTCTTAAAAAATGTAGATAAGCATGAGACAATTGTGAAACAAACTACTTTAGATAAATTAAAAGGTGACACACTTACAGCTGTAGATAATGATTTATCGGCTTGGTTCTGGGATGAAAAAGGTATTTCAGCAGGTAAATCTGATAAATTCAAAGTGAAATTTGAGTTTGTTGATAATGGAAAAGATCAAAATCAATTCCAAGGCGACAAGTTACAATTAAATTGGACGTTTGATGCACAACAAACAGCAGGTGAAGAAAGATAATAAGAAAAAGGGCTATCACATGGATAGCCCTTTTTCTATTTTTCTAGTATTTGTCTATCAATTTTAATAGTTCTTTACTATAATATAGATAATGTTCTGTATAAAGAACGTAATGTTCGATGGGAGAGATTAAGATGCTGAAAAGACCGCGTAATTTTAAAAAGATGCTTATATTGCCGTGTATGTGTTCTATTACGTTTTATTTAGGATCTCAAATTATGACGCATACAGAAGCGGCGTTCATTCATGAAACGAAAGTAGAAGCGACGCTTTCTACAGCAATTATATTTCCGAAAACAGTTAATACGTTAAAAGAGCAATCTGAGAAACATAAACAGTTTATTGAGCGTGAGTATGGAACGATGAAGGGAAAATCGAAAGCAACTTCTATTGAAGAAATAAAACAGGCGATTTCTGTATGGCAACAAGGGCGTGAGAAAATTGTTGCTGAGAAGGAAGCCCTGCAAAATGTATATACTGAAATAGAAGCTCCTTACAATCAAATACAAGAAGAATTAAAGGTAAATAAAGATGAGTCGATGCAGCAAGTGTCCATATATGTAAATGAAGGCTTCCGCAGTATCAAAGAGAAGCGTGACTATATTGAGAAAGAAATTAGCTTGAAAGCTATTGATGAGCAAATTCAGGCTCTTCAGCAACAATTAAACGTTGCAATTGAAGCGGAAGGACAAAAGAAAGCCGAAGAACAGAAGAAAGTAGAAGAACAGAAGAAAGCAGAAGAACAGAAGAAAGTAGAAGAACAGAAGAAAGCAGAAGAACAGAAGAAAGTAGAAGAACAGAAGAAAGCCGAAGAACAGAAGAAAGCCGAAGAACAGAAGAAAGTAGAAGAACAGAAGAAAGCAGAGGAACAGAAGAAAGTAGAAGAACAGAAGAAAGCAGAAGAACAGAAGAAAGTAGAAGAACAGAAGAAAGCAGAAGAACAGAAAAAGCTAGAAGAGCAAAAGAAAGCGGAGTAACTGCTTTAGTGAAACAGCCGGAAAACAAGAATGTGGTGTAAGAGAGAGTGAACGAATAAGCAAGACTAGTAATATTTATACGAGTGTGAGGGAACGTTAGCCCTCACCTCTTTGTTTTTCTTTTTTCTTATAGTATTAAATGATTTGAGTGTGAAAAAAGTTATAAATTATCATTGTTTTTTTCTGAAAAGTCTAAATGATATTGAGAAATAAAAATAACTGAAAATATTAATAAATATGTGTTGTGTTTATATAGGGTTGTTCGTTATAATGAACATAAGGTTTTTAAAAAAGAACACATATTAGCTAAGCTAATATAGTTTTCTTTACATCTCTTATTGAAAAATAAGTGATAAAAATATAAAAAAAAGCTAGGGGGAATTGATTGTGAGTCTGAAAAAGAAATTAGGTATGGGAGTTGCATCAGCAGCATTGGGGTTAGCTTTAATTGGTGGAGGAACATTTGCATTCTTTAGCGATAAAGAAGTATCAAACAATACATTTGCAGCTGGGACGTTAGACCTTACATTAAACCCTAAGACGCTTGTAGATATTAAAGATTTAAAACCAGGGGATTCTGTTAAGAAAGAGTTCTTATTACAAAACAGCGGTTCGTTAACTATTAAAGACGTTAAATTAGCAACAAAGTATACTGTTAAAGATGCAAAAGGTGATAATGCTGGTGAAGACTTTGGTAAGCACGTTAAAGTAAAATTCCTTTGGAACTGGGATAAACAAAGTGAGCCTGTATACGAAACAACTTTAGCAGACTTACAAAAAGTTGATCCAGATCTTTTAGCTAAAGATATCTTTGCTCCTGAGTGGGGAGAAAAGGGTGGATTAGCAGCTGGTACAGAGGATTATCTATGGGTACAATTTGAATTTGTAGATGATGGAAAAGACCAAAATATCTTCCAAGGTGATACATTGAATTTAGAATGGACATTCAATGCTAACCAAGAAGCTGGGGAAGAAAAATAATAAAAAAAGCGGGTATTCCCGCTTTTTTTTATAAAGAAAAAGAAGTGCTGGTTGTAAGCACTTCTTTCTATTATTATTTTTGATTTTGCTTCCACTTTGTAAATTCAAGAAATTCACGAAATTGTTCTTTGGAGACACCAGAGTTCATTGCATCTTTAACGAGTTGTGTCCATTCGGAGTCTAGGTTAGTTTCCTTTGTTGTTTCATCATGAAGTAAAGTATCAACTGGAATTTGTAGAACTGCTGCGATCTTTTCAAGAAACTGAATGGAAGGGTTTTTTTGTAAATTTCGTTCTATAGAACTAATGTAAGATTTAGCAACGCCAGCTTTTTCGGCAAGTTCAGTTAATGAAATCCCTTTTTGTAAACGAAGGCGTTTTATACGTTCTCCAATCATATTTGCGCACCTTTCTATCAATATGTAGTTGTCTTATGATGTCATTATTATAACATAAACTTCGTTAAAAAGAACAAACCTATTGAGCCTGACTGGATGGCTTCATACGTTGGAAAAATTGCTCGATGTCTTGCATGGCGATACCGGCATCTAGAGCTTCAAGTATTAAATCAATCCATTCTTGATCCAGTGCGTCTGTCTTATCTTTGTACAAATGTAATTCCTCCCTAATTATCGGTCATAATTGCTGCTACAGAATACATGATAATGAAATCCGATTTTGTGTTTTATATAGTGAATTATCAAATATTGTGTAGATGAAACAAAGATAAAATCCCCATTAAACTCCCTCTATGGAAATTATAAATTGTTCGATAAAAACTTTCAATATTTTCAGAAAACATTGTTGAATTGTGATATATTCGTATGCTAACTATGAAATTTTTACAAATATATTAAAAACATTACATAATATGACTAAATATTGAAAAAATATTGAATTTTTAATAAAATTTAATTTGTAATACATATTATTTATTAGGGGAGGAAATAAGGGATGAACAAGAAACCGTTCAAAGTTTTGTCATCAATCGCATTGACAGCTGTATTAGGCCTTTCATTCGGAGCTGGCACTCAATCTGCATATGCTGAAACGCCTGTGAATAAAACAGCTACGAGCCCAGTGGATGATCATTTAATTCCGGAAGAACGTTTAGCAGATGCATTAAAAAAACGTGGGGTAATTGATTCGAAGGCTTCAGAGACAGAAACAAAGAAAGCAGTCGAAAAGTATGTAGAGAACAAAAAGGGTGAAAATCCTGGGAAAGAAGCAGCGAATGGGGACCAACTTACGAAAGATGCATCCGACTTTTTAAAGAAAGTGAAAGATGCGAAAGCAGACACGAAAGAAAAATTAAATCAACCAGCAACAGGCACACCTGCAGCGACAGGCCCAGTTAAAGGCGGTCTAAATGGTAAAGTACCAACTTCTCCAGCGAAACAAAAAGACTATAACGGTGAAGTTCGTAAAGACAAAGTACTCGTTTTACTTGTAGAGTACGCTGACTTTAAACATAATAATATCGACAAAGAGCCTGGATATATGTATTCTAACGATTTTAATAAAGAACATTATGAAAAAATGTTATTCGGCAACGAGCCATTCACATTAGATGATGGAAGTAAAATTGAAACGTTTAAACAATATTACGAAGAGCAATCTGGTGGTAGTTATACTGTAGACGGAACAGTTACAAAATGGTTAACAGTTCCTGGTAAAGCTGCTGATTACGGTGCAGATGCTCCGGGCGGAGGCCATGATAATAAAGGACCAAAAGGGCCACGTGATTTAGTAAAAGATGCATTAAAAGCAGCTGTAGATAGTGGTATTGATTTATCAGAGTTCGACCAATTTGATCAATACGATGTAAATGGTGATGGGAATAAAAATCAACCAGACGGTTTAATCGATCACTTAATGATTATTCATGCGGGTGTTGGACAAGAAGCAGGCGGTGGTAAATTAGGCGATGATGCAATTTGGTCGCACCGTTGGACAGTTGGACCAAAGCCATTCCCAATTGAAGGTACACAAGCGAAAGTACCATATTGGGGTGGAAAGATGGCAGCATTCGACTACACAATTGAACCAGAAGATGGAGCAGTTGGTGTATTCGCACATGAATATGGTCACGATTTAGGTCTTCCAGATGAGTACGATACACAATATAGTGGTCAAGGTGAGCCGATTGAAGCTTGGTCTATTATGAGTGGCGGAAGCTGGGCTGGTAAAATCGCTGGAACGACGCCAACGAGTTTCTCACCACAAAATAAAGAGTTTTTCCAAAAAACAATCGGTGGTAACTGGGCAAATATCGTAGAAGTAGATTACGAGAAATTAAATAAAGGTATCGGTCTAGCGACATATTTGGATCAAAGTGTTACGAAATCAGCAAGACCAGGCATGATCCGTGTTAACTTACCGGATAAAGATGTTAAAACAATTGAGCCAGCATTTGGTAAACAATATTATTACAGCACAAAAGGTGACGATCTTCATACGAAGATGGAAACACCGTTGTTCGATTTAACGAATGCAACGAGTGCAAAATTTGATTTCAAGTCATTATATGAGATTGAAGCAGGTTATGATTTCCTTGAAGTACACGCTGTAACAGAAGATGGTAAACAAACGTTAATTGAAAGACTTGGTGAGAAAGCAAATAGTGGAAATGCAGATTCGATAAATGGAAAATGGATTGACAAATCATATGATTTAAGTCAATTCAAAGGCAAGAAAGTAAAATTAACATTTGATTACATTACTGATGGTGGTTTAGCATTAAATGGATTCGCTCTTGATAATGCTTCATTAACAGTAGATGGTAAAGTAGTATTCTCTGATGACGCAGAAGGTACACCACAATTAAAATTAGATGGTTTCGTTGTATCTAACGGAACAGAGAAGAAAAAACATAACTACTATGTTGAGTGGAGAAACTATGCTGGGGCAGATAACGCGTTGAAATTTGCTCGCGGTCCAGTATTTAACACTGGTATGGTTGTATGGTATGCAGATTCAGCTTATACAGATAACTGGGTTGGTGTACATCCAGGACACGGTTTCCTTGGTGTAGTTGATTCTCATCCAGAAGCAATTGTTGGTACTTTAAATGGTAAACCAACAGTTAAGAGTAGTACACGATTCCAAATCGCTGATGCAGCGTTTTCATTTGACAAAACGCCAGCTTGGAAAGTCGTATCTCCAACGCGTGGAACATTTACGTATGATGGCTTAGCAGGCGTACCGAAGTTTGATGATTCTAAAACGTATATTAATCAACAGATTCCAGATGCAGGACGTATTTTACCGAAGCTTGGTTTGAAATTTGAAGTAGTAGGACAAGCTGATGATAATTCTGCAGGTGCTGTTCGTTTATATCGTTAATACTGTAAAACTACCGAGAGATTTTCTTTCGGTAGTTTTTTTGTGAGCAATGAATTTTATATAGCTGAAAAAGTCATATATAATGTAACCTTAAGAATAGAAATTTGTTATATATGAAGTTTATATAAATAATGAAAGAATTGGATAAAAATAGTGGGAGAAGGTGAGTGAATGAGTATTTCCTCTATTGTAAGTAGGCAAAAGGAATATTTTTTAAAAGGGCATACGAGAAGCATCGAAATGAGAAAGAATAATTTGAAGAAGCTTTATGAAGGCATTCAGCGTTTTGAAGAAGAAATATTTCAGGCATTGAAATTAGATTTAAATAAGTCAGTTCACGAGTCGTTTACAACGGAAGTTGGATATGTATTAAAAGAGATTTCCTTTCAATTGAAACATATGTCATCGTGGAGTAAACCGAAACGAGTTCGAACAGCACTTACTCATTTTGGATCAAAAGGAAAAGTAGTGCCAGAACCGTATGGTGTGACGCTTATTATTGCACCGTGGAACTATCCTTTTCAATTAGCAATTGCACCACTTGTAGGAGCACTGGCAGCTGGAAATACAATCGTTTTAAAGCCGTCAGAGTTAACGCCAAGCGTTTCAAAAGTGCTTAAGAGAATGTTAGATGAATTATTCCCGGAAGAGCTTGTAGCGGTAGTAGAAGGTGGCGTTGAAGAGAGTACATCTTTGCTGAAGGAACCGTTTGATTATATTTTCTTTACTGGTAGTGTTGGCGTTGGAAAAGTTGTAATGGAAGCAGCAGCGAAACAGTTGACGCCGCTCACTTTAGAACTTGGCGGGAAAAGTCCTTGTATTGTACATAAAGATGCAAAGATAGAGATGACAGCAAGAAGAATTGTTTGGGGAAAGTTTTTAAATGCAGGGCAGACGTGTGTAGCGCCTGATTATATGTACGTGCATTCTTCCGTGAAAGAAAAGCTAATTGAGGCACTGCGACATGAAATTACAGAGCAGTATAGTAAAGAACCTTTACAAAATGAAAATTACGTGCGTATTGTAAGTGAGCGTCATTTTGAACGATTATGTGGATTCTTACAAGATGGTCAAGTCGTAATTGGTGGAAACTATGAGAAAGATACTTTACATATTGAACCGACAGTACTAGCGGATATTACATGGCAAGATGCTGTTATGGAAGATGAAATTTTTGGTCCGATTTTACCAATCATAGAGTACGACAATATAGAAAATGTAATTGGCACAATCCAGCAACATCCGAAGCCGTTAGCGTTATATGTATTTTCTGAAGATAAAGAAGTACAAAAGAAAGTGACGAGTAATATTTCATATGGTGGAGGCTGTATTAATGATGTTGTCTATCACCTTGCTACGCCATATTTACCTTTTGGGGGTGTTGGAAGTAGTGGATTAGGGGGTTATCATGGGAAAGAAAGTTTTCGGACTTTTTCACATTATAAAAGCATTTTAGCCCAATCTACAGCATTCGACATGAAAATTCGTTACTCTTCTACAAAAAGTGCTTTAAAATTCATACGAAAGTTGTTAAAATGATGATGGTGTTTATCAGTAGGCGTAGCCGTATGATAATAGCCCCTTCGCAATGGAAGGGGTTTTTCTGTTCGACGTTATGTATCAGGCGAAAATGAATCAAACATACTACATAAAGAATAGAAACGAACGCTTGCTAAATAACCATTTTTGTTTGGATCGAAACAAAAAATAGTCTATAGAACATAAATATTTATTCATGAATATAAAAATTTAAAATTTAAGGTAGATAGGACGGGAAAATGAAAAAGATTATTAAAGTTGAAGCAGTTGAAAAACATTTTGGAAATCAAGTGATTATCCCACCTCTTTCTTTAGATATTAAAGAGGGAGAGTTTTTAACAATTTTAGGGCCGAGTGGCTGCGGGAAAACGACGTTACTTCGTATGATCGCAGGATTTGAAACTCCAACTAAAGGGAATCTTTTATTAGATGATGAAAGAATTAACGATTTGCCGCCATATAAGCGTCATATGAACCTAGTGTTCCAACATTACGCACTATTCCCACATATGACAGTAGAGAAGAATATTTGTTTTGGTATGAAAATGCAGAAAGTATCAGCAGCAGAGCAGAAAGAGCGTGCTGAAGAGGCAATGCGTTTAACGCAGTTACTTGAGTTCCGTAATCGTAAACCTGCGAAGCTTTCTGGTGGACAACAGCAGCGTGTTGCAATTGCAAGAGCGATTGTAAATAATCCGCGTGTATTACTATTAGATGAGCCACTTGGAGCGCTTGACTTTAAGTTACGAAAAGACTTGCAACGTGAATTGAAAAACTTACAACGTAATTTAGGAATTACGTTCATATACGTAACGCACGATCAAGAAGAAGCAATGAGCATGAGCGATCGTATTGTAGTTATGAATAAAGGACATATCGAACAAATCGGAACACCGAAAGAAATTTACAATAAGCCGAAAACATTGTTCGTTGCGACATTCATCGGTGAAAATAATATTGTGAAAAACGGGGAAGGCTATGTAGCAATTCGCCCTGAAAATGTAAAAGTACGTTCGGTTGAAGAGTCAATTTTAAAAGAATACCATCTTGGACATATTGAAGATATCGAGTTTGTCGGAAATATGGAGAAGCTTTATGTACGTGATGAGAAAACATCAGAATTACTAATGGCATATCAAACTGCTGAAGAGGCAGCACAGTGGAGCATTGGAGATAATGTATATGTAGGCTGGGAGCAAGAGGACGAGGTGACCTTAAATTGAAAAAAGGGAAATTACTCGCACTACCTACAGTCGCGTGGCTGTTAATTTTCTTCCTAATCCCGCTCGTATTCGTATTAGGATTCGCCTTCATGCAGCGCGGAGCTTACGGGACAGTAGAAATGCAATTTACGCTGGAGAATATATCCCGTGTGTTTGATCCATTATACTTAGGAACGTTATGGGAAACTGTTAAAATTGCAGTTATTACAACAGTAATATGTTTATTAATTGGTTATCCGTTTGCGTATACAATTACAATTGTTGACCGCAAATACCGCTCTATTCTTTTATTATTGGCAACGATCCCGTTTTGGATTAACTTTCTTGTTCGTTCATACGCATGGATTGTTATTTTACGTTCACAAGGTCTTGTGAATACGTTGTTATTAAAGCTTGGCATTATTAGTGAACCGTTAAATTTATTATATAATACTCCTTCTGTAATACTCGGAATGGTCTATTCTTTATTACCATTTATGATTTTACCAGTGTATGCAGCAATTGAGCAGCTGGATAAGCGTAAGCTAGAAGCTGCTTATGATTTAGGAGCAACACCAATAAAGGCATTTTGGAATATAACAGTGCCGATGACGATGTCAGGAATTGCGACTGGTTCTATTTTAGTATTCGTTTCTTCTATCGGAATGTTTGTTGTATCAGACGTGATGGGCGGATCGAAAGTAGCATTAATCGGAAACGTTATTCAAAATCAATTCTTAGGTGCACGTGACTGGCCGTTTGGATCTGCGTTATCGATTATCGTTGTTCTATTCTCTGTTCTGTTAATTTACTTATATTATCGTGCAACGAAAGTATATAAATATAATGAGAACGGAGGGGAATAGGCAAAGATGAAGAAGTTTTTAGTTTCTTATTCTTGGTTAATTTTGTTATTCTTGTATTTTCCAATGATGGTTTTAATGGTCTATTCTTTCAACGACTCTCGCATTAATGCGGAGTGGGAAGGTTTTACATTCCATTGGTATACAGATTTATTTCAAAAACAAGATGTTATTGATGCATTTGTAAATAGTATTACGATTGCAGTTATAACAACGATTGTGACAACGGTACTTGGTGTATTCTTTGCAATCGCTTTACATCGTTATAAATATCGTTTTGAAGGGGCTATTAATGGCCTTGTATATTTACCAATTTTAATTCCTGATATTTTAATGGGATTATCTTTACTAATTCTTTTCAGCCAGTTAGGAATGGAACTTGGACAAACAACGATTATTATTGCACATATTACATTTAGTATTTCGTTTGTTGTTGTTATTTTAGCTGCGCGTCTTTCAAGTATGGGACGTGACTTAGAAGAAGCTGCAAATGATTTAGGAGCAACGCCTTGGCAAACGTTTCGTTATGTAACGTTCCCAGCAATTGCACCGGGAGTTATTTCGGCAGCATTATTAACATTCACATTATCAATTGATGATTTTGTAATTAGTTTCTTCGTATCAGGACCAGGATCAACAACATTGCCACTATACATTTACAGTATGGTTAAGCGCGGAGTATCACCAGAAATCAATGCTCTTTCTACAATTTTAATTGTTGCTATCGTAGGATTAATGGTTCTATCTGAAATCTTCCGGAATAAAGGTGCAGATGGTGAAGAAAACTCTGGAGGACACCTTCCTTTATAATACGAACGATATAGAAAGTACAAGGGGGTAATAAACCGATGAAATTAATGAAAAGAATAGCTGGCGCAGCAATTAGTTTTAGCCTTGTTGCTGGTGTGCTTGCTGGTTGTGGTGAAAAGAAAGAAGAATTAAATATTTATAGCTGGGCTGACAATTTTGATGAGCAAGTGCTAAAAGATTTTGAAAAGAAATATAATGTGAAAATTAACTATGACAAGTACGCAAGTAATGAAGAAATGCTTGCGAAATTACAAGCTGGTGGCGCAAAGTATGACTTAATCCAGCCGTCGGATTACATGGTTAAAACAATGGCGAAAATGGACTTATTAGCGCCGTTAGATAAAAAGAATATCCCGAATATCGAAAATATGGTTTCTAATTTCAAAACACCTGCGTTTGATCCAGAGAATAAATATTCTTTAGTGTACACTTGGGGTGTAACAGGGATTGCATACAATAAAAAGTATGTGAAAGAAGCACCTACAAGCTGGGCGGACTTATGGAATGAGAAATATAAAGGACATGTAACGTTATTGAACGATTCTCGTGAAGTATTAGGAGTGGGTCTTAAGAAGCACGGGTTCTCAAACAGTACGAAAGACGATGCACAATTAAAGACAGCAGCAGATGATTTAAAGAAGCTGCTTCCAAACTTATTAGCATTTGATACAGATAACATTAAACAAAAATTCATTACAGAAGATGCTTGGATCGGAACAGTTTGGTCTGGAGATGCAGCATTTATCGCAAAAGATAATAAAGATGTAGAATATGTTGTACCGAAAGAAGGCGGCACAATTTGGGCTGATACGTTAGCAATTCCAAAAGGTGCAAAACATAAAGAGCTTGCTGAGAAATTTATGAACTACTTACTAGATGAAAAAGTAAGTGTGAAAAACTACGAGTCAATTGGTTACAGTAATCCAAATGAAAAAGCTCATCCTCTTCATAGTAAAGAATACCGTGATAATCACATGATTTTCTTAACGAAAGAAGAGTTAGATCGTACAGAATGGCTTGTTGATGTAGACGATAAGTTAAAAGACTATGATCGTTACTGGACAGAGCTAAAAACAAAAGGTAAATAAGTAAGGAAATGCGGTTTCTAAAGTAGAAATCGCATTTTTTCATAGTAGGAGGAAATCGTTTGAAGAAGAAGTTACATCAGTATGAGGTAATGTGTATCGGTTTGTTATTTGCTGTATTTGGTATTGTTGCTTGGCGCGTACATGCAGGTGGCGTTACAGTGATGGATACATATGTCCGTGGATTAGTAAGAGGGCTACAAACGGAAAGTTCTCTTACATTTTTCTCGTACTTTACAAAATTGGGATCAGCAATTGGGATAGTCGCTACGCTCGTTATAAGTTTGCTTGTTTTTTGGAAGAAGCGTTATTATGCTGCGATGATTGTATATCCAATGGGAATTTTAATAACACATCTTGTGAATAAAGGGATAAAAGAGAGTGTAAAGAGAGAACGTCCGTCATTAAATGAAGCGCTAGATGCACTTGGATATAGTTTTCCTAGTGGACATGCAATGCTATCGATTATGACATTTGGATTTCTTACTTATATCATTGCTGCTAATTTGAAAAGTGTAGCTGGGAAATGTGTCACAACAATTTTGATGGGTATAGTAATTTTATCGATTGGATTAAGTAGAGTCATTTTAAATGTACATTATCCAACTGATATTTTAGCTGGTTACTGCGTAGGTGGTATTTTGTTAATTATCGCGATTTACTACCATCGTTTACTTACTGAGAGATTAGGGCTTAATAAAGAGAGATAGAAAAACGTCTGGAAAAACTATTATTATAGTTTTTCCAGACGTTTTTTGTTTATATCAAGATGTGATACAGTATAAGTGACAATTGAATTATTTAAAGTAGGTGAAAATGTGTGAAGACAAATGTACATAAAGTTGATAAGTGGGGGAAGTTAGGAGCCTTTTTGTATCAGTTTCGTTATACCGTAATTGTAACGTTACTGTTGCTCGCAATCGCACTTGGGATTTTTGCTCCAAAGCTACCGGGAGTATTAGGTGGTGACGGTTTCCAAACGGAAGGCGACTATCAAAAAACGAAAGAAATTTTAGATAAAGATTTTAAGAAGTCTCAAGATACGCTGCTGCTCATTTTTGAGAAAAATAAAGATGCTTCGCATGAGGAATTTAAAAAGCGAATAAATGAAATTGTAAAGAATGTTCAAGAGAAAGAGAACTATGAATCTTTCCATCACCCAATCCAAAATAAAGAAATGCTACAAGATGACATCGGTTATGCGACAATTTTATTTTCCGGGAAAACAAATAAAGAAAGAATGGAAAAGACATTACAATTTGCTGATGAGATTGAGAAAGAAAGTAATGTAGCATTAAAAGTAACACCTACAGGATTTCCGAAAATTAATAAAGAGATTAATGAAAGAACGCAAAATGATTTAAAAGTAGCAGAAATGATTGGATTACCAATTGCGTTTCTTGTATTACTATTTTCGTTTGGTAGTCTTTTGGCATCAATTTTACCGATTTTGAATGGGGCGCTTAGTGTTATTAGTACGATGGGGATATTGTATTTCATCGGTGTTGATAAAGAACTATCTATTTTCGTGTTAAATGTTGCACCGATGATTGGACTTGCATTATCTATTGATTTTGCGCTATTATTTGTGAACCGTTTTCGAGAGGAAGTTGCTAAACGAACGGTAAAAGAAGCGATAACAATTACATATCAAACGGCAGGACGTGCGATTGTATTTTCAGGATTATGCGTATTTGTTGGATTATCTGGTTTGTTTTTCTTTAAGATAGATTATATTCAATCTGTCGCGATTAGCGGAATGATTGTTGTCATTATGAGCATTTTATTCTCACTCACACTTCTTCCAGCACTATTATCGTTAATCGGTAAAAGAATATTAAAAAAGAATCAAGTAGCACATACGCCGGCAAAAGCATGGCGTAAATTTGCACAATTTGTGATGAAACATCCAATTGCAATGATTATTGTTGTTACAACATTTATTGTTATTTGCTTATTACCGTTACGTACAGCTAATTTGCAGTTCCCTGGTATTGAAGCTTTACCTGAAAAGAGTGATACAAGGATTGCATATGAAAAGTATGAAGAAGCATTTAATGAAACTGTCAAAACACACGCTGATGTTACGTTAGTTGTAGAGACGAAAAAAGATATGAAAGAAAAAGAAAGTCTACAAAAGATAGAAGAAGTCGTTCAAAAGTTAAAAGATGATAAGAAAGTACATGAAGTAAGAAGTTTATACGACGGGTTAACTGGAATGAAAGCAGATCAAGTTGTTGGAATATTGCAGTCGCCAGAATCAGCGAAACTAACTCCTGTATTTGAAGCATACACGCAAGGGAATAAGACGACGATAGAAATCTTTTTGAAAACAAAACCACGTACAGAGACTGCAAAACAGTGGGTACGTGACTTTAAAAAGAACTATAAAGAAACGGATGTTACGTATTATCTAGGCGGAATGACGACGTTTCAACAAGAATTAGAAGATGAAATTAAAGATAAAGTTGTAATTGGTATGTCTGTTATATTTGGATCGACCTTTGTTATATTATTATTTGCATTCCGATCTATGCTCATTCCAATTAAGGCAATTGTTATGAATATACTTAGTTTAAGTGCAACCATTGGAATTGTTGTTTGGTTATTTGAAGGTGGTCATTTCGGTTTAGAAGCGAGTCCGGTTCTGTTTGTCTTACCAATCTTCATTTTTGGCCTCGTATTTGGGCTTAGTATGGATTATGAAGTATTTCTTATTTCACGTATTCATGAGCTCTATGAAGAAACAGGAGATAACGATCAAGCAACGTTAGAAGGGCTCGTTTCAACAAGCAGAATTATTACATCAGCTGCTTTAATAATGATTGTTGTAACTGGTGCATTCGCATTTACTGATATTTTACCAGTAAAGCAGATGGGTCTTGGCGTTGCATTAGCAATATTTCTTGATGCAACAATTATTCGTCTTATGCTCGTACCAAGCTTAATGAAGTTATTTGGAGACTGGAACTGGTGGTTACCATTTCGAAAAAAACGAGAAAAAGCATCGTAAAAAATGCTCATCAATATGATGAACATTTTTTATGAATAGCAAAGCCTACATTTTGCAAATAGTATGTGATAAGAACATTACATAATAAGTAGGTGAAGGCAATGTTTCGTTATTTTAAGTTTAAGTTAAATGATACAGTACAGTTTGCCGAGAACGATGGGCATATGTATCGCATTGTCGGTTATCGGTTAGAAAAAGGATTTTATCCAAAAGATGAATGGACTCATATCATTTATGAACTACTTAGAGAATTTGACGGGTATACGATGGATGCAGAAGAGGAAGAACTTGTAAAGGTCGTTCAAGTAGAGGATGAGTATTACAAAATACAAGAAGTATCAGGTTATCGCTATCCAGTAAAAATGAAACAAAAACAACAAGTGATGAAAATAGAAAAGATGGACGATTTATTAGATGCTTACAATGATTATAAAAGGTTGGCGGATTTCTTTAAAGATTTATCGTATGAACAAAAAGCTGAAGAAGTATTATTAGAAATGAAAAGACTTAGAGCTTGAGGGGCAGTCTATTATAAGACTGTCCTCTATTTTTGACAGTGCATCAAAGTGTGTTTTCCGTTACAATGAGAGAATCAATAGAAATAAGGTGATAAACAGTATGGAAACAAAGAAAAAGGGCGAATGGTGTGAAATTATCGTTCCAGCTAAATGGAATGGTATAAGTATTGAATCGGTATTAAAAGTAGAATGGGAAATACCGAAAAAGCTATTACATCAGCTTCGTATGGAAAAAGGTGTTACGGTTAACGGGGAACAAAGAAGATGGAATGAGCTTTTAAAAGAGAACGATAAGTTACAAGTCCATATGTTTGCGGAGGAAGAGTACGGTGTAGATCCAGAATATGGTGAATTACATGTAGTATACGAAGATGATCACGTACTTATCGTAAATAAACCAGAGCAAATGGACACACACCCTGCTGAAAGAGGTGGAACCGGGACGCTTGCAAATCTTGTTGCTTTTCATTTTCAAATGCAAGGTTTAGAGACGAAGGTGCGTCATATTCATCGTTTAGATAAAGATACGACAGGTGGTGTCGTGTTTGCTAAGCATAGAATTGCTGGTGCAATTATGGATCGTCTATTAATGGAAAGAAAAATTAAAAGAACGTACGCAGCGCTCGTTGAAGGGAAAGTAAAGAAGAAACAAGGAAAGATTGATGCTGCTATCGGAAGGGATCGCCATCATGCTACAAGGCGTCGTATTTCTCCAAAAGGTGACCAAGCTATCACATATTATAAAGTAGAAAAGTATTTTAAGAAGCAAAACACGACTTTCGTAACGTTACAATTAGAAACGGGTAGAACACATCAAATTCGTGTTCATATGAGTCATAATGGTAATCCACTAGTTGGGGATGTATTATATGGTGGACAAACAAAATATATGTCCAGTCAAGCATTGCATGCGATGAAGATAAATTTCTTGCATCCAATTACGAAAGAAGCAATTGAAGTTGATGTGCCGTTTCCTACAAAGTTAAATAAAAAAATAAAAGAATTTCAAAAAGAAAATGCGTAAAGTATAAGTTTTAACTTGAAAAAAGTAGATTTTTGCAGGGATTTCTCTAAAAGAAGCGAAGCCGTTAAGAGAAAAGAGAGGTGAGAATCACTTGATCAAATATAAGTATGTACTTGGAATATTTTTCGCTTGTCTTTTACTTACTCTATTTCTCTATCCCTATTTACCAAATCGTATGGCAGTACATTGGAATGTAAATGGTGAGCCAAACGAGTTTATGAGTAAACAAGTTGTTGTAGCATTTATTCCCTGTTTTATTATTTTTTCATATGGATTTTTGTATATTATTTCACATAATATATTTAAGTTTAATGAAAGAGGGCATGGTATTATAGGCGGCTTTATAAAGAAAATTACGTTATTTATGTTGTTTATTCATATGCTTATCCTCTTTATTAATTTTAGGAAGGTGATATCCTTTCAAACAGGATTAACGATTGGGATTAGTATGTTTCTTTTTATGCTGAGTAAAGAATTTAAGAACATAAAAGGCAAAGAAAAAGAAAAAGAAAAAGAAAAAGACCCAATTAAATTACAAAAAATTCGTTTAGTGAGTAGACGAATTTTTCAAGTGATGGCATGGGGCATATTGTTTTCATTGTTTTTGAACTTAGAGTGGGGATTTTATGTATTGCTTAGTATAATAAGCTGTGGATCTATGTTGTTTATGTTATATATTTTCTATTCATACATAATAGAAAGCTATGAAACTTAAAAAAGAGTCTTCTCATTATGAGAAGACTCTTTTAATCTATTTACTTCGTAATAAATTGTTGTGTCCAGTAGTTGCCGCTTTCTACATAACCAACACCGATGTGAGTGAAGCCGTTATTTAAAATGTTTGCACGGTGTCCAGCGCTGTTCATCCAAGCTTGTACTACTTCTTCAGGTGTACGTTGGCCTTGAGCGATGTTTTCACCTGCAGATGTATAAGAAATACCAAATTTCTTCATCATATCAAACGGAGATCCGTATGTAGGGCTGTTATGATCAAAGTAGTTGTTTTTTTGCATATCTTCAGACTTAATACGTGCTACTTTGCTTAATTCAGTATCGATTTTTAGTGCTGGTAAGCCTTGTTTTGCACGCTCAGCGTTTGTTAATTCAACAACACGTTGTTCGAACTCACTTAAAGATTTTGCTTCTTCAGCAGGCTTTTGCTCAGCTGGTTTTTGTTCAGCAGGTTTTTGAGTATTGTTGTTTTCAGCAGGTTTTTGAGCTTCTGGTTTTTGAACTTCTTCAGCAGGCTTTTGCTCGGCTGGTTTTTGTTCAACTGGCTTTTGAGTTTCTGGCTTAGCTGTTGGTTGCTCAGTTACAACATTTTCAGTAGGTTGTTGACCAGGAATGAAGCAGTTTGGTTGGAAGTTTCCTTGTTGCCATTGTGCTAATGATTCAACTCCCATAGATTGTAAGAATGCTTGTAATTCTTGTTGGTTCATTTGTTTCATCATCACTTTTGAATGCTGAATATTTTGAACCTTTACGTTAGATGGTTGTACTGTTGCAGCTTGTGCATCTAGAGAAGATACTCCTAAAGTAAGAGCTGTTGCAGCAGCTACAGATAATAAAACACGCTTTTTCATGATGTGTGTCCCCCTATATAAAGTTTTAATTTGTTTTCACACGATTTGTTTTTGACAGCCTGTCTGACTGACAAATTCATCGTAGCATACAATTTGCGAGAAAAAAGATGGAAAAAAATTCATAGACTTTAAAATTACCTAATTTATCCTAAGAGAAGAAGGGAGCAAAAATAAGAGAAATATAGAGTATAAAAGGAATTTATAGTGTTTTTATACTTGGTTTTAAGAGGGGGTTTTTGGATAAAGTTACCTAAATAGAAAATGAAGAATCCTATTGTATCAATGGTTTGAACGATTTTTTGAGGAATATAATGGATTGATTTTTACGAAACTGTAATGTTTCTGTTGTTCTTTTTTATAATAAAGTAACATATTTTTAATGTTGTAGCAGACAAAAAAGCGGCTATCTCTTTACATAGACGAAGGAGATAGCCGTTTTCCTATTATTACGTATGTTACGAGTTATTACGAGTTAGTTTCAATTGCTTCTAATAATAAATCCACAATGTGAATTCCTCTCATTTTATGAGAAAGCCCTTCTCGCTCAATGCCCAATTTCATTTGTAATAAACAACCTGGATTTGCAGTAACAATGGTTGCTGCTTCTGTTTCATGCACACGGTCCATTTTGTAATCTAGAAATTCCATTGATAACTCTGAATGAACAATATTGTAAATACCAGCAGAGCCACAGCAACGATCGGCATCTTTCATTTCTCGATATGTTGCACCTTGGATAGCCTCTAGTAACATACGAGGTTCAGAAGATGTGCGCATAACATTGCGTAAATGACAAGAGTCTTGATACGTAATAACTTGCGGCGTGAGTCGTAAGTCAGTTCGCTTATGGAAGTCTAGTTCTACTAGTATAGCAGTAATATCTTTAATCTTAGAAACAAACTGCTTAGCACGTTCAGCCCAATCCGGATCATCCTTTAAAAGATAATCATAGTCTACAAGATAAGCCCCGCAACCACCTGCATTGGTAATAATATAGTCGATGTTTAAATCTTCGAATGCTTTTATATTTCGCTTTGCTAATTCTTTTGCTCCACTCTTTTCACCAGCATGTCCATGTAATGCACCGCAGCAACTTTGTGTTTTTGGAATAACGATATCACAACCAGCTAGTTGAAGAAGTTTCATCGTTGCGTTATTTGTTTCTAAAAACATCGTATCCATTAAGCAGCCTGTGAAGAATGCAACTTGTTTTTTCTTTGTACTTTCTGCAGGTAAAAATGAAGGACGATCTTTCATCGCTTTCATTTTAGGGACTTTTGGTAAAACGAGATCCATCGTTGCAAGTGTTTCAGGGAATAACTTCATAATCCCTGTTTTATGTGTTAGCGTTTGTAAACCAGAACGTTGATAAAATCCGATTAGTCCAGTTAATGTTCTCATTCGATTTTGATGGGGGAATAATCCTTCAAAAACGACTTTTCGAACAGCTTTCACTGGCACCGAGAATTTTTTATTTTGATTAATAATATCACGAGCTTCTTCTAATAAATGGCCATAATTTACACCAGATGGACAAACAGGTTCACAAGCACGGCAACCAAGACAAACGTTTAATGTATCTTCAACATCTTCATCTGGTTCGATTAAACCATCAACGACAGCTTTCATTAATGCGATACGTCCGCGCGGTGAATGTGACTCTTTATATCCGGATTGAATGTAGGTAGGACAAGTAGGTAAACAAAAACCGCATCGCATACAGTTTAGTAATTCATCTTCACTTAATCGTTCTTTAAATTCTTTTTGAATATTTTCTTTATTCAATGTCGTCATCGCTCAACCACCACTCTTTTTCGAGTGTCTTTCGCGAACATTTTTCCAGGATTCATAATGTTATTTGGATCGAAAGCTTGCTTTATTCCTTGCATAGCTGCAATACCTTCCTTACCTAATTTCATTTCTAAATATGGAGCTTTCATCGCACCAACACCATGTTCACCAGTAATTGTGCCACCAAGTTCAATTGCTTTCGCAAATATTTCAGCAAAAGCTTGTTCAGCTCGGTGCATTTCTTCTGCATTACGAACGTCTGTCATACAAGTTGGATGTAAGTTACCATCACCAGCGTGCCCAAACGTACAAATAGGAATATTATATTTTTTTGCAATGGTATTAATAGCTTCAACCATTGGAGCTATTTGTGAACGTGGTACAGTTGCATCTTCTAATATTGTAGTAGGTTTTAATCTTGCAAGCGCTGATAGGGCACTACGACGAGCGGTACGAAGCGCATCTGCTTCTGTTTCATCTTTTGCAACACGAACATCAACCGCATTCATAGAGTGACAAACGTTAGCCATTTTTTCAATATCTCGATTGACTACTTCGGGCGGACCGTCTTGTTCGATTAATAAAATTGCTTTTACATCTGTAGGTAAACCGATTTGTGCAAACTCTTCTACTACTTCAATTGTCGGTTGGTCTAAAAACTCCAGTGTTGCTGGAATGATTTTATTTGCAATAATAGAAGAAACAGCACGTGCAGCTTCATTAATATCTTCATATAATGCAAGCATTGTTTTCTTTGTTTCAGGCATAGGAACAAGTTTTAATATGGCTTCTGTTACGACGCCGAGTGTTCCTTCAGAACCGATAAATAAACGAGTTAAATCGTAACCAGCTACATCTTTTGCTAATTTACCACCAGTGCGAATAATATCACCATTTGGTAAGACAAGTTCAAGCCCCATTACATAATCACGTGTTACGCCATATTTCAAACCGCGTAATCCACCTGAGTTTTCATTAATATTACCGCCGATTGTAGAAATTTTCATCGAGCTTGGATCTGGTGGATAAAATAAACCTTTTTCTTCTACCGCTTTAATAATATCAAGTGTAATGACACCAGCTTGTACAGTAATTGTTAAGTTTTCTTCATCAATTTCTAAAATATTGTTCATATGGCGGAAAATAAGGACGATACCGCCTTCAAGTGGACATGTTCCTGCGCAAAGATTTGTTCCAGACCCGCGCACATACACAGGGATTTTGTAAGTGTTACATACTTTTAACACTTCAGCTACTTCATTTGTATTACGAGGAGCAATGACTGCATCAGGCATTGCTTGGAAGTTTGGAGTGGCATCATAACTATAAGTTAAACGCCCCATATTGGATGTATCTACATTATCTTCGCCAACAATAGATACGAATGAATGAATAATTTGTTTTTCTAACATTGGAAATCCCCCTCAAACTGTTAACGTGTTTAGTTATAATAAACAACGTGGTAACAGTGCTTTCATTATAATGATAAAAAAGTCGAGGGATTCTTTCTATGTATAATCATCTAAAGATTAATCTGTTTTATCGTTCTTTTTTGTATGATTATCTAATAGGAGGAGTGCGAAGTATAAAACGTTTAAGTCTTTGAATTGTTTTGGATCAAGTCCTGTATGTTCTTCAATCTTTTTTAGCCTATAATGTAAGGTGTTAATGTGTATATGTAATTGTTTAGCTGTCTGTTTATAAGATTGGTTATAATCGATAAATAAGCGTAAAGTGTGCATAAGCTCAGGAGATGATAGTAAGCTTTCGATGGTACGCTCTAGAAATTGTTCACGCGTTTCGGCAGAAATATCTTGTAAACACATTTCTAAACGTAAATCTTCATTAAATACAATTTTTTTCGTTTCCAATGATACAGAAAGAGCACGTAATGCTTGTTCGTAACATATGTTCATATTGTTTGGGGTAACTGTTTGCCCAATCCCGATATATAAAGGAATAGAAAATAAAGCTTCGCAGTCTTGTTTTAACCGTTTTAAAAACTGATAAGTTTGTTCTTTGGAGCTCATCGCTGTAAATAAAATAAAACGATCATTTCCCCAGCGAACAAATAGATGCTCTTTTGTTAAAATATTTCGTACATGTTGCCATATTTTACGCTGGAGCATTGTGTCATTTTTGCCAATAGAAAACAAAACAAGTTGTTTTTTCTTATATAAATCAATGCCAAGTGTTTTGGCACGATCAAGAAAACTCGGGGACCACTCTGTATTTTGAAGCCAATCAAAGACAAAAGCTTCATAAGAACGGTGCTCAAGTTCTAATTGCTCTAAAAAGTAGTTTTCATGAATTAATAATTCGGTCATCTTACGCAATATTTCTCCGTAGCGTGAAATGTTTTCAGGTTCTCCGGTAATCCCAATGACACCGATTACTTCATCATGAAATAATAGAGGAAGATTCATCCCAGCCTTTACACCTTGCAATCGCCTTTCATCTTCTTTTGTAATGATGACGGTTTTCTTTTGTTTAGCGCAGCGGAGTGCACCTTCATGAAATTGGCCAATTCTTTCTGTATCTGTACTTGCGATAATAACGCCTTCTATATTAATGATAATTATATTTTCTGTAATTAGTCTGCGTACTTCTCGTACAATTTTATTCGCTAAATCAGGAAATAGCATAATTGACACACCTCAAATTCTATTTGTTGTACATTATATATGTAAATTGAGTAAGAAAGGGGAATTTCACACTTTCCACACATTTATTTGTTATTTTACAATTATAACGAAATCATCTGAAGGTGGAGGGAATCTTTTGAGAAAGTATGTTTTTCTTCTCTGTTTTTTATTTCTATTAGTAGGGTGTCAAGGAAGTTCATATACACCAATTGCTAAAGATAAAAATGTTATTATAACTACGAATATAAAAGAAGGCAGTATTAGTTTTATTGATAAAAAAGATAAAAAGTTAATTACGACATGGGAACTAAATGAGCCAATGGCTGGAATCACACTGCTTCCAAATGGCGATGAAATACTTGTATACGGTAAGCAATTAGAATATATGTATGTATATTCACTAGCGGAAGGAAGGCAAGTGGAAAAATATAAAACTGGAAAGGGCATTGTAAATGTGGTCGTATCAGCAGATAAAAAACAATTATTTGCTGCTGATCAAAATGTTCAAAAGGTAAGGTTCTTTACGATAAATGGGAAAGAGACAGGAAATGTTTCAACAGGAAAAGGGCCTATAACGATGGTAGAGTATCAGAATCGGTTATCTGTACTAAACTTTTATGATACGAAACTAACGACAATTGATACGAAGAAAAAAGAAGTTGTTCAATCCTTTATGATTCCGCCAGCATCAACAGGAGCGACGATTAGTCCTGATGGGAAAGAAATATGGATTGGCGGGCATGGTGATGGAAATCAAGTGAATGAGAAAGTATTAGTGTATTCTTTACAGAGCGGTGAAATGGTACGTTCTTTACACGCTCCATTTATGCCTGTGAACATAACGAAAGATAATAAGTACGTATATGCATTAAGCCACGGTTCGAATATGCTTAGAAAATTTGATATTAGTACGTATAAAGAGGTAGCTTCCGTTGAAATAGGCTCAAATCCATTTGCATTTTTGAAAAGCGGAGCAGAAGGATATGTAGCAAGTTATGATAGTGATGAAGTGTGCGTCATGGATATGAAGAGTATGAAAATAAAACAAACAATTAAAGTCGGAAAAGGACCGTTTCAACTCATAGAGAGGGAAGGGAAGGACAATGAATAAATATAGAGTGCTAGTTGTAGATGATGAAAGTGATATGAGGCAGCTTGTTGGAATGTATTTGGATAACTTTGGATATGAGTGGGGAGAAGCTGAAAACGGAAAAGAGGCTCTTAAAAAACTAGAAACGGATCATTATGATTTCGTTGTATTAGATATAATGATGCCAGAAATGGATGGACTTTCAGTTTGTAAAGAAATTAGAAAAACGTCAGATGTGCCGATTATATTTTTAACCGCAAAAGGTGAAGAGTGGAATAGGGTGAATGGCTTACGTATGGGAGCAGATGATTATATTGTAAAACCGTTTAGTCCTGGTGAATTGGTTGCCCGTATGGAAGCTGTACTAAGAAGATATACAAAGCAAGAACAGCAAGAAGAGATTCAATTTGGACCAATTCTTATCAATGAAAAAAGCAGACGAATTGAGGCGAATGGTGAGTCGATTTCTCTTACTGTAAAAGAGTTTGATTTACTATATTTTCTTTGTCAGCATACAGGACAAGTATTTAGCCGGGAGCAATTACTTGAAAAGGTATGGGGATATGATTATGCCGGAAGTACAAGAACAGTAGATACGCACGTGAAAACGATGCGCTTGAAGCTTGGAGAAAGTGGAAACTACATT
The DNA here is from genome assembly GCF_040460035.1 of Bacillus cereus group sp. MG1. Lineage (NCBI taxonomy): Bacteria > Bacillati > Bacillota > Bacilli > Caryophanales > Bacillaceae > Bacillus > Bacillus cereus group sp. MG1. Next base: position 1,170,057 of record NZ_JARVGY010000001.1, on the reverse strand, counting down.
CAAACTGTTTGGGGTGTAGGCTATAAATTTGAGGTGTAACATATGTTTACGATGGTACAAAAACTTTGGCTTACAGTAGTATGTGCAGTATGTGTAACAGTGTCCTTTCTTTATTTCGTATCTTTATACTCGTATGAAAAGTTATACGTTGATAATTTAAAAACTTCGTTAGTAATGGAAGGGAAAAGTCTTGCTGCTCAATATGATAAGCGTGAAGGAATATCAACTTTTGAAGAGAAAGTAAGATCGTTTGATCAAATATCTAGTTCAGACGTTATTTTCGTATCTAATCCGCGTGATTTAAGCGCATGTTTGCCTTTTGATGTGCATCATCATTCTCTTATAAGTGAAGGAGATAGGCAAACGCTATTAGATGGGAAAACTGTGACAAAAATAGGATATGAAGAACATTTTGAACGTAATATTATGGGGGTTGTCATTCCTGTATTGGAAAATAAAAAATTAGTCGGAATTGTCTATTCGTATATTCCTTTAAAAAGTATAAAAGATTTAATCTATGATATGGGTCTTATTTTAGCACCGCTAGCAATTGCTATGATTTTAATTACGATATGGGTTGGAAGAAAAATTATAATTGCAATTACGAAGCCACTTTCGCAAATGGAGCGGGTTGCAAATCATTTGGCTACGGGAGATTTTTCGGAGCGGATTACAGTTTCTTCAGAGGATGAAATTGGACGATTAGGAAAAGCATTTAATAAAATGGCAAATTCATTAGAAACAGAAGATGTAAAGCGTAAGGAATTTTTAGCAAATGTTTCGCATGAACTTAGAACACCACTTAGTTATATAAAAGGGTATAGCGAGGCTATTTTAGATGGTGTTGCAAAGGGAGCTCAGCAGGAAAAAGTAACTCAGCTAATTCATAAAGAAGCAGGTCGTATGCAGCGTCTCGTTCATGACTTGTTAGACTTAGCACAATTAGAAGGTGAGCACTTTCCGTTAAAGAAGCAACCTATCGTTTTTTCACAGCTGATTGAAGACGTATTAGATACGTATGAGATTAAGTTTATAGAAAAGGAAATTCATATTTCAACCAATTTAAATCCAGAGGTCATTGTCATGATTGATGAGGATCGTATGCAACAAGTGCTTCATAATGTGTTAGATAATGCGATACGGTATACAAATCAAAAAGGAAATATCGTTATAACTTTAGAGCAAATCGATGATTACTGTGAATTAAAAATAAAAGATACAGGAATTGGCATTGATATAGAGCATTTGGAGAATCTTGGGGAACGCTTTTACCGAGTTGATAAAGCGAGAAGTCGTCAACATGGTGGAACAGGTTTAGGCCTTGCTATTGTGAAACAAATTGTTCATATACATGGTGGACAGTGGAAAATTGAAAGTGAAAAAGATAAGGGAACAACGGTTATTATTAAACTGAATGTACAGGATGAGGGGGCATGTTCTAATTTTTAGGGCATGTTCTTTATATTGAAGAAAATATTTATCCCGCTATTCTCCGGTCAGTAAGACCCTCACCTCAAAATTCAGCGGAAGCAAAGAAGTTAGGTGGAGGCACTGCTGCCCGTAAAAGCCCGATTGGTGAGGGCTAATAATCAGTGGGGGATGAACAAAACCCTCACTGATTAAAGTTTCACTTTATACGTAAAAATATAAATTAATATGTAATAAATATCGAAAATTTGACTATTTTATGAACAAAACATTTGTACTTCTTATCAATTCGGTCTAAAATAGTTATGATGCAAAGTTCTTATAAATCGTTTCAATTGTTGTTTGGAAGATACTGAGGTGATTTAACTGGAGTACAAATCTATTAAACCGAAAAAAATTTACGAAGAAGTATCTGAAGCTATTTTAACAATGATTAAAAATGGTACGTTAAAACCTGGTGACAAACTACTCCCTGTGCATCAATTAGCTGAGCAGTTTCAAGTTGGCAGATCTGCTGTTCGTGAAGCGCTAAGTGCGCTAAGAGCGATGGGCTTAATTGAGATGAAACAAGGAGAAGGTACATATGTGAAGAACTTCGATTCTTCTTCATTAACGAAATCATTAAACAATAGATTATTAATGAAGAAAGAAGATATTTTGAATTTATTAGAAGTACGAAAGGTGCTTGAAGTGGGGGCAGTTCGAGTAGCGGCGGCAAAACGTACGGAAGATAATTTACAAAATATGAAACATTGGTTAGATGAAATGGCAAAGAGCATTGGAGATGAAAAGGCTGGCGAAAAAGCCGATTTTCAATTTCATATGGGAATTGCAGAGTCTTCGCATAATAGCATTTTGCTTGAACTCATGAATCATGTTTCAGAGATGATTGCTGAAACGATTGGTGAATCAAGACGCATTATTTTATATGGTGAACAAACGACATCAGAACGACTTATAGAAGAGCATCAAGTTATATATGATGCGGTGTTAAAACAAGATGTAGAATTAGCGCAGCAAGCAATGCTAGATCACTTAACAAATGTAGAACATATTGTCACAGGTAAAAACGATATAAATTCGTAATTTAATCTTTTAAAAATTTAATTTTCTGATAAAATAGAGAAAGGTTAAGTAAGCGTTTTCTTTAGAAGAGGGAGAGGATAGGCCATGGTTGAGCCTATTTCTTCTCTGCTAAGTCATCTGATGACCATATGTTTGTTGGTGAAGTTGTAAAAAGGGGGAGTAATAGTTATGAAAGTTACTTTATTTGTTACTTGTTTAGTCGATATGTTTGAAACAAATGTCGGTAAAGCAACGGTTGAAGTGTTGGAGCGTTTAGGTTGTGAAATTGAATTTCCAGAAGCGCAAGTTTGTTGTGGTCAGCCTGCTTATAATAGCGGCCATGTAGAAGCAGCAAAAGAAGCAATGAAACATATGATTGAAACTTTCGAAGATGCAGAATATATTGTTACGCCATCTGGTTCTTGTGCGACAATGTTTCATGAGTATCCACATGTTTTCAAAGATGATCCAAAGTGGGCTAAACGTGCACAAAAAGTTGCTGATAAAACTTATGAATTTACACAGTTTATTGTGGATGTTTTAAAGGTTACTGATGTTGGTGCAAGTTTACCAGGGGTCGCTACTATTCATAAATCATGTCATATGACACGTATGCTTGGAATAAAAGAAGCACCAGGAATTTTATTATCAAATGTAAAAGGATTAACTGTGAGAGATTTGCCAAACGTGCAAAATTGTTGCGGGTTTGGGGGAACGTTTTCAGTTAAGATGACTCCAATTTCTGAGCAAATGGTAGACGAAAAAGTAGATAGTGTAATGGAAACAGGTGCAGATTATTTAATCGGTGCAGATTGTGGGTGTTTGTTAAACATTGGCGGACGTATTGAGCGTTTAGGAAAAGAAGTAAAAGTAATGCATATTGCTGAGGTACTGAATAGTCGCTCATGAAGGGGGAACATAAGCTATGTCTATGAAAATCAGTGAGAAAAAATTTAATGATCGCGTTGGTGATGGAATTCAAGATTCGTTTATGCGCGGAGCAGTATCTTCTGCACAAACGCGTTTATATACGAATCGCTTAAAAGCCGCAGATGAACTAGGAAACTGGGAAGAGTGGCGTGAACTAGGTGAACAAATTCGTCAACATACGTTAGAAAATCTTGATTATTACTTAATGCAGTTAAGTGAAAATGTATCAAAAAGAGGCGGACACGTGTACTTTGCGAAAACGAAAGAGGAAGCAGCAAAGTATATTCAAGACGTTGCAAAAAAGAAGCAGGCAAAAAAGATAGTAAAATCAAAGTCGATGGTAACAGAAGAAATCAGTATGAACCATGCGCTTGAAGAGATTGGCTGTGAAGTGTTAGAGAGTGACTTAGGAGAGTATATCTTGCAAGTAGATAACGATCCACCTTCACATATTATTGCACCTGCACTTCATAAAAATAGAACGCAAATTCGCGATGTATTTAAAGAAAAGCTAGGTTATGAAAATTCTGATGACCCGTATGAAATGACAAAGTTTGTTCGTAAACAACTTCGTGAGAAATTTATGGATGCAGAAATTGGTGTAACTGGTTGTAACTTTGCTGTTGCAAATACTGGCTCTCTTTGTTTAGTAACGAATGAAGGTAATGCAGATCTTGTTATGTCAATTCCTAAAACACAAATAGCGGTAATGGGTATGGAACGTATGGTTCCGACAATGGAAGAATTAGATGTTTTAGTTGGTTTACTATGTCGTAGTGCAGTAGGTCAAAAATTAACAAGTTATGTAACAGTAGCGGGGCCAATTCAAGAAGAGGAAGTTGATGGACCTGAAGAATTTCATTTAGTTGTTGTTGATAATGGTCGCTCTCAAATTCTTGGATCTGAATTCCGTTCAGTATTACAATGTATTCGTTGCGCTGCTTGTGTTAATGTATGTCCTGTATATCGTCACGTTGGTGGACATTCATATGGATCGATTTACTCAGGACCAATCGGTGCGGTATTAACACCGCTTCTAGGTGGATATGATGATTACAAAGAGCTTCCTTATGCATCTAGTTTATGCGGAGCATGTACAGAAGCTTGTCCAGTAAAAATTCCATTGCATGATTTATTATTAAAACATCGTCAAGTCATCGTTGAGCAAGAAGGTCGTGCACCACTTGCAGAAAAACTGGCTATGAAAATGTTTAGTATGGGTGCTTCTTCAGCTGCTTTATATAAAATGGGTTCAAAAATGGCACCAGCGGCAATGAGTCCATTTACATCTGGTAATCGTGTATCAAAAGGTGTTGGACCACTTAAAAACTGGACGGATATTCGTGAATTCCCAGCTCCAAGTAAAGAACGATTCCGTGATTGGTATAAAGATCATAAGAAAGGCGGGGATAAATAATGACAGGATTAATTCAAAACCGTGATGCCTTTCTAGATAACATTGCAAAAGAACTTGGGCGCGCGCGTAAAACAGAAGGTGTAGAGCGTCCAGTATGGAAAAGTAATGTGAATATAGAAACGTTAAAAGATTATTCACAAGAAGAATTACTAGAAGTGTTTAAAGAGCAATGTACAAACATTCATACAACTGTAGTAGAAACGACAAACGACCGTTTAGGTGAAGACCTTCAAAAAGTAATCATGGAAAACGGCGGGGGACCTATTTTATTATCAGCAGATGCGCGTTTTGATGCATATGGTTTAACATCTTTATTTAAAGAAGAACTTCCAAAACGAGATGTTGAAGTAAATGTATGGGATCCAGAGAGAAAAGACGAAAATATGCGTTTAGCTGAAAAAGCGAATATTGGTATTGCATTTAGTGATTATACATTAGCTGAATCTGGTACAATTGTTGTACAAAGTCATAAAGGTCAAGGGCGTTCTTTACACTTTTTACCGACTGTATATTTTGCTATTATTCCACGTGAAACACTTGTGCCTCGTATTACACAAGCAGTTCAGGATATGAACTCACGCGTAGAAAATGGGGAGACAGCGGCATCTTGTATTAACTTTATTACAGGGCCAAGTAACTCGGCTGACATCGAGATGAATCTTGTTGTCGGAGTACATGGACCATTAAAAGCAGTTTATTTCATCGTATAAAAGAGGGGAAAGCAGGCCAGGAAATGGCCTGCTTTTTAGTAGAATAAAGGATAATATGAAGTAGAAGTTCTCTCCTTTTTTTGCTATGTTTTTTGGGAAAGGAGAGGAAGGGATGTTCACTTATTTATATGCACTGTTAGCAGGGATGGTGTTTGGTTCTTTTTTTATGCTAGTTGCGATGAGGGTTCCATCAGGTGCTTCTATTATTACCCCGCGTTCACATTGTGATTATTGCAAATATGTGCTAAGGACAAAAGAACTAATCCCCATCATTTCATTTTATATACAAAGAGGCTGTTGTACGAATTGTAAGAGGAAAATTCCAATTATGTATGTAGCATTTGAATGTATAACAGGAGGTATATTTCTTCTTACAGTGTATATGATTGGAATAGAACGAGAGCTTATTATTATTTTATCCCTTTTTTCGCTGCTTCTTATTATTTCAGTTACAGATTACTTATATATGTTAATTCCTGATTGTATTTTAATTTCGTTTGCCTTTTTACTCATTCTCGAAAGTGTTTTTGTACAATTAGTTACTTGGACAGATAGTATAGCTGGTAGTGGTGTTATATTTATTTTGTTATATTGCATGCAAAAGATATATCCAGAAGGGCTTGGCGGAGGAGATATAAAACTACTTTCGTTACTTGGATTTATAGTAGGAGTGAAAGGAGTTTTTATCGTTTTATTTTTAGCATCTTGTTTTAGTCTTTGTTTTTTCGGGATTGGTATCGGATTAAAACGTATAGAAGTACGAAAGCCAATTCCATTTGGTCCTTTTATTAGTCTCGGGGCAATATGTTATGTATTGGCCGCATATTCAAATTAGAGAGGGAATCGAAAATGAACGTATATATGGATGATCAAAGAAGTTGCCCGTTCGGGTATGTGCCCGCAACTACAGTAGAATGTGCTTTGCAAATGGTTCGGGATTATGATGTGAATATTCTTTCTCTTGATTTTAATATGGGATGGGGAGCGAAAAATGGACTGGATTTTGTAGAAGCTTTTTGTACAGAGGGGTTATATGTAAATGAAATTCACTTTCATACGAATGATGTCATCGGTATGTACAAGATGAAACAGAGAATGGATAAGGGAAAGGAAGAAGGAGAAATTACTCCTCACCTTGTTATTAAATACGTGGGAAGCTAAAAACTCCAAAGTAAAACTTTGGAGTTTTTAATGTTTCATATGGGCTTGTAAAGGAATAATCTCTTCTTGTTGAGCTGTTGCGATTTCAGTTTCTTCCTGTTGAACTTCAGGCGTTTTCTTTGTTAAGTAGTGGTATACCATACCGACAAATACTGATCCGCCAATAATGTTACCAATTGTAACAGGAATTAAGTTATGAATAGCACCTGAAAAAGAAATTGTCTCAGGATGCGGTGAAACTAAAGATAAAGCAAAGAGTGATAAGTTTGCAATACTATGTTCGTAACCAGATAAGAAGAATGTGAAAACAAGTAGCATCATGACCATTATTTTTGCTGTGTCACCTTTAACCTGAGAAGGTAAGAAGCAAGCAAGACATACGAGCCAGTTACATAAAATGGCTTTAAAGAATAACTGCATCGTAGGTGTATTCATTTTTCCTTCAACGACTTTACTCATTAAGTGACCGTGATCAATTGCTTCAAAAATTCCAGTTGCGTAAAATAGTAAGGCAAAGAATAATGCGCCGGCTAAGTTACCTGCATAACAAGCAACCCAGTTACGAAGTGTATCAGAAATCGTTGTTTCTTTTCTTAAAGTTGCGACAGTAAAGTACATTGTGTTCCCAGTAAACAATTCAGCACCGCCATATATAATAAGTACGAGAGCAATCCCGAAAAACATAGAAGCGGCTAAATAAGTTGCTGGTGAATCTGCAATGTGAAAAAAGTTACCTAATTTAAAACATAGTACAATAATAAAACCGATATAAATACCAGCAAGTGCAGCACGAATGAAATATTGCATTGGGTTTGTATCTAGTATTTTCTTTTTGCTTTTAGCCAGTTTGACAACATAATCTAGTCCTTGTTCTAGCATGAGTAATACGCTCCTTTAGTAAATCTTCTATAAATACTCCTTATATGAATAAAGTACATGGAATTGTTCTTACTTTCAATAAGTTTGTGCAATGTTTCACAAAAAGGACATACATACATTAAGAAAACGTTTACAAAAGGTAGTATAATGGAATTTTTTCTGGACATTGCGAGGAAGAAAGGAAAAAGAAAAAGCGCTGTAATTACAGCGCTTTTTCGTCTAAATTCTTTTCCACTTTTACTTCTACTTCTTTTGAGAAGAACCAACCACCAACTGCGATTCCGACTAATACAATCCAGAATGTAAGCTTCCACGGAGTGGATTCTGGGAATGAATGTGGAATTACATTTAATGCAGGATGTGCTAATGTATAAACTGCTAGCTTCACACCAACCCAACCTACAATTAAGAATGCTGCAGTTTCAAGCCCTGGTTTACGTTTTAAGATTTGTACGAAAGCAGTTGCTGCAAATCGCATAATGATTAATCCGATAAGTCCACCTACAAAGATAACAACGAATTGCCCAGTATCAAGACTACCAATTGTACCTAGTCCTGTTTTTGGTAAAGTCATTGCTAGTGCAACAGCAGCTAAAATTGAATCAACTGCGAAGGCGATATCAGCAACCTCAACTTTAAATACAGTCCACCAAAAGTTCTCTTGTTTTTTCTTTGCTTCTTTTTCTTCAGTTTCTTCATCTGTATTCTTTTTAACATATGTTTTAAATAAGTGATTACCAGCGATAAACATAAGGTAGATGGCACCGATTGCTTGCACTTGCCATACATCGACTAAGAACGAAATCATAAATAACGATCCAAATCGGAAAACGAATGCCCCCGCTAATCCGTAAAATAGTGCTTTCTTTCGTTTTTCTTCTGGTAAATGTTTTACCATAATTGCAAGAACAAGAGCGTTATCAGCCGCTAAAATCCCTTCAAGTGCAATTAGGATGAGTAATACCCAACCATACTCCAATAATAATGATACATCCATGTACATTCTCCTCTCATCTCTATAACTTCTAAATAAGTGAAGAATTTCCCCACTATTTAGTTTCCCCATACTCCTGCCTATTAACTTTGGGAGAATCTGGAAATGAATGCAAAAAAGACCTCTGCCGTTAATAGGCAAAGGTCTTGCTAGACATATGTAATAAAAATGCCAACAAAGCCGGAAGAACTAAGTTCTACGTAATGACGACTTTGTTTCCAAGATATATTCTTGGACGCTACTCCCCTTTGGAGATATGTTATTGTATTCTCATTATATGGATAATTTATACGGTTGTCAACCTGTTAAAATATCTTCATTCGGATATTTTATTTTTCGGTTCTTTTTACGAGCAAATGAAAATGCCAATGTTAAAGGACCCATTTTCCCAAAAAACATCATAAAAATAATAATCGCTTTTCCAATTATAGTTAAGTGGGGTGTTAAGTTCATACTGAGGCCAACAGTCCCAAATGCTGAAAATACTTCGAAAGCACTCATCAATAGAGGAACTCGTTCAGTAATACTCAAAATTAAAATAGCAAAAAAGATAAATGAAATAGAAATAATAGTAATGGTTAATGATTTGACAATGAGAGTATCTTTAATGGATTTTTTAAATACGACAATATCTTCTTGTTGTTGTAAAAATTTAAATACGCCAAAAAATATGATTAAAAATGTTGTTAACTTAATCCCCCCACCCGTTGAAGCACTACCAGCACCAATAAACATAAGTAGCATCATTAATAGCAGGGAAGGTTTTGACAATGTAGAAATATCAACTGTATTAAAACCGGCAGTTCGCGTTGAAATTGCTTGGAAATAAGAGGCCATTCCTTCTTCAAATGGGGTAAACCCTCTCATAGAAAGGGAGTTATGGAACTCGAATATAAAAATAAAAAGGGTAGCAATAATGTTGATGATTAGAGTAGAAGAGAGCATAAGTTTTGAATGTAGTGTAAGGTTTTTAAAGTTTTTCTTTCTTTTTATGTCTACGATCACTGTAAAACCAATTCCACCTAAAATGATGAGAGAGGAAATGACGAAATTGACAATAATGCTATGAGAATGGGACATTAAATTATCGCTCCACACAGAAAAACCAGCATTGTTAAAGGCTGAGATTGAATGGAAAAAACTATAATAGATCCCTTTGGTAACCCCGTATTTTGGTACCCACTCAAAAGAAAGAATTAAAGTAGCGATACATTCGACTGTAAAAGAGAATAAAAATAATGCTTTGGCAAGACGGATGACGCCGCCTATATTCGTTTGATTTAATGCTTGTTGCAGTAAAATCCGATTTTGAAGACCGATTTTTCTTCCGAGCATAATCGCAATTAAGACAGCAAAGCTCATAATACCAAGCCCGCCAACTTGTATAAGCGTTAAAATGATACATTGTCCAAACAAAGTAAATACTTTTCCAGTGTCCACAACACCAAGCCCTGTAACCGTACAAGCAGAAACTGTTGTAAATAAAGCATCGAGCCATGAAATAGACGTTGTTGTAGCAATTGGAAGCTTTAATAAGCATGTACCTATAATTGATAACATGATAAAAGACAAAGTAAGAACGCGGGGAGGACTCATACGAATGTTAATCCGTTTCATGTTATATATCGTTCCTTTCTGTTTGCTCTTACTAGTATGTGAAAAAGTCCGATTATGTATGTGAAAAATAGAAAGAGGCAGAGAATATCTGCCTCTAAGCCATATGTTATATTATTATCCACGTAATTGTTGTTGAGCTAAAGAAACAAGACGTTTTGTTACTTCACCGCCAACTGATCCGTTAGAACGAGATGCTGTATTAGACCCTAAGCTTACGCCGAATTCTTGTGCAATTTCATATTTAAATTGATCAAGTGCTTGTTCAGCACCTGGAACTAGTAATTTGTTTGTTTTTGCCATGATGATACACATCCTTATGAGTAATCCAGTCCAGATAAGTACTTATCTGAATTGGTACTGTTATTTTATGTGGAACCGGCGTGCTCATACGCGGAAGTAATCGGTGTGATTAGAAGTTATTGGATAGAAAAAAGAGTAGCAAATTTGCTACTCTTTTTTTAGTATTGTCGCTGTACCTTCCACGACAATATCATCCGATTGATTATATATATTTGTTTGCAACGTAATGATTTTTTTATCGTCACGCTTCTTAATAACCTCTGCCACAACGCGAAGTGTATCACCGATTTTGACAGGGGCACGGAATGAAACATTTTGGGATAAATAAATCGTATTTTTGCCTGGGAGTTTCGTTCCAAGGATGGTAGAAATAAAACTCGAAACGAGCATACCATGGGCAATACGTTCTTTAAACATTGTCGTTTTCGCAAAAGAATCTAAAATGTGAATAGGGTTCACATCTCCAGTCAATTTTGCAAAATTGATAACATCTTCATCTGTAATTGTTTTTGTAAGGGATGCTTGATCACCGACTTGAATCTCATCATAGCGAAGCTCCGGAACAGTTTGTGCTTCTTGAAATGGATTCATTTTGTCCTCCTTCTTTTCCATATCGAAAAATGTTAGCCATCTTGATGTAGTAGGAGGAAGAAAGAGTTTTGTTTGTGCTGCGGTTAGCTCCCACATTTTTCTTACTTGATGGAAGTAAATAGATTTTTTGAGTTTTCCTCGAACTTTTTTGCGAGTTCCAACTGTTTTGACTTGAACTCTTCCAAAAAACCCTCTAACTGTTTTTGAGCCTCTTCACGTTGTAATTGTTGTTGTTCAATAAATTGTTTTGTTGTTTCTTCAAATTGACCGCTTGTTTGTGTAAGAATTGACAAAGAAGTTTTTGTAGGAGAAACGGTAAGCTGATGCATATGAGCAGAAAGTTCTTTCCATTTGTCTTGCCACTCGTTAATTTGATCATTTAAGGAGTTTCCAGTTAATTGTTTCACGTAATCTGTATATTGGTTATTGAACTGAGCAGTGAGTTGTTGTAGTTCTTTTTCTAGTTCATCTACTCCTGATGTTAACTTATGCAAAGCGTCTTGTTGTTGTTTTAATGTTTCTAAAGTAAGTTGCTCTAACTGTTTCCCAGCTGAAGAGAAAAGGGAAAGTGATTGAGACCAGTTTTTCCAAAATGCATCGACTAATTCGTATGGTTTAGTTTCCATTGTTTGACCCCCAAATGTTTTTTTGCATATTGTGAACGCAGATTACTCTGCTGTACCACCAGGTGAAGATGAAGAATCCTTTTCATCCTTTTCTGGAGAAGTAGAAAATGGAAAGAATGCATTGGTGTATAACGTGAAAAACGTTCGCAACATATTTTGATAATGTTCAAAAGAAGTCGCACATGTTGTTAAATATTGCTCTCCATATTCAGTTAAAGAATAAATTCTTTTTGCTGGCCCTCCATCGCTTGTATCCCAAGTAGAAGAAATAAGGTTTTCTTTTTCTAACTTGCGTAGTGTTCTATAAACATTACCTTGGTCAACAGAAGAAAAGCCGATATCCATTAGCATTTGAATAAGTTTGTAACCATGAAGACTCCAGTCTTTTAGACAGAGAAGTAAGAAGGGAACTAAGAAGTTTTTTGGCATGGAGTTTGGTTGTTTCGCTTGGTTGCTCTCCAAACTTTCGCGTTGTTCTGGTTCATTTTGTAGCATGATTGTGCATCACCTCATGAATCAGTTAGATGGAATTTTTTGCTTATAAGTGCAATTTACACCTATCTGTTTTTAAAGTCAACACATTTGTTAGAAAATAGAAAAAAATAAAATATAGACTTGAAGTTTTATTCAGAATATTAGAAAATAGTGAATAGGTTGAATTGTTTCAAAAACGAAAAAAGGAGTGTAGGTAAAGTGATTGATCAAAAATTCGATCCACTACAAGCATGGAAAAATGCTTATGAACAAACCGAAACATTTTGGGGAAAAGCGCTCAATGAAACAATTAAAACAGAAGAATATTCTGCTTGGATGGGCAGCGTTCTAGATTTGAATTTGTTTTATCAAAAAGCATTAAATGATACGACAAAAAACTATTTAGAACAAGTAAATGTGCCGACGAAAGAGGATATCGCAAGAGTGGCTACGCTTGTTATTAACTTAGAAAATAAAGTAGATAACATTGAGGAGTTTCTAGAGGAGAAAGTAGATTCTTTAGGACAAGCTCCTACATTAAAGCGTGATGTGACGAAAGTAAAACAAGATATTCGTACGCTTGAAACAAAAGTAGATCAAATTTTAGAATTGCTAGAAAAGCAAAATGCAGTACTAGCTAAACTACAAGTACCTGTAAAAGAAGAGGTAAAGCCTGCGAATAAACCAGAAAATAAAAAATGATAAAAGCGCTTGTTTATAACATGTAAAAGAGAGAGGGAGAATCTCTTTTCGTGTATAAACAGCGAAACATAATTATATATGGACTCTATAGTATGAGTACCAAAATGATTCATAACAATCGTTCACAAATTCATTTAAGGGGGAAAAGAAATGGTTCAATTAAATGGAAAAGTAGCAATCGTAACAGGTGGAGCAAAAGGAATTGGAAAAGCAATTACAGTAGCATTAGCACAAGAGGGAGCGAAAGTAGTTATTAACTATAATAGCAGTAAAGAAGCAGCTGAAAATTTAGTAAATGAATTAGGAAAAGACGGACATGACGTTTATGCAGTGCAAGCGGATGTTTCTAAAGTAGAAGATGCAAACCGACTTGTAGAAGAAGCTGTGAATCATTTTGGTAAAGTTGATATTCTTGTTAATAATGCTGGTATTACAAGAGATCGTACATTCAAAAAGTTAAATCGTGAAGATTGGGAGCGCGTAATTGACGTGAATTTAAGTAGCGTATTTAATACGACAAGCGCGGTTCTTCCATACATAACGGAAGCAGAAGAAGGAAGAATTATTAGCATTTCTTCTATTATTGGTCAAGCAGGTGGATTTGGCCAAACAAACTACTCAGCAGCAAAAGCGGGTATGTTAGGATTTACAAAATCATTAGCGTTAGAACTTGCAAAAACAAATGTCACTGTAAACGCTATTTGCCCAGGATTTATTGATACTGAAATGGTAGCAGAAGTACCAGAAGAAGTACGTCAAAAAATCGTTGCAAAAATCCCGAAAAAACGTTTTGGTCAAGCTGATGAAATTGCAAAAGGTGTAGTATACCTATGCCGTGACGGTGCGTATATCACAGGTCAACAATTAAACATTAACGGCGGATTATATATGTAATGAAGTAAGAAAAAAGTGCATATCCATAGCAGGAATGCACTTCTTTTTTTAGAAGGAAATCGACCAAAAAGGAGATAGAAAAATGACTACATTCGCAACAGAATGGGAAAAGCAATTAGAGCTATACCCAGAAGAGTACCGAAAAGCATACCGCCGAGTGAAAAGGGCGAGTGAAATTTTATTACGTGAACCAGAGCCCCAAGTCGGATTAACGCCGAAAGAGGTTATTTGGACGAAGAATAAGACGAAGCTTTATCGCTACATTCCAAAACAAGAAAAAACACAAAGAGTTCCAATTCTATTAATATATGCTCTTATTAATAAACCATATATTATGGATTTAACTCCTGGAAATAGTTTAGTGGAATATCTAGTGGATCGTGGTTTTGATGTGTATATGCTTGATTGGGGCACATTTGGTTTAGAAGATAGTCATTTGAAATTTGATGATTTCGTGTTTGATTATATTGCAAAAGCAGTAAAAAAAGTAATGCGAACTGCAAAATCGGACGAGATTTCTTTACTTGGTTATTGCATGGGTGGAACGCTAACTTCTATTTATGCAGCACTTCATCCGCACATGCCAATTCGTAATTTAATTTTCATGACAAGTCCTTTTGATTTCTCTGAAACAGGATTGTATGGCCCTTTATTAGATGAGAAATACTTCAATTTAGATAAAGCGGTTGATACATTTGGAAATATTCCGCCAGAAATGATTGATTTCGGAAACAAAATGTTAAAGCCAATTACGAACTTTGTTGGTCCATATGTTGCTTTAGTAGATCGTTCAGAGAATGAGCGCTTCGTCGAAAGCTGGAGATTGGTTCAAAAGTGGGTTGGTGATGGTATTCCGTTCCCAGGTGAATCATACAGACAGTGGATTCGTGATTTTTATCAAAATAATAAGTTGGTTAAGGGTGAACTCGTTATTCGCGGACAAAAGGTAGACCTTGCAAATATTAAGGCGAATGTCTTAAATATTTCCGGGAAACGTGATCATATCGCTTTGCCATGTCAAGTAGAAGCATTACTAGACCATATTTCTAGCACAGATAAACAATATGTATGTTTACCAACAGGGCATATGTCTATCGTTTACGGTGGAACAGCTGTAAAACAAACATATCCGACGATTGGAAATTGGCTTGAAGAGCGTTCTAATTAAAAATAAAAAAATCCAACTAGCCTATGTTAGTTGGATTTTTTTATGAAAAATAACAAAACATAGAAAGGAGAAATTTATATTTTAGGAGTATAATTATGAAACTTATGATGGGTAAGTTGTTTTGGAATACAGGAGTTTCTGTACCTTGTTATCCACTGTTAGAAAATGATATGATATGTGATGTGCTCGTAGTTGGAAGCGGCGAAGCCGGTGCTCATATAGCGCATTCGTTAGCGCAAATTGGCATGAGTGTTACACTTATTGAAAAAAGAGCAATTGCGTGTGGTAGCACAGCTGCTAATACAGGTTTACTACAATTTCTTCATGATAAATCGTTAACCTCTCTTATCCATACATTTGGTAAAGAAAAAGGGGTACGAGCATATAAGCTTTGTTATGAAGCGCTAAGAACAATGGAAGAGGTTATACCGACTCTTGATATTAATCCCCATTTTATTCCGCGAAATAGTTTATATTATGCAAGTAAAAGTGAGGATGTCTCATTTTTACAAGAGGAATATAATACGTTACAGAATTATGGATTTCCAGTTGAATATTTTACAGAAGCTGATATTAAGAAACGTTATTCTTTTGCAAAACAAGCAGCGTTATATACGCAAGGTGATGCTGAGGTGAATCCGTATTTACTAGCGTATAGTTTTTTGCATAAAGCAAACCAAATGGGAGCTAATATATATGAACATACAGAGGCAATACATATAAAAAAACGCAAAAATGATTTAATTTGTTACACGAAAACAGGAAATCAAATTGTAGCAAAGAATATTATTATGGCGACAGGTTATGAGGCGCTTTTTGGAAAGAAAGAAAAAAATACAACAGTAGACACCTCTTATGCAATTGTAACAAATGAAATAGATCAATTTGAAGGCTGGCATGAGCGATCGTTAATTTGGGAAACGGCACGGCCTTACTTATATTTTCGAACGTATCGAAACCGCATTATTGTAGGCGGATTAGATGAAGCGCTACAAATTCAAACAATTGGTGATACGAAATTATTGCATAAGCGTGATATCCTTATTAATATTGTAAAAGAGATGTTCCCGCAGTATAAAAATATACAGGCAGACTACTATTGGGCAGCCGCATTTGGTGGTACTCATGATGGTCTCCCCATTTTAAAAGAAGACGAAAAGATACATAATTTGTTTTATGCATTGCCGTATGGAGGTAATGGAACTGTATATGGAATGGTCTTTGCCAAATTATTTGAGCAGTTATTTACAAATAAAGAAAGTAAAGATTTTTCTTTATTTAATCGATAGAAAAAAGGTAGCGAAGTGATGGAATGAGAGATATAAAAAAGTTTTTACAAAAATTACGTCCTGTACAACTCATCGTTTTGTTTTATTTATTAGCGGTAGTTGTATCGGTGATATTGCTTAGTTTACCGTTTGTTACGAAGCCTGGTGTGAAATGGACATTTATAGATGCGCTTTTTACATCGGTTAGTGCGGTAAGTGTTACGGGACTGTCTGTTATTACGATTTCAGATACGTTTACTACAGCAGGAATTATTGTTTTAGCCCTTATTTTACAATTAGGCGGCTTAGGAATTATGGCGCTTGGGACATTTGTTTGGATCATTACGGGGAAAAAGATTGGTTTGCAAAGAAGAAGATTAATTATGGCAGACCATAATCAAGGAAATTTATCGGGTCTCGTAGAATTGATGCGTTCTATTTTAATTGTAATTATTTCAATAGAACTTATTGGAGCAATCTTATTGGGGACAAGATTTTTACTTTACTTTCCGACTTGGCAAGAAGCTTATTTTCACGGTTTCTTTGCAGCTGTTAGTGCGACTACGAACGGCGGATTTGATTTAACAGGACAATCATTAATTCCGTATAAAAAAGATTATATTGTTCAAATGATTCATATGTTACTAATTATTTTAGGAGCGATTGGTTTCCCTGTGCTAATGGAAGTGAAACAATTCCTTAGTAAAAGGAGACAACAATTATTCCGTTTTTCATTATTTACAAAATTGACGACAACAACATTTTTTGCACTCGTTGTTGTTGGTACAATTATGATTTTTTTACTGGAGAGAAATCATTTTTTAGTAGGAAAGTCATGGCATGAAACTGTATTTTATACATTATTCCAATCTGTGACGACGCGAAGTGGTGGACTTGCAACAATGGATATACGTGAATTATCACAACCGACGCTTTTATTTATGAGTATATTAATGTTTATAGGGGCATCTCCAAGTTCGGTTGGGGGCGGAATACGTACAACTACATTTGCTGTTAGTATATTGTCACTATACACCTTTGCAAGGGGCGGTAGAACAGTTAGAGTCTTCAAACGTCAGCTACATGAAGAGGATGTACTGAAAGCATCTGTCGTTATGACGATGGGGATTTTGTTATGTGCTACTGCGCTATTCATTTTATCTATTACGGAAAATGTACCGCTTATGAGCTTAATTGTTGAAGTTTGTTCTGCTTTCGGAACGACGGGACTATCAACAGGTGTTACGCCGGATTTAACAACTGTTGGGAAACTTGTACTTATTGTGCTTATGTTTATCGGACGCGTTGGTATTTTAACATTTATTTTAGCTAGTGGTGGAAGGGAACAACCACCTCGCTATAAATACCCGAAAGAGCGGATTATTATTGGATAGTATGAAACCATTCTACCTACGTTAGGTAGAATGGTTTTTTAGTCGTTAATGCCAAATTGTGGATGCATAAAAGCTTCATTTTTATTATCCACTTCGTTTTTTAGTAACTCTTGATTTTCTTCTGAAATCCACCCAATATCATTTGTCGGATGGATCCACTCATCGCCAGCCATAATGGCAGGATCTACTTCATCACTCCAATTGTTAAGCGGACTGTTCTCGGAATTATATTTACTGTCTCCAATTACAACATTATATTGATTCACAAAAGGTTGTTGCATCGTTTTTCCTGTTCCTTTAAAAGATGGAAAATTCATTTGATGCGGGAGCGTTTCGTCTAAAATGGGTGATTGAATCTTTTCTTTTTTCTTCAAAATTATCGCTCCTTTTTATAATGATTTCTTCATATGTAGTATTTCCATCTAACGCCTCTTATGTACTTGTTAACACTTGCCAGTAATAATTATTTTAAGTTGTTTCAAACTAGAGTAGAAAGTAATTTCTTGAGAGCAGGTGAATGTATTGGTAAAAAGAAAAGTGAAACAAAATGCGGCAATCAATAATAATAAAACTCCGAAAGAAAGCTTACCAGATGCAGAATTTGCATTAGAGTATGAAGGAGAAAATAGCGCAAAGTATGCGAATCGTAATTCAAAAAAAGGGAAACAAAAATGAGGCGTTTTTTACAAACGCCTCATTTTTTTGTGGGATTATAAAGGTTTTTTTAATTATTTGTAAATTTAGTGTTTTCTATTAGCAGAAAAATGCGAAAAAACATAGAAGTAGCAACGTATTACACAAAAACAAACAACAAACAAAAGATTAATGTTGGTTTAATACTGCTTTTACACTAGTTGTTTATATTTGAGTTGTACATAAGATTTGTAAAAGGAGAGAGAAACAGTGAAAAAAACAATCTTTAAAGCTGTAGCGACTGGAATGGTATTTTCGTTATTAATGGGGTGTGGTGCAAAGAAGGAAGAAAGTGTTGGAGCGAAAGTGAAAGATGACAAATTATCTGGATCATTAACTGTTTACACAGCAATTGAAGAAGAACTTGTACCAATTTATCTTGATTCCTTTAAAAAGAAATATCCTGATGTGAAATTGAACATTGTACGTGATTCAACAGGAGTTATTACTGCGAAATTGCTAGCTGAAGGGAAAAATACACAAGCAGATGTTGTATGGGGAACTGCGGCATCAAGTCTATTAGCTTTAGATAAAAAAGATATGTTAAAAGGATACTCTCCAAAAGGAGCAGATCGTGTTCTTCCACAATTTAAAGATGATAAGCAACCTGAAAAATGGGTAGGAAATACTGCATTTATGACGGGGATTGCTGTAAATAAAGAAGAGTTAAAGAAGAAAAATTTACCGATGCCAGAATCATATGAAGATTTAACGAAACCAGAGTATAAAGGAACACTTGTTATGCCACATCCAGCATCATCTGGAACAGGATTTTTAACAGTTTCTGCATGGCTACAAATCATGGGTGAAGATAAAGGCTGGGATTACATGAAGAAACTTCATGATAATATGGCAAGTTATACGCATTCAGGATCAAAACCAGCGAAATTAGCAGGAGCGGGTGAATATCCAGTTGGCGTATCAATGGTTTATAGTGCTTTGAAAGAGAAACAAAAAGGTGCACCAGTTGAAGTTGTATTGCCGAAAGAAGGATTAGGTTGGGAAGTAGAAGCGAACGCACTTATTAAAAAAGATAATGCAAAAAATGAAAAATTAGCGCAAGCATTTTTAGATTGGGCGATTACTGATGATGTAATGAAGTTATACTTCGAGAAAAATGGATTTGCGACAATTAAAAATGATTATAAACTTCCAGATGGATTCCCTAAAGATGTAACAGAAAAGTTATACAAAAAGAATGACTTTAAGTGGGCAGCAGAAAATCGTGACAAAATTTTAGAAAAATGGGAAAAAGAGTTTGGCCAAAAAGCAGAACCGAAAAAGTAAGTGAGTGGGAGAGAGAAAAAATGAGCGAATATTTATCAATTCAACACATTCAAAAACAGTTTGATGCATTTACAGCGTTAAAAGATATTTCTTTTACTGTGAACAAAAATGAGTTTGTATGTTTATTAGGCCCAAGTGGTTGTGGGAAAACGACATTGCTTCGAATTTTAGCAGGTCTAGAAGAGGCAACAACAGGTAGTATAGCTGTGAATGGAAAAGATATTACAGCATTACCTCCTGGAAAGAGAAACTTCGGAATGGTGTTTCAATCGTATGCATTATTTCCGAATTTAACAGCACTTGAAAATATTGAATACGGCTTAAAGACAAAAAAATATGGAAAAGCAGAAGTAAAAGAGAAAGCGCTAGAGGCGTTAAAACTTGTAGATTTACTGAATGTAAAAGATAAATATCCTGCTCAAATGTCTGGTGGACAACAGCAGCGAGTGGCACTTGCACGTGCGCTCGCTCTGTCTCCAGATATTTTGTTACTTGATGAGCCGTTATCTGCTTTAGATGCGAAAGTACGTGAAAAGTTACGTAGAGAAATGCGTGATTTGCAAGAGAAAGTAGGAGTAACAACTATTATGGTCACGCATGATCAAGAAGAGGCATTAACGATGGCTGATAAAATTGTTGTAATGAATCATGCGGAAATTATGCAGATTGGAACACCAGAGGAGATTTATCAAAGACCAGCCAATCCGTTTGTGGCAGATTTTATTGGTTCTATTAATTTCTTTTCGAAAAATAACGAAGAGCATGCAATTCGTCCTGAACATGTAACAATTGTACAAAAGGACGGTATTAAAACAGTTGTGGAAAGTATGGAATTTCGTGGATCTGTATATCGAACGGAAGTGCGAGTCGTAGAAGAAAACACACACCTTTATAATGAGAAAATTGTAGTGGATATATTAGCATCAGAAGTAGAAGTAGCTGATATTAGAAAAGGAAAGCCGATTCAAATCTCTTTCTCAGAAAATCATATGTTGTCATATGGAAAGAAGGTCATTGTATAGATGGAGATGTTAGAAAACTACAAGGTAGAAAGTGCGAAAAAAAAGATTAAGAGAAGTATAGGGAAAGAGGAATGGATCCAAAGGCTTGTAATTATCGGTATGATTCTTTCCTTCCTTGTCATACTTGTATTACCACTATTACAACTATTTACACAAGCTTTTTATAATAAAGATGGAGTTTTCATTGGTTTAGCGAATTTCAGTAAATATTTTACAACACCAACTTTAGTTCAGTCTTTACAAAATACGGTATGGATTTCGGGCGCAACAACAATTATTTCAGTTTCAATTGCATTCGTTTACGCATATGCAATTGCCCGTACGAATGTTTTTGGAAAGCGTGTATTTCAGTATGTAGCGTTATTACCATTGTTTGCACCAACGATGATGCACGGTATAGCACTTACATATTTATTTGGTAATCAAGGGCTAGTAACGAAAGGAATGTTTGGGTTATTTGAAGGTATACAAATCCCTTTATATGGACCAGTAGGAATTGTAATAGCTGAAGTTATGTATACATTTCCGCAAGCCTTTCTCATATTACTAATTGCCTTTCAAGGATCCGATTATCGTTTATATGAAGCTTCTAATATGCTAGGGGCGAGTAAAACAAAACAATTTTTCACGGTTACTTTACCTAGTGTAAAGTACGGATTAATTAGTGCAATGTTTGTTGTGTTTACACTTAGTTTCACTGATTTTGGGGCACCAAAAATTGTTGGTGGACAATATAATGTGCTTGCTACTGACGTATACAAACAAGTAATTGGACAGCAAAATATGTCGATGGGTGCAACAGTTGGAATGATTTTATTAATCCCAGCTATATTCGCATTTGCAGTTGATCGTATTACGCAAAGAAAGCAGGCGAATTTCTTATCTTCAAAAGCAGTACCATACAGAATAATAGCTAATAAGAAAAGAGATGTCATCTCATTCATATACTGTAGTGTGATTACATTTATGATCATTCTGTTATTTGTGGCAGTTGGTATTGCTGCAAGTGTGAAAGTATGGCCATATAATATGAGTTTTACATTTGAGCATTTTAATTTTTCGAGTTTAACAGGAGATGGACTTGAAGCATTTAAAAATAGCGTAATTGTTTCAGCAGTTACAGCAGTTATTGGGGCGATTTTAACATTTGTATTTGCATATGCAATTGAGAAAATAGACCAGCTACAATTCTTCCGAAAAACAGGTTACTTTTTCTCTATCGTTCCTTTAGCCATACCAGGTTTAGTACTCGGATTAGGATATGTCTTTTTCTTTAGTCAACCAACGATTCAAATTTTGGGACTATCAGTAACGAACCCGTTTCATTCTTTATACGGAACAATCGCTGTGTTAGTACTAGTAAATATCATTCATTTTTATTCTGTAACATTTGTCACGGCAACGACTGCTTTAAAGAAATTAGATCGAGAGTTTGAGCTTGTTTCGCAGTCGATGGGTATTCCGTTTTATAAAACATTCTTTAGAGTAACGGTACCAATGTGTTTACCAGCAATTTTAGAAATGGTAATGTACTACTTCGTAAATTCAATGGTAACTGTATCGGCAGTTGTATTCCTATATGCAGCTGATTTTAAACTAGCTGCCGTATCAATCGTAAATATGGATGATGCAGGAAATGTGGCGCCAGCAGCTGCAATGAGTGTGCTTATTGTTGTTACAAATATTGTAGTAAGAGTTGTATATGAATGGGGAACGAAAGCACTTCGTAACCGAACTTCACAATGGCAAAAAAGATAAGTAAGAAAGGTGATGGACAGAATGAAAATTGAAGCAGTTATTTTTGATTGGGCAGGGACAACAGTTGATTACGGATGTTTTGCACCACTAGAAGTATTCATGGAGATTTTTCATAAACGGGGTGTAGCAATTACAGCAGAAGAAGCTCGTAAGCCAATGGGGTTATTAAAAATAGATCATGTAAGGGCACTTACTGAGATGCCTCGTATTGCGAGTGAGTGGAATCGTGTTTTCCGACAATTACCAACAGAAGCAGACATTCAGGAGATGTATGAAGAATTTGAAGAGATTCTCTTCGCTATTTTACCGCGCTATGCTTCGCCGATTAATGGAGTAAAAGAAGTGATTGCTTCTTTACGTGAAAGAGGAATTAAAATTGGTTCAACGACTGGTTATACGAGAGAAATGATGGATATTGTAGCAAAGGAAGCAGCGTTACAAGGATATAAACCTGATTTTCTTGTTACGCCAGATGATGTTCCAGCAGGCCGTCCATATCCATGGATGTGCTATAAAAATGCAATGGAACTTGGTGTGTATCCGATGAACCATATGATAAAAGTTGGGGACACAGTATCAGATATGAAAGAAGGTAGAAATGCTGGAATGTGGACAGTTGGTGTAATTCTTGGCAGTAGCGAGCTCGGTTTAACGGAAGAGGAAGTGGAGAATATGGATTCGGTAGAACTTCGTGAAAAAATAGAAGTAGTTCGCAATCGTTTCGTTGAAAATGGGGCGCACTTTACGATAGAAACGATGCAGGAACTCGAAAGCGTAATGGAACATATCGAGAAACAAGAACTTATTATTTCATAAAAGGGGAATAGGATCATGACTGAAAATCACTACTTATTATTAACACCAGGACCATTAACGACAACAAAATCAGTAAAAGAAGTTATGCTATACGATTGGTGTACGTGGGATGATGAATATAATACGATGGTGCAAGAAGTAAGAGCTAAACTTGTATCGTTAGCGACGAAGGAAGAAGAGAAATATACAACAGTGTTAATGCAAGGAAGCGGTACGTTTTCAGTTGAAGCAGTAATTGGTTCTGTTATTCCGGCAAATGGGAAGATTCTCGTTTGTACAAATGGTGCGTACGGTAAGCGCATTGTGCAAATGGCAGAGATGTTACAGATTGATGTAGTGGTCAGTCAAACAGAAGAGTGGGAACCTACTAATATTGTAGAAGTAGAGAAGTTATTGCAAGAAGATAAAGAGATTACGCATATTGCAGTTGTTCATTGCGAAACGACGACAGGCATTATAAATCCAATTGTAGATGTATGTAAATTAGGAAAACAGTATGGAAAGGTTACAATTGTTGATGCGATGAGTAGTTTCGGCGGGATTGAAATAGACATTGCTGATTTACAAATTGATTTTTTAATTAGTAGTGCGAATAAGTGTATTCAAGGGGTTCCTGGATTCGGATTTGTAATCGCAAAACGTGATGAATTATTGAAGTGTAAAGGGCAAGGACGCTCTTTATCTCTTGATTTATATGATCAATGGGAAACGATGGAAAAACAAAATGGGAAATGGCGTTTTACTTCACCTACACATGTTGTACATGCTTTTTATCAAGCACTACTTGAACTAGAAAAAGAGGGAGGAGTAAGAGCGCGTTACAATCGATATTACAACAATCAAAAACTACTAGTAAATAGAATGGGAGAAATCGGATTTAAGCCACTAGTAGATGAGGAATACCAATCTCCTATTATTACATCTTTCATTTATCCAAAAGAGGGATTCGAGTTTCAACAGTTATATAACGAATTAAAGCGTTATGGATTTGTTATTTACCCTGGGAAAATTTCGAAAGTAGATACGTTCCGCATTGGAAATATCGGTGATGTACATGAACAAGATATTAATCGCTTAGTTGATAGTATTGCTAAAGGAGCTGTTATTGGGTGAAAGTGTTTTGCTTAGGTGGAGCAGGTAAAATTTGTCGCGAAGCTATTTTGGATTTAGTTCAATTTTCATCTTTTGAGACAATTACAGTAGCTGATTTTAACGAGGTAGAGGGCCGTAAAGTAGTAGAATGGCTCAACGACCCTCGTGTTGATTTTGTAAAAGTAGATGTAACGGATCACGAGGATACGGTTGCAAAAATGATTGGTTATGACATTGTAATGGACGGTACGACGATAAAGTTAAACAGATTGTCGACCCGCTGTATTGCAGAAGCAGGATGTCACGGTGTGAACTTAAATGGATTTGGTGAAGAAAATGAATCGCATGCTATATTTGTTGAAAATGAAAAGATATGTTTACCTGGATTTGGCATGACGCCGGGTGTAACGCAAATGATGGCAATGCATGCAGCAAATCAATTGGATACTGTAGAGTCTGTCCGTGTAAGTCACGGTTCGTATCGTCCGATTGCTTTTTCTGCATCAATTACAGAGACAACGACATATGAATATGATCCATATTTACCATCGCGTACAGTGTATGAAGATGGTGAATTTAAGCAAGTACCTCCGTTTGCGCGTCCGAGAGAAATAGAATTGCCAGAGCCTTATGGTAAGGCAACGCAGTATATCATTCCGCATTCTGAAACAATTACGCTAGCAAAGGCATTAGAAAATAAAGGTGTCAAACTGATAGAGACGAGAGGAACTTGGCCACAGCAAAATATGCAACTTGTACGTGCTTTATATGATTACGGCATATTGCGTAATGATCAGATTGAAATAAACGGGAAAGAAATAGGCATTATGGATTGTATTTCACAGTATTTATTGCAATCGAAAGAAGGGCAAGAAACAGAGCTTTATGGTTATGCACTTCATGTAGAAGTAATAGGTATGAAAAATAATGAGAAGCAAAGACATGTGTTATATCATACACATCCGTTATCTGATGGTTCTGTTGTAGGATGGGAAAAATTAAGAGCGTATACGAGAAACGTCGGTATTCCATTTGGGATTGCTGCAGAGTTAATTGCAAATGGAAATGTAAATAGGGTGGGTGTTGTTACGCCTGAAGAAGCCTTTGAAAATCCACAATTGATTTTTGATGAGCTAGCAAAGCGCGGTATTCATATTCATGAAGAAGTTTCTACTTATAAAGAAAATTATAGCTTTGTATAAGTAAGGACGTTTATAAGGGAGATATAAATGAGGTGAAGCTATGTCTGTAGTAGGAGAAGAGAGAAAGCGAACCATTCTTGAAAAGGTAGAATTTAAAGGGAAAGTAAAGGTTTCAGAATTAGCGAGAGAATTTGCTGTATCAACAGAAACGATTCGTCGATATTTAGAAGAATTAGATCGTGAAAAGAAGCTGAAAAAAGTGTATGGTGGAGCTGTTCAACTTCCAGGCGCTGGAGTAGAGGCACCAATGTTAGAAAGAGAAATGCTACATATAGAAGAGAAGAAAAGAATTGGTTATAAAGCAGCGACATTTGTAGAAGACGGTGATGTCATTGCAATTGATGATGGAAGTACACCGCTTCAAATGGTTCCATACCTTGTTCATCGTAAAAACTTAACGATTGTAACAAGTTCATTTCCAGTCGCAACACAATTAATTTCTTCTATTAATAAAAAGATGTTTCACGGTGAAGTTTTGTTTATAGGTGGAAAAGTATCTCCAAAGCATTCGCGTGTATCAGGGTCTATTTCTCAGCAAGTCATACAGCAATTTCATTTTCATAAAGCGTTCGTTTCGATTGATGGGTTATTACCTAGTTTTGGAGTTTCCAGCTTTGAATTAGAGAAAGCGAAATTGTCAGAGGCGATGATGAAATTAGCTGAGAAAACATATATTTTATGTGATCATACGAAGGTAGGCGTGAAAGGGAATTATCGTATAGCAGCAATTTCGCGTATTCAACACGTAATTTGTGATAAAAAAATGCCATATAGCTTTGAAGAAGAACTTAAGAAGCATAATATTCAGTGGACAGTTTGTTAAATACAGTGAAAGCACATAAACTCCCGCCTAATTTTTAGGAGGGAGTTTTATTATCTGTAAATCGTAAAATAAAAGATTTGCAGTTATGCAAAAAGTGGACACATTTTCTCACCTCTTTCATATAATTTACCAATACAAAAAAAGTTGGTCGAAGGAAAGAAGGGAGAACATGTCAGAACGAATATATAATAAACTTGTATTGTACGCGAATATTTTGCAAAAAATCGGTGTCATCAATGAGAAGGAAAAAAGTGAAATTCTTCATACGATAGGTAAAAAAGCCCTTTGAATAAAGGGCTTTTATCAGGCTGTGGAGAAAGTCTTCTCCACAGCCTGTTTTTGTGTCTGAACCTCTTTTTATGTGTCAACACTGATAAAAAGAGGTAAAGGAGAGATTTTTTATGATGGGTGCTTTAAAAAATCATCGTGATAAACGTGTATCTGTTTCTGTAGAAGAGTTGGTTCCACAAGATCATTTCCTTCGTGCGATCGAAGCGACAATTAGTTTTGATTTTATTGAAGAGAAGTTACGCCCTTATTACTGTGAAAACAATGGACGTCCGTCAATCCATCCTATCGTTTTATTTAAAATGATGTTTATTGGATATTTTTACGGTATTCGTTCGGAGCGTCAATTGGAAAAAGAGATTAAAACGAATATCGCCTACCGTTGGTTTTTAGGGTTTTCTCTATCAGATACTATTCCAGATCATTCTACAATCAGTTGGAATCGTCGTACTCGCTTTATTCATACAAATATTTTCGAAGAAATTTTTGATGAGATCGTGAGGCAAGCGACAGAGCACCGGATGGTGGGAGGACGTGCGCTGATGACAGATTCTACGCACATTAAGGCCAATGCTAATAAAAATAAGTTTGTACATAAATATAAAAAAGAAAAGGCAAAGTTTTATATAGATGAACTAGAAGCTGCGGTAATTGAAGATCGTGAGGTACACGAAAAAAAGAATTAAAACCCAGAAAGGAAAGTGATACTCCCACTAAAAAAACTCGTATAAGTACTACGGATCCAGATAGTGGATTTTTAATGAGAGATGGAAAACCGAACGGTTTTCATTTCTTAGACCATCGTACGACTGATGCGAAGTACAATATTATTACAGATACTTATGTAACGGCTGGAAATATGGCAGATTCCGAGCCATATTTAGCGCGTCTACAAGCTCAAATTGATAAATTCGGATTTAAAGTGGAAGCTGTAGCTCTTGATGCAGGCTATTTTACAGGGTATATCTGTAAGAAATTATCGGAGAGAAATATATTTATGGTGATGGGGTATCGCCGATTTGGAAAACGAAATAAAGAAGTACCAAAAAGCCAATTTAAATATGTAGAAGAAATGAATGCATTTGCTTGTCCGGTGGGGTGTATTTTAGAGTATGCGACAACGGATCGTGAAGGATATCGTCACTATAAATCCAACCCAGAAGACTGCGCTGTTTGTCCGCTACGTGAGGTATGTTTTTCAAAGAAACAAAAACAAAAAGTTATCACTCATCATATATGGGAGAAATATAAGGATATCGCTAGAAAAAACAAACTAACAGTTACAGGGAAAAAGTTGTACAAAGTACGCTGTTCAACTATAGAGCGAAGCTTTGCGGACGCCAAAGAACTACATGGCTATCGATATGCTCGATTTCGGGGGCTGAAGTCTGTCCAAATGCAGGCTTATCTCACCGCAACTTGTCAAAACATGAAAAAAATAGCCCTCCATCTGACCAAAAAAGGTCTGGTGGAGGGCTATTTTTTTGAAACTCTATTATTTTATGTTGTTTTTATTCGCTAAAATCAAAATGATTCCAGAGTGTGGGGAACCCTAAAGGGTTTCCCAACACTCTGAAAAAAGCCCTTTGAATAAAGGGCTTTTATATTTTTTTATCTTTAAAAATATAAATTTAATGTAATATTCTCATTGACAATGATAATGATATTCATTATCATTTATTTGTGGATAATTGATAATACTTATCAATTGTAAAGATTATATATGATAGGGGATATTATTTTGAAAAAAAATTACATGAAGGCGCTAGTAGTAGCGACAACATTAGCAATTCCATTTGCTACGTACTCTACTCCAGCATTAGCGGCATTAAAAGTTGAAGCAAATCAATCGGTAGCAGCAGCGAGTGATCGCACGTATGATACTGAGATTAAAATATATAAGGACCAAAAAGATGAGCCATCTATGGTTTCTCAATATATAAAAGATCCTAAAGTAACGATTGCAGCTGGCAAAAAAATTGTCACTGTAACAATGCAAGATAGTGATTATTTTCAATATCTTAGAATAGAAGATAGAAACCAGCCTGGTGTATTTCATGATGTGAAGGTTTTGTCAGAAGATAAGAGGAAGAATGGAACGAAAGTAGTTCAATTTGAAATTGGTGAGTTTGAGAAGAAGCACAATATGCAAATGCATATACTTATTCCAGCTATTGGATATGATCACAAATATCAAGTTCAATTTGAAATTAAAGATCCAACTGTAGGTAACAAAGAAACAGAGAAACCAGATGATAACTCTAATTCAGGCAATACGGAAACGGATAATCCAGTTGATAATCAAAATATGATAACAGATAACAAATTAAGAGAACTTGTGAATAAAAAAGTATTTAATAGAAAAGATTTAAATACACCAATTACGAAAGAAGAGTTATTACAAGTAAAGGATTTGTTTTTAAATACGAATGAGATACTTGATTATAGTGCATTAAAATATATGCCAAATTTAAAATCTTTAACAGTTGCGAATGCGAAGATAAAAGATCCGTCGTTCTTTGCGAACTTAAAGCAATTAAGTCATTTAGCTTTGCGTGGTAATGAATTTTCAGATGTAACGCCACTTGTTAAGATGGATAATTTAGAATCTCTTGATTTAAGTAATAATAAAATTACAAACGTTGCACCACTAGCTGAAATGAAAAATGTAAAAAGTTTATTTCTATCAGGCAACCAAATAGAAGATGTAACAGCATTAGCGAAAATGGAACAACTAGATTACTTGAATTTAGCAAATAATAAAATTACGAACGTTGCTCCATTAAGCGCTTTGAAAAATGTAACATACTTAACTTTAGCAGGTAATCAAATTGAAGATATTAAAGCGTTATATTCATTACCTTTAACAGACTTAGTATTAACACGTAATAAAGTTAAAGATTTATCCGGCATTGAGCAAATGAAGCAATTAGAAGAATTGTGGATCGGGAAAAATGAAATAAAAGATGTTACTCCTCTAAGTAAGATGACACAGTTAAAACAATTACACTTACCTAACAATGAGTTAAAGGATATTACGCCATTATCAAGTTTAGTAAACTTACAAAAGCTTGATTTAGAAGCGAATTATATTTCAGACTTATCACCAGTTAGTAATTTGAAAAAATTAGTATTTCTAAGTTTTGTTGCAAATGAAATCCGTGATGTCCGACCAGTTATAGAACTAAGTAAGACGGCTTATATTAATGTCCAAAATCAAAAAGTATTTTTAGAGGAAACAGAAGTAAATAAAGAAGTAAAAGTACCTATATATGAAAAAGATGGTGAGGTTTCTACGAAAATCCGTCTGAAGAGCGATAACGGTACGTATAGTAATGGTGTAGTGAAATGGAGTACACCAGGTGAGAAAATATATGAATTTGGTGTGAAAGATCCATTCGCGGATACAGGAATTTTCTTTACAGGGTCTGTTATTCAAAATGTAGTAGAAAGTAAAGACGGTAATACGTCTAAAGAAGATGAGAAAACAGAAGTGATAGAATTTAAAGATGTACCAAAGGGACATTGGTCAGAAGAAGCAATTAATTACTTAGCGAAAGAAAAATTATTTATAGGCTATGGAAATGGTGAATTTGGATTTGGTGATAACATTACTCGTGGACAAGTAGCTCTTCTAATACAAAGGTATTTAAAATTAGAAAATAATCTAGTACCAAAAACGGCATTTACAGATACGAAAGGAAATATGTATGAAACGGCTATTGATGCAGTGGTTCAAGCTGGAATTATGACAGGCTATGGAAATGGTATGTTCCGTCCAGATGGAGTATTAACTCGATATGAAATGTCAGTAGTATTACAAAGAGTATTTCAGTTAAAAGAAAATGAAAATAGTGCAGAGAATTTTAAAGATATACCAAATGACCATTGGGCGAAAGGATATGTGAAAGCTTTAGTGGATAATAAAATATCAAAAGGCGATGGGGAAGGGAATTTTTTAGGAGATAATTTCGTAACACGTGAACAATATGCACAGTTTTTATATAATGCAATAAATAAATAAAGTGAAACTTTAATCAGTGGGGGTTTTGTTCATTCCCCACTGATTATTAGCCCTCACTAATCGGGCTGCCCGTTAATGCGGAATAAAAAATGAGGAAAATACGCTATTCTTTAATTAAAGAGTAGCGTATTTTTATGTACAAAATGAAATAGGAAATAGATAGGAGTATAGACATATGAATAGCCTATTTTAAAGAAGAACCACGAAACTATATTGACAAAAAAGCGTTCTCATGTGATAATTCAATTAATTTTTAGAATAATCAAAAAATATTCCTTTTACATAGAAAGGATTCGAACCTTATATGAATATTATGCCGGGGGTGACGAAATGTTATTTTTTCTGAAGAAATGGAATGAATTAAAAGATGTGAAATCTGAATTGGCACTTCGTGATTGGTTTTATGGTACCAAAATTAGCTTATCGCTATGTACGTCAAAAGAGCCGTTAACATTCTTAGTAAATGTTGAAGGAAGAGATAAAGGGCTATTTTCGGAAGAAGATTTTATTGTCGTAAATTGCATGTGCGAGTCAGTATTTGAAAATGAAGAAAAACCAGCTGCAGAGTCATTTATGCATGCGGATATTTATAAAAAAAGTAGTGCAGGATGTATTTTACAAGTGCAGACTGTAGATAGTCATTTAATATCAGAGTTATATGGGGAAGAAGGAGAAGTAACGTTCGATAAACGCAGTGTGGAGCGTGTTTTCGGAAAAGAAGGTATAACAGAAATGACAATTCCAATTGTAGAAGATGAAAAAAAATTCGCTGATTTATTAGAAAGGAATGTTCCGAATTTCATTGAAGGTGGAGGAGTAGTTCTTGTTCATAATTACGGCATGATTGTGTGGGGAAAAACGCCAGAAGAGGCGAAAAAATGGCTAGAGGGTATAGAATATTTAATGAACTATCATGTAAAGTTATTAATGATTAAGGGGGCAAGGAGCTCTGTTATATAAAAATGGATGTGATATAGCTACAAGTTAATAAATAAATGAAAGCGTTTTAAAAATAATTTCACTCATAAAATATAGGTCTCCTTATTATATATAGATTACATGTTGACATGTAAGGAGGAACATATTTTGCGAGTTAAATATCATTTTCTGCCAAAGCAGCAAGTAACATTTTGCAAAATAAATGATTCTGGTGAAGAGGCACTGCAAATGATGAACGAAACGGGATTTCGAGCCATCCCGGTATTAGCAGAAGATGAGAAGAAATTCACGGGGATTATTTATAAAGTAGATTTATTAGAAAAAAAATGCAATAGCGGATTAGAGCATGTAAGTGCAGGGGATATGCTCTACGATTCCAATGCATTTATTTTTGAAAAGGATTCCTTCTTCAGAGCCTTTTATGTAATTCGTCGGCTTCCGTTTTTAGCCGTGCTAAATGATTATAATGAATTTGTCGGTATGTTAACGCATTCGAATATATTTGATGTTATTGAAGATTCATTTGGTATGCGAACAGGTGGTTATATATTAACAATTGCAACACAAGATTGTAAGGGAACGATTAAAGAGCTTGGGACATTGTTAAAAGCATATAATATCGGTGGCCTATTTACGCTAGATAACGGTGATCAATATATCCGCCGCGTTATTGTAAATATATCAGATGAGTTAGATGAAACAAAATTAAAGCAATTAATCGGAAAAATAGAGAAAAAAGGATTCAGAGTGAGTCACGTAGATTATATTTAAGTTAAAAAGAAAAGTACCTATCTGTTATATATAGATAGGTACTTTTTTGTCCCACTATTTGTGGGTAGTAAAATCCACGCCTCAAAATTTGGTGAAAGCAAAGAAGTTAGGTGGGCGGGTGTTACCTGTAAAAGCCCAATTGGTGAGGCTGATTATATGTGAGTAATGAACTTTATTTTGAAACAGGAGGCGGGGATAATGCTAGATCAGATAAGAAAATAAAGTCTGCATGCTCACGAATTTTAGGGATAGAAGTTTCAATAACGCGTGATGTAATTTCACCTGGGGGGCCCACATGCCCGATAGCTACCATAATAGGTTTTTCTTGAATTTTTTTGATGAGTAATTGGGCTTGTTTTGAAATATGTCCTGCTGTATACACATCATCAAAAAATAGTTGGTTTTCAATAATAGGAACTCCTAATTCTTTTCCGATTTTTGGGACGACACTATTAGGATTCGTTTTACTATCTAAGTAAAATAAACCGTGTTTTTTACAAGCAGCAAGTATAAGGCGAACAATTCTTTCATCCGCTGTTACTTTTGACCCCATATGATTGTTCATTCCAATTGCATGCGGTACTTCTTGAATGGCTTGTTCAAGTCGGTTGTTTATTTCTTCATCGCTTAAATCAGTTGTAATTGCTTTCGGCCCAAGCCATTCTTTTTTACCTTTTATAGGTTCCATTGGCATATGTATAATAACTTCATGGCCTTTCTTATGGGCAGCTATTGCGTCTTCTTTTGTGGAAGGAAGAAAAGGCATAACAGCAACAGTGAGTGGAATGGGAAGTGATAACATTTGATTAGTCCCCTTCATATTATTACCGAAATCATCAATGACAATAGCAACTTTATTCGTATGAGCATTTGCTTGAATAGGAAATAAGAAAGACGGTAAAAACAAAACAATGATGAATAATGCAATCGTATATTTTCGCATATAAATATTTCCTTTCTATTGTTATCCTGCTATTTGTGGGTAGTAAGACTCCCACCTCAACATTGGGCTGGATAGGTGGGAGATTAACTGCCTACCCGATTGGTGAATGCTAATTATCAGTGGGGGCTGAACAAAAAAACACTGATTAAAGTTTCACTTTATCAATCATCATTATGTTTTGCTTTTTTATATAAATTAAACAAAAAATGTCGAAGAAAAGTAGGTGGAAAATTAAGAATCCCCGGTTTACGTAGAATTTATAAAAAAAGAAGATGAAAAAAATGTCTATTATTGCGAATGTATTTACAAAGATAGAATAATTTGTAATAATTCTCAAAGTGAGGGTAAAGATTTGTAAATTACAGGGAGAAAATGTTAAATTTTCTGATTCTTCAAATTTGCATATGATTAAGTAGTTAAAAAAAGTCAATGGAGAAGTGAAGTTAAGAGCATGGAAGTATAATAAGGGGGATATGGATGTTTACTGTAAAAAGGAAGTACACATTAGAAAAGCTTTCACGTGATATTCATATGAAACGTGAAGAAATGATTCAACTAGGATTAACAAGTGGGCTAAATAGTAGGGAGACAATTCAAGTTAGTCAAGAATTGGACAAGCTTATTTTACAATATCAATGTTATAAAGAAAAACAAACACCGAAATGGTTTTCAATTATAAAAATACCTATTTTCCAAATCGGGTATGAAGGAAAATCAAATAATTTTTGGCGAATGCTTGTGGCTGGTTTTATGAAATAAGTATAATTACCCTTATAGGATAAGGATAATTATACTATGTGTAACGGAATTTCGATATGAACTGTCGTTCCTTCATTTTCTGTACTGTCGATAAAAATATGCCCATTATACATCTCTACAATTCGTTTACATATGACAAGTCCAAGACCTGTTCCAGTATCTTTATTAGTAAAGAACGGATGAAAGAGGTGTTTTTGAATATGTTGCGGAATCCCTTTTCCAGTATCTGTAATATGCAGTTGTGCGTGTGTTTCATTGTTTTTTACTACAATGGTTAGTGTATCATTAGAAGTCATGGCCTCAATTGCATTTTTGGTAATGTTTAAAACCACTTGTTTCATATGGTCTTTCGAACAACGGATATGAACAGGATGGTCTGGCAAATGTAAATGGAATACAATGTTATGTAAATTCGCCTCAGATTGAATAATTAATGCTACCTCATTTAGAATTGTTCTTACATCATATGTTTGTTCGATGATGGCGGTTGGCTTTCCTAGAATAAGAAATTCACTTACAATTTCATTGATTCGCTCTATTTCTTGTTCAATTACGGAAAAGTAGAACTGATCTTGTTCATCTTTATATTTCTCTTTTAATAGAGCGACGAGTCCTTTAATTCCAGTAAGAGGATTACGGATTTCGTGTGCTGTACTCGCTGCAAAAGTTCCAACTAATTCAATTTTCTGTAGTTCATTTTGTTGTCTTTCAAGTTTTGTTTGACGTTTTAACAACATATATTGAGCAAGCAAAAATAAAATAGACATTAAAAATAAAGTAGCTATACACTCTATTGCAACCCACTGGTATAAGGTTTTTTGATGAATGGGTAATGGAGAAACAGAGACCTTCCAATTTAATCTTTGGAGTGGGGTAGTAAGCATATTAGAATGCGTATCACTTGTGTCGTTATTATCATCGGTTAGAAAAACTACATCATGTTTATCAGTTACCTCAAAATGGTATTGTGGTTTAATGGCATTTAAAGAAGAGGAAATGTAATCAAAGCGTAAACTAGCTAATAATAATCCTGAGAGCTCCTTCTGTTTATTAAATATGGGGGCAGCAATCATAATAGCTTTATGTCCAAGAACGCGATCAGTAATGACTGATGATACAGTGGTTTTTTTAGTTTGGAGCGCGTCTTGAATATATTTACGGTCTGAAACATCTATAGGCTTTGATTCATCTTCAGATGCGATTGTAATGACTCCTTCTGGTGTAGCGTAATATAGACCAGAAAAGCGTGCATCGTTTCCATCTGTATCATGTACAATTTGTTTAATGCCATTTATATTACCAGTCTCGGTGCCTACAACTTTTGCAAGCATGTCTAAAGCAGAAATTGCTTCACCAAGATGATGATCCAAATAATCTCTATATAAAAAGAGAACTGTATGAGCAGATAATTTGTTTTCCTGTTTCATTTTATATGTATGATACGAATAAAATGTAGCACCAATCCCTATTGTCGGTAGGATAACAAGCAATATATATATAATTATGCTTTGGAATTTGACTTTCAAATGTGGTACTCCTTCTTTTTTTATTATCATTATATATAAACTATGTTAAAATTGTCATGTTTTTATTCAAGAATGATTTTTAATATATTAGGGGAGAGGAAATGGATGAGTGAATGCTCATTCGGAATTCACATGAAGTATGAAGTGGTATTTTCTTTTTATTGCTGAGAATTTAAGTGAAGGGTTGAAAGTTGTATGACATCAAATAATGAACGAGAAGATATTTCTCAATCTTTAAAAGTATTTATTGCATTATCTCGTGTACATCGTTCTGTTATGGATACTACAAATAAATCTATACAAAGTAACGGGTTAAATCCAACTGAATTTGCTGTATTAGAACTGCTATATCATAAAGGCGGTCAACCACTCCAGCAAATTGGTGAGCGCATTTTAATAGCTAGTGGCAGCATTACATATGTTGTAGATAAGTTGGAGAAAAAGGGATTAGTAAAGAGAATCCCATGTCCGAATGACAGACGTGTTATTTACGCGCAATTAACTGAGTCTGGCGAGAACTTTATTGCTTCTATTTTTCCGGGGCATGAGAAAGTTATACATCAGTCTTTTGAAATGTTAACGAAAGATGAAAAAGATGAATTACTTGATTTATTAAAAAAAATTGGGAAGTATGAAAAATAATATGTTCCAAAGGAGCTTTGGATAAATAAATCCAAGGCTTTTTTATTTGTAATGAACTCATGGCAGTCACTGCCGAAATTTGTTGGAAATTAAGAGGGGATTCGAGAATACGTATTGAATTATAATAAAGGTATGTAATGGAGAGGAGGCTCGTTCATGTCATTTAAAGACTATGAATATAAACGCCCAAATATTGAAGAGTTAAAAGAGAAATTTACTGTTGCTTTAGAGAAGTTTGATAACGCAAAAACTGTAGAAGAACAAAAACAAGTCATTCATTCAATTAATGAGATTCGCAACGATTTTGGTACAATGGGAAACCTTTGTTACATTCGCCATTCTGTTGATACGACGGATACTTTTTATAAGGAGGAGCAGGATTTCTTTGATGAATTCTCTCCAGTTGTACAAGGATATGGTACAAAATATTATAAGGCACTCATTAATTCTCCATTTCGTGAAGAATTAGAGGCGTATTATGGAAAACAATTATTTGCTCTAGCAGAATGTGATTTAAAAACATATTCAGATGAAGTCGTGAAAGATTTACAATTAGAAAATAAATTATCATCGCAATATACACAGTTATTAGCATCTGCAAAAATTGACTTTGCTGGAGAAGAAAGAACGTTATCGCAACTGATTCCGTTTATGCAAGGAAAAGAAAGAAGCGAACGTAAAGCAGCAAGTGAAGCATACTACGGATTTTTAGCTGGAATTGAGGAAGAACTAGATCGTATTTATGATGAGCTTGTTAAAGTGAGAACGAAAATCGCAAAATCTTTAGGTTTCAAAAACTTTGTTGAACTTGGATATGCAAGAATGTACCGTACAGATTATAATGCGGAGATGGTGGCTAATTACCGTCAGCAAGTGCTAGATTATATCGTTCCCGTTACAACGGAATTAAGAAAGCGACAACAAGCACGTATCGGTGTAGAGAAGTTAGCTTATTACGACGAAAACTTTGAGTTTGCTACAGGTAACCCAACTCCAAAAGGAGATGCGGATTGGATTGTTGATCATGGAAAGACAATGTATAAAGAGTTATCGATTGAAACAGATGAATTTTTCAATTTCATGCTAGATAATGATTTATTAGATTTAGTTGCGAAAAAAGGAAAAGCTGGTGGCGGATATTGTACATATATTGAGAATTATAAAGCGCCATTTATTTTCTCAAACTTCAATGGAACATCTGGTGACATTGATGTATTAACACATGAAGCAGGTCATGCTTTCCAAGTATATGAAAGTCGTAAATTTGAAATTCCAGAATATAATTGGCCAACATATGAGGCATGTGAAATCCACTCTATGAGTATGGAATTCTTTACATGGCCATGGATGAAGCTATTCTTTGAAGAAGATGCAGATAAATATTACTTCTCTCACTTAAGTTCAGCACTTCTGTTTTTACCTTATGGTGTATCTGTTGATGAATATCAACATTATGTATATGAAAATCCTGAAGCATCACCTGAAGAGCGTAAGACAGCATGGCGTAACATAGAGAAGAAATATTTACCACATCGTGATTATGAGGATAATGATTATTTAGAGCGCGGTGGTTTTTGGCAACGTCAAGGGCATATTTATAGCTCACCGTTCTATTATATTGATTACACGCTTGCTCAAATTTGTGCGCTACAATTTTGGAAACGTGCAAGAGATAATAGACAAGAGGCTTGGGAAGATTATGTGAATCTGTGCCAACAAGGTGGAAGTAAATCGTTCTTAGAATTAGTAGAAGTTGCAAATTTAACATCACCATTTGCTGAAGGCTGTGTGAAAAGTGTTATTACAGAAATTGAAGCATGGTTACATGCGATTGACGACACAAAATTGTAAAAAACATGCGCTTTTTTTCACATGTTTAACATCGACATAATGGGAAAATGATGAGATAATAAAAGAAAATTCAGAATACTAAAGAGGTGTTTCTAATAAGGAGCACCTCTTTTCACAAACAAAAGGGGGGAACAAGTATGCTTCAATCTAATATGGATGTAAGTTTAGAAAGTTTAGTAAACTCATTACAGTCTACTCGAAGCACGCTATTATCAGAAATTGAAATGTTAAATGACACAGAAGTGAATGTAAAGCCACGCCGTGATAAATGGAGCATTATTCAAATTTTACACCACTTGCATTTAGTTGAACAATCTGTCACGTCTGCCCTTGTATATGCTTTACAAAAAAAGGAAAGAAACATGACTCCATTTAAAGACCTCCAACTTACGCTTGATCGCACACATAAACGAGAAGCTCCTCAGCAAATGCAACCAACAGAAACTTTAATGAAAAAACAGCAAGGAATTCAATTGCTAGAACATTCACGCCAAGAACTATTACACGCGCTTCATAGTGTTATAGATGAAAAAGATTTATTTGAAAATGGATTAAAGCATCCTGTTTTTAATGATCTGAATTTGTATCAATGGGTTCAATTTCTTGATTTGCATGAACAAAGACATCTTACGCAGTTAAAAGAGGCGAAACATGCAATTTTGCAACGCTAAAGTGGAAGAAGTGGGAAACCACTTCTTTTTTGATACGTGCATAGTTTTCTTTCTTATTTTGGAATACTACATGGAGAAAGAAAAGAAGGAGTTGAAAAAACATGTCTAAGAAGAAGCGAGAAGAAGAGCGCGCCTGGAAAGCACGTAAAGAAAATCAACAACCGCACGGAAAAGTGAAAGCTTTTGCTGAATTAGTTGAAGGAACAGAAAAAACGTGATGAGTATTTCATCACGTTTTTTGTATGAGTGGAAAAGTTAATAAAAAGGTTGTACCGATTCCTTTTTCACTTATAATATCAATTTTTCCATTCATAGCTTGAACAACACTGAATACGACCATCATTCCAAGTCCAGTACCTTTTTCTTTCGTTGAATAAAAAGGAGAGCCAAGACGTTTTACTTGTTCTGAATCCATACCGACTCCTGTATCTTTTATATATAACTGAATATGCTTATGATCAGGAACTAATGTGAAATAAAGATCACCGCCTTTTGGCATAGCCTCAATGCAATTTTTTAAAATATTTAATAAACATTGATTTAGTTTTTGCTTTTCACCAGCGATAAAAAAAGAAGTGCTTTGCTTTATATAATGAGTACGTACATTTGTTAAATTAGTAAGCGGTGTAATTAACGACAATGCATGTAGTAATTCTTCTTCTAACTGTAATGTTTGTTCTTTTTCAATGCTTGGTTTAGCAAAGGTTAAATAATCTGTAAGAACATGATTTGCTTGTTCGATGCCGTTAATGGCAATGTCGATATACAATTTTCGTTCCTGCTCAGTACAGGTATCTGATTGTAACAGTTGTAAAAAACCTTTCGTTGAAGTTAATGGATTGCGAATTTCATGAGAGATAGACGCTGCCATTTCACCAATTAAATGAAACTTTTCAGCATTTATAAGTTCGTTTTGGAGACGAACTTGAGTTTGTAATATGTGCAGTAAATATAAAATTAGAATCGTACCAAGCATTGAACATAACTCATACACAATAATATGCAGTATATAATCAGTCTTATTTGTAACCTTTGAAAGGAAGAAGGGTATCCAACTAAATCCGTATGTGAGACTGTAGATAATAGCAAGTGTTATTTTTATACGATTAGAAGTTTGATTAAAAAATTTATATGTTAATAGTAGAACAATAAATAGAAGAACAGAACCGATAAGAGATGGGAAAACACCTACCCCACCTAATAATAAGCGATATATGTTTAATACAACTAAGATAGAACCACCAGCAATAGGCCCTCCCGTTAATGTACCGACAATTAATACAATATGGCGCATATCAAATTGAAAACCATTATTTGTTTTTGCTGCAAATGTAATACAGAGTACGGTAGCAAGGCAACAGAGTACAATGAATATAGCTGAATTTAATTTAGGAGAGCGTTTCCCTTTTTGATTCCAAAATAAATGATATACGAGCATTGTAATCAGGATGAATAATATATTTAAAAAGAGATAAATAATAAAGGATTTCAGTGGGATGCCTCCTCTCTTCTTAGATTAAATTAATCATACTATAAAATGAAAGAAATGAAATAATAAATAGCGGAAAAATCAGAAATTTTTACGCTAGTATACAATATGTTACAATAAGCTGTGTCAATGAAAGAAGAAATTCCGTGCATCGCGCGGGAGAGGTTCGCGAACTCCCTCTATAAAAAACTATGGAAACAACAATATCCTTAGGTATTGTTTTGTTTTTTTATTGTGACAGTTCAAGAACGTTCTTTCTTCTTATTTATAGTAGAGAAGGAGAATGAGTGA
Organism: Bacillus cereus group sp. MG1; assembly: GCF_040460035.1. NCBI lineage: Bacteria > Bacillati > Bacillota > Bacilli > Caryophanales > Bacillaceae > Bacillus > Bacillus cereus group sp. MG1. The sequence continues at coordinate 1,129,552 of NZ_JARVGY010000001.1, read as the reverse complement.
AATGAAAAAAGAAAAAGCAGTTGTTGTTTTTAGTGGAGGACAAGATAGTACGACATGTTTATTTTGGGCAATAGAGCAGTTTGCAGAGGTAGAAGCTGTAACGTTTAATTACAATCAACGTCATAAGCTAGAAATTGATTGTGCAGCGGAAATTGCAAAAGAACTAGGAATAAAGCATACGGTACTAGATATGAGTCTATTAAATCAACTTGCTCCAAATGCGTTAACCAGAACGGATATGGAGATTACACATGAAGAAGGTGAATTGCCATCGACATTTGTAGATGGACGAAATTTACTCTTCTTATCATTTGCTGCTGTATTAGCAAAACAAGTTGGAGCACGTCATATTGTAACGGGTGTATGTGAAACTGATTTCAGTGGTTATCCAGACTGCCGTGACGTGTTTGTGAAATCGTTAAATGTTACTTTAAATTTATCTATGGATTACCCGTTTGTCATTCACACGCCACTTATGTGGATTGATAAGGCTGAAACATGGAAATTATCAGATGAACTTGGAGCATTTGAGTTTGTTCGAGAAAAAACATTAACATGTTATAACGGAATCATTGGTGATGGTTGCGGTGAATGTCCAGCATGTCAACTTCGTAAAGCAGGATTAGATACGTACCTACAAGAACGCGAAGGAGCGAATAACTAATGGATAACTTTTTTGGATTTCGCATCGTAGAGAATTTGCAAAAAATGGACAAGGATATTCAGCGTAAACAACTCAAATACCATAATAAAAGAGTAATGGTCAGCAAGGAATTTACATTTGATGCAGCACACCATTTACACTGTTATGAAGGGAAATGTAAAAACTTACACGGTCACACATATAAAGTTGTATTTGGAATTAGTGGATATGTAAATGAAATAGGTCTTGCAATTGACTTTGGAGATATAAAAGAAATTTGGAAAAATGAAATCGAAATTTATCTAGATCATCGTTATTTAAACGAAACGTTACCTGCAATGAATACGACTGCTGAAAATATGGTCGTTTGGATTTATGAAAAGATGGCAGAAGCACTAACAAAAGAGAATCGAGTGAACGAATATAAAGGAGCTCGCGTTGAATTTGTTCGTCTATTTGAGACGCCGACTAGTTATGCGGAAGTAAGACGGGAGTGGATGCTTGATGAGTAAAATCCCTGTCTTAGAAATATTCGGTCCGACTATTCAAGGTGAAGGAATGGTTGTAGGGCAAAAAACAATGTTTATTCGTACAGCTGGTTGTGATTATAGCTGTGCTTGGTGTGATTCTGCTTTTACGTGGGATGGATCAGCTAAAGATCAAATTAGACAGATGACACCAGAAGATATTTGGGATGAGCTTGTTGCAATTGGAGGAGAAAATTTTTCTCATGTTACGATTTCAGGTGGAAATCCGGCATTGCTGAAAAATATTGAGTTTCTTCTTTCTATATTAAAAGAAAATGGAATGCGAACGGCAATTGAAACGCAAGGGAGTAAATGGCAAGATTGGTTACTTCAAATTGATGAGGTAACAATTTCTCCAAAACCACCAAGTTCAACGATGAAAACAGATTTTCATAAGTTAGATGCTATTATTGAGAAACTAGCAGGAAAAGATATTAGTTTAAAAGTAGTAGTATTCGATGATCATGATTTTGAATATGCAGTTAAGATGCACGAACGTTATCCAAAGGTACCATTTTTCTTACAAGTAGGAAACGATGATACAAAAACAGTGGATGATGCGATGCTTATAAAAAATTTATTAGATAAGTATGAATGGCTGATTGATAAAGCTGTAAATTGTAAAGAGATGAATGATGCCAAAGTATTGCCTCAGCTTCATGCGTTAGTATGGGGAAATAAGCGCGGCGTATAACGAGAAGGGATGTTTAAAATGACAGGAAGATTAGATGAAGATTTAAAAGATGTAACATTACTAGGGAATCAAAATACAAAATATTTATTTGAATATAGCCCAGAAATATTAGAGGTATTTGATAATAATCATCCAAACCGTGATTATTTTGTAAAATTCAATTGTCCTGAATTTACAAGTTTATGCCCGAAAACAGGACAACCAGATTTTGCAACAATTTATATTAGCTATATTCCAGAGCAAAAAATGGTAGAGAGTAAATCTTTAAAGTTGTATTTATTTAGTTTCCGCAATCATGGTGATTTCCACGAAGATTGCATGAACGTTATTATGAACGATTTAATTAAATTAATGGATCCGCGTTATATTGAGGTATGGGGGAAATTCACACCACGTGGTGGCATTTCAATTGATCCATACTGCAACTACGGGCGCCCAGGTACGAAGTATGAACAAATGGCTGACTACCGCATGATGAACCACGATCTATATCCGGAAACAATTGATAATCGTTAATAGAAAGAAAGGGCCTGTATACTATACAGGCCCTTTCTTTCTATTATATTATGCATTTTGATTAATGACAGTATAGTTTTTATGACTTACAACTGTAAGAGGTTCCATATCTAGTTCTCTAAAATTCTTCATAATTGTTATATCAACAATAACAGAGTTTTGATTTACTTTTTGAACACGGCCTTGCATTCCACCTTTAAATTCGATGATATCTCCAGTTTCTGCGATCTGCATAAGCAACTCTCCTTGTTACAGTTTTCCCAAAAAAAGAATAAATTTGGGTTTTTTTATTTCCTCCTATTTTGAACCATATTTCCTACTTTGTAAATGTTTCCAAAGTAAAAATTCGAAAAATATTCACTTTTTGTAAGAAAATATGTAGAAAATCCATGTTTTTTAGAAAAAATAGCAAAAATGCAAGAATCTTTATATCGAGGTATAATGAAAAAGTAGAATAACCTGCTGAAGTGGGAGAAATTAGAGGCGGTAAAATGATGTTTGAATTTGTGGGGAGTGTTATAGCTTTAATTTTATTTTTATTTTCTTATATGCATTTAAAAAAGATTCGTCAATATGATACGAGTACATATTTTGATGGGATGGATGGTATCCATGCTTCGATAACACATGATAGTGGTGGGGAGATGTAAAGGTATATAACTTTATTTTCTTGCGTGGTATGATGTTTAGAACTAGTGCATAATAGAGTTCATAAGTGATGAATGGAGAGTGAAAAGAATGAAGATTTCTTTTATTCGTCATGGTTGTTTAAGTCGTATAAGAGAACCGATGACAATTAATTCATTTCACGAATGGATGAAACAGTATGATTCCGAGTCAATGATACAAAAAGCTAAAATGCCGATAGAAACAATAGAGGCAATTGAAGCAGCGAAATTTGTCTTAACAAGTGATCAAAGGCGTGCTGTACAATCAGCAGCTGAATTGACGGATTCTTTATCTTTTATGCAAAATTCTCTTTTTAGAGAAGCTGAAGTTCCTTCATGCTTTTTTGCTCCGAAGTGGTTGAAATGCACAATTAAGGTATGGATGTTCATTGGACGAACATTATGGATACTTGGCTACCATAAAGATGTTGAGTCTTATAAGGAAGTAAGAGAGAGGGTAAGGCAAGCGGCTTACCTGTTACATCGTTATGCTCTCGTACATGGAAGTATAGCTCTTGTAGGTCATAATTATGTGAATGTAATGATTGGTGCCGAACTGAGAGCGATGGGATGGTCTGGTTCTCCTATTTTGCACAGAGAGCCATGGGGATGTACAACATATACGTTTCACGAGGCGATGGATGGAAATATATTAAATACAAATTTAACATAAAAGCACACGATTTATATAAATCGTGTGCTTTCTTTTTAAGATATAGAAATTTTGACGTTTAATGGTTTTACGAGATGAGCATAAGGTTCTCCTACTAGCATAACAATTTCATCTTTTTTATAACCTAACTTTTCGTATAGTGAATAGGCGCGTTTGTTTTCTAAATTAACAAGTAAAGCGATTTTTTTATGCCCTTTTTCAGTTGCATAGATTTCGGCAGCTTCAATTAATTTAGAACCTATACCTTTTCCGCCGTGTGCACTTGAAACTGATAATGTATCAATGTAATACTCATCAAGCTCAGCTTCTTTTTCTAACGTAATTGATTCATCTTTATGTAATGCTCTTAAGTGATGTACAATTGGTGCGTCAAGCTGTGTTGCTTCACTACCGTGATAAGCGACAATAATTCCAACTGCACTCTCGTCTTGTTCATAGACAAAACAGTTTTCGTAGCTCAGACGGTTATTTTCTTTTGAGAACCATGTCTCAAGTCCTAGTAATACTTCTGCTTCAACTGTGCTACCTGTGATTTTTTCAGCAATTTCATGCAGAGCATTATACAATAAAGGAGCTATTGCCATTGCATCTGTCTTTTTTGCTTTCCGAATCATAGTATCCCTCCTAGTTCTATTTGTATATTGTAGCATAGTGGTATGGAACTTTGCATAATTGAATGCCGAAATGTTTGATATAGAGAAGTAGCTATGTTAGTATATGATATTTAGTGGACATATAGTAAAACAATATTGTTTGCGAAATAACGAAAATAAAATCATGGCATAACAACGAGATAAAGTGAAACGTTAATCAGTAAGATTTTTTGTTCATTCTACGACTGATTAGTAGTCAACACCAATCGGACTACCTGCAAATAGCGGGATAAATTTACAGTTGTTGACCTATAGAATATAAGATAAAATAAAATATTGCAGAGAGGTGAAATACATGGATAAAGAATTAGCAAATACAATTTTAGATCAGCTAAAAAATGGTGAAATAAAGGAGTATGTTGTTACGAAAGATGTATTTTATACGTTCAGAGAAGTTGTTGTAAATAGAGAAGACTTTAAGCATTTCATTGGTAACGCACAGCGAGGCGGGCAAGTGATTTATACATATTCAGAAACGCCACGTTCATAAAGGAGAATTTTGATCAGCAGGGCATCTCTCACTGATTAGTAGCCTTCACCAAACGGACGTTTCATGCGGGATAAATAAAAGATAAAGGAGAGGGGAATTATGGGCGATTTTAAACAAGGCATTTTACCACATTGGGATTATATGTGGAAAGATAGAGCCGGCAATCGATTTATGGGAATGGTTATGTATCCAGAGAAACGAAAATGTTCAGCAAAAATGCTTCAGAAAATAAAAAGAGCATATGAAGAAGCAATAGAAATTAAAGTAACTGTACAAGTTCAACATACATATCAGTACGTAGAAGGACTGATTGTATACTTTGATGAAGAGGCTCCTGTATGTACAATGCTTGATAAAGATGAAAATCCACATCATATATTTGTAAAAGATATTTTGCGCATTGAGTACTCTGAATAAACTTTTCATAAATAAATTGAAGTTCCATAATAATAATCTTTTTCTATAATAGTTATCTTTTAGTATGTAACGAAAAACGAAAGTATATGTATAATATATTTAATAAGGTAAATTTGATAAATGTAATCGTTTTTTAGAGCAGATTATAGTTTCATATCTGTTCTTTTTTGCGTGATGCTGGAGAAATATATTTCTTCAGCATCTACCGTTTTATGACAAAATATATTGTTAACTTTTTTAAAAATAAGGTTAAATTCGTTGACAACTTTTTTGAAAAGCACTTTATTGACATGAGTTTTAGAATGTTGTTTCATAGTCATTGTATTGAAAAAAAACGGCTATCATGTCGAAAAGTAAAAGTTAAAAAAAGAAAGAATTTATACATATATCTTGTGTCTTATTTTGAAACGTAATACAATATATAGAGAAATCAAGAACAACATATAGAGAATATAGATTTGAGAGGGAGGGTCGGAAATGTTAGTTGCATATGATTCTATGACAGGAAACGTGAAGCGTTTCATTCACAAATTAAATATGCCGGCCGTTCAAATTGATGAAGATCTAGTAATAGATGAAGACTTTATTCTTATTACGTATACAACAGGTTTTGGAAATGTACCAGAACGTGTTTTAGACTTTTTAGAGCGCAATAATGAAAAATTAAAAGGCGTATCTGCAAGCGGCAATCGTAACTGGGGAGACATGTTCGGTGCAAGTGCTGACAAGATTTCTACTAAATATGAAGTGCCTATTGTATCAAAATTTGAGTTATCTGGAACAAATAACGATGTAGAATATTTTAAGGAAAGGGTGCGGGAGATTGCGACACATTGAACTGAATAATGAAATCACGCAAATGCAGGACGGTTTTTATCAGCTTCATAAAGATAAAGAGGCATTAGAAGTCTTTATGGAAGAAGCTAGAGAGAATACCGTTCCTTTTAATAGCGTGGCAGAGCGAATGGAGTATATGAAAGAACATGATTACTATTACAACGTTCTGGACGAGTATAGCTTGGAGGAAGTAGAGGAAGTATATAACATCGCTTATGGTGAAAACTTCGAGTTCCAATCTTATATGGCAGCATCTAAGTTCTACAAAGATTATGCGTTAAAAACGAATGATCAAAAACAATACTTAGAAAGCTATGAAGATCGTGTAGCAATTGTTTCATTATACTTAGGACGCGGTGATGTTTCGAAAGCAAGACAATTCGCAAGCATGATTGTAAAACAAAACTACCAACCAGCGACACCAACCTTTTTAAATGCGGGAAGAAGCAGAAGAGGAGAAATGGTGTCTTGTTTCTTGTTAGAGATGGATGATAGCTTAAATTCAATTGGCTTTAACATTAATACTGCGATGCAATTATCAAAAATCGGCGGGGGAGTAGCTTTAAACTTATCTAAGCTACGCGCACGTGGTGAGCAAATTAAAGGTATCGACAACGCTGCAAGTGGCGTAGTACCTGTTATGAAATTGCTTGAAGATTCGTTTTCATATGCGAATCAGCTTGGCCAACGAAAAGGTGCCGGTGCAGTATATTTAAACATTTTCCATTGGGATATTATTGAATTCCTTGATACCAAAAAAATAAATGCCGATGAGAAGAGCCGTATTCAGTCTCTATCAATCGGAATTATCGTTCCAAGTAAGTTCTTTGAGCTTGCTGAGAAAAACGAACCTTTCCATGTTTTCGCGCCTTATACGGTTTATAAAGAATATGGCAAGCATTTAGATGATATTGACATTGATGAAATGTACGATGAATTAATGAGCAATCCGAAAGTGAAGAAGAAGCCACTAGATATTAGTGCACGTGATATGCTTATTAAAATCGCTATGATTCAGCTTGAGTCTGGTTACCCATACTTAATGTTTAAATCAAATGCAAATAATCAACATCCATTGAAGGATATTGGAACTGTGAAGATGTCGAACTTATGTACAGAAATCTTCCAGCTTCAAGAAACTTCAGAAATAAATGATTACGGTACAGATGACATTATCCGTCGTGATATTAACTGTAACTTAGGATCGTTAAATATTGTAAACGTAATGGAAAATAAAGAAATTCGTGAAGCAGTTCATGCGGGAATGGAAGCTTTAACAGCTGTTTCTGATATGACGATTATTCCGAATGCACCAACTGTGAAAAAAGCAAATGACGAGCTTCATTCAGTTGGACTTGGAGCAATGAACTTACACGGATATTTAGCAAAAAATAAAATCGCTTATGAAAGTGCAGAAGCGAAAGAATTCGCTCGTACATTCTTTATGATGTTAAATTACTATTCTATTGAGAAAAGTATGGAAATCGCTACAGAAAAAGGCGAGACATTTAAAGACTTCGATAAATCTGATTATGCGAATGGCACATACTTCGAAAAGTATGAAACGACAGATTACAGTCCTGTAACTGAAAAAGTTCAGCAACTATTTGAAGGAATTCATATTCCGACAAAAGAAGATTGGACAAGTTTAAAAGAGCAAGTGCAGAAGAATGGTTTATACAACTCATATCGTCTTGCCATTGCTCCAACACAATCAATCAGTTACGTTCAAAATGCAACTTCAAGCGTAATGCCGATCGTAAGTCAAATCGAATCAAGAACATATGCGAATGCGACAACATATTATCCAATGCCGTATTTATCAAAAGATACGTTCTGGTACTATAAATCTTCTTACGATATGAATCAGTTTAAATTAATTGATTTAATCGCAGAAATTCAAGAACATATTGACCAAGGAATTAGTACAATTCTTTACGTTAATAGTGATATTTCAACACGTGAATTAGCACGTTACTACATCTATGCACATAAAAAAGGCTTAAAGAGTCTGTATTATACGAGAACACGTAAATTAAGCGTGGAAGAGTGTGTGGCTTGTACCGTTTAATGGCATATTGCCATACTAAATGAATAACCCAATAGTATGAGCAGGGTTATGAACCCTGCTCATACTTGGTTTGTTCTACTAAACGGTTAGCTTTTCATTGTTAGATGGAAATTTAACCGTTCAGTAGAACAATAATAGATATAGGGGTGATTCAATGCGCGCTGTTAACTGGAATAAAAAGGAAGATGATTTCAGTTTAATGTTTTGGAAGCAAAACATCGCTCAGTTTTGGACAGAAGAAGAAATCGCGGTTTCGTCTGACAAAAATACTTGGGTGCAATTATCGAAAGAAGAGCAAATTGCTTATAAGCGTGTATTAGGTGGTTTAACACTTTTAGATACGAAACAAGGTGGCGAAGGAATGCCACTTGTACTTGTTCATCTTGAAAATTTACAAGCGAAAAGTGTATTAGCTTTCATGGGAGCTATGGAAGAAGTACATGCGAAAAGTTATAGTCACATTTTCACAACATTAGCTACAGAAGAAGAAATTGATGATATTTTTGACTGGGTAGACAATCATCCGTTACTTGAGAAAAAAGCTGGTATTATTACTAGTTACTATCGTCGTTTATTAAAGCCTGAAGTAACGAAAAAAGAGTTATACATGGCAATGGTAGCAAGTGTGTTCTTAGAAAGTTACTTATTCTATAGTGGATTTTTCTATCCACTTTACTTAGCTGGTCAAGGTAAACTGACGGCAAGTGGTGAAATTATTAACCTTATTATCCGTTAACTTATGGCGGCTTTTGGTAGAGATACCAATTGAAAAACCCTTTTAATTGCTGGGACCCCCTAGTGTAAATTTATCTGTATTATTATTGATGAATATATGCATTCAGGTTATTCTCTAACTATCAATAGATGGAAAGGAGAATAGCTGATAGGGCAATCAGCAGCGAAGCCTTTATCTAGCGATAACATGTACGGAAGTATCAGACATCGAAAACTGTATAAACAGTGGTGGGTGCGATACGTAGATAAAGGAACGTTCAACGACTATCCCAATGGCGGTGAAATTCCGCAAGAGGAGTAGGGCCAAGCGGTGGGTGAGAATCCCTTAAATCGAAATGGAGGGCTACCTGAGAAGGTAGATGATATAGTCTCTTCTTACAGGAAACTGTAAGCTGTATAAACGGCATAGGAGTAGCGAACTTATGTGAAGGTAAAGGATGAGTCAATTCACGGCGTATTCGTCGGTATTTTAGCACAACAAATCTTCGCAGAACTTTCTGTAGAAGAGCAACAAGAAGTGCAAAAAGAAACACAAGAGTTATTAATGGAACTATATGAAATTGAAATGGCCTATACAGAAGAAATTTACACTTCTATCGGTCTTGTAGAAGATGTAAATCGTTTCGTTCGTTACAATGCAAATAAAGGGCTTATGAACTTAGGACTTGAGCCGAAGTTTGAAGAAGAAGAAATTAACCCAATCGTTTTAAATGGTTTACGTACAGATACGAAAAACCATGATTTCTTCTCTGTAAAAGGAAATGGTTACGTAAAAGCAACGAACGTTGAAAAGTTAGCTGACGATGACTTCGTGTTTAACTTTTAATATAGGATTATAAGGAAAAGCTGTCTTATTGATTGATAAGACAGCTTTTCTTTATAATTTTGTTTACATAACACTATTATTTTTGTATAGCGATTTATATTTGGGAAGTTCTATTCGGTTAACGGATAGAACTTTTTTGTAATTAAATGGGTATTTACAAACCTTTTGTATCAGTGTATTATTTAACTAGTACACCGATACAAAAGGAGGGAAGAAATGAAAATAGAGTTTTCTCCAAATACACCAATTTACATTCAGGTAATGGAATGCATAAAAAAAGAGATCGTAACAGGACATTTATTGCCTGGTGATAAAATTCCCTCTGTCCGTGAATTAGCGAGTGAATTACAAGTGAATCCAAATACGATTCAGCGTACATTTCAAGAGCTAGAACGGGATGGAGTTGTTGTCACACGTAGAGGAATGGGACGGTATGTAACGAATGAAGGGGAGAAAATTATGGAGCTGCGAAAAGAGATGGCGAAAGAATTACTTCATTCTTTTATAGATGGAATGGACAATTTAGGTTTTTCAGAAGAAGAAATTCTTACAATTCTTCGTTCTTCATTACATGATAAGAGGGAGGAGAGCCAATGACAGAGCTATTGAAAATAGAAAACTTATGGAAGAGATACGGATTAAAAGCAGTGATCCGTGAATTAAACATAGAGATTACGGAAGGGAAAATCGTTGGGCTTGTTGGAGATAACGGGAGCGGGAAAACGACGTTATTGAAAATGATTGCAGGCTTGCAACACCCTTCTGAAGGTAGTATTACAATAGACGGTAAAAAGGTAGGATTACAGACGAAAGAAATCGTTTCATTTATGTCCGATAAGCCAGTCTTTGATGATTGGATGACTGTAAAAGATGCTTTATTTTTTTACCGAGATTTTTATAAAGACTTCGATATTCAAAAAGCGGTAGATACGATTGCAGAATTTAAAATACCGTTAGAAGAAAAAATTACAGCATTGTCAAAAGGTATGATAGAGAAGCTGCAAATCATTTTAACATTTTCTCGAAAAGCGAAGCTATACGTACTGGATGAGCCGTTGGGCGGGATAGATCCTCTTTCTAGAGAACATGTATTGGATTTAATTCTACAGTTCTATAGGGAAGATTGTACGATATTAATTTCCACTCACTTAATAAATGAAATTGAAAATATTTTTGATGAAGTGATCTTTTTAAAAGATGGAGAAATGGTTCTATATGAAAATGTAGAAGAAATTCGTTTTCAGAGAGGAAAAGCAGTTCATGAATTGTTTAAGGAGGTGTTTAGTAAGTGAAGTCAGTACTTTCCTATTTATGGAATGTAAATAAGAAAAGATATATTGTTACTTTTTTATTCTTTGTGCTAATTGAAGCTGTGTTATTTTCACAAATGATTGTAAGAAAAAGTGATGCGGCTATCAGTAGACAAGAGGGTATATTTGGAATCATTATGATTATATTTTTCTTTTATATTGTTTATATGTTTATACAAACAATGAAATCATATTCACGCTTACTAACTAATCCAATGTTACGACTTACAGCAATATCTGGGAAACAATATGTAATTTCTATGCTTATTTTCTCATTTATCGCAATGGCTATATGGTATGGGATATGTGGAATTCTTTTCTACGTAAGTTATGTATTAGCTTTTCCTACGACTTCTGTATATGTAGAGGCAAAAGAGATTATGCAAGTAGGCATAATTAATAATTTAATATATACGATAAGCGATTTATTTGAGTTTTTGTTTAGTGTGTTACAAATCATATTAGTAATTACTCTAGTTAAGTTACTTACCAAAAAGAAAAAGGCGCAAAATATACTGATCGTTATTATTTTTCTAGTAATAAATATAGCGATTACTTTAGCGACAACCTTGCTAGGAAAATTAGCTCCAGCTTTCCAAGTATTGCGAAGAGTAGAATATCATAGTGAAAGCAAGAGTCTGTTTATTAATATGTTTCAAGAAAATGGATTTAACATTTTTAATATAAGTTTCATGGTAATGGTTAGTGCTCTAATAATATATGTAATTGCTTATATTATCGATAAAAAACTAGAAGTCTAAAGGAGGAATCAGCATTGGGAAACGTAGTAGTAAAGTTAGAGAATGTTCGAAAAAGGATTGGTGGAACGGAAATTATTCGTGGTTTATCATTTGAGGTTCGTGAAGGAGAAGTATACGGATTCCTTGGGCCGAACGGTAGCGGTAAGACGACGACGATCCGTATGATGACAGGTCTTATTTCAATGACAGAGGGCGATATTACAATTTGTGGACATAGTATTCGCTCGGAGCGTGAAAAGGCACTAGAGCAAATTGGAGCGATTGTAGAAAATCCTGAACTATATGATTATATGACAGGAATGCAAAACTTAAAGCATTTTGCGAATATGGCCATTACACCAATTAGTAAAGAGCGCATTGCTGAGATTGTAAAGCTTGTTGAATTAGAGCATGCGATTCATAAAAAGGTGAAAACATATTCACTTGGTATGAAACAACGTTTAGGAATTGCACAGGCATTACTTCATCAGCCGAAAATCTTAATTTTAGATGAGCCGACAAATGGATTAGATCCAGCTGGTATTCGCCAAATTCGTGATTATTTACAACGTTTAGCGAAAGAAGAGAATATTGCTGTAATCGTATCAAGTCACTTATTGAGTGAAATTGAATTAATGTGTGATCGCGTTGTTATTATTAAACAAGGTGAGTTTGTACAAGAGTACAACTTACATGAAAAAGTGAAACATGATGAGGCAGTCGTTGTAGCGTTTGAAGTAGATGAAGTTCAGAAAGCAAATGAAATCATTAAAGGCAAAGCAAAAGGGAATGTAATTGTAGCATCTGTAACAAAAGACAACATTCCGCAACTTGTAAAAAAACTTGTTCATGCTGATGTGCTTGTATATGGCGTTACTGTTCAAAATAAAACTTTAGAGGATGAGTTCTTAGCGATTACTGGGGGAGTGAAAGCGTAATGTTTAAATTAATTCAAAATGAATTTTTAAAGTTGCATGCGAAAAAAGGTATGTATATTTTAATTGGTGTCATTGCGGCACTCGAAATTTTAGGTACTTTAGCAATGTTGAAGTGGGGAAAAGGTGATGAGTTTAAGGGGGCATATTTAGATTATGCAAACTCAGAGATTGGCTTAATTGTTTTATTTACAACGATTTTTGGGATTACACTTGCTGCCCGTACTCTTACTGATGAGTTCCAAAAAGGTACAATTAAACAATTGTTAATCCGTCCAAGAAAAAGACTTGCAGTTTTATTTTCTAAATATATTACAGTGTTATTAGCAATGTTATTTATCGTATTAGCTGGTATGCTAATTGCAATGATTATTGGCGGTATTGTAATGGATGGTAGTAAAACAGAATTAACGTTAGGAATCGTAATGAAGTCAACTTTATATCAACTACTTTCACCGTTCTTTTTTGCAACACTTGCATTTTTCCTAGCAAATGTCTTTAGAAAATCTGTATTACCATTAATTATTACGATGTTCCTATTCTTCTTACAAGGTGCAATTAATATGGTATTAATAATGTTTGCAAAAGGTGTAGCGAAGTTTGTAGTATTCAACCATTTGGATTTAAGAGCTTACGATAGTAATAAATTAATCAATGGTGGAATGGAACCAACATTTACAGAATTTACGTTTACAACTTCATTATTACTTGTAGTTGCATACTTTGTTGTGTTACTTGTAGCATCAAGTGCATTATTCCAAAAACGTGACGTATTATAATAAAAGAAATCCCCGCTTGTAAAAACGGGGATTTTTATTACATAAAATTCACTTAGATTGCAACAAGTATGCAATTTTTCGGTGGAGAAGAAAGTGGTACAATCTCAATTACTGAATTACAAGCGCAAAGTAATTTATGGATTGGTATTGGTCTTACAGTTGTTGGATTACTTTGGTTAATTCCTTATGTTTGGAAACAATGGCGTACAGTAAAAGAAGTTGGCGTGCCACGAGTACGTTTTATAAATGAGCAAAAAGTAGTGAGTTCATCACAAGAAAATGAAGTGTATAGTCAAGTGATCGTAACCGATAGATTGATGGCCATAGAGTTACCAGATGAGGCTGTAAATAAGCTTCGGTTAGAAGAAAATGATTATGTAACAGTATCTGTAGAAGAAGATAAAATCGTTATAAAGAAAGCACATAATAGATAATTAAAAAGTAGCTCCTTAGGAGCTACTTTTTAATTTGTAATAATTTCTACACGAAAATTATTACCGTTCTTTACATATTTAATATCTGTAACAGTGCGGACCGTCTTTAAAATTTCCACTTTTTCACCAATTCGTGGGATGGTCGGAACATTGTCCCAAATACCAAGCAAGTCATCTAATTGTGCCGTTTTTTCATAAAACCAGATTTTCAATGTAAAGCCCCTTTCTCGAACTTTATGTATTTTAATACATAATATATTATTTTTATTCTTATTGTAAGGGGTTTTTTTATATTTTATGAATAAAAATAAATTAATCTTCTGGGAAGATATGTTCAATATCAGGAGTAAGAGATACTTCTGATAATACGATATGAGAAACGGTCGTTGCATATGAAGAAACGTCATTGATAAATTCTTCCAGTTCAACGAGTGAAGGAACAGAAATTTTTACAATGTAGCATAAGCTTCCTGTTACTCGGTAACAAAAACTTGCAGATGGATAAGATTGAATAAACTGTTGCATACGTGTTGTATCACCATTTTTTAAAGTGATTTCTAAAATACAATCTAAAACGAGTCCTGCTTTTTTATAATCAATATCGATTGTGTATTTTTGAATAACACCTTCGCTTTCGAGCTTACGAACACGTTCTGAAGTAGATGGAGCAGATAAGTTTACTCGTTTCGCCAATTCACGCATCGAAAGGCGACTATCATTATATAATTCATTTAAAATTTTTCGATCAACACGGTCTAATTGCATTTGTAAATATACCTCCAGTAAAATAATGATTTTTGTAAAGGGAAAATATAAATTAAGATTCATATGAAATGTAAAGTGAACGTTATTTATTTTACAATAAAACAGAAGGAAATAGGAGGGGAAATGATGGAGAGAATTTCATTATCAAATGTAGGAGATACAAAGTTTCAAAAGTTATTAGGGCATAATTCGGATATATTACATTCGTGGAGTACGTTAGAAGATACACTGTACAATAAAGGAACTCTTTCAGCAGAGTTGAAGGAGCAAGTGAGAAGAACATTAGCGTATGGGAATGAATGTCCGTACTGTATGGCAAAAGGAAGACCTGATGATATGCAAAAGGCAGAGGAGATTGGTGTAGCCGTTACTTTTGCGCATACATTTGTTCATGACCGAAAAGCAATAGATGATACTATGTTTCACGTATTAAAACAATATTGGACAGAAAAAGAAATTGTAGAGCTTTGCGCCTATGTTTGCTTTATTACTGCGTCACAACAACTTGGTTTTCTATTTCAATTACAGCCAAATTAAGGGGGAAATGATGACAAATCAAATAGCACTTATCATAATCGATGTACAAAAGGCATTTCAATTACCAGATTGGGGCGAGAGAAATAATATTTTTGCTGAAGAAAACATGAGAATTTTGTTAGAAGAATGGAGAAAAAGGAAACGACCAGTTTTTCATATTCAGCATGTAAATAAAGAAAATGCTCAGTCAATGTTTTATGAGAGAGCGGAAACGGTAAACTTTAAAGAAGAAGTGCAACCACTACTTGGTGAAGTGGTTATTCAGAAATTCGTTAACAGCGCGTTCATTGGGACAAATTTAGAAGAGCAATTAAGAAAGAACAAATGTAATGCAGTAGTGGTTGTAGGATTAACGACAAATCATTGCGTGGAAACTACAACACGAATGGCAGGGAATTTAGGATTTACAACATATTTAGTGAGTGATGCAACGGCTACTTTTAACCGTAAAGGTTTAGATGGTAAGGAGTATAGTGCAGAAGATATTCACAATATGACACTTGTAAATTTACATGAAGAGTTTGCTACGATTGTGACGACAAAAGAAGTATTAAAATTATTTTAAGAAAATAATTGCAAATTATGTAGAAAAAAATAAGAATATTTCGTATAATCTAAGTACAATCATTTTGAAAATAGGGGTGGCATCATATGGAGCAAATTTCAGTAAAGAAATTAGAAGAGGTACTTGTTGTAGCAGGGGATGATAAACAGAAGCAAAAGGAATTTTATGAATTGCTCTTATCTACTGAGTTTTATGTTGCTGGTTCACTAGAAGCAGAGGACGGGGCAACAGAGGGAATACTTCGTTTGCGTCATTTCCAAGGAGAAGGTAGATGGATCGTTCCGTTCTTTACACAAATGGAATTTGTAAAAGATGTGTTGCCAGAAGGAACGCCCCTTATTACGATACGTGGGAAAGAGTTATTTGGTAGCATTGAGAAAGATGCTACAGCTGTATTAAATGTTGGTACTGATATAAGTAAAACATTTATTCCAGAAGAAATTGCAGATATCTCATCTGGACGAATTTTTAATTATTATAAGTAAAAGGAAAAGCGTAATCGCTTTTCCTTTTTAATTTGAATATGGAGTGGCTATACCGGAAGAAATAGAGACTGTTTTATTATTCGTGTTTATTGTCGCTGTAGCTCCAAGTGGAATACCGATGTTTGGACTTATATGTCCAATTGGTAAACCGAATAGGACCGGTATATGATATGGTGCGAAATATTCATATAATATTGCTTGCAATGATTGAGATGGCTTTGAAGGAGTGCAGTCGTGACAACTTGTGAAAATAACGCCCCTACATTCATTAAACTTTCCAGATAAAAGTAGCTGATTTAACATACGGTCAATGCGGTACGGTTCTTCACCAATGTCTTCAAGTAATAAAAGTGTATTGTCCGTATTTATCTCGTAGGGCGAGCCAATTATACTTGTTAACACAGCTAAATTTCCTCCAACTAACGTACCTGTAACTGTACTGTGAGAGCTAGATACGATACATTCTGATGCAGATAAAATGGTTGAATACGGATGGAATAGCTGATTGAAAGAGGATAAAGATAGGGAATCAATACCTTTTCCTAGTTCTTCAATCATCGGACCATGAAATGTTATAAGCTTTGCATAACGTGAAACAGCAGTATGTAAAGCTGTAATATCGCTATATCCCCAAAAGATTTTAGGGTTTTGCCGAATGATTTCATATTGAATGTGAGGGAGGAGACGAGCACTTCCGTAACCACCTCGTGCACAGAAAACGGCCTTCACTTCATTATTTGTAAATGCTTCATGTATATCGTCAAGCCGAACTTGATCACTTCCGGCTAAAAATCCATATTTCTCGTAAACGCTCTTCCCGATTATTACGGATAACCCCATCTCTTGTAATACATTCACACCTTGTAATACATTTTCGATTGTAGGTGGACCAGATGGTGCAATGATCATTACTGTATCACCTTGTTTTAATGCATTTGGATAAATCATTAAGCTCAGCCTCCTTCTCTTTCAATATATTCGCTTCATATGAAGTTCAACCCTTGCAAAAGCAGGGGAAAGCTTATCAAATAAAGAAGATATAAAGGAAATAGGAGGGGAAATGATGTTTACAAGTCGAGTAACAGACATATTAAAAATTGAGTATCCCGTTGTTCAAGCCGGTATGGCAGGCGCGATTACGACGCCAGAACTTGTTGCAGCAGTAAGTAATAGCGGAGGATTAGGGACGCTTGGAGCGGGCTATATGAGCCCAGAACAAATTCGTGAAGCGATTTATAGAATAAGAGAACTAACAGATAAGCCTTTCAGTGTTAATTTACTTGTAACGAAAGAGATACAAATAGAAGAAGAGAAGGTAAATGAGGCGAAAGTATTACTAAGTGGAGTAAATAGAGAATTAGGTATAGAAGTAGAAGGGACGTTAAAACTTCCAAAAAGCTATAAGGAACAATTACAAGTGTTATTAGATGAAAAAGTACCGGTCGTTAGTTTTGCATTTCAAACGTTAGAAAAAGAAGAAATAAATGATTTAAAAAGAAGTGGAATAAAAGTTATCGGAACAGCTACCCATGTGAAGGAAGCGAAAGTACTTGCCGAGTTAGGAGTAGATATTATTGTCGGGCAAGGAAGCGAAGCCGGAGGGCATAGAGGAACGTTTATTGGGAAAGAACGAGATGCTATGATCGGTACTTTTGCGTTAATACCTCAGTTAGTAGGGGCTATTCCGCATATCCCAATTGTCGCAGCAGGTGGTGTAATGAACGGACAAGGGCTTGTTGCGGCATTGGCACTAGGAGCAGAAGGTGTTCAAATGGGATCGGCCTTTTTAACAAGTGAAGAGAGTATTACGCACGATGTGTATAAAGAAGCGGTTTTACATAGTACAGATACGAGCACAACTGTAACTCGTGCGTTTTCTGGGAAATATGCGCGGGGTATTCGGAATGAATTTATAGAGAGACATGAAGGAAAAGAAGAAGGGCTGCCGATGTATCCAGTGCAAAACGTATTAACTTCTAAAATACGCCAAGAGGCAGCGAAGCAAAATAAGGAAGAATATATGTCACTTTGGGCAGGACAGGCAGCATCATTAGCTCGAATCGAATCAGCTCAGCATGTAGTGGAGCGAGTTATGAAAGAAGCAGAGAATGCAATCGAACAATTACAAAATATATACAAAAAGACCACTTGAGTAATTCAAGCGGTCTTTTCATTAGTTTGCTTTATAAAATTGTTGGATGGCTTCGTCGATGTAAACCCAGCCTTTCCAACCTAAGTGCATATGATCTTTTAAGAAGTATTTATCGTATTCATGATTTGAGAAGTCGGCAATTGGATAACCAGCTTTTTCAATTTGCTCATGAACTTTCTTATAGTATGCTTCGCGGCGTTCTTTCGGGAAGCCAGCGTAGTCGTACCAAGGACCTTTGACAGGAACAGAAATGAAGAGTGGTTTTGCACCAGATTGTTTTAATAAATCAAGTACAATTTGTAAATCTTCATATTCTGGCGATTGATCATAAGCATCATTTTTTAAGTAGCCTTCACGTTGCTTTAATTTCTTCTTGATTTTGCTATTGAAGTAACCATCTTCGATACCATATTCATTAGATCCAGATTCTGCTGCACCTGTTTGATCTGCATGTTTACGAGCTTCATCCCAGTTCATTTGTTTTAATGAAGGGTCAAGCTTTTCTTTATGCGGTTTAATATTAAACATAGCTGTAAATAAATCTTTACGATCTAAAATGTTACGGTAAATATAAGCGAAAGGTTTAGCAGCAAGTGCTTTTACTTTATACTTCGTATCATCATAAGCGATGCCTTCAAGCGAGATTTTTAATAAAGTTTCTTTTTTTACAATCTCAAAGTTTAATAAACGCTTTGCAATTTGTTTTTTCATTTCAGGTTTTAAATCATTGTTGAAAATGAAGTGGTAACCTTGTTGTTTTGAAAAGTTAGGTGCAAAGTGCGTTTCATCAATACCTTGTGGTACAAACCATTGCGGAGAAAGAACGAATACCATTTTCTTATCTTTCAATTGATCCATTGTAGATGCGAAGTTTAACACATGTACAAGGTCTTGTGTTCCGCCGCGTCCAAGAAGGAATGGCGTAAATCCTTCAGGCTTTACTTTAAAATAATTAGATGGATGGAAAGCATCCATACGTGCGAATTCCGATGAACCGTACATCGGAAGATATTTTGGATCTGCTAACATCTTTTGCTGTAAAATCATACTTTGAATTTTTTCTTCTTTTAAAGAAGTAGCAGCTTGTTCTACTTTTTCATCACTTAAAAGTGGAAGTAGGAAGCGCGTTGGAATAAGTAAGAATACAGCAAAAAGGGCCAATGCTAAAAGCATCGGACCAAATTTTGCTTTGTTCATCGGATTTCTTCCAACTTTTTAATAACCATGTTTGGTGTAGCCCACTCGTCACGGTCAAAATCAGAAATAGAAACTTCAATATCTAAACGCTCTTGGAATTCAACTAATAAAGATACTACAGCAAAAGAATCAAGAATACCTTCTTCAAATAATTGAACATCTAAGTTTTCTTTCACAATATCGTTTTCACATACTTCTTCTAAAATATCTAATACTTGCTCTTTGAATTCTGCCATTTTTAAAATCTCCTTTATATCCGAAATATATTATATGTGCAACTTCTTAATGGAATAAGAAGGGTGCATTAAAAGTATCTGTTAAGGTGTCCAGAGAAGATTAGGAAACCGAAACATACAATGTGGAACGTAATTACAATCGCAAGGATGCGTGTGAATTTATTGTTTGGCCAAAATTTATGCTTCTTGTTTTTTCGTTCGAAAATATCGAATAAAATAAACAGTGCGGCATGATATAGACCATAAATAATATACTGCGCAACAGCGCTTCCTTGGATATGCCAAATTCCCATAATGAAGAAGTTTAAAAATGCACCGATATACGAAATTGTGTAACGGTTCTTAATTAACTTTTTCTTCGTTGCAAAAAATACGAAACGCATGTAGATGAAGTCACGGAACCAGAATGATAAACTCATGTGCCAGCGGTTCCAGAAGTCTTTAATATTACGACTAAGGAATGGCTTATTAAAGTTTTCTGGCGCTTTAATTCCCATCATATAACTTACACCAATTACAAAAGAGCTATAACCAGCAAAATCAAAGAATAGATATAAGCTATAGCTATACATGTAAATCATATTTGAAAAGATTGTATCGTGTTGAGCGAATGCTGGATCCATACAATATTGCTTTATTAAGTAAGCAATAATAAATTTATACAAGAAACCTTGGAAAATACGATTTAGTCCTGTATATAGTAAATTTTGATATTCTTCAGCGCTAGGTGGCTTTTGAATATCTTTTTGGAATCTACGGTAACGATCGATAGGTCCTGTTGAAATCGCAGGGAAAAATAAAACGAATTCCCAGAAGTTAAAGAAAGAAAGCTCTTTAATTAAACCATCACGAACTTCAAATACCATTTGAACTGCTCTGAATGTTACGTAAGATATACCTAGAAAAACAACAAGTTTTAACTCAGGTAGTAACGATGCAAATGGTGCGATTTTTGCCAAAATAAGAGGCAAAATCGATAAAATAACAGCTATGCAAAATGTGAATGTACTATTATTTTTTTTTCTTAAAATTAAATAGCCTTTAATTAGGGCATATTGCCAAATAATAAATGCGGCTAACATCATTGCTTGCTTTGGTTTATCTGAGAAGATAATAGCAAGCATGATTAATGTTAAAACGGCATTATATTTACGCAACATTTTACCTTTTAATCCAGCTATGATAGTAGGTATTAATAAAATGCCCACTATAGCGAAAAAATAAAATGATCCATATGCGGTCATGCTGTAACCTCACTCAATAATTTTTTGCGATCTACCTTTCCATTTGGTGTCATTGGAATAGAAGATTGATACATGAATTTACGTGGAATCATGTAGTTTGGTAATCGCTCATTGAGTTCTTTTTTGATTGCAGATGTTAATTTGAATTCTTTTTCAAACGAATGCTCCCCAGGAACAACAACCGCTAATAAATAATCGTATTTCTCACCTTTTTTAATTGGAACGATAACTGCTCCTTCTACGTAAGAACACGCACGAAGGTGATGCTCAATTTCTTCTAATTCCATTCGATAACCATGCAACTTAATTTGGAAATCAAGACGACCATTATAGAATAGAAGACCATTTTCAACATAGCCAGCATCGCCTGTTTTATAGGCGCGCTCACCGTCAATCATAGTAAATGCTTTTTCTGTTAATTCAGGGCTTCCTAAATATCCAACGCTTACGCTTGGACCGACAATTACGATTTCACCTTTTTCACCATCAGGTGCAATCGTGCCATCTTCTTTCATAATAAGAAGGCGACAGTCTGATTTACAATAGCCAACTGGAAGTGATTTGTATTGATTAAGCACTTCTTCTGTAACGTGAATACCTGTTACAGCGACAGTAGCTTCTGTTGGACCGTAAGTATTCATAATTGTTGCTTTTGGGAAACGCTCAATTAATTTTCTAGCCACTTCATTTGGTAACACTTCACCGCAGAATAAGAATGTTTTCATGTTCGGTAGCATACTTTCAGAGAAGGATGCTTCCATTAAACACATTTCAGCGAAAGAAGGTGTCGAAGTCCATACTTGAATATCCGATTGCTCTAAAGAAGCAAACAAGTCTTTTGGACGCGCAATCATATCTTTATCGATTGCCCAAAGTGTACCACCTGTTACTAATGATGGGTAAATATCCATTACAGATAAATCGAATGAGAAAGGTGCTTGATTTAAGAATACTTGCCCTGTTTGTAAGTTGAAATCTTCTACAGCCCATTTTGTAAAGCTAACAAGGCAGTTATAAGTAATCTGAACCCCTTTCGGATTACCTGTGCTTCCTGATGTGTAAATAATGTAGAAGTTCTCATCACCTTTTACCGCATGTTCAGGATTTGGAGTGTTCCCTTTATGAGTAAAGAAAATATCTTTTAAGTTGTCTTCACTTACGATGCGAACTGGTAAATCAGTTACAGTTACTGCTGTTGCCGATAAAAGTAATTTCGCACCAGAATTTTCAGCAATACGTTGTACACGATCAGCTGGGATAGATAAATCTACAGGAATGTAAGCATGTCCAGCTTTTACACATCCTAAAAAGTTAACAATCATTTCAGGTTGCATATGGCCATACACCATAATTGGTGAACGATCGTCTGGATACTCAGAAGAAATCCAATGTGCTAACGCATCAGAATCTTCCTTTAATTGTTTGTACGTAATTTTCGCATCTCGCCAAACAAAAGCGGTTTGATCAGGCGTTTCTGCAGCCCACTTTTCAATTTGTTCTAATAACTTCATAACGTTCCCACCCTAGAATTCATTGTAAATAAATGTACTTGTGTTTGTATCATGGAATCCATACAACCAAAGTAATGCAAATAAAATTGCAAGATAATAAACCGTCTTTGCAACCCATTGTGTGAGTGGTCGAGACCATATCTCTTTTAATCTTTCCATGTCTTTCCCTCTCTTAATGAAATAATAGCTCTTTGTAGGTATCATGTCCTACATTATTGTGAAAAAAACAAAATCCCACATTTTAGGTAAAAATAAGTCAAAAGGCTCTTTTTTGATATTAGCACTAAATACTAAAAAAGAAAATCCCTAACTTAGCAATTATATTACATTCAGCATGAATTTGTAATGGGTTTGACATGTAAATAGAAAGTGGATTGTGTGAATACATAAAAGTGGACTATAAGAATACGTAAAAATACAGTATTTGTTTTTATTAATCATTCAAGACGGAGTAAACTTTTAAATTTCTAGTTCTTTTGAAAAGGAGGAAATTATCATGAATAGAGTGTGGAAGAATCTAATTTCGGAAGAAAATATCGTGAAATGGAGAAGGCACTTCCATAAGTATCCGGAATTATCATTTCATGAAAAAGAAACTTCGCAATTTATATATGATACATTATGCTCATTTTCTTCTTTTGAAGTAACGAGACCGACGAAGTATAGTGTACTAGCAATTAAAAGAGGTGTGAAGCAAGGGAAAGTAATTGCGATTCGAGCTGATATAGATGCTTTGCCAATTCAAGAGGAGACAAGTAAATCTTATACATCTGTGAATAAAGGAATGATGCATGCATGTGGGCACGATGCTCACACAGCTATTTTATTAAGCACAGCAGAGGTGCTATCAAATATAAAGGAAGATTTTGCAGGTGAGATTCGTCTATTCTTTCAGCACGCAGAAGAGGTGTATCCCGGTGGGGGACAAGAAATGGTTGAGGCAGGTGTAATGGACGGTGTTGATTATGTAATAGGTTTACATGTTATGTCTGGATTAGAAAGCGGAAAGATAGGAATTGTGTATGGGCCGATGATGGCGGCACCAGACGTATTTACAGTTGAAATTCAAGGCAAAGGAGGACATGCGGCGCGACCAGAAGAAACGATAGACCCTATTGCTATCGGAGCACAGATTATTACAAATTTACAACATATCGTATCAAGAAATACGAGTGCTTTTATGCAAAGGGTTATTTCAGTTACACAATTTCATGGGGGAACGGCTGACAATATTATTCCTAGTACAGCAACTTTAATGGGAACCGTTCGTTCATTTAATCAAGCATTGAGGGTGGAAGCAGAAGGGAAAATCGAGAAAATTGTGAAAGGAATTACAGAAGCACATGGAGGATCGTATACATATACGTATCGATATGGATATGATCCGGTTATTAATGATGAATATATTACGAAAATAGTAGAAGAAAGTGCACTACATTTGTTTGGGAATGAGCGTGTTGTGAAGCTTGAACCTTCTATGGGTGGGGAAGATTTTTCAGCATATTTAAGAAAAGCACCCGGTTGTTTCATTAAATTAGGAACAGGTAATGAAAATATATATACTTGTTATCCACATCATCATCCGAAATTTGACGTGGATGAATCAGCATTAATTTGTGGAGTGGAGCTATTTTTAGAGACGACTATAAGATTACTAAAATCATAGAAAAACAAAAAAAGGCAACTGCACTCTATTGCAGTTGCTTTTATTTCTTTCCGTCAGAGAGGGCTGAGAAAGAACTATGCTCATTCATAGTATATGAATAGCTAACGGACAAGCTTGTACATTTTAATCATTTTTTTAAAAATAGTTGTTGACACTGATAATCAATGTCAATTAATCTAAAAGTAGTTGAAATTGATAATTATTATCAATAGGATGGATGCGACATGTTAATGAGAAAAAATTTTCACCTTCTGCGGAGGGGATTAAAATAAAAATAAAGATAAAGATGTTGATCAGCATATGGAATGGCAAAGAAATGTAATTCGGTCTGAATATGTAGATGAGAAGAAGAGCATTCAAACAGAAAAAGAGATACAAAGTAAAGGGAGAGGTTCAGTTGAGTAAGTTAGTAATGATTTTTGCAAGTATGAGTGGAAATACAGAGGAAATGGCTGACCACATTGCCGGCGTAATTCGTGAAACAGAAAATGAAATTGAAGTTATTGATATTATGGATTCACCAGAAGCTTCTATATTAGAACAGTATGATGGAATTATTTTAGGTGCATATACTTGGGGAGATGGTGATCTTCCTGATGATTTCTTAGATTTTTATGATGCAATGGATTCTATTGATTTAACTGGGAAAAAAGCGGCAGTATTCGGATCGTGTGATT
The DNA here is from genome assembly GCF_040460035.1 of Bacillus cereus group sp. MG1. Classification (NCBI taxonomy): domain Bacteria; kingdom Bacillati; phylum Bacillota; class Bacilli; order Caryophanales; family Bacillaceae; genus Bacillus; species Bacillus cereus group sp. MG1. The sequence continues at coordinate 1,104,569 of NZ_JARVGY010000001.1, read as the reverse complement.
CAGCTTATCCGAAATACGGAGTGGCAGTTGACATTTTAATAGAAAAGCTACAAGAGCGCGGGGCAGCAGTTGTGTTAGAAGGACTAAAAGTAGAATTAACGCCAGAAGATGAAGATGTAGAAAAATGTTTACAGTTTGGAGCTGAATTTGTAAAACACCTTTCTTAATGGCAGAAGGGAGATGAAGAGCAAGTGCATGAGAAAATCTCAATCAAAACGATGACAGATTATCATTTGTATGATTTTATGCGTTGTCCGCATAAATTTTATTTTCGTCATATAAAAAGAAGAGAACCTTCTTCATTTGAATGGCAACAAATAGCACAAATGATTGTCAATCAAATTATTAACGAGTATTACACGCTACCTGCGGGTCAACAAACGAAAATTGTACTTTTAATATTAATAGAAAAGTATTGGAAAAAAGTAAGGATTAATATGTTTGCTTCGAAGACGGAGTACTATATTGTATTAGCTAAGCTAACGGATCACTTATTACAGTTTGTTGAAAAGGATGATAGTCAGACACCACCATTGTTTTTATACGAGAAGTTTCAAACATATATGGAAGAGTTAGGTGTCCACATGTCATTGACATTTGAAGTTGGTGAGTGGAGTGCTGGGTCGTTTGTAATTAAAAAGTATGTCGTCGATGCGGATGAGGAAATGCTTGCTCTTTGTCAGAAGCTAATGACAGTATTTAGTTATAAAGCTTTCGGCGTTCTTCCAGGAAAGATTGAAGTTATTAATTTAATAGAAGGAACTAAGTATGAGTACATTCCAAAACAGGAAGATATTATAACTGGAATGGCTGATTTATCTAGAATGAAAGAAATGTTGCAACAACCTGAGCATTATACAGAGCGTCATTTTCGTTCTGAGTGTATAAGTTGTGCATTTCGTAGTGAATGCCAAGGGGAAGAAGTAAAGAAAGAAGCGGAGCAGAAGAAAAATATCGTACATTAAAGGATGCAACTTTGCATCCTTTTTTGTTGTTGACATGAAAAGCTTTTCATCATTTACCGTATATTTATAGCAGATTTTAATAAAGTGAATCTTTAATCAGTGGGGGTTTTGTCAATCCCCCACTGATTATCAGCCCTCATTAATCGGGCTACCCGCGAATAGCAGGATAAAGGGAGGAATAATCAATGAAAGATGAAACGAAAGTATTTCAATGGTTAAAAGAACAAAATGCTCCTTTTGAAATTCAACTGCAAATTTTACAGGCATTTCAATTGTATAAAGTCATTGTTGAAATGGATAAAAAGTTAATGTTGTATGAGGAGAGAGTATATAGGGAGAGAATGTAATCTCATCCCTGTAATATCGTTTTTAGCTGTTCTGTGCCTGTAATGAATTCGAGTTTATTCTCTGACTCAAAGTTATAAATAATATTATGTAGTAAAGGACTGTATTGATAGAAGATAGTAATGCGATGAATGAGTAATGGATCATGATGAGAAATAAGTGTACTGTACTGTTCATATACAGATGTAGTAAACTCATGTCCGAAATCATAATATAGTCCTGCAAAATCAAAAGCAGGATCGCCAATTTGCGCATCACCAAAATCGATAACACCTGAAATACTTTTGTTATGCTTGTTAAATAAAATGTGATGATGAGTAAAATCAGTGTGAATGATTGTGTTTTGAAAAGTGGATATAGCTAAACATGCAAAGAAATTTTCAAATAAGCGATTTAAGGCTAGTTTCTGTAATGAAGTAAGGCTAGTAGTGAGATATTGGTTTAATTTTGTTTGTAGCTCTTTCCAGTAGGTACATGTTTTTTCAATAGGGAAACATAGCGTTGTAACTTGGTGTAAAGGAATGCTATGTAGTACCGCAAGGAAAGTAGCTAATTGTGTAATAATTGCTTTCAGCTCTGGATCCTCCAGCGTGGCAACTGTGTCTGTTTTTAATGGTTCACCATGAATGAGAGTATAGTAACTACAAAGAGGAACCTCATCAGATTCATTTTTATAAATTAGGTGATATTGTGGAACTTCGATTTCTTGTAGTGATTGAGTGAGAATTGCGCATAGTTCTTTTTCTAACGGAATTCGCATCGCATATTCCTGTTTTCGCGGGAAACGAAACAATAGCTCATCATTTACTATAACTGCTACATTATCCCATCCTTCTTCATTTTGTTTATATGAATGTATAGAAAGATTAGGCAAAGCTTCTTTTATATAATGTTTGTAAGAGTCCATAATTGTTCCTCGTTTCTAAGTTAAGTTATTCCACTTTATGATATCAGAATTTTCTTTCTATATGTTAAAATATAGCTATCATTATTAAGAAGGGCGGGAGTATTACGAAAAAAAGACTGTTAATCAGTTCTCTATGTATCGCTTTTATATTGTTATGGTCATATAAAGAGGAGGTTTTTGCTACCTTTAAACCGATTGATCAGTACGAGTTAAATAAGGAGTTAAAGAACAAAAGTATAGAAAATTTAACTCATAATGAAATGAAAAAGGTAGGAGAGCATTTTGTGACCGAGCAACTATCAGTGTTTGGGTCTACTAATAAAGAAGATGTGAAACGAAAAGGTGAAGAACTATTTTTAAATAGAGGGTATGAACAATTAATGGGAAATTATTATCCAAATCGTTTTCGAGATTTAGAGTATAAATTTACAAACGAGGAGATACGTGAAGAGACCGATGAGAGTTTTCTTTATCAAGCTGTAGCGTACGTTGCGGGTACTGAAAATGGTAAGAGAAGCGAAATGAAATTGAATTATGAAGTGAAAATTGTAAAGGTTAATAATATATTTATGGTGCTAGAACAAAAGCAGCGCGTACAATAAAGGAAATTCATTGCTCAATAGAACATTTTGGAGTGTGTACTACTTAATCCGGAATAAAAAGGCCCTCAAGGAATAAAGGGCCTTTAAAGATTTTCATTTTGTTGACCAAGTTCTTTTTGAGCAATATATAAATTTCCTTGCTCGACTTGTTTAAGGGTATGAACAGAATCTCCTGCATATCCTTTTTGTGTTTTAACAGTTCTTTTTGAACGATTGGAATCTTGTTTCTTCATAATAATAGGCCACCTTTCATCAAAAATAAACGAAAATGATAAGTATGAGTAATACAGCAGCGAAAATGGTAATGCCCATTAAAAACGAAGTGTTTTTATATTTAGGTGGCTTATGTACATCTTGCCGATATCCAGGTGAAATTTCAGGGGCAAATTCTTCATCGAATGATTGCTTTTTTTCTTTGTCGTCCATATGTACCCACCTTTCTTTTTCATTATATTATACGTTACAAGAAAAAATATGCATAAAGAAAACAGCCGCTTTATTATTAGCGGCTGTTTTGTGTTGTATATTTTCGTTGTACTTGAAAGAGACGGATAAGTAGGAAGGCAGCGCCAAATGCTAGACCGATAATAAGACCGATCCAATAGCCTTTTGCGGCCCATTCTGTATACGTTGCTAATATATAACCTAGTGGTAGACCTATTATCCAATAAGCAATTAAAGTCATAATTAGAGCGACATTTACATCTTTATAACCACGCAGAGCTCCTTGTACAGGGGTTGCAATTGCATCTGAAATTTGAAATAAAATCGCAAAGATAAGAAATTCTTTTGCTAAATGATGAACTTTTGCATCTGTCGTATAAATAGAAGCAATTTGATCATCAAAGAAGTAGAGAAGAATCGAATATAATAAAGCAAAGGTAAGGGCTAATCCAATTCCAATCAGTCCGTATTGTTTTGCATTATCGAAACGTTTTGCACCAACTTCGAATCCGACCGCAATAGTCATTGCCATTGCTAAACTTAGCGGAGTCATATATAACAAGGAAGCAAAGTTCATAGCTGCTTGGTGAGCTGCAATAGTTGTCGTACTAAAATTACTCATCATAAGCGTTACCGCAGCGAAAATACTCGTTTCAAAAAAGATAGCAAATCCGATAGGGACGCCAAGCTTTAAGAATGCTGTCCAACTCGAAAGAGAAGGGCGGTATAATTGTTTGAAAATGTTGAAAGAGGCAAAAGGCTCTTTCGTCTGAATAATAATGACTGTAATAATTAAAATGCACCAATATGTTGCAGTGGAAGCAATTGCCGCTCCAACACCACCAAGTTTTGGGAAACCGAAGTTACCAAAGATTAATAAGTAATTTAATATTACGTTAATTGGTAATGATAGTAATGTAATAATCATCGTTGTTCGAGTTTTTCCTAATGCATCAATAAATCCACGTAAAACCGTGTAAGTGAATAAAGGTATAATTCCTATTGCGATAATACTTAAAAATTGAGCTGCAATACGTTCCACAGGTTCTTCTAAGCGCATGCCGTTTAAAATAGGTGAAACGACGAAGAAACCGATGAGGATAACAACGAAACTAGCACAAATTGCTAAATAAACTGCTTGTATGACAACGTGGGGAACGTCCTCTTTTTTCTTGGATCCAACGAGCTGTGCAACAATGGGAGTCGTGGCCATTAAAATTCCTGTTAACCCAGTACTAACTGGAATCCATATACTTGTTCCAATTGCGACACCTGCTAAATCAGTTGGGCTTGCATGTCCTGACATTGTTGTATCGAAAAAGCTCATCGCAAATAATGACATTTGCGTTACGAAAATCGGAAAAAATAGTAATACAAATTGCTTTAACTTTTGTGAGAATGAAGTAGTTTCTTTCATAAAATCCCCTTTCCGTATAAAAAAACAAACTCTTACTATCATACAATTTAATCAAAGATTAGAAAAGAAATACGCGCCTACAACATATGAAGCCAATAAAAAAAGGATGCACTTTGAAAAGGGATAAGGTATTATGATAAGGTGTGAAAAAATTACATATTATTTGTTATTAAGGAGGCACTACTTGTGGCTGATTGGTTAATTGGTTTAATCATGGGTGCTGTTGAAGGGTTAACAGAGTTTCTACCAGTATCATCAACAGGACATATGATTTTAACAGGACATTTAATTGGATTTGACGATGAGAGAGCGAAAGTTTTTGAAGTTGTAATCCAATTGGGATCGATTTTAGCGGTTGTAGTTGTATTTTGGAAACGATTATGGTCGTTAGTTGGAATTGGGAAAGTAAAAGAAGGGCCATCGTTAAATTTATTACATATTATTATTGGGATGATTCCTGCCGGGGTACTCGGTGTATTATTCCATAGTGCAATTAAAAAGGTTTTATTTGGTCCAGGACCAGTTGTCATTAGTTTAGTAGCTGGTGGTATTTTAATGATTGTTGCTGAGAAGTTTTCAAAACCAAGTACAGCAAGAACGTTAGATGAAATCACATATAAGCAAGCATTTACAATTGGAATGTTCCAATGTTTAGCACTTTGGCCAGGATTTTCTCGTTCTGGTTCTACAATAAGTGGTGGTTTATTAGCTCGCGTGTCGCATACAGCGGCAGCTGAATATACGTTCATTTTAGCAGTACCGATGATGGTAGCTGCAACTGGATTAGATTTAATTAAAAGCTGGGATGTATTAAGCTCGGCAGATGTAACGCTATTTGCAACAGGATTTGTAACTGCATTCGTTGTTGCGATGCTTGCAATTGTCTCATTCTTAAAATTATTATCTCGTGTAAAACTAACACCGTTCGCTTATTATCGTTTCATTTTAGCTGCGGTATTCTATTTCTTCATTATGTAAAATAAAAACCTGCCGAGCTCGGCAGGTTTTTATTTTACTAATTTTTCTATCATGTTTTCCATTACATGTTCCCAAAGAGAAGTATCATCAGCTAATGTAGCACGGAAATTAGCATACATTTCTTTTTGTTTTTCTTCGAATGTTGGATCTTCTTTTTCAGGTAATGTAGCGCGCATTGAAGTTACTAATTCTTGTACTTTTGGAGCGCGTGGTCCAAAGACGGCTTGTTCATTTCCATCTTTATCAATGAAAATAAAGATTGGAATAGCACGTGCTGTTCCATTTGTTAAATATTGATCCATTAATTCTAAGTTTTCATCGCGAATTAATAAACGCATATCAATATTTGCAACTTCAGAAATTCGTTTCATAACAGGTACGCATAAAAGAGCATCGCCACACCAATCAGCAGTTAATACGATAACACGCCAGCCATCATTTTGACGTTCTTCTAATACAGGAAGTAATTCATTTGGAATTAAAAAATTATTGTAAATGTGTAGTAGCTCGTATTGGTTTACTTGCATTTCATTCACATATGTATCAAAGGACATACCTTTATCAGCCCATTGTTGTAAGTTCATAATTAACACCTCTTTAGTAAGATTTGCTTTCATTGTACCAATTTTTATATAGAAAAGCTTGTATTCTTACTCTTTCTTGTCACTTAATAATTATTATTTTATCTTTTTGGCTGAGATTTGAGAACCTCTCCTCCTCACGCATTAAAATCCCCCTTTTTCTGGAAGTTGACTTCATTTTATCATGAAATACATATTAAAAAACTACGAATTATGGGAAAATAAGATGACAAAAAGTAAGATTTAATGTAAAATTATTAATAAGGTTTTTATTTAACTAAATGAAATAAAAGGAGCTGTCAATGTTGTCTCAAAATCGAGAGCAATTAATGGAAGAACTATCGACAAATGTGTTTGCTATGTTTCGCACGTTGCGTAATGATATCGGAAAAATATTCGGTGGTTACATACCGTGGAATGAATTCATCGTTCTGAGAATATTAAATCGTACGAATAAAGAAATGGTATCGCGTGTAGCAAATGAATTAAATGTGTCGAATAGTCATATTACAGCTGTTACAGAAAAATTAATTAATAAAGGTTTTGTAACTCGTTCACGTTCTACATCAGATCGCCGAGTTGTGTATTTAGAGATTACAGAACAAGGGAAAGATTTAGTTGCGAAAATGGAAGATGCGAAAAAACAATATTTACAAGAAAGATTCTCTGCACTTTCAGAAGATGAAATGAATGTAATGATTTCAATTTCCAAAAAACTTATTTAAGTGATTATAAATAAGAAAACGCTTACGTGATAAAATAGAAGGTCTTCCTTATAGATGGGAGATCTTCTTTCGTGTGTAATAGATGTTAATAAATAAAATGTGTATGAAAAAAGATAGAGCGCCATACTACTAATACAAGGAAGGAGGGAGAAATATGACGAATCGTAACGGTAGTAAAGGGAGCGGTAATCAAGGATCACCAAAGTCCGGCCAGTTTAATCAGGAATTTAGCACTGAATTTGAAACTGGTAATGATAATAAAGGGAAAGAATATCGTTCTAAAAAAGGGAGTAAATCAAAAAAGGAGTGAATTAATTCACTCTTTTTTGATTTAAGATGCTGCCGATTGATCCGTATTATATTTTTCTTCTGATTTTGCGACAATCATTGCGCAAATTGCATCGCCAGAAATGTTTACAGCTGTTCTAGACATATCTAGAATACGGTCAATACCGATAATTAAAGCGATACCTTTTACTGGTAGATTTACTTGATTTAAAACCATTGTAAGCATTACAAGTCCAACACCAGGTACACCAGCAGTACCGATACTAGCTAGTACAGCAGTTAATACGACCATAGCTAATTGCGGTAATGTAAGTTCAACTCCGTATACTTGAGCGATAAATACAGTGGCTACTCCTTGCATAATGGCAGTACCATCCATATTAATAGTTGCCCCTAGTGGTTGTACAAATGAGCTTATCGCTTTTGGAACGCCAAGCTTATCTTGTGCTGTTTTCATTGCAAATGGAAGCGATGCATTAGAGCTAGATGTACTAAATCCAATTGCCATTACTGGCCCGAAATGTTTAAAGAAACGAACAATACTTTCTTTTGCTAATATCTTTAATAAGCCACCATATACAAAGACCCCGTGAATAATGAGTACTAACATAACGACAATCATATACTTGAACATCGCAGCGACGCCTGCAAGCCCCATTTTACCAACGGATGAAGCGAGCAAACCGAATGTTCCAATTGGGGCTAATTTCATAACGAGATTAACAAGATACATCATTAATTCGTTGCCCTGTTCAAGTAATGAATGGATACCTTGAACTCGTTTTCCTAAAATAGCTATACCGAGTCCAATCAATATGGCAAAGGCAATGATTTGTAACATGTTTCCGTCAGCCATCGCTTTTGCTGGGTTATCTGGTACGATATTTAGCAATGTGTCAACGAAAGATGTTTCAGTTTTTGCACCTTCATACTTAAGACCTTCTGTTTTAAAATTACCGCCAGCTCCTGGTTTTATAATAAGTGCAAATGTAACCGCTATAGAGATGGCAACCGCAGTTGTTACGAGAAAGAATGAAATTGATTTTAAACCGATTCTTCCAAGTTGTTTCGGATCTCCAAGGCCGGCAGCACCAAGTACGATAGAAATGAACACAACAGGAACAACTAGCATTTTAATAAGTCGAATAAACAATTGACCAATTGGGTTGAACACATATTGATTTAGTGGCTCAAAGATAGATGGAGCAGCTAAATTTAGAGTGAGTCCAACAACTAGACCTAGAAATAATGCGATTAAGATTGCTTTTGTTTGTTTCAATAAAATCCCCCCTTTTGTTTTTGTGAAATTTCTTTCTAAAGTAATTATACCGAGAAAATCCCTAATTTAACAATATTTTCTGAATTTTTTGGTTTTTAGGTGTAGATAGACTGATTTTGTGTTTGGAAAATAAAATAGACCATCACATAGGATGGTCTAGGGAAGGGGACAATTTATGTCAATTTAATTAGGGATGGAAGTTGCTTTAAGACACTGGGGAATGTCTTATAAATTAGGGAGGAACAACTTCAATACATATACTATAAAAGGTAGGTGTGACTCTCATGTGAACATAGGGTGAAAGAGAGAGGGAGTTTTAAATAAAAGATAGAAAGACAAAAAAATAAGACCATCACATAAGATGGTCAAGGAAGGGGACAATTTATGTCAATTTAATTAGGGATGGAAGCTGTTCAAAGACACTGGGGAATGTCTTATAAATTAGGGAGGAACAACTTCGATACATATACTATAAAAGGTAGATGTGACCTCTGTGTGAACATAGAGTGAAAGAGAGAGGGAGTTTTAAATAAAAGATAGAAAGACAAAAAAATAAGACCATCATTTATAAGATGGTCAAGGAAGGGGACAATTTATGTCAATTTAATTAGGGATGGAAGTTGCTTTAAGACACTGGGGAATGTCTTATAAATTAGGGAGGAACAACTTCGATACATATACTATAAAAGATAGATGTGACCTCTGTGTGAATATAGAGTGAAAGAGAGAGGGAGTTTTAAATAAAATGAAAATTTAATGAGTGTTTTTTGTTCATCCCCTGTTGATTATTAGCCTTAACCAATCGGGCGTTTATTGCCCACAAATAGCGGAATAAAAGATAAAGCAAACAAAAAATAAGACCATCATTTATAAGATGGTCAATGGAAGGGGACAATTTATGTCAATTTAATTAGGGATGGAAGCTATTCAAAGACACTGGGGAATGTCTTATAAATTAGGGAGGAACAGCTTCGATACATATACTATAAAAGGTGGATGTGACCTCTATGTGAACATAGAGTGAAAGATATGGGGATTTGAAAGATAGTACATATGAAATTGTTATTGCTAGCAATATAGAATTAGGATATAGAGTTTTCCAGCATAAAACGAAAAGGAATCTGAATATAAATAAAAGTTGTAATCTATGAAAAAAAAGATTATGCTCAACTATATTATGAGAATATAAGGTTTGTCCCAATTATTTAAGGGCTTTTAAAAAGCTTTTTATTGTATGAGGGGAAGCTTCACTTTAATAAGGGAGTTAGTGATATGGACGTAACAAAAAAACAAGGGCTGTATAATCGTCTTATACGATTAAACCCACCACAAATATTAGCATTAGGCTTTTTCTGCTTAATTGTGGTTGGCGGTTTGTTATTAAAATTACCATTCGCAACGAAAGTACATATTAGTTGGGTAGATGCTTTCTTTACAGCAACGTCAGCAGCGACCGTAACTGGTTTGGGAGTAGTGGATACAGCAAGTACATTTACGATGTTTGGCGAAATTGTTATTATGTTTTTAATTCAAACAGGTGGTCTAGGCCTTATGACAATTGCCATTTTAATTGTTTGGGTACTAGGTAAAAAAATCGGATTACGCCATCGTTTATTAATTGGAGAAGCATTTAATCAAACAAATATAGGTGGTCTTGTAAAATTAGTAAAGCGTGTCTTTATATTTTCGATTTGTATTGAACTTATTGGGGTCATCTTTTTATCGTTTCGCTTTATTCCAGAGTTTGGTTTTGGAAAAGGTTTATACTATAGTATTTTTCATGTAATTGCATCTTATAATAATGCAGGGTTTGCTTTATGGCCAGATAATTTAACAAGATATGTAGGGGATCCCATTATTAATATTGGGATTTGCTCTTTAATTGTAATTGGTGGACTCGGTTTTACCGTATTAATTGATATATGGTATAGTCGCAGTTTTCGAAAATTATCACTTCACTCAAAAATAATGATTATTGGAACAGTAGTACTAAATGTTATAGCAATGATTGTGATTTTTGTATTGGAATATAATAATGTGAAGACGTTAGGGAATTTATCTTTAAATGAAAAACTATGGGCTTCCTTCTTTCAAGGTATTACTCCGCGGACAGCTGGATTTAATACGGTTGACTATGGAGGTATGGAAGAATCATCTATATTATTTACGATGATTTTAATGTTTATTGGTGCAGGAAGTGTATCAACAGGTGGAGGAATTAAATTAACGACGTTTGTTATCTTAATTACATCTGTCCTTTCTTTCTTTAGAAAAAAGGAGGAAATTGTTTTATTTCAGCGTACAATTAAAATGTCGACAGTAACGAGGGCATTAGCGATTGCTGTTGCCAGTCAAATACTTATTTTAGCAGCGGTATTCATATTAATGCTTACAGAAAACTTCAGCTTTATTCAATTATTATTTGAGACAATATCAGCGTTTGGCACAGTCGGATTAACGATGGGAATTACTGCAAAGCTATCGGCATTCGGAAAATGTATTATTATGTTTGTTATGTTCTGCGGATTAATTGGACCATTAACACTTGTGTTCTCTTTAGCGCGACCAGCAAAACAAAAAATAAAATATCCATCGGAAGATGTGTTTACAGGATAAGGTATCCCGCGTTAAGCGAGATACCTTTTTCTTTTTTAGAACAGGGAGAACAATAGACCAATAAGTGCTACTCGGAATAAAATTGCGATAAGTGCAGCAATTCCACCGACAACTGCAGCGATACCGCCAGTTACAGTAGCTCCGCGATTATAAGCGTAAATACCGAGTAAAACAGAAACAAGACCAAATAGTGTTGGAAATGTAAATAGCGATAAGATAGATAGCGCAAGAGCGATAAAACCAGCAGTTGATCCAGCAGCGGAAGATTTTACAACATCTTTATCGTCTTTATCATCGTAATCATAATCAATGCGTTGTGGTGCAACCTCAGCGGCGTACTCTTCTTTATAGTCACTATAATCACTATCTATTCTATCTCTTTTTTTATAATCATCAAATTTCTCAGTCAAAGTCATGACTCCTTTCATAACAAGGTTCAATAGTAGTATGTATCTCTTTTTCTTTTTTATCCCGCTATTTGTGGGAGTCGAGCTACGTACACATCCCACTGATTAAAGTTTCACTATACCGGAGCATGTACAGGGAGTAGTATCTTTTAAAAGAAGGAAAATGTTTTTTTGAAATAGGAAAAGTTAGTATGACTTTCTCTATTTTGGAAAATATAAAAAGGAATAATGAGGAAAGGGTGCAATACATAATGGAACATCCAATTGAAAATTTAATGAAAACGGCAATGACAAATTTAAAAGAGATGGTAGATGTAAATACAATTGTTGGGAGCCCGGTTTCAACAGCTGACGGAAATGTAGTATTAACAGTATCTCAAGTGGCTTTTGGTTTTGGAGCTGGTGGAAGTGATTTTAAAGGGGATTTCATCACTGAAAAACATAACGGTGGGCAAAATCAGCATAAAGAGAACAAACAAGGGCATCCATTTGGAGGAGGAAGCGGGGCTGGGGTTTCCATTAGTCCAGTAGCTTTTTTAGTAGTTGGTTCTAATGGGGTGCAAGTATTACATCTCAACAGCAGTACACATTTAATTGAAAAGGCTTTAAATACTGTACCAAGCACTGTAGATAAATTTGTGAATGGTCGTCAAAAGTGAACTTGCATTTTTTAGGAATTATGATATATTAGAAAAAGTGCGCTTTAGGATGATCGGAATAATTGAAATGTAAATATATATGATGTGTGGAATAAGGGAGAGGAATTTATGATTAATATCAAAAACTTAGTAGTTGGCTTATTTATGTTAGTAAGCGGCTTTGTTGTATATGTAATAAAAGAAAAAGCTCCATTCTAAAACAGACAAACCGTTAATGTCTGTTTTTAATTTGCGGAAAAAAGTTGACAAGTTATTGTATTGGTGTTAGAATTTTAATTCGTGTCTCGGTTACAGCTAGTGTAAAGTAAATATCTCTTATGAATGCAATACGAAAAGTTTGCGAAAGATCGGGTAATTTTATCAACAACTTTTGTGAACAAACCCTATAAATTGTATTTGTAAGCTATATATGTATACTAGTGAATCAAGGAGCGGTCAGTGGAACCGTAATGATGAGAGAGAGGTAGGGCTTTCATCCAGTATATGTTACTTTCCCGTTAGGTGAATATAAAAAAGAGGACTCCTTTTAAAAGGGGTCCTCTTTCATTTTTTAAGTGCGACTTTCAACTTGTTGACAAATTTCATCCGTTGTTAAACCGTGAGCTGTAATGACTGATCCTTTAATTGATGTATCTGCAATGCCCATCACATTAGAATCTTGCCCAGTTACAACGCAACAATCACACCCTTGTGCATCCTGTTCTGAGTTAAGTGTAACAACTTCATGACCTTGTTGTTGAAGAGCTTGTTGAACGTCTGTTAATGAGTTTTCAACGCCAATTCTAGCCATAATTATCACCTCCTACCATCTAATTGCTAGTATGCTCAAGTTCACTGCATATATTTATGAAAAGACGGTAGGAAGTATAAATCTTTGTTTAGTCGTTATATACGCCAGTAAGCATTTGACTAACGAATTGATCGTTTAATGTATCTTGTGCTGAAGAAGTATTTGAATGGATGTCGATTGAAGCAATAAAATGATTGTGTTCTTTCGTATTTGGTTCTACCTCTACGTAATTATCGAATTTACAAAAACCTTTCGTATCCATTAGATCAAATAATTGCAGCATTTCTACTACCTCTTGTCTCGTTCCTTTAATTTGTACACACGCCATATTTATTTCCTCCTTTATTTTGACAAATTGTTTTTTAAAAATAGGATTATGATTACGAAATGAAAAATATGAATGTTATTTTTAGACAGCGCTATTTTTGTTATTTTCCCCCTTTTTCAGCAAAAGTCGTTATATATCCCCGGATTTATAAAATCGGACGTCCGTTTATTGAATACAATAGATTCGTATCAATTGATGAAAATCCTTCTTTTAAACAAATATTTTTTTAGTGGAAATTGGCGAAAAAAATTTTTTGACTTTTTGTAAACGTTAACAATGTTGTTAAATCAGTATAAGCAAAGAAGTACGTACGATTAAAAATTATAAATTTTCTAAAAATTCACTTGATTTATTTAGAAAGGAGAGTAAACTAGGAAACAATAAAAAATTCATAGAACATAGGAGGCGCTTCTAGTGAATGAGCAATGGATTTTCTTAAATGGAGAATTTGTTCCAAAAGATGAGGCAAAAGTTTCAGTATATGATCATGGCTATTTATATGGCGATGGAGTGTTTGAAGGAATTAGAGTTTATAGCGGTAATGTTTTCCGTTTGAGAGAGCATCTTGTCCGGCTGTATGAATCAGCAAAATCAATCCTTTTAGAAATTCCATATTCATTAGATGAAGTAACAAATATTGTTGTTGAGACGATTCGACAAAATAAATTATCTAATGGATACATTCGCCTTGTTGTATCAAGAGGAGCAGGAAATCTTGGATTGGATCCCGATTCATGTAAGAAGCCGAATGTAGTAGTAATTGCAGAACAATTATCTTTATTCCCACAAGAATATTATGAGAAAGGGATTCCAGTTGTAACAGTTGCAACGCGCCGAAATCGTCCCGATGTTTTATCCCCTCAAGTAAAATCTTTAAATTACTTAAACAATATTTTAGTTCGTATTGAAGCGAAATTAGCTGGAGTACAAGAAGCACTTATGTTAAATGATCAAGGATATGTAGCTGAAGGATCAGGAGATAACGTGTTTATTGTTAAAGGAAATAAATTAATTACACCACCAAGTTCTGCTGGAGCGTTAGAAGGTATTACACGAAACGCCATTTTAGAAATCGGCGAAAAACTTGGGTATGACGTAAGAGAAGAGTTATTTACAAGACATGATGTATATGTAGCTGATGAAGTGTTTTTAACAGGAACAGCTGCTGAAGTGATTGCTGTTACGACAGTAGATGGTAGAACGATTGGCTTAGGGCAAACAGGTCCACATACGAACCGTTTATTAAAAGAGTTTCGTAAGTTAGTTGTAGAAGATGGAGAGAAAATTTACGAAGAAAATAAAGTTGGATAACAACTTTTTTAACATAAGAAAGCGTTGATAGGGAGGAGTAGTTGATTGTGAAGCCTCACAGAGAGTCGGTGGTTGCTGAAAACCGATGGTTCACGTCGACGAACATCGCCCTTGAGTGCTAAGCTAAAGCATTTGTCTAGGCTTAGACGGTAGCTCCGTTATTAGCTAGATCCATTTATGGATCACTGAGGCAAGAGTATTCTTGCGAAGAAGGGTGGTACCGCGAAATCTTTCGTCCCTTCAGCACATAGCTGGAGTGTGGACGTAGGATTTTTTTATTGTATAAAAGTTTGAAAAAGGGGGCTTATAAGAACAATGTCTTCAAAAACGGAAGAGAAACTGGCAACTGGTGCACAGCTATTGTTAGAAGCGCTAGAAAAGGAAGGCGTAGAAGTGATTTTCGGTTATCCGGGTGGTGCCGTTTTACCTCTCTATGATGCATTGTATGATTGTGAAATTCCGCATATTTTAACAAGGCATGAGCAAGGGGCAATTCACGCTGCTGAAGGGTATGCCAGAATTACAGGGCATCCAGGGGTTGTAATTGCAACGAGTGGGCCAGGTGCTACAAATGTAATTACGGGTCTAGCTGATGCGATGATTGATTCATTGCCACTTGTAGTATTTACAGGCCAAGTAGCAACAACGTTAATTGGGAGCGATGCTTTTCAAGAGGCAGATATTATGGGACTTACGATGCCAGTGACAAAACATAACTATCAAGTGCGAAAGGCCTCAGATTTACCTCGAATTATTAAAGAAGCATTTCATATTGCTAAAACTGGAAGACCAGGACCAGTCGTTATTGACCTTCCGAAAGATATGGTAGTCGAGAAAGGTGAGCAATGTAGCAATGTACAAATGGATTTACCGGGATATAACCCTAATTATGAACCGAATCTACTTCAAATAAACAAATTACTCAAAGTAATTGAAACCGCAAAAAAACCGTTAATTTTAGCTGGAGCGGGTATATTGCATGCGAAAGCTTCGAAAGAATTGACAAATTTTGCTCGTAAATATGAAATCCCTGTTGTGCATACATTACTTGGTCTTGGTGGTTTTCCACCAGATGATGAACTATTTCTAGGGATGGGAGGAATGCATGGTTCTTATACAGCCAATATGGCGTTATATGAATGTGACTTACTCATTAATATAGACGCGAGATTTGATGATCGGCTTACAGGGAACTTAGCTTATTTTGCTAAAGGGGCTACTGTTGCGCATATCGATATCGATCCAGCAGAAATTGGGAAAAATGTGCCAACTGAAATTCCTATTGTTGCAAGTGCTAAGCGGGCATTGGAAGCATTACTTGAACCAGAAGGGGGAAAAGAAAATCATCATGAATGGATCACTTTATTAAAGGGGAGAAAAGAACAATATCCATTCTCTTATAAAAGAAATTCTGAAAGTATTAAGCCCCAATACGCAATTGATATGTTATATGAAATTACGAAGGGAGAAGCGATTGTAACAACAGACGTTGGGCAACACCAAATGTGGGCAGCCCAATATTATCCGCTGAAAAATCCAGATAAATGGGTAACTTCTGGTGGATTAGGAACGATGGGGTTTGGATTTCCAGCAGCAATCGGTGCGCAAATTGCAAAGCCTGAAGAATTAGTTATTGCAATTGTTGGTGATGCTGGGTTTCAAATGACTCTACAAGAATTAAGTGTATTAAAAGAACACGCTTTACCCGTTAAAGTATTTATTTTAAATAATGAAGCTTTAGGAATGGTAAGACAATGGCAAGATGAATTTTACAATCAAAGATATTCACATTCTTTATTACCATGCCAACCAGATTTCGTCGCTCTTGCGAATGCATATGGCATAAAAGGTGTTCGTATTGACGATCCACTTCTTGCAAAGAAGCAAATCCAGCATGCGATCGAATTACAAGAGCCAGTCGTAATTGATTGTCGTGTACTTCAATCAGAGAAGGTTATGCCGATGGTTGCGCCAGGAAAAGGTGTTCACCAAATGGAGGGAGTGGAAAAAGGGTGAAGAGAATTGTTACAGCGACAGTTCGAAATCAAAGTGGTGTGTTAAACCGAATCACAGGGGTTATGACACGAAGACATTTTAATATTGAAAGTATTTCAGTAGGTCATACAGAATCATCAGATATATCGCGAATGACGATTGTTGTACACGTTGAAAGTGAACAGCAAGTGGAGCAGTTAATTAAACAACTGCATAAGCAAATTGACGTACTGAAAGTATCAGATATTACAGAAGAAGCAATGATTGCTAGAGAGCTTGCTCTTATTAAAGTAGCAACTTCTGTAGCGAGGGCAGAATTATATAGTTTAATTGAACCGTTTCGAGCCGCTGTAATAGATGTTGGGAAGGATTCCATAGTTGTGCAAGTAACAGGTACGCAAGATAAAGTAGAAGCGTTAATTGAATTACTTCGTCCATACGGTTTGAAAGAAATTGCTAGAACAGGTGTAACAGCATTTACACGTAGTATGAAAAAACAAGATAAGCAAGTTATGTTAATTCAATAATCATTTAAATATAGGGGGAAATGAAAATGGCAAAAGTTTATTATGAGAAAGATGTAACAGTAAATGTATTAAAGGAAAAGAAAGTAGCAATCATCGGATATGGCTCGCAAGGTCATGCACATGCGCAAAATTTACGTGATAACGGATTTGATGTAGTAGTAGGTTTAAGAAAAGGTAAGTCTTGGAATAAAGCGAATGAAGATGGATTTTCTGTATATACAGTAGCAGAAGCAGCGGAAAAAGCTGATGTAGTAATGATTCTACTGCCTGATGAATTACAACCAGAAGTATATGAAGCTGAAATTGCACCAAATTTACAGGCTGGAAACTCCCTCGTGTTCGCACATGGATTTAATGTTCACTTTGATCAAGTAAAACCACCAGCTAATGTAGATGTATTTCTAGTAGCGCCAAAAGGACCGGGGCATCTCGTACGCCGTACGTTCGCCGAGGGCGGGGCTGTTCCTGCATTATTTGCAGTATATCAAGATGCAACAGGAGTTGCGACTGAAAAAGCACTTTCTTATGCTGACGGAATTGGAGCAACGAGAGCTGGTGTACTAGAAACGACGTTTAAAGAAGAAACAGAAACAGATTTATTTGGAGAGCAAGCTGTACTCTGCGGCGGAGTGACTGCACTTGTAAAAGCTGGGTTTGAAACGTTAGTTGATGCAGGATATCAGCCTGAACTTGCATATTTTGAATGTTTACATGAACTGAAGCTAATCGTTGACCTTATGTACGAAGGTGGACTTGAAAATATGAGATATTCAGTTTCAGATACAGCGCAGTGGGGAGACTTCGTATCAGGACCACGCGTTGTTACTGAAGATACGAAGAAAGCGATGGGGGCAGTATTAGCAGAAATTCAAGATGGTACATTTGCAAGAGGCTGGATTGCAGAGCATAAAGCAGGAAGACCAAATTTCCATGCGACAAATGAGAAAGAGAATAAACATGAAATCGAAGTAGTTGGACGTAAATTACGTGAAATGATGCCTTTCGTACAGCCGCGAGTAAAGGTAGGGGTTAAATAATATGAAGCAGGTTTTGTTCATGGATACAACGCTTCGTGATGGCGAACAATCACCAGGAGTAAATTTAAATGAACAAGAGAAATTACAAATTGCTAGGCAATTAGAGAGGCTTGGTATTCATGTAATGGAAGCTGGATTCGCGGCAGCTTCCGAAGGTGACTTTCAATCGGTAAAACGTATTGCGAATACAATTCAAAATGCTACGGTTATGAGTTTAGCTAGAGCGAAAGAAAGTGACATTCGAAGAGCATATGAAGCTGTGAAAGGTGCTGTATCTCCTCGTCTACACGTATTTTTAGCTACGAGTGATATTCATATGAAATATAAACTTTGTATGTCAAAAGAAGATGTGTTAAATAGTATTCATCGCTCGGTTACGCTTGGAAAATCATTATTTCCGACAGTACAATTTTCTGCAGAAGATGCGACAAGAACAACAAGAGATTTTTTAGCTGAAGCAGTAGAAGTTGCGATTCGTGCAGGAGCGAATGTAATTAATATTCCAGATACAGTTGGATATACGAATCCGGAAGAGTATTATTCTCTTTTTAAATACTTACAAGAATCCGTTCCATCATATGAAAAAGCGATTTTTTCTTGTCATTGTCACGATGATCTTGGTATGGCAGTAGCAAATTCGTTAGCTGCGGTTGAAGGAGGAGCATTGCAAGTAGAAGGAACGATTAATGGCATTGGAGAAAGAGCAGGGAATGCAGCGTTAGAAGAAGTTGCGGTAGCTCTTCATATTAGAAAAGATTTTTATAAAGCAGAGCCTTCAATGACTTTAAAAGAAATTAAGGCGACGAGTATATTAGTAAGCAGGTTAACGGGTATGGTTGTACCGAAAAATAAAGCAATCGTTGGAGCGAATGCATTTGCTCATGAATCGGGCATCCACCAAGACGGGGTTTTAAAAGAAGTAACAACTTATGAAATTATCGAACCAGCGCTTATAGGAGAATCTCAAAATCTCTTTGTACTTGGGAAACATTCTGGCCGTCATGCGTTTACGGAAAAAATGAAAGAGCTTGGTTATGAATTTACAAATGAAGAGCGAGATGCGGCATTCGAAGCATTTAAAAAATTGGCTGATCGTAAAAAGGAAATTACTGAAGAAGATTTACGCGCACTTATGCTTGGTGAAGCAGCATTTGCAGCTCAGCAATATAACATTACGCAATTACAAGTGCATTTCGTATCAAATAGTACACAATGCGCAACAGTTGTGCTGAAGGATGAGGAAGGAAATGTATATGAAGATGCAGCCACTGGTTCTGGTAGTATTGAAGCGATATACAATGCGATTCAAAGAATTTTAGGATTAGAATGTGAATTGGCAGATTATCGCATACAATCTATTACACAAGGTCAAGATGCACTTGCTCACGTTCATGTTGAATTAAAAGAAGGTAGTCACCAAATATCAGGTTTCGGAGTTGCGCAAGACGTATTGGAAGCGTCGGCGAGAGCTTATGTCCATGCAGCAGGGAAATTAAAATCTCTTATAGCGCTTGTGAAATAAATATTTGATAGGTGAGAGAAGCTTTCCTCACCTATCAAATTAAAGTTCTGAAAATTCAGTTAAAAGGAGTGTTAAAAATGGAAAAACGTATCGTTTGTTTAGCTGGTGATGGTGTTGGTCCAGAAGTAATGGAAAGTGCGAAGGAAGTATTGCATATGGTAGAAAGGCTATATGGACATCATTTTCATTTGCAAGATGAGTACTTTGGTGGTGTTGCTATCGATTTAACTGGGCAACCATTACCACAGCGAACACTTGCCGCCTGTTTAGCGAGTGATGCGGTTTTACTTGGAGCAGTAGGTGGACCAAGGTGGGATAGTGCGAAAGAAAGGCCTGAGAAAGGATTATTAGCATTAAGAAAAGGACTCGGTGTATTTGCGAATGTTCGCCCTGTAACGGTAGAAAGTGCAACTGCACATTTATCACCATTAAAAAACGCTGATGAAATTGATTTCGTTGTCGTTCGTGAATTAACAGGCGGAATTTATTTTTCTTATCCGAAAGAGCGAACGGAAGAAGTGGCGACAGATACACTTACGTATCATCGCCATGAAATTGAACGTATCGTTTCGTATGCTTTTCAATTAGCGAATAAGCGGAAGAAAAAAGTAACATCTATTGATAAAGCGAATGTTTTAGAGTCTAGTAAATTATGGAGAACTGTGACAGAAGAAGTAGCACTTCGCTACCCAAATGTGGAAGTAGAACACATTTTAGTAGATGCAGCAGCTATGGAATTAATTCGGAATCCAGGAAGATTTGACGTTATTGTAACGGAAAATTTATTTGGTGATATTTTAAGTGATGAGGCTTCAGTATTAGCTGGATCATTAGGAATGCTTCCATCAGCAAGTCACGCTGAAAAGGGGCCTTCATTATACGAGCCTATTCACGGATCAGCACCGGATATTGCGGGGAAAAATAAGGCGAATCCAATTGCGATGATGCGTTCTGTTGCAATGATGCTTGGGCAATCGTTCGGATTAACGAGAGAAGGATATGCAATTGAAGAAGCAGTTTCTGCAGTCCTTAAATCAGGAAAATGTACAGCAGATATCGGGGGGACTGAAACGACAACTTCATTTACAAAGGCAGTTATTCAAGAAATGGAAGAGCAAGCGTTAGTAGGGAGAGGAAGATAATGGGGAAAAGGTTACTAGATAAGCTTTGGGAAAGACATGTAGTTGCGACTAATGAAAATGGATTGGATTTATTATATATCGATCTACATCTTGTTCATGAAGTAACGTCACCGCAAGCCTTTGAAGGCTTGCGGCTTACAAATCGAACAGTCCGCAGACCAGATTTAACATTTGCAACGATGGATCATAATATTCCAACGAAAGATGTTTGGAATATTACCGACCGCATTGCGAAGCAGCAACTAGATACACTTCGGGAAAACTGTAAACAATTTCAGGTGCCATTAGCGGATATCGGAGATGAAGAGCAAGGGATCGTTCATGTAATAGGACCAGAACTTGGACTCACACAGCCAGGAAAAACGATTGTTTGTGGTGATAGTCATACAGCAACACACGGTGCTTTTGGCGCACTAGCGTTTGGTATTGGTACGAGTGAAGTGGAACATGTATTGGCGACGCAAACGTTATGGCAACGAAAGCCGAAAGCAATGGGCATTGAGTTAAAAGGAAAGTTACCGCAAGGGGTTTATGCGAAAGATATTATTTTACACCTTCTTTCAAAGTACGGAGTAGCAGTTGGAACAGGTTACGTAATGGAATTTTACGGAGAGGCCATTCATGCTATGGATATGGAAGAGAGGATGACGCTTTGCAATATGGCAATTGAAGGGGGAGCAAAGGCTGGCATTATTGCACCAGATGAAAAAACGGTTGCTTACGTAAAAGGGCGTAAATATGCACCGAAAGACTATGAATCTATTAAGAAAAAATGGTCAGAACTATATACAGATTTAGATGCAGTTTATGATTTACATATTCTAGTGGATGTTACGGATTTAGCACCGTACGTTACGTGGGGAACAAATCCTAGTATGGGTGTTCGGATCGATGAGAAATTGCCAGAAAAGCATGATGCAAATGACGAAAGAGCGTTTTCTTATATGGGATTGAGTCCCGGACAAAGTACGTATGACATTCCAGTTCAACATGTTTTCATTGGATCTTGTACAAATTCCAGGCTTTCTGACTTAGAAATTGCTGCATCTGTCGTGAAAGGTAAAAAAGTAAAAGAAGGTGTGCGAGCACTTGTTGTACCTGGATCTCAAAGGGTAAGAGAAGCAGCGATGCATAAAGGATTACATCGCATATTTGAAGAAGCTGGATTTGAATGGAGAGAGCCCGGATGCTCAATGTGTCTAGGTATGAATCCAGATCAAGTGCCTGAAGGGGAACATTGTGCCTCTACGTCAAATCGCAATTTTGAAGGAAGACAAGGAAAGGGAGCACGAACGCATTTAGTTAGCCCGGCAATGGCGGCAGCGGCTGCGTTATATGGTCATTTTGTTGATATTAGAAAGGAGAGTTATGATGGAGCCATTTCGTATTCATAAAGGTACTGCCGCAGTACTGATGAATGATAACATTGATACAGATCAAATTATTCCGAAGCAATATTTAAAGAGAATTGAAAGAACTGGGTTTGGGAAGTTTTTATTTGATGAGTGGCGATATAATAATAATCGCCAAGAAAACCCTAATTTCCCGCTTAATGCACAAGAAAGAAAAGGAGCCAGTATATTAATCACAGGCGATAATTTTGGATGTGGCTCGTCAAGAGAACATGCTCCATGGGCACTTGCTGATTATGGTTTCCGCGTTATTATCGCTGGAGGATTTGCCGATATCTTTTATATGAATTGTATGAAAAATGGCATGTTACCGATTGTAATGGATAAAGATATGCGTGAACAACTTGCTAAAACAGATGCGAGAGAACAAATCATAGTTGATTTAGAAAATGAAATAATGACAACGAATACGCATAGATTCCATTTTACAATCGAGAAAATGTGGAAAGAGAAGTTATTAAATGGTTTAGATGAAATTAGTATTACAATGCAATATGAACAAGAAATAAAAGAGTATGAAAGAAAAGTGGCTTTACATTAAAAAAATGACGGAATATTAAAAATGTATTTACATTCAAAATTAACTGTTATATACTATGTGAAAATCAGAGGAGAAAGGGAGTAAGTATTATGAATATCGTGCAATCTATTACAATGCTTACACAACTACATCATCATACATGAAACCCTTGAACCTAGCGTGAAAACGTGTAGGTACAAGGGTTATTCCCGTTGTACCTACACTCTACTGAAGAGCCTTGTAGGTATTTTGTCTACAAGGCTCTTTTTATTTTCGGCTTAGGTGAATGAAATAGGCATACATTAGAAGGGGAAAGGTGTGAAAATTTAGATGACAAAATGGAAAAGGGCAAATCCAAATGGAACGAGAGATTATTTATTCGAAGAATGTACGTTAATTGAAGAAGTAGAACAAAAATTAAGGCTTACTTTTTTAGAGAGAGGTTATGAAGAAATAAGAACACCTACAATTGAATTTTATGACGTTTTTGCATTTCAAAATAGACCGATAGATGAAGAGAAGATGTATAAATTTTTTGATGAAAAGGGAAGGATTATCGTTTTACGTCCAGATATGACAATTCCTTTAGCGAGAGTTATTGGAACACAGAGATGGGAAACGCCACTTAAAGTGACGTATAGCGGGAATGTATTTCGAGCGAATGAATCCCATTCTGGAAAATATAATGAAATCGTACAAAGTGGTATTGAAGTTATCGGGATTGATAATGTAAGAGCTGAAATTGAATGTGTAATAAGTGTCATTCAAGCACTTCAAAAGTTGAAGGTGCAATCTTTTACAATTGAGATTGGGCAAGTACAGTTATATAAATGTATTGTAAAAAAACTCTCCATCCATGATGAAGAAGAAAGGGTACTTAGAACGTATATAGAAAGTAAAAATTATGCAGCCCTCTCAAATTTTATCGGAGAAAAGAAATTAAATCGATGCGATGAGACAGTAAGGTTACTTGAGAAATTGCCAAGGCTATTTGGAAATTTAGAAGTTATTGAGGAAGCAGAAAAGCTTGCTTCAAGTAATGAAATGAAAATGGCAATTGCAAGAATAAAAGAAATGTATGAAACAATTGAAACGTTAGGATATGGTTCTTACATATCAATTGATTTGGGCATGATTCAACACTTAGATTACTATACGGGTGTTATTTTCAAAGGATATATATATGAAATTGGAGAAGAAATCGTTAGTGGCGGAAGATACGATGAGCTAATTGGCAATTTTGGAGAAATGCTGCCAGCTGTTGGACTCGCGGTACAAGTAAATCAAATTGTGAAGGCGCTGCAAGAGCAGCAAGAACCATATGAACGAAATCAAATTGATATTGTGATTCATTATGAGTTAAATAGATTAGCGGAAGCAGAAAGGCTACGAAATTTACTTCGAAAGGATGGGAAGAATGCTTGGTTATCTCTATTCTCTAATTTAAGCGATACCTTTCAATTCGCAAGAAAAAATAAAATAGGAACGGTCGTTGAGGCAAAGAATGAATACTTAGTGGAATATGTATGGAATGAGAAATGGATAGTCCAGAAAGAAGGAGAGGCTTCATGCGTAACATTCAAATTGCGTTAACGAAAGGAAGATTAGAAAAACATGTCATTCCACTTTTTGAGCAGATTGGAATTGATTGCTCCGAGCTCAAAAATAAAGGTAGGAAGCTTGTATTTCAAAGTAAAAATACAAATGTTTCATTTATTTTAGTAAAAGCGGTTGATGTTGCTACTTATGTAGAACATGGGGTAGCTGATATTGGCATCGTTGGAAAAGATATTTTAATGGAAAACGAGAAAGATATTTATGAAATGCTGGATTTAGGAGTGGGGATTTGTAAGTTTTGTGTGGCTTCTATTCCTACGTATAATCCGAAGAGTTACCGAAAAAAAAGAATTGCTACGAAATACCCGCATATTACTTCTACTTATTTTCATGATAAGGGAGAGGATGTAGAAATTATTAAAATAGAAGGTTCTGTAGAAATCGCTCCTCTTCTTGGATTGGCGGATGCAATTGTAGATATTGTTGAAACAGGAAAAACATTACAAGAGAATGGACTCATTGTATTTGAGGAAATGCACTCTATATCAGCTCGGATGATTGTGAATAAGGCAGCTTTAAAAACTAAAAAAGACGAAATATTCAGTATTATAAATATGATGGAGCAAGAAATCTTATCAGGGAAATAGGAGGATTTAAAATGGAAATCATTTATGAAGACTTTAAGGAGGCATTATCTAAAATAAAAGTGCTAAGAGAAAACGCTAATATAATAGAAGAAACTGTTCAAAGAAGTGTAAGAGAAATCATTAGACATGTAAGGGAAGGAAATGATGAGGCTTTATCTTTCTATACAAAAAAGTTTGATGGTGTAGAGATGAAAGATTTTCGTGTAAGTGAAGAAGAAATACAGCAAGCGAGTATGTTTGTAGAGAATTCATTTTTAGAAGCTTTAAAAGAGGCGAAGAAAAACATTGTTTCGTATCACGAAAAACAAAAGAAGTATTCAATCTTCGATTGTGAAAGTAAAGGCATAATTAGAGGGCAGCTTATTCGGCCATTAGAAAATGTAGGTGTATATGTACCAGGTGGGACAGCTTCATATCCTTCTTCAGTATTAATGAATGTATTGCCGGCGAAACTTGCAGGTGTGAAAAAAATTGTAATGGTAACACCGCCGAGGAAAGGGGGAATTGATCCTCATATATTAGCTGCTGCAAATCTTGCGGGAGTAGATGAAATTTATACGATAGGTGGCGCACAAGCAATTGCTGCTTTAGCATACGGGACGGAATCGATTCCGAAAGTGGATAAAATAGTTGGACCGGGAAATTTGTACGTCGCTCTAGCGAAACGAGAAGTATACGGGATAGTAAATATCGATATGATTGCTGGTCCATCAGAAATTGTAGTTGTCGCGGATGAAACAGGTAATGCAAAATATATCGCAGCGGATTTATTATCGCAAGCAGAGCATGATGAGAGAGCAACGGCGATTTGTATTACAACGAATATGGAACTAGCTAAAGAAGTAGAAAAAGAGGTAGAAAGACAGTTAGAAACGTTACCAAGAAGTGAAATTGCACGTGAATCAATAAATAGAAATGGAGCCATCTTTATTGTTGCTTTTTTAGAGGAGGCACTAAAGTTATCAAATGAAATTGCTCCAGAACATTTAGAGTTACATATAAAAGAACCGATGAATGCTCTAGATTATGTGAAACATGCAGGCTCTATTTTCCTTGGGCCATATGCACCTGAACCGCTCGGGGATTATTTGGCGGGACCGAATCATGTATTACCAACGAGCGGAACGGCAAGATTTTTTTCTCCGTTATCAGTCGATGATTTCGTGAAAAAATCAAGTTTTATTTCTTATACAGAGGAAGCATTAAAAAATGTACAGCATCATATTGTAGAGCTTGCAAATAAAGAAGGGTTACATGCACATGCGAGAGCAATCCAAATAAGGTTTGAGGAGGAAAAATAATGCGTCAGTCCAGTCAAGCACGTGAGACGACAGAAACAAAAATTAAATTAAGTTTGCAGCTTGATGAAAGTACGAGTGTATCTATTCAAACGGGGGTTGGTTTTTTCGATCATATGCTGACTTTATTTGCTAGACATGGAAGATTTGGATTGCAAGTTGAGGCAGAAGGTGATGTATTTGTCGATGCACATCACACCGTTGAAGATGTTGGAATTGTACTCGGAAATTGCTTGAAAGAAGCATTGCAAAATAAAGAAGGAATTAATCGTTACGGTTCCGCGTATGTACCGATGGATGAATCTTTAGGATTTGTTGCAATTGATATAAGTGGACGCTCATATTGTGTATTTCAAGGGGAATTAACAAATCCGAAGCTCGGGGATTTTGATACAGAATTGACGGAAGAATTTTTTAGAGCAGTTGCACATGCTGCCAATATTACATTACATGCGCGCGTTCTATACGGAAGTAATACACATCACAAAATTGAAGCATTATTTAAAGCTTTTGGTAGAGCGCTTAGAGAAGCGGTCGAAAAAAATGCCAACATTACTGGTGTAAATTCAACGAAAGGGATGTTGTAATTGATTGCCATTATAGATTATGGAATGGGGAATATTCGCAGTGTAGAGCAAGCATTAAAATATATTGAGGCAGAGTACATTGTAACGAGTGATAAAGAAGAGATATTGAGAAGCGATGGCGTGATTCTACCGGGAGTAGGTGCATTTCCGAAAGCGATGGAAGTATTAAAAGAAAGAGATTTAGTGTGTGTACTAAAAGAAGTTTGTGACATAGGAAAACCACTCCTCGGTATATGTTTGGGCATGCAACTTTTATTTGAACGAAGTGAGGAACTAAAAGATTGTAGCGGGTTAGGTTTACTACCAGGGGAAATTCGTAAGTTAAAAGTTTCGTATAAAATTCCTCATATGGGATGGAATGAATTAAGGAAGGAAAGAGAATTTCCGCTTTGGAATGGATTAGTGGATGGTTCTTTCGTGTATTATGTTCACTCATATTACGCGGATTGTCCAGGTGAAATTGTATGCGGAGTAAGTGATTATGGAA
Organism: Bacillus cereus group sp. MG1; assembly: GCF_040460035.1. Lineage (NCBI taxonomy): Bacteria > Bacillati > Bacillota > Bacilli > Caryophanales > Bacillaceae > Bacillus > Bacillus cereus group sp. MG1. The sequence goes on along the minus strand of NZ_JARVGY010000001.1, from coordinate 1,077,196 downwards.
TGCAAATACCAGGGTTTGTCGCGAAAGGAAATGTATTTGGTGCACAGTTTCATCCAGAAAAAAGTGGCGAAATTGGCATGCAAATATTAAAAAATTTTCAAGGAGTGGTAGAAGCATGGAAATCTTCCCAGCTATCGATTTAAAAGAAGGGCGATGCGTTAGACTTTATCAAGGAGAGTTTAGTAAAGAAACGGTGATGAATGAAGATCCGGTAGCGCAGGCGATCATATTTGAAAAGCTTGGAGCGGAAATACTACACATTGTTGATTTAGACGGTGCAATTGCTGGCGAGTCGTTAAATTTGCCCGTCATTGAAAAAATCTGCAAGGCGGTACGTATTCCTGTGCAAGTGGGAGGAGGAATTCGTTCACTTGTAACGGTGGAGAAGTTATTGTCAGCAGGTGTAGAAAAAGTGATTTTAGGAACAGCAGCTCTTTATGATAAGTCATTTTTAGAGGAAGCAGTTCGTCTATATAAAGAGAAAATCATTGTTGGAATTGATGCGAAAAATGGTTTCGTAGCAACGAGAGGTTGGCTTGATCTGTCTGAAATTTCTTACGTTAGTTTAGCGAAACAAATGGAAAGTTTAGGTGTTCAAACGATTGTGTTTACAGACATTTCGAAAGACGGGACGCTTGCAGGTCCAAATTTTGAACAATTAGCGATACTTCAAAAAATTGTGGGCATTCGTCTCATCGCCTCTGGAGGAGTGGCATCTATTCAAGATGTGAAAAAGTTAAATGATATGAATATATATGGTGTCATAATTGGAAAGGCGCTTTACGAGAAAACGATTGATTTAGAAGAAGTGTTACAGGTAACGAAGTTATGTTAGCGAAACGAATCATTCCATGTCTAGATGTGAAAGAAGGGCGAGTCGTAAAGGGTGTAAATTTTATAGGATTACAAGATGTCGGTGATCCGGTTGAAATAGCTGAAGCATATAACGAGGCAGGGGCAGATGAAATCGTATTTTTAGATATTACAGCGACTCATGAAGGAAGAAAAACGATTATAGATGTTGTAGAAAAAACAGCAGCTAAAGTATTTATTCCTCTTACGGTTGGCGGGGGGATTTCAAGTGTGAAAGATATGTACAATTTACTAAGAGCTGGAGCAGACAAAGTTTCAATAAACTCAGCGGCAGTGCGAAACCCGAAGCTTATAGAAGAAGGGGCAGAACACTTTGGATCACAATGTATTGTCGTGGCAATTGATGCTAGAAAAGTAGCAGAAGGTAAATGGAACGTATACGTCAACGGCGGAAGAGTTGACACAGGAATGGATGCCATAGAATGGGCGAAGCGTGTTGTTAAACTTGGGGCAGGTGAAATTTTGTTAACGAGTATGGATGCAGATGGAACGAAAAGCGGATATGACCTTCGTTTAACAGAAGAAATTTCAAAAAGTGTTTCCATTCCAGTCATCGCATCAGGGGGCTGTGGTCATACGGATCACATTATAGAAGTTTTTCAAAAGACAACAGTTGATGCAGCGTTAGCGGCATCCATCTTTCATTATGGTGAGGCGACAGTGCAGAGTGTAAAGCGAAAATTAAGAGATGCAAATGTTGAGGTGCGGTTATGAAACCTAATTTTTCAAAAGGATTAATACCAGCAATTGTCATCGAAGAAGGTACGAAAGAAGTTTTAATGCTAGCTTATATGAATGAAGAAGCATATGAAAAAACGTTAGAGACGAAAAGAACATGGTTTTATTCTCGTTCGAGGCAGTCGTTATGGAATAAGGGGGAAACATCAGGGAATCTTCAATATGTGCAATCTTTATATTTAGATTGTGATCAAGATTCAATTGTTGTGAATGTGAAACAAGTAGGACCTGCTTGTCATACGGGAGAGAAGACATGTTTTCACTATCAAATTATATAGGGGGATACATATGGAAAATGCCTTTAAGTTGCTGTATAAAACAATTGAAGAACGAAAGGAAAGCCCACTTCCTGAATCGTATACAAATTATTTATTTTCAAAAGGAGAAGATAAAATTTTAAAGAAAATTGGTGAAGAGTGTGCTGAAGTAATTATCGCATGTAAAAATAATGATAAAGAAGAAGTAGTGAAAGAAATGGTTGATGTATTTTATCACTGTTTCGTTTTATTAGCTGAAAAAAATATTACATTGGAAGATGTCATGCGAGAGGTGAAAGAACGAAATGGAAAGCTTTCGAGAGTTGGGGATAGAAGGGAAATAGATACATTATAAGGGGGAATGTATATGAAAGTAGATTATCATCTTCACTTAGAAGAAGGACCGTATTCAATAGGATGGCTTGCTAAAATAAATGAAGCGCTGGAACGTTATGAACCGCTTCAAGAAAGGCATTCTATTGATTGGCTTATGAAAACACAAGAGCGTTTGCAAAAGCGTGTGAAGGAAGGGCCATTTACAACAGAATGGATGGACCTCTATTTAGAAGAAGCTGTGCGAAAAGGTATAACAGAAGTTGGGATTGTTGATCATTTATATCGTTTTCATGAAGCGAAAGGATATTATGAAAAATATGTAGATATTAGTGATTCTAAGCTCGGTCGTATACAGAAGGAATGGTTAGATCAAGTAAGGGTAGTTTCACTGTATGATTTTACAAAGGTCATTGAAGAGGCGAAAGAACGATGGAGTAAAAGAGGTGTCACACTTAAACTTGGAATTGAAGCGGATTATTTTATTGGTTGTGAAGGAGAGTTAAAAGAATTATTAGCGCTAGGAGACTTTGATTATATAATTGGTTCCGTTCATTTTTTAAATGGCTGGGGATTTGATAATCCAGATACGAAAGAATATTTTGAGAAGCATGACCTACGCGCATTATATGATATGTTTTTTAAAACAGTTGAGAGTGCGATTCGTACCGAGTTATTTGATATTATCGCTCATCTTGATAATATAAAGGTATTTAATTATCGATTGGATGAGAATGAACAGCTTTCTTATTATGAGGAAATTGCCTGTGCGTTAGTAGAAACGAATACGGCAACAGAAATAAATGCAGGATTATACTATCGTTATCCTGTTCGTGAAATGTGCCCAAGTCCACTATATTTACAAGTATTAGCTAAGTATGGTGTTCCAATTACGATTTCTTCGGATGCCCATTATCCAAATGATTTAGGGAATTATGTACAAGAAAATGTACAAACATTACTAGCTCACGGTGTTACTCAGGTTGCAACATTTACGAAGCGAGCAAGAGTAATGAGGTCGCTTGAAGAAGAAGTAACAAATTCAAAATGAAACGCAATTTTTTGATGAAAACCGTCCTTTTTGTTCAAAATAAGAAAGAATGAAAAGGAGGGTAAGAAATGGCGAAACAACAAAATAAACAAAATGTACAAGGTGCACAGCAACAAGCTTATACTTCTGAAACGAATGCTGAATCTCAATCGGTTATTGAGGAGCAAATTAGCGATACGGTTGCAGAAGGAACGATTGATGTGAAGCTTGGAAAAGAATCGCAGGAAAAAGCGTAAGAAAAGGGGAGAGTTGCATCTCCTCTTTTTTCATGGAAAAGTGTCGATTTTTAAAACTATAATCAAATTCCTTGGTTTTTATATGTGGATTTCTTACAATGAAATATAAGAGATATCTTATTTTCTATAGAAGAGGTGTTAGTAGTGGCAAAAATATTAGTAGCGGGAAAAATTCCGGAAATTGGATTAGAACTATTAAAAGATCATGATGTAGAAATGTACGATAAAGAGGAGTTAATTTCTATAGATGAATTAACAGAGCGTGTAAAAGATAAAGATGCATTGTTAAGTTTACTTTCGACAAAGGTGCCAAAAGAAGTTATTGATGCAGCGCCTCATTTAAAGATTGTTGCAAACTATGGTGCTGGTTACGACAATATTGATTACACGTATGCGGGCGAAAAAGGAATTGCAGTTACGAATACACCGAAAGTATCAACGGAAGCGACTGCAGAATTAACATTTGCACTTCTTTTAGCAGCGGCGCGTAGAATTCCTGAAGGGGATACGTTATGTCGTACGACTGGATTTAACGGATGGGCACCGTTATTTTTCTTAGGACGAGAAGTTCATGGTAAGACAATCGGAATTATAGGTCTTGGAGAAATCGGGAAGGCTGTTGCAAAACGTGCGAAAGCATTTGGAATGGATGTTTTATATACAGGGCCAAATCGTAAGCTTGAAGCTGAAAGTGAGCTGGGGGCAACGTATGTGATGTTGGAAGAATTATTACAAACAGCAGACTTTATTACAATTAACTGTGCTTATAATCCAAAATTACATCATATGATTGATGAAGAGCAGTTTAAATTGATGAAGAAAACAGCGTATATTGTAAATGCTTCACGTGGACCAATTATGAATGAAGCAGCACTTGCTCATGCATTAAAAACGAATGAAATTGAAGGAGCAGCTCTTGACGTGTTTGAATTTGAACCGAAAATTACAGAAGAGCTAAAAGAATTAAAGAATGTAGTACTTGCTCCACACGTAGGGAATGCAACATTTGAAACTCGTGATGCGATGGCTGAAATGGCTGTCAGAAATATTTTAGCTGTATTAAACGGCGAAGAGCCAGTAACACCTGTAAATCAAAAGGTATTAGTTACAAAATAAAAAGAAACCTTCCGGACTCGGAAGGTTTTCTTATTTTTCTTTATTCGCTTTTTTAGACGGTCTTTGTCTAATGAATTGAGATAACATGTACAAAATATATAGTGGAATGGCAATAAATAAGAAAACAGAAAAATTTCCAAATCCTGTTTGATACATTGTAATAATGATTCCAACTAAAAATAGTGTAATAATGATGCTATATCGTGGAATTGGTACATCTTTTAAACTTGGGATACGAATGCGGCTCACCATTAAAAATGCGAACGTTACAAATACGGTAATAAGAACGATTTTTGGAATGGTATGTGAAAATAATGTTAAGAAAGCAACAAGCCCTCCCGCTGCTGTAATCGGTACTCCAGTGAAATATTTCATTGAAGTAGAAGATGGTGTTACATTAAATCGTGCTAAACGATATGCTCCGAAAAGAGGGAATAATCCCGCTATGTATAATCCGATGATTCCGTAGTTTGAGAAAGATGTGTAATACATTAAAACAGCTGGTGCTGCACCAAATGTTACGACATCTGCAAGCGAGTCGAGCTCTTTTCCCATTTGTGAATCAACACGTAATAAACGAGCAACACGACCATCAAGACTATCTAACATCATCCCGATAAGTACTAAAATAGCAGCTGATTTATAATATCCTAAAGATGCATAGCCGATTGATAAAAATCCGCTATATAAATTTCCGAGCGTAAATAAGTTTGGAATAGCTGCTCTATACAAAATCTGATCCCTTGCTTTCTGTAATAAATTCTTAATTAGTGTATGAAAGTTTACTTATTTTATCATACCATAAATTTATTCCTCATACGAAAGAAATTACCAATTTGTGAAAGATTTCATAGAAGGATGGTTTGAAAATTAAGTGAAAATAAAAAGAGGAAGCAACTTGTATAAAGTTGCTTCCTTTACTATTCAAATTTCGTTGTCATCGTTCCAGTTTTATATCGATTATTAGGATCGAAGCGTAATAAATCTCCATAAATTAATTTATCGGAGAGTTTTAATTCTGTTTTTGCTTTTTCAATATACGGCTGACATAGCGTCATGTCAGCTTCTTCACCCGTACTTCTTTTGTAGCACATATTTTTTGTATAAACATACTCTTCAGAAACAAAGCTACCATCACGCATTACCATAAGCGGGTCTTTCTCTTTAATAAATAAGTCAGTTCCAAATTCAACGGATTTATTTGTTTTAATACCAAGTAAATGAAGGAGCGTTGGCTTAATATCAATTTGGCCGGATACTTTAGAAATAACTTTTCCTTCTTGGCCAGGCACATGAATAATAAGAGGGACTCGTTGTAATTGCATAGAATCGAATGGTGTAATAGTATCTTTTCCTAGGAACTGTGCCATAGCTGCGTTATGGTTTTCGGAAATACCGTAATGATCACCATAGATGACAATAACGGAATTATCATACAATCCTTCTTCTTTTAATTGTTTAATAAATAATTTAAGAGCTTCATCTGTGTAACGAACAGTTGGGAAGTAGCGGTTTACAACACCACTTTCCGAGTTGAATTCATCAACATATTGATCTTCCGGATTTAGAAGAAATGGAAAATGATTTGTTAATGTAATAAATTTTGTATAGAACGGTTGCGGTAAAGATTTTAACTTTGGAATAGATTGTTCAAAGAACTCTTTATCTTTTAATCCCCAACCGACAGACATTTGCTCCGTTCCTGCGTAATCATTTAAATTAAAGTAACGATCATATCCAAGCGCAGGATACATTACATCCCGATTCCAAAACGTTTTATCATTTGAATGGAAGACGGCAGAAGAATATCCGTATTTCTTTAATTGTTCTGGTGTCGCTGTGTATTCATTTGTTGCATGAGTAAAGAATACAGAACCACGATCTAGCGGATAAAGTGAGTTTTCAACGATAAATTCAGCATCAGAAGTTTTACCTTGTCCAGTTTGATGATAGAAGTTATCGAAATAGAAACTATCCTTAATAAATTCATTTAAAAATGGTGTAATTTCTTTTCCATTTATTTTTTTATTAATAACAAAGCTTTGTGTAGATTCCATTGAAATTAAAATTACATTTTTACCTTTTGCAGCTCCAAATAAGTTTTTATCAACTTGTTTGTCTTTTGAGTCTGTATAGTTTTTAATTTCAGAAAACCCATCCCCACTTGCAAATACACGCTCAGCTGAGGACTTGGATTGAAGCGTAATATCAAATAGATGATATGTGTATAAACCTAAATTCTTCACGACAGTTTGACGGTCAAATGAGCGTGAGAACATTTGTGGTTTATAAATAACTGATACAACAATTTGTAGTGCTAATAAAGCTGTTACACCGCTAAAGAAAGTTCGCTTCTCTGAGCGGGAAAGTGGTGTTTTGTCGCCAAATGATGGAAATTTACGCGAAATAAACATTAAAATAATTGCATCTGCAAATAAAAGTAATGTTTTGTACGTAAAGAGTTCTTTTATACTTGTCCCTAAATCAGCCATATTGTTTGTTTGGAATAAAACTGGGAAAGTAACGAAATCGTTATAGAACCCATAAAACATTGCGTTTCCAAATAAAATAAATGACAGTATAAAACTGATTCCAATTATAATTCGGTTTCGGTGCTTAGATGCAAGTAAAGCTAAGCCGAAAAATAAAAGTAACGCAGCTAGTGGATTGATAAAAAGCATGAATTCTTCAAAGAAATTATCAATTTTAATATCAAATGCTAGCTTGTACACAATATATGTTTTAATCCATAGTAAAACGACTGCAACGAGTGCAAATCGCAGTTTTGGAAACAGATGTTGTAGCATAATATACTCCTCTCCTAAAAAGCATGACAGTTCTTGAGAGTCAGTTTGCTTAACGACTCATTTTATATATACGAACAGTCCTTTGTTATTATGATTATTATACTATGAGTATCATTATACGAAAATAAAAGAAGGTTGTGGGCTTTTTTATAATAATCGAGTAGAAAAAGAGTGGTGGGAGACAATAAAACAGAATTTCTATGTATGATAATTATCGTACGCAGAAAGAATCGCGTGATAATACGGAGGTTATAATGCGAAAATTATTATATTTTATAGCATGCAGTAGTGTTATACTTTTTACTTCACCGAGTGTGTCGGTAGCCCAATATGATGCACCTCTTATGGAAGATGCACTTTATTCTGTTTTATTTCCAAAAATAAATAAAGCAATTGAAAAACAATATGGAAGTTTGAAACCTTATCAATGTCCTAAAATTATTAGTTTAAAAAAAGTGTATAGCGGTACATATTTATTTCAAGCAAGTATTGAAGTGACAAAGTATGAACGTGTTGCTGGGAAAATTGCTCCACCATTTGAGAAGGTAACGATTACATTTAATAACGAAGAAGGCGAATGGGAAGTAACAAAGGTATTAGTAAAGCGCTTACCAGACGATACGAAATTAAACTGCAAAAAAACAATATAAAAAATTGTTTGACAAATAAAATGGTCCTTTGGTATTGTTAATAGCAACAATTAGATGTTTGAAAATTAAATAGACTTACCTCATCTACTCTCAAAGGTAGAGGCCGCGATAGGAAAGAGTAAGCTATGGGAGATTTAATGGAATCTGTGATCATAGGTTGAAAGGGACTATTGCCGAAATATAAGAATAACCATCTTATTCATATATTGGGACTGCATTGAATAAATGTAGTACTGTCATAAGATTTATTTTATGGAGAGCTATTTGGAGATGTTGATGCGGTTTCTTATTTTGAGGAGATAACAACTCGTTTATTTTTTCAATATATATTTTTCCTAATAAGAAACGCGTGTGAACATTGTTCCGCGCGTTTTTTGTCTATCTAAAAGCGTGCTGCAATGAATAGAAGATTGGGGTTATGAGTTTTAGAGGAAATAAGGGAGGAATTTAAATGTATTTACACGGCACAAGCCGAATTAATGGGCAAGGACACTTAGAAATTGGAGGGTGCGATACGACGCAGCTAGCAAAGCAATACGGAACACCACTTTATGTATACGATGAAGAGTCTATTCGAGGAAAATGCCGAGCATTTCATCGTGCTTTTAAAGAAAGTGGTTTCTCTTATCAAGTAGCATATGCAAGCAAGGCGTTCTTGTGCATGGAGATGTGCCGAGTAGCTCGTGAAGAGAATATGTCATTAGACGTTGTCTCTGGGGGAGAATTATATACTGCGCTCCAAGCAGGATTTCCGGCATCACGTATTCATTTTCATGGAAATAATAAAACAGAAGAAGAAATAGTGATGGCTCTTCAGGCGAATATCGGTTGTTTTGTCGTAGATAATTTCTTTGAATTAGAAGTTTTACACGATTTAGCGATGCAACATGGAAAGTTTGTGAACATATTAATTCGTGTAACGCCTGGAGTAGAGGCGCACACACATGAATATATTACGACAGGCCAAGATGATTCGAAATTTGGATTTGGCGTTTCAAACGGTCAAGCGATGCAGGCAATTAGATTTGCTTTACAAAAATCCAATTATAATGTGCTAGGGATCCATTCACATATTGGATCGCAAATATTTGAAACAGCTGGTTTTGTTCGAGCGATTGAAGTTCTTCGCCAATTTTTAGTAGAAGTGAGAGAGCAAACAAACTATGTAGTAAAAGTGTTAAATGTAGGCGGGGGATTTGGAATACGCTACACAGAGTCAGATACACCATTAACTCTTGAGACATATGTGCGAGCTGTAACAAGTGCAGTGAGAGAACAATTTACTGTATGTGAATATCCATTGCCAGAAATATGGATTGAACCAGGACGTAGCATTGTAGGTGATGCTGGGACAACAATTTATACAGTTGGATCTGTGAAAGATATTCCTGGTATTCGGAAATATGTATCAGTCGATGGTGGAATGACAGATAATTTAAGACCTGCTTTATATAGCGCGCGTTATGAAGCGATGTTAGCGAATCGAGGGAATGATGAGAATGAGGAACTCGTTTCGATTGCCGGGAAATGCTGTGAGAGTGGAGACATGTTGATTTGGGATATTCATTTACCAAAAGTCGCTTCTTCTGATTTACTAGCAGTTTCCTGTACAGGAGCATACGGGTACTCGATGGCGAATAATTACAATCGGATTCGAAGACCAGCCGTTGTCTTTGCAAAAGGCGGAACATCGCAAGTAGTTGTGGAACGCGAAACATATGAAAATATTATTGGGAACGATCGCATACGTATTAAAGAGCTTGTCTAAATAGAAAAAGGGGTTGTTCGGATGGGCAATTCCTTTTTTGTAAAAATAAAATAATTAAAATATATCGGAAAACTAGGATTGAAAAAAATCAGAATTATGATAAAATACAAATACAAAGCTTATCAAGAGAAGCGGAGGGAACTGGCCCGAAGAAGCTCGGCAACCTGCTTATAGAAAGCAAGGTGCTAAATCCAGCAAAATGGAATCCATTTTGAAAGATAAGGTAAAATATATTACCGAACAGTCTTTTCGAAATGGGAAAGATTTTTTTTATGAATAAAAAGGGGGGCTGTTCGCGTGGGTGTACGGGAACATTTTGATGAAGTATCCGAGAAGATTGAAGCGATGCTTGCTGATATGAAATATGGTTCAATTACAATTGTTGTGCAAGATGGAAAAGTAATTCAGTTAGAGAAAAGTGAAAAAGTACGTTTAAAGTGAAAAGCGCTGACTAGAAAAACTAGAGGCGGTTTTAACCTATTTTCATTAGGTTAAAACCGTCTTTTTGCTTTTACAGGGGGAAAAAACATGTTGACGTATGAAACGTGGGAAGAAAATGTTGTTTCGTTTTCGGAAGAAGATGAAACAAAAGGCGCGCTATCAGTATTAAAGTGGGCTTATAAAGAATATAAAGATGAAATCGTCTACGCATGTAGCTTTGGGGTGGAAGGTATGGTATTGCTGCACCTTATAAACCAAGTAAATCCATCTGCTAAAGTTGTATTTTTAGATACAAATGTTCATTTTCAAGAAACATATGAATTAATTCAAAAAGTGCGGAGGCGATTTCTTTCATTAAATATTATAGAAAAACAACCGGAACTTACGCTTGATGAACAAGAGAAGTTGCATGGTGAGAAATTATGGGAAAGTAATCCGAATCTTTGTTGTAAGATTAGAAAAATTTTACCGTTAGAAAAATCATTAGCAGCGGAAAAAGCGTGGATATCGGGCTTAAGAAGGGAACAATCAGAAACACGTAAGCATACAAAGTTTATAAATCAAGATCATCGTTTTCAATCTATTAAAGTTTGTCCACTCATTCATTGGACGTGGAAAGAAGTTTGGCGATATGTATACAAACATAGCTTGCCGTATAACCCGTTGCATGATGTTGGCTATCCAAGTATTGGGTGTGAGAAATGTACGTTACCTGTAGGGGATGGTGGCGATTCAAGAGATGGTAGATGGGCTGGGAAAGTGAAAACCGAATGTGGTCTTCATTACCAATAAGATGAATCTTGAAATAAAGCTAAGAGAGGATATAGAAAAATGAGCATAGTAAACGAATTAGTAAACCGTATAGATGAGACATATGACGTATCACAAATTGAAAAAGAAATTAAATTAGACAATATTGCGTTAAGTGATTTAGAACTATTGGCGACAGGTGGATATAGCCCCCTTACTGGTTTTTTAGGGAAGGAAGATTATGATTCAGTTGTAGAAACGCTTCGTTTAGCAAATGGTAGTGTGTGGAGTATACCGATTACATTACCGGTAACAGAAAAAGTCGCAGAAAGCCTGAAGGTTGGAGAGGAAGTAAAGCTTGTCAACAATGGAAATATATACGGTGTCATTCAAATAGAAGATATTTTTGTACCAGATAAAGAAAAAGAAGCGTTACTTGTATATAAAACAACGGATGAGGCTCATCCAGGAGTGAAAAAATTATATGAACGACCAAACGTTTACGTTGGAGGAACTATTATTCTAACAAAACGCTTTGAAAATAATCAATTTCCTTCTTATCATTTAGACCCAATTGAAACGAGGGAAGCATTTAAAAAACGTGGGTGGAAAACAGTGGTCGGATTTCAAACGAGAAACCCGGTACATCGTGCCCATGAGTATATTCAAAAATCTGCTCTTGAAATTGTAGATGGTCTCTTTTTAAATCCGCTCGTCGGAGAAACGAAATCGGATGATATTCCTGCTGATGTAAGAATGGAAAGCTATGAAGTACTTCTTCAAAAATATTATCCGAAAAATCGTGTCTTTTTAAGTGTATTTCCTGCTGCCATGCGTTACGCAGGACCAAGGGAAGCGATATTTCATGCGTTAGTAAGAAAGAATTTTGGATGTACCCACTTTATAGTAGGGCGTGATCATGCTGGAGTAGGAGATTATTACGGAACGTATGAAGCGCAAGAAATCTTCACAAATTTTACGATAGAAGAGTTAGGAATTACACCACTATTCTTTGAACATAGTTTTTACTGCACGAAATGTGAAGCGATGGCTTCAACGAAAACATGTCCGCACGGAAAAGAAGATCATGTTATTTTATCGGGTACAAAAGTAAGAGAATTATTAAGAAACGGTGAGATTCCGCCAAGTACATTTAGTCGTAAAGAAGTAGTGGAAGTGCTAATTAAAGGCTTGAAAAAAGAAGTAGTAACAGAATAGGGAGAGAACGAGATGGATACGAATATTACTTGGCATACAGCTTCGGTTTCAAAAGATGAGAGAAGAGTGAAGAATGGACATCATAGTTTTGTAATTTGGTTTACTGGTTTATCAGCTTCGGGTAAATCTACAGTAGCGAATGCGGTCGCTCGTAAACTGTTTGAAAAGAATATTGGAAATTATGTGCTGGATGGGGATAACATTCGCCACGGTTTAAATAAAGACTTAGGATTTTCTGAAAGTGATCGCATGGAAAATATAAGACGTATTGGCGAAGTGGCAAAGTTATTTGTAGATCAAGGAGCAGTTGTCCTTACAGCATTTATTTCACCATTTCGAGTAGACCGCAAACAAGTAAGAGATTTATTAGCGGCAGATGAATTTATTGAAATTTTTGTGAAGTGTCCGATTGAAGAGTGTGAGAAACGTGATCCGAAAGGACTTTATAAAAAGGCAAGAAAAGGTGATATTAAGGATTTCACAGGTATTGATTCGCCTTATGAAGAGCCAGAGCAAGCGGAATTAATTGTAGAAACACACAAATATTCTATTGAAGAATGTGCAGAACAAATCGTGAAGTACTTACAAGAGCGTAGTTTTATATAGGGGGATAAACAATGAGTTATGAAAAAGTATGGGCTAACAATGAAAAATTAAATCAGACCGAGAAAAATAAATTAGAAAAAGATGGCTTAGAAATTTTTAATGATATTCCTTACTATGCGGAAAATGGTTTCGAATCTATTCCGAAAGAAGAGTGGGATGCCTTTAAATGGGCAGGCTTGTATTTACAAAGACCGAAAGAAGCTGGTTATTTTATGATGCGGGTAAATATTCCGTCAGGGATTATTACAAATGCACAGGCAGAAGTACTTGCTTCTATCGCTGAAGATTATGGACGTGATGTAATAGATATTACGACGAGACAGGCGATTCAGTTTCACTGGTTAGAAATTCAGCAAATTCCAGATATTTTTAAAAGGTTAGCAAGAGTTGGGTTATCTTCAGCGGGGGCTTGTGGTGATATAACGCGGAATATTACAGGTAATCCGCTTGCTGGCATTGATGCAAATGAACTATTTGATACAACGCATATTGTAAAAGAAGTATATGATTACTTCCAACATAATGAAGAGTTTTCTAACTTGCCACGTAAATTTAAAATGTCTATTAGTTCTAATATTTATAATTCAGCAAACGCAGAGATTAACTGTGTTGCATTTACACCTGCTACGAAAGAAATAGATGGTGAGAAAAAAGTTGGTTTTCATATAAAAGTAGGTGGAGGATTATCAGCCCGTCCGTATTTAGCTGATGAATTAGATGTATTCGTTTTACCAGAAGAAGTGAAGGCGGTGGCGATTGCGATTGCTACTATATTCCGTGATTTTGGATATCGTGAAAAACGTCATTTAGCTCGGTTGAAATTTCTTGTTGCGGACTGGGGAGCAGAGAAATTTAAAGAGAAACTAATAGAGTATACAGGGCCTTTACAAAGTAAAGGGGAAAGTGCACTCAAAGGATGGAATGCAGGCTATTTTTATGGTGTTCAAGACCAAAAACAAGAGGGATTAAAATATGTAGGTTTTAATGTACCGGTAGGTCGTTTACATGCAGAAGAAATGTTTGAGATTGCAAGAATCGCAAAGCAATATGGAAATGGACAAATTCGTACATGTAACTCGCAAAACTTCATTATTCCGAACGTTCCTCCGGAAAATGTAAAAGGATTACTTAGTGAACCGCTGTTTGAAGCGATATCTGCTAGCCCGAAATCATTTATTGGTCATGCGGTTTCATGTACCGGTATTGAATATTGTAATCTTGCACTAGTAGAAACGAAAGAAAGATTACGGAAAATTGCAGAATACTTAGATACACAAATTGCACTCGATGTTCCAGTTCGAATTCATATGGTAGGCTGCCCGAATTCATGTGGTCAACGTCAAATTGCTGACATTGGGTTACAAGGTGTGAAAATGAAAACGAAGGAAAAAGGCATTGTTGAAGCGTTTGAAATATACGTAGGTGGAACATTATTAGATGGCGGTGCCTACAATCAAAAGTTAAAAGGAAAAATAGATGGCGAGGATCTACCTGATGTACTTGCATCATTTATAAGTTATTTCAAAGAGAATAAATTACCAGCCGAGACATTTTATGATTTTGTAGGTCGTGTTGGTGTAGATACATTACAAATAGCGTTAAATAACGTGTTAGAAGAAGTCATAGCGTCTTAGGAGGGACGATATGGATTTATATCGATTTGAAGCTGTGTTAGTAAATAGTATTGTTCCGATTGTTGTTGTTGCTCAAAGTGAAGAACAGGCATTTAAGCTTGCGGAGATTGAGCTTGAAAAGCATTTTTTACCGTTGCCAGAGGTAAAAGAGATTTCTTTGTTTGAAAAAAAGAAGATTCGAAAAGGTGCGGCATTTGTTATCCATGAGTAGAGATCAGTAATACGAAAAAATAAAAACTTCCATTCTTATATACGAATGGAAGTTTCATTTTAATAGAAGAAATGAGGAGAGATGATGGGAAAGGTTTATATTGTTGGAGCGGGTCCTGGCGATCCAGATTTAATTACTGTTAAAGGGTTGAAATGTATTGAGAAGGCAGATGTTATTTTATACGACCGACTTGTGAATAAAGAGCTGCTTTCACACGCAAAGCCTGACGCGGATTTAATTTATTGCGGAAAACTCCCGAATTATCACACGATGAAGCAAGAGACAATTAACACGTTTCTTATTAAATATGCGAAAAAAGGAAAAGTTGTAACGAGGCTTAAGGGCGGCGATCCATTTGTGTTTGGTAGAGGGGGAGAAGAAGCTGAAGCATTAGCAAAGCAAGGTGTACCATTTGAAATCATTCCTGGTATTTCAGCTGGAATAGCTGCTCCTGCTTATGCGGGCATTCCAGTGACGCACCGTGATGCAAGTGCAAGTTTTGCTATTGTGACTGGGCATAGGAAAGAAGGTGCTGAAGAAGAAGTGAAATGGGAGAGTTTAGCGAAAGGTGTAGAGACTTTAGCGGTATATATGGGGGTTAGTAATTTGCCCTACATATGTGAGCAACTTATGAAGCATGGAAAAGATAAAAGTACGCCAGCTGCTATTATTGAGCAGGGGACGACGTCTATGCAACGCACAGTTGTTGGAACGTTAGGGACAATTGTAGATGTTGCGAAAAAAGAGCAAATTCAAAATCCGAGTATGATTGTAATTGGAGAGGTTGTCCGTTTTAGAGAAAAAATTCATTGGTTTGAGAAGCAGACAGAAAATGCTTATCAAGTAAGTGGAGTGTTGTAAAATGAAAGCCGTCTTATATATATGTCATGGAAGTCGTTTGAAGACAGCGAAAGAAGAGGCGATTCAATTTATTACATCGTGTATGAGCCGTATAGAAGCGACTATTCAAGAAGTTTGTTTTTTAGAGTTAGCGAATCCTTCTATTGAAGATGGTTTTCGTACATGTGTGAAGCGTGGGGCCACTGAGATTATTGCTATCCCTGTTTTTTTATTAGCGGCAGGGCATGTAAAAAAAGATATCCCTTTTGAATTGGAAAAGTTAACTAATCAATTTTCGGATGTTAAAGTGACCTATGGTAATCCGTTTGGTGTATCAGAAACACTTGTTAAATCGGTGTATAGCGGAAGTGGCATCGAACAGGAAGATAAAAATGAAGTGACGTTACTTCTTGTTGCAAGAGGGAGCAGTGATCCTGAAGTATTAAGAGATATAAACTGGATTGCTTCTTTATTTCAAACAAAAGAGAAGGTTAAAAAAGTAGAAGTTTGTTATTTAGCGGCTGCAGAGCCAAAATTTGAGGAGAAGTTAAAGGAAGTTGTAGAACAAAAAGAAAAGAACATCGTTGTACTGCCTTACTTGTTATTTACAGGTTTACTTATGAAACATATTGAGAAAGAAGTGCGCCAATATGAATTGGGAGAGATAAAAATCAGTCCATATTTAGGGAAGAATGAAGCGTTTCAAGATATGTTAATTCAGAAAACGACGGAGTTATTGAAAGGAGATCAGTATGTATCCACTTACAGTGCGAGTTAATGAGAAACGCGTTGTTGTTATTGGTGGGGGAAAAGTTGCAGGATTTAAAATTATTCCTTTACTCAAACAGGGTGCGGATATAGTTGTGATAAGTCCAGAATTAGATGCGAATTTAGTAAAACTTGTGGAAGAAAAGAAAATTCGTTGGTATCAAAGAGAATATGAGAAAAGTGATATTAAAAGTGCTTTTTTAGTTGTTGCAGCGAGTAGTGATTCAATATTAAATGAACAAGTTGCTGAAGATGCCGCCGAGAATCAATTAGTAAATGTTATTACAAATCCGGAAAGTGGTAATGTTCATTTTCCGGCAGCAATTCATCGTGGTTTACTTAATATAGCAGTTTCTACTGGGGGAGCGAGCCCTAAGCTCGCAAAAAAAATTCGAGATGAGATTGCAAATAAATATGATGAGACATATGAATCGTATTTAGATTTTTTATATGAAGTAAGGGTGAAGTTAAAAGATTTACAGTTAGAAAAGAGAGAGCGAAATATATTGCTCCAAGAAGTGTTGAAATCAGTATATGTGCAAAACGAGGGGAAAAGAGAAAGTTTTTTACGAGAATTAGAGGAAAAGGTTTTAAAATAATAAAAGATAAAGTGAGCTTTACAAATATAAAAATATAATTTATAATCACAAGTAACTTCAATAGATAAAATCGATGAGCAAGAAGAGTACGTATATTTGATGCGTTCAGAGAGCTGGGGTTAGGTGGGAGCCTGGTACGATAAAATATACAGAATGGGCTTGCGAGAGGTATGTTGAACATTGTAGTAGGCAACCCGGGTTCCGCCGTTAAAAGGATAGAGTATCGGAATTATTCCTGTACTTGAACAAGTGGGATTTATCAATCCAATTGAGGTGGTACCACGGTATTTATATTACATATATCGTCCTCTACATGCATATTTGCGTGTAGGGGACTTTTTTATTTTCTAAAGGAGGTGTGCGAGTATGAAATGAAAGTGTATAATTAACAAAAGTTTAAATATTCAGAAAAGGAGAATTTATGATGAAAGAAACACAGCAATGGACGTCGAAAATAGGCTTTGTACTCGCAGCAGCCGGAGCCGCAGTAGGTCTTGGTGCGATATGGAAATTTCCATATGTTGCAGGTAATGGCGGGGGAGGCGCATTCTTCCTTGTATTTTTACTATTAACTTTATTTATAGGTATGCCTCTTTTAATAGCGGAGTTTGTTATTGGACGTAGCACGCAAAAAGAGGCCGTTACAGCTTATAAAGTACTAGTGCCAAATAGCAAAGTATATCCTTGGATTGGTCGTATGGGAGTTGTTACTTGTTTTAGTGTACTATCTTTTTATAGTGTTGTAGGTGGATGGATTTTACTTTATTTATATTATAGTGTGACAGGAAGTTTCTGGAATAGAGCAGCTGATTATGGACAATTGTTCGGTGAAACGATTTCAAATCCGTTAAGTGCGATTGGAGCACAATTTATCTTTATGCTTTGTACAATTTTTGTCGTAAGTAAAGGTGTAGAGAAAGGTATAGAAAAGGCAAGTAAGTACATGATGCCGCTATTATTTATTTTATTTATTGCGATTATTGTTCGTGCGTTAACACTCGATGGTGCTTTTGCTGGAGTAGAGTTCTTCTTAAAGCCAGATTTTTCAAAGCTTACAGCAGATACGATTTTATACGCGATGGGACAATCTTTCTTCTCACTAACAGTAGGTGCCTCAGTAATGGTCACGTATAGTTCGTATTTAAAGAAAGAGGAACATTTAGCGAAATCAGCAACATCTATTGTAAGTTTAACTGTTTTTGTTACAGTACTTGCAGGATTAGCAATTTTCCCAGCGATTTTCGCATTAGGAGTAAAACCAACTGAAGGACCAGGATTACTGTTTATCGTCCTTCCAGCAGTATTTGCAAAAATACCATTTGGTCAATTTTTCTTTATTATGTTTTTAATTTTATTCTTCTTTGCGACTTTAACATCAGCAATTTCAATGCTTGAAATTGTAGTAGCATCTGTTGCGAAAGGTAATGAGAAGAAGCGTCCGTCAGCATCATTATTAATCGGTATTCTTATTTTTGCAGTCGGTATTCCATCAGCTTTATCATTTGGGATTATGAGTGACGTGAAAATATTCGGGAAAACATTCTTTGATTTAGTTGACTTTTCGGTAAGTAACGTATTGCTGCCGTTAGGAGTACTAGCTATTTCATTATTTGTACCAAATAAAATGAGTAAAGAGTTATTGATGAAAGAATTAGAAGTGACGGAAACGAAGGGGAAAACGTTATTTAACATTTGGTTCTTCTTACTTCGTTATGTTATTCCGGTAACTGTAATAATTGTATTTTTAAATGCGATAGGTGTATTTAAAATGTTTGCATAAAAAAAGGCGGGGATCTCCCGTCTTTTTTTATGTGGATGTTGATGAGTGTAATAAACGATTATATGCTTTATAGGCTGTAGTGACTGCAAGGAATGAACCGATTAAAAATAATACTGAGCCGCCAAATGTAAATATCCGGCCAATATACGTCTCTCTAGCTTCTTCTATTTTTTGTTGTAATTGCGTATTCATATTGATCACCCCGTAAACTATAGGCATTTAGTTATAGTCTATGTAGAATGCCTATATTGTGTGAAGTGTAAATAAAAAACCTCGGTAGGTACCGAGGTTTTTTATAATCCGATATAAGGAGATGGGTCAACTGCGTTTGTCTTGCCGACATTCCATTCTCCAAGATGAAGTTCAAAGTGTAAATGTTGTCCGTATGATTGGCCCGTATTCCCCATAAATCCAAGCTGATCGCCTTGTTTTACAGTTTGTCCATTCGATACAGAACGGCTATTCATATGAGCATATACTGTCGTATATGTTTTTCCGTTTATACGGTGAGATAAATACACTACGTTTCCGTAACTAGATGATAATTCTGAGCGAATAACAACGCCATCTGCAGCAGCGATAATTGGAACCGTTCCCGAAGCGGCGATGTCAATTCCTTTATGATTATCTAAAGAACGTACACCAAATCCGGAAGTTTTTGATCCAGCTGCTGGTTTGATAAAGCCACCGATATTTGTATCATGTGGTGTTGGGGCCGCTTGAGTTGCTTGAGCAGATTTAGTAGCTTGTTGTTTGCGAGCCTCTTCTGCCTGGCGAGCTTCTTCCGCTTTACGAGCTTCTTCGGCACGTTTTTCTTCTTCAATTGCTTTTTGAACAGCTTGACGTTGATTTTCTAAAATGCCTTTGGATTCTTCTAATCCTTCAATCTCTGAATCTACTTTTGCTACTTTCGTATGTAGATCGTTAATAAGAGTTTGCTGCTGCTGTTGGTTATTTTGTAATTCTTGCTGTTTTTGTTCTAGTTTTTGTTCAGATTCTTTCAGTTGTTGTTCTTTTTTCTCAACAGCCTCTTTTTCTGACGTTACAGCATTTTGATCAGATGTTTGTTTTTTTACAATATCTGTATCGTTGTTTAATATTAAACTTACGGAGTACATATTATCAACAAGATCAGCAATGTTTGTAGAGTTTGTTAATACTTCTGTAATGATATTGGTACGCGGTTTTTCTTGCATAGATTGTAACCGTTGTTTAATAACTTCCTGACGTGTATCTATGTTTGTTTGTAATTGTTCTATATGTTTCTTTTTGTCAGTAATTACTTGTTGTGTTTTGCTAATTTCTTTTTTTGTATCATTTAATTCAGTCTCGTTTTTATTAATAGAAGTAGTTAATTCATCAATTTTCTTCTGTAATTCTTGAATTTCTTTTTCTATTTGTTCTTTCTCGACTGATTTATTTTGTAAGTCACTTTGTTTGCCTTCTAATTCAGATTGAATGTTAGATAATTTATCTTGATTCGTTTCAGCGTATGCAGGTGAAAGTAACGGGGAAGCAAAAATCGTTCCTGCTGCTAAAACACTAAACGCTGCAAATTTCTTTTTCATTGTTGTCTGACTCCTTTCCCTATGAATGTTATATATCATAAGAAGAGGGGTGTCTATCATTGTAATCATAATGTAAAGAAAATTTTATAAAATTGCTAAGTTTTGTCGGAATTTATCATTTTTCAACTGTAATTGTCATAGTACATACATTTTATTCATATGTGTAACAAAGGTATATTTTGGAATTAATCTGTAAAATGAAGAAGGAAAGTAATCGTTTTTATGAGGTGAAATATTACTTGGAAAGCTAATAAAACACTAGTGAGGAATCGTTCTCATGTTAGGTTTTCTGACATGGGTCTGCTTTTTGTCAAGAAAATTATTTGTGTTCGGGCAAAGTTATTTTGTTGTCAGATTTAAATTTTTGATTTATGATTTTTAACAGGGACAAAATGTAGTGAATTGTCGAATAATATGTAATACTCTTAATTTCTTAGTTTTATAGAGATAGAATGAGAGATAGAGTGACACATCGAAGAGGGGGTTACAACAAATATGAAAAGAATAGGACTTGCATGGCAAATATTAATAGGGCTTGCGCTTGGTATTGCGGTTGGGGCGATTTTCTTTGATAATCCAGCTGTTGTGAAGTACTTACAACCAATTGGTGATATTTTCATCCGATTAATTAAAATGATCGTTGTACCGATTGTTGTAGCAAGTATTGTTGTTGGGGTTGCTGGTGTTGGCGATGTTAAAAAACTAGGTCGACTAGGCGGAAAAACAATTCTTTACTTTGAAATTATTACAACAATTGCAATTATTGTTGGTCTATTAATAGCGAATATTTTCCAACCAGGAAAAGGCGTAAATATGGAGCAGTTAACAAAGACAGATATTTCGAAATATACACATACGACAGAACAAGTACAAAGTCATTCATTTGCAGATACATTTGTAAATATTGTTCCAACGAACATTATGAAGTCGTTAGCTGACGGAGATATGCTTGCTATTATCTTCTTCTCTGTACTATTTGGTTTAGGTGTAGCAGCAATTGGTGAAAGAGGAAGACCAGTTCTTCAATTTTTCCAAGGTGTAGCTGACGCAATGTTTTACGTAACAAACCAAGTTATGAAATTTGCACCATTTGGTGTGTTTGCACTAATTGGTGTTACAGTTTCTACATTTGGTCTTGCTTCATTAATTCCATTAGGGAAATTACTAATTGTCGTATATGGAGCAATGATCTTCTTCGTCGTAGTTGTCTTAGGACTTACAGCGAAAATATTTGGAATCAACATTTTCCAATTCTTTAAGATTTTAAAAGACGAGCTGATCTTAGCGTATTCTACAGCAAGCTCAGAAACAGTTTTACCAAAAATCATGGAGAAAATGGAGAAATTCGGTTGTCCGAAAGCGATTACATCTTTCGTTATTCCGACAGGTTATTCATTTAACTTAGATGGATCAACTTTATATCAAGCAATTGCGGCTCTTTTCTTAGCACAAATGTACGGTATTGATTTATCTATTACACAACAAATTACATTATTGCTTGTATTAATGGTTACATCAAAAGGTATCGCAGGTGTACCGGGCGTATCATTCGTTGTATTATTAGCGACACTTGGTACAGTAGGTATTCCACCTGAAGGCTTAGCGTTCATTGCTGGTATTGACCGTATTTTAGATATGGCTCGTACAGCAGTTAACGTTGTAGGAAACTCTTTAGCAGCTGTAGTTATGTCTAAGTGGGAAGGTCAATATGACGCTGAAAAAGGACAAGCTTATTTAAAAGAGATTTCTGAAAAGGGTCAAGCGGCTTAATTATAATATGAACAAGCTCTCACATAATATGTGGGAGCTTTTCTGTATATAGAAGAGGAGCAGACATAATGAAACGTAAATATGGTGACGGTTCTTCGTGGAAGAGGCTAATAGAAAAGAGTTATACGGTTAAGCAAGTGGAAGAGGGAATGCTCGGAATACTGGATATAAAAAAGGTGAGAGAGCCTAGTTGTAAAGAATATGATGGTGAAGAACTTTGTATTGCAGCGGATCAGTATACGTGGATTCAATATTTCATAGACGGGAAAAACTTTGCGATTACCGCTATGTTAGATGATCAGAAAAAATTAGTGCAATATTATATCGATGTGGCGAAAGAATATAAAATAGACGATCGTGGTTTACCGTATTTTGATGATTTATATTTAGATGTAGTATTATTACCTAGCGGTAAGGTGTATGTATTAGATGAAGAGGAGCTAGAGGATGCTTATAAAAGTGGTGATGTCACGAAGGAAGAGTATGAGTTAGCTTGGTACACTACGAAATGGATATTAGCAACAATAAAAAATAATGAATTTTATTGGATTTCAATGTTGAAAGAAGAAATAGAAAAGTTAAAATGATTGTTGTATTCGAATTTTTGTATAATTACCAAAAAAATCTATACAAAAAATAATTGACTTTTGTTTTGTAAGCGAGTAAAGTTAGGAAAGAAATTATTATTAAAAAATAAATATGAAACCTTCTTATAAAGAGAGGCGGAGGGACTGGCCCTACGATGCCTCGGCAGCGGACTCGATTTCAGAGTGCTGTGCCAAATCCAGCAAGCGTGTGCTTGAAAGATGAGAAGAGTGTTTCTTATAGATGTATAAGACCTCTTCTCATCGGAAGAGGTCTTTTGTTATTCATTAGAAAAAGGTTGAAACTAGGGAGAGATGATACTTTGAAAGAAACGAGAGGAAATGGTTTAGCTTTATTACCACTTGGGATATTTTTGGCGCTATTTATTGGTTCTGGAATTATTACAGGTGATTTCTATAAATTGCCGATACTTGTAGCGATCTCAATTGCTGTAGGAGTCGCTTTAATGATGAATCGTAAAGAAAGTTTTAATGTGAAAGTAGAGCGGTTCGCTAAAGGTGCAGGAAATCCGGATATTATGATTATGGTATTAATTTTTGTGCTTGCAGGTGCATTTTCTGAAACTGCTAAAGGAATGGGCGGAGTAGACTCAACTGTTAATTTAGCATTAACTATTTTACCGCCAGGATTTATCGTAGCTGGAATCTTTGTTATTGGGGCATTTATTTCATTAGCGATGGGAACTTCAATGGGAACAATTGCAGCATTAGCGCCGATTGCTGTAGGTATTAGTGGTCAAACTGATATCTCAATTGCGCTTGCAATGGCTACTGTTGTTGGCGGAGCGATGTTTGGTGATAATTTATCATTTATTTCAGATACAACAATCGCAGCTGTTCGTTCACAAGGAACAGAAATGAAAGATAAGTTTAAAACGAACTTTTTAATTGTGTTACCAGCGGCTATTATTACAATTGTGCTATTAGTAATAGTTACTTCAGGAAGTGACACGCAAATTAAAGCACATAGCTTTGATTGGATAAAGATTTTACCGTACGCAGGAGTACTGATTACAGCGCTACTTGGCTGGAATGTACTTATTGTATTAACTGGTGGAACTGTACTATCTGGTGTTATCGGTCTTATAGATGGAAGTTACACGTTAGAAAGTTTCTTTAAAAGTGTAACGACTGGAATGGGCGGTATGATGGAGTTAGTATTACTTGCTATATTAATTGGCGGTATGGTTGAATTAATCCAATATAATGGTGGTATTCAATATTTAATGAATGTATTAACACGTAATATTCGTTCGAAAAAAGGAGCGGAATTTGGTATTGCTGGTTTAGTGAGTATGACGAATATGTGTACAGCGAATAATACGATTTCAATTATTTTTACAGGCCCGCTTGCAAAAAATATTGCAGATCAATATGAAATAGACCCTCGTAAATCAGCGAGTGTATTAGATCTTTTCTCATGTTGTGTGCAAGGATTAATTCCGTACGGTGCCCAAATGTTAACGGCAGCAGGATTTGCAGCGTTATCTCCAGTTGAATTGTTACCGTATGCATTTTATCCAATTTTAGTTGGAGTATGTGGGATTGTTTCTATTCTAATTGGGTTTCCAAGGTTTTCGAAAGTAGCTAAGAAAAAAGAGTATCATAAAACTGCTTAATTTAATATGAATGTTAGTAATTAAAAAACGTGCAGAGAATAGACTCTGCACGTTTTTTGCGTAAAGGGCTGAATATGACTCGGTCTTAAGTCTGAGTAGAAAACGGTTCTTAAGCTCGTTATGGAAAGATGAAAAAATAGTTAAGATAAGAGTATCAAATCGAAGGGAGGCAAGCACAAGATGAAACAATTTCTAGCGTTTATCGCAGCCGGTATTTTGGCTTTAATTGCTCTTGGTAGTCTTGCTGGTATTGTAGGATTCGCAATCGGAGCAGGAGTTGTATATTGGAGCTATAAATCATTTGTGCGAGCTAAATCATTTTTTGGAAAGTTAGCTTGGGGTATTGTTGGTTTAATCGGTTTATCCATTGCACTTTCTCATTCGCCAGCATTAATCGGTATCGCTGCTTTAGTGGTTTTATACTACGGATACCGTGAGTGGAAAAAAGAAAAAGATGTAGTTGTTGAATCTGCTCCAGAAAGTTCTAAATCATATAGCAACTTTGAAGATGAGTGGAACAAATTAATGAAAAACTAAAACAATAAATCAAATTATAATTAAAGTAGAAGAGAGGAAGATTTATAATGAAACAATCTTTATTCGGACGTGTACGCGATGCAATTTTAGCTGATTTTCATAACGTGTTAGATGAGAAGGAAAGAAAAAATCCAATTGCGATGTTAAACCAATATTTACGTGATAGTGAGCGTGAAATAACAAAAATTGAGAAGTTAATTGAGCGTCATAAAACATTAAAATCTAACTTTGTTCGTGAGCTTGAGCAAGCACGTTATTTCGTTAATAAAAGATCAAAGCAAGCTATCATTGCTCAAGAAGCAGGTGAATTACAATTGCACGAACGTGCGTTAGAAGAGGTAGCTTATTATGAAGGGCAAGTAACTCGATTAGAAGAAATGTATGCAGGTGTTGTAGAGCAAATTGATGAGTTAGAACGTCGTCTTTCTGAAATGAAAAATAAATTAAAAGAAATGCACGCAAAGCGTATGGAACTAATGGCACGTGAAAATATGGCACATGCAAATCGTCGTATGAATACTGCGATGCATAAAATGGATGAAAATAATCCATTCTTACGATTTGAAGAGATTGAAGATCATATTCGTGACTTAGAAACTCGTATGAATGAAGAGCATGAGCGTGACACATTTGATATGAAAATTGCAAAACTTGAGCGTGAAATGAAAGAAAAGAATGATGTATCGTTAACGAAAGAGTTAACAAAATAATAGTAGTATATTATAAAACAGGCTTATGATATAGTGATAGGAGAAAAGGTGTTGGAAAGCAATGCCTTTTCTTCTATGTATATGTGACAAGAAGGGGGGAGCTGAAATGAAGAAACATTTTTCAAAGACACAATTAATGGGGATGCTCCTCATCATATTTGGGTTCGGTCTTTTTCTTGATATGATACTTGGACATTTTGAACCAGGTGGTCTCATTTTTGCATTTATTATGCTTATGTTTGGAAGGCATTATCGTAAAAAGAATCGTTATGTACGGGGAAATGTATTTTTATTTGTTGGTGGTATCGTATTTTTATTCTTCTTATTTTCATCAGCAGCATTTGTTCTTGTCGTATTTGCTTGTTTAGCTTTAATTGGTTATCAATTGATTCAACAAGGGCATCAGCAAAAAGCAATGAAGGTTGAAATTAAAGAAAAAGGGATGATAGACGAAGAGAAGCAAATATATCGTACAGAACCATATTTGAAAAATATGTTTGTAGGCAATGTGCGAATGATGGATCATATTTATGAACTTGAGGATATTAATGTTCAATATGGTGCTTGTGATGTGGAAATAGATTTAACAACTGCTATGATTCCAGAAGGGGAAACGGTAATTGTTATTCGAGGTGTCGTTGGTAATATTCGTTTATATGTGCCATATGATATTGAACTTTCTTTAAATCATTCTGTTATTGTCGGGCGTGTGCTCTTGCCAGGTCATGAAGAGACAGGGTTTAACCGCAATGTTACATTTAGAACAGAGCAGTATAAAGAGGCTCCTCGACGTATTAAAATTATTTCTTCGCTTGTCGTAGGCGACACGGAAGTGAGGAAAGTATAATGAAGAAACAAAAAAATATTTCGTGGATGTATATTCGTTATTCTATGTTGTCCTCTGTTAGTATCGCACTCATTTGTACAATTGTATATGTATGGAAAAGCGAGCAACAAGTGTATGATTTATTATGGAAGGAATCCATCGCTTCTGTTCCAATTGGCTTGTTTATTATGACTACAAGTTTACTTATCGGGGGAATTGTAGGATATGCAATCGGTTACTATATAGAGCAGCGTATACAAGGATTAAATACGTTTCTATTTGAAGTAGAGCGAGGGAATTTTCCGAGCGATGTTTCGTTTACTGCAGATAATGAATTTCATGAAGTGGAACGAAAAGTAATCGTTCTGGCTCGTCGATTAGAGGAGCAAGCTGGACTCTTTCAAAAAGTAACGAATGAACGAGCTCATTGGAATGAAGAGATGAGACAAGAAGCGATTTCTCAAGAAAGGCATCGTTTAGCAAGGGAGTTGCATGATTCAGTAAGTCAGCAGCTTTTCGCAATGTCGATGATGATGTCAGCGATTAATGAACAAATAACTGAATTTCCAGATGTGACAAAAAAACAATTGCAACTTGTTGAAAATATGGTTGTAAATGCTCAATCAGAAATGAGAGCATTGCTCCTTCATTTACGTCCTGTACAATTGGAAGGTAAGAAACTGACAGAAGGTATAGAGGAATTATTAACGGAATTATCGCGAAAACAACATATGAAAATTGAATGGCTTATTGAGCCAATAGAATTAAAAAAAGGTGTAGAAGATCATTTATTCCGTATTGTGCAAGAAGCGCTATCAAACACGTTGCGACACGCGAAGGCAAAGAAAACAGAAGTGCGCCTTCGAAAAATTGATCAATATGCGATTTTAAAAATCATTGATGACGGCGTTGGGTTTGAAGTAGGGGTTAATAAGGCTGGTTCATATGGCCTAAGATCGATGCAAGAGCGTGTTCATGAAATTGGTGGGACACTCAAGGTACTTAGTTTCCCGGCCAAAGGTACACAAATAGAAGTAAAAGTACCGATTATGATTGAGAGAGGAGGAGAAGTATGATAAAAGTATTGCTTGTCGATGATCATGAAATGGTTCGTATGGGTGTATCGGCATATTTATCTACACAGCCAGATATTGAAGTAGTAGGGGAAGCTGAGAATGGAAGAAAAGGATCAGAATTAGCATTGCAATTAAGGCCGGATATTATTTTAATGGACCTTGTTATGGATGAGATGGACGGTGTCGAAGCAACACGTGCTATTATTCAAGAATGGCCAGAAGCAAAAATTGTAGTTGTAACAAGCTTTTTAGATGACGAAAAATTGTATCCTGTTATTGAGGCTGGGGCGACCAGTTACTTATTAAAAACATCAAGAGCAAGTGATATTGCTGATGCTGTACGAGCTACTTATGATGGAGAAACAGTATTAGAGCCGAAAGTTACCGGGAAAATGATGTCCCGTATGCGTCAAAAGAAAGAGCAACCTTTGCATGATGATTTAACGGAAAGAGAGTTTGAGATTTTGTTATTAATCGCAGAGGGAAAAAGTAATCAAGAGATTGCGGACGAGTTATTTATTGCACTGAAAACGGTAAAGACACATGTGAGTAATATATTAAATAAATTGAATGTAAGTGACCGTACTCAGGCGGTTATTTATGCATTTAGGCATCAATTAACGAAGTGATAAAGTGAAACTTTAATCAGTGGGGAGGTTGTTCCTCCCCCACTGATTATCAGCCCTCACCAATCGGGCTTTTACGGGCAGTTAATGCGGGATAAAGTGAAACTTTAATTGGCGGGGAATTCCTCGCTGATTATTGGCTCGATACAATATAAATTTGGCGTTAAAACTATTGAATGTTTTTATTGACGATAAATAATGTAAGCGTTATCATTGAGGTGTTAACAGTACATATAAAGGGGAGAATGTATATGTTAGTTCAAACTATATTCGGAATGGATAAGTCTAAAAAATTAGGGGATTATGTGAACGCATTACAAGCGCTTTGTGAACAATATAATGTTGAAACAGATAAAATTGCGATTATTGAGGCTACAGAGGAATACTATTTATTTTTAGTAAAGCAAGAAGAGCACTATGATGTTGTCAAGGTAGAAACAGTTGATACGAATATTGAATATTATACGAAGGCTTATAAAATAAGCAGTTTTAATCATACTGCGTATCAAATGTAAAAAAACTCCCTTTTGGGAGTTTTTTTAGGAGGCTTTTACTTCGTGAGATTCGGTTACTAATGGAACTTTTTTCGTACCGCTTAACTTAGCCATTGCAAGACCAATAAGAGCTCCTGCTAATGCTGGTATTAGCCAGCCGATTCCTTCATTATATAAAGGGATAAATTCAAAATATGGTGTGATAAATGAAACTGAAATACCACCTTGTTTTAATCCATCAAATACGCTCACTACAGCTGCTCCAATTAAAGCACCTACATAAACAGAGCGATATCCACCGAAGTATTTATGAAGTAATGATAGTAGTACGAGTACAATCGCAATTGGATACACAACAAGTAGAATTGGAACAGAGATTGCGATAATTTTCGTTAAACCTAAGTTGGCAACTAGTAATCCTAATGCGCAAATGATACTCGCGAACGTTTTGTATGAAAATGTAGTCAATAATGTTGAAAAATATTGGCTGCACGCAGATACGAGTCCAACGCATGTCGTTAAACAAGCGAGTGTAACGATAAGAGATAATAGGAGCAAACCGTATGGACCGAATAATTGTTGTACGATAACAGTAAGTAGCTGTCCGCCATTTTTTGCATATCCGAGCGAGACGCTAGTTGCCCCAAGCCAGCCGAGTGCACCGTATACAAGTACGAGCCCTGTAGCGGCAATAAGCCCTGCTTTTGCTGTGGCGATGGCAATGGACTTACGATCATTCACACCTTTAGAGCGAATTGCATTTACAACGATAATTCCGAATGCAAGTGCTGAAATAGTGTCCATTGTTAAGTAGCCTTCCATAAAGCCTTTGAAGATTGGAGAAGTTTGATACTCTTGCATTGCTGGCCCTGATTGCCCAAGTGGTGTAAATACACTTTTAACAAACAATAAGAAAATAGAGAGTAATAAAATAGGTGTTAATACATTTCCAATACGATCAACAAGTTTAGATGGATTCAAACTCAGCCAAAATACGATAGTAAAGAAGATGATTGTATATACAAATAGCACTAGGCTGCTAGAGCGGATTGTTTCTGGTAAGAAAGAACTAACACCCATTTCATAAGCGACATTTGCAACACGTGGGATGCCCATAGATGGACCGATAGCAATGTATACAATTACTGTAAAGAAAATTCCGAATAATGGATGAACATGACTTGCAAGTTGCTGCATTCCATTTCCAGATAGAGAAATTGCGATAACAGTTAGTAGTGGTAAGCCAACTCCTGTTAGTAAAAATCCAATCATTGCTGGCCAAAAGTTTTCACCTGCATTTTGGCCAAGCATGGGAGGGAAAATTAAATTACCTGCCCCAAAAAATAAAGAAAATAGCATAAGACCCGTGAAAAAAATATGTTTTTTTGATACAGTGTTCATTGTTTTTCCTCCTTTTTTAAATTCATTTGTAAGAACACAAAAAACTCGTCCCTAAAGAAAGGGACGAGTTATATTTACCCGCGATACCACCCTAATTTACACATGTAGAAATAAATCTATATGTATACGGCTTTGCAACGTACAACATGATACGTGTTCCTTGTAACGGGGGACGGCCGGTAAGAACTTACTGTAACATTCGGTTCTACTTCTCGGAGATGATTTTCGGTTACGCGCTGAACGTTGGCTTTCAGCAAATCGCCAACTCTCTGGGGAACAGTTCTATAACGTACTCGTTCTCGTCAATGAATTTTTATTCAAGTATTCTGACAGTATTGTTGCATGTTTTTTTTAGAAAGTCAATATGTTTTTTGAAAGATATATTTATATACGGAAATATCGAAAGTGATATTCGTTGTTGTAAAGGAAATGATGAATTGTAAAATGGGAGTGAAAATTTGCGGAGAATTGTAAATTTTATAGAGAAAATTGATATTTATAGGAGTGAAGAAGGGATTGTTTGAATTTATAGAGAATAATACAACAATCCACTTGCTGGAAAGAACAAACCAAAAGAGGTGACTGAAATGCTTGCGATGGGAGTATTATTTGGTATTATTGCTATAATTGGTTTTATGTGGTTATATTATTCGCGTTCGTTTAAACAAGCAGAAGTTTTACTCTTTCAAAAAGGTAGTTTGTTGACAAATCAGTCTAGATATTTAGTATGTCCGAAGTGTGGAAGTGCACAGGCCAGAAGTGGAGGATATCAAGAGTGTTGCAAAATTAGATTATGAAAGAAAGGAAGCCTCACATTATTTTGTGAGGCTTCCTTCCTTACAACTTCATGGCGCTCCAAATTGTCCATCGATCTCTTTCAATAATAGGAGAGACGTTTTGTAATGCGGTCTGTATATGTTGTCGAAGTTGAGAAAGTTCATCATCTGTTAACTCATATAGAATGGATCGACCTGTTCGAGGAGATAAATCTTGCAATAATGCTTCTACAGAATCATGCATTTTTCGTATTTCCCATTGTGTTTGTGTGGGAAGTACATGAAGAGAATGCTTTTGTAATTCTGTCTGTATAGTGTTGGTTTTTGGACGTCTTTTTGACTCTATTTCAATAAGTTTTGGAAATAGAGAGAAAAAATATCCGCGAATGTGTTCGGGACTTCCTGGAATTGTACAATCTTCAATTGTTCGATCTTGTAAAATAAGTACACCGTTTTTATTTAATATACGAGAAGCTTCAAGTAAAAATGTAGGAATGTCTTGTAAATGATGAATAACTGCACGCGAAATAACTATGTCGAATGTTTCATTAGGGTATGGGATATTATGTGCATCACCGTGGATGAATGAAATGTTTGAAAAGTTGTTACAATTTTCTTTTGCAGCTTGTAATATTTCTTTTGAAAAATCAAGTCCCACAACATTATTGGCTCCCATAAGAGCGAGTTCTTTCGTATAAATCCCACCACCACAGCCGATATCAATTATTTGCTTGTTTTGTATTTCTGTAATGTTTTTTACAATTTCACCCCAAGAAATATGAGCGTTTCTTGTTGCATATGTGTACTTATTATTTTCATCATGAAAATTAATGGGCATGATAAAGACCTCCTTTCAATGATTAGTATAGCGTATTTAATAGGATGTCACGTTTTTGTTTTATGTATGAAGATTATAAGGATTTCTTATCGTAAGAGGAGGATTAATTTGAAAGGGAAATATGTATTGTTGTTGTTTGTTATGTTACTAGCAGCTTGTGGTCAAGTTGAACCGAAAAAAGAAACAAAAAAAGTAGAAGAGACGGTGAATGAAGTGAAAGAAACAATAGGGGTAACCGTTATACAAAAAAAACATAAAGAGAAAAAGTTGCAGGAATCAGAAGCGAAGTTAGTAATAGACATTTTGAATAAAGCTGAGAAACAAGAAATAACAGGAAGCTTCGGTGAACCTGAATATGAAATACAAATTAGTAGAGATGGGAAAAAAGAAACTTATTATGCATGGTTAAGGGGAGAAGATAGACGAGGATGGGTGCAATATAAGAAAGCTATGTATATGTTGAATGAAAAAGATACGGAAAAGCTTTTGGATATATTTCCAAATGTCTCAGAACAAAAAGAAGATGAGATGCAGGTAAGCCCTTTAACGGAAGTAACAAAAAAAGATTTGCAGATTACCGCGTTTCATATTAAAACAGGCGATCAAAACGTGAATTATACGGTACGGTATACGATTTCACAATCACTATACAATAAGTTAGTGAAGGAGCAAGAATATTATTTGCAACTCAATTTTCCAGAAAAAGTTCAAAAATTAATTGGAGCAAAAGAGAGTGAAATGATTTTAGGTGAAAAAGTAAAGGAAGGGTATAAGCAATATGAATTACATGCTACTGTTCCGATAAAAAGCGCTTCAGAATCACAATTAAAATCATTAGAAACATATTACGAAAGTTATGATTTGAAAATATTAAACAGTAAAAAAGAAAAAATAGGTGTGTTTCACAATATAATTCAGATTGTTAAAGATTATGGTGAAAAAATGAATTTTCAAAGATAAAGTGAGACTTTAATTAGCCCTTACGGATTGGAATGAATATAAACTCGTCAAATCTATATGACCTTTCCTAGGAAATGATAATAGAGAGGGGAAAGCACCCCTCTCTATTACTTTGCTTTTGCAGATGGCTCATTCATTGATTTTCGTGTAATAAGAAAAGAAATCATAAGAGCGGAAAGGATGACAAGGGCAATAAATACGTGATTGGGCAACAAATCTAATAATAATACGTAACTAACGGTATAAAAAATAAGAGTTGAAGCTAAAAACGATAGAGCACCTATTATAAGAGATTGTAAATTCATTTTTGTACACCTCCTTTTATTTATATTTTTGGCTGAAAATGGATTATATAAACATTATTTCTAACAATAGAAAAAAATATGTCATAATAGAGAAAAGAACAAGCTTTAATGAATGAATATGATTCATTAATGAGAGATAAAGGAGAGGAATATGAAAAATAATAAAAAAGGATTATGGGGAATTATTGTTGCGATAGGTCTATTTTTACTGTCTAAGTTAAAGTGGGTATTTGCAATTTTTAAATTAGCAAAGTTTTCAACGGTATTTAGTATGTTTCTATCGCTTGGCGCATACGCAGTTCTATATGGTTGGAAATTTGGAGTGGCGCTCATTTATTTGTTGTTTGTTCATGAAATGGGCCATTTATGGGCTGCGAAAAGAAAGGGGATCCCAACATCGCCAGCAATCTTTATTCCATTTATGGGGGCCCTTATTGGAATGAAAGAGATGCCGAAAAATGCGAAAGATGAAGCTTACATTGCCTATATGGGTCCGCTTTTCGGACTTCTGTCATTTTTACCCGCGATACCGCTTTATATAATGACGAAAGAGCCATTTTGGGCGCTTGTTATTTTGCTTGGAAGTATGATTAATTTCTTTAATTTAATTCCCGTTTCGCCGCTAGATGGTGGGCGAATTATTTCAGTTGTCAGTACTAAAATTTGGGGAGCAGGCCTTATTTTATTACTTGGCTATTCAATTTACTTTAAAAGTATTTTGGGAGGATTTATTGTTATTATCGGTTGTATGGAGTTATATAGAGTAATAAAGAGAGATGAGCCGATTAAGGAATTAGGGCATAAAATTGATGGGATGAAAGAATATGTTACTAGGCTTGAAGAGGAATTAAAAGAAACGGGTGCTGTACATCGGACTATATACGTGATGCATCATGAGATGAATGCATTAAGACAAAGAGAACGGGAAAAAGAGTTACAAATAGGTGAACTTCAAAAAATGGAAGTGTTAGAGTATCTTTTACCGAAGTTCGAACCGTTAGATTATGTTCCATATGAAGATGAAAAAGATGAGTATACAATTCACATAAGGGAAGCATTTGAAGCGTCAGAAAGAAAATTAAATGAATGGAAAACAGAAAAGGAACAACAAGAAAACTATTATAAAGTGGATGCGAAAACGAAATGGACAGTATTTGCTTGTTATATTGGATTAATGGCTATACTCGGTTACACAGCTTATGAAGGATATATTGTTTTACAAG
Organism: Bacillus cereus group sp. MG1; assembly: GCF_040460035.1. Lineage (NCBI taxonomy): Bacteria > Bacillati > Bacillota > Bacilli > Caryophanales > Bacillaceae > Bacillus > Bacillus cereus group sp. MG1. The sequence continues at coordinate 1,043,186 of NZ_JARVGY010000001.1, read as the reverse complement.
AACATTTGCCAACGAGAAATGTATAGAAAAATATTGTCGAAATGATAGGAAGAATTTATACAGGAATTATATTTCTACGAGAGAAAGTTACAAGTATAGTCATACATTGTAATATTTTTAGTAGAGAAGGAGTTCTGTATATGAAGAAATTGTTAAGTGTATTCGGGATTATTATCGTGATAATCATTGCAAGCTATAGTCTTATGAAAGTGCTGTTACATTATGCGAATAAGCCTGCTGAGGTAAATACAATAGCTCAAATAGAAGATGTGCAAGAAGAGACAAAAGTGCTAAATTTTATTCGAATGACACATGAAAGCTATAATAATTTCTTAAATTACGGTAAAGCAGAGAATTATACAGACGGGGATTGGAATCAATTTAAGCAATGGTTTCAACAACAAGAATCATCGTTAAAAAATATACATACAGAAATAAAGAATGAAAAAATAAAACGTGATGTAAATAGAAGCTATGAAATTGTAAAAAAAGGTGTGGAACTTCAAAATATTGAGTATGTAGTGTATGCCCACCGTGTATATCATGACTTGGATATTATCGTAAATAAATATAGAGGTGAAACGAATATCTGGGGATATACGGAGTTTGGCGATGGGAAAGATATAAAAGTAATTGAACAAGCTATACAAACAAAATAATAAGCTAGCTAGAATTCTAGTTAGCTTATTTTCTTTTGTAAATACAATGTTCATATATTATTCACAAAAACACCGTGTTAATAGTGATTAAAATCACAATCTGCATTATAAGATTCAGTTAAACTAAAAACAGTTAAGGAAATAGAGGAGTGGGATACAATGTTAAGTGCAAAAACAATTGAAATCGTAAAGTCAACAGTACCATTATTACAAGAAAAAGGCGTTGAAATTACAACGAGATTTTATGAAATTTTATTTTCGGAACATCCGGAGTTATTGAATATTTTCAACCATACAAATCAGAAAAAGGGAAGACAACAACAAGCGTTAGCGAATGCTGTTTATGCAGCTGCAACGTACATTGATAATTTAGAAGCTATTATTCCAGTTGTAAAACAAATTGGTCATAAGCATAGAAGTTTAGGTATTAAAGCAGAGCATTACCCGATTGTAGGTACATGTTTACTACGTGCCATTAAAGAGATCGCAGGTGCACCTGATGAAGTTTTAAATGCATGGGGAGAAGCATATGGTGTCATTGCTGATGCATTCATTAGCATTGAAGCAGAGATGTATGAAGAAGCTGCACATAAAGAAGGTGGATGGAAAGACTTCCGCAACTTTGTGATTGTTAAAAAAGTGAAGGAAAGCGATGTTATTACGTCATTTTATTTGAAACCTGAAGATGGAGGGAAAGTTTCTTCATTCATCCCAGGTCAATATGTAACGATTCAAATCAATATTGAAGGTGAGACATATACACATAATCGTCAATATAGTTTATCCGATGCTCCTGGGAAAGAATATTATCGTATTAGTGTAAAAAAAGAAAAAGGTGTAGATACACCAGACGGTAAAGTGTCTAATTACTTACATGAACATGTAAAAGAAGGAGATGTTTTACCAGTAAGTGCACCAGCGGGAGATTTCGTGTTAAATATGGATTCAACATTACCAGTTGTACTAATTAGTGGTGGAGTAGGGATTACACCGATGATGAGTATGTTAAATACGTTAATTGAACAAGATTCAAAACGTAATGTATATTTTGTTCATGCAGCAATAAATAGTAATACACATGCAATGAAAGAACACGTTAAGACAGTAGAAAATGAATATGAACAAGTTAAAGCATATACTTGTTATTCTGCACCGACTGAAAAAGATTTAGAAATGAAGAACTTTGATAAAGAAGGTTTCATTGAAAGTGAATGGTTAAAAACTATTATTCCGACAACTGAAGCAGAGTTTTATTTCTGTGGTCCAGTAGCATTTATGAAGCATATAAATGCTGCACTAACTGATTTAAGTGTGAAACAAGAGCATATTCATTATGAATTTTTCGGCCCAGCAACAAGCTTACAATAAGCAAAAAAACGAGGTATTTATTTTACCTCGTTTTTTATTTGTTCTCGTAATAAACGGTTTACTGTTTCACGACGTATACCTATCAGTTGACCAATTTCGGTTTGTGTTAATATTTCATATATAGGAATGTCACCTAAATATAGGGCGAACCATTCTTGTAAACGATGAAGACGTTCTTTCGGAGAGACGGTTGTCAATTGATCAATTCGTTGTTGCATCATTCTTAATTTAGATTGCAATTGCATAGCGATGTTAGCATACGATTCGGGATTTGCTTGAAGTCTCTCGTACCATTCACTATTAGTGATCGGTTCCACTTCTGTTTTTATTAAAGCGATAGCTGTACCGTGATATTCTTTCGGTGAAATTAAAGAATGATGAGGTATCGTTTCACCTGGAACGATAATGTTGAATAAAAATGGTGTTCCGTCTTCTTCTAGCCGAACTACTTTTAATAAGCCTGTTTTTATAAAGTATAAAGGACCGTCCTCGCCTTGACGGAATAGTACATCTCCTTTGTGTAGAATCAATGTTAGCCCCCCATTAATATGTTTCTATTTCTTCTATTTTAGCGTATATGTATATAGACAATATGCTATTTCAACAGCAATTTCATTGACGAAATGTATGCTATTACAGTAGTATACTATTTAGTGTGTAATAGTACTAGCAATGAATACGCTGTAGGGGGTTTAGTATATTGTTAGATGCGATGAGAATGACGGATATGAGAATTCCGGCGAATGCTATCATTCATGTAGAAGAGATGAAAGGTGGAGTCGTTTTATCCGTTGAAGTAGACGGCCAAATTATTTATACGATGGCTTATGATGAAGAAACAGATAGCTATGCTGAATTATATGATCGAAACGATAAGAGGGCGTGCCAAGTACATGAAGACTTCATGGGGTGGTCACTTCTTCATTAAAAAAGATGTCAATATGACATCTTTTTTTATTAAATCGATAGAATATACAAAGAAATGAAATATAAGGATAAAATTTGTAATAATTGATTTTGCATTGTTAGCACTCTGTAACTGCAAGTGAACTATTTTTTCGCTATCATAAAGATAACAGTCGCAGTTATAGGAGTGGTCAACTTGAAGAAAGTACATATTTCAAATTATATGTTATTATGTGTTTGTTTAATTTTATTTGTTCTCCTCGGAGGATTTTTATATTCATGTGTATAAGAAAAACGCATTCTAAAAAGAATACGTTATAAAAGGGAAATAATGATTAATCTGGTTCCAAGAATAATCAACGTAATACGTAATAAATTAATTACGGCGTTACCACTTAGTTTTGTATTAATGTAAGCCCCGATTTTCCCGCCAATCCATGCACCCGGAATCAGGATTAATGCATAAATCCAGCTGACATTTCCAAGTGAGATGTGAGTTGCAGAACTTACAATTGCTGATAGAAATACGATGAACATTGAAGTTGCTACTGCAATATGTGCTGGGAATGCAAAAAGAAGCATCATTGCTGGAACAAGTAAGGCACCGCCACCAATTCCAAATAATCCAGATATAAACCCAACTATAAAGGCGATAAAGATAGCAAGAAACGGTGGGAATTGGTAGTGTACAGTATTTCCATCATTATCTATAAAAGAACGCTTAATTACAGACGTATTTGAGAGGGAAAGAGGTTTTAATTTGTCTCGAAGCATAAGTAGAATTGAGACGAATATAAGGAAAATCCCAAAGTATAAAGAAAATGTGTCTTGGTTTAAAAATTTATTTGCCCATGATCCGATAATACCACCAGGGCCGCTTCCGATAAATAAAATAAGTCCACTTTTATAATCTACTCGCTTATGCTTCATGTAAGTAAGGGTGGAAGATAGTCCTGTGAAAACGACTGTTACCATAGAAGTCCCTACTGCAAGTTGTGGTGATAAACTGTGTAATCCAATTAATAACGGAACAATAATAATTCCGCCTCCAAGCCCAACTAGGCTGCCGACTGTTCCGGCGATTAGTCCGATGAAAAGTAACATGATGTATTCCAAAATTGCCAACTCCTCTAAATAACTTATCCACCAATTATTATACACGCTTTTTAATGAGAAATAGGCTTGTTCACAAAAAAGTCGTCTTCCTAGAAAAATAAGGAAGACGACTTTTGATTAGAAAACAAAATGTAATAGGTAGTAAAACAGAGCAGCTAAAGAAGCTGAAATAGGAAGTGTAATAACCCATGTAATTAACATGCGTTTTGCAGTTCCCCATTTTACCCCTTTCACACGGTGAGAAGCACCAACCCCTAAAATAGAAGAAGAGATAACGTGCGTCGTACTAACCGGTAAGTGAATGAATGTTGCACCGAAAATAACAAGTGATGATGATAAATCGGCAGCTACACCATTTACAGGACGAATTTTCATAATTTGTCCACCGACAGTTTTAATAATTTTCCATCCGCCGACAGAAGTACCAAGCCCCATTGCGATAGCACAAGATAATTGTACCCAGAACGGGATATCGCTAGAAGTATGATAGTTATTAGCCATAAGAGCCATCGTAATGATTCCCATTGCTTTTTGTGCATCATTCGTACCGTGTGTGTAGGCTTGTAATGCTGCAGTGAAAATCTGGAATATACGGAAGTTCTTATTCGTTTTCGTTAAGTTAAAGTTTTTAAATACTACTTTAAAAATACTGTATACGGTATAACCAATAACGAAAGCGATAATCGGTGAAATGATTAAAGCTTCAATAATTTTAATAAATCCTTTAAGATTTAGCGAGCTAATCCCAGCGGCCGCAATTGCTGCACCTGCGATTGAGCCGATAATTGCATGCGAAGAACTACTTGGAATACCGTAGTACCAAGTAATTAAGTTCCAAGCTATCGCCGCAAGCAAAGCAGCTAAAATTACAAGAGAACCATTTTGTAAGGCGAATGGATCAACGATATCTTTTGTAATCGTTTTTGCTACACCTGTAAATGTCATTGCGCCCAAAAAGTTCATAATAGCCGCCATAATAATGGCATGTCTAGGCTTTAGAGCTTTCGTTGAAACAGCCGTTGCAATAGCGTTTGCTGTATCGTGAAATCCATTGATAAAGTCAAAAGCTAAAGCGCAAATGACTACTAAAACGGTCAGTATCAAGAGTGTATCCATGATCAAACTCCTTACGCGTTCTTCATAATAATTGTTTCTAATACGTTTGCAACGCTTTGACAGCTATCAGCTACTTCTTCAAGCTCTTCGTAAATCTCTTTAAATTGAATAATCTTAATCGGATCTTTTTCACGAGAGAATAAGTTCTTAATCGCATGACGGCGAATATCATCACACTGTGATTCATAATCCTTAATCTTAATCGCATTTGTACGAATGTCGACTAATTTTTTGTTAGACATTAATTCAACAGAGTTTGCAATCTCAATCGCACATTGATTAATTGCTTCTACGAATTTAATCATGTATTCATCTGCTTCTGTAATAGAATACATTTCGAACAGACCAGCACTGTGATCTAATCCGTCTAATACATCATCCATACTCATTGCAAGTTGTAGGATGTCCTCACGTTCAATCGGAGTGATAAACGCTTTGTTTAACTCCATAATGATTTCGTGAATAAATGAGTCACCTTTTGACTCATACTCTTTCATGCGCATAGAAAACTCTTTTAAATCGCTAGCATTTTTAATTTTATACTCCACGAAAAACTGCGCGCCTTCTTTTAAATTTTCGGAAACATTCATTAACATTTCAGAAAATTTATCTTTTTTTGATTTAAAGACCATTATTGTTACCCCCACAAAAGTAATATATGTAAAATATATTGGCTAATCAATTCTAACAAAAAACTGTCGTTTTTTAAAACATTTTATCGAAAAGTTTACAAAAACTTAACATAACTCTCGTTGTTCTATTAATAATATTAATATCCAATAGTGAATATCTTACTTGTAGAATGTCCTTTTCTTGCAAAAAGTATGAATGTAAAAGAAAAGCTTTACACTATAGGAATGACTACGTTATTATAATAAATTTAAAAGGCGGTATATTCTTCCTTTTAAAAAGAAGAGTGTAAATAAATGAAGGAAGTGAACGAATGAAATTGAAGAACACTCATTTTAAAAAAATGCTTGAGTGGTTCAATAAGAGGAAGAAACTTCGTAATTCATTAATTGTATTGGGAAGTGTATTCGTTACTCTATTTATTGCTGTAAATATAATAATTTCCATTCAAGACATATCTGAACTAAAACAAGCTGTTCCACAACCGACTTTAATTTATGATGCAAATAATGAGGTCGCAACTAAATTAGCTTCTTCGAAAACAGAAGGCGTTAAAAGAAAAGATATTCCTGATATTATGGTTCAGGCAATTGTTGCAGTAGAAGATAAGGAGTTTTTTAACCATCATGGTATTTATTATAGTGGAATTATAAGTGCGGTTTTTAAAAATATTACAGCAGGAGAAGTTGTAGCTGGGGGAAGTACAATTACACAGCAGCTTGCGAAGAATGTATTTCTGACACAAGATCGTACATTTTCTCGTAAAATAAAGGAATACTTTTTAACAAAAAAAATAGAACGTACTTATACAAAAGATGAAATTATTGAAATGTATATGAATCAAATTTATTTTGGGGAAGGTGCTTGGGGTATAAAAAGGGCAGCAAAATCTTATTTTGATAAAGATGTAAAAGATTTAACAATTTCAGAAGCTGCAACGATTGCAGGCTTAATTAAAGCACCATCTGCATATTCACCTTATAAAAACTTTAACAAGTCAATTGAAAGACGTAATGTCGTATTAAGCTTAATGAAAGAGCAAGGGTATATTTCTGACGAACAGTATAATAAAGAAAAAGAGAGCGGTCTTGTATTAAAACGTGGTGTGGATGATAAATACAAGGGAAAATATTCTCAATATGTAGACTATATTGTTAGAGAAGCAATGGACAAGTACGAATTGACACAAAATGAAATTTTAGCGGGTGGTTATCGTATTTATACAGAGCTTGACCCGAAAAAACAACAAGCTGTAGAAGACGTTGTGAATAATGATAGTTATTTCAAAGATAATGGCTCAGACCAACTGATGCAAACGGGTGTAGTTCTTATGAATCCAAAAACAGGTGGTGTACCAGCTTTAGTTGGAGGGAGAGGACCGTATCAGTTTTTACAGTTTAATCATGCAACCCAATTAAAAAGACAACCTGGCTCAACGTTAAAGCCTTTAGCTGTATATGTACCCGCGTTAGAGCAAGGGTATGAAGTATACGATATATTGAAAGATGAACCATTTAATATTAAAGAATATAAACCACAAAATAGCGATCATACTTTTCACGGTGATGTGACAATGTATGAAGCTGTGGCAAAGTCGTACAATGTTTCGGCTGTTTGGCTATTGGAACAGATTGGATTAGATAAAGGATTGAAATCTTTAGAGCGATTTGGTATTCCATTAGTGCCAGAAGATCGTACGTATCCAATCGCTTTAGGCGGTATGCATGTAGGAACATCCCCATTTGTAATGGCTCAAGCGTATAGTACATTTGCAAATGATGGTGTTCAAGTGGAAGCTCATGCGATTAGAGAGATACAAAATGCGGAAGGTGAAACGATTGGAAAGTGGTATAAGAAAGAGACACGAGTGACAAGCGAGAAAATTTCTCAAAAGATGACATATTTATTAAAAGGCGTTGTCGAAAAGGGAACGGGCGAAAAGGCGAAAGTTAATAATGTTGATACGGCCGGTAAGACAGGAACTACTCAAATTGTAAATGGCCCAAGCACCGGCGCAAAGGATTCATGGTTTGTTGGATACACACCAGATTTGGTAGGTGCGATTTGGGTAGGATATGATAAAACAGATAGCGATCATTATGTTCCGGGTGGTAGTCAAATTACGACGACAATGTTCCGGGATATTATGAAAAAAGCGAACGCAAATCCAGCTCAAAAAGCATTTCAGTTATCGCTCATATCTGAGGCTGATTATAAAAAACAATTGACTACAATAGAAGAGGAAAAACGAAGAAAAGAAGAAGAGAAGAGAAGGAAAGAAGAGGAACAACAAAGAAAAAAAGAGCAACAAGAGTGGATTGATAAAGTGAAAGAATGGATTCCTTCATTTTGGTAAAAGAAAGAGGCGAATAATGAAATTCGCCTCTTTTTTGTATGAAAAACAAAATGAAACTTTAAACGATTGAAATTATCCCTTCTCCGTACTAGTTACTACTCGTTAAGTATAATGTTCGTATTGCCAAAGGATTGAGAATCGTATGTGACAATTATTTTTCCTTTACTAATAGGTTCGTAAGGTAATTCTTCTTCGTAATTACCATTATTTTCATTGTGGATAGAAAGTGTAATTTCATCGATTTTTTTATTTGTATACTGATCTTTAATCGTTTCAGCAATTTGAAGTAACGCTTCGGAACTAGAAGCTTTCGTAATAAGCATTCCCGTTATAACTTTCTTTTCATTTTTTGTTGCATTGGAATAAGGGATGTTGCTTTGTTTCGTATACAAAATTTTGTATGGAACAGTTTTTCTATCTGCTTTTGAAATAGTGGAATATTTTAGAGTTAAAAAAAATCCTACACATAAAATAATGCATACCATAAGAGCAATCCAAATGCGTATCGGTGACATAACTCTCATTTTTCATCCCTCTTTCATATCTTTGACTTCATTATTTATCATACAAAATGAGGATTAAGATAGAGTAAATTTGAGGTAAAGAAACGTAAAGAAGGAGCACTTATCCTCCCAAACAAGTGCTCCTTTTTATTAAAAGAGAGATTTAATAGACAATCAAAATCACATCTATTACTTATAAATGTGCTTAGTCCTCCCAAAATATTTTCGGAAATTGTGGTTAGTAAATTCGGAAGACAGATAGTGTCGCAGTTGTATCGCCCGCAGGTCCTTGAGCGCCTTGAGGCCCTTGAGCACCAGTAGTCCCCGTAGTTCCTCCGCCTAGGCAACCAAATCCATATTGAACTAGAATAGCTTGGCCAAGAGCTTGAAGAAGTCTAACGAATTCTGTAAGTTCGGACTTAGAAATGTTAATATGACTGCAAGCTCTGACTTCGCAACAATCATTACCATAAAATACTTTTCCTTTATTTTTATTGTTCATCTTTTCATTCTTTTCTTTCATAGAATCATTAGTCATTACTATATATTAAAATGAAATTTATACTAAATTCGTGATGGACAAACTACCATTTCTAAAAAAATAAGAAATTGGCCCACCTAGAAAGAAATAAGTAAGATATAGAGAAAGGTTTATATAATGTAAAAAAGAAAAGTGCAACATAAAAAACTACATGCTAATTGTTGGGAGTGTTTAACAATTGGCATGTAGTTCGTGGATAGTCCTTTATTTACATTGATTTAATTTTTCAAGGGTTGTTTTAGGTAAGATTGGAATTGAAATAGTGAAAGTTGTACCATCTTCATTACTAGTCATTTTTAATGTGCCGTTATGATTTTGGATGATTTTTTTTGTTACTGACAAGCCCAGTCCTGTTCCCGAATCCTTCGTTGAGAAGAATGGATCAAAGATATATTCTTGAATAGCTGGAGGAATACCAATTCCATTATCTGTGAAAGTAATCCGAATGAAGTTATTAAGGCGATAACTAGTAATTTGAATAGAAAGAGGTTTGTCGCCTTGAGCATCGACGGCATTTTGAAATAGATTTAAAAACACTTGAACAAGTTCATGTCGATCAATATTGACTAAAATATCATCTAATTCATTAGAGAAGTTATAATCAATTGAAATATTATGCAAGGAAACTTCACTAGCTAGTAACTGTTGAATATAGTCACGTAAAAATGTATTGATGGGAAACGGTTCTCTTGTAAATTCCCGTGTTTTTGAAATGGCTAAAAATTTTGTAATAATATTATTTGCACGATCTAATTCAGGGATAAGCAAGTTTTTAAATAACTCTTTATTTGATGGAGAAATGCTTTCTTGTAAAAATTGTAAGTATCCTCGTACTGTTGTAAGAGGATTTCGTACTTCGTGTGCAATTCCAGCTGCGATTCGCCCTGCTAACGAAAACTTCTCAGCATCACGTTCTGTATTTAAATAATGAAAGACACTAATAACTCTAAAAATCTCCCCGTTATAATCGCGAATAATTCGGTTATTTATAATGCCATAGTTTTTGTCTAAAACTTCTTCATTATATATTTCTGTTCCCGTTTTTAATGTTTCAATTGCTTTAATTTTTTCTTCCGGCAAGTTTAGTAATTGTTGAATCGGTTTTCCGATAATATCATTTCGTATCACACCGAAATCATCTGCAGCAACTTGATTACATAAAGTAATATTCCCTTTACTATCGATAAAGGTTACATGATGTGAAAAGGCATCAAAAATATGTACAAAGTGTTTTTCAAGTTGTTCAAATAAAAATAATGAATCACAAGTAAGTTGAAAATGAGCCTCTTTATTCTCTTTTGGTATTTCTTGAATGGAATGAGTCGTTCTAGTTTTCTTTATTCGTAAACCAATATGTGGATTTTTGTATGTGAAATGATGTGGTAATTGATTCACAAGTTCTTCATAAAAACGTACTTTATTTTCTAGTTCTTCAATTCGTTTTTCATGAGATACAGTAGCATCGTTTGGAAGCATAAATAAATAACCCCTCATTTTAAAAATTCTTCCATATAGTATATCATATTTTTATAAGGATACTCTTAAAGAAAAGGCTACATGATGCAAAGTGTTTGGAAAGTGAATTGAAGATGAAGTTAAAAGGGAGAGGTATATGTGCTGTTTATTGGAGTGACAGGATGGGGAGATCATGATTCTTTATACATAAATCCCTATGAAAATAGAAATAAATTACGAACATATAGCGAGTATTTTCCTATTGTGGAAGTGGATAGTTCATTTTACGCAATGCAACCTGCACGAAATTATATAAAATGGGCAATGGAAACGCCGAAAGATTTTTCTTTTGTCGTAAAAGCGTATCAAGGAATGACAGGACATATGAAAGGTGAAATTCCTTTTTCTACGTTCGATGAGATGTTTGATGTGTATAAACAGTCTATTCTTCCTTTAATAGAAGCTGATAAATTAAAAACAATTTTATTTCAATATCCACCATGGTTTGATTGCAAAAAGAAAAATGTAGATTTTCTTCGATATACGAAAGAAAAAATGGAAGGTTTACCATGTGCAATAGAATTTCGAAATCAAACATGGTTTTATCCAGAAATGAGAGATAAGACGTTACAGTTTCTAGAACAGGAGAAATGGATTCATACAATTTGTGATGAACCACAGGCTGGGATAGGTTCTGTGCCACTCGTGTTAGAGGTTACGAATTCAGACATGGCATTAATACGTTTTCACGGTCGAAATGTTCATGGTTGGCTTGATAAAGGGGAAAATTGGAGAGCGGTTCGCTGTTTATATCGCTACAACAATAAAGAACTCGAAGAATGGGTTGAACGACTAGAGCAATTAAAAAAGAAAACAAAGGATATATACGTACTGTTTAACAACAATTCAGGTGGGGATGCAGCAGATAATGCGAAACAGCTTATGAAAATGATGAACATTACATATGGTGAGCCGAAGCCGGAGCAATTAAATTTTTTTGAATGATAATAAACAAGAAAGGCACTGTACAAACAGGGGGAATGTACAGTGCCTTTCTATATGAAAAAGAGGGGTAACAATGTTACTGAGCGTTTGGTTGATTCATCAATTGTTGGCTTCATAATAAATGATAATGGTTATCATTATCATTGTCAATGGTTTTTCTAAAAATATATAAAAAACTTTGTGTATTTTAAATAGAGATAAAAAAAGAACAGCGATTAATGCTGTTCTTTTCCATTGACGAATTGTTGTAAATCAAAAGGAGTTATCGCTTGGATAAATTCTTTTGAGATAAGTGTTTGAACGAGAGTGCTCTCAGAGATAGAAGCACCTGTTTTCTTTTCATAAGCTTGTTTTAATAAATCAAGTTTTTCAGCCGTTTCTTTTGGTAATTCAATTGTAAGTGTGTTCATAATTTCTCCCCCTTATTATTAGAGTACCACTACAGTATAGGAGAGACAAGAAAAGAGAATATGAAATATAAAAAAGGTTACCAAATTTTAAAATGGTAACCTTTTTTATGTATAAGAGTTATTAAGCAATACCGATATACTTTAAAGTTTTTGATGGAGTACTGTGATCAAAGAAGTGTTGTAAAAACGCAATATCAACACCTGATTTGTATGCACAATAACCCCAAGTTTTTCGAAGTGTATGTGAGCTAATCCCTTCTAATCCAACTTCTTTTGCGGCTTTGTTTAAAATGTACCATGCATGTTGTCTCGTAATAGATTTTGTTCCTTTTTGAGATTTTAACAATGGTTCATTACGTTTCCAAGTTTTACGTTCTTTCATGTAGTCTTCGATTGCGTGCTGTAAGTCTTCATTTACAGCAAACCATTTATGTTTCTTCACTTTTTCATTGTAAAATAAAATGGAATGGCGAACATTTTCATTTTCATCGATTACATCACTAACTTTTAATTGTAAGATTTCACTTACTTTTAAGCCAGAATTTACAGCTAATACGAATAATAAGCCATCACGTTTCGAAGATTGTAAAAGTATATTTTTGATAGTTTCTAATTGTTTTTCATTTTGAATAGGTTGTCCTGCTTGTTTCATTTCACGCACTCTCCTCTTTTATATGTGTAAAGGAAAGGATTAACTTGTTTCTTACTATAAAGGGAGAGTGTGAATTTCATGTGAACTCCTAGTGAAATTAAGACAAATTATTTGACTTCTTTTACTTTTTGTAAATTGAAATAGAATACAACACTGTTAGTCGTATTATACACACCATACTCGGCATGATGGAGGTCTAAAATGTTTTTTACAATAGATAATCCGAGACCGGTACCTCCGGTGTGACGGCTACGTGATGCATCTAGACGATAGAAGCGATCCCAAATTTTTTCAAGGCTTTCTTCAGGGATAGGGTTTCCTGTATTCTCGATTTCGACTTTTACGGTATTTTCTGCTTCTATAATGGAGACTTGTATTTTTTCTCTCTCTGGCGTATAACGGATTGCATTACTTAGTAAGTTCACAACTACTTGTTCAATGCGACTGCGATTTGCTTTAACAAGTATAGAAGGGTCTGCATCGATGTTCACTTGTAAATGTTTTTCTTCCATGCTAAATAATAATTTTGTGTAGACTTGTTGCGTTAATTCACCGATTGAGAACGTCGTCATATCTAGTTTGTAAGTACCAGATTCCAACTTTGCTAATTCTAACATTTCAACAATCAGCCTGTTCATATTTTCTGTTTCTTCTAAAATAACATCAGTATAATACGAAGTATCCTTACTAACACCATCTTTAATTCCTTCTGCAAAACTTCTAATTACACTTAGCGGTGTTTTTAATTCGTGTGATACGCCAGAAATGAATTCTTTTCTTGTTTTTTCTAATTGACGTTCACGTTCAATATCTTGTTGTAACTTTGTATTAGCAACATTTAATCGATCGATTTGATCTTTTAAATTTACAGATAATGTATTGATACTGCCAGAAAGCCCGCCAATTTCATCGTCAGCTGTAACAGGTAATTTCTCGCTGAAATCAAAATTAGCCATTTTTTTTGTAACACGATTTATTTTAATTAATGGCTTTACAATAATTTTTGAGTAGTAGAAGGATAACAAAATAATTACGAGAAACACGATGATTAAGGCATAGACATAATAATCTTTTAAAACGAGCATCGCTTCATTAACAGGCTGCAAAGATGCTATCGCAAAAGCATATTCTGTAATCCTTCCATTTTCTATAATCGGTTTTACAAAGATACTATTTTTTATATTTTCTCCGCCATCTAATATGAAAGTACTTAATTGGTTCGAGTTAGAAGTGCCCTCTCTAATCATATCAGCAAAATATTGAACGGCTTGTAATGTTTCAATATCATTTGCAAGGCGAACCTCAGCTTTGGATGGGAGCTGTAACTTAGTTATAACACCTGTAAAGACGATTCGAGTTGTAGATTTGTATCGGCTCGCAAGTCTATTCTTAGAAGGATTTCCATTAATTGATTGAAAATCCGAATAGAAATGTTCGTTTTGCCATTGATTATAATTCGTTCCTAATTTTTGTGGTGTGATTATATTATTCTCTTGCACGACTCCATCAACATTGATTATTACATCTTTTTTTAAACCTAAATTTTCGAATTTATTATATTCTTCTGGTGTTAAAAGATTATTGAGTGGAATGGAATACTGTTTATTATTGTTGGGATTAAATACATCGATATAGTAATTGTTATCACTTTTAATAATACCGTTAGAATCTAAAAACTGCATATCGGCATTTGTTTTATCATGAAATTCTTGTTTTAGTTTTCTAACCTTCTCATAACTTTTATCACTTTTATCATAATTATCTACGAATTTTTCAAAAGCAGTTTGGACTGTTTTTACTTTCTTATTAATATAAAATTTCTCTAAAAATAGAGATTGTCCTAGGAAAAAAAGTAGGAATATGATTGTAAATAAAGTGGATGTTAATAAAAATAGTTTAAAGACGATACTTCTGTTTTTCACTGCGTCACCTCTTATGAGAAATACTGTAAATGATTTCTTTATCCCGCTTTAACGGGCAATAAGACTCCCACTTCAAAATTCGGCGAATACAAGGGAGTTAAGTGGGAGATCAATTGCCCGTAAAATCCGATTGGTTCAACTAATAATCAGTGGGGGATGGAAAAAAACCCCACTGATTAAAGTTTCACTTTATTATAACAAACGTTACAAGAAAGTAGAGGGGAGAAATCTGTCTCTTTATAAAGTAGTTATTTATAAAAAGTCACATAAAAAGAACTCGCCAGACGTATGACAAGTTCTTTAGTGTACTATTGTTGAATTGCTGCATCTAAAGCGATTTCAATCATTTCGTTAAATGTAGTTTGACGCTCTTCAGATGTTGTTTCTTCGCCAGTGAAGATGTGATCGCTAACTGTTAATACTGATAATGCATTTACACCGTATTTCGCTGCTAATGTGTAAAGAGCAGTTGTTTCCATTTCTACTGCTAATACACCGTAATCTCCAAGTTTTTTAACCATGTCCATGCTTTCACGATAAAACACATCTGCTGTTAAAACGTTACCGACACGAACGTGTAATCCTTTTTCAGTTCCAGCATCATAAGCTTTCTTTAAAAGGTCAAAGTTTGCAGCTGGTGCAAAATCAAATCCTGGGAATGTTAAACGGTTCATATTAGAATCAGTACAAGCCGTCATTGCGATAATAACATCACGAACTTTTACATCTTTTTGAATTGCACCGCAAGTTCCAACGCGAATTAAATTTTTAACTCCGTAGCTTTGGATTAATTCGTTTACATAAATAGAAATAGAAGGAACACCCATACCTGTACCTTGAACAGATACACGTTTTCCTTTATAAGTTCCAGTGAAACCTAACATACCACGCACATTATTATAGCAAGTAACGTCCTCTAGAAATGTTTCAGCGATATATTTTGCACGTAATGGATCACCAGGTAATAGAATAGATTCAGCGATTTCACCTTGTTTTGCTTCGATATGTACACTCATAAAAAAGTCCTCCTTATAATGTATTGATAGAAATCAATATCATTTGCATTATACACTACGAATCCTTTCAATTAAAATCTTTTTATTATTTGTAATATGTGCAAAATAGGAGGATTTCATAAATCATAATCTAGAATATATATCTTAAGAAGTTTTGTATGAATAGAGACAATAAAAATGGTAGGTGATGTTTTGAAAAATCTTGTCATCGGGCTTATTGCGTTAGTACTTATTGTGGCAGGAGGATTTTACATAAAAAAATATCAAGAAAACGAAGAGACTGTAGGAGATGTTCAGGAAGTAAAGTGGGATGTTTCGAATGGAAAGGGAAATGAGAAAGTAGATATTGTATTTCAGTTGTTAAACAACAAGAATAATGAAATTCGTGGTGTAAATGATCAAATGCGGGCAGTGATTGTAGATGGACAGTTAAAAAACATACAACAAATTAAACCCACATTTGCAGGGAACGGGTCATATAAGTTATCTTCCAAAATAGCGAAAGACGAAGAATATACAATATTTTTATACGAAGACAAAAATAAGTCCGTAGAGTCATTCGCTAGGAAGAATTTTGGTAGAACGAAAGAGGAGAACAATAAGAAAAAAGTGAAATTTCCAATCGACAGTGTACTTACAAAAAAAATAGGAGAGTATGAAGTTTCTCTTTTATTTGGTGCATTACATCCGAATGAACCAGTTACGTTAACATTTCAGTTTCAAGCGAAAAAGGGTGAAAAATTGAAATTACATTCAGAGAGAGGAGAAGTAGAGTCACTCTATATAGTGGATGAAACGAAGGAGAATTTTTTATACGCTATGCCTGTAGATACGGATGAACAATTACAATACCGAATTACATTTCCTGCCGAGGGCACGTATAAAATGTGGGGGAATTTCTATATAAATGGTAAGAAGTATGAAAAAGAATTTATTGTACAAGTTCAAAAAAGAAAAAACAGCTAAGAATTTAGCTGTTTTTTCTTTTTCCTATTAATTTTGTTACAGAGAGCATTGTAATTGGTAAAGAATGATTCTTCCTAAATGCTAAATATTTACCGCTCCATGCTGGTTTATATTTTTCTTTAAAATGTCGTAATCCGCTGAAACTATACGTATAACGAACGTTATTAAAGATTGCAGCAGCCACTCGTTCAGACCAGAAAGACTGTGTGGATAAACCAACATTTGAAAGTGGTGCCATACCGATATTAAAGGAGTGGTATTCATTTTCTTTTGCCCACTGGAATAAGTGGATGAAAATTGCGTCCATAATGCCGCTAGGCGCATCTGGATAATATCGCATTAAATCGACAGATAATGATCCGTTTTGATATACAGGCATGAATGTTGTGAATGCAATAATTTTTCCATCCGCATCAGATAATGTTGCGATAGGAGCGCGACTAATATATTCACGATCGAAGTATCCGAGTGAAAAACCTTTCTCTTTTTTTCCACCAAGCCATGCATCTGAAACTTTTCTTAACTCTTCATATAATTCGTCGGAGAAAGGTGGCTCATGAATAGAGAATGTATAGCCTTCTCTTTCAAAACGGTTGAAAGTAGCTCGCATGCCAGCGCGTTTCTTTCCTGTTATTGTAAAGGTATTTAAATCAACAACAGCTTCTTCACCAAGCTTAAAGAAGTTATAACCAAAATCGTGGTATAAACTCATCCATTTACTTTCAATTTGATAGAATACACAAATGTATCCAAATCGATCAGCCTCAGCTAAAAACTCTTGCAATACAGTACGATAGGAGGAAGGGTCCCCAATTGGATCACCTAGTACAATAAGTCGTTTTCCAGTTATTGAGAAGAGAATGAGTGCTTTTCCATCACTACTGAAAAAGAACTGTTTATCTCCTAAAAAACCTAAATGACTAAGTACATTTCCACCATGTTCATCTAAGAAGTTGTGTAATCGTTTATCATTAGCTGGTTGCCCGGGAAATTCATTTCGATAACGATTTGCAATGAGTGAACCAATTAGTAAAAAAGTAGGAACAAAAAAGGCAGCTGCTAATGCACTTCGTTTCACTTGTGTAATATTACGAACGACAAAATCAGGTTTGAAAGCTTCTTTTGCACCTGCAAATAAAATACCTAAGTTTTTATATAAATATAACGTTACAAGTAGGAATATAAAAACTTTTACGATATCGGAAAGTGAGACTTCCATTTTCTCACGTACAAACCTTTTACGAAGCATATACAATACAGCGAGTACGATTAATAAAATAAAAGTTTCTTCAACATCAATTCCTTTTAGTGTGTTAAAAATAGCCGCTCCAATTAAAGAAACAATCGTCATATAATAAGAACGTTTTGTTCCGTAATATATCCCCCGCGAAAGAATGAGGAGGAGAATACCGAATGTTAGCGATAAGCTAAAAGAAAATTGAATAAGATGTTTTGGAGCTAGAATATGTAAGGCGTGTGCCCGATTTATACTTGTCGGTAGAATGGTTGATAAAATAACCATTAAGCCAGCAAATACTGTTAAAGCAGCAGATGCCCAAGAACCTAACTTTCCTAGAAAGTCACGCTGCAAAGTCCATATAACACCAGTTGTCTCTAATGCAGGCGCAATAAAAGGTTTATCTTCAAACTTTTTAATGGCTACTCCTGTCATTTCAAAAGCTGCAAAAATGAGACCAAGGCAGAAGGGCAAGATGTAATAGACGAGACGATATAATAACATAGCAGGGAGTAAAACACCTGTATCGATGCCGTATTGCCCAAGCCCAGTTAAGAAGACAAGATCAAATGATCCAAGGCCACCAGGAACAAGACTAACGACACCAGCTAAAGCAGCAATAACATATACGCCTAAAAACTTTTGGAATTCGATTTCAATGCCAAATAATAGTAATATGACGTACATAACAATACCAGCAGATACCCATTCGACTAATGAAACTAATGAGTATAAAACAGTTGGGTTTTTCTCCTCTTCTTCTTGTTCCTCTGTTTGCATCGCTTTTCTATTTTTTAATTTAGAAAATCCGATATATATAGGGACGAAAAGAGCGAAGAAGATAAGAACAGGCCATAGCCATGGTTTTTCATGCAAAATAAATCTCGTGTCTAATATTCCGATGAGACCAAGAAATGAAAGAATGGCTAATCCATTAATAAAGGCAGTTGTCATCCAAGCGATACTTTTAATAAGTTTTCCATTTTCTTTTATATATGGACGATAAAGCATTGTGCGTACGCCGGCTCCAACAAGACCACCAAACCCGATAAATCCATTTAAAGTATTAGCAATCCACGAGATACGGAAAATCTTTTGGACAGGGATATCAGCTTTTAAGTAACGAAGCATAACATAGTCATAAAAGAACATTGTTGATACAGCGAATGCACCAAGTGTAATTGCTAAAAAGACTCCTCCAGTTGGAATGTTTTTAATTGTATCAATCGCTTCTAAAAAAGAAATGCCCGCTAATTCTTTTTTTGCTTGAAAGAATACAATTGTTAATACAACAAATGGGAAGACAATTTTCCCGATTTGTAAGAAACGTTTCCATGAAAACGACATAAATACAACTCTCCTTGTATAAGAAAACTGAGACAATAATATTATTATGACAAACTTCAAGAAAAATAAAAAGGTAAATTCCTGTATAGGCGAGCTATTTTTTATATAGGTATATTTAAAAGAATATTTTGTTTGTCAGAAAATTAAGTTAGAATAAGATGAAAGAGGGGGAGGGGAGTATATGATTATAAAAGGTTACGTAGGATATGAGTTAGAAAAAGCGAAACCTAATACATCAGAAGATTTTTTTAACAGATCTGAAGTGACATATATATTAAATGGTAAAGAGAAAACTTTTTCGGTTTTATACGTTCGATATTTTGAAGAAGTTTTACAAGAAATTACTCCTTTTGAAGGAAATCCAGTGTATAAAGTAGAAGAACAAAACATATATTTGCGTGATATTGTAGCGATATGTTGTTTAGTGAAAGATAAGGAGCTTCGTGCGCAAAAACGTTTGTATTTAAATAATATGGAAGAATTTCAACAATATTTTGATGAGGGAACGGTGTCGAAAGTACAAGAAATATTGGCTGAATTACATAAAAATAAAAGAGTAGAAATAGCGTGAAATGGCAAAGGAGAGAGAAAAATGTCTAATTTGATGGTTGAAAATCAAACAGAACAAGTTTCTATATTTTTAGAAGATGCTATTAATTTGATAACCAATTATGTAAATTATCATACGTTACCTTCTTTATTAGAGGAAACACCAGCAGGGAATGAGCAATATTATAAAGGGGTATTAGCATCAATGAGACGACTTCTCGTTTTTTGCGAAGAAGGACAGGATGCATGTTTTGTTTTGTTGAATAGCCAGCCATTTCGAAAAACAGCAGCTGAAAAAATTTTATATAAGATTTACCATCAAGTAATTGCAGAGTTTTTTTCACCGAAGAGTGATCATTGGTATGAAAATAGTCGGTCTGCATATACAGGGAAAAATTCTATCGTTTTTCAACAAACACCACCTGCATCTTTGGAGCAAGTGATGAAGAGTTTAGAAGGTAAATTTCAATTGATGCGTGAAGAACTAGAATATTATGAGACGGATTATCAGACAAAGATGTTACACAAATATTGATTGAGGAAAAGAAGCTAAGGTTACTTAGCTTCTTTTCCTTTTGTACAGTTATATAAGGGATTTTCATTGAATATAGTTAAGTGGATAGCATTAGGGAGGTGCAACATGAATCAGCAAGGTGTATTTACAGATTACTTTCATGAAGTAGAAAATTGGTGTGAAAGTGTTCTTCACGTATTAGATAGCCGCGCAATGGAAGTGTATGATGTCCATATGCTTGCCTATAAAATTCAGACGTTATTAGAGCGTATGAAAGAGCATGAGTATGAAACAGATGCAGAGTTTATGTATGAAATAAGCGATGATGTAGAACATATTCAGCATCACTTGCAGGAAGTATTTATGCAAGAAGAAGAGGAATATGAATTATATGAAAGAGGGGATAGTGAACGAGCTGTCCCGATTGGAGGACATACACTCCCGCCATTACCTTATCCGTATAATGCATTAGAACCGTATATTTCTAAAGAAATTATGATGTTACATCATGATAAACATCATCGGAGTTACGTGGAAGGGTTAAATAAAGCAGAGAAGATGATGGAAGAAGCGAGAAAAACAAATAAATTTGATTTAATTAAGCATTGGGAAAGGGAAGCGGCTTTTCATGGGTCAGGTCATTACTTACACACGATATTTTGGAATAACATGAAAAAAGACGGTGGTGGAAGTCCAAGAGGAGCTTTTTCACAACAAATTGAACAAGATTTTGGGAGCTTTTTACGTTTCCAAAAACATTTTACAGAAGCGGCCTCTAAAGTAGAAGGTTCAGGCTGGGCAATTCTCGTTTGGGTACCCCGGTCTGGAAGGTTAGAAATTTTGCAAAGTACACTTCATCAATTATTTACACAATGGGATACGATACCGCTCCTTGTACTAGATGTCTGGGAACATGCGTATTATTTACAATACCAAAATCGAAAAGATGAATATATTAAAAACTGGTGGAATGTTGTAAATTGGCCTGATGTAGAAAAAAGGTTTGAAACTGCGAAACAAATTGAATGGACACCATATTAGACGCAAATTCTCTGCGTCTTTTTTAATGGAAGTAGAAGGAAGATTTCGTTCATATTTTAAAAGGCCAAGCATACACTTGTACAAAAAGTGCCAAAAGGACGTGGGGGGAAATATGAGACGAATTTGTGTAATCATTACGCTTCTTATGATGTATGCAAGCGTTATGCCGATTCCTACATATGCAAAGATGAACAGCAATGTCAGTGCTCGAAATGCTGTATTAATGGAGCAACAGTCTGGTCGTGTATTATACGGAAAAGCAGAACATGAGCCTCAAAAAATTGCTAGTATAACAAAAATTATGACCGCCTTATTAGCTGCTGAATCAGGGAAGATGAAAGAAATGGTATCAGTTAGTAATGAAGCGGTGAGGGTGGAAGGATCGGCAATCTATTTAAAGCCTGGACAAAAAGTGAGGTTAGAAGATTTAGTATACGGACTCATGCTTAGATCTGGTAATGACGCAGCGCAAGTAATTGCTGAAAGTGTGGGTGGGAGTATAGATGGATTCGTATATTTAATGAATCAAAAAGCGAAAGAAATTGGAATGAAAGATACGCACTTCTCAAACCCTCATGGCTTAGATGGAGATGGATCACATTATTCGTCGGCTTACGATATGGCATTATTAACGAAATATGCAATGGGAAACGAGACATTTAAGAAAATCTTTGGAACCAAAACATATAAATCAGATTCTTGGGATTACCCGTGGAAAAATAAACATAAGCTGGTAACGTCTTATTATGAATTTGCAACAGGAGGAAAAACAGGCTTTACGAAGAAAGCTGGGCGAACGCTTGTGACAACGGCATCAAAAGATGGACTAGATTTAATTGTCGTAACTTTGAGTGCCTCTAGTGATTGGGATGATCATATGAATTTGTTTGATAAAGGTTTTGAACGTTTCAAACAAACGAAAGTTTTAGGACAAGGAGCAATTGCTGAAATAAATGAAAAGAAGTATGCCAACCATGTTTATACGAAAAATAGTTTTTCGGTACCGTTAACTGAAGAAGAAAAAAAGAACGTAGTATTAAAAGTTGAACTCCATAAAAGTATAAAACTTACGGATGGAGTAAAGGTTGGGAAGACAGACATTTATGTTGGTAATGAGAAAGTTGGAGAACGGAATTTATTTTATAGTAAACGGAAGTTAGTAGCTACAACGGGACTTTACTGGAATAATGTGAAAGAAATTTTTTCTTACATGATAGGTGTTGGGAACGATGGTTAATCTCGTATGGGTAGCGATGGCTGTCATTGGGATTGTATACGCCATGATAAATGGAACGATGGAAGAAGTGAATAAAGCTGTATTTGACGGAGCAAAAGATGCGGTAACGATTTGTATAGGACTTATTAGTGTTTTAGTATTTTGGCTCGGTTTAATGAAAATTGCAGAGGAAGCCGGATTGTTAAAAAAATTAGTTACACTTTTTATGCCGATAGTAAAAAGGTTGTTTCCAGAAATACCAAAGGATCATCCGTCTATGGGATTTATTCTATCAAATATGATGGCAAACTTTTTTGGTCTAGGTAATGCAGCAACCCCTCTTGGTATTAAAGCGATGGAACAACTGAAAGAGTTAAATGGAGGGAAGGATTCGGCGAGCCGTTCTATGGTGACGTTTCTAGCATTAAATACATCAGCCATTACATTAATTCCTACGACAGTCATTTCCATTCGAATGACGTATGAATCAGCGAATCCTACTGAAATTGTTGGGGTAACATTTATTGCACAAGTACTTTCTATGATTGGAGCAATTTGGATTGACCGCTATTTTTACCGAAGAAGGAGTAGAAAGGGGCGGAAAAAATGAGTATTGTAAATACAATTTCCTTATGGGTAATTCCTTGTGTAATTGGTTTTATCCTTTTATATGGCACAATAAAGAAAGTACCGACGTATGAATCGTTCGTTGAGGGAGGAAAAGAAGGGATTCAAATTGCAATTTCCATCTTACCGTTTATGGTTGGAATGCTTGTGTCTATTTCTATATTCCGGTCTTCAGGTGCGTTAGACGCAATGATATCGGTAATGAAGCCAATGTTAGATTTGATCCATGTTCCAGCAGAAATTGTTCCACTAGCACTTATACGCCCTATTTCAGGCTCTGCTGGTTTAAGTATTACGACCGATTTAATTGCCACATATGGGCCAGATTCGTTTATTGGGCGATTGGCTTCTACGATGCAAGGGAGTACAGATACGACTTTCTATATTTTAACTGTATATTTTGGAGCGGTTGGGATCAGAAAAATGGGGGATGCACTAAAAGTAGGACTTTTTGCAGATTTAATCGGGATTATATGCTCAATTGTGTTCGTTTCTTTATTGTTTCAGTAATACTATTCATTTTTTACGCTATTTCGCTTATAATACGTATACGACCACTATTAAGGTGTAGCTTAATAGTGGTTTTTTTATGTGGTATTTTTGACAAAATGATGAACTTTTATTGTGAGAAATATGAAAAATATGGACAATAATAAAGGGTAAAAACATGATTTGACCTTTATATGTTTATTATCATCGCTATGTTGTTTAAGTAAGATGAAGCGAATAGCCGTAAAGCGTATGCGGTTGCCAAGTCTTTCTAATGTAAGGTAAGATAAATTCGAGGTGAAAAAAAGAAATGGAACGATTACAAAAAGTGATTGCGCAAGCAGGTATTGCATCGAGAAGAAAGGCTGAGGAATTAATTCAGCAAGGAAAAGTGAAAGTTAATGGAAAAATAGTGAAGGAGTTAGGGACAAAAGTAACTCCTCAAGATAAAGTAGAAGTAAATAACATCCCTCTTGAAAAAGAAGAACCTGTTTATTTTTTACTATATAAACCAACTGGCGTAATTTCCAGTGTATCAGACGATAAAGGAAGAAGTGTTGTAACGGACTTTTTCCCGGAAATTACACAACGTTTATTCCCAATCGGACGCTTAGATTATGATACGTCTGGCGTATTATTAATGACAAACGATGGGGACTTCGCAAACGTATTAATGCATCCTAGATATAAAGTTGAAAAAACATATGTTGCAAAAATAAAAGGGCCATTAACAGGTGAGAAAATTCGCATGTTAGAACGCGGTGTTACGTTAGAAGACGGTAAAACAGCACCAGCACGTGTGAAAATTATTTCTTGGGACAAGCGTAAAGAGATGGCTATTGTACAATTAACAATTCATGAAGGACGTAATCGTCAAGTACGTCGTATGTTTGAAGCGTTAGACTGTAAAGTAGTGAAATTAAAACGTGAACGTTATGCTTTCTTAGAAGTAGGAAGCCTGCGACCTGGTGATGCGAGAGAATTGACACCACATGAGGTGAAACAATTACGCGCGCTTGCTTCTACAAAGCCAAGATAAGCTATAGAGTTAAAAATTCACCAGTGGAGTGCTCTGCTGGTGATTTATTCAATACAACATTTACAGAAGATAATACATAACATTTATCGAGGAGAGGAGAAGTAATATGAAGAAAAATCGCTTATTATTTCGCGTTATTATTCTACTCATTTTATGTGGTGCTGTAGGATTTACCCTTTATCAAGGATTCTTTGCTAATAAAGAGAAAATGCAAATCGGAAAAGAAGCACCTAACTTTGTTGTGACGGATTTAGAAGGGAAGAAAATTGAACTAAAAGATTTAAAGGGAAAAGGTGTATTTTTAAACTTTTGGGGCACGTGGTGTAAACCTTGTGAAAAAGAAATGCCTTATATGAATGAATTATATCCAAAGTATAAAGAAAAAGGTGTTGAAATCATAGCGTTAGATGCAGATGAAACGGATATTGCAGTAAAGAACTTTGTGAACCAGTATGGTTTGAAATTCCCAGTTGCCATTGATAAAGGACAAAAGATTATAGGAACATATGGAGTAGGTCCATTACCGACAAGCTTTTTGATTGATAAAGATGGAAAAGTAGTGGAGCAAATTATAGGTGAACAAACGAAAGAACAGTTAGAAGGGTATTTAAAGAAAATTACTCCGTAATAAAGAAAGCCTTTACATAAGGGGTGCGTGTCTATAGTGCCTCTGGTTTAAAAATTCTGAGTATTGCGGTAACTTGAGGTTAGAATATACAATAGTACATATAGATACAGGGGCGGTGAGAGTGTTGAAAGAAATTAAATGTGAATGTGGACATGTTAATCCGATAGGAACCGTTTTTTGTGAAGCTTGCGGGAAACCATTTGAAAGCAATGAAAATACAAAACTATTGGATATGCGCTATGAGGGGAGTGCACGGAGATCTCTCACGCAGACAAAAACGATAATCGATAAAATTTGGAGCTTTTTCTCTTCTGTAAAAGTGGGTGTATGGCTAATCGTAATAACTTTAGCTGCATCAGCGATAGGAACTATTTTTCCGCAAGAAATGTACATAACTCCAGGGATTGCACCAGCTGAATATTATAAACAAGAATACGGATTTTTAGGACAATTATACTATCAATTAGGGTTTAATAATTTATACGGTTCATGGTGGTATATGATTTTGATTGCTTCTATCGGTATTTCACTTGTGATATGTAGTTTAGACCGTGTTATTCCACTTTATAAAGCTTTAAAAAAGCAAGGCGTAAAAAGACATCCTAGCTTTTTAAAGAGACAGAGATTATATGGGACTGGTACACCGCAAGAAGGTGACCTGGAAAGAGTGCAAAAGAATTTAAAGAAAAGAAACTATAACGTGAAAGTGGAAGACGGAAACGTTTTAGCAGAAAAGGGACGCTTCTCGCGTTGGGGTCCATATGTAAATCATATCGGTCTTATTATCTTTTTATTCGGTGCGATGCTTCGTTTTTTACCGAGTATGTACGTAGACGAAGCACTTTGGTTACGTGACGGTGAAACGAAAGAGATACCAGGGACGGATGGACAATACTACTTAAAAAACGAGAAATTTATAAAAGAAGTTTATGATAAAAGTAAGGACAAGGAAGTTTTTGATGAAGCGATTGATCGTGTAGGCGATAAAATGATTGCGAAAAACTTCCAAACGAATGCCGTATTATATAAAGCAGTAGGAGAAAATATAGCAGGACAAAAACCGAAATTAGAAAAAGTAAAAGAAGCGGAAATTCGAGTGAATGAACCACTGAAATTTGATCAATTTGCAGTGTATCAAGTGGATTATAAAGAAAGTGAATTTAAAAGTATGTCCTTTAACTTACAAAATAAAGAAAATAATCAAAAGTGGGGACCGATTAAAGTAGATTTAACGAATCCTAAGGAAAAATATGATTTAGGAACTGGTTATTCTCTAGAACTATTAAGCTATTTTCCTGATTTTTATTTTGATGAGAATGGAAAACCAAATACGAAAACGAAATTACCAAACAATCCTGCATTTGTATTTAAAATGTTTACACCTGAAACACCAGATGGTGAAGTGAGTTTTGTTGGTATTCAGCAAAATATAGAACCAGATGGAAACAACAAATATAAAATGTCGTTTGCAGGTGTTGAAATGCAAAATGCAACAGCACTTACTGTAAGAAAAGATTTAACGCTTTGGATTCTCGGCATTGGAGGATTTATATTTATGGTTGGTGTCATTCAAGGTATGTATTGGAATCATCGCCGTATTTGGATACAACGTGTTAATGATGAATGGTGGATTGCAGGGCATACAAATAAAAATTGGTTCGGTTTAAAGAAAGATATTGAAAGAGTAATAGAAGGTACAGCAATTCCACAGCCAAATGATAAAGTAATTGATAAAAAAATTAGTTAAGGTGGGGAAACGATATGGTGCAAATAAGTAGTAACTTTCTCTTTACCGCATTTATTTTATATTTAATTGCGACTCTATTTTTTGGGGGAGCCATTAAAGAAAAGGGTCATAAATGGGCAAATGTAGGAATAACGATTACAATTTTAGGGTTTATAGCACAAACAGTATATTTTGTTACAAGGTGGATTGCATCAGGGCATGCGCCAGTTAGTAACTTTTTTGAATTCGGTACATTTTTCGGCATGATGCTTGTAGGAGCATTTATTGTCATGTATTTTATGTACCGTGTAAGCATAATCGGACTATTTGCATTACCAGTTGCGCTTTTATTAATTGCCTATGCAAGTATGTTTCCGAGGGAAATATCTCCGCTTATTCCATCTTTAAAAAGTAATTGGTTACATATTCACGTGACGACGGCAGCAGCAGGACAAGCCATTTTAGCGATTAGTTTTATTACAGGTGTTATGTATTTATTGAAAAATGTAGATCAATCGACGAGAAGTAAACGTACATTTTGGCTAGAGACGGTAGTATTTACACTTGTTTGTACAGTTGGATTTATTGGAGTAACAACGGTATTTTCTAGTATGAAATATGAAGCGAAGTTTCAATGGATTGATAAAAATGAACAGCAACTGGAAATGAAGTACAATCTTCCGGCTTTAGTTGGACCGCACGAAGGGAAGTTACTGACAGAAAATAAATTAGAACCGGCAGTTGAAGTTCCAGCAATTGTAAATGCGAAAAAATTAAATACTGTTATTTGGTCAGTGTTAATTGGAACATTACTGTATATTGTATTAAGACTTGTTTTACGGAAGCGAGTATCGGCGGCACTTCAGCCGTTAGTAAAGAATACGAATAGTGATTTACTAGATGAAATCGGATATCGATCTATTGCAATTGGATTCCCAGTTTTCACATTAGGTGCATTAATTTTTGCGATGATTTGGGCTCAAATAGCGTGGACGCGCTTTTGGGGATGGGATCCGAAAGAGGTTTGGGCACTTATAACGTGGCTCTTTTATGCTGCAGTACTACATTTACGATTATCTAAAGGGTGGCATGGGGAGAAATCAGCTTGGCTTGCAGTAATTGGTTTTGCAATCATTATGTTTAACTTTATTGTAGTAAACTTAATTATTGCCGGTTTACATTCATATGCATAGAGAAATAAAATAGGAGAGTGCGTGTCACTTTCCTATTTTATTTTTGTCAACTTTTCTTCTTTTTTGAGAAAAACATGACAAAGTAGCGGTTGATTTTGTAAAATGATGTCGAGGACATTATATACAGTTCAAAAAAAATACATAGTTTTGGAAAAAAATTGAACAAAATTTATTATTCTTGTGAAGCATAATATGGGAAGTGAAACATTTAGAAGATTGCTTAAATAAACGAGAATAGCGCAACATAATAGTTAAAGAAGGGTAGGTGTGAACCGCTGAGGTGAGAGTACGCAGCGGGTAGAGATGGAAAATGAATCAAGAATTTTAATTGTAGATGATGAGGATCGTATTCGTCGTTTATTGAAAATGTACTTAGAAAGAGAACAATATACGATTGAAGAAGCAGATAATGGTGATACAGCTTTAGAAATGGCGTTGCAAAATGATTACGATTTAATCTTATTAGATCTTATGATGCCTGGTAAAGATGGCATTGAAGTATGTAAAGGGGTTCGTGAGAAGAAAGCGACACCAATTATTATGCTGACAGCAAAAGGTGAAGAAGTAAATAGAGTACAAGGATTTGAAGTTGGAACAGATGATTATATTGTAAAGCCGTTTAGTCCACGTGAGGTCGTGCTACGTGTGAAAGCGGTATTACGTCGTGCTGTACCAACAACATTCTTTACACAAGATACAACGACAAAAGATGTTACTGTATTCCCTCACTTAACAATTGATAACGATGCACACCGTGTTACTGCAGATGGCAATGAAGTAAACTTAACGCCGAAAGAATATGAGTTACTATTATTTTTAGCGAAAGCTCCTGATAAAGTATTCGATCGTGAGCAGCTGTTAAAAGAAGTATGGCAATATGAATTCTTCGGAGATTTACGTACAGTTGATACACATGTAAAGCGTTTACGTGAGAAGTTAAGCAAAAAATCACCAGATGCAGCGAAAATGATTGTTACTGTTTGGGGTGTAGGTTACAAATTTGAGGTTGTGAACGACTGATGCTTTGGAGAAGTGTAGTAGGGAAGTTATGGATGACCATATTACTTCTCGTTTCGTTTGTTCTTGGATTTGTTGCGATTTTACTTTCACAATTTTTTAGAACGTATTATGTTGATATGAGTGAAAATAGACTTCAAAAAGTTGCAACAAGTGTTACGGAATTAATTGAAGAAGGTGCCGATGTAAAAACGATTGAGAACATCGCGTACAAATTCTCTGATCCACTTTCAAGGATTATTATTGTAGAAGATGGCAAGGAAATCTCTTCTTCACCGAAACAAGAAGGGTTAGTCACCCTTACAATGGATAATTTAAAAGAAGATAAAGAATTAGCCGCTGTTTTTACGGACAAAAAAGAAATTAAGAACAACATTAGAAAAGCTTCTGATAGTAGAAAGAATAAAAGCACTGAAAATGATATTGTGATCGTTGGGAAACCAGTGCAATCAAAAAATCAAAGCGCAGTGTTCGTATATGAATCTTTACAAGTGCCAATAAAAGATATGGAGAGAACGACTGATTTCATTTTCTTAGCCGCTGGGATTGCGATTATATTAACAACTTTCTTTGCGTTCTTCTTATCTACTCGGATTACAGCACCGCTTCGTAAAATGCGTGAGGTTGCTTTTGAAGTGTCACGTGGGAAATTTGATGCAAAGGCTCCTATGGTATCTCAGGACGAAATTGGTGAGCTGGCAACGGCCTTAAATCAAATGGGTAAACAGTTGAAGTTTAATATGAATGCTTTGCAGCAAGAAAAAGAACAGTTAGCTAGTATTTTGAGTAGTATGGCAGATGGAGTTATTACGTTAAATCAAGAAGGTGAAGTCGTAGTTATTAATCCACCGGCTGAACATTTCTTACAAGTTTGGCAAGAAGAAAAAGAGATAGAGTTAAGTAAAAAATTACCTTCTGAACTTGTGGAGCTATTCCATCTCGTTGTAGAAAGCGAGCAACAACAAGTTGTTGAAATTAATTTACAAAAAGGGAACTATGTAGTTCTTATGACACCACTTTACAATCAAACGAAAATTCGTGGGGCTGTAGCGGTACTGCGAGATATGACGGAAGAACGTCGTCTTGAGAAAATGCGTCAAGACTTTATTGCGAATGTATCACATGAACTTCGTACACCGATGGTCATGCTGCAAGGGTATAGTGAAGCGATTTTAGATGATATTGTGCAAACGAAAGAGGAAATAGATGAGTTTGTTCAAATCATTTATGATGAATCCGTTCGTTTAGGTAAACTTGTAAATGAATTGTTAGATTTAGCTCGTATGGAAAGCGGTCACGTAGAGTTACATATTGGTGAAGTGGACATACATCCGTTTGTGGAAAAAATTGGTCGTAAATTCCAAGGGATTGCAAAGGATAAAGAAGTTGAACTAACAGTTGATTTCCGGAATCAGATTGAAGAATATGCGTTTGATGCAGATCGGATGGAACAAGTGTTGACGAACTTGATTGATAACGCAATTCGTCATACGAATGCGGGTGGACATGTAACGCTTGTAATTGATACGAAAAATAATGGCCTCATTTTTGAAGTACAAGATTCGGGTGTAGGCATTCCAGAAGAGGATATTCCATTTTTATTTGATCGTTTCTATAAAGCTGATAAAGCAAGAACACGTGGGAAAAAGGGTGGAACAGGACTCGGGCTTGCAATTGCGAAAAATATTGTTCAAGGCCATGACGGTAAAATTTCTGTATCAAGTGTTGTTGGAGAAGGAACTACATTCTCTGTATATTTACCGAATCGTATAATTTAGATATGCTTTTTTAAAGTTGATAATGAATAAAGTTCTGCTGTTTTTTATTTTTTTGTAAACTCAATTAAATAAAGAATGGTAGAACTTTTTTCTATCTTGGTCGAATTAAAAATAACAAGAGAGGTGCTGTGAAGAAATGAAATTATATACAAAAACAGGAGATAAAGGAACGACAAGTGTAATAGGTGGCAGGGTTGATAAAGATGATATCCGTGTGGAAGCGTATGGAACAATAGACGAGGCAAATTCTCATATTGGATATGCAATGACTAAGGTTCAAGGCAAGGCTTTTAGAGATATTTACAATGAGCTCGAAAATATTCAACATGAACTATTTGATTGCGGAGGAGACTTGGCAATAGTGGAACAAAAAATTCCTTATAAAGTGACAATTGAGATGGTTGAAAGTTTAGAAAGAAAGATTGATTTATATATAGAAGAAGCCACGCCATTAGAACGCTTTATTTTGCCAGGTGGTAGCGAGGCGGCGGCTACTATTCATATTGCACGTACTGTTGTAAGGAGAGCAGAACGCTCTATAGTATCATTGCAAAAAGAAGTGAAAATAAATGAAGTTGTCTTAAAGTATGTAAATAGATTATCTGATTATTTGTTTGCGATAGCTCGAGTAATAAATGCCCGATTACAAGTGAAAGATGTGGAGTATAACCGTAGTGCATTAGTTTTTCGTGATAAGAAAGAGAAGGAAGTGGAGTAATTCACTTTCTTTTTTTGTATACTTTTTTCTGTAATATACCAAAATAGAGAAGGTATGGTGGTAATTAGAAAACGGAGGATGTATATGAAAGTTTTAAAATGCGGCGTCATGTTATTGAGTATACTGTTTGTATCTCAATTACATGTTTATGCAGAGGAAAATCGATGGACATGGCCTGTTGAAGGTCAGATAAGTGATTATTTTGGGACAAGGCATGGAAAACACTATGGTATTGATGTAGCTGCGCCGATTGGAACGCCTGTGGCAGCTATTCAAGATGGTAGGGTAACGAAGTCTTATTATTCAAGTAGTTATGGAAATGTTGTATTTATTAAACACGGAGAATATGAGGCTGTATATGCACATTTAAATAAGAGATATGTGGGGCAGGGAGATTATATTTCCAAAGGAGAAAAAATTGGAGAAGTAGGGAACACGGGAGAATCGCGAGGTGCACACTTACATCTAGAACTTCATCAAGGAAGATGGACGATGGCGAAAAAGAATGCGATGAACCCATTGCTTGTTTTAAATGAACAAAGAAATGAAGTTGTTTCTTCATCATTATATGTCGTACAAAAAGGGGATACTTTAGTTAGTATTGCACGGAAATTTAGTATGACACTTAAGGAAATTAAAGAAAAAAATGGATTGCAGCAAGAGCTAATTTATCCTAATCAACAATTATATGTTAAGTGAAGGAAACATCTCAAAAATTAAACTTTGAACAAATTTATGTTCTTCTTAAATAAGGTTCAATGTAAATGAAATTATATGGGCGCTTTTGCTAGAACTATTGAGTGAATTAGAGCATCTATATCTAAAAGAAAACCGTCCCAAAATTTATTTTGGGACGGCTTCTTTTACCAAAAAATAAAGACACATATAAATCCAGAAATAGCTAAATAGCTATATAAGTAAAAAACTTTTGTTCTTGTTTTCTCTTTTGTTCGAAACAGTACGATAGTCGGTTCAATTAAACCGATTGTCAAACAAAGTAGGCCAAGAAGCATACAACCAATCGAGATAGAATACAGGGCGATTTGTGGTGCTTGAAATGGAATCATCCATTTTAATAAAAATGCAATAAGTGCAGTGTAACAAATACTACCGATGTATTTATTCAGTGGTGTATTAGAACGAAAACCAGGAAGTTTTTTTAAGAAAGAGCGGGAAACAACTTCTGTTTGTAAAGATGTATGCTCTTCAATAATTTTTTGAGCTTCTTTTCCTTTTTGAAAAAGAGATAAGATCCAATTTCGCTCACCCTGAAAAATAAATTGAGAAGTTGTCAAATAGTGATCAATCTTCACTTTATTCCAACTCTTCCACGGATGACGCTCACACAATTTTAATTTACTTTCTGTTTTTTTATCATACTGATAAATACTGATGCCATCTTCATCGAAAGTAGCATAGTATGTCTCGTTTGAGAATGTGCCTAAATCAATTGGGCAGTAGAAAAGTAATTCTTTTTTTAAGTAAAAGTATTCTTTTCTTAAGTTTTTTTTCATTGCTTCTCGAATAGAATGTCTCTTGTCTTTTTTCAAGACATTTCCTCCATAACTCAGAAAATGTTCTTATCTTAACAATTCAATATCTTATCACTTTTAATTATATATGACTAGGTAATTCAAAAGAGAAATGCCGAATAATAAAAAATATGGATTGTATTGTAAAATATCTCGCAATTTATTTTTTTGTTACGAAAAATAAATAACTAATTTTAAATAAGTTACAATTTTTTAGTTCACAATGTTATGAGGTTGTTGTATAATGAAGGGGAAAATAGAATATCGGTCTATCTTCGGGGCAGGGTGAAAATCCCGACCGGCGGTGATGAACTATTTATGATTTTGTTCTAAGCCCGCGAGCCGTTAAGGCAGGATTTGGTGTGATTCCAAAGCCGACAGTATAGTCTGGATGGGAGAAGATGGAGGTTCAAGCGTTCAAAAAAGATATGGATTTGAACGTCTGTTTGATGTGCCTTAAATTCTCCCTTTGTGTAAAACACAAAGGGTTTTTTCGTTCTATGAAAAAATAGGCATAGCAGAACCTTTCCACTTTCCATGAGATGATCGATGGAAAAGGAGAGAGAAAGATGAAACAAAAAAACAGTGTAGTGCAGATGGTGAGTGTAGCGATGCTAAGTAGTATTGCATATTTACTAATGATGTTAGATTTTCCGTTCCCAGGGCTTCCGCCATTTTTGAAAATTGATTTTAGTGATGTACCAGCTCTAATTGCAGCAATTATCTTTGGACCAGTAGCAGGAGTGATTGTAGAGGCGATAAAGAACATTTTACATTACGGGATTCAAGGAAGTTTAACGGGAGTACCAGTTGGAGAGATTGCAAACTTTATTGCAGGATGCTTATTTATTGGACCAGCAGCTTTCTTATTTAGAAAGTATCGTACTGTGAAGAGTTTAACTACAGGATTAATGCTAGGGACAATTACAATGGCACTTATTATGAGTGTATTAAACTACATCATCATATTCCCGGCTTACACTTGGTTTTTAAATTCACCGGCTATGTCTAGCGAAGCTATAAGAACAACGGTTGTAACGGCAATCTTACCATTTAATTTAATTAAAGGGATTGTTGTAACAATTGTATTTGTAGCATTATTCTCACGCCTGAAAGTATGGGTGTTTGCAAAAATGAAAAATGCATAATATATATTAAAACCATTAGTAGTGTGAAACTACTAATGGTTTTTTATTAAGGAAAATAAAATTTAGATACAAAAAATGCCCCTCATCAATATGAGGGGCATTTTTTGAAGTTAATAAAAGACTATTCGAATTTTAAAGCGTCTCCGTCGAATGATTCGTCAGCAACTTTAATTGAGTCAGTTGGACAGCCTTCGAATGCATCCATCATATCTTCAATTAATACATCTGGAATTTCAACGATACCTTGGTTATCATCTAATGTTACAAATGCAATACCTTCATCATCATAGTCATAAATGTCTGGTGCAGCAGCGCCACAAGCACCACATGCAATACAAGTATCTTTATCAACGATTGTATATTTTGCCATCTTTTTTCCCTCCTGATAATATGTATGTGAAAAGCTCGCCATAAAAATTATAACCTTATTGTAAAACGGTTTGTAAAACTTTTCAACATAAAATTATAATGATAATGCTTATCAATTAGAGTGTCAACTTATTTTTGAATTATGTCATAAGATTTTCAAAATACGTAAATATGATTTCGTTTGATACAATAGAATATATACAAGTATATAGTTCTCATATGATAAGTTTAATGAGCGAAAGTAGATAGTGTAATTGTACTGAAAAGAATGAAGTTAAGATTGGAAGGTGGAAGCGGTCATGCAAATACAATATACTTTGTTGCATTGTTTAAAACAATTGAATGGTGAAAGAACCGTTTCTTCTATTTATTATTTACTAAAGGGCAAACGTTCTTCGCAAACTTTACAAGATGGAAATATGTTCCGAATTTCTTTTTTGTTCGGAATATACAAATCATTGAATAGAAATGACTATGATGGTGAAGTTGCAAAGTTGTTGCAAGCGAATTTTATTCAAGAAATACATGAAAATACATATGTGTTAACACCTACGGGTAAAATGCAGTTACATAAATGGGAGGAAGTTTATGCTTTTCCGGCGCATTTGCATGGTTTACATTATGGTGAATTAGGTGAAACATTTTGGAAAAGATTATCATTAATTATTCAAACTATATCAAATTTACAACAGAATAATACGAAGTTTATCCCAATTCAGCAAGATACAGAAATAATGATGTGGGTGAAACGTTTTCTAACAGGAATACCATATAAGAGAAGTGAGTTGGCGAGAAAACTATGGACGGAAGTATATAATCTTTTAGAAAAGAGCAATACGATAGAAGCGACGATTGTAACATATCGACTAACGGGTTATGAACGTATTGGTTGTACATTGCAACAATTAGCAGAAATTACGAAACAAGATATATTCAGGGTGTATTTTTTATTTTGGGGT
Organism: Bacillus cereus group sp. MG1; assembly: GCF_040460035.1. Taxonomy (NCBI): domain Bacteria; kingdom Bacillati; phylum Bacillota; class Bacilli; order Caryophanales; family Bacillaceae; genus Bacillus; species Bacillus cereus group sp. MG1. The sequence goes on along the minus strand of NZ_JARVGY010000001.1, from coordinate 1,007,438 downwards.
ACAATGCATTTCTTTATACAAGAAGTTCGTGATAAAGAAAATGAATTTCCACTATTAGCTGAAATTATATCTTATCCAAATGAAAGAGCTGAATTATTTAGTTTATCGACGAAAAAAACATATAATTTTTGGAGACAAGGACGTTCTTTAGAAGAAATAGCGACGATTCGGAATTTAAAGGTTGCAACGATAGAAGATCATTTTGTTGAAATTGCTTTGCGAGAAAAAGATTTTTCTATTGAAATGTTTATGGAAAAAGAAAAGATAGACAAAGTAATAAAAGTAATTGAAGCATTGCAAACGCGGAAGTTACGTGTTTTGAAACAAGCGGTTGGAGAAGATATCTCTTATTTTGAAGTTCGTCTTGTATTAGCGCGGATGGAGGGTGTAAATGAAACTTGAAGAATATTTATATAAGTGGTTTGGATATTCTGAATTTCGTCCAGGTCAAAAAGGAGTTATTACAGATTTATTAGAAGGAAAAGATGTGATAGCAATGCTTCCGACTGGAAGAGGGAAATCTATGTGCTATCAGTTTCCGGGGCTTATGCGAGAAGGAACAGTGCTTGTTGTATCACCGTTATTATCTTTAATGGAAGATCAAGTAACACAATTAAAGTATGTTGTGAAAAACCGAGTAATAGCATTTAATAGTTTTCGGACATTAAATGAAAAAAGAGAAGCGATGAAAAAATTATCTTCATATAAATTTATTTTTGTTTCACCAGAGATGTTACAGTCGGAGTTATTAATTAGGGAATTGAAGAAAATTCATATTTCATTATTTGTTGTTGATGAGGCTCATTGTATTTCTCAATGGGGTTATGATTTTAGACCGGACTATAAAAAACTAAATGTAGTTATTGAAAATATTGGTTCTCCTACAGTATTAGCATTGACAGCCACAGCGACAAAAGGGGTACTGCAGGATATCGCAAATAGTTTAAATTTAAAGGGTGCCGCGGAACATGTATACTCTATTGACCGTCCTAATATTGCAATGGATGTGCAATTTGTAGAGACGATAGAAGAAAAGAAAGAGGCGCTTTTAGAGCAGGTGATGTATTTACAAGGGCCGGGGATTGTATATTGCTCAAGTAGAGCGTGGACAGAAAGGTTAACGGAATACTTGAGAGGGAAAGGTGTTACTGGTGTAGCTTTTTATCATGGTGGTATGGAACATGAAGAGCGTATGTTAATTCAACAGCAGTTTATGAACGATCAATTGCAACTTGTAATATGCACAAGTGCATTTGGTATGGGGGTAAATAAGGCGAATACGCGATATATTATTCATTTTCATTATCCAACTAATATAGCTTCTTACTTACAAGAAATCGGAAGAGCTGGAAGAGATGGCGAACCGAGTATAGCTATTTTATTATGTAGTCCGTTGGATCATGATTTACCAATTTCGATCATTGAGGATGAATTGCCAAGTAAGTCACAAATACAATTTTTATTTTCTTTACTACAAGAAAGAATGTTTCAAACGAAAGAATTACCAATAGAAGATGTAGAAGAAATTTGTTATAATGCAGCAAGATTTAATGAGCAATATTGGCGTTTTGTTCGTTATCATCTCGAACAGGTTGGAATTATACAACAACGAAGATTATTATTAGAAGGTTTGTCAGATGAAATCATGAACCGATTAATAGCTGAAGTAGAAATAAGGTTGCGTAATAAATATAGTGAGCTAGAAAATATGAAGTCATGGATACAAGTTAAAGGATGTAGACGTGAATATGTGCTGCAACAGTTCGGTTATAGGAAAGAGCAAGAGTTAATTAATTGCTGCGATTATTGCGGTATTACAAAAGAAGATTATAAAAAAAGACGAGCGCAACAATCGGATTTCGACTATAATTGGGAAACAGAGTTACAAAAGCTTTTCGGCCTAGAAAAGATGGAGGAATGATGAACATTCAAAGACATAATGTTGAAGATATGAGTCCGCAGGAAATAAGGCTGAATCTATATATAACACAGTTAATTATTATCGGTATTGGCTGTTTATTGGCATATATATTATTTCAAGATGTAAAAGAAGTCTTTAATTTATGGAAATGGGAACCAGTATCTATACTTATTATAGGTGGTTTGTTAGCGATTGGTATTGTGTTATTAGATTATGTTGCAATGCGAGTGTTTCCGGAGTCTTGGTTTGATGATGGTGGTATTAACGATAAGATGTTTCGAGGAATGTCCGTTCTGCACTTACTCGTTATTACGTTCTTAATTGGTTTTGCAGAAGAATTTTTATTTAGAGGTGTAGTACAGACTCATTTTGGAATTGTAATTGCGAGCTTCGTATTTGCAGTGTTACATATTCGTTATATAACAAAGCCATTTTTGTTTTGTTTCGTCTGTTTCATTAGTTTTGTCTTTGGTTATGTATTTGAATGGACAGGAAATTTGTTTATAACAATCTTTGCACACTTTCTTGTTGATTTTATAATGGGACTCCAATTAAGAAAATAAATGGAAGGTGGTGGTGAACAACATGAGGAAACGAATTCCTGATTTTGAAGAGGAATTAGAAGTTGAGCGAGTGGAAGAAAAAGAAAGTTTACCGCCGCGTAGTGAAATTCATAGAAATAAAGAAAAAAAACAAAAGTTTAAAATAAATCACATTTTCGTCCGGGTTTTAACATTTCTATTCATTCTGCTGCCGATTAGTATTTTGTGGTACACGGATAAATATATTCAGGTGAAGGGTGATAGTAATAATGCCGGAAAAAGTGCGTTTGAAGTAATCTTCTTTGATTCAGCTAAATCTGAGTCGCAGAAACATTCTGAAAAAGTAATAACGCATACTGTGAAAGAGGGAGAAACTTTAGAAAGTATAGCGAAGCAATATTTTTCAGATGGAAATGGAATTGAAGTAATTAAAAAGTATAATAACTTGCAAGAAGATGAAGTGAGTGCAGGTCAAGAATTAAAAATTCCGATAAAAGATAAGTCCACAAAGCAAGAAAGCTAGTGAGTTAAGCGATCACCGTTTGTTATAAAAGCCTAGGATTATCTTTATGAGGAGGGGAGTCAAAAATATGATATGGATTATATTATTCAGTACTCTCATAGGCATGGGGATTTTATTGCTTCTTGTGATGTATAAAGAAGCGATGCGTAATACGGTGTTGGAACATACTTTAGTATTTAAAGAATTTCCGAAAAGTTTTCAAAAAGTAAATGTGTTTTTTATTTCTGATATTCATAGAAGAGTCATTTCGAATTTGTTAATTGAACAAGTAAAAGGAAAAGTAGATCTCGTAATTATCGGAGGAGATTTAGCAGAGAAAGGTGTCTCTTTATCAAAAATCTCTGCGAATATTCAAAAGTTAAGAGAGATAGCTCCTGTATATTTTGTGTGGGGAAACAATGATTATGAGATAGAATATCATGAATTAGATGCGTTATTATTAGAAAATAACGTAAAAGTTTTAGATAATACAAGAGTGGTATTTGAGTCTGAATTAGGCGAGAAAATTTGTTTGCTCGGTATAGATGATGTTGGATTGCACCGTGATCGTCTAGATTTGGCATTGGCGGATTGTAAAGAAGATGGTTTTCGTATCCTAGTTAGTCACAACCCTGATATAATAAAAAAAATGTCTGGAAATGAACAGATTTCACTTGTCTTAAGTGGACATACGCATGGAGGGCAAATCCGATTATTCCCATCTAAAAAATATTTAAAAGGTGGCGTATATAACCATTTAAATACGATTCTCTTTGTTAGTAATGGGTATGGAACAACATTGATACCACTTCGTTTCCGAGCACCTGCTCAAACACACATCATTACATTGTGCGGAGGGAAATGATGCCAACTCTTAATGGGAAATACAATATAAAAGCCGTTTCGAATATAATTGGAGTTCAGCCGAGTACGCTTCGTGCATGGGAAAGACGATATCAAATTATTGCCCCAAAGCGGAATCAAGCTGGGCATCGTTTATATGCAGAAGAGCATATTCAAATTTTAAAATGGTTAATGGAAAAAGTTTCTTCCGGTATGATGATTGGACAAGCAGTTCGATTATTAGAAGAGAATCGTTTGCAGAGTACAGTTCAAAAAGAGATACATTTCGATAAAGAAGTTGTTTTAGTGGACGATTTGCTACAAGCTTTGTTAAAATTTGATGAAATTACAATTGCTGCATTATTAAACGAAGCTTTTAGTATATATTCAACAGAGAAGGTTGTTGCCAGTATTGTTCTTCGAGTGACAGACAAATTATTAACGTCAAAAAATAATAATGAGATTTCAATGGTGCAATTTCAATATGCACTATCATTTTTACAAACGCGTCTAGGGATGGTGTATCACAATGCCTCAATGTTTTCCTCTTTACACAAAGTTATTGTGTTAGAAAAGGATGCATTGAAAGGATTTATTTTTTCAACTTATTTACGCTTAAAAGGATATGAGGCGATATATATTAGGACAAGCTTAGCTGAAGATGGTATGTTATCAGCGGTAGAGGAAATACAGCCGAAATATGTATTTGTATCTTTTGCTGACGAACAAGAAATGAAAAAGACGATGAACTTTATAAATTTATTACAAGAAAAAAGGGAATCTCTTTTAGTTGGATTTATCGGAAAGCTAGGCGTTCTAAACCAGTTGGACATTGAAACAATCTTAATTGGTGATACGAAAGAAGAATGGGATGGATGGTTAAAAATGTCGGAATAGTTGTTCGAAAAGAACCATCTATTTTCTATTTCATATAATAAAAATTAGATGCATTGGTTACGTAGGGAGGGTATGAGATGAGGCTGGAACGATTAAATTACAATAAGATAAAAATTTTTCTAACATTTGATGATTTATCTGAACGAGGATTAACGAAAGAAGATTTATGGAGAAATGCACCGAAAGTACAGCAATTATTTCGTGATATGATGCAAGAAGCAAATAAGGAATTAGGGTTTGAAGCAGATGGTCCGATTGCAGTTGAAGTGTTTTCTCTACAAGCACAAGGGATGGTTGTAATTGTAACGAAAGAAAATCAAGAAATGGATACAGATGATGAGTTCCGTGACGAGTTTATTGAAATGCAAGTGACTCTAGATGAAAGTGAGCATATATTATATGAGTTTGCTACGCTAGATGACGTAATTAACCTGTCGAATCGCTTATATAACCTTGGTGTAACTGGCGGAAAGCTATATGCGTGGGATGAGCGCTTCTATCTTTGGGTGGAAGAAGAGGAACAAATTCAATTGTTAAAGGCGGATTTTATAGCTATTTTAGCGGAATACGGTAATCCGTCTACAGCAACCATTTATCGCATCATGGAGTACGGTAAAGAATTAATGGATGTTAACGCGATAGAGCAAATACACAATTACTTCGTGAAAAAACAAAACCTCAGCTAATACAACATAGCTGAGGTTTTGTTTTTATTTGGAGAAGGGAAGGGATGATTGTAAATACTCGAACATACTTTTTGAAAATAAAATATGCAGTTTTATGGGAGTGTGGTTGATGAAAATAAAAAATATTTAAATATTTAAGTATTTTACTTTTCTAAAAGTAATAAAAGGACTATAATAATAGTGAAAACGCTTGCAACAGAAAATAGTTTGTATATATTTGTTAGCGTTTTCTATTGCATTCCAAATTTAAGGGTGTATACTAGGCAATGAAGGTTTACTAAACAAGTGAAATTACAGGGGGTTTACTTACTATGGTAGCCGAAAAGGGAACTCAAACAAAAACACAACAACAAAGGGAACAACATTTTGAACTATTGAATTCAACACAAATTGTTATTAGTGAAGCGTTAGAAAAATTGGGTTATCCAAACGAAGTATATGAATTATTAAAAGAACCAATTCGTATGATGACAGTGAAAATACCAGTTCGTATGGATGACGGGACTGTTAAAATATTTACAGGATATCGTGCACAACATAATGATGCTGTTGGTCCAACGAAAGGTGGAATTCGCTTCCATCCGAATGTAACAGAAAATGAAGTGAAAGCACTTTCAATCTGGATGAGTTTAAAATGTGGTATTGTTGATTTACCATATGGTGGAGGTAAGGGTGGAATTATTTGTGATCCACGTGAAATGTCATTCCGTGAGTTAGAAAGATTAAGTCGCGGTTATGTACGAGCAATTAGCCAAATCGTAGGACCGACGAAAGATATTCCAGCTCCAGATGTATTCACAAACTCTCAAATTATGGCATGGATGATGGATGAGTATAGCCGTATTGATGAATTTAATTCACCAGGATTTATTACAGGTAAACCGCTTGTATTAGGTGGATCACATGGACGTGAAACAGCAACAGCGAAAGGTGTAACAATTTGTATTCGCGAAGCTGCGAAAAAACGTGGCATTGATATTAAGGGTGCACGCGTTGTTGTTCAAGGATTCGGTAATGCTGGTAGCTTCTTAGCTAAATTTATGCATGATGCAGGTGCGAAAGTTATTGCAATCTCAGATGCTTACGGCGCGTTACATGATCCAAATGGATTAGATATTGATTATTTATTAGACCGTCGTGATAGCTTCGGTACAGTAACAAAGTTATTTAACAATACAATTTCAAACAAAGAATTGTTAGAACTTGATTGCGATATTTTAGTTCCAGCTGCAATTGAGAACCAAATTACAGAAGAAAATGCTAATGATATTAAAGCGAAAATCGTTGTTGAAGCAGCAAATGGTCCAACAACATTAGAAGCGACTAAAATTTTAACAGATCGCGGAATTTTACTTGTTCCAGACGTGTTAGCAAGTGCTGGTGGTGTAACAGTATCTTACTTTGAGTGGGTACAAAATAACCAAGGTTACTACTGGACTGAAGAAGAAGTAGAACAACGTTTAGAAAAAGTAATGGTAAGATCATTTGATTCTATTTATGAAACAGCACAAGTTCGTAAAGTGAACATGCGCTTAGCGGCGTACATGGTTGGTGTTCGTAAAATGGCTGAAGCAAGCCGCTTCAGAGGTTGGGTATAAAATATTATATCTTGAGAAAACGTGATTTCCTTTCGAGGGAATCACGTTTTTTTGTTGAAGTATTAAATGAGGTGTTGTATATGGAGAATGAAATGTTGGAACGAGTAGAACAATTAGAAGAAAAGGTTAATAGGTTAGAGGGAGAACTCGCAAGAACGATGAAAGCTCGCAAAATAAGTACCGTTCGGATGTTCGGGGAAGGGCTACTGTTTCTGATATTTGGTGTGGTTGTAGTAGGGCCGATTATTGCCGTTGTAATCTCAGTTTTTACTTGGCTTGCTGAAAAATAAAATAAAAATAAAAAAGAACGCTTGTTCTATGCGAACAAACGTGCTATACTCTCCTTAGATAAACAAAACGGAAATGATTTTAAGGAGAGATAAATGATGAAAATGACAGTAGACCAAAGATTTATGATGCCAGCAGATGTTGTAGAGCGAGTGGAAGTATTACGAAACAAACAAAGCAAGCGTGGCACATTATTACAATCGGTAAATAAATTTTTCGGTTTAGATACGAAAGAAGATTGTGTTTGGTTTTACGGTTTTTATGGAGTGGCTGTAAGTATCTTGTTGTTTATGGTGTTCACTTCAAATATTTTCGATTTTCTCTTCGCGTAAGAAATATGCGATAAGGACATTGCTACCGAATACATATATAAGGAAGTAAGGTAATCTTCTAGAGCGGGAGTTGGTAGCAATGGCGATGTTTCCTATAGAGCGCAATTATATTGGATATGGAAGTTCACGACCGGGGATTCCTCTGACTAAAGTGAGATTTATCGTAAGCCATGATACGGGGAATCCTGGAAGCAATGCGATAGGCAATCGAGATTACTTTAATGAATTACAACCGAAAGCTTCGGCACATACATTTATAGATGATAAAACAATATTGGAGATTATTCCTATAAATGAAGTTGCGTATCATGTTCGATATGGTGTGCCGACGGATAATGACTTATATGGCTATGACGCGAATAAGGCGGCCATTGGAGTGGAACTTTGTTATGGTGGTGATGTTAACTTTTGGGAAGCGTATAATCGTTTTACATGGTATCATGCGTATTTATGCCAAAACTTTGGCTTAAATCCGAAAAAAGATATCGTGTCACATAAAACGCTTGATCCAGCTAGAAAGATTGATCCTGAGAATGTATTAGGGAAACAAGGTATTAAATTTCAGCAGTTTTTAGCAGATGTCTATCGGATGTACGTTTCGTTTAGATGACAAATATATGAAAAATGAATACAATAAAGATAGGTGCCTACTGCTGTAAGTAGGTTTTTTCTTGTTTTTATAAATAGTGCATTGGTAGAAGACTAGGAGTGGACGAGTATGCAGAAAGAAACAGTTATTATAATCGGAGGCGGTCCGTGCGGATTAGCGGCTGCAATTTCGTTGCAAAAGGTAGGGATAAATCCGTTAGTAATTGAAAAAGGAAACATTGTAAATGCCATTTATAATTATCCAACTCATCAAACATTTTTCTCTTCTAGTGAAAAATTAGAAATTGGTGATGTAGCTTTTATTACAGAAAATCGTAAGCCATTTCGAAATCAAGCGCTTGCGTATTATCGTGAAGTAGTAAAACGTAAATCTGTACGTGTAAATGCTTTTGAGCGAGTAGAGAAAGTTCAAAAAGATGGAGAAGTTTTTCAGGTTGAGACGACAAAGCGTGATGGAAGTAAGGAAATGTATATAGGGAAATATATTGTTGTAGCAACTGGATATTATGATAATCCAAATTATATGAATGTTCCAGGTGAGGAATTGAAGAAAGTAGCTCACTATTTTAAAGAAGGGCATCCTTATTTTGATCGAGATGTAGTAGTTATAGGTGGGAAAAACTCGAGTGTAGATGCCGCGTTAGAACTTGTTAAATCTGGTGCACGTGTAACGGTACTGTATCGTGGAAGTGAGTATTCACCAAGCATAAAGCCTTGGATTTTGCCGGAATTTGAGGCGTTAGTACGAAACGGTACAATTCAAATGCATTTTGGAGCTCATGTGAAAGAGATTACTGAGCATACATTAACGTTTACAGTTGATGGTGAAGCTTTTACAATCAAAAACGATTTTGTATTTGCGATGACTGGTTATCATCCTGATCATAGCTTCTTAACGAAGATGGGTGTTCAGATTGATGAAGAAACAGGACGTCCAATTTATACAGAGGATAGAATGGAAACGAATGCTGAAAATATTTTCATTGCAGGTGTCATTGCTGCTGGAAATAATGCAAATGAAATATTTATCGAGAACGGTAGATTTCATGGAGATGCGATTGCGCAAACCATTGCATCAAGAGAAAAATAAAAAGGAGCTGTCGGGAAAATCTCGACAGCTCCTTTTTATTCGTGCATAAACATATTTTGAATGGATTCATGAGAATTTGTATTCTCTAATGCAACAAGTAATTTAATGCGTGCTTTTTGTGCATTTAAGCCGTATGTGAATACAATGCCCATATCTTTTAAGTGTTTACCGCCACCTTCATACGAATATACGTCTTGAACGATACCGTTGAAACAGCGAGAAACCAATACGACAGGAATACCTTTATTTAATAATCTTTCTAGGCTAGGTAGTGTTCTTGGAGGGAGATTACCTTGTCCAAGAGCTTCGATAACAATGCCGTCTACAGGAAGATTTTCGATTGCTGCTAATAATGTATCATCCATGCCAGCATATGCTTTTAGAACAACTACATTTTTAGACACTTTATTTATCGTATATGATTCGCGATGTACTAAAGCGTGATGGAAGACAACGCCGCGTTTTGTTACCATTCCAATTGGTCCGTATTGTGGACTTTGGAATGTTGCGACATTACTTGTATGTGTTTTCGTTACATTTGTAGCGCAATGAATTTCGTCGTTTAATACGACTAAAACACCTTTTTCTGCAGCTTCATCACAACTAGCAACTTTTACAGCTGATAAGAAGTTATATAGACCATCAGCACCTAACTCATTGCTAGAGCGCATTGCACCTGTCACTACGATTGGAATAGTTGCTTGTACTGTTAAATCTAAGAAATAAGCTGTTTCTTCTAATGTATCCGTACCATGCGTAATAACTACGCCATGAATGTTGTCTTGTTTTACTCTTTCATCAATGATGACTTGTAATTGTAACATTTCGCTCGGTGTCATATGAGGAGATGGTAGATGGAACACATCTTCAACGATTAAATCAACATCGCCTTCTAAATCAGGAATGAATTTTAAAAGAGGATTTTTTTTACCTGGTTGTACGACCCCAGTTTCTTTATCTTCCTCCATTGCAATTGTTCCACCTGTGTGTAAAACTAGGATTCTTTTCAATGCTTATACCCCTTTCAAGTAAAAAAATACATTTAGAACATAACATGTTTTGAGTAAATTCGACAATGGAAATGTATAAAAGTATGCCTCGAAAATGACAATAAAATTAACTGCTATATGTACGATGTATAAAATTACGAAACGAAATGTGCAAATATAGTATAGGAGGGAGAAATTACGGTGAAAAAGATGGAGAGAATTTTTATTCGTATATTAATAATACAATTCATTTGTCTTTCTGTTGTACAATTGTTATTTATACATAAGTCATCAGTGAAATATTTATCTAAAATTGTTTATTATGAGGGTGTTATGGTAAAAAACAAAGTGGAAATCTTGCAGGTGAATCGGTAGTTTTCATTTTCTTCTATGAAGGATTATGCTACAATAATTGAGGATTTAATGACGCGAAGCAAATGAGAAGAAGCAGGGTGAACACCTGCTTTTCGTTTTGTTTTATAAGTGAAAAAATGAGGTGTTACAATGGATAAACGAATTTCAATTGCTATAGATGGTCCAGCAGCTGCAGGGAAAAGTACAGTGGCAAAAGTTGTTGCGAAGGAACTTTCTTATGTTTATATTGATACAGGCGCAATGTACCGTACGCTTACATATGCAGCCCTTCAACAAAAAGTAGACATTGAAAATGAAGAGCAGTTAATGGAAGTTGTAAAGAATGTAAATATTGAGTTTCAGCAAGGAGAAAATACACAGCTTGTATTTTTAAATGGACAAGATGTTTCTGAAGTAATTCGTACACCTGATGTGACGAATCGAGTATCTATTGTAGCGAAACATCGCCTTGTTCGTGAAGAAATGGTACGTCGTCAGCAAGAGTTAGCGAAAAAAGGCGGCGTTGTAATGGACGGCCGTGATATTGGTACACATGTATTACCGGATGCTGAAGTGAAAATCTTTATGCTTGCTTCTGTTGAAGAAAGAGCGGAAAGAAGGCATTTAGAAAATTTAAATAAAGGTTTCGATTCTAATTTAGAGCAGCTAAAAGAAGAAATTGCTCAGCGTGATAAATTAGATTCAGAACGCGAAGTTTCTCCACTAAAAAAGGCTGATGATGCATTGGAATTAGATACGACTTCTTTATCAATTGAAGAAGTTGTCCAAAAAATTATGAGCATTGTTTCTGGAGTGTTTGCGAAATAAAGAAAGGGGATAATCCTCTTTCTTTTTTTGTTTAAATAGAAATGTAAAGGATACGTGAATTGTGAGTCTCTTTCCTTGACAAATGAGCTGATTTGTAAGAAGTTAGTTAAAGAGGAATAAAACTGTCAGAATATATTCGCTATTATATTTCAAAACATACTTTTTTCAAGCTGGTTTTGCTGTATACTATTTATATAGGTTTAATATATTTTCTTGTGAATGTTATTGAAAAAGAGTATGTGATGAGAAATTCTTAAACATGCAAATGAAAACTTTGTTTTCATTTCGTATATACATAAAAAATGCTTTGTCAATTCTGTAGGGAGGTATTTCCATGGTAGAGAAAATGAATGAAGAAGTTATGGATTCAAAAGAATTACAAGTTGGTGACGTTGTTACAGGTTCTGTAACGAAGGTTGAAGAGAAACAAGTGCTTGTAAATGTTGGATACAAAACAGATGGCGTAATTCCAATTAGTGAATTAGCTAACGTTCATATTGAAAAAGCAAGCGATGTTGTAGAATTAGATCAAACACTAGAGTTGAAAATTATTAAATTAGAAGAAGATGATCTTGTCTTATCTAAACGTGCTGTTGATGCAGAAAAAGCATGGGTAGAACTACAAGAGAAATTTACTTCTGGTCATGTATTTGATGTTACTGTAAAAGATATTGTGAATGGCGGATTAGTTGTGGACCTTGGTGTTCGCGGTTTTATTCCAGCTTCACTTGTAGAAGTACATTATGTAGAAGACTTTACTGACTATAAAGGTAAAACATTAGCTGTGAAAATTGTTGAATTAGACCGTGAAAAAAATCGTGTAATCCTTTCGCATAAAGCGGTAGTAGAATTAGAACTAGATTCTAAGAAAAAAGAAGCAATTTCTTCATTAAAAGAAGGGGACGTTGTTGAAGGAACAGTACAACGATTAACTGACTTTGGCGCATTCGTTAATGTTGGTGGAGTGGACGGTTTAGTTCACATTTCACAAATTTCACACGAACGTGTAGAGCAACCTTCTGAAGTGTTAGAGCAAGGTCAAAAGGTTAAGGTAAAGGTATTATCTGTTGATGCTGATACACAACGTATTTCTTTATCAATTAAAGCAGCTCAACCAGGACCTTGGGAAAACGTTGCTGGCGAAATAAAAGCTGGAGATATTCGTGAGGGAGTAGTAAAACGCCTTGTTACATTTGGTGCATTCGTTGAGATTTTACCGGGCGTTGAAGGACTTGTACACGTATCTCAAATTGCAAATCGTCACGTGAAAAATCCGAATGAAGTATTGGAAATGGGACAAGAAGTAAAAGTGAAAGTACTTGAAGTTCACGTAGCAGAGAAACGTATTTCTTTAAGTATAAAAGAAGCGCTTGAGGAAAATAATGTAACTGAAGATTATAGTCAGTATGAGCCAAATGCTGATTCTGCTACTTTCCAATTAAGTGATATTATTGGTGAACAACTGAAAAAATTAAAGAAATAATGAGGGGTACAAGTGGTAAGGGCAAAACGTAAATTAGATCATATTGAATACGCTCTTTCTACTGGTCAGTCTCGTACGCATGGCTTTCATGATATTGATTTTGTGCATCAAAGCTTGCCAAATTCAAATTATGACACAATAACATGTGAAACAAAAATCGGCGAACTTTCACTAAGTTCGCCGATTTTTATCAATGCGATGACTGGTGGTGGAGGAGAGAAAACGTTACATATTAATGAGCAATTAGCATATGTAGCGAAACATCATAACCTTGCTATGGCTGTAGGTTCGCAAATGGCGGCGTTAAAAGATGAAAGTGAAGCTGCTTCTTATAAGGTGATCAGAAAGGTAAATCCAAATGGTATTTTCTTTGCTAATTTAGGTAGTGAGGCAACTATCGAACAGGCAGAGCGTGCCGTTGATATGATTGAAGCGAATGCATTGCAAATTCATTTAAACGTCATACAAGAGTTAACGATGCCAGAAGGAGACCGTGATTTTACTGGAGTACTTCAGCGCATTGAGAAAATTGTTTTAAATAGTAAAGTTCCTATCATTGTAAAAGAAGTTGGATTTGGGATGAGTAAGGAAACAGTGCAGCAGTTAGCGAACGTAGGTGTAACAGCAATTGATATTGGTGGGCAAGGTGGTACGAATTTTGCTGCTGTTGAAAATGAAAGAAGACAGCGAATGCTTTCTTATTTTAATAACTGGGGCATACAAACAGCAACCTCGATTATTGAAGCAACCCCTACAAATAATAACCTCTCTTTTATTGCATCTGGGGGCATACAAACAGCGCTTGACGTAGCGAAAGCGATCGCATTAGGGGCGAATACAACTGCGTTTGCTGGTTACTTTTTACGTATTTTAATGCAAGATGGTATCGAGAAGTTAGTGGATGAAATTGAGCTCCTACATACAGATTTGAAATTTATAATGACAGCTCTTGGTGCGAAAACGATAGAAGAGTTGCAATCTGTACCTCTTGTTGTAAAGGGTGAAACGTATCATTGGTTAATGCAGCGTGGTATTGATACTGCGCATTATAGTAGGAGATAAAAAATCAACCGTTCGGTTGATTTTTTTTGTTCTATTCTTTTTCGTAATATAAAGTGGAGAAAGGAATTAGTATTATATAAAAATATCATTTCGTAAAAATTGCAATTGAAAAAGGGTTGAAAAATGTAGATGGTGTGTTGTCGAATTACTGGAGAGAACTTAATTTTTAATAGGAATAGGTGAAGATAAAAAGAAGTAATGGGAGGATATAGTGTGTGAAATATTATTTCAATATAAATAGAAAACATTAAACTGATTATGTAAAAGACGGTTTCGTACAATATCGAAACCGTCTTTTTGCATTAATTAGTGCTGGTTTTGTTTTCGAGCCTGTTCTGGTGTATCAAGTCCAGTTGCACCTGGATATTGTAGTGATTGATCACGATCGGATTCAACGCGGCGTGATTCTCGTAGTTTTCGTTCTTGGCGATCTTTACCCATAATGAATAACACCTCCTTGTTAAAAGTGTTGCTGTTATAAGAAAAAACTATGCGTAAATAAAGTGGATTAACTTTCATAAAAAGTTCCCATAATGGAAAACATAGGAGGTGAAGTTGATGGATGGAAGTACTTTTTATTTTGTAGCTTGGATAGGGTGGATCATTGTAACCTTTTTTATGAAAAAGGACCTTATTCGGTGGAAGTTAGGCGCTTGTATACTGATTTTTATAATTTGCTCTCCGTTACATGTAACGATCGCCTCATTCGTGGTATCAGTAAATGCTCTTTTACTTTGTATTATTTCTTTTATAGGGATCACGCTATATTCTGTCTGGAAAAAATTATATAGCTTACTTTCGGCGCTTATTATTGCAATGTTATATACAAGTTTTCATCTGTTAGAAATATATGATCCGATTTGGATTGTGGTGGATAGAGTGTTTCTGCTAAGTAGCGGTCTTGTGTATGCATCGGTGTTATTGCATGGAGATCGCATATTACGATTATGTTCTCTATATGTAGGGATGTTACAAGGAGAGCTGCTAGTGACATTTATTTTTAGGAAATTGAATTTTCCATATGATTACGGTAGTTTAGCATTTTTTGATATCGTCGCCATTTCTACATTATTCATGGCAATATTGTTTTGGATTGCAAAAGCATCAGTATACATGGAACGGTTTAAGAGAAAAACACGTAAAAGAAAGGCGAGGGTAATACATGACTGAATATACACCAGCCATTTTATGCGGCGTAATAGCGGGGACAGTTACAAGGGTGCTAATGCTTCGGACGGATACACGGCAATATCCGACGAGGCTACATGGGAAAATTATTCATATTGCAATGGGGTTAATTGCAGCTGCTTTAGGAGCGATTGCAATCCCGTCTATTTTGAAAAAAGATTTTTCTGCCATTACATTTCTTACATTAGCAGCGACACAATTTCGTGATGTACGTAATATGGAAAGAAATACGCTTCAACAATTAGATGGGTATGAGCTCGTACCGCGTGGAAATACATACATTGAAGGAATTGCATTGGTTTTTGAAAGTCGCAACTATTTGGCAATGTTAACGTCGTTTGCAACGACGTTTGCGTATATAGGATTCCGTTCATGGATTGCAGGAGTAATTATGGCTATAATCGCATTTTTTATTGCGAAAAAATTAATGTCTGGTAAAAGGCTACATGATCTTGTTGAAATTGAGCACGTTCCGCTTCGTTTTGAAGGAGCAGGGCTTTATATTGACAATATTTACATTATGAATATTGGATTGCCAGCAAGACAAGAAGAAATTATGAAATATGGTATGGGTTTTATTTTAAAGCCGAAATCAATTGATGCGATGGTTACAATCTCAAATTTAGGGCAACGACAAGCTATTTTACACGATGTTTCAGTAGCGTTAGGGATTTATAGAGATTCTGGTACACCAGCGCTTGTACCGTTAGCAAAGCGTGATTTAGAGGATGGCAGGGTTGGGATTTTTGTCCTGCCGCAAGATCAAGATGCAGAGAAAGCGATAGGTGTCATAGGAAATGTACCAACGTTAGAAAGTGCTGTCCATATGTCATCGGAAGCCCCGAAAGGAAGGGGAGATAAGAGATGATGTTAGAAAGTGTTATTCTGGCAGTTATAACAACGACTCCAGAAAAATTTGCAGGTGGTGCTCCTTTATTCGTTTGCGAATCGACAGAGGAACTAGAATTTGTTGCAAATAATTTAGAGGCAATTTTAGATGGTATTGCACATCGCTTACAAGAGAATGTATATATTATTGTGAAACATTAGCAACGTGTGTTATAATGTGAGGTGTTTTGATACGTTGAGAAATATTCTGGAATGCAAATCCCTTCTTGCACAAAGAAGGGTTTTTTACATAATAAACAGAAGCAAGTTGAAAGGATGAAAGTATATGCCGAAACCAGTAATAGCGATAGTAGGTCGCCCGAACGTAGGGAAATCTACTATTTTCAATAGAATTGTTGGAGAAAGAGTTTCAATCGTAGAAGATATTCCAGGTGTAACGCGCGATCGTATTTATAGCGCTGGAGAATGGTTAAATCATGAATTTAACATTATTGATACGGGCGGAATTGATATTGGAGACGAGCCGTTTTTGACACAAATTCGTCAACAAGCTGAAGTAGCAATTGATGAAGCGGATGTTATCATTTTTATGACAAACGGTCGTGACGGTGTAACAGCAGCTGATGAAGAAGTTGCAAAAATTTTATATCGTTCAAATAAACCGGTTGTACTTGCAGTAAATAAAGTGGACAATCCGGAAATGCGCAGTGACATTTATGACTTTTATGCATTAGGATTTGGCGAACCATTCCCAATTTCAGGTACACACGGATTAGGGTTAGGTGACTTACTAGACGAAGCTGCACAACATTTTCCAAAGATTGAAGAAGACGGATATGATGAAGACACAATTCGTTTCTCTTTAATTGGACGTCCAAACGTAGGAAAATCATCACTTGTAAATGCTCTTCTTGGTCAAGAGCGTGTAATTGTTAGTAATGTAGCAGGAACAACTCGTGATGCTGTCGATACACCATATAGTAAAGATGGAAAAGATTATGTAATTATTGATACAGCTGGTATGCGTAAAAAAGGAAAAGTGTATGAAAGTACAGAAAAATATAGTGTACTTCGTGCGCTAAGAGCGATTGAACGTTCTGACGTTGTTTTAGTCGTTTTAGATGGTGAAGAAGGAATTATTGAGCAAGATAAAAAAATCGCTGGATATGCTCATGATTCAGGGCGAGCTGTTGTTATCGTTGTAAATAAATGGGATGCAGTGAAAAAAGACGAAAAAACAATGAAAGCATTTGAAGAAAATATCCGTGCTCATTTCCAATTCTTAGAATACGCACCAATTGTTTTCTTATCTGCAAAAACAAGAAAACGTACACAAACATTAATACCGGTTATCGATGAGGTAAATGAAAGTCATAGTATCCGTATTCAAACGAACGTATTAAACGATGTAATTATGGATGCGGTAGCGATGAATCCGACGCCAACTCATAATGGTAGCCGTCTGAAAATTTTCTATGCAACACAAGTTGCGGTAAAACCACCGACATTTGTTGTGTTTGTAAACGATCCAGAATTATTGCACTTCTCATATGAGCGTTTCTTGAAGAATCGCTTACGTGAATCATTTGGCTTCGTAGGAACGCCGATTCACATTATCGCTAGAGCAAGAGACTAATGGAGAGGATGTGATTTTATGACAAAAATCACAGTAGTAGGAGCAGGTAGCTGGGGAACAGCGTTAGCGATGGTATTAGCTGACAATGGACATGATGTACGTATTTGGGGAAATCGCCCAGAACTTATGGATGAAATTAATACGAAACATGAGAATAGTCGATATCTCCCAGGCATTACATTGCCAAGCACAATCGTAGCCTACTCTTCTTTAGAAGAAGCATTAGTAGATGTAAATACAGTACTGTTAGTAGTACCAACGAAAGCGTACAGAGATGTATTACAAGAGATGAAAGAAATTGTTACTGAACCAATTACTTGGATTCATGCGAGCAAAGGAATTGAACCTGGTACGTCAAAACGTATTTCGGAAGTGATTGAGGAAGAAATACCAGAGCACTTGATTAAAGATGTTGTTGTACTGTCTGGACCGAGTCATGCTGAAGAAGTCGGTTTACGACAAGCGACAACAGTTACGTCTGCAGCAAAGCGTATGGAAGCGGCTGAGGAAGTACAAGATTTATTTATGAATAGTTATTTCCGTGTATACACAAATCCAGATATCGTTGGAGTTGAACTTGGTGGTGCGTTAAAAAATATTATCGCATTAGCTGCTGGTATAACTGATGGTCTTGGATTAGGTGATAATGCAAAGGCGGCATTGATGACACGTGGTTTAACAGAGATTGCTCGTTTAGGAAGAAAAATGGGCGGGAATCCGTTAACGTTTGCTGGTCTAACTGGTATGGGAGACTTAATTGTAACGTGTACAAGTGTTCATAGCCGAAATTGGCGCGCTGGAAATATGCTTGGAAAAGGACACTCTTTAGAAGAAGTGTTAGAAAGCATGGGTATGGTTGTGGAAGGTGTAAGAACAACGAAAGCTGCTCATGAATTGGCAGAGAAAATGGAAGTTGAAATGCCGATTACAGCTGCTTTATATGACGTGCTGTTCAATGGAAATAACGTAAAAGATGCGGTAGGCTCATTGATGGGACGTGTTCGAAAACATGAAGTGGAAGCTATACCTGATTTACTGTAAAGAAAAGCGACAGAAGTACATTTGTACTTCTGTCGCTTTTTTTATTTTTTGGGTCTTTTCACCATTTTTTCATTTTTGCATAGGATGAAGAGTAACTTGAGGAGAGGGTGAAAAGAATGGATAATAACATTTTTAATAATATTGAGAAGGAAGCGAAAGTAAATAAAGAGGATATTTTTAAATTAGCATCATCCGTGCAAAATGCGAATTTACGTGATGAAACTGTACTTCGTCAATTAATTCATCAAGTGGCTCTTATGGCGGGACGTGAAGTGCCGAAAGAGCAAGAGGATCAAATTGTAAAAGCGATTATTAATAATAATATGCCAACAGATTTTGGCTCGTTAAGCAAAATGTTTAAAAAATAAATTATGAGAAACAAAGAGTTTGTAGATTGCATATGATAGCCATGAAAGAATGGGAATAGAGCTGTTTTTGGGCATATTTGGTCAACCGAAGCGAGAGATACAATCGCTTCGGTTTTATTTTTGTCTAGATTGGTGAGAAATGCTGGAAAACCTATTGATTAAAGTTACATATTCGCAATTTGTAGTAAAATGTTCTTTTTGTATTTGTTTAAAGATTTTAATTTGTTAAAATAGTATAAAAATAGATTAATAAAAAGGGGTGTGTATATGTCAGAAGGGCTTATGAAAATGTGGTTAGCTTTAGGGGCAATTGGATTTATGTTTTTTGCAGTAAGTTTTATTTTATTAAGTAGACATAAAATAAAGAATAAATTTTTGAAAGGGATTACAGCGTTAGTAGCGTACACCCTTATGATTGTGTCAGGAATTGTTATTTTTCTTGTTGTATTTAGTGGACCTGTACAGCAGTAAATGGAATGGTCTCGAAAATACTACATACAGAGCAAATTAGATTAGTATGAAAAGGTGATGCTAGTGAAAAAATTACATATTATTTTAATATTTTGTTGTATGAGCCTTTTAACGGGGTGTCTGTATCCGAAAGAAAATATGAAGCAAAATGCGGTTCCTTATGAAGATCAGCTACAGGTTGTTCAAAAAGCTGTTGTGACATTTAAGGAGCAAAATGATGGGATATTGCCAATTAAGACGAGGGATATGAGTACACCTATTTATCAAAAGTATCCGATCGATTTTCAACAGATTGCCCCGCGTTACATACAAGAAGCGCCAGGGAATGCGTATGAAAGTGGAGGAGTATATCAATACGTACTAATAGACGTTGAAACAAATCCAACAGTAAAGTTAATTGATGTTAGGATGGCTGAACAAATTCAGGAACTATCTTTAAAGCTTAGGATGTATCGTGATGAACATCAATATCCACCTTTTAAAAAAGTAATTTCAGATGGTGTATATGAATTGGATTTCAAAAAACTAGGATATAAAGATGTGCCACAAGTGACAAGCCCATATTCTGGTAAAGGACTTCCTTTTGTAATTAATGAAAAAGGAGAAGTTTTTGTTGATTATAGAATCGACTTATATGACGCTTTGAAAAGAAATGAAGGGCAGTTTACGGAGGGAGAAGATATTCGAAATATGCTTTCGAAAGGTTCCCCGTTTGTACCAGCTTATTCTTTACCGTACACAGTAAAGGACGGAGAACCAATTTTTTTAAAATGATAAGTCATGAACCTTTCTTTTAGTGAATAAGTTCTAGAAGAAAGGTTTTTTATGTTATACAACTTACGATGCAAACAAAAGATATTTTTTAATAGTCATATGAAATTGGACAAAATTATATGATATATTGTCCGAACTTCTAGAATACCATTATATTATATCAGATATTATAGGCAACGTTAGAGAAGGTATTAGTTGACTATAAACGCGGAATTATTCCCAAAAATTTTGAGGGAGGGAATCACTTGGAAAAGGTAGATATTTTTAAAGATATTGCAGAACGAACAGGCGGTGATATTTATTTTGGAGTTGTAGGAGCTGTTCGAACAGGGAAATCAACATTCATTAAAAAATTTATGGAACTTGTAGTTATTCCAAACATTGAGAATGAGTCTGACCGTCAAAGAGCGCAGGATGAATTGCCTCAAAGTGCTGCTGGTCGTACAATTATGACGACGGAACCGAAGTTTGTTCCAAACCAAGCGGTTTCTATCGAAGTAGATGAAGGACTTGAAGTGAATATTCGATTAGTAGATTGTGTTGGATATACGGTTCCTGGAGCGAAGGGCTATGAAGATGAGAATGGCCCACGCATGATTAATACCCCTTGGTATGAAGAACCTATTCCATTCCATGAAGCTGCAGAAATCGGCACGCGTAAAGTAATTCAAGAACATTCAACAATTGGTGTTGTAATTACAACAGATGGAACAATTGGTGAAATTCCAAGAAGAGATTATATAGAGGCAGAAGAACGCGTTGTAAATGAGTTGAAAGAAGTAGGAAAACCTTTCATTATGATAATTAATACGGTACAGCCGTATCATCCAGATACAGAGCAATTACGCCAAAGTTTATCAGAAGAATATGATATCCCGGTTATTGCAATGAGTGTGGAGAGTTTAAGAGAAACAGATGTATATAATGTACTTCGTGAAGCACTATTTGAATTCCCTGTATTAGAAGTGAATGTGAACCTTCCGAGCTGGGTAATGGTGCTAAATGAAGGGCATTGGTTGCGTCAAAGTTATCAAGAAGCAGTTCAAGAAACTGTGAAGGATATAAAACGTCTTCGTGATGTGGATCGCGTTGTTTGGCAGTTTAGTCAATATGAATTTATTGATCGAGCGAGCCTAGCTGGCATTGATATGGGGCAAGGTGTGGCTGAGATTGATTTATATGCGCCAGATGAATTGTATGATCAAATTTTAAAAGAAGTAGTAGGAGTAGAAATTCGGGGGAAAGATCATTTATTAAAGCTTATGCTCGATTTATCTCATGCGAAAATAGAGTACGATCAAGTGGCGGATGCACTGCGTATGGTTAAGCAAACAGGATATGGTGTAGCAGCGCCTGCATTAGCGGATATGAGCTTAGATGAGCCAGAAATTATTCGTCACGGTTCAAGGTTTGGTGTGAAGTTAAAAGCGGTAGCGCCATCTATTCATATGATTAAAGTAGATGTAGAGTCAACGTTTGAGCCGATCATTGGTACTGAAAAGCAAAGTGAAGAATTAGTTCGTTATTTAATGCAAGATTTTGAAGATGACCCGTTATCAATTTGGAATTCTGATATATTTGGACGTTCACTTAGCTCGATTGTTCGAGAAGGAATTCAGGCGAAATTATCTTTAATGCCAGAAAATGCTAGATATAAATTAAAAGAAACGCTAGAAAGAATTATTAATGAAGGATCTGGCGGATTAATTGCGATTATACTATAAGAAAAAATCCCTCTCATTGTAGAGGGATTTTTTGTTTTTTTTGATTATAAAATAGAAAAATAAACAGTCATTATCTAATACATTGTTGTAAATTGTCAAGTTTCATCAGATTTTCACATTTTCAGAGTAACAATTTCCTTAAAAATATTGAATTATAAAGGAGAATCGTATAATATAGGCGTTGATAATGATTTATCTACATCTTTGTAGTATAGAATTTGCAAAAATTGCCTACAAATGAAAGTAAGACTCATTTTATGATCATTATACAGTCTTATCTTTGGGAGGAGGTGAATGGCATGAACAAGACAGATTTAATCAATGCTGTTGCAGAAGCAAGTTCCCTTTCTAAAAAGGACGCAACAAAAGCAGTAGACGCTGTTTTTGATTCTATCTTAGAAGCTTTAAAACAAGGTGATAAAGTACAACTGATCGGATTCGGTAACTTCGAAGTTCGTGAGCGTGCGGCTCGTAAAGGTCGTAACCCACAAACAGGTGAGGAGATTGAAATCGCTGCAAGTAAAGTACCTGCATTCAAACCTGGTAAAGCGTTAAAAGATGCGGTTAAATAATCCTTACATATTAACAGGGAAGAAGAGTTTCCTTTTTGGGAACTCTTCTTTTTGCTTTTAAAAACATAAATATGCTAGAATGTGTTCGTATCACTTTTAGGTTTTCGGGAGGGCTAGCGGATGGCAAAAGTTAATTTAGAACAAATTGAACATGTAGTACGCCTTATTTTAGAGGCGATTGGGGATGACCCAAATCGTGAGGGAGTACTTGATACACCAAAGCGTGTTGCAAAAATGTACGCAGAAGTGTTCTCAGGTATGCATGAAGATCCGAAAGAGCATTTGCATAAAGTATTCGGAGAAGATCACGAAGAGCTTGTACTAGTAAAAGATATACCATTTTATTCGATGTGTGAGCATCATTTAGTTCCATTCTATGGAGTTGCTCACGTTGCATATATTCCGCAAGGTGGAAAGGTGACAGGGTTAAGTAAATTAGCTCGTACCGTAGATACAATTGCACGTCGCCCACAACTGCAAGAACGTATTACATCAACAGTAGCGAACTCTATTATGGAAGTACTAGAGCCTCATGGTGTAATGGTAGTAGTAGAAGCAGAACATATGTGTATGACGATGCGTGGTGTAAAAAAACCAGGTGCGAAAACAGTAACGACAGCAGTGCGTGGTGTGCTTGAAAATGATGCTGCAGCGCGCAGTGAAATTTTATCGTTTATTAAAACGAAGTAAAGAAAAGCGGGAAACTGCTTTTCTTTTTTTTTTTAGTAAATAAATGATATAGTTTTAACTAGACAGAGTGAGATTAGAAAGATTGCTTACATGAATGGTAGGTGTAGCCAAGTTTTGGTTATAGAAAATAGAGTGTATGTGTTATAATAAGTTTTATGAATTAGAAAACAAGGGTGATTTTTTGTGTGTGACATCTACGGAGGGTATGCGGGTATAAAAGAAAAATTGATGGAGAAATTACGCCATCCTTACTTTATAAACTATATTGAAGAACCATTTATTGATGAAGAAAAGATAGCATTGTTATATGGTGCTTTAAAGAGTGCAAACTTACATATAGAACAAATTGAGCATTACGTAGTAACAATTATGCTTGTACAAATTGCGCTTGATACGCATGAAAGGGTATCAAATAAAGCAGGCGAGGAAGAGATTGAATTCCATAAATGTCGTCAATTAACAGTACTTGCAGGCGATTACTATAGTGGACTATATTATTATTTATTGTCTATGAATCGTGATATTGTTTTAATTCGTGCACTTGCTGAAGGAATTAAAGAGATAAATGAACACAAAATTATGTTATACCAAAAAGCGCATGAAACGACGGATGACATAATGAAAAGCATAGTAATGATTGAGTCTGCGCTCCTTCAAAAAACATGTGATCATTTTCAGTTATCACATTGGAAGCCATTTATCACATACGTATTAGGTGGAAATCGCCTTCAAAAAGAAATTCAATTGTATGCTGATAAGCAACATTCGCCTGTTTTTCAAGCTATGCAAGATGCTTTAGGGGATAAAGCAGAAGTAGTGATTAATGGTTGGATGAAGGAATTGAGAAAGAAAGAAAAAAATTTTTTAGAAAATCACACAGACATAAATGAAATAAATTCTGTGTTAAGGAATAAATAGAAGACATAAGCAATTTTACATTGGAAGAAGGTACGAGCATGCAACAATCAAAAGAAGAAAGAGTACATGACGTATTTGAAAAGATTTCTGATAAATACGATGTGATGAATTCTGTAATTAGTTTTCAAAGACATAAAGCGTGGCGTAAAGAAACGATGCGAATTATGGATGTACAACCAGGCAGTCAAGCGCTTGATGTATGCTGTGGAACCGCAGATTGGACAATTGCGCTAGCTGGAGCCGTAGGTGAACAAGGAAAGGTTGTTGGCTTAGACTTCAGTGAAAATATGTTATCTGTCGGTAAGCAAAAGGTAGAGGCGTTACAATTAAAACAAGTAGAACTTCTACATGGGAATGCAATGGAACTTCCGTTTGAAGATAATACGTTTGATTATGTGACGATTGGGTTTGGTTTACGTAACGTACCGGATTATATGCACGTATTAAAAGAAATGACGCGTGTAGTAAAACCAGGTGGAAAAGTAATCTGTTTAGAAACATCTCAACCAACAATGATTGGTTTTCGACAAGGGTATATTTTATACTTTAAATATATCATGCCGTTATTTGGAAAGATGTTTGCGAAAAGTTATAAAGAGTATTCATGGCTTCAAGAATCTGCTAGTACGTTCCCAGGGATGAAAGAATTGGCTCAAATGTTTGAGCAAGCTGGACTTGAACGTGTGCAAGTGAAACCATTTACTTTTGGGGTAGCAGCGATGCATTTAGGTATTAAACCAGAATCAAAATAGAAAAAAGAAGTTTTAGGTTAAGGTGAACAATATGAAGTTACAACTTATGTACTCTTTTTTACGATCGGATATTAATGTGATAGAAAAAGAATTAAAAAAGACAGTCGCTTCTGAACAGCCATTAGTAGAAGAGGCAGCATTACAGCTTATTGAAGCTGGTGGGAAACGAATTCGTCCTGTATTTGTGTTGCTTGCAGGGAAATTTGGAGATTATAAGTTAGATGCGATTAAGCATGTTGCTGTTGCGTTAGAACTTATTCATATGGCTTCTCTTGTTCACGATGATGTTATTGATGCTGCATTTTTACGACGCGGCAGTGCGACTGTGAATGCGAAATGGGGAGATCGTATTGCGATGTATACAGGGGACTATCTGTTCGCTAAGTCTCTTGAATGTATAACAAATATCGAAATTCCAGAGGCGCATCAAGCGTTATCACATACTATTTTAGAAGTCTGTAAAGGTGAAATTGAACAAATTAAAGATAAATACAATTATGACCAAAATTTAAGAACGTATTTAAGAAGAATAAAGCGAAAAACAGCATTATTAATTGCCGCGAGTTGTCAATTGGGAGCGATTGCTGCTGGTGCTAATCGTGATACGGTAAATCGTCTATTTTGGTATGGGTATTTTGTAGGAATGTCTTATCAAATTATTGATGACATTTTAGACTTCGTTTCTACAGAAGAGAAACTTGGAAAACCTGCTGGCGGAGATTTACTACAAGGGAATATTACACTTCCTGCTTTATATGCGATGGAAGATCCAGTACTTCGTCAGAAAATCACATCTGTACATGAAAATTCAACAGCAAGTGAAATACAAGAAATTATTGATGCTGTAAAAAATAGTACAGCAATTGATCAAGCATTTGCATTTAGTGAACGTTATTTACATAAAGCTTTAGAAATAATAAAACCACTCCCACGTGGAAAAGCAAAGTACGCATTACAAAATGTTGCAAAGTATATTGGAAAACGAAAATTTTAATGTTTATTCTAAAAAATAAAATAATCTCTCTATTTCAAAACTATTGCACAATTGTGATAAGGGTGATAATATGTGTGTGTGGGGATATACAATTACATACATAATTCAGAAGTGGAGAGATTTTTTATGGAAAAAACATTTCTAATGGTAAAACCAGACGGTGTACAACGTGCCTTCATTGGGGAAATTGTAGCTCGTTTTGAGAAAAAAGGCTTTCAATTAGTTGGTGCAAAATTAATGCAAGTCACTCCGGAAATTGCTGGACAACACTACGCTGAGCATAAGGAAAAACCTTTCTTTGGTGAGTTAGTAGACTTTATTACATCTGGACCTGTGTTCGCAATGGTATGGCAAGGTGAAGGTGTAGTAGATACAGCGCGTAACATGATGGGGAAAACAAGACCACATGAAGCAGCTCCTGGAACAATTCGTGGAGATTTCGGTGTAACTGTTGCGAAAAACATTATCCATGGTTCTGATTCTTTAGAAAGCGCAGAGCGCGAGATTGCTATTTTCTTTAAAGAAGAAGAATTAGTTGACTACTCAAAATTAATGAATGAATGGATTTACTAATTATTTTGAAATAATTTGTAAACGCTTTAATCACTGTGATAATAGTAAAAAGTGCGAGGAGAATAGGGGTATTCTTCTTGCACTTTTTTTATTTTCAGTTAGTTACGAAGTTTGAGCTGTTATGATATATTGATATTTAAATTAGGCCTATCGGAAATATAGAATAAGAAAATGGTCGATTTATGATATAATTTCTTTAATATTTTTAGAATGATAAAAGTTAATATAGTGAGATAAATACATATACGAAAAGAGGAATAACGTATGCGATATATTACAGCTGGTGAATCTCATGGTCCACAACTTACAACGATTATAGAAGGTGTTCCGGCAGGATTGTCTTTAGTAGCAGATGATATAAACGAAGAGTTAGCTAGAAGGCAAAAGGGATATGGGCGCGGTAGACGCATGCAAATTGAAACGGATCAAGTGCAAATTTTAAGTGGTGTTAGACATGGAGAAACATTAGGTTCCCCTATTGCACTTGTTGTTGAAAATCGTGATTTTGCACACTGGACAAAAATTATGGGGGCGGAGCCTTTAACTGAGCAAGAAGAAAAAGAGATGAAAAGGAAAGTGACAAAACCAAGGCCTGGGCATGCTGATTTAAATGGTGCGATTAAATATGGTCATAGAGATATGAGGAATGTACTGGAACGTTCGTCAGCGCGCGAAACGACGGTGCGTGTTGCTGCTGGTGCGGTTGCTAAAAAGGTGTTAGCAGAACTTGGTATTAAAGTGGCGGGCCATGTAATTGAAATTGGCGGTGTACAAGCTAAGGAGATTACGTATAGTTCAATTGAAGAATTAAAGAGTATTACAGAAGCATCTCCTGTACGTTGCTTAGATGAAGAAGCTGGTAACCAAATGATGAAAGCGATTGATGATGCGAAAGCAAATGGTGATTCAATTGGTGGAATCGTTGAAGTAATTGTGGAAGGGATGCCAATTGGAGTAGGTAGCTACGTGCATTATGATCGAAAACTGGATGCGAAATTAGCAGCTGCAATTATGAGTATTAATGCTTTTAAAGGTGTCGAGATTGGAATTGGTTTTGAAGCAGCGCATAGACCAGGAAGTGAAGTTCATGATGAAATTCTGTGGGATGGGGAGCATGGATATACACGAAGAACAAATAATGCAGGTGGACTAGAAGGCGGTATGACGACTGGAATGCCAATTGTTGTGCGCGGTGTGATGAAACCGATACCTACACTTTATAAACCTCTTCAAAGTGTAGATATTGATACGAAAGAGCCTTTTACAGCGAGTATTGAACGTTCAGATAGTTGTGCAGTGCCAGCAGCTAGTGTCGTTGCAGAAGCGGTTGTGGCTTGGGAATTAGCGACAGCTTTAATAGAACAATTCGGATTAGATCGTATGGAACTAATTCGTGAAAATATTGAGAAACATAATGAATATGCGAGGGGATTTTAATGGGAAACATACATATTCAAACGAAATCAAAAGAATATGATGTACATGTTGGTAAAGAAGCGTTGTCAAACTTAACAACGATCGTTCAAAATATGCAGCCAGCGGTATCTAACGTAATGATCATTTCAGATGAAGCTGTTGCATCACTACATTTACAGACAGTTATCGATGCATTACAAGTAGAGCAGCACGTGTTTTCGTTTGTTGTACCAAGTGGCGAAAAAGAGAAGTCTTTCGAAAATTTCTATGCGGCTCATACGTCAGCTCTTGAAAATAAATTAGATAGAAATTCTTTAATTCTTGCACTTGGAGGCGGAATGATTGGAGATTTAGCTGGTTTTGTTGCTGCATCGTTTATGCGTGGTATTCGCTTTGTGCAGGTTCCGACAACTTTATTAGCGCACGATAGCGCAGTGGGTGGGAAAGTAGCGATTAACCATCCGTTAGGTAAAAATATGATTGGTGCATTCCATCAGCCAGAAGCAGTTGTATATCATACACCGTTTTTACAGTCTCTTCCTGAAAAAGAGTGGCGTTCAGGTTATGCAGAGGTGATAAAGCATGCTCTTATTGGTGATGTGGAGCTATACCATTGGTTAAAAGAAGAAGTGCAAACATTAGCGGATCTTCATGATGAGAAGTTAATCCATATATTAACGAAGGCGATTCCTGTAAAGGCAAATGTTGTGTCACAAGATGAAACAGAGAAGGGTGTACGTGCTCATTTGAACTTTGGACATACGTTAGGACATGCTCTTGAAAAAGAGCTAGGGTATGGAAATATTACTCACGGTGACGGTGTAGCGGTTGGAATGTTATTCGCCATATTTTTAAGTGAGCAAGTGTACAAGGTTGATCTTGCTTATGAAGATATGAAGCAGTGGTTCTTGAAATACGGCTATCCAAAAATGCCAAGGGATTTGAATGTAGAGCGCCTCGTTCAATTGATGAAACAAGATAAGAAAGCAAATGCAGGAGCAATTCATATGGTGCTTATGCAGGAATATGGGGTAGTGAATGTCGTATCTATTTCAGATGAGACTGTTCATATTGCGTTAGAGGCATTTCAAAAAGATATAGTTTAAAATGATAGCGAAGTGCTGTGAAGTGCTCATTTAGAGGTATTCTCGTAATAGTGACGGTTATGACAAAAGATTACAGTAAGGGGCTATAACCCATGCCCATCAACTTAAGAATTTTCACTACCCCCAAGTGTCAAAAAAAGTTATCCTTTCTAAAAAGCTAGCTAGAAAGGGTGACATTTTTTATGAATCTTTCGATTCAAGATGAATTACAACTATTTTCTGAAGAGCTGTATCGTCATTTAACTCCCTCTCTTTTGGAAGAACTCGCAAAAGAATTAGGGTTTGTAAAAAGAAAACGAAAGTTTTCAGGAAATGAATTAGCTACCATATGTATCTGGGTAAGTCAACGTACAGCGAGCGATTCTCTCGTTCGACTATGCAGTCAATTACACGCAGCCACAGGCACTCTTATGAGTCCAGAAGGACTCAATAAACGCTTTGATAAAAAAGCAGTTGAATTTTTGAAATATATTTTTTCTGCATTATGGAAAAGTAAACTTTGTAAAACATCAACTATTTCAAGTGCAGCACTCATGTATTTTCAACGCATTCGTATTTTAGATGCGACGATTTTCCAAGTACCAAAACATTTAGCTCATGTATATCCTGGATCAGGTGGTTGTGCACAAACAGCAGGCATCAAGATTCAATTAGAATATGACTTACACAGCGGACAGTTTCTAAACTTCCAGGTAGGTCCAGGAAAACATAATGATAAAACATTTGGAACAGATTGCTTAGATACCTTACGGCCGGGTGATCTGTGTATTCGTGATTTAGGCTATTTTTCATTGGAAGACTTAGATCAAATGGATCAACGTGGAGTGTGCTATATATCAAGACTTAAGTTAAACCATACCGTCTATACGAAAAATCCGTTTCCGGAATACTTTCGAAATGGGACAATCAAAAAACAATCACAGTATATCCAGGTGGATTTAGAGAACATTATGCACACGTTAAAATCAGGACAAACATATGAAATAAAAGAGGCGTATATTGGCAAGAATCAAAGATTAGTTACAAGAGTAATTATCTACCGATTAACAGAGGAACAAATACTGGAACGTAGAAAAAAACAAAGCTATACCGAAAGTAAAAAGGGAATTACGTTTTCAGAAAAAAGTAAACGATTAACAGGTATCAACATATATGTTACGAATACGCCTTGGGAGATGGTTCCGATGGAACAAATCCATGATTTTTACTCCCTTCGCTGGCAGATAGAAATCATATTTAAAACGTGGAAATCTTTATTTCAAATTCATCACTGGCAAACTATCAAGCAAGAGAGATTAGAATGCCATGTGTATGGAAAGCTCATTGCCATTTTTATCTGTTCTTCTACGATGTTTAAGATGCGCCAACTTTTGTTGCAAAAGCACAAAAGAGAATTAAGTGAATATAAAGCAATTGGGATGATTCAAGATCATCTATCCCTGTTATATCAAGCAATACAGAGAAACACCCAAGAAATAGCAAAGGTCTTAATCCGCCTGTTTACCCTACTACAGAAAAATGGCCGGAAATCTCATCGATATGAGAAAAAGACAGTCTTTGATATTATGGGTGTTATCTATGAGTATAGTGGATATAGAAAACAAAAGAAAGTTGCATAAGTTAAAAAATGAAACCCGTTAGGGTTTATTTCGTATACTCATTTTTAATGGAATTATATTATTTCAAAGTTTTTTCATTTTAATCAATGGAAAGCCGCGGCGTTTCTATCCTTAAGTTGATGGGCATGGGGCTATAACCGTATTGTAATCAAATTGAATGAAATGACTGGGGGAAGAAAAATGAGAGTGAAAGAGCAATTGTTAACTTTGAGAGCGTATGTGCCTGGGAAAAACATTGAAGAAGTAAAAAGAGAATATGGTTTATCAAAAATTGTGAAATTAGCATCCAACGAAAATCCATTCGGTTGTTCAGCACGTGTGACAGAAACATTAACTTCTTTAGCGAGCCAATATGCCCTTTATCCAGATGGATATGCCTTTGAACTTCGGACAAAAGTAGCGGAACATTTAGGTGTAAAAGCAGAACAACTACTATTTGGTAGTGGATTAGATGAAGTCATTCAAATGATTAGCCGAGCGTTACTACATGAAGGAACAAACGTTGTAATGGCGAATCCTACGTTTTCACAATATCATCACCATGCTGTTATTGAAGGAGCAGAAGTTCGTGAAGTATCACTTAAAGATGGTATTCACGATTTAGATGCAATGCTAGAGCAAGTAGATGAGAAAACGAAAATTGTATGGATTTGTAATCCGAATAATCCAACAGGTACATATGTTGAGAAACAAAAATTACTTTCATTTTTAGAATCAGTTCCTAAGTCGGCTCTCGTTATTATGGACGAAGCATATTATGAATACGCGGAAACAGAAGACTATCCGCAAACATTACCACTTCTTGAAAAGTATGAAAATCTTATGGTTTTACGCACGTTTTCAAAAGCATATGGTTTAGCTGCTTTTCGTATCGGATATGCGATTGGGGATGCGAAGTTAATCGGACAGCTAGAAGTAGCTAGGTTACCATTCAATACATCAACTGTAGCCCAATCTGTAGCACTCGCTGCATTAGAAGATCAAGCCTTTTTACAAGATTGTGTGCAAAAGAATGCTGAAGGTTTAAATCAGTATTATGCATTTTGTAAAGAATATAACGTATTCTATTATCCATCCCAAACAAATTTCATTTTCTTAAAACTTGGTATACCGGGTAATGAAGCTTTCGAACGATTAATGAAAAAAGGATATATCGTTCGTTCTGGTGCTGCATTTGGTATCGATGATGGTATTCGTATTACTGTCGGTTTGAAGGAAGAAAATGATGAAATTATAGAGTTGCTGAAAGAGCTTGTAAATGAGCAAGTACAGAAAGAAGAAACATATTCTTAAGAGATTGTGAAGGCTCCTAGTATAGGAGCCTTTTTTATCGCATTCAAAATAAAGGTTGAAGACTGCTAATTAAGTTATTCTGTAAACCACGGTTTGTATGGCTCGATAATTAGTGAGAGAAGTTATTTGCACGGTCATAAAAGAAAGCGGTACAATAGAAGATGATGGTAAGGTATCGGTGTCATATCCGAACCTTTTGAACAATTAACTACTCTGTAAGAAGAAGTATAAGAAGAAGTATGCTCATTCTAAAGGTTGCGTTCTAACAGTGAGTTGCTTATGATAAATGAACAGAAGAGAATATTTTTTAGAATTAAAGGAGACGTTTATGCAAAAGTTTGAACAAGCTGTTTCATATATTGAAAATGGTGAAGCGGAAAAAGGATTACAATTATTAAAAGAACAATTAAAAATTGCGAATGATGAAGAGAAGTATGATATCGCTCGTTACTATCATACGCTTGGATTTACAGATGAGGCATTAGCAATTACTGAAGACTTACGTTTACTGTATCCAGAAGAAAGTGAATTCACTGTATTTTTAGCAGAATTATATATTGATCTAGATAAAGAAGATGAAGCGATTGAAGTGCTTCATGATATTCCAGAAAATGACGATTTATATGTTCAATCGTTATTACTTGTTGCAGATTTATTCCAAATGCAAGGTTTTGATGATGTAGCAGAGCAAAAACTATTAAAGGCGAAAGAAATGATGCCTGATGAACCTGTTATTACGTTTGGGTTAGCAGAATTATATAGTAGTAAAGGTGAAGAACAAAAGGCAATTACTTATTATGAATCGCTATTAGCGGAACATAAAGTAATGGGTGGTGTTGTGATCGCACTTCGCCTCGCAGAAACGTTAAGCGCGATCGGAAACTGGGAAGAAGCGATTTCTTATTATGAAGCAGGCCTAGAGGAACAAAAAGATATTCACTCATTATTTGGATATGCCTTTACATTATACCAAGGTGAAGAATATCAGAGAGCAATTGGTGCTTGGCAAGAACTAAAAGAATTAGACCCTGAGTACGCATCACTGTACATGTATTTAGCGAAAAGCTATGAAAAAGAAGGAATGCTTCAAGAAAGCTATGAAACGCTTCATGAAGGAATTAAAGTAGATGAGCTTTCAGTTCCATTTTATGTAGAGTTAGCGAACATTGCGGCGAAATTAGGGAAAATAGTAGAAGCAGAGGAAGTTCTTCAAAAAGCGCTTGAGTTAGATCCAGGGCATTTAGGTGCAACATTAAAATATGCATATATCTTAAAAGAACAAGAAAAGTACGAAGAGTTAATTGCAATTGTAGAGCGTGCTATTGATAGTGGAGAACCAGATACACAACTACTTTGGGATCTTGCGTATGCAAAAAAACAATTAGAAATGTATTCGGATGCATTAAAACACTATGAAAGTGCATATACTTCTTTTAAGAATCATCCAGACTTCTTAGAAGAGTACGGTTATTTCTTATTGGAAGAAGGAAAACGAAAAGAGGCGAAAGAAGTATTTACCCAGTTATTACAACTAGACCCGACACAAATTCATATTGAAGAATTGTTATATAATTTAGAGGATTTTTCATAAGTTGGAAGGAAACTGAATGCCGCTTCTTGAATCTAAAAAGAAAAGAGAAAGACAGAGGAGGGACTTAATTGCTATGAATACCCCTGTTTCTGTAAACGAGAAGAAGGATTTTGTAAAATGGTTTTTGAATAATTACCAACTGAAACAGCGTGAATGTGTATGGATTCTGAATTATTTAATGAGTCACGACCAATTGATGCATAAAGTCCACTTCGTAGAGCATGCAAAATATTGTCCGCGTGGCTTAGTGATGTCAGCGAATTGTGTGAAAGACACACCGTTTCACTTTTTTAAACAAAATGTTATGACAACAGATGCTGAAAAATCGTTTCATGATATTCGTTTAAATCGAGATGAGGATATTTATATTCAACTCAACTTTAAATCATCGTTTCAAAATGCGAATTATGTAGCTGTATTAGAAGAAAACCCATATCTACCAAAGCATATTGAAGTAAATGAAAAAGATCGTTTACTTGCAGAAAGGTTTTTGGAAGAAAGTGTATTTTCGTTTAGGAGAGAACGCCTTTTGAAACAAATTGATGAAGCGTTAGATAAGCAAGATAAGGAAGCGTTTCATAGATTAACGGCAGAGTTAAAGACTTTATAGAATTTATTTGGATTAATTAATTTTTACAAATTTCAGACTTTTATAAAGAAAAACTACCTATATTGGGTAGTTTTTCTTTTTTTACCTCTTTTAGTGTGGTTTAATATATATAAAGTGAAAGTTCTGTCATTTGTAAGTGAAGGAGTGAAGGAGGGAAGGGATTTGAAGTGGATTGTAAAAGATGTAGAACAGTTTGAGCAAGCAAGAGAGTATGTTGATACAGGAGTAATACCGCTGTTATCAATTTCGGCAGCAAAAGAAATGAAAATGGTTGTAGAACAAGGTGAATTTATCGAATTGTTGAGCACGGAATTGGAAAGAGAGTATAAAGGAAGAGTGCTTTTACTGCCTGCGTTTACGTATTTGGTAGAAAGTCAAAAGAATGAAAAAGGTCGTTTGCAAGAATGGACAAATCATTTACGAAGTGAAGGTTTTAAGCATATTGCTTATGTTACAAGTGATTTTTCATGGAAAGAGGATATGCAAGAGTTACAGGGAGATTTATTTTGGTTTCCTTCATTAGCGTTAGAACAATTTAGTGATCAAGCAAAAAGAGAAGTTATTCATGCGCATATAAAAAATATAATGGTGATGTTGGAAGAGAAATGGGGAAACTCGCAATAAACAGAAAGTTCTTATTATTATGAGTAGTATGATATTGACCTGTGCATGAGCGTATTATATCATGATAGTGTCCTAGTTTTTATTTTTTATATAATTTATCACGAGGGGACAATTTCTGATAGAGGGGGGAAATTTTCGTGAGCGACAAAGAACATCGCGTGTCAAGAAGACAATTTTTAAATTACACACTCACAGGGGTAGGAGGCTTTATGGCTGCCGGTATTTTAATGCCGATGACGCGATTTGCGCTTGATCCGGTGTTAAGAAAAGAAGCGGGAACAGATATGGTTGCTGTTGCGCAAGTAAAGGATATTACAACAGAGCCGAAGCGTTTCGATTTTAAAGTGAAGCAGGTTGATGGTTGGTACAAGTCTGAAGAACCAAAATCGGCTTGGGTTCATAAAGATGAAAGCGGAGACATTGTTGCGTTCTCTCCAGTATGTAAACATTTAGGATGTACAGTTAACTGGAATTCGGACAAAGCACATCCGAATCAATTCTTTTGCCCATGTCACGGGGGGCGTTATACAAAAGATGGGATTAACATTAAAGGTACGCCACCCCTTGCTCCGCTTGATGTGTACGAGTCTAAAGTGAAAGATGGAACGCTGTATCTAGGAAAAGCGAAGCCAAGAGGGGGTGCAAAGTAGATGTTAAATAAAATTTATGATTGGGTGGATGAAAGATTGGATATTACACCAATATGGCGTGATATCGCTGATCATGAAGTACCTGAACATGTAAACCCGGCACATCACTTTTCTGCATTCGTCTATTGCTTTGGAGGACTTACCTTTTTCGTTACTGTAATTCAAATTTTATCTGGAATGTTTTTGACGATGTATTATGTGCCTGATATTA
Organism: Bacillus cereus group sp. MG1; assembly: GCF_040460035.1. Lineage (NCBI taxonomy): Bacteria > Bacillati > Bacillota > Bacilli > Caryophanales > Bacillaceae > Bacillus > Bacillus cereus group sp. MG1. The sequence goes on along the minus strand of NZ_JARVGY010000001.1, from coordinate 971,744 downwards.
AAAATGCTTGGGAATCAGTTTACTATTTACAAAATGAAGTTGCTTATGGGCAAATTGTTCGTGGTATGCACCACTGGGGTGCTAGTCTCGTAATTGTAATGATGTTTTTACATACACTCAGAGTTTTCTTCCAAGGTGCGTATAAAAAGCCCCGTGAGTTAAACTGGATTGTTGGTGTTCTTATTTTCTTTGTTATGTTAGGTCTTGGTTTTACCGGATATTTATTGCCGTGGGATATGAAAGCTTTATTTGCTACAAAAGTAGGGATTCAAATTGCAGAGCAAACACCGCTCATTGGTCCTTATATTAAAACATTACTCGCTGGTCATTCCGAAATTGTTGGCGCTCAAACATTAACTCGCTTCTTTGCTATTCACGTCTTCTTCTTACCAGCAGCACTTCTAGGTTTAATGGCCTTCCACTTCATCATGATTCGCAAACAAGGTATTTCCGGTCCACTATAAGAGATTGCTAAATTAAAGGGGAAAGAACTAAAGGAGGGAGATTATGCATCGCGGCAAAGGGATGAAGTTTGTAGGAGATTCTCGGGTACCAGTAGCTCGGAAACCAAATATTCCAAAAGACTATTCTGAATACCCAGGGAAAACAGAAGCATTTTGGCCGAACTTCTTGTTAAAAGAATGGATGGTTGGTGCAGTTTTTTTAATCGGTTATTTATGTTTAACAGTGGCGCATCCGTCGCCGCTTGAGAGAATGGCGGACCCAACAGATGCTGGATATATACCACTTCCAGATTGGTATTTCTTATTCTTGTATCAGTTATTAAAGTATTCGTATGCTTCCGGTTCATTTACTGTAATTGGAGCATTTATTATGCCAGGGATTGCGTTTGGAGCATTACTGTTAGCTCCATTTCTTGATCGAGGTCCAGAAAGACGTCCATTGAAGCGTCCTGTGGCAACTGGATTTATGCTTTTAGCAATTGCATCGATTATCTTTTTAACTTGGGAATCTGTAGCACACCACGACTGGGAAGCTGCAAAAAAACAAGGAGCAATTGTAAAAACAGCGCCAGTTGATAAAAATGATGATGGCTATAAATTAATGCAAAAAAATACTTGTTTAACATGTCATGGTGACAATTTACAAGGCGGGGCAGCAGCACCGGCACTGCAAAACTTAACTTTAAAGCCAGAAGAAATTGCTAAAATTGCGAAAGAGGGAAAAGGTTCAATGCCTAAAGGTGTATTTAAAGGTACGGATGAGGAACTGAAGAAGCTTTCGGAATTCGTTGCAAAGTATAATAAAAAATAATAAAAAGCTGACTACAAAATTTGTAGTCAGCTTTTCTATTTAGTTGGATGAAGTTTGTTATAATAGAGTAGGATTTAATGAATGAATTACTTTGCTTGAAAGGTGTTGGACATACGGATTGGTGTACTTGTATGCAATGTTAAGACAACGCTCGGTATTATTATTTTTATTAATTGTTAACATATTAGGTACAATTTACGGATTTATATGGTACGGAAATCAATTGAAAGAAACGTCACCTATATTTTGGCCGTTTGTACCAGATAGTCCTATGGCGAGTCTCTTTTTTGTCTTTGTTTTAATTGCTTTTTTGGCAAAGAGAAACTGGGGATTAATAGAAGCGTTAGCGATTGTAACTTTAATAAAATATGGTATTTGGGCTGTTGTTGTAAACGGGATTATGATTTACGTAAAAGGGCCTATTGGCCTTATGGGCTACATGTTAATGCTTTCGCACTTTGCGATGGCAGTACAAGGATTTTTATATGCTCCATTCTATCGTATAAAAAAATGGCATTTTATAGTAGCAGCTGTGTGGACGTTGCATAACGATGCAATTGATTATTTATTTTGGCAAATGCCGCGATATGGAATTATGCATTTGTTTGTAGAGGAAATTGGTTATTTTACGTTTTGGTTAAGTATTGCTGTACTATGTATTACATATTATTGTTGCTTACGTGAGCAAAGGAAACAATTTTCTTTATGATGGTTAGAACATTTAGGGGGAGAACATGGAGAAAAATAAGAGTGGTACAAAAATATTGGATCGATTGATTACTTTAGTTGTTTCATATAGCATAGCATTTTCTATTTTTGCACTCGCAACAACGGCAGTTGTCTATGGAAAATGGCTGTATTATTTTGAAATTGATTTTTTAAATATTCCTGATTTAGCGGATATGACGAAGGATGAAATTAAAAGAAATTACGATGTGCTTATTACATATTTATCCCCGTTTTATGACGGAGCATTACATTTGCCAACATTAGATATGTCCACAAATGGCCGTATTCATTTTGTAGATGTTAAAAATATTTTAGTAAAGATTCAATATGTGATGTATGCGACAATTATGATTGCAGTGATAGGCGGAATTTATTTATTAAAAAAGAAAAATGAAAAGTTTTTACTGCACGGATCGATTTTAACAATCATTTTTCCGATAGCGCTTATGTTACCAATTGCTATTAATTTTGAAAAGAGTTTTGTATTATTCCATAAACTTTTATTTAGTAATGATTATTGGGTTTTTGATCCTGAAAAAGATCCAATTATATTAATGTTACCAGAAGAGTTCTTTATGCATGCTGCGTGTGCTATTTTATTATTTATTTTAGGTGGTAGTATACTTTGTTACAGTTTATATCGATATTTCGTAAAAAAGAAAAGGATGTCACAGAAAAAATTCTCTGCTTAAAGAGAATTTTTTTCTTTGTAAAATGATAATATATTTTTCGGTCTAGTTCTGTTCTATTCTTGTCCCAATTAACATATTTTGTACTAGTAGTTATAGGGGGGACCGGGATGAAGAGAACATTAATTGGATTGATAGCATTTCTAATTATAATGTTTCCGTTACGTATATATGCTGAAGAGTGGAATGAGCTAACAGGGTTATTAGACGACTCGTTACAGTTAGTGAAGCGTAATGAAGATGAAAAAGCGGTACAAGTATTACAACATTTCTCGGAGCAATTTTTAATAAAGGGGAATGAAAAGAAGCAGGAAGTAACACCAGATCAAGTTAGAGTTATTTCTTTAGCTTACGATAAGGCGCAACAATCGCTCTCTGAAGAAGGTTTAGGTAAGCAAGCTAAAATTGATAATGTGCTGGCATTACAACTTGCTGTTGATGCACAAGTATCGAAATATCAACCACTTTGGATGGAAAGAGAAAGGAAAGTAATGGATGCCTTTTCTCAAATGGAAAAAGCGATGGAAAAAGAAGATGCTGGGCAGTTTCAACAAACGTTAAATACGTTTTTAAATGAATTCAATATTATTTATCCAAGCTTAATGATTGCTTTGCCAGAAAACGAGGTTCAGCGTGTAAATGTTCATTTATCTTATTTAGATGAATTTCGTAACGTTATGTTAAAAACGAAAGGCGGCCAAATGCAATTAGGGATTATTAAAGGGGATTTGCAAAAGATATTTCACACAGTAAAAAAAGATGAAATTGCACCCTCTCTCATTTGGTTTATGACAATTACTGGGGGACTTATTTTCTTCACATTAACTTATGTTGGATGGAGAAAGTATAAAGGAGAAAGAGAAAAAAGAAAAAGTAATGTACATTCTAAAAATAGATAATGCAATAAATAAAGATATGGATTGTAAGGTTTATTCATTGACAATAGTGGCAGAAGAAAATAGAATGAGAAGTACTATAATTAAAACTTCAATGGAGGTTCATGATGTTTTATTTAATTTACTTCGCGATCATAATGATCATACCGTTGTATGCACAGTCAAGAGTACGTAGTGCCTATAGCAAGTATTCACAAGTTTATTCAACATCAGGTATGACAGGAGCGGAAGTGGCTCGAAAAATTTTAGATGAAAATGGATTATACAACGTAGCTGTAGAAGAAACACCAGGTCATTTATCAGACCATTATGATCCAACCGCTAAGACGGTTCGATTATCAACAGATAACTATTATGGACATTCAGTTGCTGGTACAGCAGTTGCAGCACACGAAGTAGGACACGCAATTCAAGATGCAAAAGATTATAAATTTATGCGCGTTCGTCATTCGTTAGTGCCAGTTGCAAACTTTGGTTCGAATATGTCTTGGATTTTCGTCCTAATCGGTATATTTGCACAAATGTCTGGTTTGTTGTTATTAGGTATCATTTTAATGGCAGCAGGTGTTGTGTTCCAGCTCGTTACATTGCCAGTTGAGTTTGATGCGTCAAAGCGCGCAATGCAACAAATTGAAGCGTTAGGTATTGTATCAACAGATGAATATGGGCAAGCTCGTAAAGTATTAAATGCGGCAGCATTAACATATGTAGCAGCTGCAGCTGTAGCGGTATTTGAATTATTACGTCTCGTATTAATGTATACTGGTATGCAGCGTAGCGACGACTAAAGACTATCAATTTTGATAGTCTTTTTTTGTTGTATGGATTGAATTATATAATGTATTGCAAATAGAAATAATAGAAGTAATGCGGAAAGGCGGTGGGGGGAAATGAAATATCCAGACCATTTAGTAAAACAAGTGCAAGAGCGCAGTGCTCCTTATCAACTAGAAGGTTTTTTAAGTGGACAAGGTCCTGAAAATCCCAAATTTATGTTGTTAGGAGAGGCGCCTGGTGAAACAGAAATTCATAATGGGATTCCGTTTAGCGGGAGGGCGGGAAAACAATTAATGGATTTTTTAGAGCGTATTGATGTTACAAGGGAAGAAGTATATATTACGAGCGCTGTTCGAAGTAGACCTTATAAATGGCGAGAGAAAAAAGAACGAAATGGTGAAATCATACAAAAAAAGTATAATAGAACGCCAAATCAGGGAGAAATAGTTGCCCATGCGCCTTTGTTAGATTATGAATTAGAGAAAATACATCCGAAGCTTATCGTCACGCTTGGAAATATCGGTCTTCAACGTTTAACAGGAAAAAATAAAAAAATCACAGATGTACACGGGCAATTATTAAAACAGCCCATTCAAAAATTAAAGGATATGCAAAGTGCAGAGTTTACATGGTCAGAGAAAGAATATCATGTTTTTCCGACTTTTCATCCAGCTTCCATTTTTTATAATCGGAGTTTATTGGAGCTTATTCATGAGGATTTTGAGAAGCTTAAAAGACTTGTAATAAAAAACTAGAAAAGCTAAGGCGCTTTTCTAGTTACATTTAATTATGTAAAGGGTTTTTATTTTCATCTAACGTAAATCCTTCACCAACTACATCATGTACATCACTTACAGCGACAAAAGCATGAGGATCTACAGAAGTAATGATATTCTTTAATTTCACGATTTCATTTTTAGCAACAACGCAATACAATACGTTACGTTCCACTTTTGTATACGATCCAACAGCTTTTAAAAAGGTTGCTCCGCGCTCCATTTCAGATAAAATTTTGGCAGCAATTTCATCGTTTTTCTCTGAGATAATAGTCGCTCCTTTGGCAGCATAAGCTCCTTCTTGCATAAAATCAATGACTTTAGCACCGATAAAAACAGCAACTAGCGTATACATGCCCTCGCGGTATGATAAATAGGTAAGAATAGAGACTACGATAACGACAGCATCAAACATAAACATTGTTTTCCCCATACTCCAGCCAACATATTTGTGAGCTAGTCGTGCGATAATATCTACACCGCCAGTAGTCCCGCCATATTTAAATATTATTCCAAGGCCGATACCGATAAATGCCCCGGCGAATAAAGCTGCGAGTGTCATATCATTTTGCAAGTTTAAATGTAAGTTGAGTACTTCGTAACGCTGGAAAATCCATAGAAATAAAGATACGCTAAAGGTGCCAATTAATGTATATAAAAATGTCGTTCTGCCAAGTAACCTCCAACCAATAAAAAATATAGGGATATTTAAAATTAAGTTTGAGTAGGAAGGATCAAACTTAAATAAAAAATACAATAATAGTGTAATACCAGTAAACCCACCCTCTGCAAGGTGGTTTTCAATATTGATATTGACAATACCGAAAGAAAATATAGCGGAACCGATTAAAATAAAAATAATATTTCGCATCTTCAATTTTGATGTCATATAGAAATCCCCCTAATTATGTAATGATTGCATTGCTCCGCTGAAACAGTAAAACATAATAATAAGTAATTTCTAGTTGCTAGTGAAAATAGTAAGAACTTGATTGATGTGGGCTGATCTTTTGTGAAAAGCACAAAAGAAGGTTTCACTTTATCCCGCTCTAACGGCTGATAGGAGATGAAGCAAAGAAGAGGGGCAAACCAGCCGTAGGAACTCGATTAGTTCAACTAATCTTTTGCAAAAAGCGCAAAAGAAGTTTCACTTTACCCCGTACCAACGGCTGGTAGGAGATAAAGCTCTGAAGAAAGGCGAACCAGCCGTAGGAACCCGATTAGTTCAACTAATCTTTTGCAAAAAGCGCAAAAGAAGTTTCACTTTACCCCGTACCAACGGCTGGTAGGAGATAAAGCTCTGAAGAAAGGCGAACCAGCCGTAGGAACCCGATTAGTTCAACTAATCTTTTGCAAAAAAACGCAAAAGAAGTTTCACTTTATTATAGTCTATCCAAAAATGGGTCGCAAATAGGTGTTTGGCGGGGAATAATATTTGTCAAATCGCGATGAATTGGCTAACATGAAAGAGGAAGGATTAGAGGTGAATAGTATGGAAGCAAAAACGATGAAAGATATGCAGAAAGAAGTAGATGCATATATTGGTCAGTTTAAAGAAGGTTATTTCAGTCCGCTTGCAATGATGGCTCGTTTAACGGAAGAAATGGGAGAGCTTGCAAGAGAGGTAAATCATTATTATGGTGAGAAACCGAAGAAAACAACTGAAAAAGAAAGAAGTATTGAAGAAGAGCTTGGAGATGTATTATTTGTTATGATTTGTATGGCAAATAGTTTAAATATTGATTTAGAGACAGCACATAACATTGTAATGAATAAATTTAATACACGTGATAAAGATCGCTGGACACGTATTGATGAGGGAGAGAAAGAATAATGAAAGAAATTAAAGTAATTATCGCCGGAGCAAGAGGACGTATGGGACATGAAGCAGTTCTTCTTATGGAAAGAACGGAACATTTTAATTTAGTAGCAGCAGTGGATTATAAGCATGGTGGTGAGAAGATTTCTGATTTACCTGGCATGCCAGCATTACATGCACCGATTTACGCTGATTTACATACTTGTTTAGATGAAGTAGAAGCAGATGTGTTGTTAGATTTAACAACACCAGAAGTGGGGAAACAACACGTTACACTTGCAGTTGAGCGTGGACTTCGTTCGGTTATTGGTACAACTGGATTTACAGAAGAAGAATTGGCACGTTTAACAGAGAATGCAAAAGAAAAAGCAGTAGGAACAATTATTGCTCCAAACTTTGCAATTGGTGCAATTCTTATGATGAAATTCTCACAAATGGCAGCGAAATATTTCCAAGATGTTGAGGTAATTGAATTACATCATGATCAAAAATTAGACGCACCATCTGGTACAGCTGTAAAAACGGTAGAGTTAATTCGTCAAAATCGTGAATCAAAGCAGCAAGGTCATCCAAAAGAAGTAGAGCAACTAGCAGGTGCACGTGGTGCAAATGTAGACGGTATTCACATTCATAGTGTACGTTTGCCAGGGCTTATTGCACACCAAGAAGTAATGTTCGGTGGAGATGGACAAATGTTAACAGTTCGTCATGATTCATTCAATCGTGCATCATTTATGTCAGGTGTAAAACTATCAATTGAGACAGTAATGAACCTTGATCATCTTGTGTACGGTTTAGAAAATATTATCGACTAAAGGGGAGACAACGGATGAAAATTGCCTTAATCGCACATGACAAAAAGAAAAATGATATGGTTTCGTTTGCATACGCATATAAACCAATTTTTGAACAACATGAATTATTTGCAACAGGAACGACAGGGCTTCGTATTATGGAAGCGACTGGATTAGTTGTAACAAGATATCAATCTGGCCCTCTTGGTGGAGATCAAGAAATTGGTGCAATGATTGCAAAGAACGATTTAGATATGGTGATTTTCTTCCGCGATCCATTAACAGCACAGCCGCATGAACCGGATGTGAATGCATTGCTTCGTTTATGTGATGTATATGCGATTCCACTTGCAACGAATATGGCAAGTGCTGAAATGTTAATGCACGCATTAGAGCGAGGAGATTTAGATTATCGTAAGTTAAGAAAATGAGGGGAACAATTATGAGTGGATTACATATATTAGCGTTTGGTGCTCATGCCGATGATGTTGAAATCGGCATGGCTGGTACCATCGCTAAATATACAAAGCAAGGGTATGAAGTAGGTATTTGTGATTTAACAGAAGCTGATCTTTCTTCAAATGGAACGATAGAGTTGAGAAAAGAAGAAGCGAAGGTTGCAGCTCGTATAATGGGAGTAAAAACGAGGCTGAATTTAGCGATGCCAGACCGTGGTTTGTATATGAAAGAAGAGTATATACGTGAAATTGTCAAGGTGATCCGTACATATAAACCAAAACTAGTTTTTGCACCGTACTATGAAGATCGCCATCCAGATCATGCAAATTGTGCAAAGCTTGTGGAAGAGGCTATTTTTTCAGCAGGAATCCGTAAATATATGCCGGAACTTTCACCACATCGTGTGGAGTCTTTTTATAATTATATGATTAATGGTTTTCATAAACCGAATTTTTGTATAGATATAAGTGAGTACCTCTCTATAAAGGTGGAAGCATTAGAAGCGTATGAAAGTCAGTTTTCAACAGGGAGCGATGGTGTTAAGACACCGTTAACAGAAGGTTACGTTGAAACTGTAATCGCTCGTGAGAAGATGTTTGGAAAAGAAGTTGGAGTCTTGTATGCCGAGGGATTTATGAGTAAGAAACCGGTTTTATTACATGCTGATTTATTAGGGGGATGTAAATGAAATTAAAAATAGGTATTACATGTTATCCTTCTGTAGGTGGTTCTGGAGTTGTTGGAACAGAATTAGGAAAGCAATTGGCGGAACGTGGGCATGAAATTCACTTTATTACATCGGGTTTACCATTCCGGTTAAATAAAGTATATCCAAACATTTATTTTCATGAAGTGACGGTAAATCAATACTCTGTATTTCAATATCCACCATACGATTTAGCGTTAGCAAGTAAAATGGCCGAGGTTGCACAAAGAGAAAACTTAGACATTTTACATGTGCATTACGCAATACCACATGCAATTTGTGCATATTTAGCAAAACAAATGATCGGAGAGCGTATTAAAATTGTTACAACCTTACATGGAACAGATATTACTGTGTTAGGTTCCGACCCTTCGTTAAATAATTTAATTCGTTTTGGTATTGAGCAATCGGATGTGGTCACTGCTGTCTCGCATTCATTAATTAACGAAACACATGAGCTTGTAAAACCAAGTAAAGAAATTCAAACGGTATATAACTTTATAGACGAACGTGTATATTTCAAGCGTAATATGTCTCAATTAAAGAAAGAATACGGTATAAGTGAGAGTGAAAAAGTACTTATTCATATTTCGAATTTCCGTAAAGTGAAACGTGTGCAGGATGTTGTTCAGGCATTTGCTAAAATTGTTAAAGAAGTAGATGCGAAGTTGCTTCTTGTTGGAGACGGACCAGAATTCTGTACGATTTTACAGATAGTGAAGAATTTACATATTGAAGATCGCGTTTTATTCCTAGGGAAGCAAGATAATGTTGCAGAACTACTTGCGATGAGTGATTTAATGTTGCTTCTATCAGAGAAGGAAAGTTTTGGTCTTGTTTTATTAGAAGCAATGGCGTGTGGTGTACCTTGTATCGGAACGCGGGTTGGAGGTATTCCAGAGGTTATTCAACACGGGGAAACAGGATATTTATGTGAAGTTGGCGATACAACAGGAGTGGCAAATCAAGCTATTCAGCTATTAAAGGACGAGGAACTTCACCGTAATATGGGAGAACGAGCAAGAGAAAGTGTTTATGAGCAATTTCGCTCAGAAAAAATTGTTTCACAATATGAAACGATTTACTATGACGTACTAAGGGATGACAAAAATGGAAAGATTTAAAAAAGCTAGTTCTATTATTGAGACATTAAAGCAACAAGGACATGAGGCTTACTTTGTTGGTGGGAGCGTACGAGATCTTATTATCGATAGGCCGATTGGAGATATTGATATTGCGACATCTGCTCTACCAGAAGAAGTGATGGCTATATTCCCAAGAAATGTTCCTGTTGGTCTTGAGCATGGAACTGTAATTGTTGTAGAAAATGGTGAGCCTTATGAGGTAACTACTTTTCGAACAGAAAGCGAATATGAAGATTTTCGAAGACCTAGTAGTGTTCAATTTGTTCGTTCATTAGAAGAGGATTTAAAACGTCGTGATTTCACGATGAATGCAATTGCTATGACAGAAGAAGGCAAAATGGTTGATTTATTTGCTGGACAGGAAGCCATTCAACAGAGAGAAATTGTGACAGTTGGAAATGCTGCGGATCGTTTTCAAGAAGATGCCCTGCGAATGATGCGTGGTATTCGGTTTGTAAGCACGTTAGGTTTTTCATTAGAAATGAAAACGAAGCAAGCGATTGAAACGCATGGGCATTTGCTAGAACATATAGCAATTGAGCGTATTACAGTAGAGTTTGAGAAACTGTTAACTGGTACATATTGTGTGAAAGGTCTCAAAGAATTAGTAGAGACGAAGCTATTTTCTCATTTGCCATATTTACAAATGTCAGAAGAGAGACTGTTAAAAGCTACGCAGTATAAATGGGATTCTTTCGAAACGGATATTGAGGCGTGGGCATTTTTCTTATATTGTATCGGAGAAGAACATCCATCTGTCTTTTTACGTCAATGGAAGTTTTCGAATAAAAAAATAAAAGATATTGTTGCAGTTTTATTGGCAATTCGTACTAGAAAGGAGAAGGATTGGGATACAGTCCTTCTTTATAAAACGGGAATTCATATCGCTGAAATGGCAGAGAGAGTATATGAAGCGATGATTGAAAGCTATGACCCTACATCTGTTGAACGAGTACAATTAATGTTTCATGCATTGCCAATCCAGGAACGTCAAGAAATGAATGTGACTGGTAATGATTTATTAAACTGGGCAAACAAAAAGCCTGGTCCGTGGGTTGCTGAAATGCTTCAGAAAATCGAAGAAGCAATCGTACAAGGAAACGTAGTTAATGAGAAAGAGCGTATAAGGGAGTGGCTGCAAGGATGCAATCTACTATAAGAAAGCAGTTATTGCAAGTTTTTTCTGAAGCGGATGGCGAGTTTGTATCCGGCCAAACAATTAGTGATAAACTTGGTTGTTCAAGAACTGCTGTGTGGAAACATATGGAGGATCTGCGGAGTGAGGGATATGAACTTGAAGCTGTGCGCCGATTAGGTTACCGAATTGCAAGTAAGCCAGACAAAGTGACTGCTAATGAAATTCAGTTAGGACTACAAACGAAGCGGATTGGTAGAACAGTGTATTTTGAAGAAACTGTTGAATCAACGCAGCACATTGCAGCAAAACTTGCTTATGAAGGTGCAGAAGAAGGAACTGTCGTTGTAGCAGAAGAACAAACAGCGGGAAGAGGTCGTTTAAGCAGAAAATGGCATTCACCAAAAGGAACAGGGATTTGGATGAGTATTATTTTACGCCCGTCAATCCCAGTTCATCATGCACCGCAACTTACTTTGTTAGCGGCTGTTAGTGTTGCACAGGCAATTGAAAAATGTACAGGTGTAAACGTAGGAATAAAATGGCCAAATGATATTTTAATTCAAGGTAAAAAGGCTGTAGGTATATTAACAGAAATGCAAGCGGATCCTGATAAAATTAATGCTGTCATTATGGGCATCGGTATTAATGCGAATCAAAAGCAAGAACATTTTGATGAAGAAATTCAGCACATCGCTACTTCATTAGCGATTGAATCAGGTAAGCCGATTGTTCGTGCAGAACTTATGCAACAAATCTATTTACAACTAGAAAAATTATATGAAGAATATTTACAAAATGGTTTCTCTGTCATTAAAATTCTTTGGGAAAGTTACGCTGTGAGCATCGGGAAAGAAATTACCGCTCGAACGATGAGAGAGACAATTACGGGGTTAGCAAAAGGAATCACAGAGGATGGTGTATTACTTCTGGAGGATCATGAGGGGAAAGTACATCATATTCATTCTGCAGATATCGAAATTAAGTAAAAGAAGTTCCTCTTTTGGAACTTCTTTTTATTTCAATAGTTTTGAGTTGAATTTGTAACATGATAATAAATTCTTTTCATCTGCAATTCTCCTCGTATATTATATTTAAGCTGTAATTCAAACTTAGGTTTTCTTCCTACTATGAGACTTATAAATAATCCTTGGACGTCTCAAGATATTTCTAGATAATGGTCTTAGGATCATTTGGGACAATTCTTTCTTCTCCTGTGGATTTACCACATAAAAAGAGTGTTTCTCAGTGAACGTGCGGGACTTCCTACTCGCAGGCTGAGCAGCCTGACCCTCGAACTTAGATGTTAGTAGCTCTAGGGCGGCTTTCGATTCAGGACTAGCTCTCATACACGAGGTTGTTGATCGGCGTGCACACTAGAGATATCTCGAGACGTCCAAGCAATGATTCTAAATCGAAAGGAGGTCTCTTACATGAGATTATTTGTTGGATTAGATGTAAGTTCGTTTGATATAAAAACTTGTATTCTAAATGGTGACGGAGAAAAGCTAGACTCCTTTTCAGTCAATAATGATTTACCAGGTGCCATAGCGCTAAAAGAGCGATTATTACAGCGTATAGCCAATCAAAAAGTAGAAATTTTTAAAATCGGTTTAGAATCTACATCTGTTTATAGTTTTCATCCATCTATGTTTCTTCATTATGATAAAGAGTTACAAAGTTTTGGAGCAAAAGTATTTCTAATGAATCCAAAACAAATTACGAACTTCAAGAAAAGCTATTCTGACATGGATAAAACAGATGAGATTGATGCCTTCGTCATCGCTGACTATTTACGGTTCGGACGAAATCAAATGTCTATCGTAAAAGAAAGCCAGTACGTAGCACTACAACAATTGACAAGATCTCGTTATCAGCTCGTTAGAATGTTGACAAAGGAAAAGCAACATTTTCTACAACACCTAAGTTATAAGTGTAATACGTTCTCACAAGAGGTGGATTCTTCTATATTCGGCAACGCCATGATGGAGCTATTCCTTGAAAAACTTAGTCTAGAGGAATTAGCTGACATGCCTTTAAACGAACTCGCTGAGTTCCTACAAGCAAAAGGAAAGAATCGGTTCGGTGATCCAAAATGTGTTGCGTCAACCATTCAAAAGGCTGTTCGCTCTTCCTATCGTTTAGATAAGGTAGTGGAAGATTCAATCGATGTCCTTCTCGGAACATCAATTGCGGTCATTCGTACCTATCAACAACAAATTAAGGAAATAGAAAAGTCCATTAAGCAAATCATGGCTGGATTACCTCAAACACTTGAATCCATTCCTGGAGTGGGTCCCGTATTCGCTGCTGGTATTATCGCTGAAATTGGTCAAATCGAAAGATTTGATGATGAAACTAAGATTGCAAAATATGCCGGATTATATTGGCGCAAACATCAATCTGGTCGTTTCATTGCAGAAAACACTTCATTATCTCGTAATGGAAATCACTACTTACGTTATTACCTAGTTGAAGCCGCCAACTCTGTAAGAAAGTATGTATCTGATTACCAAGAATATTACGTAAAAAAATATAATGAAGTACCAAAGCATCAACACAAACGTGCACTCGTTCTAACCGCAAGAAAATTTGTGCGATTGGTGGATGCGCTACTACGCAATCACCAACTCTTTACGCCAGAAAGGTGCGTGAAAGTGTGACATAAAACCTGTCATCGCTACCTTTCAAATATTTTCCAGTAAATTACATACATTACTGGTCTAGTTTCGTAATGTCTTTTTTCAACAAAATGTCCTTTGATAACTTTGATTTCTGTTGTTTTTCCGTTGACATACTACCGCAGGTCTTTGTTAAGTACTTTCCTCAATTAACCTGCATCATTAGTTTAAGAGTTATACTATATAGTTAAATTGATTACAGAAAAAATTAACTTGGACTTTTTTAACATGCGTTGAAAAAACATGTATCTTTTCAGGATTGAATTATCCATAAAAACTGTATAGCATATATACTCTCGTGTTAAATTTCATATACCGTAATAAGAATAAAAAATTATTTTTTCGAAAAAATGTAGTAATTCCTTTTTGTAGTTTGCTATAATTAGTTCGAATGTGGGCAGTATCAGAGCGAACTGCACCATGATTCGAAGTCATACGAAAAATAATAACTTGGATTCTGCCTTGATCCAATAACGGACTGGGACAGAGGGATGAATAATGCCGACTAACACACAACCCTTCTGCCCTTTTATGGCCAGAGGGGTTTTTTTATATGATTTCGGCCATCTCCTCTCTCCTGCATAAAGGAGGAGTAGTTTTTGAAAACAAAAACAGATTTTTTGAAGATGAAAGAGCAAGGTGAGCCGATTACAATGCTAACGGCGTATGATTATCCATCTGCTAAATTAGCAGAAGAAGCTGAAGTTGATATGATTCTAGTTGGAGATTCTCTTGGAATGGTTGTACTCGGATACGATTCAACAGTACCTGTAACAGTAGAGGATATGATTCATCATACGAAAGCTGTACGCCGCGGAGCGAAAGAGACGTTTATTGTAACTGATATGCCATTTATGTCGTATCACGTATCATTACAAGAAACGATGGTGAATGCACGCCGCATCGTTCAAGAGAGCGGGGCACACGCACTGAAGGTAGAAGGTGCTGGAGAAGTTATATCGACGATTCAATATTTGACGAACGCAGGAATTCCTGTTGTAGCGCATTTAGGTTTAACCCCTCAATCTGTAGGAGTGTTGGGTGGATATAAAGTGCAAGGAAAAGATGCGGAGAGTGCAAAAAAATTAATAGAAGATGCAAAGAAATGTGAAGAAGCTGGTGCAATAGCGCTTGTGTTAGAATGTGTACCAATGCAGTTAGCAGAACTTATTTCAGAGCAACTAACAATACCGACAATTGGGATTGGTGCAGGACAAAAAGTAGATGGGCAAGTGCTTGTTTATCATGATCTTATCTCATACGGCGTAAATCGTGTTCCGAAATTTGTGAAGCGATATACGTCTGTTCAAGAGGAGATTGTGCGTGGGATTTCACAATATGTTACTGAAGTAAAGACAAGGCAATTTCCTGAAGAAAAACATTCGTTCACAATGAAAGAGGAAGAATGCTTAGCGTTATACGGAGGAAAACAATAATGAAAATCGTAACTACAGTGCAAGAGATGCAGCAAATTACGAGCGAACTTCGTGCAAGTGGAAAGAGTATTGGTTTTGTTCCAACAATGGGTTATTTACATGAAGGCCATGCTACTTTATTACGTAAGGCAAGAGAAGAAAATGAAATTGTAGTTTTAAGTGTATTTGTAAACCCACTACAATTTGGCCCAAATGAAGATTTAGATCGATATCCTCGTGATATTGATAGAGATGAAAATGTAGCAAAAGAAAACGGTGTAGATTATTTATTTTATCCGAGTGTAGAAGAAATGTATCCAGCAGAACAAACAACAACGGTAGAAGTTGTGAAGCGCACGGACGTATTATGCGGTCAACAAAGACCTGGTCATTTCGCTGGTGTTGCAACTGTACTAATGAAACTATTTAATATTACGCTGCCAAAGCGTGCTTATTTCGGTATGAAAGATGCTCAACAAGTTGCAGTAATTGAAGGGTTTGTAACTGATTTCAATATTCCAGTTACAATCGTACCAGTTGATATTGTAAGGGAAGAAGATGGTTTAGCGAAAAGTTCTCGTAACGTGTACCTATCACAAGATGAACGTGAAGAAGCTCTTCATTTATACCGCAGCCTATGTATAGCGAAAGAAAGAATTGAGGCAGGTGAACGTAATCCCGAAATCATTACAAATCTTGTGAAAGAGTATATTGAGACGCATACGAAAGGCACTGTAGATTATGCAGATTTATATGCATATCCGTCATTAACAATGGTAGAGAAAGTCGAAGGAAGAATCATTTTAGCTATTGCAGTTAAGTTTGAAAATGTAAGATTAATTGACAATATAACATTAACAGTTAAATAAGGGGGAGCATCTATGTTTCGCACAATGATGAGAGCAAAGTTACATCGTGCAACTGTAACGGAGGCAAATTTAAATTATGTAGGTAGTATTACAATTGATGAAGACTTAATGGATGCAGTAAATATTGTAGAAAACGAAAAAGTCCAAATTGTAAATAATAATAATGGTGCTCGCTTAGAGACATACGTTATTAAAGGGGAACGCGGTAGTGGTGTTGTTTGTTTAAACGGTGCTGCGGCAAGGCTTGTACAACCAGGGGACAAAGTAATTATTATTTGTTATGGGCTAGTTACGGAAGAAGAGATTCATAAACAAGAACCAAAAATTGCAGTATTAGACGATGATAATCAAATTATTGAAATGTTAGGTGCTGAAAAAGCGGGTACGATATTATAAGTAGAAAGGCTATCTCCATTGCGGAGATAGCTTTTTTGTGCATCTTTTCATTAAGATGAGATAAAACGTGGTATAGTAACATTATATAAATTATTGTTGTTTGAAAGGTAAGAAATTGAGGTGTTACATATATGAGTAAGCGTTATGTCGTTGTTGATTTAGAGACGACAGGGAACTCCTGGAAAGATGGGAAGGATAAAATTACCCAAATTGCAGCTGTTGTAGTAGAAGATGGAGAGATATTGGAGATTTTTTCGTCTTTTGTTAACCCAAAGAGAGAGATCCCACCATTTATTACAGAATTAACAGGGATTGATGAAAGTCTTGTAAAACAAGCCCCGTTATTTCAAGATGTAGCCCCGATGATTGTTGAGCTATTACAAGGTGCGGCTTTCGTTGCGCATAATGTTCACTTTGATTGGAATTTTTTAAATGAAGAATTAAGGCAAGCTGGATATACAGAAATACATTGTCCGAAAATCGACACGGTTGAATTGGCTCAAATTCTTTTGCCGACAGCCGATAGTTATAAATTACGTGATTTAGCTAAGAAGCATGAACTAGAGCACGATCAACCACATCGTGCGGATAGTGATGCTCTTGCAACAGCGGAATTATTTTTACAATTTTTAAATGAAATTGAAAAGTTACCACTTGTCACGTTGCAATCGCTTTATGAATTAAGTGATGTGTTCCAAAGCGATATAGCTGATGTGCTTTCTGAAAATATTTTAAAGAAAGTAATGCACGGTAAAGAAGATATAGCGGAGTATGAAATACATCGAAATATTGCGCTGAAAAAGCGGAACTATTCCTTAAACCTTGGAGAAACGTGTTCATCAAAGTTTGATGCTTTCTTGAATAAAACGATGGATAAATTGGAATCACATATGCCAAAGTTTGAAAGAAGAGAAAGTCAACAACTGATGATGAAAGAGATATATACGGCGTTAAGAGATTCTCGTTTTTCACTAATTGAAGCGGGTACAGGAACAGGAAAGACTCTTGCTTATTTGCTTCCCAGTCTTTATTTTGCAAAGAGAAAAGAAGAACCTGTCATTATAAGTACACAAACAGTACAACTCCAACAACAAATATTAGAAAAAGAAATTCCGTTATTACAAAAAATAATGCCATTTTCATTTGAGGCAGCTCTTCTAAAAGGAAGAAAACATTATTTATGCTTACATAAATTTGAGTATGCTTTGCAAGAGGAAGAAAAAAATTATGATATGGCACTTACGAAGGCGAAGATTTTAGTTTGGCTATTGCAAACTGAAACAGGTGATCGAGACGAATTAAATATTCCTGAGGGCGGAAAGTTACTTTGGAATCGTATTTGTAGCGATGCCTATAGTCCAGGTGGTATGCAAAGTAATTGGTTTAGTCGTTGTTTTTATCAGCGAGCGAAGAATAAAGCTTTATTTGCAGATATCGTTATTACAAATCATGCGTTATTATTTCAAGATTTTTCAAGTGAAGAACCGTTGTTTGCTTCATGCGAACATATTATTTTTGATGAAGCTCACCATATTGAAGAAGCTGCGAGTAGAACATTGGGTGAACAGTTCTCTTGTATGTATTTTCAATTGGTTATATCTCGTCTTGGGACGCTAGAAACAGAAGATGTACTCTCCAAAGTATATAAAATGATGAAAAAATCAGAGCAAACATCTCGTTCAACTTTCCGGATGATAAGTTATAGTTTGAAGGAACTTAAGTTTGATGCGGATGAACTCTTCCAAATGTTACGTACTTTTATATTTAAACAAACAAAGCAAGAGCAAGGAACGAATAATATGCCGCTCATCTATAGGTATAACGCAGAACTAGAAAAAGGTAAGTTGTGGGATAGTATCGTCGAATTAACAAATCGTTTTATATATGAATTAAGAAGGGTAGTAACTGCTCTTGAGAAGCAAGTGGATATATTGCAAAGTAAGTTAGAATGGGAGATGCATGTTGTAACAGGTGAATTTATGCATTTAATTGAGTTGCTGAGAAAGATGGCAGAATCATTACAGTTACTCGTATTAGAAAAGAATTCGTATGTAACTTGGATGGAGACTGAAACGAAAGGGACGATTCATTCAACAGTTCTATATGCACAGCCTGTTCATATTGGTGAAAGATTTGCTGATGAGTTTTTAACAGAAAAAAAGAGTGTTATTTTTACATCCGCAACACTAACAGTTAACGATACGTTTGATTATATAAAAGAGGAACTTGGTTTACATGATTTCGCTCCAAATACTTTAAAGGTTCCGTCGCCATTTCGTTATGATGAACAAATGAAATTAATGGTTTCAACGGATGTACCTTTTATTAAGCAAGTAAGTAATGAGCGATATATTGAATCTGTATCGGAACATATTGCAAAGATAGCGAAAGCCACAAAAGGCAGAATGCTCGTTTTATTCACTTCGTATGAAATGTTAAAAGAAGCGTATGCGAATTTAAAAAATAATGATGAATTAGAGGGTTATTTATTACTCACCCAAAGTGTGAATAATAGAAGTCGAAGCCGCTTAATTCGAAAGTTTCAAGAGTTCGACAAATCAATTTTATTAGGGACGAGCAGTTTCTGGGAAGGAATAGATATTCCAGGAGATGCCTTAAGTTGTCTTGTTATAGTCCGCCTACCATTTACACCTCCTCATCAGCCGATGATGGAAGCGAAAGGTGAGTGGCTAAAAAATCAAGGTGAAGATGTATTCGCTAAATTAGCGCTCCCACAAGCAATATTACGTTTCAAGCAAGGATTCGGCCGCTTAATTCGAACAAATACAGATACAGGAACGGTAGTAGTGTTAGATCGTCGTTTGACGAGTTCTTCCTATGGAAAACGATTTCTACAATCGATTCCTAACGTACCTCTTTATGAAGGACCATTAGAAGAATTGTTAGTACAATTAGAAGAACCATCAAATGAATAAAAATGGAAGAAAAATACGCCTGAAGTACTTATAAACTTCAGGCGTAAAAAATGTGGGTAGGAGGAATTTTATTTTTCTTACTTCTTGTATACAAAATGTGTTGGTTTTCGACTTGAAACCTTTTTTTGCTGTACATGTCCTGCTATAATAGATGGGTGATGAAGCAGGGGTTGTAAAGAATGTACTCTTATTGTAACCGCATTGCGTTCTTCTATAATTAGAAATTTTTGTGTAACGGAGGAGTTTTTTCATGGAGAAGAAAATCGAAGTACTATCAACGACGCGTATTAAATATTCGTCGGATTTGTATAAAATTGTTGATAGTTTAAATCGTACGTTAAAAGAGCAAGACCTCATGTTCGGACTAGCATTAGACGAAAAAGATAAAGAAACAGCTGTATTTACGATTTACAGAACGTAGTGATACAATGAAAAAGTGGATTTTTGCAATCATTATTGTTATCGTTGCTAGCGGAATATATGGGGCGTATGTTTATAATAAAGCGATGGGAAAGAAAATTCCAAAAGAGTCGAAATTTGTAGAAATTGCTAAAGAAAAAGCAAAGCTTACAAAGGTGAAATCTGTTGATTATTACAACGGAAAATCTGCATATATAGTCGTGCAAGGTACAGATGAAAAGGGAGAACAACTTATCGTTTGGGTGCCTGAGAAAAAAGGGGATACTGTAGTAAGGAAAAAGAGCGAAGGTATTTCTGAAAAAGAGGCTATACAAAGAACAATAGAGCAAGTCGGCAATGAAAGTAAGGAATCAAAAAGTAAGCCGAAAGAGATTATGAAAGTGAAATTAGGCTTTGAAAATGATGTACCACTATGGGAAGTTACATATATTGATGATGACAATCGTTATAGTTATTACTATCTTGAATTTAAAGATGGAAAATTTTTAAGACGATATAGCATTGAAAAATAGATGTAGGGGGAACTACAAATGAAATTAGCAAAGCGAGTAGCTGCTTTAACACCGTCTTCAACTTTAGAAATTACAGCAAAGGCACAAGCATTAAAAGCAGAGGGTCATGATGTAATTGGATTAGGGGCAGGGGAACCTGACTTTAATACACCAGAGCATATTATGGATGCTGCACATAAAGCGATGTTAGAAGGGCATACGAAGTATACACCAACAGGTGGATTACAATCGTTAAAACAAGAAATTGTGAAGAAATTTACTCGCGATCAAGGTATTGCGTATGATCCATCTGAAATTATTGTATGTAATGGTGCAAAGCATGCATTATATACATTATTCCAAGTATTACTTGATGAGGGAGATGAAGTTATCATCCCAACTCCTTACTGGGTAAGCTATCCAGAGCAAGTAAAGCTTGCTGGCGGTAAGCCGGTTTATGTAGAAGGTTTAGAAGACAATGAGTACAAAATTACAGCAAAGCAGCTGCGTGAGGCAATTACAGAGAAAACGAAAGCAGTTATTATTAATTCACCGAGCAATCCAACAGGAATGATTTATAGCAAAGAAGAATTACAACAGCTTGGAGAAGTATGTTTAGAACATGATATTTTAATCGTTTCTGATGAAATTTATGAAAAATTAATTTATGGTGGCGTAGAATATACTTCAATTGCCCAGCTTTCTAATGCATTAAAAGAACAAACACTTATTATTAATGGTGTATCTAAATCTCATTCTATGACAGGATGGCGTATTGGATATGCTGCAGGAAATAAGCAGCTTATTAAAGCAATGACGAATTTAGCGAGTCATAGTACGTCAAACCCTACTTCAATCGCTCAATACGGAGCAATTGCGGCATATGCAGGCTCACAAGAACCTGTGGAAACAATGCGTCAAGCCTTTGAAGAGAGATTAAACATCATTTATGATAAATTAATTCAAATCCCTGGCTTTACTTGTATTAAACCGCAAGGGGCATTTTACTTATTCCCTAACGTAAAAGAAGCTGTAGCTTTATCAGGATATGCAACAGTTGATGATTGGGCAAAAGCTCTATTAGAAGAGGAAAAAGTGGCTCTTGTACCAGGTACAGGATTTGGTGCTCCAAATAATGTTCGTTTATCATATGCGACATCTCTTGAACAAGTAGAGAAAGCATTAGAGCGCATCCATACATTTATGAAAAGTAAAGTGCAAGCTTAATTTTATATTTCATTCATGTAATATAAAAAACCTCCCTATTAATGGGGAGGTTTTTTTGACGGATTGTGGCAAAAAGAAATAGCTAAAGGTGTGTTATACTAGAGAGCGAGGTGTTTGGTGATGAAAAAGAAAATGATGTTACAGTGGTTTGAGCAGGGAAGCATTGCAATTCCAAAATTGCTTATGATGCATTATAAAAAATTAGGTTTAAATGAGACGGAATTTATGGTTGTACTTCATGTACACACATTTTTAGAATCAGGTAATTCGTTTCCGACTCCTTCAGAGATTTCTGAACGGATGACGATAACGGAAATGAAATGTATGGAAATAATTCAGACGTTGATTCAAAAAGGTTTTTTATCACTAGAAGGTGGACAAAGATCAGAAGCGATGATGTGCGAAAGTTATTCTTTACAACCGTTATGGGAAAAAATATTACATTTCTTAATGGATGAATCAATAGAGGAAGAGCAAAAAGAAAAAAAACAGCTACAAGTAAATTTATATACAGTATTTGAAAAAGAATTTGGAAGACCACTTTCGCCGTTCGAATGTGAAACGTTAGGGATGTGGGAGGACCAAGATCAACATCATCCAAATTTAATTCAAGCGGCTCTTAGAGAAGCTGTAATGAGTGGAAAACTAAATTTCCGATATATTGATCGTATTTTATTTGAGTGGAAAAAGAATGGAATTAAAACGGTAGATCAGGCTCAAAATCAAGGTCAAAAATTTAGAGCGAATCAACAAAGGGCACAACAAATGACAAAACAAGAGACGAAATTTACTGGAAAAGTGCCTTTTTATAATTGGTTGGAGCAGTAATATAGGAGGAAAAATATGCTTAACAAAACGCAAATCCGTTATTGTTTAGACACAATGGCGGATATGTATCCAGAAGCACATTGTGAATTGGTTCATGATAATCCATTTGAACTTGTAATCGCGGTGGCGTTATCTGCACAATGTACGGATGTACTTGTAAATAAAGTGACAAGAAATTTATTTCAAAAATATAAAACACCAGAAGATTATTTAAGTGTTTCTCTAGAAGAATTACAACAAGATATACGCTCTATCGGATTGTATAGAAATAAAGCAAAAAACATTCAAAAATTATGCCGAATGTTATTAGATGACTATAATGGAGAAGTACCGAACGATCGAGATGAACTTACGAAATTACCAGGTGTAGGAAGGAAAACAGCGAATGTTGTAGTTTCCGTAGCGTTTGGAATTCCGGCAATTGCTGTTGATACACATGTGGAGCGAGTGAGTAAACGATTAGCTATGTGTAGATGGAAAGACTCTGTGTTAGAAGTAGAAAAAACATTAATGAAGAAAGTACCAATGGATGAGTGGGGGGTTACACATCATCGTATGATTTTCTTTGGACGTTATCATTGTAAAGCACAACGACCGCAATGTGAGGAATGCAGACTGTTAGAAGTATGTCGTGAAGGAAAGAAGCGAATGAAGGTGAAATAAAGGATGGAACGAGTTATAGAAATACCGAAAGAATTTCACTGTTTACCATTTTTTAAAGAAAGTGTAAATTTAATTAAGTATCATACAGACAATTCTTTTCAAGAGATAATACAAAATACTTACTTTATATTTGATATTGAAAGACAGTATGAGCCATGGAAGGAAATTGAAAACAGCATTCCAGTGATGTTGAATGTATGGAAAAATAAGCATGAAGACATTGCTATACTGTTTCGAAATAGAAATAAGCAAGAGGCTGAGGGACCAATGATTCTTTTTGCAGCTCACTTGTTATCGGTTGTCTATTGGCTAAATGAACAACCTGTTCATAGTTTGAATGAAATGCAAATAAATACGAATAAATTAAAAGTGCAACCTGTTAATTTTATGGAAAGATATTCATTCATTATAAAGAAACCGAGTAATTATCATTCTTATATTCAATTAGCGCAGTTGTATATCGAAATAGAAAAGCTGTATGTAAAGAAAATGATAACAAAAAAGAAGTCCGCTTCTCGTTAAGAGAAACGGACTTCTTTTTTTGTATATTAGGACTCTGTTGTAACAACAGCACCGTCTGCGTGAGGTGTATCTCCTCCGGGATTTTGGTGTTGCTGTTCTTGTTGTTTCTTAGCCTCTTCTTCAGCTTTTTTCTTGGCCTCTTCTTCAGCTTTCTTCTTAGCTTCTTCTTCAGCTTTCCTTCTAGCTTCCTCATCAGCTTTCTTTTGAGCTTCTTCTTGCTGTTTACGTTGTTGTTCTTGCTGTTGCTGTTCTTGTTGTTTCTTAGCCTCTTCTTCAGCCTTTTTCTTAGCTTCGTCTTGTTTTACTTTATCTTCATTAGCCTTTTTCTGGGCTTCCTCATCAGCTTTTTTCTTAGCTTCTTCATCGGCCTTTTTCTTAGCCTCTTCTTCAGCTTTTTTTGCATCTGGAGTTCCGCCAGGCGCAGTGAAGGATGCACCAACTGCTGGGCTTGTGCCAGTACCTTTTTTCGCTACTACAGAGAAGCTGTAAGTAACACCTGGTTTAATACCACCAAGAGTAGCTGTCGTACCACTTATTGATAGGCTACCACTTGAACCGTCAGTTGCTTTATAGCTGGCTGCATATGCATCAACTTCTGCTGGTCCAGACCAGTTTAGTGTAACTGTGCTAGCGCCATCAAAAGTGACATTCAGACCACTAGGAGCATCTACTTTAATTTGTTTAATTGCATCTTTTTTCGCACCTTTTACGTATAACTCTCCGTTTATTTCTTGTACAGAAGAAGGACGTTCAAAGCGTGATTTATCTGTAGCGAATTTGCTCATCATTACTTGGAACATTTGCTGTGCAATTCTAGTGGAGCGATCGCTAACATAATTTTTTGGACCATCTTTTTCGTAACCGGTCCAAACAGCCATTGTGTATTGTGGCGTATATCCAGCAAACCAGCTATCTCTGTTTGCATCAGCTGGGATGTCATATTTTTGAAGAACTGATTCATCAAAGTTTTGTGTTCCTGTTTTACCTGCTACGTCAACACCTGAAACGTATGCTGTTGGACCTGTACCACCAGAACCAGGTTTTACTACGTCACGAAGAACGTCAGTAACCATATAAGCTGTATAGTCTTGCATTGCGCGATGTTCTTTCGGTTTAAAGCTTTTCTTTTTCCCGTCCGGGAAGGTTACTTCTTTTACGAAGTGTGGTTTATTATAGTTACCACTATTACCAAAGGTTGCATATGCACCTGCTACTTCTAATGGAGAACTATCGTTACTACCGATTGCTGTTGATTCGTAGACTTTTCCTTCTTTAAAGGTCATGCCTAAACCTTCAGCAAATTCTTTTGACTTATTAAGACCAACTGTTTGTGCTGTCTTTAAAGCTGGAATGTTTAATGACTTTTTCAAAGCTTCACGTAGTGAAACGTCACCTTTGTAACTCTTTGTTGCATTTTGTATTTTCTTACCATTGGAATACGTATACTCTGAGTCGTTTAATTGATGGTATGTAGACCATTGTAAATTTTCAATTGCCGGACCGTAGTCGAAAATTGGTTTCATTGTTGAACCAACTTGGCGTTTTAAATCAGTTGCCATATTATGACCTTTGAAAGTAGACTTACTTTCTTTACGTCCAGCACCAATTGCTCGAACTTCTCCAGACTGTGTATCCATAAATACGAATGACCCTTGGAATTGATCGTCCGGATACTTAATAAGATTGCCATCCATAATTTTGTCGGCGTAATCTTGAGCATCTTGATCAAGTGTTGTATGAATCGTTAAACCATCTGAACCGATATTTACATCAGGATATTCTTTTTCAACTTCTTTTACAACCGCATCTAAAAATGCTTGATACTTCATCTCAGTTACTTCTGAAGACGGTTGAAGGCCCTCAGTTACTGGAATCTTAACGGCGTTATTCATTTCTTCTTTTGTTATATAACCATGTCGATTCATTAATGATAATACGACATTACGACGATTTGTTGCTCGTTCAACATTTTCCTTTTTTGTTGGATCATAAATGTTTGGACCTTGGGGTAAACCAGCGAGCATAGCAGCTTCATGTAATTGCAAGTCTTTTAAATCTTTACCATAATATTTTTGCGCTGCTGTCGCAATACCGTATGAACGGTTACCTAAATTAATCTTATTTAAGTACATTTCTAAAATCTCATGTTTAGAGTATTGTTGCTCTAATTTGTAAGATAAGTACCATTCTTGCACTTTTCTTTTAGCAGTTTTGTCCATCGTTAGAAAGTAGTTTTTAACGACTTGCTGTGTAATCGTACTACCACCTTGGGAACCGAAACCACCAGTGACATTTTCCATAACTGCTTTTGTAGTTCTTTTAAAATCAATTCCATTATGATCATAGAAACGCGAATCCTCAGTTGCAAGAAATGCATTTTCAACTACTTTTGGAATTTGATCATAAGTAACATGTGTTCGTTTTTCAGCACCGTATTCATAGAAGAAATTTCCGTTTTTATCGAGAAACTTTGTTGATAAAGGATTAACAAGTTTGGATTTGTCTAATTTTGGAGCGTCCTTTACCATAACAAAGAAAGCGGAAACGCCGGCTACAAGACCAACGATACCAAGAAGTAGACAACCTATAAGGAATTTCTTGAAAAAGGAGCCTTTTTTCTTTGGTTTTTCTTCTTTATGTGTTTTTTTCTCTTGATTTTTCACATGATTTCGTTCTGTACGAGAACGATAATTATCTGACATTATACTTTCTCCTACCTTTCATTCTCTCCCCCAAAAGTCGAAAAAAGAGCCTTAGTGATGACTCTATCACGAAAAATAAACCATGTCTAGTACACGGATATAGTCAATCCGAGGGTGATAACCGCATGATAATAAGGATCCATGCTCTTCTATTTCTTCTTTCGTAATCGACTTGCGTCCACCAGTATTTTGACGATTCCAAAATGCAATAATATGTTTTGCATCTAGTAAATAAAATTCATCAAAAAGTGTAAATTTAATAATAACAAATGCAATTCCATTATGAGCAACCACTTGCTTCATATGTTCAATTTGATGAAGGTGGAAGTTTTGAAGTGGGAAACTAGTTTTATTTTTGGTTTCCTTTGCTTCAAAATCGATGTATTTCCCTTTGTATACACCGTTGTAATCTGTTGTAGAAGGTTGTTTAAAATACGCTTCTTTTACCACTGCAGCACTTCGAGCGGGGTAATCTACTTTTACAATTTGAAGAGGTGTAGGCTTTTTATGTACACATGCAATATTATGGGTTAAGTAATATTGATTTGTTTCATTCAATTCCTCTTCAAGGGACATACCTCTATTACTATAAGTATGTGTTTTTATAGGTGTTTTTTGAGGTTGTGAAGCTTGATTATACCTTTTTCCATTTGGGTAACGAATGGTCATAGTGTGTCCACCCCCAACTTGCTAAGAATTACTTACAAAGGTGATTATATCAAAAAATGAAAAAAGATGTGACCTTTTTGATGAAAGGTATGATGACTTATTTATGTTTACATGGAATGATTATATGAAAATTAAACAAAATCGAGAAAAAAATTTTTGTATAGAGGAAGAAAAAGCAATCATTCACAATATTAAAAAGAAAACAGAAATAGCTAATGTGGACAATATTTCTCGGACACAATCTTATCAAGAATATTATTTAAGAAATAGTGAAATCAGGTGGGCCTTTTTAGCGAGTATGGTTTCGAGAAATGCGGGCTGGAATATGACTGATTTAGAAGGGAGATATTATGCTACTGTTTTACCTAGAACGGTAAAAAAACATTTATTTCTTCTGTACGAACAGGCTAATTGGATTATTTTTTTAGATGCATTTCCTCAGCTATTATTGTATGAGGAAAGTAAGAAGAGACATGCACCTCTCTTTCATTTGTTGCAATACTTCAATGTATCAATTTTTATGGAAAAAGAATGGTTACTTTTCTGGGAAAGAAGAGATATGAATAGACTTATGACAGCGCTTATTATAAATGAACAAAATAAAATTCAAAAACCAGTCATTGAGAACACATATTTTAAAAAACATGTATTCCATACTGCACTTTTTAAAGTACAAGAAAGACTTCATATTAGTGCAGTTATCTTCCCAACAATTGAAGGGAGAATGTATGGGTTTTCGGTTTATCAATTTGAAACGTTACAAAAGCGTATAGAACTAGGAAAAAAATTAGCATGGTTATTGTTTCATCCAATTTATAATGGTTCGTTTTATAAGTTTGCACTGCAAACTACACATACTGGGTCTAGAGAAGATTATGAAGTTTACGCAAAGGAAACTCGAAAGTCTTATACGCCAACACTTAGAGATATTTATCCTGTTATTTTACATGAAGAAATAAAAATGAGAGATTGGTTTTGTGCAAATATGAAAATGAATGTGCTATTTGTACTT
Organism: Bacillus cereus group sp. MG1; assembly: GCF_040460035.1. Classification (NCBI taxonomy): domain Bacteria; kingdom Bacillati; phylum Bacillota; class Bacilli; order Caryophanales; family Bacillaceae; genus Bacillus; species Bacillus cereus group sp. MG1. Next base: position 943,713 of record NZ_JARVGY010000001.1, on the reverse strand, counting down.
GAAGAACCTAAAGGGGAAGTTAATATAACAGAATGGTATAGAAGAAAGAGAGAACAAATCTATAGGCTATCTATCGTAAACCGTTTTGCTAAAAGGATCGATGAGTTCATGATATAATAAAAAAGAAGTCCCGTCTTCCATTTTGAAGACGGGACTTCTTAATTTGAAAAAATCCTGCTATGCGTGCTACAACTTTAATTTCAAAACGTAATGCTAGTAGGAGATTAAGGATGATTTGAAATTTAAATGTTCGTAATAAAGTCTCGCTTTATGTAGCAGGGAAGTTTGGACCATCTAGCTTTGGATTGCCAGTCTCGGGTTTATTTTGTTGTTTGTTTTGGTTTTTCTTTTTTTCATTTTTGTTCTTTGCCATTGTAATACACCTCCTTTTTGTATTGTTACCATTTCTATAAATGACATACGAAATGATTTCTTTGACGAATAACAACTAGTTTTGTCATGTGGGCAGGAGTGGTGAATCATTCGGCGAAATTACATGACAAAGGAAAAGCAAAGAAGGAGGCGTTTTGTATATGGCGATGGTTCAGAAGGAAGATGTAATGAAAAAAATGGATCAAATGTTAAGTTCTCTCGATTTGCTGGAAATGAATATAGGGATTAGAATGAATCATGCATTAAAGGATGCGAGTGAAAAAATATGTAATAAGATAGAAATAACAGAAATGCATATTGAACATATGGAAAATAAATTAGTGCATCACGAAGAAAAAGGGAATTGGGTGAAGACATTTCAAAACGTCGTAGTGAGTGCATAATAAGGTGGGAAAGAAATGAAGAATGAAGCATTAATACAGTCTTCAGAAAAACTCATGCAGTATAATAATGAAGCGAATGTAAAAAAAAGAGAACTAACTGAATACGACTTTTATAAGGATATGAAACCGTTTGTAGATATGGTAGATGAGGAATTAAAGAAGTGGAAAGAACTAGCTTATACGTGGATTAAAGAAGAAAAGCCAAAGTATATACATGTACAGCAAATTGATCAAGTATACGATAATTTACAAACGAATGTGTTGCAATGCTTTGTAAATAAAGGTAAAGGTAAACGATTCTTTGAAACACACCAAGCCATTTCGTATACTTTGCAAAATATAGTTGAGCAATGTAAATAACAAGAGGGAGAGCCCTCTTGTTATTTTTATGCTTCTGTCATTGTTGTAGGTTTTGTTGCGCCGTTTATTTCTAATTCTTTTATTAATGTTCGATAATCTGATATGCATATTTTTCCTTCGAGATACCAATGTCTCGCAAAGTCTAATAATTCATTTGCATTCTCTGTGCAATACCCCTTTTTTTGAGAAAACGCTTGTTTTAAATCCCCTAATACCATGTTGATTCCTCCCCCATGAGAATCTTCTTCTTAATTATCATAGCATGGAAGGGTTTTCTTTTTTAATTTTTTAAAAATTTAAACTTCCGACAAAAATAGACATATATTCCATCACACATATTATTTTATAGGTACATATTATATATGTAGAAACTTATGTGAAGGAGGAGAGAATGCATGTTTCAACAACCTAACGTATATCAGCAAACGAATCCATATGCACAGCAAAATATGTACCAATATAATACGGATACATATTTACGGTATAATATGTATCCTTTCGATCCTTATTATGGAAATCAAAATTATTATCAACCGTTTGAAGTGTCCTTTATGAATCAAGCTCAACAACCACAACAGCAGCAACCTTATGTGAATCAAGTTCAACAATCACAAGCTCAGCAACCATACATGAATCAACCACAGCAGCAGCCTTATATGAATTCGCAATATTATATGCCACCACCATCGCCGTATGCTAATCAACAAGCGATGTTTTATCCACCAAAACAACCGTACCCGACGCAGGGTAAGCAAAAGCAACAACAGCCAAGCCAGTTTTCTAGTTTTGTTTCTCAATTTAAAACATCAGATGGTAACTATGATGTAAATAAAATGATGAATACAGCTGGACAAATGATGAATGCGATGAATCAAGTGACAGGTATTGTAAAGCAAGTTGGAGGCTTTTTTGGTAAGTGATGTTGAAGGATTGTCTATAAAAACAATGTAAATGAAATAAAGGACTAGACAAATTTCCTTGTAATAAATGGGTATATATAACAAACGGCTTTCTCTCTTTTCTCATACTGTAAAGTGTAATCAGATTTTTTTAACGAGAGAGGAGAGAAAAAACTATGCATCATTGTCATCCTTGCTTTGGAGGGCATAAGCCTACAGGACCTATTTGTACGACTGCTCCTGTCATTCATCCGACGAAACAATGCGTAACACACTCTTTTTCAACAACGGTGGTGCCACACATTTTCCCAACACATACAACACATGTACATCATCAACAAATTAAAAACCAAAACTTCTTCCCACAAACAAATTCAAATGTAAATGTTGTGGACCCAATCGACCCAGGATTCGGTGGCGGATGTGGACCGTGTGGTCATGGACATCATGGACATCATGGACATCACGTATCACCATTTGGTCCAGGACCAAATGTATCTCCGTTTGGACCAAACGTATCACCATTCGGACCGAATATTGGACCAAACGTATCACCATTCGGTCCAAATATCGGACCAAACGTTGGTGGAATGTTTAAAAAGTAAATGATATGTTAGAACTAGCGAAATGCTAGTTCTTTTTTTGTAATTGGAGTGTTGATATGAAAGTTATTGCAGTAACAGGATATAAGCCATTTGAACTTGGAATATTTAAAAATGATCATCCAGGAGTGGAGTGTATAAAGAAAGCATTACACCGTAAATTAACCAATTTTGTAGAAGATGGTTTAGAGTGGGTTATAATAAGTGGCCAATTAGGTGTAGAATTATGGGCTGCTGAAGTTGTTTTTGAAATGCAAGTAGAATATCCTGATTTAAAATTAGCGGTATTCACTCCGTTTTTAGAACAAGAAGAAAATTGGAAAGAAGATAATCGTGAATATTACGAATTTATTCTTTCTCAAGCAGACCATGTTGATAGTATCACGAAACGGAAGTATGAAAGCCCAGAGCAATTTAAATTAAAAAATCAATTTTTTATTGAAAAAAGTGATGCGCTTTTAGCGGTATACGATGAAGAAAAACCAGGAAGTCCCAAATATATTGTAGAATCAGCAAAGAAAAAAGGGGAAATAGAAAATTATCACAGTTATTTCATTCTTTTTTCTGATTTACAAGATATAATAGAAGAGGAACAGTGGAATAATGCAGAGTAATATGTAATATAGTACTCGTATATATGATTGACAAAAAGCATTGTTTCTGAAAAAATTTAGTTAATGAAAGTTTTGGTAAAAATTTGAGGTGAAGAAAATGATTTCGGATAAAATTAAATTAACAGCGAAAGATATTTTAGAAAAAGAATTTAAAACAGGTATGAGAGGTTATCAGCAAGAAGAAGTAGACAAGTTTCTTGATATGATCATTAAAGACTATGAAGCTTTCCACAAAGAGTTTGAGCAATTAAAGCAACAAAATGCTCGTTTAAAGCGTGAATTAGAGGAACAAAAACTAGCAGTAACGCAAGTTCCACAACAACCTGTACAAACACCAGTTGCACAACCAGTTTATAACAACACGAATACGGATATTTTAAAACGCTTATCTAACTTAGAAAAAGCTGTATTTGGAAGTAAGTTATACGAATGATGTAAGGTGGGAAAAGGTTTAAGCATTTTACATAGAAAAAAACGTTGCAAAATCTTTTTGTTTCCACTATACTAATGGATGTCATAACGTTTGGGTAATCGCTGCAACGCCAACGTTGTAGAGGAAAGTCCATGCTCGCACGGCCTGAGATGGCTGTAGTGTTCGTGCCTAGCCAATTCATAAGCTAGGGTATTCTGGCTGTAAGGCTGGTTTAACGGCAGGGAAAAAACCTAAGTCCTTTCGGATATGGTTTGACTACCTTTAAAGTGCCACAGTGACGAAGTCCTTGAAGAAATGATAGGAGTGGAACGAGGTAAACCCCACGAGCGAGAAACCCAAATAATGGTAGGGGAATCTTTTCCAAGGAAATGAACGACGGGAAAGGACAGGTTTTATAACCTGTAGATAGATGATTGCCACCGGAGTACGAGGCGTGGGCCGTTTGTAGTACAAAGGAACAGAACATGGCTTACAGAACGTTATGAACCAACTATGAAATAACTCAGCTCTCCTTTGTTAGAGGAGGGCTTTTTATTTGTATGAAGTTATAAAGTATGAGTTAAAATGGTTAATGAGAAAATTTTTCGTAAAATGTAATGATTAATAGGACCAATTGCTATTAATTATTGTTTGAATATACATAAGAGGTGAATGCAAATGGGAAAAGTTACTTTAATTGCAACAGCGGCAATGGGTATTGAAGCGTTAGTTGCCCGAGAAGTTCGCGATCTTGGTTATGAATGTCAAGTAGAAAACAGCAAAGTAACATTTGAAGCAGATGAAAAGGCGATTTGTCGCACGAATTTATGGTTACGTACTGCGGACCGTGTAAAAATTAAAGTTGGCGAATTTAAAGCAACAACATTTGATGAGCTATTTGAAAAAACGAAAGCATTAAACTGGGGAGATTATATTCCAGATAATGGCGAATTCCCTGTTATCGGAAAATCTTTAAAATCTGAATTATTCAGTGTTTCGGATTGCCAACGTATCGTTAAAAAAGCTGTCGTTGAAAAATTAAAAACAACATATAAACGTACAACTTGGTTTGAAGAAGATGGTCCGTTATTCCGTATCGAGATTGCAATGCTAAAGGATATTGCAACATTAACAATTGATGCGAGCGGTGTTGGACTTCATAAACGTGGATACCGTATGGATCAAGGGGAAGCTCCGTTAAAAGAAACATTAGCTGCGTCTTTAATTAAATTAACAAACTGGAAGCCAGATCGTCCATTTGTTGATCCATTCTGTGGATCAGGTACAATTCCGATTGAAGCAGCATTAATTGGACAAAACATTGCACCAGGATTTAACCGTGGTTTCGCATCTGACGAGTGGGGCTGGGTAGGTAAACAAAACTGGCGTGAAGCTCGTCAAGAAGCTGAAGATTTAGCGAACTATGATCAACGATTACAAATCATTGGATCCGATATTGATCATCGTATGATTCGAGTTGCTCAAGATAACGCAGAAGAAGTAGGCTTGGGCGATTTAATTACATTTAAACAAATGCAAGTAAAAGATTTCACAACAAAAGAGGATTATGGCTACGTTGTAACGAATCCTCCATACGGAGAACGTTTAAGTGAAAAAGCACTCGTTGAACAACTGTACAAAGAAATGGGACAAGTATTCCGCCCATTAGATACATGGTCAGCGTATGTATTAACAAGCTATGAAGCATTTGAGAAGTGTTACGGAAAAGAAGCGTCGAAGAAGCGTAAGCTGTTTAACGGATTTATCCGTACAGATTACTACCAATACTTCGGAAAACGTCCACCGCGTAATTCATAGTATACAACTCCTCCAGCGCGCATATACTGGCTATTATGTAATGCGTAAAGGAGGAAGTCATATGGATAATTTTCAATTATCAATGATTCAAAAAGCTATTCACCGTACGTATGATGAGCTCGGAAAAGAAGTGGATAGTCAAGGTGCGATTGCAGATGAAATACAAAAAGCACAAGAAGAATATTTGTCAGCTCTTTCACATGAAACAGCGATTGATAAACGGTATTTAAAGTCATTAATATAGAAGAAAATTTTCCTTTTTCGAAAGGAAAATTTTTTTTCGTGAATTTCTATGTATTGCAACAGGGGAAAGTGGCTGCACACATATGCGTAGCAGTTGCTATTATCTTTTTATAGAAAAACTTTTTGGTTGGAGGCTAAGGATGTTTACTGAGAAGAGATTACCATTTGAAGTAGGAAAACAAGATAATTTTTATGATAAGTTGAATGAGTGGATTGGAGATGTGTTTTACGACATCCTTCCGGAAAAAGGCTTTGAAGAGCGTGATGAACAAATTTTTATGGCGTTTCAGTTAGAACGCGCTTTCCAAGAAAAGAAAGTTATGTTCGCAGAAGCTGGTGTAGGAACAGGGAAAACAATTGTATATCTTCTATATGCAATTTGTTACGCGCGTTATACTGGGAAGCCAGCTATTATTGCTTGTGCAGATGAAACGTTAATTGAGCAGCTTGTGAAAGAAGAAGGGGACATTGCGAAATTATCTGAAGCATTAGGGCTATCTGTTGATGTAAGGCTTGCAAAATCAATGGATAATTATTTATGCTTACGTAAACTTGAAGATGTTATGAGTGGACGAGCTCCAGAAGTAATTGAAGACGTATATTACGAGTTACCACAGTTTGTATTCGATCATGGTACAATGCAAAACTTTACTCACTATGGTGACAGAAAAGAATTTCCACTTTTAAATGACGAAGAATGGTCAAAAGTAAATTGGGATTACTTCCAAGATTGCTTTACTTGTGATTCTCGTCATCGTTGTGGACAAACTCTTTCTCGTGAACATTATCGTAAAGCAGCAGATTTAATTATTTGTTCTCAAGATTTCTATATGGATCATATTTGGACGTACGATGCTCGTAAGCGTGAAGGGCAAATTCCGTTATTACCAGAAAGTAGCTGTGTTGTATTCGATGAAGGACATCTTGTAGAATATGCAGCTCAAAAAGCTTTAACATACCGTTTAAAGCAAACGATGATGGAGCAACTTTTAACAAGATTGTTGCAAAACGATATTCGTGAGGAGTTTGCACATTTAGTAGAAGAAACAATTTGGCAAACAGAGCGATTCTTTGATGTGTTACAAGAAAACAAAAAAGAAATTGCTGGTTCTGATCGTTTAGAAATTACTGTGACAGAAAAAGTAACAGCTGAAGCGAAACGACTTTATGCAAAAATCGGTGAAGTTGGAGATGCATTAGTATTCGAAAGTGAAATGCATACAGTAAACACGTATGATTTAAATATTGTTGATGAGCATTTAGATGTATTAGAACATTCACTTCGTCTGTTCATGCATGAGAAAAATGTAATTACTTGGGGTGAAGAAGGTGATGGAGCCTTCACGTTAGTAATTATGCCACGTGCAGTTGAAGAAGTGTTACAAGAGAAAGTATTCTCAAAGAAAATCCCGTATATCTTCTCGTCTGCTACATTATCTAATAACGATTCATTCGCGTTTACAGCGAATAGCTTAGGGGTAAAAGATTACTTATCATTCTCAGTTGCCTCACCGTTTGATTATGAGGAGCAAATGGCAGTAAACTTACTATCGCATACGAAAGAGAATGAATGGGAAAGAAAGTGTCAATATACACTTGAAAATATACAAAAAACAAATGGACGTACACTTGTATTATTCCGTACAACGCAAGAACTTGCAGCGTTCAAAGAGTATGTAAGTAAAGAGCAAATGTCGGTTCCGTTCTTATATGAAGGAGATCAGGAAATTAGCCAGCTCGTTTCTCGTTTCCAAAATGAAGAAGAGACTGTACTTTGTGCCGTTCATTTATGGGAAGGTTTAGATATTCCTGGTTCATCATTATCACATGTTATCATTTGGTCATTACCATTCCCTCCAAACGATCCGGTGTTTGAAGCGAAGCGTAAACATGTGAATGATCCGTTCTGGGATGTAGATGTACCATATATGATTTTACGTCTTCGTCAAGGTATTGGTCGTTTAATTCGTACGAGCGACGATAAAGGTGCTATTTCAATCTTCTTATCTAATACAGAAGATGAGAAAGTGGTAGAAGCGGTGAAAAACGTACTACCGATAGAAGGTAAAGAATTATAAGGAGAAAGCTTGGCGCTTGCCAAGCTTTTTTTCTATTATAAAAGGAATTTAGATTTTCATGTCGAATTAAGTTTGAGGTAGAAAAGGGAGGTTTTTATACGATGACAGTAGCTACATATGAAGTAGAAAAACAATTTTTAACATATGTGAAGAAGATACAAAATTACGGAGAAGCATTAAGTTTAATGTTTTGGGACTTAAGAACAGGGGCGCCTAAAAAAGGTGTTGATCAACGTTCAGAAGTAATTGGTATGCTTTCATCAGAAGTGTTTGCTATGTCGACTTCAGATGAGATGGGAAATTATTTAACAGAGCTTGAAGCTTTAATAAGTGAAGACAAACTTTCTGAAACGACGAAGAAAATGGTTGAAGAGTGTCGGAAAGAATATGATAGAAATAAGAAAATTCCACAAGCGGAATACGAAGCGTATGTGAAATTAGAAGCGAAAGCAGAGAGTGTGTGGGAAGAAGCTCGCGAAAAATCTGATTTCGAAATGTTCCGCCCGTACTTAGAAAAAATTGTTGAATTTAAAAAGAAATTTATTACATATTGGGGTTACGAAACATATAAATACAATACATTATTAGACATGTATGAGCCAGGTATTACAGTAGAAGTTTTAGATCACGTATTTGGTCAACTTCGTGAGCGCATCGTGCCGCTTGTAAAAGAAATCTCTGAGTCTAAAAAAGGATTAAAAACAAGTGCTTTATCGGAAAAATTTTCAAAAGAAAAACAAAAGAACTTTACATTAGAACTATTAAAGCAATTGAATTATGACTTTGAAGCAGGTCGTCTTGATGAAACAGTACATCCATTCGAGATTACATTAAATAGAGGGGATGTTCGTATTACGACACGCTATGACGAAAAGGATTTCCGCATGGCTGTGTTTGGAACAATTCATGAATGTGGTCATGCTGTATATGAACAAAATATTGCAGAGAAATTTGAAGGTACACCGTTATGTAGTGGAACATCTATGGGTATTCATGAGTCACAATCGTTATTCTTTGAGAACTTTATCGGCCGTAATAAATCATTCTGGAAGAAAAATTATGATTTATTAAAAGAGTATAGCAATGGTCAATTTGATGATATGTCAGTCGATGAATTTTATGATGCAATTAACGAATCGAAGCCGTCATTCATTCGTATAGAAGCAGATGAGCTTACATACCCGCTTCATGTTATGGTGCGTTATGAATTAGAGAAAGAATTATTTGATGGTACATTACAAGTGAAGGACTTACCAGCAGCTTGGAATGATAAGATGGAAGCATATTTAGGAATTCGTCCGGAAAATGATGCGCAAGGTGTATTGCAAGATGTTCACTGGGCTGGTGGCTCATTTGGATACTTCCCATCTTATGCGCTTGGTTACATGTATGCAGCGCAATTTAAGCAAAGAATGTTAAAAGACATTCCGAACTTTGATGCATTATTAGAAGAAGGAAACGTAACACCAATTCGTGAATGGTTAACAGAACATATTCACCAATATGGTAAAACGAAAAAGCCACTTGAAATTTTAGAAGATGTAACAGGCGAAGGGTTAAATGCAAATTACTTAGCAGATTATTTAGAAGTGAAGTATAAAGAAATTTATGAGTTATAAAAAAGAGCTGCTTACTTGCAGCTTTTTTTTATAGGGGGATAGAAGATGGTTTATACATATACAGTAATGACGCAAGAAGAGGCGGAAGAGATTGCATATAACTGGCATTATAAAGGGGAATATTCCTTTTACGATATAGAGGCAGATGAAGAAGATTTAGCTGAGTTTTTAGAGGGTGAGAGTAGAGGGAATCATATATTTTCTGTGAAAGAAAATGGTACTCTCATTGGGTTCTTTACGGTTTGTAAAATAAATAATGGAACGGTTGAGATAGGACTTGGAATGAGACCTGATATAACTGGCAATGGATTTGGTTTACAGTTCGTGAATGCTGGACTAGCTTTTAGCAAAGAAAAATACGGATGCAAATATATAACACTATCAGTAGCGACATTTAATGAGAGAGCGATAAAAGTGTATAAAAGGGCGGGATTTGAAGCGGTTGGAACGTTTATACAGAAAACAAATGGTGGTTGTTTTGAGTTCTTGAAAATGAACTATATATGTAAACGTGATTAAAAAACAGAGGGATCTTCTGTTTTTTTATTTTGATTTAGAAATATATGATACATATTTTTTACTTGTTGTAATTGAGAGTTTTGAAATTTTGGTAGAGGGTGTGTATGATAGAAGTTTAGTAGCAAATAGTAGGTTTAGCAAGGAAGGGTAGAGGTAGTATGATTACAATTAAAACGAAAAATGAAATAGATTTGATGCATGAATCTGGAAAATTACTTGCTTCATGTCATAAAGAAATTGCGAAAATGATAAAGCCAGGTATAACGACACAAGAGATTGATACGTTTGTTGAAATGTATTTAAAAAAGCATGGTGCCACATCTGAACAGAAAGGTTACAACGGGTATCCATATGCGATATGTGCATCTGTAAACGATGAAATGTGTCATGCGTTTCCGGCCGATGTTCCTTTAACTGAGGGTAATATTGTAACAATTGACACGGTAGTAAACTTAAATGGGGGTCTTTCAGATTCTGCTTGGACGTATAGAGTTGGAAAAGTTTCTGATGAAGCAGAAAAGTTGTTGTTAGTAGCTGAGAATGCTTTGTATAAAGGGATTGATCAGGCGGTAATTGGTAATCATGTAGGAGACATTGGCTATGCAATTGAAAGTTATGTAACAAATGAAGGTTTTTCTGTCGCAAGAGACTTTACGGGACATGGGATTGGTAAAGAGATTCATGAAGAACCAGCAATTTTTCATTTTGGGAAACAAGGACAAGGACCTCAGTTACAAGAAGGAATGGTAATTACAATTGAACCGATTGTAAATATAGGTATGCGATATTCTAAAGTAGATTTAAATGGGTGGACTGTACGAACGATGGACGGGAAATTATCAGCTCAATATGAGCATACAATTGCGATTACAAAAGATGGGCCAATCATTTTAACGAAGTTGTAATTGGGAATGAAAGAGTTTGCAAAACTCGAACAAAGATAGTGGTTTTTAAAAATTTGTACGTGTTTTTTTGATAAATGCTTTTCAAAGCATAAAAAGTACGTTATAATCCTTCTATAAAATAAATAGTTAGCTACACTCATATAATCGCGGGGATATGGCCTGCAAGTTTCTACCGAAGTACCGTAAATACTTTGACTATGAGTGAGGACGAATATAATTGCTTGTTTAGCATTCTTTTTTTGCGAAACTCCAAAAGCGCGTCTCTCACTTGTAACGAGTGGTGGCGGCTTTTGGAGTTTTTTTATTGCATAAGAGGGGGAACAAACATGAAAGTATTACAAGAAAAGATTTTGAACGAAGGAAAGGTTTTATCTGGTGACGTATTAAAGGTAGATGCTTTTTTAAATCATCAAATTGATCCAGTACTTATGCAAGAAATCGGAAAAGAATTTGCTAAACGTTTTAAAGAAGAGAACATTACAAAAATCGTGACGATTGAATCTTCAGGCATTGCACCATCGGTTATGGCTGCATTAGAGCTTGGTGTAAAAGTAATTTTTGCACGAAAACGTAAATCGTTAACGTTACAAGATAATATGTACGTTGCAAACGTATATTCATTTACAAAACAAGAAACAAATGAAATTTCATTATCTCGAAATCATATCGATGAAAATGATCGTGTATTAATCATCGATGACTTTTTAGCAAACGGTCAGGCTGCTTTAGGTTTAATGAGTTTAGTAGAGCAAGCCGGAGCGAGTATTGCAGGAATTGGAATTGTTATTGAAAAAGCATTTCAAGATGGAGGAAAGAAGCTTCGTGAACAAGGCGTTCGTGTTGAATCACTAGCAGAAATTGCATCACTTGATAACGGCACAGTTACATTTGTACAGCAAGAAACTGCGGAGGTGAAATAAACGATGAAGCAGCATCCATTTAAAATTGCATCGCTTGGTATGCAGCATATGCTTGCAATGTATGCTGGAGCAATTATCGTTCCGCTTATTGTGGGCGGTGGACTTGGTTTGAATCAAAAAGAGTTAACATATTTAGTCTCAATTGATTTATTAATGTGCGGCGTTGCGACAATTTTACAAGCACTATCAAATCGCTTTTTCGGTATTGGGCTTCCAGTTGTGCTTGGTTGTACATTTACAGCGGTTGGACCGATGATTGCGATTGGAAAACAATACGGTGTGTCTTCAATTTATGGAGCAATTATTGCTGCTGGGTTATTCGTTGTTATTTTTGCGAAATTATTTGGAAAACTTGTAAAACTGTTTCCACCTGTTGTAACAGGATCTGTCGTTACAGTAATTGGAGTTACACTTGTTCCAGCGGCAATTAATGATATGGCTGGAGGAGTAGGAAGTAAAGATTTCGGTAGTCTTGAAAATTTAGCATTAGCATTTGGTGTGTTACTATTTATCATCATTATGTATCGTTTCTTCGACGGATTTATTCGTTCAATCTCTATTTTGCTAGGTTTATTGTTCGGTACTATCGTTGCAGTGTTTATGGGGAAAGTAAGTTTGCAAGCGGTTGGAGAGGCGGATTGGTTCCACGGTATTCAACCATTTTACTTCGGTACACCAACATTTGAATTAACACCAATTATTACGATGATTTTAGTTGCTTGCGTAGGGATTGTAGAAGCAACGGGTGTATACTTTGCATTATCTGATATTTGCAATAAAAAAATCGGTGAAAAAGAATTAACAAAAGGCTATCGCGCAGAAGGATTAGCGATGGTGTTAGGTGGCATTTTCAACGCGTTCCCATATACAACATACTCTCAAAACGTAGGACTTGTTCAATTAACTGGAGTAAGAAATCGCGTTATTATTTATACTTGCGGTGGTATGTTAATCGTACTTGGTTTCATTCCTAAAATCGCAGCTATTACCACAATTATCCCAAAATCAGTACTGGGCGGTGCGATGTTAGCGATGTTCGGTATGGTTATGGCATATGGTATTAAAATGTTAAGTAGCGTTGATTTTGGTAAACAAGAAAACTTATTAATCGTTGCATGTTCTGTCGGAATTGGGCTTGGCGTAACAGTCGTTCCTACATTATTTTCACAACTTCCAGAAAGCATTCGTATTTTAACAGATAACGGAATTGTACTTGGAAGTGCGTCAGCAGTACTTTTAAATATCGTATTTAATATGGTGCCGCAGCGCAAAGTGAAAGTAGAAGAAGAGCCAGTATCTATGCAAAGTGCAGTAAGAGAAGCGTGAAAAAGCAAGGTCTCGTTATGAGACCTTGCTTTTCTTTTTAAGTGGCATTATTTTCCCGTACGTACCAAGACGCCAAATGTACTCAAGTGGCCCGTATTGGTAATGTGAAAGCCACCAGCGGCTAATAAAGATTTGTAACGTGTAGAAACTAATGCAGAATATTGGTCCAACCCATAATGGAGCAGGATAATAATTTTTAAGGAATAGACCAAATACAAGTAATGTAACAATTGTATGCGAGATGTAATTTGTTAATGCCATTCGTCCAACGTATTGGAATGGACGTAATAACGTTTGCCATTTTTCTTTTTGTAATAAACGCATGAGCGTGAAAATGTAGAATATGAATAACGTTTTTCCGCTAAACATTGTAAAGACCTGCATATAAATTGGTTCATAAAATGGTTTTGATAAGAAGTAACGGACCATGAAGAACCACATTGGTAATGTTAAAAGGAACATAATAATTTGCCATTTTTTAAGTTTTGGATCTAACTCTTTCGTGCGGCGGAAAATATCCTTTTTGCCGGCGTATAAACCAAGCAAAAATAGCCCAACTGTTTCTGGAAGCATAAGTAAATTTAATCCAATTCCATCAGCGTAAAATGCATGGAAACGATTTTGTATTTGTGACAGCCAGTCTTCTAATGGCATGATAGGTAAGGAAAAACCTAGCTCTTCCTTTGGTACCAATGCAACCGTAATACCAGCCATTAGCATAATGAATTGAAAAATACTCAATAAAACGATAGTCCATATTAAAATAGTACGAGGTTCTCTCTTATAAAATAAAAATAAGAAAAATCCAGCAATCGCATAAGTATGTAAAATGTCACCGTCCCATAAAAGAACGTAATGTAAGAAACCGAATAATAATAAAATAAGTAAGCGGCGAACAAACAAAGTTTTTGGGCGTTCGGTTTTCGCCTCAGCACGACTCATAAAAATATAAAAACCTAATCCGAATAAAAACGAAAAAATTGTATAAAATTTCGTTTGAATAAACATATCGTAAAATAGGCGAATATAGCTGTCTATCCCTTCGTAAATTCCTGAAAGATCACGTGAGTCAACCCCGGCGATAACAGGCCAATTCACAAGAAAAATACCTAGTACAGCTATTCCTCTAATAATATCGATGGAGTGTATCCTCTCGCCATGTGTGAGATTTTGCGTCATTTTTTTCCTCCTTGTTAAGTAATTCCCTTTTATTATACAAAATGTAAGATGGAGGGGATAGGCGATATTTCCATTTTTTTAAACTGTTAAGTTATGTAGGATAAGATATAATAAGAGTGCACAATAAGTTTTACCCTTTTTCAAAACAGGCAGTAAAGCTCCTTCTTATAAGGAGCTTTCTTTATGAAAAGTGTTGATAATGATTCTCTTTAATGATAAAATATATTTAAAATTGATAATCATTATCAAAAAAGGTTGGTGCGTAAGTATGGTATATACATTAGTAGCAGGTACAGTCGCTGTATATGCAGTTATTGCGAAGTATGTTTTAAATGGAGTAGGAACAGCAAAATGAGTGATATGACATAAAATCCCTTTCATTTGTAAAAAGAATGAAAGGGATTTTTTATTTTTAATGAGAATATGCTGAAAATTTAGTATGATAGTAAAGTGAAACTGTAATCAATGGGTAGGTGTAACTCTCACTGGTTATGAGCTCGCAATTAGCGGGAAAAAGTATATACATCTTGGATAAAGGGGAACAAGGGGATGACAAACATAGTACAGACAAACGGTATGAAAAAACTTGTTTGTTTTTATGAAGAGTGGCAAAAACACGGCGATGCAGAGAATAGTTTAAAGTTGTTTGAGGTGATTCAAAAATATAAACAAGAACAGCTTATGATAGCGTGCTGTGGTCACTTCTCTGCGGGGAAATCAACGATGATGAATCATCTATATAAAGCGCAGCTGTTACCAACAAGTCCAATTCCGACAAGCGCTAACGTTGTCAAAATTGAAAAAGGAATGGATCGTGTTGTTGTAACGGTTAAATCTGGAGAACAGTACGAGTATGACGGTGCATATTCAGCTGAAGAATTAAAACAAATTTGTAAAGATGGTGATGAGGTAATTGGTGTTCACATTTATCGGAATGATGCGCCAATTCCTGAAGGTGTTATGTTAGTAGATACACCAGGGATTGACTCAACAGATGATGCCCATCAATTAGCGACAGAATCAACGCTACATCTAGCAGACGTAATTTTTTATATGATGGATTATAATCACGTCCAATCGGAAGTGAATTTGCAATTTGTTAAAGAATTGAAACAACGTAATAAAACGGTTTATCTCGTTGTCAATCAAATAGATAAACATAAAGAAAATGAATTGTCGTTTGAGAATTATAAAGATAGTGTAAAGCAATCGTTCTCTAACTGGGATATTGAAGTAGATGGAGTATATTATACGTCATTACGAATGATGAACCATCCACATAATGAAATTGGAAGCTTAGAAACGTTAATTACTTCTATTATGAAAGAAAAAGAGCAGTATGTAAGGACTGGAATGGAGCGAGAAACAGAATATTTAATGGGGGAACATTTCTCGTTTATTGTTTCTGAAAATGAAAAAGCTCTTTTGAAATATGAGGAAGAGTTAGCATCACCACTTTCTATTTCAGAGGTAGTTGAAAAGAAGGAAGAGTTAACGGAAGCGAAAAATCGTGAGGCAAGTAAAGAGTCTCATGTGAGAAATGAATTTATAAAAGGCCTACAAGCTATATTAGATAACGCGTATTTAATGCCATTTGAAATGAGAGAATTGGCAAATGCGTACTTAGAAACGAAATTAACAAAGTTTAAAGTCGGTTTGCTATTTGCGAAAGGAAAGACGGAGCAAGAAAAACAAAGGCGTGTAGAGGCGTTTTATTCTGCCCTTCAAAAGACTGTTGAAACGCAGCTTGATTTTCATGTGAAGGAATTTATTGTAGCCTTTTTAAAAGAAGAAGGATTGTTCACGGAGGAAATTGGGAAAGACATATATGGGTTAGAAATTGCTTTCGGACCAGAAATGTTGGCTGAGGTAATTAAACAAGGCGCAGGTTTCACAGGTGATTACTTACTTCTTTATACAGCGGATGTAGCGAATGAACTAAAGAAGCGTTATTTTATAAAAGCACAGCAAATTTTTGATAAAAGTGCGGTCGTTTTAAAGCAAAAGGTGAGGGAAGCAGTTGCTCGTATTGAAGAAGAGATTGAAACATATACGATGTTGCAAACGGCGAAAGAAACACAATTACAATACAATAACAATTTGGCGGCATATGAAGACTATTTACGAAATGTTTGGCACGATCATGTTGCTACGCCTGAAGGTTTGCAAATAGATGAGATATTGCAAAGGGAAAAGCAAATTGTTAGTGAGAAATTTACACTACAAGAGCAGGAAATCGTAAACGATAACGTAGCGATTCATGAAGAAGAGCTGAAAGGAACGGCGGCTTTAAATATTCAGCGGATATTAGAGAAAGTGAAAAAAGCTGAAACGATATTAGAGCCATTGCCAGCGCTGAAACATGTACAGCAAGAGGTAATAGAGAAAAGAAGACGTGTAGAAACAAAACAATTTACAGTAGCGTTATTCGGGGCATTTAGTGCTGGAAAATCATCATTTGCCAATGCCTTACTCGGTGAGAAAGTACTTCCTGTATCACCAAACCCGACGACGGCAACGATTAATCAAATTTTGCCGGTTACAGAGGAAAAACCACATGGAACAGTAATTGTTCAGTTTAAATCAAAGCAAGCGTTATTAGAAGATATGAAAGCTGTTTATAAGCTGTTTCATTATGAGATTGCTACGTTAGATGAAGCGTTAGCACAAATTGATAAAGTTATGAAATATCCTTCACCAACTGGGAAGCAAAAAACAACATTTAGCTTTTTACGAGCGGTACAAAAAGGGTATGATGCAGTTTCTACTTATTTAGGAGAACAAGTACAAGTTACATTAGAAGAGTTCTCTGATTATGTAGCGAATGAAGAGAAATCATGCTTCGTTGAGTATATGGAACTTTATTATGATTGTGCTTTAACAAGGCAGGGAGTAGCGCTTGTAGACACACCTGGAGCGGATTCTATCAATGCTCGCCATACGGATGTTGCATTTCAGTATATTAAAAACGCAGATGCTATTTTATTTGTAACATATTATAACCATGTATTCTCTCGTGCTGACCGTGAATTTTTAATTCAGCTTGGTCGTGTAAAGGATACTTTTGCCCTTGATAAAATGTTCTTCTTAATTAATGCTGCGGATTTAGCAGAGTCTGAAGAAGAACTTGAAATGGTAAAAGGTTATATCGCAGATCAGCTACTGCAATACGGTATTAGAAATCCGCGTTTATTTGCAATTTCAAGTTTATGTGCGCTTGAAGAGAAACAAGGAAAGAATGTTGAAAAAGAGAAGTATGGTATTTTACAAAACTCTGGGATTACTAAGTTTGAGGAATCATTTACGTCCTTTATGATGAGAGATTTAATGCTTGTTTCTGTGCATGCTCTATATGGTGCGTTGCAAGGGGCAGATCAGCTTTTAGTAAACATGATAAAGGGTGCAAAGCAGGGGAATGAAGAGAAAGAGAAGCAAACGAAAAAATATGAAGCAGAGCGTGATCAACTACTTCATATCATTTCTTCATATAGTGTACTTGCTGAAGAACAGGCGATGCAAAATGAAGTGAAAGAGTTGCTTTATTACGTGCAACAGCGTCTATTCCTCCGCTATAATGATGTGTTTACTGAATTTATTAATCCGGCATCACTTCGAACGGATGGAAATGTGAAAACACAATTGCAACAGTGTGTTATGGAATTAGTAGCATTTATTCAGCATGATTTATTACAAGAAATGCGTGCGACATCATTACGCCTTGAAAAATGGATAGACGAAGCGATGAAGCGTGCAAAGGATGAAATTGTAGTGAACTGTAAAGTAGAAAATGAATCAATTTCTATGAATGGAACAGTGGAGTATGAATACAAAGATATTACACATAAAGAACCGTTCCCTTCAGTTGAAATAAAAGATTTCAAAAAAGCACTGGCACATTTTAAAAATGAGAAAAGCTTTTTTGAAAAGAATGACAAAGCTTTTATGCAAGAAGACGCTAAATCTGTATTAGAACCGCTCGTATCAAACTATGTAGCTGATGAAAAACATTTATTTGTTCATCATTATAAGCAAGAGTGGGATATGAAGTGGAATTTATTCCAAAAAGTGATGCAGCAAGATGTGATGAACTATTATGAAAGTATATTGTTTGCATTGGCTGAAACGATCGATGTATCTCTATATGAACAAAGTAAAGAACAATTGCAAAAGCAGTTAGTAGAGATTGAAAAAGAAATTTATGTTATATAGTCGTTATGAGAAAAAGATTCGTTCAATTTTCTTTTGAAGTACAGTATCTAAAGATTTTACAAATCCAGCAAATTCATCGGTAGAAATCATATGAGTAAGAACGAGTCGTCTGCCATCTGGTGTTTCACCGCATAAGACGAATGAAGAAAATTCATATGTTTTGTTTTCAACTACTAATTTTGGATAGGAATACGTGTCGCTTTTCTTCTTCTTTCCATCAATAGAGATGACGTTGCATTTTTTCTCATTGTTGTCCATGGTGAATCCCTCCTTTCTATTATTTATGGTAGACAAGGAGGGTTTAGAACAATAGAGAAGGGGGAATTTTTTATGTCTGTTGTAATAGAACGTATTCCAAAAGAGGCTATACCGAAGGCTTTATTGTTACTTGCGGATCCAAGTGAACGGCAAATAGCTACGTATGTACAAAGAGGATTAACATACGTAGCTAAGCAGGGGGGGAGCGTTATCGGTGTATATGTTCTTTTGGAAACAAGGCCAAAGACGATGGAAATCATGAATATTGCGGTTGCAGAGCATTTGCAAGGAAAAGGGATTGGGAAGAAGCTATTAAGGCATGCTGTAGAAACTGCTAAAGGATATGGTATGTCAAAACTTGAAGTTGGTACAGGCAATTCTAGTGTTTCACAACTTGCTTTATATCAAAAATGTGGATTTCGTATTTTTTCTATTGATTTTGATTACTTTTCGAAGCATTATGAAGAAGAGATTATTGAAAATGGGATTGTATGTCGTGATATGATCCGGCTTGCAATGGAATTGAATAAAAACGTATAACTATTTAGGGGGAAGAGAAGATGGAAGTACATAAAGCAATTACAGCACATTCTCGTAAACAAAATGAAAGTGTAAAAGCATGTTTACAATTAGATGCACAGCGTGAAGCAGCTATTGAAGCTGCCGTATCTCTTGCGTCAAATGGGAAAGAATTTTCGGTTGATGTCATTAATGTTGTAACGAAGCAGATTAATGATCTTGCAAAAAATGGTGTTACCTTGCAGCGTAAATATGTTACAGAAGAAATGGTTATGGAGTATGTAAGTCGTTTGAAAGAGAAAGAAGGTCGTTAAAGATGATAGTTACAGTCGAATGGTTATGTGAGCATATAGAAGATGAGAATGTCCGTATAATCGATTGTCGTTTTGATTTAGCGAATCCTAATTGGGGTAGAGAAAAGTATGAAGAAGGACATATTCCTCATGCGTTATATTTTGATTTGAATTTAGATTTATCAAGTCCTATAGCAGAACATGGTGGCCGCCATCCTTTACCAAATATTGATGAGTTTGCAGACAAGCTTTCGAAGGCTGGTATTGATGAACATACGACAGTAATTGCGTATGACAGTCAAGCCGGTGCAAATGCTGCTCGTTTATGGTGGTTATGTAACTATGTAGGACATGAGAAAGTATATATATTAGATGGTGGTTTCCAGGCTTGGAAAGAGAATGGACTACCGACAACAGCGGAAATTCCTGTTGCTATACGAAAAACATTCAAAGCTAATATACAAGATCATATGCTTGTAACGATGGAAACGGTCAGAGAGAATATCCGTGCAGGTGCGGATGTTACATTAATTGATTCAAGAGAGCCCAAACGTTATGCTGGTGTAGAGGAACTTGTCGATCATAAAGCAGGACATATTCCAACAGCGGTAAACCATTTTTGGAAGGATGGAATGTTGCAATCAGGACAATTTAAGAATAAAGCTGGGCAACAAGAACGATTCCAAAATCTGTCGAAAGATAAGGAAACCATTGTATATTGTGGTTCTGGTGTTACGGCATGTCCAAATATCGTCGCATTAAAATTGGCTGGATTCCTAAATGTTAAATTGTATGCAGGTAGCTGGAGTGATTGGATCTCTTATCCAGAAAATCAAATTGCAAAAGAAGAAGATTAATCACTTGCATGCAAAAATAATTTGTATTAAAATAAGGTCACAAGCAAGAGATTGCTCGAAAAACTTTGTATTTTACACATTGGAAACAATGTGATAATATAACGACAAGTAAATAATACATCCTGCGGTGTGCGTAACTTATTTATGTCTAAAACCGATGTTAGTTATACGGAAGCTCAATATTTAGCGACCATCATCAAGCCTTCCTTGTGGAGGAAGATGTACGGTAACTGTGAGGGCATCCACCTGCGAGTAGCGGGTTTTTGGACATTTACGAGGAGCGGCACGTGCGGGGGTCTTATTTCAACTAACCTTATATAAAATTCCTACGGTGTACGTAGCTTATGCATGTCTTAAACCAATAAGTTTAATATGGAAGTTCAATATTTAAATGTAGCTAACATGCCATCTTTTTAAGAAGGAAGTTACAAACATTTGTGAGGGCATCCACCTGTGAGAGCAGGTTTATGGACATCTAGAGAGAACGGCATATGTGGGGCTATATAAAAACCTTACGTTTTATACGTAAGTTTTTTTTGTTGCATAGATATATTAATATTATCTTGATTCACCTGTGAAGTTTCCATACAAAGTGTTGACATCTATTTTAAATAAGAGTAACATTTTCAATGTAATGAAAATAAGTCTCTGTTAGGTGAGGCTCCTGTATAGAGAAATGCTACTGCCCAAAAATGTCGAGAGACGCCAATGGGTCAACAGGAATGATCGAATTAAGGTTTTTCTTAACGTAGCTGGTAATGTACCTATGCTATACAGTGCTAAAACTCGGTGAGGGAGAGGTCCGTAGATTTCTAATTATATTAGAAATCGTTTATTTGTGTATGTAATGGCCGCTACTCTCTTAAGGGTAGGGGTCTTTTTTGTTACCAAGCTATGAGTAATTTCATAGTATAAACTATAAAATTAAACGAGGAGGTGAGGAGCATGTCAAATTCTGACTCGGTTCCGTTACCCATATACTTCAAATCAAAAATATATGATGTAGGCAGGAAACGATTTGTTCCTCCCTCTATATTTATCACAATGTAGCGTTTATAAAGCGCTAGACACTTTCACAGTAAAGTGGATAAATTGAGAAACAAAGCGTTTCTTCCTATGTTGTAAAGGAGGAAACGATAATATGTTATATGCAAACAAAACTGTGGGTAACACGTCATATAAACTAAGTAAAAAATCAATAAAAGAACAAACAATGCTCCAAAAAAATAAAGATTTATTAATTGAAATTGCAACAAGAGATGTAAAATCTGTATTTGCATATTTTAAAACAACAAGAGACGGACTATCAATGAAAGAGGCACAAAAACGTATTCAAGTATATGGCCGAAATGAACTAACTTCAAAAAGAGCACTTCTTGCAGAAGTAATGATGAAGCTAGGTGGCATGATTCCAGGTTTTTCAAAACAACGTGTGTGTGATGAATTACAACGTGAAACGATTACTGTATCTAGAGTAGAATGTTCTAGTAGTACAGGGCTAAATAGTGAACTGAAAATGATGGAGATACCTGTGCAAGAACTTGTACCTGGAGATATGATTTTTCTTTCGGCTGGAGATGCTGTGCCAGCTGATGTACGTATTATTTATGCAGATGATTTATTAGTGAATGAGTCTGTATTAACGGGAAACGAAGCGAATATAGAGAAGTTTGAGAGCTGCTATCACCTTGAACGTAAACGGTTTATTCCATTAAAACGGATGAAAGATTATAATCCACTTGAGCTTGAAAATGTATGTTTTAAAGGTTCGCATATCGTTAGTGGAAATGCAAAAGCTATCGTTGTTTCTACTGGAAAAAATACGTATTCAGGCATCTTGCATACTTGTTGTAGTAGAACGTCTTAATGTGTTAATGATGCTAAATATACAAAAACAATGTATAATAGACAAAGTTGAGCAAAAACGTAGAATGGTAATCTATTTATATAACCTTACGTGATAACGTAAGGTTATTATTTTTTTAATAGGAGAGGAATTATGAAAAAAGTATTATTAGTTGATGGTATGGCACTATTATTTCGTGCTTTTTACGCAACAAGTGTCTACGGACAATTTATGAAACGACAAGATGGAACCCCTACGAACGGGATTCATGGTTATATGAAACACTTATTAACAGCTACGCAAGCGATCGAACCAACACATATCGTTACATGCTGGGATATGGGAAGTACGACATTTAGAACAGAATCGTTCTCGAATTATAAAGCAAATCGTGCAGCGCCACCAGAAGAATTAATTCCTCAATTTGATTTAGTGCAAGAAATGACTGCAAAATTATCCATTCCAGTTATCGGTATGAAAGGCTACGAAGCCGATGATTGTATCGGTACGCTTGCAAAACAATATTGCAATGAAGCTGAAGTTTATATTTTAACAGGTGATACGGATTTACTTCAACTTGTTGATAAGAGCGTTACAGTCATGCTTCTGCGTAAAGGAATTGGAAATTACGAATATTACACACCGGAGAAAATCATGGAAGAAAAAGGTGTAGAGCCGTGGCAAATCGTCCATGCAAAAGCTTTCATGGGAGATACAAGTGATAATTATCCAGGGGTAAAAGGTATCGGTGAAAAAACAGCGTATAAGCTTATTCAAGAGCACGGAACAGTATCCGCTGTACTAGAAAATGTAGAATCATTAACAAAAGCGCAGCGTACGAAGATTGAAAGTGATTTAGAGAACTTAAATATTTCGTTACAATTAGCCCAAATTCACTGTGAAGTTCCAATTTCATGTTCACTAGGAGAAGGATTACACACAATGGATGAAGAAAAACTTAGATTTGTTTGTGAAGAAATGAATTGGGGAAGACCTGAAATATTAATAAATATGCTATAAATAGTTTGGGAAGAGGGATGTTGCATAAGTCGAACTTTGACTTGGTGACACCTTCTTTTTGTTTTTGTAAACAGTATTATAATAAATAAAATTATGTCGAACTCAATTTTAAATATATAAATATTTCGACAAGATATAATGATAAAAGTTGATGAAAATAATAACTTTTATCATGAAGTGAATTAATTTCAACATAGTTTTAGATAATCATTTTTTCGTGTTCACAAAGTTGTCAGAAAATAAACGAGATTTTCATATGAAGTTCAAATAGAATTCACAACAATCAATTATTATAAGAACACACAGATAATTCTTTATCTTTTATATAAACCATCCCCCAAGGAGGACAATGAAAATGAGAAAAAAAGTGAGAAAATCTTTTAAACAATTATTAATTGAAAATAAACAATCACTATTAAATAATAAAGAAAATATGAAAGAAATTGAAGAGAGAATTGAGAAACGACATGTAGCATATAGTGGTGCCAGTAATTAAATAAAATAAAAAAGATAGCCTATGTAGGCTATCTTTTTTATTTTATATTGAAAAAACGCTATTCAGCTCTTTAATTTTGTAAATATGCAAGATATTTTTATAGCGTTTTTCTATCAATATTACTCATTTTTCGAGGTTGAAATTGGTATATACCAATTTTTGAGATTTTCTATTCAAAATATTACAAAAAATGTTACAATACACTCAAATTTATACTATAAAATCATTTTAATATGAAAAATTGGAATGAAAAGAAAGGAGAGGAATATGAATAAAGATGTCGCTTTGAAATGATTATTATCATTTCATTAGGAGTTGATGTAAAAAGATGAAAAGATACGAAGAATTGGACTCTATAAGAGGGATTTCTTCATTAGTAGTAATGATTGGTCATCATTTAATGATTTTTTCAGCATTTCAAAATTACAGTTATGAAGATAATAAACCATTTGTTGTGTATCTATTAAAAGAAACGCCTGCTCGTCTAATTTTTAGTAGTGGTAACGAATCAGTTATTATCTTTTTTGTTTTGAGCGGATTTGTTTTGTATGAATCTATTCAAAAAAACTATAGTAGCTATGGGTCATACCTTTTAAAACGTATATGCAGAATATATATTCCTTATATTGTGGCAATAATTATAGCTATTGTATGCCAGATTACAATTAGTGAATATGGTATTTCTTATTTAAGTGAATGGTTTAATCGCTCATGGACGATTAAAAGTTCTTCAAGCTTAATCGCACAACATATTTTATTGGTTGGGAAATATAATACAGATGCATATAACGGTGTGATTTGGTCACTTGTCCATGAAATGCGAATATCAATAATTTTCCCGTTAATTTTGATGATTTGCTTACGAAAAACGTTAAGGTGTTCATTACTATTATTGTTTAGTTTTAGTATATGTTCTGTCGTAATATTATTTTTGTTTCGCTCGGGCTTAACATTAACAAGCTATGCATTAACATTGCATTACACAGTACTGTTTTTACTAGGAGCACTAGTTGCGAAGTATAAAAATAATTTAATAGTTTTTTATAGTAATTGTACTAAAAACACGAAAATTGCATGGTTTTTATTTGCGATTTTACTTTTTATGTATGAAGGGCTTATAGGAGAAATTAAAGTGCTCAATAATTTTATATTTCGAGACTACGTAGTGGCGATAAGTGCATGTTTATTTGTCATATTAAGTTTGTCAATATCAACTTTGTCGTCCTTGCTACATAATAAATATTTGTTATATTTGGGGAAGATTTCTTACAGTCTTTATTTATACCATATTATATCGTTGTTTTCCCTTATATACATGCTCCATGAAATATTACCGTTGCCTATTATTTTAATTTTTTCACTTGTTTTTTCGTTTATACTTGCAATGCTTTCGTATGTATATGTAGAAAAATTTGCATTCGGAGTCGGAAAGTATGTAACAAAACAAGTGGATAGAAGAGAGAAAGGGTTATCTGTAAAGAGTGAATTGCAGGATGTTATTCAGAAAAGGGCGGTGAAATAATTGAAGCAAGAAATGAGTATAAAAGATTTTCAACAATTACTGAAAAGAAGATTCGTAACGATTATTTTAACGATGTGTTGTTTAACCGCTTCTTTAGTTCTTATCTCTATGTATGTTTTAAAGCCGTCATATCAATATTCAACGCAAATTCTTGTTGGGAATTTAGATGAGTTTAATAAGGAAAATTCAACAAATAAAACACAAGAAAATAAGCAACTAGTAACATCGTATGTTGATATTTTAAAAAGCCCATTAATTATTTCAACAGTCAAAAAAACTTTGAAATTAGAGCAATCAAGTTATGAATTAGCACAAAAAATCTCGGTTGTGAATACGGACAACTCACAAATTGTAACTGTTACAGTAAAAGATTCCAATCCGAAAATCGTGAAAGACATTGTAAAGACATTGGCAGAGCAATCACAAAAAAGCTTTCAACAGTACACAAATGTACAAGGGGTGAAAGTATTAACTGATCCTGAGTTACAGGAACAGGCTGAAAAATTGTTTCCGAAATTTCAACTGATCATTCCTATTTCTTTAATTGTTAGTTTTTTTGTTGGGATAGGTTTAGCTGTATTTCGAGATTATTTTGATGAACGTATATACACGGAACAGGATTTAGAGAAAATAACAACAGTCTCTGTTATTGGTCACATAAATATGGAACCAAATAGAAAAAAGAAACCTACAGAGGTTGATAAAAAATCATCTATATATCGAGGTGAACATGTCGATGTTTAGAACAAAGAAGCAGCTGCCATTCAATTTGCATGATGATCTGATGAAAGAGCAGTTTTATACGGTGTATCACGAGCTGAAAAAATCCGGAAAACAACTGTTCACAGTTAGTTCAACGAAGGACAGAGGTGTTGTTGCCTCGCTTATAGTAAATATGGGTCTAGTGTTTGCGGAAATGAAAAAAAAGGTGTTACTTATTGATGTGAATTTTTCTGACCCTAAACTACATGTATTATTACAAAGTGATCACATGATAACAGTAAACGATATAATAAGCTCTTCCTCCTGCAATTATGAATCTTTTTCTAGTAATTTGTCTAATTACTTATATTGTATTCCTGCAAAAAAAACAGTACATACAGGGACGCCTTTAGTTGCTATGGATGAATTTGATAATGCGATTGCTAAGTGGAAAGAAGATTTTGATTACATTTTCGTTTATTCTTCTGAAGTATTTGAGCTTCCTGCTACGCACATTATTGCAGGGAAATGCGATGGAGTGGTTTTAGCAGTTAAAAAGCAAAAAGATTCACTACGTACAGTGCAAAAAGTAATAGCGGGTATAAATAGGAAAGAATGTGAATTAATAGGTATAATTTTATATTCTTGAATGTGGGGGTAACGATCCATGATTCGTGAAACAAATCAAGCCAAGTTGTATACGATTCCGGCTCAAGAAAAGCCTAGCATATTGAATCGAAGTGTAAAACGCTTGTTTGATATTATATTTTCAATCATATTGTTACTATTAACAATACCAATTATGTTGTTCTTTTGTATTATGATTACCTTAGAAACATCAGGGGCTCCAATATACTTTCAAGAACGTTTAGGTATAAACGGGAAGAAGTTTAATGTATTTAAATTAAGGTCGATGGTAAAGGATGCTGAAATGAACGGACCACAATGGGCAAAAGAACATGATCAAAGAATTACAAAAGTTGGATTGTTTATAAGAAAAACGAGAATTGATGAATTACCACAGCTCTTAAACATTTTAAGAGGAGATATGTCTTTTGTAGGCCCTAGACCAGAGAGAGAGTTTTTTTATAATGAGTTTGATGCGTATATTCCAGAATTTAAGGAACGTTTAATAGTAAAACCAGGATTAACAGGATGGGCACAAATAAATGGAGGGTATAATCTTGATCCAAAGGAAAAGTTGAGGCTGGACATGGAGTATATTGAAATGAAAACATTTCGGATGGACATCCGTATTTTATGTAAAACCGTTTTAATTGTATTGAACGGTAATGGTGCAAGATAAATATATATGTAAACAAACAACATATGTAAGTAGGTTACTTGCAAAGGAGAACTTGTATGGGTAGATCTATTCTAAGCAATATTATCCATCTATTTTATAGTACGATTTTAGCTAACCTTCTTCAGGCCGTCAGTTTAATTGTTTTAGCAAACTTTTTTAACGCACAACATTATGGGATGTTTAGTGTTGCCATAGCAGTGACGTTTGTTATGTTATTTTTTACAGACTTAGGACTTAGTAATACGTTTCTTCGAGAAGGGGCAAAGGATGGAGCAGATTTAGAGCAGATTTTATCATCGTATATAAAAATAAGGATGATTCTACTTATTTTTATTTCTATCATCGGTTATATTGCTATTCATTATATGTATGCGGATAAAAATTTAATTTATATGATGATAAACGTAATGTTTTTCATGTTAATAGGATTAACTTGGCAAAACATAGGGATTGCCTATTTTCAACTGACGGAACGTATGAAGTATATAGCGCTCATAAAAGTTGTATCAGCATCAGTTGTCATTATAATTACATGTTTTTGTATTTTCGGAGAGTTACCGGTGTATGTAACAGCTCGCTTATATGCTTTTGGGTATATGATTGGTGGTTTATTCAGTATATATATCATGAGAAGAAAGACGAAAATGAATATGAAAGTCGTAATTCATAAAGCGTTATTTTGGCAATTAACTCCCTTTATTATTAGCGGTTTTTTAATAATGAGTACGCCACAATTAGCGCCTATCTTGCTTAACTATACATTGCCATTAAGTATGGTAGGTGTTTTTGCAGTGGCGTACCGGATGCCGGCAGCTTTATATCAAGTACCAGGGGTAATTGCAGGTGCATTTTTTCCGGTGCTCTTTAAGCATTATAACCAGAATAATATAGAAGAGCATACGAAATTAAATTTACTTCAAATTAAATCAATGGCGATTGTAGGAATATGTATGACGATCGGTTTATATCATTTAGCACCATACTTTATTTCTATATTTTTTCATGAAGAATGGAGGAATGCAGTAGAACCACTCCAAATATTATCATTTCTTATTGTGCTACAAAGTTTAAATATTGCCATTGCTGACGGTTTAACGACGAGTGGTTGTCAAAATAAGAGGACTGTTGTGCAGTGTGTAGCATTGGTGATAGGTGGGGTTATGCTTTATAGCTTTAGTAGTCTTGGTGGAGTGATAGGAGCGGCATACGCTATGGTTTTATTTGAAATAGTCGCTTTAGTGGGATATATAGCGGTAAGTGTAGTGAAGAAAAAAATTGTATTCCAAATTGTAATACCGTATACAATTTATTTTGGTGTAACCTTTATTGGAGTGCAATATATATTGCATACATATCATTTAATTGCGCTTGTTCTTAATATACTAATTGTAGTAGCTGCCATATTCCTATATGATTATGAGCTAAAAAAACTTCTTCTTTCTTTTATAAGAAAAATACGCAAAAAGGATTATATTACGAAACAGGGGATATAGCCTATGGAAAATAATATGAAAGTATCAATGGGATGGATTATTCTTCTAATATTATTTGTCATGTTAAGTAAATACAATTTATATATTGGATTTTCATTGAAGATATATATGATTTTTTTAGTCATATATTTTTGTTTAACAATTAAAGACTTTCATATTCAAAAGTTATATTTTCATGAAGTTATATTTTTACTGTTTTATTTCATTTATTGTTTAAGCGGAATTCTTTCTATGTATTTAAATGCTAGTATTCGTATGATTTTTGGCGTGCTACTCGTTTTAGGATGCTATTTTATAATGAGAAATTTATTGGGGAATACTGAAATAGTGGTACTTGAATCATCCATTGCTTATGTAGGAATAGTATTTAATGTTGTAAGTCTACTACTCTATATAATCGGTTTACAATACTTTAGTTTATACGGTGGAGAAGAGAGAGAAATTTTTGCTGGATTATTAGTTGATAGAGGATATCCACGGTTAATTGGATTGCTAGATGATCCTAACATTTTTATTTTCTATAATACAATATTTTTTATGTACTATATGACGAATTTGCAAAATATCACTAACATCTTAGGGTTAATTTTATGTGTTACGACGAGTCTATTAACCTTTTCAAGAGGGGGAATATTAGCGCTTGTGCTTGTCATTTTTGTATATATATGTATGTCTAGTTTCGCTAAAAAAATAAAAATAATTATGAGTTTAGTATTGTTTAGTGTAGTTATTTTTAGTTTATCGAATAGTGTAATGGGGGGCCAATTAGATGACATATTAAATAAACGAATTTCTGATTTTTCCCATGATAATGGAAGTGGTAGATTTACATTATGGGAAGCTGCTTTTAAATATTATTTATCCAATCCATATATCGGAATTGGTGCGTTTAACTTCTCTAATTATTATGAGTATCAATTTAATGAAAAATTATATGTACACAATACATTTTTAGAAATTTTGTCTGAGTCGGGTACAATTGGTTTTCTTCTATATAGTGCGTTTTTATTCATATTAATGTTTAAGTTAGCGCAGCATACTTTGTTTCGTGAAAAACCATACCTTCTATTGACTATGATTGCATTTTTATTTCAGATGATGTCATTGTCACTCATTATTAACGAAGCGTTCTTTTTATTTTTAGCAGTTGTTGTGAAGTATATTTCAATATATGAAGGAAGGGGAAAGATAGATGGTAAAATGTCTATCAGCACATAATAAGGCGCCTCATGTTTCTGTAATAACACCTTCTTATAATAGTAGACGATTTATAGGTGAGACAATTTTATCTGTACAGAATCAATCGTATGAAAACTGGGAAATGATTATCGTTGATGACTGTTCAACCGACCAATCTGCCGCAAAAATTAAAGAGATAATAGAAGGAGACTCACGTATTAGGTTATTATCATTAAAAGAAAATGTTGGTGCTGCTAAAGCTCGGAATTTAGCGATTCGAGAGGCGAGAGGAAGGTACATTGCCTTTTTAGATAGTGATGATATATGGTTGCCGCATAAATTGAAGACACAATTGTTATTTATGGAAGAAATGAATATTGCTTTTTCATATGCGTCGTATAGTTTAATTGATGAAAATGGTAATGAATTAAATCGCGAAGTGAGTGTACCAAAATCTGTTGACTATCATTATTTAGTAGGAAATACAATTATCGGGTGTTTAACGGTGATGATTGATCGTGAAAAAATTCCGTATGTCGAAATGCCTAGTGTACAGCCGGAAGATACAGCGTTATGGCTGAACTTATTACATGAAGGGCATGAAGCAAAAGGGATACAGCAAGTATTAGCGAAGTATCGAATTGTAGCAAATTCTGTTTCGAGAAATAAAGTTAGAGCAGCTTTTCGGTATTGGAAATTATTAAGGGACCAAAAAAGTCTTAATGCAGTGCAAAGCTTTTACTATTTTAGTAAGTATGCTTATCATGCTTATAAAAAAAATAAAATCAATGTAGTTGGGAAGACGCAATTATGAATATACTGTTGATGACTGATAAATTGATAACTGGCGGAGCCGAAAATTATTTCTGTAAATTAGAAAATAATTTGCATTATGAGGATTTTAAGATTTATACAGCTGCAGGTGATGGAGAACTATATGAATCCCTTACTAGAAAAGAAAATTTTATCTTACTTAGTCGATGGAATCATTTGAGAAATATTTATTATTTACGAAACGAAATTTGTAAACGAAAGATAGAACTTATTCATGCAAATAGTTTGCGAATGGTATTATATGCTTTTCTACTTCAAAAGTTTATTAAAAAAAAGATGAAAATTGTTTATACGAAACACAATGTAACGATATTAGAAAAGAAAATGCCAACGCTTTTTCGGTATTTCATGAATAAATATGTGAACAATATTATTACAGTAAGTGAGTTTGAAAAGAACAATTTAATTTCAATTCATGTAGCAGAAGAAAAAATAAATACAATTTATAACGGTGTTGATATTGAAAAGTTTTTATTCCAGCAGAAAAAGAAAGAATCTACATATAAAATAGGGATATTAGCTAGATTATCCAAAGAGAAAAACCATCAACTATTTGTCAAAATTGCAAATGTGTTGAAAAAGAGAAATGATTTTATGTTTTATATTGCTGGTGATGGACCAGAGAAAGAATCGATTATGAAAGAAATAGAAAAATATGGATTGCAGCAAAGGGTGAAGATGCTAGGGAATATTTCAGAGCCGCATGAGTTTATAGGGAATATGGACGCCTTACTTTTATTATCTTTTCGTGAAGTGTTTCCAATGGTAGTAATTGAAGCGATGGCTACAGGGACACCAATTGTTTCAATAGATGTTGGTGGAATACATGAAGCGGTAATAGATGGAGAGTCAGGTGTTTTGATATCTGAATATTGTGAATCAGAATTCGCAAGTGCGCTTGAGGAACTACAAGGGAATGAAGAAAAGGTAACTGCTATTAGATTGAAAGCACGAGAGAAAGCAATGAGATATTTCTCGTTAACTAAAATGATAGAGGAAACGAAAAATATATATGAATTAAACAAATGACCGAGTAGGTCGTTTGTTTTTTTTATTATAGAAACTTTTAAGAGACAACTCACATATTATATGAAAAAGGTAATATGAGGAGTGAATTTATTTTGTCAGAATATATTTCATCCCAAGAAGATTGTGCGCCAGAAAGTAGCGTTCATATTGATTGTTTTGGCGCAGTTCCAAACTCGGGAAATGATAGCTCATTAGCAATTCAGCAAGCTATTGATTATTGTGTAGCGAATCGAATTTCGACGGTTAGAATTACAGGGGTAAATACGTACAAAATTGTAAAGCCGATTGTTATTAAATCAAACGTAAGATTAGAGTTGGATCCTACCGTAACACTGCAAATTGATGGGGATTTTAATGCATTTGAGCTACAAAGTAACGCTTCGATAGTTGGTGGTACTCTTCAAGTTATAAATCCATTGTTTCAATCTGCTGTTATTTATGTTTCTGGTTCACAACAAATCGAAGTACCTAATCAATCTGTTATATCAAATATAAATATAATAAATACAACTCCATCGTATAAAGGAAAAGCTATACATTTTTATTGTCAAAAGGCATGGGATTTTATTAGTTTCTTTCAAGTCAAATTTATTCAAATTAAAAACTTTCAAACTGCAATACATTTGAAGACAGAATATATAAATGATATCAATACACCTTGCTGGATTAACGCCAATGTATTTCAATCTATATTTATTGATGGATGTGTGTATGGGATTGAAGTAGATGGAAATAGTGATTTGCCAAATGAAAGTTCAGGAAATACGTTTCATGATATTCAAGTGCAATGTAGACAACAAACGGAAAAAGTAATTCGTTGTTCAGGTGCGTATAATACATTTGATTGTATGATCTGGGATACGTACCGGATGAGTAGTGAACAAATTGTTATTGAATTTTCTTCCAATTCTCATCGTAATTACCTTTTTTCAAATCTGCTTTCGACAACTATTGTAGATAAAGGACAATACAATGTTTGTAAGTCTACTTATGAAGAATCCCTACGAATTCAGTTACCTTTGACGTTAAATAGACCTCATTTAATAGGAAATCAAGATGATATTTTAGTAAATGCTCAGCAGAAATATAACGTTAAGCAAGTAAGTGGAAAAGTGCCGTACGGGGGAAATCTCACAAATTGCTTTAATTTAATAGATGAACAAAGTGTAAACTATATTGACGTTCCAGATAGTGATCCAGTTGTAATTGAAATGGATTTTACGAAAAAACCAATACAAATGTTAAATTGTTTTGGAATGTATTTTGGATGGGGAGAGAGCCCAAAGAAAATTAAAATTGAATATGCATTAAGTGCAACTGGAAGTTGGGTTATCGCGTTGGATGTTCCATTAAATGTTGGCGATACAATTATATCGAATATGAAGGCCAGTCAGTTATATAAAGTTAGAATTACATTAAGTGGTTATTCTCAAGATCATAAACGTTTTCGAATTAATCGTATCTTTGCAAGATCTTCTATGGAAAATGGGAGTGCTTGGTTAGCGACGACTGGCGGAAGAATGTTTGGAGATATTGAAATAGAGGCAAGTAAAGGTATAATCATGAAGACTGCTAGTGGAGTGAAATGGAAAGTTACTATTAATGAAGCTGGCCAACTTATTACGACTAAAATAACTTGAGATGGTGTTTAATCGTATATCCTTGGACGAGTTACAACGTAGTGGGATATAGGTAATGAAAAAGAGATTGTAATTTGGTTTCAACCAAACTACAATCTCTTTTTTGTTTCAATTACTTCCACCAAATCCAAGTCCAAAGGTAATTTCGTACATTTCGAGGAGTAATGCGAATGAAGCGTTCACCGTCAAAGAAGCAATTTAAATTTGGAAGTGCTTCATCTGGATTTTCTGGAACAAAGGTGACGATGTTTTCGTTACTTGTAACGGTTACTGTAATTGGTGGGTCGGTAGCGGATTTGAAGTTGTAATGTTTTAATCGCAAGATAAATACTTTCTACCCTAAAATAGCTTCTACGTAAAGAACATCACTACTAGCAGGGATATTTAAAATAACGATAGAACTATTTTGTATATAGATATGTTGCACCAGCATAGTTTTAATTACTAATTTTACTTGATTTTTAAGTGAATGGTGTCATATCACATACATATAGTTCTGGTCAAAATAGGATATGTATGCGGTAGTTAAAGGGAAAAGTATATAAGCTGATTTAGAAAGAACAATCTAAGAGTCTAGATAAAGAGAGGGAGAATGATTGAATTGGAAATTAGAGTGGAGCGTCTTCGGAAAGAGCAAATAAGCGACATTGTAGCATTATCTTCTTATATTGGTTGGGATTATAACAGAGAAGAAGTTGAAACAATTTTTAACTCAGGTATTGTATACGGCGTATGGAATGAGAGAAAGGAACTTATTGCTAGCGCGGCAATAATATTATATGGGGAGAAATTAGCGTCTATTGGAATGGTGATTGTACATCCAGATTATAAGGGGAGAGGGATTGGAAAGATAATAACGGAAGCGTGCGTTAAAAGCGTATCAGCTCATACTCCAATTATGCTGATTGCTACGGATGAAGGGAAACCTTTATATGAAAAGTTAGGATTTAGGGCAGTAAGTTATGTTTCTAAATACATATGTAACTCATACAATGCGAAAGATTATTGTGTAAGAAATGAAGATTATGTGATGAATTATGAAGAGGGTGATTTAGAAAAAATAATAAAAATAGATGAATATGCGTTTGGAACAAATAGAAAAGAGTTTTTAAAGAAAAGAATTGTGCAAAGTGAGCAGTGTGTCGTTGTAAAGGATACGAAAGAAAATGTAGTAGGATACGGTATAAGTATACAAACGCCAGAAAATAAAATAATAGGACCAGTCGTTGCTAAAAATAATGAGATGGCAATGAGAATAGTACATGATTTAGCAAGAGGGCATAATGGAAAATTAAGAATGGATGTACTAGAAGGAAAGAACGATTTCATGAAAGAATTAGAGATTGCTGGTTTTAAAAAGGTGAATACACCACCAATTATGATGAAAAATAGTAATCGGTTATTAAAAAGAAATAGTGAACTATATAGTATTGCAGCGCAAATTTTTGGATGAAAAAGAACCCTTTTAAATGAAGGATTCTTTTTTGAGCCAATTTAATCACGATATTGGTCATGAGTCGGCTGAAAGAGGTCTTCCTCGATATCTCGCACCATAGAAAAATGATCAACGTTATAATGACCGTGTAAAGTTTTATTGTGATGACCAATAATTTGTTCTGCAGACAATACGTTAGAATCAGTTGTTGAATGACCGTTTTTAATTAATGTAACGTCAAATCCTTGTACAGTTGCTGTCCTAATGGCAGTGTCAATGCAATGTTCTGTTTTACATCCGCCCATAACAATATGATTAATGTTTTCTTCTTTTAAAAGTTCAAGTAAAGAAGTACCGTAGAATGAATTGGTTGCTGCTTTATTAATAAAGATTGCAGACTGGGGTACTTGAATTTGATTATGTACTTCAAATCCTTCGCCACTACCAGAAGCAACATCGATATCTCTTACGAAAACAATAAGAGCATTTGAATCTATTGCTTTCTGGAGGGCTATATTTAGTGTAGATAATAGCTCGGTTTTACGAAAAACTTCATTTTCTTGCTCATTTCCATCAATTAATTCTTGCTGAGCGTCGATAATTAATAGTGCTTGTTTCATCGTGTCTCCCCTTTAATATGAAATAAGTTCCACTGTACATATTCCTTCAGATTGTTAGAAAATCCTCCATTGTAAGAGAAGTAGAAGATTGATTTACAAAGTTGTCAAAGAAATTTCATTCTCATAGCGTGTAAAAACATGTATGATAGGAGATGGAGAATTTTTGAGTAGGTGGGAATAACATGCAAACAGTAGAAGATTATCTTTCATTCTTACATACGAAAGGATTTAAATTATCAGAGGAAGCACAAGGGTTTATTATGTTTGGACAAGGATATACTGGTGCGTCTGATGGGATTGTGAACGCAGCAATAGAAGCGACAATTAAACATCAATTGCAGTTTGATGGTAGTTATTTCGTTGCGTTATTAGAACGATTGAAAGAGGAAGAAATTACAGATAAAAAAAGCGCTAAGGCTTTTATGCGGAAGTTACAAGCGTAACTTCACGCAGCCTGCGCTTCTTTTTTTGTTTTGGAAGGTAATTCAACAAAAATCATGCCTAGAAAAATACATAGACATCCGATAATAGCAGAAATAGAAAGTTGTTCATTTGCAACGAGAACGCCTGTTAATGCAGCAAAAACGGGCTCCATTGCGAAAATAATTGCTACTCTCGTTGGAGAAGTGTGTTTTTGTGCCGATGTTTGAATGAAAAAAGCAATAGATGTTGCAAACAGGGCAGTTAGAAAGAGTGCGAATAAAAAGGATTGATTCGTCCATAGTGATACTGAAAATAACTTTTCCCAATCTTCAAACAAGAAAGCGCAAATAGAAGAAAATATACCAACAGCTAATACTTGAGATGTGCTTAATAATAAAGGTGATATTTTTTTAGAAAAGAAGCCGTTAATAAGAATATGGGCAGCGAAAGCGACTGCACAACCAAGAACAAGTATATCTCCTATATTTAATTGGAAAGAATCAGCAGCTGTTAATAAGTACAAACCTGTTGTAGCTACAGCAA
Source organism: Bacillus cereus group sp. MG1 (assembly GCF_040460035.1). Classification (NCBI taxonomy): domain Bacteria; kingdom Bacillati; phylum Bacillota; class Bacilli; order Caryophanales; family Bacillaceae; genus Bacillus; species Bacillus cereus group sp. MG1. The sequence goes on along the minus strand of NZ_JARVGY010000001.1, from coordinate 907,219 downwards.
TACCAAGTACGATGAAAATGGTGGCTTTTTGTTTTAAAAAGATAAAGGATAAGATTGGGACCATAACAATGCTTAGCCCAGTTAAGAAACCTGCTTTTGAAGAAGTTGTATAAAGTAAGCCAAATGTTTGTAATAAATAGCCGACAAATAAGAAGAACCCAACTATTAATCCAGCTAAACTACTATGTTTTAATTCTTGTTTTGAAGTTTTCTGTGAGAAAATAATTTGAACCAATAATAAAATAATTCCAGCGAATAAAAAACGAATACCATTAAACGTAAATGGACCAACGAAAGACATAGCGTTTTGAACGACAACAAACGTAGCTCCCCAAATAAAAGAGACAAATAATAAAGCAAGAGGAGCAATCCACTCTTTTTTCACACTCATACCCCCGTTAATTTTGTAAGATAGCTTTTCTAGCTAATTCATCAGCTACTTTATTTTGACTACTTGGAATCCACTTAATAAAAAAGAGATTGAAGTTTTTTATGTACTGTAGTGCTTCATCTAAAAGAGGTGCAAATATTTTATTTTTTGCGTATTCCTTTTCAACAGCCCGCTCAACAAGCTGCGAATCTGTACGAAAAGAGACAGTGCTATAATTATGCTCAATGCAATATTTTAATGCTAGAAGTAAAGCGCGGTATTCTGCTTCATGATTGGACATTGTTCCAAGTGGTACTGATAATTGTACAGGCGGCTGAACGCCTTTAATAAACACTCCTGCACCAGAAGGACCAGGATTTCCTTTTGATGCACCATCAATATATACTTCAATCAAAATGAGAAACCTCCAAATTATAAGATTATCCCCTACTTAAATATTTTTTGAAGTAGGGGATAGAGTAGTTATCCGATTGTGATGCTGTAACGACATGTAAATGTTTCATTCGCTTGTAAAGATTGAATTCCCTTTTTGTCCTTGAAACCTTTTGCTGGATTTACTTCATCAGCGATTCCATACCAAGGTTCAATACATAAGAAAGGTGCGTTATCCCCTGGTGTCCATATGCCGACAAATGGAAATCCATCAAATTCTACTTTTACAAATTTATTATGTTTATGAGAACGAATCGAAATTTCATTCGTATTCATATGTTCAAAAATAAGTGCATCATTTTTGAATAAATCGTATGTAAGTGGCAATTCAGTCGTATTTTCAGCGATTAATTGCTTTTTGTTTGAAAGATAAGGTCCTTCTAATACGCTTGTTTCTAAGCGTTCCGAACCATTAAACGATAAGTGATAATCTGTAAATGATTCACCGTCCAATAAAGGGAAGTTGAATCCAGGATGTGCGCCGATTGAGAAGAACATTTCTTTAGAAGTAGGATTGTTTACTTCATATGTTACATGAACACTTTGTCCATCTAGCTCATAAGAAACGAGTAATTCGAATTCGTATGGGTATTTTTTTAATGTTTCTTCATTACTAGTAACGATATAAGTGATCTTTGTTTCGCTTTGTTCTTTCACAGAGAAAGTAAGATCACGAGCGAAACCGTGTTGTGTTAATGAATATGGTTTACCGTCTACGTAGTATGTATTATCTACTAATCGACCGACAATTGGGAACAAAATTGGTGCACGGCGTCCCCAATAAGTAGAATCACCTTGCCATAAATATTCTATGTTGTCTTCTTTTAAGCGAACGCTCTGTAATTCTGCACCTTTGTCAGAAATGGAAACGATCACTTTTTCATTTTGAATTGTTGCTGTCATGAAGTGAAACCTCCTAAATCTTTCATATGTTTCATTATACGTTGTCTAAAAGGAAAAAGGTAGTTTATGATAGGAAATCTATTGACGAAAGAGTGGCTACCACGTAAAATATAATCTTGTTGCTAAAAAAAAGAATAACGTGGTTCGAAACCATCCCACGTAAAAAAACTAAGGAGATTTTGTCATGAATATTAGAACATTAGTCGGTAATGGTATTTTAGCGGCATTATATATTGCTGTTTCTATGCTTATTCAGCCATTTGGCTTTACGAATGTACAGTTTCGTATTTCAGAGATGTTTAATCATCTCGTTGTATTTAACAAGAAAGCAATTTACGGAATTGTATTAGGTGTATTTTTAACGAATCTCTTTTTCTCACCTATGATCGCTTATGATTTAGTATTTGGAGTAGGGCAATCTATTCTTGCATTAGTTGCAACGATTATTTCTATGCGATTTATTAAAGGTGTTTGGGCTCGTATGATTTTTAATACAGTTATCTTTACGATTACAATGTTTATGATTGCAATTGAACTTCATCTTGCATTTGACCTACCATTTATGTGGACTTGGTTAACATGTGCAGCAGGTGAATTCGTAGTAATGGCGATCGGTATGCCTGTAATGTACTGGATTAATAAGCGAGTACAATTTGAAAGATTTATGTAATAGATGAAAGAGCTATTCCTTATATAGGATGGCTCTTTTTGTATGTGATTATATTGAATATAATACTGTGACTCTTGATAAAATATAATAAAATAAAGTGAGGCTTCAATTAGCCGGATAAATAAGAAGTCTTACATAAGGGGAATGTAGTATGAAATATAAAATTCATTGGTTGTATAAAACGAAGCGCGGATTGCAGACGGAATTAACGACAGAGTATATGAACATAGAAGAAGTACTTCAATTTGCAGAGGATTTTGAGAAAACAGGAAGAGTAAAAGAAATTTCATTTTATGATGAAATGGACGCAGAATGGTCATTAAAAGAGATGAAAAAGTTAAGTAAGCAAGTAGAGGAAGAGCCCCAAGAAATACTCGTTTATTTTGATGGGGGGTATGATGTGCAAACGAAAGAAGCTGGCGTTGGTATATGTGTGTATTATAAAAAAGGAAATACAAACTACCGGATTCGCCGCAATGCATATATAGAAGGTATATATGATAATAATGAAGCGGAATATGCATCGTTACTATACGGTATGAATATACTCGAGGAATTAGGGATTAAGTATGAAGCAGTCACACTTCGCGGTGATTCTCAAGTTGTACTGCAGCAATTAGCCGGAGAATGGCCTTGTTATGATGAGCATTTAAACCATTATTTAGATCAAATTGAACAAAAGGCGAAGCAAATGAAATTAAAACTTATATGTGAACCAATATCTAGAAAACAAAATAAAGAAGCACATCAATTAGCTACGCAAGCATTGGAAGGAACAGTTATTGATAGTCATAAAGAAATAACTGAATAGAGGGGTGCAAAGGTGGATAAAAAGCAACTCATTACAGAGGTAAATGACTTATTAGAAACGTATTGTGAAGGATGTTTCTTGCGAGAACATAATCGAAAGACAAATAGTAAATATTATGCCCATTCATTTTGTATACGGCAATGTACAGTTGGAGAAACATTGAAAAAGTATGGAGAACAGTTGTCATGAAAAAACATCCAGAGAAAATTCTCTGGATGTTTTTTAGTGTCTTGCTTCGTTTAGTTGATGCTCACATTTATTTAATTTCTTTTCCTCATTCATTAAAAATGGCTCATCTAAATCAGTTGCAACAGATTTCATAATTTCAAGCTGAGAGCGAGCTGCTTCTACAGCAGTAGTAGCATGCTCTAATGTATCTGGATCCATTGAAATTGTTGCTGATCCTACCATTTTTTGTGCTGTTTCTACACGGAATTTCACTTCTTCAAAATCATTTACTTCTGATCCCATTAATAATTCCTCCTTTGTATAGTGCGCATTTCACATAGTTTTTGCTCTGTAAAACGGAAATATACAAAGGAATAACAAAGGAGGTTACCAAGTAAGGCAACCTCCTGTTATATGTTGGATTAAAGTTTTACTACGTTAGCAGCTTGAGGTCCGCGGTTACCTTCAGTAATGTCGAAAGATACTTCTTGACCTTCTTCTAAAGCTTTGTAGCCGTCTCCTTGAATAGCAGAGAAATGTACGAATACATCGTCAGCGCCTTCCATTTCAATAAATCCAAAACCTTTTTCGTTGTTAAACCATTTTACTTTTCCTTGCATGTTACAATTCCTCCTAAAAGCGTTTACTATTTTCATTTAGTGAAATTCATTAAAAAAATAATATAAACTAAAAATGCTATATTCTTGAATATTCTGCTAAATGATTAATTTAAATATACACGAATTGGGAGAATTTAGTCAAGTAAGCGATTTTATTTTTTTGTATTTTTAAATAATTTTCCAGTCAAATTTTTAAATAGGTATAGGACAGGCCGAGTATGTAATATTCTTAATTGAATGCTATACATAATGAGGTGAAAGAATGAATAAGTCTTACTTATTAGATAATGAAGGAATGAGAACGAGAACCGACATACCGGATTGGGTTGCAAAAGAATTTGAGATTTTTTCAAATGTTGTGTTAGAACCAACTTTTCCATGTTATTTCGGTTTAACAGCTTTGAAAAAGAATGAACTTCGTTATTCATTTCTTTCTCATAATGATTGGAGTCATTTGCCGCATACAATGTTATCTTTTTTAGAGTTAATGAAAGAGAGACCGATTGTAAGAAGGGGCTTTTTCCTTTTTGTAGAACCGGAATGTGAAGAACAATCACTCGAATATTACCGTGATTCTTTTTGGAAAGTGTTACAGTATTTACATGAAAACGATAATCAAGCATGGCCAAAGCAAATTCCTGAAGACCCAGACCATTATTTATGGGAATTTTCATTTGGTGGTGAGCCAATATTCGCATTTGGAAATGCGCCAGCTTATAAACAACGAAAAACTAGACATTTAGGGAATTCTCTCGTTATTGGGTTTCAGCCACGCACTATTTTTGATGGATTAGAGGGAGATCGTCCTAAAGGAGCATATTCAAGACAAATGGTCCGTGAGCGAGTTGAAAAGTGGGATCAATTGCCGAAACATCCTAACATTAGTCATTATGGTGACCCAGAGCATCGTGAATGGAAACAATATTTCATAGGAGATGATGTAGAGCCAATAAAAGGGAAATGTCCTTTTCTTCATAGGATAGAAAAGTAAGAGCCATCATCTAGATGGCTCTTTTGTATATTTTGGATAAAAAAGGGTATTTTATTATGAAAGCTAGTCTATTTTTTCAAATTACATCATTAACTAGTAGTAAAGAGAGTAGAAAGGATAGTGCGATGATTGGAGCAATTATACAGCAAATCGTATTAGGTATATCATTAGCTGCGCCAGTAGGGCCGATTAATATTGAAATGTTAAAACGAGGAATTGAACGTGGTTTTTGGCACGCTTGGGTTGTTGGAATTGGTGGGATGACTGCAGATGTTTTATTTATGCTTCTCATTTATTTCGGTTTATCTTCTGTGTTTATGTATACATATGTACAAGCCTTCATGTATTGCACGGGTTTTTTCTTGTTATTTTATTTAGGATTTCAAAGTGTAAAACAAGGAATTTTCGAATCGAATATGGAATATAAAAAAGAAGAGGTAGGTGGCCTTAAGCAATCGTTTATGGCAGGATTTTTAATTGCGATATCCAATCCATTAAATCTTGTTTTTTGGTTTGGTATATACGGAAGTACACTTAGCTCATTACTTACGAAGGTAACGAAACAAGAAGCTTTTTTGTACAGTCTTTGCATTATTGTTGGTATTATTTTATGGAATTTAAATATTGCTTTTTCTGTACATTTTGGAAGAACTTTATTAAAACCAAAAGCGCTTGGCTACATAACAGCCGGAGCAGGTATTATTTTAGTAGGTTACTCTATACATTTTGCATACAAAGCTTTACAGTTGTTCACATAAGATTGAAGGGGAGATTTTTATGTATCGAACCACTATTGACGGAAAAGAAATTATAATTACGTTAGCGCCAAAAATCCGAAAAGAAATTACTGATAGAAATCCAATATATGAAGCGGTATTTCATAATGCTGCAAGATTGTTACAAACAAAGCAACCGACGTTTGCAGTAAATCATGAAATATTTGGGCTCATTATTGGAGAAGTGCAAAGAGGAGAAGTAACAGTGTTTGCAGTGGAACATATTATTCCGAAGCAAAATATATTTGGATCAAACAATTTTTTCTCGGCAATAGAACAACAGGCAAATTTGTAAAGTGAATAGAATAAGAATAGAAAAGAAATAGTCGTAACGATATGTTGCGGCTGTTTTTTTGGAAAAGGGGGAAACAAGATGAAGAAAGTGGGGAAAGAGTTCTTTTTACAACATGATATTGTTATTATGTATAGCATTCTATTTATTTTCATTATTATTTTAAAAATGCAATTTTTTACGTGGTTTGGCATGTTAGCATGTGTGTTTGGGATTGTTTTCTATACACTTAATGAATATGTGACACATCGTTTTTTATTCCATATAAAGCCACCTAAAAACACATTTCTATTAAAAATGTTAAGAAGATTGCATTATGATCACCACGTATATCCAGATGATTTAAAACTTTTGTTTTTACCTGTATGGTTTAGTATACCTAGTTTTACTATATATTTACTTATAGCATATGGTATTACAAAAAGTGTTACTATTGCACTTTCATTTGGAATCGGAATGATTATTATGCTGCTCGTTTACGAATGGAAACATTATATTGCTCATAGACCGATTCGTCCCGTCACTAAGTTTGGAAGATGGCTAAAAAAACAACATATATTACACCATTATAAAAACGAAAAGTTTTGGTTTGGTGTTTCAAATCCAGTATTCGATTTTATATTTGGAACACTTAAAGACGGAAAAGATGTTGAGTTAAGCGAAACGGCTCGTAATTTAGAAAAGGAAAAAAGACAAAAGTAGTGCGTTAAGCACTGCTTTTGTCTTAATGAGGATAAATAAGTAAGGTGTCACTTTATTTTGAAAAAGTATATTAAAAATTTAGGGGAAATTGCCGAAAAATGTCTATCAAAAAATCTTTGCATGAATGCATGGATTGTCTAAAATGAATATAAGTTTCTGAATATTTATAAAATTTAGCCTTTAGGTATGCAAGGGGTAAGTGTATTTTAAGTAAGAGAGGGGATCGGTTAATGAAACGAGACGATACGTCAGCACGTAAGTTGCAAAATGAGGTGAATTATACAGAGGTCGTTCAGTCGGAAGAATTTCAATTGTTATTAAATACGAAAAAGAAGTTTATCATTCCAATGAGTATTTTCTTTTTTAGTTTTTTTATCGCATTACCTATTCTAACATCGTATTCAAAGGTGCTTAATACACCTGCATTTGGAGACGTTACATGGGCGTGGGTATTTGCTTTTTCCCAATTTATTATGACATGGGCACTATGTATGATTTATAGCAAAAAAGCAGAATCATTTGATGAAATCTCCCGAAAAATTTTGCAAGATATGCAAAAAGGGAGGGGCTGAACTTGAATACTACTGCATTTGCACTATTTTTAATTATTGTTCTTGGTACGCTCGTCATAACCTATTTTGCATCGAAAAAAACGAAAAATGCGAGTGAATTTTATACGGCTGGAGGGGGATTAACTGGTTGGCAAAATGGTCTGGCCATTGCTGGAGATTACATGTCTGCTGCTTCATTTCTCGGTATAGCTGGAGCAATCGCATTAACTGGGTTTGATGGATTCTTTTATAGTATCGGTTTTTTAGTTGCTTATTTAGTTGTACTATATCTTGTTGCAGAACCGCTTAGAAATTTAGGAAAGTACACTTTGGCGGATATGATTGCAGCACGCTTTGACGCGAAAAAAGTTCGCGGAGTTGCAGCTCTTAATACGATGACGATTTCTATCTTTTATATGATTGCACAATTAGTTGGCGCGGGTGCACTTATTAAATTATTATTAGGGATTGAATATACGACATCTGTATTAATCGTTGGAACACTTATGACGGTGTATGTTATTTTTGGTGGTATGACAGCAACGAGCTGGGTACAAATTGTAAAGGCTGTATTACTTATGGCCGGTACGTTTATTATTTCTGTTATCGTTTTCGCAAAATTCAACTTCAGCGTGACTGAAATGTTTGCCCAAATGAAAACAGCTACACCATTAAAAGATTCATTTTTAAATCCAGGTGTAAAGTATAAGGATGGCCTTGATACACTTTCTTTAAATTTAGGACTAGTACTTGGTACAGCTGGATTACCACATATACTTGTCCGCTTTTTTACAGTACGTGATGCAAAAACTGCACGTCAATCTGTCGTATATGCGACATGGTTAATTGGTGCATTTTATATTATGACGATTTTCTTAGGATTTGGTGCGGCAGCGTTTGTAGGAAATGAAGCGATTATTAAAGCGAACCCAGCGGGTAATATGGCAGCACCTTTATTAGCCAAAGCGTTAGGTGGAGACTTCTTATTTGCTTTCGTATCAGCAATTGCTTTTGCAACAATTTTGGCTGTAGTGGCAGGTCTCGTATTAACGGCAGCATCAGCATTCGCTCATGATTTTTATAATGAGATCATTCGCAAAGGGAAATCATCGGAAAAAGAGCAAGTATCTATGGCTCGGTATGCATCTATTGGAGTAGCGATATTATCTATCATACTTGCATTATTTGCCCAAACATTAAACGTAGCATTTTTAGTATCATTAGCATTTGCAGTTGCAGCGAGTGCAAATCTACCAGTGATTTTATTTACAATATATTGGAAGCGTTTTAATACAACGGGTGCTATTTCCGGTATGATTGTAGGGCTCGTATCAGCAATTGTTCTCGTAGCGTTGAGTCCGAATGTTTGGAACCCTGTAGCTGGAAAAGCTATTTTTGTTGGGGAAGCGATATTCCCATATACGACACCAGGAATTATTTCAATTCCGCTCGGATTTCTTGCAGCATATTTAGGAACTGTTTTATCTAGTAAGAAAGAAGATGCAGCAAAATTTGATGAAATTCTTGTGAAATCTAATACTGGTCACGGTATTAGTGATGCGTCTTCACATTAAATAAAAGAGGAGCTTTTCGATAGATAAGAAAAGCTCTTTTTTCTTTTGTCATTTTCTTGTAAATATTACTGATTTGTAAGTAGGATTTGTCTTAATTTTGTGGAATGAAAATAGCAGGGAGAAATTTAAGTCATCATGGCACCAGCGCAGCTTTTGTGAAAAATAAGTTGTTATGGAAGGTGGAAGTAATGATGAAAACGAAGCAAACTGATGAATTATTAGCAAAAGATGAGCAATATGTTTGGCACGGAATGCGTCCCTTTAGTCCAAATAGTACAATGGTAGGGGCAAAAGCGGAAGGGTGCTGGGTTGAAGATATACAAGGAAAAAGATATTTAGATGGTATGAGTGGTCTTTGGTGTGTGAATAGTGGATATGGAAGAAAGGAGCTCGCAGAAGCGGCTTATAAGCAATTACAAACATTATCATACTTTCCAATGTCACAATCTCATGAACCAGCTATAAAGCTTGCTGAAAAATTAAATGAGTGGCTTGGGGGAGAGTATGTTATTTTCTTCTCAAATAGTGGTTCAGAAGCGAACGAAACAGCTTTTAAAATAGCAAGACAATACTATGCGCAAAAAGGTGAACCACATCGTTATAAATTTATGTCACGTTATCGTGGGTATCACGGGAATACAATGGCGACAATGGCAGCGACGGGACAAGCGCAGCGTAGATATCAATATGAACCGTTTGCTTCAGGCTTTTTACACGTAACACCACCGGATTGTTACCGTATGCCTGAAATTGAAGGGCAGCATATTTATGATGTAGAATGTGTGAAAGAAGTCGATCGTGTTATGACGTGGGAATTAAGTGAAACAATTGCCGCTTTTATTATGGAACCAATTATTACAGGCGGGGGCATATTAATGCCACCACAAGACTATATGAAAGCTGTTCATGAAACGTGTCAAAAACACGGTGCCTTGCTTATTAGTGATGAAGTAATTTGCGGTTTCGGACGTACAGGAAAAGCATTTGGATTTATGAATTATGATGTGAAGCCAGATATTATTACGATGGCAAAAGGGATTACGAGCGCATATTTACCATTATCTGCAACAGCTGTGAAAAAAGAAATATATGAAGCATTTAAAGGGAAGGGAGAGTATGAATTCTTCCGACATATTAATACATTTGGTGGAAATCCAGCAGCTTGTGCATTAGCCCTTAAAAACTTAGATATTATGGAAAATGAAAATTTAATTGAGCGATCTGCGCAAATGGGTTCCCTTTTATTAGAGCAACTAAAAGATGAAATTGGGGAACATCCGCTTGTTGGGGATATTAGAGGAAAAGGTCTATTAGTTGGAATTGAATTAGTAAATGATAAAGAGACGAAAGAGCCAATTGATAACGACAAAATCGCAAGTGTCGTAAATGCTTGTAAAGAAAAAGGGCTTATTATAGGACGAAACGGTATGACGACAGCAGGATATAATAACGTCTTAACATTAGCACCGCCGCTTATTATTTCAAGTGAAGAAATTGCCTTTGTTGTTGGAACGTTGAAGACGGCGATGGAACGTATTTAATAAATAGAGAGAGGAGCGAGCTTTAATATAAGGCTCGCTTTTGTTTAGTAGAGGGGACTTTTAATGGATAAATATGATCCGAACAAACATTATCACATCGGATATTATGAAGACGGATATGATTTAGAAGTGACGGCGTACAAAAGAATAAATGAACCAGTTTGGGATGCTTATCTTCCGCACTATGAGGTAGACGATTTTTATAAGAAAGTGGAGGAAATGAAACTGGGTGAATATATAGATGATTATGGTATTAAGGTGTATTCATTTAGTAATGATATCAATGATGAAGAAGCACGAACTATTTTTGAAAAATGGTTAAAAAAGAACGAGATTGTTTAAAGATAAAACAAAAAGGAGATTGCTATCTTATAAAATAGCAATCTCCTTTTATTATAGTAAACTTATTTACTTGCTTTCATTGCTTTATCTTTTGCACCAAAAGTGTATTTTAACATTGGTGGTGTAATCATTGTAGTTAAAATAACGACAATAACGATTGCTGTAAAGTAATCTTGTGCCAATAGACCTGAAGAAAGTCCTGTTCCTGCAATGATAAGTGCAACTTCACCACGAGAAACCATACCAGAACCGATAATTGCAGAAGACTTAGCATCAAATCCAGTCATGCGTGCACCAACACCACAACCAATTAGTTTCGTTAATACAGCGATTACTGTTAATGCTAAGATGAACCAAATTTGATTGCCAATACCGTCAAATGTAATATTCATACCGATACTAACGAAGAATACCGGAACGAACATAGCGTAAGCAATTGGTTCTACTTTCTTTTCTACTTCATGTTTGTAGTTTGTTTGAGAAATTGCAATACCAGCAGCGAAAGCACCGATAATACCAGCAATTCCTAATAGTTCGCCGAAATATGCGAATGAGAAACAGATGATAAGAGCTGCGCTCACGATAGACTCAGATACGCGCAGTGGTGACAACCAACGCATAATTGCTGGAACACCTTTCCATCCGATTAAAATAATAGAAGCGAAGAATACTACTTTCTTCAAGATAACCATTGTTAAGTTAACATCATCAGTGCCTAAGAAGCTCATTGCGAATGCTAATAAAATAACAACAAGAATATCATCAAATACAGCGGCTCCAAGCATCGTCGTACTTTCACGTGTTTTCATTTTACCTAAATCACGAAGTGTTTGTACGGAAATACTAACACTTGTCGCACATAGAAGTAATCCTAAGAATACAGCGTTTCCTTGTTCCATTCCCATAACAAGGCCGGAAACGTAACCACCTACGAATGGAAGAATGATACCTCCGAGTGCAACTGCTAAAGAAGAATTACGATTTGCGTTTAATTCTTCTAAGTCTGTTTCAAGTCCAGCCATAAACATTAGAAGAATAACCCCGACATTACTTAATTGAGTTAGAAGCTCTGAATTTTCAATCCAACCTAATACAGCTGGACCGATAACGATACCGACAATTAATTTACCTAGTACAGAAGGTTGACCTAATCTAACACTAAGATCACCAGCAAGCTTTGTACTTAATAAAATAAGTGCAATTTGAAAGAAAAATTCGAATTCCATCTGATCCTCTCCTCATCATTTTTAGTTTTATCATACGATTTCTCGGAATTTGCCTAATGAAAATATGTAAAACCCATTAAACAAAAGGGTCTGATTACAAGTTCTTTTGAACCTGTAATTAATATATAATATATTTTGCAAAAAATCAATGAAAAAATGGGAGCTTTTTTAGAGAGAGACGGTGTTATTAGAGGTATACATATAAGAATAGTGTGTGAATTTTTATATGTATGAAATAGTATGAAGTCCTTTTTCATTACAAATAATAAAGCCTAAATGCTATTTCACGAATTATAAATGTGAAAAGGAGGTTTTATCATTTGAATTCATTAAAAAATAACTTGTCTATTGTTGCTTTAGGTGGAGTAAATGAAATAGGAAAAAATATGTATGCTATCCAATATGAAAATGATATTGTCGTCATTGATTGTGGATCTAAATTTCCAGATGAAAGTTTATTAGGGATTGATTTAATAATTCCAGACGTCACATATTTGCAAGAAAATAAAGAAAAAATTCGCGGTTTAGTAGTAACGCACGGGCATGAGGACCATATTGGCGGAATACCATATTTTTTAAAACAACTAAATGTACCAATCTATGCAACAAAGTTAACGTTAGGTTTAATTGAAATTAAATTAAAGGAACACAATCTTCAAAATGATACGGAATTAATCGTTATTCATTCAGAATCAGAAATTGATTGTGGTTCTATTAAGGCAACCTTTTTTAAAACGAACCACAGTATTCCGGATTGTCTCGGTATTGTTTTTCATACACCAGAAGGTACTGTAGTACATACAGGTGATTTTAAATTTGATTTAACACCAGTAAATAATCAACATCCTGATATTCATAAAATGGCTAAAATAGGAAGTGAAGGTGTACTAGCTTTATTATCTGAAAGCACAAATGCAGAACGCCCAGGTTTTACTCCATCAGAAAGGTCAGTAGGAGAACGGGTAGAGGAAATATTTATGAAAGCAAATAGAAAAGTAATTATTTCTACATTTGCTTCTAATGTGAATCGTGTTCAGCAAATAGTTGAAGCTTGCATAAAAACAAATCGAAAATTGGCTTTGCTCGGGAGAAGTATGGTAAATGTAGTAGAAGTTGCTCTAGAGAAAGGTTATTTACATATTCCAGAAGGTATGTTAATTGAAGCAAATGAGGTAAATCGTTTAGATCCAAAGCAGGTTGCAATACTTTGTACAGGAAGTCAAGGAGAACCGATGGCAGCTTTAGCGCGTTTAGCGAGTGGAAACTATAGACAAGTTGATGTTTTACCAGAAGATACGGTTATTATAGCCGCGACTCCGATTCCGGGAAATGAACGTAACGTTTCAAGAATTATAGATAATCTATTTGCTTTAGGAGCAAAAGTAATTTATGGATCAGGTAGTTCTACTGGAGTCCATGTATCTGGTCATGCGTATCAAGAAGAATTGAAATTAATGCTCACTTTAATGAAACCTAAATATTTTATCCCAATTCATGGAGAGTTTAGAATGCTACATCACCATAGTTTGTTAGCAGAATCAATTGGTATTGAAAAGGAAAATATCTTTATCGTACGTAATGGAGATGTTGTAGATATAAGTAATGAAGTGGCAATTCAATCTAGAAGAATACAGGCAGGAAATATATATGTAGATGGATTAGGAATTGGAGATGTTGGAAATGCATTATTACGTGATCGTAAACAACTTTCAGAAGATGGAATGCTCGTTATAGTTATTACTTTTAATAAAGTGGATGGAGAAATAATTTCAGGTCCTGATATTATTTCTCGTGGATTTGTCTATGTTCGTGATTCAGAAGAATTTTTAAGAGAATTAAATAAATTAGCTGTTATTACAATTAATAATTTAAAGAAAGAGAATGTGAATAGCTGGGGTATTTTGAAAAGGGAGGTAAGAGAAGCGTTAGGGAAGTATATATATACAAATACAAAACGAAAGCCGATGATTCTTCCTATAATAATAGAGGTTTAATAGTAAAAAAAGAATTCTCGTATGGGAATTCTTTTTTGTTTTGAAGACAAAATGAACATATAATGAAATAAATAGAAATGGAAGGAAATAAAAGATGTTATTAAATAAACGTTTTACAATTGGAGAAATGGCAAAAATGCATAATATCGCAGAATCTACATTAAGGTATTATGATGAAAAAGGAATTTTTCATCCGTCCATTGTTGATCCTCAAACGAATTATCGTTATTATACAATCGATCAATTTTCACTATTAGATACGATTAAGTTTTTACGCCAATTAAACATTCCATTAAAGGAAATTAAAAAATATATTGATGAAAGAAATCCAGCATACGCACTCAATTTACTGGAAAAACAACAAGAGATGATGCTGAAGAAACAAAGAGAAATTGAGTATGCTTTGGCGAAAATGGAGCATAGAATTCATTTAATTAAGGAAGCAACAAAAGCAAAAGCTGAACAAATGGTAATAAAAGAGATCCCGCAGCGAAAAATAACAGCTATTGCGGTTGCCCCGAATACGACGGATGATATGTTTGAGTACTACATTCATTCGTTGCAAAAAAATATGAGGCAAATGGATGATAGCTTATTTTCTGGAGATATTGGTGTAACTGTTGCGAAAAAAGGGTTAATGCAAAATGAGTTTCAAGCATATAGCAGTGTATTTATTCTTTTGGATTATATGCCTTTTGAAGTACAGAGTTCAGATGAAATTAAAGAAGGTATGTTTGCCTGTGTATATCATCATGGGCCATATGAAGAAACTGATGAAACATATAAGAAGCTAATGAAATATATTGATCAAGAAGGATACGAAATAAGTGGAGATGCAATTGAGATTGCATTAATTGATTGGTCTGTAACAGAAGATCCTGAGGAGCAAGTAACAGAAATTCAAATTCCTATAATGAAAAAACAAAGCAATAAGTTATAGGACTCGTATAATTACAAATGAGCATCAAACGCGATAATTAAGTCACCTATTTTTTAATTCTCTATTGACCTTAAAGTTACTTGAAGGTTTAAACTAAGAAAAGAGAGTTGAAAAAAAGGAGCATATTAGAGTATGGAAGCAACAGAAAAATTAAGAGAAAAACCAATTAAAAGCTTATTTATTTCTTATTTAATACCAGCAGTTCTTGGAATGGTATTAATGTCAGTGAATATTGTAATTGACGCGGTTATGATTAGTAGAGGAGTTGGGGCGAACGGTTTAGCAGGAGTGAACGTGGCTATTCCAGCCTTTTCGATTTTCTTCTCTATTTCATTATGGATCGGAATGGGCGGGGCAACGTTATACTCCATTGCATTAGGTGAAAATAAACGAGAAAGAGCAAGGTCTATTTTTACTCAATCAATGACGGTAGCAGTTGTTATCGTAGGGATTTTAGCAGCGATTTGCTTATGGAGAATAGAAGATTTAGCATACTTATTTGGTGCAAACGAAGTGATTCTACCATATGCGTTAGACTATTTACACGTATTATTAACATTTGGAATGATATACGTTTTAGAAAATATTTTAAGTACATTTATACGAAATGATGGAAATCCTAATTTAGCAATGGCTGGTCTTGTTGTAACGGCTGTATTAAATATAGTGTTTGACTATATCTTTATTTTTATCTTTGGATGGGGCGTAACAGGTGCTGCCTCAGCGACTATTCTTTCGGCAGCGATTGGTTTCCTTGTATTATTAACCCATTTCTTTAGAAAAAGTAGTATTTTAAAGTGGACGAAATTTCATTTTGAATGGGATACTGTCAAACAAATTATGGTGATTGGTTTCCCAAGTTTTACAGCAGAAAGTACGGTTGCAATCGTAACGATTGGTTTTAATATCGCATTTGTCCAATATGCAGGAGAAGTAGGAGTAGCTTCCTATGCGATGGTGAATAGTATTCATGCAATGACATTACTATTATTCTTTGGTGTTGGAGCAGCATTACAGCCAATTGCTAGTTTCCATTACGGGGCAAATTTATCAGAGAGACTTCGTGAAGGATTGAAGTTTGCTGTGAAAATTGCAGTTGTCCTTGGAGGCGTTGCGATAATTGTCGGATTATTCTTCGGGAAATATATCATTGGTTTATTTGATGTTCAATCTCCAGAATTATTGGAGTTAACCTTAACAGGTATTAGTTTATTCTTTATCCAATACGTATTTTTAGGTTATAACATTGTGTATGGAGAGTACTTCCAATCAGTGCGACAAACGAAGAAATCAGTACTTATTATAATGAGCCGAGGATTACTATTTATTATTCCATTGTTATGGATTATGCCGAAACTATTTGGTATAAATGGAATTTGGCTCGTTATGCCAGTTGCAGAAGTAATGACAGCGATTATCGTATTTACGATGAATCGTATGAAACATCCTGTTCCATTAAATATGGCAGGAGAGAAAGAAGCGATATGATAAAAAATCCCCTTAAGCAATTAAGGGGATTTTCTTATTCCTTTAAACTAATAGCAAAAGATCCATCCGTTTCTTGAACAGAAGCAAAGGCAACGTTTTTAATATTTGTAATTCCTTTTTCTTTTAATTCTTTATATAACCATTTTTCATCTTTATGTATTAACTTTAAGTTATCATATTGAATTTGTGAATCGACGATAAGTGCAATTGGTAATCCAGCATACTTAACATCTATGTTTAAATCTTTTGGAGTTAATGGTACAAGTTCTCTTTTTGGTAAAATACTAATAGCGCCGTTCGCTTCTAAAATAGCGTATTCAATTTCATGAACACTTGGATATCCTGCAACGCGAAGATTAGAAAGCAGTTCTGCAATGGGGTATCTACTTTTTTGTAAGTTTTCAAAAATAATATCACCATGTTTAATTAAAATGATAGGGTGTCCGAGAATAAAACGATTTAGTTTGTTGAATAGGCTTAATTTTGTAAGGAGTAAATGTAAACATGTGATAACAACCATACCGAGAAATGCTTGTAAAGCACCAGAGACGGGTATGGCCTGGAAAGCTAAATAAGATAAAAAAATTATAGCCCCAAAATCATGAGGAGTTAGTTGCGCTAACGCGGATTTACCGAGTAACTTAAGCGATAGCAAAAATAAGATGAAAAAGAACGACACGTTACATAAAAAGAGAAGCAATAGAGACACTCCTTCGTGTAAAGTTGTACTTACTATTCCCGAAAGTAATATAAATATTACCTTTCAGAGGATAAATTAGGGTTTATTGGAATTTGTCTGTATACAAACAAATAAATGGATATTATCATGAAGGAAGTAAAAGAAAATAGGAGTATATGAATATGAGAAAGAAGAAAATAATGAAGGGCATTTTAGTTGTTATAATGATTTGCGCCGTGTATGCGGGGTTTTTACAATATCACATTTATAAGCATGGGCATATGAATGCAACATACGATGCTGATTACATAATTGTACTAGGATCGAAAGTAAATGGGACGAAACCATCTTATTCATTGCAATATCGTATTGATAAAGCAGCTGAATATTTAAAATCACATGAGAAAACAATCGCTATCGTATCTGGAGGACAAGGAAAAGGCGAAGACATTTCAGAAGCATTAGCAATGAAACAAGGACCAATAAAACAAAATATCGCAGAAGACCGCATTATAATGGAGGACAAATCTACGAGTACAGATGAGAATATTACATTCTCAAAACCGTTAATTCCAGCCGATATGAAAAAAGGTATGATCGTAACAAACGATTTTCACATGTTTAGAGCGAAAAAAATAGCGGCCAAACAAGGTTTACAATTAGAAGGTCTTCCGGCAAAAACACCGAAACCAATCATCATTCCATCGAATGTACGAGAATATTTAGCAATTACACAGTATTGGTTTATGAATCGAATATAGTGAAAGTGATCCCGTCTGAAACTCAGGCGGGATTTAGTTTGAGGAAAATCTTACAAATATGTCACGTTCGTGAAAGGTAAAGCGATAGTTTCTAGAATGATTTCCTGACATAATGAAGGTAACAAAAACTATTTAGAGGTGAATCGGATGAAAGGAAATAATATTTTATCTTCGTTATGTTACTTTAGTATCTTTTTTGCACCATTTTTACTACCAATTATCGTGTACTTTGTTGCAGAAGATGAAGTGAAGTATCACGCGAAAAAAGCATTTTGGTCACATGTTTTCCCATACGCAATCTTATTTGGAGGACTAGCAGTATCAGGCATGTACGGTTTAGGTTTCAATCAATCTGACGGTGCTGGAATTGGAATGGCTATCACATATGCAGTGTTCATTCTTGTAGGAATTTACTACTTCATTTGGAATATCGTAAAAGGTATTAAAGTTTTGAAAACGACGTAAAAAGATAATTATAATTTCATTTACCGTATTGATAAACGTTTTAAAAAAGGGCAATTCAAAAAGAATTGCTCTTTTTGTGCTTATAAGTTGTGAAAATTGAAAAAGATATGTTAATTTTTCATTATGAAGAGAAAAAGGAGTGATTTTCATGAATGAGATCATACATAAGATGGAGCAACATGTTTCAGTTCGTAAATATAAAGAAGAATCAATTCCGAAAGATGTAGTAGAAAAGATGGTGCATGCTGCGCAACATGCAGCTTCATCACATTTTGTACAGGCGTATTCTGTTATATATGTAACAGATCAGGAATTAAAGGCTAAACTAGCAGAGCTATCCGGAAATCGCCATGTGAAGGACTGTGCAGCATTTTTTGTTTGTTGTGCAGATTTAAAACGACTTGAAATTGCATGTGAAAAACATAGTACAGAGATAAAGCATGAGGGAGTAGAAGACTTTATCGTTGCGACGGTAGATGCTTCACTTTTTGCGCAAAACTTAGCACTAGCAGCAGAATCGTTAGGATACGGTATTTGTTATATTGGTGGTATTCGTAATAATCCGAGAGAAGTGAGTGAACTGCTTCATTTACCGGATAAAGTATATCCTGTATTCGGAATGACAGTCGGTGTACCAGATGAAGAACATGGAGTTAAACCACGTTTACCAGTAGCAGCAGTTCTTCATGAAAATGGATATGATGAACAAAAATATGATGAATTACTAAACGAATATGATGAAACGATGAACGCGTATTATAAAGAAAGATTATCAAACAAGAAAAACGTAACATGGACGGAATCAATGAGTTCGTTTATGTCTAAAGAAAAAAGAATGCATATGAAAGAGTTTTTAAGTGAAAAAGGATTAAATAAGAAGTGAGTAAAGAGGCAAACCTGTGATGCAGGTTTGCCTTTTTGAGAAGGAGAAATACCTAAGGCCAGAAAGTTGTTTATTATTTCTGAACTTAGGTATTTTGTTTGTTATCATGTACATAGAAATAAAAATTAATAATTTTTTACAAAAGTGATAGAAAATGAGGATGAAATGCCAATAGTAAGTAAAAGCGGCATAATAGCCGCTTTTTATCGTTTTATTTAGTATTTGATTTGAAATATTTTCCTTATGAAAGAAATATTATTGCTAATTGTAAACTGTCAATAAAGTTATTTAAGTTTTGATATGGAATACCCCGCCGGAAAATACAGTAATAATTTCGTTTGAACATATCTGTTATTGCACGATCTAAAGCATCTTCTATAACAAGTTCAAACTTTCAATAAGAAGATAACCCCCTGTACAACTTAAAAGAATGTACGTAAATATTTTAAAAATCCGTTGATTAAGCCATTTAAAAATAATTTGACCTATAAACAAACCTAAAAATACAATTGGAATGGCATAAAAACTTGATTCCCAAATGGTTTTGTTTGTGCCAGTAAAGAGTATTTGAGTTACTAGACTAATGAAATATATAAACAGATAAAAAGCTAATGTAGTTGCTCTTAACTTCTCTTTTTCAGTATTAGTTCCTGTAAAATAAAGTAACAGGGGTGGACCTGGCATACCGATACTTGTCGTTAAAAGACCAGATAATCCGCCAGCTATGAAATCTCTAGATTGTGTTGATCTAACCTTAACGTTGCATATTAGCAACAATGTTAATAGTAAGAGTAGGATGCTAACTGCTAATTTAAAAGTGTTTATGTTAACGGAAATGAAAATTAAAATGCCAAAAGGAACACCAACTATACTTCCAAAAATAAACCTTTTCAGTAGAACAAAATCAACGTCCATTCTTATTTTCCAAATGAGTGAAATGGAGATAATTAAAGATAAAATAATGTTTATTTGTATAGCTTCTTGTGGTAGAAATAACATAAGTAAGAAAGGGGTTGCCATTATGGAAAAGCCAAAACCTGTACTTGCTTGCAGAATAGAAGCCACTAATATAATACATATGAAAAAGAATGTGATACCCAAAACAGCCCTCCTATTTAATCAAGTTTAACTAGTTAAAGTCTATTATTTAAGTGCAATGTTTCACAAACTTATTTGTATTTTAACATAAATATCTAGTTTTTTCTCAAATAGTGTTGCCATATAAGGCTCTTTAACTAAAAAATCTGACTTGTATTTTTAAACAATTTTATTATGGGGAAACAAATAATGAATGGGATCAAAATGTATTGATTATCATTAAATTATTCACTGAGATCCCCGCGATAAAACAAGAACAGCCATATAAAACTTACAAAAATACAGCATGTAGCTAATAAACAGCCAATCATTTGAGGAGAAAGAATTTCTAACAGCCCTCCTGTAAAAAACATCGATAACTGAATAAGAGATCCGTAAATGGAATAATGGAATGAAAAAACTTTACCTATCATATTTTCGTGTGTGTAAGTTTGAAGTAATGTCGTATCAAGTGGAACGATGATTCCTCCTGCTATGCGCATACAGAATAAAGTAATGATACCGATAATAAGTTGATCGGATAGAATGAATCCGAGAAAGAAAATTCCTTGTAATAAGTAGGCCCAACCGAATACTTTTTTCATTTTTTCTTTATTATGGGATATATAAAGATTAACGAGAAGGCTTCCTATCATAAGCCCAGCCCCTTGAACCGTATATAAAATCCCAATGTTCGTATGGAAAATTTTTTCGGCATAGATCGTTAGAAGTAGTTGATAAGCACCTCCAATAATCCCCCATGAAATGCCGACAAGAATTAATGTTAAAATGATTTTTGTTTGTAATATGTATGTATAACCACCTTTTATATCAGTGAAAAATGCTTTCTTCTTGTTACAAGTATCATGAGCAGGAATACTCATGTTATAAATAAAATAGGCTGAAATAAAGTATGATAGGCTATTTACTAAAAAAGCGAACTCAATATGTAAAGATTGTGCAATTACTCCGCCCAAAGAAGCCCCCATAATAGACATAAAACCATTAATTGTACTAGAAAGAGAGTTAGCAGTTACGAAATGATTTTGGTGTACGATATTTTTTAGGGTTGCTTGTTTAGCCGGTTCAAATAAACAAGAAAGTACAGATAAACATATATTAGCAATGAAAATAATCTCAATTTTATAGCCTGCGAGTAAGTATGTAAGGACTAGAATTCCCCGTGTAATATCGGTAAAAATCATAATATTCTTTTTAGAGAAACGATCTACAATTCCGCCTATGAATGGACTAAGAAGAAGCTGTGGTAAACTTTTACTTATAAAAGTAAGTGCGATCATAAACGGCGATTCCGTTATGCTGTAGACAAATGTTAATAAAGCTACCGTATGGAACCAATCCCCAAGTACACTTAATGTTTGCCCATAAAATAGTTTATTGAAGTTTTTATTTGTTTTAAGAAGTGTGGAATAAGAAACTGACATAAATAGATTAATCCTTATGTAATGACGATGTTTGAATTTGTTCTTTCCACTCACTTAAATACACTTTTTCCGCTGTGGGAAGTCCAACAGGTAATTGTGCAATCAATTCTAAACTATTTCCATCAGGGTCGTTAAAGTATACGGCTGCATGTGCTAATTCCGGAAAAACAATCGGTTCAATTGGTTCCATTCCAAAGTCTTTTCGTGCTGAAATTCCTTTTTGATTTAGCCAATGAATCGCATTTTCTAAATCATGTAAACTTACTTGAAAGGCGATATGTCGTAAAGAGGGGTGATAATTCACTTTGTATTCTGTGCCTTCCCAAAGGCCGAGCCAACTCTCATTTTCTTTAATCCAAAAGAAAGCAATATTATCTCCTCTTTTATATAATTTTAGCCCTAGTGATTCATAAAAAGGTATTGATACTTTTAAGTTGCGGACAGGTAAATGTGCTTCGTAAAGACCTCTAATCATTGTAATCCCCCTTAGTAAAAATGTTTCTTATTCCATAGTAAACAATATGTTGCTAGTTGAAATCGCAAATAAGAGGGATATAAATTCATACGAAAGTATGAAAAAAAACAGCTCATATTTGAGCTGTTTTTCTATAGTTTTTAGTTCATTTTTCAAGGATAGGATATATTAATATCCGTATCCGCCGCCACCCCAACAGCTACATCCGATGATGATTAGAAGGATGAATAGTACGATAAGCAAAGCAAATCCACCGCCGAAACCAGCGCAACTTCCACCATAACTCATATGTTTTCCTCCTTTTTAGTAAGTTAATCTATATGGTTCATGGACTACTATATACAGTATGTTTTTTGTATAGAAAACGAGCCAGTCTCATTTATAATTAGACAAATGCCTGTAGATTCATTAGGATTGCATGTTAGTGATTTGTAAATAAACCTTTACGTAATTCATAATTTAGGCATAAAAAATAAAAAATTGTAAAAAAAACCATTTTCTTATTTTTTTATGAGAGAATATGTACTATAATTTTACAAGTAATATTATGGGAAAAGGGAGTTTTAGTATAGAGATGGAGATGGGACAATTAAAAAATAAAATAGAAAACAAAAAGAAAGAGTTAATTCAACTTGTTGCGAGACACGGATTGGATCATGATAAAGTTTTGTTATTTAGTCGTGATTTAGATATACTTATTAATAAGTTTATGAACATAAAAGACAAAGTGCATAAATAAAAAATTTATAGTTTTTTATATTAAGATGTTTCACAGAAAGGAGAGGACAGTAATTGGAACATTTACAGGAAGAATTGTATAAACAAATAAAAGAAGAAAAAGGTACAGTGACAATTTTCTTAAAGAGTGGCGTTAGAATAATAGGAGAAGTTGTTGGAGTGGATAAATTTACAGTTTTAATCTTAGTGGATGGAAAACAACAGCTTATTTATAAGCAGGCTATATCAACAATAATGAAATAAGACACTCTTGTTGAGTGTCTTATTTCATTATTGCTTGCATGCCTCAACATCAATGCCGGCAGCAATTAACTTCTTTTCTCCATCTTGTTCAATAATTTTTTGTAATTTAGATAAGAAAGAATCAAAGTTTGTATGCTTTGCTACTTGGAACGTCATTTTATGTTCAATTGGTAGCCACGTATCAATATCAGCTTCGTTATGCTGAATTTTTACCTCAAGTTTATCGAGTGCATTAGCAACTTTTGCTTCGTACGTTTCTTTCGCTTCAAACTCCATCCATAAGTCATATAATTCCTCGCCGAGAGAACCTGTTAACGTTTGTTTAATATTTAAAATAGCCTCCAGTTCATTTTTTTGTTTTTGTAGCTGTAATTCGTGACTATTCATTGTATCAAAAGCAGGAATATCACCAGCTTCGGCTTCGACTAGGTCGTGAATAATAACCATTTTAAGTAATTTCTCAATACTTACTTTTTGATCCAAATAAGGTTCAACTAAAATGGCCATTAGAGACATCCGCCATGTATGTTCGGCAACACTTTCTTGACGTCCGTTGGAAAGCCAGCTATGTCGCATTTCATATTTTAGTTTTTCTGCTAATGCAATGACTTGTAAAATGTTGTGTTCCATCGTGATCCTCCTCATTTATTCATACCATAATTCTAATATAGAAATGAAATGTGTCAATTTTATGAGTATATTGCGATAAACAGATGATAAGCGTATAATACATGTTATATGTGAAAACGTATTATTAAAATAAAAAAATGTTATATAAAAATGGAAAGGAAAGGGCAGAAATATGGGAGAGAAAAATCAAGTATTAGCTAGACCACAAAGAAGAAAAAGGAAGTTTGATATTTCTAGCCCAGTGGGCATTATAGTAGGTTTCATTATAGTGATAGCGGCAATTATGCTTGGTGGCGGTGGAATAAAAGCTTTCAAAAACTTTTTAGATATTTCATCTATTTTAATTGTCATAGGGGGAACAACAGCGACAATTGTTGTGGCATATCGATTTGGAGAAATAAAAAAATATACGAAAAGCATTTTTACTGTTTTACATAGAAGAGAAGAAGATTTAGAACAGTTAACGGATTTGTTTGTCGATTTTTCGAAAAAGTCTAAAAAGAACGGCTTGCTTTCTTTAGAGGTAGATGGAGAGCAAGTAGACAATCCTTTTATTCAAAAAGGAATTCGATTAATGTTAAGCGGTTACGATGAAGATGAATTAAAAGAAGTGTTATTGAAAGATATTGAAACGGAAGTGTATGAGTTAAGAAAAGGAGCAGCATTATTAGATAAAATTGGTGATTTTGCTCCAGCTTGGGGAATGATTGGTACGTTAATCGGTCTTATCATTATGCTCCAAAACTTACAAGATACATCGCAAATTGGTACAGGAATGGCAGTTGCGATGTTAACGACATTATATGGGTCTGTACTTGCGAATATGATTGCAATCCCTCTTGCGGAAAAAGTATATCGTGGTATTGAAGATTTATATACAGAGAAGAAGTTTGTAATAGAAGCAATTTCAGAATTGTATCGTGGACAAATCCCTTCTAAATTAAAGTTGAAACTGGATACATACGTATACGAAACAAAGGTAAAAAAGGTAAAAGGAGCAGCCTAATATTTCAAGGAGTGGTATGATGAGTAAAGGACCGCAAAAGGGATCGCCTCGTTGGATGACGACTTTTACAGATTTAACGATGTTATTATTAACTTTCTTTGTATTACTAGTTGCTACATCAAAGCAAGATGCAGTAAAATTGTCAAAGATGCTTGAAAAGTTTAGTGATACGGGGCAAGTAGATGCAAAAGTAATGGAAAATACAATACCGGATATTTCACATGAAAAAAATGATGAAAAAATGATTTCAAAAAAGAGAATGGATGAATTATATAAGAAGTTAAAAGCATATGTAGATAATAATGGTATTAGTCAAGTGAATGTATATCGAGAGGATACAGGGGTAAGCGTCGTTATAGTAGATAATTTAATATTTGATACAGGCGATGCGAACGTTAAGCCCGAAGCGAAAGGGATAATAAGTCAATTAGTTGGATTTTTTCAATCCGTACCTAACCCAATTGTTGTAGAGGGACATACAGATAGTAGACCTATTCATAACGAGAAATTCCCTTCTAATTGGGAGTTATCTTCAGCACGAGCGGCAAATATGATTCACCATTTAATTGAAGTGTATAATGTGGACGATAAAAGGCTAGCTGCGGTAGGATATGCAGACACAAAGCCAATTGTACCAAATGATTCACCGCAAAACTGGGAAAAAAACCGTCGCGTTGTTATTTATATAAAAGAGTAGTATATTATTATTTTAATAATAAAATAATAAAAACACGAAAATTCTTTTAAAAAAATATTAAATTTTATCATTTTATTTTGTATAATGAGTGAGAATGATAAGGTGAAATATTAAGATATATTTATACATAGAAGGAGAGAATTAAAAAGAATGGCACATAAAATTTTAGTAGTAGACGATGCGATGTTTATGCGAACGATGATTAAAAACTTATTAAAAAGTAATGCTGAATTTGAAGTTATTGGCGAAGCAGAGAATGGGGTAGAAGCAATTCAAAAGTATAAAGAACTTCAACCTGATATTGTAACATTAGATATTACTATGCCAGAAATGGACGGGCTTGAAGCATTAAAAGAAATTATTAAAATTGATTCAAGTGCAAAGGTTGTTATTTGTTCTGCAATGGGACAACAAGGTATGGTATTAGATGCAATTAAGGGCGGGGCAAAAGACTTTATTGTAAAGCCATTCCAAGCGGATCGTGTAATTGAAGCTTTAACAAAAGTAGCAAATAGTTAATATAGAAGGGGTGCCACAAGGAATCAAAACAGTGATAGCGGATCGACGTGTGGCCCCCTTTTTTCTCATTGTAAAACACTAAATTGTTATACATAAATGAAATGTTTGTTAGACAGGTAGGGGATAAAAATGCAAACAGATCTATTAAATATATTTTTCGAAGAGTCAGAAGAACATTTACAGTCGCTAAATGAAAATGTGCTAGTGTTAGAACAAAATCCTGCTGATATGGATGTTGTAGGAGAAATATTCCGATCCGCTCATACATTCAAAGGTATGTCTGCGAGCATGGAATTTACGGAAATGGCTGATTTAACGCATAAGATGGAAAATGTGTTAGATGAAATTCGTCATGGAAATATAGTTGTAAATGCGGATATTATTGATGTGATTTTTGAGTGCATTGATAATTTGGAGAAGATGGTTGCAGATGTGCAACAAGGTGGAATGGGCAATAATGATGTAGCCTCAACTAAACAGAAATTAGAAGCATTATTGAACGGCAATGTAGAAACTCCTACGGAACATATAGAGCAAAATCATATAGACACCGATGATGCAGTTTCGCATGAAGTGCATATAACAGTTGAACAGCAAGCAATTTTAAAAGCGGTACGTGCTATTATGTGTATTGAAGCATTGCAAAATGTAGGGAATATACAAAAAACAGCTCCGAGTATTGAAGAAATTGAAGCAGATGCTTTCGGATTTGAATTTACAGTATTTATGGATACTGATTGTAGTATAGAAGAATTGAAACAAGTAGTACTTCATGTTTCTGAAATTGAGAAAGTGGAAGTAAAGCAAGGAGAACCTATATCGAAGGAAGTAGCTTCTAAAAAAGTCGTTACACAAGAAGTTGTGCAAGTAGAAGAAAAGCTACAACCTGCTGTGGTTACGCAAGTAAACTCACCGATAGAGGCAACGAATCAACCTTCAAGTACTATGCCAGCTAAAAGTACTACAAAAACGAAAAATGCTAAAGTGGAGAATCGTTCAATTCGTGTTCAATTAGAGAAAATCGAAAGATTAATGAATATGTTTGAAGAAAGTGTAATTGAACGTGGGCGCATTGATGAATTGGCTCAAACGATTCAAAACAAGGAGCTAATTGAACATTTAAATCGATTAGGCGATATTTCAAAAGATATTCAAAATGTACTATTAAATATGCGTATGGTGCCGATTGAAACTGTGTTCAATCGTTTCCCGCGTATGGTACGTATGTTAGCGAAAGATTTAGGGAAAAAAATCGATTTACAAATTACAGGTGAAGATACTGAAGTAGATAAAATTGTTATTGATGAAATCGGCGATCCGCTCGTTCATTTAATTCGAAATGCAATCGATCACGGTGTTGAAACTGTTGAAAAACGACGTGATGCAGGTAAAAATGAGACAGGTACGATTAAATTAGAAGCCTTTCATAGTGGAAATCATGTCGTTATTCAAATTACGGATGATGGAAACGGTATTAATAAAGGGAAAGTATTAGAAAAAGCGATTAAAAATGGCGTTGTAACTGAAGCGGATGCGAATAGATTAACAGATCGTGAAGTGTTTGATCTTATTTTCCAACCGGGATTTAGTACAGCTGAAGTTGTATCAGATCTTTCTGGACGCGGTGTCGGATTAGATGTTGTAAAACATACGATTCATAGTTTAGGTGGACATTTAATTATTGATTCTGAGGAAGGAAAGGGAAGTACATTTAGAATTGAACTTCCATTAACGTTATCTATTATTCAATCTATGCTTGTTCAAACGAATGATAAGCGTTATGCTTTACCTCTTGGAAATATCGTTGAAGCAATTCGAATTAAGAGAGAAGACATCCAATCCTTACAAGGAAAAGATGTATTAAATTATCGTAATCAAATTATTGAAGTGAAACATTTAAGTACTGTATTTGGTGAAAAAACAGTAGATGAGGCGTTTGCGTCATATGATGGTCAAATGGTTCCTGTGTTAATTGTTCGTAACACACATCGCAGCTATGGACTTATTGTAAACACAATTATCGGTCAAAGAGAAATAGTCTTAAAGTCATTAGGTGACTTCTTTGCAGAGAGTTCTAACTATTTCTCTGGTGCGACGATTCTCGGTGATGGACGAGTGGTCCTCATTTTAAACCCAGAAGGTTTATAATAGGAATGAAGGAAAGCTCCCCA
The DNA here is from genome assembly GCF_040460035.1 of Bacillus cereus group sp. MG1. Taxonomy (NCBI): domain Bacteria; kingdom Bacillati; phylum Bacillota; class Bacilli; order Caryophanales; family Bacillaceae; genus Bacillus; species Bacillus cereus group sp. MG1. The sequence continues at coordinate 879,018 of NZ_JARVGY010000001.1, read as the reverse complement.
CTTGTATACAATTGGGGAGCTTTTTGGCTAATCGTTACGAATCTAATAATGGGATACATACATAGTAACGTTTTATACTAATGAGTTTGCTAACATGAAATAAGAGTTTATATTATTTGATAGAAAAACAGAAATGAGGAGGCAGGGAAAATGCCTGAGCAACACACAAAAGGGGATACGAGCACGATTGTGCTAGAAAAAGAAAATGAGCATTTAACGCCCCAAGAATGCGATATTCTTGGCGAAATTGCAAATATATCATTTGGTTCAGCTTCGACTGTATTATCAACAATTTTAAATAGGCAAGTAAGCATTACTGCTCCTCGTATAGAGTTGGTAGATTTATATGATTCAAGAGATGTCGAAGTTCCGCATGTTGTATTAAACATTCATTTTACAAAAGGATTAGATATGGAAAACCTCCTTGTCCTTAAGCAAGATGTTGCATTGTCCATTGCAGATTTAATGATGATGGGAACAGGTGAAGTGGAGGACGGAAAAGAACTTGGTGAATTAGAGCTAAGTGCTGTACAAGAAGCGATGAATCAAATGATGGGATTCGCAGCTACATCTATGTCGGAATTCTTCCAAGATACAGTAGATATGTCTCCGCCGACGATTAAAGTTGTAAAGTTATCAGAAGAAATGGAGAAAATCTCTGAAATCGATGGGAATCATACGATTGTTAAAGTATCGTTTGATTTAAAGATAGATAATCTTGTAAACTCTAAACTTGTACAAATTGTTTCAGTTGAGCATGCGAAACAAATGGTAAATAAATTAATGCAATTATCTGGTGGAGTAGAAGAAACAGACGAACCAGCAGAAGTAGTGGAAACTGAGATTGTAGAAGAAGTTGAAAAAGAGCATTTAACACAAGAAGAGAAAGATGTGCTTGGTGAAATTGCAAATATTTCAATTGGCTCCGCTTCAACAGTATTGTCAACGCTTTTAAATCAGCCAGTTACAATTAGTACACCAAATGTGGAAGCAATCAATGTTCGTCATTATGATGGAGTACCAGTACCATTTGTTATTTTAAATGTCGACTTTGTTGAAGGGCTAAAGAATGAGAATGTATTCGTATTTACGAAAGATGTTGCCTTAACAATGGTAGATTTAATGATGATGGGAACAGGGGAAGTTGACCCAGAAAAAGAGCTTACTGAATTAGAGCTGAGCGGTATTAAAGAAATTATGAACCAAATGATGGGTCATGCTGCTACGGCGATGTCAGAAATGTTTCAAGAAAAAATGGACATGACGCCGCCAAATGTTAAATTTGTAACGTTAAAAGAAGAAATGGAATATTTGGGAGAGTCAATGGAAGTGGACGAACTCGTTCAAATTACGTTCAATCTTGAAATTGGCGATTTGCTTCAATCGAAGATGTATCAAATTTTGCCAATTTCCGAAGCGAAAGAAATGGTAAGGCGACTTCTGTATCCGATGGTGGAAGAAGAAGAGATTGCCACAGAAGAAATTGAAGAAGAAAAAATTGTAGAACCAGTTGTGCAACCTATTGAATTTAAAGAAGTAAAACAAATGGAACCAGTATATATGGACACGTCCATTCTACAAAATGTAGAAATGAACGTGAAATTTGTATTTGGAAGTACAGTGAAAACGATTCAAGATATATTAAGTTTACAAGAAAATGAAGCAGTTGTACTAGATGAGGATATTGATGAACCGATTCGTATTTATGTAAATGATGTATTAGTGGCGTATGGTGAACTTGTAAATGTAGATGGATTTTTTGGAGTAAAAGTGACGAAATCACTATAAGGCATTGAAATAGGAGTTTGAACTAGTAGATGAAAAACGTAAAGTTTTTTCTAATGAGTTGGCTATGCATACATGTGTGCTTGTTCTTCCCCTTGCAAAGTCAGGCTGAGGAACAAATTGAGTCAGATCAAAAAATAAATGAAGTGAATGTACAAGAAGAAAATAAGGAATCTCAAGAATCGTCAGAACAAGTGGAAACGAAGCAAGATGAAGAGAAACAAAAAGAAGCAGAGCAACAAGAAGTAGAACAACAAGAAGTAGCAAATAAACAATTGAATGAAAGAAAGATAGAAACGGAACAGGGAATTATTACAGTAAATAAGCCGGAGCTTAAAGTTGGCGAAGAAGTGCGAATTGCTGTAGAACCAAATGGGAAAAACATTCAAAGTATGAAAGGTATATTGCAGCTACAAAAAAATGGCGAGCAATATGCGCAAGAAAGAATACTATCTTTTGAGTATGATGAAGAAACGAAGAGCTGGGTTGCTAACTATAAAGCAGGGAATTTTGATTTGCAAGGTGATTGGAATCTTCAACTCGTTCAAAGTTACAAAGAGAATGAGAAAGAAGAAATCGTAAAAAATGAAGTGAAAGTCCCGCTCATTCGTATTAAAAATGAAACGCCAACTATAGATAAAGAATTGCCAAAGTTACAGAAAGTTACTATTGATGAAGTAAAAGAGAACTTAGTTGAACGAAAACAGGGAGATTCTATACATATACGAGTAAAAGCGTCAGATATAGAATCGGTTGTAAAAGAAGTGCGCGTTACATTAAAAGGGAAAGAAAATAAAGAGCTTTCGTTTTTATTAGACTACAACAAGCATGATATGGATTGGCAAAAAGTATTTGAAATAACAGAAGCATTGCCGGCTGGGCCATACGAATTACTTGTAGAGATAATAGATGCAGCAGGTAATAAACTTGTTGAAGAAAGTGAATATACCATTTCTGTTTTGGCGCCAAAAAACGAAGATGATAAAAAGATAGAAGAGAAAGAGAAAGAAGAGAAATTAGATAATAAACTAGAAATTGAATTAGAAGATAAGAAAGAAAATGAGAAGCAAGAAGATTTGAAAATCAAAAACCCGCTTCTAGAAGAAAAATTGCCGGTTGTTCAAATTCCGAAGCAAGATGAGAAAGTAAATAAGTTTATAAAAGAACCGTTGAAAGAGAAAGAGGAATTTACTTACGTTATAAAAGAGCCGTTCGAAGACAACAAGGAAGTACATAAGGCGAAGGACCAAAAAGAGAAAAGTAACAAACAAGTTGTCTCTAAAAAGAAAGAACAAAAAGAAGAAACGAAAGACAAGGAAGAAGAAAAAGGTGAACAGGGAGTACAAGCTTCGGATGTATTTACTATCATGTCAGGTTTGTTCGTACTGTTTTTAGTTTTAAAGAGTAATAAAGAATGGGGCTAATTATTTCATAGTAGTGGAGGCGCTTAAATGGAGATTAAACGTACGACAATTGAAGATAAGACGCTACAACCATTAAAACAGCCTGCAGCTATTTCGGAACATGAAATCCAGAAAGAACGAAAGCGTAGCAATTTAGTGTTTACTGGACAGTCTAAAATTATTTCGAAAAATAATGAAATAGGTATTTTACTTGCAAGTTTAAGTGATGGAAAGATTATGAAGGAAATGCTTTCTAAAGAGATGGATACAGTGTTACAACTTTTTAAAAAGTTACATACATTATCTCAAGAAGGAAAGCAATCAGAAAAAGTGTTTGAACAAGTAATTAGAAGCCTACAAGGACTTATTAAGCAGGCGCACATAAAAGAACTTCCTTTGTTAGATGGAACATATGATTTCGCTGAAGTACAACTATCATTTGGTAGAAAAGTACATATTCCTTTACTAGATGTAAGTGCACTTATCTCTAGAGTGGAAAGTGATTCTTCAGAAGGAAATATAAATTTGATGGTAACGGTTATTACTGCTTATATAACGAAATTGTCCAACGAAACAATTTTAATTAGCGTTACAGACCGCATTGCTAAAGATCGGGATGTAAGTGTATGGAGAGCGCTTGCGGAAATGAACATGACACAATTGTCACAGGCGTTGAAACAAACGATGCAAGAACATAAATGGTCTATGACGTTTCTTTTTCTCTTCATATGGATTGTTGGTATTATTTTAATTCGAGTTATGTAAAAAGGTCGTCACTCCATTGTGACGACCTCTTTTATATTTTTTCGTAGAAGAATGTATCAAATCGCTGAAGATTGTAGCGTTCGGGTGTTAAAATTTGTTCCGTACTACCAACAAATAGTACACCGCCTTTTCGTAAAGAACGACTAAATTTTTCGTAAAGTTTTACTCTTGCTTCTTCTGTGAAATATATCATTACATTACGACAAATAATCAAATCATAATTTGTATCGAATGACTGCATTAAAAGGTCATGTTGTTTAAACGAGACGTTTTGTTTAATGTTTTGATGCAATGAATATAGACCATTCTCTTTTGTGAAATGACGTTCTTTCAAATCAGTAGGTAATTCCTTTAACGAACGTTCCGTATATTGAGCGCGTTTTGCGGTTTCTAAAATATGAAAATCAAGATCTGTTGCTTGAATTTCAAAACGGAATGGAGCTAGATGCTTTGATAAAATTAAAGAGAGTGTATATGGTTCTTCACCAGCAGCGCAAGCGGCACTCCATACCTTTAATTTTCCGCTATTTTGTTCGAGTAATTTTGGTAGTGCTTTCGACTCTAAAGTTTGCCATCGTTCTTTATTTCTAAAAAACTCTGAAACGTTAATTGTAATATAGTCAATAAAATTTAAAAATAAATTTTGATCAGCGCGTAATTTGTTTAAAAAATTAGTGTAGTTTTCGAAGCCTTTTCTCGAAATGAAAGCATCGATTCTACGGCGCATTCTATCTTGTTTATATGAAGCGATGTCCATATTGAATTGTTGTTTAAAACTCGCGATAAAATGATCATAATCTTGTTCAATTATCATATTTACAATGGGCACAATAATGGTATTGTGCCTCCCCCTTTACATCATACGAATTTTTTGTTCAAAGCTTTTTTTCATTTGCTTTTCATGTAATCCTGGTAAATCATAAATGACAGCATCAATACCTGCTTCTTTTGCAACATCGACAGGGATGACAGATGTATGTTTGTCACCATTATAAAAACAGAGAACTAAATCAGTGTCTTCAATAATTTGTTTAACAAAAAACATATAATCTGATCGGTAAATGGAGTCGGAAGGATGATCAAAAGCAACATATTCGGCTCCGTGTTTTTTTAAGTAATCAACGACTTCTTGAAATTCATCTGTTATTGCTGGCAATGGTTGCAGCGTGTAAAGGCATAAATTTTGAGCGAGTCTTTCATTCTCAACGAAAAAACGAAGAACCTCATTTTCAATAGATTTATAACATAATATGTAAATTTTATGTTTGTGAGCATAGTCAGTTAAAAATTTTTTAATTTCTTCTTGATCTAATGCTGTTAATTGATTTGAACCACAAAGGAAAATATTCATAGAATTGTGCCACCTCATGCTAAATTGTAACATATCTTTTATAAAAAATAACTGCAAAATATTACTGTTCAGAGTATAATTATAAATAACTGGATTTTACGATTAAGTTTAGGAAGAAATAAAAAAATAAATAGGTGATATATATGCTGCGTTCTATCTCGCATAATCCAATTTTATCGCATATACCGCCTGCTACTCAAATGCCGAAAGAAGCAAATGTCAGGACAGGACTTACATTTTCGGATAATTTGCATGCAGATCCGAAAAAAGATAAATTACTAGAACAAATGGAAGCGTTTGTCGATAATATTGGAGAAATTAAAGAGAAAATTGAAATGGAATTAACGCTTGATAATGTAATGGAATACAAAAATACAGTAAAATCATTTTTGAATTTTTACGTTGATAATGTATTGCAGTATAAAGATGTCATGTCTCGTCACCCACGTTACGGATATTCACAGAAAATGACGATTGTGAAACAGGCAGAAATGGGATTGAATGAATTAGAAGATGTGATGAATTTAATTAATACGAAAACAGGACATTTAGAAATGTTAAATCAAATTGGAGAAATCCATGGTTTAATTGTGAATTTAGTCTTGTAAAAGGAAGGAAGCTATATGTACATACAATTATATGAAAAACTCGTTATTATTCAAAAAGCGTATGAAAATATTCAAGCGCTTGGAGAGCAAATATATGAGAATTTAAAAAGTAAAAATGTAAATGTAGTTCAAAAGTTACAAGTAGAGCAATTGCAGTACATTGATGGTTTAAAAGGGCTATCAAGCTCATTTGAAGAAATGGTTGTTCAGTTCTGTAAAGAAAAAGGAGTTGAATCATTTCGTGTAAGTGCATTATTTTCGTATTTTTCTCAAGAAGAAATTGAAAAAATGGAAGAATTACAAAAAAACGTAACTGAATTAGAAGAGAATGTAAAAATGATTCTTTTGAAAAATCAATATTACTTAAACGTACTATTAAAAACTACAGAAAGTATTGTGGATTCTGTTTCTGAATATAATTTAGAGCGAAACAATAATTCGCAAATCTTTATGAATGAACTATTGTAAAGGAGAAGTGAAGCTTTATGAGATTATCTGATTATAATACACCGCTATCTGGGATGTTAGCGGCTCAAATGGGGTTACAAACAACGAAACAAAACTTATCTAACATTCATACGCCTGGTTATGTGCGTCAAATGGTAAATTACGGATCGGCTGGAGCAAGTCAAGGCTATTCACCGGAACAAAAAATAGGTTACGGTGTACAAACGTTAGGCGTTGACCGTATTACAGATGAAGTAAAGACGAAACAGTTTAATGATCAATTATCGCAACTCTCTTACTATAACTACATGAATTCAACATTATCACGAGTAGAGTCTATGGTTGGGACGACAGGAAAGAATTCATTATCTAGTTTAATGGATGGCTTCTTTAATGCTTTTCGTGAAGTGGCAAAAAATCCAGAACAACCAAACTACTACGATACATTAATTGCTGAAACTGGAAAATTTACAAGTCAAGTAAATCGTCTTGCAAAAAACTTAGATACAGTGGAAGCACAGACGACAGAAGATATTGAGGCACATGTTAATGAATTTAATCGACTTGCTGCTAGTTTAGCAGAAGCGAACAAGAAAATTGGACAAGCTGGTACACAAGTACCAAATCAACTTTTAGACGAACGTGATCGTATCATTACAGAGATGTCTAAGTATGCAACCATAGAAGTGTCTTATGAATCTGTGAATCCTAATATCGCAAGTATTAGAATGAATGGCGTTTTAACAGTAAATGGACAAGATACATATCCGCTTCGATTAAATAAAGAAAAAGAACCGATGTCTGCTGAAATTTACGGTTCTGAAATTCCTTTAAGTAGCGGAGCAATTCAATCAGCGATTGATACGAAAGCAAAGATTGCCGACTACAAGAAAAACCTTGAAGAATTAATGAGTTTTGTAAAGAATAAAGTGAACACAGTAATGGGGAAAGAGTTTTTCGTTAGGGATCAAGCAAAAGATATGAAATTAAACCCTGAATTTGTAAAAGATGTTTCGAAAATGAAAATATCAGCTGAAACAGCAAATAACCTAGCGGCAATTACAGATGACGATTACAAAGAAGGACTTTCATATAAAAAAGCATTAGACCAATTTATAGTTCGTGTTGCTTCTGATAAAAATGCAGTGAGTGGTTATCAAAAAATTCATGGCGACTTACTAGAAGGTATTCAGCAAGAAAAAATGAGCGTTGAAGGGGTAAATATGGAAGAGGAAATGGTAAATTTAATGGCCTTCCAAAAATACTTCGTCGCAAACTCTAAAGCTATTACTACGATGAATGAAGTGTTTGATAGTCTATTTTCGATTATTCGATAAGTGATAATAATTGATTGGAAATATATAAGGAGGAGATAGAAATGAGAGTATCTACATTTCAAAATGCAAACTGGGCAAAGAATCAGTTAATGGATTTGAATGTGCAACAACAATACCATAGAAACCAAGTAACTTCAGGGAAGAAAAATCTTCTTATGAGTGAAGATCCACTTGCAGCAAGTAAGTCATTTGCGATTCAACATTCATTGGCGAATATTGAACAAATGCAGAAAGATATAGCAGATTCACGAAATGTGTTAAGTCAAACAGAAAATACATTGCAAGGTATTGCAAAATCTTTAACGAGGGTGGATCAATTAACGATACAAGCATTAAATGGAACGAATAGTGAAAAAGAATTGAAAGCCATTGGAGCAGAGGTAGATCAACTGGTAAAACAAGTTGTGTATTTAGCGAATACGAAAGAACAAGGGCGTTACATCTTTGGTGGAGATAGTGTAGAGAAACAACCTTTTGCGGATGATGGTACATACCAAGGTGGCGAAAACGATATAATGTGGAAGCTGAATGATGGTTATGAAATTAAAGTGTTTGGAAAAGATGATGATTTGTTGACACCTGTTATTCAAACGTTAGTAAAGATGAAAGATGCTTTGCAAAGTGGCGATCAAAAAGCATTACAGCCGTTTCTAGAGGAGAATAAGAAAAACTTGGATAGTGTTATTAACCGTACAACGGAAGTTGGTTCAACGATGAACACTGTGGATACGTTTAAGACGATTTTAAGTGAACAAAATTTGGCGCTTCAAGAAAATCGTAAAGAGATTGAAGATGTTGATTTAGCAGTAGCTATTTCTGATTTAGCTTATATAAACGCAACGTATGAAGCAACGCTTAAGGCGGTTAGTACGATGAGCAAAACGAGTATTTTAGATTACATGTAAACGATAAGGGGCGAAAAATATGTCAGGGACAATATCTGATTATGGTGGCAGACAGCAAATATGGAATTTAGGAAACAACATGATAGATACATCGAAGCTAGTAGATTTAGAGTTACAAGCATTGGAAATGAAGAAATCACCGTATACTAAACAAAAACAAACGTTAACAAATGAAAAAAATGTGTATGCAAGCATAAAAAAAGAGTTCGGAAATCTTGTGCAAGTATTCAAAGATTTATACGCATTTAAAGGTGATGCAAAGAATACAACGTTATCCAAAGACGGTTTTATAACAGCACAGGCGAACGCTGATGCAATTCCTGGCACATATACTATTACAGTAGAGCGAGTAGCAGAAAGGCATCAAATAACTACAGCTCCACTTACTCCCCAAAAAACTCCTGAAGGTACGGAGCAAAAATTTAGTTTAGATTTAAAACTTGAAGTAGATGATGTATTTCAGATAAATGGAAAAGAAGTTAAAATCTCAAAAGATATGACGTATAAAGATCTTGTCAATAAGATAAATAATGGGAATTATGGTGCATCAGTATATACACTAGGAGACCAACTATTTTTCACATCGACTACTGCAGGTGAAGCTGGGGAACTAAAATTAACTGATGGTGCCAATGGTTTTTTACAAAATATTGGGTTAGTTACTTCTGCGAAAAATACGGATGGAACGAATGCCGTCGCACATCAAGTGACAGGAGCAGTAAATGCAGAGTATACAGTAAACGGGATTAAAGGAACTAGTAAAACAAATAAAATTGATACAATTCCAGGATTAACTATTAATTTAGAAAAAGTTACTACTGAGCCTATAAAATTAACTATCGAAGATTCTGATATAAAAAATTCAATAGATTTAATAAAAAAAATGAAAGATGAGTATAATAATGCTGTAAAAAGTTTGGATTTATTTGCAGGTGAAAATGGAGTAATGCAGGGGAGTAATGTGTCATTTGCCATCAGTAATGCAATGACAAGTATTTTTAAATTTTCCCAAGATGATAAGTATTTATTTTCTTTCGGGATTCAAATTGATAAAACAGGAAATATGACTCTTGATGAAGAAAAATTGAAAACAGCTTTTAAAGAGAATCCAGAAGCTACAAAACAATTTTTCTTTGGCTTTAATGGTATTGGTCATGATATAGATAAAAAGTTAGACGGGATATTTGGAGATGAAGGAATTATTGGAAAACGCTCTAAAAGTATTGAAAAGCAAGTAACTGATTTAGAGAGAAAAATTCAAGATATTGATACAATTAATAAGAAAAAACAAGAATCAATTATTGATAAATATGCAAAGTTGGAAAGTCAGTTAGCATTACTTGATAGTCAGCTGAAGACAATTAAAGCAATGACAAAAACAAAAAGTGATGACTAATAAAAGATGAGGAAGTGATTAGATGCAAGCATGGCAACGTTATATGCAAAATGATATTATGACGAGTAATCCGATTAAAAATACAATTTTTATTTATGAAAGATGTATTATAGAGTTTCGTAATTTAGAAGAGCTTTTACATACTTTTAAACTACAAGAAGGAGATGTGCTTCTTGAAAAGTTAGAACGTATTTTTGAAGAATTAAAGCTTCAATTAAACCCTGAGATTACGAAAGACTTATATGATAGTTTATTTGGTTTATACGATTGGATTAGCATACAAATTCAAACGATGAAAGTAACTCGTAAAGCAAAAGATATTGATGCGATTGTACAAGTGTTACAAGATTTAATAGACGGTTACCGCGGAGCAATTGAAAATGAACAATGATATTTATCGGACGTTTGTCGGCTGTTTTAATGAAATCGGTGAATTGCAAGTATCAGATGGAGAGTTTGCTGAGAAGAGTGAAATGTTAAATCGCTGGATGATGACATTGGATGAAGAAACGCGTGCCCAAGTTGCAGCAGAAGTAAGCCCGTTAATTATTAAGGCAGCGCAACATATTCGAGATAAGCAAAAGATTTTAGAAGAAATGATTATGGAAAATGATGGGCGAATGAAAGCTAATTCATTTTATGGTAAATATTAATGATAAAGTATGGAAACGGATTGCCCTTTTTAAAAGGGGATCCATTCCTTTTTTAAGTAAAGAGTTCCGCTGATTGAGGTTTCACTTTATGCCTGTAATGAGGGAGTAATCTGAATAATATAAAAATATTTTGATTTATATTTCATATATCAAAATATTTCATGGATTACTGTGTGTATACAGTTTTTTGTATTCTTTTTTATATTTTTTTATTTTTCTAAAGACAACAATGGAAAAATGGAATAAAATATGTAAGGGTACATAATAGTAAATATTTTAATAAACACATATAAGAAAATAAATAATGAAGTGAAACTTCTATCAGTGGATCATTACGTTAGAAAAGAAAGGGTGTGGAATATGCCAGATTTAGTGAGTGATGTAAGCCATTATATGAATTATTTAGTGACGAAACGAAATACTGTTTCTAGTAATATTGCAAATGCGAATACACCTGGCTATAAAGCACAAGATGTAACATTTGCTGAGCAGATGAATAAAAGTAGTGCGTTATATAAAAATAATGCGGCTGATTTAAAGAGCAATCCAGATTTATATCAAACGAATGAAATGCACTTACCGACAGTAAATACGAAAAATACATATGCAAAGATTCAAACAAAATCAATGCAAACGAATAAAGATGGAAATAGTGTGGATGTAACGACAGAAATGCTAGATTTAATGAAAGCAAATCAGTTATACGGTATTTCAATTAACGCAATTAATACACAATATGCAATTAACCAAGCGGCACGCGGACGTTAAAAGTAGAAGGAGAGACAACGGATGTTTCAGGCAATTAATGCAAGTGGCTCAGGGCTAACGACAGCGAGAAAGTGGATGGAAGTTACTTCTAACAATATTGTAAATGCAAATACGACGGCGGCTCCGGGGGCAGATTTATATGAGCGTCGTAGTGTGGTGTTAGAATCAAACAATAGTTTTGCAAGTATGTTAGATGGGGCTCCTACTAATGGAGTAAAAATAAAAAGTATTGAAGCAGACAAAACGGAAAATTTAGTGTATGATCCGACGCATCCGCACGCAAATGAAGAAGGATATGTACGTTATCCAAATATTGATGTAACTGCTGAAATGACGAATGTAATGGTTGCTCAAAAAATGTATGAAGCGAATACGAGTGTATTAAATGCGAATAAAAAAATGCTTGATAAAGATTTAGAAATCGGCCGAGGATAAGGGGGAAGATAGTAATATGAAAATTCAACCAATGTTACATACACAACCATTTGGAGCAATTCAGTCAATTGGTGCACCGAAAACTTCTCAAACATCTGTAGTTGAGGGGAAAAAGTTTATTGATTTATTGGAAGATATGAATCAAACGCAAAACAATGCACAAACAGCAGTATATGATTTACTAACTAAAGGGGTAGGAGAAACACATGACGTTTTAATTCAGCAAAAGAAAGCTGAGTCTCAAATGAAAACGGCTGCTCTCGTACGTGATAATCTTATTGAAAATTATAAGTCACTAATTAATATGCAAATTTAGGAAAGTGGACGGGTGTGTTTAAATGGAAAAGATGAAAAATGTTATCCAATCGTTAAAAACGTGGCATAAGTTAGTAATCGGTGCTGCGCTTTTAGCGATTGTAACAGGAGCACTTTTATACTTCACCTTGCCAGATAAATATGTTGTTGTATATCAAAATTTAAATGATGCAGATAAACAAGAGATTACAGCAGAATTATCGAAGTTAGGTGTCGATTACCAATTAGCGGCCGATGGTTCAATTCGTGTGCAAAAGAATGATGCTCCATGGGTTCGAAAAGAAATGAATGGGATGGGCTTACCGTTTAATTCGAAAAGCGGTGAAGAAATTTTATTAGAAAGCTCTCTCGGTTCAAGTGAACAAGATAAAAAAATGAAGCAAATTGTCGGTACGAAGAAGCAATTGGAGCAAGATATTGTAAGAAACTTTGCAACAGTTGAAACGGCAAATGTTCAAATTACATTGCCTGAAAAAGAGACAATTTTTGATGAAGAAAAAGCGAAAGGAACAGCGGCGATTACGGTTGGAGTGAAGCGTGGACAATTGTTAACAGCTGATCAAGTTGCAGGTATACAGCAAATGATTAGTGCAGCGGTTCCTGGTGTGAAAGCAGAAGAAGTAAGTGTTATTGATAGTAAAAAAGGTGTTATCTCAAAAGGCGCAGATGAAGCACATTCTAGTAGTTCCTCTTCTTATGAGAAAGAAGTAGAGATGCAGCACCAACTTGAAGGTAAATTAAAGCAAGATATTGATGCAACGTTAATGACGATGTTTAAACCGAATGAATATAAAGTGAATACGAAAGTATCTGTAAACTACGATGAAGTTACACGTCAGTCAGAAAAGTATGGTGATAAAGGTGTACTTCGTAGTAAACAAGAGCAAGAGGAAAGCTCTACTGCGCAAGAAGGGGCAGATACGAAGCAAGGTGCTGGTATTACAGCGAACGGTGAAGTGCCAAACTACGGTACGAACAATAATCAAAATGGTAAAGTTGTCTACGATAATAAAAATGGTAACAAAATCGAAAACTATGAAATAGATAAAACAGTTGAAACAATTAAGAAACATCCAGAATTAACGAAAACAAATGTTGTTGTATGGGTAGATAATGATACGTTAGTAAAACGAAGAATTGATATGACTACTTTCAAAGAAGCGATTGGAACAGCGGCAGGACTTCAAGCTGATCCGAACGGTAACTTTATAAATGGTCAAGTTAACGTTGTAACTGTTCAGTTCGATCAGCCGAAAGCCGAAAAAGAGAAAGAGCCAGAAAAGAGTGGTATGAACTGGTGGTTATTCGGTGGAATTACAGCTGGCTTATTAGCAATTGGTGGTCTAGTATGGTTCTTATTAGCAAGACGTAAGAGAAAGAAAGAAGAAGAGGAATATGAAGAATACTTAGCAGAAGACGAAATTGCTGCAAGTAATGAAAGTATCTTGGAAATTCCTGAAGAAAAAATAGTGCCAGAGCCAAAACCTGAACCAGAAGAACCGAAAGAACCAACGTTAGATGAACAAGTGCAGGATGCTACGAAAGAACATGTAGAAGGAACTGCAAAAGTAATTAAAAAATGGTTAAACGGACAGTAAGGGAGGAACAACGATGTTAGATGAAATCTCCTCCAAAGAAAAAGCTGCCATCCTTATTCGTACATTAGAAGAAGGGGTGGCAGCAAAAGTCATTGAATATATGACAGCTGAGGAAAAAGAAGTATTACTTCGTGAAATCGCGAAGTTTCGTGTATACAAACCAGAAACGTTAGAAAATGTACTAGGAGAGTTCTTATATGAACTAAATGTAAAAGAATTGAACTTAGTCACTCCAGATAAAGAATACATTCGTCGCATATTTAAAAACATGCCAGAAGACGAACTGGAAAAATTATTGGAAGACCTTTGGTATAACAAAGATAATCCGTTTGAGTTCTTAAATTCACTTACAGATTTAGAGCCACTTCTTACAGTGCTTAATGATGAGTCACCACAAACAATTGCAATTATCGCTTCTTATATTAAACCGCAACTTGCGTCTCAATTAATTGAGAGATTGCCAGATCATAAGCGCGTTGAAACGGTAATGGGTATAGCGAAGTTAGAACAAGTTGATGGTGAGTTAATTAATCAAATTGGTGAGTTGTTAAAATCGAAATTAAATAATATGGCATTTAGTGCAATTAATAAAACTGATGGCTTGAAAACAATCGTAAATATTTTAAATAATGTTTCACGAGGTGTTGAAAAAACAGTCTTTCAAAAGCTGGATGAAGTCGATTATGAGTTATCTGAGAGAATTAAAGAAAATATGTTTGTCTTTGAAGACTTACTTGGTCTTGAAGATCTTGCGCTTCGCCGTGTATTAGAAGAAATTACAGATAACGGTGAAATTGCGAAAGCACTTAAAATTGCAAAAGAAGAAATTAAAGAGAAATTATTTACATGTATGTCTTCAAACCGTAAAGAGATGATTCTAGAAGAATTAGATGGCTTAGGACCGCTTAAGATGACGGATGCTGAAAAAGCGCAGCAAACGATCACTGGTACAGTGAAAAAGCTAGAGAAAGAAGGAAGAATTATCGTTCAAAGAGGTGAAGAGGATGTCCTTATTTAAAAACAGAATTCCGAAGAATTCTGTTTCTTTTTCTGAAGAAACGTATGAATTACAATTTCCAAAACCAGCTTCAGTTCAAATAGAAGAGGAAGAATTACAAGCTGATCATGCAGAACTTCGCGCCCAGCAAGAATCGTTACATATGGAAATGAATCAGCTAAGGCAAGAGCAGCAAATGCTAGAACGAGAGCGGCAGCAGTTATTACAAGATAAAGAACAATTTCAAATGCATATTCATGAGCAAATGGAACAGATGGAAGCAGCGCGTGTGCAATTTCAAAAAGAACAACAAGAAACAGCGTATGAATGGACAGAGTTGTTATGGGATCAATCTTTTCATCTAGCAGAAAAAATCGTGAATCAAGCGGTAGATTCACGATTGCTTGATGTGTTACCTATTTTAACTGGCATCGTGCAAACATTGCCAACTTCGTTTGAAAAATTAATCATTACAGTACATCCAGAAACGTTTGAACGTATTCAAGAAGAGAAGGAGAATACGAAAGAATATTGGTTACTACAATTAGTAGAATGGAAATATGATTTCTCCCTGCAGTTTGGTGAATTTGTTCTGGAAGAAGAGAAAGAGTTCTTTGAATTTAAATTTGCACCTATATTTGCGAAGCTTCGTCAGAAATGGGAAGAAGAGAAGTTATTTGAGGAGCAAAATGTATGAGCCGCCTGTTAATGAATGAGAACGCAAAATGGAATAAGTTCATTGAAACACCGCTGTATACGAAAGTAGGCAAAGTTCATAGTGTACAAGAACAGTTTTTCGTAGCGAAAGGGCCGAAAGCGAAGATTGGAGATGTTTGCTTCGTTGGAGAACATAACGTCTTATGTGAAGTGATTGCCATTGAAAAAGAAAATAATATGTTACTTCCATTTGAACAGACAGAAAAAGTATGTTATGGAGATTGCGTCACATTAATTTCAGAAGATGTTGTTGTGCCACGTGGTAATCATTTACTCGGAAAAGTGTTAAGTGCAAATGGTGAAGTGTTAAATGAGGAAGCTGAAAACATTCCATTACAGAAAATCAAACTAGATGCACCACCTATACATGCATTTGAACGTGAAGAGATTACCGATGTATTTGAAACAGGAATAAAATCAATTGATTCTATGCTAACAATTGGTATCGGTCAAAAGATTGGTATTTTTGCTGGGTCAGGTGTTGGTAAATCAACTTTACTTGGAATGATAGCAAAAAATGCAAAAGCTGATATAAATGTTATTAGTTTAGTAGGGGAACGTGGCCGGGAAGTAAAAGACTTTATTCGAAAAGAGTTAGGCGAGGAAGGGATGCGAAAAAGCGTCGTTGTTGTAGCGACGTCAGATGAAAGTCACCTTATGCAACTTCGTGCAGCGAAACTTGCAACGTCTATTGCTGAATACTTCCGTGATCAAGGCAATAACGTATTACTTATGATGGACTCTGTTACTCGTTTTGCCGATGCACGAAGAAGTGTTGATATTGCTGTTAAAGAGTTACCGATTGGTGGTAAAACACTGTTAATGGAAAGTTATATGAAGAAGTTGTTAGAGCGTTCCGGAAAAACACAAAAAGGATCTATAACAGGTATTTATACGGTGCTTGTTGATGGGGACGATTTAAATGGTCCTGTACCAGATTTAGCACGTGGTATTTTAGATGGACATATCGTATTAAAGCGTGAGCTTGTAACGCTTAGTCATTATCCTGCAATTTCAGTATTAGATTCAGTAAGTAGGATTATGGAAGAAATTGTTTCGCCACATCATTGGCAACTTGCAAATGAAATGAGAAAGATTTTATCAATTTATAAAGAAAATGAATTGTATTTTAAGCTAGGAACGATTCAACAAAATGAAGAAAATGCTTATATTTTTGAATGTAAAAATAAAGTAGAAGGCATAAATACATTTTTAAAGCAAGGTCGATCGGATAGTTTCCAATTTGATGATATCGTTGAAGCGATACAGCATATAGTATAAGGCCTCTGCATAAGAGGTCTTATTTTTTTGTTTTTTAATATTTCACAGATTTTTTTGGGAAAAAACTATATAATAGAAAAAGAGAACGTTATAATAGAAAGGGGTTATGAAAACAGGTGGATAAACAGCAGTACGACACAATAAAATTGCAAATAAATCAAGAAAAAGAACATATTTTAAAAGAAGTGTATGAATTAACAGCTGAAAAAAGAAAAATAGAACAAAAAAAAGAATATGATTTATATGTTGTGAAATCGCGTAGTAAAGTCGTACAAACTGGGCAACGTATTATGGCTGGTATGCTTTCTTCACATACGTTTTCACCTGAAAGAATAGAAGAATGGAATCGGAAAATTAAAAAAACGGAAGGTTTTATTCAAAAAAATGAAAGTCTTTTAGAGCAAGTAAAAGAAAAAGAACGTGTCATTGATGAGATGTATCAAGAAAATTGCAAAAAGCTTGCGAAAGCACAAGAAAAGCTGGAAGAAAAAATGCTTCTGGATTTGAAAATGTGTATGAATGGATGAGGTGAATGTAGTGATACAGTCTGTATTACCGGTGCAACAAAGTTTACCTCCGCAAAAAGAAAAAGGGCTAGAAGTACAATCGAAAAATGAAGATTCTTCATTCGATCGTACGATGAGAAACGAAAACAAAAAGCAGCCGAAAATGGAGAAAACGAAACGAGAAGAAGCACCAAAAGAAGAGAAAAAAGAATATAACCTTTCTAAACCATCGGTAACGAAAGAAGAACCAATTGTAAAGAAAGAAGAAAAGAAAGAGACAGAACAGTTGTTATTAGCTGTATCTGAGCAAATGGTTGCGATTGAGCAATTACATGTGCAGCCGGAATTGTTATATCAATACATACAAAAAATACAAGAGCTATATAAAGAATATGGCAATATTAAACTTAATGAATTACCTGCAGCTGAATTACAACAATTACAAGAACTTCTTTCAAATATGAATATCAAAAATGCTATATGTTTAGAAGATACAATGCAAATGGTATTAGACAAAATGAAGATGCCAGAGCAAACGATGCAAGCATTGAAGGCTGTAGAAACAGAAACTTGTAATATTGCAAAGAAACAAGAAGAGTTTAAAGACGTAGATCTTCCGAAAGCTGAGAGCGATGATGCAAAGGTAGAGTTGCCAGAAATTGATGCATTAAACGATTCGAGCTCTGCAGGTGCAGAATTATTAAATAAAGCGACGAGTATCGAACAGATAGGGAAATCAAATAGTGGTGCTGAGAAAGTTTCATTACCTGACTTAGGAAAGAAAATGGAAGCGCAAGTAGAAGCGCTGCAAAAATTTGTAGTGAAACAAGAACGTGTTTTATTTCAGTTAAATCCAGAAAAACTTGGTACATTAACAGTGTTTATGAAAAAACATGGAGATCAAATTGACGTTCACGTAGAAATGGAAAAACACGGTGCGAAAAAACGTGTTGAAATCATTTTTGATGAATTGAAATTAAAGTTAAAAGAAAAAGAAATCAATATTCAAATTAGCTATTCAGATAAAGATGAAAATCGTAAAGAACAGCGAGAACAAGAGCAAAGGCAAAAACAGAAATTAGCAAATACAAATCATGAAAAACAACAATCAACAGAATTTGCGGGATTATTGGAGGAATAACGCGTGCCAACAGTTGGATTAAATACAACGAGTACAAATCATATTCCGTTACAAGCAGGGGCGCAAACAAAAAACGCATCTGTAAATGGTGTGCAATCGCCAGTTCAACAAACAAACGGAGTATCAGCAAGTAATCAAAAAACACCCGGTATTATGGATAAAGATGATTTTCTGAAACTATTTTTAGCAAGCTTTCAACATCAAGACCCGTTTAATGCGATGGATATGAACCAAATGATGAATCAAACGGCTCAACTATCGCTTATGGAGCAAGTACAAAATATGACGAAAGCAGTAGATAAACTACAATCAACGATGTATACGACAGCTCTTGATGGTGGGATGAAATTTTTAGGAAAGTATGTTAGAGGTATAAACAATAAGGGGGAGCAAGTGACTGGTCAAGTGGAAACAGTTCGACTTGCCGAAAATAACGATGTACAACTTATTGTTGATAATCAAGTTGTCTCACTTCGTTTTGTAGAAAGGGTTTCAGATAAACCGATAGCAGAAACAAATCCAGAAGATGAGAAGAAAGATGATATAGAGAAAAATGAAGAGGTTAAGCAAAATTAATCAAAGGAGTGTATATAGGTTATGATTAAAGCGTTATATACGAGTATTACAGGGATGAATGCGGCACAAAATGCATTAAGTGTTACTTCAAATAATATTGCAAATGTACAAACAGTTGGATATAAAAAGCAAAAAGCTATTTTTGATGATCTGCTATATAATAATACGGTTGGTTCACGTGGGGATGGTGCTTATGCTGGTACGAATCCAAAGAGTATCGGTAACGGTGTAAAGTTTAGTGGGACATCTACAGATTTTAGTGATGGTTCTATTACTTTAACTAGTGATAAGATGGAGACAGCCATAGAGGGAAATGGTTTATTTTTAGTTGGTGATCGTAATAGTGGAAATGTAGAGTATACGAGAAAAGGGTCTTTCGGTGTATCGAAAGATAACTATGTTACAAATACAAGTGGACAGTATGTGCTAGGTTATGGTGTGAAAACAGGAACACAAGAAATAGATTTTTCTTCACGACCAAGTCCAATTCATATTCCAATGGGATCAGCTGTTGGTGGAATTCAAACAGATAAAGCAACAATAGGTGGAAACCTTCCTAGAAATCAAAATGCATTATCTCACGAATTCACAGTTTTTGATGAGGAAGGGAACTCGTTAACGTTACGTGTAAATATTAAACAAAAGACTACAAAAGAGACTGTAGATGGTAAAGAAGTTGAAAAGCCTGTGCCAGGTGAATATACATATACAGTTTCTGTAAGAAATGATTCTAAAAACGAAAAAGAGTTTAAGCCTGTTGAAGGCATGACGGGCGAAAAAAATCTTAAATTTGATACATTAGGAAATCTAAAGGAGACAGATGAAGCTGTACAAAAAAATCCAGTAACTGGTGAAATTACTAAAGGTGGAACGGTTAAAATTCCTTTTGGTAAGGGACTGACACTGGACTTAAGTGGTTTAACAAATTATCCGACAGGGAAAACTATTTCTACAACAGAAGTAACGGGGCGTCCAGCTGCAATTGCAAATGACTATTCAATTTCTGACGGTGGTTTCGTTATGATGAGATATTCGGATGGTAGTATGAAGGTTGTAGGACAACTAGCTGTAGCTACATTCCCTAATTCAGGTGGATTAATGAAAACTGGGAATGGCAATTACATTGCCACACCATCAGCGGGGATTCCAGGGATAGGTGTTGCAGGTGAGAATGGTGCAGGTAATGTAAGAGGTTCAGCAAAAGAAAGTTCAAACGTAGATTTATCTGTAGAATTCGTTGACTTAATGTTATATCAACGTGGATTCCAAGGAAATGCGAAAGTAATTAAAGTGTCAGATGAAGTATTAAATGAAGTTGTAAACTTAATTCGATAATGTATTATAAAGAAAGATCGTAATGTAGTAGAAAGGGTTTTTATTCGTATGACAAGACAAGAACGAATTTTACAATTGCCATTTTTCGAAAATAAACGTGAACTTGCTGAGCAAGTGCTAAAAATGGAACGAGAAGAGCATGTATATTTACCAGATCAATTTGAAATTAAGCAAGTGCCCCCGTATTCATTTGCTGAAAAGGAAGTGATTATTGGTCGTATTCATGAGTTTTATTTCGTCAGTGTTGGCAGTGATGGCGCATGGAAGTATCAACTGTTTAAGGACGAGATGAAGTGCCGTGAGTTTTTTGTTACATTATCAGGCATTACGGATCAGCAAATTGCGTTTTGGTTCAACAATATCGAGTTGCTTAAAGGCGCTTAAAAGTGTTTTTAGTCTTAGGTGGCTCGGAGCTGTAAGAAGAGAACTATAGAAATGTACTGGAATGGTTGAACAATAATCTCTTTATAGCAAGCCAGTACTTTTTTATAGTCTGTGAGTTGTGACAATAGGGCAATGAAATGAGAGTATGCTAGTTTCATTTCATATGTTTGTGATGATAGATTTTTATAAAAGGAGAGGTGAGGGGAATGGCGCAAAATAAGTATCGCGTTACATTCATTTCGCCGAGTGAGGTTGAACAGCGGACTGTAATGGCGGCGAATAGTTTGCCAGATTTAATTCGTAAAGTAGAGAGTATTATCGCAGATCCAAACGGTTATTTTGTGAATGATAAAAAAAATAATTGTTATTTTAAAGTGATTAAAGAAAATGTTACGTTTATCCAATATGAGTTACTATTTTCGGATAAGGAAATTCATATTGAAAAATTAAAACATATAGCACCGGTGGTATTAAAGCGATTATTTGAAAAAATAAATGACCCGGAACTATATGCACTCGCGCTACTTGATGTTGATATAGCAACGAAAGAATATGTGCTAGCAGAAATGAATTCTGAGCTGAGAATAAGAGTAGAGACAGAGCTTTCGAAAAAATGGGAAGCAATGCCGACGGAAATTGTAGGAGCACAAGAAGTTTTATTAGAGGCACTTGCTTCTTTTATACAAGATTAATTGTTTTTTTATAAAATGAATCGTTCGACTATCTATATTTTTTATATAGGTAGTTGACTTTTTCTCTTTTATAAAGCTTAATAATTAGATATACGGAATTAATGGAAGGGGAGCGACACCTTTATGTCACAAGCACAAAGTATTTTATTAGAAAGCGGAACAAATGAATTAGAGATTGTTACGTACACTGTTGGTGAAAACCTATTTAGTATTAATGTTATGAAAGTACGTGAAATCATTAATCCATTTCCTGTTACAACTGTGCCAGAATCTCATCATGCAGTTGAAGGTGTTGTTCAAGTACGTGGTGAAATTTTACCTGTTATTAACTTGGCAATGGCTCTTAATTTAAAGTCAACAAAGCCACTTGATCAAACGAAATTTATCATCTCAGAATTAAACCAAATGAAAGTTATTTTCCGCGTTGATGAAGTGCATCGTATTCAACGTATTTCGTGGGAACAAATTGATGAACCAGCTTCATTATCTATGGGACTAGAAGAAACGACATCTGGTATTGTAAAACTAGATGGAAAAATCATCTTATTATTAGATTATGAAAAGATTGTATGTGAAATTAGCGGCACTGGTTATGACAATAAATCAATTGCAGGGTTAGAACAAAAAACAGATCGAGCTGAAAAAGTAATTTACATTGCAGAAGATTCAGCGATGCTTCGCCAAATATTAGAAGAAACATTATCATCAGCTGGATATACGAAAATGAACTTCTTCAGCAATGGTGCAGAAGCGTTAGCACAAATTGAAAAATTAGCGAAAGAGCAAGGAGAGAAAATGTTTGAACATATTCACTTGCTAATTACCGATATTGAAATGCCAAAAATGGATGGACATCATTTAACGAAAGTGGTTAAGGATAGTGAAGTAATGAATCGTTTACCAGTCATTATTTTCTCTTCATTAATTACAAATGAATTATTCCATAAAGGTGAAGCTGTAGGAGCAAATGCCCAAGTAAGTAAGCCAGATATTCAAGAGCTAATTGGTTTAGTTGATAAGTTAGTGCTTTAAAAGTTTCTATTTAGCCGGAATAGAAGCTCTAGCTAAGTGTTGAGCGGTCAGTGCTTAATAGAGCCCTATGCGATGTTGAGACTAGAGACATGGAGTGGTTATTGGTAAGTAGAAGAGCTGGCGTATAACATTTTTCTATTTAGTAGGAATAGAGGAACTACTTATGTAAGGAAGTTTTCAGTGATTAATAGAGTCTCATGTGATGTGAGTTCAGAGGTATGAAGTAGTTTTAGGTATGAAGAAGTGAGACTTCGATTGAGGATTTGAAGACTGGGTTTATAACTCTATTCTGTTAGAGAGAGGAAGGAATTAGCCAATGCTACATATGGCTAATTCCTTTTTAGTATTCTATACTTTAAGTTGGTAGAAAAATGAAAGGTTTCTTGGGTGTTTGTCGCTGTATGTGTGAATAATCTTTATTTAGAGATTTTTGATTTAAAAATATAAGCAAACGTATTTTCGATTGTTATTTTAGTAATATTTCGTGGTAACGCAAATTTTTTCGGTGAAAAAACATTCAAAATACCATATAATATAATTAAATGTAATTAATATGCAATTTTGCATATTAATAAAAAAACATTTTC
Source organism: Bacillus cereus group sp. MG1 (assembly GCF_040460035.1). Classification (NCBI taxonomy): domain Bacteria; kingdom Bacillati; phylum Bacillota; class Bacilli; order Caryophanales; family Bacillaceae; genus Bacillus; species Bacillus cereus group sp. MG1. Next base: position 856,004 of record NZ_JARVGY010000001.1, on the reverse strand, counting down.
CAAATTTTTATACTTTCTATACATTTTTGTATGTTTATTATTTGACAGATAATTTCGAACTGTTATAATATGGATATGTAAAAATTGCTATTTTCTTAAAAGACATGGGAGTCAGATGAGAATTGTGAAAGGATGAGGGGGAGTGGCACAGATTATGTATCACCACACAGCAATTAATGTATTAGGTCTTTTGCAAAACATGTCAAATAATAAAATGAACGATATGCAACTAGAGGTGGAATTTAAAAAAATAGAAAAAGAATTCCAAGTAAAGTATGAAGAATTAGTTGATTTACATAATAGAATGGTATTATTTCAAATAGATATAGAAAAAAATGGCGGGATGCGAGCATATGAAAAATCAGCAATTACATGGCTGAAGTCTGAACTAGAGCTACTTTATGAAGTGTATCAATTTTGTCAACGTCACGGTTTAAACATTTTAAATATTTCAAAATACGTAAGTAAAAATGAACTAAATCTTTTTCCAAAAACAGAAAGTCAATTGCAAAATACGTATTATAAATTGAAAAAACGTGAAATACCGTTTGAAAATATTGAAAAACAAAAACCAGGACGAAAGCGAAAATATATACCAGTAAAAGAGACAATCGTTGCAAGAAAACAAGAAAATGAGTACGAATTAAAAGAAGAAATCCAGCATAAAGAGGATGAAAAAAATCTTGTAACAGTTATATCTGGTATCGTTGATAACTTTGAAACAATTAATCAATGTAGTGAAAGGAAAGAAGACGAACTACATCAGTTTATGGAAGGTATTTATAAGCTTTCTAGCATGGCAGCAGGGCGTTCTAGAGAAGCAAAGAATACACGTAGCTTAGAAGGTGAATTGCAGTCGTTACAACTAGAAAATGAAAGGCTAAAACGAGAGAAAGAAGAGCTTGTACAAGATATTAAAGGTATGACGCAGCTTTTAATTCATTTCATTACAAGTTCTGATATCGATCAAATTCGTAAATTACCAACTTTCGTACAAGATTGTAAAATGGAATTACATAAACTCGGGCTATATAATGCACAAGACGGAAAAATGAAAATAATGGTTGACCGTAGCGGACAAGTTATGACGGTAACACAGTAATAAAATTTGGGTACAAAATAAAAGGGAGGTACATAGTTTATATGTATTTCCCTTTTATTTTGTATGGAATCGTTCCAAAGATGGAAAATGAACTTTACGATTGTAGTAGTTTAGAAACCATTTGCGGAATTTGATTTGCTTGTGAAACCATACTAATTGCAACTTCAGTTAATAATTTAAACTTTAAAAAATCACTCATTTCTTGCGCCATATCTGCGTCTTCAATTCGAGATGCAGTATCTGTTAACGTCATACTTTGGCTATTTAAATTTTCAATATTAAACTGTAAACGATTTATCATTGCACCAAGGTCGGCACGATGAAGTGACTGACACGCTTTGCAAAGGCTCTTCAATTTTACGGATTGCCGCTCTTGCTTCTTGTTCTGTTGAAATCTTGATGTCATGTTGTGTAGGGGAAGGGGGAATATGTTTCGTCATATTTACTGTATGACCGATATCGTCTAATGTAATAGGGCGGTTTTGACCGTCAAATACGGATAAATCATTAAACTCAGTCGTCGCGTCAATATAGCCAATTAGTTCTGTTAAAGACAGAAACTCTTTATTCAGCGAATGACGGTTTTTATTTGAATTTGTACCGTTTGAGGATTGAACAGCTAAATCACGCATACGCTGCAAAATATTCGTCACAGTTTGAAGGGCAGCTTCTGCCGTGCGAAGCATTGATATTGCATCCTCATTATTACGAATCGCCACGCGCATACCACTTGCTCTCGCATGCATACGAGTCACAATTGCAACATTAGCGGGATTATCAGAAGCATGGTTTAACTTCTTACCAGTCGCCAAATGCTCCATTGCAACATTCATACGCTTCTCATTCTCATACAACGACTGCCTAGCATTCATACTCAAAACATTCGTACCAATACGCATAATAGACACTCCTTATAGATTGATATAGTCAGTGTTCTAAAGCTAATAAACGGTTATGAAGAGAAAAAGAGACTTATGCTCACTTTATCTTTTTGTCTTCATACACGGAACGAGAATAAAATAGGCCCTGACCGCTACTAAATATGGCTAGAGCTTCTCTTTAAGCTAAAAAAATCTTTCAATCTATCTATATAGAAAAAATAAACCTCTCTGCAAGCAGAGAGGTTTATTCAGGAAACTAACTCAAATGGCTTATTGTAATAATTTAGAAACCATTTGTGGAGTTTGGTTTGCTTGAGAAAGCATGCTGATACCAGCTTCGTTCAAGATTTTGAACTTAGTCATTTCAGACATTTCTTTCGCCATGTCAGCGTCTTCGATTTGAGAAGCTGAAGATGCCATAGTAGATTCTTGGCTCTTTAAGTTATTAACATTGAAATCAAAACGGTTTAATGTTGCACCAAGAGTGGCACGATTTTCAGCAACTGTTCTTAATGCGTCATCAATAGCTTTAATTGCACCAGTCGCATTCGTAGCATCGGCTGCATTTGCAGCATCAGCAGCATCAGTAATTTTATCTTCCCCAATTTTTACAGTTGCTTTTTCAAGTTTTAATCCAGTTAATGTAGAATCTTTTAATTGAATTTTTAGTTGTATAGTAGCATCAGATGAGTCGATTGTTTGAATAGCAACCTCTTTGTCACCACTTAATAAAGATTGATCGTTAAATTGTGTATTTTTTGCAATGTACCCAATTTGATCTTGTAATTCAGCAAATTCTTTTTGTAAAGATGCTTGGTTTCCTTTGTTGTTAGAACCAGTTGCAGATTGATTCGCAAGATCACGCATACGAAGTAAGATGTTAGATACAGAGTCTAAAGCTGAATCTGCTGTACGGATTAATGACATACCATCTTGTGTATTACGAGCAGCAACATTTAAGCCACTTTCTTTTGCACGCATACGAGTTGCGATAGCCAAACCAGCTGCATCATCGGCTGCACTGTTGATACGTTTACCGCTTGATAAACGATTCATTGCATTATTCATTTTGTCTTGGTTTTGGCGCATGTACTCTTGAGTACGCATGCTGTTAATGTTTGTATTAATTCTCATGTTAAGAACCCCCATTTTTTTATATTGACTTTTCTGCAAATTGAAAAACGGTAATATGCGAAAAAATCAATTTCGAGATTTATTGTAATCCCTGCCATAGCGGGTGTCAACTAAAAATTCGAATTAATAAATATAAAAAAATAACAGTTTAACAATATATTCATTTTTTTATTACATAATTATTAAAAGGATTATTGCAAACTTTAAAAAAAAACTCTAATATTAGATTATCTTTGTTTACCGAAAAGGTGATATTATGATAGTTGGAAATATAGTAAAAGAAGTGCTTGCATATAAGAAAGGGCAAATTCAGCAAAAGCTAAGTAGTCCACAAGCATTCGTTAGTAGTCGTTTTCAAGAGAAGTTGCAGAGTGAACCTGCGAAGGAGACGAAGGCTACTACGCAGCCGGCAAACATAGAAGATATGAGTCAGCCGGTACAATCTACGAAAATAGAAGCGGTTGTTAATAAACCCGTAGAAACTATTAATAAAGTAGAGGAAGCGAGTAAGCCTGAAGAAAAGGCTGAAACGAAGAAAGCAGATGAAGTGCAAGTTGCGCAAAAAGAGTTTGAACGACGTTTCCCAGAAACGAAAAATGAGGCTGCTGATACGTGGGAATTAACGAAGAAGTATAATATTCAAAAAATACGTTCTTCCAATGAAGGGAAGTATGAGGATATTATTGATCGTGTAAGTCGTACATATGGAATTCCGAAAACGTTAATTCAAAAAATGATTGAAGTAGAGTCTAATTTTAATCCGAAAACGGTGTCACATGCCGGTGCGATGGGACTTATGCAGCTTATGCCAGCGAATGTGAAGGAGATGGGTGTGAAGAATCCCTTTTCACCAGCTGAAAGTATTGAAGGTGGCGTGAAAGAGTTAAGCGGTTATTTAAAGAAAAATAACGGCGACTTAGTATTGGCACTTGCTTCTTATAATGCTGGTCCTGGGAATGTGAGAAAGTACGGAGGCGTACCGCCATTTAAAGAAACGCAAGGATATATTAAAAAAATATTAAATATCGACGTTTCAAAATAAGAAGTTTCATATATAGAGAGAACATGAAATTTTCGTGAACATGATATGGGAGTTGGCTAGATTTGAAATTACAAGATGATATTCCGTTAACAATTTATTTTGAAATCGGAAATACGAAAAAGAAAATTGAAGATCTGCTTCATATTACGAAAGGTACATTGTATCGTCTTGAAAATTCAACGAAAAATACGGTGCGTCTTATGCTTGAGAATGAAGAGATTGGAACCGGAAAGATTTTGACGAAGAATGGAAAGATGTACGTTGAAATCGTTGAATTGAAAAGGTAGGGAAGGGGATTGTCATGAGTGGCGAAAAATTAAGCCAAGAGCAAATTGATGCCCTGCTGAAGGCGGTAAATGAAGGCGAGGAAATGCCAGCTTTCGCACAAGAAGCAGGAAAGCAAGAGAAATTTCAAGAGTATGATTTTAATAGACCAGAGAAGTTCGGTGTTGAGCATTTACGTAGTTTGCAAGCGATTGCTTCTACGTTTGGGAAACAGACGTCACAGACGTTATCAGCGCGTATGCGTATTCCAATTGAACTAGAGCCTTCAACGGTTGAGCAAGTTCCATTTACGAGTGAGTATGTGGAGAAAATGCCGAAAGATTATTATTTATATTGCGTAATTGATCTCGGTTTACCAGAGCTTGGAGAAATTGTTATTGAGATTGATTTAGCATTTGTTATTTATATTCATGAATGTTGGCTTGGCGGAGATAGTAAGCGTAACTTTACGATGCGCAGACCGTTAACAGCATTTGAGTTTTTAACGCTTGATAATATATTCTTGCTTCTTTGTAAAAATTTAGAGCAATCATTTGAAAGTGTTGTTGCGATTGAACCGAAATTTGTAACGACGGAAACAGATCCGAATGCATTAAAGATTACGACAGCGAGCGATATCATTTCATTACTTAACGTAAATATGAAAACAGATTTTTGGAATACGACGGTGCGTATCGGAATTCCATTCTTATCTGTTGAAGAAATTATGGATAAGTTAACGTCTGAAAATATTGTCGAACATTCTTCAGACAAGCGTAAAAAGTATACGTCTGAAGTGGAAATGAAAGTAAATCAAGTGTACAAACCTGTTCACGTTGCAATTGGTGAGCAGAAAATGACAATGAGTGAGATTGAACAAATTGAAGAAGGCGATATTATTCCGCTTCATACGAAAGTTTCGGATGAATTACTTGGTTATGTAGATGGAAAGCATAAATTTAATTGTTTTATTGGAAAAGATGGAACGCGTAAGGCGCTCCTATTTAAAAGTTTTGTAGAGTAGGAGGATCCATATGAAGCATGAAGTATCTCCCGTGTCATTAATGGGATTAGAAGATTTTGCAGGAAAGCGAAATGAAGCAGGTAAAGCACATATTGATACTGTTTCAGATATTTCGATTGAACTTGGTGTAAAGCTTGGAAAGTCATCTATTACACTTGGTGATGTAAAGCAGTTAAAAGTTGGCGATGTTCTTGAAGTAGAGAAAAACTTAGGACATAAAGTAGATGTGTATTTAAGTAATATGAAAGTCGGCATCGGTGAAGCAATCGTAATGGACGAGAAATTCGGTATTATCATTTCTGAAATTGAAGCTGATAAGAAACAAGCGGCGCTTATGAAAGCGCAAAGTCAAATGCAAGATAAAGAGTAGAGGAGGAGTCATATGTCGTATATGACGACCTTATTTCAAGTCGTTTTACTGTTTGGTGCGCTCGGTTACGGTGCATATTATATGACGAAAAAGACGCGCAAACAGCAGTTTTTTAAGCAGGGTGAAAATGGCCATATTCAAGTAAAAGACGGCGTTTATTTAAATCATCAAACGAGTGCCTTTTTATTTGAAGTGGACGGAAAGCAAGTGTTCACTGTTATTAGTAATAACGGTGTGCAGTCTGTGCAATTAACCGGAACAGGAAATCAGTTTCAACAAGCACTAGAAGACGCGGTGAAGAGTGAAACGAAAAAAGTAGAGGATCCATCATGAGAATAAAGAAACAGTTATCATTATTAGCCGTTATTTTCGTATTTTCTATCGTTTTTTCAATTATTTTTGTAAATCCAGCGTATGCAGCCCCGAACGGTTTTATTAATTTCGAAAATGGAAAAGAGTTTACGAGTAATTCAAGCGTACAACTATTTGCGCTCGTTACCCTTTTATCATTATCTTCTTCTATCGTTCTATTATTTACACATTTTACTTATTTTATGATCGTTCTAGGGATTACACGTCAAGGACTTGGGGTAATGAATTTACCACCAAACCAAGTGCTTGTTGGACTTGCATTATTTTTATCACTCTTTACGATGCAGCCTGTACTCGGGCAACTGAAGAGTGATGTGTGGGATCCGATGACGAAAGAGAAAATAACAGTAAGTCAAGCTGCGGAAACGACAGCTCCTATTATGAAAGAATATATGTCAAAGCATACGTATAAGCATGATTTAAAAATGATGCTGAAAGTACGCGGAGAAGAGTTGCCGAAAGATTTAAAGGATCTTTCCTTATTTACACTCGTACCATCCTTTACGTTAACGCAAATTCAAAAAGGGTTACTTACAGGGATGTTCATTTATTTAGCGTTTGTATTTATAGATTTGATTATTAGTACACTTTTAATGTACCTCGGGATGATGATGGTACCGCCGATGATTTTAAGTTTACCGTTTAAAATACTCGTTTTCGTATATTTAGGTGGATATACAAAAATCGTCGATATTATGTTTAAGACGGTCGCCTGAAGCGCTGGATGCTATGTGATAGGAGTCATATAAATGAATACGTCACCAATTATAGATATTTTCCAAACCTTTTTTTATAAAGGGGTTATGATTTTAATGCCGATTGCCGTTGTAAGTCTGATTGTCGTTATTATTATCGCGGTTATTATGGCAATGATGCAAATTCAAGAGCAAACGCTGACGTTTTTACCGAAAATGGCGAGTATTGTCCTCGTTATTATCATTTTAGGTCCGTGGATGTTCCAAGAGTTAACGACGCTTATTTTAGATTTATTTGATAAAATCCCATCGCTATTGCGTTCGTACTAAGATAGGTGAACTGAAATGAATATGGAATTATGGGCGGCAACGTTTTTTGCGTTTTGCCGCATTACTTCATTTTTATATTTTTTACCGTTTTTCTCAGGACGATCTATTCCAGCAATGGCGAAGGTTACAGTTGGACTTGCTCTTTCAATTACAGTGGCTGATCAAGTGGATGTCTCTCACATCAAGACAGTTTGGGACGTTGCAGCTTATGCAGGAACGCAAATTGTAATTGGATTATCACTTTCAAAAATTGTAGAAATGCTGTGGAACATTCCAAAAATGGCCGGGCATATTTTAGACTTTGATATCGGTTTATCACAAGCAAGTTTGTTTGATGTAAATGCGGGCTCACAGTCTACTTTACTATCAACCATTTTTGATATATTTTTTCTCATTATTTTTATTTCACTTGGCGGCATTAATTATTTCGTTGCCACGATTTTAAAGTCGTTTCAATATACAGAGGCGATTTCAAAATTGCTGACGACTAGTTTTTTAGATAGTCTACTCGCAACGCTATTATTTGCGATCACATCAGCGGTTGAAATTGCTCTTCCGCTCATGGGAAGTTTATTCATTATTAACTTTGTTCTTATTTTAATTGCAAAAAACGCTCCGCAATTAAACGTTTTTATGAATGCATACGTAATTAAAATTACGTGCGGTATTTTGTTTATTGCGATGAGTGTACCGATGCTCGGTTATGTGTTTAAAAATATGACGGATGTATTACTTGAAGAGTATACGAAACTATTTAACTTTTTCTTAACGAAGTAGGGGGACGCGCATGGCAAAGGATAATAAAACAGAAAAGGCCACCCCGCAGAAGCGTAAAAAATCGCGTGAAGAAGGGAATATTGCCCGGAGTAAAGATTTAAATAATTTATTTTCCATTCTCGTATTAGCAGTTGTCGTTTATTTCTTCGGAGATTGGCTAGGGTTTGAGATTGCGAATTCCGTATCGGTGCTGTTTAATCAAATTGGAAAAAATACAGATTCAACCGAGTATTTTTATTTAATGGGGATTTTATTACTAAAAGTATCGGCTCCAATATTAATACTCGTATACGCTTTTCATTTATTCAATTATATGATTCAAGTCGGCTTCCTATTTTCTTCTAAAGTTATTAAGCCGAAAGCGTCACGAATTAATCCAAAAAACTATTTTACGAGACTGTTTAGTCGTAAAAGCTTAGTAGATATTTTGAAATCACTGTTTTATATGGGATTAATCGGTTACGTCGCTTACGTTCTTTTTAAAAAGAATTTAGAGAAAATCGTGAGCATGATTGGATTTAACTGGACTGCGTCACTTACTGAAATTATTAGGCAAATTAAATTTATTTTCTTAGCAATTTTAATTATTTTAATCGTTCTTTCTATTATTGATTTCATTTATCAAAAATGGGAGTACGAGCAAGATATTAAGATGAAAAAAGAAGAAGTGAAACAAGAGCATAAAGATAATGAAGGGGACCCGCAAGTAAAAGGGAAACGAAAAAACTTTATGCATGCAATCTTGCAAGGAACAATTGCGAAGAAGATGGATGGCGCAACGTTTATTGTAAACAACCCGACTCATATTTCGGTCGTACTTCGTTACAATAAACACGTTGATGCAGCACCAATTGTCGTTGCAAAAGGGGAAGATGAGCTCGCATTATATATACGAACGCTTGCCCGTGAACAAGAAATACCAATGGTGGAAAACCGTCCGCTTGCTCGTTCTTTATATTATCAAGTCGAGGAAGATGAGACGATTCCAGAAGATTTATACGTAGCTGTAATTGAAGTTATGCGCTATTTAATTCAGACGAACGAACTTGAAGTATAATAGCGCGTTTGGAGGAGATCTCTTTGTTTAAGATAGAGTCTGCAAGAACCTATTTTTCTATCTTTTTAGCAGCGTCATTCGTAGTGGCGCTCTTAATTCCACTTCCACCATTTATACTTGATATCATTATCGTTTTTCTACTAAGTATGTCAGTGCTTATTTATATGCGAGCGACAAGTATTAACGAGTGGGATGAATTAAAGTCATTTCCAACGATGTTGTTATTAATCGGGATTTTCCGCGTATCGATTAACGTTTCGACGACGCGAGCGATTTTGACAGATGGAAATGCAGGTCATGTTATTGAAGAGTTCGGCCAGTTCGTAATTGGCGGAAACTTATTAATTGGTATCGTTATTTTTACAGTATTAATCATATTCCAGTTTATCGTTGCAAACGGTGCGTCTCGTACAGCTGAAGTAGCAGCTCGTTTTACACTTGATTCTTTACCAGGGAAACAAATGTCTATCGATGCTGATTTAAACCAGCGTATTATTTCAGAAAAAGATGCACAAGCAAAACGAAAAAAATTAAATATGGAAACAGAGTTTTATGGGGCGATGGATGGTGCCGGAAAGTTCATTAAAGGGGACGTTATTTTCGGGATTGTCATTTTATTCGTAAACATTATTTTCGGTTTAATTGTCGGCATGATGCAGCAAGGGATGAGCTTTGCAGATGCGGCTCTTCATTATACACAGTTAACTGTCGGTGACGGAATCGTAAACCAAATTGGATCGCTTATGCTTGCGATTTCAACTGGTATTATCGTAACTCGTGTATTTGACGGTTCACCGGATACAGTAACAGAAGGTATCTTTAAAGAGTTATTAGCGCATGAAGTCGTTGTATATGCGCTCGGTGGTTTATTTATCGCAATGGGTATTTTTACTCCGCTACCGTTTCTACCATTCGCACTCGTTGGCGGAACAATTATCTTCTTAGGAATTCGTAATAAAAATCGAATAAAGAAAGAAAAAGAAGACGAGCTTCAAAAAGAAATAGAAATGATCCAAGGCGAAGATGAGCAACTGCAACAAGTAGAAGATTCATTTGGAGTATTTACGGATAAATATCCAATTATAGTAGAACTCGGTTTAGATTTAGCAGCACTTGTAAAGCAAAAAATTAACGGGGAAACAGCGCGTGATAAAGTTGTTCTTATGAGGAAGTCAATTATTACTGACCTTGGTATTAACGTTCCTGGAATTAACTTTAAAGATAATACGAGCTTTAGGCCACGCGGACGTTACATTATTCGAATTAAAGGTGCGAAGGCGGCTGAAGGTGTTTTAAAATCAGGTTATTTATTAGCACTGAAAACACCAAACGTAATGGCTGATTTAGATGCAGAGCCAGCGAAAGATCCAATTTTCGGTGAAGATGGATATTGGATTTTAGAGCATATGGTGCAAGATGCACAAATGAAAGGCTATCAAGTGTTAGAGCCACTTAGCATATTAATTACACATTTAGATGTTGTCGTTAGACGTAATCTTCACGAATTAATTCAGCGCCAACATGTAAAAGACTTAATTAACTCGCTTGAAAATGATAATGGCGTTCTATTAGAAGAGATTAAGAAGAAAGAAATTGATTTATCACTCGTTCAAAATGTTATTAAACAACTTCTAAAAGAAGGTATTTCTATTCGTGATTTACCAACAATTATTGAAGGTATTATTGACGGCAAAGAAATTTATCAAAACCACGTTGATGGTGTGACATCATTTGTTCGTGAATGTATTTCAAAAGTTATTTGTGAAAATGCGAAAAATCCAGACGGAAAAATATATGCAGCGCTCTTCTCTGATTCAATTGAGTTAGATGCGGATGTTGTGAATAATTCATATCAAGGTTACCTATTAAACTGGGATTTAGATTTAGAAACACGTGTCGTTGAGCAAGTGCAGCGCGTCTTTAAGCAAGCACGTTTAATGGGAAGAGAACCAGTGTTATTAACACGTAGAAAAGATTTTAGATTTGCGATTGTAAGACTGCTAGAACGTTATCAAGTGGAAGCACAAGTACTTTGTATTAGCGAATTAGCACCAGAAATTGTTGTGGATCAAATTGCCTATATTGAATAGTAGGGGGTGAAGTAATGGAAAGTACAGAAAAAAAAGAAGCGTTAATGCGAATAAAAGCAGCTTCGAAAAATGAATTGTATCGAAAGTTATTTGACCAATATGGTACAGATTATTATTACGTTGTCGATGAAAGTGTAAAACGAAATATACCGTTTTTTTGGAAAAAGGATTATGAAATGTTAGTTGCTTTTCCAGAAGAAAAACAGGAAGAAGTGAATGAAGGTACAGCTCAATTTCATGAACAGTTAATGGATGTTGTGAATGATCCTTCAGAACAAATTGTGAAGGCGAATGGAATTCAATCAGTACTGCACAATTTAGAAAACGTAACGACTTCTATGTCATACGCGGCGATGCAAACAGGAAATAGTGAAGAATGGGCAAGAAAAAAAGAGAAACTATTAAAGCTGTTTGAAAAAGGAATCGTCGTTGTGAAACCGATGAAAGAAACGGAAGTAACGAAAGTAACGAAAAAGAAAAAAGTTGTGAAACAAGTCGTTCCAGTAAAGAAAGAAGAAGTAGCTCCAAATAAAGAAAATCAAGAATCTGTACCGTTTATTATTCAAAAAGTAATTCGGATGCTAGAACAAAACGATGTGGAACAATATTTCATTCATGCATATGCTGAAAAGTTAAAAATAAAGTTTGAAAATGCAACGATGATTACGGAAGAAGAAGTTATCAGGTACATATTGGAAGATATGAAATCTCATTTCAATACGGAAAACGTCTTTGAAAAAGAAGTACAAACAATTGCATTAATCGGTCCAACTGGCGTTGGTAAAACGACGACACTCGCGAAAATGGCATGGCAATTTCACGGTAAGAAAAAAACAGTTGGTTTTATAACGACAGATCATTCGCGCATAGGAACAGTACAGCAATTGCAAGATAACGTAAAGACAATTGGATCTGAAGTAATTGCTGTGCGTGATGAAGCTGCAATGACAAGAGCGCTTACGTATTTTAAAGAAGAAGCACGCGTCGATTATATTTTAATTGATACAGCCGGAAAAAATTATCGTACGTCAGAAACAGTGGAAGAAATGATTGAAACGATGGGACAAGTAGAACCAGATTATATTTGTTTAACGTTATCAGCTTCTATGAAAAGTAAAGATATGATTGAAATCATTACAAACTTTAAAGATATTCATATAGATGGTATTGTGTTTACGAAATTTGATGAAACAGCAAGTAGTGGCGAATTGTTGAAAATTCCAGCAGTATCATCAGCTCCTATTGTATTAATGACAGATGGCCAAGACATAAAGAAAAATATACATATCGCTACAGCTGAACATTTAGCAAAACAAATGTTACAAACATCGTAGAAAAGAGGTGAAGAATAAGGCGCTTGCCTTATTCAAACGAATATGAACGGTCTTTATATAGGTTCTATGGGCATGATGAATTACATGCAGCGCATTAATGTTCATTCGAATAACGTTGCAAATGCTCAAACGACAGGATTTAAAGCAGAAAATATGACGTCTAAAGTATTTGATGTACAAGACACATATCGCCGCGGAGATGGGGCGGTAACAAATATCGGTTCGGTCGATTACGCTGTAGTACCAGCTGCAACGCATGTGAATTTAGTACAAGGAAATATACAAATGACAAATAGCGCTACAGATTTCTTTTTAGATGACGGCGCGGCCGGCACAACATCATTTTTCGTTACTTCTAAAAATGATGAAACGTTTTTAACGAGAGATGGTAGTTTCACATTAAATAGTGATCGTTATTTACAAACGTCATCTGGTGCTTTCGTAATGGGAGAGAATAATGAGCGTATTCGTATTCCAGAAGGAGCAAAGGTTGCTGTACAAGCAGATGGTACATTATATGATGAGGTAACACAAAATAATATTGCTCGTTTGCAAACAAAAACAGTAGATGCCGAAACGAATGCTCGTCTTGTGCAAAGAGAGAACAAAAGCTTTACACTAGCAGAAGGAAACATTGCTAATTTACCGAACGGAACAGGAATAGTAAAAAATCATATGCTAGAAAATTCAAATGTAGATATGACGAAAGAGATGGTAGATCTTATGACAGATCAAAAGATGATTCAAGCATCACAGCGCGTTATGACGTCATTTGATAAAATTTATGAAAAAGAAGCGAATGAAATATTGAGATAGTGGACTCCTAATAAAGGAGTCTTTTATTAATTTTAAATTTCAGAATTATCAATTGACTTCACGGAGTTTCTTTTTTATATTAGTAGGTATAACTATAACTACTAAAGAGGTGAGAGTATGACAACGGCATTATATTTAGAAGATGCATACAAAACGAGTTGCGAAACAGAAGTGATAAGAGTAGAAGGGAATAAAGTATTTGTAAAAGAAACAGTTTTTTATCCAACTGGTGGAGGACAGGAATGTGATACGGGTGTCATTGTACAAGATGGGTCTGTATTTGAAGTTGAAAAAGTAAAGAAGGAGCAAGGAGAAATAGTTCACTATATAAAAGATGAAGCTCAAGTAAAGTTAGGTCCAGTTAAATTAGAGATAAATTGGGAAAGACGTCATAATTTAATGCGTCATCACTCTTTACTGCATCTTATCGGAGCTGTTGTTTATGAAAAGTATGGAGCTCTATGCACCGGAAATCAAATTTATCCTGATAAAGCACGTATCGACTTTAATGAGTTACAAGAGTTATCGAGCGTGGAAGTAGAAGAAATTGTTGAGGAAGTGAATAAACTTATTAAGCAAAATAAAGAAATTTCCACTCGTTATATGAGCCGCGAAGAAGCAGAAAATGCTGTAGGAATGATTAAAACAGCAATAAATCTCCTGCCAACTACTATCCAAGAAATCCGCATTGTTACAATTGAAGATTTAGACGAACAAGCTTGTGGAGGCACACATGTGAAAAATACGAATGAAATAGGAACACTTGTTATTGATAAAGTAAAAAGTAAAGGGAAGCAAAATCGTCGTTTTGAAGTAAGAGCGATTTAGATTGTGAGGGGTTACCGATGGATGAAATTATAAAGGAATTACAAAAGTTAGGATTTTCCCAATATGAATGTAAAGCGTATATTGGATTGTTAAAACATTCCCCAGTAACAGGCTATGAAGTAAGTAAACAAACAGGAGTACCTCGTTCTATGATTTACGAGGTACTCGGTAAGTTAATGGATAAAGGAGCGGTGCATATTGTACCTTCTGAACCAGTTAAATATGTACCAGTACCAGCTACGGAATTAATGAATCGAATGCGAAAAGACTTTGAGAAGTCCTTTGAGTTTTTAGACCAGAAATTAAATGGTTTAGAACAAGAAAGACAGATTGATGTAATTTCGCATATTCGCTCAAATGATCGTGTTTTAAAAGAAATATGCAATATAATTGGTAGAGCAAAGGAAGAGTTATGGATTTCTGTATGGGAAGATCAAGTGCATGAAATTGAGCCATACATACATCAAAAGGAAGAGGAAGGTGTGAATATATTCTCAATCTTATTTGGAGCTCCAGAAACAAAGATAGGAGCGACATTTCACCATAATTATATGACGCCCCACGTTGTTGAAAAGAGAATGGGTGGTCATTTAACTGTTATTGCTCGTGATGGAGAGGAAGTATTAATTGCGAACTTTTCAAATGATAGCACTTCATGGGCCGTTACAACGTATGACCCAGCGCTAGTTCTCGTTGCTACAGAGTATGTGCGGCACGATATTATGGTTGAAGAAATCACGAAGGAATTTGGGGCGGATAAGTTAGATACGTTATGGCGTGAAAATATAGATTTAGTTCATGTCGTAACAGGAAAACGAACTTTAGAAGGAATGGAGGATGATAGAGATGAGTAAAGCTCAGGCACATGTAGCTTTGCAGAGTGATGATACATTTCAGCAAGGAGTAAAAGATTGTTTACCAACTGTATTTGGTTACTTGAGCATCGGTATAGCAGCTGGTGTAATTGCAAAAACAGCTGGTTTCTCCATCATTGAAATTGCGTTTATGTCCACTTTAATTTATGCAGGTTCTGCCCAATTTATATTAGCTGGTATGTATGCAGCCGGTGCTCCTGCTTCCGCAATTATTTTTACTGTATTTTTTGTTAACTTGCGCCACCTTCTTATGAGTGCTGCGCTTGCGCCATACTTTATGAAACTGCCTCTATTTAAAAACTTACTAATCGGTTCTCAAATTACAGATGAAACGTTCGGTGTTGCAGTGCAGCATGCAGCGCAAAAAGGATATTTAGGCGAAAGATGGATGATTGGGCTAAATGTAACGGCTTATTTAAACTGGATTCTTGCTACTATTATCGGCGGGCTATTTGGTGAGTGGATACCAGATCCACATACATACGGGATGGATTATGCATTACCAGCAATGTTTATCGGATTATTTGTACTTCAGCTCATAAGTAGTAAACCAAAGCTAGCAATTCATTTAAGTGTTGCAATTGTAGCGATTATTATCGCATACGTTTCACACTTATTTATGCCAGATAGTATAGCGGTTATTATCGCAACATTATTAGCTGCGACGATTGGAGTGGTGATTGAAAAATGGAAATGAGATTAGACGTATTATTACTTTTATTAGCAGCAGGAGCTGTTACACTCGTGCCACGTATTTTACCTCTACTCGTATTTAGTAAACTACAAATTCCAGACTGGGGTTTAAAATGGTTAAATTACATACCAATTGCAATATTAGCAGCACTTCTAGCACAAGTTTTATTTATGCACGAGACGATGCAGTGGGATTATCTTATTGCAGCAATTCCAACATTTCTTGTAGCGATATATACTCGTAGTTTATTAGGTACAGTATTAACAGGAGTGATTGTGATTATTTTGTTACGTTTCTTTTTCTAAAAAGGATTACGCTCATATCATAGCGAAAAGTGTAATAACATAAAAAATATAGGGGTGGTGTTATGATACTTTTAACGATAGGAGCAATTTTGTTAACGTTGTTTATTTTCTTTATTATCGGTTTCGTTACGTTTATGATGTTTGTTGATAAGGCGACACCTCAAATATATTATACACCTTGTGAATCAGTGACAGTGAAAACTAAAGGTAAACATAGAAGGAAGAAAAGTTGAATGTTAGCTTTTCTTCCTTCTTCTATTACATCCCCGAAATAACTAACAACAATAATCCAAATAAAAAACTAGTCAAGGAAAGAAAACCGATACATATGGAGAATACACGATTATTTCCCCATTCACGCCAGAAAATTATAAAACCTAAAATACAAAGGAAAAACCAAATGGGTAAGAATATGAACTCACTAACTTTCTCGGGGAGTAGCGAATAAAAAGTTGTTACATATAAGATCCAATTAGTAAAAAATAAAAGGCAAACGATAATAGATTGTAAGTAGGGGCGGTTGAAAAATCCTCCTTTTTTTACGGTTATAAAAATGATAGTTAGCGCTGAGATAAAGGCAATGAGTATGAAAACAGGTAAGAGTAATGTCAGCGTCATTTGAGTCTCCTTCATAAGCTTGTTTTTATCCTGCATTAACGGGCAGTAAGACCCCCTCCTCAAAATTCAGCGTAAGAAAAGAGGTTATGTGGGGGATGAACAACCCCCACTGATTAAAGTTTCACTTTACAAGAAATGAATCTATTAAATTGTATGCTTGTTTTGTAGAGTGCTCGTTATATTTTTCAGTGTAAGGATTTAGAAATCCATGTTCACCGTGTAGTTGTTTTATTTCTAATAAAGGGTTATTCTGTTGCTGCAATGTTTGAATGAAAGAGGATACTGAAAAACTAGCTTCTTTTTCAGGGAATATAAGTAGTGTAGCGCATGTAGGCTTTATGTGAACATAGTCGCGTATACGAGAACCGTAACATCCGATAATAAAATTTATTTTCGGATTGTTACTACATAGCCATGAGATGGTAGCTCCAACACTAAAGCCGATAAGTCCAATATGTGTATAACTACTAGAAAGATGAGAAATGAATTCTTCAATTTGCTTTTTTCCATCATCAAATCCAATATGATTTACAAAATGTTCATATGCCTTTTCTTCATCACGATAATGAAATACATGTTGTAAGTGTAGAAGATTAGGACAGAATACGTCTATATGAGATGAAGTAAAGTGCTGGGTAACGTGATGCATATGGTCGTTCACACCATATATTTCATGAACAATAACGAGAGCTAATTTTTCCTTCATAGTTATAAAGTACCTCTATGAAACTTAAATTCTTTCTCAACAAGACAAATACGCAGGTGGAAGTTTTCATACCATTGCTCACGACCTCTTTTTTTCGCTTCTTTATGTAAGGTGTTCTTCTTCCAATTTTCAATCGCATCAAGTGATTCCCAATAAGAAATTGTTATTCCGAGTCCAGAATTACCTCGTGCACTTTCTACACCTAAAAATCCAGATTGTTGCTTTGCAAGTTTCTCCATTTCTTCGGCAACGGTATTATAGTCAGTTGTATCATTTGATAAATTAGAAGTGAATATAACTGCATAATAAGGCTTGTTTTTTTCTAAATTAGATGCCATTATTTTTCCCCCTTAATGTATAGTACGAATAATTAATCCATAGTTTGTATTTTAGCAGGTCACAAAAAGAAAAGAAGTAGAAAATTCTTATTTTTTCAGCTCATGTAAAATAAAGGATTGAAGAACTTTATAATAAGTAATCTGAAAGAAGA
Source organism: Bacillus cereus group sp. MG1 (assembly GCF_040460035.1). Lineage (NCBI taxonomy): Bacteria > Bacillati > Bacillota > Bacilli > Caryophanales > Bacillaceae > Bacillus > Bacillus cereus group sp. MG1. The sequence goes on along the minus strand of NZ_JARVGY010000001.1, from coordinate 838,200 downwards.
AAAATGCCACTTCAAAAGAGAAGTGGCATTTCTTATATTTCCTCTAAGCTATTAACTGGAACAGTTAATTCGCGTCCTGGGTTTTTTACTTCATATATGCGGGCGGTTTCATTGCTTTCATCGACGTGTTGAATCATAACAGGCATGCCTTGAAAATTGACATTGGCTTGTTCTGCTGACATAGAAAGCTCTATTGCACGTTGTATATTCATTTATATTCCTCCCATCATTATTATCTTTGCTAAAAAAGAGGAATAATATACCATTTAGAGACATTCTTAAAGTTTTTGTATTATTTGTAATGTTTCTTTAATAAATGAAGTGAAGATGGAATCAGGATAGCTATCTATTGCTTGAACGGCTTCTTTTGCCTCTTTTAAGGCAGATTTTTTATCTTGAAGTTCTATATAGCAAAGGGCACGATAAGACCCAGCTGTTAATACCCACGATTGATCAAGTGGATGACTCATATAATCTGGTATGGTAGCGTGTTTTAATATTGCCAAAGCTTCCTTATAACGTTTTAAGCCATACAAAGATTTTCCTTTTTCAAGATAATATAATCCATCGTCTTGAAAGATTGGTTCATCTTTTAGTTTTTCTCGAAATCGTTCTAGATGTTTTAATGCGATTGTATATTCATTAGTAATTGTGTTGTAATAGTATGCTTTTAAAATATCAATAATTGCGATGGATAGAATATCTTCTGTAAAAATGGCAAATTGCTCAGATTTTTTTATGTAATATAAATATTGTTCTTTATCAGCTGTAATGACTTTTTGGTAAGATAAAATCCGGTAAAATTCATCTGTTTTATAATACACTTGATGCTTTTTTGAAAATGCAAGTGCATCTAAAATGACTTTTTCACATTTTTCATAATTGCCGTATGCGAGTAAAATAATGGCTTCTTTTAAGTATAGTTGTATATGTGTAATCAGATCCATTTCTAAATTCTTTGCTTTATATTCATCACGAATTGTAGCAATCATCTGTAAACATTCTTTATATTTTTTACGTTTGAAGAGCATATAGTAAAACAGTAGTTTCGTTTCAGTGCTTTCTCGATATAAAGTATATTTTTCAAATATAGAAACAGCAGTTTCAACGTAATATTCAATATGATAATCGTTCATAATAACTGCTCCTGTTAGGAACTGTTTATATAAGCGAGCTGTATTTAAAGTAGAAGGTAGCTCTGTTTGAACGATAGGTAGTAAAGTCTTGTATACTTCATCGCATTTATTTGCTTTTATTAATGGCTCCATTTTTTGAATGAGTTCTACAATTTCTCCTTCATCTTCTTCTAATAAAAAGCTCATTTCACATTCAAGTTTTTCAGCAATATATTGTAATGTTTTCATAGAAGGTGTAGCTTTTCCATTTTCAATTTGACTAAGCATACTTTTTGTCAGTTCCGAACCTACCAGCTCTGTTTGTGTAAGCTTTTTTTCTTTTCTTAATGTTTTAATTTTTTCGCCGAGAGTTGCCATATTATTGCTCCTTTATATTTAAAAAGTTAAATGTCATTAAACTTTTTGTTGTAAAAATTGGAAAGTTAATTATATAATAAGTTTAACACAATTTAACTTTTAAGGGGAGAGTGTCAAAAATGGGGGATATAAGTATAGGACAAAATGATTCAAGAATGAAGATTGCAACGAGAAATATTATTTTAATGATGATTGGGAAAATGACGTCTTTGCTAGGAGCCGGTATTTATACGTTTGCAATGGGATTATACGTATTAAAGACAACGGGTTCAGGAATGGGGTTTGCAACTACGCTTATTTGTGGATCGATTCCAAGGCTAATCTGTGGACCAATTGCTGGTGCTGTAGCTGACCGCGTCAATCGAAAATGGCTTGTCATCGGTACCGATTTGTTAAGTAGTTTAACAATGTTTATTATGTTTATCCTTGCAACTACTTTTGGGCCATCACTTCTGTTTATTTATGTTTCAGCAGCATTATTATCAATTTGTGCGAGTTTTTACTCTGTTTCATTAACTTCATCTATTCCAAGTTTAGTAGATGAAGGACGTATTCAAAAAGCGAGTGCCTTGAACCAGACGGCAGCATCTTTATCAAATATTTTAGCACCGATTATTGGCGGAGTTGTATTTGGTTTCTTTTCAATTAAATCGTTTTTCCTATTGAATAGCATTACATTCTTTTTAGCGGTTGTTGTGCAATTGTTTATCGTATTTGATTTATACAAAAAAGAAAAGGCTGAAAGTAAAGAGCATTTCTTGACGAGTATAAAAGAAGGGTTTTCATATGTGAAAAGACAGCATGAAATATATGGTTTAATGAAAATTGCAGTAGGGGTAAACTTTTTTGCGAGTGCACTTTTCGTTTCACTTCCATATATTATTGTTCAAAATTTGCATCTATCTTCGAAACAACTCGGTGTTGTAGAGGGAATGTTAGCAGTTGGGATGTTAATTGGTGCAATTGCGTTATCAGTACGTAAAGAAGTGAATGATCCGTTTCGCTCTGTTTATATTGGGTTGTTTTTATTTGCGAGTTTGAGTTTATGTACAGTGTTTCCATTAGTAGTCACCATCCCGAAAGTAGCAAGTTTTATTTACTATATCGCTTTTATGATGTTAACTGGTATATCAATGATGGTTGTAAATATCCCGATGCAAGTACATTTGCAAAAGACGACAGATCCAAGTTATTTAGGACGCGTTTTCGGCTTACTTGAAACAATTTCTACTGCAATCGCACCGCTCGGTATGATTGTGTATGGATTATTATTAGATATGTTGCCAACTAGCATTGTTATGATGACATTAGGCGTAGGTTTATTGTTAGTTGTATTAGTAGGAGTAAAGAAGCATGTAATGAAAAAGCAAGTGGATGTGTCTGTCTAAAAGGAAATGTGACTTAATAAAATAAAAATGACTAAATTAGTATTTTAGTTTTTGAAACTCTTTTTCATGTATGTTAAAGTAAAGTGAGCTTGCAAAGAAAAGGAGACAACAGCATGAAAAAATTAAGTTTTGTTATGCTTTTTCTATTAGTCGTAATGGCTGGATGTAGCAATTATGACACATATATTGAAACAGGTATGCAATCATTGAAAGATGAAAAGTATAGTGATGCAACAATGTGGTTCGAAAAAGCAGAAAAAGAGAAATCAGGAAATGAAGCGAAATCATATAAAGAAGTTGCTGAGAAAATGGATCAGGGAGCAACAGCATTAAAAGACGGTAAGTATTTAGAAGCGAAAGACATTGCAAATGAAGTGTTACAAAAGAAAAAAGATGATGAACTTGAAAAAGCTGTAATATCAAATGCAGAGAATATGCTTCAAAAAGCAAAAGATGTGGAAGAGAAAGTAAATGAAAGAGTGGCAAAGCGTAGAAAGGTAGAAGAAGAGGGAATCGATAAAATTATTAAAGCTGTCGATAGTATAGATGAAGTGAAAGAAAAAGAGAAGAAAGTATCAGAAGCATTAGATAAGGCTGAAGAGGCGCAAGCAAAAATTGAGGCAAAGAAAAATAAATAGATTTATAGTTTAAAAGGCTGTCGTGCATAACGACAGCCTTTTAATTTTTTGTTGCAAATGTAGTGATGCTCTGTAGTAAAAAAGAAATGATTTTAGAATTCCATCTGTCTTCATGATGAATCGTATAAATATTACGCTGAAATTCAAATTCAGGGATTGGTATATAGCATAGCTCATTTCGTTGTATTTCTTGTTCGATAGCCAGTTTAGAAATCAAGGCAATTCCATTACCATATTTTAAAATTTGTTTCATCGTTTCTAATGAGTCTAATTCAATTTCTGATTGGAATGTAATGTTGTGCGCTAACGTCCATTGTGTAAGTAAGTCTCTCGTTGTAGATGGATTACGATGCAATAGTATGCATTCCTTTTCTATATTTTGTAACGATACATTGTCTTTCTTTGAAAAATGATGTTCTTTGGAAAAAGCAAGAACAAGTGTATCGGGCATTATATTCGTTTGTTTTAAAAGTGGTTCATCAAATGGAGCAGCGGAAATTATCCCAAGATCGATTTCGTGATTTTGTAGCATCATTCGAATTTCAGGGGCTGTTTTCACTAGTAGCGTTATTTTTATATTGGGAAATTCACATTGAAATTGATGAACGACTGCTGGCAAAAGATAAGTCGCTGGTACATAACTAGCGCCGATTGTTATAGCACCTTTCTGAAAATCTTTAAACTCTTGCGTGACACGTCTAGCTTCTTTCATAAGTGCATCTATTTTACAAGCATAATGGTGCAAAGCCTCACCAGCCTCTGTTAAGAAATACCTTCCAGAACGTAATTCGAATAAAGACACACCGAGTTCTTCTTCTAAGCTTTTCATATGAAAAGTAATAGTTGGTTGTTTAACGCCAAGTTTTTCTGCAACGATTGTAAGCTTTTTGTATTTCTTAATAAGTACTACAATTTCTAATTTTAAGAGATTCATTATGAATTGCCGCCTTTTTTATTTTAACTATAGAAAAAATCTATAGAAATAAATAGTTTATTAGAAGTTTTTTAATTTAATCTTTACAGTACATTAACATTAAGTATAAATCTTCCATATAGAATGAAAGCAGATTAAGAATGAGGGGAGAGAGGTGAGACGATGGATATTAAAATTAATGGATTAGAAAAAACATTTGGAAAAACACAAGCGTTAAAGCCGTTGCAGATTGTAATGAAACAAGGGGAATTCACTACACTTTTAGGACCTTCGGGATGTGGGAAAACGACTTTACTTAGAATGATAGCAGGACTTGAAGAACCGGATAAGGGAGAAATATATTTTGGAGACCAGTGCATGTATTCTGCTACAAAAAAGATAAAGACATCTCCTAATGAACGGAATATCGGTATGGTATTTCAAGATTTTGCTTTATGGCCGCACATGACTGTTTTTGAAAATGTTGCATTTGGTTTAAGAGCTACAAAGCAAATGAATCATTTACGAGAAAAAGTAGAAGATGCGATAAAGCGTGTTCGCCTGCAAGGTATGGAGAAAAGGTATCCGCACGAACTTTCTGGTGGACAGCAACAACGTGTCGCATTCGCTAGAGCAATTGTAACAAAACCTCATTTTATTTTGTTTGACGAACCGCTAAGTGCGCTCGATGCAATTTTGCGAGAAGAAATGAGAATAGAGCTTATGGATATCGTTCATTCCATTGGTTTAACTGCACTGTATGTCACTCACGACCAAACAGAAGCAATGTCAATGTCAGACCAAATTATTGTCATGAAACAAGGAGCAGTATTACAAAAAGGAACACCCGAAGATATTTATGTGAAACCGTCTCATGAATTTGTTGCCAAATTTGTTGGTAAGGCGAATTGGCTTGTAGAGGGTAAAAAAATGGTTCGTCCAGAGCATGTGAGCTGGACGAAAAATGAAGTGTGCGAAATGTATACAGGTGAAATTAAGCACGTTACATATGTAGGAGAACGGTATGAAATAAAAGTAAACATGGGGGCACTCGGAATATGGACAGCTTATCACAATAGTAAATTAAGCATCGGGAAACCAGTATCGTTATATGTACCAAAAAAATGTATTCATCATATAGGGGGAGAATCGTATGAAGAAATTCAGTTCGCTTAAGTCTTTATTTGTATGTACTTTACTATTTTCTACTGTAGTAACAGGTTGTAGTTCAAAGACAGGTAATGCAGATGCAAAAAGTAAAAATATGAATGAAAAGAAAATTGTTGTATATAGTGCAGGGCCAAAAGGGTTAGCAGAAAAAATTCAAAAAGACTTTGAAAAGAAAACTGGTATAAAGGTGGAAATGTTTCAAGGGACAACTGGTAAAATTTTAGCGAGAATGGAAGCTGAAAAGAAAAATCCAGTCGTTGACGTTGTCGTACTCGCTTCCTTACCAGCGATGGAAGGATTAAAGAAAGAGGGTCAAACGTTAGCTTATAAAGAGGCGAAACAAGCTGATAAGCTGCGTTCTGAATGGTCAGATGATAAAGGCCATTATTTCGGGTATAGTGCTTCAGCATTAGGGATTGTGTACAATACAAAAAATGTGAAGACGGCGCCTGAAGATTGGAGCGATATAACGGAAGGAGAATGGAAAGGGAAAGTGAATCTTCCAGATCCAGCACTTTCAGGTTCAGCTTTAGACTTTGTAACAGGATACGTGAAAAAGAATGGACAAGATGGATGGAATTTATTTGAGCAGCTTAAGAAAAATGAAGTTACAGTAGCAGGAGCAAACCAGGAAGCGTTAGACCCAGTTGTAACAGGTGCGAAAGATATGGTCATTGCGGGTGTTGATTATATGACGTATAGCGCAAAAGCAAAGGGTGAACCTGTTGATATCGTATATCCAAAAAGCGGAACAGTTATTAGCCCACGTGCAGCGGGGATTATGAAGGATAGTAAAAATATTGAAGGTGCAAAAGAGTTTATTGATTATTTATTATCCGATGCTGTACAAAAACAAGTTTCTAAAGCGTATTTATTGCCTGGTAGAACAGATATAAAAGCTGAAAATAGACCAAATGTAGAAGAGATTCCAGTATTAAATATTGATTGGAAAACAGTTGAGAAAGAGCAAGATGAAATAGGGAAACAATTTAAGAAAGTATTTCAATAAGATGGTGATTCCATGGTAAATCGATTCGTATCAGTAAGACAAGTTGGAATGACGGTAGCGTTATTACTTGTCGCGATGTTAATCGTCATTCCACTTTTTCTTATTTTATTTTCTAGTGTATATGAAAATAGCAGTTGGAAATTTTTAAAGCCTTTTGAAGTGATGCAGAGTGGTGGATTAGCGGGGATTTTTCTAAATTCGATGCTTCTAGGTGTACTCGTTGTAATAGGTGCTACAATATTTGCATTTCCATTGGCATTTATTATGAGCAAAACAGATGTAGGAAAGTATAGTAAGTTAGATATTGTTTTTATGATTCCATTTATGACACCGCCGTATATTGGATCGATGGGCTGGATTTTGTTCATGCAACCTAACGGCTATTTTGAACAATTTTTCCCGATGCTAAAGACAGTTTCATCATCGTTTTTTAGTTTAGGAGGTATGGTCTTAATTATGAGTCTGCATTTATTCCCATTTCTTTATTTCATGCTGAAAAACACGTTACTTCAGATTGGGAGTAGTAAAGAAGAAGCTGCAGCAGTTCATGGCGGAAGTTTTTTCTATCGCTTAAGAAAAATAATATTGCCGTTATTAGTATCAAGTTATGTAATGGGTGCTTTACTCATTTTCGTAAAGACGATTGCTGAATTTGGAACACCGGCTACATTCGGACGTAGAATAGGATTCCACGTGTTAACATCAGAAATTCATAAATTTATTTCGAGTTGGCCAATTGATTTTAGTAGTGCAACAGCATTATCTTCTTTATTACTTAGTGCTTGTATGCTCATTTGGTATATGCAAAATGTATTGAATCGAAAGTATTCATATGCAATGGTTAGTGGAAAAGGTGTGAAATCAAAAAGATATACTTTGTCTATATTTACGCGCGTTGTAGCATGGATGTATGTAATTGGTTTATTAATCGTATCAATTGGAATTCCATACTTTTCTATACTTATTGCTTCTTTGTCAAAATTAAGAGGCGGCGGTTTACATGTAAATAACTTTACAACAAGCCATTATGAGGCATTGTTTACAATGGGATCTCCGGGATTAGAGGCTTTATGGAATAGTTTTCTTTTTTCACTCGTAACAGCGATTATTGCGGTAATGATTGGAGTCTTTTTGGCACTTATGATTCGAAAGGGGAAAAAAAACTCTGAAAAATGGCTTGATATGTGCGGTATGTTACCGAATATGGTACCAGGAATCGTTATGGTTGTAGGTCTTATTCTATTTTGGAATTCACCATATATGCCTATATCAATTTATAATACACCAATTATGGTTATCATAACGTATGTTGTTCTGTTTTTACCTTACACGGTGCAATATGTAAAATCATCACTCGGACAAATTGATGATTCTCTCGTACAGGCAGGAAGTATTTTTTCGGGAAATTATATTTATATTTTTAGAAAAATAATATTGCCTCTTATTATCCCAGGCATTCTTGCCGGATGGGCGATGACATTTACAATTTCAATAAGAGAGTTAGTAGCATCACTTCTCGTATTACCTCCATCAGTAGAAACGTCAGCAACGTTTATTTTTGCTCAATTTGAACAGGGTGAAGTATCTATAGGAATGGCGATGGCCGTTGTTTCTGTTGGACTTACAACAATGTGCTTATTACTGCTGCAACATATGGAGCAAAAGCGAAAAGGGGTAGCATGATGAGAGTGGAAGTATGGGGAGGAGCAGGAGAATACGGTCGCTCTTGCTATTTTGTAAAAAATAAAGAGACGAAAATAGTATTTGATTGTGGTATTAATCGATCTTATGAGGATGGTTATCCAAAAATAGAGAGAGAAGCTGTTCCATTTTTAAATGCGGTATTTTTATCACATATTCATGAAGATCATACGATGGGTTTACCTTTATTAGCGAAGTATGGCTATAAGAAAAAAATTTGGACGACTCGTTATACGAAGGAGCAACTGCCGTTATATTATGAAAAATGGAGAAACTATAATGTGATGCAAGGATGGAATTTACCTTATAGCGACCAACATATAAAAGATTTAAATTATGTATGTATTGATGAGATTAGCAATCCAAATGAATGGTTACAAATTACTCCTACATTGCGGTTTCAGTGGGGGTATAGTGGGCATGTATTAGGAGCTGTTTGGTTTTTAGTTGATATGTGTAATACATACGTATTTTATTCAGGCGACTATTCAGCAGAGTCTAATATACTACGAGCTAATTTACCTGAGAAATTGGGCCACAATATAAAAGTTGCAATTGTAGATGCCGCTTATCACACAGATGATGTTTCGCAAAATGAAAGATTAGACGATCTATGTGCAGAAATTGAACGAGTTATGCAAAATGAAGGAATAGCATTATTACCGCTGCCACAACTTGGTAGGGCGCAAGATATAGTATTGTATTTATATGAACGATATAAAGAATTTCCGCTTATAGTAGATAAAGAAATTTTGGCTGGATTTGAAGAGATGTTCATATATAAAGGTTGGATAAAAAATAATGAAGAACTTAAATGGATTATGGAGAGTTTAAAAAGAAACATAATAGTTATGGATAATGACATTAGTATGCAAAATAGTTACGGAATAGTTGTAATGAGTGATGCGAATATGCAAACGAAACGAGCACAGTTATACTATGAACAACTTCGGAATGAAAAACGGAATGCCGTTATTTTTACTGGGCATATTGCGAAAGGGAGTTTTGCAGAAAAAGTTATGAAAGAACATGTAAGGAGTACATGTAGGGTGAAGAGAATTCCGTATAAAGTTCACCAAAGTATAAGAGACGTTAAAGAGATGCTAAATACATTATTACCAGAACATACGGTGTTAGTGCACGCTTTGAAAGAGGATACGGATCGATTACAACAAAAGCTAAGTACAGCAGGGTATGAAAATGTATATTCACTTGCAATGGAACGTATAGAAGTCATTTGAAATGTAAAGGGGATAGGTATATGAAAAAAGTATTTGTATTCGTAAGCATTTTCTTTTGTTGTTTCCTTTATAACGTTAAGGAAGGGTTTGCAGCTAGTCCAATGAAACCTAGTTTTGAAGTAAAGTTATTATTGAAGCCAGAACAAGTATTAGGTGATAACAAAGAGATGAAGCAAGAGGTGCTAGAACATTTCCAGGCTGGTACAAAATATGAAAGAATACAAGTGCAATTTTTAGATACTGCGAATAAAAGTTTAAGCGAGGAAGGTTGGTTTGCTAGAATTCGAAAGAAAGAATTTAGTAAAGATTTTGAATTAACATATAAAAAAAGATATCCTATTCCAAATGGTGTAATTCAAGATGCACTAGAAGTAGCTAAAAAAGAAGGATTCGATAGTAATACGGATAGTTATGAGGCGGAAATAGATTGGGGATTTGAGAAGAAAACATTAAGCATTTCAAATAAGAAAAGTTACAGCGCTAAAGGATATGGGATACTTGATTTACCAAATGAACAAGCTACTCAAAACATGTTAATAGAAAAATTACCAGGGAAAATGAACAAATGGTTGTATACAAATTGGGGAGAGGAAATGTTAAAGAGTTCCCGTATTTACGGTCCTGTATTAATGAAACGATATACAGGAGAGTTTGAAAACATAAAAGCAAATATTGAAATTTGGCCATTAAGTAATACCGGAAAATTAGAAGATGACTTCGTAATAGAAGTGTCATTTAAAACAAATGAAGAAAGTATTGCGACAAAGCAAAGGGAATTATTAATGGCGAGTTTAGAGAAAAAAGGCTGGTTGTTACCGAAAGATAGTTTGAAGACAGAGCTTATTTTTCAGTAAATGAGAAAAAAGGAATCCATATTTCGTGGATTCCTTTTTCCAATATATGAGTATTAAGCTAAGTCAGCTGACACGAACATATCACTATTTTGAAGGTTTTTAGAGCGTAAACTATAAGCAACTACCTTCTTTTTATATTGTTTTACAACATCAACATGCTCCTCGTGACTATAAATATAAAATGTAAAATTCTTTTTGCCACGTTTTGCATTGATAATTAAAGGCGTACCCTCATTGTGTGGTGGTGCATAATAGCGATCTAAAAATAAACCTTCGTTAAAATCATGAATAATTTTTGATTTCTGTTCGCCTTCTACGTTATTTCCATGAATTGTAATAGTCACATTCTCCTCTTCAAGTTTTGGATGTGTTTCGTACTTGCTAATAATGGATTCAATAACAGTGTTAGGAAGGCTAGAAACGATAATTTTAAATGCTCCAAATACAACTAACATTACAATAAACCAAGTCGTCATAGTATATCATCCCCTTTATTCTATTTAATAATATAACTCATATGGTAATAGTACATATGGTGAAGTTTTGTATAATTTGTGAAAAATATGCCATTTTCACGAACGAAATGTTAGAAAAATCAATTTTGTTACAAAAAGTTGAAATCGAAGTATTTTAAAAGAAAAAGGTTTATAATAAAAATATAACTAATAACCACATTACTAATTATAAGGAAGTGTAACTATGAGTACTGTAGCAATCGTATATGGTATTATTCTTTCCACAATTATTGTTTTGTTTTTCGTTGGGGTTTCACGTTATATTCATAAATGGAAAGAAGGCGTTGCGAAATTAAATCACATTGAAGAAGAACTTAGTGATTTAATGTTACATCATGGTAAGTAAACATTTATTTTTTAATTAAACAATGTGAAGAATATCACAAAACGTGCTTTCCTAATGAAGGCATGTTTTTTTGTTATGTGAAAGTTAGACATATTCATGAGATTTTCCATACAATACAGTGTGAAATAAAAAAATGATTCTTTGTTTGCAGGAATATTTATTCTTTTTTGTATAATTTTGTAATTCAGTTCGGTATAATTATGATATAGAAGGAAATTTGTTAGAGGGGGTATATTGTGAACATATTAAAGATTATAGGAATAATTGCAGGAGTCATTATAGTAGCTGTTATAGCTTTCTTTGTTATTATGAATTACTATTTGTCAAAAGAAGATCCTGATTACGTATTAAAGTACATAAAAGAACATAAAGAAGATGAAACATGTTCATTACTTATTAAAAGAAATGGAGAAGTATTAACTTCTATAAATGAAAATAAAAAATTGCCATTAGCAAGTATGGCAAAAATCATAATAGCAGTTGAATTTGCTAAGCAAGTGTCAGAAGGAAAAATCAATCGTGATGAACAAATTTCATTGCAGGAGCTAGAAAAATATTATGTTAAAAACACTGATGGTGGGGTACATCCTGATTGGTTAGAAGATGCAAAAGCGAGAGAATTAGTGGAAAATGGACAAATCGCTTTAGAAGAAGTTGCAAAAGGAATGATTCATTATAGCTCTAATGCAAATACGACATATTTGTTAGATAAGCTTGGAATAGAAAGAGTAAATGATAGTTTAAAAGAGTTAGAGCTTACTAGTCATGACAAGTTCTCTTCGTATACTGCTTCACTATATATGAGAGGGTATGTAGAAAAAGAGCTTCATGAGCCAAAAAATCAATCGTTAGAAATGATACGTAACATGTCAAAGGAAGAATATAATAAACATGTGTTACAAATTCATGAATGGATGAAAGATGAAGAAGAATGGAAAAAACGGGATATTCCATTAAAGGTAGATATGGAATTTCAGCGAATTTGGTCAGATCGATTAGTGGGTGCAAACGCTAAAGATTATATGAGTATAATGGAAAAGATAAATAGTAGAAATTATTTTCCAAAATCAATGCAAGAAGAGATCGAGAACATTTTCAAAGGAACAGTTAAAAATAGTAAGTTCGAATATGCTGGTCAAAAAGGTGGTTCTACCGCATTCGTATTGACAAAAAGCTTGTATACTACAGATAAGAAAGGGGATAAAGTAGAAATTGTCATTATGTTTAACGATATAGAAGATCAAGTTTCATATCAAAAACTGAGAAATAATATAGATTATTTTATTCAAGATGCTATAACAGATGAAGAGTTTGGAAATAAATTATAATGAAATAATTTTATTATGTAAACAAAGGGGCACTTATGAAAAGTGCTCTTTTGTAATACAGGATTTTCCAATCTTATTATTGAATATAGATGGAAAATAAGATTGGAGGTTAAAAAATGACAACAATATATTTCGTTCGCCATGCCCATTCTACATATACAAAAGAAGAACGGGAACGATCTTTATCTGAAAAAGGGCACTGTGATGCAGAAAATGTAACGCATTTATTAAAAGATAAACATATTGATGTTGTTATTTCTAGTCCTTACAAAAGAGCAATCCAAACTGTACAAGGAATTGCGAATACATATAAATTATCAATACAAACTGAAGAAGATTTGCGTGAAAGATTATTGAGCACAGAGCCAGTATCAAATTTTAATGATGCTATGCAGAATGTGTGGAAAGATTGGAGTTTTGCATACGAAGGCGGAGAATCGAATACTGTAGCACAAAAGCGCGCTGTAATATGTATACAAAATATATTAAAAAAATATGAAGGTAAGAATATTGTAATAGGTACGCATGGAAATATTATGGTATTACTAATGAATTATTTTAATTCGAAATATGATTTGGAGTTTTGGAAAACACTTCATATGCCCGATGTGTATAAATTAAATTTTGATAAAAATCGTTTCATTTCTGCTGAAAGAATAGAGAAAACAGGTCATCGGTTAAATATTTTGTAAAAGTTTATCAAAAAAAGAGGAAAGAGAGAAGTTATTGTAGAAGTATGACTTTGTAACATAAAAATTATATGTTAAAGGAGGCTGTTTACATGTTTGAGAAAGAGAAAGAAGGGCTTATTGAAGTTCACAACGTATATGAAATTGCACCAGCAGATGGAACAATTATTGGTATGGCAACAGAAGAAGAAATGGAAATTGCTGCTGAACTAGAGCTGCAGTACTATGCCCATTCTCGTTTGCTAGAAGCAAATATTCAGTTAGACGGTTCCTCCTATAAAGAGTTACTTCAGGAGTTCCAGGAGTACGAAAGAAAATCAATGAGCTTTTGGCGAGCAATACATAAGCGTTTAGCTGTGCCATGGGCATGGGTATTACGTATTGATGTTGCGAATGGCCCTATTTATGTAAGTAATGGGAATGCTTATTACGAAGAAATCGATGATGAAGAAGATTATGAATAGATAAGTAAGGAAGCAACTTTAGTTGCTTCCTTTTTTTATTTATAGAGATTGAACAGCCCCAATAATAATATCAGGCCGATCAATTTCGATTCCGTGACCAGCATGTTCGGCAAGTATATATTGGCTATGTATTGAGAGTTGTAATTGTTCATGGATCAGTTCTTGCCACATTGCTTCAAGTTGTGTTGCTTCCTCTTTTGGCATGCCACCATTAGTCAATTGAGTAATAGAATATTGAGGATCTCTACCGATAACGATTAATGGTATTTCTAATGTTTTACATAGCTCTTTTAGTGAGAGAGCACAGTTTTTCCACTCCGATAGTTCAGAAGCTGTCGCTTTATATAATGAAGGCGAGGTAGAGAATCCAATTTGCTGTTTTGATTGATCGGTGAGAATAGGTTTTAGTTCATTATAAAGTGTGTCTACATCCATTTTGGAGTATGTATTATATTTTTCAAGCTACATATCATCCGAGTCAGTTTGATCAGAAATTGGTAAATGAAGTTCATCTAAACGGTGTAAGTTCATCGAAGTAGAATCAACTAAAATAAGTGCTTGCAGCTTATCTTCATGTAACATCGCAAAATGTTGTGCACATAATCCTCCATAGGAATGACCGATTAGAATAAATGGCTCTTGAATAGCTAGTTTGTTTAGTAACATATGCAGCTCTTTTGTAACTTGCCTTATTGTACGTGGTTGATTTCCTAGCTCACTTTTCCCGTAACCTGGGCGATGGTATGAAACGACTGTAAAGTGCTGTGAAAGCTTTTTTATAATAGGAAGCCAATCATAAAATGAGCAACTCATTCCGGTTTGAATGACTACAGTTTGTTTACCACCTCCTTTTATATGTACTTCTATATTTTGCCCCATTATTTCTACAAATTTATGAATGTTAATTCCTCCTAAGCTTGAAATAATTTTTGACAAGCAAAAACGATACACCAAACACCTATACCGAGTAGGACAGATGTACTAAGTGTAAATGAATTTTTTAAACCAATATAGACAATAAATAATAGTAGTGCTGATGCGGGGAATCCATATAATACTCCTAAAGCAAATTGACTCAATTCTTGTTTATTCCCGCCTTCAAATGAAATCCAAAATAGACTAAGTAAACTCACGAGAGGAAGGGCAGCAATAAAGCCACCTATCGTACTGTAGTGTTTAGCGACTTCAGTGATAACGCCGATAATAAGTGCCGAAACGATTGCTTTAACGAGGAAATGCATATTTTGCCTCCTTCGCTAATAACGAAAATGCTTTTTCAATTAATTGTTGTTCTTCTTTTGATAACTGTGATTCTAATATTTTTATCTTTTCTTTATCTAGTAAAGTATGTTTTTCTAATACTTCAATTCCTTCAATTGTTAATGTAAGGTTTACCAATCTTTCATCTTTTTTATTTCTCTCTTTAACGATGAACCCCTTTTGAATAAGGCGCTTTATATGTTCAGATGCTGTGTTATGAGAAAGACTAAGCTCAGTAGCGACTTTTCCAATTGTTATATCTTTCTCACGAGAAACGATTTGTAAAATACGAATTGCTTGGTGGGAAAGGTTGTCATCGTATTCGTATCGTAAGTGATAATAAATGCTCTCCCAATGTTGATTAATGTTGTTCATAATAATAAATCCCCTTTTTTATATCGTATAGTAAGATATATTCGTTGTTTTAGAAATAAAATCCTTTTATTTGGGTAAAAAATGTTGAAAAAGTTTATTTTTATTGAAATATAAGGTAATCTATGTGTAAAGGTATACATTTAGCAAGAGAGAGGATGATAGTTGTGAATACATTCAAATGGATGAGTCATGAACAGATGTATGTAGATGAAATACATGTTGAAAAATGTGGTCCTCTTTCAGTCGGCGTATATGGGGGAAATCAAGAAAGTGATGCATATGAACGAGGAGATGCGGTACTTGCTTGGTGGGACCCTGAATTACAATTTGAATTTGTTATGATTTTTGATACACACCACAAAACAAAAAATATTGATTATATAATAGAAGCGATTTCAGAAAGAAAAGAGAAATTAAAAGAGTTATTTTCCTATCCAATACATTTAGCTTTTCATCATACACATATGTACTTATTAGCGTTATTTACAGATGAGTTATTTATTAAAAAGTGTGATCAAGATGATGAGGAACTCGCTTGCTTAATTTGTTTACGAAAAGGCGAATTTTTATATTGGTTATCAGTTGGTGATTGTTTCGCGTATTTATTCCATTCTGAGAAAACGAAAAATGGAAAAGGACGATTAAATAAACGGAAAAATTACGAATATATTGGCAGGAAAAATATTTTTGCAGCAAATACACCTTGCTTTACGTCAGGTGTAAGAGGATTAGAAAAAGGAATGAATCACATTGTAATGGCAACGGACGGTATTTTAGAGTGTGACAAACGAAGGTTTGATGATGATCAATCTTTAGTAGAAATATTACACGACGGAAATAGCTTGCAGATTGAGCCCGTATTAACAAATGTACTACAGTGGAAAGGTAGAGACTGTGCCACGATTATTGGATGGTCTATTGATACTGATAATAAACAATGTGCTAATTAATATAAAAGGAGTTCAAGGTTTTTATCCTTGAACTCCTTTTTGTTAAGCAATATGGATGTGATATGTTTTCAACCATTCATTTACTTGTAGCATATACTCCATGGCACTTCTTGCTTCAAAATTGTTAATCACTTTATTACTTTGATCAGCAATTGAAAGTAAGATGGAATGGTTAATAAGTGAGAAAATAGGATTGTTTTTATTGTTACACATATCAAGTGTTAAATTACGGATTGTTTGTAAGTAGTGTGGATCTTGTGAAGTTGGATAAGCGCTTTTTCTTCTATTGCGTACATCGTCAGGTAAAGCTGGTTGTAGTGCTCTACGTAAAATGCCTTTTTCGATATTATCAATACTTTTTATGTTGAAAGGAACATTCCATAAATATTCAACTAATCTATAATCGCAAAACGGTACACGAACTTCAAATCCAACAGCCATACTCATACGATCTTTACGGTCAAGTAAGAAAGGAAGGAATCTTGTTAAAAATAAATAAAACATTTGACGTTGTTTCGCGGATTTTTTACTTTCGCCTTCAAGAGTAGGTACTTCAAGTATCGCTTCTTGGAATCTTGTATCAATATAGTCTTCTAGATTACATTGGTTACTTACTTCATTTAGTAGAAGAGGAGATGTATTTTTCCAATTTGTTAGCCAAGGAAACTTATCTACATATAGTAGTTCTTCTTGATGAAACCAAGGATATCCACCGAATACTTCATCAGCCGATTCGCCGGATAAAGCTACGGTCGCATCTTTTTTCATTTCGCAAAATAGTAAATATAGTGAAGTTTCCATTTCACCAGCACTCGGTAAATCTTTTGCATGAAGGGGAACGAATAAGTGATTTGCTAATTCTTCAGCATTCACAATAATATCATGATGCGCTGTCCCGACATGTTCAGAAACGCGTTTTACCCAAGGAGCGTCTAAACCAGTGCGAGCAAATGTCAGTTCGAAATCTTTTGCGCTATTTACAAAGTCAACAGAATACGTATGAAGTGTTTTATTTTCAGCAGCAAATTCTTTACCCGCAAGTGCAGTAATACCGCTAGAGTCTAATCCGCCTGATAACATACAAACGAGAGGAACATCGGCAATTAATTGTCTTTTTACTGTATCTTGTAAAATAGATAAAATATGCGAAGATGTATCTTCTATAGAGTCTGTATGGAACTTACTTTCTAAATTCCAATACTTAGTAACTACTTTTTTATGACGTGTAAATGTTATAGAATGTCCAGCACGTACTTCTTGAATATGTTTAAAGACGCCACATCCTGGAGTGCGAAATAAGCCTAATCCAAATATTTCATTTATTCCATTCGCATCAATTTCAGCAGGGACAGATGGATGCGCTAATAATGCTTTAATTTCAGAACCGAAAATAATACTGCCATTTCTTTCTGTAAAAAAGAGTGGTTTTACACCTAAATGATCTCGTGCTAAAAACAATTGTTGCTTCTGATCATCCCATAAGGCAAAAGCGAAAATTCCGTTTAAATGTCGTACGCAGTCTTCTTTCCATTCTAAATAAGCATGTAGTAATACTTCTGTATCTGAATGGGTTTCAAATGCATGCCCACATTTTTGAAGCTGCTCTCTCAGTTCACGGAAATTATAAATTTCTCCATTATAAGTAAGAGCATACGTATAATCACCAGCACGAAATGTCTTAGGCTGTGTCCCGCCTTCTGGATCAATTACAATTAAACGCCGGTGTGCAAAGGCCGCATGAGGTGAAAACCAAAATCCTTCAGCATCCGGACCACGATGCTGAATACTATTTGCCATCTTTTTTAAAATAACATGTTGATTTGAAAGGTCTTCTTTCCAATCTACCCAACCTGTAATTCCACACATACACATCTCATCTCCTAATTTTTAAAATAGATTAATGAAATAAAATGTACACTAAATTAAAGAGTGACTATATAAATAGTGTACTACATGAATTAAATTACAGACTTGAGAAAGTTTTCTTTGAATGCATAGTTATGTGAGAAAATGGCTAAGGGAAAGTATTCCATTACATACAAAAAATAAAAAAGATGAGAGAAAAAATTTTCTCAGACGTTATATAGGGTGTAAAAGCTTTTACAAAACAATAAGGGGAATCGCTACATGAAATCAAATGAGAAAAATTTTATAAAAAGATTACAGCGGCAAAAAGAAGACGCGTTAGAATTCGTTGTCGATACATACTTACCACTCATAAAGGGGATCACGCATAAAGTTCTACTTCCCATTCAAAATGATGGACTCATAGAGGAATGTATAAACGATATATTTCTTTCCATTTGGAATAACGCAAATAAATTCCATGGAGAGCCGAGTGATTTTAAAAAGTGGATTGCAGCGATTGCGAAGTTTAAAGCAATTGATTATTACCGGAAATCGACTAAAACAGTAGAAATCATTTCAGATGAGTTTCATATCAGTACAGAAAAATCAGCAGAAGACGAATTAATCGTTATGGAAGATAGGGAAGAATTATTGAAGCTCATTAATCAATTAGAACCGCTAGATCAAAAGGTGTTCATTATGAAATATTTACTTGGTATGAAGACAGAGGAAATAGGTGACAAGTTAGGATTAACTCGGGCAGCAATTGATAATCGAGTGTACCGGGGGAAAAAGAAACTACAACAAAATGCTACGAATATTAGTTTTGGAGGTAGTGCAATATGAAAGACATTTATGAACTATTAAATGATATTGATATAGATGAAAAAGAACTAGAAGAAATTGAGGCTTCTGAAATTGAAAAGGAAAAAGTAAAACGAAATGTAAAACAATCGATACGTACGAAGAAAAAGATGAAAAGTTGGAAAAAAGATGTCGCTGCTGCATCAATTTTAGTAGGGTTATCGGTTGCAACTCTTGGTATCGGTTTTCCTACATATGCCGGGGGATTGCCAATTGTAGGTGACATATTCCGATTTTTAGATAATGGTAGAACGGGGTTATATGAAAATTATAAGGAATTTTCGACTGAGTTGAATATGACAAAAGAGAGTAATGGGGTTAAGGTTACAATTAATGATGTAATTTCTGATGGCAGAACATTATCTATAACGTATTCACTGGAAAGTGAGCAGGACTTAGGGGAGGATCCTATCATATTAGGTGGATTGGATATAATGGACGCTCATGGTAGTTCAGGCAGTGGTAAAATGACTAAAGTTACTGAAAAAAAGTATGTAGGTATGGTAACAACGACGCATCATGATAGCAATAAAAAGGACAAAGTAAACTTTAGATGGAATATAGAGAGAATAGAGATGCCAGATAGGAAAAAATCAATACAAGGTAATTGGAATTTCGCGTTAACTGTAAAATCAGTGGATAGTAAAGAGAGAACAATTGGTGGGAGTTCAGAAAAAGAAGGTATAAAAGCAAATATGGAAAAGGTCGCAATATCGCCAGTTTCATTTATTCTTTATTACAATCAAGAGGTTTCTAAGGGCGCGAGGAAAGAATGGGATAGTGTAGATGTTGAATTGACGGTTAAGGATGATTTAGGGAATATTTATTCGGGTGAAGGAAATGGGGGAAGTGGCAACGATCCTTACAATATCCATTGGAGTGCCACCTTCCAAAAACTAAACGAAAATGCAACAAAGCTTATCGTTACACCTCGCGTGCACTTGCGAGTACATACACCTGAAAATCATGGTGGAGTAGAGTATGTGAATGGGAAAGAGAAGAAAATAGAAGTGCCGAAAAAAGAAGCGAAGAGCAAAGATATTGTGTTAGATGATATTGTCATTGATTTAAAGAAATAAAAGAGAGACTGCCTAAAATCATTTAGGCAGTCTTTTTTCGTTAAGAACTAGTGACGAATAGTGCATGCGGATGCTGCGTTTTATACTCATCTTTCCACGGAATGTTTAGTTGTTCCCACGATTCGCCGCTATCATTGGATTGAAAGACGCCATTGTTATTTAACGTGTAAAACGTATGTGGTTCGGCTTCGTTTGTAGCAAACATCGAAATGACTGTACCGATTGCAGATGGTAGTCCTTGTTGTACTTGCTGGAAAGGAGTATCTTTCGTTTTTCGATAAATATAAGACTCATAAGGGATACGATGATGAGCGAGATCAGCACTTGGCGCGGCAGAAACGAGAATCGTATCACAATCAGCTGGATCAATAGCCATGCTGTATAAATAATGATGTTCAAGTCCTGCACTACATGAGATCCAGCTGTTTCCATTGTTATAACTCTCAAGATAAGCACGATCAGGTCCGCCCATAAATCCGTCACCACATGATGCATAAAGGCGATTTGATGCTTCAGGGTGCATAAGTAATTGATGAGCATCGATAGGAGCACCGAATTTTTTATCAATCCATGTATGCCCTTTATCATTACTTTGAATAACAGCACCAGCTTCGATTGAAACGTGTATTGTATTAGGGTTGTTTGGATCAACTGTAATCCAGCGTACGTGATGGGTAAAAGGTCTAGGCGGGAAAGCCCATGTATAAGAAGATAATAATGATTTCATATTTTTAAGTTCAGTCCACGTTTCACCACCATTTTCAGAGCGAAATAAAGCGCTCGGTTCTGTGCCGACATAAACGACCCCATATCCGTTAACTTGTTCATTTGAGCTTATTGTTATGGAAGTGATAGAGGAGTGCAAAATACCATCTTCTTTAGGGAAATCAAAGTAACGATAAGAATCTCCAATTGGTCGCCATGAATCCCCACTATCGTCACTTAACCATAGACCTCGTCCAAATGTTCCGCAATATACACGATTCTTTTGAAATGGATCAACAGCGATACAGGTAGGTTGCATATTTTGTAAGTGATAAGTCGTTTCATAGTTATCATTGTGTTCTTTCACTACAACAAGTTCACGTTCCATACAGAGAAATAAACGTTTCATTTAAGTAACCTCCTTAAAAATTCTTTCATTAGTAAACAATATGAAAATAAAAAAGAAGTAGTCTTGTTTTATTTGAGAAAAGGGATTGTTTAAAAAATAGCGAAGTGTGTATACAGAGGAAGCGGGCGTTTACAATCAGTCAATTCGGGATAAAGATGGGGAGTTTGTTTCATACTAACATACAGATATTGTACTTAAAGGAGTATAAGTATGGGACATTCGCATGATCATGGTCATTCAAAAAATAAAAAGGCGTTACTAATTGCCTTCCTACTAACAACAAGTTTTATGATTGCAGAAGTTGTTGGTGGATTTGTAACAAATAGCTTAGCACTACTATCTGACGCGGGGCATATGCTAAGTGATGCAGTATCTTTAGCTTTAAGTTTACTTGCGTTTAAACTCGGAGAAAAAACAGCAACAACTGCGAAAACATACGGGTATAAGCGAGTCGAAATGTTAGCAGCATTATGTAACGGTGTCGTTCTTATTGTCATTTCAGTATACATTTTTATTGAAGCAATCCGTCGTTTTAAAGAACCAGTTGAGATTGCTAGTAATGGGATGCTCATTATTGCAGTCCTTGGTCTGCTTATTAATATTTTATCAGCTTGGATATTAATGAGAGGCGGAGATGTGAAAGGTAATTTGAATTTAAGAAGTGCTTTCCTGCACGTACTAGGCGATCTATTGGGTTCCGTCGGAGCGATTATTGCTGCGTTACTTATTAAATTTTTCGGATGGACTGCTGCAGATGCGATTGCTAGTATTCTTGTGTCTATTTTAGTCATTATTAGTGGATGGCGTGTAACACGTGATACGGTTCATATATTAATGGAAGGTGCACCACAGCACATAAATGTTGAAGAGGTAAAAAGTACGTTATTAAATATTCCGATTGTCAAAGAAGTTCATGATTTGCACATATGGTCTGTCACATCAGATTTTCAAGTATTAACATGTCATCTTATTATTAAAGGGAATGAAACGCAAAGTGTATTAAAAGAGGCTACGTATGTATTAAAGGAGAAATTTCATGTAGAACATGTCACCATTCAAGTAGAAATAGATGGTGAATTTAATCATGATGAGACAACTTGCAAAGTATGAAAGAAAAAGGATAAGAAAAAGTGTCATAACATTTTTCGCACGGCATACATATATATAATGTGGCCACAAGTACTTTGCAAGGTAAATATTTCATGAAATTACTTTACTTATAAAGAGTCATCTTTTATAATCAAAAGTGGTAATTGATATAGATTATCATTTTCAATGATCGTAGAAAGGAGTTTTTTAAAAGATGAGTAGTCAACTCCGTTTTGCTGTTGAAAATCGTAAGAGGCATTTAATTGATGAGTTAATTGGAGCAGGTGTGTTTAAGATTCGCGACCGACAATTATACGAGCTGTCTTTAGAGGAATTGGAAAAAGAGTACGAAGATATGGAAGATTATGCGAATATTCAGGCGTAGCTATATAGATTAGTAAAAGGAGAGCTGGTTACGATTTTGTGTAACCAGCTCTCTTTTTATTTCGTAGAAATTATTTTTTGTATTTCTTTCATGGGACGGAGCCAGTTTTGGGTCATTATTTGTTCCATTTGTTTTTCGTCCTGCTTCTGTAATGCTTGAATGATAGAGTGATGTTCTTCAATAGATTGACTTGCTGGAACAAAGTTTTGGAAAAACAAATATTCAAGACGTAAAACGTGAAGTTGCATATTTTCTAGAAAGGGTTCAATATATTGGTTTTTAGCAATAGAAGAAATTGTATTGTGGAATTGTATATCTAATTCTAAAGCTTGTTTTGCGTTTTTTTTCTCTATAGATTGCTGAAAATGCTCATTTATTTCAGAAAGTAGTTGAATATCAGCGTTTGTAATGTTTTGAAGAGCTTGCTTTCCTATAATAGAGTGAAGACCAGCCATCGTTTCATAAATGATAGATACGTCGTCTAACTTAATAGGAGCAATTTTCGTTTTTTGCCCTGGTACCATTTCCACTAATCCAGAAAGCTCTAATATTTGAAGTGCTTCTCTTACAGGTGTTCTGCTTACTCCTAGTGCCTCAGCCAATTCCCCATCATTAATTTTTTCATTGGGCTTCAGTACACCTTCAATAATCCAATTTTGTAGTTGATTTAAAACGAGTGATTTTGCTGAAACTCTTCCTGGTTTTTTATAATTTTGAGGGACAGGCATAGTGAATTCAATCCTTTCATTGTATATTTTCCTTTTTTGCATGAACAAGCTTTAATTTTTGTTTCCCTTCATCCGGCTTTTGGCTTAAGATGAGCACCATTACAATGACACAAAAAGCGCCTAATAACTGAAAAGATTGAAATGGCACTTGCAATATAAGTACAGAAGAAATAATAGCTGCGAGTGGTTCTGTGCAACCAAATAATGTTGTTTCTTTCGGAGTCAGGTATCGTATGCTGTCTAAGTATAAATAAAAGGCAATAAGTGTCCCGAAAATGACGACAAATGTGATGAGCGGTAGGGTACTTAGTTTTACATATTTCATAGTTGATAATAAAATGAATTCGTTTGTAGAAATAAAGTGTACAATCGTTACACCAATACCCCCAATAATCATGCCCCATCCAACGATAACGGAGGAAGACCATTTTTCTAACAATTCCTTTGAATATAAACTATAAAAAGCGAGAGATAATCCAGATAAAATCCCCCAAATAATAGCTGGTGTAGAAACAGCCAAGTTATGGACAGACCCGTTTGTTAGTAAGAGAAAAGTGCCTACTAATGAAAGGGTAATTGAAATGAAATCAATTTTTGATGGACGAACGTTCCATTTGAAAAGTAAGTATACAGTGATGAATATAGGAGCTAAATATTGTAATAATGTTGCCACGGCAGCATTTCCTTCTTTAATTGAAGCGAAATACGTATACTGTACAGCAAGCATACCGAATAGACCAAACAAAATCATTTTAATAGCATCAGATTTTTGTTTCCAAATGCTAAATATCTCTTTTTTTCTCGTTCCGAATGAGGAAATAATGAGCAAAATAATTCCAGATATAAGTAAACGGATCGTAACTAACCATTCGGTTGAAACATTGTCATATTGAAAAAGTTGTTGTGCAGCTGTACCAGACAAGCCCCATAAACAAGCACCGATTATGACCATTATAATTCCTTTTAATCGATTTGAATCCATATGATCTAACATTCTCCTTTCTAAAAATACAAATTGAATACAATATGCAATATATCACAGAATGACGTGTTAATAAACTGAAATTTCTAATTTTATTTTTTATGTATAGTAAAATATTGTAGAGGAGGGGGAGTATATGTTAGCTGGATTTTTAGTTTGTTTATTTGTAGGGTTACTTATCATTTTTTTAGGGTATCAAATACATGTGAAAAAGAGGTTGTTTTTGTTAGCAGGATATCAAGAAGAAACGTTTGTTGGAGATAAAAATAAATTAGCGAAGCTTTCAGGAGCATTTTCTTATATAGTTGGAGTTGCTACTATAATATTACCGCTTGGCTTAGAAAAAATAGGTAATGTAGTTGGTATCGTATATGCTATATTAATTGTTTTAGGTACAATTGTATTCATAATTAAAGCAAACTTATTAAATAAGAGTACTATAAAGTAAAAAAGGCTTCATTCTACTGAAGCCTTTTATTAATTGTTATGAAGTATAAGTAAAAGCTGGAATAGGATCAACAAATATATCCCAATCTTGTTTCATTTCTTTCTCTGTTAATAGACAACTATCTAATGATTGTTCAATTAAAGAACGGTTCATATCAATTCCGATAAATACGAGTTCGGTTATTCGATCTCCATATTGTTTATCCCAGTTTTTCAATACTTCTGGTTCTTCTGTAATCATTTGATTTCTTTCAGTTTCAGATAATGCCGCTATCCACTCACCGGCTCCTTGAATTGTAATAGAGGAACCTGCTTGAGATAGAAGCCCTATCATATTATTACGAGATGCCAGCCAGAAGAATCCTTTCGCTCTTACAACATCTAAAGGCCATCTTTCTAGCCAATTCATAAGGCGCTCGGGATGGAAAGGATATTTGCGGCGGTAAACAAAGGAATTGATACCGTATTCTTCCGTTTCCGGTGTATGATGGTCACTATTTAATTCTTGTATCCAGCCGGCCGATTGACTGGCTTCTTCATAATTAAATAGATTTGTGTTTAAAATTTCTTGTAATGGTACTTTGCTAAACGAAGATTCAAGAACTTTTGCATTAGGATTTAATTTTTTTAGTAAATGATGAAGCTCTATCACATCTTCTTTTTCTAGCAAATCTATCTTATTAAGAATAATTACGTTTGCAAATTCAATTTGATCTATTAATAAATCAATAACTTCTCGGGTATCATTCTCATCGATTGCTTGTTTTCGGTCTAATAAACTTTCTCCATCTGCAAAATCATCCCAAAATCTATTTGCATCTACAACTGTAACCATCGTATCGAGGCGACAATTTTTCGTTAAATCAATGTTAAGGACTTCGTCTGTATAAGTAAACGTTTGAGCAACTGGAATAGGCTCACTTATACCAGAAGATTCAATAATAATATAGTCAATATCACCATTTTCCACAAGACGATTCACTTCTATCATTAAATCTTCTCGTAGTGTACAACAAATACAGCCATTGTGAATCTCTACTAGTTTTTCCTCCGTACGTGAAAAACCACCCTTTTTTATAAGAGATGCATCAATGTTTACTTCGCTCATATCATTAACGATAACAGCTACTTTTAAGTTATTCTTATTAGTCAAAATGTGATGTAGTAAGGTAGTTTTTCCAGATCCTAAAAAACCACTTAATACAGTGATAGGTACTTTTTTCATGAAATGATCTCTCCTTTAAATCGTAATGATTACGTTTTATATTAAACGATAAGAAAAGAAAAATCAATAATAAATCATAATGATTACGATTTAAGAATAGAAATAGACTATAAAATTTGTGCTGTAGTATGAAGCATTTGGACAAGCACATGTTTACATGTAAATAAAATGGAGACGAGAAGCTTGGTCTTTAATAGAGTTTCAAAAGAATTAGTAGGCATAGCTCTTATCGCTATGTTTCTCTTTTTATTATTTTTTGTAGATTTTACAAGTCTAGTAAATTTGCACACAAATATACCGCAGGAATGGCTGAATGTGAATACGGTATTTTTAAGTATCATTTTTGAAGCAATACCTTTTATTTTATTAGGGGTAATTGTTTCTTCATGTATTCAAGTGTTTGTGACGGAAGATATGATTCAAAAAGTAATGCCGAAATCTCCAATTGTTGCAATGATTCCAGCAGTATTTGTGGGAGTTCTTTTTCCAATGTGTGAATGTGTCATTATACCAATTGTAAGAAGGCTCATTCAAAAGGGGCTACCACTTCATGTAGGCATTGTTATTTTATTGAGTGCACCCATTATGAATCCAGTTGTTCTTTTATCTACTGTATATGCGTTTCCAAAAAATGATTACGTTGTATATGCACGCTTTGGGATAACAATTCTAGTTGCTCTATTCATAGGTCTAATTGTGTATTATTGCTATCGCGAAAGAAATGTTTTAAAAGACGTAGAGGTTTCAGTTCAAATAAGCAAAAAAAAGAGTTGGAAAGATGTTATGAATCACACTGTAGATGAGTTTTTTGATACTGGTAAGTATTTATTGATTGGTGCTTTTTTAGCAAGTGTATTTCAAACGTTTTTTGATCGGAATGTACTGGATGCAGTAGCACATAACGAAGTAATTGCTCCCATTATTATGATGGGGTTTGGTTATGTTTTATCAATTTGCTCTGCAGCCGATGCTTTTATAGCTGCGTCTTTTGGACATGTTTTCTCGATAAAGGCACTTCTCGCATTTCTTGTGTTTGGGCCTATGCTTGATATGAAAAATACGTTAATGCTATTTGCGTATTTTCAAAAGAGATTTGTATTCTTTTTGATGGGAATTGTCATTGTATCTGTGTATACCATCGTGCAAATCATAATGTTATAGGAGGTGAGAAAGAATGGAGAAAGAGGAGCAGAAGGCATATCATCGCTATATTCGTGGCATTATTTTAATTGGTTTAGCAATGCTCTTATTTAAACTACTTGTAACAGGGAATATTTATAATTTTATCGCTCCAAAAATGATCAAATTTACGTATATAGCTTTTGTAGTAATTTTAATTTTTGGTATTGTACAAGTTTGGGGAGATAGAAGAGAAAAACAGCATGATTGCAATTGTTGTAAACATCATACAACATCAAAATCAGGGATAAAAAGTTTCTTTGTATATGTTTTATTTGTTGTTCCGATAGTTAGTGCTTTTCTCTTTGGAAGTGTAACAATTGATGGAAGTTTAGGAGGAAAAAGGGGTATGAATCAAAGTGTACAGGCGAGAAGTCTGGAAAGAAACGAAAAAGAGGGGAAACAGGTTAAGTTTGATGAGCGAGAAGTATCAGTTGATTCAGAAGAAACATCAAATTTAGCAACGACTTATAAAACGGAAGAGCAAGTAGTAAAAAGTATGTTAGGACAGCGTAAACTACAAGTAAAGGATAAGGATTATGTTCAAACAATGAATGTAATTGGTCAAAATGTTAATTGGTTTAAAGGGAAAGAAATTACATTCTTAGGGTTTATATATAAGGATAAAGATGTGACGGGGAATAAAGCAGTAGTGGCTCGATATGGCATAACTTGTTGTATTGCGGATGCATCAGTCTGGGGGATGATTGTTACCGGGAAAAATATTGAAAAAATTCCAGAAGAAACATGGGTAAAAATAACAGGATTATTAGATGAAACGACATATAAAGGAACAGTCTTTCCACTTGTAAAAGTAAACAAAATCGAAAAAATTAATAAGCCAACTGACCCATATGTATATGATGCTTTACCTCAATAGAAAAGAATAAATTCTTCATATTTTCATGAAATAGAATCATAATCAAGGCGATAAAAAAATAAAGATAAGAGTAATTTGGTTTGTTAAAAATATGTGCAGAAGGAGTTATGCGATGAACTGGGTTACTCATAAACCATCATTTGAATTTGAAACATTTAGTCCTATTATTCGGTCACAATCTGCGTGGAGTGGACATTTAGATTTTGCATATGACTTAGTACGATTTGAAAAACCAGAAACTTTAGTTGAGTTAGGTACACATTTAGGAGCTTCCTTTTTTAGTTTTTGTCAGGGAGTAAAAGATGGAGGGTTATCGACTAAATGCTTTGCAGTAGATACTTGGGCTGGAGATGGGCATACAGGTCCATATGGAGAAGGGGTTTTTCAAATAGTAGAAAAAGTAGTGAGCGATAACTACCTTAATATAGGAAATTTAATTCGATCTACTTTTGATGATGCTGTAGACCGGTTTCAAGATGAAACGATAAATCTTTTGCATATTGATGGCTATCATACGTATGAAGCTGTTTCTCACGATTATAATACATGGCTACCGAAAGTCGCGAAAAACGGTATTGTATTATTTCATGATATTGAAGTTAGAAGTAGTGATTTCGGCGTATATAAGTTTTGGGATGAGGTAAAAGCGAAGTACCCTCATTTTCAATTTGCGCATTCATATGGACTGGGAGTGTTATTTCCGAAGGGTTGTAGTGATAAGTTTGAGGAAATACTTAAAAATAAAGAAGAAATACAAAATATGTATAAATAAAGATAGGGCATACATCATTTTTATGATGTGTGCCCTATTTTTTATGTAGAAAATAATGGTGTGAATTAAAAAGCGAAGATAGTTGTAAAAAGTTTTATTGCAGCAAATATTAAAAAAGTTAGTATGGGATTTTTCTTTGTAAATAAAGTGAAGCTTTAATACGTTCATATCAATTTGGAATTTTACAGTATTTAATTTCTTACCTAAGTGCTTTGCACTTACTGAATTTTGAGACGGGGGTCTTATTGGCCGAAAATATCGGGATAAATAAAAATACAACATTTTTTATATTTTTCATTGCGAAAAACGTAATCTACTTTTACAATAGAAAGGGTTGTGAATATATTATACTGGAAAAATAAATCGAAATAATATGAAAATTTTGTTTTGTCTTCGCTAATTGTATATTACATACATGTAAGACGACATACGTCATGTTATCGACTTGTAAGGAGAGAAAAAAATGAAAAGTGTAAGATTACCATCGATGCTAGAAATCATAGTTCTTTTATTACTATTTCTTGCTGTTGTCTTTTCCTTCCAAACGATTTTTGATCTCCCAATTCAATTAGCGCTATTTATTTCATGGTTTTTAGTAATTGCGCTTGGATTAAGATTAGGATTTCGTTATCAAGAATTGCAAGATGCAATTACGAAAGGGATTTCTAACGGATTAGAAGCGATACTGATTTTAGTTGCAGTAGGTGCTTTAATTGGAACATGGATTGCTGGTGGGGTAGTACCAACATTAATCTATTATGGATTAGAATTTATTCACCCTAGCATATTCCTATTAGCAACATTAATTATTTGTTCTATAACTTCTATCGCAACAGGAACGTCTTGGGGAACAGTGGGAACAGCAGGTATTGCTATGATGGCGATTGGTGAAGGACTTGGTTTACCACTTCCGCTTGTTGCTGGTGCAGTTCTTTCAGGAGCTTATTTCGGCGACAAATTATCACCACTTTCTGATAGCACAGTTCTTGCAGCTTCTATGGCGAAAGTAGATGTTATTGCTCACGTTCGAGCTATGCTCGTATTAGATGTTCCAGCTTATATTATTACTAGTATTATGTTTACTGTAGCTGGTTGGATGTATGGCGGCGATAATGTAGATTTGAATCGAGTAGAATTTTTAAAAGAAGCTTTATTAAAGCAATTTGATATTAAAATATGGATGCTTGTTCCGGCGGTCATTGTTATCGTTCTATTAGCGATGAAGAAACCGTCTATGCCAACAATTGCAATGGGAGCTTTAATTGGTGCAATTTGGGCAACCCTTTTCCAAGGGATGAACTTTGGAGAGGCGATTGGAACAGCTTATAACGGATTCTCAATTCAATCTGGTGTTGAGTTTGTTGACAAGTTATTAAACCGTGGTGGAATTAACGGCATGCTTGGCTCAGTAGCCGTTATTATTTTCGGTTTAGGATTTGGTGGATTACTTGAAAAACTAGGTGTTTTAAAAGTAATCGTATCAAAATTTGAGAAGAAATTAAATTCTGCAGGTAATGTAACATTGTCTACATTAATCGTGGCATTCTTAGCTAATATATTTGGTTGTGCGATGTATGTATCACTAATTTTAACACCAAAAATTATGGAAGATAGCTATGATAAATTAAAAATAGACCGTCGTGTATTAGCGCGTAACTCAGAAGTAGGTGGAACGTTAACTTCAGGTATGGTTCCATGGTCTGATAATGGTATTTTTATGGCTGGTATTTTAGGTGTAGCAACGTTCTCATACGTTCCGTTTATGTGGTTAAGCTTCGTATCGTTAATTTTAGCAGTTATTTACGGATATACAGGCAAATTCATCTGGTATGTAGATGATGCAGATAAAGGAAAGCAAGCATCATAAAATAAAAATCACCTTCTACAATATGTAGAAGGTGATTTTTTTATTTTTTAATAGCATTTGCTGAAGTTATTTCATTCTCATATTTAGCAATTTTTTGTTGTATCTTTTTTAAGTTTTTTTCAGTGTCTTGAATGAGCTGTAAGACATTGGTCTCCTGTTGTTTCATTAATTCTAACCTTTGAAGGATGGTAGATTCTCCTTCCATAGACCAGTCGATAAATTGTTTTATTTTTTGAATTGGCATACCAGTGTTTTTTAAACACAAAATCATCTCTAAATATTTCAGTGCTTCTTCATCAAAAACTCGATCTCCTTTTTCGTTTCTTTGCAGAAAAGGAAACAGTCCTTGTTTATCGTAATAACGTATTTGAGAAATAGTTAAGTGTTGCATTTTGGCGACTTGCCCAATTGTATAATACATATCATTCATCCTTTTATTACCAAGGTATAATGCCATCTTTGTTAAGTATTTTACCATTATAGTTTGTTTCACTTAATGCATATTTAATAATAATTTTAGCACTTTCAGTGGTTGTATGGCCACCGGGGGAATTTCCATTAAGATCCGTAGTTGTAAAACCAGGAGTTACCCCAAATACTTCTGGACCGTTAGTGGCAAATTCTTTACTAAAAGCTAATGTTAAAGCATTAATAGCTGTTTTTGAAGAATTATATCCTAGTGTATTAATTGGATGTGTTTCACCATTAGCAAACATTGTTAGTGAGGCCATGTCAGTTGTTACATTTATTATTTTACTGTTGCTTGAATTCTTTAATAATGGCAAAAAGGCTTGCATCATTTGGAAAGTTCCAAAAAAATTAACTTCAAATCCTTGGCGTAAAGTTTCAATATTTAATTCACTAGGTAGCATATTGAAGTCTAGCGCTATGCCTGCATTATTAATTAATAAATGTAAGTGATCAGTCGTTTCGTAAATTTTCTTTGTTGCTTCTTGAATGGATTGTGAATTTGAAATATCTACTTGAATATAGGAAACGTTTGAAACATTTAAAGATTCTACGGCTTGTTGTCCAAGTTGTTCATTACGAGCACCTAAAAATACGTGATAATCTTTTTCTGCTAATTGACGAACAAGTTCATATCCAATTCCTTTATTCGCACCTGTTATAAAAGCATATTTTTTCATATTGAATTCCTCCAGTAATGTTATAGTAGGTTACAATGGAAAGGATACAGCCTAAACTTAAGTTTAGGTCAAGAGGAATTTTTTTAAATAAATATAGAATATCTATATATAAGAGTGAGAATTCTTATCATTTAAGAGAAAGTCTGTTATTATAAGAGATGTAGGTATTATATTTTCAAGGGGATGAAAACATGGAGTACAGAATTGAAAGAGATACATTAGGAGAAATAAAAGTTCCAGCTGATAAATTATGGGCAGCACAAACACAACGTAGTAAAGAAAACTTTCCAATTGGAACAGAGCAAATGCCGCTTGAAATTGTAAAAGCATTTGCAATTTTAAAGAAGAGTGCAGCGCTTAGCAATCAAAAATTAGGAAAGCTATCAGAAGAAAAAGCAGAAGCAATTGTAGAAGCTGCGGATGAAGTGATTGCAGGGAAATGGAATGAACATTTTCCGCTTGTCGTATGGCAAACAGGTAGTGGTACACAGTCAAACATGAATGTGAATGAAGTAATTGCAAATCGTGGGAATCAAATTTTGAAAGAGAAGGGATCTGACGTACATATTCATCCGAATGATGATGTGAACATGTCACAAAGTTCAAATGATACATTTCCAAC
This sequence comes from Bacillus cereus group sp. MG1, assembly GCF_040460035.1. Classification (NCBI taxonomy): domain Bacteria; kingdom Bacillati; phylum Bacillota; class Bacilli; order Caryophanales; family Bacillaceae; genus Bacillus; species Bacillus cereus group sp. MG1. The sequence continues at coordinate 805,637 of NZ_JARVGY010000001.1, read as the reverse complement.
GGCGCTTCATGTAGCTTGTGTAATCGCAGTAGAAAATCACGTATTACCAGCAATTACGAAATTAAAAGAAACTTTAGCAGAAAAAGTAACTGCATTTGAACATATTATAAAAATTGGTCGTACACATTTACAAGATGCAACGCCGTTAACTTTAGGGCAAGAAATTAGCGGATGGCACCGTATGCTTGAAAAAACAGAGCGTATGATTGCAGAGAGCAATACATATATGAAAGAGTTAGCAATTGGTGGAACTGCGGTTGGAACAGGTATTAATGCTCATCCTAAATTTGGTGAGATGGTATCAGAGGAAATTAGTCAATTTACAGGTAAACAATTTGTTTCTGCACCAAATAAGTTCCATGCATTAACGAGCCATGATGAAGTTGTATATACTCACGGTGCATTAAAAGCATTAGCTGCGGATCTAATGAAGATCGCTAACGATGTACGTTGGCTTGCAAGTGGTCCACGTAGTGGTCTTGGAGAAATTATTATTCCAGCAAATGAACCGGGAAGCTCTATTATGCCAGGTAAAGTAAATCCAACGCAAAGTGAAGCGTTAACGATGGTTGTAGCGCAAGTAATGGGGAATGATGCAACAATCGGATTTGCTGCGAGCCAAGGTAACTTTGAGTTAAATGTATTTAAACCTGTTATTGCTTATAACTTCTTACAATCAGCTCACTTATTAGCGGATGCAATTGTTTCGTTTAATGACAATTGTGCAGTTGGTATTGAAGCAGATGAAGAAGTAATTAATGAAAATGTGAATCGCTCACTAATGCTTGTAACAGCGCTAAACCCACATATCGGATATGAAAATGCAGCGAAAATTGCGAAGCATGCTCATAAAGAAGGATTAACTTTAAAAGAAGCAGCATTGCAATCTGGGCTACTAACAGAAGAGCAATTTGATGAAATTGTAGATCCAAAGAAAATGATTGCTCCAAAAGAGTAATAGAAAAAGCCAGGGTTCTTAGTATAGAATCTTGGCTTTTTTGATGTTCATTTTTATGTTTCATCTACTTGCAATACTACAAGCTTCAAAATATATTATTTGTTAGCAGGCGTATTCATTACTTTCATCTGTGGGCAGTTCTCTTTTAAGAGTGAAATGAATTTTTCTTCTTCTAGTGGTATGAAAGTGGTCACTGAGTCAAATAAATTGTAATGGATTTCTAATTGTTGTCTAGTCCATTTTTTTGAATGAAGTTTTTTACCAGAGTATTTAACGTGACGAATATCTTCAAATGGAATTTCAGTATGAAAAATGAAACCGTGTTTTACAACAAGAGATGATTCCGTTACGTTGTAGTGAGAGAAATAGAATGAAGAAAGATTCACGATATTTAGCAGCATCATGAGAGTGAAAAAAATAGAATTTTCATTTTGGAAGAATAACGAAACGAAAAAAATAATTATAAATAATGTAATGAAAATGACGTGGAATGGATTTTTTTTCGCTTTAAATTTCAAGTTAGTCACCTCGGTATACTTGTTCTTTAACTAAATTAAATCATAACATTGTGATAAAACGTGTGAATATGCAGAATTGCATATTCACACGTTTTATTATTCATGTAAAATTTCTTGATGGGATAAATTCAAAAGAAGTTTTGTAATAGTGGAGTGGCATAAAGTGACTTACAAGAATAGAAAGATAGCGTTAGTCATAATTAGTTGTATGATGATTATGAGTAGTTGTGCTAATAAATTTGTTGACGATAGAAATCGAAAGCATACATTTGTACAAGCAAGTAAGGTTTTAGTAGAGACTGTAAATAGAATATATAAAAAGTAAAGGATGTTTTCTTATACGAAAGCATCTTTTTTGTAGTTAAAATTGAATACTGAAGTTTTGTAATGAGTGAATACCAGTTCCATATTCACTAATCGCATATGCGTTCTGTGCCATTTACTTAACGGTAAACCAAGGGTCTTGAAGAATATTCATGTTCTATTTTACATCCTATAAAATGAATTTGTATAAACATATTCGCTTTTCGTTGTATTAAATCCTTTCGATAGATGTTTTTATAAAAGTTTATAAAATGGGCAAACGAAACGTTGAAATGTTTGTTTGTGTTGTGATAAGATGATGAAGTAATAATAAACGATATAGCGATTTGTTTGGTTTTTAAACAAACATTTTGAAGGAGTGTTTAGTATGAGCGATATTTCAGAGAAGTTTTGGGATGCGTCAATAGAGGAATTAAAGAAAGGGTATGTGTTTGATGAAGAAAAAGAGGGGTACATTTGCTTAGCTTGTGGTGAAACATTTATTAAAGGTGTTATTTATCAAGATAATCAAGTTTTGTATGAAGCAGAGAAGTTCGTCCAATTGCATATTCAAAATGAGCATACGTCTATGTTTGATTATTTGCTAAATATGGATAAGAAATTTACTGGATTAACGGATTTACAAAAGAAAATGGTTCAGTTTTTCTATATGGGACTGAATGATAAAGAAATTGTAAAAGAGTTGGATGGCGGAAGTACATCAACAATTCGTAATCATCGATTTACACTGCGAGAGAAAATGAAGCAAGCAAAAGTATTTTTAGCGCTAATGGAATTATCAGAAGAAAAATCAAAAGTACAAACCAAATTTGTACCAATTCATAGAACAGCAACGATGGTGGATGATCGATACAATATTACGGAAGAAGAAAATGATGAAGTATTAAAAGCTCATTTTACAGAAGGGTTAGATGGACCTCTCTCTAAATTTCCGAAGAAACAAAAGCGTAAATTAATTATATTGCGTCATTTAGTGAAGAAGTTTGATAGTAATAAAAAGTATACTGAAAAAGAAGTAAATACAGTGATAGAAAATGTATACCCTGATTTCGTAACGTTAAGAAGATATTTAATCGAATATGGATTTTTAGATCGAACAGCCGATGGAAGTCAATATTGGGTGAAGTTATAATCATATGAAAAGAAAATGAATAGAAGCACAGTATTATAACAACTATACAAAGAGATAGATATTGAAAATAGATTTTTAAGAAAAGGAGAAATGAAATTTGAAACCACCTGCAGATAACAATAAAGAAGGTGCGGAGTCACATAAGTTGGAAAGTGAGAGTAAACCAATTTGGAAATCGATGTCGATGTTTTTAGTACCGTTATTATTAAGTAATGTACTACAATCAGTTGGACAATTATTTGGTATGGTAGTAGTAGGAAGATGGCTTGGAGTTAATGATTTAGCGGCCATATCAGCATTCTTCCCATTATTTTTCTTGCTCGTTTCATTTGTAATTGGTATCGGTTCAGGGAGCTCTATTTTAATTGGTCAGGCGTTTGGTGCTAAAAACGAAGATCGTTTAAAAGCTATCGTTGGTACGACGCTGACATTTACCTTTATTATTGGAGTTGTGTTGGCGATAATAGGAAGTATTTTTGCGATGGATATTATGCGCCTAATGGGAACGCCAGAAAATATTATTGAAATAAGTGTACATTATGCACGGATTTTATTTATATCGATGCCAGTATTATTTTTATATTTCGCATATACAACATTTATGAGAGGTACAGGAGATTCTAAAACGCCATTTTACTTTTTAATTGTAAGTACAGCACTAAATATGATTTTATTACCAGTTCTTATTTTTGGATGGTTAGGAGCTCCGAAATTAGATGTGTATGGAGCAGCCTATGCATCTGTTATATCTACAGTTATTACGTTTATTGTCTTGCTTGTGTATTTAAAGAAGAAAAATCACCCATTACAACTAGATGGCACGGTTAGAAAATACCTTCGAATGGATGGGGAGTTATTAAAGCTATTGCTAAGGCTCGGTATACCGGCAAGTATAAATATGATATTAGTTTCATTATCTGAGATTGCCGTAATCGCATTTGTAAATCGTTACGGTTCGGATGCAACAGCTGCTTACGGCGTTGTGAATCAAGTTGCAAGTTATGTACAAATGCCAGCAGTTAGCCTTGGTATTACAGTTTCTATTTTTGCAGCACAATCAATTGGGGCGAATCAATTTGATCGATTGCAGAAAGTTGTGAAGGCCGGAATTATTATGAACTACGTCATCGGTGGTGTGTTAATATCTCTTATTTATTTATTCTCAAGAGACATTTTATCACTATTTTTAACGAGTCAAACTACAATTGAAATTGCTCATAGCTTAGTTATGATTACGTTATGGAGTTATTTAATTTTCGGTCATGCACAAATTATTAGTGCGACAATGCGAGCGAGCGGTACAGTACTTTGGCCAACTGTTATTGGAGTTGTTTCAATTTGGCTTGTAGAAGTACCCGTAGCATATTATCTTTCTTACCATACAAGTCTTGGAATAGAAGGCATTTGGATCGGGTATCCAGCAGCATTTATTGTCAGCTTACTATTGCAGTATGCATATTATAAGCTTTCATGGCAAAAGAAACGAATTACACGATTAGTTAGTTAAATAGAAAAATGTCCCTAAGTTATTAGACTTAGGGACATTTTTTCGTAAGTGCAGGTTTACAAATAGCTTTTTAAAGTTATATCAAAATGTTGTCTAATGAGTGTTTTATCACTCATATAAAACTCCCACGCTTTTTCCGGTTCACCGATAATCTCAAAGGATTCCTCTGTAATATATAAAGCGCAATTATCCTCCAGTGCAATTCCTTCTATATTCCCTTGATGATTTTGTAAAAAGGAATGGAAGGCGTTCATTCTGTTTAATTGATTATAATGTGGACAAAATCTTTTATTAACAATACCCCATCCGTTACTCTCTATGTAACCAGAACCTTCATAATCTGATCGGATACTAGACGTGAACCAACACATAGCACCAGCGCTATAACCAGCAATAAGTGTTCCTTGTTGCAGAGCCAATAATAATTTTTCATCAAGTCTATGTTCTTTCCATTGCGTAAGCATGTGAATATAGTTTCCGCCACCTAGATAAATTAAATCGGCTGAATGAATCATCTCCTCTATTTCATACTTAGAAGGTGAATCTGTTGTAATGCGTAAAATTTGTACTTCACAATGTAATTGTTTTTCAAACGTGTCTAAAAATAATTTTATATAGCTTTCATCATCATGACTAGCCGTTGGAATAAACAATACTTTTGGATACTGTTTATTTGTTAATTCTATAAGGCGTTCATTAATAGGCAAGTGATTTGAATCTTGTAAATCACCGCCACCAATGACAGCTAATTTCATAGTAAAGCACCACCTAATCATTTTTGTTATATAAAAATTCGATAGAAGAGAGTTACATTCCTTCCGTAATGTAATCAATAATTAGAAAATGTAGCTTAAGTATATCGGAATAGTAAAGAAACTACCGACTATATATACCAATACATTAGAAACCATTCATTGATATATAATATTTCATACTAATGTTTCAAAAAATGGAAAAAATATGTTTAAATAGATGTAATGAAGCATTCATTCATATTGAATTTATACTTATATTTTAAAAGGGTATCGGAAATAATAGCGATTTTCTAAAACAGTTTTTACTTTTAATAGGAAGTTGTATTACAATATGGTAAAATTATTTCAATATATTTGTTTAATATGAAATACAAAGAAGGAGCGTGAAAAAAGTGGATTTTCGATTTGAATTTACAACGAAGCTGAAAGAATACTTAGACGATGAGAAGGATGAAAAAATAATAAAAGATGGACATAGAGATGTAATTTTTCACTATTTATATGCGTTAGAGACTGAAATTGGCGTTGTTAAAAATCCTAATTTTACTTTTTTTGCATCAGGAAGACGTTCACATATAGTGTTAGAAAACGTTGAATTTAAAACAGAAGTAAATGTAAAAAGTAATATAATTGAAATTACAAAAATAGTGGATAATGTAGTTATTCCGTTAGATACTATCGTAGCGAAAGATCGGGAATTATTTGCACTTGGACGTAATGAAAAGTTTAGTGTACAAATATTAGAGCAGTATCTCTTTGATACATTTGGAGATAAGTTAGGCTTATAATGAATAGAATGATGTACGTATTTATAGGTAGTGAATTTTAGTTTGTATTACTTGCGTTTGACCTCTCATTTAATTTGTACTACAATTCGTAGTGTGAAAGGAGTCATACGATGTTTACGCAAAACTATAGGTTAAATGAGCAAGGATTAAATCATTTCTTTGGACCGCTTGAAGCGAAGATTATGGAGATTATTTGGTCTACTGAAGGTATTACTATTAAAGAAGTCCAGCAGAAATTAAGTGAAGAATCGCCTGTGAATTTTAATACTGTTATGACAGTTATGAACAGGTTAGTAGAGAAATTACACTTAGAAAAACAGACTGTGAAAAGAAGTGGCATATATCGTGCTATACAAACGAAAGAAGAATTCTTATCCAATCAAACGAAGAAAATGACACAGGAATTAGTGGGGGAATTTGGAGATTTAGTTATAACACATATGATAGATGAGTTAGAGCAGGCTGATCCGAATTTAATAAAAAAATTAGAAGACAAATTGAATCAGTTAAAAAAAGAGGATCGATGAAATGAAATGGCAAATGCGTAAAATCGTATTGTTAGCGCTCATTGTTAGTACCCTCTTTTTCAGCTTGTTATTGTATTATGTTACATATCCATTTCTCTTTCAAAATAAGGCATTCTTCCTTTCAAAGTTTTGCTTGTTTCAGTTAGAAAAACATATGAAAGAACTATCAATGGTTCGTATTATAATAGCGGGGTTATTATTAATTACTGTATTGATTGTGTGTAAAAGAATTTGGCGGCAATTTTTCTATAGTAAAAAAGTACAAAAAGTACTTATCCCATTTATTAGAAAAGGGAAACAAATATATATACTGCCGACTGCGGAAGTTGCAGCGTTTACAATTGGATTATTCCGTCCGAAAGTTGTCATGTCGGAAGGTTTGCTTCAGACGTTTTCAGATGAAGAGATTGATGCGATTATTTTCCATGAAGAATATCATCAAAATAATTGGGATCCGCTAAAATTATTTTGTTTTACGTTATTAGCAGAAGGAATGATGTACATCCCGATATTAAAAGAATTGTTACAACGATATCATACGTATCAAGAGTTAGCAGCAGATAAATATGCGATGCAAAAAATGGAATCTTCATTTGAGTTAGGTAGCGCGTTATTAAAATTAATTAAAATAAAGACAATGGAAAATCGATGTGTTACAGCTTCATTTGCAAAAACAGCAATAAATTTACGAATCGAGCAAGTGTTAAATGAAAAGGTTGCTAAGCTTACTATTCCGTTACATACGAACTCGGTATATGTAACAGTAGGGTTATTCTGGGTGTCGATTGTACTTATTGTCGGAGAGTGCATATAGCCTCTTTTTTTTAGGGTAAACACTACTCTATGTAGTGTGGATAGAGTGTTGTCATTTATATCATTATACTTTTTATCGCTATATATATCTTATTTATCATATATTACAGGTATTTTATTGTATACAAATCAAATGACGAAAATTACAGCATTCTTTATTCGTCTATTCGGTGGATTTACAGGTTTTTAAAAATGAGGAGGAAGAAAAGTGAAGAAACTAATTGCTATTATACTAGTAGGTGCTCTCGCTTGGGCGGGGGTTAACTTTTATAATTCAAAGAAAGAAGAAAAGGAAAGAAAAGCAAAGCAAGCAGAGTTACAAGAGAAAGAAGTATTACCACAAGTAGGTTTTAAAGCACCTGGCATCACATTAAAAGGATTAGACGGAAAGTTGCAGTCGTTAAATGATGCCAAGGGAAAACCATATATTATTAATTTTTGGGCATCATGGTGTGGGCCGTGTGAAATGGAGGCACCTGACTTAGTTCATATGTATGATAAATATAAAAAGGATGTTGAAATTTTTGCGGTGAATGCAACTGTTAGTGACCCAGTACAAGAAGCAAGCGCATTTGCTAATCGCTATGGATTTGAGTTTCCGGTTCTACTAGATATGGACGGAGTAGCTGGACTAGATTATAAAGTATTCTCTTTACCGACGACATTTTTTGTTAATAAGGATGGAATTATAGTAGATCATGTACGAGGTGTATTACCACCAGATCAATTAGAAAAGAAATTTAAGAAATTGATTGAGAGCTAAAAGGGGATTTCGTGATGATGGAGTGGATCGTGAGATTACAACCCGTATCTCTTATAATTGGAAGTCTATTTGGATTTATGTTGATGAAACGAAAGATGAGGCATCAAAATGCATCATATGAAAAAATGATGGATGCCGTAACAAATGCGTTTATTATCATCGTATTTGTATGGAAGTTTGCACCAGCAATTTTAAATCCTGTATGGGCTTTTAAATCGCCATTGCAAGCATTATTAGCTATAGGAAGTATGCAACATATTGTAGTAGGATGCGTAATTGCTAGTGTATACATTGTTTGGAAAAGTAAAAAGGAACAATTTTCGCTTCGTATTTTACTTGATGCATTGCCTTTTGGTCTGTGTGTAAGTATTATCTTTTATTTTCTATTACATCATGAAGTAGGTGTACAAACGACACTACCATGGGGAATGAATATATACGAATCTAAATTTTTGTATCATCCTATTTTTGTATATGAGATTATCCTCAACCTTTGTATAATGGGCTTGTTATGGATGAAAAATGAAAGGATCGGAAATGGAAAGAATATAAGTATTTTTCTAATTGTTGAGGGGTTTGCTCAAATCATTATTTCGCTTGTTAGTGAACAAAATTCGGTACAGTTTGGTCTATCAGCACAGCAAATAATGAGCTTTTGTATTATTAGTTTAGGGATTTTGTTGGTGCCGAAAAAATAAAAAATAGCCATTAACGGATATTCCCCGTACATGGCTATTTTTTATTACATATATTAAAAAATCGGCGGAGTAACAGAAAATAAGACTATCGCATTTTTCTCAAAATGATTCACCCATTTATGCTTTAAATAAGCAGGTATCTTTACACTGTCGCCAGTTTCTAATACGTATTCTTCCTCGTTTAAATATAATGTGATTTTCCCATCTAAGACAAATGCTAATTCTTCTCCTTTATGTTCTAGCACATTTTCTGATGAAGCTGTATTAGGCGGGACGGTCATAATTGCTGTTGCTAAATTTCCAGTGAAATCAGGTGAAAGCATTTCATATGATAAATTATCGATAATCATTTTCTTTCGTTTATGGGAACGTACAATTAAATCGTCTGTATTTGTATCTTCAAGTAAAAAGCTAAATGTTGGCACATCAAGAGCTTTAGCAAGCACTTTTAATGTTTGAATAGAAGGGTTAGCGGACCCACGCTCAATTTGACTTAACATAGATGGTGTAATATCGGCCATCTTTGCTAGTTCTTTACTAGTTAAACCTTTTTCTTTTCTTTGTTTTTCAATTTTTTTACCAATATCTATATTTTCCATAATGAAAATCTCCTTAAGGGTTATTAAATTATATTTAAATAAATTAAATTAAAATTAACTAAAGTTAACGATTTGTGTTAAACTATATTAAAATTAATTTAATTATAATTTATTATATGGTGAGCTACAAGGATATAAGGAGGAAACAAAATGAAAGAAATAGGGGCATTACAAGCAGAATACCCATTAGTGAATAAACTTATTGCAACAGAAGAAGTATTTTGGATAAATCCAAACATAGAAAAGTATGAAAGGGCAATAAAAGATTCACCACTTAATGAAGAGAATGTAAAAGATGCGGAAGAGAGATTAAAGCGTTTTGCACCATATATTGCGAAAGTTTTTCCTGAAACGAAAGGGACGAATGGCATAATCGAATCACCTTTAGTGAAAATATCTTCTATGAAAGAAGCTTTAGAGACAAATTACAAGCAACCTATTTTAGGAGAATTATTATTAAAATGTGATAGTCATCTTCCGATATCAGGATCAATTAAAGCTAGGGGCGGCATTTATGAAGTGTTGAAACATGCTGAACAACTAGCTTTGCAGCACGGTATGTTAACAGAAGAAGATGATTATTCCATTTTAGATAGTGATACATGTAGAGAGTTTTTTGCCAAATATTCAATTGCGGTCGGTTCAACAGGAAATTTAGGGCTAAGCATTGGGATTATGAGTGCGAAACTAGGTTTTAACGTAACGGTTCATATGTCAGCAGATGCGAAACAATGGAAAAAAGATTTATTAAGAAGTAAAGGTGTAAACGTTATTGAGTATGAAGCTGATTATAGTAAAGCAGTAGAAGAGGGGCGTCAGCAAGCAGATGCCGATCCTAGCTGTTATTTTGTAGATGATGAAAATTCCCATGATTTATTTTTAGGATACGCAGTAGCAGCATTGCGATTACAAAAGCAATTAGAAGAGTTAGAGGTTGTAGTAGATGAAAATCATCCTTTATTTGTTTATCTTCCGTGCGGAGTAGGAGGAGGACCTGGCGGGGTAGCATTTGGTTTAAAGTTATTGTATAAAGACAACGTGCACTGCTTCTTTGCGGAGCCTACGCACTCTCCATGCATGTTACTCGGTTTAATGACAGGACTTCATGATAAAATTGCTGTTCAAGATATCGGGATTGATAATGTAACAGACGCGGACGGACTAGCGGTAGGAAGACCGTCTGGATTTGTCGGTAAAACGATGGAACCATTTTTGAGTGGGAATTACACAGTAAGCGATGAAGAGTTATATAGATTGTTAAAAGAACTAGCTGACACGGAGAATATTTATTTAGAGCCTTCTGCACTAGCAGGTATGATAGGGCCAGTGAAAGTATGTAAAGAAGATGAGTATTTACAAAAGCAACAGTTAACAGAGAAGGTGAAAAAAGGTACTCATATTGTGTGGGGAACGGGTGGAAGTATGGTTCCAAAAGATGTAATGAATGAATATTATAGGAAAGGTTTGGAGTTAACGGTATAAGAAAAATGAGGCTAATTGTAGCCTCATTTTTTCATGTACATAAAAATCTTTGTTATTTTCACAATAGTTCTTTATAGTATATATAAAGGATAACTAATATTGAATAAATACAACAAAAAAGCTTTATTTTACATAATAAGAGGATGTGTATACGATGTCATTACAGACTAAATATATAGCGGGTATTTCGCTTGGGGTTATGGGTGTAGGCTTTGCGGCTTCTATCCCTTTTCAAGGAACGATAGCTGGAGAGATTATACAAGGGGGATTTGAAGCTGGGTTAGTTGGCGGGCTTGCAGATTGGTTCGCAGTTACAGCATTATTCCGTCACCCGATGGGAATTCCAATTCCGCATACAGCTTTGTTACCTAAAAACCGTAAACGAGTAACGAAAGGGCTCATCAATACGTTAGAAAATGAGTGGCTAACGAAAGAAAGTATTACGAATAAAGTAAAAGAAATGCAGCTAGCACAAATGGTGCTACAAATTGCAGAGAGAGAAATGCAGTCTGATGCTGTGAAAAAAGGCATTGTAACGATTGCTGAGAAGGCGATTGTTTCAATCGATACAGAAAAATTAGCGGTTATTATTGAAAAAGAATTAAAGACGTATTTACATACAATTAATACAAATAACATTTTACAAGTGCTTGTTGATCAATTAGTAGTGCAAGAATATGATGAAAAGACACTTGATTACATATTAGTGAAGGTAAAAGATTGGACAGCGCAAGATGAAGCTCGTTACCAGCTCGGTAGCTTAGGTATGAAGGCGATGGAAAATATAAAAGTAGATGGATTCTTGCAGTTTACTTTGAAATCATTTATGAATATTGTAGATGAAGATAAGATTGGCGGCATTTTGCAGAAGTTTATCATTAGTAATATTAACAGCTTACAAGAGGCTGATAATAGCACAAGACAACTTATATTAGCGAAGATTCGTCAAGAAATTATCAATGTAAAAGAAAATGAAGCCTTATTACAGGAATTAGAAAATTGGAAAGAAAAGTGGATTGCGAATTGGAATGCTACTGACAAAATAAAAGAGATGCTAGAGCAAGTACAGCAAAGAGCAGTTGCTTTTGTAAATAATGAAGAATTTGCTGATAAATATGTTATTCCATTTTTACAAAAACAAATGAATAAAATAAAAGAAGATGAACAAACTGTTCAAAAAATAGAGAAGTGGTTACAAAAGCAAGTTGTCACACTTGTGGAAAAGAACCATTCGAAAATCGGTAAGCTTGTACAAGAAAATCTTGATAAGTTAGATGATAAAACGTTAATCGAAATGATTGAAAATAATGTCGGTAAAGATTTACAGTGGATCCGAGTGAACGGGGCGGTTTGCGGATTTATGATTGGATTAGTGTTAGAAGGAATTAAAGCGATTATATGAGAAAAACCTTCCGCAATTGCGGAAGGTTTTTTATTTTTCGAGAACACTCATATTCAAATTATAAGCTTTCTCAATATTTAACTTGTACGTCCCATTTCCAGTTTTAATCGAATTTTTATACCAATGTTCTTGGTTGTTTAATTCTGGATGTTCTTCTGAAGAAGTATTTTCGTTTTTCGTTAAATCTTCTACTTGTTCCCAAGGTGTACTTCCATGGGTTTCTTTTTGATTCGTTACTGCTGTTAAAGATACATCACTTTCTTTTGCAAGATGGACAGACACTCTTGAGCTTTCCTGTACAAACCAATTATTTTGCAATTGACCTGGATAAAGAGATAGTTCGTTATTTGAAGCACGGATTTCCACATTTTTATTTTGCGGAAGAACAAGCGTTGGTTTCACCTGTGGTGCTGAATTAAATAACGTATGCTGAACAGGTAATGATTTTAAAGTGATATACATCGTTTCTCCAGCCGTTTGAACTGAAAGGAAATCATCTCGTTTTAAATTGAGTTTTTCATTTGCTTTCGTTGTCATTTCATAAGTTCCCAAAAGATGAATTTGATTTGTATTATTTCCCTCTATCGTTAGAGGCTGATGTCCTGCATCTACTACGATTTTTTTGATAGATTCAGGTATATCAAATTGTCCGTCTGGAATATTACTCGTTTGCCTCGTTGTGTTAATAGAATGACGAACTTCTTCTAGTAATCCAGTTGATAATAAACAGTAAAAAGCAATTCCGACACTTCCTAAAACGCCGATAAAGAAAATACTAAAAATATCATATTTAATAAAAGATTGCTCTTTTTTAGAGAATAGAAGGTATAGTAAAACTTCAGCTCCAAGTATGATGAGTAAAACTGGCCACCATGCAGTTAGTGTATCTAATACTTGAATTCCTTTTACGACTGAAAAAAGTAAAAAGCATCCTAACGATATAATAGAAAGCCCCATTGAGAATGTTCCAACACGCCATGTTCTCATTCTTTTGTACCACCTTTGTTTTCTTTATTTCCAAGTAACAATTTAAAGCCGCCGCCAATTAAGAGAAGTGCAACGATAGATGTTTGGAAATAGCGATAATATAGCTCGCTAAGATGAATGTTAAATATAGTTGCAAAGTAATCATTCAAAATAGGAAGGACTGTTTGATCTAATAAATAATAACCACCGAGTGTAATTAACCCGATACCGATCCATCTTTGATGATTGATAAAATAATCGATAATGGGTTCGTCTTGAACTCGTTCTTTTCCGTATTTTGCTGTTTGCTGTAACGCATCAAAAAAGCTATAGAACCAAATGATTGGTACTAAAAATAAAAACGCAGAAAGTCTTAATAAGTCGAGTAAATAAATAGATAGTAAGAAGGCCGCCATAAGCTGAAGACCACGGCGTTGTAAGCCTAAATACATATGACCTGCTCCAGGGAACATCGCTAAAATAGAAGCAAATGTTTTACTTTTCTTTCCCTGCTCGCGGTGCTCTTCAAAATCTTCGAAAATAGTACGGTCAATTAATTGCTCGCCACGTTCTTTTTTCTGTAGTTGCTGAACAACGTCAAAGAAATTATAAATCCATAAAACAGGTAACGTAATAAGGAAGATAAGAAAACTTTCTTGCGATGTTAAAAGTGCAACGAAAATGATCATACTTCCGATTCCTGTGCAAGCTACTAAAAATGTAAGTCCGCGTTGCATAAGTCCTAATTGGAAATGGCCAAGTCCAGGGATGATGGATAAGAGAATGATATAAAATCGTTCGCTCTCTTTAGAGGAATTTATCACTTCTCCAGCTTCTTGCTTTTTCGTTTGGTTTATAATGGTGATAACTAAATCTAGTAAGTTAATTACCCATAGAACAGCTAGTAAAAATAGAGAAAGAAAAGCAATATCACGTTCTCTTACTACTATGGTACAAAATACTGCAAAGGAGAATAGAAATAGTGATCCCCCGCTATATAAAATAAACCGTCCTAGCTTTTTTAAGTATAAATGTCCAAGCCCAGGAATTAGCCCTAATACAAGTGCTAAAAAGGGATTTTTATTCATGCTTTGAACCTCCGTCCTTTTTCGATGTGTCTACCGATTTGTTTACAATTTGTTGTGAAATAGAAGACTCGTTATGTTTTGAAGATTTCTCTAAATTTGATGTCGCTGTAAAAATATACTGAAATAAACCACTTACCATAAAAATAATTGTAGCCGCAGTCGCAATTATGTAATGAATGATCGTGCGCTTTAGTGAGGTTGTTTTTATATTTTCATTAGACTGTAGTGTTTCAAAATTAATTTGCGTCATAACTTCGTTCGTAAATGAATCATCATTTATCATTGGAAGGTTTTCATGTTGTTCATCAATACTTTCCATATAAAGTGCTAAACAATGATCACATTCATAAAGATGTTCTTCCATAGATTCACGTTCATTACTTTCTATAAAATCTAATGTATAATTGCGCCAATCTTCTTTTGAATAATGCATCATAGAAACTCTTCCTCCTTCCAATGTTTTTTAATCCATTTTCGTGCTCGATACAGTTTCATTTCGACTGTTTTTACTTCGATGTTTTCCTGTAAAGCAATTTCTTGATAGCTCTTTTCTTCTAAGTAATGTGCGAGAACAACGTCACGGTAATTTTCGGGAAGTTCTCGCAGTTTTTGAGCAATGAGTAATTTTTGCTCTTTCGTCAATAATAAAGCCTCAATATTATGAGAGGACTGTATATTTTCTTCAGCTTCTTTACATAAGGAGAGTTCTTCACTTTCTCTAGCTTTCTTTCTCTTATAATCAATAGCGTGATTGGTGGCAATACGTGCCATCCACGTTTTTAATCCGCGAAATTGATAATTTGGGAGAGAGGTGTGAATTTTTACGAATACTTCTTGTGTAACATCTTTCGAATCTTCTTCATGTCTTAAAATAGAAAAGATAACTTGAAAAATATAATGACGATATGTTTGTACAAGGATACGAAAAGCATGCTCGCTTCCTTGCTGTGCTTTTTCAATTAATTGTTTTTCCTCAATCGGTCTCTCCCTCCTTTTTGACGCATTCTATTATATAGACGTAAAGAATGATAAGTCACCCTACACATTTTGTAAAAAAAGAATAATATATTTTTTGCGGGAGAGCTAGATGAAAAAAGGTGTGAAAAAATGGTAAAGAGAAGTATATAATGAGCAAGTAGGAAATGTTACACGGAGAAAGGATGTGAATGTTAGTAGGGAAAGGTCCATACTAACAAACATGAAAATTAAAATATTAATAGCAGATGATAACTCTTTTATTAGAGAAGGTATGAAAATTATTTTAAATACATACGAAGAGTTTGAAGTAGTAGATACTGTAAATGATGGGGAAGAAGCTGTAGCGTATTGTAAAAAGCATGAAGTTGATATTGCTCTTTTAGATGTTCGTATGCCAAATATGAACGGTGTAGAGGCGACGAAGTTCATTTGTGAAGAGACGAAAACAAAACCGCTTATTTTAACGACGTTTGATGATGATGAATATATTTTGGATGCAGTAAAAAACGGAGCGAAAGGTTATTTATTAAAAAATAACGATCCGGAGCGTATTCGTGATGCGATAAAAGGAGTATATAACGGTCAAACTGTTATGCAAGATGTTGTCCTCGATAAAATTAAGTCTAATTTAATGGAAAGTAAAGAGGAAGAATGTAAAATTGATAAGAGCCTTTTCACAGAAAGGGAGCTTAGTATTATCGCATTAATTGCAAAAGGTTTCTCAAATAAAGAAATTTCGAAACAGCTTTTTATATCTGAGGGAACAATTGCAAATTATATTACGTCAGTTTTAGGGAAAACTGGACTTGAACATCGCACACAAATTGCGATTTATTACTTAACAGGGAAAGTAGATTAATGATATGGAATTTTGGTTAACTGTAAGTAAATTAATTGTCTTTTTATATATTGTGTTCAGTTATATTTACGCAAATGTAGCAAATTTACCGTGGGTTATATTTACTTTACTTATTTACCTTTCTGTAAACGTAATGATTTCTATATTTAAAAAAGATACGTATAAAAAAATATTAATCTGTATATCCATTGGCGTAGTTATGTTATTTACATGGAGGGTTCATCCATTTTTTATTTTGTTTTTATCTTTGAACTTATACGAAATTACATTCTATTACATAGAAAAGAATTGGCCACGCTTTGTCGTTATGATGCTCCCAATTACGATTGCAGATGAAAGTATTCGAATGACTTATGGATTAATTGTTGCATTTTCTTTTCTCGTTTTAACTATTGCAGATCGATATATATCGCGTGTAGTAAAGCTTGAATCGCAAAATGATAAGATGCGAAAAGATATGCAACGACTTACGAAAAGCTTACATGAAAATAAAGAGTACATAAGACAATCTGAATACACATTTAAGCTAGAAGAGAGAAATCGGTTATCGCAAGAAATTCATGATAAAATTGGTCACTCGATGACGGGTGCACTTATTCAAATGGAGGCAGCAAAGAGGTTAATGGAAATAGATAAAAAAAAATCTGCGGAGTTATTACAAAATGCAATTCACATTTCAAAAGATGGAATTGAAAGTATTCGCATTACATTGAAAAATATGAAGCCACCAACTGAGCAAATTGGTATTCATCGTATGAAATTATTCATAGAGGAATTTGCCGGTAAGAATGATGTGAATATTCCTTTCGTTTATAAAGGGAACTTAGATATGATTTCTCCGATACAGTGGAAAATTATTGGTGAAAATGTTATGGAGGCATTAACGAACGCGATGAAGTATGCTGATGCGACAGTCATCTCAATTGATATTCATGTACTTAACAAGATGGTGAAAGTACAAGTGAAGGATAACGGAAAAGGTGCGGTTCTCGTTAAGAAAGGTCTCGGGATTATGGGGATGGAGGAGCGAACAGCGTCAGTAAACGGAAAAATTATTGTAGATGGAACAAGTGGTTTTGCAGTAACAATGTTGTTGCCGATATGAGGATGAATCATCTCATATGAAAAAAGTGAATAATCTCATGTGAAAAGAATGAACTTCTGCACTGAGCAGGTTCATTCTTTTTGTTTATACTAAAAGCAGAGAAACCGAAATAGGGGTGAAATGATGAATACATTAGAAATTAAAAATTTAACGAAAAAATTTGGTGATTTCATCGCAGTTGATAATATGTCTTTATCTATTAAAGAAGGAGAAATATTTGGCTTTTTAGGATCGAATGGTGCTGGTAAGAGTACAACGATTAATATGATTGCTGGTTTGTTAAGAAGTAATGAAGGCGAAATTAGCATACTAGGAAAAAATATAAAGAAACATAACCGATTTGCGAAGATGAATATCGGTATCGTTCCGCAAGATATTGCGATTTATGAAGAGTTAACTGCCTATGAAAATGTGAAATTCTTTGCTGGGTTGTACGGATTAAGAGGAGTTGAGCTAAAAGCGAGAGTGGAGGAAGCACTGCAATTTGTGGGGCTTAGCGATAAACATAAAAGTTATCCGAAAAACTTTTCTGGCGGGATGAAACGAAGATTGAATATTGCTTGTGCAATTGCACATAGACCGAAGTTAATTATTATGGATGAACCGACAGTTGGAATTGATCCGCAGTCAAGAAACTATATTCTTCAGTCTGTCCGGAAGTTAAATGAAATGGGAAGCACTATTATTTACACGAGCCACTACATGGAAGAAGTAGAAGAGATTTGTACGAAAATCGCAATTGTCGACCATGGTAAAGTGATTGCAGAAGGTACGAAAGAACAGTTAAAAGCGATTATTACAGATACGAAAGATATTTGGATTGAAGTGAAGTCAGTAGAAAATTTAGATGTAGAAAAGTTAAAAGAGATAAACGGTGTGAAAGCTGTTCAAATTGAAGAGAACGTAATCAAGGTAAACTCGGATGCAGGATTAAATAATTTAAATCAAATTATTCAGCATTTCATTAATCATGACATTGAAATTCGTTCGTTAGAGGAGCAGGCTCCAAACTTAGAAACAGTATTTCTTACGTTAACCGGAAGAAACTTACGAGATAAATAAAAGGTAAATGAAGAAAAGGTAAAGGGAGGTTCATCAATTGAACATCTTCAATATTGCAATTATGCATATTAAAAGAGATTTCAGAGACGTAAGAACTTTAGTTTTTATGTTAGCATTTCCGATTGTACTTATGCTTGTGTTAGGAACAGCGTTAACCAACGCATTTAATAGTGATAGTCATTCGATTAAAGATATACAAGTGCTATATAAAGATGAAGCGAGTAGCACGTTTTCTCAATCATTTGCAGCATTTACGAAAGAAGTGGATAAATCAGGTATTCATTTTAAAAAAGCTTCCGGCAGTATAGATGGGAAAGAAGAAGTGAAGAAAAATAAATATGCTGCTTATGTAGAGTTAAATAAAGATGGTGCAAAATTTTACGGAAGTGACAAAAGTAGTATTGAGGGGAGTATTGTGGAAGGAATGCTTACAACATTTGTTGATAAGTACAATGTAGCGGTCGAAGTTGCAAAAGTAGATCCTACTAAGGTGAGCACAGTTATTTCAAACGGAAACCATAATGATTATATAAAAGAAACATCTTTACAAGCTGCGAAAAAACCAGGTTCTATGGATTACTACGCGGTTGTAATGACAACGATGATTGCACTGTATGCTGCGATGGGAGCGAGTTCTTTAATTCGAGGAGAACGAATACGTAAAACAGGAGATCGTCTCATTGCTGCACCTATAAGTAAAGCTGAAATATTCATTGGAAAAGTACTTGGTAGCCTAGTAGCAAATGCCCTGTGCATATTACTCGTCATGTTATTTAGTAAATTTGTTTTTCAAGCGAATTGGGGCGACCATCTTGGAATCATATTTCTTATTTTATTAACACAAGTCTTTCTAGCAATTAGCTTCGGTTTAGGAATCGGATATATCACGAAAACAGCTGAAGCGTCTAGGGCAATTATTATGGTTGTTGTGCAATTAGCTTCTATTTTTGGAGGTGCATATTTCGTAGTAGAAGAAAATTTCGTTACGAATTTATCGCCATTAACTTGGGCAAATACAGCTGTTATGAAAATTATTTATGCAAATGATGTAGGGGCAGCACTACCAGTCATTTCTTTAAACATTGGAATTTCAGCACTCTTTTTATTAATTGCAATTATTGCATTACGTAGACGGGAGGGGCTATAGTATGAAGGATATTTTATGGCTCATACAAAAAACGTTATCTGTGCTTTTGAAAAATAAAAAAAGTTTACTAATTATAATTAGCTTGCCGATAATAGGGACGCTCATTTCCTTCTCGATATACGGAAATGCAGGGCAAGGAACGTTAAATATCGGGATTGTAAATAAAGAAAATGAGCCGATAGCAAATGATACGATAAAGTTTTTAGAAGGATTAAATCATGTGAATGTGAGTAAGGTTAAGGAGTCTCAAATAGAAGATAAACTCACTTCCAAAAAACTTGATGGAGTTATTACATTAGATTCTGGTTTTTCAAAAAGTGTTCGAGAAGGGAAACCAGAGCATATTGAAATTTCATCGATTAAAGGTGATCAAGTAACAGGATTTATAAAATCATATTTATATAATTATATTGATAATATAGCAGCTATTAGTAAAGTAGCCGGAACAGATCAAAGCACATTCGACAATATGTACGCAGGGTATCAAAAAAGTTCATTTAAAATGAAAACTGAGACGCTAGAAGATACTTCGAAAAATAAAGATATGACAAATCAAACGATGGGTTACCTTATTATGTTTATGCTGTTTTCAGCAGCGAACTTATCAGGTCATATTTTAAAAGAAAAAGAGAATAGAACGTACTTTAGACTATTATCAACGCCGATAGATGGGAAGAAGTTTATATTATCTAATGTCGGAGTAAATATCATAATACTAACAGTACAAATTTTGATTACAATCCTATTCCTAACGAATGTTTTTCATACGAATATCAATATGCCTTTCATAGTGATGATGGGCGTACTAATGCTATTTGCATTAATCGCAATTGGAATATCATTAGTCCTTGTAGCTTTTTCGAAAAACTCAGCATCGGCAAATGCGATGCAAAATATGATCATTGTACCAACATGCTTACTTGCTGGATGTTATTTCCCATATGACATTATGCCAAGTGCAGTACAAAAAGTAGCTAATTTTCTTCCGCAGCGCTGGTTGTTAGATACGATATCAAAACTGCAGCAGGGAATACCATTCTCGGAGTTGTATTTAAACATTTTAATTTTATTCGCTTTCGCAATTGCATTCTTCTTAATTGCTATTTATAAGTTTGGAAGAAATAATGACGCGAGAAATTTTGTTTAATGTGAAAAGGTGTGGCTTAATGCCATACCTTTTTTGTTTGAAACTTAGAGTATCTTTTGTAGTATAGGAATGCTTTTGTAGAGCACTTCGTTATGTGAAGCATGCAAAACATATTTATTTCCCTCTAGAAGAAAAACGCTATGTAGAACAGCGTTACCGTCACCATGTTTTGTAAGTAAATCACCGACGACTTTGCCGTCTGTCCATTTCAGTTTGGAATGTGAAGGGACGACTTGTAAATATTGAGTTGTTTCCTCTCCATCTCCGGCAATGAGTGTCGTTTCAATATTTCTTTTTTGTATAATAAATCTATTTGTATTTAATATATCGAGGAAAGGGTTTTTCGTTTTCATCTTACTATAAGGAAGAAATGTAATAGAAGAGTCGGATTTTATAAATAAATAATTTCCGTAATCTTTACAAGGAATAACATCTTGTAATCCTGGAAAGTAAATGTGTATCGCCTCAACTTTATTGATTTTATGTAAGATGCTTAAGTAACAAATATATTGTTCCATATAAAAATGAACGATATTTATTTTAGAAGAGGCATGGATAGGGAGACTGCCTCCAGTCCAATAACTATAATTTGGTGGAGATCCAGCGTTTGGTGTGCAGAGTATTATAAGTTGATTCACATCATTTTTATATTCGTCACTTTGAACGTAAGAACGTCCAAGAAGGCCGCCCATACTATGACAAATTAAATTTAGTTTATCGCAACCTGTAATCTTTTTAGCATAAGCAATCGTTTGTAATAAATATTTTTGTGTAGAAAGAACAATACGCTGCCGCCAGTCATAAAAACAGATGAACAAGTCTTTATTTCGTTCGTACCCCATACTTTCTAGCATCATGATGAATGGTTCGTAAACAAATGCAGAAAGTCCAAAACTCCAATTACCAGTGCCGGGAATAATAATATTGCTCATTGAACCGAAAAGACCTGGGATAAAAACAATAGGAGTTTTTCCTTTTCTCATATTCGTATCTCCTTTAACTGTTCAGTATCAATAAAAATAAGAAATACATTTCGTATGAAAACATATTTAAATGAAACACTACGAAATAGTAAGGAATATGATTGGAAGGAAACCAAAATGATAAAAAAAATATTAAGAGTTACTTCTATTATTATTGCTATTTTCGTTTTTATTTTAATTTGTATGCATATCGATGTTACCTTAGGTAGGAAAATGGAAGCTGGAAAAAACATGCCGACAGAGTATGCGCCTCATTATAGTGATTTTCAATTATATGTAGAAGGGAAATCATTATATGAGCAGCTATTTGAAGATATTAAAAAAGCGAAAAGCTCCATCTACACTTATTTCTTCATTTTGTCGGATGATAAAAGTAGTCATACTTTTTTAAACTTATTAAAAGAGAAGGCAAAAGAAGGAGTAAACGTCTATTTATCAGTTGATCGCATTAATGATTTATCATTTGAAAGAAAGATGATAAATGAATTACGGGAAAGTGGTGTGCATTTTACATATAGTAGAAAACCTGCATTGCCATTCGGATTTTATTCATTTCACCATCGTAATCATCGCCGTATTACGACGATTGATGGAGAGATTGGCTATACAGGCGGATTTAATATAGGAGATGAGTACTTAGGGAAAGATAAGCGATTTGGATATTGGCGTGATTATCATGTACGGCTTAAAGGAGAAGGAGCAAAAGATTTAGAACAGCAATTCGCTTTAGATTGGAAACGAGATACGAAAGAAGAGATAAAGAGGAGTACGAATAAAGCTAGTAAAGGGAATACATTACATACTATGACTAGTTACAATGGGCATTACGTTGCTGAAAAATATATAGAGCTCATAAAACAAGCTCAGCACTCCATTGTAATTGCAACGCCGTATTTTATAGCAAAAAATAAAGAGTCCATGAATGCTTTAATCGCAGCACAAAAGCGTGGTGTTACAGTAAAAATACTTTGGTCATATAAACCAGATCTACCTCTTATAAAAGAAGCGGCGTATCCATACATACGTCAAGCTGTTAATAATGGGATTACTGTATATGGGTATAAAAAAGGAATGTTCCATGGCAAATTAATGCTTATTGATAATGAATTAACCGTTATTGGTACAACAAACTTTACTTCGCGTAGCTTCAATATAAATGATGAAATGAATTTTTATATTTATGGTGGTCCTATTGTAGGACAAGTTAATAAGGCGTTAACAGAGGATTTTCATGATTCGAAAGAAATGACGAAAGAGTTTTTTGAAAAGTTATCTTTTTGGGAGCGTTGTAAGGAGAAAGTGGCGGGATTGGTTGAGTTCTATTTGTGATGATGAATTAGGAAAGGGTGCCTACAAAAGGCACCCTTTTTTGGTGGGAAATCATTACTTTTCATGCACAAGCATCGTAACATCATCATTAATCAACGTCCCCACATGTTCACCTAAACATATTTTTTTCATGACTCCAGGCTCATCAAAGTTAAAGACATGCGTTGGTAAATTGTAGTCCCGGGCAAGCAGTAATGCCGCTTGATCCATGACTTGTATATTTTGTCTAACGACATCATTATAGTTTAGTTTGCTGTACATTTTTGCTGATTTGTTATGCTTCGGATCACTTGTAAAAACGCCATCGACACCCTGTTTTGCGACTAATATGGCATCGCTATTCATTTCAATAGCTCTTTGTACACTTGGATAATCTGTTGTCACGAACGGTTGCCCGTTTCCGCCTCCAAAGATAACGATATAGCCGTTATCTAAATGGTGGACTGCACGTAAGCGAATGTATGGTTCAGCTACTGCATTAAATGGAATGGACGTCATAACGCGTACTTCTCTATTTGTTTTACTTGTTAAAACACCGCGAAGCATTAAGCTGTTAATGATCGTACCTAGTGTACCGATATTATCAGCTTCTACGCGATCAATTCCCCACTCTTCAGCTAGATGCCCCCTAAAAATATTACCGCCACCGATGACGATGGATACTTCGATACCTAAATCAACAATGGATAAAATTTCGTTTGCGATATGTTCTAATCGTTTGGAGTTAAAGCTATTTCCAGTTTGATCGGCAAGTGCACCGCCGCTTAATTTAATTAAGACACGTTTATATGGCCTCATAACAATTCCCCCTATATAGATCGCAATAAAAAAGGAACAAAGGCGAATGCCTTTGTTCCTTTTTAAGAAAATGAAAAAGAAAAGAAGAAGATAGGACGAATTGCTTTGTATAGTTTTTCATAACATCCACTCCTTTTCATTTTGATTTGTTTTAAGTATATATCTTTTTGATTATACGAAACAATCTGATTACTTATCAAGTTTATTTTATCGTTTTTTAACAAAATGGTGTCAATGAAAAAAAGAAGAAAAATATTTGAATTTTTTGTGACGAACTTGTAGGTTTTTGTATGATTTTGTAGGTTCGCTTATAAGATGTGTGAGTAGCTTTTATAAATTCAAATTGAAAGCGTTCGCATGAAGGGGATGAACATAAATGAAAAAATTCGGATTGGCAACACAAATTTTTGTCGCGCTTGTTTTAGGGATTGTAGTAGGGGCAGTCTTTTATGGCAATAAAACGGCGATTTCTTATATCACACCAATTGGGGATATATTTATTCACTTAATTAAGATGATTGTAGTACCAATTGTTATTTCAGCATTAATTGTTGCAGTAGCTGGTGTAGGAGATATGAAGAAGCTTGGGAAACTGGGTGGTAAGACAATTCTTTATTTCGAAATTATTACGACGATTGCTATTTTAATGGGATTACTTGCAGCGAATATATTCCAACCAGGTACTGGTGTTGATATGAGTAATTTACAGCAAAGTGATATTTCTTCTTATAAACAAACTGCAGATGCAACAGAGAAGAAAGGTTTTGCTGAGACAATTGTTCACATTGTACCGAAAAACGTATTTGAATCGATTGCACAAGGTGACCTATTACCGATTATATTCTTCTCAGTATTATTCGGCTTAGGAGTTGCGGCAATTGGGGAAAAAGGAAAGCCTGTCTTTAACTTTTTTGAAGGCGTACTCGAAGCCATGTTTTGGGTTACAAATCAAGTTATGAAATTTGCACCATTTGGTGTATTCGCATTAATTGCCGTTACGGTTGCAAAATTTGGTGTAGCAACACTACTTCCGCTAGGAAAACTAGTGCTAGCTGTATACGTAACTGTTATACTATTCGTTGTGATTGTATTAGGTATTAATGCACGAATGGTTGGAGTAAACATTTTTACATTAATAAAAATTTTAAAAGAAGAATTGATTCTTTCATTTACGACAGCAAGTTCAGAAGCTGTTTTACCTAATATAATGAGAAAAATGGAAGAGTTCGGTTGTCCAAAGGCAGTTGCCTCTTTCGTAATTCCGACAGGTTATACATTTAACTTGACTGGATCGGCTATTTATCAAGCGTTAGCGGCATTGTTTGTTGCACAAATGTACGGTGTGCACATGTCACTAACGGAGCAAATAACGTTATTATTCGTTCTCATGTTAACATCCAAAGGTATGGCGGGAGTTCCAGGTGCATCGTTCGTTGTTGTATTAGCAACGTTAGGTTCAATGGGGTTACCACTAGAAGGTATCGCATTAATTGCGGGAATTGACCGCATTTTAGATATGATTCGCTCATCTGTCAATGTATTAGGAAATGCATTAGCGGCCATTGTTATGTCGAAGTGGGAAGGCGAATTCGATAATGAGAAAGCAAAACAATATGTAGAAACAGTCAAAGAAACAAAAGCAGCATAAGAAATCGTTAAGGAGTGAATAATCATGGCAACATTAACTGAAGTTAAAAATGGTGTTCGAATTGAAAAAGATTTTTTAGGTGAAAAAGAAGTACCAAACTATGCATACTACGGCGTACAAACAATGCGTGCAGTTGAAAACTTCCCAATTACAGGATACAAAATCCATGAAGGTTTAATTAAAGCGTTCGCAATTGTAAAAAAAGCTGCAGCGCTTGCGAATACAGATGTAGGAAGATTGGAATTAAACAAGGGCGGTGCGATCGCAGAAGCTGCTCAAGAAATTCTTGATGGAAAATGGCATGATCATTTCATCGTAGATCCAATCCAAGGCGGAGCGGGTACTTCAATGAACATGAATGCAAATGAAGTCATTGCCAATCGTGCTCTTGAATTATTAGGAATGGAAAAGGGAGACTATCATTATATTAGTCCAAATAGTCATGTAAATATGGCCCAATCAACAAATGATGCATTCCCAACGGCGATTCATATCGCAACGTTAAATGCATTAGAAGGCTTATTACAAACGATGGGTTATATGCATGATGTATTTGAATTAAAAGCCGAACAGTTCGATCATGTGATTAAAATGGGACGTACACATTTACAAGACGCTGTGCCAATTCGCCTTGGACAAGAATTTAAAGCGTACTCACGTGTACTTGAACGTGATATGAAACGCATTCAGCAATCACGTCAACACTTATATGAAGTGAACATGGGAGCAACTGCAGTTGGTACAGGCTTAAATGCAGATCCAGAATATATTGAAGCAGTTGTAAAACATTTAGCTGCAATTAGTGAATTACCGCTTGTTGGTGCAGAAGATTTAGTAGATGCGACGCAAAATACGGATGCTTATACTGAAGTATCTGCAGCGCTTAAAGTATGTATGATGAATATGTCTAAAATTGCGAATGACCTTCGCTTAATGGCATCAGGTCCGCGTGTTGGTTTAGCGGAAATTATGTTACCAGCTCGTCAACCAGGTTCATCTATTATGCCAGGGAAAGTAAACCCTGTTATGCCAGAAGTAATTAATCAAATTGCGTTCCAAGTAATTGGTAATGACCATACAATTTGCCTTGCTTCAGAAGCAGGACAATTAGAATTAAACGTGATGGAACCAGTACTTGTTTTCAACTTACTTCAATCGATTAGCATTATGAATAACGGTTTCCGTGCCTTTACAGATAATTGCTTAAAAGGAATTGAAGCGAATGAAGATCGCTTAAAAGAGTATGTTGAGAAAAGTGTAGGAATTATTACAGCCGTGAACCCTCATATCGGTTATGAAGCAGCAGCTCGCGTTGCGAAAGAAGCAATTGCAACAGGCCAATCCGTTCGAGAACTTTGTGTGAAAAATGGTGTATTGTCACAAGAAGACTTAGAGTTAATTCTAGATCCATTCGAAATGACACACCCAGGGATTGCAGGAGCAACTCTTTTAAAGAAAAATTAAAAGAAGAGGGGGGACAATCCCCTCTTTTTTGTTTACAATATAGAAATGCTATATATGAATAGAGGTAGGGATGTTATGAGCAAGTTTACAGTAGCTTCTAATGGCGCATTAGAAACAACATTAAGAGGAGCAGAAGTATTATCAACACCACTTTTAAATAAAGGGGTAGCTTTCACACAAAATGAAAGAGAAGAGTTAGGTTTAAAAGGGTTATTACCGCCAGCGGTTTTAACGTTAGAAGAACAGGCACGCCGAGCATACGAACAATTTAGTTCTCAGCCGGATGATTTATTAAAGAATGTATACTTAACTGCGTTACATGATCGAAATGAAGTATTATTTTATCGTATATTAACAGATCATTTACGTGAAATGTTACCGATTGTATATACACCAACTGTCGGTGTAGCAATTCAAAGATATAGTCATGAATATCGTAAACCACGTGGTGTTTATTTATCAATTAACGATCCATCAGGTATCGAAGAAGCATTCACGAATATCGGTGCAACAGCTGAGAACATTGATTTAGTCGTTGTAACAGATGGAGAAGGCATATTAGGAATTGGTGACTGGGGCGTTGGTGGTATTAACATCGCAATCGGAAAATTAGCTGTTTACACTGCTGCAGTTGGAATCGATCCTAGTCGTGTATTACCGGTAATTTTAGATGTAGGTACAAACCGTGAGGAGCTATTAAACAATCCATTTTATATTGGAAATCGTCACCCTCGTATAACAGGTAAAGCTTACGATGAATTTATTGATACGTTTGTACAAGCGGTAAACAAACAATTCCCGAAAGCACTTTTACATTGGGAAGACTTTAGCTCTCGTAACGCACGAAAAATTTTAGATAAATATCGTCATGATGTTTGTACGTTTAATGATGATATTCAAGGTACAGGTGCAGTTTCACTTGCGGCAGTATTATCGGCAGTGAAAGCTTCTGGTGTACCGCTAAGTGAACACCGCGTTGTTGTATTTGGTGCTGGTACGGCTGGAATCGGTATCGCAGATCAAGTTAGAGATGCGATGGTCCGCGTAGGCGTATCTGAAGAAGAATCATATAAGCGTTTCTGGTGTATTGATCGTAACGGGTTAGTTACAGATAATATGGAAGATCTTCTTGATTTCCAAATTCCGTACGCAAGAAAAGAAGTAGAAGTAAGTGGGTGGAAGCAAAATGATGTGATCGGACTTGCTGAAGTTGTGAAACATGTAAAACCGACAATTTTAATTGGTACATCTACTGTTGCAGGTGCATTTAAAGAAGAGATTATTAAAGAAATGGCTTCTCACGTAGAAAGACCAATTATTTTACCAATGTCGAATCCGACACCACTTGCTGAAGCAAAACCAGCAGATTTAATCGAGTGGACAGAAGGAAGAGCGTTAGTTGCAACAGGAAGTCCATTTGAACCAGTTACATATAACGGTGTAACGTATGTGATTGGACAATCAAATAATGCACTGATTTTCCCAGGTCTTGGTCTTGGAACAATTGTAGTACGAGCAAGCGTCATGACGGATGGAATGTTCGCAGCAGCAGCTGAAGCAGTTGCAAGTATGGTAGATACAAGTCAGCCAGGAGCACCTATTTTACCAGAGGTCGAAGAATTACGTAATATCTCAGAAATGGTTGCAATTGAAGTAGCTAAAGTTGCAGTTGCAGAAGGTGTTGCAAGAGTGAACTTAAGTGATAACGATATCAAGATGGCAGTGAAAGAAGCAATGTGGAAGCCAGAGTATCGCCAAATAAAAGCGGTAGAAAAGGTTAGAATATAGAAAAAAAGCCCGTTTATAACAATAAGCGGGCTTTCGCTTTTACTACTAAAAAAAAGTATAGGAAGTGTCACCTTTGAATTGGAATCAATTATGGAAGAAAGATATGTCCCTTTTAATTATATTAATGGTCGTTGTTCCGATTGCTGGGGAGCTGAACTTTCATCCCTTTAATGATACGTTTCGAGTTAGCTTCGGTACACCGCTATTCTTCTTTTTATTATTATTTTTAAGAAGAGTACCAGCAGGAGTTGCAGGTATTCTTGTTGGTATATCTGTAGTCTTATTCCGAGTATGTCTTGACTGGATCATGCAAGGTTCATTTCATATGACAGAATCATTTTATTTGCGTTATCCTGTGTTCTTCTATTATTTTATTTATGGCAGTTTTTTTTCGCTTTGCAGGGTAAATAAGTTCCATCAGAAACCAATCATTATTGGATGCCTTGGGATTTCAATTGAAATTGTTGCAAGTATGTCAGAACTTGCGTTTTATCACATGTTAGTACTAGGTACAACAATAACGATTTCTGAAGTAAATAAACTCATCATTATTGCTATTTTTCGTAGTTTCTTTGCACTTGGTTTTTTAAATATGATGAATTTATATGAAACGAAATTAAAAGAATCGCAAGTTCGAAAAGAAAATGAAAATATGTTAATGCATCTTTCTAATTTATATGTGGAATCTGTTCATTTGAAAAAGACGTTACAAAATGCGGAGTTAATTACACAAGAAGCATATCAACTATATCGAAATTTACAAGTAAGCGCTGATTCAAGTAGTAAAACAGCATTGAAAATAGCGGGGGAAGTGCATGAAATAAAAAAGGATAATCAAAGGATATTTGCAGGATTATCTAAACTGTTATTAGATAAAAATGTGGCTGAATATGTAGAAGGACATGAGTTAGCAGAAATGATTGTTAGAATAAACGAGAAGTATGCTGAAATGCTAGAAAAGGATATACGTTTTTCTAAACATATAGAAGGTGAGCATGCTGCATACCACGTGTATACAGTTCTATCAATTTTTAATAACCTCGCTGCAAATGCAGTTGAAGCAATTGAAGATAAAGGTGTCATTATTATTAAGCTATATAAAAGAGATCAACATATATTTTTTGAAGTAATTGACGATGGACCTGGTATTGCACAAAAATATAAGAAATTAGTATTTAAGCCAGGATTTACTTCTAAGTATGATCAAACGGGAACACCGTCAACTGGTATTGGGCTTTCTTACATAAATGAAATGGTAACAGAGCTAGGCGGAGAAGTGAGATTAGAAGGCCGAGAAAATAAAAGAGGATGTAAGTTTATCGTTTGTTTACCGGAGGGTAGTTTAAAGCGGGAAGGGGAATAGATTTGTTTTATTATATCGTAGACGATGATGAAGTTTTCCGTTCGATGCTTTCGCAAATTATTGAAGATGGAGATCTTGGAGAAGTAATTGGTGAGGCGGATGACGGAGCTTTTATTGAGGCGGATCAACTAAATTTTAAAAAAGTAGATATTTTATTTATTGATTTGTTGATGCCGATGAGGGACGGAATTGAAACAGTTCGTCACATTGCGTCAACTTTCACGGGGAAAATCATTATGATTTCTCAAGTGGAATCGAAGCAGCTTATAGGTGAGGCATATACACTTGGTGTAGAATATTATATTACAAAACCATTAAATAAAATCGAAGTTGTATCTGTTGTACGCAAAGTGATGGAGCGTATTAGATTGGAGCGTTCTATACACGATATTCAAAAATCATTGAATAACGTGTTTCAGTGGGAAAAACCGCAATTGCGTACTGAACCAGTGCAAGAAGGAAAAAAGATAGGGGATTTAGGGCGCTTTTTACTATCAGAACTCGGTATTGCGGGAGAGAATGGAAGTAAAGATTTACTTAGTATGCTGGAATATTTATATGGTCAAGAAAAGGCACAGACATTTGAGTTTGGCTTTCCTGCGTTAAAAGAAATTTTCCATCATATTACGATAAGAAAATTAGGGGATTTAGCTTTAGAGGCGGATATTGATAAAGAGAAAAAAGCGTCTGAACAAAGAGTACGTCGAGCTATTTATCAGTCGTTAAATCATTTGGCTTCTTTAGGATTAACAGACTTTTCAAATCCAAAATTTGAAAGCTATGCTCCAAAATTTTTCGATTTTACCGTAGTTAGAAAACGGATGACAGAAATGACGAAAGATGAACTCGCATCTTCTGGTCATACGCGAATTAATACGAAAAAGTTTATTCAAGTGTTGTATTTTGAGGCGAAGAGGTTGATGGAGATAGAGTGAAGAAGATGCTTATAAATAAGCATCTTCTTTTGTTAAATCAACATTTTATATTTTCTCGTGGAGCATGTAAAATGTTAAGTAAGAGAAAATGGTTTTATATTAAGGAAGTGTCAAAGCAATGAGTTTCACATTGAATAAATCGATTATTAAAGAAGTGTGCGGAGAGACCTCATATAAAAGAGGTGAAGCCTATTATAAATCAAATAAAGTGATAATAGATCAGTACGATGAAAATAAAGAAATTTGTGAGGCGACAGTAAAAGGGAACGAGGATTTCCATGTTACAGTAGCAAAAGCCAAAAAGGGTGATGTTGTTGCAAAATGTAGTTGTCCTTCATTAGCGTCTTTTCAAACGTACTGTCAACATGTTGCAGCAGTATTAATACAAATAAACTATAATCAACAAACAGGTAGAATGAGCTCCACTAGTAACAGAAATGATCAATTGACAAGTGGTATGTTTCAGCTGTTTGCAGACAAACCACTGAGGCCAAAAAGTAAACAACACCGTTTTGATACACGTGAAATATTAGATATTGAGTTTATATGTACACCAGTAGCTACGAGAAGTGGTGGGGCTCTTCTTGGAATTCAATTGAAACTTGCCAAAGTGTATTTCATAAATCATATTAGAGAATTTCTTTCTAAGGTGGAGAAAAGGGAATCTTTTCATTGTTCAAATGAATTTACATATACACCAGATGTACATAGTTTTAAACAAGAAACGGATGCAATTATTCAGCAGCTCATTAAAATGTATCATAATGAAAAAATGTATGAAGATACGCTAGAAGTACATGCGAAACAAGATGAAAGTATGATATTTATACCGCCAGCTTCGTGGAAGGATATGCTCTCTTCACTTTCTAAAGTTGAATATGTACAGCTGAAACAAAATGAACAACTGTTTCAGGGATTACAAGTTTCAAAAGGTTTGTTGCCGTTACACTTTGAATTTACGAAGGGAAATAATGGCGGATTTACACTTCATATAGATGGTCTAAATCGTGTACAAGTTATGGATATGTATAACAATGCACTTTACGATGGGAAATTATATCACTTACACATTGAAGATTGTATGCGACTTATTGAATTACAAAAGATGATGAGTCGCTCAAATAGTAATCAGTTTTATATTCCAGAAAGTAAGATGGAACATTTCGTCGCGAAAGTTGTACCAGGATTAATGAAGCTCGGAACTGTACACATTGATGAAGTAATATCGGATCGTGTTGAAACACCTTCGCTAAAAGCGAAATTGTATTTAGACCGCGTGAAAAGTCGCTTATTAGCAGGTCTTGAATTTCACTATGGGAACGTCATGATTAATCCGCTAGAAGAGGATGGACAGCCGTCTGTTTTTAATCGTGATGAGAAAAAGGAAAAAGAGATTTTAGACATTATGAGTGAAAGTGCCTTTGCAAAAACAGAAGGCGGTTACTTTATGCATAATGAAGAAGCTGAGTATAACTTTTTATATCACGTCGTGCCAACATTAAAAGGTTTAGTTGATATTTATGCGACGACAGCAATCAAATTGCGAATTAATAAAGGGGATGCAGTTCCTCTTATTACAGTGAGAAGAAAAGAAAGAATTGATTGGTTGTCATTTCGTTTTGATATAAAAGGAATACCAGAAGCAGAAATTAAAGGTGTATTAGCGGCCCTTGAAGAGAAACGTAAATATTATCGATTGGCGAACGGTTCGTTTTTATCGCTAGAGAGTAAAGAGTTTAATGAAATTAATCAGTTTATAAAAGAATCAGGTATTCGGAAAGAATTTTTACATGGAGAAGAGGTAAATGTTCCACTTATTCGGAGTGTAAAATGGATGAACGGACTTCATGAAGGCAATGTTTTAAGTTTAGATGATTCTGTTCAAGAGTTAGTAGAAAACATTCAAAACCCGAAAAAATTAAAGTTTGCTGTGCCAAATACTTTAAATGCAGAAATGAGAAAGTATCAAGTATATGGGTTCGAATGGATGAAAACACTTGCTCATTACCGTTTTGGCGGTATTTTAGCAGATGATATGGGACTTGGAAAAACGTTGCAAAGCATTGCTTTTATAGATTCTGTTTTGCCTGAGATTCGAGAAAAGAAACTACCTATATTAGTCGTTTCACCATCATCTCTTGTTTATAATTGGTTTAGTGAATTGAAAAAATTCGCCCCGCATATTAGAGCAGTTATTGCAGATGGAAACCAAGCAGAGCGCCGGAAAATTTTGAAAGATATAACGGAATTTGATGTCGTAATTACGTCATATCCATTACTGAGAAGAGATATAAGATTGTATGCAAGACCATTTCATACACTATTCCTTGATGAAGCGCAGGCGTTTAAAAACCCTACAACGCAAACGGCAAGAGCTGTGAAAACAATTCAAGCTGAATACCGTTTTGGGCTAACGGGTACACCTGTAGAAAATTCATTAGAAGAGCTATGGTCTATCTTCCATGTCGTCTTCCCAGAATTATTACCAGGAAGAAAAGAGTTCGGTGATTTAAGGCGTGAAGATATAGCGAAGCGAGTGAAACCATTCGTATTAAGACGATTAAAAGGGGACGTATTAAATGAGTTGCCAGAGAAAATAGAGCACTTACAATCATCGGAGTTATTACCCGATCAAAAGAGTCTCTATGCTGCTTATTTAGCGAAGCTCAGGGAAGAAACGTTAAAGCATTTAGACAAAGATACGTTACGTAAAAATAAAATTAGAATTTTAGCTGGTTTAACGAGATTGCGACAAATTTGTTGTCATCCTGCTTTATTTGTTGATGATTACAAAGGAAGTTCAGCTAAATTTGAACAACTGTTAGAGATTTTAGAGGAATGTAGAAGTACAGGAAAGAGAATATTAATTTTTTCTCAATTTACGAAGATGCTTTCCATTATTGGTCGTGAGTTAAATCACCAAGCAATTCCATACTTTTATTTAGACGGGAGTACACCAGCGCAGGAACGTGTAGAGCTGTGCGATCGGTTTAATGAAGGAGAAGGGGATCTATTTCTCATTTCTTTAAAAGCTGGTGGTACCGGACTTAATTTAACTGGTGCAGATACAGTAATATTATACGATTTATGGTGGAATCCAGCTGTTGAACAACAAGCGGCCGATAGAGCGTATCGAATGGGGCAAAAAAATACAGTGCAAGTTATAAAGCTAGTAGCCCACGGAACAATTGAGGAGAAAATGCATGAACTGCAAGAAAGTAAGAAAAATTTAATTGCTGAAGTGATTGAGCCGGGAGAAGAAAAATTAGCATCCATCACGGAGGAAGAAATACGAGATATTTTAATGATTTAATATGAAAAAGCTATGCTTTCACATGTGAAAGCATAGCTTTTTGTTGTAATAATTATATTTTGTTTTGTGCAAAGTAAAGAAATCAAATGTTATTTAAATTACTTCTTTGTACCTTTACTTTTGTATGGCTTTGCAGCTGCCTTTTTCTTTGCACTTGATTGCCAACGGTTCCATCCTTTACTTCCTGTACCTTGTCCTACACCTTTTTTCGGTTTTGCCTTCGTTTTACTCATATGATCACTCCGTTATTTAAAAATCTTATTTGATAATAGTCAATGATTTAGAAAATACTCTTTATAAATGACTATGATTGCTTTAAGTAAAAATAAACTGCTTGAATGCTATAGTATATCATGAAATTGCAAGTAAACTGAAAGGAATTATAAAGAAAATGAAAATAATAAGAAATACTGCGGATTCTATATTCCGAACGATCACATTAATTATTGTGTATACGTTAGTTTCGGTCAGTGAAACATTTTTTGGATTGACGAGGCAGAAAAAGTAAAGATGTTAAATTAACAACAATCAATAAAGCCGTAAAATAAAGAATTGAAAAATATTTTAAAACTTTTTGTTGACTTTCTTTATTTTTTGTATAGAATAATCATTAATAAAATGTTTCAGAGATGTGACAACAAAACGACTATGAAAGGACGAGTAGTAGTAGGACGTAGTTTAAGCGAGTCAGGGGTGGTGTGAGCCTGATACGAAGCCTATTATGAAGAACCTCCTGGAGTTGCTAACCGAAATCCTTTATAGGAAAGTAGACTTAGCCGGGAACTTCGCCGTTACAAGAAGAACAGTATCGAGATATTTCATCTCCGTATTGTATAAGTGAGCAACCTCTGTTGCTAATTTGGGTGGTACCGCGGAACCAAAGCCTTTCGTCCCAGTTTTTTGGGAAAGAAGGGCTTTTTTTGTTGGCTTCTTTTCACAACATCCAAACATTTTAGGAGGAAACCACCATGTATCAATCATTAATGACAGTAAGAGAGACTCAAATTGCAATTAAGGAAGTTAAAACATTTTTCGAGGACCAATTAGCAAAACGCCTTGAACTATTCCGCGTATCTGCACCATTATTCGTAACGAAAAAATCAGGATTAAACGATCACCTAAACGGTGTAGAACGTCCAATTGAATTTGATATGTTACATTCAGGAGAAGAATTAGAAATTGTTCATTCACTAGCGAAATGGAAACGATTTGCATTACATGAATATGGATATGAAGCTGGTGAAGGTTTATATACAAACATGAACGCGATTCGTCGTGATGAAGAACTTGATGCAACGCATTCCATTTACGTTGACCAATGGGATTGGGAAAAAATCGTTCAAAAAGAATGGCGTACTGTCGATTACTTACAAAAAACAGTACAAACAATTTATGGAATATTCAAAGATTTAGAAGATCACTTATTTGAAAAATATCCGTTCCTTGGAAAGTATTTACCGGAAGAAATTGTTTTCGTTACTTCTCAAGAATTAGAAGATAAATATCCAGAATTAACACCGAAAGATCGTGAACATGCAATTGCGAAAGAACACGGTGCAGTCTTCATTATCGGAATTGGTGATGCACTTCGTTCAGGTGAAAAGCACGACGGACGCGCAGCTGATTATGACGATTGGAAATTAAACGGTGACATTTTATTCTGGCACCCAGTACTACAATCTTCATTTGAATTATCATCAATGGGAATTCGTGTTGATAGTAAATCACTTGATGAGCAGTTAACGAAAACTGGTGAAGACTTCAAACGTGAGTATGATTTCCATAAAGGTATACTAGAAGACGTACTACCATTAACAATCGGCGGTGGTATTGGACAATCAAGAATGTGCATGTACTTCTTACGTAAAGCTCATATCGGTGAAGTTCAATCTTCTGTATGGCCTGACGATTTACGTGCAGCTTGTAAAAAAGAAAACATTCATCTGTTTTAATAGAAGTGAGAGAGGGTAGCTCAAAGAGTTATCCTCTCTTTTTATTGTGTAAACGAATGGTTTACAGTGAATTTTACTAATGGTTTCTTTCTTTTATATCTCTTTTTATGTAATAATTTGTTAAAGGAGGGGACGTTATGAATTTAGGAGAACAGTTAAAAAAACTACGAGAGTCAAAGGGATTTTCACAAGAGGATGTTGCTAAAAAGATTGGTGTAACGAGGCAAGCGATATATAAATGGGAAAATGATAAAAGTTATCCTGATATTGATAATTTAATTTTACTGAGCGAAATGTATAATGTTACGCTAGATGAGTTGATAAAAGGGAATCAAGATTTCAAAAAGAAAATACATAGTGATGCAGAAGATGAGGATTTTGAGAAAGGAAATGAATTTGGTTTTTATATTGGATGTGGTTTGCTAATTTTAAGTGCTTTCGTTGATTATGAAGGAATGCAAGAAATCTTATTAGGAATAGCACTATTCATGATAGTTTTTTACTCTGACGTGAAGAAAGTTATTTTGAATGAGTTCAGATCGTTTTTTAAAAGAAAAGATATATATGATAAGAGGTGAGAAGAATCAGTTATATTTCCTAGGAAAGAGTATAAGAAGTAATTGAATTGTTTTATAATGATTTTAGGATGTTGATAGTGTGTTAAAAAGTTCAAACAAGCATAACCCCGTTCTAAAGCTAGGACGGGGTTCAAAATCTAAGTTTTATGAAGCGAGAATTTCTTTCAAATATTTTTACTTTAGTAAAGACTTCTTATAAAATATTACTTATTTATTACCGAGTTCTTCCGCTAAACCGATTAAAATTCCTTCGACTCCACGAATGTAGCAGAGACGATACGAGTTCTCATACTGAACTACTTCACCAACGAGCTCTGCACCATGCTTAGTGAGTCTCGATACCATTTCGTCAATGTCTTCAACGGTGAACATGACGCGTAGATAACCGAGGGCGTTTACAGGAGCATTTCGGTTATCTGATATAGTAGGTGGGGTGAGAAATCGCGAAAGTTCAATTCGGCTGTGGCCATCTGGAGTGACCATCATAGCGATCTCTACGCACTGAGAACCGAGTCCAGTTACGCGACCAGCCCATTCACCTTCGACATTGGCTCGACCTTCGAGATTCAAGCCAATCTCCTCAAAGAAAGAGATTGCGTTATCAAGGGATTCTACAACGATGCTGACATTGTCCATTCGTAGTAATTTGTTTTTTGCCATAGTCTTATCTCCTTATGTATAAAAGTCTATTATTTAATTATCCTCATAATTATACTACTAAGTAGTTACAAATTCCTTTCAGTCAAAAACACCTTGTCACAGTATAGGAAAATGTGACAAGGTGTTTTTTAATATGTCATATAGCATCGTGTTAACGAACAGCTTTTTATTTAATAGGAAGGTAATACATTAATATGATTTTTTTAGCATTACTAAATATATCAGATTAGCTCATTTGCACTAAAGGCTCAATTTTCGCCATAAATGATTGATGCAGCGCCTCAACGCCTGTTACTAAATGAAGGCGGTCAATAACGACAGACACTTTAATTTCTGATGTACTTACCATTTTAATATGAATATCTTCTTCTTTTAAAGTAGTGAACATATTTGCAGCGACACCTGGGTTAGATACCATGCCAGATCCTACGATTGATACTTTTGCTAAGTGATTTTCATGTTCTACAGATTCATAGTGAAGAGTTTCTTGATTTTGTTCCAAAACTTCTAAAGTTTCTCTTAAATCATTCGAATGAATGGAGAAGGAGAGGTGTACAGTTCCTTCATTTGTAATACTTTGAATGATGATATCTACATTAATGTGTGCTGCTGCTAATGTAGAGAAAACTGTTGAAAGCGAGCCTTGTTCTAATCCTTTAATTGTGACACGTGTAATGTTATCCTCAAATGCAATACCTTTAACGATTGATTGTTGTTCCATGTTACATTCTCCTTTTACAATTGTTCCGTTTTCTTGTTCCATACTTGAGCGAACTTCTAAAACTACATTATGATTTTTAGCAAACTCAACAGCGCGCGGGTGTAATACGCCAGCACCGAGATTAGCAAGCTCTAACATTTCGTCATAAGAAATTTCGTCTAATTTGTAAGCATCTTTTACAACTCGTGGGTCCGTCGTATATACACCTGTCACATCCGTATAAATATCACATTTTTTTGCTTTAAGTGCAGCAGCTAATGCGACAGCAGTCGTATCAGAGCCACCACGGCCAAGCGTTGTAATTTCATTTTCTACACTTATACCTTGGAAACCAGCTACGATAACAATCGTACCTTCAGCAAGATAAGATTGAATACGATCTGTATGAATGTCAGTAATCCGTGCACTACTATGTACAGATTCTGTCGTAATACCTGCTTGCCACCCTGTTAATGAAATTGCATGATAGCCTTTTGCTTGCAGTGCCATTGTTAATAATGAAATAGTTACTTGTTCTCCTGTAGATAGAAGCATATCCATTTCACGTTTACTTGGATTTTCTGTGATAGCGTTAGCGAGTGCGACAAGTTCATCTGTGCTTTTTCCCATTGCTGAAACGACAGAGACAATGCTATGACCTCGTTCATATTCTTCAATAATTAAATTTGCTACATGTTGAATGCGTTCGACGCTTCCGACAGAAGTGCCACCAAATTTTTGAACAATTGTTTCCATTACAAATTCCTTCTTTCGTCTATTTTTAAGAATAGATTAGGAAATATATAAATCCCCAATACTCCTGTAGTTACCAGAAAGACAAACAAAAAACACCATCTCAAATAAGTGAGGATGGTGCTGTTACAGGAAAAGGGAAACAGAAAACGGAGCTAATAAAAAAACCGCCAAAAAAGGAATATCATAAAAAAATGATATCTCTTTTTTGTAGATAGCTCTTCATACGTACACGTCTGTACATATGACAGTTCTGTTTCTATTCGAAAACAGCCCCAATTGATAAATGCAGAGAAATTTATCAATTTCGGCAATACTTCCTTTCATCTAAGTTCATAGACATCTCTGTGTCTCCATTAGAATACTCATAAGTATCGCAACCTCTATCTCACGTTTTAGGCGAGAGTGTTTGATTTATGAAGTTGTTGGTAACATTTGTTTTATAATAATTTAAATTTTTCGTGGAATCAAGTGTTTTATATATATTTTAAAAATTCTTTCTTTTTTCTGAGGAAGTTTGTGAAAAATGTAGCAAAATAAATTCATTGCATGTACATTAAAGTTATAGTGCATAGGAGGTGGGGAGAATGAAAAGGAAACAGCCTATTTATGTTGCGACAAAAATGAACACGACGATGGAAAAATTATGGGAATATACGCAAGAACCAGATATACATACAGAGTGGGATGCTCGCTTTACTGAAATTTCGTATTTAGAGAAAAAAGAAGGGGAACCACAGAAGTTTTTGTATAAAACAAAGATTGGATTTGGGCTTGAAATAGTTGGAGAAGGGGAATCAATAGGTGAAATAAGAAAAGATATTTTAATGCAGTTATGCAGTTTGATGAAAACGAAAATGAAATTGTAGATTATTTTGGTGAACCACATTTACTCGTTTCTACACTGCATTTTCATATCGATGAGTTAGGGGCAATGCATATTTCTTCAAAGAAACAATGGTTTTATATGTTTGGAAGAAAAATGCCGTTACCAAAATTTTTGTATGGTGAGGCAAAAATTGTTGAAAGTTATGATGAAACACTACAATGTTTTCGAATTCATGTACAAGTACGAAACCCGTTAATTGGTTCGCTTTTTTCATATAAGGGAACATTTGTGGAAAGGGAATAGACGATATGAAAAATATAATATTTGGGCTTGCTTGCTATGTTGTTTTTCTAATAAGTGAGTGGTCGAATATAAATCCTGTTGAAGCAATTATATTATTATCTGTTTTATTATTTATACCAATGTCATTTTGTATTATTGATAAAAGAAAAAGAGATGGATCGCAATTATTATTTTATAAATCCGTATCATTTTTATATCCAATCGCAGCAATTTGTGCAATGTTAGCTTTCGTCACAAATCACTATTTATTTGCGCTAGTTTGGTTTGTATATACAGGAATTGTTGCGTTATTTGGTGTAAGTAGATTGCTAGAAAGAGGATGGAAGCCGTTAGAAGAGATCGCCATAGATAGTGCGTTTATTTATTTGTTTTTAGGTGGTTTTTGGTTTTCTGCTTCAGTAGCAAAACTTTCAATTATGCATTTTAGCTCTGACATTGTTTTACTCACAGCTGCACATTTTCATTATTCGGCGTTTCTATTGCCATTATCAGCTGGTTTAATAGGGAGAAAAAGAGAAAAGAGAAGTAAAGTGTATGATGCTATTATGTTTATCATCATGATTTCACCTATGACAGTTGCAATAGGAATTACATACTCAAGAATATTTGAATTTTTTGCAGTGTTCCTATATTTATGTGCAATTTATGGGTATGGATTTTACGTTTGGAGAGCAAAATTTAATGCTATCAGTGCAAAGATTCTTCTAATCGTTTCGTCTAGTACACTCATGGTTACAATTATGTTCTCACTTATATATTCATACGGGAATTTGAAGCATGTCTTGACGATTACAATTGCTCAAATGGTTTGGATTCATGGTGTTGTCAACGGAATTGGAGTAGCGTTACCGGCATTTATCGGCTGGGTGATTGAAAAGAGTGTTCCGAATTATAAATACTATGGGAAACCAATGAGTAAGTTAAGAGGAAATGTGGCAATTGGTGAGGCTTATTTATATAGCAGCAATTTAGTAGACAGTAAGGAATACAACGGTTTAGTTGATAAAGTAAATGACTTTCATAGTGAGGCATTTGATGTGACGAAGGTTCCTTTAAGTATTATTCATTTTTATGAAAATACAGTAGAGTATGAATTGCAATCGAGTATTAAATGGGCTCGTTGGTTCCGTCCGTTCGCACTTTGCTATGAGAAAATGAGTAAGCGTGTAGAACAAATACATTTAGGAATGGGCGGCAATTGGGAAACGATGCATGGCTCTATCATTAGTGTCATAGATGAGAAAGATGGAAGAGAGAATGTAAGGGCTTGGCTAAGAAAAAATGAAGCAGGTAAATCTATTTTTGTAGCTCTTTATTCAAAGCATACAAATAAGAGTGAGACATATATGAATATCGCCTTACCTTTACCTTATTCGAATATGACTGGTATTTTGAAACTATATAATGATAGTCATGATTTAATTATTACTAGTAAGTTAAGAGAAAATGGTCAGGGAGATGAGGGGATTTATTTACATACTCGGTTCTTGACAATCCGTTTACCGTTAGCAGAGACTTTTATTATAAAAGAGCGCACGGATCACATACTAGAAGCTAATCATAGAATGTGGATATTTGGAGTTAAGTTTTTAGAAATTGATTATAAGATTAAGAAAGTACAGGAGAAGTAAGAAAAGCTTGGAGAGATTCCAAGCTTTTTTACGTATGTGTAATTGTTATAGCAACTTGTTTATCTAGCTCATTATCCCAAACACGTTGAATTTCAAAGGTGCCTTTTTCAAAAAATAATGGGAATCTTTCTTTAAACCAATCTTGCATAGGAAGCTTTAGTGCTGTATCGATTGGTATCCATAATAATTTGCCCTCAGGTGGGTTTAAAAGAAGTTCACCTTCAAATGAGTCTGTCCAGTAGTTAAATACCATGTACCGAACATTCCCTTTCGGATTTACATATTCATCTAATCCCTTAAAATTTAAATCCGAAACAAGTAATCCGGTTTCTTCTTTTACTTCCCTTATAGCGGCTTGAACGATACTTTCGGGAAAATCTACTTTGCCGCCAGGAGCTATGTAGCCAGGGAAACCTCGATGATTGGGTCGTTTTACGAGTAAAACTTCATTGTTGCGCTGGATCATACACATTGTATAGATTTGGTGTTCGATGTTATGTGAATTTGGAGGCATAATGATGCATTCTCCTTTATATTTTTTTGATAATTTTACCATAACATAATGGTTTCTTATATAATTGGAAATATAATATTATGAATTTTCAGTCGTATATTATGTATTCTATAGTCATTTGAAAAGAGGAGAGAGACATGCAAGGGGAAATACAAAAGGAGAAAAGTTTAAGTTATATTGGAAAATTATTATTACCAGTTAAAGTATCAACGCACTTTAAGTTTTTATGGATTGGACAATTACTCTCGGCCTTAGGTAGTTCGATAACTATGGTCATACTTCCAGTTGTTGTGTATTCATTAACTGGCTCAACAGTTGTAATGGGGATGACGATGGCAATGTACATGCTACCTAATATTCTTGCTTTACCGTTTGCAGGTTTAGTTGTAGACCGAATTGATCGGGTTAAATTAATGTTATTTACGGATATAATCCGCTGTATATTAATGCTATTACTTG
Source organism: Bacillus cereus group sp. MG1 (assembly GCF_040460035.1). Classification (NCBI taxonomy): domain Bacteria; kingdom Bacillati; phylum Bacillota; class Bacilli; order Caryophanales; family Bacillaceae; genus Bacillus; species Bacillus cereus group sp. MG1. Next base: position 763,019 of record NZ_JARVGY010000001.1, on the reverse strand, counting down.
CATCGCTTATATTTATGGATTTATTAACAATTACGATTTTATATATTCTCGTTGCCATATACGGACTTATGGAAGGGATATTCCAACCAGCATATTCTGCTGTAAGGGCGAAAGTATTCGTTCCTGAAATTCGTAATGCAGCTAACGCACTCACTCAAATGAGTAATCAAGGTATACGATTGATTGGGCCAGCACTTGGTGGGTTAATCGTATCGGTTGCATCTGCAGGGATAGGTTTCGGACTAGATGCAGCAACGTACTTATTATCATTTTTATGTTTATTATTTTAAAAGAAATTAAGTTTAAAAAAGTAAAACCCATTGAAAAGAGTAAGCTTACTTACAAACAAGAGTTTATGGAAGGTGTTTTAGTTTTAAAAAGTCATCCGTGGCTGTGGATTACAATTTTAGTTTTTTCTTTTATAAATATTTGTTATGCCGGCATTATCGTCGTATTAATTCCATGGTTATTTAATGTTCATCATCATTTTGAAGCTTACGTGTATGGGCTTGGCATGGCCTTTTCTGGTGGTGGGGCTATAATTGCCGCAGTAATATTTGGTGGGAAAGAGCGGTGGCATAAGAGAGGATTACTGGCTTATGGAGGTGTTTTAATGAGTGGCATTGCTTTATTAATTATGCCATTCATTTCTTGGGCACCCGCTTTAATATTCTTAATGGCAATTGAAGGATTTGGCATGATGATATTTGGACTCATTTGGGAAACGAGTTTACAGGAGTTTGTACCAGAAGAAGCATTCGGAAGAGTGGCAAGCCTTGATATGTTGGGTTCTTTTGCTTTATTGCCATTAGGGTATGTAGTTGTAGGCTGGTTAGCTACTGTCATAGGTGGCGAAATAACTATTATAACACTAGCTAGTTTAGTAATTTTAACAATTGGAATAGCATTGTCTGTACAGAGTATTCGTCGATTTAATTGATTATATGGGAAAAGAGGGCTAGACCTATATAGAAAATAACTTAGCATATAATCAACTAGTATTAATAAAACACCTTTGTAATGAAAAACTGTCCGTACATATTTGGCACAACAAAATTAGAAATCACAAAAGAAGTGACGGAAGCGATACAAGCAGGTTTCAAAAAAGAAGACTAAGCCCTAAAGAAATTAGGACTTAGTCTTCATTAAATACAAATGTTTGTTTCATTTTTTTACCTTCATTTACCGGATGGCCATTGTAAGAGAAATTCTTTTCTTCCCAAGTGATTACAACTTTAAAATTATGACTATTAAAGTCTAATGGGAATACCATGTAGTCAAAGCTTGTATGACTTTTAGAAATATTTTCATTAGGTGTAGTAGGTTTAAAGGTAGCTTTAGAGGTAGGGTTGTTATCAAGTATTTCCACAGATACGTTTGATACATCATGACCGATGTTTTTTACGAGTAAACTATACGTATCAAATACACCTTGCTTTGGCTGGATTGCTTGCTTGTTTGAGTTATGAGATTTATCAATTTCGACATACCATTGTTTAGACTTTGACGCAATCGGTAGTGACTGAAATGTGTAAGCACTAGCTTGTATTGGTAGTGCTAAGCATAAAAGTGTAAAGAGAGTTAATATTTTTCGTTTCATTTTTTTAGAGCTCCCATTCTTTAATGGATTTACTTGTTATTATCTTCTTTTTACGAGTAAATATACCATATAATGTAAAGTGGCTATAAGAGTAGTGAATCAATATCTTATTCAATACTCTTATAGCCGGCATAATTACGTATGTAGTAAAAAAGAATAAATTTGTTTTTCTATACTTAGATTGCTGCCCTTTTTAAAAGGACTATTTTTACGTTTTAATAAAAAGAATATACTAAGAGTTCAGTATAAATTATTTATTTTAATGTAGTTAAATGTGCTTATATATGTGAAATTAGAGAAGGAAGCTGTGTAGAGATGTTTCTACACAGTTTTTTTAGGATATGAAAAAATTACCAAAAATATGTTAAAATAACATTGTCATACAACAAGGGGGATTTGTTTTATGGAAAATGGACATCTTGCTAAAGTAGACTTAACGAAAAAAATTGAATCAAAATCTAAGTACAATAAGAAATTAGAAAAATATCAAAGGCGCTTATTAGCATTACAGCAAATTTTGAAAGAAGAAAAAATCGCGGTTATGCTTGTTATGGAAGGATGGGATGCGGCTGGTAAAGGTGGGGCAATTAAGCGGGTGACGGAACATCTTGACCCGCGTGGGTTCCAAGTAAATCCAATTGGAGCGCCTGCACCTCATGAGAAACGTTACCATTATTTGCAACGTTTCTGGCGCAAAATTCCACAGTACGGGCAAATCACCATTTTTGATCGCTCATGGTACGGTCGTGTGTTAGTTGAGCGTGTTGAAGGATTTGCTACAAAGGAAGAGTGGATGAGAGCATATGATGAGATTAATGATTTTGAAAAACTACTAACAGATGACCATTACATAATAGGGAAGTTCTTCTACCATATAAGTAAAGAGGAACAGTTAAAGAGATTTAAAGATAGAGAGAAAAATCCTTTGAAAAGATGGAAAATTACAGACGAAGATTGGCGTAATCGTGAAAAATGGGATGAGTATGTTGAAGCAATGGAAGACATGTTTGAAAAAACAAGTAAGCCAAATGCAAAGTGGCATATTATTGAAAGTAACGATAAATTGTATGCTCGTGTGAAAACGTTAAAAATTATTATTTCATTCATTGAGGATTATTTCTTAGAACATGGTATAGAATTGCCTTCTTATTATTATGAAATGAAAGAGGATATTGAAGTTTTGCAAGGTGTAGGTGTTAAAGAGTAAATAAGAAAATGGCCCTGTGAATTGGTGAAACCAAATTATGGGGCTTTTTTATTTAGAAACATTTTACAATTAACAGAATAAGGTATATAATCAATAATCATATTAACAATGTTAATATGATTATTGATTATATACTATGTGGGGGTTTTACTTTGAAGGGAAGAGATGTTGTTTTAGGTTTATTAATGGAAAAGGAATTGTCTGGTTACGATATTAAAATTGTGTTTGAAGACGTATTTACTCATTTTTTTGATGGAAGTTTTGGAATGATTTATCCAACATTACGGCAATTGGAGAATGAAGGGAAAATAAAAAAAGAGGTTGTCATGCAAGAGGGAAAACCGAATAAGAAAATGTACTTTATTACAGATGAGGGGCGTGAAGAATTTTATCAATACATGCAGACGCCTATAGAGAAGGATGTTTTACGTTCGGATTTTTTAATGAGAATGTATTTTGGCAACTATAGTGATGATGTAACAATAAAAAAATGGATTAAAGATGAAATTGAAAGAAAAGAAGCGTACATTGCAGATCTTCGATTGAAATATGAAAAGTGGAGAATAGGTATTACTTTCGTCGAAGAAATTTCACTAGATGTAGGTATTGCATCGTATAGTGCACAAGTGGAGACTTTGAAGAAAAAATTAGAAGAGTTAGAGGCGAAAGAAAACAATAAAACAGAAGAGTGAAAAACGCATTCACAATAAATAAAGGGGTATATAAAGATGGAGCAATCAAAGGGTATTAAGATTGTCTTTTTAATGTGTCTAGGTATCTTTCTTTGTATGATTGATACGACAATTATGAATATAGCTTTACCGGCAATACAATCGAGTGTAAATACTTCATTAGAAAAGATGTCTTGGGTATTAAATGTTTATACAATGACGATTGCAGTACTTGCCATTCCGTTAGGGCGGATAGCTGATATCTTTGGAAAAGCAAAGATGTATATTCTTGGTCTGGTGATTTTTGGGGGTGGATCGGTACTTTGCGCTTTTGCTAATACAGGTGATTTTCTTATTTTTTCTCGTTTTATACAAAGTATTGGGGCAGCAATTTTATTTCCAACAAGTATGGTAATTGGTGTATCAGCTATGCCGTTAGCTAAAAGGCATGTTGCACTTGCAATTTTAGGAGTAACACAAGGATTGTCAGCTGCTATGGGGCCAGTAATAGGTGGAATTATTACGCAAAATTTAGGATGGAGATGGGTGTTCTTCGTTAATGTTCCGGTTTGTATAATAGGAATCGTGTTATGTTGCATCATGCTACAAATAAAAAATGAAGAACGTATTATCTCAAAAATAGATTGGATAGGACTACTATTAAGTAGCACAGCAATTTTTTCATTTACTCTCATATTAGTAAAAGGTAATACATGGGGATGGCAAAGTAATATTGCTTTGTCTTGTTATGCAATTAGCACTATTTCTCTTATTCTATTTATTTTAGTAGAACGAAAGATTCATAACCCAATGGTGAATTTAAAGTTATTTCAAGATCGAATGTTTGTCGGAGCGTCAATCGTTGTTATATTGAGTAATTTATTTTTAATTGGAGTTACTGTATTGCTTCCAACGTTCTTGACGAAACTACAAGGTCGAACGGAAATTGAAGCGGCTTTTTTAGTGACACCTATTTCAGCGATGATATTTTTTGTCTCACCAGTTGCAGCAACTTTAATTAAAAAACTCGGAAAAGTAACTATTATTTTGTCAGGATTTCTTGTTATGGGGCTTTCCTACTATTGGTTGCAAATGATTGATGTTCATTCAACAAATATAGAAATTATTATTCCATGTATGATATTAGGTGTCGGATATGGCTTAGTAGTGGGGCCAATTACAGTTTTAAGTGCGTCTTCGTTTGAAGGAGAATTATTAACTGCTTCTCAAAGTGTTGTATCAATGTTACGACAGGTTGGAATTGTATTGGCGGTCGCAATATTTGTCTCTAACTTAACTCATAATTTAACTATAAATAAAGAAAAAGTATATCATTATGCAGAAGAAAAGGTGCGGAATATTCATGTGAATAGTACTGAGCAAACTGAAATTTTACAAATGACTAAAGAAAAAATAGAGAATCAAAGTTTAGAGTCGAATATAAATAAGAAACAAAATGCAATGACAATGGGATTAAGTAAAGAGAAAAAGGAAGAATTGATTCGCGACAAGACGGATGAAATATTAAGAAAAGTTCCAGTAGAATATAGGGATGTAAAAAGAGAAGAAGTTATGAGGCAAGTAACAAAAGAAGTTGAAAAACAAGAGGAAAGTATAAAGAAAGAGGTACTCACATTTTCGAATGATGTGAATCATTATGCCAAGAATCAGATGGCAATGAGTTTTACAGATTTATATAAAGCAAGTGTGCCAATTATTTTAATTTGTGCTTTCGTAAGTTTGTTGTTTTGGGAAGGAAGAGCTTTGAGTAAAAAGAGAAGGGGAAGGATAGTAGAAGAAGTGTAAAGGGAAACAGGCTGCTATTAGCCTGTTTTTTCATTGTTTTCTCCTTGCATATTGTGAATAGTAGTATTTTTAATATAGCATGGGATAAGTCGAGTATGATTAGAAAGTTTTTTAGAATGAAAGGGATGAATGGAAAATGCCATTGAATATGTAACGTTATACATAGTACATTAACAAGAGGGATTAATTTTAAAAGGAGGATGGGGAATTGCTAGATAAGGCAGGGGCTTTAATAGATAATCATGTGTACACAGAAGAAGAGCAACAAAAACTATACAAACGAACGTTAATAATCGTCAGCATTTCACAAATGTTTGGCGGTGCAGGACTAGCTGCTGGTATTACAGTGGGAGCACTTCTTGCGCAGCAAATGCTTGGAACAGATGCATTTGCTGGATTACCAACTGCTATGTTTACATTGGGATCAGCATTAGCAGCTTTCATAGTAGGGAAGCTTTCGCAACGATATGGACGCCGGATAGGTCTTGCAACAGGGTTTATAGTAGGTGGATTTGGAGCAATTGGTGTTGTAATGGCAGCTTTAACGAATAGCATTATTCTTTTACTTATTTCTTTACTCATATATGGTGCCGGTACAGCCACGAATCTACAAGCTCGTTATGCAGGTACAGATTTAGCAGATAAGAAGCAGAGAGCAACGGCTGTTAGTATTACGATGGTAATGACGACTTTCGGTGCAGTTGCAGGACCAAATTTAGTAGGAGTAATGGGTAGTTTTGCGCATTCAATTGGAGTTCCTAAACTTGCAGGTCCGTTCATACTATCGGCAGCAGCATTTATACTGGCGGGTCTAGTTCTTTTTGTTATGCTTCGTCCAGATCCGTTAATTATTGCTAACATAATAGAAAGATATAAACAGGAACATACATATAAAGGACAACCAATAACAGACGAAGCGAAAGAAAATAAACGAGGTATTACAGTTGGAGCAATCGTAATGATACTTACGCAAATCGTGATGGTTGGGATTATGACGATGACGCCAGTTCATATGGGACACCACGGTCACGGTTTAAGTGCAGTAGGACTTGTGATAGGTTTTCATGTAGGTGCAATGTACCTTCCATCTCTCGTTACAGGAATGTTAATTGATAAAATTGGCCGAACTACAATGAGCATAGCTGGTGGAGTGATTTTACTTGCAGCGGGTGTCATAGCTGCGATAGCGCCAAGTGATTCTTTATTACTATTAATCGTTGCTCTGTCTTTACTTGGGCTAGGATGGAACCTCGGATTGATTAGTGGTACAGCACAAATCGTTGATTCCACAACACCGTCTACACGTGCTAAAACACAAGGGAAAATAGATGTTTTTATTGCGCTAGCTGGAGCTTCTGGTGGAGCGATGTCAGGTATGGTAGTAGCGAATTCAAGTTATGCGGCATTGTCATTGGCTGGAGGCGTGTTAGCGTTATTACTTATTCCTGTTGTGATATGGTCTCGAAAAGGGGCAAGAAATTAAATGAAAAAGAGGTTCTAGTTACTGACTAGAGCCTCTTTTTATACACTTAAATTAAATTCCACTCTACAATAAGCCCTAAATGTGTAAGACCACCACCGAATCCGTATAGTAAAAGTGTGTCTCCATTATTTAACTTTCCTTCTTTTATAGCTAAATCTAGAGCGAGTGGAATGGTGACTGAAGAGGTATTCCCCATATATTCCACGCTCGTTAATGTTTTTTGTATTGGAATTTGAGATTTTTCGCAAATAGATTCAATCATTCGTAAGTTAGCGCTGTGGGGTATGAACCAGTCTATATCATCCCCTTGCATATTTGCGTTATGTAATAAATTTTTTATGCCTTTTGGCACTGTTCGTGTTGCCCATTTATATACTTCTCTTCCATTTTGAACGATTTTTTCATTTGTTTGCAGTGGTGTGCCATTCATAGTAGTAGATAAGTTTGTGCTATATAGATGAATGCCGCCATCACCGTTTGTTCCCATGTGAGCAGCGATAAAGCTTGGGATGTCTTCATCTCTTTCTAATAAAATAGCTCCAGCACCATCACCGAATAAAATACAGGTCGTTCTATCGGTATAATCAGTAACTTTAGATAATGTCTCTGTCGCTACGACAAGTATTTTTTCATGTGATCCAGAAGTGATTAAGCTATTACCGACGTGTAGTCCATATGTAAAACCAGCACAAGTTGCATTTAAATCAAAAGCTAGTGTATGAGGTATGTTGAAGTATTGTTGTATTTGGCAAGCAACACTAGGGAAAACGTAATCAGCAGTAGTAGTAGCGACAATGATACAGTCGACATCTTCTAAGTTTTTCTTATATGTTGTACATAAATTTTTAATTGCTTTAATGGCTAAGTTTGAGGAATATTCTTCTTCGCTAGCGATTCTTCTTTCCTTCATTCCTGTTCTTTGTACAATCCATTCATCATTCGTATGGACCATCTTTTCTAAATCGTTATTAGACAATATTTGATCTGGAACATAAGTACCAATTGCAGTAATACGAGATTTAGAATGCATAGGAACATCTCCTAATTTTTATTTTTATAACCTGATACTAATATTAGGTTATAAAAATGTCAATATAGATTTTTGTTGTATTAAAACGATAATACTTAACTTACTATGAAGGAATTTGGCGAGTGCTGTAAAAATAATATACGAGAAGTTTCTAAAATTGATAATTGCTTTTGTTATTTTTATTGTGAGAAAAACTCGCAAAAAATGACGATTAAAGTAAAAAAATAACGATTTTCTTTAGTGTGATATAGGTTGTTAAACCTTGTGAAAGCGAATTACTTATGCTACACTTTATGTAACTTAAAATGAACGGAGGGGCTTCCTTTGATCTTAATCAGATTACGTCTCAATACTTTGTGCCAATAATTGAATAGCGCTCAAAGGCTCTGTCTGTGTACAGAGTGAACGGGATTGGTCTGCCTATTTTAAAGGAACCCTTTATTAAGCTTATATGTGAAAAAGAGGGAGGGACGAATACGCCCTCTTTTTGTTTTGCCTTTATAAATAGAATGGGATTGTATAGGTGAACGCTTATTGTGTATACGTATACGATCTTGGGACTTTTTGACTATAAAATAGGATGAAAGCATAGCTTTCTTCTATTTCTTTGGTGAACCCTTATCCGTTTACGAAAACACAGGCAGCGACCTGTGTTTTTTATTTTACGTAATCGAAATGGAGGAATAAATATATGGAAGAAGTATTACAAAGAGCAGTTTTAGTTGGAGTAAATGTAGGTAATGAAGATGATTTTGCATATTCGATGGAAGAGTTAACAAATCTTGCGGAAGCTTGTGATGTAGAGGTAATTGGGCAAGTAACGCAAAATTTACAACGAGTAAATCCATCGCATTATATCGGAAAAGGAAAGATTGAAGAAGTAGCAGCGTATGTACAAGAAATAGATGCGAATATGGTCATCTTTAATGATGAATTATCTCCTTCACAAATTCGAAATTTAGAAGAGGATTTAGATTGTAAGGTGATTGATCGTACCATTTTAATTTTAGATATTTTTGCGCAACGTGCGAAAACGAAAGAAGCACAGCTGCAAGTAGAAGTAGCACACCTTCAGTACATGATGCCTCGTTTAATTGGTCTTCGTGAATCGTTAGGGAGACAGAGCGGCGGCGTTGGTACGAAAAATAAAGGTGTCGGTGAGAAGAAGCTAGAGTTAGACCGTCGTAAAATTGAAGAACAAATTTCAGTTTTGAATAAAGATTTAGAAGCGCTCGTTGCCCAGCGTCAAACGCAGCGAAAGCAACGTAAGAAAAATGAAATACCTGTTGTAGCATTAGTAGGTTATACGAATGCAGGAAAGTCAACGACGATGAATGCAATGCTTGAAATTTATAATGGTACAGAAGAAAAACAAGTATTTGAAAAAGATATGTTATTTGCGACGTTAGAAACATCTGTACGAAATATTGATTTGCCAGATAATAAATCATTTTTATTAACAGATACAGTTGGATTTGTAAGTAAATTACCACATCATCTTGTGAAGGCGTTCCGTTCAACGTTAGAAGAAGTAGCGGAAGCAGATTTACTTATTCACGTCGTAGATTACGCAAATCCAAATTATGAACAATTAATTGATATTACAAATGAAACGTTAAAGAAAATTGGAGTAGAAAATATTCCAACGATCTATGCTTATAACAAATCAGATATGGTGGATGTTGAAATTCCGAAAGTACAAGAAGACCGCGTGTATTTATCTGCGAAGAAACATGTTGGAATTGAAGAGCTTGTAGAAATGATTCGTTCCCATATTTATAAAGAATATACGAAATGTGAAATGTTAATTCCGTATGATCACGGACAGGTAGTTTCGTATTTCAATAATCATGCGCACGTTTTATCAACGAGTTATGAAAATGAAGGTACGAAACTAGAAGTGGAATGTAAGACGAGCGATTATGAGAAGTATAAGCGTTTTGCAATTTAATGTAAGAGGCAACCCAGTTTGTGATTGGGTTGCCTTTTTCTATAATGTTTTACTGCTGAAAGTTACAAGGATGCAAGTCAATGATGGGAGTTAAGTTATATTTCTGGAAAAAGAAATGAAAGCAGTATAGAATAGAAATGTTTCAAAAGTCAGAATTTATTACACCTACTGTAATAAATATATATTTTGTACAGAAAGGAGCGATTCACATATGCAGGCAGTTTCACAAAAAAACACAGTAGAAACACCGACAATATATCGAATATTATTTGCGATTAGTTTCGGACATTTTTTAAATGATTCGATGCAAGCAGTTGTGCCGGCGTTGTTTCCTATTTTGGAAAAAACGATGAATTTATCCTATATGCAAGTAGGGTGGATTGCGTTTGCGTTAAATATGACGTCATCGATTATGCAACCGGTGTTTGGTATGTATTCAGATAAGAAGCCGTCACCATTTTTATTACCACTCGGTATGTTTTCAAGTATGCTTGGAATGATTGGACTCGCGTTTGCACCAAACTTTATTATTGTTATTATTTCTGTTTTATTTATTGGCTTAGGTTCCGCAGTCTTTCATCCAGAAGGCGCTCGTGTTGCGTATATGGCGGCAGGTGCAAAACGAGGGTTAGCGCAAGCGATTTATCAAGTTGGGGGAAACACGGGGAATTCTTTAGCTCCTATTTTTACAGCGCTAATTTTCGTTCCACTCGGTCAAATTGGTTCATTAGGTTTTACAGCATTTGCAGCAGTAGGAATTGCATTATTAATTTTCGTATCGAATTGGTACAAAAATGAATTAGCAACCGGCGCTGTAAGAAGGAAGAAGAGAGCTGCGCTTGAGGCGGAAAATGCAATTGTAAGTACACACATTAAATTTGTTATTATACTTCTTGTTTTTCTTACTTTTGTGCGCTCTTGGTACGGTGCCGGTATCGGGAATTTCTATCAATTTTACTTAATTGAGCATTATGGTTTATCTATAAAAAATGCCCAGTATTTCGTATTCGCATTTATGATTGCTGGTGTGTTAGGCACTTTCTTCGGGGGACCGTTAGCAGATCGATTTGGTAAGAAAAACATCATCGTATTTTCAATGTTAGGTTCAGCGCCACTTGCGCTGTTATTACCACATGTCTCACTTGTGTGGGTCGTACCTTTATTTTTATGTATCGGTTTTATTAGTTCAAGTAGTTTTAGTGTAATTGTTGTATACGCGCAAGAGCTTGTTCCGGGAAAAGTAGGGATGGTATCAGGTCTAATTGTAGGTCTTGCGTTCGGCCTTGGTGCTCTAGGTGCTGTAGTACTAGGAAAGTTAGCTGATATATATAGCCTTCAGTTCATTATGATATTATGTAGTTGTTTACCGTTAATTGGACTTACTTCATGGTTATTACCAAGTGATAAGAAAACGATAGAATAGGGGATGCACTATGAAATTATGTGAAAACGTAACAGAATTAATAGGAGATACACCTGTCGTCCGATTATCTAAATTTATTCCGGAAGACGCAGCGGACGTGTATGTGAAACTAGAAATGTTTAATCCATCACGTAGTGTGAAAGACCGTGCTGCTTATAATTTACTTCACGTTGCAGAAGAAAATGGTCTCATTAAACCAGGGGATACAATTATTGAACCGACAAGCGGGAATACAGGAATTGGTTTAGCGATGAACGCAGCAGCTAAAGGGTATAAAGCGATTTTAATTATGCCAGACAATATGTCAAAAGAGCGTATTAATTTATTGAAAGCATACGGGGCAGAAGTAGTTTTAACACCAGCAGAACAAAGAATGCCAGGAGCAATTGCGAAGGCGTTAGAACTGCAAAAACAAATACCGAATAGTTTTATCCCGCAACAATTTGAAAATCCAGCTAATCCGAATATTCACCGTTATACGACTGCACTTGAAATTTACGAACAAATGGAGGGAGAGCTTGATGCTTTTGTTGCAACGGCAGGAACAGGCGGAACGATTACAGGGACTGGTGAAACGTTAAAAGAGAAATTGCCAAACTTATATATTGCAGTAGTGGAACCGAAAGGATCTCCCGTTTTATCCGGTGGTGTACCAGGTCCTCATAAACTAGTAGGAACAAGCCCAGGATTTATTCCGAAAAACTTAAATACAGAAGTGTATAACGAAATTATTCAAATTGCAGACGAAGAGGCTTTAACGACAATGAGAAACTTAGCTAGACAAGAAGGATTATTAGTTGGGCCATCTTCTGGAGCATCTGTTTACGCTGCAATCATGATAGCGAAACGTCTAGGCGTTGGTAAAAAAGTTTTATGTATTGCGCCTGATACAGGTGAACGTTATTTGAGCATGGGGTTATTTGAATAAAAAGGATAGAAACACCTTAATAGTGAATAGCTGCTATTAAGGTGTTTGTTTTATGGAATGAAGAGGGGGAGAAGAACAATGAAACTATTAAAACCAATCCATGAATATAGTGAGCGTATTACGGCGTATAGACAAGCGTTTTTACACTCAGGGGAACAACCACATGGAAGTAGTTCTTTACAAAACTTTGATTCTCTTGATGAATGGTTTGAAAAAGTGAGTAAACAAGAACTAGGAGAAAATTTACTAGCTAATCGAGTGCCATCTAGTCAGTTTTTAAGTTTTGAAAAAGGGGAACTTATAGGTTTTTTGAATATTAGACATAGATTAAATCCAGAATTATTACGGGAAAGCGGTCATATTGGATATAGTGTCCATCCGAATAAACGTCGCCACGGTTACGCTACGAAACAACTACAACTTGCATTAGCTGAAGCGCAAAAATTAGGATTGCAGAAAGTATTAATAACTTGCGATAAATCCAATATCGGTTCTGCTAAAACGATTCAAAAGGTTGGAGGTGTGTTAGAAAATGAAGTAGTTTCTTCTCGTACTGGTGAAGTTATTCAGCGCTATTGGATAGAAATATGATTAAGTAGGAATTTGAAAAGGTAATGCAAGCTGTAATATCGAAATAGATAAATGAAATATAGGGGATTACTGCAATTTTAGGGGGAAATGAAATGGGATTAAAAGAGAGAGCGATAGAGATGTCAGAGATTTATAGGCAAAATCCGAAAGTAGAAGCTATTATTTTAGCGGGTTCAGTAGCTAGAAAGCTTGAAGATGAACATTCAGATATAGAATTACATATTTTATGGTCAACACCGCCGGAAGATGAGGATCGTAGGGCCCCTATTTATCATATTGATGGGAAAATATTATCGTATCATCCGTATGAGGAAGAAGAATGGTCGGAAACGTATTTAACGAAAGAGGGAATTAAATTAGAGATTAGTAACTTTTTAACAGAGACAGTAGAGAAAGTAATTTCGGATGTGGTGGATCAATATGATATAAATTATGAAAAACAATGTATTGTATCATCCATTCATGATGGTGTTAGTTTGTATGGAGAAGGGAAAGCGAATGAATTAAAAGAAAAAGTAGCGGCATATCCAGATGAACTAGCAAAACTGATGATTTCAGAAAATCTATGGTTAAGTAATCGTTGGCACAATCGAAAGGCGCTTTTAAAACGGAAAGATTGGCTTATGCTTTATGACGTTATTTGCGAAGTACAAAGGAACGTATTCGGTGTTTTATTTGGTTTGAATAAAATGTACGTACATCATCCAGCGTTTAAATGGATGCCTAATAATGTGGAACGAATGACTATTAAACCTGAAAAATTATATGAACGTATGGCGGACACATTAATAGGGAATCCAGAAAAAAGTGTGCAGGAGTTAGAGTTGCTAATAGAAGAAGTGTTGCAACAAGTTCATACATACGCGCCAGGAGTAAATGTGGATGAGCAAGAAAAATCTATTTTTTATTTTGTGAAATAGAAAATAGTAATAAGGGGGAAGTTATGGGTTTTTTTAATAGGTTTTTTAAAAAAGTTGAAAAAGTAAATGAGCAAGAAGCTACTCTTCATGAATTAAGTGAAGAATTGTATGTTGAATCACCGGTAGAGGAAGCGACTAGTTACTGGGTATCAATGGCACAAAATATAATTGTTAATGCTGTAAAAGCGGCTGACAATGATGTGGAACGTGCCTTCGTGTTATTGAATTTGAAGAAAGGTGAGGCTTCATTTGATATTTTTTATCAAATAAATGGGCAATTGTATTTCTGGGATCAGCTAGAAAATGAGACGATAAGAAATAGAATTCAGAACGAGTTGTTACCGCAAGCTCCAGAAGTTTCAAATGCAGTAAATGAGCAATTTCGTGGAGCTGATCACCCTATAATTTCGTTCGCACAATTGCAGTTTGAATGGGAAACGAAAGCCTGGTTCTCACATGTAATTTGGGAAGATAGCCTTGCTGCTCAATTGCCCAAAACTCAAATTCTAAATGAATGGTTTCGTGTAATTAAAGAAGAAACGAAAAATAGACCACTGGATAGTGATGCGAAATTTTCTTGGTATCCATCAAACTCTTAAAAAATGAATACAGAGAGACAGGTTATGTTTCTAGATGATTTGTATTATTGAATAAGTATCAATAATACGTAATTCTTTTTCTATTGCCTGTTAGAATTCGTTATGTACTAAGCTACTTGTTTTCTAAACTAAAACTTATATTTCGAATTTTTAAATAGATTGTAATACATAAAAATTCGAAATATAAGTTGACACTATTTTTAATGTGTGATAAAAATGATAGTAATCAATTCGGAAAATAATATTTGGGCAATGAAAGGGTATAGTAGTGAATATCTCCCTATTTCAGAGAGCTGATGGTTGGTGTGAATCAGTATATAGATTATTCATGAAGTTCGTCCTGGAGCATCTTTCATAAATCTCATATTTTGAGGAAATGAAAGACGGTAGTTTATACCGTTATCAAATAAAGTGGTGAAGATTTTTTCACAACTAGGGTGGTACCGCGATATTTATCGTCCCTACGTATTTACGTAGGGACGTTTTTTATTTAGGTCCTAACTTTGGTGTGGCTTCATAACTAGGGTGGTACCGCGATATTTTATCGTCCCTACGTTTTTGCGTAGGGGCGTTTTTATTTAGGTGGTTTCTTAGTGTTCTTCACAACTAGGGTGGTACCGCGATATTTTTGTCGTCCCTACGTATTTACGTAGGGGCGTTTTTTTATTATTAGGGAGGAAGTGAACGTATTAGAAAAAAGTATTGATAGAACAATATAAATACCGAATTGTAACAAAGAAAAAGAGATAGAGAGGAGATTAACAAATGAATTCACAGCAATGGACATCGAAATTAGGTTTCGTATTAGCTGCAGCAGGTTCGGCAATTGGTCTTGGGGCGATTTGGAAATTCCCATATATGGCCGGCATTGGAGGAGGCGGAGCGTTCTTCCTAATTTTCATCGGTTTCACATTATTAATTGGTTTACCGCTATTATTAGCTGAATTTGTTATTGGAAGAAGTACACAAAAAGAGGCTGTTGATGCATATAGAGAGATTGCTCCTAAAACGTTATGGCCTTGGTTAGGTAAATTAGGAATTGTAACATGTTTCATATTACTTTCTTTCTACAGTGTTGTAGGAGGCTGGATTTTATTATATTTATGGAATGCGATTACAGGTAGACTATGGGAAGGAAATGGAGCATACGAAGCTACGTTTGGTGAAATCATTTCCAATCCATATTTAGCAGTTGGATCACAGCTATTATTCATCCTTATTACTATTTTTATCGTAAGTAAAGGTGTACAAAATGGTGTTGAAAAAGTAAATAAATATTTCATGCCAGCACTATTCGTTTTATTCTTTGTATTAATCGTTCGTGCACTTACGTTAGATGGTGCTGGAGAAGGAGTTCGTTTCTTCTTACAACCTGATTTCTCACATGTAACATCAGAAGTTATTTTATACGCAATGGGGCAATCGTTCTTCTCATTATCTGTTGGGGTAGCCGTTATGGTAACGTATAGCTCATACTTACCGAAAGAAGAAAGCTTACCACGTTCAGCATTTTCTATCGTAGCCTTAACTCTTGTTATTACATTACTTGCAGGACTTGCAATTTTCCCAGTTGTGTTCGCATTTGGAATGGAACCATCTCAAGGACCGGGACTATTATTTATCGTATTGCCAGCTATTTTCAGTAAAATGGCATTCGGAAAATTATTCTTCATCGTTTTCTTATTATTATTCTTCTTCGCTACGATTACATCAGCAATTTCGATGTTAGAAATTAGTGTCGCATCGTTAACATCAAAAGGTAAAGGGAAACGTGAAAAAATGGCCTTAATCGTAGGGTTATTAATCTTCGTTGTTGGGGTACCATCAGCATTATCATTCGGTATATTAAGTGATCTGAAGATTTTCGGGAAGACAGTCTTTGATTTAGCGGACTATGCAGTAAGTAACGTATTAATGCCACTTGGTGTATTATTAGTTTCTATCTTTGTTCCTTTAAAAATGAAGAAAGATGTATTAATGAAAGAGCTAGGTGTAAGTAAAAATAAAGGTTATAAACTATTCGTATTATGGTTATTCTTACTTCGTTATATCGCACCAATTGCGATTATTATCGTATTCTTAAATGTACTTGGCATTATATAAAAAGAAAGGTAGCGTATCATACAAAGATACGCTACCTTTTTATTTTGCTCTTTTTTGCAATTCATTTACTGTTACGAACTGATAGCCCTTCTTAGATAAAATTTCGTGCTTTAAGAAGGGTGTGGATGCAAGGAGAAGGAATTTATCATATAATAAAATGCAAAAGGTATATTAGGAGGTGTTTATATGGCGATTATAATTCAATTGCCAGACACTGCAACGTCTCATGCAAAGCCAAGTATGGAAATGGCGATACTTTGCGTGAGGTAGACAAGTAATATACAATCGCCTATATGAGCTCGTATCATTTTTTATATTTGGCTTTGCACCTTATTGAAATGAACCATAAAAAATAAGGGGCGAGCAGAAATGAAATACGTAAAAGCTAATGCTGTTTTACCGGAGAGTTTAATTACTGAAATTCAAAAGTATATACAAGGTGAAACAATTTACATTCCGAAACAAGAAACGAAACATTATAAATGGGGTACACGATCTGGCGGAAGAAAACAATTAGATGAAAGAAATAAAGCAATTAAAGAAGCGTTTAAAAGTGGGATTGCTATTCATCAACTTGCAGAAGAATATTTTCTTTCTGGGGAAACGATTAAAAAGATTGTGTATTCTAAATAAGAGGAAAAGAGTCTGATTCATATATTACTTTGAATCAGACTCTTTTTGTTTTATATGTATTGGATATATGAAGTGTGAACGGGCATGATAATAGAAAAAATGTGCCGTTTTTTTATTAAATGCTATACAGAACATTTGAAGAGTAGAAAGGTGAACATATATGAATCATATTGGACAAATAACGATAGAGCTTTTAATTGGTTTTTTTGTTCTATTAATTGCTACAAAAATATTAGGGAAAACACAAATATCTCAGCTAACGCCCTTTGATTTTATTTCTGCAATCGTCCTAGGTGAGCTCGTTGGAAATTCAATATATGATCCTAAAATTAAAGTATGGTCTATTTTATATTCAGTATTTGTTTGGGTAATTTTAATTTATACTATTGAAGTGATAACACAAAAAGTAAGAGGGACAAGAAGGTTTTTTGAAGGATATCCTTCAATTATTATTCGTAATGGAAAGATTGATCGTGAACAATTAAGCGTAAATCATTTGGATATAAACCAATTACAACAAATACTTAGGCAACAAAAAGATATATTTTCAATCCGAGAAGTTGAATATATGATATTGGAACCTAACGGAAACATAAGCGTTTTGAAAAAAAGTAAATACGAATCTCCTACTGTAAATGATTTAAGTTTAAAACATAAG
Source organism: Bacillus cereus group sp. MG1 (assembly GCF_040460035.1). NCBI lineage: Bacteria > Bacillati > Bacillota > Bacilli > Caryophanales > Bacillaceae > Bacillus > Bacillus cereus group sp. MG1. Next base: position 745,416 of record NZ_JARVGY010000001.1, on the reverse strand, counting down.
CCTGTATACTTACCAATTTCATTAATTAGTGATGGAAAAGTAGTTAAGGATAATTTGAGGGAAGCGGGATTTGATGAAGGGTGGCTTTATAAACAAATAAAGCAAAAAGGAATTACTAAATTTGAAGACGTATTATATGCGGAATGGAAAACGGATGATGGCTTCTTTTGTCAGGAAATGCAGCGGTAGAGAATAAGTGATATATGTAATGTTTGTTTCTAAGTTATCTTTTACATATCAAAAAACGTAATCATTGTATACAATAAAACTAGATCAACAATTTGTATGGAGTGATAAAGATGGAAGCGTTTATTAGAAGTGATCAATATAATTTTATAAAATCACAAGCTTATATTTTAGCAAACGGGCATGCAACGGCAAATGATAGAGGTGTAATTCAAGCGTTAAAATCGCTTGCGATTGAAAAGATAATACATGTATTTGAGAATTTAACGGATGAACAGAAAGAGTTAATTGATACGGTATTAACAGTTCAAAATAGAGAAGATGCAGAGTCATTTTTAATGAAAATAAATCCGTATGTAATTCCGTTTCAAGAAGTTACAGCACAAACATTAAAAAAGTTATTTCCTAAGGCAAAAAAGTTAAAACTTCCTGATATGGAAGAAATGGATATGAAAGAAATATCTTATTTAAGCTGGATTGATAAGGGATCAAGCAGGAAATTTATTATAGCGAAAAATGATAAAAATAAATTTGTTGGTCTGCAAGGAACGTTCCAAAGTTTAAATAAAAAAAGCATTTGTTCATTATGTCATGGGCATGAAGAAGTAGGAATGTTTTTAGTTGAAATTAAAGGCGATGTACCAGGAACTTTCGTTAAAAAGGGAAACTACATTTGCAAAGATGGTGTAGCTTGCAATCAGAATATGAAATCGCTAGATAAATTGAACGATTTTATTGACCGCTTGAAGAAATAACGAGAAAACCTCTAGTATTTAAACTGGAGGTTTTTATTTTTTGAAGAAGTAAAATAAGCTTTCTTTGTAAATGTAGATTTATAATGAAATTTGATAAAAATATCTATTATGATACAGTTGCTTATATGCAAGGAGGTAAAACATGGATTACCTTTTATCGAAAGAAAAAGTGAAGCGATGGCCCAAAGATATGATAGCGGCGGGGCGTTGTCATACTGTTGGCCTTAAATCGGATGGCACGGTAGTAGCAGTGGGCCGGAATAAAGAAGGGGAATGTAATGCAAGTGGCTGGCGAGATATTGAAGCAGTCGCAGTGGGGAATGATAAACATAACCAGTGTGATGTAAGTGGCTGGATAAATATTGTAGCAATAGCAGTTGGTACGAATCATACAATTGGACTAAAATCAGACGGTACCGTGGTGGCAGTGGGCTGGAATGAGTATGGTCAATGTAACGTAAGCGATTGGCGCGATATTGTAGCGATAGCGGCTGGTTGTGCACATACAGTCGGACTAAAATCAGACGGCACGGTAGTCGCGGTAGGTAATAATGAATTTGGCCAATGCGATGTAGGTAGCTGGCGCGACATTCGGTTGCCTGGCAAATAGTCAATTTACAATAAATGATTAGTAATATTATTCTATTTTAGGAGTAATTATGGAATAGGATATGTAGAAAATAATTAAACTTAAATCTACTGAATAAGAATCTCTTTTGAAAAGGGATTCTTATTATTTTTCATAAAATGAGGGTCTAAATGGAATTTTTGAACAAACTATATTTCAAAATTACAGTAGAAGATATAAATAAAGTATAGAGGAGATAAAGAAATGCTTAAAAAGTTTTTGCTTTCTTTACCGGATGTTTTACTTATATGTATCGTTCTCTACATAACGTACACAAATTCTTTTAGCTTTGGACAGATGTTAGTAATTTCAATTGCAATCGGAATTATTGGTGGTCTTGTTATAAGGATTGGTAAGGATGTATTTATGTATATAAGGTGGACAATGAAACAGAGGAAATCTTGAATACGTTGTATTGCTATTAGGAGGAGATGAAATGACTAAGAAAAAGAGTAGAGTGAAAAATGAAGTAGCGCTTTGGGCATTAACAGCGGTTGTTCTCATCATTGTATGGTACTTTTATCAAAAATAAAAACGCATCGTATTAAAAAAGCACGATGCGTTTTTATTATTTTTTTTGCCAATTTTCTTTAATAAAGTCTTCACGACCAGATTCCTTTTGCTCAGTAGCATATTTCTCTGGATTCTTTTTATAGAAATGTTGGTGGTATTCCTCTGCTGCGTAAAAAGGTGCAGCAGGGCGAATTTCAGTCACGATTGGATCTTTAAACATACCGCTTTCTGTAAGAGCTTGTTTTGATTTTTCAGCAAGCCCTTTTTGTGTTTCGTTATGATAAAAAATAGCGGTACGATAAGATGGACCACGGTCAAAAAATTGTCCGCCATCATCAGTTGGATCGATTTGTGGCCAATATAAGTCTAGTAATTTCTGATAAGGAAAAATAGAAGGATCGAATGTAATTTGAACAACTTCTAAATGTCCAGATATTCCAGCTTTTACTTGTTCATATGTTGGGTTTTCTACATGACCTCCTGCATAGCCAGAAAGTACTTTATGAATACCAGGAAGTTCATCAAATGGTTTTACCATGCACCAAAAGCAACCGCCTGCGAAGGTTGCGAGTTCGTATGTTTTTTCGGACATTGCTGTAATCCTCCTAAATGTATATGTTTTATATAGTATTATATAAATTGTTTTATTGCGCAATAAAAAAGATTTGAAAATATATGTTTTTTATAAACAAGATCCTCCGCTCACATCAATTAATTGTCCAGTTACCCAGCGGCTGTCTGGAGAAGCAAGGAATGCAGCAGTATCGGCAATGTCTTCTACTTCACCTAAGCGATTGAAAGCGGAAATAGTAGTAGCGTACTGCTTCATCATCGGGTCGCTCAAGAGTTCTGCATTCATATCTGTTTTAATAAATCCTGGAAGTATTGCATTCACCGTTATTCCTCGTGCTCCAAGCTGTTTTGCTAGCGTAAAAGTCATTGTATTAATAGCGCCTTTCGTCATACTATATGCAACAAAATCAGGTAAAGAAATGCGGGTGGCAGCGGATGAAATATTAATAATTCGGCTATTGTCACGTAAACGTGGCAGTGCTTGTTGAATGATAAAGAATGGTGCTTTTGCATTTACTGAAAACATTCTATCAAAAAATTGTTCAGTCGTTTCTTCAATAAAAGCACCAGGACCAATGCCAGCATTGTTTATTAAAATATCAAATTGTGTTTCACCAGTGCGCTTTTGTAATTCAGTATCTAAAGCGTTATAAAGGTTTTCTACACCGTGTAAGGATTCTAAATTTGCGCCGATAGAAAAAGCTTGGCCACCATCTGATCGAATTTCATGAACAGTTTCTTCAGCGTCATCTTTTCGATTACCGTAATGAACAGCAACCAATGCACCGTCATTTGCTAAACGTTTAGCGATCGCTCGTCCAATTCCTCGGCTTGCTCCTGTAACTAACGCTACTTTCCCTTTTAACATAGTTTCCTCATCTCCTCATAAACTTTATAAGTTTTTCTTTATGTAGTAATGCAAACATACTTAAGTAATATATGAGTGTATGTAAGTAATGCATTCCAATTTTGATTTGAGAAAAAATAAATAGAATGAATTTTGATTTTTTTGAGAAAACATGTTGACAACGAAAAGAACAACGTCCTATAATACGTGTAACAAATAAAAGTTAATTAAGAATTTTCTAACTTTATATGTTGTATATGCAAAGAAGAGGAAAGTAGATGATTATGATCGTTTCAGAGAGCTACTCCAAGGCTGTGAGGGTAGTAACAATCGAATCATTGAAGATCACCTCGGAGCATCGCTTGCGAAAGGGAAACTGAGTAGAGGGCGGCGGCATCGTCTCCGGTAAAAGGACGGAGGTCTGATTGGACCTACAAAGCTTATATTTCGTGAGAAGTATAAGGAAGCTGAGTGGTAACGCGAAACTCTCGCCTCAGCAATCAAAGCTACTAAATTGTAGTAGTTGATTGCTGAGGCGAGAGTTTTTATTTTTAAAAATAGAAGAAGAGAATGCGTAGAAGAGGAGAGTAAATGATAAAGATTGTTTCAGAGAGCTGCCCCGAGGCTGTGAGGGTGGTAACAATTCACTCATTGAAAATCACCTTGGAGCACTACTTTTGAAAACTAGTAAAAAGTAGCGGGGTTGTTCCCGATAGAAAAACAAAAGTCTAATTGGACTTGCAGAGCTTATATTTCGTGAGAAGTATAAGGAAGCTGAGTGGTACCACGATTCCCTCGTCTCAGCAATGGATTGCTACAAGTATGTAAGTAATCGATTGTTGAGACGAGTATATTTTTAAGGTTTATATACTGAATATTCTGTTAAAATTACTCATCTCAGCAATCGATGTAGAAATAGATTGCAAAAATAGAGAAAAAAGAGGAGCGATGTGAGATGGGAAACCAGTACATTTACATGAATGGGGAATTTGTAGAAAAAGAAAAGGCAGTTGTTTCAGTGTATGATCACGGTTTTTTATACGGAGACGGTGTATTTGAAGGGATTCGTAGTTACGGAGGAAATGTATTTTGTTTAAAAGAACATGTGAAACGATTGTATGAATCAGCGAAATCTATTTTACTAACAATTCCAATGACGGTAGAAGAAATGGAAGAAGCAGTTTTACATACACTCCAAAAAAATGAATACGCTGATGCTTATATTCGCTTAATTGTCTCAAGAGGAAAAGGTGACTTAGGACTCGATCCGAGAAGTTGTGTGAAGCCGAGCGTAATTATCATTGCAGAACAATTAAAGTTATTTCCACAAGAATTTTATGATAATGGGCTAAGCGTTGTATCTGTTGCATCAAGACGTAATACGCCAGACGCGTTAGATCCACGTATTAAGTCAATGAATTATTTAAATAACGTACTTGTAAAAATTGAGGCGGCACAAGCAGGAGTGTTAGAGGCTCTTATGTTAAATCAACAAGGATATGTTTGTGAAGGTTCTGGCGATAATGTTTTCGTTGTGAAAGATGGAAAAGTATTAACCCCGCCATCCTATTTAGGGGCATTAGAAGGTATTACGAGAAATAGTGTTATCGAGCTATGTGAACGACTGAGTATTCCGTGTGAGGAAAGACCATTCACTCGCCATGACGTATATGTAGCGGATGAAGTATTTTTAACAGGAACAGCAGCGGAGTTAATTCCAGTTGTAAAAGTTGATTCGAGAGAAATTGGAGATGGGAAACCAGGAAGTGTAACGAAACAATTGACCGAAGAATTTAAAAAATTAACGAGAGAAAGAGGAGTACGTGTTCCCGGGCTGACGGAAAGCTTAGCATAAATAAGGAGAGGAGTTAATTGAAATGAAGCAGCAGTATACAGCGTATGAGAAGTTACAGTGTGAAGAAATGACAGGCGCTGGGCACGTGATTCAAGGTTTGAAGAAATTGGGTGTAACGACCGTTTTCGGCTATCCAGGCGGAGCGATTTTACCAGTATACGATGCGTTATACGAAAGTGGTTTGAAACATGTTTTAACTCGTCATGAACAAGCTGCCATTCATGCGGCTGAAGGATATGCGAGAGCTTCTGGGAAGGTCGGGGTAGTCTTTGCTACCTCTGGCCCAGGGGCGACAAATTTAGTTACGGGCTTAGCAGACGCTTATATGGATTCGATTCCTTTAGTTGTCATTACCGGCCAAGTTGCAACGCCTTTAATTGGTAAAGATGGATTTCAAGAAGCGGATGTTGTCGGAATTACAGTACCTGTTACGAAGCATAATTACCAAGTTCGTGATGTAAATCATGTATCACGAATTGTGCAAGAAGCTTTTTACATCGCCAAAAGCGGACGACCGGGACCAGTATTAATCGATATTCCAAAAGATGTTCAAAATGCAAAAGTCACCAGTTTCTTTAATGAAGAAGTTGATATTCCGGGGTACAAACCAGAACTTGTACCAGACAGCATGAAACTTAGAGAGGTGGCTAAAGCAATTTCAAAATCAAAGCGTCCACTTCTTTATATTGGAGGAGGTGTCATTCATTCAGGTGGATCCGATGAACTCTTCGAATTCGCAAGGGAGAACCGTATTCCAGTCGTTTCAACTTTAATGGGACTTGGTGCATATCCACCGGGAGATCCATTGTTTCTAGGGATGCTTGGTATGCATGGGACATACGCTGCTAATATGGCGGTAACAGAATGTGATTTACTACTTGCATTAGGTGTTCGCTTCGATGATCGTGTAACAGGGAAATTAGAACTTTTTTCTCCGCACTCGAAAAAAGTACATATTGATATTGATCCTTCTGAGTTTCATAAAAATGTAACTGTAGAGCATCCGATTGTTGGTGATGTGAAAAAAGCGTTACACATGTTGTTACATATGTCTATTTATACACAAACAGATGAATGGCTTCAGAAAGTAAAGGCATGGAAAGAAGAATATCCACTTTCTTATAAGCAAAAAGAATCTGAGTTAAAACCACAGCATGTGATCAACTTAGTAAGTGAATTAACGAATGGTGAAGCGATTGTCACAACAGAAGTAGGACAGCATCAAATGTGGGCTGCTCACTTCTATAAAGCAAGAAAACCTCGGACGTTCCTTACCTCTGGAGGATTAGGAACAATGGGGTTTGGGTTCCCAGCGGCAATTGGTGCTCAGCTTGCAAAAGAAGAAGAACTCGTCGTTTGTATTGCAGGTGATGCTTCTTTTCAAATGAACATTCAAGAACTACAAACAATTGCTGAAAATAACATCCCTGTAAAAGTATTTATTATAAATAACAGATTTTTAGGGATGGTAAGGCAATGGCAAGAAATGTTTTATGAAAATCGTTTATCAGAGTCAAAAATTGGCTCACCAGATTTTGTGAAAGTGGCAGAAGCTTATGGAGTGAAGGGATTAAGGGCGACAAATTCAACAGAGGCGAAACAAGTGGTGTTAGAAGCATTTGCTCACGAAGGTCCTGTCGTAGTTGATTTTTGTGTAGAAGAAGGTGAAAACGTATTTCCGATGGTTCCGCCAAACAAAGGGAATAACGAAATGATTATGAAGAGGTGGGAAGAATGAGTCATACTTTTTCACTCGTTATTCATAACGAGCCAAGTGTCTTATTACGTATAAGTGGAATTTTTGCTCGGCGTGGCTATTATATTTCTTCTTTACATTTAAACGAAAGAGATACGAGTGGCGTTTCTGAAATGAAACTCACAGCAGTTTGTACTGAAAATGAAGCGACATTACTTGTTAGTCAGTTGAAAAAATTAATTGATGTACTGCAAGTAAATAAATTATAAGGGGTGTATGGAGTATGAAAACGTATTATGAGAAAGATGCAAATGTAGAGTTATTACAAGGGAAAACAGTTGCGGTAATTAGTTATGGATCTCAAGGGCATGCGCAGGCACAAAATTTACGTGATTCAGGTGTGGAAGTTGTAGTTGGTGTTAGACCTGGTAAATCGTATGAAGTAGCAAAAGTAGATGGATTTGAAGTAATGTCTGTTTCAGAAGCGGTTCGAACCGCACAAGTTGTACAAATGTTATTGCCAGATGAACAGCAAGCACATGTATATAAATCAGAAGTAGAAGAGAATCTCCGTGAAGGACAAATGTTACTTTTCTCACATGGATTTAACATTCACTTCGGCCAAATTAATCCGCCAAGTTACGTAGATGTAGCAATGGTTGCGCCAAAAAGTCCAGGTCATCTCGTTCGCCGTGTATATCAAGAAGGAAATGGTGTTCCGGCATTAGTCGCAGTGCATCAAGATGCGACGGGAACAGCGCTACATGTAGCATTAGCGTATGCAAAAGGTGTAGGTTGTACACGTGCGGGTGTAATTGAAACGACATTCCAAGAAGAAACCGAAACGGATTTATTCGGTGAGCAAGCTGTACTTTGCGGCGGGGTAACTGCACTTGTGAAGGCCGGGTTCGAAACGTTAACGGAAGGTGGATGTCGTCCTGAAATTGCATACTTTGAATGTTTGCATGAATTAAAGCTAATTGTTGACTTAATGTACGAAGGTGGATTAACGAATATGCGCCATTCTATTTCAGATACGGCAGAATTTGGAGATTATGTAACAGGATCGAGAATTGTTACAGATGAAACGAAGAAGGAAATGAAGCGTGTTCTGACAGAAATTCAGCAAGGTGAATTTGCGAAGAAATGGATTTTAGAAAATCAAGCAGGGCGTCCGACGTATAACGCAATGAAAAAAGCAGAACAAAATCATCAATTAGAAAAAGTGGGAGCAGAGCTTCGTGAAATGATGAGTTGGATTCATGCACCGAAAGAATTAGTAAAGAAATAGAGTAAGAGAGTATAAATGAAAAATATGTAAGAGGGGATTTGACAAGATGAGAAGTGACATGATTAAAAAAGGTTTTGATAAAGCGCCGCACCGTAGTTTATTAAAAGCAACTGGTTTGAAAGATGAAGATTTTGATAAACCTTTCATAGCGATTTGTAATTCTTTTATTGAAATTATTCCAGGGCATAAACACTTGAACGAGTTTGGGAAACTTGTAAAAGAGGCAGTTCGTGCGGCAGGTATGGTACCATTCGAATTCAATACAATTGGAGTTGACGATGGTATTGCGATGGGACATATCGGTATGCGTTATTCTCTTCCGAGTCGTGAAATAATTGCAGATTCAGTAGAAACGGTTGTAAATGCACACTGGTTTGACGGCATGATTTGTATTCCAAACTGTGACAAAATTACACCAGGTATGATGATGGCTGCACTACGTATTAATATTCCGACTGTGTTTGTTTCAGGCGGCCCAATGGCAGCAGGAAAAACATCTAAAGGAGAAGTTGTTGATCTGAGTTCCGTTTTTGAAGGAGTAGGAGCTTATCAATCTGGGAAAATTTCAGAAGAAGAATTAAAAGATATTGAAGATCATGGCTGTCCATCTTGTGGCTCTTGTTCGGGTATGTTTACCGCGAACTCTATGAATTGTTTATGTGAAGTGTTAGGTTTAGCTCTTCCTGGTAACGGGAGTATTTTAGCAATTGATCCAAGACGTGAAGAGTTAATTAAACAAGCAGCAGAGAAATTGAAAATTTTAATTGAAAGAGATATTAAACCAAGAGACATTGTAACGGAAGAAGCAATTGATGATGCGTTTGCGCTTGATATGGCGATGGGCGGTTCAACAAATACAGTGTTGCATACATTGGCGCTCGCGCAAGAGGCTGGATTAGATTACGATATGAACCGTATTGATGCCGTTTCAAGACGTGTACCACATTTATGTAAAGTAAGCCCTGCTTCCAATTGGCATATGGAAGATATTGATCGTGCGGGCGGGATTAGTGCAATTTTGAAAGAGATGAGCCGGAAAGAAGGAGTACTTCATCTTGATCGAATAACTGCTACTGGGCAAACATTAAGAGAAAATATTGCTGAGGCAGAGATTAAAGATAAGGAAGTTATTCACTCTCTTGAAAACCCTCATAGTGAGGAAGGAGGATTGCGTATATTAAAAGGCAACCTTGCGAAAGATGGAGCGGTTATTAAAAGCGGTGCAACAGAGGTAAAGCGTTTTGAAGGACCTTGCGTTATTTTTAATTCACAAGATGAGGCACTTGCTGGCATTATGCTTGGGAAAGTGAAAAAAGGAGATGTAGTTGTCATTCGTTACGAAGGACCAAGAGGTGGCCCTGGTATGCCAGAAATGTTAGCACCAACATCAGCAATTGCTGGAATGGGATTAGGTGCTGAGGTTGCATTATTAACGGATGGACGTTTCTCTGGAGCTTCACGTGGAATTTCAGTAGGACATATTTCACCAGAAGCAGCAGCTGGTGGAACAATCGCACTTCTTGAACAAGGGGATATTGTATGTATTGATGTTGAAGAACGCTTGCTAGAAGTAAGAGTGAGTAATGAAGAATTAGATAAGCGTAAAAAAGAATGGAAACGACCAGAACCGAAAGTGAAAACTGGCTGGCTTGGACGTTATGCACAAATGGTAACATCGGCGAATACAGGGGCTGTTCTGAAAATCCCACATTTTGATTGAGCCAATTTAAAAGAGATAAGGATGATATATAATGGTGCAAAAGGTAAAGGAGAGAGTGAAAATTGAAGATATCTTAATGGCTCATAATTGCATGAAAGATATCGTTATTAAAACACCGTTACAACGTGATACAGTTTTATCTGAGAAATATGATTGTGACGTTTATGTAAAACGAGAAGATTTACAATTAATTCGCTCTTTCAAAATTCGTGGTGCATACAATTTGATTCAAAGTTTACCGAAAGAAAAGTTACAAAACGGTGTTGTTTGTGCAAGTGCTGGTAATCATGCGCAAGGAGTTGCTTATACATGTAATTTATTGAAGATTCCGTCGAAAATATTTATGCCCACAACAACACCGAAACAAAAAGTATCACAAGTACAATTTTTCGGTGGTGATTTCGCAGAGATTGTATTAGTTGGTGATACATTCGATAGCTCTTTCCAAGAAGCACAGTGTTATTGTGAAGAAAATAGAATGACATTTGTTCATCCGTTTGATGATCCGTATGTAGTTGCTGGTCAAGGGACAGTGGCAGTTGAAATTATGCATGATATGGAGAAACCGGTTGATTATATCTTTACGGCAATCGGCGGTGGTGGATTAGCATCAGGTGTTGGTACATATGTAAAAGGTGTTAGTCCTACTACAAAGGTTATTGGTGTAGAACCGATGGGAGCTGCCTCTATGAAAGAGGCTTTTCTTCAAAATGATAATGTCGCATTAGAGAAAATAGATAGTTTTGTTGATGGGGCAGCGGTTAAAAAGGTAGGAAAGTTAACTTTTGAAACTTGTAAAGATGTAATTGATGACATCGTTTTAGTACCAGAGGGGAAAGTTTGTACGACGATTTTAGAACTGTATAAGAAAAATGCGATTGTAGCTGAACCGGCTGGTGCACTCTCTATTGCAGCACTTGATTTATACAGGGATGAAATAAAAGGTAAAACAGTTGTATGTACGCTAAGTGGTGGAAATAATGACATTGATAGAATGCAAGAAATGAAAGAACGATCTCTCATTTACGAAGGGTTAAAGCATTATTTCATCATTGAATTCCCACAGCGTTCAGGCGCGTTAAGAGAATTTCTTGATAAAGGATTGGGGCCAGAAGATGATATTACTCGTTTTGAGTATATTAAGAAACATAATAAGGAAAATGGTCCAGCATTAGTCGGAGTAGAGTTAAAACATAAAGAAGATTATGAGCAATTAATTACTCGCTTTAAAGAAAATAATATTCAATTTATGGAGCTTAATAAAAACCCTGTTTTGTTTGATTTGCTTATTTAATAGAAGGGAAGAATAAGCATCTAAATAAAAAAGATAGATACAAGCAAAGAAATATAGTGCTTGTTCTATCTTTTTTATAGTTAAACTAGATACTCATTAAATTCAAGAAGAATAAAGCTAGTTAACCAAAAAAATATCGCAATGCGAATAATTACATACATAGTAAATTCAAAGGTAGTAAGTTTTCGTTCGCGTTTTATTTTTTTTAGAAATCTAACAGAAAAAACTGAACATAAAAGTAGAACGGCTATAGACATTTTATAAATATTTTCTAACAAACTTACATTTTCTAATAAGTTTTTCAGCATGTTTATCACCTATTCTGTAAAGTAGATTACAGAGAAATAGATCTTGAGCTGTCTAGTTTCGTTTATTTTTTATTTTCCCTGTATCAACAATTTCTACATCAGTTGAAATTGTTTGTAAATATTGAAGAGCTTTTTTCTTTTCTTCCTCATTTACAGGGGAAACTTGGTTGTTGCGAATGATATAAGGATTGAATGACATTTGGACATCCTTTCCTTTAAAAGTTAAAGTTAATACGCCAGTTTCGGCGCTTTTTCCATTCACATAACTTGGGAATAAAAAGTTACCTAATGAGTAAGCGATAGGAACTTTATTATAATACTCAAACCCTTGTAACCAATGTGGATGGCTTCCGACAATCGCGTTAGCTCCTGCTTCAACCATTTTAGGTACATATTGCTTTTGGTATTCTACCGGACGGTTTGATTTTTCAACGCCCCAATGCATATAGACGATTAAATAGTCTGCATCTTGTTTTTGTTCTTTAATTGTTTTTGTTACAAGATTTAAATCATAGCCATTCGCAACGCCAGGTTTATTCTCACCAGCTACCCAATTAGAATCAGGCATAAATCGAACGAAGGAAAGAAATTTAAACTTTTTCCCTTTTACGGTCATTTCTCGTGCTGTATATGTATCTTTCGCATTTTTTCCGGCTCCAATGTAAGGGAACTTTAATTTTTCTACGTGAGAAATCGTATCTAATAATCCATCTTGCCCATAATCAAGTGTGTGGTTATTCCCAATATTTACGATGTCATATCCAGTGTTTTTAATAGCTTGTAGTGTAGATGGATCACTTTTAATCCAAAAGAGTTGCCCAGGTGCTTTCTTTTCTTTCGTTGTAAATGCCGATTCTAAATTCACAAAAGAAATATCAGCTTTTTTTATTTCTTCTTTTACATGTTGGAATGGGTAATCAGCCCCATTCTTTTCGATTATAGGACGTAATTGCCAATCAAACATTGTATCACCAGAGAAGGTGAGTGTGATTTCTTGGTCTTCTATTTTCTTTTCGCTTTTTGAAGCGGTTTTACTAGATTTGTTTTGTAAATCGGGTTTGTCTTTTGCTTTTGAAATAAAAGAGTAATTGATTAATAAAACAATCGGTGTAATGAAAAAGGCTATTAACAAAAATCGTTTTAGTAAAGTTTTCATATATACCTTCCCTTTTAATATTATCCCGCAATTAAATTAACACTGAATCTATTAAAGGTAATTAAAGTTACAAAAAAACAGCGGGTTATGTAGTGGAAAACATTTGTTAATATTCTCAATATTAAGTTAACATATAGATAACCTGTAAATCAATGTATAAACCAAAATATAGAAATAAAGAATTCGAAGGGTGAAGAATGAGAAATGGTTATATTAGGAGCAGTTGTAAATGGAATTTGTATTATATTTGGTACTTTACTTGGTAAATTATTTAGTAGGATTCCAGAAAGTATGAAAGGGACGATAATGCACGCAATCGGTTTAGCGGTTACTGTGCTTGGGCTTCAAATGGCATTAAAAAGTGAAAACTTTCTTGTTGTCATACTGAGTTTAGTGATTGGTACGGTAATTGGAGAGTGGTTACAATTAGAAGAAAAGTTAAAAAATTTAGGGGATTGGCTAGAAAATAAAGTTGGATCGAAGGGGAAAGGAAGCATATCAGAAGGTTTTGTAACAGCTACTTTAATTTTTGCAATTGGTGCGATGGGGATACTTGGTGCACTTGACAGTGGGATTCGCGGAAATCATAATATTTTATTTACCAAGGCAATTATCGATGGATTTATTTCTATTATATTAACGACAACTCTAGGAATTGGCGTAGTATTTTCGGCGATTCCAGTTGTTTTATATGAAGGTGGTATTGCAGTTTTTGCAACACAAATTAATAGTTTTGTCCCGGAAGAATTAATGAACCAATTTATAGTGGAGATGACGGCTACGGGCGGCATTATGATATCTGCTATTGGATTGAACTTGCTTAGTATTATTAAAATCAAGGTGGCAAATTTACTTCCAGGTATATTGGTAGTAGGTGTAATTGTTTCAATTATTTATGGTTACGGTTTGTTAGTAAATTAGTAGAGGGTGGAAACACATATGGAGGAATTTCAATTTACAAAACGTGTGCATAAAATATTGGAGATTGCAGCAGAAGAGAGTGAGTATAACATAATTCAACCAGTCCATCTGTTCATAGGTATGTGTAAAGAAGGTACAGGAGTTTGCGCTGAGTTATTTATGTATTTGTTTCATAAAGTCGGTCCAGATTTTTTAGAAAAACTTTCGTTACGAAAACGATTCGATTTACATCATCAAGAGTATAAAAAAATAGGACAATATAAACTATCTTATAAGGCGATAGAAATTTTACAAATAGCGAAGAAACGTATGGAACGCTTTCAGCAAGTAGTAATCAATGAAGGACATGTTATGTATGCATTATTTCGTGTAGATACAGATATTGGTGAATTTATACATACACAAATGCAAAAAGATATATTACGTATTACAGCTGCACCGAGAGACTTAGCGGTTGATTTAAATAGTTTTAAATCTATTTATAATACATTATTTTGTCATGTAAGAAGAGCTAGTCCTTCTGATTTTGATAAGTTATCACGACTTGTGGCGGCTGAATTTGGTGAACGGTGGTTACAGTCGGTTGATTACGGATATCGGACATATAATGAAAAGTTACCTATCTATATTGCACAGCAGGAGGAAGTAATAGTTGGTTTCGCCTGTTACGATGTAGTGAGAGGAAAGAAAGGATTGTTTGGTCCAATGGGCATAGCGAAACAAAATCGTGTGAAAGGTGTAGGAAAAGAATTATTGTATCATTGTTTATATAATATGAAGCAAGATGGATATGAATATGCGATTATTGGACAAGCAGGTCCCATTGAGTTTTACGAGAGAAATTGTAATGCTCGTTTAATACCGATAGATAATAAGTAACCAACTTCATATAGAGGAGTTGGTTTTATTATGAAAATGATGTAGAGATGTAGTGGTTTTTACTAGAAAATAGCGGGTTTTGTAGTAAATCTTGCATAAAAAGCAAATTACTAAACTTTTTACAAGAAAGGGTGTAGAATGGGTATCTAAAGAAAGAAGGTGTGAAAATGGCCAGCTGGAAACGAAATTTAATGATTTGTTGGCTAGGTTGTTTTACCACTGCAGCCGGTATGAGTTTAGTAATTCCTTTCTTATCTTTTTATATTGAGGAATTAGGAGTAACTGGCACTTCAAGTATTGCACAGTGGTCGGGACTTGCATTTGGTGTAACATTTTTAATGGGTGCGATCGTATCGCCAATATGGGGAAAGCTTGGTGATATACATGGACGGAAACTGATGCTTATTCGTGCTAGCCTCGGTATGGCGATTATTATGACGCTTATGGGGTTTGTAACGGATGTATATCAATTAGTCGCACTAAGATTTTTAATGGGAGCAGTATCTGGTTTCCTTTCAACCGCAATGACATTTATTGCAGCAGAAACTCCGAAAGAACATTCAGGTTGGGCAATTTCTACAATTTCAACTGGTGGCGTGAGCGGTTCTTTACTTGGTCCATTACTTGGTGGATATTTGTCTGAGTTAATTGGAATGCGTCATGTCTTTCTTGTTACAGGAGCTTTTTTATTCCTTTCCTTTCTCATCGTTTTTTTCTTCTTGCATGAAGAAAATCACTCTGCTCAAGCAAAAAAAACACAGCCGAAAAAAGTATGGACGATGGTCCCAGCGAAGCATTTAATTATTAGTTTATTTGTAACAACATTTATTATTCAACTTGCTAATATGTCAGTTCAACCAATTGTTACATTGTACGTGAAAAATTTAGTAGGTCCTCATACTGCACATATTGAAACAATTGCGGGAGCAGTTATGTCAGCAACAGGATTAGCCGTTATTTTGGCAGCACCAAGACTAGGAAGATTATCAGATCATATCGGTCCTCAAAAAACGTTAGTTGTAGCGTTATTTGCTGCAGGAATTATTTTTATCCCGCAAGCATTTGTAACCTCAGCTTGGCACCTATTAATTCTTCGATTTTTATTAGGTATCGCACAAGCAGGATTATTACCTTCCGTACAAACTCTACTAAAACAACATACACCAACCCATGTTACGGGACGGATATTTGGATATAATCAATCATTTCAGTTTTTAGGAAATATGATTGGTCCAGTGCTCGGGGGGCAAATTGCAGCACATGCAGGCTTCCAATATGTTTTCCTCTCTACATCATCACTACTATTTATTGCGTGTATCTGGGTTTATTTTCATAATAAGAACGAAGAGGTATCAGAGAAACAACATTTGGAAGTTAGTTAACTTAGTGAATAAAAAAAGGGTGAAGCAATGATTGCTTCATCCTTTTCTTTAAAATTTAAGACATAGATAGCTTAATGTACCAAGCTCATAACTACGGTGAATGACTTCACCGCTATTTTCACCACTTCCCATAGCGATAAATAAAGGAACAAAATGTTCTGCTCTTGGTACTGCTAATTGTGCATGAGGAGCATTTTTCTCCCAATTAAACAATGCATCTTTATCGTTATGCTGCATATGTTTAATAATCCAATCATCAAATTCAATTGCCCATTTTTCAGGTGTAGTTTGATTCCATTTCAAAGCTCGTAAGTTATGGACGGTAACACCACTCCCGATTACTAAAATATCTTCTTGTCCGAGTCCTTTAAGTGCTTCTCCAATTTCAAATTGTTCTTTTGCAGAAAGGAATGGATTGACTGATATTTGCACGACAGGAATATTTGCTTCTGGATACATGCGGTGCAGGAGTGTCCATGAACCATGATCTAAACCTCTCGTCATATTATGATGGACTGAAATACCTTTGTTCTTAAATTTTGTTTCTAACATAGATGCAATGCTAGAAGAGCCTTTCGCACGATATTTGATTTCGTATAACTCAGGGGGAAAACCTCCAAAATCATAAATTGTTTCATACTCGTTATCTGATGAGGAAATCGTTAATACTTCACTTTCCCAGTGAGCAGTGAAAATGACAATTGCTTTCGGTTTATATGTTTCTCCAAGTGTTTTTAAAAATCGTGTATAGTCTGTATCTTGAATAGCGAGCATAGGCGAACCATGTGCTAAAAATAATGATGGCATCATAATAGTAGAAACCTCCTAAAAATTATATAGTTACTTTATGTAAGTAACTATATAATTTTATTTTCGATTCGTCAACATAATAGTTATTGAGCTAATTGGAAAAGGGAGTCATTTGTCATAATGAAGGCAATTGCATATAATACATAGTAAGAAAAATGAATCGATATTCATTTTTAAAGATACATAATAGAGTTGGGAGCTGACGAAATGAACGTACAGGAAAGTTTCGTTACGGCATTGGATGGATCAGAAATTTATTTACGCAAGTGGTTGCCAGAAGGTAAACCGAAAGGGATTATTCAAATTGCACATGGTATGACAGAACATGCAGGTGTTTATACAGACTTTATTGCTGCGTTATTAGAAGCAGGGTATGGTGTTTATGCACATGATCATAAAGGTCATGGGAAAACAGTGAAAAGAGAAGAAGATTATGGTCATTTTAAACCAAATGTAGGTTGGAATGAGGCTGTGTCTGATGTTATTTTTGTATCAGAAACGGTAAGAAAAGAGCAGACATGCCCGTTATTTTTACTTGGCCATAGTATGGGTTCTTTTTTATCAAGACGTGCTGTGCAACTTAGAGGCGAATTATATGATGGATTTCTGATTTCAGGAACAGGTGGAAATCCAGGGCTTTTAGGAGCTATTGGTCATAAAGTAGCAACAATCGAAATGAAATTGCGTGGTGCAAAAACGAAAAGTCCAATGCTAAACTTTTTATCTTTCGGAAACTTCAATTCGAACTTTAAGCCAAATCGTACAAAATTTGATTGGTTATCTTCAGATAATAATCAAGTTGATAAATATATTGCGGATCCGTTATGTGGTTTCATTTGTACGACGAGTTTTTACCGAGAATTATTTTCTGGTGTATTAGAAGTAAATAAACTAGAAGAATACAAGAAGACGCCAAAGAATCTTCCAATACATATATTTTCTGGTGATCGTGATCCTGTTGGCGATATGGGGAAAGGTGTAAAAGAAGTATATGAAAACTATAAAAAATGTGGTGTGAAAGACGTGACACTACGTTTATATGAAAATGGTAGACATGAAATGTTTCATGAAGTAAATAAGGATGAAGTATTTAAAGATTTAATTTCTTGGTTAGATGCGCATAATAAATGAGAAAGATAATCCCAAACTGTTTGTAGTTTGGGATTATTTATTTTACAGAAATACGGGCAATAAATTCTTAAATTCACTTTACTTAATAAAAAATAAATCTTATTCTATAGTCGTTAAAAAATAAAGAAATATTGTATGAGAGGAAACCTCACTTTTCTGAAGTGAGGCTTTTTGTAGTAACGAAGTAATAGTGAATAAAACTAATTTTAAAAATAATTTAAAATCAAACTTTTTATAAAGCAACAGATGCTCGTTCATAATAGTAGTATAATAGTGAATGAGGTGTTAATAGAATGGAAGATAGAACATTAGGTTTATTACTAGATGTTGTTGGTGAATTATTTTCAGATGAAATTTCAATTGCTGTTTCGAATACGAAAGAATATATTTACTATCGGCCAAGTAAACGAATTGATTTAAAGATTAGCGCTGGGGATTCTATAAAGGAAGGAACGATTGCTCATAAAGCGATGGTGATGAATCAAAAAACATCTGAGTTTATGAATCGGGATGTTTTTGGTATTCCTTATCATGGAATGGCTGTACCATTTTCAAACAATGGAAAGCTTGAAGGGTGCGTAACGGCAATTTATCCAGCTTTAACGGATGGAAAGTCAGTCGTTACTTTAAAAACAACAGATGGCTGGATTCCGGTTCCTTTTTCAAAGGTTATGTATTTAGAGGCTAAAGATAAAAAGACGTACGTGAATTCAGAAGAGTTATCAGGAACACATAAATACTCTCTGCAAGAATTCGAATACTTGCTTCCTAAAGATTCATTTATTAGATGTCACCGTTCATTTATTGTAAATGTTAATCATATTAAAGCGATTTATCCTGATACCCATTCTACTTTTGTACTTTCGATGGATAATGGTGAGAGAGTACCAGTTAGTCAATCATACGCTAGTTATTTCCGTAAGCTTCTAGGATTCTAAATTTTTCTGCTTTAGAACCTAAATTTGCTGTTCTGTCTGAATTTTCGGCATTGTATACTAAAATCCCTATTTTGATAGTGTAAATGTGTAAAATAATTATGAATATTCAATGAGAGAGGGATTACATATGGAGAATAATTTAGATAGAATCAGAGATCAACGTCTAAAAGATCGGGTAGTTACACCTGAAGAAGCAGCTTCCTGGATTCAAAGTGGAATGACTTTAGGCTTAAGTGGGTTTACACGTGCAGGTGATGTAAAAGCAGTCCCATTTGCGCTTGTAAACCGAGTTAAGAATGATGAATCTTTTAAAGTAAATGTTTATACTGGGGCTTCTTTAGGCTCGGATGTAGACAAATTATTTGCTGAGGCAGGAATTTTAGGGAAAAGATTACCTTTCCAAGCTGACGCGACGATGCGAAAAGGAATTAATAACGGAGACTTTTTATTTGTGGATCAACACTTATCTCATACAGCAGAGTTACTCCGCGCTGACGTTCTGGATATAGATTTCGCTATTTTGGAAGCGGTTGCGATTACAGAGGACGGAATGATTATTCCAACCACTTCAATTGGAAATTCCTTAGCGTTTTCCTTAAATGCTAAGTCTATTATTATTGAAATGAATATGGCTCAATCCACGCAATTAGAGGGACTACATGATCTATATGAACCAGGTAAACAAGGGGAGAGGCTTCCAATTCCGCTTGTGAAAACAGATGACCGAATTGGAACAATCGGTATTCCAATTGATCCTGAAAAAGTAAAGGGAATTGTGTTTACGAATCAATTGGATTCGCCATCGACAATTGTTCCTCCGGATGAAGAAACGGTCATTATGGCACAGCATTTAATAGAATTCCTTCGAGAAGAAGTTAAAATAGGGCGATTAACAAATCGTTTAGCGCCGTTACAATCAGGAATTGGTTCAGTTGCTAACGCAGTATTGCATGGAATGTTAGATTCAGAATTTGAAGATTTAGAAGTGTATTCTGAAGTTTTACAAGATGCAGTTTTTGATCTTATGGATGCTGGAAAAGTCAATTTTGCTTCTTGTTGTTCTATCACGCTTTCTGAAGAGAAAATGCAACAAGTATTTTCTAACTTTGAAAAATATCGTGACAAATTAATGATGCGTCCGCAAGAGATTTCCAATCATCCTGAAATCATTCGTCGCCTTGGATTAATCTCAATTAATACTGCATTAGAATTAGATATATACGGAAATGTTAACTCTACTCACGTTTTAGGTACAAAAATGATGAATGGAATTGGTGGGTCTGGTGATTTTGCAAGAAATGCACGCCTAGCTATCTTTGTTACTAAATCGATTGCGAAAGGTGGTAACATTTCAAGTATTGTTCCTTTCGTTTCTCATGTAGACCATACTGAACATGATGTAGATGTTATTGTTACTGAACAGGGGTATGCCGACTTAAGGGGACTTGCGCCAAGAGAAAGAGTGGAACTTATTATTGAGAATTGCGCACATCCAATGTATCGTGATCAACTACGTGCTTATTACGAAGAAGCAAAAACAAGAGGTGGACAAACTCCTCATATTTTAGAAAAAGCTTTTTCTTGGCATACGAATTATGCTAAAAATGGAACAATGGTTGAAGCGGTAGTAGAAACTGTATAGGTTTGTATCGTACGAAATAGTAAAACGAATGAGTGAGTTTGAAGATTAAATTTTAGAAAAAGAGAACACCAACTTTTAGGGATGGTGTTCTTTTTCTTTAAAAAAATTGTACTGGTTATAATAAAGATTTATAAAAATAACCTCTAATTTATGAAAAAAAGGTTTTTTGAAGTGCTTTCCGAATCAATTTAGTAGTTTACATATCGAAGGTGAGGAGAAAGAATCATGAAGATAAGAGAAGCGTTATTAAGTGAAGCAAATGAATTAAGTGAATTCGCACTACAATCAAAAGCAACGTGGGATTATAGTGAAGAATTCATACTTGCTTGTAAGGAAGATTTAACAATTACAGAAGAATACATAAAAAATAATTTTGTATATGTTTTAGAAAACGATAATGCGAAGATTGGTTTTTTCTCATTTTTACGTAATGATAAAGCTCTCGATTTCTTGTACATTCATCCTGATTACAAAGGAAAAGGTTACGGGAAAATACTTTGGGAGTACGTAATAGAAAAAGCCAATGAACTAGGATTAAAAAGTTTTACGATTGATAGTGATCCGAATGCAAAAGGATATTACTTGAAAATGGGGGCACAGTTAATAGGAGAGACACCATCAACTGTCTTTAAGGGTCGTGTACTGCCTCTTTTGAAATATGATGTGTAAAACTATTAATAGTAGGGGAAGATTAGAATGGATGATGTAAAGGAAAAAAGAATATATGAAGCACTAATAAAATCGTGGTCGATTGAAACGAGTTCAAAGTGGACAATTGAAAACCCAGCAAAGGGACAGTGTGGTGTAACGGCTCTAGTCGTTCAAGACATATATGGAGGAGAAATTAAAAAGACAAAAGTAAGAGAGGTATGGCACTTTTATAACTTTATAGATGGGCAGAGATTTGATTTTACAGAGACTCAATTCAATGGGAAATTGAATTATATGGATGTGGAATCAAATCGGAAAGAAGCATTTGCAGATACAAATGAAAAACAATATAGCATTTTGAAGGAAAAAGTAACGAAAGAATTCAAATTATCTTTTGACTCTTAATCTTTAATAAGTTACTATAATGGTGGTAACTTATTAAAGGGAACTTCATAGAGTTGAAAGGGGAAATACTTTTGAAAACAACTTATGTAAACGCTACAATTGTAACGATGAATGAACAAAACGAAGTGATAGAAAATGGATATATCATTGTAGAAAATGATCAAATTATAGATGTAAAGAGCGGAGAATTCGCTAATGATTTTGAAGTAGATGAAGTAATTGATATGAAAGGAAAGTGGGTTTTACCAGGGCTTGTAAATACACATACACACGTTGTAATGAGTCTCCTAAGAGGTATTGGCGATGATATGTTATTACAGCCGTGGCTTGAGACGAGAATTTGGCCACTGGAAAGTCAATTTACTCCCCAAATTGCGGTCGCTAGTACGGAATTAGGATTACTTGAGATGGTGAAAAGTGGTACAACATCATTCTCTGACATGTTTAATCCAATTGGAGTAGATCAAGACGCAATTATGGAAACGGTATCAAGGAGCGGGATGCGAGCTGCTGTTTCAAGGACTTTATTTAGCTTCGGAACGAAAGACGATGAAAAGAAAGCGATTGAAGAAGCTGAGAAATATGTGAAGCGTTACTATAACGAAAGTGGCATGTTAACTACGATGGTTGCACCACATAGTCCATATACATGTAGTACAGAATTGTTAGAAGAGTGCGCACGGATTGCAGTAGAGAATCAAACGATGGTTCATATCCATCTTTCTGAAACAGAGCGTGAAGTACGTGATATTGAAGCACAATATGGAAAACGTCCAGTAGAATATGCAGCGAGCTGCGGATTGTTTAAACGCCCAACAGTTATTGCACACGGTGTAGTATTAAATGAAGATGAGCGTGCATTTTTAGCAGAAAATGACGTTCGAGTAGCTCATAATCCGAATAGTAATTTAAAACTAGGTTCTGGTATAGCGAATGTAAAAGCGATGCTAGAAGCAGGAATAAAAGTAGGAATTGCAACAGATAGTGTTGCATCTAACAATAATTTAGATATGTTTGAAGAAATGCGCATAGCGACTTTACTACAAAAAGGTATTCACCAAGATGCAACAGCTTTACCAGTTGAAACAGCTCTTACACTTGCGACAAAAGGAGCTGCTGAAGTAATCGGGATGAAACAAACAGGATCACTTGAGATTGGAAAATGTGCTGATTTCATTACAATTGATCCGTCTAATAAGCCTCATTTACAACCAGCGGATGAAGTGTTATCACACCTTGTATATGCTGCTAGTGGAAAAGATATAAGCGATGTAATTATTAACGGAAAACATGTCGTTTGGAATGGCGAATGTAAAACGTTAGATGAAGAGCGTATTATATTTGAAGCAAGTCGTTATAAACGAGGTTTGCAAAGATAGATAATTATGTGGCAGTTGAAAAAGCTATCCTTTTAAAGGATAGCTTTTTTCTTGAACGAATAAATATTCAAAAGAATGTCGCATCTTTCTGTTAGTATTTCTGCTATAATATATTACGCTTTATAATATTTTATATTTAAGGAGAACAACTCATGAAGCGAAAAAAGAGCCATTTAATGGTAATGGCACTTGTTACATTTTTATTATTAACAGCTTGTAATAATAAAGCGAATAAAAGTGATACAGAGGTTAAAAAACAAGTGTTAAATGTAACAGTATCAGAAGAAATTCCTTCTCTGGACACTGCGAAAACAATGGATGGTACATCAGCCCACGTTATGCAGAATATATTTGAGGGGTTATATGTATTAAATGATCAAGATCAGTCTACTCCAGCCATAGCAAAATCGTTGCTCTTTTATGTGAAAAATGCGAAAGAGATCAATAAGGGAACAATGCCTCTTGATGCACTTGGGGTTAAAGCAATAAATAATTATACGTTAGAAGTTGAACTCGAACAGCCGGTTCCGTATTTTTTACAGTTGTTAGCACTACCTATATACTTACCACAGCATGAATCATTTTTGAAAGAACAAGGAAACAATTATGCATTGGAACCTAGTAATCTCATATATAACGGGCCATTTGTATTAGAAAAATGGAAGCATGAACAAGAGTTTCAATTAAAGAAGAATGCTACATATTGGGATCAAAAGAAAGTGAAATTAGACGAAATAAACTTTCATATCGTAAAGGATACAATGACAGCTGTAAATTTATATGAAGCCGGAGATTTGGATCGAGTACCTATTAATTCGCAAATTGTAGACAAGTATAGAGGGAATAAGGAATTACATATGTCGAGTGATCCTGGAATTGCCATGCTTCGTTTTAATGAAAAAAATACCGCGTTAGCAAATAAAAAGGTGCGTCAATCTATTTCATTAGCGTTAAATAAAGATGATTTTGTTGCTCACTTTATTAATAACGGAGCAAAACCTGCAAGCGGGCTTGTACCAGTTGGTCATGTAAATGAAGTGACCGGTAAAGATTTTAGAAAAGAAAACGGAGATCTTTCTTCATATGATTTGCAAAATGCGCAAAAGATTTGGAAAGAAGCGAAAAAAGAGCTTGAAGTAGAGCAAGTAAACCTCGAGTTTTTAACGTTTGAACAAGATAATGCAAAACGGATGGCAGAATATATAAAAGGTGATTTAGAAAAGAATTTGCAAGGAATCGCGATACAAATTAAACAACAGCCATTTAAGCAAAAATTACAGTTAGAACAAACAGGTGATTACGATATAACTATGGCAAATTGGGGACCTGACTATAAAGACCCAATTAGTTATTTAGAGTTATTTACGACAGGGAATCCGAATAATAAAATGAATTATTCTAATGTTCATTACGATGAATTAATAAAGAAAGCGAAAACGGATTTTGTACTAGATACGGAAAACCGATGGGAAGCGTTGCGAGAAGCCGAGCAGGTATTATTAGAAGATGCTGCGGTAGCGCCGCTTTATCATATTGGCTCAGCATATGTACAAAAGGATTATGTAAAAGGAATTGAAAAGCATCAATTTGGTGGTATTTATACTTATAAGAATGCTTATATTGCTAATGAATAAATACAAAAAACCTTACTTTTTAAAAGTAAGGTTTTTTACACATGAATTCTATTAAACCGATTTCAATAAAGCGTAAAAATTCGTATCATATGGGACATCATCTTGATACATATAATTTTTTAGAACGCCTTCTTTTTCAAAGCCTAATTTTAATAGTACTTGATTGGAAGCTTCATTTTCAAGAAATACAATTGCTCCAATCCGCTTTAAATGAATCGTATGGAAACCGTATGATATAATCTCAGAAACAGCTTCAGTCGCATATCCTTTTCCCCAGTGTTCAGGCAAAAAGGCATAACTTATATTGGCTCGTTTATGCTCAGAAGACCAATCGTGAAAACCAATGGTACCAATGAGTTCTTTCGTGTCTTTTAATTCGATTCCCCATTTTATACCGCTTCTTGCATTGTAACTCAACTTAAAATTATGAATGATTTGCTTCACTTGATCAATATCTTGTAACGGTTTTTGGCCATAATAGCGCAGTACATTAGTATTAGAAAAGCATTGTAGTATACGCGGTGCATCTTCTTTGGTAAGTTCTCTTAAAATGAGTCTTTCAGTTTTTAATAAAGGAAACATATTTTCGCTCCTTTTCACATGAAAATAGAATGTATTTGTTATTATATAATTTAATCTGAAAATAAAGATTATTCAAGGTGTAAGGAAGTTATTGGCTGGAAATAGATTATAAAATTTATTTTAAAAAGACTTTATAGGATTAATACAAATAATGAAAAAAGGGTATTCCAAATTAAAATTGGAATACCCTTTTTCATTATCCTACAAATGTTTGATACAGTAAGAAGATATTTAAAATGATAACGAGTGCTGCAATTATCCAAGCGATAAATGTTGTTATACGGTGGTTAACGAGTGCACCCATAATCTTTTTGTTACTTGTAAACATAATAAGTGGTACTAGCGCAAATGCAATACCGAATGATAAGACGACTTGGCTCATGACTAGAGCGTAAGTTGGATTTACACCTAAAGCGATAATAACTAATGGTGGAATCATTGTAATAAATCGGCGTAAGTATAACGGAATATGCATGCGAATGAAACCTTGCATAATAATATCACCCGACATTGTACCGACAGAAGAGCTAGATAGTCCTGCTGATAAAAGTCCAATCCCAAATAATGCAGCCGATACAGGACCTACTAAATTGGTAAATTGAGTGTAAGCAACATCTAAATCTTCAACGTGCAAGCCGTTTTTAAAGAATAGTGCAGCAGCAACAATTAACATACTTGCATTAATTGCTCCAGCAATAACCATTGCAATAATAATATCGATAAATTCGAAACGAAAAATCTTTTTCTTTTGTTCGTCAGTTGTTCCGACCACGCGGCGTTGTGTTAATGCAGAATGCAAGTATATTGCATGTGGCATAACTGTTGCACCTAAAATCCCTGCTGCAAGTAATATACTGTCTACACCTTGGAATTTTGGAATAAATAGTCCTGAAAGAAGGGGACTTAATTCTGGTTTTGCATAAAAAACTTGAATCCCAAAAGCAATTACTACAATGAAAATCATTCCTGTAATAATAGCTTCTAGTGGACGAAATCCTCTACGTTGAAACTCAAGAATAATAAATGATCCGGCTGCAGTAATTAAAGCGGCAGGTAGCATCGGGATTCCAAATAGTAAGTAAAGCCCCAAAGCAGCTCCAATAAATTCCGCTAAATCTGTAGCCATAATAACTAGTTCACCTTGTATCCATAAGCCGATAGACACAGGCTTTGGAAAGTTTTCACGAGCTATTTCGGGTAAATTGTTTCCTGTAGCAATTCCTAATTTAGCTGATAAAGTTTGGATTAATACAGCCATTAAGTTAGAAGCGAGTATAACCCATAATAGTAAATATCCATATTGTGAACCAGCTGCGATATTTGTAGCAAAGTTGCCAGGATCAATATAAGCAACGGACGCGATAAAAGCGGGTCCTAAAAATGGTAACAGTCTTTTCCAGCCTTTTGTTTCTCCACTTAAAGCTAAGTGAGCTGATTGTACAGTTGTACTTTCAGAAGGGAGATGTTCATCTTTTGTTATATCTTTATTCATAGTAGTTTTCCCCTTTAAAATGTTAACTTGATGAAATTATTGTATTTATTCTTACTCATTATTTCAATACATTTAAATATATTATATGGTAATTTCATTTGAACACGAAAGTTTCCTTAATGCAAATTATATGCCTTTATGCAATGGATGGTGTGATAACGTAAAATGAATTGGGAGTTTATGGTGTGATGACGTGGGGAAACATAGTGAATTAAAGGGCTGTTTTTGAAATTTATGTGAACATAAAGCTGATAATACAGCATATTAATTGATGGAATTGCATTTGTATGATATATAATATATTGGGATTACAACATAACCATAGTGTTTTGGTGTGTAATCTTGTTTTTTATTTTTGTTAACTGATAGAAAATAGTATAAAGAAAAGAAAATGGGATTCATTTTCTTATTATATATGTTTTGATATGAACGTTAACTTATACATGATTTAAAAAATTAGATAGGTGGTAGAAATACATTGGCAACTACAAAACCATACAGAGTATTACTATATTACATGTACACAACAATTGAAAACCCAGAAGAATTCGCGGCAGAGCATTTAGCATTTTGTAATTCACTTGAATTAAAAGGAAGAATTCTTGTAGCAAAAGAAGGTATTAACGGAACTTGTTCTGGAACTGTAGAGCAAACAGAGAAATACATGGAAGCAATGAACAATGATCCACGTTTTGACGGTATCGTATTTAAAATAGATGAAGCTGATGGTCATGCATTCAAGAAAATGCACGTGCGTCCTCGTCCAGAGTTAGTTACACTTCGTCTAGAAGATGACATTAACCCGCACGAAATAACTGGGAAGTATTTAGAGCCAAAAGATTTTTATGAAGCAATGAAACAAGAAGATACAGTTATCATTGATGCACGAAATGATTATGAATTTGATTTAGGTCACTTCAAAGGTGCGATTAAACCTGATATCGAATCCTTCCGTGAATTACCAGATTGGATTCGTGAAAACAAAGAAGTACTTGAAGGTAAAAAGATTTTAACTTATTGTACAGGCGGAATTCGTTGTGAGAAGTTTTCTGGTTGGTTAGTTCGTGAAGGCTATGAAGATGTAAGTCAGCTTCACGGCGGAATTGTAACGTACGGAAAAGACCCAGAAGTACAAGGTGAGCTTTGGGATGGACAATGTTACGTGTTCGATGAGCGTATCGCTGTACCAGTAAACCAAAAAGAACATGTTATCGTTGGTAAAGACCACTTTACAGGTGAACCTTGTGAGCGCTATGTAAACTGTTCAAATCCAGAATGTAATAAGAAAATTTTATGTTCTGAAGAAAACGAAGCGAAATATTTACGTGCATGTTCTAATGAATGTCGTGTAAGTCCACGTAACCGCTACGTAATACAACATGAATTAACGGAAGAGCAAGTAGCTGCTGCATTAGAGCAAATCGAAGCAGGGAAGTAAACTGAATTCTTATAGTAAAAGGGGTACTCCAAGTTTAATTTTGGAGCACCCTTTTTTTATTATACGGTTCTGTCATTTGTCGGTTTTTGTCGGTAAGTCGATATATTAAAAAAATCGCTGATATATTTTGAGTTGCGCTGATATATCTTAAAAATCGCTGATATATTTTGAGTTGCGCTGATATATCTTAAAAATCGCTGATATATTTCGAGTTGCGCCGATATAATCGGAAAATCGCTGATAAAGATTTCACTTACTGCAGCGCGCCAAGAATTTGAAAATAACCTTCTTTAATTTTTATCTTCTTTCTCTTTAACGGCAGAAAGTACAGTTTGTTTTACCCAAGCTTTTCTTCGTTTATGCTGTAAACCCCATTGGTATAAACTTTGAGCTCCTAAAATAAGTGAAATGACAATGCCGCTAATCGCAATTAATAGAGCGAAAAATTCAAGAGGTGACGATATTTTGTTTGAATCGGTGTTTCTTAAAAGGTCAATCATAGTAAACCCTAACATTTGGCCCACTACAGAGTAGAGCGTTAAAATTAATAATAAGAGGCTATCTTTTTTAGAGGCGACATTTTCTTGATATTTAAACAAACTATCAAGATTTTGTTTCGCGTTCGAGTATAGAACCTCAATATTAAAAAGTTTTCTTAAACGAAAGAAAATATCTTCACTTTGTGATTGGGATACTAATTCTAAAGAAAAATAATTAGCAGTGAACGAATTGATCGAATAAATTAATTTCTCTATTTCATTAGTATCTTGTTCAATGTTTAGCTCAGCATAGGCGTTTGCCATTTTTAATAAAACAATTTTATGGAATAGGTTTAATAATAAAGCGTAATAAAATTCTCCGTACATTTGACTAGCAAGTTTAGCGATTTCGCGTTCTCCTTCATTTGTTACACATGTAAAAATATGTTCTTCCATTATGAAATAACGATTTGGAGCCCATCTCTGGTAAGCGTGTTTTTTTAAATAGTCATGAATGTAAGGAAGGTTATTTGCACTCACATATGGCTTACCATCACTTGTTAATCCGGAAAGACTAGAAGTACGATAAACATCCACTTCATTAAGTTCCATACCTTCTTTTAGTGACAATAAAGTTTGGACGTACATTCTTTGGTCTTCGAAGAAAGGGAAGGTTTGAAAGTATGAACTTCTTAATCTCTTCTTTTCAAAGAAATCAGTTACGCCATGAAATAAATAACCAAAAATGAATTTTTCAACTTGGGAATACTTTTTTCCGTTACATCCAATACAAATAGTCTCATTTGTATCATTTTTAGTTTCAAGTACACGGAAGCGAGCAGCGAATTCGATTGCTTCAGATAAAGTCATGCTTGGAGCAGTGTTTACTTCTGTTCGAATTGTTAAGAAGCCAAGTTCATAAGGACAAAGTGTTACATCAATAGAGTGTATCTTGAATGGGATTGAAATAAGGTTTGTTGTTAAATGTCCAGTTAAGTTAAGGTCCTTTGAATAACGTTGCAAGCCCTTTTGATGCTCTGAGTGAGGAAAGAGAATTTTATTTGTAAATGAAAGATAGTATGCTTCCATATTTTGATGTGAAACTTTAAACTCCCCATAATATGTATTTTCATCATAGAGATGATCGAGCCGAAAAGGACGGAAATCGTTTTTTTGTAAGAAAGGGAACATATTTTGTTCATATCCAGCTTTAAACGAAAACGGGAATATAAATTGAAATATAGCTGTTGCTACATCTTTTTCCTCAATTGCTTGTATTGCCTCCATCTACATTGTTTCCTTTCCATATATGCTATAGAAACAACATGCCCAAATTTATTTGAAAATAACCACTGTTTTATACTCGATTGAGAGTGAAAATTCAGCTTATTTAGCAGAGGACATGTATAATGTTATGTATACTAAAAGTTATAAAATTGTATTTTGAAAAGGGGGATGCTGTATGCGGATTTTAGTATTAGGCGCTGGTGGAGTCGGAGGATTTTTTGGTGGCAGATTAGTCGAAAAGGGAGAAGATGTTACATTTCTTGTTCGTAGTAAACGGAAAAAACAATTAGAGGAAAGAGGACTTGTAATCCGAAGTGTTAACGGGGATTTCTCTTTCCAACCGAATTTAATAACGAAAGAAGAGAGAACTTCTCCATTTGATGTCATTTTATTTTCAACAAAAGCGTATCACTTAAACGAGGCAATTCAAGATTTGAAGCCGTTTGTTGGCGAAAATACTGTAATCATTCCATTGTTAAATGGTATCGCTCATTTATCGCTATTACAAAAAGAATTCGGCGAAGAAAAAGTACTTGGCGGTTTATGCTTTATCGAGACGACGTTAAACGATCAAGGAGAAATTGTACAAACTAGCGCTGCCAACAGACTTGTGTTTGGAGAAATTAAGTCTCAAAATTCAGAGAGAGTAAAGCATATTTCTAAAGCATTTGCAGGTACGAAATCTAGTTTTGTTTTAAGTGAAAATATTACGCAAGATATGTGGTATAAATATTTATTTATTACTGTAATGTCCGGTGTGACAACGTTAATGCGTGCACCAATTGGACCAATTCGTGAAAGTGAAGGCGGCCGTGATTTTATCCGTAATGTATTTGAGGAATCTGTACAAATTATGAAAGTATTAGGAGCTCCAATAAAGGTTAATATTGCCCAGGAACATATGAAAACAATTGATAAAATTTCGTATGATATGAAGTCATCGATGCAACGTGATATGGAGAAGGGTTCGTTTATTGAAGGGAAGCACTTGCAAGGATATTTACTGGATGTAGCAGAGCAATTTTCTATAGCGGCACCATTATTAGGCACTATATATCAAAATTTAAAGGTGTATGAAGAGATGACCTTTAACAGATCTGTAATAGAATTAGATGTATGAAAAAATAAAAAAGATAGCAATATATAAGTGTATTGCTATCTTTTTTATTTTTTTGTATGACAAATTATTTATTTCTTTTCGTTCTATCTGTCAAATTTATTTCCTGTTCACGTTTACCATATAACTGATTAATTTCATTTGCTACTGCATCTAAATATGAATCGGAAAAAATAGGCTTCTTTTCTTTAGACATAGGGGTCTCCTTTGCGGATTTTTTAGTATTCATTATGTATATTTCTCAGTGGATTATGCACAATCATTTTAATTTTTTTCTTATTAAAAATTTTTGTTTACTTTTTGAAAATAAAGGAGTATTATAATCCACAGTTTCAATTTTCTAAATCGCTGAAACCGCATGGTACGGGGGACCCGTTTTTACGGATTAGTACATAATCCGATGGGGTGAATCCTTAAAAAAGGTAGGGCTACTCATAGGCCCGAATCCGACAGCTAACCTCGTAAGCGTTATATTGAGAAGGAAGGTGGAGCTTGTGCGACAAAAAAAATAATGTCTACAAGTCTATTTCGCTATGGCTTGTAGACATTTTTTGTTTTCTGAGTAAATAGTTTACTGGCTGCAACAAGCAGAAAAGTTCGTACAAAATTATTGGAGAGTGGACAGCATTGGTTTCATCTATTAAAAGATTTTTAATTGGAAGACCGTTAAAATCAACGGAGCTTGGAGAACAAAAGCTTAATAAAACGAAAGCTTTAGCTATTTTATCTTCTGACGCATTGTCATCAGTTGCTTACGGTCCAGAGCAAATTTTAATTGCTTTAGCAGGTGTTGGAGCGATCGCTTATTGGTATTCCATTCCGATCGCTGTTGGGGTATTAGTATTATTGACAGCCCTTATTTTATCTTATCGTCAAATTATTTTTGCTTATCCGCATGGCGGGGGAGCGTATGTTGTATCAAAAGAAAATTTAGGGATGAATCCAGGCTTAATTGCTGGAGGATCTTTATTAGTTGACTATATTTTAACTGTTGCGGTAAGTGTGTCTGCTGGTACAGATGCAATTACGTCTGCGTTTCCTAGCTTACATGCACACAACGTAATTATTGCGGTTATATTTGTTATATTAATTACGATATTAAATTTAAGGGGAGTAACGGAATCAGCTTCCGTTTTAGCATATCCTGTTTATTTATTCGTTTTAGCACTATTTATATTAATTGGTGTGGGCATATATAATATTTTAACTGGTCATGTTTCACCCACTTTACATGCGCCAATTGGTACACCAGTTGCAGGGATTAGTTTATTTTTATTACTAAGAGCATTTGCATCAGGTAGTTCTGCTTTAACAGGTGTTGAAGCAATTTCAAATGCAATTCCGAACTTTAAAGATCCTGCGCCAAACAATGCTGCAAAAACATTGCTTGCAATGGGTGCATTACTTGCTGTGTTATTTTCAGGAATTGTATTTTTAGCTTATTATTACGGAGTGACTCCGAGTAAAGAAGTAACAGTTGTTTCTCAAATTGCTGAACAAACATTTGGACGTAATTTCATGTACTATTTCATACAAGGTACAACAGCTTTAATATTAATTCTTGCTGCTAATACAGGTTATTCTGCATTTCCTTTATTAGCGGTTAACCTTGCAAAAGATAAATTCATACCGAGAATGTTTACGATTAGAGGAGACCGCCTAGGTTACTCAAACGGTATTATTATACTTGGAGTTGCTTCGATTATTTTAATTGTAGCTTTCCAAGGGCAAACAGAACATTTAATTCCACTATATGCAGTAGGTGTATTTATTCCATTTACACTTTCTCAAACAGGGATGGTATTAAAATGGCTTCGCGAAAAGCCTGAAGGATGGGCTTTAAGATTAACGGTTAATTTAATTGGTGCAGTTATTAGTTTTATCGTAATGAGCATGTTCTTTTTAACTAAATTTGCACAAGTTTGGTCGATTCTTATTTTCTTACCAGTTATTATCTTCTTATTCCATCGAATTAAGAAGCATTATGATGCAGTGGGTGATCAATTAAGTTTAAAAACTTGCGAGCCTCTTATTCCAATTGAGGGGAATGTAATTGTCGTTCCTGTAGCAGGTATGACGCATGTAGTAGAAAATTCATTGAACTATGCGAAATCGCTTTCGGCAGATCAAGTTATCGCAGTATATGTTGCTTTTGACAGAGAAGAGGAAAAGAAATTTGAGGAGAAATGGAAGAAGTGGCAACCTGAAGTAAGGCTTGTTACATTACATTCTCATTATAGAAGTATTATTCAGCCGCTAACGAAGTTTATCGATACAGTGCAATATAAGGCAAGTGAATCGAATTACCGTGTTACGGTCGTTATACCACAGTTCATTCCGAAAAAAGGTTGGCATAACATTCTTCATAATCAATCCAGTTTACTTATACGTGCGTATTTACTTTATAAAAGAAATGTTGTTATTACGACAGTTCCATATCATTTGAAAAAATAAGAAAATTTTTTAAGGATAGCTTCGCGAAAATGAAGCTATCCTTTTTGTGTATATGCTATGCATAATTGCATATGGGGTTAAAAATTATACTAATATAACTTCATTGGTTATTTGAAAGTAGTGTTTTCTGTT
This sequence comes from Bacillus cereus group sp. MG1, assembly GCF_040460035.1. Lineage (NCBI taxonomy): Bacteria > Bacillati > Bacillota > Bacilli > Caryophanales > Bacillaceae > Bacillus > Bacillus cereus group sp. MG1. The sequence continues at coordinate 711,841 of NZ_JARVGY010000001.1, read as the reverse complement.
GTGATATGTAGATATTTCAATCGATAAAGTGAATCGGATTATATTTTGAAATAAGGACATGAAAGCTTGAAAATAAAGGGAATGAAAATACTTCTTTACGATATATAAACAGCTGTGTTTAAATGACCTTACAGTACAAAACTTATATGAAAACAAAATGAAATTTCATATTTACGTATGTTGTTTAGTTTAAAATGAATAATATTTTTATGTAATATATTCACTGTGTGAATGTGGGAATTTCGATGAAATAGAAAATTTATACAATATTATTCATACTAAACACATATGAAAAATAATGAAATGTTTTGTGACGATAAGTAAGTACTGTAGCAATACGAGAGAGGTGGTTCATACATAGATCACGTTGAGAACGTTCTCTATTTTAACCATCTCAAATTATGGGCAAGAAAATAGAATAATAAAATGCGATAGTAATAGTTGCTAATACATAGGAGGAGTTAAAGTGAAAAAGACTTTAATTACAGGGTTATTGGTTACAGCGGTATCTACGAGTTGCTTCATTCCTGTAAGCGCTTACGCTAAGGAGGGGCAAACGGAAGTGAAAACAGTATATGCGCAAAATGTAATTGCTCCAAATACATTATCCAATTCAATTAGAATGTTAGGATCACAATCACCGCTTATTCAAGCATACGGATTAATTATTTTGCAACAGCCAGACATTAAGGTAAATGCGATGAGTAGCTTAACGAATCATCAAAAGTTTGCAAAGGCGAATGTACGAGAGTGGATTGATGAATATAATCCGAAGCTAATTGACTTAAATCAAGAGATGATGAGATACAGCACTAGATTCAATAGTTATTATAGTAAGCTCTATGAACTAGCAGGAAATGTAAATGAAGATCAGCAAGCAAAAACAGATTTTATGAGTGCATATGGAAAATTACAATTGCAAGTACAGAGCATCCAAGAGAGTATGGAGCAAGATTTATTAGAGTTAAATCGATTTAAAACAGTATTAGACAAAGATAGTAACAACTTATCAATTAAAGCCGATGAAGCAATAAAAACACTGCAAGGATCAAGTGGAGATATTGTGAAATTAAGAGAAGATATTAAAAGAATTCAAGGGGAAATTCAAGCTGAACTAACTACTATTTTGAATAGACCTCAAGAAATAATTAAAGGTTCTATTAATATCGGTAAACAAGTATTTACAATCACAAATCAAACTGCACAAACGAAAACAATCGATTTTGTTTCTATCGGTACTTTAAGTAATGAAATTGTAAATGCTGCAGATAGTCAAACGAGAGAAGCAGCTTTTCGCATTCAGCAAAAGCAAAAAGAGTTATTGCCACTTATTCAAAAGTTATCACAAACTGAAGCAGAGGCGACTCAAATTACATTCGTTGAAGATCAAGTAAATAGCTTTACAGAATTAATTGATCGTCAAATTACAACTTTAGAAACGTTATTAACGGATTGGAAAGTTTTAAATAATAATATGATTCAAATTCAAACAAATGTTGAAGAAGGCACGTATACAGACAGTAGTTTACTTCAAAAACATTTTAATCAAATTAAAAAAGTAAGTGATGAAATGAATAAGCAAACAAATCAATTTGAAGATTACGTTACAAACGTTGAAGTACATTAAATAGAAAAATAATTAGCGATATAGGGAGAGAAGAAAAATGACAAAAAAACCATATAAAGTAATGGCTCTATCAGCACTTATGGCAGTATTTGCAGCAGGAAATATTATGCCGGCTCATACGTATGCAGCTGAAAGTACAGTGAAACAAGCTCCAGTTCATGCGGTAGCAAAAGCTTATAATAACTATGAAGAATATTCATTAGGACCAGAAGGTTTGAAAGATGCAATGGAAAGAACAGGTTCAAATGCTTTAGTAATGGATCTGTATGCTTTAACAATTATTAAACAAGGTAATGTTAACTTTGGAAATGTATCGACTGTTGATGCAGCTTTAAAAGGAAAAGTGATTCAGCACCAAGATACAGCTAGAGGAAATGCGAAGCAATGGTTAGATGTATTAAAGCCACAGCTTATTTCAACGAATCAAAACATCATTAACTACAATACAAAATTCCAAAACTATTATGATACTTTAGTTGCTGCGGTAGATGCAAAAGATAAAGCGACTCTTACGAAAGGCCTAACTAGATTATCAAGTAGTATTAATGAAAATAAAGCGCAAGTGGATCAGTTAGTAGAAGACTTGAAAAAATTCCGAAATAAAATGACGTCGGATACGCAAAACTTCAAGGGTGATGCAAATCAAATTACATCTATATTAGCTAGTCAAGATGCAGGGATTCCACTTCTGCAAAATCAAATTACAACGTACAATGAAGCAATTAGTAAATATAATGCAATTATTATCGGTTCATCTGTTGCGACAGCTCTAGGACCAATTGCAATTATTGGTGGTGCAGTAGTTATTGCTACGGGCGCAGGAACACCGCTAGGAGTCGCATTAATTGCAGGTGGTGCAGCAGCTGTAGGCGGTGGTACAGCTGGTATCGTATTAGCGAAGAAAGAACTTGACAATGCACAAGCTGAAATTCAAAAAATAACTGGACAAATTACAACTGCTCAATTAGAAGTAGCTGGGTTAACGAACATTAAAACACAAACTGAGTATTTAACAAATACGATTGATACTGCAATTACAGCGTTGCAAAACATTTCAAACCAATGGTATACAATGGGATCAAAATACAATTCTTTACTTCAAAATGTGGATTCAATTAGTCCAAACGATCTTGTTTTCATTAAAGAAGATTTAAACATTGCGAAAGATAGCTGGAAAAACATTAAAGACTATGCAGAAAAGATTTATGCTGAAGATATTAAAGTAGTAGATACGAAAAAAGCATAATCGAATACGAATCGTTAGGGCGTTAAGTGTTGATGAATGATTTGAAGCTCCTGTTCAGTTGTGAGCAGGAGCTTTTGATATCCTTATAAAGAGAATAGGTGAAAAATATGCAGAAACGATTTTATAAAAAATGTCTTTTAGCGGTAATGATTGCTGGGGTGGCAACGAGTAACGCATTTCCTTTACATCCTTTTGCAGCAGAACAAAATGTAACGGTGCTACAAGAAAATGTGAAAAACTATTCTCTTGGACCAGCAGGATTCCAAGATGTAATGGCACAAACGACATCAAGCATATTTGCAATGGATTCATATGCAAAATTAATTCAAAATCAACAAGAGACGGATTTAAGTAAAATAAGTTCGATTAATAGTGAATTTAAAGGGAGTATGATTCAGCATCAAAGAGATGCAAAAATTAATGCAGCATATTGGTTAAATAATATGAAGCCTCAAATTATGAAAACAGATCAAAATATTATAAATTACAATAATACTTTTCAATCGTATTATAATGACATGTTAATAGCGATTGATCAAAAGGATAGTGGAAAATTAAAAGCGGATTTAGAAAAGTTGTATGCGGATATTGTAAAGAATCAAAATGAGGTAGATGGATTATTAGGAAATTTGAAAGCTTTTCGCGATAGAATGGCGAAAGATACAAATAGTTTCAAAGAGGATACAAATCAGTTAACAGCGATATTGGCAAGTACGAATGCTGGTATTCCAGCTCTAGAGCAACAAATAAATACATATAACGATTCGATTAAAAAGAGTAATGATATGGTCATTGCTGGTGGCGTACTTTGCGTAGCTCTAATAACATGTCTTGCTGGCGGGCCGATGATTGCGGTTGCGAAAAAAGATATCGCAAATGCAGAAAGAGAAATCGCCAATTTAAAAGATAGAATTTCAGGAGCACAAGCAGAAGTCGTAATTTTGACTGATGTAAAAAATAAAACAACAAACATGACAGAAACAATTGATGCAGCAATTACAGCACTACAAAACATATCAAATCAATGGTATACAGTAGGTGCAAAGTATAATAATTTATTACAAAACGTAAAAGGAATTAGTCCGGAAGAGTTTACGTTTATAAAAGAAGATTTACATACAGCGAAAGATAGCTGGAAAGATGTAAAAGATTATACAGAAAAATTACATGAAGGTGTGGCAAAGTAAACAGTGGACTAGTTCTGCTGTTTATTTTTCATCCTGTTTTTTGTGAGAGTTGAGCTTGCAATTATATATAAGTTTGTCATGTGTTTTATCAATGTGGCTATTGGGTAATAGTTAATCAAATTGATACGAATAACCTAAATAAATTTCTGATCAAGTCTTTTATATGTAATGTTTTAATGAAAAAAGCTATACTGTAAGCAAAACTAAAAATTGGAGAGGAAATACTACAACATGGAAAATTATCTATTATTTATCCTTACAGCAATGTTAATCATAATGATGCCTGGTCCTGGTTTTGCACTAGTTACAAAAAATACTATCTCGCATGGTAAAAATGGCGGGATAAAGACTGTTTTAGGAACGATATCTGGAATGATGATTCATACAATAATGGCTACGTTAGGACTTTCTGCTATCTTAATGAAATTTGCTATGTTATTTACATTTATAAAATATGCTGGGGCTGTTTATTTAATTTATTTAGCTGTAAAGTCAATTAAAAGTGCCTTACATAAAAAAGAAGATATGTCAGGTTCAGCAGAAATGGACTCTAAGGATATTGGGGCAATTAAAAGCTTTAGACAAGGATTTACTACGGCAATTTTAAATCCAAAAACCGCTGTATTTTTCCTTAGTTTTTTACCCCAATTTATTGTGAGTAATCAAAATCATTTCTTCCAATTTCTTTTGTTAGGACTCACATTTACGACTTTGACAGCAATATGGTATTTACTTTACATCTCACTCATACGTCAATTAAGAACTTTTTTAAGAAAAGAAAGAGTGAACCGTACAATAGAGGGTATTACAGGCGCCGTATTATTAGTATTTGGAGTTAGATTGTTTTTCCAAAAATAAATATGTAGATAAAACGAGAAATAAAAAAGTTGATTATTTCTCGTTTTATTCTTTAAAATCTGCAACAGAATCAGGATTTCCCCTCAAAGTATAAATTCCAAGAGGAACCGTTTTTTTATTTACTTATATACGTACAGCTGTACCACTGACAGCAACCATTAACATTCCATCACGAACAACTTCGTAATCTACGTCAATACCAACGATAGCGTTCGCACCCTTTTCTTTTGCAAGTTCTTTCATTTCGCCCATTGCAATATCACGAGCGTCTTTTAGTTTACTTTCATAAGCACCAACACGGCCACCGACAACATCACGAACGGAAGCGAATACATCGCGGACAATATTTGCACCCATAATAGCTTCACCATTTACAATATCAATATACTCAATAATCTCTTTACCTTGAATTCCAGAAGTTGTTGTTACAATCATGACTGACACTCTCCTAATATTTTATAATTTTTGATTAGCTTTCTTATGTCATAGAAAAAGTAGTTCTGGTACCAAAAATGCTTGATAGAAACATAGAATATTTTTGGCATCAGAAACAAGTCTAGTTTCTTACAGAATGAAAGCAAGGCAATTGTTTAACATATGTATCGCTATAACATATGCAATGGATCTTTTAGAAATAAGATAAGCCGCAGTAAGTATCAACGATCCAGGTAAATAAATAGCAATATCCGAAAGTTGGTTCGTATGAAGAAGTGTAAAAATCATAATCGAAATGATAGATGCAATAGCAGTACCAATATGGTAAGAAAAACGATTTATTAATATGTGGCGAAACACAATTTCTTCAAGTATTGGACCCAGAATACCAAATACAAGCAATGTAAATACAAGAGGTACCTCTGCACCCGTTTCAAGGAGCTGCTCTTGGTTCTCTGGTTGACCAGTTGCTAGAAAATGCATAACACACTGTTCCACAATTAACGTAAATAAAACTACCATAGGAATACTTACTATTTTCAAAATTGTCTTCTCTTTAAAATAAGTAAAACTTTCAATAATTTCTTTCCTAAAGTAAATGATTCCTACAATAGCAGGTACAGTAAAACCGATGGCACTAAGAACAAATTCTGATTCAACTAAATTGACATTAGCTAAAAGTGATATGCCAAATAGTATGTACAAGCCAATTTGAAATGGTACAAACAGTGTAAAGATTATTAGCATAATGATTTCTTTTTTATTCATTTTTATAAAGTTCACTGTATTGCCCCCATAATTAAATTACCTATAATTTTTGATTTTTCTTTCTGCATAACGCTCTCCTTCTAAATATATTTATATAAGATTATAAACCGGACGGTTCGGTCTGAATCGAAATCTAATGATACTACAAGTTTCTAGTTTTTTAAACCCTTTTTATAAAGTATTAACAAAATCAAAATGGAAAAAAGCAAATATATTTATATTTCAGTTGCTTTGTTACAATTTAATTCCAGTAATCATTAATGGTTAATCTTTTATAGAATGAAGTGAAAGTGGGAGTAGTTCAAACACTTTAGCTAAACATATTGATAAAAATTATATATAATAATCATATGTCTATACATTAAAATTAACTATATATTTTTACACCTCTACGATTTTAGATAAAATTAGTTGTATAATATGACTGAATTAAACAATTGGTCATGTTGTTTTGACGGAAAATTCACTTAATTTATGTAGGTAATACAATTTGATTAACTTCTTTTCAAACTGTATTGTTTGAGGTTTCCATAAGATAGGGATTGATAAGATATTTCTGTTCCAAACTTATTTATACTTACAAAAAAATTAAGAAAATAGAGGGTAAACATTACCTAGAATATTAGGATCGTTTTCATTAGGAGGATTACAAAGCATGACTAAAGTTGATAAGGTTAAAGAAAAAATTATTGAAACATCTTTATATTTATTTAATACTAATGGGATAACTCGCACATCCATCCAGGATATAATGACAGCTACTGAACTACCTAAAGGATCTATTTATCGTAGATTCAAAAGTAAAGAAGAAATTGTCCTTGCTGCCTACGACAAAAGTGGTGAGATTATGTGGAGTCATTTTCATAAAGCAATGGAAAATAAAAAGACAGCAATTGATAAAATCCTTGCAATTTTCCTTGTATATCAAGATGCAGCTAATAATCCTCCTATTGCTGGAGGCTGTCCATTACTTAATAGTGCCATTGAAAGTACTGGAGTATTTCCAGAATTACAAAAAGCAGCAGCAAAAGGTTATGATGATACAGTAATGTTAATGGCTTCTCTCATAAAAGAAGGAATAGAGAAACAAGAATTTAAAGAAGATATAGAGGTTATATCACTCGCTTCCTTTCTTGCCTCTTCAATGGAGGGGGCTATTATGGCAAGTCGAGTATCTAACGATAATATACACCATCATTATTTTATTGAACAAATAAAACATCATCTTTTCACTTATTCTAAATAAGTGAGAACTTGCATTGTTTCCATCCAATTTTTATAAAATTAAATTGAGTAAATACCCCTTATAAATAGTAACTTCTGTTTATAAGGGGTATTTGAATAGTTTTTAGATGATGTTTCATGTTTCTTATTGAACGGCTTTGTTATCGTTACTACAGAAAAAATGTGAATTAAATGTTAATTGATTTACATGTTTCAAGCGTATCTATATTGAGTTTGTAAATCTACACAATAAGTTTTCATTATATATTAAGTGTAGTAGAAGTTCAGATAGATAAAATTCGGTAGTCGAATTTTTTTGCATAAAGCTGTATAATGCTTGTAACGAAAGGGAAATACAGGAAGGGATTTGTAATGAGTTACTATGGAAAAAGATAAACAACAATTAAGCGTTGAAGTTGCAAGATTATATTATCAATCAGATTATAGTCAGCAAGAAATTGCTAACAAATTAAATATTTCAAGACCGACGATTTCTAGATTGTTAAAGTACGCGAAAGAAAAAGGGTTTGTTCAAATTAGCATCGCCGATCCATTTGCTGATTTAGATAACGTCGGGAATTTACTGAAAGAAAAGTACAACTTGTTAGAGGCACATGTTGTATTTTCTCCAGTGCCGGAATATGCAACGATTACAGAGTATATAAGTAAATATGCTGCTGAGTATATGGAAAAGACGGTTAAAAACGGTGATATTGTTGGTGTAAGCTGGGGCATGACTATGTATGAAATCGCTAGAAAAATCGTACCGCAACATGTAAAAGGGGTGGAGGTTGTCCAGCTAAAAGGTGGTATTAGTCATTCAAGTGTAAATACATATGCGAATGAGACGATAGCTTTATTTGCAGATGCTTTTCAAACGACGCCAAGAAATCTACCTCTTCCAGTTATATTTGATAATGCAGTGACAAAAGAATTAGTAGAGCAGGATCGACATATTCATCACATTATTGAAATGGGGAAACAAGCGAATATTGCAGTTTTCACTGTAGGAACAGTGCGAGACGAAGCGCTATTATTCCGATTAGGTTATTTCGATAAGGATGAAACAAGTTTACTCAAAAAACAATCGGTCGGTGACATTTGTTCACGTTTCTTTGATGGAGACGGAAATATTAGTAGCGAAGAGATTAATCAGCGTACAATTGGAATTGAGTTAGAGGAACTGAAATTAAAGAAACGCTCTATTTTAGTTGCAGGTGGTAATAGAAAAATAAAAGCAATTGATGGTGCGTTACGTGGCGGGTATGCAAATGTATTAATTATCGATCAGCATACAGCGAAAGAATTATTACATTATCAAAAAGATTAGAAATAAAAGGCGTTCTCAAGATGTTAATTTTGAGAATGCCTTTTATTTTGTTATGTATGAATGATAGGAGTTTTTTTGAACACAAATTGCCTTTTTAAAAATAATTATGGATATGGAGATACATACTACCATTGTTAACATAAAAATTTTGATTATATATCTGAAATGTTCTTTGTTAGAATGCGCTTTATTTACTACAAGATGATTCCTTTTAAAAAGAATGAACAAAATTTCAAAAGTGTATTTACATTTGTTCAACTAAGAGTTAGAATGAAGTTGTTAAAAGATATGAGGAGTGAAGATAATGAACATTGCAAAGTTAATTGACCATACAATTTTAAAAGCTAATACTACTAAAGAAGATGTTATGAAAGTAATCGAAGAAGCAAAGGAATATAAATTCGCTTCTGTTTGTATTAACCCAACATGGGTAAAATTAGCGGCTGATGAACTAGCTGGACATGATGTAGACGTTTGTACTGTAATCGGTTTCCCATTAGGAGCAAGCACGACTGAAACAAAAGCATTTGAAACAAAAGATGCTATTGCAAAAGGTGCAACTGAAGTTGATATGGTAATCAACGTAGGCGCTTTAAAAGATGGTGACAACGAACTTGTTGAAAAAGACATTTATGAAGTAGTACAAGCAGCAAAAGGAAAAGCTCTTGTAAAAGTAATCATTGAAACTTGCCTATTAACAGATGAAGAGAAAGTACGCGCTTGTGAATTATCAGTAAAAGCTGGTGCTGACTTCGTAAAAACTTCAACTGGATTCTCAACTGGCGGAGCAACTGCTGAAGATATCGCATTAATGCGTAAAACAGTAGGACCAAACGTTGGTGTAAAAGCATCTGGCGGTGTTCGTACACGTGAAGATGCAGACAAAATGGTAGCTGCTGGAGCTTCTCGCGTTGGAGCAAGTGCTAGTGTTGCAATCGTATTAAATGATGCAAAAGGTGCTACAGATAACTACTAATCATTAATGAAGTGAAGAGCAATAGATACACAAAGTAAAGTGTATCTATTGCTTTAATAATTGAAAAAAATGTAAGCGGATACGAATGGGAGGAGACGGCTTATGAAATACTTAATTGGTATTTTTGGCCTCGTATTGATTTTAGGTATCGCTTGGCTTGCTAGTAATAATAGAAAGAAAGTCAAATATCGCCCAATCATAACGATGGTTATATTACAATTTATTTTGGGGTTTTTATTATTAAATACAAGTGTAGGGAATATATTAATTAGCGGAATAGCAGATGGTTTTGGAGAGTTATTAAAATATGCCGCTGATGGTGTGAATTTCGTATTTGGTGGATTAGTAAATCAAAAAGAGTTTTCGTTCTTTTTAAGTGTATTAATGCCAATCGTATTTATATCAGCTTTAATAGGTATTTTGCAACACATTAAAGTATTACCTATTATTGTGAAATCTATCGGTCTAGCATTAAGTAAAGTAAATGGAATGGGGAAACTAGAATCATATAATGCAGTTGCTTCTGCGATTTTAGGACAATCTGAAGTGTTTATTTCAGTTAAGAAACAATTAGGGTTATTGCCAGAGAAAAGAATGTATACATTATGTGCATCTGCAATGTCTACCGTTTCAATGTCTATCGTCGGATCATATATGGTGTTATTAAAACCGCAATATGTTGTAACCGCTTTAGTGCTTAACTTATTCGGTGGCTTCATCATTGCTTCTATCATTAACCCGTATGAAGTTACTGAGGAAGAAGATATGTTAGAAGTACAAGAAGAAGAGAAAAAGACTTTCTTTGAAGTATTAGGGGAATACATTATTGATGGATTTAAAGTTGCGATTACAGTAGCAGCTATGTTAGTCGGTTTCGTTGCTCTTATCGCATTCATTAATGCAGTATTTAAAGGTGTAATCGGTATTTCATTCCAAGAAATTCTTGGTTATGTATTTGCACCATTTGCATTTATTATGGGTGTACCTTGGCATGAAGCAGTTAATGCCGGAAATATTATGGCAACAAAATTAGTATCGAATGAATTTGTCGCTATGACAGATTTAGCACAAGGAAACTTTAATTTCTCAGATAGAACGACAGCGATTATATCTGTATTCTTAGTTTCATTTGCAAACTTCTCTTCAATTGGGATTATTGCAGGGGCGGTTAAGAGCTTAAATGAAAAGCAAGGGAATGTAGTCGCAAGATTTGGTTTGAAATTACTATTCGGTGCAACATTAGTAAGTTTCTTATCAGCAACAATCGTTGGCTTATTATTTTAATAGATTCGTATCATATAAAAAGGAATGGTGATTGTAATGAGAATGGTAGATATTATTGCAAAAAAACGTGACGGCAAAGAATTAACGACTGAAGAAATCAAATTCTTTATTAATGGATATACAGACGGAAGTATTCCTGATTATCAAGTGAGTGCGCTTGCAATGGCAATCTTCTTTAAAGATATGACAGATCGCGAACGTGCAGATTTAACGATGGCGATGGTTGAGTCTGGTGAAACGATCGACTTATCAGCAATTGAAGGAATTAAAGTAGACAAACATTCAACTGGCGGTGTTGGTGATACAACAACTTTAGTATTAGGACCATTAGTTGCTGCTTTAGATGTACCAGTAGCAAAAATGTCTGGTCGTGGTTTAGGACATACAGGCGGAACAATTGATAAATTAGAAGCGGTAGAAGGATTCCACGTTGAAATTACGAAAGAGCAGTTCATTGATATTGTAAACCGTGACAAAGTAGCTGTTATTGGACAAACAGGAAACTTAACACCTGCAGATAAAAAGATTTATGCATTACGCGATGTAACAGGAACGGTTAACTCAATTCCTTTAATCGCAAGTTCAATTATGAGTAAAAAAATTGCAGCAGGTGCTGACGCAATCGTACTTGATGTAAAAACAGGTGCTGGTGCATTTATGAAAACAGAAGAAGATGCAAAAGAATTAGCACATGCAATGGTACGTATCGGAAATAATGTAGGACGTCAAACTATGGCTGTTATTTCAGACATGTCACAACCGCTTGGTTTTGCGATTGGTAACGCTCTAGAAGTAAAAGAAGCGATTGATACGTTAAAAGGTGAAGGTCCAGAAGATTTAACAGAATTAGTACTTGTATTAGGTAGCCAAATGGTCGTACTTGCGAAAAAAGCAAATACGTTAGAAGAAGCTCGTGAAATGCTAATTGAAGTTATGAAAAACGGAAAAGCAACTGAGAAGTTTAAAGAGTTCTTAAGCAATCAAGGCGGAGATAGCTCAATTGTAGACAATCCAGAAAAAATGCCACAGGCGAAGTATGTAATTGATGTACCTGCAAAAACTTCAGGTGTTATTTCTAACATTGTTGCAGATGAGATTGGTATTGCAGCTATGTTACTTGGTGCAGGTCGTGCAACGAAGGAAGATGAAATCGATTTAGCAGTAGGATTAATGTTACGTAAAAAAGTTGGCGATGCAGTAAAAGAAGGCGAGCCATTCGTAACAATCTACGCAAATCGTGAAAATGTAGAAGATGTAAAAGCAAAAATTTATGAGAACATCTCTATCGCTGAAACAGCAGTGGCTCCTAAATTAGTTCATACAGTTATTACTGACTAATCATCATTTCGTTTACTTTGAGGGGGAAATAATATGGGTAAGAAAAAATATATTGAAGAAGCAAACAAGATGTTATCGAAAGCGTATATTCCGTATTCTAAATTTCCTGTTGGCGCAGCGTTAGTTACGAAAGAAGGGAAAATCTATACTGGTTGTAATATAGAAAATGCTTCTTACGGTTTATGTAACTGTGCAGAAAGAACAGCAATATTTAAAGCAGTATCAGAAGGTGAGCGCGATTTTAGTTACTTAGTTATTACAGGAGAAACTGATGGACCGATTTCACCATGTGGTGCGTGTAGACAAGTAATTGCTGAATTCTGTGACCCGAAAATGCCTGTATTATTAACGAATGTAAAAGGTGATGAAAAAGAAGTGACTGTTGAGCAGTTACTGCCAGGTGCTTTCTCAATAGAAGATTTAAAATAAATTGAAAAGCCATTCTACAATTATTATTTGTGGAATGGCTTTTTTATTTTCAAAAATTGAATGTAATATTTTGTTCATACTCCGTTCATAAACTTTGCTTAAAATAATTGCAGCGAATATAGAAAGTTTACAACAGGAGGAATAGAATGAAGAAATTATATAATGCGGCATTTATTTACTTAATTATTGGTTTATTATCAGGTGTATTTGCAAGAGAGTATTCGAAAGCACAAGGAATTAAAGGATCCACAATGTTGCAATTAGTGCATACACATGTATTAGTGCTCGGTTTTGTATTCTTTTTAATTGCTTTAGCTTTATGTAAAGTGTTTCATGTACAAGAAACAAAGAGCTTTTGTGCATGGTTTGTTGTTTATAATGTAGGAGTAATCTTTACTATTGTTACAATGCTATGGAGAGGTCTTCTACAAGTAAATGGAACTGACTTTTACGGTTTAAGCCATATGGCTGGATTAGGTCATGTTATTATAAGTATCGGGCTCGTTTGGTTTATGATTTTGCTCAAAAAGTCTTTTAAATAGATAGGAGTGGGAAGAGTATGATAGCACTTTTATCAAGTATTTTAGCGGTTTGTATGGCTGTTGGTGTCATGTTTCTGCGCTTTAAAGCAGCGAAAAAACCGGTAACGAAAAAGAAAATTATATTGCCGCCAATTTTTATGAGTACTGGAGCAATGATGTACTTTTTACCGGAATTCCGATTAACGTCGTTAGAAATAATAGAAGCAATTATTGCAGGGCTTATTTTCTCTGTATTTCTTATAAAAACAACGAAGTTTGAAATAAGAGACGAACAAATATATATGAAACCGTCAAAAGCATTTATATTTATTTTAGTCGGATTATTAGCTGTACGAGTAGCGTTGAAATCATATTTAAGTCAATCGATTGATTTAGCGGAGTTAAGTGGAATGTTTTTCTTACTTGCATTTGCGATGATTGTGTCGTGGAGAATTGCGATGTATCGCTCGTTTACTAAATTAAAAAAGAAAATAAAAAGAGCTGGAATTTCTATATAGGAAATCCAGCTCTTTTTATGTTTTATTAGAATTCTTTAGCTCGGAACTCATTTGCTTAATTTTAAACGTATTTGAGCATCTTGTAATGCAGCAGGTGTAACGTTAAGACCATTTTGATCAACAATTTTTGTGTTTAATAAAATGGAATCTAAGCTTCCACGAAATGTTTGTGTATAGTTTTGGCGCAACATTTGTTGTTCTTGTTTTTCATCAACTGTTAATCCATTCGCTTTTTCTTTTTTTGACAATTCGTTAATACGGAATAAAATGTTTTGCATTTTGTTCACCTCTTATTTAAATTTAAATTAGCAACTTACTAATTTATAGTTATTGTAACTTGTTTAGTTGCCTGTGTCAATACTATCTAAAATTTAGTTAAAAATTGACGAAAAATTATAACAATAATAGAATGAAGTGTATTGAATAATTAGTTTCACAATTATACATAAAACGCTAGGGGGATTATCATGAAATCAACATTTTTTGCTCAAAATAGAGAACGATTAGCAAACACATTACCAGAGGGATCTATTACGATTTTATTTGCGGGACAAGCACCGCATATGTCAGCTGATGCACATTATAAATTTGTACCGAATCGTAATTTTTACTACTTAACGGGAATCGATGAACCAAATGTTATTTTTATGCTGAAAAAGGTTGGAAGTAGTGTTGAAGAAACACTTTTCATTGAAAAGGCAGATCCAGTAATGGAAAAATGGGTCGGTAAAACAGTTTCTAACGAAGAAGCAGAGAAAATTTCAGGTATAAAGAAAGTTATATATTTAGATAGCTTTGAAAAGACAATGTCAAATATACTTTTTACAGAAAATGCGAAGCATCTATATTTAGATATAGAACGTCGTGATTGGAATGGTACGGAGACAAAAACATTAGCATTTGCTAAACATGTAAGAGAAAAATACCCACACGTAACAATTGGTAATGTATATCCGAACATTTGTGAATTACGAGTATTTAAAACAGAGGAAGAAATTGAAATTATTAAAGAAGCGATTGCTATAACGAAAGACGGTATTTACAACGTACTTAAGCATGCAAAAGCAGGCATGATGGAGTATGAATTAGAAGCACAATTTGATTTTACACTGAAGTCATCTGGAATTAAGTACCATGCGTTCAATACAATTTTGGCGAGTGGGAAAAATGCTACAGTTCTTCATTATGAAGATAATGATGCACAAATTCAAAATGGTGACTTAGTATTACTAGATTTAGGTGCTCAAAAAGACTACTATAACGCTGATATTAGTTATACATTCCCAGCAAATGGAACATTCTCTAGTCGCCAAAAACAAATTTATAATATTGTATTAAAAGCATTAAAAGAAACAACAGAGATTATTAAGCCAGGATTAAAGTTCGCTGCATTAAATGAGCATACAAAAAAGGTACTGGCAGAAGAGTGTAAAGCAATTGGTTTAATTCAAGAAGATGAAGAGTTATCAAAATACTATTATCATGGTGTCAGCCATTTCCTTGGTTTAGATACACATGATGTAGGAACATATAAAGATAGAGTGTTAGAAGAAGGTATGGTTATAACAATTGAACCTGGTCTTTATATTGAAGGAGAATCAATTGGAATTCGTATTGAAGATGACATTCTTGTAACGAAAGACGGGTATGAAAACTTGTCAAAAGATATCATTAGGGAAGTTGAAGAAATTGAAGAATTTATGAGTGTAAATAATGAACATGTAAAAGGAAACCAAGCTGTAGTTAAATAATAAAAGAGTCATCACTAATTTATTTGAACTTTATCTCGAATCGTGGACAATTAAAAAATCCATGATTCGGGATAGGGTTCTTTTCTTCGAAATACTAATCTTTAATTATTAATCCTAATAAAGTAGCAAACTGAACAGCTTGATATGTCGATACTTTACATCCTCTTAAATCGTTCACTGAAACTGTAAGTGTATCAAAGGTAGAAGAACTAATATCTATCCCCTTCAGTGATGTCTGATCAAAATTAGCTTCATCAAGACTACATAATTGGAATTCAACTTTTTTAAGTTTACAGTCAAAAAAATCTGCATTATTTAATGAAGTTTCATTGAAGATGATTTTTTCTAGTTTAGAATTTCCAAATGCCGCTAAATTCAAAATTGAATTCTCAAATTTAACATTTCCTAAGCTAGATCCTGTGAAATTTACTCCGATTAATTTACTGTTTTTAAATTCGACTCTGTGAACAGAAGAATTGCTTAAATTAACATTTGATAAATCACAGTTTTCAAAACAAACATCTGTAATATCAATATTGCTAAAGTCTGTATTAGTAAACTTACAGTTTTTTATCACCGCATCATATAACCGCACTCTATCTACAGATTCATTTTCGAAAGTGGAGTCTATAATTTCACACACTTCCAATGTTGGATCTTCTTCATAAAAAATATCTTGAAAATTCTTTGAAGATAACTCTGGTGAAATTTTTGGTCTATCAATTTTCATCGTATATCAATCCTCTTCTATTTGATATATTTGTGTAATTTGAGTCCATTGTCTGTGAGGAACATTAGTTCTTATTATACAAAAATCTAAGTTCTTTTGTGAAGAGCATTTTAGCTACATTTTTCTTATTTAATAATAGCAGTGTTATTGTTTCTTAAGAAATAACGTCAAAACAAATACGAGAACGGCTAATATAGTCGCTACAAGGAAAGCATTTTGTATTACTAAAATATTCGTCTCTTGTAATGTCTCCGCTTTTAGTAATTTTCCAATTAGCTTACGTAAGATCTAATTACATCTCCTTATTTTCTTGAAAATCAACTTCTATAATGATTTTGAAAAAGAATAAGGAGGGATTGTCCATGAAGCGATTTGTATTAGCAGCCGTTACTGTCTCTGTAATATTTTTAATTGCTGCCTGTTCTGTGACGACAAATACAACAAATGATCATAAAAATATGAATGATAACAAAACACTACAGACTGAAACAGCTACAACACCATTGAAGGTTGAAAAAGGGCCAGAAGTTACTTTAATAGCGAAAGAAGAAAAGCAAAAATTAAGTAACGGTGTTATTGTTCCAGTCTGGACATTTAATGGCTCATCTCCTGGTCCAGAAATTCGGGTGAAAAAAGGTGAAAAGGTGAAAGTGACATTAAAAAATGAATTATCTGCACCAGTATCTATTCATTGGCATGGATATCCTGTCCCAAATAACATGGATGGAATTCCGGGCGTGACACAAGATGCAGTTGAACCAGGAAAAAGTTTCACTTACGAATTTGAAGCGAACGTACCAGGAACGTACTGGTATCACTCGCATCAAGATTCTGTAAATCAATTAGATAGAGGTTTGTATGGAGCGCTCATTGTAGAGGATACAAAGGAAAAATATGATAAAGATTACACATTACTGTTGGATGAATGGGTTACAGATAAAGAAGAAATTAAAAAGCAGTTAAAAGAAATGACAAAAGGGCAAATAGGTAATAAATCTAAAGGTGATGAAAATACGAAAAAGAATGATGATAAGAACGGCATGGATCATTCTGGTATGGACATGGGCAGTGATCAAAAAGACTCTGGCAATATGGCAGGAATGGACCATGGAAATATGAAGATGGAAGGTCATGATATGAGTATGTATGATTTATTCACAATCAATGGAAAAAGCGGTGATTTAGTAGTGCCATTGAAAGTGAATAAGGGAGATAAAGTTCGTCTTCGACTTGTTAATGCTGGTTATCTATCACATGATATACATGTTCACGGTCATGATATAAAAGTAATTGCGACAGATGGTCAACCAATAAACGATCCAAAAGTTATAAAGGATAAAGTAATTTCAATCGCACCGGGTGAACGTTATGATATTGAATTTACTGCTAATAATCCTGGGAAGTGGTATGTTGAGGACCATTCAAAAAATAAAGGTGCAAAAGGAATGAAAGCTGTTATTGAGTATGATGGCAGCAAAGAGATGAAAGATAAAGCAGATGAAAAGGGAAAATTAGCGAAATTAGATATGACGAAATATGGTGCTAAAAAATTAGGTAGTTTCACGTTAAATCAAGAGTATACTGCCACATATAATATGGACTTAAATACGCAAATGAATGAAAATGAAATGGTATATACAATTAACGGAAAGGTATTTCCGGATATTGACCCAATTCAAGTGAAAAAGGGTGATTTAGTAAAAGTGAAATTGGTAAATCGTTCTAAAATGGATGATCACCCAATGCATTTACATGGTCACTTCTTCCAGGTGTTGAGTAAAGATGGAAAACCGATAGAAGGTTCTCCAATTGTAAAAGATACATTGAACTTAAAACCAGGAGAAGAATATGAAGTAGCCTTTGTAGCAGACAATCCCGGTGAGTGGATGTTCCACTGTCACGACCTACATCATGCTTCAGCAGGGATGGTAACGGAAGTGAACTATACAGATTATAAATCTGACTATGTTCCAAACCAAAACATTCCTAATAAGCCAGAATAATAGGAAGCAGTTATCCTATGGATAGCTGCTTATTCATTTTTGTTGCAAGTACTAATGTATATGTTGATTATGCCCAGGTGAAGGTGAAGGTGCAGGAGTATGATCTGGGAATGTCGCGAATACGGCAACGATAATTACTACACTAATTGAAAGGAATAACAAAAAACGACGTTGGATAAAAGTAGAAAAGTTCTCCGATAACAATTGAATCACACAGGACATAGTAATCGTTATAGTAAGTAAAAGGCTAATGAACAATATACTATGAGCTTGTTGAGCGTTTAACATTTCTGTAATCATTGCTCCCATCATACTTGCCATTAATCCAGAGAACATTCCTTCTAAAGCAGTATATAGGTGAAAACGTAGACCCACTAAAAAACCGATAAAACCACTAATTAAAATAGCAAGTAAAGTAGAATATAGTAATTCCCCCTTAAAGAGAATGCCTAAATAAAAACCAATACTTAAACCGATACTCATACTAAAAGACATAATAAATACCATATACTCCATTAGGGTAACCTTACGTTTAGAAATATTGGATACAATAAGAATTGAGGTACAGCAAAGTGTTAAGGTAGTTAACGTATAAGCAAACATTATGATACCTCCTTGTCCTATCGTTCATTTCATCATATGTGTACTTATGATAATTTATATCTGCATATTATCTGCACAATTTCATAGATGTAAGCAAAGGAACGCTTGATTTTTTAGGGCGTCTTTTTTAATTGTAAGCATGTGAAAGAAATTGTTATATTATGAGTTTCTATTGTGAAGCCATAAAGAATAAGCGTATAATATTATAGGTCTCCCATTTGCGAGACAAACCGCGAATGATAAATAAGATTGTTGTTTTATCATCGCTTCTAAACATATAGACAATGAAAGTAACACTGGAATACAGATAGGGAGTTATAAAATGAAATTAATTATTGCCGAGAAACCAGATCAAGGGTTGGCTCTTGTTTCACAGTTTAAATATCGCCGGAAAGATGGATATTTAGAGGTAGAAGCGAATGAGTTATTTCCAAATGGAGCGTACTGTACATGGGCAATTGGTCATTTGACGCAGTTATGTAATCCAGAGCATTATCACGCAGAGTGGAAAAAATGGTCACTTAATACATTACCGATGATTCCAGAGCGTTTTCAATTTGAAGTAACAAAGTCAAAGTATAAGCAATTTAACGTTGTGAAACAGCTGTTACATAATCCACAGGTAACAGAAATTATTCACGCAGGCGATGCTGGGCGTGAAGGGGAACTAATCGTACGAAATATTATTAATCTTTGTAATGTGCAAAAGCCTATGAAGCGTCTATGGATTTCGTCTTTAACGAAGCAAGCTATTTATCAAGGGTTTAAAAATTTACTTGATGAATCAGATACAATTAATACGTATTACGAAGCATACACAAGATCTTGTGCTGACTGGGTTGTTGGCATGAATGCATCACGTGTGTTTAGTATTTTGTTAAAGAAAAAAGGAATGAATGATGTATTTTCTGCTGGTCGTGTCCAAACACCAACGTTAGCATTGATTGTAAAGCGTGAGAAAGAAATTGAAAACTTTAAGTCAGAGCCTTTCTGGGAAGTGTTTGCAACCTTTAATATAGAAGGAAAGAAATATGACGGGAAATGGGAGAAGGATAATGAATCCCGCTTAAAAGACCCTGATATGGCGAATAAAATTGCGGCATTTTGCCAAGGGAAACCGGCTGTTGTGAAGGAAATGAAAACGGAGCGTAAAGAGTTTCAGCCGCCGCTTTTATTCAACTTATCATCACTGCAAGCAACGG
This sequence comes from Bacillus cereus group sp. MG1, assembly GCF_040460035.1. Lineage (NCBI taxonomy): Bacteria > Bacillati > Bacillota > Bacilli > Caryophanales > Bacillaceae > Bacillus > Bacillus cereus group sp. MG1. The sequence continues at coordinate 691,811 of NZ_JARVGY010000001.1, read as the reverse complement.
CAAATAAAGCCTTTAAGTTTTCACCGAAAAAGACGCTTGATATAACGCAAGCACTCTATCAAAAAGGGATTGTTTCTTATCCACGTTCAGATTCTAACTATGTTACTCAAGGAGAAGCAGCGACTTTCCCTGATATTTTACAGAAGTTAAGTCAGTTTGATGAATATAAAGGTTTATTACCGGCTCCGGTTGAATCCATTATGAACAATAAGCGTTATGTAAATGAAAAGAAAGTAACAGATCACTACGCGATTATTCCGACAGAGCAAGTTACAAACCCAAGCAGACTATCAGGTGATGAAAAGAAAATATACGATATGATCGTAAGAAGGCTTATTGCAGCTCATTATGAAGTTGCAATCTTTGACTATACAACGATTGTAACGCTTGTAGATGAACGTGCTGAATTCATTTCAAAAGGAAAACAGCAAATTCAAGAAGGTTGGCGTAAAGTTATTTTCCAAGACGATAAAGATGACGAAACCATTCTTCCAATTGTAGCTGAAGGTGAAGAAGGAAAAGTTGTAAAGGTGAAAGTGAAAGAAGGAAAAACACAGCCACCGAAGCGTTATACAGAAGGACAACTTATTACGTTAATGAAAACAGCCGGTAAGTATTTAGAGAATGAAGAGCTAGAGAAGGTATTGAAGAAAACAGAAGGTTTAGGTACGGAAGCGACCCGCGCGGGTATTATTACGATGCTGAAAGACCGTAAATATATAGATGTAAAGAAAAACCAAGTGTATGCGACTGATAAAGGAAAAGTATTAATTACCGCAATTGGTGACAAAATACTAGCTTCACCGGAAATGACTGCGAAATGGGAACAACGTCTTGCGGAAATTGGTGAAGGTACAGCTTCACCAGCTACATTTATGGAACAGACGAAAAAGCTATCAGCTAAAATTATTGAAGACGCAGTGGAAATGTCTGAGAAGTGGGATTTCACGGGACTACATGTTGAATCGATTGAACGAAAAGGATCGAAATTTACAACGGGTAAAAAGGTTGGTAGCTGTAAAAAATGTGATGGCGATGTAATTGATAAGTCAACGTTTTACGGTTGTTCTAACTATAATACAACGCAATGTGATTTCACCATTTCAAAGAAGATATTAAGTAAAACAATTTCGCAAAAGAATATGACAAAGCTCTTAAAAGGTGAAAAGACTGATTTAATTAAAGGCTTTAAAAAGGGCGAGAAAACGTTTGATGCGAAATTAGAGTGGAAAGATAATAAGATTAATTTTGTATTTGAGAATTAATTTGTTAAAAGAGCATGACATAAAATTGTCATGCTCTTTTGTTTTTCTTTGAAATGAAATTTAACGATAAAAAAAATGCTTTAAATAATAATTTTTTATTGTAAAACGATAAATTTGTATTAAAATCAAAATCATAATAAATGAGTGAGGTGCTTTTGTTAAAAGGTAACAACCTTATTTTTAAAATTAGAGGAGGTATAACTATGAATATTAACAATTTGATTGTTAAACATATGGATAACCCCCATGAGTTGGAGAAGATGTATAGAAAAGATCCGAAAGCTTTTAAAAAAGCATTCTCACAAGCATGGGACCAAAACCCTGATTCTCAAATTCTAGGTGCTTGGTATGAAAGGTTGCATTTCAAGGAGAAAGTAAATAAAGAAAAAACATCTTTGTTTCAAAAAGGTTTCTTATTCATGGGCCTTTTAGCTATTTTGGCCGGCATAAGCACCAGGATTATTTTCCACTTTGTTGAGCAGGAAGCAATTGCTCCAATAAACTTGGCTTTTGGTGTAATTCCCTTTATTGCTGCTTATTTTGTTTACAATAATAAGCCGAAAAAAAGTATTATTTATTCCCTTATAGCGTTATTCCTAGTTTCCGGGGTGTATCTTAATACATTGCCAATAAATTATAAAGACAGTACCATACTTGCTTATTTACATCTTCCTATATTTTTATGGGTCTTAGTAGGGCTTGCATTTACAGGAAATGAATATTCAAAAGGCAGTACAAGATTAGCCTATATTAAATTTAATTTAGAATATTGTCTTCTCTACGGGAGCATGGCAGTGAGCGGAATGATACTAGCAATATTCACCATGCGTTTATTTAGCTTTGTTGACTTAGATATAGGAGAATTCTATTTTAGTAATGTTGTTTTATTTGGAGCAGCGGCTCTCGCTATTGTGGCTGCATACTTAGTATCAATGAATCTTAAGCTTGCTAAAAATATTACACCATACATATCTAAAATCTTTAGTCCGCTTGTCCTGGTCACATTGTTTATTTATCTTATAACGATAATTTTGGTCGGGAAAAACCCGTTCTTGGATCGTAATTTCCTAATGGCATTCAACGGAATACTGCTTGGTGTATTGGCTGTTACTATATTTTCTATCGTTGAGAGTGACTCGGACGAGAAAAAGAACATTTCAGATTATATAAATGTTTCCTTAATTGTTCTGGCGCTTATTATTGACACTGTCGCATTGTCAGCCATCGTATTTAGACTTTCATCTTACGGGACTACACCTAATAGACTAGCTGTTTTAGGTGTAAATATACTGATCTGGGCAAATCTAATTTGGATTATGTTTTCCTATATGCGTTTCTTGCAAAACAAATCAGGACCGACAGCTATTCAAGATGCCATTACGAAGTATTTGCCAATATACGGACTTTGGGCAGCTTTCGTTATATTTACGTTTCCTATCATTTTTAATTAGAAAGGATCTGTTAATGTAACGAAAAGTTAATTCTCTATAACATTTTTAGAGCCCATCGATTTATAATGGGTATTATTATGTTTGTAGTTTCGGTAATTTCATTTGTAATGATAAATAAGAAATAAGTGTTGTATGTAATTTTTCCATAATAAAAAACGTCCCAAAATGGGACGTTTTTTATTATGCGTATTGCCGTTTTTTCTTAATAAGCAACAAAACTTGTGACACACAAGCTAGTACCGGTAACTCAATCAATGGTCCAATAACGAGTGCAAGTGCGATAAGAGGTTCGTCTGGAAAAGCGGTTACAGCGATAGCGAGTGCAACAGGTGAGTTTCTTGCTAACGTTGTTAAGCTTAGACTTACTGTATCTTTGTAAGATAAATGCATCATGCGCCCGATAAATTGTCCTAGTAAAAAATTGATGATGAAGAACAATAGAACAGGAACGAGTAATAATAAAACAACATTCATATTTTGTAGTAAATATTTACCTTGTGATGCAAACATCGCTACTATTGCTAAACTTAAAAATACAATTTGAGCAGAGCTAAAAAACGGAATGAGTTTATTCTCGAGAGGTTCAGCTTTTTTCATTTTATTCATAATGAATTTTGTAGCGTGTGCAAGTATAAATGGTAAGACGATTACGATAACAATACTTTCTACTAAAACAGAAACCGCTACAGTTTTCATGACACCAGCAAATAAAAATAAATAAATGGGAAGGAGCAGTACTTGCAAAATTAAATTTACAGGTAAAATTGCAGTAGAAAGTGCTACATTACCTTTCGCTATTTCAGTAAAGATTAAGTACCAATCTGTACATGGAGTAACCATTAACATTATAAATCCAACCCAAAGTGCTGGATGATCGGAAAGAAATAGTGCCCCTAACCCCCAAGCGAGTAAAGGTGTCCATAAGAAGTTAATAGTAAGACTTGTTCCAGCAAATTTTAAATTGCGAAATCCTTTTTTTATTTCTTTTAATGGGATGCTGAGGAATAATCCATATAGCATGAAAAATAAGAAGGGGACAATAAATTTGTCTGAATACGTATGTATCATATTAAATTGTCCGAGTACGATGCCGCATGTAACAGCAAAAAGAATAATAAAAGTTTGAATCTTTTCTATAGTGCTCATGAATAAATCCTTTCTATATATGAATTTTCCTCTCTAAGTTTATTATACAAGTAATAAAGATGTATTTGGTGTTCAATTGTATCTCGCTTAATATTTTTAAGTCGAGATTTTATTTTTTATTAAAAGTTACTTGACTAAAGTAAGTGACTATATTACAATCACTTACATAAGGTAATTAAATAACAAAAAGTTGCAACGGCGTAACTTAAGGTATCTATTGGAACTTTTTCTTAGAATAAGAATTTTTATGATGATGAATAATGAATATGAAAAGAAAGATTAGGTGAAGAAAATGGGACTATTTAGCTCATTATTTGGTAAAAAAGAAGAAAATAAGAATGTAGAGGGGAATAAAAAAATGTCAAAAGTATTATTTGTAAAAGCAAACGATCGTCCAGCGGAGCAAGCAGTTAGTTCAAAAATGTATGAAACATTTGTAAGTACTTATAAAGAAGCAAATCCAAATACAGAAATTACGGAATTAGATTTATTTGCATTAGATCTTCCTTATTACGGAAATATCGCGATTTCAGGTGGATATAAACGTAGCCAAGGTATGGAGTTAACAGCTGAAGAGGAGAAGGCAGTTGCTACAGTAGATCAATATTTAAATCAGTTTTTAGAAGCTGATAAGGTTGTATTTGCATTCCCATTATGGAACTTTACAGTACCAGCACCATTAATCACATATATTTCATACTTATCTCAAGCTGGAAAAACGTTTAAATATACAGCAAATGGCCCAGAAGGTTTAGTTGGTGGTAAGAAAGTAGTTGTGTTAGGTGCTCGTGGTTCAGATTACTCTTCAGAACAAATGGCTCCTATGGAAATGGCAGTTAATTACGTAACAACTGTACTTGGATTCTGGGGAATTACAAATCCAGAGACAGTTGTAATTGAAGGACACAATCAATATCCAGATCGTTCACAACAAATTGTTGAAGAAGGTCTAGAAAACGTTAAAAAAGTAGCAGCAAAATTTTAATTCATGATAGTAAATGGAAAAACCAACATGGATGACCATGTTGGTTTTTTAGTCTATTTTTCATGTTAAAAAATGTATATTTATAAAATAAAAGAAAAGTTCGAAAATAGTATTGCAAAATATTATATAGCAAACTATAATGAATTCAAGAATAGTTGATACTTAAATTAAATATTCAGAAAATTCAATTAGTTAAAATTGGAAAATGAGATAAGGAAACTTGAATGGGGGTTATATTATGGCGAATAAAGTACCGTTTTCGTTCATAGTAGTTATTGGATTAATGTTATTTGCACTATTTTTTGGAGCGGGAAATTTAATTTTTCCAGCGATGCTTGGTCAATCAGCTGGAGAGAATGTATGGATTGCTAACGCTGGATTTTTAGTAACTGGTGTTGGATTACCATTACTAGGTGTACTAGCATTTGGTTTTTCAGGTAAAGATGATTTGCAGTCATTAGCTAGTCGTGCTCACCCAGTGTTTGGGATTGTGTTTACAACAGTTTTATACTTAGCGATTGGTCCGTTATTTGCAATACCAAGAACAGGAAATGTTTCTTATGAAATTGGTCTTAAGCCGTTTATGCCAGAAGGAGTAGGTTCTACACCTTTAATTCTTTTCACAATTATATTCTTTAGTATCACTTGTTTTTTTTCGCTAAATCCCGCGAAAATTGTCGATATTGTTGGAAAAATCTTAACGCCAATTAAGTTGACTTTCATCGGTATTTTAGTAATCGTTGCTTTTATACATCCGATTGGAGATATGCAAGCACCAGTGGAAGCTTATACATCACATGCATTCTTTAAAGGATTCCAAGAAGGATACTTAACGATGGATACGCTAGCATCATTTGTATTCGGGATTATCATTATCAATGCTATTAAAGAAAAAGGTGCGAAAACGAAAACACAAATTATGGTCGTTTGTGCAAAAGCGACAATTATTGCAGCATCTATTTTAGCAATTATCTATACAGCACTTTCTTATATGGGTGCTTCAAGTGTTGCAAAGCTTGGACATTTAGAGAACGGCGGAGAAGTATTAGCGAAAGTTTCTAACTACTATTTCGGATCATATGGCGGAGTATTATTAGGATTAATGATTACAGTAGCTTGTTTAACAACTAGTGTGGGACTTGTATCAGCATGTTCTTCATTCTTCCATAAGTTATTCCCAAATGTTCCTTACAAAGCAATTGCAATTACGCTATGTGTATTTAGTGCAATTGTTGCAAACGTAGGATTAACACAATTGATCGCAGTTTCTGTTCCAGTATTAACAGCAATTTATCCACTAGCAATCGTATTGATTTTCTTAACATTCTTCCATTCATTATTTAAAGGAAGAGCTGAAGTTTATCAAGTAAGCTTAATCGTAACATTTATCATCAGCTTATTTGATGGATTAAGTGCAGCTGGAGTTAACATTGAAGTAGTAAGCCAAGTGTTCACTAAATTCCTTCCGATGCAGGAAGTAGGATTAGGCTGGATCTTCCCAGCGATTATCGGTGGATTTATCGGATATGGTATTAGCATTTTAAAAGTGAAAAACCAAGTTCAACCAGCAACTAGAGCGGATAAGAAAATAGGTTAAATAAAAAAAGTTATAGACTTGTAATCTGTACCCTTTGTAAAGGACATTTTGAAAAAAGTTAGGCAACATCAAGAAGATGGTTTCTGTATCCAACAGGAGTCATCTTTTTTAAATTCCATTGATATCTATAATGATTATAATACGTCATATATTTCTTAATCTCTTGTTTCAATTCATTAAAGGACACGCAAGGTTTTATATGAGCTTCATCTTTCAGATGACCAAAAAATGATTCTTGTGGGGCGTTATCCCAACAGTTTCCTCTTCTTGACATGGATTGTCCTAGGTTTAGCTTTTTAACTAGCTTTTGATAGGTAGGGCTTGTGTAGTGGGATCCTTGATCTGAATGAATATAAGCACCTTCAGTCAATCGAATCCGCGGATTCCTTTTTAGTTTATGGAGAGTTGTCGTTACGAGCTCTAATGTCATCTGTTCTGAAACATGGTAAGCTAAAATTTCATTAGTTGAGCCGTCTAAAATTGTAGATAAATAGGCCCTTTGATTCTTACCGTAAACTAAATAGGTGATATCTGTAAGAAGTGTTTTCCCTGGGGTATTTTGTTTAAATTCCCGATTTAATTGATTTGGTACTATTCGATGTTCTTTTGTAGCTTTAAGCATTCTTTTATAAGGATTCGCTTTGCGAACCGGACAGATAATCTCGTATTTCTTCATAATTCTACGGATACGCTTTAAATTGTAGACAACTTGAAACTGACCCGCCAATGTCATCTTTATCTGACGAGCCCCTTTGTTTCTATTTCTAAATCGAAGTGCTTTTAATATGGTTTCCTTCAAGATTTCATCTCGATCACTCTTTTGTTTCCGTTGTTCTTGAGATGAAACTGAAAAGTAATTATAGTATCCCGAACGGGATACACCAGCTACTTTACACAAATGACTGACCATATTCCTTAAGTTGTATTTCATGATGACAGAACGAATCAAGATGAATTTCTGACTAGGTGGTAGTGTTATTTCCTTCTCATCCTCCCTTCCATAAGTTTGATTTTTTTTAGCAATTCGTTTTCCGCCTTTAGTAAGTTTCGTTCGGCTTCTAAACGGGCATACTTTTCTTCTAACGTAAGCTCTCTCTCAAGAGTTCTTCCAGCGTTTTCGATACGTGTATCCCTTAAACCCAATACACCATTTTTTCTATAAGCAGCACGCCATCTACTTCCCGATGACATAACTCGTTTCATTCCAATCATATCTATATCAAAACCACATTCTTCAAAAATATTTCGAGGTAGCTTTCCTTTTTCATTTTCCTCAATAAAAATATGCTTAAATTCCTCTGTATAAGTGATACCTTTCTGACTTACAGATTTTACGTATAGGTTATTTGATAGAATTTGAATTTCTCTTTCTGTAAATAGTTTTTTTGTCATTTTCAACATTCTCCGATCCCAATTTTCCTTTTATTATACAAGAAATACCCTATAGAATAGACTTTTTTCAAGTGTCTATTCTATAGGGTACATTTTATTGTTTCTATAGCTTTTTTTGTTACTATTAATAATGAGAAAAAATAAAGTAGTAGGGGAAATAAAATGAAAAAAACAATTGATCATATCGGAATCGCAGTTCGAGATATAGATAGTACGATACGTTTTTATGAAAATGTGTTACTAGGAACTTTAATAGATCGTTACGTAAGTGAAGCTCCTGGTGTGGAAAGTGAAGTAGCCATTCTTGAAGTGGCTGGAGATAGAATTGAATTACTTGCACCGACAAATAATACAACATCTCCAATTGCCCGTTTTATTAAACAAAAAGGTAAAGGTGTTCATCACGTTGCGTATCGTGTCGATGATTTAGATGTGGCTCTAGAAGAGTTAAAAGAACAAGGTATTCGGACATTAGAGCATACACTACGCATTAATAAGCACGGTAGAAGGTTAATTTATCTTAACCCAGCGGATACAGAAGGAACGATTATCGAGTATTGTGATTATCCGGAAGAGAAATAGAAGAGGGATATTTTTTTAAAGGTGTTACGTAATAACGTAATACCTTTTTATTTATGTATTTCACATTTTTTTCACAAATGATTCACGATAACTTTTCTTCTTTGATAACTTACATAAATATATTTTATGATATAATAACAATCGGCTTTAAAAATGTAAGTTGTATCTATAGTGATAGTTACTATTATATTAGAAGTTTAGAGGTGGAAGAGAAATAAGAGTTATACTTTATAGAAGTTTATATTTAATCAGGTTAATATTTCGCCCGAGAATCAAACTTCGGAAGTTAAAGTAATGAAAATAGAGCAATGAGGAAGAAAGAAGTGAAATGAGTGTGAAAGTAATGAGAAGATTAGGGACATGGCTATTACTTGTGTGTGTGCTTATCATATTGATACCGCAAAGTGCATCTGCTCATGCGTACGTTGTGAAATCAAACCCTACTGAAAATGAAACATTGAAGAAAGCACCATCTGTTGTAAAAATCGAATTCGATGAGGACATACAAGTTTCAAGTTTTAATACATTGTACGTGAGAGATACATCAGGTAAAAGGATCGATTTAAAAGATGCTCATATTGATAAAAAAAATAAAAAGCTATTAGAAGCTGGATTAAAAGACAATCTCAAAAATGGTCTTTACTCTATTCAGTGGAAAGTGATTTCAGCTGATGGACATCCAATTCAAGGAGTTATCCCGTTCCGGGTTGGATTAGCGGAAGCGGAAACAGACGATATACAAGTGGAAGAGATGGGCTACGTCCCACAAATCGATATGATTATGGAACGTGGAATTTTATATACAAGTTTCTCACTATTTATAGGAGTGCTATTCTTTAATCTTATTATGTATAAAGGCAATGCAACCTCGGTTCGATCAAGGAGTAAGAACATAATATGGATCTCTTTATTTGGGATATTGATTAGCTTGTTATTCAATCTACCACTGCAAGCGAAAATAAATGCTGATGTTTCATGGCTAGAAGCATTCAATCCTTTACTATTAAAAGAAACATTACAGCTTTCTGTTTTTGGTTATGTATGGATTACTCAAATGGTTCTCATTAGTACGCTTATAATTGTTACGTATTTTGCGGTGAAGCATGAGAAGTTTTCGTCGTTTAAAGTATGGAGTATTCCAATACTATTGTTTATAGGGCTACTTGTTATGAAGGCCTTTAATAGTCACGCATACGGTTTAAAGTTTAAAGACATTGCTGTCGTTATGGATTTTCTACATTTATTAGCAGCTTCATTATGGGTTGGTGGTTTATCATCTATTATTCTTCTTTTATGTAAAGAGGATAATAAGTGGCATATGTATTGGGATATGATTAAGCGTTTTTCACCGTGGGCAACAGGTGCTGTCATTGTGATTTTAATAACAGGCCTTTTTAATAGTACATTTTTTATTCCAACAATCCACTCGTTATTTGATACGAAGTATGGATTGGCTTTATTAGCAAAGATACTATTATTTATTTTCATGGGGATATTGGGAATTATTCATTATGTGAAAGGGAGAATAAGAGCGCAGCAAGGATTAGGAGCTACGGTGAAAGTAGAGTTTGTCATTGGAATTATCATTTTCGTAATCGTAGCTTTTATGACAAACGTACAAACACCACCGATGCCTCCTACTGGACCATTTACAGAGAGTAAGCAATTAGATAATGGATATGAACTTACGCTAAATGTAAGTCCGAATAAGGTAGGACAAAATAAATTCCATATTACACTAAAGGACGAAAAGGGACAGCCTGTTACTGATATGGAACAAATGATATTGACGACTCAATCATTAGATATGAACATGGGAAAAGGTTCATTTAAAGTTTCAGTAGTTTCACCAGGAGAATATGAAGCAGAAGGTATGTATATTAATATGACAGGAAACTGGAATATACATGTTCATGGATTAACAAAATCTCTTGATAGTTTCGATACAGATTTTAAATTTATTGTAGGTGGCAGATAAAATTTTACCAATCATGCTGCTAGCGAGTAGCAGGATAAACAGATGTTATAGATGAAAAGGAGTAAATAGAAAATGAAACGTATAAAAAAATTAGGAACAACAATGATCGCAACAATTATTGCAATGGGAATGTTTTCGTTACCTGTTAGTGCGCACGTCACTGTAAAACCAGCAACTTCTGACGTTGGTTCTTGGGAGACTTATACGATAAAAGTACCAGTTGAAAAAAATGTAGCAACGACAAAAGTTACACTGAAAATACCGTCTGGAGTAGAGTTCCAGCAGTATGAACCAGTGCCAGGATGGAAAGTTGAGGAGCAAAAAGATAATGCCGGAAAAGTTAAAACTGTAGTATGGGAAGCGACAGGAGAAGGAATTTTAACAGGTCAGTTCCAGCGATTTACTTTCGTCGCTAAAAATCCGGATAAAGAGCAAAAAATAGCTTGGGACGCATATCAACAATATAAAGATGGAGAAATTGTTGAATGGACAGGTGATGAAAAAGCTGAAAAACCGCATTCACTTACTACAATTGCAAAAGGTACGTCATTAACAGGAGAACATGGTGAAGTGTCTAGTGTAGAAAAAAATGAAGGTACTAGTAATATGCAATTGATAGCAATTGTCTTATCTATTTTTGCCATAGTATCGTCGGTAAGTGCGTGTGTTTTTGTAGTACGTCGTAAAAAGTAAGACGTAAGAAAGAGCCTACAACAGTAGGCTCTTTCTTCAGGCTGTGGAGAAAGTCTTCTCCACAGCCTGTTTTTGTGTCTGAACCTCTTTTTATGTGTCAACACTGATAAAAAAGAGGAAAAGGAGAGAGTTTTTATGATGGGTGCTTTAAAAAATCATCGTGATGAACGTGTATCTGTTTCTGTAGAAGAGTTGGTTCCACAAGATCATTTCCTTCGTGCGATTGAAGCGACAATTAGTTTTGATTTTATTGAAGAGAAATTACGCCCTTATTACTGTGAAAACAATGGACGTCCGTCAATCCATCCTATCGTTTTATTTAAAATGATGTTTATTGGATATTTTTACGGTATTCGTTCGGAGCGTCAATTGGAAAAAGAGATTAAAACGAATATCGCCTACCGTTGGTTTTTAGGATTTTCTCTATCAGATACTATTCCAGATCATTCTACAATCAGTTGGAATCGCCGTACCCGCTTTATTCATACAAATATTTTCGAAGAAATTTTTGATGAGATCGTGAGGCAAGCGACAGAGCACCGGATGGTGGGAGGACGTGCGCTAATGACAGATTCTACGCACATTAAGGCCAATGCCAATAAAAATAAATTTGTACATAAATATAAAAAAGAAAAAGCAAAGTTTTATATAGATGAGCTAGAAGCTGCGGTAATCGAAGATCGTAAGGTACATGGAAAAAAGAATTAAAACCTAGAGAGGAAAGTGATACCCCTACCAAAAAAACTCGTATAAGTACAACGGATCCAGATAGTGGATTTTTAATGAGAGATGGAAAACCGAACGGTTTTCATTTCTTAGACCATCGTACGACTGATGCGAAGTACAATATTATTACAGATACCTATGTAACGGCTGGAAATATGGCAGATTCCGAGCCATATTTAGCACGCCTCCAAGCTCAAATTGATAAATTCGGGTTCAAAGTAGAAGCTGTAGCTCTTGATGCAGGCTATTTTACGAGCTATATCTGTAAGAAATTATCGGAGAGAAATATATTTATGGTGATGGGGTATCGCCGATTTGGAAAAAGAAATAAAGAAGTACCAAAAAGCCAATTTAAATATGTAGAAGAAATGAATGCATTCGCTTGTCCGATGGGGTGTATTTTAGAGTATGCGACAACGGATCGTGAAGGATATCGTCAATATAAATCGAAGCCAGAAGACTGCGCTGTTTGTCCGCTACGTGAGGTATGTTTTTCAAAGAAACAAAAACAAAAAGTTATCACTCATCATATATGGGAGAAATATAAGGATATCGCTAGAAAAAACAAACTAACAGTTACAGGGAAAAAGTTGTACAAAGTACGCTGTTCAACTATAGAGCGAAGCTTTGCAGACGCCAAAGAACTACATGGCTATCGATATGCTCGATTTCGAGGGCTGAAGTCTGTCCAAATGCAGGCTTATCTCACCGCAGCTTGTCAAAACATGAAAAAAATAGCCCTCCATCTGACCAAAAAAGGTCTGGTGGAGGGCTATTTTTTTGAAACTCTATTATTTTATGTTGTTTTTATTCGCTAAAATCAAAATGATTACAGAGTGTTGGGAACCCCTAAAGGGTTTCCCAACACTCTGAAGAAAGAGCCTACAACAGTAGGCTCTTTCTTACGTTTATTTCAATTCAACTTGCTGCCTTACAGCAAGTGTTTTCGGTTTTATATTTACAAAACAAATACTCACAACAATAAATAATAGTCCGATGAATAAGCTAATGGTAATAGCCTCATGTAAGAAAATTGAACTTACAATAATAGCTATTAGTGGAATGAGGAATGTATAAGCCCCAACTTTACTTGCTTCACCAGCTCCAACAAGTGTGAAGTATGCAAGCCACCCCATTGCAATAACAAAGAATGAAATAAAGAGAAGTACGCTAACAAATGGCATACTCCAAGCGATACTAGACCAGCTTTCAAACTCTGAACCAAATCCAATTAAGCAAAGACCACCAATAATAAGCTGAAGTGTTACCATCCAAATGGCATTAACACGGTGACCAGTCTTCTTAATGAATACTGTGCCAAGTGCCCAGCCAATAGCGCATCCTAACGCGAGAAGGATTCCAATAACAGAAATATGTCCTGTTAAACTGCTTGAGCTAATAACGCCTACACCAATAAATCCGAGAACAAGCCCGAAAATTTTCAAGCCGTACATTGATTCTTCAAGCCATATCCACGAGAAAATACCGAGTAAAACTGGTTGTAGAAATACAATGGCGGAAAATAACCCAGCAGGCATATATTGAAGGCCGACAGTTTGTAATCCGTAAAATATAATGATGTTAAGTAAGGAAGAAATAACGTATAAATGCCACGTTTTTTTTAAATGTAACTCTTTGTATTTCGGTAATGCGAACAGAAGTAAAATGAATCCTCCAATTAAAGTTCGAACGCCTGCAAATAAAACAGGTGGTGTATAATGCAGGGCAAACTTTGATAAAGGCCAATTGATTCCCCACATGAAAACGAGAAAGGTAAGGATGATGGCCGTCTTAGTTCGAGAAAGCTGTGTCACTGAAAGACCTCCTTGTTGTTATTCATTTCACTATGATATGATATCGACTGTAATAAATAAAATGAATCTTTTTTATGAGGAGTATAAGTGATTAGTTATGACCATTACACAACTGCAAGTATTAATAAAAACTGTTGATTTAGGTAGTTTTACGAAGGCTGCCAGGGTGTTAAATATGACGCAGCCAGCTGTTAGTCATGCGATTTCAAGTATTGAGTCAGAGTTAGGAGTTACGATTCTTATACGTGATAAACGAAAAGGGCTACTCGTTACGGATGTAGGAAATAGGATTCTTGTACATATTAGAGAGATTTTGAACGGTGTAGCGAAGATTGAACAAGAAGTTGCGATGGAGAAAGGACACGAAGTTGGGACGATTCGAATTGGGAGTTTTCCGAGCGCTTCTGCACATTTCTTACCCAAAATGATAAACCTTTTTAAGGAAAAGTATCCGAACTTAGAAGTAGTTCTTTGTGAAGGGACGATTAAAGAAGTTGAAGATTGGTTAGTATCGAGGGTTATTGATATAGGGATTGTTATTTTGCCTAATAAAGATATGGAGATTGTTCCATTAACGAAGGGGAAAATGGTTGCTATCTTAAGAGAGGATCATCCTCTCTGTAAGAAGGACGCTCTTACAATTTGTGATTTAGAGAATGAACCGATCATATTATGTAAGGGTGGATACGAACCACCCATTATTGATATGTTTAAACAAGCAAACGTACCACTTCGGGCTGAATATGTAATTTCGACAGTTACTACAGCTTTAAATATGATTCAAGAAGGATTGGGCATTGCAATATTAGCTGAATTATCTTTAACGAATTTACCAAAAAATGTGCAAACGAGAGAATTGGAACCACAAGTATGGAGAGAAATTGCTTTAGCTGTTCCTTCATTAAAGGATTCTTCAATCGCTGTGCAGCTATTTATTGAAGAATTTCAATCGCTATTTGCAGAATAAAAAGAGGTGTCTCATATATCATAATGGGACACTTTTTAATTTACTTATAAAAAATCTATGAAAAGGATTGACTTATTTTTTAGTTGTAACTATAATGATTACATCGAGGTGGTGATTACGATGAAAATTAGTAGCCGCTTTTCCATAGCTGTTCATATTTTATCTATTTTGAAAAACAATCCATCTTCACTTTGTACTTCAGACTATATGGCTGAGAGTGTTAATACAAATCCAGTAGTCATTCGTAAAATCATGTCGTACTTGAAACAAGCTGGCTTTGTTTACGTAAATCGTGGACCCGGTGGCGCGGGATTACTAAAGGATTTATATGAAATCACATTGTTAGATGTGTATCATGCAGTGAACGTAGTCGAAGAAGACAAGCTATTTCATATTCACGAGAAACCGAATCCAGATTGTCCAATTGGTGCGAATATTCAAGCGGTGTTAGAAATTATTTTAATTCAAGCACAATCCGCGATGGAAGAAGTTTTGAGAAATATTACAATGGGGCAGTTGTTTGAAACTTTGCAAGAAAAAATGAATGCTTAAATCATATTTATATTTTTTTGTCATTAATGTAACCGATTTGATTACAGCAATAAAGGTAAGGTGTAAAAGTTATGACTGTAAAAATGAAAGTATACTCAGATTTTATATGTCCGTTTTGTTTTTTAGCAAAAGGTCCATTAGATGAGGTAGCGAAAGAGAAAGATGTAGAGATTGAATGGATGCCATTTGAATTACGTCCAAGTCCATATTCAAAAATAGATCCATGGAATGAACCAGAAAAATTAGGTTCATGGGATGCTTTCATTCTTCCGACAGCGAAGAAGTTAGGAATTGATATGCGCTTGCCACGTGTTTCACCGCATCCATATACACATTTAGCTTTCGAAGGATGTCAATTTGCGAAAGAACGTGGACTAGGTAATGAGTATCATCACCGCGTATTCACAGCATTTTTCCAAGAAGAGCAAAACATTGAAGATATTGATGTGTTAACAAAATTAGCGGTAGAAGTAGGACTTCCTGAGGCGGAATTTAAAGATGCTTTAGTAACTCGTAAATATAAAGAAAAGCATCAAGAAGCAATTCAACACGCATATGATGAAGCGAATATTATGGCTGTTCCAACTGTCATGATTGGAGATGAAGTCATTCAAGGGCTTGCTAGTAAAGAAACACTAGAAAGGGTCATTGATAAAGAAATTGAAAAGGATAAAACAAATTCATTTGAAGGTATGCAATGTAATACCGATGGATATTGCTAATTCGCTTGTTATGAAATAACAAAATAAATTATAAAACAAACATTTGGAGGAATTAAAATGTCAGCAACTACAACAAACTTAAAAGAAGCAATCGTGAACCGCCGTTCAATTCGTAAAGTAGCAAAAAACGATGCAATTACGAAAGAAAGAATTGAAGAAGTGTTAAAAACAGCTTTACACGCACCAACATCTTTCAATATGCAAAGTGGTCGTATGGTTGTATTAATGGATGGAGAGCATGAAAAGTTTTGGGATATCGTTAAAGAAACACTAAGAGCCCGCGTACCAGCAGAAAACTTTGAAGCGACTGTAGAAAGACTAAAAGGCTTCCATGCAGGTGTAGGAACAGTTCTATTCTTTGAAGATCAAGCAACTGTAGAAAAAATGCAAGAAAATGCCCCATTATATAAAGATCAGTTCCCATTCTGGTCTCATCAAGGAAATGCGATGTTACAACATACTGTGTGGATGCTATTATCTTCTGAAGGAATTGGAGCGTCATTACAACATTACAACCCAATCGTAGATGCTGAAGTGAAAGAAACTTGGAACATTCCGGCAGAGTGGAGCTTAGTAGGTCAAATGCCATTTGGTGAACCAAACGAACAACCAGCAGAAAGAACGTTCTTACCTACTGAAGATGTAGTGAAATTTTATTAAGAAATACAATATGTAACGAGAAGGAAGCTGTGCTTAAAAACAGCTTCCTTTTTTGTAGTGGTGTTAATTTATGCGTATTTAGGGAAGAAATATAAGAAATAATACGGTGAGAAGGGAATTAGAAAAATGAATGATGAGAAAAAATATACAGTGGTAGGTACTGATGTTGAGGAAGTAAAGCGTTTAAATAAAAATTCAGGGTTAACCTATAACCAAGTGAAGGAATTGTTAGCGAAGCGAATGGAAAAAAAGCAATGATTTGATTGGAATAATTAATTGTATCATTTAGCATTTTGTCTAGAGAGAGTTAAGAAGATAACTCTCTTTTTTCAATCTGAAAATTTACTAGTGAGCAACTTGTAGATTGGAGAGAACAACATGAAAAAATGGAATAGCATTAAATGCTGTTACAGAGATTAATCCTAATGCGATGGAAGTGGCGCGAAAGTTAGACAAAGAGAGAGCGTTAAATAAGAAATCGAACTTATATAGTATTCCTGTAATCGTAATGGTAGGTTATGACGAAAAAGATACTATGACAGAAAAAACGAAAGATAAAGATAGAATTGATAAAGTAGTTTTTAGAAAAGTATTAGATGAAAAAATCCGACAATAAAAAAGAAAAAAGGATTCTTCCCAATTAGTAAGAAAGATTGTCTATAGGAGTTCATAAAATGTAATATATTCAATTTCCATCCATTGAAGGGGGAGGTTAATTCTTAATGAATGAAGTAAAGAGTTTTTTTCGAAGTAGAGGGTTTCAACGGTTTCTCGTTTTAATAATAGTAGCGCTTGTATTATACGCATTAAAAAGTATGATTAATTTAATATTAATTACGTTTATACTGACGTTTTTAATGGATCGATTTCAACGTTTTATTTCAAGAAAATTGAAAGTAAACCGGAAAATTGTTATTGCATGTTTATATATAATATTGGTTTCCTTTATAGGCACAACGTTATATAAATATTTACCTGTGCTGACGATACAAATTTCACAATTAATTTATCAGTTTAAACTATTTTTTCAAAATCCACCTGATAATGAAATCGTTAAATATGCACTTTCGACAATTAATGGGATGGAAGTATCAAAATATATAGAACAAGGTGTAGATGTCATCTATCAATCAATAGCAAATATAGGGAAGGTAAGTTTACAAATATTATTATCTCTAATTTTAAGCTTATTTTTCTTATTAGAAAAAGAGCGTATTATTACATTTACATCTAAGTTTAAAGATAGTAAGTTAAAAATCTTTTATGAGGAAATTGCATATTTTGGTGAAAGATTTGCAAGATCGTTCGGAAAAGTAATTGAGGCTCAGTTTTTAATTGCCGTTGTAAATTGTATTCTTACTGTCATTGCATTAATCGTTTTAGGATTTCCACAGCTACTTGTATTAGCTGTTATGATTTTCTTACTAGGGTTGATTCCTGTTGCAGGTGTGATTATTTCTTTGTTTCCACTTTGTATCATTGCTTACAACGTAGGCGGAGTTATGTACGTAGTATACATACTCGTATTCATAACAGTAATCCATGCTCTTGAAAGTTATTTTTTAAATCCGAAGTTTATGTCTGCAAAAACAAATTTACCAATATTCTACACATTTATGATTCTTATCTTCTCAGAGCATTTCCTCGGAATATGGGGGCTTATTATCGGGATACCAATCTTTATCTTTTTATTAGATGTACTTGATATAAATAATGAGGATGCGACTAAAAAATAAGAAATGATAGAAAATCACTAAAAAGTCATAGGAGATAATGAAAATAAAAAGCAATCCAAAATAAATTGGATTGCTTTTTATCTTAATTAAAGAACCGGAGCCATTGTTTCTTTCAATACTTGAACAGAGTGGTCGAATTTTAATTCTTCATCTTCACTTAATTCAACCTCTAAAATTTCACGAACACCGCCGCGATTTAAAACAGCAGGTACCCCGATATAAACATCTTTTTGACCGTATTGACCTTCTAAGTAAGCTGATACAGTTAATACACTATTTTCGTCGTTTAAAATTGCTTTTGTAACACGTAGAAGTGACATACCGATACCATAATAAGTTGCGCCTTTACGCTCAATAATATGGTAAGCTGCATCACGGACGTTTATGAAAATTTTGTCTAAATCTTCTTGATTATACGTGTTGTCTTTTTCAAGCAGTGTTTGTAGTTTTTGGATACCAACGGAAACATGGCTCCAAACTGGAAGTTCAGTATCGCCGTGTTCTCCGATAATATAAGCGTGAATGTTGTGTGGACCAATATCGAAGTACTCACCTAACATATAGCGGAAACGAGCAGAATCAAGCGTTGTACCAGAACCGATTACACGTTCTTTCGGTAAACCAGATTCTTTCCAAGTTACATAAGTTAAAATATCTACAGGGTTTGTTGCGATTAAGAAGATGCCATCAAATCCGCTATCCATAATACTGCGAACGATTTGTTTAAAGATTTTGGCGTTTTTCTCAACTAAATCTAAACGTGTTTCGCCTGGCTTTTGTGGTAATCCAGCTGTAATAACTACAAGGTCAGCATCTTTACAATCTTCGTAGCTGCCTTTCCATACTCTAGTTGGAGCTGGGGCGAATGGAACAGCATGACTTAAATCCATTGCTTCCCCTTCAGCTTTTGCTTCATTTACATCGACTAAAACAAATTCTTCAGCTACGGCTTGGTTAATCATGCAGTAAGCATAACTACATCCAACTGCTCCTGTTCCTACTAATACAACACGGTTAATACCTTTTTTCATTTCAAAATTCCTCGCAATTTCATTGGTTTTGTTATGTAAGATAATACGTCTTACTTCTATAGAGTCATATCTAGTTTATTACATTTTATAAAAGATATTCAAGTATTTGAAAATGTATCCGTGCAAATCTGCGAACAAAACATAGGAATTCAGTGAACCGAATATAATTCAGTAAAATCCTTTGTAAAAGGGGAAATGGTATGGGGAACCCATTAACAATGGAAGAAATGCTTCATATTATTCATGCAGGGCTTGTTAAAAAGAATAACCCAAAACGGATTACGATTGCAGGTGCAGGGATTTCTGGATTAGTTGCAGGTTCTTTATTAAAAGAGGCTGGGCACGAAGTAACGATTATAGAAGCAAATAACAGAATAGGTGGCAGAGTGTATACGATTCGGGAACCATTTAGTGTGGGTTTATATTTTAATGCGGGACCGATGAGAATCCCTGACACCCATAAGTTAACCTTAGCGTATATTCATAAATTTAAACTACCTTTAAACCTTTTTATAAATAAAACTTTTGCAGATATCATTTATACGAATAACATTCAAACGAGATTGAATGTGTTTGAAAATGATCCAAGTGTACTTGAATATCCGGTTTTGGATAAAGAAAGAGGAAAAACGGCAGAAGAGCTAATGATTGAGGTATTAGAACCAATACTAAATTATATTAAGAAGGATCCTGATAAAAACTGGCTTATCGTTGAAAAAAAGTATAAAACGTATTCGCTTGGTTCATTTTTAATGGAGTATTATTCAGATGGTGCAATAGATATGATTGGGGTACTTCTTGATATGGAAGCTTATATGGGAATGTCCTTAATTGAAGTATTACGTGAAATGATTTTCTTTACTTCAACAACGAAATATTATGAAATAACTGGTGGAATGGATAAGTTATCGAATGCATTCTTACCACAATTAAGGGAACATATTTTAATGCAGTATAAGGTTGATAAAATTATACAAGAAGATAATAAAGTAATGTTACAAGGAAATCATGAACAAACGTTAGAGCAATTTACAATAACAAGTGATTTTGCTATTATTACAATTCCATTTTCAGCGTTAAGATTTGTAGAAGTTCAGCCATACTATTTATTCTCTTATTTTAAAAAAAGAGCAATTCGTGAATTAAATTATATTGCTGCAACTAAAATTGCAATAGAGTTTAAAAGTAGATTTTGGGAGAAAGCGGGACAGTGTGGAGGTAAATCTATTACTGATTTACCGATACGGTTTACATACTATCCGAGTTATGGCATTCATACTCCAGGACCAGCTATCGTTATAGCAAGTTATACGTGGGCAGATGAGGCGTTAACATGGGATAGTCTCCCGCAAAGAGATCGTATTCGTTACGCATTAAAAAATTTAGCGGAAATATACGGTGACATCGTCTATAGTGAGTTTGTCACTGGAACATCTTTTAGCTGGAGTAAAAATCCGTATTCTTGCGGTGCATTTACAGCTTTCGAACCAGGCCAAGAGCTCGAGTTATTTCCGTATATTACACCACCATCTGGAAAAGTACATTTTGCAGGAGAGCATACGACATTAACACATGGATGGATGCAAGGGGCAATTGAGTCTGGAGTTAGAGTTGCATATGAAGTAAATGAACAGTGAATCTCTTATATTTACAAATGTTCATTCTTTTAATAAAATGATAAATATAAATCGTAATTATTACGCTTTGAATACATTTGAAGTAAAGAAATGGATGGTCGGTTGAATGAATAAAGTGGAGATTCATATATTAGGTGGTTTTTTAGGTAGTGGAAAATCAACATTATTACAAAATTTATTGTTAGCAGAGAAAAAGAAGAATAGAAAAGTTGCAGTATTAATGAATGAAATTGGTGAATACTCGGTAGATACAGATATTATTGGAAAAGAGAATGTTTTAAGAGAACTTCTTAAAGGATGTATTTGTTGTACATTAAAAGAAGAGCTTGAAATACAATTACATTCGTTATACCAACAAGAAAGACCAGATGTAATTTATATAGAAACGACAGGTGTTGCGCATCCAATTGAAGTGTTAGACGCGTGTGTCTCGCCAATTTTAGCTCCTTTTCTGGAAGTGAAATCAATTGTAGTCGTTTTAGATGCAGTAAGGTGGTTAAACCGAAGTATATTAAGTGCAAATGTACAACAGCTATTGCATGAGCAACTTAAATTTGGTAGTCACATTCTTGTTAATAAAGCAGATTTACTAACAGATGAAGATAAGAACACAGTATTTGAAGAAGTAAAGGCAATAAATGATCATGCGAAAATGTATGAGACAAAGTATTGCAATATATCTTTAAAAGATATAGAGGAAGCAGAATTTCCAAATGATGAGGAACATGAGACACTACATGTCAAACAGCATTTACATATACAAACGATGACATATCAATTTACGAAACCGATTGATCAAGACAAATTATATGAATGGCTTTCGAATTTACCAGATAGTATTTATCGAGTGAAAGGTTTTGTGAAATTCCGTGGAGATAAATACCCTCACCTATTCCAATATTCGTTCGGAGTACCAACTTTATTAGAACAAGACTTCGGTTTCCCGACAAACTTAGTAGTAATAGGAGAAGGACTAGATAAGAAACAATTGGCTGAAGGGTTAGAGAAAGTAGAACTTAACTCTAATTAAGGTGAAAAGACTAACTTAAAAAATAAGTTAGTCTTTTTGTATGATCATTACTGAAATGAAACAGTATTTTCAATTGGATTACAGAATATATATTGATTGTATGTCCGTTTCCATTACATAGGAAGGTGATTATATATTTGTGCCGAATGTAGAGGGTACTACAAGAGTTTTCCATTATCTATCGAATTAGTTAGTCATGATTACGGACAGGGGATTTTGGCGTGTTTGATTCTATCAGAAAGTAAAGTATGGGGAGGATCACAATGTCGATGAAAAAACGTAAGTGGCTAAAGACAATGTTTACTGGTTGTGTTTTAGGTTCGTTATTAATAACGGCAGCTTGTTCAGGAAAGAAAACAAGTACAGAGGATGAAAAAACGATTAAGGTAGGAGTTCTTGCTTCTTTAACAGGACCGCTAGAATCGTATGGAAAACAAACAGTGAACGGATTTGAATTAGGGTTAGACTATGCAACTGGTGGAACTGGGAAAGTAGATGGGAAAAAGATTAAGTTTGTTGTAGAAGATACAGAAACGAAAGCTGATGTAGCAGTTAAAAAAGCTACGAAGTTATTAGAAGAAGAGAAAGTTGATTTTTTAGTTGGATCGTCTAGTTCAAGTGATACGTTAGCGGTTTTACCACTGGCCGGGGAATATGAAAAGATTATGGTTGTAGAACCGGCAGTTGCGGATAGTATTACCGGGAAGAACTGGAATAAATATATTTTTAGAACTGGAAGAAGTTCCTCACAAGATGCGATTGCAGGAGCAGCGGCAATTGCGAAAAAAGGTGTAAAGATTGCGACATTTGCCCCAGATAACGCTTTTGGTCGTGAAGGGATTGCTGCATTTAAAGCGGGTGCGAAAAAATTAGGTGCGAGCATTGTGAATGAGCAATACGCGGATACAAATTCAACAGATTTTACAGCGAATATTCAAAATATCATTAGTTCAAAACCAGATTATTTATTTATTGTTTGGGCAGGGGCAAATTCACCTTGGAAACAGTTGAAAGATATGAATGTGGAAGCGCAAGGTATTAAAATTTCTACAGGTGCGCCAGATATACCAGCATTAAAAACAATGGATGCATTAGTAGGTATGCAAGGTTTTTCTGTATATTATCACACACTTCCAAAAAATAAAGTGAATGATTGGCTAGTTGAAGAGCATAAAAAACGTTTTAATGGTGTAGTGCCAGATTTGTTTACAGCGGGAGGAATGTCAGCAGCAATTTCTATTGTAGAAGCCTTAAAGAAAACAAAAGGTGATACAGATGTAGATACCTTGATTAAGAAAATGGAAGGAATGGAATTTGATACACCGAAAGGAAAGATGAAGTTTAGAGAGAAGGACCACCAAGCGATGCAGACGCTGTATTCTATCACATTGAAAAAGCAAGATGGTGTTGATTATCCGGTGCCAGTGTTAGAGCGAGAATTAACGATGAAAGAAACAGAACCACCAGTTCAAAATAAATAGACTGAATTTTCTGTTGTTTTTGTATAAAGAGGGGGGACCCTCTTTATACATATTTCCTTCATACTCACGGCTTTAAAGGGAGGGATTTCGTGACACATTTGCTAGAGACGAAAAATCTTAGTGTATCTTTTGGTGAACATCAAGTTATTAAAGATGTAAATTTAACTGTCCAAAAAGGAAAGCTCATTTCTATTATCGGGCCAAATGGTGCGGGGAAGACAACATTATTTAATTTACTAAGTGGACAGATTTCACCTACAACAGGTGAAGTGTATTTTAAAGGGCAAGATATTACAAAACTATCGATTTCAGATCGAACACGCTTAGGAATCGGTCGCTCTTTTCAGCTTACAAACATATTCCCAGAATTAACGGTACTTGAAAATGTCCGTTTAAGTGTTCAATCATTCGTACAAGATTACTATAGTTTTTTCCCGAGTTCAGCAAAATTAAAGCAACAAGTTGGAGAGGCGAGACGTTTCTTAAAAACAGTATTACTTCACGAGAAAGAGAACGTATTAGCGAAAGATTTGGCACATGGAGAGAAAAGAAAGCTAGAACTTGCGATGTTATTGGCTTTAAAAACGGATGTGTTATTACTTGATGAGCCGACGGCAGGTATTTCGGTTGAGGAGGTCCCTGCTATATTACAAGTGATTGAAAATATTAAGAAACATCCAGAGAGCACAATTGTACTTATCGAACACAAAATGGATATGATACTAGGTTTGTCAGATCATCTTATCGTTTTATTTCATGGAGAGTTATTGGCTGAAGGATTGCCAGAAGAAATTATGAAAGATGAGCGTGTACAAAGTGCTTATTTAGGGGGATTATATAGTGGCACTATTACAAGTGAATAATATAGAAACGTATTTAGATCAGTTTCATATTTTGCAAGGAGTATCTCTTGCTGTTGAGAAAGGGACAATTACTGTACTGTTTGGTAGAAACGGGGCAGGGAAAACAACGACATTACGTTCAGTTATGGGGTTTCACCGCATTGCAGATGGTGAAATTTATTATGATAGTGCAAAAGTAAGTGGATTACCTACACATTTAATTTCAAGGAAAGGAATAGGGTATGTACCAGAAAATCAAGGTATTTTTCATGATTTGACAGTAGAAGAAACATTCGCTCTTGCTAGGGGAAAAGGTGTGGAAGTAGAAGGGAAAATAGAGTGGATGCTGGAACTATTTCCGGATTTAAAGCAGTTTTGGAATAAGAAAAGTGGGCTCTTGAGCGGAGGGCAAAAGCAAATGTTGGCTATTTCAAGAGCGTTTATTAATAGTGATGGATTATTACTTATTGATGAGCCGAGCAAAGGGCTATCCCCGATAATGGTGGAGAAATTAATGGTAGCTATTTTGAAGATGAAAGAGAAAACAACAGTTTTACTTGTTGAGCAAAATTTTATGATGGCTAGTCAAATTGGTGATTATTTTTACATTATGGATAACGGACGAATTGTTCATAACGGTTTTATGAATGAATTAAAAAAGGATAAGGAAATGTGTCATAAATATTTAGGAATCTCTTAACATGAATCCGAGGTGAAAAGGATGGATGTGTTAATCAATTTATTTGTAAATGGGATTTCAACAGGGATGCTCATTTTTTTGTTAGCATCAGGTCTTTCACTTATTTTCGGTCTAATGAGCGTTTTAAACTTTGCACACGGTGGTTTATTTGCATGGGGAGCATTTACAGGTGTTTGGTTATTTAATATGACAGGAAGTTATATATTAGCTTTAGTTGGAGCAGTAGCCATGGGAATGTTCCTAGGATTTATTTTAGAAAGGTTTCTTATTAGACCGGTATATGGAAATCATGTTCGACAGCTGCTCGTTACGCCTGGAGGAATGCTCGTTCTTAGTGAGTGTATTAAAATATTTTGGGGGCCAAACCCTATTAGTGCAAAATTACCGTTATGGTTACAAGGAAGTTTTACATTCGGAGGTATTATATTAATTAAATATCGTCTATTTGTTATTTTGATTGGGATAATTATTTACATCGCACTACTACTATTACTCAAAAAGACGAAGATAGGTCTTATGATCCGTGCAGGTGTAATGGATAAAGAAATGGTTCAAGCGCTTGGTATTAATGTAAAAGCGATATTTTCTTTCGTCTTTTTATTAGGAGCAGGGATGGCAGCTTTGGGAGGATTCTTATTAGCACCGTATTCAGGCGTTATTTTCGCCGAGATGGGCATGCAGTATGCAATTTTAGCTTTTATAGTAGTAATTATCGGTGGATTAGGAAGCGTACAAGGTTCAGCTATTGCTTCTTTAATTGTCGGATTAGCTGGTGCTTTTACAGCGTATTTTATACCAGATTTATCACTTGCAATTAATATGTTAATGTTACTATTTTTCTTAATAGTGAAGCCAACTGGACTTGTTGGTGAAAAGGGGTGAAATGGTGAACAACACATCGGACCGAATTAAAGTATACTTCGGAGTATGTATGCTCATTTGTTTAAGTGTATTTCCGTTCGTAAATGATTCACGGAGCCTGTTAATTTTGTTCACTCAAATCTTCATCTTTGCTATTTTTGCAATGAGTTTTGATGTATTGCTTGGGTATACAGGAATTGTATCGTTCGGTCATTGTATGTTCTTTGGGATAGGAGCATATGGGGTAGCGCTTTTATTTGATCGACAAGGCGTATCAATAACGAACTTTTTAATTGGAATAGTAGCTGCAATTATCGTTTCAGCAATCGTTAGTTATATAATTGGTTTGCTTTCTTTACGATTGAAAAGTCATTTTTATGCAATGTTAACACTTGCTATTTCACAGTTGTTTTTCGTCCTTGCTGAAAAATGGCGTGGGCTCACTCACGGAGGAGATGGTTTTACATTTGGGGTACCAGAAATATTCCGTGATCGTTTTACTTTTTATTATGTATCACTTGTATGTTTATGCTTCATTTTTATTCTATTACGTCTTTTTACAAAGTCTTCTATTGGGAAAGTATTAAAGGCAATTTCACAAAATGAACAACGTGTTGAAGCACTTGGATATAAAGTCCTCCATTATAAAATAATCGCAAGTGTAGTGGCAGGAATAGTAGCTGCAATTAGCGGTGGTTTATTTGTTATTACATTACGCTTTGTCAATACGACTGTATTTTCAATTGAAATGACACTAAATGCACTCTTGATGACAATGATTGGAGGAGTCGGAACATTAATTGGAGCTATTGCTGGATCTGGGATTATTGAATCCCTAAAATATTATTTATCAGAACTAGCGACGGAATATCCGATTTTTGAAAGATGGACGATTATTCTAGGTTTATTGTATATTATCGTGCTACTCGTTTTTCCGAAAGGATTGGTTGGGACGGTTAAGGGACTGAAGAATATGAAACGGAATAAGAAGGAGAAAAGTGCAGAAGTGGAGCAAAATGTGTGAAAAATCAATTGTATAGAATATGAAAATCCCTCTTTTAGATTCATAAAGGAGGGATTTTTTTATTAACCAAATAGTTCATCAGGGATTTGTTTGAAAGAGTTTTGATTTGCAAAAAAATGAACAGCTAATTTCTCAACTGGAACATCTTCAATTGGTACCAATTTATCATTTTTAATCGGCAAAAAGGCTATCCCTTTTCCGTCCTGAATAAACTCTTCCATAAGCGAATAAGAATCTAATTGTTGAAGTTGACGCTGAGATAAATTATTTTCTTTTAGAAATTGTATCGTCTTATTCCTAAAAGGGCACTTTTTGTCATTGCTAACGAAGAAAATTTCTTTTGAATAATCAATGGTACATTTTTCTTTCGCTTTTAATAAGCCTACAGAAATTGAGGTTGTGAACACTTTTTTAAACGATGCGTCAGGATAATCCTCATAAGTTATGACCATATCAACTTTTTGTTGCTGAAGTAATTTTTGCAAATGACTACTACTTTCTACATATATTTGATAATTTCTGAAGTTTTCTTCAATACGCTTACTTAAATAATTTGTCAAAATAGATTGTGACGTCGCTATTATATAAGAAGAACCACTCGTTTTAATTTCATCTTTTACTTCTTCTAATAGAGTTAATATTTTATTCGTGTAATCTAATAAAATGTCACCAGAAGGTAATAAGGAAACGCCTTTGTTATCTCTATGTAGTAAAGGCGTTTCTAATTCTTGTTCTAATTTTTTGATTCGCTCAGTTACGTTCGGTTGAACATAACCTAACTCTTTAGCAGCTTTACTAATAGAACCCTCACTGGCTACAGTTTTGAATATAATAAGATCATTTATTTCCATATATCTCAGCCCCTTATGCACTATCATTATAAATGATACCAAACATAATTTATACCTATTTTACGTTAGCTACTTATCGATTTATCATAATGTATATAAGATTGAAAGCGAGTGATAAACATGATTGGAATGCAATATAAGGTCATTTTGCCAAAGGATTATGACATGGAAATTATTAGGAAAAGGGTAAAGGATAATGGTTATAAAACTGATGGTTTCCAAGCACTAAATTTTAAAGCTTATTTAATTACGGAAACGGAGAAAGACGGGAATTTTTATAACTGCTATGCACCTTTATATATTTGGAATGGTCATGAAGGGATGAATAAATTTATCTTTGAAGGGTATTACGATAACATTTTACAATCTTTTGGATGGCAACAAATACATATAGGTGTTCCATTAGTGGTTAATCTAAGTGATGGATTTAAGAAAAGTAGATATGTTGTTGAATATGCAGGAAGTATTTCTCAAAGTAAAACACTGATTGGGACTCAATTAAGCACTATGAATGAAGATGTACAAAACAACGAAAAGTGTTTAGGGAATGTAATCGTTTATAATCCGGATAAATGGGGGTATAGTAGGTTTAATTTTTATGAGGAGAAGCCTGAAATTGCAGTGAATAAAGGTGTTACAGTATATGAGATTTTACACATTTCACGATGAAATTTTGTTGCATATTAAAAATAAGAAAAGGAATGAAAGTCTATGCCTTTTGTGAAGATTTATTATCCTGAAAACATATTAAATGAAGAAGAGTTGGAAAAAATGGGTGAATGTATCCATCTTTCATTAATTGAACATTTTAACATCCCTGAAAATGATTATTTTCAAATGTTCTTACCTTACCAAGAAAACAAATTTTTATATAATCCATATTATTTGTTGGAAAGAGGAGAAAAGAGAACAGAGAATATGATGTAGAGTAGGAAGCGAGCGCCTTGTCATATTGCTATGATAGGTTTCTCAAAACCCCTCACCGAACCGTACGTACTCCTCTCAGAGTATACGGCTCTCCATCAATTGCTTTGCCATTTGGCTTTGCCTTTCTCAACATCTTTCATTTTTCGGACATGGTGCATTACTAAGTTAGAATCGGTTTTACCACAATGTTCACATTTGTTGGCTGACAACCTATCCATAAGACTAGTTGTTGACATATGAACTCTTGAGGCTAACAAGTTGTCGATGTTATTTTCTTGTGTTTTCATCTTAGTTATATCAACCGTTCTAAATCCTTCCCTGTAGAAAGAATGAGAGTGTTGTTTGCCTTTTTTATCTTTGTAATTGACTATGAATACACCGTTTTTGCAATATTTCCCCTTAATTTTTCCGATTGAGCTTTTATATTTATTGGCGAATGTTTTATACATGCTGTATTCTAGAACGTAACTGAATTTTTGGAGTACCGTTGAATTAACTGCATATTTGTAGTAGTTGTACATCCCTCTGATCTGTAATACATAATTATGTAGTATTTCCAAATCATCTAGGTGTGCCATTTCCGGTCTATGCTTTGGTTTCCAAGTTTCTTTCCCATTCACATACTTCATTTCTAAAACATTCAGGGCAAGTAATTTATTTCGCCATGTTTCATGGGGGATTTCAAGTCTTACTTTTAGATTGTGATGTCTTCTTTTTGCACCTTTCACCGAGTATTTGGTAAATAACTCGTTTCTAGTGATATTGACGTTGTACCCAAGAAATGTTGCTTTCTTGCTAGAGTGGGTGATAAGTGTTTTTTCTTCTGATAAAGTTAATTTTAATTCTTCATTGAGAAATTGAGCTATATCAGATTTAATGGCTTTGGCATCATCTTTACTGCCGATTATCATTACAATAAAGTCATCAGCATATCTAACATATTTTAGTGACTTAAATTTATCCGACATTGGATTGTAGTAGGGACGTTGTCCCCTTTCCTTAACCCATTCGTTGACTTGCTCGATTAATTCCTGAGCTTCATTGTGTTTACCTTGTTCTCTTAGTAAGTCTGCTTTCTTACGCCCTCTTTTTATTTTGAGGTGTAAGTATTGATATCTTTTATCAACTTCTCTGTCTTTTGGTTGACCTTTTCCGAACTTTTCAGCGTATTTTTCCATGTATATATCTAGTTCGTTTAGATATATGTTGGCAAGAAGAGGACTGAGAATCCCTCCTTGTGGTGTTCCACTGAATGTTTTGTGGAATTGCCAATCCTCCATGTACCCAGCTCTTAGGAACTTCCATATTAATCCGATGAGTGTTTCGTCATTGATACGTTTTCTTAGTAGGTTAATTAGGATATGGTGGTCGATATTGTCAAAGAAACCTTGAATATCACCTTCAATAAACCATTTAGTTCCATTACCACTCTTTTTAATTTGTTTCAAAGCTGTATGACAACCCCTATTTTTCCTGAATCCATGTGAGTTCTCAGAGAAGTTTGGTTCATAAATTGCTTCTAAGATATACTTTATTACTAATTGGACAAGTTTATCGTCAAATGTCGGTACCCCAAGAGGACGTTTTTTCTTACTCCCTTTTTTATCAATATATACTCGCTTAACAGGAGTAGGTTTATAGTTACCATTTTTAATGTTGTTGATGATTTTAGATACTCTATTTTTTGAGAAGCCATCAACAGTTTTATTTATGGTTCCTCTGGTCATATTACCTGGATTGGCATATATTTCTTGATAACCTTTATAGTAGAATTCTGGATTATAAAGATTTCTATATAATCTTTTGAACTTATAGTTTTCTTTAATAGTATTCTTCGACAAGGTGTTCAATACATAAACTGGATTTCTCATCAGCATCTCGCTTCCTTCCTGTTTATTATCATCATGAACTAATTGACTACCTTCCTTCGCCATCCTGATTTCACAACCATGACCTAACGTAATTTGTCATACGTTAGTGTGATAGGCTTTCCCTATCTCTGACTACTACGAAGGCTCCGTTACCATATGGAATATTCAAGAGCCACATTTCTTGGTTTTTACCTTGAAATCATCCTCTATAGCCATAAATGGCGCTTCCACTTAGGTAATCCCCATTTAGTACCTTGTAAATAGTTTGTAGTAATGTCGGTTGGGACTTTCAATCTTTACTAATGTACTTTAGTTGGTTCTCTAGTGTGAAACACACCTCTCTCCACAAAAAATAGATGAGCTGAACTAGAGACATATCGTTTCAATGTCTATTTCGATATGGTCGTCGATAAGACCCCTTGATTTATCCTTCACGCAGTTTAGCATTCAACCTTGTTTACCACGGTACACCTAGAAATTCAGTCGCACTCATGACATTAGAGTGACTTATCCCGTTGCAGCCATGCTACACTCCCCGCTCACTTTCGATTACGGATAAGGCTACCGGTGTCGGGTTGTTATCTTGTTTCACTTCACCCGCTGATTTACTAAATCAGAGTTTACAAGGCCCTTATGGGCGCACTTATGTTTCTATTACATGTGGACCGGGAAGAACAGTGCAACAGAAAAAAGATTTGTATCAATCGGTATCCTTAAAAATTACGGAATATTCCGATGTTAAAACTTCGGATATTTTTATTACATTAAATGAGACAGCTGCTGAAAACTGGTCATTTGGTCAAGGAATAGCACAAATGGTGAAAATAAAGGGAGAAAAAAATGAACTTATTGAAGTACATATTAAAAAGAAAATGAGAGAAATGTCACCTGCATTTGCTCATTATAGTGAAAAGATATTATTTGAGGAAGTGTGGCGGGATGCCACTTTAACATTAAGAGAAAGAAGCTTGTGTACTGTGTCAGCACTAATCAGTCTCGGTAATACAGAACAATTACAATTTCATCTGAAGCTAGCTAAACAAAATGGGGTTATGGAGAATGAATTGGTTGCATTAATAACACATATGGCTTTTTACGTTGGTTGGCCAAAAGCTATGGCAGCTTTAAATATAGTAATGAATGAAAGGCAAAGTTAAGAATAATGATAAGTAAGAATTCATGTTTATATGAATTCTTACTTATCATTATTTATGCAATACTCTATCGATATATTTATTACATTTTTTCTTGCTTTTTTATCACTTGCGTAGTAAAGTGATAGTAAGATGAACGCTAGGAAGTGACAAAACATGCGTGATAATACGATAGGATCATTAATATGGTTACGTTTAATACGATTTACGAACCAAAGTAATCAAATGTCAAATGAGTTTTTAAAACGTTTTGATTTAACGACAGCTCAATTTGATGTGCTTTTGCAAATACGTACGTATCAGCCACTAACACAAATGGAGTTAGCTGAAAAGGTAACTGTTACACAAGGTGGTATTTCTCGAATGTTAACTCGTCTTGAGAAAGAAGGATATATTGTACGAAAACAAGATTGGAAAACGAAAACAATTAGTCTTACAGAGCAAGGGGAATCGGCCTTAGAGAAAGCATTGCCAGAGCAACTTGCATTTCAATCTTCGTTTTTTGATGATGTATTAAATGAAGAAGAGCAGAAAATATTATACGAGCTAATGACGAAAGTTCATAAGCATAGTGAAAAAAAAGAATTACCGCAAGAGTAATTTTTTTTACACTATCAATTGACTAATCAAGTGAAGGCGTAGGTAATACGGAGATATACCTGACTTACCAACGTTTTTAGAAAAAAACTAATACTACTTTATTAAAGGGGAGAGTAACTATGGAAAAATACCGTATAGATATAAGAAAAGGAATTGAGTTTGGATTATATTCAATTGGTGATCATGTTTTAAATCCACATAATGGGGAGAAAATTACGCCAGAGAAAAGAATTCACGAACTAATTGAAACAGCTAAGTTAGCAGATGAGGCAGGGCTTGATGTGTTTGCTGTCGGTGAAAGTCATCAAACGCATTTTACAACACAAGCTCATACAGTTATTTTAGGAGCTATTGCACAAGCTACGAAAAATATAAAAATTGCAAGTTCAGCAACGATATTAAGTACATCTGACCCAGTTCGAGTATATGAGGATTTCGCTACAATTGACTTGATTTCTAATGGACGTGCAGAAATTGTGGCTGGTCGTGGATCTCGTATTGGGGGATATAGTTTACTTGGTTATAACGTGAATGATTATGAAGAATTATTCGAAGAGAAGATGGATCTTTTATTAAAAATTAATAACGAGGAACATGTCACATGGAATGGACAGTTCAGAGCACCGCTCGCACATGCATCGGTTATTCCGAGAGCGAAAAATAATAACTTACCAATTTGGCGTGCGGTTGGAGGTCCACCAGCTAGTGCAATTAAAGCAGGACGCGCGGGTGTACCAATGATGATAACAACACTTGGTGGTCCAGCAATTAACTTTAAAGTGTCAGTAGATGCTTACCGCGAGGCGGCTGTACAAAGTGGATTTGATTCAGCTAGTTTACCAGTTGCGACAACGAGTTTATTTTATACGGCAAAAAATTCACAAGATGCACTTAGTGAATATTACCCTCACATTAATGCTGGTATGCTTACACTGCGCGGTGGTGGGTATCCGAAACAGCAATTTACAAATGCAATAGATTACCGTGATGCTTTAATGGTTGGTAGCCCACAACAAATCATTGAGAAAATGCTGTACCAATATGAATTATTTGGCCAACAACGCTTTATGGCACAAATTGATTTTGGCGGTGTACCATTTGATAAAATTGAGAAAAATATTGAATTAATTGCTACTGAAATTTTACCAGCCGTTAGAAAACATACAGCAAAATAAATAAAAAAACTGAGAGTCTAATCGACTTTCAGTTTTTTTTATTTGTTCTGGAAAAATGACAAAAAAATGAACTTTTAGTCGAGGAAGAGGGAAGTTATTTTCTATTTTTGAATAACATTATTTCGAGTTTGAATTTTAAAAATACATTTTTCTCTTGACAAAAAACAAGCGTTTATCGAGGGTAGTTCCGAGGACATTTTTTCGGGTGAAAGTCAAGTGTATGAAGAGAAAAACGATTGTTTTATAGATATAAAAGTAAGAAGTATATTGAAAAAACACATTTTGCTAATGAGAAAAATCTGATTCAAAAAAATGACAAAAGACATATTTCAGACAAAATGATGTCAATAATACGTCAAAAATAACCTGAATTTACTATGCAGGTATATTATACAATTCGATTAACGAATAAAACACTACAGAAATAGTGAAAAGGTAAAAAATAGCATTACAATAGTTTGAAAAACTGAAACTTCATATTTTTCGACAATACATACAAAATGTTTTTGTCTTTTCGTATTTCTTAATAATTGAGTTTGATAAGATTGCTCAATTAACTTTTATTATAAAAACTATGAAGGAAGTGATTTTAGTATGGAAACGCTCGAATTGGCACGAATACAGTTCGCATCAACAACGATTTTCCATTACTTTTTTGTTCCGCTGTCAATTGGTTTAGCTTTTATTATTGCGATCATGCAAACGTTGTATGTGGTAAAAGGGCAAGAAGTATATAAGAAGATGGCAAAGTTTTGGACGCAATTATTCCTTATTAACTTTGCAGTAGGTGTAGTAACAGGTATTTTACAAGAATTTCAGTTTGGTATGAACTGGTCAACGTATTCACGTTTTGTAGGTGATGTATTTGGTCCATCACTTGCGATTGAAGGATTACTGGCATTTTTCATTGAGTCTACATTCCTGGGTTTATGGGTATTCGGTGAGGATAAATTACCGAAGCGAATTCACTTAATGTGTATTTGGCTCCTTTCAATTGGAACGATGTTATCAGCATTCTGGATTTTAACTGCAAGTGCATTTATGCAGTCACCTGTCGGGTATGAAATGGCAGCTGATGGTCGTGCGCAAATGAATGATTTCTTAGCCATTATTCAAAACCCACAACTATGGGTACAATTCCCGCATACAATTACAGCGGCAATTGCAACAGGTGCATTCTTTATTGCTGGTGTAAGTGCATGGAAAATTACAAAAGGACAAGAAACTGTAGTATTTAAAAAATCTTTCCGAATTTCTATCATTGTTGGAACAATTACAACGGCGCTTGTATTATTCTTCGGTCATGCACAAGCGCAACAATTAATTAAGACACATCCAATGAAGATGGCGGCAGCTGAAGCGCTATGGAATACAAGTGAGGATCCAGCACCATTTACAGTATTTTCGAAAATTGATACAGAGAAGAAAGAAAATTCGTTTGAAATTCAAATCCCTTATATGCTAAGTCTATTATCGTATGATAAGTTTAGCGGTCAAGTTGAAGGGATGAATCAAATTCAAAAACAATATGAGGAAAAATATGGACCTGGAGATTATATTCCTCCAGTGCATACAATGTTTTGGAGTTTTAGAGCGATGGTAATGAGTGGAACATTCATGCTTCTTCTAGGAGCTTACGGATGGTTCTTATCAAGAAAAGATCGTTTAGCGGAAAAAACGTGGTATTTAAAATTAATGGTGTATGCAATTTCTCTTCCATTCATCGGTAATACAGTAGGGTGGATTATGACTGAAATGGGTCGTCAACCTTGGGTTGTATTTGGTGTAATGAAAACAGAAGATGCTGTATCACCAAATGTAACATTCGGTGAAGTATTATTCTCACTTATTTCATTCACATCAATGTATTTAATTATGGGTGGAATTTGTGTGTACTTATTTGTTCGTACCATTAAGGGCCACAAGAATAAGAAAACGAAAAAGGATTATCAAAGCCATGATCCATTTGATAAGGAGGAAGAGTATGTTATCTCTTAATGAGTTATGGTTTTTAGTTATTGCAATCTTGTTTGTTGGATTCTTCGTACTGGAAGGTTTCGACTTTGGGGTAGGAATGGTTTCGAGGTTTTTAGGAAAGAATGATTTTGAAAAACGAGTTTACTTAAATACAATAGGACCGTTCTGGCACGCGAATGAAGTATGGCTTGTTTGTGCTGGTGGAGCCATGTTTGCGGCATTTCCGCACTGGTATGCAACTTTATTTAGTGGTTTTTATATTCCATTTGTATTTATGCTTCTTGCTTTAATTTTAAGAGGTGTTTCCTTTAAATTTCGTGCGAAAATAGATAATCATAAATGGAAGAGTGCATGGGATTGGGGGATGTTTATTGGAAGTATGTTACCTCCTATCCTTTGGGGAGTTGCGATTGCAAACTTTATGGTAGGTGTACCTATTGATGAGAGTAAAAATGTTGTAGGTGGATTCTTGCAATTACTTCATCCATTTGCGTTACTTGGAGGAGTAATGTTTCTCCTACTATGTATTGTTCACGGATTACAATTTCTTACGATACGTACAACTGGTAAATTGAGAGAACGTGCACGAATTGCTGCAATAAAAATTGCACCAATTTCATTAATTACACTTCTTGTTTTTGCTGGTGTGGGGTTATGGAAAACCGACATTTTCACTGCTCATGGAACAGAATGGATTATGGTGCCAATCGGAGCTTTTGTAGCACTATTAGTGTCCACTTTATTAAATAAAAGAAGAAGAGATGGTTGGGCTTTCTTTATGACGAGTTTAACAATCATTTTACTAAGTGCGAGTGTATTTATCGGTATGTTCCCACGTGTTATGATTAGCTCTTTAGGAGCAATGAATGATTTGACAATTTACAACGCAGCATCAGGAGCTTATGCATTAAAACTTATGACTTACTTTGCGATTGCTATTTTGCCTTTCGTTATCGGAAGTCAAATATGGAGTTATTATGTATTTAGACAACCTGTTAAGTCAGACAACGATTTGGAGTACTAATGAAAAGAAAAAGAGGACTTCCGTCTTATCCCGGTAGCCGTATTTTATATGTAGCGTTAACGATTATTAGTATTTTAGAAGCTTTTAGTATTATTGCGCAAACAATCTTTTTAGCACGAGCTATTACGTTTTTATTTCATGGAGAGACAGTACAAACAATATTAAGTGAAATTGTTTATTTTGGTATCGCGTTTGCAGCGCGTCACATAGTAGTTCGAACATCACAAATATTAGTGGAACGTTTTGCTGAAAAAACAGGGTCGTTACTAAGAAAACAACTAATAGAGGCATATTTCACATTAGGTCCAAGGTATGTTCAAACTGTTGGAACTGGTCATCTGGTTACCTTATCAATTGAAGGGATTGAGAAATTTAAAACATATATTGAATTAACGATTCCTAAAATGATTAGAAGTAGCATCGTTCCAGGTCTAATTGTACTATACGTTTTTACGCTAGATATTGAGTCTGGAATCATTTTAGTTGTAACGATTCCTATCGTGATCATATTTATGATTCTTCTCGGATTGGCAGCGCAAAAAATGGCAGATAGTCAGTACGAGATATATCGTGTACTTTCGAACCATTTTGTAGATACGTTAAAAGGTTTAGAAACATTAAAGTATTTAGGGAAAAGTGAACAGCACGAAGGAAAGATTGAAAAAGTAAGTAAAAGGTATAGAAAAGCAACGATGCGTACTTTGCGAGTTGCTTTTCTTTCTTCTTTTGCATTAGATTTCTTTACGAGTTTATCAATTGCGTTTGTGGCAGTTGGATTAGGGATACGTTTAATAGATGGAACGATTATACTATTACCAGCCCTTACAATTTTGATTTTAGCTCCGGAATATTTTCTGCCGATTAAACAAGTGGGAGCAAATTATCATGCGACATTAGATGGACAAATTGCGATGGAGCAAATAGAAGAGATTTTGCAACAACAAAAAGGAATACAAAAGAAAGATTTAAATGAAGATATAGTATGGAATGCCTCTAGTAGCTTGAAATTACAAGACATCAAAGTTAATAATACTGAATCTGAAAAGGCTATATTAGAAGGAATTAATTTTACTTGGGAAGGTAACGGTGCTATTGGTGTTATTGGTGAAAGTGGTGCAGGCAAATCGACGTTAATCGACGTATTAGCAGGTTTTTTATCTCCTTCGAGTGGAAAGATGTTAGTAAATGGTGTAGAAGTTGATGGATCTACTCGTGAAGATTGGCAAAAAAATATCGCTTATATTCCGCAGCAACCTTATATTTTTCCGCTTTCATTAAAGGATAACATTCGTTTTTATGAAACAAATGCAACAGATGAAGAAGTTGAAAGAGTTATTAATGAAGTCGGCCTTCGTTCACTCGTTACATCACTTCCAAATGGGATGCACGAAAGAATTGGAGAAGGTGGACGTATGCTAAGTGGCGGACAAGAACAGCGTGTTGCTATGGCGCGTGCGCTTTTAAGTAAAAAACCAATCATTTTATTAGATGAGCCTACGGCACATCTTGATATTGAAACCGAATTTGAAATAAAGCAAGCGATGTTACGTCTATTTAATGGAAAGTTAGTATTTTTAGCAACCCACCGTCTACATTGGATGAAACAAATGGACCATATTCTTATTTTAAATAAAGGGGAAATGAAAGAAAGTGGGACGTATGAAGAACTTTTAGAGAATGAGACATTACATTTTCATAGGGAAGAGAGGGGAGAGAAATGAGTAACTGGGTTAAACCTTATATAAAACAAAATAAAGGTAGAATGACTTTAACTATTTTCCTTGGTCTTCTTGGAGTTAGTTCAGGAGCGATGTTACTTTTTATTTCAGGTTATTTAATCTCAAAATCTGCCCTTAGACCAGAAAATGTAATGGCTGTATATGTTCCTATTGTTGCAACAAGAGCGTTTAGTATAGGGCAAGCTGTATTTCATTATATAGAGCGCTTAGTCGGACATGATGTCGTACTACGTATATTAGAAAAAATGAGAACGAGGCTATATAGAATAGTAGAACCACAGGCGTTATTTTTCCGTTCTCGATTTCAAACGGGTGATATGTTAGGAGTGTTATCCGAAGATATAGAGCATTTGCAAAACCTATATTTACGTACAATATTTCCTAGCATATTAGCGCTAGTTGTTTATAGTATCTTCGTACTTGTTATCGGTGCATTTGATTTTGTTTTTGCACTTATTGTAGGTTGTATGTTAGCTATTATCGTTTTTCTTCTTCCGTTTGTATCATTACTTTTGATGAAGAAACATCATGTTACTTTAAAGCAAGGAAGAAACCGTTTGTATCAACAACTGACAGATGCTGTTTTTGGATTATCTGATTGGCAAGCAAGTGGTCGTAAAGATGAATTTATTAATGAGTATGTAAAACAAAATGATCAGTTGTTAAAAATCGAAAAGAGAGTGAAACGCTGGTATCATATTCGGGACAGTATCATTCAATTAGTAGTAGGTATTGTAGTTATTTCGATGATCATATGGACTGGGAATGAAGCGGCAAGTGAACAAATTGCTCCTACAGTTATCGCAGCTTTCGTATTAATGACTTTATCTGTAACGAACGCGCTTATTCCTATTGCAGATGCCATCGATCGAATACCGTCGTATGTAGAATCTACCCATCGTCTTAATGGCGTAGAAAGTGATAGTGTTTTACATGATGAAACGGATTTGCATGGAGAGAAAGATTATATTGAACCAAAACATGTAGATATTGAACTGAATCACGTATCGTATAGTTATCCAGATAGTAATGAGATTGTATTAAAAGATGTATCATTACAAATAAAAACAGGGAAGAAAATTGCTATTTTAGGGAGAAGTGGGACAGGGAAATCTACTTTACTAAAATTGTTAACAGGGGCGTTAAGCCCAGTAAATGGCCAAGTTGTACTAAATGGTGAACGAGCTCATACGAATCTTTTATCTAAATATATTTCTGTATTAAATCAAAAGCCGCATTTGTTTGATACGACAATTGGAAATAATGTACGAATTGGCAAACCAGAGGCGACGGATGAAGAGATATGGAAAGCTTTAGAGAAAGCACAATTAGCTTCACATGTTACTTCTCTTCCAGACGGATTACAAACAAAAATGCATGAAATGGGAAAGCGGTTTTCTGGTGGGGAAAGACAAAGGGTTGCTTTTGCTAGAACTCTTATGCAAGAAACACCAATTATTGTACTTGATGAACCGACTATCGGTTTAGATCCAAAAACAGAATTGTCTTTAATTGAAACAATGTTTTCTGCAACGGAAGAAAAGACGGTTATTTGGATTACGCACCATCTTGTAGGAATAGAACATGTAGACGAAGTTATATTCCTTGATCGTGGCCAAATTGTCATGCAAGGTAGTCATAAACAACTTCTGAAAGAAAATGAAAAGTATCGTAAACTTTATGAGTTAGATAAAGGAATATAATTTGAATAAGCAATAATTGTAAAAATAGCTACGCCTAATGGTGGAGCTATTTTTTTTGTTAGATTGCAGGTGTATATGATTGTTACGAATTAAAAATGAATTTCATATTATACATATAATGGAGGGGATGTACATGAAGGAACAATATAAAATCATTGTTTTAAGTGATGAATTATCAGGGGATAGGATTCGAAATACGTTAGACAAAAATAAATGTAAAACAATAGTTCATGTTGTGGACGTTTCAGATGTTGTTCGTATAGAAAGTTCTTTTCAATATATAGTCATTTGGAGAGGGGACGCAGAAAAACTTACAAATGACTTGATAAATAGGGGCGTGCAAAGTTCAAAAATTATTAATTTAACAAAATACATGTATGAATGGAAGGATAAATTAATTTCTATCTATCAAATAAATCCGGATCTTATGTCTTTATACATTTCTATGAAAAAAGCAAAGAGTGATCCGACGTATGAATTGTTTGCTACCGGTTTGTCTTATCCGCATTGTGGCATAAGTACGGAGCTTCTCTCAAAAAAGTCAATAAAATTAACACTTCCATCGCAAGATCTATACTATGATTATTTAATAGCGTCACAACTTTTATCAAACAATCATTCATTTCAATATTGTTTAATAGGAATAGCCTATTTCTCGTTTTACTTTGATATGTCGTTATCCTCCGAATCATATAGAATTCACAAAGTATATTATCCATTGTTTCAAGATGGTCATCATACTGTAGTTCACTCT
Source organism: Bacillus cereus group sp. MG1 (assembly GCF_040460035.1). Lineage (NCBI taxonomy): Bacteria > Bacillati > Bacillota > Bacilli > Caryophanales > Bacillaceae > Bacillus > Bacillus cereus group sp. MG1. The sequence goes on along the minus strand of NZ_JARVGY010000001.1, from coordinate 651,164 downwards.
CCTCTACCCACTGATGGATTCTCACATCTAAATACTCCGAAACCACTTCTTTCTATTTTAAATTTGCATTTTGAATATATTTTATTAGATGAACTAAAAGATGAATCATTGATACTGCCTTGGATAAATGCTGAGTGGAATACCACTCCTCTTCACATTCCTTTTGAAGAACACGGGAAAATAAGAGCAGCTTCACATGCTAAATTGTCGTACCCTCATACTTTAGTTGAAAATAAAATGATTTTTAAAAAATATTTAGATTTACTGTTAAAAAATGATATAAAGCCACTAATTGTTGTGTTCCCTGTTACTTCACATTATTTCAATTGTAGTAGTAAAAAATTAAAAGAAGATTTTTATAAAGTTATAAATGATTTTCAAACTCAATATTCTTTTCAAATCATAGATCTATTTGATTCGCCATTATTTTGTGACGATGATTTTTATGATAGTGATCATATGAATAAAAAAGGTGCAAATAAAATGTCCGCATTATTAAATATGTTTATTCAGGAACGAAAAGTATGATAATTTGTTTCATGTTTGCATAAAAGTATATAGGCTCCATACAGTTAAAGTAATGTGATTTTTGTGTCGCGTATATAAATAATATGCGAAGAGGTGAGAGAGTTAAAATGAGAACTCGTATTGAAAGAACTGAAGAGGTGGTAGAGCAACTTCCGTTGGTAAGTGTATTAATTCCTACGTATAATCGTCCTCGTTACTTTGAAAAGGCGCTATGTAGTGTGTTAGAACAAACGTACCCTAATATAGAAATTATAGTTGGAGATGACAGCACGAATGATGAAACAGAAAAAGTGTTACAAAAATACTTATGTGATCATTCAAATATTATTTATATAAAAAATAGATCAACTCTCGGACAATTTGAAAATGCGCTAATGTTATTTAATGAAGCGAACGGTGAATATATAAATTTTTTAATGGATGATGATGTATTTCATGTGAATAAAATTGAAAAAATGATGAAGTATTTTTTCGATGATTTAGATAATGAAATTAAGCTTGTAACATCTCATCGTCAAGTCATTGATGATAAAGGGAAAGAGCTACGACATATTTATTCGACTGTCCGTTTATTTGAAGAGGATACCATTATAGCGGGAACAGAATTAGGAAATAAGGTAATTGTGGATCAAAAAAATTATATTGGAGAACCGACAACAGTTTTATTTCGTAAAAATGATTTACAAGAACCGTTTGGGATTTTTGATAAGAGGCGGTATTTATGTAACGTAGATATAGCTTCATGGTTATCTTTATTAAGTAAAGGAAAAGCTGTATATATAGCAGAGACACTTAGTTACTTTCGATTACATCCAGATCAACAGTTAAATGAATCTAATAAAATGATGGATGGGTTAGAAGATTTTTCACACAGTATTATAGCAGGAGAACAATATGGTTTCTTATCCACTGAAAAAGAGTTAGATAAAGCGATAACTAATTTTCTAGATTATGCAAGAAGGATAGTTCCATCATCAATATTATATACATTAGACTATTACCAAAAAATTAGAGCGAAGAAAATAAACATAGAAAAGAAAAAACAACATATAAATAATAATTCTTCTTTACCGAAAGTAAGTATACTTATTCCTGCATACAATAGACCTTATTACTTGGAATTAGCACTCAACAGCGCTTTGAATCAAACATATGAAAATATTGAAATTATTATTTCTGACGACAGTACAAATAATGAAGTCAATGCTATGATTCAACCGTACTTACGTGAATATGAGTGTATTACATATGTAAAAAATGAAACGCCGTTAGTTGCCGAAAACTTTAATAAGTGTGTAGAACTTGCGAATGGGGACTATATAAACTTTTTATTAGATGATGATTTATTTCATCATGAAAAGATCGAGAGAATGATGAAATACTTTTTGGCGTTAGAAAATATTTCATTTGTGACGTCATATCGTGAACTGATTGATGAGAATGGAGAGATATTACTACCTTCAACATTAAATATGAAAATCGCGAAAGAAACTACACTTTTTGAAGGAAAAGAATTAGGGAATTATATGTTAAAAAACTTGAAAAATGTAGTTGGTGAGCCGACAACTGTTTTGTTTAATCGGAATTTGTTTGACGGGAAGTTTGGATATTTTAAAGGAAAGGCTTATTCTGCTATTAATGACATTGCAACTTGGCTAGATATGATGAGGAAAGGAAAAGTAGTTTATATACATGAACCTCTTAGTTATTTTAGACAGCATAGTGGACAAAATCAAAAACAAATGCATTTTATTTTAATGACAATTGAAGAGTGGATTGAATTAATTATAGATGCATATAATAGTGGGTTTTTAAGCTCCGAAAGTGAGTATAAAGAGAGTTTATCTTATTGTTTAGAAAATGCGGGATTTATAGTTAAGGATGCAGTAAGAAATGGCGAACTAGATCAAATTTATAATGAAAAGATAAAAAAAGGCTTAAACAAGTTAGTTGCTCATATGTTCGAGAAAGAATGTTGTTATTGTCAATATTGCAATCAACAATTTGAAAAATTTTCACCTTGGCCAGCACATTATGATTTTCCGAAATATAAATTTGAAATGTGGAATAAAGATACAGGGATATGTCCAGTTTGTAATTCGATGGATCGTGAAAGATTGTACCGTGCGTACATTGAAACGGAAACGGACTTGTTAAATAGAAACTATACAATGCTTCATATTGCACCTGAAGCAAAGTTAAGAGATTGGTTTAACGAGTATAAAAATATTACGTATGTATGTGGTGACTTAGAACCAAAGGATCCATTAATGAAGGAAATTGATGTTACAAGAATTACATATGATAGTAATACTTTTGATGTAATATTATGTAGCCATGTATTAGAACACGTTCCTGATGATGACAAAGCAATGCGAGAGTTATATAGAGTGTTAAAGCCAAATGGATGGGGAATTATTCAAGTACCAATCGTAATGAATGTAGATTTTATTATAGAGAATGAATTAATTGTAACACCACAATTGAGGAAATTAGCTTTTGGTCAAGAAGATCATGTGAGAATTTACAATCAATCGGGATTTATTCAACGATTAATGAATGCAGGATTTAAGGTAGAATTATATAACATAGCGGAAAAACAAGGAATGAAAAGTGCTAGGAAATTTGGATTATCTGAAACAGATATGCTCTATATTGTCCGAAAATGATAGGAAGGAATAGATATGGAGAATATTCCTTTTTTACGTGCTTCAACTGTACCTGTAAGTGAGTATTTGGACGAATTGAAGGAAATTGATACATCTCACATATATACGAATTATGGACCTATAAATCAACGTTTTGAGGAAACAATTATGTCGTCATTTTTTCAAAACAGGGGAGCTGTTACAACAGTAGCAAACGCAACGTTAGGGTTAATGGCGGCTATTCAACTAAAGAAAAGAAGAAAGGGAAAGTATGCTCTCATGCCTAGCTTTACATTCCCTGCGACTGCCTTAGCCGCTATTTGGTGTGGATTGGAACCTTACTTTATTGATATTTCAATAGATGATTGGTATATGGATAAAACCGTACTTTTGGATAAGATAGAAGAATTAAAAGAAGAGGTTGCGATTGTTGTCCCGTACGCCACTTTTGGATCATGGATGAACTTAGAAGAATATGAAGAATTAGAGAAGAAGGGGATTCCGGTTGTCGTAGATGCGGCGCCGGGATTTGGATTAATGAATGGAGGGATGCATTACGGTCAAGATTTTAGTGGAATGATCGTATATAGCTTTCATGCAACAAAGCCATTCGGAATTGGTGAAGGAGGGCTCATATATAGTAAAAACGAAGAAGATATACAACGTATTAAAAGAATGGGGAATTTCGGATTTGATAAAAATCGTGAATGTACGATGATGGGGTTTAATTGTAAAATGTCTGAATACGCAGCAGCTATTGGGATTGCGACTATAAAAAAGTGGGATCAAAAATTAAAAGAACGTACCCGTATTTCTGAATGGTATAAACAGTTGTTACAAAATACTGGGTTAATGAAAAAAGGGTGGAAAGTCCAAAAGACAGAAGCAGTTATTCACCAATTTATGCCTATCATTTGTCCAGAAGAAGTTCGCAACATACAAGTAATTGAAGAACTGAAAAAACAGAAAATAGAAGCTAGATTATACTTTTCACCATCTTGCCACCAACAAGTTCTTTTTAAAAACTATAAGTCGACAGATTTAACAAAAACGAATAAAATAGCAAAACGAATTGTAAGTTTACCTTTATGGGAAGGGATGACGAAAGAACTAGTAGAGCAAATTGTAATCTGTTTAGAGCAGAAGGTGGTGTCGGTAGATGAATAGTTTTTATAGTCAAGAAGAACTAAAGAAAATTGGATTTTTATCTGTTGGGAAAAATGTATTGGTTAGTAAAAAAGCAAGTATATATAATCCGAGTGCTATATCAGTTGGCAATCATGTAAGAATTGATGATTTTTGCATTTTAAGTGGTAAAATCACAATTGGAAGTTATTCGCACATATCAGCGTATACAGCGTTATATGGAGGGGAAGTTGGGATTGAAATGCATGATTTTGCAAACATCTCAGCTAAAACAATCGTATATGCAGTACTTGATGATTTCAGTGGAAATACATTAATGGGGCCAACCGTCCCGAATCAATATAGGAATGTGAAAGCAGAAAAAGTTATTTTAAAAAAACATGTGATTATTGGTGCTAATTCTATTATTTTTCCAAATGTAATTGTAGGAGAAGGTACGGCAGTCGGCGCGATGAGTATGGTAAAAGAGAGTTTAGATGATTGGTATATTTACGCTGGAGTTCCCGTAAGGAAAGTAAAACCTCGTCAAAAAAAGATGTTAGAGTTAGAAATTGATTTTTTAAAAAGCATTTATTCTTAACAAAAAAGAATGAATGCTTTTTATTTTTATCCCGCTATTTGCCGATAAAGAGTCGACTGGTGAGGGCTAATTAAAGTTTCACTTTATGATAGAGCAGAGTGTATCTTAACTTATTATGTTTTAAATTTTGCTGACCAAGGCAATACTGAGCCATAGTGAATGTAAAGTTGGAGGGCGAGCGTATATGTTTGATGAGGATGGGATTGTTTTAATTATGGAACCAGCTGATGAAAGAAATTTGAGGAGATTTATTTTTTCAGTGCCAAAGTCAGTGTATGAAAAGAAGGGGCTTACATTACACTATGGAACAGCTATAGGACAAGGGTATATGGATATAATTGAAGATATTATAAGCGTGCATATAGAAATAGATGTTGTAACGATAATAGGGCATGTAAGAGGGTAAATAGCTATTTGAAAAAGGCTATAAACAATTTAGCTAGAAGTTATGTATAGAGAAAATTACAGACAATTATAAGGACGAAGGGGGTCTAAAATGAAAATAAAATCAATTGTATTAGTATTCATAGTTTCAATTGGTTTAATGGGATGTTCAATAGTGGAAGAAGGAAAGAACTCCATAGATTATGCTCAAAAGGCGACAGACTATGTAAATGAAATAAGTGCATTTGCAAATGATGCACCAGCATTAGCAGAAAAGGCCGTTAATGATAGCGAGGCTCGAAAAGAATTAGAAACGAAGCTTAGTGAAATTAAACAAGATATACCCGCATTCAATGAATTAACGCCACCTGATGTAGCAAAGGATCTTCATCAACAAATCGTCGGATATAACGAAAAGTTAAATACGTTAATTGATACGGCGAAGACAAAGATAGAAGAAGGCAAAGTGGATGTAGAGCAATTTAAAAACTCTGAGCTTATGCAGACGGTAGATCAAGTTCGAGATTTGAAAGATAAAGTGCAAAATTTAGGTCAATAGTAAAAAGCTCCGTTTGTGATAAACGGAGCTTTTTACTATTGGATACAATAAACGATTACACCAACGATAATAATCATGTTGCCGATGAGTTTACGTTTCGTTATTTTTTCTCCTAGGAAATACCAACCAAAAATTAATATGATGATATAACTTAAGGATTCTAATGCTGATGCTTGTTTTAATGCCATGCCCTTCATGGCGATAACATTTAATCCGGCGTTAATTACAAATAAAGAGTAGCCGATAATAACATAAGGATTCACATATTCTTTTATTCTAGAATCGTATTGTTGCAAAGTAGCTTTTTTTAATAATATTTGTGAGTAATTAGCTAAAATTATCCCGAAAATAAATAATAACATATAACTATTCATCTTTTGTCACCACCACAATCCCGACGATAATAATAGCTGCACCAAGTAAATGATTCCACTGAATAGTATCTCCAAATAGAAATACTGACCAAAGCATTGACCACAGTATAATAATTCCGCGATGTGAATATGCTTTTGAAATTTCGAAATGTTTAATTACTTGTTGCCATAAAATTGCATATCCGAATAAAAGTATAACTAGTCCGAAATAAGCAACAAAAAATGAGATGGAAGCAATGGGGAATTTAGCTGCCCATTTCATGTAAACCATAATGATAGAATATATCAAAAAAGCTACATGTAAAAATACGTAATTTTTAATAGTTGGTTTCATTTATTCACTCTCTTTTGCATATAAATATATATTTATACCTAATTTTTCTAATGATATATATTGGAACGTATTTTGTTTAACCTTTCACATTCCAAATTATATAGTATCATGGCTTTTATTGTAAAACAATAGAAGCTATCTATGAATTCATTTTTTCCAAGGTTCTACAATATGTATCGTTTTATTTGTTGCATCCAACTCTACTTGAACACCGATAGGTATGGTAATCATGGGATGTGTATGACAACAATCGAAGTCAGCTAGAAAAGGAATTCTTTGATTTTGAAGTACTTCTAATAGTATTTCAAAAGGTTTTCGGTTGGTACCACAATCATCAAATTGCTCGTGTTTTCCAAGAATGATACCTGAAATTTTATCGAATACACCGTTAATTTTAAGTAATGAAAAGCTTCTTTCAATAGTAGCTGCATCTTTTGAACTGTCCTCAATAAAGAGAATGTCGCCTTCTTGAATATGTGGCATATAGGGGCTACCCAAAATTCCTTGTATCGTGTTTAAATTCCCGCCAATAATACGCCCAGTAGCTTTTCCATCAATTACTGAAATCCAATCGTTTGGTCGAAGTTCTTTCTCCTTCGTCTTTTCTTCCCAATTAATAAATTCATCTGACCAAAATAATGGTTGTTTTATATGATAAGGAAGAGAATGATCATGTAGTAAAGTTTCAGCAAAATATTTGTATGTGCAATCAACAAAAGGTTCAAATTCGCCAAAGGAAGGGACGAGAGCTGGTCCATAAAATGTAGGGATTCCTGTTTTGGCGTAAATTCCTAGTAATAAAGCAGTTGCATCTGAATACCCAATCATTATTTTAGGGTTCTTTAGAAAAGCATCATAATCAATATAAGGTAATATTGAATTTGAATTCATCCCACCAATTGTTGACATAATACAAGAAACATTAGGATTTCTTATCAAGACATTTAGTTCCTCAGCACGCTCTTGTATACTACCAGAACGATAAAAATCATATCGACCTGTTAATGAACCTTCTAATATATGAAACCCTTTCTGTTGTAAGTAAGATTTTGCTCGTTCAAATCTTTTTGGAGAAGTGTAGGTTACTGGTGAAGAAGGGGAGTAGATCCCAACTGTGTCTCCGTATTTTAATGATTTTGGAAGTAGCATTTGTATGAATCCCTTCTATTAAATAGTTTATCTCGCTATTTGACGGGTAGCCCAATTGGTGGGGCTGATTAAAGTTTCGCTTTATTTACGAGATTTTATTATTGAATATTCTTACGTTTCAATATTGTAAGTTTAACATAAATAAATTAAAATAATCATTGCTGTATATGAATAAATATACCTTTTACCTTGACTATATAAAGGAATTGTTGTTAAGGTTAAATGTAAGTGTATAAAAGGTTTGCTAAAGGAGTTTTGAAATGAATCGGTTAAAATGGGGAAGGATGACAGTCCTATTAGTTATTATTTTAGGGATATGTTGGTTCTTATTCCAAGGAAATCAAAAGAGCATAGCGAATGTAGAGGGACAACCTTTGCAAGTGGCAGAACTACCTAAAGCAGGATTTACTAAAAAAGTAGTCCCGCCAAAGTACATCCCACCAGAAATTAACGCAAAAGCAGCTATGATTATCGATGCGAGTGATGGAGATATTATTTATCAATATAATGAAAATGAAGCTTTTGCACCGGCTAGTATGTCTAAGATGATGACAGCGTATCTCTTACTAGAGAGTATACATAACGGGAAAGTTCGCTGGGAAGATCCAGTAAAAATGAGTGCGAAGGCGGCACAAACAGAAGGAGCGAGAATCCCAGTACAAGTTAATGACACATTAACTGTTAAAGATTTATATCATGCATTAATGATTGAGTCAGCTAATAATTCGGCTGTGGCTTTAGCAGAACATATGGCAAAATCGGAGAAAGATTTCGTTCAGCTTATGGATGCAAAAGCGAAACAGTTAAAAATGTCGGAACATGCTAAATTTGCAAATGCTTCTGGATTACAAGAGCCAGATGGAAGTGAAACAAAAATGACGGCTGGTGATGTAGCACAATTGGCGTATCATCTTATAAAAGATTATCCGGAAATATTAGAAGTGACTCACTTACGCCAAAGTCAGCTAGCATTTAATAATATTAATGTTATAAGCACAAACGACATGTTAAACAAAAATAATAAAAGTTTATATATAGAAGGAATGGACGGACTAAAGACTGGATTTACAGATAGTGCAGGATACTGTTTTACTGGGACTGCAAAGCAAGGTGATAATCGAATTATTACAGTGGTCATGGGGACATCCAGTAAAACAAAACGTTTTACAGAGACAAATAAGTTAATGTCGTATGCATTTGGATTAGTTAATTAAGTAAGTAAAATACGAATCTAGATCGCTACATAAGTAAGACTGTTTGTTGTTACTAATTTTAGATAACAACAAACAGTCTTTTTATTTTAAAAAGGAAAAAGCTTCTAAATATAAGTGTTATTATTTGAGTTTGTTTGTTGCTGTGATATTATAAAGTTATAAGCTTATTAATAATAAGTTTGAGGGGCGTAATATGATATATACATATAAAATAGCCTCAATTGAAAATTGGAGGGAATTATGATGGCAAAAGATTTTTACTCAGCAATTGAAGACAGAAGATCTATTTATGCAATTAGTAAAGAGCAAGTAGTTTCTGATGAGAAAATTCAAGAAGTGATTTATCATGCTGTAAAACATACACCTTCAGCTTTTAATTCTCAAAGTGCTCGCGTTGTTGTTTTATTAGGAGAACAACATGATAAATTATGGGATATTACGAAAGAAACGTTACGAAAAATTGTACCTGAAAATAACTTTGCACCTACTGAAGAAAAAATGAATGCATTTAAAAGTGGTTATGGAACGGTTTTATATTTTGAAGACAGTGAAGTAGTGGAAAGCCTTCAAGCTAACTTTGCATTATATAAAGATAATTTCCCAACTTGGTCTCAGCAATCATCAGGAATGTTACAATTTGCAATTTGGACAGCTTTAGAAATTGAAGGGTTTGGTGCTACGTTACAGCATTACAATCCGCTAATTGATGAAGAAGTGAGAAAAGAGTGGGATGTTCCAGAGAATTGGAAACTTATTGCACAAATGCCATTTGGTAAACCGGTAGTACATGCTGGTGAAAAAGAATTCCAACCGCTAGAGGACCGTGTGAAAATTTATAAATAATTTAAAAAGGTGAACAGGAATATAACCTGTTCACCTTTTTTTATACGTAATAAGGGTTTTTTTGTCCGGCATTTTTCATCTGATTTTTTAATTCGTTTTTACGTGTTTCAATAGCTGATACTTTTTGTAATGTTATCATTGAAACGAATTGAATAAAAGCATAGTATAGCTCTATGTTTTTTTGTATTGGATCATCTATTATATTTCTCACAAATATGCCTCCTCTTTTTATTCCAATAAAACTCCGCATTAATGGGCAGCCCGAGTGGTGAGGGTTAATAATTAGCGGAGGATGTATAAAACCCTTCCTGATTAAAGTTTCATTTTATAAGGGAATGAAACTTTAATTAATTCGCTAAAATTCTTGTTTATTAAGATATGTATATAATACTATAAATATCCTATAAATATCCTATAAATATCCTATAAATATCCTATAAATTCCATTATAAGAAAAAGAGAACAGTTGATATAGTGTGTGTTTTCTTTAAAGGAGAAATGGCTTTTGTGAAATAAATCTTACAATTCGTCAAATTATTTCAAAATTGTAGATAGTATAGAAATTTAGTTTTCTAAAAATATTATACTATTGATAAATAGAGTGATTTTTGTCATGATGAAAGTATACTTCATGTAAGGAGCTTTATAAGGAAATACATACTTGAGTTTGTATTAGGTTAATAGAATTTTTTATAATAGATAGAAAAGGGATATTTTATATTAAAATATTAAATAGAATGTCGAATTTTCATGCGATATATAAGAAATTTGAAAAAACCATTGCAAAAACACTGTGTTTAATGATAAAGTTCACATGAAGTTCACACGGATTTCACTTTGTTCATTTAAAATGAACTCTGTGTGAAAAATAAAACTCTTGCTAAAAAATGGAACTGGATGAATATTTTACTTTGATAATATTGTAAAGTATTAAAGTTTTAGTTTTTTTTAAGAGGATAGTAGGGAAAGGAAGTAAAGACAACTTATGAAAAAAGTAATTGCAGGTTTAGCAGCAGCTTCTGTAGCTGGCGTTGCAGTTCCAGGAATGGATTCTGCTCATGCACAAGTTTCAAATGAAGCGCTAAAAGAAATTAATGGACAAACTCAAACTCAAACGACTGTAACTGAAACAAAAACTGTAGAAACAACTTCTGAATTAAAATACACAGTAACTGCTGATGTATTAAATGTTCGTTCAGGTGCTGGTACAGGACATAACGTTATTTCTAAAGTAAAATCAGGCCAAGTGCTACAAGTAGTTGGACAAGAAAATGGTTGGTTCAAAGTAAACGTAAATGGTCAAACAGGTTATGTAAGTGGTGACTTCGTAACGACTGGTGGCAAAACAGGAACGACTGTTCAACAAGGAACAGGTACTTACACAGTAAACGTTTCTTCACTTAACGTACGTACAGGCCCAAGTACATCTCATACAGTATTAGGTTCTGTAAACAAAGGTAAAACAGTACAAGTTGTAGGTGAAGTACAAGATTGGTTTAAAATCAACTTCAATGGTGGAACTGGATACGTAAGCAAAGACTTCGTAACAAAAGGTGGTTCTGCTGTATCTAACGAAACACAACAACCAACTACAAACAACAATACTACAACAGTTCAAACTGGTGGTTCTTATGTTGTTAACACTGGTGCTTTAAAAGTACGTACAGGCCCAGCTACATACAACGCTGTAATCGGTGGAGTAACAAATGGTAAAGTATTAAACGTTACTGGTGCTGAAAATGGTTGGTACAAAATTAACCATAACGGCCGCACAGGTTACGTAAGTGCAGACTTCGTTAAGTTTGTAAAAGGCGGAGTAAACAACGTTACAAATAACAATAATGTTACAAATAACGTTCAACAACCAGGTAAAGACGTACAAAAACCAACAACAGGTGGAGATACATCTTCAATCGCTGGATTCGCTAGATCTTTAAATGGTTCACCATACAGAACTGCTGGTACAACACCTGCTGGTTTTGACTGCAGTGGATTCATTCACTACGTATTAAATCAAACTGGTCATAAAGGCGCTCGTCAAACAGTTGCTGGATACTGGAGCTCTAAAACAAAAACTAGCAATCCACAACCAGGTGATTTAGTATACTTCCAAAATACTTATAAATCAGGTCCTTCTCACATGGGTGTTTACTTAGGAAACGGTCAGTTCATTAGTGCAGAAACAGATGCAACTGGTGTACGTATTAGTTCTGTAAGTAACTCTTACTGGAGCAAGCACCTATTAGGTTACACAAAAGCATACTAAGAAAAAGTAGTTTTATATACTTTTCGTATAGAGAAAAGGCTTTCCAAGGAAACTTGGGAAGCCTTTTTATAGTTGAATAAATTGGAAGTTTAATAGTTTTTATTTTAACTTTCCATTTAAAAATCGATCATATAAGTCATGGAAATAGTTAGGACGAAATAAGTTCGCTGCATGTCCCGCTAACGGTATTTCCTTATATAGAACGTTAGGCAAAATAGATTTCAAATCAAATAGACAAGATTTATAGAGATGATCATGCTCTCCCATTACCCATAGTATAGGGTGAGGAAGTGATTTTAATTTAGATTTTAAATCGAATTCTAACCGATGTCGTAATGACTGGGCAATTATGGATGAATGTAATTGTAATCCGAAACGGTAGTAAATATTTCTTGAAATGACTGCGAACGGATTTGCTTTTAATATACCGCTTGGAAAAATAGTATTTGCGTATTGAGAGAGCCATTTAGAGTATTCATCTCCTCGCTTCTCCCAAAAATTTTGAAATACATTATATAAACGAGAAGGGTTATTGTAATGTCCTCCAATATGACAAATACTTAATACCTTTTCTGGATGCATTTGTGCAAAAATTGTAGAGATGTAACAGCCGTAACTTAGCGCACAAATATGTGCTTTTTTAATACCTTCTTGTTCATATAAGTTTAATAATTGATCTACGAGGCGCTGTAATGAAAAGTCGATTGCTTCTCCTTTATCATCACCGTGACCTAATAAGTCATAAGTTATAATGTTGTAGGAGGCAGAAAATCGTTTTTGCTCTTTTTTGAAGGCGCGACGATTGCCAACTAATCCATGAATAAAAATAATTGTTTCCTTTTCAGAATGTATATTTGTTTGCAAAAAGGATACTCCTTTCACTAACTGGAGATTTATATCGTGTTTTAAATTATTTATCTATAATTTACATAGAATAATATTAAGTACCAGGTAATAATATCAGATGTTTATATCTGTTGTAAAGATGAGTTTTTATGTATATTTTGTAAAAATAGAAAAAGTGTGTTTACATTCAGTTTACATTTGTATCGTATTCTAATTTTAGAAAGAACAGTTTTGTTTAACATGAGGAGATGAACAGGAATGGAAGTTAGAAATGAAATAAAGAAAAAAGGGAGTTGGAGGCAGTTTTTACGCCTTATTCAAGATACAAATCCTCCGAAAGGAATTTTAGTTTTTGCGTTGTTAATGAGTTTGCTTTCTACGGGAGCGAGTTTATTTATTCCTATGCTGACAAAAGGATTAGTAGATAATTTTTCGCTTTCTTCAATTAGTGCAGGACAAATTGTTGGGTTAATTGCTTTCTTTGTAATGCAAACTATTGCGGCAGGGTTGTCTATATATTTACTAAATTATATTGGGCAGAAGATTGTAGCGGGACTAAGAGAACGTTTGTGGAAAAAGGTACTTATCTTGCCGGTATCTTATTACGATCAAAATAGAACAGGTGATACGATTAGCCGTATGACGAATGATACAGGTGTTGTGAAAACGTTAATTTCTGAGCATTTGTCAAACTTATTAACAGGTGGTATTTCAATTGTTGGATCGTTAATTGTATTATTTGTTTTAGATTGGAAAATGACTGCGTTACTTTTAACGGTTATTCCGTTGTCTGTGTTAATTTTAGTTCCACTTGGACGAAAAATGTATAAGATTTCAAAAGCACTTCAAGATGAAACTGCATCTTTTACAAGTGTGTTAACGCAAGTGTTATCAGAAATTCGTTTAGTGAAATCTTCAAATACAGAAAAGAGAGAATATGAAACGGGTAATACAGGTATACAAAAGTTATTACAATTTGGTTTGAAAGAAGGAAAAGTGCAAGCATTAATTTCGCCAGTTATGTCGTTTGTTTTAATGGCACTACTTGTTATTATCGTAGGGTATGGCGGGATGCGAGTTTCTAGCGGTGCATTAACAACCGGTGAACTTGTAGCGTTTATTTTGTATTTAGTTCAAATTGTAATGCCAATGAGTCAATTATCTATGTTCTTTACACAATTCCAAAAGGCAATTGGTGCAACGGAAAGAATTAGTACGATTTTAGAATATGAAGTAGAAGATCATGAAACTGGTGTGAAAGTGACAAATGCTAAGCAACCGATCGTTCTTGAAAATGTACATTTTGAGTATAACGAAGAAGAGCAAGTTTTGAAAAATATTGATTTCACAATTGAATCTGGAAAAGTGACAGCGATTGTAGGACCAAGTGGTAGTGGGAAAACAACTTTATTCTCATTATTGGAACGTTTTTATGAGCCAACTAGTGGCGCCATTAAATTAGGGGAAGAATCAATTACGAGTTATTCATTACAGTCATGGCGACGTCAAATCGGTTACGTATCACAAGATAGTCCGTTAATTGATGGAACAATTCGTGATAATATTTGTTATGGCGTCGAGGGCGAAGTAACGGATGAAGAAATTGAAAAAGTAGCAGCAATGGCATATGTTGATGCATTTATTCATGACTTACCAAACGGTTATGCAACAGAAGTTGGAGAACGCGGTGTGAAGCTTTCTGGGGGACAAAGACAGCGAATTGCCATTGCCCGAGCGTTACTTCGAAATCCGCAAATTCTTATGCTAGATGAGGCGACTTCAAGCTTAGATAGTAAATCTGAGTCTGTCGTTCAAAAAGCGTTAAATAACTTAATGAAAGGCAGAACAACGTTAGTGATTGCGCATAGACTTTCTACTGTTGTAGATGCAGATAAAATTGTCTTTATTGAAAAAGGGAATCTTACAGGTAGTGGTACGCATGATGAATTATTACAGACGCATGATATGTATCGTGAGTTTGCAACGCAGCAATTGAAAATTAAAGAGGGTGCATTATAAAATGAATCATCAGTGGGATTTTACTCCACTGATGATTCATTTTTAAACAATATATTAGATGCTAAGTAGAAAGGAAATGGTTCCTTTGATACCTAAAATTTTAATAGTAGATGACGATCCACACATTAGAGAACTCGTTTCTGTATTTTTAGAACGAGAAGGTTTTCAAACATATGAGGCAATTGATGGAGTAGATGCACTTCAGAAAATGGATGACGTAAAAGTCGATATGGTTATTCTTGATATCATGATGCCAAATATGGATGGATTTGATGTATGTTTTGAATTAAGAAAATACTATGATATCCCGGTTCTGATGCTAACTGCCAAAGGGGAAACATCACAAAAAGTAAAAGGATTTCACCTTGGGACAGATGATTATCTTGTAAAACCATTTGACCCTATAGAATTAGTAGTGAGAGTAAAGGCATTATTGAAACGTTACCAAATTACAGTTTCCCAATCGATTCAAGTTGGAAATGTATTATTAAATCGTAAAACATTCGAAGTTACATCTGGAGAACAAACGGTTACATTACCGTTAAAAGAATTTGAGCTGCTCTTTACTTTAGGGTCTAAATCGGGAAGAACTTGTTCGAGAGAGCAATTAATTGAAGAAATATGGGGATATGATTTTGAAGGGAATGAACGTACACTAGACGTTCATATTAATCGGTTACGTGAGAAGTTTCAAGAAGAGCAGTCGAAATTTAGTATTAAAACAATAAGAGGATTAGGGTATCGCTTAGAGGTAAGTAAATGAGAAAAAGAAAACGAATGAGTAAGTTGAAGATGCTGAAAGTATTTGGAGCGGTATTAGCGCTCTTTTCTTTTCTTACTATAATTTGGTCTATCGCATTTTATGTAGCAACTAGTATATTGAATGCTTTTGACGTAAACGTATCGCCGTTTGTTGCTTTTCTAATTAGTGATATGGTCGGTTTTGTCTTTATTATTCTTATTTGGACATTGATTGGAATATTAATGAGACCAAAACGAGAGGCGATGATTTGGACTATTATTGAACCGATACAAAAAATTGCAAAAGGAGACTTCTCCGTAAAAATAAGAAATGAAGAAAAGTATGATGGTGAAATTGGCGTGCTCGTAAAAAGTATAAATGATATGACAGATGAACTGAATACGATGGAGAAAATGAGACAAGAGTTTGTATCGAATGTTTCTCATGAAATACAGTCACCGTTAACTTCTATAAAAGGATTTGCTAGAGCACTACAAGACGATAATCTTTCTGAGGAAAAAAGAAAGCATTATCTTACCATTATTGAAACTGAAACAACGAGATTATCTAAACTAAGTCAAAATTTACTAAAGCTAACTCTTTTAGAATCAGAAGAGTATACACCAGAAAGAGTGAGCTATCGATTAGATCAACAATTAAAGCAAATTGTGTTAAATAGTGAACCACTCTGGGCTGAAAAAGAAATTGAGTTAGAACTAGATTTAGAAAAAGTATATGTTATTGCTGACCAAGAAAGTATGAGTCAAGTGTGGATTAATTTAATTCATAATAGTATTAAATTTACTCCAAGCGGTGGTACGATTACTATTCAGTTAAAGGAACATGAGACAGTAGTGGAAGTGCGTATCCGTGATTCAGGAATTGGTATATCAGAAGAACAGAAACAACATATTTTTGAGCGTTTTTATAAAGCGGATTCTTCACGAAATCGTGCCTATGGAGGAAGTGGCTTAGGTTTAGCTATTGTAAAGAAAGTACTTGACCTTCATCAAGGAGAGATAAAAGTGGAGAGTGAGGAAGGAAAAGGTACTGAATTTATTGTGCGTATGCCGAATCATGAAGAGAAATAGTGTTAGAAGGAGAACCTTCTAACACTATTTCTCTTTAAAAATGCATTTACTGTTACTGCAATTATATTGAAAAGCTTTTCCTTCGCTTTTCATACTCATACACTCCCCTATGCTGGATTTGTTTTTATTTTACATGAATAATGGTAAAAAAATGAAACTTATAAATAAAAACTTTCTATAGTTACCTACAAGTAACCTACGCACATGAAAGTGCATCATTGCCTTTTTACATAAACATAGATACAATTTTAATATAATACATAACTGAGATGATTAAGGAGTGTTATACTTGGCAGAATTATTACAAGGTAAAAATGCTTTAATTACAGGAGCAGGTAGAGGGATTGGTCGCGCTGTAGCAATCGCATTAGCGAAAGAAGGCGTAAATGTAGGCTTATTAGCTCGTTCAGAAGAAAACTTAAAAGCTGTAGCAAAAGAAGTAGAAGCAGAAGGTGTAAAAGCTGTTATCGCAACTGCTGATGTTTCTTCATGCGAAGAAGTAACAACTGCGATTGAAACGTTAAAAAATGGTTTAGGATCTATCGATATTTTAATTAATAACGCTGGTATTTCTAAATTCGGTAAGTTTTTAGAACTAGACGTTGCTGATTGGGAAAAAATCATTCAAGTAAACTTAATGGGTGTATACTATGCAACTCGTGCAGCTTTACCGAGCATGATTGAACAACAATCTGGTGATATCATTAACATTTCATCTACAGCAGGACAAAAAGGTGCACCTGTAACAAGTGCATATAGTGCTTCTAAATTTGGTGTCCTTGGCTTAACAGAATCGTTAGCGATGGAAGTTCGCAAACATAACATTCGTGTAACAGCTTTAACTCCAAGTACAGTAGCAACTGATATGGCTGTAGATTTAGGATTAACTGATGGAAACCCTGATAAAGTAATGCAAGCAGAAGATATTGCAGAATTTATCGTAGCGCAGCTGAAATTAAATAAACGTACATTTATTAAATCTGCTGGGCTTTGGTCTACTAATCCATAGGAATTAAATTTAACTTTAAAAGAAGGGATATCTATTCTGTAAGGGGTAGATGTCCCTTCTTTATTTTTTGTATTCGAGACAGAATTTTCGGTATAATTAAAAGTGAATGGTAGAAAGCATTGGGAAATTGAAAGGGATGGCAGTTGTAAAAGAGTGATGTAAGGAGGAAAAAGGGATGAAAAAGAAGTTTCAAAAATTATAACATGTATCGTGTATAACGAGATTAGCTCGTGGACCTCCAATATACATAACACTATATTATATATTAAAAAATTGGAGGATATAAGTAGATGAGAACTGAAAAAGAAATGTTAGACGTAATTATAAATATAGCAAAAGAGGATGAAAGAATTCGAGCAGTTATCATGAATGGATCGCGTGTAAATCCAAATGTGAAAAGAGATTGTTTTCAAGACTATGATATTATGTATGTTGTAAATGATATACAATCTTTTACGTCTAATCATAATTGGGTTCATAGATTTGGAGAAATAATGATAGTACAAATGCCAGAAGAAATGTCGTTAGTTCAACCAGATGAAGATGGGAAGTTTCCATATTTAATGCAGTTCATGGATGGGAATCGGATTGATTTAACGCTAGTTCCAGTTGAGTTAATAAAAAAGTTCGTTGGACAAGATAGTTTAAGTAAACTGCTTCTTGATAAAGATAATTGTATGGAAGGATTCCCGCCAGCAAGCGATAAAGATTACTTAATAAAAAAGCCTACAGAAAAAGAGTTTTTGGATTGCTGTAATGAATTTTGGTGGTGTAGTACGAATGTGGCAAAAGGGCTATGGAGAGAAGAGCTTTCTTATGCAAAAGGAATGCTTGAAGGACCAGTGCGAGATATGTTCATCGTAATGCTAGAATGGCATATTGGTATGAAAACAGACTTTACAGTTAATACAGGGAAGTTTGGAAAGCATTTCGAGCAATATATTGAAGAAGATATGTGGGAGCAATTTAAAAGGACATTTTCTAATGCAGAATATGAAAACATATGGGAGTCATTCTTTGTCATGGGTGATTTATTTAGGGAAGTGGCGAACGAAATCGCTAACACATATGAATATCAATATCCGCAAGATGAGGATGATAAAGTGACGAACTATTTAAAACATGTGAAAGCTTTGCCGAAAGATAGTACATCGATGTATTAATAATATAAAGCAGCAAGACTGTCCTAATTAAGGACAGTCTTATTTTTTGTTTATGAATAACAATTTCTCTAACAAAGTGCAGAGGAATCACATATGAAAAATTAGGGAGGTTTTTTTATCATGTATTATTTTTATTCGCCACAAATGTTTGCTCCATATCAATGGGGACTAGAACGAGATGTTTCGTATGCTTATATGCCATATAACTCATTTTATTATGGAGACTATATAAGTTCATTGCCATACGCATATATCCCTCAAAACTATGAAGTACAAATGAAAGCATATGAGCGTGGATCGTGGACACCATTTTCGTGGGTCGAAAAATATGCGTACGCATTTTCAGGACCGTATAATAAAGCGGAAGTCGCTCTTACATTTGATGATGGACCAGATTTAGAATTCACGCCAAAAATATTAGATAAGTTAAAACAACATAATGTAAAAGCTACTTTTTTCTTACTTGGTGAAAACGCAGAAAAATTTCCGAACGTAGTAAAGCGTATTGCAAATGAAGGGCATGTAATTGGTAATCATACGTATAGTCATCCGAACTTAGCGAAAGTAAATGATGCTGAGTATCGTAATCAAATAATAAAAACGGAAGAAATATTAAATCGTTTAGCTGGTTATGCACCGAAGTTTATACGTCCGCCATACGGTGAAATACTTGAAGAGCAATTGAAGTGGGCAACAGAGCAAAATTTTATGATTGTACAGTGGAGTGTTGATACAGTTGATTGGAAAGGTGTAAGCGCTGATACGATTACAAATAATGTATTAGGGAATTCATTTCCAGGAAGTGTCATCCTTCAGCATTCAACACCAGGTGGGCATTTACAAGGATCTGTAGATGCACTAGACAAAATCATTCCGCAGTTAAAAACGAAAGGGGCACGTTTTGTAACACTTCCAAGTATGTTCCACACATCAAAAGAAAGAAATTGAATGTGTTATAAATTTGAAAAAAGGGTCATGTCGTATAATGAAGGTGTAAGTTAGGAGGGGATATAATTGATGTATGCACTAATAAACATAGGAATGAGTATTTTAATAGGTACTATATTTATACTTGCGGCAATTGTTCTTCAAAAAAATCCACCGACCGATATTAATGCGGCATATGGTTATCGTACGAAACGATCTATGAAAAATAAGGAATTATGGGATGCGGGTAACAGGTATAGTGCAGAAGTGATGAAGCAAAACGGATTCATCATGATGTTAATTGGAAGTGTTATTAGTATACTGTTTAGATATCCACATACAATAATAGCGATTATGGTGGTTATGCTGTTATTAATTATTCTTTTATTTATACAAGTAGAGAATAAATTAAAGATACTTGAACAATAATAAAAAATAGGACTCTACGCAATATTATGCTAAGAGTCCTATTTTATTTATAAACTATTATTTTTTAATAATTCTTTTCCTTTCTCTATAACAAATTCATAGTATGCAAGATCATACGGATAAATATCTTCAAATGTTATTGTAATTGGTTTATTGTTTAAAACAGAACTAGCTGTAAAAGATGAAATTTCACCATTTAATAGTTGTAGAAAAGAAGTTGCATGTACTTTCATCACATCGTCTACTTCTTCACCTGGTGCGAATGGAAGTGGATTGATGACATTGTGAAAATACATATGACAAAATTCACGATCAGTAAGATTTGAAATTTCATAATCTATTTTAAAGATTCCTTTGTATACTAAATCAGTAGTTTGAAAGGAAAGCCCCAATTCTTCTTCGATTTCACGAAGACCACCAATTTGTACATCTTCATCATGCATAATATGTCCAGCTGAAGTAATATCCCATATAAGTGGAGCTTCTTTTTTATTTTTAGAGCGTAATTGGAAATATAAGAATATATCTTTAGCATCTTTTTCTACAAACCAACAATGAAATGTTTCGTGCCAATCACCGTCACGATGCACTTCATCGCATAATTTCTTCCCAAGTGTATTTCTTTCAGAATCAAATATTGTTAACCACTCTGTCATTTTAATTCCCCTTTCTGCAAATTTTATTATACAATATTCGTATTGAATTTTGGGAAAATAAAGAAAAAGGGGCGATTATAAGTGGAGATAGAGCGTATGGAAATAAAATCGATTATTTCAACAGAGGAAGAGTTACGGAAAATATTGGGGAAACCAAGTGAGCGAGCATTGAAAAAAGTTATTTCATCATTAGACCACCATTGTGTAGATTTCCTTTCTAAATCTCCTTTTCTAGTATTATCTACTGCAAATAAGTTGGGGGAGTGTGACGCCTCGCCGAGAGGAGACGCACCTGGATTTGTATACGTACTCAATAATAATAAAATTATCATTCCAGAAAGGCCAGGAAATCGTCGTATAGACTCCATTTTGAATATTATTTCAAATCCACGTGTAGGACTACTCTTTTTTATTCCAGGTCTTGGGGAGACACTTAGAATAAATGGCCGAGCGTATATTACAAACGATGAAGAAATTTTGAAAGAAATGCAGGCGAATGGACGTAATCCGTTGCTTGGAATTGTTGTTGAAATAGAAGAGTGTTACATTCATTGTGCAAAAGCGTTTATTCGTTCGAAGATATGGGATGCAGAATCTTGGTTAAATAAAAAAGAGTTACCTTCAGCAGCAAAAATGTTGTTAGAGCATGCGAAAGTGAATGCTTCAGAAGAAGATGTTGCACGTTCTTTAGAAGAAAGTTATACAAAAAGATTGTATTAAAAATTTTATTGATATAATTTTGTAAGGTGAGTATGTACGGGTTTTAGAATGGGGATTTATCCCGCATTAACGGGCAGTAACACCCCTACCTCAAAATTCAGCGAAAGCAAAGAAGTTAGGTGGGGATCAACTGCCCGTAAAAGCCCGATTGGTGAAGGCTAATAATCAGTGGGGATGAACAAAATCCCCACTGATTATTAGCCTTCACTTTATATATGAACCGTTGATTTATTAACTGGAGAAATGACAAAATAGGTAAATTGAGTGGCAGTTGCATAATGCTATTGTGAAATATAATAAAAAATCATTTTGAAAATAGTTAGTAAAAATAGGCTTGCTTTTTAAAAATTTGATAACTATAATAAGTTAACAAATAGACATGAACGAAAAAGTAATGATAAGGACACGAAATCATTTTTACGGTTTACAGAGAGGGAAGCCAAGGGTGTGAGCTTCCTAACACGAGAAATGATTTTACCACCTTTGAACTTCAATAGTGAACGAGTAATCTAGTAATTATTGGCGGTATCAGCCGTTATCTGAACTTGAGCAATCTAGAAGGAGATACGTCTAGATTGGAACAAGGGTGGAACCACGAAAACACATTCGTCCCTTTCCTAGGGATGAGTGTGTTTTTTATGGTATAAGAGATTGAAAATTTAAAATAATTAAAAAATAGTATTGATTTTGTTTTTTATGCGAGTATAATGAGTTAACAAATAAACATGAACGAAAAAGTAACGATAAGGACACGAAATCATTTTTACGGTTTACAGAGAGGGAAGCCAAGGGTGTGAGCTTCCTAACACGAGAAATGATTTTACCACCTTTGAACTTCAATAGTGAACGAGTAATCTAGTAATTATTGGCGGTATCAGCCGTTATCTGAACTTGAGCAATCTAGGAGGAAATACGTCTAGATTGGAACAAGGGTGGAACCACGAAAACACATTCGTCCCTTTCCTAGGGATGGGTGTGTTTTTTTACTTTGAAAGGAGGTGCGGTAATATGAAACGATTTATAAGTACGGAAATAACCACCACCTGCATGACAAAAAAGCAGAGTAAGGTGATTTATAGATGTAACAATTAAACTTTTAGGAGGAGATTAGAAGATGAATAACGTTATAAATGTTGGGGTATTAGGTTTAGGTACGGTCGGAAGTGGTGTTGTTCATATTTTGAAAGAACATTATAAAAAAATCGCACTTGATACAGGATACGAAGTGAAAGTGAAAACAGTCGTTGTACGTGATTTGGAAAAAGAACGCGATGTTTGTATTGATGGAATTGCAGTAACAAGTCATGCAGATGAAGTTCTAAATGATTCAAATATTGATATTGTAGTAGAGGTAATGGGCGGAATTGAAGAAGCAAAACAGCATATTGTTAAGGCTTTACGAAATAAAAAACATGTCGTAACAGCAAATAAAGATTTAATGGCTGTATATGGTGCAGAGCTTCTTCAACTGGCGAACGATAATGATTGTGATTTATGTTACGAAGCGAGTGTAGCGGGCGGTATTCCAGTGTTAAGAGGACTAACTGATGGGTTAGCATCAGATCAAATTGAAAAAATAATGGGAATTGTAAATGGTACAACAAATTATATGTTAACAAAAATGAGTCAAAATGGATGGTCTTATGAAGAGGCTTTACAGGAAGCACAAAAATTAGGCTTTGCAGAATCGGATCCGACAGCAGATGTAGATGGACTAGATGCGGCGAGAAAAGTAGCAATTCTTGCAAACTTAGGTTTTTCGATGAATGTTTCATTAGATGATGTGCAAGTAAGAGGGATTCGAAAGGTCGAAAAAGAAGATTTACAAATGGCTGAAAAGTTAGGATTTACTATGAAGTTAATTGGTAAAGCTGAAAAACAAGGACCAGCCATTCATTTAAGTGTAGAACCGACGCTTTTACCGAGCCAGCATCCATTATCAAATGTGAATAATGAATTTAATGCGGTGTATGTCCATGGCCAAGCGGTAGGAGAAGTGATGTTTTATGGACCCGGAGCTGGGAAGTTACCGACTGGTTCTGCTGTAGTAAGTGATATTATTTCAATCGTTAAAAATATGAATCAAGTTCCGAAAAATAAAAGTGCGTTAAAAGAACCAGTTCCTTATGAATTACAAGGTGATGAAGAAGTAGTTTCGAAATATTTCTTACGCATTTCATTACAAGATGAGCCTGGGATGTTACAAAAAATAACAGAATGTTTCGTTGATTATTCTGTAAGTTTAAAAGAGGTTATTCAATTACCTTTAAACCGTGAACTGGCAGAAGTCGTTGTTGTGACACATCGAACTTCCAAGTATCAATTTGAACGAGTTTTAGAAGCGATAGAAGCTGTCGCAAGTGAAATAAACAGTTACTACATTATTGAGGAGGAAAAACAATATGTATAAAGGACTATTAAAACAATATGCGTCTTATTTACCGGTGAATGAAAATACACCTGATGTCAGCTTAATGGAAGGAAACACACCACTTATTCCATTATTAAATATATCAAAACAATTAGGGATTCAGCTATATGGTAAGTACGAAGGAGCGAATCCGACAGGTTCTTTTAAAGATCGTGGTATGGTCATGGCAGTTGCTAAGGCGAAAGAAGAAGGTTCAGAAGCAATCATTTGTGCATCAACAGGTAATACATCAGCGTCAGCTGCAGCATATGCGGCACGTCTTGGGATGAAATGCATTATCGTAATACCAGAAGGAAAGATTGCACATGGAAAATTAGCGCAAGCGGTCGCTTATGGAGCTGAAATTATTTCAATAGAAGGGAATTTCGATGATGCGCTTAAGGCTGTAAGAAATATTGCTGCAGAAGAGCCGATTACGTTAGTAAACTCAGTAAATCCTTATCGAATTGAAGGGCAAAAAACAGCAGCGTTTGAAATTTGTGACCAATTGCAAAATGCACCAGATGTTCTAGCTATCCCTGTTGGGAATGCAGGGAATATTACAGCGTATTGGAAAGGCTTCTGTGAATATGAGAAAGAAAAAGGTTATAAAAAGCCAAGAATTCATGGCTTTGAAGCGGAAGGAGCAGCTGCAATTGTAAAAGGGCATGTAATTGAAGAGCCTGAAACAATTGCAACAGCGATTCGCATCGGTAACCCAGCAAGTTGGTCGTATGCAGTAGAGGCTGCCGAGCAGTCTCGTGGTGAAATAGATATGGTATCAGATGAAGAAATTTTACATGCGTATAGGTTATTAGCAAAAACTGAAGGAGTTTTCGCTGAACCAGGATCAAATGCTTCATTAGCCGGCGTAATTAAACATGTTCAATCTGGGAAAATCAAAAAGGGAGAAACAGTTGTTGCGGTATTAACTGGAAATGGTTTGAAGGATCCTGATATCGCTATTTCTTCAAATCAACTAGACATCGCAAGTGTGTCAAATGATATAGAACAAATTAAAGATCATATTAAAGGGGTGATTATGTCGTGATACCATTTAGCGTTCGTGTCCCTGCTAGTACGGCGAATGTTGGTCCTGGATTTGATTCAGTTGGAATAGCTTTGTCATTGTATTTAGGTGTGGTGGTTAAAGAAAAAGCTGATAAATGGCAAGTAATCCATTCCTTTGAAGAATCAATTCCGACAGACGATAAAAATTTAATCGTTAGCACGGCATGTAAAGTATGTCCTTCTATATCACCCCATATAATAGAAGTTACTAGTAATATCCCATTAACGAGAGGGCTAGGAAGTAGTGCATCAGCGATTGTAGCTGGGATAGAGCTTGCGAATCAACTAGGCAATTTGAACTTAACTGCTGATCAAAAAGTTCAAATTGCTACAAATTTTGAAGGACATCCTGATAATGTTGCTGCTTCTATATTAGGTGGAACTGTAATTGGAGCACTTGATGGAAAGGATGTTTCCGTCGTAAGAATTGAGAGCAAGGAATTGGGGGTAATTTCTCTCATTCCGAATGCAGAATTAAATACAGATGAAAGTCGATCTGTATTACCAAAGATGTTTCCGTTTCATGAGGCAGTTAAAGCTAGTGCGATAAGTAACGTATTAGTAGCTGCATTATGTCAAAAGCGGTGGGAAGTTGTAGGTGAAATGATGGAGAGAGACCATTTTCACGAACCATATCGTTTAGAACTCGTACCATTATTACCATCTATTCGTAAATGCGCAAAAGAATTTGGTGCGTACGGCACAGCACTTAGTGGTGCGGGGCCATCTATTTTTATATTAACGCCATATGAGAAGCGTCAAGAAATCGCTGAGCAATTAGCGAGAGTATTTACAGATATGAAAGTATGTGAGCTTGAAATCGACCATAAAGGTATTATTGTAAATAAGGAAGAGCATATTGGATCGTAAAGAAAGCTGGCATGGCTAGCTTTCTTTACGTTGCAAACCTATTTTAAATTAGGTTTTTTCGGAAAAATATAAAACAAATGTTGATTTTGAATAATGTAAGTAAAGAGTGCATTCATTTTGGAGGTGATTAAATGAATAAAGAGTCACCAGAAGAAAAAAGAGAGCGTATGAGACAAAGTGAATTAAAAAGTAATCCTACGGGTTCTTTACGTGACGGACTCAATAGAGCGGAAACGGGTAGTCCAGTTGATATAGCAGGCGGTATGAATCGGAAAGGTACAGGAATAATCATTTTAGTACTACTTTTAGGATATATTGTATACACTTATTTTTTCAGTTGAAGAATGCTTGTTAAAATTTTGATTTGTTTAGTTTCATAATTGTTGAGAAAAAATGTAGTTACTGTATTACATATTTTCTAAGCGAATTATAGTTGTTCATATCAACTTTTAATACTCCAAACAGAGCTAGCAAAATGCTAGCTCTATTATTTTTTGCCACATTCCTGTAACAAAGCATCTGTATATTCATTGGTGGAGGTGCAGAGGATGAAAAAAATGATAGCGATATGTCTTCTTACAACTATGTCGTCTTCGACTTTAGTCGGTTGTGACGTAAAAGGTAGTAATGCTGTACAAGAGTCTAAAATAAAGAAAGCGACGTATAAAGATTTTACTTATGATGTAAATCCAGAAACATTCACATTAACTGTAGAACATGAGGGGGCAAAGGAACAGGCATCACAACCCCTACCGAAAATGAAGGTATCGAATGTAAAAAAAGAAAAGGATCGTACATCGTGGGAATATCCAGATCAAAAAGTAAAAATAAAATTAGAAAAGAAAAAAGACCACTTAAACATTGAAGTGGAATCGACTGGTGCAGAAAGCTTTACATGGCCGAAAGTAGAAGCTGAAAATTATACACTTCCGTTATGGGAGGGTAAGCAAATTCCGAGCAATGATGAGAATTGGAAGAAGTTTTTAAAGGATGATGCATATTCATTTGCTGAATCATTTTCTATGAAGTTTTTCGCATTAAATGGTTCGAGATATTCAATTGTATATATTGCAACGAATATGTTTAATAATGAATTGAAATTTCATTCGGATCCGAAAATAGGATTTGATTTTACACATGAATTTCCGAGCATAAATAAAAATAAAACATATGGATTTCAATTATATGTGACAAATAATGATGCGGTAAGCATTGCTAAACTGTATAAGGATGATATTGTTCGAAAAGGTGAATTTAAAACATTACAAGAAAAGGCTAGAAAAAATAAAGAAATCGAAAAGTTATATGGAGCGGCGCATTTTTATTTTTGGAATCAAAATGGTTTATTAGAAAATAATATAAATTGGCCAAAACTAAGGGAGCAAATAAATAGCCCGCTGTTTAGTCATATAAAAGAACTTATTCAAAAGAATAGTTCCGAGCCTGGGGAACTGAATGTATTGGATCAAGTAAGTAAACAAGATTTCATTGATAAGTATCAAAAAAATGTTATTTTACGTTATATAAACGAAGTATTATCGATGAAGGAATTTTATAAAGAGGATATTTTTCAAAACGTTAATCAGGAAGCTAGTGTGCTATTAAAGAAAGGTGTAGGTCACTTAACGAATACAGAATTGTATAGCTTAAATAAGCATTTATTAAAGTCGCTACTTGGTGATGCGGTTGAAGAGGTAAGTAAATGGGGTAATGCAGATGGAACGGATATATTAAAGGAAATGAAAGAGGCAGGAATAGAAAAAGCGTGGATTGGTCTGCCGAACTGGGAACAAGGATTTATGCAACCTAATTTCGTGACAAAAGCTAAGGAAATGGGGTATTTAGTTGGTCCGTATGATTCGTATCATTCCATTCACGAAAAAAGTGATAAAAATTGGAACACAGCATCCTTTAATGACCCGTCATTATACGAAGAGGCTACTGTAACGAAGAAAAACGGAGAAAAGGTGCAAGGCTTTTTAGGAAGAGGTCGCAAGTTAAATCCGACTTTATCGCTGCCTAGTGTAAAGGAACGCATGAATGATATATTACAAAATGGTCCTAAATATAATTCATGGTTTATTGATTGTGATGCGACAGGTGAAATTTACGATGACTATTCAGCGAAACATATAACGACACAAGAGCAAGATTTAAAAGCACGTTTAAAACGAATGGACTACATTGCGCAAGAAAAGGGTATGGTCGTTGGTTCTGAAGGCGGAAATGATTTTGCTAGTAGTACGATTGCATTTGCACACGGAATTGAAACACCTGTTATTAAATGGGACGATGAAGATATGCGGAAAAATAAAACAAGTCCGTATTATGTCGGTGGATATTGGTCACCAAATCAAAATGTGCCTGAAAAATATGCAAAACAAGTACCATTGAAAGAAGAATATAAACAAGTATATTTAAACCCAGTATATTCGGTACCATTATATAAATTAGTATACAATGATTCCGTTATTACAACGCATCATTGGGAATGGGGAAGTTTAAAGGTAAAAGATGAAGTTGGAAATCGAATGCTGTCTGAATTATTGTATAATGTTCCTCCGTTGTACCATTTAGATGAAGTAGAGTGGAATAAGCATAAAAAAGAAATTACAGAGCATCTAAAAGTTTGGAATGAAGTTCATGAAAAAGCAGTAAAAGAAGAGATGACGAATTTTGCGTATTTGTCAGAAGATAAGCTAGTACAATCTGTTTCTTATGGAAAAGATATTAAAATCATTGTGAACTTCTCAAATGAAGACATGGAAGTAGAAAAAACGAAAATAAAAGCAAAGTCGGCTTACATTGATAATCAGGGGAAGAAAAGTGTGTATACGCCGTTTGAGAAATAATAAAGTTAAATATACTGTATTCATAGAGATTTTATAATTAGCTGGATTCTTTATTCATATCGTTTGTTAGGAAAAAGACATTCTAATTTAAAATGAAAGAGTTAATAAATTTGTAAATCCGTATGTTGCGAAGTGCTAAATTTTTGAAATTGGTAAATAGTGACTTGCCAAAAATAAGTACGAGAGTATAATGTGAAATGGAATACGTATTGGGTTTAAGTAGTAACCTTACAAAATTGTAAGGTTAGTGAAAGGAAATTCAATATGAAGATAAATAGACTTACATTATACTTGGTAAAGAGAAAGAGAGGCGAATGGGTATGAGCTCTGAATTAGAACAAAATACGAGAAGTAATAAAAAGCGTTCTAAAAGAAAGTCAATGAAATGGTTCATATTAATTCCATTTTTCCTACTTATTTTTGGAGGAGTAGGATATGGTTCGTTTATATATAATAAAGCAAAAGCTGTTGTAAATGATGCGTATGCAAAAATTGATAAGTCATCAAAGCGTGATAAAGAAGTTGAACCTTTAAAGGATAATATTTCAATATTAATCATGGGTGTAGATGGAAGTGAAATGAGAAAAAGCCAATATGGCGAAGCAGTTCGAACAGATGCACTTTTATTAGCAACAATTAATAAAGATGATAAGTCTGTTAAGCTAGTAAGTATTCCACGTGATTCACGTGTTTACATTCCAACTAGAAAAAAACTAGATAAAATTACTCATGCTCACGTATTTGGTGGCGTAGAAAGCACACGTGATACGGTGGAAAGATTTTTAAATGTCCCTGTTGATTATTATGTGAAGTTTAACTTTGAATCATTCGTACAAATTGTCGATTCAATTGGTGGTATTGATATTGATGTACCAGTTACTTTCACTGAACAAGATAGTAAAGACCAAGCTGGTATGATCCATTTAGAAAAAGGTTACCAACATTTAAATGGAGAACAAGCACTTGCACTTGCAAGAACGCGTAAAATTGATAGTGACGCAATGCGTGGACAGAGACAGCAACTTGTAATAGAAGCAATTGCTAAAAAAGCGATGTCTGTTCAATCAATTAGCAAAATGGGCTCTTTACTGGATGCGGTTGATAAAAACATGAAAACGAACTTAACATTTGACGATATGCTTGCTATTACAAAAAATATGGCAGGATCTAATTTGGAAATGGAAAAAATGCAAATAGAAGGTACAGATAAACGTATCGGTGGTATTTATTATTACATTCCAAATGAAAAAAATGTAAAAGACATTTCCAAAAAATTAAATGATCATTTAGGTGTAACGCCAAAATCAGTCCGAAACGAATAATAAAAAAAGATTGGCTTTTGCCAATCTTTTTTTCAGGCTGTGGAGAAAGTCTTCTCCACAGCCTGTTTTTGTGTCTGAACCTCTTTTTATGTGTCAACACTGATAAAAAGAGGTAAAGGAGAGATTTTTTATGATGGGTGCTTTAAAAAATCATCGTGATAAACGTGTATCTGTTTCTGTAGAAGAGTTGGTTCCACAAGATCATTTCCTTCGTGCGATCGAAGCGACAATTAGTTTTGATTTTATTGAAGAGAAGTTACGCCCTTATTACTGTGAAAACAATGGACGTCCGTCAATCCATCCTATCGTTTTATTTAAAATGATGTTTATTGGATATTTTTACGGTATTCGTTCGGAGCGTCAATTGGAAAAAGAGATTAAAACGAATATCGCCTACCGTTGGTTTTTAGGGTTTTCTCTATCAGATACTATTCCAGATCATTCTACAATCAGTTGGAATCGTCGTACTCGCTTTATTCATACAAATATTTTCGAAGAAATTTTTGATGAGATCGTGAGGCAAGCGACAGAGCACCGGATGGTGGGAGGACGTGCGCTGATGACAGATTCTACGCACATTAAGGCCAATGCTAATAAAAATAAGTTTGTACATAAATATAAAAAAGAAAAGGCAAAGTTTTATATAGATGAACTAGAAGCTGCGGTAATTGAAGATCGTGAGGTACACGAAAAAAAGAATTAAAACCCAGAAAGGAAAGTGATACTCCCACTAAAAAAACTCGTATAAGTACTACGGATCCAGATAGTGGATTTTTAATGAGAGATGGAAAACCGAACGGTTTTCATTTCTTAGACCATCGTACGACTGATGCGAAGTACAATATTATTACAGATACTTATGTAACGGCTGGAAATATGGCAGATTCCGAGCCATATTTAGCGCGTCTACAAGCTCAAATTGATAAATTCGGATTTAAAGTGGAAGCTGTAGCTCTTGATGCAGGCTATTTTACAGGGTATATCTGTAAGAAATTATCGGAGAGAAATATATTTATGGTGATGGGGTATCGCCGATTTGGAAAACGAAATAAAGAAGTACCAAAAAGCCAATTTAAATATGTAGAAGAAATGAATGCATTTGCTTGTCCGGTGGGGTGTATTTTAGAGTATGCGACAACGGATCGTGAAGGATATCGTCACTATAAATCCAACCCAGAAGACTGCGCTGTTTGTCCGCTACGTGAGGTATGTTTTTCAAAGAAACAAAAACAAAAAGTTATCACTCATCATATATGGGAGAAATATAAGGATATCGCTAGAAAAAACAAACTAACAGTTACAGGGAAAAAGTTGTACAAAGTACGCTGTTCAACTATAGAGCGAAGCTTTGCGGACGCCAAAGAACTACATGGCTATCGATATGCTCGATTTCGGGGGCTGAAGTCTGTCCAAATGCAGGCTTATCTCACCGCAACTTGTCAAAACATGAAAAAAATAGCCCTCCATCTGACCAAAAAAGGTCTGGTGGAGGGCTATTTTTTTGAAACTCTATTATTTTATGTTGTTTTTATTCGCTAAAATCAAAATGATTCCAGAGTGTGGGGAACCCTAAAGGGTTTCCCAACACTCTGAAAAAAAGATTGGCTTTTGCCAATCTTTTTTTATGGGAATGTATTTGTAACTTTTCTGTAACGATTTTTTAGTTTAGAAAAATTATACTCATATGTATGAGTATAATGGATAGGTAAAAAAGTAAAAGGACATATTCAAAATTTGTGGTAAGGAAAGATATCATATGCAGAAATGGTTAAGCATGATGGGAATTATCTTTATATTGACTGGATGTAAAATGTCTGAGGCTCCAACAAGTCTAATGGAAGCTCCTACAAATGAAAAATGGATTAATGAATTAAAGGAACAAATTGATAAAGATTTACCTGTTAATTATCGCTTACTTACTCCAATGTCTAACAAAGATAAACAGATGATTTGGTCAATGAATTTTAAACAAGATAATAAGAAAGAAGCCATCTTATTTTATAAATTGCCGAATGAAGATCATAGCGTATATTTAGCCGTATATGAAGAAATCGGAAATGGCTGGAGAATAAAGTCCACACATAAATTTGATGGTGGAGATGTAGATATCGTTGAAGTCGGTGATTTTACAGGGAACGGGAAGAGAGAGTTGTTAATCGGAATCTCTGTAAATCGTGAATCGTTAGAACATGTTATGTATGTTTTTTCGGAAGAAAATGAAGATATGAAGGAAATATATAATCGAAGTTATACGAAGTTATTCATAGAGGATCTAAATGAAAATGGACTGAAAGATATAAGCCTTGTTACATTTGAAAAAGATGAGAAGCTGACAGTTGAGTTCATGGAACAATTTAAGACTTTATCTGAAGTGTCATACGATCCATTTATAAATAGTATTCAAAGAATACAAATGGGTCGTATATCTAAATCACTAAAGGCGGTGGTAATTGATGCAGGAGTTGGCGCTCATTCAGGTATAACTTATGTAGCAAAATTTGATCAGGATCATTATGAAGTATTACCTATAGATGGGAAAGAAGATTTATTTAATGAATATGTTGTAGAAAGTAAAGATGTTAATGAAGACGGCATTATTGAATTTGTTCGTACTGTACGTCCAAAAGGTTGGGAAGATAAATCACATGGTGATAGTCCGCTTTTTGAACGTTACATACAGTGGAGTGAATCTGGAATTAAACCAATTGAAGAACGATATATAGATATAGAAAAAGGGTATTATGTGAAAATTCCTAAAGAGTTAATAGGGAAAATTACAATACCAGATCAGCAAAAAGAATCAAATTCTCAAAAGTTTTTGGATACAAGAACAAATGAAATATGGCTTGAAGTTCATATTTTTAAGCGGAAAGAATGGTTCAATATAAAAGGCTACAGCGCAGCAATTAAAACAGCTTCTCACGTATATGCAGTACCGAAGCAATCGAAATTTGAAAAAGTGAAAGCATATATAAAACCGCTAGCGGATTATCAACAAGAGTAGGAGGTGGGAATTATGTCAAAAATTTTAGTTTTAGAAGATGAATTAACAATCCGTAGCTTTATTGTTTTAAATTTAAAACGTGCTGGATTTTATGTAATAGAAGCTACTACTGGAGAAGAAGCGTTACAGATTTTGAGTGAACAAACTGTTGATATAGCACTGCTGGATGTAATGTTACCGGGGATTGATGGTTTAGAAGTTTGTAAGGCTATCAGGAAAGAAAATAAAAAAATGGGTATTATTATGTTAACCGCACGTGTACAAGATGAAGATAAGGTGCAAGGACTAGGACTAGGAATAGGTGCAGATGATTATATTGCAAAACCGTTTAGTCCAGTAGTATTAACTGCACGTATACAGTCTTTATTAAGAAGAATAGAAGTACATGAAGAAAAAACGAATATTGTTACGTCAGGTCCATTTTCGTTAAATATTATAGAAGAAAGATTGTATAAAGATGGACAATTAGTCGATTTAACACCTACAGAGTATATGATATTACAGTATTTAATGAATCAGGCTTCAAAGCCAGTTTCGCGTGATGAAATTTTAAATATGATTTGGGGAACTAATTACGTAGGTGAAACGAAAGTAGTAGATGTAAATATGAGACGGTTACGTCAAAAAATAGAATGTAATCCATCAGAACCTGAATTTATTCTTACGGTGTGGGGAAAAGGATATGTGTGGAAGGAAAGTATAAGATGAAACGGAAAGTGACTCTATATTTTATGACGGTCATTACACTTATGCTTGTATTATTTGAAGTTGTATTTTCAGTCTCAATTTATCGATACTATTATAATGGTATTGTGCAATATATAGAGTCTCATGCGAAAACGAGTACACGTTTTTTTTCAGAATACAATTCACTATACTTTATTCGATTACAAGAATATAGTGGTGACATAATTAGTAGCTTTCAATTAGAAGGAACAGAATTACAGTTAATTGATCGTCACGGCTCGGTTATACAATCTTCAAGTGGTGAAAAGGTAGAAGGTAAAGTGAATATTCCACAATCATTATTAGAAGGTGAAATGTATAATCAAGTTACTACGAAAGGTAATAAAAAACAACTAGAGGTGCTAAGCCCACTTATACATCAAGGACAAACTATTGGTGTTTTAAAATACACGACTGTTTTAACAAATGTAAATAAAAAGATTATTGAAATTATTACGTTTACTATTTCTGTAGGTATTGTTATTTCGGGAGTTGCCTTCTTAATTAGTAGACGTTTGGCAAATTCATTTGTTGAGCCAATTGAATCCATTATTCAAGCCTCTTCACAAATTGCAGAAGGCACATTAAAGCAAAAAATTAAAGAAGATTATCCTGGAGAATTAGGTGACTTGGCACATAGTTTAAATTATATGGCCTATAAAATAGATAAGGCTGAGCAGATGAAAAATGAATTCATTGCTTCTATTTCGCACGAAATACGAACGCCTTTAACAGGAATTAAAGGTTGGAGTGAGACGTTAAAAACAGTAGATCATTTAACAGAAGAAGAAATAAAGCAAGGTATGGGCATTATTTCAGGTGAGACAGATAGGTTAATTCATTTAGTAGAAGAATTGCTAGATTTTTCAAGATTACAATCAAATCATTTTAATTTATATAAACAAAAGGTGCAATTGTACGATATACTAGAGGAGACGATTTGGCAATTAACTCCTAAATCGGAAGAGAAGGAAATTCAATTTATTACTACTATAGACCGAATTGAATTGATGGGAGATCGAAATAGGCTAAAGCAAGTTTTCTTGAATATTGTTCAAAATGCAATTAAGTATTCACATGAAAAAAGCACAATACACATTGAAGCGACTAAAATAGAAGGACAAGCAGTGATTAAGGTAAGAGACGAAGGTATTGGAATTGCTAAAGAACATTTACCATATATTGAGCAATCATTTTACCAAATTAATAATCATGCTGCAGGTGCAGGTATTGGTTTAGCTATCGTTAAAAAAATGGTAGAGCTTCATGGCGGTGCGCTTAGTGTTACAAGCAAAGAAGGAATAGGAACAACAATTTTGATAAAACTCCCATTATAATACAAATAAAATCTATTTATATGGTGAAATAAAAATAAATAGATGTATAATTATATTGGGCGATTTATATATAAGATTAATAGGGAGAGGAATTCGATAGAATGGAAAAAGCTTTAAAAATTAAACAAATAGTAGTCGTTTTAATAGCGATTGCCGCAGTAGCTATTGGGTATTACATGTTTCAATCAATTACTTCACCAGCAAAAGCTGTTGCGAAACAAGAAAATGTAGTGCAGCTTGCAAGTGAACAGCCGAAAGTTGAAATGAATAAAACGGCACCAAGTCGTTTTAATGGAAAAGAAAGAAAAGTTGCTTATCTTACATTTGACGATGGGCCAGGGAAATATACGGCTGAATTATTAAATACGCTAAAACAACATGATGCGAAGGCGACGTTCTTTTTAATTGGAGCGAATGTAAAAGAATTTCCTGATTTAGTGAAACGTGAAAATGCTGAGGGTCATTATGTAGGCATGCATAGTATGACACATAATTTCGCAAAGTTATATAAAAATGGCGAGTATGTAAATGAGATGAAAGAAGATCAAGGTTTAATCGCTAATATTATTGGGAAATCACCTAAATTAACACGTCCTCCATATGGTTCGATGCCTGGATTAAATGAAGGTCTTCGAAATAAAGTGGTAGAAGGCGGATTTAAAGTATGGGATTGGACAATTGATTCATTAGATTGGAAATACAATAAAATGCCAGTTGATGCAGCTGCAGCACAAATTGCTCAAAATGTATTAACAAACGCAACAAAACCACAAGAAGTAATTTTAATGCATGATATTCACCCGCAATCAGTTGCTGCTGTGCCAGCAATTTTAAAAGGGCTAAAAGAAAAAGGTTATGAGTTCGAAGCTTATCATGAAGAAAGTCACTTCCCAGTGAACTTCTGGCATGATAACCGTATGTAATGGAGGAATGAACGTTGAAGTATGGAAAAGTAGCAGTAGTTGGAGCATTATCAGTAGGACTTTTAACAGGTTGTTTCGGTGAAAAGCCAGAAGAAAATCTATATACAGCTTTTGAAACAGCAGCAACACAAGAAAAATCTTTAGTGGATGAAGCAAAAAAATTAGAGCAGTTAGAGAAACAAGGGCAAGAATTATATGCTCAAATTTTGCAAGAAGGTAAAGATCATAATGAAGCAGTTGTGAAGAAAATAGAGCAAGCTACTGCAAATGTAGATGATCGTGAAAAAGTATTGAAAAGTGAGAAAGAAATGCTAGAAAAAGCACAGAAGGAAACGAAATCTGTTCAAAGTAATATAGAGAAGATTGAAGATAAGAAGTTACAAAAACAAGCAAAAGCAGTAGAAGAGTCGTATAAGAATCGTTATGATGCATTCCAAAAGATGAATGAAAATTACACGAAAGTGTTAGCGACTGAAAAAGAACTGTATGAAAAATTAAAAGTAAAAGAAACGAAATTAAAAGAAATCGGTGAAAAAGTTAAAACTGTTAATGAATTAAATGTGGAAGCACAAAAGTCGAAAGAGCAGTTTAACAAATTTACAAAAGAGTATAATGACAGTAAATTAGCATTCTACAAAGATGCAGAAATTAAGATTAAAGATCAGAAATAAAGAAGAATCTAAAGTGTAATAAAAAGCCGGAGAAACATCGTTATAAATGTTTTTTCGGTTTTTTACGTTAAATGAATAGAAAAGACTGGAATTGATATCATAAAAGAGTTATAGTGAGTTATTCTAAGGGAAACATTGTAAAGTAAGGAGAATGGGAATATGTCATATGAATTTTTACTCAAATTAGGTTTAGCACTCTTTTTAGGATTATTCATCGGGATAGATAGGCAGCTAAAGAATAAACCACTGGGTGTGAAAACAAGTATGGTTATTTCTGTAGCAAGTTGTTTAATTACGATGGTTTCAATTGAATCTGTGCATGTATATTCTGTTCCAGGACATACAAATATGGATCCGATGCGACTGGCCGCTCAAATTGTTAGTGGAATTGGTTTTCTTGGCGCAGGTGTCATTTTACGAAGAAGTAATGACGTTATTTCT
This sequence comes from Bacillus cereus group sp. MG1, assembly GCF_040460035.1. Taxonomy (NCBI): domain Bacteria; kingdom Bacillati; phylum Bacillota; class Bacilli; order Caryophanales; family Bacillaceae; genus Bacillus; species Bacillus cereus group sp. MG1. Next base: position 613,910 of record NZ_JARVGY010000001.1, on the reverse strand, counting down.
GGATTAACAACAGCTTCTATGGTGTGGGCTGCTTCAGCTTTAGGGATCGCAATTGGTGCAGGATTTTATTTACAAGCGACAGTTGCTATGGTTTTAATTATTTTAGCGATTAATGTACTTCCGCAACTTGTGAAAATTGCAGGACCGTATTCATTAAGACAAAAGGATTTATCTATAAAAATTACTGTTAAAGAGCATCATGAGTTAGATGGTATATTTAAGCAAATTAAAAATTTAGGCATGCATGTGAAACGCGTGAAAATTAAAGATATAGATAGTGGAGCATTTCAGCAACTGGAGATGGTTATTTTAGCTCCAGAAGATTTATATACAACAGAGTTATATAGTTCCCTGAAAGAGATTGATCGAGTAGTTTCAGTTGAAGTGGAAAGTAGATAATTGTGATAAAAAAGAGTGAAGTGAATTCACTCTTTTTTATTTGGATTTTTAAGGAATGAAATTGATATAATGATGAGTAATAAGGGGGGAGAAATGATGGGAATACATATTAGAAGAGCAATAAAGGATGATATACCAGGTATAGCAAAGGTGCATGTTGATAGTTGGAAGACAGCGTATAAAGGGATATTTGCTGACGAAATTCTAGATAATATAGCATATGAGAAACGAGAAAAACAATGGGAAGATATTTTTCAAAAAGAAGGTAATCATCAATTTAGATTTGTAGCAGAGAATTTAAATGGAGAAATAGTTGGATTCATCGATGGGGGAGTAGAAAGAACTGGTACATATAATTGTGATGGAGAATTATATGCAATCTACCTTTTACAACAGTATCAAGGAATGAAAATAGGACAAAAGTTATTTCAAGCTTTATTATCGGATTGTATAAACAATGATATGCAATCACTTTTAGTTTGGGTTGTTACGAATAATCCTTCTAAAAAGTTTTATGAAAAATTTACCCCTGAAAAAATTGATACGAAATTTTTAGAGAGAGTAAGGGTAGAAGAAACAGCGTATTGTTGGAGAGATTTAAATTTGTTACAAAAACAAACAGCTATATAGAATTATACATATAATATTATTATGTAAACATATTATAGGGAAAGGTATACCTCATTTGGTGTACCTTTTTATTAATCCATCAAAAAATGGATTAATAAAAAATAGTAGGTAATTAGTTTGAAAGCAAGAAATTTTCTAGTGTACTTTTAACTAGATTAAAGAAAAGAAAGAAAAAAATAAAAATTTAATTTGATAAAAAAATTCTGAAATATACTCTTGAATTGAATATCATTATCAATTAGAATCATAATTGATAACGATATTCAATTATCAATTATAATATGAAATTCCGATAGCGTTAATATAAAGAGGAGGAACTAACAGTAAGTGAAAACATAAGTAAACGTGGATATGCGTAATGAAAAATATAAGCTCGATGACTGCATGGAGAGAAATGTTTCAACCATCACCATCGCACACAAAGATAGGGTTTTCCGTTTTGATTATGATTGGTTTGATGGATTTCTTCATAAGTTGGGAGTCAAAGTTATCATTGTTACTAATGAAAGGTTGTCTCCACAAGAAGAGTTTGCTTAGTATTTGATATCTGTTATTCACATATTTAGTTGTAGGATATACAGATTGAGGAAATACAAAAAGAGAATGTCGGAGGATGAAGATCTATGAAAAAAGCATATCTAATAGAGATTAAGCCGACAAATGAACAAATAACCAAGATCCATCAAACGATTGGAGTGTGCAGGTATGTTTACAATCTATATCTTTCAAAAAACAAAGAGATATATGAATCCGAGGGGAAATTTCTTAGTGGCTATGAATTTTCTAAATGGCTAAACAACATTCATACAAAAGAATGTGACCAGTGGATAAAAGAAATATCAAGTAAAGCTGTAAAACAAGCGATTATGAACGGAGATAAAGCTTTTAAGCGATTTTTTAAAGGTTTATCTAAGTTTCCACGCTACAAGAAAAAGAAAAATGAAGATGTAAAATGTTATTTCCCTAAAAACAACAAAACAGATTGGATAGTTGAAAGACATAGAGTAAAAATCCCTACGATTGGATGGATGAGATTAAAAGAGTATGGATATATTTCAAAAGATGCGGTTGTAAAAAGCGGAACGATAGCTAAAAGAGCAGGAAAATATTTTGTATCTGTGCTTTGTGAATTGGAAGAAACAAAAGCGAAGCCAACACTCCATTCAACGGGTGTAGGCATTGATTTAGGCGTGAAAGATTTCGCTGTACGTAGCGATGGGAAAATTCACAAAAATATAAACAAAACAGGAAAAGTAAAAAAGATAGAAAAGCGGTTAAAACGTGAACAACGCTCTTTATCACGTAAATTTGAAAATCTAAAAAAGAGAGGTGAACACTCTGTTACTAATAAAAGAGCGAATATAGATAAAAACATTCTTAGGGTGCAAAAACTACATGCCAAGTTAGCAAACATTCGATTAGCGTATGTAAAGTCTGTTGTAAATGGTGTGGTGAAAACCAAGCCAACGTTTATTACAGTAGAAGATTTGAATGTGAAAGGTATGATGAAGAATAAACATCTATCTAAAGCAGTTGCTAAGCAGTACTTTTATACATTTAAAACATGGTTATTGACGAAGTGTGAGGAATATGGAATTGAACTGCGTCAAGTAGACAGGTTCTATTCATCTTCAAAGCTATGTTCATGTTGTGGTCAAAAGAAAGTAGACTTAAAGCTATCCGACCGAGTATATGAATGTGACTGTGGAAATGTAATGGATAGAGATTTGAACGCGTCAATCAACCTTTTACAAGCAAAAGAATATATAATACTAACGTAAATAGATTGTATATATGTACGGTGGGCTACATCGGAATTTACGCCTGTGGAGTGTTACAGCAAACTGTAGTAGCGAGTGATTGGCGAGACAGGACACGTAGAAGCAGGAATACTCTAAGAATGTACATTTATCTATATTTTTAGTAGCAGGACCAACATGCAGCATGCGAAACAAATCGCAGAACATGCAACATTACAAAGCTTTTTAAACTGTTATTTAAGAGAAACAGGGAGTGGAGAATGGATTACAGAGGATGAAAGAATGAAAAGTATCTTCAGTAATACGTTGAATAGAGATACAGTCCCCACATATTTATGTTGTCGGCTATCGGCACAGAACGTTACTTTGTATGGAGAAGTTATATATAAATCATCAACAGATCGCCATTTGTTTGGAGAACAATTTTATTATCAAATTGGAGATAGTAATTCCGTTATTACAGCAGATTACGTTACAGTTATTACGTTTTTAATAAAAGAGATGTCGATCAACTACGGAGAAGGAACGAATCCTGCGGAACTTATGCTTCGAGTTATCCGTAGTTGTCAAAATATTGAGTAATTTACAAAAGAGAGAATAGAAGATACATCCGCATTATACGGTTTCCATACAACTTTTATAGAAGCGGAGCAGTCTTTATTATTTGGGCATTTAACTCATCCTACACCAAAGAGTAGACAGGGGATATTGGATTGGAAAAGTGCAATGTATTCTCCAGAATTAAAAGGGGAATGTCAGCTTCATTATTTTCGGGCACATAAAAGTATAGTAAATGAAAAATCATTATTATCAGATTCTACAACAACGATTATAAAAGAAGAATTAAGTAATGATGAGATGGTTAGTAAGGAATTTATAGCGAAGTACTGTAAGGAAGATCAATATGCATTAATTCCAATTCATCCGCTTCAGGCAGAATGGCTCTTGCATCAAGCTTACGTACAAGATTGGATAATTCAAGAATTGCTTGAGTATATTGGTCCTGTAGGTAAGTATTATATGGCAACATCATCACTAAGGACGCTATATCATCCCAATTCGAAGTATATGCTTAAGTTTTCATTTCCGGTGAAAGTAACGAATTCAATGCGTATTAATAAACTGAAAGAACTTGAGAGTGGTCTTGAAGGGAAGGAAATGTTAAATACGGCTATTGGTGAAGTACGAGAAAGATTTCCAGGATTTGATTTTATTTGTGATCCAGCCTTTATTACATTAAATTATGGAACACAAGAATCTGGATTTGAAGTGATTATTCGTGAGAATCCTTTTTATAGTGAACATGCAAACGACGCAACATTAATTGCTGGGCTAGTTCAAGACGCTATACCTGGGGAGCGTACGCGGTTATCGAATATTATTCATCGCCTAGCAGATTTAGAAAGTAAAAGCTGTGAAGAAGTAAGCTTAGAGTGGTTTAGACGATATATGAATATTTCTTTAAAGCCAATGGTATGGATGTATTTACAGTATGGTGTTGCATTAGAAGCTCATCAGCAAAATAGCGTTGTTCAGCTAAAAGATGGTTATCCGGTCAAATATTATTTCCGTGATAATCAAGGATTTTATTTCTGTAATTCAATGAAAGAGATGCTTAATAATGAATTAGCTGGTATTGGAGAACGTACTGGAAATTTATATGACGACTATATTGTGGATGAGAGATTTCGTTACTACTTAATTTTCAATCATATGTTTGGCCTCATTAATGGTTTTGGCACAGCAGGATTAATTAAGGAGGAAATTCTTCTCTCGGAATTAAGGTCTGTACTTGAATCATTCCTTCCATATAACCGGGAACCTTCTACATTTTTAAGAGAATTATTGGACGAAGATAAGTTAGCGTGTAAAGCAAATTTACTAACGAGATTTTTCGATGTCGATGAGTTAAGTAATCCATTGGAGCAAGCTATTTATGTGCAAGTACATAATCCACTCGTTAGAGAAGTGGCTGTTCGTTCATAAATAACGTTAAAATTTCACGTAATACAAATAATGGTATTTTGTCATAAGGTGGAGGGTTTTATGAGAGTGGACATGTATCATACGAAAGTATTGAAGGCGCTCGAATCAGAAGATTACATTTCAGTACGAAGAAGAGTGCTACGTCAATTAGTAGAATCGTTAATTTATGAGGGGATTATTACACCGGTTCGCATAGAAAAAGAAGAACAACTTCTTTTTCTAATACAAGGACTTGATGAAGAAGGCAAAAGTGTCACGTACAAATGCTATGGCAGGGAACGGATGACATTTGGACGTATTTCGTTAGACTCATTAATAGTAAGAGTTCAAGATGAACAGCAAGAAATACAATCTGTCTCGCAATTTCTAGAAGAAGTTTTTCGGGTTACTAGTGTAGAACAAGCTAAATTAGATTCTTTTATACACGAATTAGAACAAACAATATTTAAAGACACGATTGCACAATATGAAAGAAATAATAAGAGAGAATATACTCAAAAATCTTACGATGAGTTCGAAAGCCATTTAATAGACGGCCATCCATATCATCCTAGTTATAAAGCACGTGTTGGATTTCAATATCGTGACAATTTTCAATATGGTTATGAATTTATGCAGCCAATAAAACTCATATGGATTGCAGCGCATAAGAATTATGCGACTGTAGGTTATGAGAATGAAGTGATGTATAACAACCTTTTAAAAGAGGAGATTGGCGATCGTAAATTAGAAGAGTTTATGGAACGAATTCGTAATAAGGGATGTAATCCAAAACAGTACGTGTTTATACCTGTTCACCCATGGCAGTGGGTGAATTTCATCATTTCAAATTATGCGGATCATATACAGGGGAAATTTATTATTTATTTAGGAACATCTGAGGACGATTATTGCGCGCAACAGTCAATGAGAACATTAAGAAATATTACGAGTCCAAAGAAACCGTACGTTAAATTATCGATGAATTTACTCAACACTTCAACACTTCGTACGCTGAAACCATACTCTGTTGTGAGTGCACCAGCAATATCAAATTGGTTAAATGATGTTGTAAGTAATGACGCCTATTTAATGGATGAAGCACGTTTAATCTTGTTAAATGAGTTTTCCAGTGTAACGTATGACACGAATAAAAAAGCTATATATGGTTCATTAGGATGTATTTGGCGCGAAAGCATTCATAAGTATTTAGATGCACAAGAAGATGCAATTCCTTTTAATGGTTTATACGCTAAAGAGAAAAATGGTACACCAATTATTGATGCGTGGTTGAATAAATATGGAATGAAGGATTGGCTACAATTACTTATTCAAAAAGCGATAATACCAGTTATACATCTTGTTGTAGAGCATGGCATCGCACTGGAATCACATGGACAAAATATGATTCTAGTCCATAAAGAAGGGGTGCCTGTTCGTATTGCGTTAAAGGATTTTCATGAAGGGCTTGAGTTTTATCGTCCATATTTGAAAACGGTTGACAAATGTCCCGACTTTACTAAAATGCATAAAACATATGCGAATGGAAAAATGAATGATTTCTTTGAAATGGATCGCATTGAATGTTTGCAAGAGATGGTGTTAGATGCACTATTCCTGTTTAATTTAGGAGAATTAGCATTCGTACTTGCGGATGAATATGGATTGAAAGAAGAACATTTTTGGATGATGGTTGTTGAAGAAATTGAAAATCATTTAAGAATATATCCACATTTGAAAGGTAGATTTGAAAATATTCAATTATATAAACCTACATTCTATGCTGAACAATTAACGAAACGTCGATTATATATGGATCTGGAATCGCTTGTTCATGAAGTTCCAAATCCATTGTATAGAGTAAGACAACTTATGAAACAAAAATCAGCTGTTACAGGGGGAAATTATGCTAATCGTTAATAAACAAGAGTATAGCAAAAGTGATTTTGAATCGAGATTACAAGTTTATGAGGAAATGGAACAATTTAAAGAAGCAGAAGGAAATAGATTTGCACTTTGTCTGAAAGATCCATTCGATATTATTACGATTGTGTTTTTCTTAAAAGAAAAGAAATCATCAGTATTACTTATACATGAAGATACACCAAAAGAAACAGCTATTGAAATGGCAAAGCGTGCAAATTGTGTAGGAATTTTATATGGAGAATATGGCGATTTTACAAAATTAGAAGTAGGGAACTTTTTACTAGAAGAGCCTTCTTTATTGCAATATAGTTCTGGAACTACAGGGGAACCGAAACTAATTCGTAGAGCATGGACGGAAGTTGATACGGAAATTACCGCTTATAATGAAGCTTTAAACTGTGAAGTAGATGAAGTGCCAATCGTTATCGCTCCTGTTTCACATTCATACGGACTAATATGTGGTACTTTATCAGCAATTAAGAGGGGGAGCCAGCCTGTAATCATTACGAATAAAAATCCTAAATTCGCATTAAATATAGTTCGCAATACAGAGAAACATATTATATATGCAGTACCACTTATGTTACACATTATGGGGAGTTTTCCATTAGGAACGTTCCAGTTTCATAAAATTATGACATCAGGATCGCCCTTGCCAGAAGCACTATTTTATAAACTAAAAGAAATGACAACATATATGATGCAGCAATACGGTTGTTCTGAAGCAGGTTGTATTAGTATATGTCATGATATGAAGAGCCATTTAGATTTAGGAAACCCTCTACCTCATGCGAGTATAAGCATAGGTTCAGATGAAAATGCACCGGAAGAAATCGTCGTGAAAATGAATGATAAGGAAATCTTCACGAAAGATTTAGGGTATAAATCTGAGCGTGGCATTCATTTTATGGGGCGTATGGACGATGTAATTAATGTTTCGGGATTAAAAGTCTTTCCTATAGAGGTAGAAGAAACGATGCTTCGATTGGAAGGTGTTCAAGAGGCAATTGTATATCGAGGGAAACATCCTGTCATGGGCGAAATAGTTAAAGCGAAAGTGATCTCTCATGTTGATCCAGTACAAATAAGAGAATGGTGTATTCAGCACTTACCTTCTTATAAAGTTCCCCATGAAATTGAAAGTGTAAATGAAATTCCTAAAAATAAAACTGGAAAAGTAAGTAGAAAGTTACTAGAGATGGGAGAGGTTACAACATGAGACGGGAAGCGTTAAAGAATGCCGTGTTAAAAATTATGATAGAAAAAATGGAACTGAAAAATGTAACGCATTTAGAAGAAACGATGCGCTTAAATCAAGATTTATATATAGATTCGGTAATGATGTTACAGCTTATTGTATACATAGAAATGGATATAAAGCTATGCGTTCCAGAGGATGAGGTAGATCCAAAGGCATTTCTTACTGTAGGATCTTTGCTTGATTTTATGGAGGAGTTACAAGAAGTAAATGTGAATAACTAACCTTTAGGAAAGTGGATGAGAGTATGACTTCAATAAAAGTGCACTGTTTAGTGAGTTGTTTTTGTGAAATTATAAAAAGGCGTAGCGACATTGATTTTCGTCCATTTTATTTTGGACTATGGGATGGAGATTTTGATATAACAGAAGGCGGAATTATTTCATATCACTCTGAAAACATTAACCATGATCATTATTTACTTTGGTTTGAAAAATTGTACGGTATTAAAGTAAACGAATGGTATGATCATGCAAAAGATAAAGATAGCAATGTAGAAACGTTTTTAGAATTAGTAGAAAACAAGCCGGAAAATCGTTATGTCATTGTAATGGTTGATATGTCTCTATTACCAGAGAGGGAAAATAAATTTCATCAAAAACCGTTTCCACATTATTTAATGATATCAAAAACAGAGAAAGAAGAAGAGTGGTTCATGCTAGATCCTGATTTTCGTTGGGAAGGAAATATGGAAAGAGAAAAAGTACTTCACTCTATTCAAGATAACCCATTTGGTGGAGGTTATTTCATTGATATAGAAGGAATTGGGGAGCCAACGCAAGAAACAGTAGCTAGTTATTTCACAGAAACATTCAAAAAGAACGACAATGAACTGACTATGGAACTGAAAAATTTAATTGTAAAAATGGCAAATGAGGAAGAAGGATATGCGCTTTCTGGTCTTGTAGCAGCAGTAAAACAAATACCAGTACTTGCAATTCGTAAATATAGTTATGAGCATGCCTTTGCATACTTCCGTGAAACGTTGCAATATTCGGAGCAAGAATTTGATTATTGGTGTGATCGGGTAGAGGATATTGTACAAGGATTTACAAATGTACAGTATCGTGCAATTAAAATGGCAATGACGAATAATAAAGGTATGCTAGTATCGATTATTGAAAAACTGGATGAAATGAATGCAATTGAACTGCAAATTAAGAAGGAATTAGAGAGACAGTTTCTATCATGGAAAGGTATGAAAACAAATCAGTCTGTCGCAACTTTTTAATAAGCTAACTGAATTTAAGATAGGGGAGTTTAATGCTATGAAATATTCGCTATGTACCATTTCATTTCGTCATCAATTAATTTCATTTACTGATATTGTTCAATTTGCATATGAAAACGGTTTTGAAGGAATTGAATTGTGGGGGACTCATGCACAAAATTTGTATATACAAGAACGCGAAACGACAGAACGAGAATTGACTTTTCTAAAGGATAAAAACTTAGAAATTACGATGATAAGTGATTACTTAGATATATCATTATCAGCAGATTTTGAAAAAACGATAGAGAAAAGTGAACAACTTGTAGTACTAGCTAATTGGTTTAATACGAATAAAATTCGCACGTTTGCTGGGCAAAAAGGGAGCAAGGACTTCTCGGAACAAGAGAGAAAAGAGTATGTAAAGCGAATACGTAAGATTTGTGATGTGTTTGCTCAGCACAATATGTATGTGCTGTTAGAAACACATCCCAATACACTAACAGACACATTGCCTTCTACTATAGAACTATTAGAAGAAGTAAATCATCCGAATTTAAAAATAAATCTTGATTTTCTCCATATATGGGAGTCTGGCGCAGATCCAATAGACAGTTTCCATCGATTAAAGCCGTGGACACTACATTACCATTTTAAGAATATATCTTCAGCGGATTATTTGCATGTGTTTGAACCTAATAATGTATATGCTGCAGCAGGAAGTCGTATTGGTATGGTTCCGTTATTTGAAGGTATTGTAAATTATGATGAGATTATTCAGGAAGTGAGAGGTACGGATCTTTTTGCTTCCTTAGAATGGTTTGGACATAATGCAAAAGAGATATTAAAAGAAGAAATGAAAGTATTAATAAATAGAAAATTAGAAGTAGTAACTTCGTAATGTGAAATGATGTGAGAGTCTCGTTTTAGAGGCTCTTTTTTTATGGTAAAAAATAACCAAAAATTTCCATGTATTTTAATTTGAATTTAACACAATTTATATATAAATAAGGAGGTGATTGGTAATGGCTAGAAATCGTAATTCTAATCAATTAGCATCACATGGAGCACAAGCAGCTTTAGATCAAATGAAATATGAAATTGCACAAGAGTTTGGTGTACAACTTGGCGCTGATACTTCTTCACGTGCAAACGGTTCTGTAGGCGGTGAAATTACAAAACGCCTTGTAGCGATGGCAGAACAACAACTTGGTGGCGGATATACTCGCTAATTGTAGAAGGTTATAGGAGAAAGGAAGGATTCTTCCTTTCTTTTTTTTCAATTAATTGGTATGGATATATTGTGAACTGGATTCAAAGAATAGGAATAATACTATAATTTCCCCAATTTCTTTTGTTGTGAATGGGAAGTAGTAAAGATGTAATAGCCCTGGTGGAATGAAAAGTTACGTTCCAGCGGGGCTATTATATGGTAAGAAATATATGATGAAAGGTTTCGAAGCCAACATGTTAAAAAAAGAAAACTGTTGTTTAATTGCGCTTGCATCAGTTCCACTTGTTATGACATTAGGGAATTCAATGCTCATCCCAATTCTGCCGACTATTGAAAAGAAATTACATATTTCATCGTTTCAAGTATCCATGATTATTACAATTTACTCTATCGTAGCCATTCTACTTATACCGATTGCTGGTTATTTATCAGATAGATGGGGACGAAAGATGGTAATGGTTCCGAGTTTGCTGATTGCAGCTATAGGAGGAGCGATAACTGGTTGGGTATCTTGGAAAGTTGATAATCCCTACAATTGGATATTGATTGGTAGAGCGATTCAAGGTATTGGTGCTGCTGGTGCAATGCCAGTTGTTATACCGTGTGTTGGTGATTTATACAAAGACGAAAAACAAGTTAGTACAGGTTTAGGAATCATAGAAACATCCAATACATTTGGGAAAGTGCTGAGCCCTATTTTAGGGTCTGCTCTTGCTGCCGTTGTATGGTTCTTACCATTTTGGGCGATTCCAATTTTATGCGTAGTATCAATTGTTTTATTACTTGTTCTAGTAAAGGCAAAGAAACAAGAAGGAGAAGTACCACCACTTAAAGAGTTTATAAAATCTATTCTGTCTACGTTTCGAGAAAAAGGAAGATGGTTAATTGCCATTTTTGCATTAGGTGCAATTATTATGCTTATTTTATTCGGAATTCTCTTTTATTTGTCGACTATACTGGAATCAAAGTATGACATTCATGGTATATGGAAAGGGTGTGTGCTTGCTATCCCGTTACTTGTACTGTCACTTAGTTCATATATGGCCGGTAAAAAAATTGGAGATAATCAAAATGTTATGAAGAAGTGTATCTATATTGGGTTTTTAATGGCAGCTGCATCAGTCATCATTCCTTTATTTATAAAAGGGATTTATTTACTACTTCTTTGTCTCGTTATTATGGGGATAGGGATTGGTATGGCACTCCCATGTTTAGATGCCCTCATTACACAAGGAATTGAAAAGGAGCAAAGGGGAACAGTTACGTCATTTTACAGTTCAATGCGATTTATCGGTGTAGCAGCTGGACCACCTTTATATTCTTTTTTCATGAAAGGGGCGGACCATGAAGTGTTTTATTTGACTAGTATTTTCGCTGCCATTGGTGCTGTCATAGCAATCATTTGGATTAAACCAGCAAAGGATGCAAAGGCGGTAAAACAGAAACCGGAACCTACTTCATAATTTGTAAGAGAATTGCATGATGTTTTGAGTAACATGCAATTCTCTTTCGTTCATTAAGAATAAATAACTTGTTTTAACATATAAAGTGCGACACCCCATATGATGAGACCAGAAAATTTATTTAATAATAAAATTGTCTTTCCGGTTGAGTCTAGTCTTTTTAGAAATTTCCCCGCTAAAGCTAAGCTTATAAACCAAATCCAAGAAACGATAATAGTTGCAAGTGTGAAAGCCCATTTTTCACTTCCTATGTATTGAATAGAATTTGTTCCAATTACACCGATTGTGTCTAAAATAGCATGTGGATTTAATAACGAAACTGATGCTGCGAAAAGGATTTGCTTTTTTAAGGGCATACTTTTTTCTTGTGTTACATCGTTGGAAGGGCTACTTCTCCAAATAACAAAGCCCATGTATAGGAGAAAGAAAAATCCAATTATATATAATGAGTTAGTTAGCCAAGAAAAAGTAAGGAGTACAAGGGAGACACCTTGCACTGCAATCAATATGAGTAACGTATCACATATAGAGGCAGTTAATACTACAGGGGCTGCCCTCCAAATGTTTGGTTGGCTCGCACCTTGGTTAAAGACAAAAACATTTTGTACACCTAATGGAATGATAAGTCCAAATGCAAGAATGATACCATGAATAATTGCTTCACTCATCATATTACCTCCTATTTTAATTCATTATGATAGTGTATATTGTATAGAAGAAATGAAAATTTGTATCCATCCATATGGTTGGGGAGGTTACCAACCAAAAAGAATATAAGGTGATATGATGGAAAGATTCGTTTGGAAACCGGATATGTCTCTAGCGACGCCGCTGTATAAACAAATAGAAACGTATATAAAAGAAAGGATCGTTAATGGAGAATGGACCGTTGGAACGAAATTACCTTCACAAAGAGATTTGGCCCATACATTTGGTGTGAATCGAAGCACAATTGTAATGGCTTTCGATGAACTAGTTGCGAAGGGATATATTGAAGGGAATGGCAGGAAAGGAACAATTGTTGTAAATAATAATGAGAATGTTTCAACTTACGCACCCCCGCCTAATTGGCAGTCTTATGTAGAAACAGGACTTCATTATCCGAATCTCCCAGCTATTCAAGAGATTAATCAAGCTGAATTTTACCCACATGTAATTCGGTTAGGAACAGGTGAGCTCGCGCCGAGTCTCTTACCTGAGAAAAAGATGAAAGAAATTATGAATAACCTTTTAAAGTCAAATGTGACGCTTGGGTATGAAGAGCCGAAAGGAAATCTTTATTTAAGGGAAAAGATTTCCGAATACTTAAAGGAGCATGGCGTATATGTATCTCCTGACTCTATATTAATTGTTTCAGGAGCAATTCAAGCGCTGCAACTTATTTCTATGGGGCTTCTTTCGAAAGGGGCATCAATCTTATTAGAGAAACCATCCTATTTATATTCGCTTAATGTTTTTCAATCAGCAGGAGTACGTTTAATTGGAATCCCAATGGATGAAAGCGGGTTACATACATCATATATTAAGAAATATAAGAAGCAATTTAATGCCTCTATTTTATATACAATCCCGTCTTTTCATAATCCAACGAACTTTAGTATGAATGCGAAGAAACGAATAGAAGTGATGGAAATATGTAATGAAATTGGATTACCTATTATAGAGGACGCAGTGTATCAAGACTTATGGTTTGATGCACCTAGTTCGAAACCTTTAAAGGCCTATGATAAAAATGGAATCGTACTACATATTGGAAGCATGTCCAAAGTAATTAGTCCAGGTTTAAGAATTGGATGGATTGTTGGACCCGAGCCAGTAATTCAAAGATTGTCAGACATAAAGATGCAAACAGATTATGGTTCAAGCACTATATCCCAGCAAATTGCAGCAGAGTGGTTTACAAATGGTCTATATGATGAGCATTTGCGATTTGTAAGAAGTGAATTGAAAAAACGAAGAGATTTTATGTTACTAATGTTAGATAAATATCTTCGTGAAATAGCAACTTGGCATGAACCAACAGGCGGGTTTTATATATGGGTACATATAAAAGTACCCATTTCATATCGCAGTTTATTTGATAAAGCTCTGCAAGAAAAGGTTTTATTAAACCCAGGTACTTTATATGATAGAAGTGCAAATCAATTTTTGCGCCTATCGTATTCATACGCAACGTTAGAAGAAATTGAAATAGGTATAAAAAAACTTGCACAACTAATGAAAAAGTAAGAGGAGAAAGTAATGAAACAATATGTAATTTGCCAAATGATCAATGGAGGAAAATATTTAGCTGCTTATGCGGAGACGAAGCAAGAGGCGATTGAAAAAGCAGAACTGTTAGGATTAAGAACGGGAAATCGTTACATAGTTATAACTGCAGAAGAAGCCGAAGGCTTAACGTATCCTTAAACAATGTATGAGATTATATAGGAAGTAAATAAGTCTAGTAATATAAGAATTTACTAGGCTTATTTACTATTAAGTTGTTAAACGTTCTCGTATTTATACGCAAAGTAATAATATTATGAGTCAAGTTGACGAAAAAATCGATTTGTCTTTCGGTCTTGATTTCCTTTTCTATACTCATCAATATATTGCCTAAAGTTCCAAGCTTGTAAAAATTTATTAGCAGAGTTATAACCAGAATTGTAAAGCCAGTCTTTTTCTTCCTTCGTCAGTTCAAAATTAGTACTTGTAATCGTTCCTGTTGGAATTGTAATTGTTCTTGCTTTTGATTCCTTATCTAAATGACGTAAATCATGAGCTTGCATCATTGTTTTAAATAGTCCTTTGAACATAGAAATAGGCTCGTTATAGTGAGCAGGGTCAGCTTGAATCTCATCTTTTACAAAATGAAATCCGAAAGTCGGCCAGCGAGGAGCGGTAGGTGAATCGAAGATCCAAATTGGATAATTACTTAGAATTCCTCCGTCAACCATATAACAAGGCTGCTTCCATTTTGGAGTTCTCCATTTTACGGGTTCAAAGAAGAAGGGGATTGTACTACTCATTCTTACCGCTTTAGCGATAGAGAAGCGATAATTTAAAAATCCATAGTTTGGTAAGTCGTCAGGAAAGACAACCATTTTACCATTACTAATATCAGAAGCGATGATTTTGAGTTTGTTTAGATCCGGTAAATCAGTAAATAAATGAACACCTTTTTTTCGAAGTAATTCTTCAATCCATTCTTCTATAAATACATTAGAGTATATACCTAGAGTAGTCCATGCACTTAGTCCTTTTCCGATAAAGGGGATTTTGTCAATAAAGGTTTTCTTCGTAAATTTATTATAATCGATATCAGTTATAATGGTTTTTAGCTCTGAACAAGAATATCCTGCAGCTAAAAGTGCCGCGATAATTGCACCAGCTGATGTTCCAGCTACACGTTCCCATTCATAACCTTTTTCGGCTAACGCGCAAATTGCCCCAACATGCGCAATACCGCGCACACCGCCTCCTTCAAAAACACCATCAATCTTCATTAAACATACTTCCTTTCAAATAAAAGATTTGGAAATGGCAAAAAAGCACGTATTGTACGTGCTTTTTTACAATGGTTTTTAAGTTTACTAGCAGCCTACAAAGCCGCCCCAACAGCTAGCTCCGATGATGATTAGAAGGATGAATAAAACGATTAATAAAGCGAAACCTCCGTAACCACAACCACCACAGCTACCGCCGTAACCGCCGCAACTATATCCGTAACCCATGTGGAATTCCTCCTTATATTAAAAATAAAAATGAACGAGGGGAAAATGTACTGGAAGAACTAAAGAACTATCGTGTTTGTAGGAACAATGTATAGTATGCTTTTTTAAACTTGTTCGCGTACGAAGGATAAGCCCGTTTTTTGGAGGCTTGTTGATTTTGTAAAGAATGAAGTATAATCTTTGTACTATGATATAAATAAGTATGTAAATGTAAGGAGAATTTATGAATAAAAAAATTGAAGTATTAATTGATAAATATGAACTAACACACTTGAAAGAGGAACTTATTAATACTGTATTTCCTTGTATAAAAGTTGTGCCAAAGCAGCAGGAAACTGTTGCGATAGGTAGTTCGAAAATGGGAGGAGTTCCTGATTTACCAGCTTTATTTGAATATCCAAAGCATAAAGGAAATCCACTACAATTTATCGCGCAATTTAACTTAAGTGATTTACAAAACGTTGGTATGGATCACAATCTTCCTAAGACGGGGATGCTGTATTTCTTTTGCATTGAAAATTATTTTGAAGAAAATGTGAAGCTAACAGAGGCTGGGGGTGTACTTTATTATGATGTTCCTGTAGAGCAATTACGAAGAGGAAATGAAGTACAAGCGAAATATAACCAGTGTGCAATTACTTTTGAACTGACATACAAATTACCAGAACTTTTCATTGAAGATGAGGCTGATTCAGATCGTTTCTTGCAATTAATTGAAGAGCTAATTCCGGATAACTACGATAACCATCAAATGTTTGGTGAGCCATTCTCTGTACAAGAAGAAGTGTTATATGAGACGGGAGAATATATGGGAGTAGACCCGCAGCAAATGACTCTTTTATTCCAAATTGATTCAGATCATAAAAATTGTAATATGGTTTGGGGAGAACTAGGGATGCTATATTTCTGTATTAGTAATGAAGATTTGAAAAATCAACGTTTTGAAAATACATGCTGCGTATTACAAACATGCTAATGAAAAAAGGTTGTTCTTTTAAAAAGAACAACCTTTTTATGTGAATTAGTTAATATGCATAATCTCATATGACCTATACGAAAAAGTATTGTATACTCTGAAACTATACGATACTTTTTCGTATAGTTATAGAATATAAGGAGTGACAAGATGGGAAAGACAAGTAAGTATGTGACAGCTGCCGCACTTTGTTCAACTATAGTAATGGGAGGCTTACAAGCGTCATCTGTATCTTATGCAGCTACAAATCCGACTACAGTGACAGCACAATCAGATGTAAAGTTATTAGATGATTTCAGAAAAGAATTAAAAAAACAGATTGATAATCGAGAAGAGAATATTACAATCACATATAAAACAAAAGATAGAAATGCTAGAAATATTATGGATCAATTGTATGGTGAGTTTAATAAAATTGTAGATGCTGATGAGTATGTAAAATATAATGTAGCGTCTACTAGATATTCTATTAAAGGAATGCCAGGGGACTATACGTTTACACTGCAAGTAAAATACCGTGAATCAAAAGAACAAACTCAATATGTAAAAGCTCAGGCGAAATCAATTGTTGGATCAATTGTAAAACTAGGGATGGATGAGCATGAGAAAGTAAAAGCTATTCACGATTACGTTGTTAAGCATGTGTCTTATGATACGTCTTATCAAGCGTATACAGCATATGAAGCATTAGCGAATCG
Source organism: Bacillus cereus group sp. MG1 (assembly GCF_040460035.1). Lineage (NCBI taxonomy): Bacteria > Bacillati > Bacillota > Bacilli > Caryophanales > Bacillaceae > Bacillus > Bacillus cereus group sp. MG1. Next base: position 596,675 of record NZ_JARVGY010000001.1, on the reverse strand, counting down.
TTCTGCCGTTTGCCAAGGATATACATTATTAACGTATGAGTTGTTAAAAGAGGCAGGTATTCAAAATCATATTGTAACAGGCACAGGAAATGGACAAGCTCACGCGTGGAATTTAGTGAACATTGAAAACAAATGGTATCACCTAGATACTACATTTGATGATCCAGTACCAGATAAAGCAGGGCGTGTAACTTACTCATATTTTAATATGTCTGACGAACAGTTAAGTAAAGATCATGAATGGGATCGTAGCAAATATCCAGCGGCAACTACAAGTTATTTTGGTGAATTAACAAATAAAATAAAAGCTGGTAGCTCAAAAACTGTCGTATATGAGCAGATGTTAAAAGAAACAAATTTACAATACTTATCTGCAGAATACGGAGCAGAAAATTATAATGAATTTAAGAAAAAGTTGCAGCAACAGTTTGCAGCCAAGCCAGAAAAAGTAGAAGTGCGATATAAGCAGTCCATGGATGGAACGATGCAAGATATAAAGAAAGTATTAAATGAAATAAATTGGCCAAAAGGTGCAAAGCGTGTGTCTTATCAAGTAGCGCCTTACAGTGCATTGGCGGGTTATTCATTAGCGACAATTACATTTACGTATTAAGCAATGGGAAAAAGCATCTGTAAAAGGTGCTTTTTTTATTAATTGATTGCTTTTGAATATTAAGAATTGTGTGATAGAATAAATGGATAAGGATGTGAATGTGGAATGAACTTGTTCGAAAGTAATATTTTTACATTGATATATACTTGTTTAGTAATCGGACTTATCGTTTTGTTTTTCATATCATTTACTTTGTTTATTAGAAGAGTATTACAAAGCAGTGCTGCAAAGAAACACCACGTAATTAATATGAACCAGAAGCTAGATCGAATCATTGAATTGCTTGAAAAAGATAAGAAATAGCGATAGAAGAGGTATGAAAAGGGGAAAGAGAATGGCCAATTATATAAAAGAATTACGTGAAAAAGTAGGACATGATTATGTTTTCTTAAACTTTGCCGGTGGTTGTGTATTTAATAAAGAAGAAGAAGTATTACTGCAAAAAAGAGGAGACTTTAACGCTTGGGGATTTCCAGGTGGTGCAATGGAGATAGGAGAATCAGCTGCGGAAACTGCAATCCGAGAAATCAAAGAAGAAACCGGGTATGATGTAGAAATAAATGAGCTTATTGGAGTGTATACAAAATATTTTCAATCATATCCAAATGGAGACAAGGCTCAGTCAATTGTGATGTTCTTTTCATTCTCAATAGTTGGAGGTGACAAAAAAGTAGATGGTGATGAAACGCTGGATTTGAAGTTTTTCCCGTTAGACGACATGCCACCGTTATTTTGTAAACAACATGAAGATTGCCTGCAAGATTTATTGGAGAAAAGAGTAGGGGTATATCGTTAACATATAAAAAAGAAGCTAAATGAAGATTAGCTTCTTTTTTATGTTTAATTTATTTCCACCAATCATCAAACATTGACGCTGGTACTTGTCTTTTATGCTCACTCACTGTGTAACGTTTTTCAATTTTCTCTGCAACGTCAGCTGGAACTGCTTTACCTTCTAAATAATCATCTAATTGATCATAAGTAATACCTAACTCTGTTTCATCAGCTTGACCTGGTTTTTCATCTAATAAATCAGCTGTTGGCATTTTTAAGTAAAGTCGCTCGTCTGCACCTAACTCTTGTAATAATGCACGTCCTTGGCGCTTCGTTAATCCCGTTAATGGTAATAAATCTGCACCACCATCTCCGAATTTTGTAAAGAACCCTGTTACAGCTTCTGCAGCGTGATCTGTTCCGATAACAAGTAGCCCTTTTTGTCCACCAATTGCATATTGAGTAACCATACGGATACGTGCTTTCACGTTACCTTTATTGAAATCTGTTAATGATTCACCCAATAAGTTTTCATATTGATTTGAAAAAGCATCAACAGTTGAAGCAATATCAAATGCAACAGATTGATCTGCTTGAATGAATTGTAATGCTAATTGTGCATCATCTTCATCTTTTTGTACTTTATAAGGAAGACGCACGGCGATAAACGTTGCATTACCACCTTCGTTACGAATTTCTTCAACTGCAAGTTGTGCTAAGCGTCCTGCTAATGTAGAGTCTTGTCCGCCGCTAATACCAAGTACAAATCCTTTTGCACCTGTTTTTTTTACATAATCCTTTAAGAAATCAACTCGTTTACGAATTTCAACTTTTGGATCAATTACAGGCTGAACATGTAATGCTTTCATAATCTGTTCTTGTAATGTCATTATGTTTCCTCCTATTCATATTAAAGCGGTAATTAAGTTTATATGTATAATGGTACATACTTCTATCCTTTATTATTTCGCAAAATTAACGAATATACAATAGGATGTGTGTATGAATATGAATATGAATGTAGTCATTATAAATAAAGTACTACGTATAAGCAATTTTTTTAAACCTTTCAAAAATGTAAGGTTTTTGTCATTTGAATCGATGGAAGGTATTTCCGCACTTTACTAATATAAAAACATAGATAGTAGAAGGGCGGAGAAGTAATATGAACATTAGAGAACTAGCATATCGGAATGTAACCCGAAATAGACGGACATACTCAGCCTATTTTTTGAGTAGTGCATTTGCAATTATGGCCTTTTTTGTGTATTCATTTTTTGCGTTTCATCCGGCATTAAGTGCAGGAGAATTAGGTCAGTACGTATTCGTAAGTATGTCTTTTGCACAGTCTATTATTTACTTATTTACATTCTTCTTTATTTTATATTCGATGGGAATGTTTTTAAAAACGAGAAAGCGTGAACTAGGGATTTTAATGATGTTAGGTATGACGAAATATCAATTAAAGCGTCTAATCTTTTTTGAAAATATTATGATTGGAATAGGGGCAATTATTTTTGGTATTCTTTCAGGTATGTTATTTTCAGGGGTATTACTATTTGTCGCTCCGATGATATTGAAACTAGATATCTCCTTATCCTATTACATACCGATGAAAGCAATTGTTGTAACGAGTATTATGTTTTTTATTTTATTTATGATCATATCATTGTTTAGTGCAGGAATGATTCGTAAAAATAAGATTATGAAGTTGTTTAGAGGATCGGCAGAGGCGAAACCTGAACCGAAAGCATCAATCATTTCTTCCATATTAGCAGTAGTATTGCTTAGTGCTGGCTATGTAGGAGCTCTTCTATCACATGGAGCAATGGTATTTATTATGATGATTCCTGTTACAACGGTAGTTATTATTGGGACGTATTTGTTGTACAAGCAGCTGAGTGTCTTTATTATTCGATTATGTAAAAAAAGTAAACGTTTTTATTGGACACAGACTAATATTATTACGTTATCAGATTTAGCGTATCGCATGAGAGATAACGCAAGAATGTTCTTTATTGTAACCATTATTTCTACTGTAGCATTTTCCGCAATAGGGACATTAGTTGGCTTCGCATCCATGACGAAAGGGATAATGGAGAGACCGATTTCGTTTCATTACCATTCTAAGCAAGGGAATAGTAACGAATCACAGCATATACAAATGATTGACAAAGGATTAAAGAAACATAGTATAGCAGCTTCAAAAACTAATATTTCGACAAAGAAAACGGAGGAACAGTCGTTAAGAAGCGCCATTTTTATAAAAGAATCAGACTATAAGAAATATGCAAAGTTAACAGGAGAACCATTTAATACTGTAGCAAATAAAGAAGTTGTATTTTTGTCAGCTAATATACCAGGGCCAACGATGAAAGAAAGAAAAGAAATTACTTTACCTAATATGAATGAAAATTTAAAAGTGAAAAAAGTTACTTCATCTTCATTGGGGAAAATATTAAGAGGAAATGTTTATGTAATCTCTAATAATCAATATGATTCATTACAAGATGGGTTTATAGAGACAAAAGATTATATGTATAAAACTGAAAGAACGAAAGATGAGATTGAAATTGGTAAAGAGCTTACGCATCAAATTAAACCGTATCAAGAATATTCAACGTTTAGTGCGGAAGAGTACGAGCAAAACCAAAGTTTACAAATTGCAGGACCGATTTTATTTGTAGGTTTCTTTATTGGTATAGTATTTTTCGTTTGCGCAGGAAGTTTCCTTTACTTCCGTTTATTCTCCGATTTGGAGGATGATGTTCGTTTGTTCGAAATGATTCGTAAAGTTGGATTGACAAGTAGGGAATTATCGAAGGTAGTTACAATTCGATTGGCGCTTTTATTCTTCGTTCCAATTGGTGTTGCAACATTACATGGAGCAGTAGCCTTAACGGCGTTAGGGCAAATGTTTGAGTACTCATTGTTTAAAGAAAATACAGTTGTATTAAGTATTTTCATAGTTATTCAAGTTGTATACTTCTTACTTATAAGATCCCGTTATGTAAAACAATTGAAAGAGAGATTACGTATGCATTAAATGTGTTTTTTTAACTCGAGTACAAAATTTTCTAAAAAGAGGCAAGTATTGTCAAAAAGTGATAAAATGGAAAAAGCGAGGTGAAAAAATTAATAGAGAGTAAGGGGGGAGAAATATGAAAGCAACAGGAGTTATTCGAAAAGTAGACGAATTAGGACGAATTGTTATCCCTAAAGAATTACGCGATGTATTGGGAATACAAATCAAATCACCGCTTGAAATTTTTGTAGAAGCAGATAAAATCATTTTACAAAAATATCAACCTTACAATGCTTGCCAAATCACAGGTGATGTTTCAGGGCAGAATATTACATTAGCAAATGGAAATATTACAGTTGGCATAGAGGGAGCGGAATATTTAGTAAAAGAAATAGAAAAGTTTTTAAACAAGAGTGAGGTTTAGTCTTAATTTATATTATTTTTCAAATACATATCATTCTTTTAAAAGACTGTAAGAGGACCATTAATTGGTCCTCTTATTTTGGTTATTAGTTGAACGACTCGGGTTGTTACTTCCTACAAATCATAGGGAAAATAAAGAAGTATTATAGAGGTAGTAAATGATGTTGAGAAATATTTGAAAAGAAGGAAAACAAAAAGAATAAAACGAATGTTACATTTACACGTATTCAAAAGTGGTCTGAAATGAAAATAATACATTTTCAGGAGGGATTACGATGAGTAGTACAGTGAATAAACAAAAAGGTATACAATTGATTCCGTTTACCGTAAATAAGGTGGTAGAACAAGTAAATGAAATTCCACCAGGTGTACAACTGATTCACGCTCCGCAAGTATGGGAAAAGAGTGTGAAGGGGCAAGATGTAGTCGTTGCCGTATTAGATACAGGGTGTGATACTAATCATATAGATTTAAAAGATCGTATTATCGGCGGAAGAAATTTCACAAAAGATTATGAAGCTGATCCAAATGTGTATCTTGATAATAACGGACATGGTACTCATGTTGCGGGAACGATTGCCGCGACTGAAAATGGTGTCGGTGTATTAGGAGTTGCACCACTTGCTAAAATGTTAGTATTAAAAGTTTTAGCGGGAGATGGTTCTGGAAGTTATGAGCAAATTATTGAGGCAATTCATTATGCTGTAAATTGGAGAGGGCCGAATCAAGAGAAAGTGAGAATTATTTCAATGTCACTTGGTGGTCCGCAAGATGTTCCAGAATTACATGAAGCAATTCAAAATGCGGTAAAGCAGGATGTTCTCGTTGTATGTGCTGCTGGAAATAATGGAGATTGCGATGATGAAACAGAGGAACTAGACTTTCCGGGTGCGTACTCCGAGGTAATTGAAGTTGGTGCCGTTAATTTAGAGCGGAAGATTGCATGTTTTAGTAATTCAAATCAAGAAATTGATCTAGTAGCGCCAGGTGATGAAATATTATCTACGTATCCAGAAGGAAAATATGCTGTGCTAAGTGGAACTTCCATGGCGACGCCGCATGTTGCTGGAGCGCTCGCCTTGCTCATTAAACAGTGTGAGAAAGAATACGGTCGAAAGTTATCGGAGCCGGAAATATATGCACAACTCATTAAAAGAACTGTACCTTTAGGGTACGAACGTACATCTGAAGGGAATGGATTAATAGATTTATTAAAAGAATAGCCATATTAAAAAAACATCTCATATGAATATGAGATGTTTTTTTAATATGGCTCTGTCGCATGTAATACAACTTGTAATAAACCTGGGAATCTAGCATTTAAATCTTCTTCACGAATTGAAATGAAACGTTGTGTTCCTTCAAGGCGCGTGTACATAACACCTGACTCACGTAAAACTTTGAAATGGTGAGATAAAGTTGATTTTGCAACAGGGATGTTTAAAGCACCACAAGATTGTTCATTTTTCTCTAGTAACATATTTACAATTTGTAAACGAATTTGATCGCTAAGTGCATATAAGACAGAAGAAAATTGAATTTCTTCTCGATTTGGATGATAGAGTGTACGCATATTTCACCTACTTGTATAAGTTAAGATATTTGCACTATAACATATAAAGTGGTATATTTCTATTGTTCGAATATATTCGAACAATAGAAATATAGGGGGAGAAAAAATGAAGTATATAAAATTGCAAAAGGCAGGATTAAATATTTCAAAGTTGGGTTTAGGTACAAATGCAGTAGGGGGACATAATTTATATGCTGATGTGAATGAAGAAGAAGGAAAGCGATTAGTAGAAGAAGCTATTCAGCAAGGGATTACATTTTTTGATACAGCAGATTCATATGGTTTCGGTAGATCGGAGGAATTAGTAGGAGAAGTATTAAAGGGAAAACGTCATGAGTTTATACTTGCTACAAAAGGTGGAATTCAACCGTTGTTAAATGGAGAAACTTATATTAACAATGAACCAAGTTATTTAAGGAATGCTGTGGAAAATAGCTTAAGAAGATTACAGACTGAATATATTGATTTATATTATTTACACTTTACAAATCCTGAAACAAGTTACATAGATTCAATCGGAGAGCTTACTCATTTAAAAGAAGAAGGGAAAATTCGTTCAATTGGAATATCGAACGTAAACATAGAACAATTAAAAGAGGCGAATCAACATGGTCATATAGATGTTGTACAATCTCCATACAATATGTTAGAACGTACAGCTGAGGAAGAACTGTTGCCGTATTGTATAGAAGCGGGTATTTCATTTATTCCATATGGGCCTCTTGCTTTTGGAATATTAGGCGGAAAATATACAGAAGATTTTAAATTAAATGAAGTCGATTGGCGTCAAAATGTAAATCTATTTGAAGAAAATACATATAAGAGTAATTTTAAGAAAGTGAATAAGTTAAAAGGGCTAGCTAAAGAAAATGATATTGAAGTGTCTCATTTAGCGTTAGCATGGTTATTAAATAAAGAAGGGATTGATACTGTTATACCTGGTGGAAAGCGGGCAGAGCAGGTAAGAGAAAGTGTGAAAGCGGTAGATGTTGCATTGAATGAAAGAGTCATGAAAGAAATCCAATCTATTTTAGAAGATTAGTTAAACAGAGGGAGAGTACCCTCTGTTTATATAAGGAGAAGGTCTAAATGAACAGAGTACTAGCTGTATTTTTTATGATAATGTTTATGATCGGTACAGATACTTTCTTAATTTCACCACTGTTGCCGACATTGCAACAGGTGTATCATGTTTCAACTGAGTTGTCAGGATGGATGGTGAGTTCGTATGCTTTAGGGTATGCTGGATTTGCGCTTGTGGCTGGTCCTATATCAGATGGATTAAACAGAAAAAAAGTAATGGTACTAGGTATGAGTTTTTTTGCAATAAGTACGTTTTTTTGTGGAATTGCACCGAGTTTTTTATGGATGCTAACATTTAGATTTTTAGCAGGTGTAAGTGCAGCTTTTGTATCTCCACAAGTGTGGGCATCTATTCCGCTTCTTATAGAGAAGAAGCAAATTGTGAAAGCAATTGGTGTTGCAACAGCAGGGTTATCAATCTCTCAAATTTTAGGGCTGCCACTGGGAGCTTATTTAGCAACGATACATTATACAATTCCATTCTATTTCATTGGTATATTATCAGCACTACTTGTCATTCTTATTTATGTTGTATTACCAGAAATACAGTCGGTTCATATAGGTGGAAATAAAAAAGCGATTTTACAGCGTTATAAACAATTACTTACAGATTCAAAGGTTTCACTTTCTTATTTTGCATACTTTGTTTTTCAAACCGGAAATTTTGCTGCATTTTCATTTTTTGGTGTATGGCTTTCCATTCAATTTGGCTTACAAGTTCATGAAGTAGGTACAGCTATGCTCGTATTAGGATTAGGAAATTTAATTGGTAATATTTTTGGTCCTAGAATCGTAAATAAAATTGGTTATAACCTTTCTTTCTATGGTGGAATTATATTTACAGCAGTGCTATATGTATTACTTCCTCATGTAAAGAACATTGTATTGGTGGAGTTATTGTTCTTTGCTTTATTTTTTGTGACAGGAATTTTGTTTGTATTAATGATGAGGCACTTACAAAACATGTCTAGTGTAGCAAGAGGAACAGGAGCGGCGCTTGCAAATGCTTCTATGTACATTGGTCAAATGATTGGTGCGGCAATAGCTGGAATGTTATTTGCAATATCTCACAATTTTATACTTATAGGTAGTTTTACTGCGTTACTATATATAGGAGCTTTATTTTTGTTTAGAAAAAGTGAAAAAATTACTGAAAATAGTGAAACAGGAATTGCATCATAAAGCTTGTATAAATATTTCGCAAATCAGAATTAATAAGAGTGTGAATACATGAATGTGCTTTTAATTAAAGTGGTTACTAAAAGTATAGAGATAGTAGAAGAAATGTATTGTAACAAAGTTATGAGGAATCAAAAAATAAAAATCCCTATAAAGATAGGGATTTATATATCGGCATATAGTTCCTTGGAAAAGGATATACTTAGTTTAGCATATCGGACTACTTATATTTGTGAAATAGATGTGAAAGTAATGTGAAAAATGCCGAAGGAAAAAACTATTTAAATAGAGGGCAATTTAGATGGGGATATGGATTTTACATAAATGTTGTGTTATATTTCTACTTATCTGTTAATAATTACATATTTTAATTTTATTGGGGATAAAAGGGAGAGGTTTAAATGCAATGGTATTTGAAAGCTCTAAAGAATTATGGGAATTTTAGTGGTAGAGCTACGCGAAAAGAGTACTGGATTTTTAGTTTATCCAATATCGTAATTTTTTGGCTACTGTTATTTTTATCATCATTTTCAGAGGTGTTAGTTGCTATTATTGCGTTGCTATTTATGTTAGTAATGATTATACCAAGTTTTTCGGTTGGTGCACGACGATTACATGATATTGGGAAAACGGGATGGTGGCAACTATTAAATTTTGTACCGTTTGGTAGCATTGTTTTACTTGTATTTTTTATCATTGAAAGTGAAGAAAATGACAATCAATACGGACCAAATCCGCATTCAGATTTAAAAGAAGCGATTTAATAAACTTATTTAGTTTGTAGCATTACTAGTTCAATTATTTTATCTATTATTAAAATGGTTTGCGTGGGCTAATATTATTAGGTTGATCTTTAGGTCTAGATGACTTTTGAAACTGTAAAAATGGAAAGATAAAGGCAGAGAGAATATAGCATGGAAAGAAAAAAATTCTAAATAAAAAGCACTGTTTTAGCTAATGTAGCTAAAACAGTGCTTTTCTCTTTGATTGAACAGTTGCAGCATTTTCATCATGTATACCTGCATCTTTAATAATTCGTTGTTTTGCTTTATTTAATAGATGGTTTACTGCTTCGCCAAAATAGTTAGCTTCGCTTTTTGTGCGGGCTTCTCGTAAACATTTATAGTTTTCTAGCAGTTCCTCTTTTTCGGAGTTTGTTAAGAAATCTTCTATTTTCTTTTTTGTCATACGAAACACCCTTTCTCCTGACAAACGACGCAATAGAAAATATTTATTTCTCATTATAACAATAATTTTAAAAGAAAGTATACACTAACGTCGCAATAATTTGTCAATTTCTTGAATCTTCTCATCAGCTTTCCCAATTTGCGTATTTTTAGCCTGTTCGCCACCAAGAGCTTGATGTAGTAAAAAAGTTTGACCGGAAATAGCAGTTACAATGGATACTTTTATAATTTCTTTTATTGCGGTGACATCGAATAAAACGAGCCCAAGAAGTGCGGCTAGGCTACCAGTAAAAATATCAGTTAAAAATCCAAAATGAAAAAATGTTTTCAAACGGCGTGGAAGCAATAACTTACCTTGGTTATTGATTAGATGGGAAACGAAGCCGGTAATGCCACCAACGAGAACAGCGGTTAGCCATTGATACATTTCCATCGAATCCACTCCTTTTAGTGAATAAGATTCGATTATTTCATATTGATTCCTTTTAATATTTCATATAAGCATATTGAGAAAGTTTGTTTGGGTATATTTTGTATTCAAATTAATTATAACAGAAAATTTAGATAGATTTCAGTCTATTATATGAATCATTTTTACAATAATATGAATGCAGAAAGGGGTGCGTGATATGAATATAGATTATCGAATAAGAAGTGTAGATGGTTATACAAAAAAATAGGGGAATTAGTAAGCCTGCTTGAGCATACGAGAGCTGTAACATTAGGCGAAGTAAAAAATTTATCAGTTGAGCAATTAGATTTAATTATGCAAAGCAGCGGAAATTCAATTGGCGCCTTATTAAAGCATATAGCAGCTATTGAAAAAGTTCATCAGCTTATTTCATTTCAAGATCGTGACTTTACAAAAGAAGAATTAGAAATATGGGAAGATGCACTGTATTTAGGGGAAGCGGGTAGAGCAATCCGTGGTCATGAAATAAAGTATTATGTACAACTTCTACAAAGTGTTCGAGAAGAATCTCTGAAGTATTTAAGTGAACAAGGTGATGAGTGGCTCATGTCAGAAAGAAAGTGGCCTAACGGTGTAGCATATAACCAGCACTATCTATGGTTTCATGTGCTAGAAGATGAAATTAGTCATCGAGGACAAATTAGAATGCTCAAAAACAAGTTATTTGAAAATTACGTAAAATAATGTAGCTTTTTATAGGAGAATTCCATATAATGAGAATAATTAAAATAAGAACGGGGTGATGTATTATGGCGAAAATAACTTATATGAATAATCAACCAAATACAAAGGTGGATGGAAAGGGCGATATTATATAAGGTAATTCGCAATCCTTCCACTTAGTACAAACTAGGGAGGATATTTATTTGAATCAAAATATTTTAGAATCTTTCGGCTGGGATTCATTTTTTGAAGAACAAGTTACAGAGAAAAATTATGAAGTAGGTCGTATTTTACTTGAGCATAAGCATATATATCGCATTATTTGTAATGATGGTGAATATATGGCAGAACTGTCTGGGAAGTTTCGGCATGAAGCGATTACGAAAGGCGATTATCCAGCAGTTGGTGATTGGGTGTATATAAAGAAAATAGAAGATGAAAAGAAAGCGATTATTCATCGTATTTTCCAGCGAAGAAGCTCTTTCTCAAGACAAGAGGCTGGAACAAGAACAGAAGAACAGATTATAGCAGCAAATGTAGATTATTTATTTTTAGTGAATGCACTTAATCATGATTTTAATGTTAGAAGGATGGAACGTTATTTATTATTAGCGTATGAAAGCGGCGCTATGCCAGTTATTGTTTTAACAAAGAGTAGTATATGTAATGATGTGGAAGAGAAAATTGTAGAAACGGAAGCTATAGCAATTGGTGTTCCTATTTTCGTTGTTGATAGTTTAGAGCATACAGGTATAGATTCGTTGAAACAATTCGTTTCTTCAGGGAAAACAATTGCTTTAGTTGGATCATCAGGGGTAGGAAAGTCAACTTTGTTAAATGCTCTAATAGGAATTGATGTAGCAAAAACGGGAGATATACGTGAAGAGGATAGTAGGGGGAGGCATACGACAACGCATCGAGAATTATTCCAATTGCCTAGTGGCGCTCTCGTGATTGATACGCCTGGCATGAGGGAATTGCAACTTTGGGAAGGCAGCGAAGCGATTCAAACAGCATTCTCTGATATTGAAGAACTTGCGACAACATGTCGTTTCCGTGATTGTAAGCATGAGAATGAACCAGGATGCGCGGTGTATAGTGCAATTGAAAACGGACTTATTACGATAGATCGTTTGAAAAGCTATAAAAAATTACAAAGAGAACTGGCGTATTTTATGAGGAAACAAGATGCAATCCTTGCCAGAGCAGAGCGTGATAAATGGAAGAAAATTTCTAAACAACATAAAAAAATGTAAAAACCAAAGGGGCCCCTTTGGTTTTTTCTATTTGTAAATTTTATAATAATATTATTCATATATATAGACAAAGGGAAATTAATTGTTTAAACTTTACAAAGTATTCACCATAATAGGTTATGAAAATAATAATTAAGGAATGGGAAATATTTATAATTAACTCAATTTAACTTTTAAATTTGAAAATTAGGAGGTTCATAATGGGTAAACTATTAAATTTGTTTCGTGATATGAAAGTAGCAAAAAAGCTATTAATTTCATTCTTTGTAATTTTAATTGCAGCCGTTTCTATAATCGGGGGCATGTCTTATCAAACTGCTAAAAAGAATTTTGAATCACAAATTACGAGTAGTGCTAACGATAATATAAAAATATTAGATAATTTAATCAATCAAATGATTGAAGCAAAATTTAACGATGTGAATAACTTTGCACGAGTAATTCAAGGGAATATGTATCAAGGGGATAATCAGGATGAGCTAAGAAAGACATTATCTCAGTATATCAATTTAAATATAGATGTTGAACAAGTGTATGTTGCCGGTAATGATAAGAAATTTGTACAGGAACCAAATATACAAATGGCAGCAGATTATGATCCAACAACACGACCTTGGTATAAAGATGCAGTGGCAAAACAAGGTGGTATTGTTGTTAGCGAGCCATATAAGGCAAAAGGAAATGGACATATTGTCGTAACGATTGCAAAACAAACAGAAGATAAAAATGGGGTTGTTGCGCTAGATTTAAGTTTAGACAATTTATTAAAAACAACAAAGTTAATCAATATTGGTAAAAAAGGATATGCCTTCATTTTAGATGGAAAGCAAAAAATCATTGCTCATCCACAAGAAAAATCAGGGGATAAAGCAGCTGATTCTTGGGCAAAGAAAATTTATGAAGATAATCATGGTGCTTTTACATATTCTTATGGTGGTAGTGAAAAGAATATGGTATTTGCTACAAACGTAAAAACAGGTTGGAAAATTGGTGGGACGATGTACGCAACTGAAGTAATTGAAGCTGCTCAACCTGTATTTTATAATATGTTAATTGTTATGCTTATTTCGTTAGTAGTAGGTGGAGTACTTATTTATTTTGTGACACTTTCAATTACGAAGCCTTTAAAGAGACTAGTTATCACTTCTAAAGAAATAAGTGAAGGGGATTTAACGCAAACAATTGAAATTCATTCTAATGATGAAATTGGTCAACTTGCGAAAGGTTTTAACGAGATGACAAATTCATTACGGACGTTAATTGGAAGGATTAACACTTCGGCAGGACATGTTGCAGCAGCATCAGAAGAACTAACTGCAAGTGTAAGACAAGCGAGTGAAGCAACTGAGCAAATTACAACAGCAATGGATGAAATATCAAGTGGGGCAACGACGCAAACAACAAGTGTAGAAAATGGTGCTATGTTACTGTTTGATGTAACGGAAGGAATTCAGCATGTAGCAAATAGTTCATCATCTATTAATATCGCTTCTGCTCATACTCGTGAAAAAGCAGAAGATGGTGGGAAACTAGTAGGAAGAACAGTAAACCAGATGCAGTCTATTGCAGAATCGGTTTCACAATCAGATGCTGTTATACAGTTATTAAATAATAAATCAAAACAAATTGGTGATATATTGGAAGTAATTCAAAACATTGCAGATCAAACAAATCTTCTAGCTTTAAATGCGGCAATTGAAGCGGCAAGAGCTGGTGAACATGGAAGAGGTTTTGCAATTGTTGCAGATGAAGTACGTAAATTGGCAGAGCAGTCTAGCATATCTTCCAGTGAAATTAGTAAATTAATAGGCGAAATACAAGACGATATGGGTAAGACAGTCAAATCAATGAATCATGTAAATGAAGAAGTTCAATCTGGACTTGTTATTGCAAATGAAACGAAGCAAAATTTTGCTGAAATTTTACAATCTACAAATGAAATAGCTAATCAAATTAAGACGATGGTTGAAACGGCTAATGGAATGTCAAAAGGGGCAAATGAAGTATCTATTTCAGTAGGACAAATTGCAATGACAGCACAAAATAATGCGACAAGCACACAAAATGTTGCGGCTTCAGCTGAAGAACAGCTAGCTTCGATGGAGGAAATTGGATCAGCGGCGGGTACGCTATCTCAAATGGCTGAAGAATTGCAAGTATTAATTGAGAGATTTAAAGTTTAATAGAGAACAGACTCCCCCTAGTAGCATTATGACACTAGAGGGTAGTCTGTTTTATTATGTAAAATCAAATGGAGATGTAAACTTCCTTTATGACGTTTAAAATGGTATTTTGCATAATATTTGTCGAAAAATAGAGGTGTTTGTTAGCTTTGTGTATAATTATTAACCTATAGAATACAAATAAAAGGAGAGTATTATGGGAGTGTATTGGGGGACAAAAAGACATTCTTGGCTTAGTTACGTCTCATTTTGGCTAAGTATTTCATTTTTTATTGTTTTTCTAATTGAAGTGTTTATATTAAAAACACTTTCGAATAGCTCGGTGCAAATTGTTAAATATTTTTATTTTATACTTGTACCAGTAAATATTTTTCTTAGTTTAAAGTTACTATTTAAGAAGAATGAAAAGAAAGCGTTACCTATTTTTAGTTTCATTGTCTCATTATTATTTGCAATTTTAATAATCGTATTAGTTTTAGCAGCTATAGGGAAGTTCTTTTAAGGGGAGTGGTATAAGTCACTCTCCTTTTTTATTTGTGGTAGTCTTACTATATGTAAAAGTGTGAATGCTGTGAGCTAATAAAAGCGGAGAGTAGACAATATTTGCATGGATTAAAGTCTGTCGTTATTTGAACTTGTAAGAGTGTATGGAGTAATGAGGTAATATACATAATAATGGAGATAGAATTAGTTATTTTATAAGTGTGTATGAAGCAAATGAATACGGTAAGAACGGTGATATATGGTACAATAGCTATGGATAGTGATAGAGATAAAGGGTATATAAAATACTCATCGTTTTTTAGTAAGAGAGGGGTTATCTTATGCTATACGAGGATTTGGAGACATTATTTCAAACAGCTCCGAAAGAAGATAGAGGCGGATGGAAATATATAATCCAAGAACAAAATGATACATTTAAAATTGGTGATGAAATACTGAAAAATCAAATGAGTGTCGAATTGTATTTTAATGAATACGATGAGGTGAAAATCACTTTATATAAAGATGGAATTCCCATTACGACTATGCAAAAAATTACGATTTCAAAAGTTGAATTAGACGAAGATGAAGAAGGTATTCAATTTGTTTTAGAACGCATGCCTAGTCGAATGATTCGGTTGCAGTTAAAGCCGTATTTAGCATTAGAAATGGGACCGTACTGGGAAGTATGTGATGATTGTGAATGAACATAAAAAAGCATCCAATAACATGGATGCTTTTTTATGTTTTTTGAAGTTGTTTAAACGCAATGATTGGAAGTATAACAATACTTACCCATCCGATGATAGGATATAGAATGTGAAGTAAGTCACTGTAACCGATGTAACTAAAACAATAACTAATTAGTAAAATGAAGAAAATAATATTGTGATTTTTCCACCCAGTAATAGATTGCATCTGTTTTGTCATTCCGAACACATTACCAACTAAAGTTGTGAAAACTTCACCGAAAATAATGAGAACGAAGAAGAAGTGAAAAGTTGCATTAAATCTTCTTATGACTTCAGCCATTGGGATGTTATATTGATAAAATTGATCGACTGATAAGATTGCTAAATGGCTGCATAATAAAATTAAAGAAAGTCCAGCACCACCTAAAATCCCACCCCAAAAAATGGCTTTTCGATCCTTTACTTCACTGGCTAATGGGACGAGAACACTTTGGGCGAGAGAAAGGTTTAAGGCGACATATGTAATAGGGCTAGTAATCCATTTCATATTCCAGCTCTCTGCAGGAATAGTGTTATTAATAGGAGGTGTACCGTGAAAAAAGGTTGTAATAGCAAGTCCGATAATAAAAATCATCATAATAGGTACGACAAGTGTATTTACTTCAAAAACACCTTGTAACCCGCGGCTACTTATAATGAGACAAGCGATAACTGTAATGAGAATACCGAGTTGTCTTGGTAAGCGAAGTTGCTCTTCAAATACTGCACCAGCCCCTGATAACATAACGCTCGTTACGCCGAATAAAACGAGTAATAATAATGTGTTTACAACATTCCCAAATACATCCCCAAATAAATATTTGTTAAATTCTTGCGCTGAAAATGCCCCGATTTGTGATGAAAGTAACATCATCTTTGTGCCAAGCCAAATAAAAAAAAATCCACTTACACATATGCCAATTGTCCCGTATAATCCATTCACTGTGAAAAATTCAACAATTTCTCGTCCAGTAGCAAATCCAGCTCCAACGACAGTTCCGATATAAGTAGCAGCTACTTTCTTTGCTACTTGCCATTGTTGATTGTCCATGTTATCCCTCTTTCTACTATGATGAGCTTGATGTACTATTATGCATATGTATGAGCTTGGACAATTAGACGTATGAAGTGGTTGAAAAAATACATGAATTAAATGATATTAGGGAAGCATTAAAGGTGTTAAAACTTTGTTACATATAAGCCAATTGTTCGAAAGGAAAGGGAATGTATGGTAAAATGTAATTAAGTTATTAAAAGATAAACATTACAAAATGATAAGAGGAGTGATTGTATGAGTACGAAAACAAATGTTGTTGAAGTATTAAACAAGCAGGTAGCAAACTGGAATGTGTTATATGTTAAATTACATAATTATCACTGGTATGTGACAGGGCCACACTTCTTTACATTACATGAGAAATTTGAAGAGTTTTATAATGAGGCTGGAACGTATATTGATGAGTTAGCAGAACGTATTTTAGCTTTAGAAGGTAAACCATTAGCGACAATGAAAGAATATCTCGCAACATCTAGTGTCAGTGAAGGGACAAGCAAAGAATCTGCAGAAGAAATGGTGCAAACATTAGTGAATGATTATTCTGCACTTATTCAAGAATTAAAAGAAGGTATGGAAGTTGCGGGTGAAGCTGGCGATGAAACATCAGCTGACATGCTGTTAGCAATTCATACAACATTAGAACAGCATGTATGGATGCTAAGTGCATTCTTAAAATAACGATAAATATATAGAAACCCATTGAAAAATTATTTCAATGGGTTTTTTTATGATTTTTCAGTTTTCTTTTATGCTATAATATAGTAAAAAGGAGGCGATGCGATGTTTCGCTTTTTCAGAACTGGAAAAGAAGAGCGGGAAATTACGAAAGATGAATTAGAACAAGCGATGGCTCAGTTTTTAGAAACGAATGCTAATATCGTTTATACAGTATTAGTAAATGATGATTATACAGTAAATTATGATTTGTTAAAACCATATTTACCTGCATTTCCAACAAATGTTTTTCTCATAACGAAGGAAACGCTTGAGGTATTTGAACATACAGCAGAAAATTTAAACCTAGTGAAAGAAATTGATGTCGTACAAAAAGCAGTAGATCAATACGTAACAGAAAAAGAAATGTTCCCAATTGTTGAAGGTAGCGAAGATCGCCTCATATGTGGAATGAAATTAGGACCTTACTTAAATCGTAGCTTAAAAAGAGACTTATATATTTCAGAAAAACATTATTTAGTTTCAAGTAAACCAGATAGAAAAAAACAAAAGAGTGGGTAGACGTAATGAAAACAACAATACATATATTGTTGTCTTTTTTTGTTTGTTAAAATATTGATTTTTCAGTCTATTCTTATTTATACTAAATGTATTGGACAGGGAAGAGCAACTATTAAGCATCATTTTGAGAATAAGGTATTGTTAGCGTGGGTTATACAAAGTGGTATAAAGATTCGCAAAATAAATATTATAAAAAGTTGCGGGGGAATTGGTACATGAAAAATAGTATGACTTACATTCAATTATTAAATGAAACGTTACGTTGTTATGCAAATAAAGGAAGTTTTGAAGCGTACAATTATATAATGGAAAACGCTACAGGTGTAATAGGGAATGAGGCGCAAATATATAATTTTAAGTATGCACTCGCAAGTGCATCGGGACTTGAAAAAGAAGCATTACATTTAATGAGAGAGGCCATTATAGAAAAGGGATTCTGGTATGGAAATGAGTATTTAATTTCCGATGAAGATTTAAAATCACTACATAAATTTGAAGAATTTCATACAATGGTGCAATTATGTAAAGAAAGAGAAGAATTAGCACATAAAAAGGAAAGACCAGATGTGAAATATATATACAGTAAGAAAGAGGGAAATCTACTACTTACATTGCATGGTAACCAAGAAAATATACAAATAGTAGAACCATATTGGAAATCTGTTTTGATACAAGATTATATGTTAGCTTTACCACAGTCTTCACAAATTGAGTTTTCAGATGGATTTGTTTGGGAGGACATAGAGAGAGGGAAAGAGGAATTAAAAGAGCATTACAATAAGTTTATAGAAAATCATACAGTAGAAAGTGTAATCATTGGTGGTTTTTCTGCAGGGGCGAGAGTAGCTTTATATACGATTTTACAACAAGATATAAATGTAGATGGTTTTGTTTTTATGGCACCATGGCTTCCCGAGATTGAAGAATGGGATGAGTTGCTAAGAGTGCTGAAGGATAAACATATAAAAGGATATATAGTATGCGGGAATCAAGATGAAGATTGTTTCGAATCCACGCAGCAATTTGTACAACTATTAAGAGAGAAAAATATAGAACATAAGTATAAAGTTGTGCCTGACTTAGATCATGATTATCCTATTAACTTTGAAGAGCTATTAAAAGAAACTATTGAATATATAGGAAATGAAAACAATAAGTAGTAAGAAAAAGAGATGCATCACATGTGATGCATCTCTTTTTAGAATTATAAATTAAAAGCATTTGCTAGTAAGCGATAAGAATTTAATTTATGTTCAAATTGATGAGTAATCGTGACAATCATAAATTCGTCAGTATTGTATGCTTTGCTTAAGTTTATTATTTTTTCTTTTACAGAAGACGGATCACCAACAATCATACGTTGACGATTTTCTTTTATACGGAATAAATCATAAGCGCTGTATGAATAATTTTGAGCAGTTTCAATAGAAGGTGTACCAGTAGTTCGTTTTCCTTGCTCTAATAATAAGATTGATAGATCTAAACTAGAAGCAATTTTTTCCGCTTCTTCATTTGTTTCTCCGCATATAACAAAGATGGCAACGATTGAATTAGGCTTATCTCCTAAAAATGAAGGCTCATATTGTTCTTGGTAAGCCCTCATAACTTCAGGGCCTCCGAAGCCGTTAATAAATTGTGCAAATGCGAAAGAAGCTCCGTTGTTTGCAGCAATTTTAGCGCTCTCTCCGCTAGAACCGAGCATCCACATTTCAGGAGACGTTGGGATAACTGGAGTGGCTTTTAAGTTTGCATAGTGATGGTTTTCTGGTACTTGATCATGTAAGTACATTGCAACGTCTGCAATTTGTTCTGGATATTGATCAAGTGAGACCATTTTCCCTTCTTGAAGTGCGCGAGTTGCTATTGGCATACCACCAGGTGCTCTACCAACACCGAGATCGATGCGGTTCGGATACAATGCTTCTAGAACACGGAAATTCTCAGCAACTTTATATGGGCTATAATGCGGTAACATAACACCACCTGAACCGACTCTAATACGGTCCGTTTTTGCGGCAATATGAGAAATAAGAATTTCTGGACTTGAACCAGCTAAGCTTACGGAATTATGATGTTCGGATACCCAAAAACGTGTGAATCCGAGTTTTTCAACTTCTTGTGCAAGCGTAACTGTATGTGAAAAAGCTTGGGCTGCTGTGCTACCATCTGAAATAGGTGATTGGTCTAATACACTTAACTTGATCATAGAATATACCTCTCAATCTTAATGTACATCCTATTATATATTTACTTATGAAAAATGCGTAGTGAAATGCTCAAAATGAAAAGCGGATAATCTTATTTCCGCTTTTAACGAGAAAATCCGCGTTCATAATGATTCATTTCGACTAGATTTAAAATATATTCATAGTTGTCAATTTCATGCTTTAGTTGTTCACGTTCTTTTTCAGATAGTGTCATATTGCTAAGTTTTTTACATAAGTTTTGTTTCTTTAATTCTAAATGTTTTTTTGTAGCATCGTAGTCATAAGTATGTTTCATTTTTAACCACTCCTTCTTTGTAGTTGCTATATTATACGAAGTATAAAGAAAAGTGAGATCTGTCTCTTATGTACTTTTAGTGAATATTCAAATTGCAATGGTGTTATGTTTATGGGGATTTATGAATAAAATGCACTAAACCACTAACGTCCATTTGATGAAGTAAGGGGTGGAATTGTGCAGAAAGATATAATGTATAACACTGAAATGGATGAAGCGTTAAAAGTTATAGATAAAGGATTGAAGAAGACGATAAGCCCAAAACAGATTATTGTAGTGGGAGCTGGTATGGCTGGGTTAGTTTCAGCATCTTTATTAAAGGCTGCAGGACATGATGTGAAAATTTTTGAAGCAAATAACCGGGTAGGTGGCCGTATAGAAACAGTGAGAATGGAAGATACCGGATTATATTTAGATGTTGGAGCAATGAGAATTCCGTATTCGCATACATTAACGATGGCATATATAAGAAAATTTGGGCTACAGGTGAGTCCTTTTATTAATAGGAATGAGACGGATATTATATACGTAAATGGACGGAAAACGACGTTAAAACAATATGAAAAAGATCCAAGTATTCTAAGATATCCTGTGGAAATGAATGAAGTTGGAAAAACGTCAGAGGAATTATTATTGTTAGCGGTACAGCCCATTATAAATTTTATAAAAAAGAACCCAGAAAAAAATTGGGATATTGTTGTAAAGGATTTTGGGAGATACTCTACTGGACAATTTTTAAAGTATCATCCTTATCAGTATAATACTTACTTTTCGCCAGTAACAATTGAGATGATTGGTGTTTTATTAGATTTAGAAGTTTTTTTGGAACGGTCGTTTGTAGAGACTTTACGCTTTCTATACATTATGCAAGAGGAGAGCGGATTTTGTGAAATTGTGGGCGGGAATGATAGATTGCCAAAGTCATTTTTACCGCAATTAGAAGAGAATATTATATATAATCAAAAATTAATGAAGTTACATCAACACGATAATGGTGTGACAGCTTTCTATCGGAACGAGGAAACTTTTGAATATAGTAGTATTACAGGAGATTTAGTTATTGTTACCATTCCGTTTTCGACAATGCGTTTTGTAGAAGTAGATCCGTTTGATTCTATATCTCATGAAAAATGGAAAGCAATTCGTGAATTACATTATATGCCTGCGACGAAAATAGGAATTCAATTTAAAAGCCGATTTTGGGAAGAACAAGGACAATTAGGTGGCAGAATTATAACAGATTTGCCAATTCGTTATGCCTATTATCCAAATTATGGAATTGGGGAGAAAGGACCGGCTATGATGTTAGGTAGCTATACATGGTCTTATGACGCGTTGTTATGGGATGGTTTATCAAAAGGGGATCGTATTTATTACGCATTACACAACTTAGCAACAATATTAGGTGGTCAAGTGTATGATGAGTTCATATCTGGAATTTCAAAAAGCTGGACATTGGATCCGTATGCGCTTGGAGGATTTGCACTTTTTCAAGCAGGTCAAGAATCTGAGCTGCAACCAGCGATTGTCAAACCAGAGGGGAGAATATTCTTCGCTGGAGATCATACAACGCTATATCACGGATGGATTCAAGGTGCGATTGAATCTGGAATTCGTGTAGCGGTGGAAGTGAATGAGTAAAAGGTTTTCAATTCAGAAAATTCTTTACTATATAACTTCAGATGGATATTATTATATATAAAAGAAATATAGGGAGTGTTTACAGTGAATCCGTTATTATTCGATTTTCCTTCTGAATTTTATACTGACAGACTTTTTATTCGAATGCCGAAACCAGGAGATGGTAAAGTTGTATATGATGCAATTCAGGCTTCAATACAAGAACTAAAACCTTGGATGGTGTTTGCACAAAAAGAGCAAACAGAGCAAGAAGTAGAAGAAAGTATTAGAAAATCACATATTCAATTTTTGCAACGTGAGGATTTAAGATTACTAGTATTTTCGAAAGAAACAGGTGAATTTATTGCTTCAGCCGGATTACATCGTATTAATTGGGATATACCTCAATTTGAAATCGGATATTGGATTGATACAAGGTTTAGCGGAAAAGGCTATATGGTAGAGGCTGCGAAAGGTATAACGGATTACGCTTTTTCTGAATTAAAAGCAAATCGTGTAGAAATTCGTTGTGATTCTTTCAATAAGAAGAGTAGAGCGATACCTGAGAAATTAGGTTTTAAGTTAGAAGGTACGTTAGAAAGTGCGAGTGTTGCGGTAGATGGAAACGGATTAAGAGATATGTGTGTATTTGCCATGACTAGAAATACATATGAAAAAGAAGAGCTGTAAGAAAACAGCTCTTCTTTTTATGCATTATGGTACAGGATGTCCATTAGAGCTTTCGAAAATTGTAAACCATTGTTGACGGTCTAAGTTAACTTTTGTAGCAAGAGCGGCAGTTTTTACGCGATCTAATTTACCAGAGCCAACGATTGGTATCATATTAGCTGGATGAGCAAGTAACCAAGCATACATAACCGTATCTATACTAGAAACACCTAGCTCAGTAGCAACTTTTTGCACAGTTTCACGTACACGTACGGCGCGTTCTGATTGACCAGTAAAGATCTCCCCACCAGCAAGAGGTGACCAAATCATTGGATTGATTCGTTTTTCTTGGCATAAATCAATTGTCCCTTTTTCAAAATGCTCAAGCTGCAATGCAGAAACTTCAATCTGGTTCGTAATAAGCGGGAAATCTAAGTACGAACTTAACATATTAAATTGTGAAGGTAAGAAGTTAGATACACCGAAGTGACGAACTTTCCCTTCTTGTTTTAATTGTGAAAATGCTTTTGCCACTTCATTTGGATCCATAAAAGGATCGGGACGATGAATAAGTAATACGTCAATATAATCTGTATGTAAATTTTTAAGTGATGCTTCTACACTTTGCATAATATGCTCTGCACTAGTATTGTAGTGAGCAACATATCGCTCTGGAAATTTCGGTGATGGGGGAGCGATTCCACACTTTGTAATAATTTGCATGTTTTCTCGTAAGGAAGGCTTTAATTGTAAAGCTTCGCCAAATAACCCTTCACACGTATATGCGCCGTAAATATCAGCGTGATCAAAAGTAGTGATTCCCATATCCATACAATCTTCAATGAAAGAAAGTAATTCTTGTTTCGTCATATTCCATTCTGCTAAACGCCAAAATCCTTGAATAATACGAGAAAATTCTAGCGTTTCAGCCATTTGAACTCGATCCATTATAAGTACCCCCTTGATGAATAATAATGTTTTGAAAAGGCTTTCTTACTACATGTTATTATATAGTTAATTAGGTGTACAGACAATAAATATGTTTTGCTATAAAAACGATTTTTTCTATCATGCCTTTCGAGAGGACTCCCATCTCTAAACGTAAATGAAGGTGGTGAGGTGAATTGAAAGGAATATTTTATTTTTGAGAAAAAAACGGAAACGTATGTTCTTTTTTGCTATAATATCCTTAACAAGGAGGTGAATAAAATGGCAAAAGAAAATCCATCAAACTATAAAACTCTTCAAATCTGGATAAAAAAAGGGCATCGTATGTATTCTTATTTTCAAGAATGTTGTCATAACGCTAAGAATATGTACAACACCACAAACTTTTATATACGCCAGGTGTACACTGGATTAACACAAGAAAAAGAGTTGCAGCCTTTGCAAAAAGAAGTTCTGGATAATATTCATAAAAATATTGGGAAGATGAATGACACACAACGTCTTGTCTATCGGAAGAAATTGGAAAAAGAGAAAGTAAAGCCTAAAGAAGAACAGAAAGAGATTACATGTAATTTGTTTTCAGAACCTAATTTTGAAAAACCTTATGTAGATTACAACTTTCTAGATGCACTATTTAAGGCTATGATTCAAAATGATTATCGAGCTTTGCCTACGCAATGTAGCCAGTCCATCATGAAAGGTTTGTTCCAAAATTGGAAATCTTTTTTTGCTAGTTTAAAAGACTATAAAAAGAATCCAAACAAATATGATGGAATGCCTAGGATTCCAAAGTATATTCGTTCTTCTGAAAAAGAGATTCTGTATACAAACCAAGATTGCATCATTAAAAACGGTAGATTTTTAAAGTTTCCAAAGACGAAATTGCAATTAAATATTGGGAAACTAGGTTTCACTGAAGGTAAACTGAAACAAGTTCGTGTGATTCCAAAATACAATGAATATGTAGTGGAATTGGTAATTGATGTTCCTTCTGAACAACAAATGATTGAAGAGAATGCTCGTTATATGAGTATTGATTTAGGGATTGATAACCTTGCAACCATCGTAACAAACACAGGTATGAAACCTGTCCTTGTTAAGGGCAAACATGTCAAAAGCATAAATCAATATTACAACAAAATGAAGAGTCATTTTACAAGCATTCTTAGAAATGGAAAACAAACGAATGAAGGACCTTTTACTTCTAAAAGGATAGAAAAACTTCATCAAAAACGTTACTTGAAAATAAAAGACGTCTTCCATAAAGTTAGTCACCACATCGTAAAACTAGCTCAAGAAGAAGAAGTTTGTAAAATCGTTATTGGTCAAAACAAAAGTTGGAAACAAGAAACGAATATGGGAAAAAGAAATAACCAATCGTTTTGTCATATCCCGCATAATTTACTGATTCAAATGATTACATACAAAGCAAATGCTGTAGGCATTCAAGTTGTTGTAACTGAAGAATCATATACATCGAAAGCAAGTTTTCTGGATAACGACTTCATTCCAACGTATGGAGAAAATGACCAAAATACAACTTTTTCAGGAAAACGAATAAAGCGCGGTATATATCGTTCAGCAAATAAAACTTTAATTAATGCAGATGTAAATGCTGCGGCTAACATTTTACGAAAAGTAATCCCAAATGCATGGACAAATGGGATAGAGGGGTTAGGCGTGAAACAGCTCGCTAATGTGTTAACTCCCCTGACGTTAATCGTCCGTTAGGTCGAAACGTTAGAAACCCCCACTTCAAGCTTTGTTAAGTGGGGGAGTGTTCATATGCTATAATGTAGAAACATATAGCTATAAGGAGATGTACGAAATGATTCCAGTAACAATATTAACTGGTTTTCTTGGATCTGGGAAAACGACATTATTAAATCGTATTTTATCAGAAAATCACGGTAAGAAATTAGCGGTGATTGTAAATGAAATAGGGCAAATTGGCATTGATAATCAGTTGATTATGAATGTGGAAGAAGAAATTATGGAAATGACAAATGGCTGTTTATGCTGTACTGTACGTGAAGATTTACTCGTTGCTTTAAAACAGTTACTGGACGTAAAAGCGGAAGGGAAAATGGATTTTGATGGTTTAGTAATTGAAACGACTGGCCTTGCAAATCCAGGCCCGATTATTCAAACATTCTTTTTAGATCCAGTCATTCAATCTGCTTACCAAATTAACGGTGTTGTAACGGTAGTAGATAGTTATCATATACATAAACATTTTGAAAAAGGATTAGAAGCAAAAGAGCAAATTGCGTTTGCTGATGTCGTTTTAGTAAATAAATTAGATTTAATTGAAGAGAATGAGAAAGAAAATCTCTTGCATGAAATTCAAGGAATTAACCCGACTGCAAAGTTAATTGAGGCGACTAACTGTGAGGTAGATATACCATCTTTATTACAAATCCAAACGTTTAAAATGAAAGATACGTTGCAAATTTACCCTCATAAAGAACATAACCACTTAGAAGGTGTGAAATCATTTGTATTACGTGAAGAACGTCCGCTGGATTTACAAAAGCTTAATGAGTGGATGTCAGCTGTCGTTCAAGAGCTAGGGGAATATTTATATCGTTACAAAGGAATTTTATCGATAGATGGAGTAGATAAACGTATCGTTTTCCAAGGTGTACATACGTTATTTGCTGCTTCGTACGATAGAGAGTGGCAAGAGGGCGAAGAGCGAGTAAGTGAAGTAGTTTTTATCGGAAGAGATATTAATAAAGAGTGGTTCCAAGAACATTTCGAGGAGTGTGTGAAATAAGTCTGCGTAAATTGCAGGCTTATTTTTTATGAGCATTCTATTAGATTGCAAAACAGAATTAAATAAGGGAGAGAAACTAAAAATTGATAAATGTATAATAAAAAGCCTGTTTTCACAGGCTTATATTTTCGTCTATTAGTAACTCCATTACAACACCTACAACTGGACCTTCATCATCAATATCCCCATTTAAGCGGAAACCAAATGATTCATACAGTCCCATTGCAAGTTTGTTGTCTGGATGTAAACTTAAGTAAATTATTTTGCATTCAAATTTTTCTTGTAAGAATTGAATGAGTAAGCGAAGGAAACGTTTTGCGTATCCTTTTCCTTGATATTGTTGGTCAATCATAAAGCGATCGAGCCATACACTTTTATGTTTTACTGAATACCATCCATACATTGCGTATCCTACAAGTGTTTCTCCATCATATAAACCTACTGACGTTCCGTTTCCTTCATATAATGATTCTGCTAAAGAAAACGCGTTACTTTCAATAAATTGTTGCTGATCTTTTGCGACGTCTAAAGCAACTACTGAACGCCAATTTTTTGCTGTTACTTCACAAATGTGAAGATTCATAATTCCAACTCACCTTCTAAATTAATATAGCTTTAAAGCTAATATGGATAATTTTACTTGTTATTTTGGTCAAGTCAAGGATAAATACATAAAAAGGCAGCTGAATAACAAATTCAGCTGCCTAGAAAGTGTAATGGATTAGTTTGTTGCTTCTTTCAATGTGTTTACGTTTTCTTCCATTAAAGTAAAGTAATCTTTATTATTTTTTGCATCATCTTCAGAAATAGTAGCTAAGTGATTTAAGCGTAAAACTTTTGTACCAGTTTCTTTTTGAATTACGGATGCTACTTTTGGAGTAGAGAATGTTTCGAATAAAATATATTTTAGATTATGTTCTTTTACTGTTTTTGTAATGTCAGCAAGCTGCTTTTGAGATGGTTCATCAGAAGCTGAAATTCCAGCGATAGGAATTTGTTTTAGGCCGTATCGTTGTTCCCAGTAACCATAGGCAGCATGAGAAACTAAAATTTCTTTCGTTTTTGCGTTCGCTACAGCTGCCTTAAATCCATCGTCTAAATCAGTAAATTTAGTTTGAAGTGCTGCAAAGTTTTTTTCGAATTCTTGTTTATGTTCAGGTTGTAATTCTACAAGTGCATTTTTAATTTTTTCTGCCTGTTTCATTGCTAGAGTAGGATCTAACCAAACATGCGGGTCTTTATCGTGATGATGTTCATCTTCTTTATGGCCATCTCCATGATCATGATGCTCTTCTTCAGTAGAAGCACGAAGCTCAATACCTTTAGATGCATTTACAATTTTAACATTTTCTTTTTGTAATGTTTTTTCCATTTTTTCAGCAAATGGTTCTAATTCAGCGCCGTTATAAACAAATAAATCGGCTTTTGCAACTTGTACTGTTTGTTTTTGACTTGGTTCAAATGTATGTGAATCTGCACCAGGTGGGTAAATCGCTTCAACATTTACATAGTCGCCACCGATTTTCTTTGCGAAATCAGCAAGTGGGAAAATCGTTGTATAAACTGTTAGCTTTCCATCTTTCTTGGCATTACTTTCTTTTTTATTTGAGCAGCCAGCGAAAATTAAGGTAAAAATAAGTAAGAATGAAAATATAGTCAATCTTTTAGGCATGAAGTTCTCCTCTTTTCTTTTTACGGATATATTTTCCCCAATTATAGAAGAAAAATATCATTTTAATACAAAACGGAATAATTACGTTTTAGTTTGCGAACTTAGTATAATACATCTTTAATAAAGTTGCAATAAATAATAATCATTCCGATTTGTTTTTGTTATAAAGTTGTCAAATATAGGTGTATTATTTTTGCAAATGCATGCATATGTGACAACGCTGTTTTCATATATTGAAAAGGAGGTAAAGAGGGGGATGAGCGCTTGGGTTATTTAATGGAAGCTATTTTATTAATATTAGCGGTAGTATTGCCATTATCTTTCGTATTAATTTTTTTAAGAAGATTAATAAGTAATTTAGGGGACGCTACAACAATAACGAAATTACAAGAGAGAGATGAGAAAAAAGAGTGAGTAAAGCACTATGCGTACGCATAGTGTTTTACTTGTGGTAAAATAAGAGCAGGAAACTCCTAAAGGTTGTATTTTACTAAAGGAGAGAAAAGTAAAATAAGAGGTATATGCATATATGAATAAGCGAACAGCGTTAATACTTGGTGCAAGTGGTTTAGTTGGACAAGAGATAACGCGTCTATTACTTGAATCAGATTACTACGATTCGGTTACTATTTTTGTAAGAGAGCCAATGCAATTGCAACATGAGAAGTTACAGCAGAAACAAGTTGATTTTTCGGTATTAGAGGAATATAAAGAGTTCTTTGCTGTGGATGATGTTTTTAGTTGCTTAGGAACAACAATAAAAAAAGCAAAAACAAAAGCAAATTTTAAAAAAGTAGATTATGAATATACGTTACGAGCTGCTTGTTTAGCTGAAAAACAAGGGGTACAAAATTTCCTTGTCGTGTCTTCTATGGGAGCGAATCCTAAATCATTCTTCTTTTATTCACAAGTGAAAGGAAAAATGGAAGAAGAATTGCAAAAGTTAGTGATTGGTGGTATTCACATTTTTAGACCATCATTATTAGTAGGAAATCGACAAGAATTTCGTTTCGGCGAACGAATGGCTGAAAAGTTATCTCGTATTATTCCGTTTATCTTTAAAGGAGCTTTCAAAAAATATAAACCAATTTCAGCTAAAGATGTGGCGAAAGGGATGTATATAACCGCGCTGCGAGAAGAATCGGGTATCCATACTTATAATTCAAATGAAATTACAACGATAGAATAAATAAAACCGAGAAGAATGACTTCTCGGTTTTATTTATTCGTATGAATTTTTCCTGGTGCTCGCTTATATTGGTGAGGTTCTTGCAATTCAAAGCCAAGTTCATTGGCCGCTATTCTTGGAAAATACGGATTGCGAAGTAATTCACGTCCGATAAAAATTAAATCTGCTTCGTTATTATTTAAAATTTGCTCTGCTTGTACTCCGGTCGTAATTAATCCAACTGCACCAGTTGCAATGTTAGCATGCTCTTTAATATGTTTGGCATATTGTACTTGATAACCAGGATACACATCAATATGTGCTGGTACAACTGCGCCAGAACTACAATCGATTAAATCTATTCCCTGTTCTTTCATCCACTTTGTATACTGAACGTAATCTTGAACCGTTAGCCCGTCAGGATGATAATCATTTGCTGAAATACGGACAAATAACGGTCCGTCCCAAACTTCATTTACAGAGTCGATGATTTCGCGTAAGAAACGATAGCGGTTTTCAGGTGAACCACCATATTCATCAGTCCGCTTATTGGAAAGCGGAGAAAGAAATTCATTAATAAGATAACCGTGAGCACCGTGTATTTCAATAACATCAAATCCAGCTTGTTTTGATCGTACTGCAGCTTGCTGAAAAGCTAATACAGTATCTTTAATTTGGTGTTTGCTCATTTCTATTGGCATTTTCATTGTTTCATTAAATGGAATGGCTGAAGGAGCTAACGCATCTGTTTCTAGTTCTGCTTTTCTTCCGGCGTGAGCGAGTTGAATGGCAGCTTTTGCACCATTATCATGTATAAAAGTAGTCGTTTTATGTAAGCCTTCAATTAAACTGTTATCCCAAATGCCTAAGTCTTTATTTGAAATTCGACCTTCAGGTAACACGGCTGTTGCTTCAATCATAACTAAACCAACTTGGCCGGCAGCTCTTGTTCCATAATGAATGAGATGGAAATTCGTTACTTGGCCATCCCCGTTTTCCGATGAATACATGCACATAGGTGACATAACAATCCGGTTTTTTAATGTAACGTCCTTAATTGTATAAGGTGAAAAAAGTTCGGAATTCATCCAATAGCCTCCTAGATTGAATTTTCTTACATTGTATCATTCTCTTTTTTGTTTCTCTAATAAAACGCTTATACGAAAAATTTTGTATATTCGTGTTACAATGACTAATATGAACTGAATTGGAGGATGGCATATGTACCAGGCTTATTATGAAAGCGAAGTAGGTTTGCTTGAAATTACAGCGAATCAAGAAGGAATTACGTCTGTTATATTTGTTGATGAACGACAAGAAGAAAATAAAAATGAAATGATAGAACAATGTATAAATGAGTTAGATGAATATTTTAAAGGGAAAAGAAAAGAGTTTACGGTCCCGCTGTCTGCGGAGGGAACAGCATTTCAAAAAAATGTATGGGATGCACTTTATACTATTCCATACGGCGTAAGTGCTTCATATTTAGATATTGCAGAGAAAGTTGGAAATACAAAAGCTGTACGGGCAATAGGAGGGGCAAATAGTCGGAATCCAATTTCAATAATTGTTCCATGTCACCGTGTAATAGGGAAGAGTGGAAAGCTTGTTGGATATGCTGGTGGTTTATGGAGGAAAGAGTGGTTATTAAAACACGAAGGTATTTTGAAATGACGTATGGATGGGAAGAGGGATTGTTTTGAAATGTATAAATTGTGGGCAACCTTGCGAGGAGGAACAGTTAAATTGTGCAAGTTGTCAGCGAAACTTGGATAATGAACAAGATGAAGGTAGCTCGTTAATAGATAAAGAACTAGAAGTATATGTAGGGAGACAATATCCGTATTACAAAAGGAAATGGGAGCTTGAGAATAAGCGGATTGCTAGGTGGAGCTGGAATGGTTGGGCTGCTATTTTCAATATAGGCTGGCTAGGATATCGTAAGTATTATGTACCAGCTGCTTTATTTATGTTGTTATTAGTAGCGTGTGATGCATTTTCGTATTATATGGGATTTAATGTAGCGTTGCCAATCATTAATATGGTGCCTCTTACGTTTTTATTACTCATTTTTATTCTGTTTGGAATGGGGATTTTTGCAAATGGATTGTACTATCAATTTGCGGAAAGACGTATATACCGAATAAAAGCAAGAGAAATAAAAGATAAATCAGTTGAAAACTATCTAATCAATGATAGCGGCGGAACGAGCAAAATGGGAGCGACAATTGTTACTATTTTAGCAGTTGCTAGCATATTTTTTAGTCATTTCTTTTTTCCGACTGATCGAGACGTTATTCAAAAGGTTCGTACAAGCTCGCTTTATGAATATCCTTTCTTTTCAATAGGTGAATCTTTCGAAAATTATTTTCAAAATTCAGGTTGGATATATTATCGTGGAACGGAAGGGTTAGAATTAGTAGAATTCCAAGGATATAACACCGGAACGCCAAGACAAAAGGTGAAGATTCAATTTGTTGTCGATTATAAATTAGGTGAAGTGGAACCATACTCATTTATGGTTAATGGTGAATCTAAAACTGAAGAAGAGTTTTTGAAGCTAATGGAAGAAATATTTAAAGTTCAAAATCCATTTGATATAGAGGATGGATTACAAGTAAATGCTATTCAAGAAAGCGGCTGGAAAGAAATTTCCGATCGCTTTTTTCTATGTTTGTTAAAATAAATATTTAAAATAATCAGAATCTTTTGTATAATAAAATATATTATATAGGATTTAACTTATACATATAGATTGGGGGAAGGAAGAATGAAGAGAAAGACAACAACAATTGCTGCACTTGCGTTAACGACGAGTGTATTGGTTGCAGGGTGTGGGAATGGTGAGAAGGCTTCGACAACGAAGAAAGAATCGAATAAGGGAATGGCCGATAAACAAGTTTTAAATTTGCTAGAAACAGCTGAAATTCCTTCAATGGATACATCTAAATCAACGGATTCTGTATCTTTCCGTGTATTTGTAAATGCAATGGAAGGTTTATATCGTCTAGATAAAGATAATAAACCAACACCAGGTATGGCAAAAGATGTGAAGATTAGTGAAGATAAAAAGACATATACATTTGAATTACGTGATGCGAAATGGTCAAATGGTGATCCAGTTCGAGCACAAGATTTTGTATATGCATGGCAACGTACATTAGATAAAGCAACAGCGGCAGAATATGCATTCATTTTATTTGATGTGAAAAATGCACAGAAAGTAAATAAAGGAGAATTACCATTAGATCAACTGGGTGTTAAAGCGAAGGATGATAAAACGTTGGTAGTAGAATTAGAGCAACCAGCACCTTATTTTCTTGAGCTTACGTCGTTCCCTACATTTTTCCCATTAAATGAAAAATATGTGAAAGAGCAAGGAGATAAATACGGATTAGAAGCAGATAAATTAGTATATAATGGACCATTTACAATGAGTCAATGGAAACATGAACAAAATTATCAGTTAAAGAAAAATCCTAATTATTGGGATAAAGATACTGTAAAGTTAGACGAAATTAATGTAAGTATTGTGAAGGAAACAAGCACGGGAGTAAATTTATATGATAGTGATCAAGCAGATCGAGTTATTTTAACTTCTGAATTTGTTGATAAATATAAAAAGAATAAACCAGATGAATTTAAAACGAAGTTAGACCCGCGCATATATTTCTTACGTTTTAACCAAAAAAATGCAACATTTAAAAACCAAAAAGTACGTGAAGCGATTGATTTAGCATACGATAAAAAAGGAATTGCTGATGTCATTTTAAATGACGGTTCATTGCCAGCATATTTCTTAGTACCTGAAAAATTCACGACAGGTCCGGATGGAAAAGATTTCCGCTCTGTAAATAAAAACTTCCGTGATAGTAAAGATAACGCAGAGAAAGCAAAAAAATTATGGGAAGAAGCGAAGAAAGAGCTTGGTCAAGATACAATTACGGTTGAATTACTAAACGATGATAACGGTAGCCGTAAAAAAGTAGGCGACTTTATTAAGGAAGAACTAGAGAAAAACTTGCCTGGTATTAAAGTGAATTTGAAACAGCAACCATACAAGCAGAAGCTAGATTTAGAAAAGAAATTCCAATATGAATTCTCATTATCTGCATGGAGCCCTGATTATCCGGATCCAATGACTTATATTGATATGTTTGTTACTGGAAGCTCATTTAATGAAATGGATTATTCTAATCCGAAGTATGATGATTTAGTAGCGAAATCAAAAGGAGAGCTATTAAAAGATGATAAAGCACGCTGGAATGCACTTGCGGAAGCTGAAAAAATCTTAATTGGTCAAGACGCAGCAATTTCTCCTACGTACCAACAAAGTACAGCTTATTTAGAGAAGCCATTTGTAAAAGGCATTGCTAACCATACGTTTGGCGGGGACTTCAGTTATAAATGGGCATATATTACAAAAAAATAGTATAATAAAAGATGAGTGAATTTTCGCTCATCTTTTATTTGTATAAGGAGGAATTATAGTTGTTAAGAGGAATCAATCATATTTGTTTTTCGGTATCTAATTTAGAAAACTCTATTATGTTTTATGAAAAAGTATTAGAAGGAGAATTATTAGTTAAAGGAAGAAAATTAGCTTATTTTAACATATGTGGAGTATGGATAGCGCTTAATGAAGAGACGCATATTCCGAGAAATGAGATTCATCAATCTTATACGCACATTGCATTTTCTGTTGAACAAGAAGACTTTAAATGTCTAATACAGCGATTAGAAGAAAATGATGTTCATATTTTACAAGGAAGAGAACGTGATGTAAGAGATTGCGAATCTATATACTTTGTTGATCCTGACGGTCATAAATTTGAGTTTCACTCAGGGACACTGCAAG
Source organism: Bacillus cereus group sp. MG1 (assembly GCF_040460035.1). Lineage (NCBI taxonomy): Bacteria > Bacillati > Bacillota > Bacilli > Caryophanales > Bacillaceae > Bacillus > Bacillus cereus group sp. MG1. The sequence continues at coordinate 562,521 of NZ_JARVGY010000001.1, read as the reverse complement.
ACCGTTTAAATTATTATAGAGATGAGAAACCTCATATGACATTTTATTAGGGAGGGATAGCATTTGCATGCACTTGTAATTGGTGGGACAGGAATGCTAAAGAAAGTTTCTATGTGGCTTTGTGAGAAAGGATTTTATGTTTCTATTATTGGACGAGATGAAGTGAAATTAAAAAATGTTAAGCGAATGAGTTCTGCACCAGAAAATATTACATGCCTTTCGTTAGATTATCATAATGATGAAGATGTAAAGCTAGCTATTAAAAGTACAATTAAGAAAAATGGCCCGATCACATTAGTTGTTGCATGGGTACACACAAGTGCAAAGCATGCACTATCAAATATTTGTAAAGAACTAGATTTGTCGTCTAAAACATAGAGTTTATTTCATATTTTAGGTAGTAAAGCATCACGTATGCCTGCACAAAAAATAGGGAGTACGCGATGTATTTATCATAGAATTATTTTAGGTTTTATTTTAGAAGATACATATGGAAGGTGGCTTACTCATCAAGAGATAGCTGATGGAATTATAAAAAGGATTGAAAGTAAACGAGCGGAGTGGATTGTAGGGAGAGTTGAACCGTGGGAATTACGACCAACATGGTGAGGGGGAGTAAGAAATGAAAACAACTATATATGTAACAAGGCATGGTGAAACAGAGTGGAATGTAGCGAAGCGAATGCAGGGACGGAAAAATTCTGCTTTAACTGAAAATGGTATAGTTCAGGCGAAACAATTAGGAAATCGAATGAAAGATTTACCAATCCATGCGATCTATAGTAGTCCGAGCGAAAGAACACTTCATACGGCAGAGTTAATAAAGGGGGAACGTGATATACCCATTATAGCGGATGAGCATTTCTATGAAATCAACATGGGTATATGGGAAGGACAAACAATCGCGGATATAGAAAAGCAATTTCCAGAAGAAGTACATCTGTTTTGGAATGAGCCACATCTTTTTCAGTCAACATCAGGCGAAAATTTTGAGGCCGTTTATGAAAGAGTAATTGAAGGGATGCAGCTTCTTTTAGAGATGCATAAAGGACAAAATATATTGATTGTGTCTCATGCGGCAGCAGCAAAATTACTTGTAGGGCATTTCGCGGGAATTGAAATAGAAAATGTGTGGGATGATCCATTTATGCATAGTGCCAGTTTGAGCATAATAGAATTTGAAGAGGGTATTGGTAAAGTGAAACAATTTGCAGATATAAGTCACTTTCAATAAATGTAAAAAAGGCCGCAAAACGGCCTTTTTTTGGGTGGTATAAAAACTAGCAGTTACGTTTTTTATACCAGAAGTGATCGAATTTCTTATTTTTGCAAGATGGGAATTTATGTCTGCCATCTTTGCAATCGTTCCATTTCTTTCCGTCATCACACGAATCGTCGCAAGAGCCACCGTGTCCATTAGGGAAGAATTCGCATTTTTTACAGTAACATCGTTTAGTCCAGTAAAATTTCTTTTCAAAGCGTACACATTTTGTAACGAATGTACAATGCTTTCTACGAGTACGTTTTGTAACTAAAACGCATTCTTTTCTACGCGTTACTTTCGTAACGAACGTCCATTTTTGCACGCGAACACGAGTACATTTTGTAACAAATGTCCACTTTTTAACGTGAGTACATTTTGTAACGAACGTACAATGTTTCACGCGAGTACATCTTGTTCTTGGGCATTTACAATCTTCGTTACACTCTATTTTTGTAGTGCAATCATCATCGCATTCAAAAGTACTTGGATCTTGGTGTAAGAAATCCTCCATCCCAGCACTTTTGATTTCTTCGACAGCTTTTCTAATATCACGTTTCATAGAAATCCTCCTTATCATGTATTAAAGTGAAAAGGTATTCTTTTTCCTTAACATGATATGTATGTAGGCATCTTTCTGAACAGGACAAGAGTGTAATTTTATATAAATAGATGATTGCGGATGTATGGACAAGACAAGGCGCATACATTGAATGAAGAGAACTGAGAAGGGATGAGAAAACATGCTGCCTTCATATGATTTTTTTGTTCATCCAATGTACTTAGTGGAATTGAAAAAGGACATTTGGTCAGATAGTCCAGTGCCAGCAAAATTAACTTATGGAAAAAAGAAGTATGATATTGATATCGTATACCGAGGAGCTCATATTCGGGAATTTGAGAAAAAGTCTTATCATGTTATGTTTTATAAGCCTAAAAAATTTCAAGGTGCGAAAGAGTTTCATTTGAATTCGGAGTTTATGGATCCGTCTCTCATAAGAAATAAATTATCTTTAGATTTTTTTCATGATATTGGTGTACTTTCGCCAAAATCACAACATGTATTTATAAAAATTAATGGTCAAATTCAAGGTGTGTACTTACAGTTAGAATCGGTTGATGAAAATTTTTTAAAAAATAGAGGATTACCGAGTGGTTCTATTTATTATGCGATAGATGATGATGCGAATTTTTCATTAATGAGTGAACGAGATAAAGATGTTAAGACAGAGCTCTTTGCGGGTTATGAATTTAAATATTCGAATGAAAATAGTGAAGAACAACTGAGTGAATTTGTATTTCAAGCGAATACTTTGACGAGGGAAGCCTATGAAAAAGAAATTGGGAAGTTTCTACATGTAGATAAATATTTACGATGGTTAGCAGGAGTTATTTTTACGCAAAACTTTGATGGTTTTGTTCATAACTATGCACTATATCATAACGATGAAACAAATTTATTTGAAGTTATACCGTGGGATTATGATGCGACTTGGGGGCGAGATGTACAAGGGAGACCGCTTAATCATGAATATATTCGCATTCAAGGGTATAATACGTTGAGTGCAAGATTGCTAGACATACCTGTATTTAGAAAGCAGTATCGAAGTATTTTAGAAGAAATATTAGAAGATCAATTTACAGTTTCGTTTATGAGGCCGAAAGTAGAAGGGTTGTGTGAATTGATTCGTCCATATTTACTACAAGATCCATACATGAAAGAAAAATTAGAAACATTTGATCAAGAGGCTGATATGATTTATGAATATATAAATAAGAGAAGAAAGTATATACAAGACCACTTACATGAATTGGATTAATTTTGAAAGAGATTGAAACGTTATCAATCTCTTTTTTTTTGTATAATAAAGATGTATCAATGAAAATGAAGTAATATATTTGATAGAGAATGGGGATGCGGATATATGACGATTAAATGGATTGATTGGGTAAAACAAATACAATCTATAGCTCAAGCGGGTTTAACGTATTCTAAGGATGTGTATGATATTGAGCGTTTCCAGCAATTACGAGATATTTCTATTTCAATGATGTCACATTACACGAAAACAGATTGGGAAGTCGTAGAGAAATTATTTGCAAGTGAGACAGGCTATCAAACACCTAAAGTTGATATAAGAGCTGTTGTTTTTCAAAATGAAAAGTTATTATTTGTGAAAGAAAAAAGCGATGGGAAATGGGCATTGCCAGGTGGATGGGCTGATGTCGGTTATACGCCAACCGAAGTTGCAGCAAAAGAAGTTTTCGAAGAGACTGGTTATGAGGTAGATCATTTTAAGTTACTAGCTATATTTGATAAAGAAAAACATCAACCATCTCCATCGGCGACGCATGTATATAAGATTTTCATTGGATGTGAGATTATTGGTGGAGAAAAGAAAACTAGCATTGAAACAGAAGAGGTGGAGTTTTTTGGTGAAAATGAATTGCCTAATTTATCAATTGCTAGAAATACAGAAGACCAAATTAAAGAGATGTTTGCCTACATGAAAGACCCGCAGAAAGAGAAATTAATAGATTAATCCTGCTTGAATTGTACATATTGTTAAAATGAAGATATTGGCAGATTGCAGCCTTTATGTAATAATGGGATGGTATGTGAAGAAAAAAGGAGATAAAAAAGAACATGTTAGCAAACATAATAGATCAGTTATTGCAATTTTTTGCAAGCTTAGGTTACTTTGGAGTAGCTCTTGCTTTAATGATTGAAGTAATCCCGAGTGAAATTGTACTTTCGTATGCTGGCTTTTTAGTAGCGAATGGTAAAATTAGTTTTGTGGGTGCAGTTATCACCGGAACGATTGGTGGTACTTTAGCGCAAATCTTTTTATACTGGCTTGGATACTACGGAGGGCGTCCGGTTGTAGAGAAATATGGGAAATATCTACTTATTAATAAACATCATTTAGACATAGCGGAAGGTTGGTTTAAGCGTTATGGAGCAGGCGTAATATTTTCTGCGCGCTTTATCCCAGTAGTACGTCATGCGATCTCTATTCCAGCAGGACTAGCTAAGATGCCATTAAAACTATTTACACTTTATACGGTTGTAGCGATCATTCCATGGTCAATTCTATTTATATACTTAGGTGAAAAACTTGGTGGGAATTGGCGACAAATTAAAGAGTATGCATCTGATTACACACATTACATAATTATAGGAGCTGTTCTTTTTATTGCTCTATACTTTGGTTTAAAGTATTTCAAAAAGAAAAAAGCAGCGCGTTAAAGTCAATGATTTTTCATTGGCTTTTTTATTTGTTTCGGTTCTAAAGAAAAGGAGTTGTCCATAATGTGTAATAATAAAGCGTAGCGGAGGAATGTGATGAAAGGGTCACCGTTTATACGTGGAACGATATTTTTAACGATGGCAACGATGATATCAAAAATGTTAGGGTTTATATATGTTATACCATTTACAGCGATGGTCGGTACGAGTGGTTACGTTCTATACACATATGCATATCGTCCTTATACCATCATGCTCAGCATAGCAACAATGGGATTACCGCTAGCTGTTTCAAAGATGGTATCAAAATATGATCAACTGAATGATTATCATACGGTTAAGAGAGTGTTGAAAAGTGGAATCGTGTTTATGTTTATAATGGGAGTCATTTCGTGTTTTACGTTATATATGCTAGCTCCGCATTTAGCTAAACTTGTCATCGATGGGAATGATCAAACGGGGAATAGTGTAGGAGCGGTTACTACTAATATTCGAATTGTAAGTTTTGCGTTAATACTTGTGCCAGTAATGAGTTTATTAAGGGGCTTCTTTCAAGGATTCCAATCGATGGGGCCTTCTGCATTAAGTGTAGTTGTAGAGCAATTTTTTCGTGTTTTAACCATTTAAATAGGAAGCTTTGTCGTTTTATATGTTTTAAAAGCTTCTGTTTCACTAGCAGTTGGTATTTCAACGTTCGGTGCCTTTATGGGAGCTGTAGGTGGATTAACTGTTTTAAGTGCGTATTATATGAGAAGGAGAAGGCACTTAAAGAAAAAAGAAATGGCAAGTATACCACAAACAACGAAATCTTTTTTCTCACTTTATAAGGAGCTCTTTACATATTCTATTCCTTTTGTTGTAGTAGGCTTAGCAATTCCGTTGTATCAGACGATTGATACATTTACAATTAATAAACTACTTATACAGATAGGGTATATGCAAGGCGAAGCGGAAAAAATTAATGCGATAATTGGCCTTGTTCAAATGGTTGTGCTTATCCCGGTATCCGTTGCGACAGCTTTTAGTATGTCTCTCGTACCAGAGATGACGAAAGCTTATACAGCAGGAAATACGAAGCTATTGTACAAACATTTTACGAGAACAAATGTATTAGTAGTAGCGATTACGGTACCGGCGGCAATTGGAATGATGGTGTTAGCCAAGCCTGTATATACCCTTTTATTTGGTGCTGGAAATGATCCAGAGATGGGGAGAATCATTTTACAGTATTATGCTCCTGCTTGCATACTATTTTCTCTTTTTACAGTAACGGCTGCTATGCTACAAGGAATCAATCAACAGCAGAAGACGGTGCTAGGACTAGTGATTGGAATTATTGTGAAGATAGTTTTAAATATTGTATTGCTTCCGTATTTCGATTATGTAAGTTTTATCATTTCAACATACGCGGGCTATACGATTTCAGTCGGGTTTAACTTGTGGATGCTTTCTAAATATGTTATAAAGGCAACATAAGCTTTTAAGGCAGAGAGCACTCTGTCTTTTTCTATGTTTATCCCGCTCTAACGGGCAGTAAGATCCTCATCTCAAAATTCAGCGAAAGAAAAGAAGTTTGGTTGGGGGCGGGCAGTCCGTAAAAGCCCGATTGGTGAGGGTTGAAAATCAGTGGGGGGGATGAAGCTCCCACTGATTAAAGTTTCACTTTATAATATTTTTCTTATAAAAACGTTTTCAAAATAATTTTTCTATTGAAATTTAAACGTATGTTTCATATGCTGAGAATGGCGGTTTAAAAACTGTGATTTAAGAGAGGTAGATTCCTACATGTAAAAAGAATCGGGGTGATAGTATGTTAAATATATATTTAACAGACCGAAACGGAAAACTACAAGAGATTGAGGAAATGCAAAAGGGGTGCTGGATTAATGTACTTCATCCAACAGAAGAAGAAATTCAATATCTAGTACAAACTTTAAATGTAGACTTAGATTTCATTAAAGACCCTTTGGATGATGAAGAACGCTCTCGTATTGAAAAGGAAGACAATAATACTTTAATTATCGTGGATATTCCGACAGTTAGACATGACGAAGAAGGAAATTCGATTTATGACACGATTCCAATAGGTATGATTGTGATGCCGGATTGTTTTGTTACAATCTGCTTAGAAGAGAATCCAATTTTTGAACGTTTTATTAATCAACGTATTAAAGAATTTTATACGTTTAAGAAGACGCGCTTTGCACTTCAGCTCTTATATACGATTTCTACTTATTATTTAAGATACTTAAAGCAAATAAATCGAAAAACAATTGATTTAGAGCATCAATTAAATCAGTCAATGAAAAATAAAGAGATTTTCACATTATTAGGCCTTGAGAAAAGCTTAGTATACTTTACAACGTCATTAAAGGCTAATAAAATTGTAATTCAAAAGTTAATGCGTAATAGTACATTTTTAAAAATGTATGAAGACGATCAAGATTTATTAGAAGATGTATTAATTGAAAATAAACAGGCTATTGAAATGGCGGAAATATATAGTCATATTTTAAGTGGAATGATGAATACTTTTAGCTCCGTTATATCAAATAATTTAAATAGTGTTATGAAACTGTTAACGTCAATTACGATCATTTTATCTTTACCGACGATGGTTTCTAGTTTCTTTGGAATGAACGTAAAGGTTCCGTTTGAAGGAGAAGCCCACGGTTTTGTAATTGTACTCATCATATGTGTAACACTATCTTTCACGTTAGCTTTTGTTTTTTGGAAGAAACGTTACTTTTAACGATAAGAAAGCTGCTCTAGCATAGTTATATAACTACGCTAGAGCAGCTTTTTTGCTATGAAATCTCAAATTTTGAATAGAATATAACTTGTACAATGTAATGTATATAAAGGGTATGTATGTCATATAAACCTTGTCCAATTAATGAAATGGGGTTAAAATTACATATTGTTAATGAAAAGTTGGAGGAAATACATCATGGAATTGTTTCAATTACCGAAAGCATTCCTGCAAATGAATACAATTTTTATTTCCATATTAATCGAAGCACTTCCGTTTGTGCTCATTGGTGTATTTATTTCAGGATTCATTCAAATGTTTGTGACAGAAGATATGGTGGCAAAATGGATGCCGAAGAACCGATTTCTGTCTGTTTTATTAGCTACTTTTTTAGGCATGTTGTTTCCAGGTTGTGAATGTGGAATTGTTCCGATTGTAAGACGATTAATTGGAAAAGGCGTTCCACCATACGCAGGGATTGCATTTATGTTAACTGGACCTATTATTAATCCAGTTGTATTATTTGCTACTTATGTTGCCTTTGGGAGTAGTATGCACATGGTATGGTATCGTTCTATTGTAGCGATTATCGTAGCCATTATCGTTGGAATTATATTATCCTTTATGTTTAAAGAACATCAATTAAGAGATGATCACTTCCCAGAAGTGAATAATAAGCGTCCACTGCGTAAAAAAATGTGGGATGTATGTACACACGCTGTTGAGGAATTCTTCTCAATGGGAAAATATTTAGTACTAGGTGCGTTAATTGCAGCAGCGGTACAAACGTTTGTACAAACTTCAACACTTCTTGCTATTGGACAAGGCCCATTTTCTTCATCAGCTGTTATGATGGGACTTGCTTATATATTATCACTTTGTTCAGAGGCAGATGCATTTATCGCTTCTTCGTTCCAAAGTACGTTTTCAACAGCTTCACTTGTCGCGTTCCTCGTTTACGGACCGATGGTGGATATTAAAAATATGTTTATGATGCTTGCGACATTTAAAACGAAATTTGTAATTGTTGTTATAGTTACAGTTACTCTTGTTGTTTATGCAAGCTCACTACTCATTTATGCGATGGGGTGGTAGGTTATGTTTCGAGCATATATATTATTAGGTTTTACAATATTAATTGCGCAACTGCATATTTCCGGTAACATTACGAAGTATATCAATATGAAGTATGCCTATTTATCAACAACAGCAGCAATTATTTTAGGTTTCTTAACGATTATACAAATTATCGTCGTTTTCCAAAAAGAGCACCAAAAGGAAAAAGAGAAAAATGATTGCAGTTGCGATCATAGCCATTGCGGGCATGATCATTCAAAAGATGAGAATACATGGTGGAAAAAAGCATTTTCGTACTCATTGTTTTGTTTTCCAATTATCTCAGGGTTATTTTTCCCAATTGCGACGCTAGATTCGGATATTGTTAAAGCGAAGGGCTTTCACTTTCCTGTTGCACAAGCAGAAAGTAAGGATCCATTTATGACAAGACAATTCCTAAGACCTGATACGAGCATTTATTACGGGAAAGAAGGATACCGCGGTGTAATGGAAAAAGGGAAGAAAGAGTTTGTTACGAAAGACAATATTAATTTGAAAGATGAAGACTTCCTAAAGGGTATGGAAACAATTTATAATTATCCTGGCGAGTTTACTGGGAAAAAATTATCTTTTAAAGGGTTTGTTTTTAGAGATGATTCTTCTAAAAAAGAACAATACTTCTTATTCCGTTTCGGTATTATACATTGCGTAGCAGATTCTGGTGTGTATGGTATGTTAGTGAAAAAACCAGAAGGCGTAGAGTGGAATAATGATGACTGGATTCAAGTAGAAGGAGAGATAACTACTGAGTTTTATCAGCCGTTTCATGCGAATATTCCTGTATTAGAAGTAACAAAATGGAATAAAGTTGAACAGCCGAAAGAACAATATGTATTTAGAGGAGCCGATTGATAAAATCGGTTCTTTTTTGTGGACTAAAAGTTCTGAATGTTGTTAATATTAAACGTGTAGTTCATTTAGTATAGTGATTATTGAAATATTAGGGATAGATCATTAAAGGGGTGATAACAATGACAGAAGTAAAGGGGAAAACAGCCAATGAGTCAAGGGTGTTCAAAACGAGCCGAGTCTTCCCAACGGATTTAAATGATCATAACACGCTATTTGGTGGGAAGATATTAGCGGAGATGGATATGGTTGCTTCTATTTCAGCATCCAGACATTCAAGAAAGGAATGTGTCACAGCATCTATGGACTGGGTCGATTTCTTACATCCTGTTCGTTCTTCAGATTGTGTTAGTTATGAATCTTTCGTAATTTGGACGGGAAGAACTTCGATGGAAGTGTTTGTGAAGGTAGTGGCTGAAGATTTAATTTCAGGTGAGAAGCGTATAGCGGCAACGTCATTCGTTACTTTTGTGGCACTTAGTAAGGAAAATAATCCAGTTCCAGTACCGCGTGTTATCCCTGAAACCGAAGAAGAGAAAGAATTACATCGTATTGCTGTGTTACGTGCAGAACAGCGTCATATACGTAAGGCAGAGAGTAAGAAAGTAGCCACATTGTTAACCTTTTGAGATGAATATTTAGCCATTTAAGTTACTATAGCAGTCGGAAATGGTTTTAAAATGAAAAGCGGACACCTAAAATAGGTGTCCGCTTTTATAGTTTTTTCATCCACATATCATATGACAGTAGCTACTTAGCAGAAGCAAGCAGCACCGACGATGATTAAGAGGATAAATAATACGACTAATAGCGCAAATCCATTACCATGTGCGAAGCCCATTGTTATTTCCTCCTTTTATTTTAAGATACAACATACAATATGCAAATGAGCTATTGTTTGATATGGACATATATCATGCAATGACATATTTTCTTGAATGATAATGTAATAAAAAAGGGAAGATATAGAAATAACAGTAAGTGGAGAAAGGAATTTATCCATGAAGCACTTTTTCGCTATAATCCTTTGTTTAATAGGTGTATTCATTTGGATGAACATCGATGTGGAAATGGGGAAGGAAATGGCTAGTGAATATGAATTAGGACAAGTTCGATTAGGTGAATTTCAACTATATACGAACGGTGAAGAGTTATATAGAAAATTATTTGACGATATAAACGATGCAGAAAAGTATATATATATCCATTTTTATATTGTAGGAAAAGATGAAATAAGCCAAGAGTTTTTACAGTTATTAGAGAAAAAAGCATCTAGCGGAGTAGAAGTGAAATTGTCAGTCGATCGGGTAGGCGGATATAAGCTGAAGAAAAAGGTAATTAGCCGATTAAAAGAAAACGGTGTGAAGTTTACATTTAGTAAAAAACCGAAACTGAAAAATATGTTCTATTCTTTGCATCAACGAAATCATAGACGTATTGTTACGATAGATGGAAAGGTATCATACGTCGGTGGCTTTAATATCGGAAAGGAGTACCTTGGACAAAATCCAAAGTTTGGGCCATGGCGTGATTATCACGTGCGCATCCATGGTGAGGGTGCAGCGGATATGGAAAGAAAGTTCGCCGAAGATTGGAAAGAAGATACAGGAGAAAAAATGCCTATACATGAAAGTATACCTACATTAGGGAATGTGAAATATCAATATTTATTTTCAAATGGAAAAGGCTTATGGGAAAAATATGGAGCACTATTAAAGCAGGCTAAAAAGTCTTTAATTATCGCTACACCATATTTTGTACCAAGTAAAGAAATGGTGAAAGAGTTAAAAGCTGCATTAAATCGTGGTGTTAATGTAAAAATTCTCGTGCCATTTAAAAGTGATGCCATATTGTTAAAACAAGCTGCCTATCCATATTTGAAAGATATGTTACATGCTGGAGCGGAGATTTATCAATATCGAAATGGATTTTTTCATGGGAAAGTAACAATTATTGATGGAGAAATTGTTGATATTGGGACAGCGAATTTTGATAATAGAAGTTTTTATTTAAATTGTGAGTCTAACTGTATCATATATGATAAAACCGTTGTTGATGAAGTATGGAGTCGATTACAGGTAGACTTTCATAAATCAAAACGATTTTCTGAAGAAGATTTTGAGAAAATTAGTAGATGGGATTGGTTTTTAGCAAGAATAGCGAATGTTTTAGCATCATATTTATAGTATATGGACGAAAGAGAAGGGAGGCGCTTTAATGGACTGTATGAAAGAATTAATGAGATATAGTTATATACTAATATACAAGGTTGGAGAGTATGCTGGAAAGGTCAGAGACGAAGAATTAAAAAATCTATTACAGCACCATTTACCATATATGTTACAAGCATATAATGAACAAGTAAATTTTCAAGAAGGAGAGAATGTGCAACATATAACCTGTGAAACAACGGAGTTTGATTTGCATGAAATGGAAAAGGAAACAGTTAGTAAATATACAGGGGATATTCATATTGCAACCAGTTATATTGCGCACTTGAAACGATTAGCTTTAAAGTTTGCTCAAGTTGCAGTGGAAGTTGCTAATCCAGAGTTTCGCTCATTTTTGGAAAATTGTTTCCTGAAAATGAACCGTTACGCTTATAGTGTGTGGCAATATGTTATGAAGAAGGAATATAAGATTACACATCTATATGAAAATGAAAAGTTTGCATGAGAAACTAAGGCGAAATGGTATGCGCCTTAGTTTTTTTACGTCCATTGAGAGAAAAAACTAGTTTTATTGTGTATCGATTGGAAATGAAATATATAAATTAAAATTAGGATTTGTTATCAGAAGATTTACAAAAATTTACCGTATATTTACTATTTTTCAATCTCTCCTTTAAAAATAGAGAGTAATATGAGGTTGTACATATTCTATCACAAGGAGGAAACGCAAATGAACAAATGGGTTAAATCATTAACTGCTATGGCACTTGCAAGTTCTTTATTAATGGTAGGTTGTAGTAAAGGTGAGGACAAGAAGAAAGAAGACGACACAACAACACAACAAGAGGATAAAAAGGATAAAGAAACAAGCGGAACCGAGAAGTCTACTGATTCTAAAGAAAAGAAATAAAGTAATAATAAAGCTTCCTCTCATATATGAGGAAGCTTTTTTTGTTGTAAATTTATTGAGATTATTGAAAAATAGAAAGAGAATGAAAGAGGGGGAAAACAAATGAAAGTATGTATATTGGGAGCAACAGGACGAGTAGGTTCAAACATAATTAATTTAGCATTAAAGGATTCAGCTGAAGTGACTGCATTAGCGCGTGATTTAAATAGAATAGAAATACAACATGAAAGGCTACGAGTGATAGAAGGTAATGTATTGAACGAAAATGATATAAAGAAAGTGATAGAAGGAAGCGATATAGTAATTAGTGCACTTGGAACGGATCAAAATGGAACATTAGGGAAGAGTATGCCACAAATCATTAAGCAAATGGAAGAAGAAGGGGTTCGTAGAATCATAACAATAGGAACAGCTGGTATTTTACAAGCAAGAACAAATCTAAATTTATATCGTTTTCAATCAACGGAATCCAAAAGGAAAACGACAACGGCAGCGGAAGATCATTTGGCTGCATATAAAGTACTAAGTAATAGTAATAATTTATGTTGGACAGTTGTTTGTCCGACACATTTAATAGATGGTGAGGCGACAGAGGTATATCGAACTGAAAAAGATATATTGCCAGAGGGTGGATCAAAAATTACAGTGGGTGATACAGCACACTTTGCATGGGATCTATGTAAGAAAAACATATATGAAAATAGTCGAGTAGGTATTGCATATTAAAAAACCATCCCGAAGTCGGGATGGTTAAAAGATGATATAACACAAGAAGATGATAATCATAATGATTTGGAGAATTGCTTTCGCTACTGTACTGCTTAAAAAACCAACTACAGTAGCGACTCCAACTAGAAAGGCATCTTTTGGCGCTTTTTTATGCACTAGTTCTGTTATAAATACTGATAAGAACGGTATGATAATAAGTCCGAATGGTGGGAAGAAGAACGATCCGACAATGATAGAAATCATTCCGACACGTTCGCCCCATTTAGAACTACCGTATTTTTTTAAGAAATATCCATTTGCAATAAAATCAGCAACGAAAATGAAAAGAGTAAAAATGACTTGAATAATCCAAAAAGAAGTTGTTAATTCGCCTCCATTTATACCGAAATGGTAAATCAAATATCCAGCCCAGACAGCTAGTATGCCAGGGATAATTGGATAAATAAAGGCGAGAAATGAAACAACGAAACAGGCAATGATACAAATTGTTAATAAAACAGTCACTTTATAGCTCCTTTTTAATATCTAGTTTATGTACAGCAACTTTTTTGACTTGATGGCCATCAAGTTCTAATACTTTAAATTGAAAACCAGCATATTCAATGGAATAGCCAGCTTCAATATTTAAGTCAACTGCTTGAGAAAGAAGCCATCCTCCGATTGTATCTAAATCACTATCATCAATATGTAGGCCAAACATATCATTTACTTCAGAAATAAGCACCTTTCCATCTAAAACAGTAAGCTTAGGTGTACGCTTTTCAATCATAGGTGATTCATCCGCATCGAATTCATCTTGAATTTCTCCAATGATTTCTTCAAGAATATCTTCCATCGTTAAAAGTCCGGCAGTACCACCATATTCATCCATAACGATTGCCATCTGAACGCGATTTTTTTGAAGATGGACTAACGTTTTACGAATTGGAACTGTTTCAAATACAGTTAGAACAGGATGTATATAAGATTCAAGTGGCTTATAAATACCTTTCGTTTGATCATGGAATACTTCTTTCGTATTGATCATCCCAATGATATCATCTTTATCTTTTTCGATAATTGGATAGCGTGTATATTTTTCAGTAGCGACGATATCCATATTTTCTTCTAACGTATTTTCAGTAGATAAGCAAATCATTTCGGTACGAGGAACCATAATTTCTTTTGCAACTCGATCATCAAATTCAAAAATGTTATTTACATATTTATATTCGGTTTGGTTTATTTCACCGCTTTTAAAACTTTCACCTAAAATGAGTCGCAATTCCTCTTCAGAATGAGCAAGTTCACTTTCTTTCGCAGGTTCTAATCCGAGTAATTTTGTGAAAAATATAGCTGTACTATTGAGTAGCCAAATGAATGGGTACATAATTTTATCAAATAAAATAAGCGGTCTTGCAAATTTGAGTGTGATCGCTTCTGCTTTTTGAATTGCGAAAGACTTTGGAACTAATTCACCTAATACAACGTGGAAAAATGTAATAACACTAAAAGCAATAACAAAAGATAAAGTGTTAGCCATTGTTCCAGTAATATTAATTTTTTCAAAGAGCGGTCGTAGTATATGTTCCACAGTCGGTTCACCAAGCCAACCAAGCCCTAAAGAAGTGATTGTAATTCCGAGCTGACAAGCTGATAAATAAACATCTAAATTAGATAGGACGCTTCTTGCAGCTAAAGCTTGTTTATTACCTTCATTTGCAAGTTGGTCAATTCGACTTTTTCGTACTTTTACAACAGCGAATTCTGATGCAACGAAAAAGCCAGAAATAAGAATAAGTACAAAGATGAGAAAAATATTTAATATGTCCAAGCGTGTTCTCCATTCCAAGGTTTGGAATAAAGATGTCACCTCCTGCAATTATGTTATACTTTTATAATAAATCCAAATGAAAAGAATAGTCAAAGGAAAAGGGTAAATATTGGTATGTTTCTGTAATAGTTTTTGAATTTGCTGTTATTTTGTCCGCTATACAAAAGGAATAACCCCCTACTTTTAGATTATAGAGGGTTATTTTAAATTAAGGTTTTGGAACACTTCTCGTCAAAGTGTATGACTGTTGTTTGGAGTAGTTTGTGGTCCATAGTGTTTGAAGGAAAGAAAGTATGCTATATGGGATATAGAGTAGTAATAAGCCGATTGTAACAATTATGGGTGAATTTCCGCCAAATTGAACGATAAATTGTAACAGTCCATTTGCATGAAAAACGCATTCCATAAAAACGAATGAAAGAATAATGGAACCTAAAATTGATTTATGATTCGAAGTAAGCGCCAAAAACAATGTATCCACAAGAAAAGAATCATGTTTTATTTCATATTCATTTGTGTTTTTTAAGAAAGGAATCCATTTTTTTACTGCTTGCATAACGATAATCATGGAAGTACTACATACGATGATAAATGATGAGTAGTAAGGAAGGTTTATAAATTGTGCGATGTATAGAAGTAGTAATAAGACTGAACATTGTAATACTACAGTGCAAAAAGAGTAAGGAATCCATTTCAATACAGTAGTAAACTTTTTAAACGAATTAGGTACTTTGAAAAATAAATGGCCGATACCCAAACTTATGAAAAATCCGATCGCAAGGGTAAAAGTAAAACGAACAATCGATATAAAATATATTTCCCATATGTAAGGGAATAATGGTGTTGAATGATTAGAAGTATGTATCATTTGGTTTGCTGAGAAAAAGATAGATTCATGCATCCAATCAACCTTTGGAATTGATATAGAAGAAAGCTGTGCGAAGTTTTGAAAAATGCTAATAAATTCATTTTGATAAGAATAATTGTGTGTAATAAAAAGAGCTGGAATAGGACTTATGGCAAAAATAACAATAATACCAATTATAAATTTACATATATGTGAGCGTAATAAGGACATATAACCACCTACTCTTAGAATATTCAGAAAATTCTTATTCTTATTTTAGCTTTTTTTGAAAGAAGTTACAATATATTTTTCATTTAGTAATTCAGAGAGAAGATTTGATAGCAAAAATATACAAGTGAAGGATTCATGAATAAATTATGACAAGAAAATGAATAATTTTCAGAAAAATAAAATAAATTATTTATTTTTTTCTGAAAATATAATATAGTTATGGCACAGAAAGTATTTTAACATAAGGAGGCTTTTTATGAGGATTAAAGGGAATTACGTGCCGAAAAGGGAAGTTTTACTGTGCTCAAGTTCGATTACGATAGGGGAAGCGTTAGAGCATTTAAATAAAACGGGGTATCGTTGTGTACCAGTTTTAGATGAAAAAAAAGAGAAATTTTTAGGGAATATATATAAAGTAGATATTTTAGAATATAAAGGATCACTTGATGAGAGTGTAATACAATTATTAAACGATAAAGAAGGATTTGTGAGAGAAGATTCATCTTTCTTTAAAGTATTTTTTACAATAAAAAAATTGCCTTATTTATCAGTAGTTGATGAAAAAGGGGTTTTCCTTGGAATTTTAACGCATAAAAAAGTTTTTGAGTTATTAGAGGATGCATGGGGCGTTCACTCTAGTAAATACTCTGTCATGATTGGAACGCAAGACTATAATGGAGCAATCCAAAAGTTATCGACAGTTTTAAAGAAATACACTGGTATTCAAAGTTTGATGACTTTTGATAATGATGCCTTATTAGTTCGTAGAATTATGTTTACATTAGGAGAAGAGTTTAACGACGGTGAATTAGAGACATTATTGGAAGATTTAGAAGATCACGGATTTAGAGTTGTGTATGTGGAAGAGATGAAAAATCCACGTGAAGTTGAAACGATAGAGTAACATACAAAAGCCATCTAATTATATTGAAGTGCACCCCAATTGTTAGACACAGTCTAACAATTGGAGGTGCATTTTTTATGGCTAAATTTTCTTCAAAAGAAAAAATCCAAGCGGTGAAACGATATTTAGATGGTACAGAAAGTGGAAAAACAATTGCTAAATCTATAGGAGTTAACCCTAGCGTACTTCGTGAGTGGATTAGACGATATGAGTCTTCAGGTGAAAAGGCCTTTGAAAAGTGCTATACATTCTACCCAGCCCAGTATAAACTAGATGTACTTTATTATATGAATGAACACGGGACATCTATCAGAGAAACAGCGGCACTTTTCAATATACCGTCTTATGAAACACTTCGGAAATGGAAAATAGCTTATGAAACAGGAGGATTGGATGCCCTACAATCAAAGAAAAAGGGGCGTCCAACCATGAAAGATAAAAAAATAAAGCCAGTAGATGAAGGATCAATCGAAGCCTTACAAGCGGAAAATGAGCGTTTACGTATGGAAAATGCATATTTAAAAAAGTTGAATGCCTTAGTTCAAAACAAAGAAAAATCACCAAACAAGACAAAGCGCAAGTAATCTACGAGTTAAGGCATGAATTTCCTATCAAGGAGTTACTTCAACTCGCAAACATTCCACGTAGTACGTACTATTACTGGATGAAACGTTTTAATCGTCCTGATCCAAATGCGGAGGTAAAAGAACTGATTCAAGCTATTTATAATGAACACGATGGGTGTTATGGTTATCGTCGTATTCGTGATGAACTTATGAATCGTGGACACAAAGTAAATCATAAAAAAGTGTATCGCCTTATGAAAGAATTAGGGTTAAAATGTCTGGTTCGTATGAAAAAATACCGCTCTTACAAAGGGACAGTTGGGAAAATTGCGCCAAATATTTTAAATCGCAACTTCCAAGCTGAAAAACCAAATGAAAAGTGGGTTACAGATATTACGGAGTTTAAGTTATTTTGGGAGAAGTTATACCTATCACCAATGTTGGATTTATTTAATGGTGAAATTATCACGTATACAATTGGTTCAAGACCGACCTATTCCCTTGTTTCAACGATGTTGGACCAAGCCCTTTATTGTGTAACCAATCCGGATAAACTCCTCATTCACTCTGATCAAGGTTGGCACTATCAAATGAAACAATACCGTCATTCTCTTAAGAATTGTGGCATAACTCAAAGTATGTCTCGCAAAGGAAACTGTTATGACAATGCCGTTATTGAAAATTTCTTCGGTATCATGAAATCGGAATTTCTGTATCGAAAAGAATTTGAAAGTATAACACATTTCAAACAAGAATTAGCAAAGTATATAGAATACTATAATCATAAAAGAATTAAGGCAAAATTAAAGGGTATGAGCCCAGTACAATACCGGGCTCATACCCTAGAGGCTGCCTAATGAAACGACCTGTCTAACTTTCGGGGGTCACTTCAATATTAGATGGCTTTTGTATGTTACGTGTATAAAGTTATTTGAAAATAACGATCGAATAATAGGTGAGATTATAACAATATTTGTGTAAGAGAATAAAAAATGTAGATAATTTCGATTTTCAAAAAAATCAATTTGAAAATATGTTTTTATTTTGCAACTAAATATGTTACTATATGTGTGATAAAAACAAAGAGGTCTGACATCTACACTCCACATAATAATACTCTAATGATTTGAAAATTCAAAAAAATCAAAATTTAAAATAATAATTGTATTAATGATTAGAGTAAAAATAAGGGGAATGGAGAAATTATGGAGAAAGACACTGCTTTGTAAGGGGCATATTTTATCATCTTGAGCAGAGAGGAGGATGCATAGCATATTGTAAAATATAGAGATAAACAATGAAAAAGTGCTATGCAAATGAAGAGCATGAAGGGACGTTTAAGGCCAGGTGATACGGTAGCAATTGGTTTAATGCTATTTGCATTATTTTTAGGAGCAGGAAATTTAATTTTTCCGCCAGTTTTAGGTCAACAAGCAGGAGAGAATGTTTGGATTGCTACAATAGGATTCCTTGTAACGGGAGTCGGATTACCCCTACTAGCTGTAACAGCTGTCGCGTTTGTAGAGGGGGACTTGAAAGCGCTGTCTTCTAGAGTCCACCCTATATTTGCGTTTATTTTCCCATTGATTAGTTATTTAGCAATTGGACCATTTTTCGCGATTCCTCGTACTGGAGCTGTTTCGTTTGAAATGGGTATGAAGCCGTTTTTATCAGAGGCAATGGTTTCAGAGTGGTACATGCTATTTCTTTTCACGATAGTTTTCTTCGGAATAACGTGGTATTTATCATTAAATCCATCTAAATTAGTGGATTGGTTCGGAAAGTTTCTTACACCATTATTAGTATTAATTGTCGCTGTTATTGTCGGAAAGGCAATTATTGATCCAATTGGAGAGCCAGCTGCGCCGTTAGCTGCTTACAAAGAAAATGCTTTCTTTGGTGGATTTATTCAAGGATATTTAACGATGGATGCAATTAGCGCGCTCGTATTCGGAATTGTCGTTGTACAAGTTATCCGCTCTAAAGGGATAAAAGAGAGTAGTCAAATTGCAAAAATAACAGTAGTATCAGGTATTATTGCTGTACTTGGTTTAACGTTAATTTATTTATCACTTGCTTATCTTGGTTCAACAAGTACATCACTTGGTATCTCAGAAAACGGTGGTCTTATTTTAACGAATGTTGTAAATGAGCTATATGGGACGAGTGGTAAAATTTTATTAGGGCTTGTTATTATACTCGCTTGTTTAACAACTTCTGTTGGGCTAACATCTGCGTGTGCGGGTTTCTTTACAAACTTATTCCCAAAACTTTCGCATAAAACGATTGTAACAATGGTATGTGTATTTAGTTTAATTGTATCTAACCTAGGTTTAACGCAATTAATCGCAGTAACATTACCTGTGTTAATGATCATTTATCCAGTTGCAATTGTATTAATCGTACTTTCTTATTTCCATAAGTGGATTGGGAAGCGTAATACAATTTATATTGGAGCTATTTTAGGTGCATTGTTAATTAGTTTCTTTAACGGTTTAGAAAGTGCGAAAATTAAAATTGACGCGATTTCTAATGTACTACAAATGTTACCGTTATATAACGAAGGAATCGGATGGTTAATTCCATCATGTATTGGCGGGATTCTCGGTTTCTTCTTCTATAAATCAAATGAATCAAGTGAATTACAAAAGAAAGGTGCTTAGGCACCTTTCTTTTTTTGAAGGGGATTTTTGTATTTTGTCTAAGTAATAATTGGGGGGAATGATAAATGGCTAATTTTGAAGATTTTTTAAATTTGGATTTGAGAATTGGAACTGTAATACATGCAGAGGAATTTAAAGAAGCGAGAGTACCAGCGATTAAACTAGCAATAGATTTTGGAGAAATCGGGATAAAGCAGTCAAGTGCTCAAATTACGAAAAGGTATAGTCCAGAAGATTTAATCGGTCAACAAATCGTTGCTGTTGTAAACTTTCCACCAAAGCGTGTAGCTGGATTCAAATCAGAAGTACTTGTGCTTGGTGGTGTTCCTGAAGCTGATGATGTTGTGTTACTTCAGCCTAATATGAAATTGCCAAATGGAACAAAAATTAGCTAGGGTGAAGGTAGGGGCTAATATGGATATCGGACGAGAATATTTACAATGTGCGATTTCGAACTTTAAAGCAACAAAGAAACAAGGGGAACGGGCACTTTCTCAATTATCATATGAACAAATACAATGGTCTTCTCATGAAGAAACAAATAGTATAGCGATTATTATTAAGCATCTGCACGGTAATATGCGTTCTAGATGGACGGATTTTTTAACGTCTGATGGTGAAAAAACAGATCGTAATCGAGATGGTGAATTTGAAGGATGCTATCACTCAAAAGAAGAAACCCTTATAGCTTGGCAAGAAGGATGGAAATATGTTTTTAATACGATGAATACTTTAACGCCGGAACACTTATTGAAGACGGTATACATTCGCGGTGAAGCACATACTGTCATGCAAGCAATTGAAAGGCAAATTGCTCATTATGCATTGCATATTGGTCAGATTATTTACATTGGGAAGATGTTAAAAGAAAATGAGTGGGAATGTTTAAGTATTCCGAGAGGTCAGTCTGCGCGTTATGTAGAGAAAAAACGTTCAACATAATAATAAGAAAGAAACCGATAAAAAATGGGAAAAAAGAAAGTCAGCCAAATAATAGATGGTTCTGTAATCATAAGAATACTGCCAAAAATAATTCCATATATAATAAGAAAGAAATTGAAAAGTGTATTCACAGGGAGAAATCGTGAGATAAACACTTGCTGTCGTTTAAAACAATCACTGTGAAATAAATAAAAGCGGAAGTACCATGTGGCTGTAATAAGGTCTTTCTTTCTCACAATTCTTTTTTTGCATGTATGACAGATAAATGGTGGTTGCATTTCATTACGCTCCATTTTTTATTTTCATAATAATGTGAGACAAAAGTAGGTACAAAGTGTATGTTCCTATATACGCTCCTGCAATAAGGAAAAATGGATTCAGTAAAATTCCATGAATGCTCGTCATGAAAACTAAATCTTGTATTAAAACATCGTATATATTAATGGAAATAATTGTACCGAGTACATACAGTGCCAAGTACGCAGAAATATGTAGCACAATAGAGATTTTTGGTTGCTTAGCGGACAAATAAAAAATGAATGATAGAGCGATTGGTAATATTCCTATTAATAGCTTCAATTCATTTCACCTCATTAACAATATAGCCGGAATTTTAACGGTCTATTCTCTAGGGCTTGTACATAACTTAAAATAGAGAGGTGATAGTATGAATCGGGGCTTTTTTTTTATGAAGTTTACAAATATGCGTAAGTTAGTTTTATTTGTTATTACTACAATGCTAGCGACTTTTTTTCTTATTAGTCTGATGGTAACCTCTATGAAAGAGACAAAGTCAACGTATTTATATAATTGGTTAAATGAGTTATCGATGAATGGTTACATGTATGTACTTGGAAAAGAGAATCATTATTTTACACAGGAGTATCGAAATTTGAATCAAGATTTTTCAATTTCTTCTTTTCTCTTTTCTATGGCTACAAATATTCGCTTTAATGATGTACGCAGTTTCGTCGGGAAAGAGCTCCCGGGGTTTGGTAAGTACGATACAGAAATTGTTATTGCGGGTGAGGGTACAAATTATTCTAACTTACCGATAGAGTCGAGTGTTCCTCTTGAAGAAGTAGTGAAGGAACGGACTAGTGGAACTGGACAAGCACCTAAACAAGATACGAGTAAAGAGAAAAAACAGCCGTCCCAAACGACCGGGAAGAGACAAGTTGCGTTTATTTATCATACACATAGCTGGGAATCTTATTTACCTTTACTTAACTTAACGAATGACCCGGATCCGAATAAAGCAACGAGTTCTGTATCGAATATTTCTATATTAGGAGATCGTTTCCGTGAACAACTAGAAGGAGAAGGGATTGGAGCTACTAACGATAAGAGTGATGTTGGTCAAAAGTTAATAAGTAAAGGTTTAAACAGTAATAGTTCGTATAAGATGTCACGAGAAATTGTGCAGCAAGCTATGGCTGGAAATAAAGATCTTCAATACTTTTTTGATTTGCATCGTGATAGTGCCCGAAAGAATGTAACGACAAAAACAATTGGAGATAAATCATATGCAAAGCTTGCATTTGTAGTAGGGAAAGGAAATAAAAACTATGAAAAAAACTTACAATTAGCGACAGCTTTACATGAGGCGATTAATAAGAAATATCCAGGAGTGAGTCGTGGGGTCATTCAAAAAGGGTTCCAGACAGGAAATGGAATCTATAATCAAGACTTATCAGGACAAGCGATATTAATAGAAGTTGGCGGTGTAGATAATACAGTGGAAGAATTGAATCGATCAATTGATGCACTTGCTAAAGCATTTGGTGAATATTTTTGGCAGGCAGAAAAAGTGAATGGATAAAGTGAAACGTGAATTAGCCAGGACATCTATCGATAATTATTAGCTCACTTCAATCTTGAAAAAACGTAAGTGTAATGCTTGCGTTTTTTCTTTGTAATGGTGAGACGTCACAGAATAGACATAATTTGTCGTTGTTATAGTAATATCGAAATTTGTCAATTTATAGTAGGAGATTTACAAAGGAATTTTCGGGAAAGTAGAGAAAATCTTTTTATAAGGAAAACTTTTTATTATGAAACTGGTAGGGTGATTGAAGTGATTAGGGAAATCGAAATAGAAGATGCAGCATCATTTTTGCAATTAAGTAAGCAATTAGATGAAGAAACGAAGTTTATGCTATATGAACCAGGAGAAAGGAAAACTACAGCTGAGCAACAAGAAAAAATGATCCATCGATTTATGGAAAATGAATATGCAACAATATTTGTAGCAGTTGAAGATGAGAGGATAGTAGGTTTTATATTAGTGAATGGAAATAACATTCAAAGAAAGAGGCATGTGGCAAGCATTGTAATTGGTATTTTGCAAGAGTATAACGGGCGAGGTATTGGGACTAGATTGTTTAAAGAGGTTGAGAAGTGGGCAAAATTACATGATGTATGGCGTTTAGAATTAACAGTAATGGCCCACAATACAAGAGCTCAGGCACTATATAAAAAAGCTGGATTTGAGAAAGAAGGTGTCAAAAAAGCTGCTCTTATTATCGATGGAAAGGGCATCGATGAGTATGAAATGGCCAAATTATTAAAATAAGAGGTCGTTATATGAAAAAAAGATGGGCACTACTTGGTATTGTAGCTGCAATAATTATTATTGGAGTAGCAGGAATCAATTATAAAATGTATAAGGATAAGCAGGCGCGGGAAGTAAGTGTAAATAGCATATTTCCGAAAGCGAAAGAAACGATTGCTAATATGGATGGGGATATTGCGGTAATTAATAATCCGAATTCAATGCTTGTACTTGTAAATAAAAGTAGGCGTTTACCAGATGGGTATAGACCGCCAGATTTAGTTATTCCGAAAGTGCGCTACTCTAGTGAAGGTGATCAAGAAAAGAAAAAGATGAGAAAAGAGGCAGCGAGGGCGCTTGAGGATATGTTTCAGCAGGCTGACAACGAGCGTATTTTTCTTTTTGCAGTTTCTGGATTTAGATCTTTTGATCGACAAAAAGCATTAAATACGATGTATAAAAAACAAGACGGGGAAGCAAAAACAGCAATGTCTAGCGCGGTTCCTGGCACAAGTGAGCATCAAACTGGACTAGCTATGGATATTACGTCTCAATCTGCTAAATTTCAGTTAGAGACGGTTTTTGGGGAAACGAAAGAAGGTCAGTGGCTTTCTGAAAATGCCCATAAATTTGGTTTTGTTGTTCGATACACAAAAGCGAAAGAAACGATTACGGGTTATCGGTATGAACCATGGCACGTAAGGTATGTGGGAAATCCACAAGCTACATATTTGTATGATAATCAACTGACGCTTGAAGAAGTAACAGAGTAAATGATTGAGGGGAGAGACGTATAATGACGATGTTATATAAGAAAAAAGTACATGCATATATTACAAGAGAAAAAGAGGGGGTTATGCAATTACTTGTTTTTAAACATCGTGATATACATGAAGCTGGTATTCAAGTGCCAGGAGGAACGGTTAATGAAGGTGAAACGTTAGAAGCGGCTATATTGCGTGAAGTACAGGAAGAATCCGGATTGCGTCATTTATGCATAGAACGTTTTTTAGCAGATTACATCATACATATGAAAGAAAAACAGGAATATGAAAAATGCCACTTTTTTCATGTAACTTTACTAACAGATGTAAAGGATACTTGGGAACATATTGTAAGTGCTGGTGAGGAAGATAAAGGATTAGTATTTTGCTACGAATGGGTTGATATTGCAAAATGCCCTGAATTAGCTGGGAAACAAGGTGAGTTTTTACATTTGTTAGATGAAGTATACGCACAGTAATGTAAGAGTCTGAAGCGAAGGTTAATCCGTTTCAGACTATTTTTATTTTTCGGTAAATTAAAGGTGTTTAAATAAGGAAATTGAATTTCTTTAAAGGAATATTAATTTAGGATGTGTTGAGGTGAAAAAAATGAAAAAGTAAGGGGTATACGCTAAAAAAGTTCATATAAGGGAGAATATAAATGGAAATTCAGTTTAATCCAATCTTAAAAAAGGAATTAACAATTCAAGATATTCAAAATGAAATGGAATCAGGAAAGTTAACTTCAAAAGAGCTAGTGATGTATTATCTTTATAGAATCGCAAAGTATGATCAAGACGGACCGAAAATCAATTCAATTTTAGAAATCAATCCAGATGCAATTTTTATTGCAGAAGCGTTAGATTATGAAAGAAAGACAAAAGGTATAAGGGGTCCATTACATGGAATACCTGTTTTGCTTAAGGATAATATTGAAACGAATGACTCCATGCATACAAGTGCAGGTACAATAGCTCTAGAACAAAATATAAGCAGTGAAGATGCATTTCTCGTTACTCAACTGCGAGAAGCAGGGGCAGTGATAATTGGAAAAACGAATATGACAGAATTAGCAAATGCAATGTCTTTTGAAATGTGGGCTGGATATAGTGCAAAAGGTGGTCAAACAATCAATCCATACGGAACGGGCAAGGATCATATGTTTGTTGGCGGATCTAGTACAGGATCTGCGATAGCAGTTGCTGCTAACTTTACAGTAGTATCTGTTGGGACAGAAACCGATGCTTCTATTTTGAGCCCCGCTGTTCAAAATTCTGTAGTAGGTATTAAACCGACTGTCGGTTTAATTAGTCGTAGAGGAATTATTCCATTTACTTATTCACAAGATACAGCTGGACCATTTGCTAGAACGGTAACAGATGCTGCTATTTTGCTAGGGAGTTTAACTGGAGTGGATGAGAAAGATGTAGTTACTCGAAAAAGTGAAAATAGGGCATATCGGGATTATACATCTTACCTTGATGCAAATGGTTTAAATGGAGCGAAGATTGGTGTGTTTAACGATGCACCAAAAGATTATTACGAAAATGGTGAGTATGATGAAATCTTGTTTAAGGAAACGATTCAAGTATTACGTAATGAAGGAGCGACAGTAGTAGAAAATATTGATATTCCTTCTTTTCATAGAGAATGGAGCTGGGGAGTTCCGCTTTATGAGCTGAAGCATAGTTTAGATAACTATCTTTCTAAATTACCTTCTACTATCCCGGTACATTCTATTTCGGAGTTAATGGAGTTTAATAAAAACATAGCAGAAAGAGCTTTAAAATATGGACAAACTAAGTTAGAGGGAAGAAAAGATTTTCCTAATACTTTACGAAATCCAGAATATTTAAATGCGAGATTAGAAGATATATATTTTTCTCAAGAACAAGGCATTGATTTTGCATTGGAAAAATATAATCTTGATGCGATACTGTTTCCTTCCTATATAGGTTCTACTATATGTGCAAAAGCGGGTTATCCGTCTATAGCAATACCAGCAGGGTATATGGAAAGCGGGAGGCCTTTTGGAATTACCATTGCAAGCACTGCCTTTAGTGAAGGGATATTAATTAAATTAGCTTATGCTTTTGAACAAGCGACAAAGCATAGAAAAATCCCCAACTTATCATGAATAGAATAAACAAAGAGGACAGGAATCCCTGTCCTCTTTGTTTTAGTGATTAAATTGAAATATCGTTCTGCTCTGTCTTATGATATTTTAATAAACTAAAAGATAAACAAGCGGAACATAAAATAAGAATAGAAGCGATGATATAAATTGTACGAACACCGAACATATCAGTAATAATGCCAATGCTAAGCATAGATAGTCCAGAGGCTGTTGAAAGAAGTGCACCATGTGCTGTATACATTTTGGATAATAAAGCAGGGGCGACACTTGATTGTAAAACAGTCGTTTGGGAAATATCTCTAATTTGATAACATGGTCCCATTAGAACACATAGAAAAAGCGCAATAAATCCGCTGCTCGTCATACCATATAAAAATGTAAGAATGCTAAATATAAGAGAGCCAATCGACATAGATCGTATTAAATTGTTTTGAATATAGGAACTCATTTTCCATGCTAATAGACCACCGATTAACGTGCCAACATAATAACTTGTATTAATATATCCCCACCATTCTTCGCCTTTATGAAGGATAGTCGTAACGTATGCCATCGTAATAGCACCAATCCATATTGTCCCTGCGAAAGTTTCGATTAAGTCCATATATGTAACGGTACGGAGAGAAGGATTTTGAAATAGGAGTTTCCAACCTTCCAATAAAACAGTACTTTTGGAAGAGGGAGAATCTGCTATTCTTTCAGTATGTATGGAACGTAATGAAAAATGTACGGCAATGCATCCGAAAATCATTAAAATGTTATTAATCATGAGTGTAGAAGTAGCGCCAATGAGAAGAACGACAATACTCGTAAATGAATAAGCAACGGCTTGCACAATTTGTGTTGAAAAGGAAAAGATACTATTTACTTTTACTAATTTTTCTTTCGGTGTAAGGCGCGGGAGAATACCGTATAATAACGGAGCACTCCACCCACTACATAATGAAATGACAAAAATAAAAGTTAATAGAGCTATAATGTTTGTGGATAAGACCGGGAACAAAATCATTAATAATAGTAAAAAGACTGTTTTCAGCCATTGGAGCGTATATAACAGCGTATAAGATGGAAAACGATTTATTATAAGTGGTGCAGAGATGTTAGCAATTAGATTTGTGATAACTTGTAATAATGGAAAAAGAGCAGTAATAGTAGCTGATTTAGTTGCTATATAAATATGAGTTGTAATAATCATTACATATACGATGTCAGCGAGAGTAATGCATATTTTGGAACCTAAATAGTAGATTAGTGACAGGTTTCTCAATAAGATTATCACCTCTATAAAAAATAGTATTTAGTAATTAGAATAATTGTAATTTAAAAATTAAAATTTTTAAAGAATTTAATTTTTTGTCACTTTTTGAAAGGGATTTTCATGTATAATGAAGGATATATTGATATAGTATTATATTAATGATCATTGTAACAGTGAGTATGTACAATAGCTTGTAGCAAACGCCCAAGTGTAAGAAAGGGCGGATAAACCATTCTTTTCTTCATATACATATAGAAAATGAGAAAGAAAGTGAGGGTTGCATATGGCTGCTTGGGTAATTTGGTTTATAATAGCTGGTATTTTATTTATCGCAGAAATGTTGTCGATTACATTTTACATGCTTTGGCTTGGAATTGGAGCTGTTGTCGGAGGTCTTATTGCTTTGTTTGCTCCTGATGCACTACTGTTACAAGTTACTGTTGGTGCAATTGTTAGTTTAACTTTGACATTCTTTACGAAAAGAATTTCAAAAAACTTTCGAGAAGCAAAAGGTTTTACTGATACAGTAGATATGCTTGTTGGTAAAAAAGGGATTGTTATGCAAACGATTACAAATGAAGCGAATGGTATTGTGAAAGTGGATGGAGATACTTGGACAGCTATTGCAGATTCTTCAATTGATGCTGGAGAAAAAGTCGTTGTTATAAAGAGGCATAGTACTATATTACAAGTGAAAAAGGAGAGTGAATAAATATGGTAGCATTAACGTTAACGATTATATTCGCACTAATTGTAGTTACATTTATCGCATTAACAATTAAAATTATTCCTCAGCAAAAAGTTGGGGTTGTTGAAAGATTTGGTAAGTTTCAACGTATCATGCACCCAGGGTTAAATATTTTAATACCAATTGTAGATCGTGTTCGTGTATATCATGACTTACGTATTCAACAAACGAATGTACCACCGCAAAAGGTAATTACGAAAGATAATGTTCAAGTAGAAATTGATACTATTATTTTCTATCAAATTGTTGAACCAGAACTTGCGACATATGGTATTTCAAACTATGAATATGGTGTTCGTAATATTACTTCAGCAACGATGCGTCAAATTATCGGTAAAATGGAACTGGATGAAACGTTATCTGGTCGTGAAAAAATTTCAACAGAAATCCGCTTAGCGCTTGATGAAGCAACAGAAAAATGGGGCGTACGTATTGAACGTGTCGAAGTTGTTGATATTAACCCGCCAAAAGATGTGCAAGCATCAATGGAAAAACAAATGAAGGCTGAGCGTAATAAACGTGCGATTATTTTAGAAGCTGAAGCAGCAAAACAAGATAAAGTCCTTCGTGCTGAAGGGGAAAAGCAAAGTAAAATCTTGATGGCTGAAGGGGATAAAGAAGCGCGTATTCGCGAAGCTGAAGGTATAAAAGAAGCAAAAGAATTAGAAGCGCAAGGGGAAGCAAGGGCAATTGAAGAAATCGCAAAAGCAGAACAAAATCGTATTGAATTGCTTCGTGAAGCGAATTTGGATGAGCGTATACTTGCTTACAAATCATTTGAATCATTAGCTGAAGTTGCAAAAGGACCAGCAAATAAAGTCTTTATTCCGTCTAATGCAATTGAAACACTTGGTACTCTTGGGGCAATTGGAGAAATATTTAAAGAAAAACAAGTGAAGAAACTACCTTCAAATGATACAGGAAAAGAACAATAAAAGTGAGGAAGAGAAATGGGATACCATTTCTCTTTTTTTTGCGTATATTCCGAAAAGCTTGTACATATCCATGTATAAAGAAGGTGATGCAGTGAAAAAGTATGCAACTCGAATACATGGGAAGAAACTGATTTCGTTACTCCTTTTATATGCGCTAATAGTAATTATGATAGCGTCGATTTTGACGTCATTTTTACATACAATGAAATCGAATTATGCAAATCAATGGTTTGGAAAAGTATCGATGCAAGGTTTTGTTCAAATGATAGAAAGTGAGAATCGCTATTACGGATTTGATTATTTTAAGAAGAATAAAAGAGAGTCAGTTGGAAATTTAATGTTCTCTATTGCGACAGATTTGAAAATTAAAGATTTAAGAACATTCGTCGGTAAAGAAGTACCTGGTATGTCAAAGTATTATTCTAATATTATCGTAGCTGGGGAAGGGACAAACTTGACGAATATCCCAAATGAATCTAGTGTACCGATTGAAGAAGTAACGAAAGAACGGGAAGTAGCAAAAGATAAAGTTACAGAAGCGGAAAAGAATAATCCGGTTCAGAAAAAGAACGGAGCGAAAAAAGGTGAAAGTGCAGTATATATTTATCATACACATAGCTGGGAATCCTTCTTTCCATTATTACCAGGGGCTACGGATCCATCAAGTCCAGATGTAAATGTGTCCTTACTAGGGAAACGTATGAAAGAGCAACTTGAAGGACAAGGAATTCCGGTAGTTCACGATAAAACGAATATGGGTGATTTATTAGCGAGTAAAAAATGGAAATGGCCGCAATCATATAAAGCGTCTCATGAATATGTAAAAGAAGCATTAGCACAAAATAATAAAATTGCGTTTCCAATTGATATACACCGTGACGATCAGCGTAAGAAAGTAACAACAAAAGTAATTAACGGAAAATCGTATGCAAGATTATATTTTATAATTGGGATGGAAAATGAAGGCCGTGCTGAAAATGAAAAAATTGCAAGAGCGATCAATAGTTATTTAGATGAAAACTACTACGGATTAAGTAGAGGGATTTTTCCCAAGTATAAAAAAGATGGAAATGGCGTTTATAATCAAGATTTATCGAAAAATGCGATGTTAATTGAAGTTGGTGGTGTTGATAATACGTTAGATGAATTATATAACACAATTGATGTGTTAACAGAAGCGTTTAGTAAATATTATTGGAATGATGCGGAAAAAGTGAATGGATGAGGGACGGGAGACCGTTCCTTTTTTATTTTGGAATCTTAAAATGTGATATAATGGAATTTTATGAATGTTAAATAAAGGGAGAGAGAAACATGCAAATACTACTAATACGCCACGGAGAATCAGAAGCTGATATTTTACATGTGCATGAAGGTCGAGCTGATTTTGAGTTAACTGACAAAGGGAGACAACAAGTACAAAGACTTGTACAGAAAGTGAAAAAAGATTTTGCGCCAGATTTCATTTGGGCAAGCACATTAAAACGCGCTCGTGAAACGGGTGAAATATTAGCAGAAGCAATTGGTTGTCCAATTCAATTAGAAGAGGAATTAATGGAGTTTAATAATGGAGTGCAAGCAGGCGTATCATTTGAAGAAGCAAAGAAATATCCAGAGCCAAAGTTTCTTCATGACCGTTTTGAAAACGGAGAATCATTTATTGAGTTTCGAATGAGAATAGAAGGAATCTTTTCTAAAATTATGATAGAGAATACATATGATCGAATTGCAATTGTTGCCCATGGAGGCGTAATTAATAGTCTATTACGTGCATTTTTCAAAATGCCAATTTCAATGGACTACTATTTCAAAATGGGAGATACGGGAATAAGTTTAATTGAAATTGAGGGTGAACAAAAAACGGTGCATTTCATTAATGATACGAATCATTTGGACGGGATGTAAAGACTTATGTACAAAGTTGTATTTTTCGATGTTGACGGTACGTTATTAAGTGAGATTGATAGAAGCATGCACGAAAGTACAAAAGAAGCGATACGAAGGTTAATAGATAAAGGAATTCACGTAGTTGTTACAACTGGAAGACCGTATAGTTTATGCTCACAATTTAAGGAACTAGGTATAAATACGTTTATTTCAGCAAATGGTGCACATATAAAATGTGGGAAAGAAGTTATACATAAATCAGTACTTTCAAGCGAAATCGTTCATGATATTTCAAATTTTGCTGAATTACATGGTCACAGTGTTTCTTACTTTACAGAAGAATTTGCAATGAATAATATTGCTTCCAAAGATGAACGTGTCATGCGAGCGTTAAATGAAACTTTAAATTTAGAGCGGTATCCTGACAAAGTTAGAAACTTATCAGATGAGATGTATTGCATATGTCTGTATGCTGATGATACAGAAGCTCAAAAATTCATTGAAAGATATCCAGCACTTACGTTTGAGCGTTTTCATGGTTACGTTATAAATGTATTGGAAGATAGTAAAGTATCGAAGCTAACTGCAATTCAAAAAGTATTGGAACATTTAAACATTAGTAAATTAGAAGCCATTGCTTTTGGCGATGGTGGAAATGATATTGAGATGTTGCAGTATGTAGGATTAGGAGTTGCGATGGGAAATGGTGGAGAGGAGTTGAAGAGAAGGGCTGATTTCGTTACAACGAAGGCGAGTGAAGGCGGAATTTCTTATGCCTTAAAGAAGTTGCGAATTATTTAAAACTAATAGTTAGTCAGTGTGAAAAATCCTGTTTTAATAATGGCTTTTGTTAATATGTATACTGTTTTAGGGAATTATTTGAGCTCTCCTACTTACAATTTAACTGCAGAACAAATCCTTTATTTTCGCTTAGCAGGGCTGTTTGGTATGTTGCTGTCACCACTTGCAGGTCTTTTAACAAAGAGGTTTGAAGTAAGGAAAGTTCTTCAAGGAGGATTGTTGATTGTTATTTTTAGTCTAAGTTCAATGGGCTTTGTTTCGGATCTATCTCTACTTGTAATGATGAGTGTCTGTTTTGTAATAGGTATTGCTATATCCGTTCCGTCTTTAGTTTCTCTTGGAGGTCAATTAGGAGGGAAAGCAAGGGGAATATACTTTTATTTTATTTTTAGGTACTAGTATAGGACCTATCATTTCTATTTATCTTATGAAAATAGGAGGTTATGCTCAAACATTTATTTTATTAGGAATGATACTTTTTATTGGTTTTGTAGCTAATTAATGAATGAGTGGAAAATCACTCAAATAAAGGAATGCGAGGATCTTTCATATGCTCGCATAATAAAATATGAATTTGTCCACGATGATGATAAAAGTGTGCAACGATTTCAAGTAACCATTCAAAGCGCGAATAAGAAATCCCCCAATAGGCAGTCATAACTTTTGCTAATTCTATTTGGGAGTAGGAAAGAAATGTTTTAGAGAGAAGGTTGTATCCTTCAATCATCGTTTGTTGCATGTGAGCAACTGTTACGGGTGTATGTTCTATATAAAAGGTATGTAATTCTTTTTCTGAAATACCATTTAAAATGAGTAAATCAGCATGACAAATAAGAGAAAGATGTGCACACATTTCAAATAATGATCGTTTTGAGTGAATCGGTTGTATTTTTAAATCGTTTTCACTATATTGGTTAAGCATATAAATAGAAGTATCAATAGCAACTTTTAGTTGATGCAATGCAGATTGAACAAACATTGTAATTCTCCTCGTCTCCGTATATAATAGTTTCTTGAGGATATTATATCATACTCAAAATTCCGAAAATTCTAGTAGTTTGACTAGCATAATGAAAAGTATTATATTGTAAAAGGTCATATGAAACGTGAAATAGAATGGAATGCAATTATTGAGTTAGGAGTTAGACCAATGAGTTTGAAATATGGAAGAGATACAATTGTAGAAATTGACTTAAATGCTGTAAAACATAATGTAAAAGAATTTAAAAAACATGTAAATGATGAAGAAATTAAGATGATGGCTGCTGTAAAAGCGAATGGGTATGGCCATGGGGCAGTTGAAGTTGCCAAAGCTGCAATTGAAGCGGGAATACATCAACTTGCAGTTGCATTTGTAGATGAAGCAATAGAATTAAGAGAAGCAGGAATTACTGTACCAATTTTAATTTTAGGATACACACCAGTAGCGGCTGTAGAAGATGTAATTCAATATGACGTTATGATGACTGTTTATAGAGTAGAAGATTTACATGGTATAAATGAAATTGCAAACCGTCTTCAAAAGAAAGTACAAATTCAAGTGAAAATTGATACAGGAATGAGTCGTATCGGTTTACAAGAAGAAGAAGTTAAACCATTTTTAGAAGAATTAAACCGTATGGAGTATGTAGAGGTAGTAGGGATGTTTACGCATTACTCTACGGCAGATGAAATCGATAAATCATATACGAATATGCAAACAAGTTTATTTGAAAAAGCTGTTAATACAGCGAAAGAATTAGGAATTCAAATACCATATATTCATAGTTCAAATAGTGCGGGATCAATGGAATTAAGTAACACATTTCAAAATATGGTACGCGTTGGAATAGGAGTGTACGGTATGTATCCATCAAAAGAAGTGGATCATTCAGTCGTTTCTTTACAGCCTGCGTTGTCGTTAAAATCAAAAGTAGCTCATATTAAACATGCGAAGAAGAATCGTGGTGTAAGTTATGGGAATACGTATGTAACAACTGGTGAAGAATGGATTGCGACTGTACCAATTGGTTATGCTGATGGTTATAATCGTCAATTATCTAATAAAGGCTATGCGTTAATTAATGGGGTTCGAGTACCTGTTATTGGCCGTGTTTGTATGGATCAGTTAATGTTGGATGTTTCAAAAGCGATGCCAGTACAAGTAGGAGACGAAGTAGTATTCTACGGTAAACAAGGTGAAGAAAATATCGCAGTAGAAGAAATAGCGGATATGTTAGGTACAATAAACTATGAAGTTACATGTATGCTAGATAGAAGAATTCCGCGTGTCTATAAAGAAAATGACGAAACAACTGCAGTTGTAAATATATTAAGAAAAAACTGAATCATTTCGATTCAGTTTTTTTATTTTTTTATTCATATCAAATGCGAATATACCCTCGTTATGTAATACGGAGTAAACTTTGTGAAACACACTTTTTAGTTCAACTAAATTAAACTATCACCGGCAGAGATGACCAGTCCCGCAACAAAGATCTAATATACGAGAGTAGGGAAGAGCATCTTGTAAAACGAGGCTGGATGGGAGTATTCAACAAAATGTCCCCAATGTTTATTATAGATGTCTGCTAAAATATCATAATTAGAATAAATTGTTTTTTTAACATATGTATTCACCTAAAAATTAATTAAATTATAATAGTCATGCCTCGTGTTAATTTCAAAACCACATTGTGTATATAGTTTTAAAGCGTGGATATTTTTCGTTTCGACGTCTAATTCAATTGTTGAAACTCCTTCTGTAATAAGGGTATGTACTATATTACAAAGAATATCTTTTCCGTATCCTTTACCTTGATAAGAAGGATGAACGGCGAATCCTGATAGTGTAGTAGATTGCTCTTGTTTAGAAACTGTAATTGTTCCTATCACTTTTTCAGCAATAAGGGCACTGTAAACTTGATGGGAAGATGAATTCATCATTTTTTGTAACCATGTAGTCGTATTTTCTACTGAATCACCAAAAGCTTTACTAGAAATTTTAATAAGATCAAGAAGTGATTCTGAAGGTGCAAGAGTAAGCTGTATATTATTATCTGTTGTTTTTTGAATTTCGTTTGTTTTGCACTCCATACTATATTCACTATATAAATATGGTAACTTCATATGTTTTACAAATTCATTCCCAGAAATAGAATCCCCATTAATAATAAGAAGAGCTTCATCTGTCTCCCTATTTTGTATTTCTTTCATTGCAGTTTGTAAAAGGATAGTTCCGAAGCGTTGTTTTCTAAAATGAGGATGTACAAAGCCTATTAGTTCAAGCTTTGTTGGTCTTTCGAAATCATACATATTTAAAGCGCCAATTAATTGAGTACCGTTATAAAGAAGAAAATCGTTTATATAATCTTCATTTCGATTTTTTAAAAAGTTGATATGTAAATCTGAAGAGTAATCAAGATTGTCTTGTTGCCCACAAATATAAGCCAAATCCTTCATTTGCTGTATTTCACTTTCTGTTACAGAACGCTTTTTCTGAATATCCATTGTATATTCCCTCTCATTCGTATTTAAAAATAGGATGGGTGACTTAACCATTTTTTTAATTCCACATTACCTTGCACAGATAACAGTCGGTATAAATAACGATAAGGCTGTCTATATTCTTCTAAGTGAGGAATAGACATAATTCGTAACCACTTTTAAAGGCATGTGCTTATTTTTCTGTAAATTCTATAAATTCATTATATAACAGATGATGTGTTATGAGGATAAAGATAAAAAGATTGAAAGCATACTTACATTTATAGTGAAAATTCATTAAAAATATTATATTTCTCTATTTTTGTATGAATTGTCTAAAAATAATGGTGGTAATACTTGAATGTAAGACTCGTATCTTTAAATCTATGAAGAGTAAAAGTAAAATTAAGCATTCATTTATAAGATTGTGAATCACAATAATGTAGACTATAGAAAATATTTCTCAATAATAAAATGAAGAGAAAAGCATGAAGAAGTAGAATGCATTCATTTATAATAGACTTAAATTAATTAATATAATTAATTGTTAATTTTATTATATTAATTGGATAGGAGAGAATGTTATGGCAAATGTACTCGTAATAAATTTTCCTGGGGAAGGTCATATTAATCCGACTTTAGCTGTTGTAAGTGAGTTAATTCAGCGAGGGGAAACAGTTGTTTCTTATTGTATTGAAGATTATAGAAAGAAGGTTGAAGCAACAGGTGCGGAATTCCGAGTGTTTGAGAATTTTCTCTCTCAAATTAATATTA
The DNA here is from genome assembly GCF_040460035.1 of Bacillus cereus group sp. MG1. NCBI lineage: Bacteria > Bacillati > Bacillota > Bacilli > Caryophanales > Bacillaceae > Bacillus > Bacillus cereus group sp. MG1. The sequence continues at coordinate 526,194 of NZ_JARVGY010000001.1, read as the reverse complement.
TGGAACGAGTAAATGAAGGTGGGAGCCCTTTGACGATGCTATCTCATATGATTGAAGCATCAGAGCGTATTGTTACTCAAATTGTAGAAGAAACAAAAGAGGAAAAATATGATTATTTAATATATGATAATCATTTTCCAGTAGGACGTATTATAGCGAATATTTTACAATTACCAAGCGTTTCATCCTGTACAACGTTTGCTGTTAATCAGTACATTAATTTTCATGATGAGCAAGAAGCGAGACAAGTAGATGAAATGGATCCATTATATCAATCTTGTTTAGCGGGAATGGAAAGATGGAATAAGCAGTATGGAATGAAATGTAATAGTATGTATGATATTATGAACCATCCTGGTGATATTACGATTGTATATACTTCAAAAGAATATCAGCCACGTTCAGAGGTATTTGATGAATCGTATAAATTTGTAGGTCCATCAATTGCTACTCGAAAAGAAGTGGGGAGTTTTCCTACCGAAGATTTAAAAAATGAAAAAGTGATTTTCATTTCTATGGGAACAGTTTTTAATGAACAACCTGCTTTGTATGAAAAATGTTTTGAAGCGTTTAAAGATGTTGATGCGACAGTCGTATTAGTCGTTGGTAAGAAGATAAATATAAGTCAATTTGAAAATATCCCGAAAAACTTTAAGTTGTATAATTATGTCCCGCAATTAGAAGTTTTACAGCATGCTGATGTATTCGTGACACATGGTGGTATGAATAGTTCGAGTGAAGCGTTATATTACGGTGTTCCATTAGTTGTAATTCCGGTAACAGGAGATCAGCCATTCGTTGCAAAACGATTGACTGAAGTAGGGGCAGGAATAAGACTTAATCGCAACGAGTTAACTTCTGAATTGTTACGTGAGACTGTAAAGAAAGTAATGGATGATGTGACGTTTAAGGAGAATAGTCGTAAAGTGGGAGAGTCGCTTAGAAATGCCGGTGGATATCAAAGGGCAGTTGAGGAAATATTCAAATTAAAAATGAAGCCGTACGTAAAGATTAAATAGATGTTAAAAACACACTTACTTTTAATTTGTAAGTGTGTTTTTAGTATTACGCGTTACATGTGTTACATAAAAATAGCGATAAAGGAGAAACTTTTGTGTATATAAATCGATACCTTTGAATTAGTAGTAAAATTACGTTAAAATAATACTAAGAAAATATATAAGTTTTGGGGGTAATGAATGAAGAAAGTATTTGAATACGTATTATTAACAATTGGCTCAATTATAGTAGCAGGTTCATTAGAGCTTATTTTAGCACCTAATGGATTAGTAGATGGCGGGGTAACGGCTATTGCTATTATGGCAAATAAAGTCGCAGGATTGCCGCTTTATGGTGTGTTCTTAGGAATTAATATCCCAATTTTATTATTTACTGCAAAAGTAATGGGAAAGAAATTTTTTATCCGTACATCTTATGCGAATGTAGTTACAACACTCGGATTAATTTATTTAAAACCATTTCCAGCAATTACGACTTCTGAGTTATTAATTGTACTTTATGGTGGAGTACTGTTTGGAATTGGTGTTGGGATTGTTGTTAAAATGGGTGGAGCAATTGACGGTTCGGAAATGTTAGCAGTTTGGATGAATAAACACTTTAATGTACCGATTAGTACATTTTTACTTGCAGTAAATGCAGTTATTTTCATCTTTGTTGCCATTTTATTTTCAATCGAACAAGCGATGTTCTCATTAGCAATTTTCTATATTGTTACGAAGATGATTGATTTTATATTAGATGGTATTAATCAAGGTAAGAGCGTTATGATTATTTCTGGTAAGAATAAAGAAATAGGCGATTTACTTATGAAAGAATTGCAACTATCTGTTACGTATCTACATGGAGAAGGTGGTTTTTTAGGGGAGCATAAGAGAATCATTTATTGCATTACAAACCGATTCATTTATCCGAAAATGAAAGATCTCGTTCTCTCTGTAGATCCAGCCGCTATAATCGAAGCTTCCTATTCAACAGAAACGACTGGTGTGAAACGTCCGGGAAGGAAAGCTAGGTCAGGTGAATAACTAGAAGAAGGCTGTCCAAAAAGTTATTTTGGAACAGCCTTCTTTTTTATTTTGTTGAATTGTTAACATGTTACAAGTTAAATCCACTGTTAAAAAGTTTCCTTGCAACTAGGAAACCAAGCGTCTTTTAATAATCTAGCCAACGTTTCAATTTTATTTTCTGGAATACTACCAAAGCCGAGTAATACGTATGATTCCTTACGTAAATCATTCACGAAATCATATGGAGAAAGTGGGTATAATTTAACGCTTTGTTTTTTAGCGGATTCAATCAGTTCATTTTCATTCATACTGTTATGGACACATAAAACAATATGAAGTCCGGACTGTTCGCCAAGAATTTGAACATTAGCCCCCATTTCTTTCATAATGGATTTTACTAACGCATGATGTTTTCTTTTATATAGTGTACGACTCCGATTAAGGTGACGTTCCCAATTCCCGCTTTGTATAAAGTTAGCAAAAGCAAGTTGTTGTATTGTAGCGACTGTTTGTTTGAAAATTCCATGCAGTTCTTGATATGTTTTTAAAAGGTGTGGTGGTAAAACAACATATCCCATTCGTAAAGAAGGTAAAAAAGATTTTGAGAAAGTTCCCATATAAATAACGCGTTCATTTGAATCAAGACTTTGTAAAGAAGGAATCGGCTTACCAGCGTAGCGAAACTCTCCGTCATAGTCATCTTCAATAATGTATCCGCTGCAACCATTAGCCCACTTTAACAATTCTAATCTTCTAGATAAAGGCATAATAATCCCGAGTGGAAATTGGTGTGATGGTGTAACGTATGCGACATTGGAATTTGTATTGTATAAACTAGAAATATCAATACCTTTTTCATCCAATGGTATGGGATGAATTTGTCTATCACAGCTTTTAATGATTGCGTGTATACGGTGAAATCCAGGGTTTTCAATGCCGTATTCTTTTGTAGGGCCAAGCAGTTGAAGTAGTAGCCAGAGAAGTGGCTGCGTTCCGGCGCCAATCACAATTTGATCAGGTGAAGAATGGACACCGCGAGAATGATATAAATATGTTGATATATGTTCTCGAAGAGCGAATTCACCTTGAGGGTCTTCTTTGGCAAATAGTGCATTTTCGTATGTAAGTATGGATTCTTGTAATGCTCGTTTCCAATTTGTAATCGGAAATGCATTTTGATCAATAAGTCCTTGGCTACAATCATATTCAAATTTTTCGTCTATCAAATTGCTCGTCTTCTTTGCTGCATTTGGCTTTTTATTTGGGATAACGTCAATATCGAAATTTGCTACAAAAATACCACGTTTCGGTTTACTTTCTACATAACCTTCAGCTAATAATTGTTGATAAGCTGATTCAACAGTAATGCGGCTAATATTAAGTTGTGATGCTAAATTTCTGTGTGAGGGTAGACGTGTGCCGACAGAAATAGTCCCTTGTATAATTTCAGCTTTTATATATTCGTAAATTTGCAAGTAAATAGGTGTGTTACTTTGTAATTGCAATGGGATAGTAAAATCCATATAAAACTCTCCTTTAAAACTGGCCTTATAAAAAACACTTAAACTGTCACTTAAGTGAAGGGCAGTTACTTTCTATAATAATGATATAACATTTAGAAAATTAAATAAATAGTTAGAGGAGAGTTAAAAATGAATGTTAAAGAAGTAGTAACAGAAGAGCAATTACATGAAGTATTACCTGTTTTACAGCAATTACGAATGAAACTTTCAAAAGAGGAAACAAGCTCTTTATTTCGAAATATGAAAGAAGAAAATTATAAACTATTTTCGCTGCGTAATGAGAATGATGAAGTTGTTAGCCTTGCAGGTGTAGCGATTTGTACGAACTTTTATAATAAGAAACACGTTTTCGTATATGACCTTGTAACAGCAGAAGCACATCGTTCAAAAGGACATGGGAAAGTATTACTTTCGTATATAGAGAACTGGGGAAAGGAAAACGGATGTGAGTCTATCGTCCTCACGTCAGCATTTTCAAGAATTGATGCTCATCGTTTTTATGAAAGAGAAGGGTATGATAAGGTGAGTTATTCTTTTTATAAAGAATTATAAAAAATAAGAAGAAGCTGTCCTGCAAAAGTTGGGAACAGCTTCTTCTTATTTTTTAAGTTATTATTGAACCGTAAATAGGTTGTAAGTTATGGTATATGTACTTGAAAAGGTTATATAGTGTATTTTGTCGAATTGTTTTAATTTAATAAAGAGGATGATTGGAGCGCTTATACTTGAAAAAAATAAAGAAACTATCAATCCCTAATGATGCTAGAGTTATTGTCATATCTGATATTCATGGAGAATTAAATCTTTTAAAAGAAGCACTACATAAAGTTAACTTTAAAGATGAAGATTATTTAATTATTAATGGAGATCTTTGCGAGAAAGGACGAGATAGCGTAGGCGTAGTAAACTACGTTATGAATCTTGTAAAGAACAATTCAAAGGTTCACGTTGTTGAAGGGAATTGTGAAGTTTTAGTTGATGCTCTTCTAAATGAAAATCCTGGTCTTATTAATTATTTATGTACGAGGAAGCATTCAATTTTTAATGAATGGCTAGAGCAATTGGTTTTTTCAGTTCATGAGGGCACTTCAATTCGTGAAGTGAAAGAAGCATTGTTAAGTGAATTTTCACAAGAACTATATTGGCTAACAGAGTTGCCAACAGCGATTGAAACAGAAGATTATATTTTTGTGCATGCCGGTCTAGAAGATAGAGTAGATTGGAAAGAAACTGAGCGCAAAAATGCGATAGCAATGCCGGAGTTTTTCAATCAATCACATAAAGCAAATAAGTATGTAATAGTCGGTCATTGGCCTGTCGTGAACTATTCTGAAGAAGCACCGTCTAATAATCCAGTTATTGATAAGGAGAAAGAAATTATTGCAATTGATGGAGGAAATGCAATTAAAGAAGCAGGGCAATTAAACGTATTTATTATTCAGAGGAAACAAACGGGCGATACGTTTTCTTATACATATGTAGACTATTTTCCAGAGTACGAAGTAATAGCGGATTTTAATGCGAATTCAGAAATGCAGGGCGGAGTGACATATCCGTATTATTACATAGAGCCTATCGAGAAGATGCAAGATTACACCGTATGTAAACAAAAGGAAACGAATAATGTGCTCACTGTAAAAAATGAATATATGAAACAACTTAAGTCAGGTGAATATACAGTGAAAACCGATATTTCTTGTGCGCAAATAAGCGTTAGGAAGGGAGATATCGTTTCTCTCATTGATGATAGCTGTTCAGGATATGATTTAATTAAAAAAGATGGCGTAGAGGGTTGGATAGAGAAAGGGATTTTAGTTGAGATAGAAAAAGTGAAAAATAAAACATTAAGCTGAAATAGGAGGGATATAACCTCCTATTTTTTTAAAGGAGTAGATTGCTTGCTGTCTTTAATAAGTAAATAAATCGTACTTGGCAGAATGATAAGCGTCATTCCTAAAAGAATTGCTAGTATAGCATAACCTCTATAGGGAGCAGAAACGATAAAAGGAAGTATCGCTAAAAAAATACCTGCTATCATCATTGAAATACTACTAATATTTGAAGCTCTTTTTTCAAGGTGCTTATCATTCCATTCTAATGAAACGGTTGATTTAGTCGTATCAATTTTGGAACTGAAATAACCTATTAATATAAATAAAAGCCCTAATGCTAAAAATATGAAATGATCAAGAGGAAGTGAAAAGCCAAGAGCGATGAGGGCGATGACAATATCGACAAAAAATAAGAATAGTAACATTGTGTTGCCGATCCAATGGAGAAATTTCTGGTTACTCGCTGCTTTAGATAAAGCTAAAAATACAAAGAATAAGAAGGAACATATAATTATATTTACGATTACAAAAGTGGTTTTATCCATTGTTGATGTAGGCGTTCCATTAAAGTCCCATTTCGTAACAATACTTAATGGTAAGAAGAAATAGAGAATAATATTTGTCGTAACAATAGTAAGAAATAAAGCAATACTAAATCGTTTATTCATTGAATCACCAGCTTTCTACATGAATAATTCGTACCTTATAACAAAATTATACAATATAATAAATGATATTTGTTTTGATTTTTCAGAAAAAATATTATAATTATATATGAAATAAAGAGGAGTGTAGGAGGAAATTATGAATAGCGTAATAGTAAAAGGGGATAAAGTAACAATTCGTACAATTGAAGAATCAGATATAAAAACATTATGGAATCTCGTGTTTAAAGAAGAAAATCCAGAATGGAAAAAATGGGATGCACCGTATTTTCCGTTTTCAATGCAAGAATACTCATCCTATAAGGAAAAGATGCAAACTCGTTTAAAAGAAGAACCGCTATCCAATTTAATTATAGAAAATAACGGTCAAATCATTGGGACAGTTGGGTTTTATTGGGAATACAAACCGACGCGTTGGTTAGAGATGGGGCTTGTGATTTATGACCCAACATACTGGAATGGTGGATACGGTACAGAAACATTGACATTATATAGAGATTTGCTATTTGAAAAAATGGAGATTGGTAGAGTAGGAATCACGACTTGGTCTGGTAATGAACGAATGATGAAAGTAGCGGAGAAAATAGGAATGAGCTTAGAAGGTAGAATGCGAAAGTGTCGTTATTATAACGGAACATACTATGATTCTATTCGAATGGGCATGATTCGTGAAGAATGGGAAGCGCTATGTGTAACGAAGGGGTGAGAAAGATTGTACGCTATTATTGCTACATTTGATCGTGTGTTTACTAATAAAATTACAGAACTGCAAAATGAATTAACAAATGTAATTGGAACAAATCAACTAGCTGGAGTAGAACCTCATATAACGATTGCGGATTATAATGAGTTAGATGTTCATTTGTATACTGAGAAACTAGGGGAGTTTGTAGCTATTCAAGAAAATATGGACGCAGTAACTTTTCTTTCTGTTGGAATTTTTCCTACTAATGGAACGGTCTTTCTAGCGCCGACCGTTACCGATGAATTGTTAAAACTTCATTATTCTTATCATGATTATTTTAAAACTTTTCATGACAACCCCAATTCATATTACGTACCGGGAAAATGGGTTCCGCATTGTACAATTGCAAATAGATTACATACAAAGCAGTTTTTAAGTGTAATGGAATATATTTATGGAAAGTTTGATTTTGCAACAGCTTCAATTGAGAAATTAAAATTAATTAAGGTGAATTATGAAAATGGTTTTGCCGTTTCTTCTAGTATATTAGCAGAATATAATTTAAAGAGAATGGAGACATCGAGATGACATATATAATTAGAGAAATGAAGCAAGAAGACATTCATGCTGTACAATCAGTAGCAAAAATAGCTTGGCATGATACATATGAAGGCATTATTCCAAGAGAAATTCAAGACAGTTTTTTAGACGAGGCATATTCTGATGAAAAAATGAAATATCGTCTTAAAAATACGCATTTATTCGTTGCGGAAGAAGAAGGAGAAGTAATAGGGTTTGCGAACTTTTCACCTGTTAGACTACAAAATGAAGCGGAATTAGGTGCGATTTATTTGTTACCAGATCAGCAAGGAAAAGGGATTGGAAGTGCTTTATTACAAAGAGGGATTAAGGAATTAAATGGGATACGTAAATTGTACATACATGTAGAAGCAGCAAATGAAAAAGGAAAACGCTTTTATGAAGCGAAAGGTTTTGCTGAATTAGAGCAATTTGAAGAAGACTTTGAAGGACATATGATGCAGACAGTAAGGATGGTTTTATATGTATAAGGAGGACTAGCAATGAAAATTTTTGATTTTAGTGAAAAAGTAGGAAAGCACCTATCAGTATTTCAATCTAATTTCATCATGTCGAAAATAGTAAACCATAGAGGGAATATACATATCGGTGCTATGCATTTACACGAGAATGGAATCATCGGTAATCATGAAGCAGTTGTATCTCAACTGCTTCTTATTGTGGACGGAGCAGGATATGTATGTGGGGCAAATAAAAAAAAGATAAAGGTAGAGGCGGGACAAGCTGTGTTTTGGGAGAAGGGAGAGCTTCATGAAACAAGTACAGAACAAGGATTAACGGCAATTGTTATGGAAGCGGAGAATCTTGAACAAGCGATAGTAATGCCTATTATTCAAGGGGAGTTGTGAAAAATGATAATTAAGGCGAATCAAGAAGATACCAATGAAATATTAAAATATACGGCTCAATCGCTTTTTGAAGGGACGAGAGGAAATTGTCAATTAAGTACAGAGAAAGCGATTGAAATTACAAAGCCGATTGTAGAAAAAGGAGCGTATTATTTAATCATTAAAGAAGCAAATAAAGTAATGGGATGGATATTAATAGGGGAAAATACAGACTATTTTTCTCGTGAAAAACTTGGATTTATATATGAATTGTACGTTTTCCCAGAATATCGCGGGAGAGGATTATCGCGTGAACTGATGGAAGCTGGTATTAAGGAATTAAAGGAGGAATATTCAGAAATTAGGTTGAATGTATTTACTGGGAATTTTGCAAAAAAGATGTACGAAGAGTTTGGGTTTGTTGAAAGGCAGGTAATTATGACTTTGAAGTGAGTAGAATAGTCTGAATGAGAGAAGAGAAAATAATGATTTAGTGGCTACTTTATCGCTGGAATTTAAAGCGAATAAGTATAAAATAGATGGTTTGCCTTTATTTTATAGTAGATTTATAGAGTGTGCTTAAAAAACAAATAAATTAGTATTATACAATATATCGTTATTATAGCAAAAGAGAAATTTTGGAAAAATATCATTTTTTTGTTTAGAAATTTTTAAATTATTGATATAATCAATTTGTAGAATTGATTATTGGTTAATTTTACTATTTTTTAATTTTAAGGGGGATTTAATAATGGCAGGACAAATTCGTATGTCACCAGAGGAGCTTAAATCGAAAGCGACTCGATATGGACAAGGTGCAAATCAAATTGAGGACATTTTACGTCAACTACAAAACTTACAAAATGAATTAAGAGGAGAATGGGAAGGTCGTGCTTTCGAAGGTTTTGACCAACAGTTCAATCAATTAAAGCCAAAAGTACAAAACTTCGCACAGCTATTACAAGAAATTAATATGCAGCTTAATAAAACTGCAGAAGCTGTTGCTAGACATGACGAAGATCTTTCTCGTAATTTCGGTCTACAATAAGACAGATAAACAGAAATATATAATTTAGCCATGCAACCATACGTTGTATGGCTAAATTACTTTAAAACTAGAGTAAGATACGAAGTCTTTCATTAGATAGACTCGCAGTCGCAGGAGTGATAAGTAGTGAAAAAGTTCAAATGGAGCATCTTGTTGTTTATTATTTTAGCTCTTGTACTATCAACAGGGGTCTCCTATTTAGCATTAAATCAAAATGTTAAGAAAGCTAATGAGAATACTACACCAAAAATGACAGTTGCGTTGGTAAATGAAGATCAGGGCACTGTATTTGAGGGCAATAAAATAGCGTTTGGAGATCAATTTGTTAAAAATGTAAATAAAAATACGAAACAAGAATGGTACGTAGTTAGCCGCGGGGTAGCGGAAAATGGATTGAAAAATAATAATTACAATATGATGATTGTTATTCCAAATGATTTTTCTAGGAAGGCAGTTGCGATTGATTCAGAGATTCCAGAGAAATTAACGTTAAACTACAAAGTAAATGCAACTGGGAATAAGGATTTGAAAGCTGAGGCAGAAAATACAGCTTCTGTTATTTTAGAAGATTTCAATAAGCAAATAATCGACGTTTATTTTGCGAGTATTATCGGTAAGCTACAAGGTGCACAAGATAATATAGGTAAAATAATTGAAAAAGGAAACGTTCAAACAACTATGTATAAAAAAGATATACATAGTCCGTTAGCAAATTACACAAATCAATTTAAAACAGTACAAGATTATACAGGTGTTTCTGTTAATAGTTTCAAAGGATTTCAGGATGTTTTAAAAGGTTTCGGTCAAGCGTTAGATGAAGGGAATAAATCTAACAGTACGTACTTAGATGGTTTTAATAACTTTCAAAAAATGCAAACTGATAACAATTTGTTAGCGAATAATTTCACAAATCAATTCAATCAATATATGAATGATATGAATACAGGCGATGCTTTAAAGCAATTAAGTGCATTGGAATCCGCTAATAAAATTATTTCAAATCAATTTACGTTTTCAGAGAAAGAACCGAATATTTTAACTGATGCTGCAGCGATTCAAAAATATTTAGCAGATGTAAAAAAACAAGTATCTGAATATGATACAGAACTTGCAGGAAAGTTAGAAAGTGATATTCAAGAGACGGTAATTAAGAAGTTAAAGCAATCTATGTCGAATGATGGAAAGCAAGAAATCTTCATAAATACATTAATGAAACAACCAGATGCTCGAATAAAGAAACAAATCGAGAATTTAATTGCGAAATTACCTAGTTTAAACATGGAAGAAATCGGTCAAAGTGATTTGCCAGATACAACGAAATTACAACTGCAAAATGTAATTCAATTTACAAAAAAATATAATAAAGAAAATAATTTTTATTATGATCCTGTAAATAAAATATCTTTAGGAAACGCTATTAAAGAAGTAAAGGATAGACTTTATACAGAGGGAATTACATTTAGTGATACTGCGAAAGTAATTAAAATGGAATCTCCGCAAATTTTGAAGATAAAGATTCCAGAAGAATTTAAACTAGATGGAAGTACAGGATTCTTACATATTGATGGTGAGGATCGTACAAGTGATTTTCTTCAAAGCGAAGCAGGAGAAATTACAATAGCTCCTCGTAATGAAGGGGATATAAAGATTGATCTGCATGTGAAGTTAAAAGATCCAAACATCAATATAGATGTTTTCTCTCCTGTAATGTGGCAGTGGGAATTGAGTGGGACTCATAAAAAAGAAACTAGTCCTGAAAAAGAAAAACCTAACAAAGAAGATAAAGGAACACAAACGGAAAATAGCAAGGTGGAAAATGTGGTTCATAAATCACAGTATGGCATAATGCCGTTAGTACACAATGCTAAAACGCCTATTATCAAAAAAATGGAAAACACAACAGGCAATAATGAAGGAAGCCAAGGAGGCGGAACAGGGAAAGATAACGGAACTGGAGGAAACCCAGGAGGCGGAACGGGAACAGATAACGGAACTGGAGGAAACCCAGGAGGCGGAACAGGGAAAGATAACGAAACTGGAGGAAACCCAGGAGGCGGAACGGGAACAGACAACGGAACCGGAGGAAACCCAGGAGGCGGAACGGGGAAAGATAACGGAACCGGAGGAAACCCAGGAGGCGGAACGGGAACAGACAACGGAACCGGAGGAAACCCAGGAGGCGGAACGGGGAAAGATAACGGTAAAGTTACTGAAAGTACAACGAATCAAGTAGTACATCAAAAAGCAGAAGTATTAACAAAAAATATATCTAGTGTATTAATAAAAGAAGCAGTAGATACAGTCGAAAGTTATCAAGGTTTAATGAGCCTTTACGAAATGTATTATGGGATTGATTTAAGAACGAAAGATGTAGGTCCTAAGTTAGAAGAGGGAAGTTTAGATGCAATTGCGACGGATCAATCTTTGTACTACGTATTAAATAAACAAAGTTTAATTGATTTAATTTCAAATCTTGTTTCATCAAGTATTACTACAGAAATAAAGCAAGATATGTCAGGTTTAAAACAAAAAATAAACTCTTATCAACAATCTATTACTAGTGCGGATCAAAATTCTATGCTACTAGCGGAGAAATTAAATGGAACGACGCAACAAGCAACTAGTATGAATGAAAATTTAGGAGAGTATGTAAAAGGTTTAGCGAAATGGCGTGAGAATAGCTTAAAGCTAGTTGAAGAGCAGCAAGTATTAACAACAAATCATGCTGGTGAGCAAACAGCTATTTTATCGTTAGATTCTGGTATTAAATCATTAATGATGCAAAGTCAGTCATTGGTCGAAAGTTCGAAGCATAGTTTAGCAACTTCAGACGATGTATATAAAACATTTGATCAAATTAATGGACAAGCAAAAGAAATTCAAGACAGCGGAACGACAATTGTTTCAAAAGCTGATCTATTATTAAATGACTTTACGAAGAAAATGGAAGATGATAAATCATTCTCCAAAAACTTTACGAAAATTTTAGCGAATAGCCGTATTGGAGATCGTCAAAATGAGATGCTATATGACTTTTTAGCTAGTCCAGTTCAAAAGCAAAATGATGGAGTAATTGCAGCAGGTAATGCTTTTACACCGTACTTAATTGTATTAACTTGTTTCATTGTTGCATTATTTACAGCATACGCAATTGCGAATCAAGAAAAGAAACGAATGCAATCAGATCATTTTGAAGAGAAATTCTCATTAATTGATATGAATGTACCAACTACAGTAGTAGCTTTCGGTATATCAATTGTGGAAGGGATTAGTATAGGTATCATTTCTGGGCGTCTTTTAAAGTTCGGTCAGGATCAAAGTTTACTATGGATTGCGTTCATCACATTTATTATGATGGCGTTTGTATTGGTCTCAACCTACTTATTACGACAAATAAAAATGGTAGGAATGTTTATACTATTAGTATTTTTAAGCATGTACCTATTTTTAACTGAGGCAGTTGGAAGTAAAGTAGATCAAATGTCGTCTGTCGGAAAGATACGTCAATTCTCACCGCTTCAGTATATAGAAAGTTTTCTAAATGATTTTATTAGTGGTAAAGATACTGGGAAAGTTATTTTTGTCGTATTGTTTGTAATTGCCATTATTGGATTGGTTAGTAATCTATTTGTATGGCATAAGAAATGGGAGGAAAAAGAAGTAAATGATCAAACAATGGAGCATAGTGGCTAAGTTATCATTTCTCTCTATCCTTTTACTGTTTGTCGCGCTACCGATAAGGAGCGCGGCTGACAGTTATCTTGGTGATGATGGGAAGATTAAGTTTAAAGTGGATCGACTTGAAGAAAGCGACCAAGAAAAAAATAAAAAGGAACATAAGGAAACAGAATTAGATAAAGCATCGATTGAGTTATTTAACAAAGATATAGAGGAAGAAATTGAGAAAAAGAAAAAGAAAGAACAAAAAGATATGGAAGCTTTGCGAGATTCTCTTTTTACAAAACCAAAAGAGAATAATAGTGTTAAAGATACGAAAAATAGTTTATTTAGCAGTGAATACATTGTCAGAAAAAGTGCAGATGAAGTAGCGAGTAATGAAACAATGAATGAAGAGCCAATTAGTATAACAATAATATTATTATTTGGCGGCGGCATTCTACTTATTTGCATCGGTATTTATACGGTTCTTCGTAAAAGTTGGAGGTAAAGTGATGGCAATACAAACACATATCAATGTGACAGTAGATTTTAGTAAATGGAATGGAAATACATATGATTTGCGTATTCCGAATCATCAATCTATTAAATATTTATTAAAAAACTTATTAGATACGCTAAAGATTGATAATCATGAAGGTTCACATTTTGTAATTAAAGTGAAAAATAAGTCAATTGTTTTAACAGATAATGATCGTTTAATTGATCACCAAATAACAGATGGAGATATTTTGCAAGTTTTATAAAGAATATTTTTTACTTTTAGTTATTTGAAAATAAGTTATTACGGGTTATAAAGAAAAGGAGAAGAGGATAAACATGACGGAAAAAATAATTCAAATTGATGCAATGAACTATCAATTTCAAATAGAAAAAGAAAATTGGAAATTGGAGATGACCAAATCTCAAACACGTATAAAAGACTTCCGTCAATTCGATATAATTACGGGCGAATCATCTGAATTTGTACTATTAACAATAGAAGAAACGGATGATATGTTTACGTTTCTATATCAAGTAGATAAAAAATTATATAAGTGGGACGATCTTAGCCGTTTTGGAAGAAATGAGAAATTAAGACTACTTCGGAATGTTGCGCAGTTTCGTAAATATTTAAATAAACGAATCACGTTCTTTTTACATCCAGACAATATAGTTTTTAATGCTAATTTAATACCAAGTATTATACATAGAGGAATTCGAGATATTGTTCCGCCAACCCCATTATTAGAAGAGCAATTTTTAACACAATATAAGTGTCTAATTATTGCTTTATTCTCCCAAAAACATAACTTTGATGATTTGTATGCTGGGTTACTAAAAGATGCAAAAGAAACAACATTTGAACAGACCGTTGCTCAAATGGAAAGCTTAGATGCATTACTGCAGTTTCTTGATGACAGCTTTGAGAAGGAACAAACAAAAACAGAAAAAAATATGCAGTTAGTACCTAAAAAAAGCTATAAATCATTTAAATACTTAGCTTTTTCCTTCATAGCGGCGACAGTTATTTTAGCTGCTCCTTTAATATATTTCACTTTTATAAAATTTCCTTATCAAAATAAATTGTTAGAAGCAAATGCAAGTTTCATAGCAACTGATTATGACAAAGTCATTACGCAATTGAATGAAGAGGAGTTTGAATCATTACCGATTGCATCTAAATATGAGTTAGCATTTGCATACATTACAGCTGAAAAACTAGGTGAAGCTCAAAAGAAATCGATTATGAAAAACATTAGTTTGAAAAGTGATGAAAAGTATTTGCTGTATTGGATGTATAACGGAAAAGGTAATTTTGATAAATCATTAGATTTAGCTAAGACACTTGATGATCCTCAGCTTATTATGTACGGCCTTGTTAAACAAATTGAATCACTGAAAAATAATCCGGATTTATCAGGGGAAGAACGTGATCAAAAGTTAAAAACATATGAGCAACAATTAGATGAATATAAAAAGAAATATGGCAATTCATCAAACGATAAAAATTTGTCGGACACAGAGAAAAAAGAGTAAGCACTTGATGAGACAGTTGAAAAGGAGCAGTGAACACGGATGGAGCAACTATTAGTATTGACTTATGGAGACAAAATATATAAGTGCACATTACATCCAAATGAGCAATCAATAGTGTCGATTGGAAAAGAGTGGACAAATGATATTACGAATCCAAGTTTAGAACAAGAAGTAGAGTTAAAGTGGAATAATGAAGTAAATGCTTGGATGGTACAGGATCAATTAATAGAATTCAATAAGGAAATTGAGATTGGGAAAACAAGAGATGTGAGCTTGAAAATCTTTATATCTATTGTTGGCACAACTAAAGTGTTTGATATTGGAACGAAACATTCTCTTACAGTGAGTCAAAACGATTACGATGATATTTCTATTACCGGGACTAGTGTAGATTTAATGCTATCTCGCGAAACGTTGTACGATTCTTTTAAAGTGAACGTGTATGGCGGGGATGTATTTCATAATTATACGAAGTTAAAAGATAGCGTTATGTTGGAATCAGGAGACGTATTATATTTTGATGGTATTTTATTGGAGATTGGTAGTGAAGACATTCAAGTACTTTCTTCAGAAGATAAAGTGAAATCTGCGTTACCTATTTTAGTAGAATCAGAAACGAATTATCAAAGTGGTTATCCAGACTATCATCGTTCACCACGTATTATTTACCGTGAACCAGAAGAGAAAATGACAATTGCAAAGCCTTCAAGTATGCCATCAAAACCAACGGAGCATTTAGCAAGAATCATTGCACCTTCACTTGTCATGATTGTCGTAACTGTATTACTTGCTATTTTCATGAAATATGGAATGTTTATTATCGCATCGATTGCGATGACATTAGTAACAATCATTGTTTCTGTCACATCGTATATTAAAAATTTGAAGCAATATAAAGTCGACATTGTTGAACGAGATAAAAGCTATAGAGAGTATATAAAACAAAAAACGAAAGATTTACATGCAGAAAGTGAAAAACAGCGTCACGCATTACATTATCACAATCCAAATGTAGAAGTAATACGTAATATGGCAGTTCAAGTAAATCCTAGAATTTATGAAAAAACAATGTTACATCATGATTTCTTAACATTTAGCGTTGGAACAGGACAAGCTAATACGAGTTTTGAAATTCAATTTAATGAAGAAGAATTTAGTCAAACGAAAGATGAATTAATCGATATAGCACGTGAACTAAGACAGCGTTATCTATCATTGGAAGATGTACCAGTTGTAACAGATTTAATGAATGGACCAGTCGGTTATATTGGCCAACGCTCTTTAGTGTTAGAGCAATTACAATTATTAGTTGCACAAACGGCTTTATTCCATAGTTATTATGACTTGCAGTTTATTACTATTTTTCCGGAAGAAGAAAAAGAAAAATGGGATTGGATGCGCTGGTTACCTCATGGAAGTGTTCGCGATATAAATGTACGTGGATTTGTATACCATGATCGTAGCCGTGATCAAGTGTTAAATAGTTTGTATCAAATATTGAAAGAACGAAAATTAAAACTAGATGAAAAAAGTTCTACTAATGAAAAAATGTACTTTGCACCGCACTATGTCGTTCTCATTACAGATGAAAAACTAATATTAGACCATGTTGTTATGGAATTCTTTAATGATGATCCGAGTCAATTAGGTGTATCACTTGTATTTGTACAAGATGTTATGCAAAGTTTACCGGAGCATGTGAAAACGGTAATAGATATAAGAGATGCAAAACAAGGGAACATCATCTTAGAGCAAGGAGAGCTTGTTAACCGTCAATTTAAACTAAATCACGTACCGAAAGGGTTCAATTTAGAAGATATTTCACGGGCATTAGCACCATTAAATCATTTGCAAAACTTAAAAAATAGTATTCCAGAAAGCGTAACATTTTTAGAAATGTACGGCGTTGAAAAAGTAAAAGAACTGAATATCACAAGTCGTTGGGAGAAAAATGCAGCGCATAAATCTTTAGCTGTACCACTTGGATTACGTGGTAAAGAAGATATCGTAAACTTAAACTTACACGAAAAAGCACACGGACCACACGGATTAATAGCAGGTACAACCGGTTCAGGTAAATCGGAAATTATACAATCGTATATTTTATCTCTAGCAGTCAATTTCCACCCGTACGAAGTAGCCTTTTTACTAATTGACTATAAAGGCGGCGGAATGGCGAATTTATTCAAAAACTTACCGCATTTATTAGGAACAATTACGAACTTAGATGGAGCACAAAGTATGAGAGCGCTCGCATCAATTAAAGCTGAATTGCAAAAAAGACAACGCTTATTTGGGGAAAATGATGTAAACCATATTAATCAGTATCAAAAACTGTATAAAGAAGGCTTAGTAAGTGAACCGATGCCGCATCTATTTTTAATTAGTGATGAATTCGCGGAACTGAAGTCAGAACAACCAGAATTTATGAAAGAGTTAGTTTCAACAGCGCGTATCGGTCGTTCGCTCGGAATCCATTTAATATTAGCTACGCAAAAACCGAGTGGTGTTGTAGATGATCAAATTTGGAGTAACTCGAAATTCAAACTAGCATTAAAAGTGCAAAATACATCAGATAGTAATGAAATTTTAAAAACACCAGATGCTGCTGAAATTACATTACCAGGACGTGCTTACTTACAAGTTGGGAATAATGAAATTTATGAACTATTCCAATCAGCTTGGAGCGGAGCAGACTATGTAGAAAACAAAGAGGATAAAGAACATTTAGACGCAACAATCTATGCAATAAATGATCTAGGACAATATGAAATATTAAGTGAAGACTTAAGTGGACTTGGTAGCAGTAAAGAAGTAATAAGCGTACCATCTGAACTGGATGCTGTTATTGACTACATTCACGATTACGCAGAAATAAATGAAATTGAAGCGTTAGCTAGACCGTGGTTACCACCACTTCCAGAAAGCGTATATTTACAAGACTTACACGCTATTCAGTTCAAAGAAGCATGGACGAAAGAAAAGAAACCATTACAAGCAACAGTTGGTCTACTAGATCAGCCTGAATTACAATCACAAACACCATTAACATTAGATATTAGTAAAGACGGACACGTAGCGGTCTTCTCAAGTCCAGGCTACGGAAAATCAACATTCTTACAATCAGTCATTATGGATGTAGCTCGCCAGCATAGTCCGGAGCATTTGCATGTGTATTTAGTGGACCTTGGAACAAATGGTCTTCTACCTTTAAAAGGATTACCTCATGTAGCGGATACGATTACGATTGATGAATCTGAAAAATGTTTAAAGTTTGTTGAAAGATTAACTCAAGAAATGAAAAATCGTAAACGATTATTAAGTGAATATGACGTTGCAAATATTGAAATGTATGAAAAGGCAAGTGGGAAAGAAATACCACATATTATTATTGCGATCGACAATTATGATGCAGTAAAAGAAGCGAAGTTCTATGAAAGCTTTGAAATGCTAATTATGCAAATTGTCCGAGATGGTGCAAGTTTAGGAATTCATACCTTAATTAGTGCAGGGCGACAAAATGCACTTAGAATTCAATTGTACAATAATATTAAAATTCAAACTTGTCTATATATGATTGATCAAAGTGAAGTAGCTAGTATTGTAGGGAGATCTGATATAAAAGTGGAAGAAACAGCAGGAAGAGCGTTAATAAAACTAGAATCTCCTACATTATTCCAGGTTGCATTACCTACGAAAGCAGAAGATGAATTACAGCAAATTCAATTATTACAACAAGAAGCAAATGATATGGACCGAGAATGGGATGGAGAACGTCCGAAGGCAATTCCAATGATGCCAGAAATTATTGATATTGCTACTTATCGTAAAAATAAAGAGGTTACAAAAGCCCTACAAGCAGCAAGAATTCCAATGGGGCTTGATTTTGCAAACGTAGAAGTTGTAGCTCATGATATTGCAGGGAATGATCATTTAATGATTTATAGTGTAGATGATAGTATGAGAAAACAAATTGTATCTAGCATCCTATCTCAATTGAATAAAGATTATTTTGAAAGTGTGACGTTAGTGGATACAGCAGAGTATAGTTTCGTTCAATATAAAGATAATGTGACGCACTACATTGTAGACGAAAATGAAATCAATATGCATGCGAAGTATTGGATGGAAGTAATTCGCGAACGAGCTCTTGAATTAGCGCAAGCAAGACAAGAAGGTAGAGAAATTCCTGCATTCACAAAACAACTCATTATCATGACAAATGTTGAAGAGTTTAGTAAATTTGTTTATTTAGAAATGGAGGATGCAGCAACTTTAATTGATCTATCTCGTACAGTAGGCATTTACTTTGTATTAGCAGGTCACCACGACTACATGGACCGAAATCGTGAAGCTCTACCTATGAAAATGAGAAGTAAGCTAACAGCAGCAATTATCGCAATGCCATTAAATGATCAAAGTATCTTCAACATAAAATATATAAGCAACGAAGCGCCATTAGGTAAAGATGAAGTGTATTACTATCAAAAAGGGAACATAATGAAACTAAAAATGCCTAGAGTAACTAACGAGGTGACAGTATGAAATTAAAGAAGAAAGCTAAGGTGATGATAGTCGTGTCAATAGTGGCAAGTTTATTAAGTGGATGTGGTTTTGGGGAGACAAAGATAGAGTATGAGAGATTAGTAAAGGCATTGGATGAAGGGGACATGAAGACTGTTATGTCTGCAAGTGATGATGGGTATGCTTATGTGAAAGAAGAGGTTAGGGATAGCACTTTTATTGAGGATAATAATAAGCAAATAGGAGTAGTTTATCAAACAACGCAAGGTATTTATAGTATTAAAGATAATATTCTTTTTGGTGAGGCACAAAAGAAAGTCAATACTCCAGTTGAGGATGAAAAACATAGTGACAACCCACAATATAAAGAAGAAGTTGTATTCAAGTCAGATATAAGATACGAAAATGGACAGCTAGAAGCTTCAAATCGAGGGAAAGATATGTCTAATATAAAATTAATGCTTAATAGAGTGCAAGGAATAAAAGAATTGAAACCAAATGTGAATAAAAAAAGCTTCAGCCAACCAGCTACGATAAGCTATAATTTATCAGAAATTCAATTTAAAGAGATATTTAATGGGAATTTAGGATTAGAGTATGAGAAGTTTAGTTATGCAACACTACTAATTGAATTTAATTCTGCTAAGGATACAAAGGAAAATCCGATGGAAATAACAGAGATAACAATTTCGATAGGCTATAAACAAAGAAATGAAGAAAATAATATGATTAGGCATGATCAAGAAATAACAACATATTTACATAATAAAGAAGAAAATAATCGGAAATCAAAAAAAGATTACTTACAATATGAAAAGAAATTTAAAGAAAGCCATTAATATATAAGGGGGAGAATATGGTGAATGAGGAAGATTATAAATTAAGTAGTGATGTAGGAAAATTAAGATTATCGGCAAAAGATATTTATGATTATAATGCACAAGAAAAAAAATATAATAATTCTGATCCAATAATAAATAAACAGAAGTTACAAGACAACTTTAATGCTAATCTTATAGCTTCTGATGATATTCATTCAGTAACTGGATTTGGGGCATATGCTTTAGAGGATAGAAACACGCATGAAATTTTCATTGTATACGTTGGAACCCAACCGAGCCAAATAGGTGATTTAGCAACCGATGGAGCAATTGGGCTACATAATTTAACTAATTCACCTATATTGGGGTCATTAGCGGAATTTCAGTATAGTCAAGCAGAAAAATTTTATGAAAAAGTCAAGGCGAAGAATAAAGGAAAGAAGATAACTTTACTAGGGCACTCCTTAGGTGGCGGAGCAGCGAATACAGTTGCATTAAGACATCAAGAAGATAATATAAACGTATTAGCTTTAAATCCTGCGCCTGTTTTAAATAAAGATGTGGTTAAGTACGGATACGGGACCAATATGAAAAATTGCCGCAGTCTTATAAATGAATATGATCCTTTGTATGGCGCCATTAAGGCCGCAGATTTTGTAATACCTGGACAGGTTTATAAAATGGAAAATGGGGAAGGGCATTCTTTTTTATATGATCCAAAATTTTATTCTAGGAATGGGAATGTAGCAATAGATAAATTGAAAAAGGTTAGCGAAACAGGATTTGATTGGAAATTTGGTTTTTTAGAAATATCAGAATCTGCTGGGGACCTATATAAAGGAATCACTGGAAAAAAAACATTAAGTACAACAGAAGAAGTTGTAGTGGATTTAGTGGTAAATGGAACCCCAGTCAGTGCAATTCTAGTTGCAATAACAGTAGTGGGAGATACTAGTGCTCTAGCAACAAAAATAGCAAGTATAGGTGTAGAAACAGGAAAAAAAGCTTTGAAATTTAGTAAGGAAGTTATACAAGAAGTTAGAAATCAGGTGAATGCGGCTGTGGATTGGATAGAGAATAAATTAGCAAAATGTAAGGAAAAGGTACTTGAAGTGTTAGAATCAGTATTTAACGCAGCTGTAGATTTTTTAGTAGGATGCATCATTCTTTATTTATCCCGTGATGAAATTATAGCAATTGCAAAAGAAGTAGCATCTTCTCTTGTTCAAGATATTTTAGATGTATTTAAAGGTGACTTTGAAATTGATACAAATATTGCTTCAATTGCTGGAGATTATGTAAGAAGCCATCGCCAATCATTATTAAACTATTTTATGAATGATGGTAGTAGAGGATTAAATCGTTCATTATTAGTAGAGATTTCCAGAGATGTGAACGAACTTTCAAATGATTTAAAAGAGTTAAGTCAAGATGTAACAGATGCGGTAATTTCTATGATAGCAAAAGATGAAGAGTTAGCTTCGGTTTCTTATTATTGATAAATGTTAAGGAAGGGGGTATGAGGATGGATTTACATATGATAATGTCGAGGGTTCATAGTACATTTCCGGACAGTGGTGGGCGAGATCAAATTATTAACGTTGTTATGCAACTTGAAAAAGCAGCTGTATCTTTGACAGGAGATATTAGAAGATTAGAAAGTAGTATTGATAATAGTTTGCAAGGTAAAACACGTGATGCTTTTATTGATCGTATCCGCCAATTAGAAAAAAGGCGACAAAAAATAGAAGAGAAAATTATCGTATTAAAAGGATCGGTGAATTAATATGAAAGATTATATGGAGAAAGTTTTGCCTTTAGGAAGTGTAGTGAGGTTGAGTACTGAGGAAGAAAAAGATGTAGAGTATGTAATTACTACAAGAGGAATACTTCTCGATGAAGACACTTTCTATGATTATGGTGGGGTATTACACCCAGTAGGTTTGACGGCAGAGACATATAAATTATTCAATGACTTTGATATTTTAGAAGTGAAATTTGAAGGGTATAAAAATTCTATTGAAGGAAAATTTGCTCATAATTTTAAAATATGGCGAAATGAATTTGTAAAAACGATAAAGAACAAGGCTGAAAATAATAAGTAACAATTATTAATAAAACAAGGGCTATAATATATTTAGAAATAAATAGACTTTCCTCTTCCAACATGGAAAGAGGAAAGTCTATTTTTGATTGAATAAGAATCTAAATATCTAGTATTACGTGGGAACAACATGAAAAAGAACGTCAAGAATTTATAGCGAATAGAAAAAGAATAAAATAAAAGTTGAAATAACATTTGTAAATAATAGTCATAGACTGTTTTTTATGGTGGAAATCTATTTGTGAAGAAATAAATCATTTTATCCTATATGATGAAAATGGGATATTTCGGTATTTTTATAGTTAGGAAAAAGTTATTCTAAAAGGAGTCAGTTGAATGAATCATAGACGCAAGAAAAAGAAACCGAAACAAATAAGAAAAGAAGCAGTTCAGATAAAACCGATAGTAGAAGAATAACCACTAAAGAAGAGTAGCAACAAGTTGGTTTATATTCTCCTAGGTATTCTTCTTTTCCAAATTTTATATGGGCTGTCTTGGAAGGTTCTACAACACAAGTAAGCAAAGGGAAGACTTTCCTTATTATCGTTTTCTTTATCTTAATTGCAATAGGGTTATCTATGATAGGAAACAAATAAGGGGGAGTTCAGATGTTTAAGAAGAAGGAGAAAAAAAGCATTTACGTTAGACTGGTAAACACACAAGGGGAAATCATTCGAGAGTTTAATTGTACAGAAAAAGACTTGCGAAAAGTAAAAGAAAATGGTGCTGAAATTCGTTTGGTTGGAGATAAGTCATATGAGATGGTAGCAACCGATGAACAATTAGAAAAACTAGCAAGAGCTGAAGCAGAAATCGAAGCGGAAATTAAGGCATGGGAAGATGCTTTAAATGAGAGTTTGGATGAACGCGAAGAAAGAGAAGCGAGACAGAAGGAATTGAAAGAAAAGAATAAATGGAGTACAAAGAAGAAAGTAATCGTATTTGGACTCATATTCTTTGTATTTATTGGATTACCTATTATCGAAGGGTATCAAAATAGTAAACTAGTTGAAGAAGGTACATCGTTAAATGCAGAAATTGTAGGTAGGCACGTAGAGGAGGAATTTATATTTACACACCCCACACTAGTAGTTGAGGTAGATGGTAAAAAGCATAATGTATGGGTAAGTGAAGAGACATATAACGGAGCAGAGTGGTTAGGTAGACTAAAAGTCATCAAAACAAAAGATGGTAAAGTTGAGAAAGACCCTAGATATGAGGGTGAAGACTTAATTACGAGTTATTAAGCAGTATGTTTTTAGTATTCGCTTCTCTCAAATTAAATAACATTATTATTTGCAAAAATCGAATCCATTAAAATAAAAAACAAATTTTAAATAACTGTAATAACCTCCTAGCATATTGTTGATGGGAGGTTATCACCTTTCTGAAGATAAAATTAAAGCTATATTATCTCGATACAATTGTGATGACAGTAACGTTTTTACTAAGTGAGTGCAGTTTCGGGGGAAACAAAAATAGAGTATGAGGAATATGCTTAAGTGAAAGAGAGAAGAATATTTAGAGCTTTTGAGGAGAAAGAAGGCTATTTGAACTATCAAAAGCATTCTGATTATGTACGGTAATTAATGTAGTGATGATATACATAAAAGATTATCTAAATTTAGTTACACAAAGATGAATGTACTTGAAAAATTAGGAATGTAATGGGATTTTAGTGAATGAAAATTATTTAAACTGTATAGAAGGTGAAAAACTGAATGTGGAACATAAAAGAAGAAGATTTAGACAAGTTTCGAATGACATGTCAAGGTCGTTTAAGTTCTGAAGGTGCTGCGGGTTTTATGTTTGGAACAATATTTTATATTTCAATATTTATGTTTATTATTTTTGTAGGGGATTTGAATTACTACAATATTTTTTTTGACAGAACTATTGTTAAAACTGAAATTGTGTTATTTAGTATTCAAATTATATTTTTAATTATATATCTATTTCCGAAAGCATGTTTTAAATTTCAAAAGTTACAAACGCTCGTTATATTATTATATGCGTTTCAGCTTGGAACGATATTATTTGTAGTTTCGATTGTCTCTGAAATGGCTGACAATTCAACTGGTAGGATGTATACTTGGCTACTATTTGTAGGGGCAGTTATTATTCATATTGTAGCAACGCTAGATACATTTAAACAAGCAAGTGAAGGTGCGTTTAGTAGTGGTGAAAGATCCACCTCTTTTTTTAGTAAGACAAAAGGAGCTATGATTAAGGGGGCTATAATATATGTATTAATACTACTTATTTTGATGTATTTTCAAAATGATTATTCAATTGATTTTTTTGTTATGTATGGAGTAGGAACTGTTTTAATGTATGCGGTTGCAATTGGAGTGGCAGAATTCCAACTATTGGCGTACTGTAGATTTAAATTCAAGTCATTTAATATGTCATGGGCAGAGAATGAGAGAATGCGTGGGAGAATTTGAAAACAAAATAAGAAATTCAAAATGAAAAATAAATAATATATTAATAGAATTTTAGTGTTTGAAAAATAATTGAAACGTATAGAAGGTGAAGAGCCAGGATGTGGAATATAAAAGAAGAAGATTTAGATAAGTTTAGGATGACATGTAATGATCGTTTAAGTCCTGAGGGTGCTATGGTTTTCTTTATTGGAGGGATAGTTTATACTTCAGTATTTATGTTTTTTATTTTTATGGGGGGGTGGATTATTATCATACTTATTTTGATAAAACAATTGTTAAAACTGAAATTGTTTTATATAGCTTACAATTCATCTTTTTAATTCTATATTCATTTCCAAAAGCACGTTATAAATTTCAAAAGTTCCAAACGCTCGTTGTATTATTATATGCATTTCAATTAGGTACAATAACATTTACAGCGTTAGTTCTTCCTGGGATATCTGATTATTCAATTGACCGAATGACTTTAATTTGTGTAGGGTTATTATTTGTAGGAGCAGCTATCGTTCATATTGTGACAACAATTGATACATTTAAACAAGCGAGTGAAGGTGCGTTTAGTAAGGATGAAAGATCCATCTCATTTTTTAGTAAAAGAAAAGGAGATGTGATGAAGTGGGCTACAATATATGCGCTAATCCTGTTTATTTTGATATATTTTCATAATGGTTATGGAATTGATGTTTTAGTTCTTTATGCGGTAGGTATTGTTTTACTGTATACAGTAGCCATTGGAGCGGCAGAATTCCAACTATTGGTGTACTGTAGATTTAAATTCAAGTCATTTAATATGTCATGGGAAGAGAATGAGAGAATGCGAGGGAGAATTCGAAAGCGAAATACAAAATCCAAATCGAAAAGTAAATAAGAGTGAAATAGAATTGAAGTAAATGGAAATTATTTAAACTGTATAGAAGGTGAAATGTCAAGGTGTGGAATATAAAAGAAGAAGATTTAGATAAGTTTAGGATGACATGTAATGATCGTTTAAGTCCTGAGGGGGCTACAGGATTTATGTTTGGAGGAATACTATTTAGTTCAATAACCATTTTTTCTATTGTTTTATCAGCCGGGTGGGATTACTGCATGCTTCTCTTTAATATAGGAATTGTTAAGTTAGAAGTATTCTTATATATTATACAAATAATTCTTTTCGTCATTTATTCATTTCCGATAGCTCAATTTAAATTTCAAAAACTACAAACCCTTGTCGTATTATTATGTTCATTCCAATTGGCAACAATAGCTCCTATTGCTTTGACTGTTACTAAAATGGCTAATAATTCAATTGATTGGATTACAATACTGTATGCGGGTTTATTGCTTTTAGGAGCAGTAATTTTTCATATCGTAACAACAATAGATACATTTAAATTGGCAAGTGAAGGTGCGTTTAGTATGGATGAGAGGTCTGCTTCTTTCTTTAGTAAAACAAAAGGAAAGATGATGAAGTGGGCTACACTATACGCAGTAACTATTCTTATTTTGATATATTTTCATAACGATTATGGGTTTGATGATTTATTTATGTATGTAGTAGGGACCTTTTTAATGTATACGATAGCAATCGGTGCAGCTGAATTTCAGCTATTAGCATATTGCAGATTTAAATTTCCATCATTTAATAAAACGTGGGAGCAACATAAAAGAGAGACTCCAAGATATCGAAAGAAAAATAAAAAAGGTAAATCGAAACGTAAGGCATAAAGAAAGTGCGTATTGTACGTTTTGATGATAGAAAAGTAATTATTTACAGGAGAGTATTTTAACTTCTAAAAGAAAATTTAATTATGTAAGGTGATTAAAGTGATTAGAAGGTTATCTGATCGAAAATGTAGAGTGGGTAGTGTGATGATGAAATGAACACAAAAAAGGTTTCTAAAATGATTACTATCATAATAACAATCAGCCTACTACAAGCATGTAGTTTTTTTGAAAAAAAGATAGAATATGAGCCATTTGTCAAAGATTTGGATGAAGGTGACATGAAAAAGGTTATGTCTGCGAGTGATGATGGATATGCGTATGTGGAACAAAGAGGTATATATAGTACATATGAGCAAAAGGAAGATGGAGAGCATAGAAAAACAATCTATCAAACTTCGGAAGGGATATATAATACGAAAGATAAAAGTTTATATGGAAATACAACACAAGAGGTTACTTCAGCAGTAGACAGCAAAGATAATAAAGAAGAAGTTGTTTATCGTACCAATATTATGTATAAAAATGGACAGGTACAAAGTCCGGAATCGAATCTGGATGTTTCATATGTGAACTTAATTGTAGATCGTTTAAAAGGGATAGGGAAACTAAAGATGAAGCCCGGGGATGATATAAAAAAGTTTGATCAGCCTAGTACTGTTGGATACAAACTAACTGAATTAGAGTTTCAGAGTATCATTAATGATAAGTTGAAAATACAATATGATGAATATGATGGTGGATCAATCGCATTGCATATTGATTCTAAAAATGGTTCAAAGCAGATATTGGAAGTAAGTATTGTAATAAATTATAAGAAAAGAAATGATGAAGGCAAGTTAGTAAAATACATATCACAAATACATACATCTTTTGATAGTCACCAAGGTAATAACCAAGATGCGAAACAGGAATATATTGATTTTAAAGCAAAGTATAATAAGACGCAGTAATATTTAGAAGGGCATTTGTACGGAAAGATAATAGCGACATAAGTGGAATAAATGTTTCATAAATATAGTGGGAAGAATTTGAGGATAAACGCCCCAATTGTTGGAGTAGATGCAACAATTGGGGCGTTTATCTATCTAAATTTAGCTTGAATACATAACATGTTTTAGTTAGAGTCATTGCTCCGCAAGTAGCTTCTTTATCTTCATAATAACAGTATGAAATTGTGTATAATCTGCTTTTATTGTTAAGTTATAACTATTTCTGCTTATAAAGTACCCCTTATTATCGATACATCGTCCACATCCCAATGTCTTTAAATCCTAGTCGTTTATAAATTCGTCCAGCAGCTGGATTGTTATAAAATAAACAAAGTGTTCGGCCTTCTTTCGTAAAGTCTTGAATCATTTTTTGTAATATGAGTGAAGCGTAGCCATTTCCACGATAATTCGGGTGTGTACATACACCAACTACCATAGCGGATAATGAATTTTCAGCGGAAGTAGAGGTGGATGCGATGATCACGCCGTCTTTTTCAATATAGTATGTGCGTCCTGTATTCGTTTCGATAGCCTGCCTTAATATTTTCTCTGATTCATTAGTAGTCGGAAATTCAGCAATGTCACTTCGTAATTTCATAATTCGTTCTATATCATCGAGTGACGCAAGTTTAATCGTTTCATGAATAGGCGTGTCAGGTAAGTTGTTGTCATTTAGACATTCACAAAAATACATTTCATTTTTGACGCCTAATTGTAGACTTGGAGCAGTTTCAAACTTTTCTACAATAGTTGACTTACCAGAGAGTTTAAGTGGCTTATATGCGGAAAGAAGTGCCTCAAAATCAGTGGTAACAAAGTCTTCTTTACTATATGGTATAAATGAATCGTGGAATCGGAGTAAAATTGATTTTAATGTTCCATTCTCTTTAAATACTCCCCATAGTTCTTGAAAATCTGTGTCATAACTGAAAGCTTCAATATCTCCAATAATAAACAAGTTAAGGGCTGCTTCTTCTTTTAGGTAAGCGAATACTTGTTCATGATCTTTCTTTGTTAATTTTCGCATCATAACGAATCGACCTCTTTTTTATTTTTCTAAATATTACAACTTAAGTTTTTTGAAATCAATATTAAATTTTATGTTTAGTTCACAAACTTTCGGAAAAACTAGGAAAGATATGACAAAGGAGGTTAT
Organism: Bacillus cereus group sp. MG1; assembly: GCF_040460035.1. NCBI lineage: Bacteria > Bacillati > Bacillota > Bacilli > Caryophanales > Bacillaceae > Bacillus > Bacillus cereus group sp. MG1. The sequence continues at coordinate 497,542 of NZ_JARVGY010000001.1, read as the reverse complement.
GAACGGTGGATCATCCAATTCAAGGGTTAATGAAAGCAGCAATGGAAAATTTAAAAGAAATGGTTGATGTAAATACGATTGTTGGAGAGCCTGTTCAAACGGCTGACGGTGGTGTGGTGTTAACGGTTTCTAAAGTAGCGTTCGGTTTTGGAGCAGGAGGTTCTGATTTCCAAACGAATGATGGACAAAGAGCAAACGGTAACGCTGCATTTGGTGGCGGTAGCGCGGGTGGTGTTTCTATTACACCAGTAGCATTTCTTGTGGTGAATAAAGATGGAGTAAATATTCTTCATTTACAAAATGCGACACATTTAGCAGAAAAAATGATTGAATTAGCTCCACAAACAATTGATAAAATTCAATCGATGTTCCAAAAAGAAGAAAAGAAAGAGGGAAATCATCATCCTCAAAACCCTGATGAAATCCTTTAAAAACGCCTGCTTATGAGCAGGCGTTTTTTCTTGTAATCACTATGTAATAAAACACATGAAATTGTAAATAGTTTTTGAAGTTTTTTCTATGTTTCTAAAATTTTTCATGTTAAAATATGCTATAGAATTGAAACATATAAAACGAAGGTGGCTAGGTGCTTTGTCTGGAGGATCTGACCAAGTAAAGAATATGATATATATTAATGGTAATCGTCGAGGTCATTGTTTTATTACATCAGGAATTACGTTTAAAGAGTTTGCGAGTAACATCCCTTCACCGCTTCATCAAGTGTTGCTTTTGAAGCACAACTTTGAATGGACGGATTTTCATTATCATACTTTATTTGAATATGTTGAGGAAGAAAATATACATAAGTTAATTCAAGCAGAGATTGATGAATTTGATGAATTTTGTTGGGTAGATTTTGATGATGCAAGCGATTTAGATGAATTAGAGCCGAAAGAAATTGCAGAATTATTATATTTGGCTCACAAAAAAGAACCACTTGCAAGAACATTCTTTCCGCTGTTGAAAAATCGATTTGTTTATTTTTCACATGATGACGGATGGTACAACAAAGTGTATTATCGTAGAATTGCTGATTTTGTAGGAATGTTAAGTAAAGTCATTCCGTATAAACTCGGTGCTTTCGGTAAGAAACGTTTTTCTTTCTTCCAAAAATCAAAAATTTTTCCAGCAATTTCAAAAGAATTGATCATGGGACTGATTCCACTAATGGAAGATGGTCTTTACATAGATCTAGCAGGGAAGATTGAGTCAAGAAGAGGTCTTGAAATTCCGGTATATGTAGTTGGTTCGTATGAAAGTACGGATGAGGTGTTAGATAATATCGATGAATTGAAAGAGGAAGCAACAGAAACAGGTTGGCTCATTTTTGATAAGAAAGAACAAGAGTGGCAATGGGTTGTTGACTAAGAAAACTTGGCGTATGAAGTCAAGTTTTCTTGTCATTTGAAAGGAGTACAAATGAAGAAATATTATACAATTGTGGGTATTATAAGTATTATTCTCGTGGCAATATTACTTATAACTTGTCCGAAAGAATCAGATTTTAAAGTGTATGTAGAGGATAAGTATGCGTTGAATTGTAATGAGAGTAGTTTTGAATGCACGCAAAATGTAGATGGTAAAAAAGAAAAACTACAATTTGAAAGTACAGATGCACGAAATGGTGTATTCTTTATGACTGTAAAGCAAACATTTAAAACAGAAGCTGGTGTTTCAAAAGAATATAGCGGAGTAGGAATGTTTGGTACATTTCTTTTTGTTTCAGAGAAGACTTTCTAGTAATAGAAGGTCTTTTTTTTATGCTTATGTTCATATAGATGAAGTAAGACAAGCATAGGAGGGATAGCGATGAAGAACACATGTATCGTTTGCGGTGGTGAGGAGTTTTTTTCCTCAACGTTATATGCACGTACGAAGCAAGATTGGGCATATGCACCAAACATGTATCGATTTGAAAAAGTATTTATTGAGCATCGAGATGAAGAAAATTATCCAGTGTTTCAAGAAATTACAGCGAAACATTGTTGTGGATGCGGTCATATTATGTTGTATCATGAATGAACACACCAAGTATAACTTGGTGTGTTTTTTTAAAACGCTGACAAAGCAAGCGGATAAAGTAAAGTAAATAAAACAGAAAAACTACCAAAACCAATTGCTGTATATCCAAGTGTTCTTGCTCCGAAATTGACAGCTAATAGGCCAACTAAAATTGCTAGGGAGCCGAGCGTAACTGGATAAAAAGCAATGGAGAATAACGAAAGAAATAAAGCGACATAGCCTACCATTGTGCCGGTATTTGTACCTTCTATCTCATTTGCAATTTCTTTACGCTTATGTCTAATTGGAATGCCAGCTGGTGATATTTCAGCAGCATACTCTTCGTTTTTTTCACCACTTTTAAAATGATGATTTCTCTTTCTTCGCATGTACATCCCTCTCTTTCAATTGGGTGTATCTATAGTATCTTTCAAAATGAGAAGAGCATGAGTATGAGTTAAACCCAAGTAAAGCAAAAATTGGAGAATACGCATTCCATCGTTAACATATCCATCTCCTATTGAAGATAAAGTGTGGGATTTTTTCCACTAGGACTGATTATCAGCCAGCAACAATTGGATTTTTATGAGCAGTTCTCTCCCATTAACTAATCCGCATCCATTGAATTTTGAGGTAGGTGTCTTACTGCAAGCGGGATAAAACAGGAATTTTGGAAAATGATGTAGAATGAAATGAATGATAATACGTGAAGGTAGGGGAATGTATGACGAAATTTAATTGGCACGAGTCAGCGGAGAAGAAATGGGATAGTAGCGCAGAGTTTTGGAATCAAAATAGTCAAGAGATGTGGGACAGTGGTAGCAGAAGTACAATTATTCCGTTTTTTGAACAATACGTGAAGAAAGAAGCACAAGTGCTCGATGTTGGTTGTGGTGATGGCTACGGTACATATAAATTAAGTCGCGCAGGCTATAAAGCAGTGGGAGTAGATTTATCGGAAGTGATGATTCAAAAAGGTAAGGAACGCGGAGAAGGACCGAATTTATCTTTTATAAAAGGAGATCTTTCTGCATTACCATTTGAAAATGAGCAATTTGAATCAATTATGGCAATTAATTCTTTAGAATGGACGGAAGAGCCATTACGAGCGTTAAATGAAATAAAGCGTGTGTTAAAGAAAGATGGATATGCATGTATTGCAATTTTAGGACCGACAGCAAAGCCACGAGAGAACAGTTATCCTCGCTTGTACGGAAAAGACGTTGTTTGTAATACGATGATGCCTTGGGAATTTGAACAGTTAGCGAAAGAACAAGGTTTTAAAGTTGTAGATGGCATCGGCGTATATAAGCGCGGAGTAAATGAGAAGATGTTAGGTCAACTACCTACAGAGTTACAACAATCGTTAACATTCTTATGGGTATTTATGTTAAAAAACGTATAAAGAAATGAAAGAATTTTTAGGAGGTAAATAAGTGCAGAAAATACAAAAAACTGATACAATATCATCAGAACCAATTAAAGGGGGACTAGGGTATATGACAACTACTACAACAGTGAAATCCGATATTGAAATCGCACAAGAAGCGAGTATGAAGAAGATTCAAGAAATTGCAGCTGATTTAAATATTTTAGAAGATGAATTAGAGCCATACGGGCATTATAAAGGTAAGTTATCTCTTGATATTTTTAAGCGCTTACAAGATGGGAAAGACGGTAAAGTTGTTTTAGTAACAGCAATTAACCCAACTCCAGCTGGAGAAGGTAAATCAACAGTAACAGTTGGTTTAGGTCAAGCTTTTAACAAAATTGGTAAGAAAACAGTAATTGCACTTCGTGAACCATCTCTTGGACCGACGATGGGATTAAAAGGTGGAGCAGCGGGTGGCGGTTTTTCACAAGTCGTACCAATGGAAGACATTAACCTTCACTTTACTGGAGATATCCATGCGATCACAACTGCCAATAACGCATTAGCAGCGTTTATTGATAATCATATCCAACAAGGAAACACACTTGGAATTGATACGCGTAAAATCGTTTGGAAACGCTGCGTTGACTTAAATGATCGTGCCCTTCGTAACGTAGTAATTGGTCTTGGTGGACCTGTACAAGGTGTACCACGTGAAGACGGTTTTGACATTACAGTAGCATCTGAAATTATGGCCGTGTTCTGCCTTGCAACAGATATTCAAGACTTAAAAGCACGTTTATCTCGCATCGTAGTTGCCTATAACTTTGCAAATCAACCTGTAACGGTTAAAGATTTAGGTGTAGAAGGTGCGTTAACACTATTATTAAAAGACGCATTAAAGCCGAACTTAGTACAAACGTTAGAAAATACACCAGCTATCATTCATGGCGGACCATTTGCGAATATCGCTCACGGTTGTAACAGTGTTATCGCTACAACAATGGCAGCAAAATTAGGTGATTATGTTATTACAGAAGCTGGATTCGGTGCTGATTTAGGCGCTGAGAAGTTTTTAGATATTAAAGCTCGTGCAGCTGGCATTAAACCAGAAGCAGTTGTTATTGTTGCGACGATTCGTGCGCTTAAAATGCATGGTGGCGTTGCAAAAGATCAATTAAAAGAAGAAAATGTAGATGCATTAGCAAAAGGTATGGAAAACTTACAGAAGCATGTTGAAACAATTCAAAGCTTCGGTGTGCCTTTCGTAATTGCAATTAATAAATTCATTACAGATACAGATGCAGAAGTTACATACTTACAAGAGTGGTGTAATGAGCGTGGCTATGCAGTATCCTTAACAGAAGTTTGGGAGAAGGGTGGCCAAGGCGGAGTTGACCTTGCTGAAAAAGTACTAAAAGAAATCGAAAAAGGTGAAAACAACTACGCACCACTTTATGAATTAGAATTACCCTTAGAAGAAAAAATTCGTACAATTGCTCAAAAGGTATATGGCGCAAAAGATATTGAATTTGCTCCGAAAGCACGTAAGCAATTAGCTCAATATGAAGGAGAAGGTTGGAGTAACCTACCAGTTTGTATGGCGAAAACACAATACTCTCTTTCTGACGATGCAACAAAATTAGGTCGTCCATCTGACTTTATCGTTACAATTCGTGAGTTAAAACCATCTATCGGCGCAGGCTTTATCGTTGCGTTAACAGGTACAATGTTAACAATGCCAGGTCTTCCAAAACAACCAGCAGCACTTCAAATGGATGTAAATGAAGATGGAAAAGCAGTAGGTTTATTCTAAAAGGTTGTAATTCATCTCGTTTATCTGTAAACTATATATACATCAAGTGGCGCCTTTCCATCGAAAGGCGCCTGTTTTTTGGAGGAAATTATGTTTGATCCAACTGCTTTTGACAATTTAAAAGTAATCGTAGAAGGTGCTGTGTATGATTTTGATCTACATGGAGATATTCTTGTAACAGATCGAAAAGATATGATGGATCTTGCTTCATTAAGTCGTATATATCATATCTCATTTCAATTAACAGAACCGTTTGAACCATTAGTAGAAGCAACATTTTCATTATCTGTGGATGCAAAGAACTTGTCTGGTGAAATACTAGAAGTGCCTCAGTTTACACCAGGTTGTGAAATGAAGCTAGCATTTTTATTCCCGTTAGAACAACCAGAAGTAAAATGCGAAGGAATTGAAACATTAATGCGTTCTATATGGGGAAAAGAAAGAATGATTATGCAGAAAGTTTCATACGAATATAATAAGCAAGCGATTTCATATCATAATAAGGTAGAGGTTCTATTTCAAAAAGCGATTACAGAAGACCATGTTGATGATTTAATAGCTGTTATTTCACACATGATAGAAACGGTGCGAACAATACAGCATTTTCTTCAAAAATAGAGATAAAGGAGAAAAACAAATGATAAAAGATATGCAACCATTTTTACAACAAGCTTGGGAGAAGGCTGGTTTTAAAGAGTTAACTGAAATTCAAAAACAAGCGATTCCAACTATTTTAGAAGGACAAGACGTTATAGCTGAATCTCCAACTGGAACAGGAAAAACATTAGCGTACTTATTACCACTTTTACATAAAATTAATCCTGAAGTAAAACAGCCACAAGTTGTTGTTTTAGCGCCAACACGTGAACTTGTAATGCAAATTCATGAAGAGGTTCAAAAGTTTACAGCAGGAACTGAAATTTCAGGTGCATCTTTAATTGGTGGTGCAGATATTAAGCGCCAAGTTGAAAAATTAAAGAAACACCCAAGAGTAATTGTCGGTTCACCAGGCCGTATTTTAGAATTAATTCGTATGAAAAAGCTAAAAATGCATGAAGTAAAAACAATTGTATTTGATGAGTTTGATCAAATTGTAAAGCAAAAAATGATGGGCGCAGTGCAAGATGTAATTAAATCAACGATGCGCGATCGTCAATTAGTATTCTTCTCGGCGACAATGACAAAAGCGGCAGAAGATGCGGCACGTGATTTAGCAGTGGAACCACAATTAGTACGTGTAACACGTGCAGAATCAAAAAGCTTAGTTGAGCATACGTATATCATTTGTGAGCGACGCGAAAAAAATGATTACGTAAGAAGAATTATGCATATGGGCGATGTAAAAGCAGTTGCTTTCTTAAACGATCCATTCCGTTTAGATGAAATTACTGAGAAATTGAAATTCCGTAAAATGAAAGCGGCGGCTCTTCATGCAGAAGCAAGTAAACAAGAGCGTGAAGCGACAATGCGTGCTTTCCGCGGAGGGAAATTAGAAATTCTACTTGCTACTGATATTGCAGCGCGCGGTATCGACATTGACGATTTAACACATGTAATTCACTTAGAATTACCAGACACAGTAGACCAATACATTCACCGCTCAGGACGTACTGGACGTATGGGTAAAGAAGGAACTGTCGTATCTCTTGTAACTCCACAAGAAGAGCGCAAATTACTGCAATTTGCGAAAAAACTAGGCATCGTATTTACGAAGCAAGAAATGTTCAAAGGATCATTCGTAGAAACGAAACCGAAAGCACCAAAGAAAAAGAAACCAGCATTTACTGGGAAGAAAAAGCCTAGATAAATGATGGAGAAGGCGTAACTATTTGTAGTTACGTCTTTTTTGTTTGTAAACAAGTGATAATGGGAATTAATCTGTACCCTTTGTAAAGGACATTTTGAAAAAAGTTAGGCAACATCAAGAAGATGGTTTCTGTATCCAACAGGAGTCATCTTTTTTAAATTCCATTGATATCTATAATGATTATAATACGTCATATATTTCTTAATCTCTTGTTTCAATTCATTAAAGGACACGCAAGGTTTTATATGAGCTTCATCTTTCAGATGACCAAAAAATGATTCTTGTGGGGCGTTATCCCAACAGTTTCCTCTTCTTGACATGGATTGTCCTAGGTTTAGCTTTTTAACTAGCTTTTGATAGGTAGGGCTTGTGTAGTGGGATCCTTGATCTGAATGAATATAAGCACCTTCAGTCAATCGAATCCGCGGATTCCTTTTTAGTTTATGGAGAGTTGTCGTTACGAGCTCTAATGTCATCTGTTCTGAAACATGGTAAGCTAAAATTTCATTAGTTGAGCCGTCTAAAATTGTAGATAAATAGGCCCTTTGATTCTTACCGTAAACTAAATAGGTGATATCTGTAAGAAGTGTTTTCCCTGGGGTATTTTGTTTAAATTCCCGATTTAATTGATTTGGTACTATTCGATGTTCTTTTGTAGCTTTAAGCATTCTTTTATAAGGATTCGCTTTGCGAACCGGACAGATAATCTCGTATTTCTTCATAATTCTACGGATACGCTTTAAATTGTAGACAACTTGAAACTGACCCGCCAATGTCATCTTTATCTGACGAGCCCCTTTGTTTCTATTTCTAAATCGAAGTGCTTTTAATATGGTTTCCTTCAAGATTTCATCTCGATCACTCTTTTGTTTCCGTTGTTCTTGAGATGAAACTGAAAAGTAATTATAGTATCCCGAACGGGATACACCAGCTACTTTACACAAATGACTGACCATATTCCTTAAGTTGTATTTCATGATGACAGAACGAATCAAGATGAATTTCTGACTAGGTGGTAGTGTTATTTCCTTCTCATCCTCCCTTCCATAAGTTTGATTTTTTTTAGCAATTCGTTTTCCGCCTTTAGTAAGTTTCGTTCGGCTTCTAAACGGGCATACTTTTCTTCTAACGTAAGCTCTCTCTCAAGAGTTCTTCCAGCGTTTTCGATACGTGTATCCCTTAAACCCAATACACCATTTTTTCTATAAGCAGCACGCCATCTACTTCCCGATGACATAACTCGTTTCATTCCAATCATATCTATATCAAAACCACATTCTTCAAAAATATTTCGAGGTAGCTTTCCTTTTTCATTTTCCTCAATAAAAATATGCTTAAATTCCTCTGTATAAGTGATACCTTTCTGACTTACAGATTTTACGTATAGGTTATTTGATAGAATTTGAATTTCTCTTTCTGTAAATAGTTTTTTTGTCATTTTCAACATTCTCCGATCCCAATTTTCCTTTTATTATACAAGAAATACCCTATAGAATAGACTTTTTTCAAGTGTCTATTCTATAGGGTACATTTTAAATTGTATTAGTGTTTTTAATGTGCCTATCATATATATGCTTCTACTGGGAGTATCGAAAAAAGGGTAGTTTATTTATTTGGTTTATACGAGGAAATAATATAAAAAAGTCGAATATTAAAATGATGCGAAATAATAAAAAGAAGGTACACATATGGATAGGAAATTAGGAATGTTTTTGAATACAAAATATATTGAAGTAAACGAAGGAATACAAAAAGCAAGGGAATGGGATTTAGAATATATTCAATTATATGCTATGAATCCGACTTTCAACTTAGCTAACATCTCAAAGATACAATGGAATACATTAAAAGAAAACTTATCTTTTAATGAGATTCAAGTCCCGTCATTAGCAATTAGCTTCGGAGAAAATGGAATAATAGGAACTGAAGCTGAATGTGTAATAGAGAGTTTTAAATATATTACTGATAAAGGGTTAAGGTTAGGAGCTAACATAGTAACAGCCCATATTGGGAAAATCCCTGATGATGAAAATAGTGAGTACTATGATAAAATGCTACGTGTTTGTAATGAAATAGGGGACTTAGCGTTCAGATTTGGAGGATTCTTCGCCATTGAGACGGGATCTGAAAAAGCAATAGTATTAAAACGATTTTTAGAAACTGCAAACTCGAAAGGACTAGCTGTTAACTTTGACCCAGCAAATTTAATAAGTGATGTAAATGAAAATCCGGGAGAAGGTTTATTACTATTAAAAGATTATATAGTACAAACTCATATTAAAGATTGTAAAGAAGTGAAAAGTGATCGTTCAACTAAGTATATAGAAGTCGCAGCAGGGAATGGTGAAGTAGATTTCGATATATTCTTCAAAGTATTAGATAAAATTGGATTCGACGGATATAACATGATTGAAAGAAATGATTATTTTGATGAACTGGATGGGATGAGTCAGTCGATAAATTTTGCAAAGAAGTACATACCAACTCAAAAGGAATAACGATAGTATTTGTAGAAAGCTACATAGAATATAAAAACCATTAGGGGGAAATGTAATGATCCATAAAGTAGGACAAATTATGTTATATGTAAATAATCAAGATGAGGCAGTAAATTTTTGGACGGAGAAGGTAGGGTTTCATGTAGTTGCAGAGGAAGATAATAAGCAAGGAATGAGATGGATTGAAATCGCTCCGAAAAGCGGTGCGGAAACGAGCATTATATTACATAATAAAGAAGTTATTTCGAAAATGAGCCCAGAATTGAATCTTGGTACACCGTCTTTAATGTTCTTCTCAGAAAATCTTGATCAACTATATACAGATTTAACAAATAAAAATGTTACTGTTGGAGAAATGGTAACTATGTCTTCTGGTAAAGTGTTTAACTTTGCTGATAGCGAAGGGAATTATTTTGCGGTTATGGAGAAGAACCAATAATAATATTGCTATGTGAAAATCCCCCTCAAATATATTTGAGGGGGATTAAATTTTTGAAGTGGATTTTTCATTAGAGAGTTGTTTAATAAAAAATACTCCTTTTTCAATAGCTGTCTCAATATAGCCAACGATTTGGTCAAACGTAAATACTTGTAAGTCTTCAGGCAAATGTTGCTTTGGATACAACATATCTTCAAAAAGATACTTTCGAAAAGCTAAAACGTTTTCTCTAGAAACCTCTTCAATATCCACAATGTGAGCCTCTTGATTGAGAAGAGAGAAAAGCTGTTGTTCTTGATCGTAATGATGAAGCAACTTTGCATTTAACAATTTAAAATCGTTATAGTACAGGGGTGCGATAGTTTCGTCATTCTCTATTCTATTTTTTAGCCAAGGTAGAAAAAATCCACTTAGCCAATTATCATCGGCAATGAGGTGGGTATAATAGCCTAAAATAAATGGGGAATCTATATGTGATTCATATTTATGAAAAAATGAATCATAATCTATTCTTCTCGTATAGTTCTTCGTTGTACCGGCATAAAAATGTGAGGTTCCTTTTTCTTTTTTTGAATGAACAGCATCAGGGGCTACAGCTCCAAGTAAGAAAGAAGTCTTATCGTGAATTGATAGTTTCTCAGCAATACCACTAGCGATAATAACATGCATAATTCGTGATCCCATGAATGCCACCTCTGTTTCCAGTATTCATTTCAGGAAGAGGACTAAACGGTTAGTATTACTTTCCCTGTACTTTTTCTACTTTCGACCCATTCATGTGCTTTCCCTGCATTTTGAAGTGGAAAAGATTTCGTAGCCTTAATTTGTAAACGTCCGTCACGCAAATAACGGAAAACTTCATTGCAGTTTCTTGGAGCAGTTCAGGACGCTTTTTTCGTGTGTTTCCAAAGCTAAAACCGAGTATAGAGCGGCAACTTGCATGTAAATCTTTCGTTTGAAAGTTACCAATTTCACCGCTAGCATTACCGAAATGAACGAGGCGACCGTAATAAGCAAGGCAGTTTAAACTTCTTTCAGAAACCGTTCCAGAAATAGAGTCTAAAATTACATCAACCCCTTCACCATTTGTCAGTTCATTGACTTTCTCTACAAAATCTTCATCTTGATGACAAATAACATAATCAGCTCCAGCCTCTAATAGTTTAGCAAGTTGAATAGCAGTAGTGCCAATTCCGCCAGCAGCCGCATGAATGAGTACAGATTCACCTTGTTGAAGCCTTGCAACATTTGCGAGTAAATTATAGCTTGTAAAAGATACGATTGGACAAGCGGCTGCAGTTTGAAAGTCAACTTCATGGGGTAATACGAAAGTAAGATTTTCATTTGCAACAACGTATTCTGCGTAAGATCCATTTTGAGGAAAAGCAATGACACGTTGTCCAGGGTGAATATTTTTCACATGAGAACCGACACGTTCTACAATACCAGTGGCATCTATACCTGGAATAAAAGGTAGTGCTTTATTTCCTTTTTTACCATAACGTAATTTAATATCAGCGAAATTTACACTAGTAGCAACAACGCGAATTAAAACTTGATCTTCTGAAATAGCCGGTATATCCAAATCTGTATATTTCATCACTTCAGGACCACCGAACGACGTTACAACGATAGCTTTCATCATATATCCTCCTAAATTTGACTATATAAATTATTTTAAATCTTTATCAGAAATTGGAAAAATATATAATAGTTATGTGTGGTTATAAGTGAAGCTTATGAACTCAATGAATCATAATATTAATTTATATAAAAAAACTTTAAAAAATCGAAAGAAATATGAATTACCTGCCAATATATAGTGTAAGACAAAGGAGGGCTGGAATATGAAGGGTGAAATAGATTACGCACATTTAATCCAATTAACTTTATCAGGAAATAAAGAAGCATATAGCAAGTTGTATGATAAAACGATTCAAGAAATATATAAAACAGCACATTTTTTAATAGAGGATAAAACGGATGTAGATGATGTCGTTCAAGAAATATACATACAACTATATGAATCGCTTCGTAAGTATGGTAGCGAGAAGCCATTTCGTCCTTGGCTAATTGGACTTGCGATTAAACAAATTCACTCTTATAGAAGAAAGAGGTGGATGCGACTACGAATTATAAAAAAAGCAGAAGAGCAAAGAAAGTCAGTGCAAATTGATTTTTCTAACGATGTTGTAAGTAAAATATCAAACCAAAAACTAATTGAACTCATTCATAAATTACCGTATAAATTGAAACAAGTTATTATCTTAAGATACTTACATGATTATTCACAAGAAGAAGTAGCACAAATATTACATATTCCAATTGGTACTGTGAAATCTAGAATTCATGCGGCATTAAAGAAACTACGTCAAAAAGAGCAAGTAGAAGAAATCTTTTTAGGAGAGGTAGGGAATGTGAAATGAGTTTAGATTGTAGAGTTAGGGAATCTATACAAGAAGAAGCAAAGGGTATTGTTGCCCCGCCGGATTTAAAAGAAAAAGTAATTGTACAAATAAAAATGAAGCACGGGCGGAGTAAGAGGAAGAAACGCCTTATCGCAGGAGTACTTGCAGCAGCTCTTTTAATCCCGACGACAGGTTTTGCGTACCAATCTATTATGGCGGATGGTATATATGGATCTTTTGAGAATTTAAAAAACATGCCGGAGCAATGACATTAGAAACGTATATGCGTTTTAATGCAAAATTATCAGAAGCGAAAGATGAAATGGGTTCGAAGGAATATGAAGAGTTTACAAAAGAACTGAAAAAATTAACTAATGCAAAGTTTGCGTACGGAGATTCGAACGGTAATATTGATTATGATCAATTATTACCGGCTAAAAAAGAGGAATTGAAAAAGGTGGTAATGGAGCTTCATCCGTATTTTGATAAATTAAATGGCCATAAGTCTAGTAAAGAGGTATTAACTCCTGAAGAGTATGAACAATATATGGAAGCATTAATGTCATATCAAACCGTTTTAGTAAAAACGAAATCGAGTGGGGGGATAACAATAGAAGAAGTACCTGAAGCGTACAAAGAAAGATTTATTAAAGCAGAGCAGTTTATGGAATATGCAAATGAAAAGGTGCAATAATTAGAAAAGCTCATAGCCTTCTTAGCTTTGAGCTTTTTTATTGAAACAAAAAAGAGTGTTCAATTATACTTTTTCATATTTGCATTATCTTTTTGTATAAAACAATCTAAAAGGGAATAACCAGCTATTAAACTAATTATCGTAACAAAAGTTGTATTTATTAGAATAATATTAACTAAATAAGGTAGGTATTCTGCAAGTGGTGAAAAGAGTAGTGCTGGGGAAAAGGAAATGAATAGTGTAGGCACTGTAATAGCAATAAATTTATCCGGTTGAAAGCTCCAGTTTTGTTTACTTGTTTCGCGATTAATAGATTGAAGGAATCGTAATAAAATGCCAACTATAAGAGGGAAGAGTGTAAAGTAGAATAATCTTGGATAAACGTTAAAGTTCACTTGCGTGTCTGTATCTAAATAAAATTGAATTTTTACTCCTACAAATAATAATAAGACGATAAATAATGTAAAGCAGAGGTATAGCATCACTTTTTGCATTATATTCCACCATCCTTTACTCAAAATATATTCAAAAAAAAGAAGAGATATACAATAACTACTGTTGTATATCTCTTCTTTTACTGTTAGTTAATAGTGGAGTTTGCTTTTTCTTGCTTCGTGAAATAATCAATAATGCCCATTGCACTAATTTCTATATCTAGATGTAAAATATTATAAACGGAATGATCTGATGGAACGTTTAACTTTGTAAGATGAGAAGATATTTTATCCATTAACAAAGTTTGTAAAGCTTTAGTCGCTTCATCGAAATCATTATACTTTTCAAAGACTTCCTTACCAGTCTGAACGAAAATAGGTAGCCAATGTTCCAGTTGATTGTATACTTCTGTAACATGAGAGGATGCGCCGTAATGACCGAAATAAATAGTATCTACATCCATACTTTGAATATGATTTTTAGAAGCAATCATCGCATCTGGTTGAAATTGTGAAGGGGACGTTGATGGTAGATACAGTTCTACACCAACGTTTGCGAGTTCTCTATAATAAATTCCAATTGTATCACCAGTGAAAATCCCGTTTGTTAATGAATCGTGAATGCTAATATGGTGCTTAGCATGCCCCGGTGTATCATAAAATGTAAGGATACGTTCTTCGGCAATTTTTAACGTATCACCATGTTGTACAATACGAACACGTTCTTCTTCTATAGGAAGAATTGGATCAAATAGTTTATCAAAATCTTCTTTGTATACAGCTTTTGCACCTAAAATGAGTTTTGTTGGATCAATCATATGACGAGCACCACGAGAATGCACATATAACGTAGTATTTGGGCACTTCTCCATCATTAAACCAGCTGCGCCAGCGTGATCTAAATGCACATGTGTAACGATAATGTTTTTAACATCGTTTAAATCAATATGTAATTGTTGTAAGCCGTCTAAAATATACGGAAGAGAAGGGGCTGCACAAGTTTCAATTAAAGTAATATCGTCACCTAATAAAACGTACGTACCTGTTCGTTCATTATGCTGTAAATCGAAATCATCAATAAGATATAGGTGAGAAGATAATTGCTCTACTTTTTTCATATTTACCACTCCTTATATACTGCATGTTTCTATTATACGATAAAATAGAAAAAAGGCAGAAAACGAAGCTCGTCTTCTGCCTTTTTGTAATATTATTATTTCGTTTGTTGTTTATTAATAGACATAATGAACAGTCCAACAATCCCGCCTACTAATGGAAGCATAATCTCTCCTGCTAAATTAAAGTAGGAGCTTAAGAATAAACCATTTACATCGATTACCCAGCCAGTAACATACAATAACATCATATATAGTACGAAATAAAACTCGCGATTTGAAATCGTTTCATGTTGTGCAGTTTTCATAATGGACACCATCCTTTTCTTTTATAATGGAATATAAACTGTCACATTTTGTTCACATTTCAATTGTAAAACTTTCCATCATAAAAGTCTAGTAGTATGTGTCGAATTTTGAACGGAAATAAAGCGTTATCATTATATCTTATAAGTACGTAATAAGAGATGTATATTCACGAATGTAGTATAGTATAAACATAGAATGATAGTGAAGAGAGGGGCAAAGACAATGACAGTTTATGATTTTTCAGCTAAAACAATTACCGGTGAAGAAAAATCGTTAAAAGATTACGAAGGAAAAGCACTTCTTATTGTAAATGTAGCTAGTAAATGTGGTTTCACACCGCAATATAAAGGATTACAAGAGGTGTATGATAAATATAAAGACCAAGGACTTGAAATACTCGGATTCCCTTGTAACCAATTCGGAGGACAAGAACCAGGTACAGAAGCGGATATTACTAGTTTTTGTGAATTAAACTACGGTGTAAACTTCCCAATGTTTGCAAAGGTTGATGTGAAAGGTGATAAGGCTCATCCTTTATATACATACATGACAGAACAAGCACCAGGTTTACTCGGTATGAAAGCAGTGAAATGGAATTTTACGAAGTTTTTAATCGGAAAAGACGGGAAAGTAGTAGGGCGTTTTGCGCCGCAGACGAAGCCGGTAGATTTAGAGGTTGAGATTGAGAAGGTACTTGGAGAATAATTAGGAGTTTCACTTTATTAAAAAACGTCTCAAAGAACAATGTAGTTCTTTGAGACGTTTTCTTTAAACTCACATTTTCAAGATTAAATTACTGTATCAAAGTCATCTGATTTAGGTAGAGAAGCTGCTTTTTTCATAAGCACTTCCCATAAGTGTACGGTTTTCTTCCATTCTGCTGCAACCTGCCCCTGTTTATACATAGCATTCTCATAACTGGCAGTAAGTTGTTGCATATCGGCCGAGTTGTAAAGTGTATCGATATGGAGAGCGTATTCTCGGAATGTTTGACTTTCACCCCGTGGCATGCCAATTCTCGCAAATTGTTTTAAAAGTGCACCGTAAGCTTTTTGATAAACAGCATCATCTTTTCGGTATTTATAGAAATGAATAATAAGAAATGTCCTCCATATCATTCTAGTGGTGAAGAGAATGTATCCCATAATACTAATTAGTATCGTAGAGAGGAATACGTACCACCAAGAAAAACTAGTTTGAGAATTTGTGACCTTTTTAGTAGAAGCTTCTTCTGTATTTTCTATTAAACTTTTAAGTTTTGCTTCATTATTTCGTTGTTGTATTTGCGTGTTATTAGAATTATTTGCTTCGCTATTTTGTGAAATAGGAGCAGGCGTATTATTTATAAAATTATAGGGATTAGTAAATCCTTTTGTTGGTTCGAATGGAATCCATCCGTATCCTGGGAAATATACTTCGGCCCAAGAGTGTGCGTTATCGTTCGTGATTGTATAAACATTCTCACCTTCTGCAGAGGCAAGTGTATTGTCAAGAGTTCCTTCTGTATAGCCTTTTACCCAGCGAGCAGGAATCCCGGCAGAACGAAGTAGTACAATCATAGACGTCGAAAAATTATTACAGTAGCCGCTTTTTGTATCGAAAAGGAATTGATCTACATAATCTTGGCTTTTGGCAGGGAATAAGACATTCGTTGATTCGTATGTAAAAGAGTTGTCTGTAAAGTAATTTTCAATAGCTAATACTTTATCATATCGGTTGTCTTTATCATTTGTAAGATTGACAGCCAAGTCTTTTACGCGCTGTGGTAATGACTTGGGAAGTTGTGTGTACTTTGTCATAAAATAAGGATTTGTTTCTTGACCTTCATTTGTTTTTACAGCTTTCAAGTTTTCTATGGAAAACTCAGGGATCTCATATGTTACTTTATACGAATGTAAAGTAGTAGAAGAGTCTCCATTCATTGTATAAATTTTTTCTGAAAACGGGTCAACACTGTATGATACATCAGAAGCAGCCTCAACTGATACTAATCCTGCTGGATAGGTAAGATGAGGGTAACTTTTTTGCATGGTAATTGTTGCCTCAGTCGTTTTCATTTTTGTATTTTGTTCGTACCAGCTTACGACGTCGTTTTTATTTTTAAAAGAAATCTTTTTCGGATTTTCAGAAATTTCCCAGCCTTTTCCTGTATAAAAATCTTTTGTTTCTACTCTCCAATATTGTTTGTTTTGCGTTCGTGCTGTGAAAACAATTGTAGGATCCGCCTTAAAAGGACCGCCTAATCGCGAGTCATCTAAACCATACCCAATTGTAGAAACTTTTTGCTCTTTACTTGCTTCAGATGTGTTGAATTTTAAAAAATCCATTGGGTTTGGCCATTGAGGGCCAAATTTTGGAGCAAAGTATGCAATGGTTGCTAATAATACGATAAATATTGTAAGTGGTCTAAGTAATTTTGAGATTTCTCTAGCATAATTTTGTAAGTGTTCACGTTCTTTTATTCGTTCTACTTGAAGAAGACTAAGCATAAAAAGCCGATGACAACAGTACGAATAATAGCGTAGTTTGCATTGTATAAATGTAAGTTATGAAAAGTTGCGATATAAATAATAGTCAATACAAGGAATAGAAACCCACGTTTTTTATGAATAATCCAAAATGAAGTGAAAGAACTCAAAAACCAAAATGAGAGAAAAAATAAAACCGTCGGAAAAACTGGAGAAATATCTAGTAAATTCCCTTGGAAAAACAGGGAGGAATTTCGAAACATATTAGAAAAGAATGTTGTTAGCCAAGATGGATTTATAAAAGCATTTTTATAATATAGGGAATGAATGATAAATAAGACTGTGACAATTTTTATAGGAATCTGCCACCTCGTTTGAAAAAAAGAGAGAGCGAAGCAAATTCCTATAAATGTTACGAAAATATCTAATCTACCTACATTTGTAATGCCTATAAGAGGTCTTAGCCATTCTAGTAAAAGAAGAAATACACATGCATGCATGAAGAATCTGTTCGTATCCCACTTGTATTTTGCTTGTAATATCATCATTTGCTCACCTCAAAAAACACGTTTGTATACCGGTTTTCATAAACCGTGTTTACAAATATTTGTCGTTTTTTTAGAGTTTCTAGTATACTGAGTTCTCGGTGTGAAAGTTGATTCGCTTTTTCTTTCACGACAAAAACCATACATTTTCTATTTCTTATAGCAGCACAATCAGCCGCCTTTTGAATATCGGGAGAAAGATTACTGGTCACGAGTATAACCGTGACGGGCTCATAAATTTTTCTTAGTTCCATGTCTACACTCTGGGAGAGCGGAAATACACTGTCTGCTTGTACTTTTGCTAAATGACAAAGGATTTGTTGTAACTGCGTATCTCCATTGTCTAAAGGGAAAATAGTTTGTTCTTTTCCGATAGACACGAATGATGCTGGTGAATTTTGTTTCAAGACAGCCCTTACAATAGAGGCAGTAAATGTGACGACTGATTCGAATAGAGGAGACTCGTTTCTGTCTATGAATATCATGATATTATGGCTGCGCTGTTGTTCAAACTCTTTTGTCATAATATTGTTTGTTCGTGCAGTTGCTTTCCAATCAATCCATGAAAAGCGATCACCAGGTTTATAGTCTCTGACACCGACAGAGATTGTAGAGTCTTTTGCTGAATTTATATTTGCTGAAAGCGCTCCTTGTTCGAAATGATTTTCCAATTGTCGATACGCTATATCTACATACTGGGGATAGACTAAAAATGTATCTGGAACTGAAAAAGTTGCTTCTTTCTCTATCATGCCGAATAAATCGCCGGTTTTGACACGTACGCTTGAAAAAGTGTGCTCGCCTCTAGGGATTGTGTCAATAACATATTGAAACGAAATATTTCGTTCCAATCCTGGGAAGAGTACTACCTTATTCATCTTTATTTGTTTACAACTTATAAATTGTGGTGGCAGTTCATCTTCTATAACTAAATAAAGTAAGGGAAAAGGAAATTTTCTTTTTATTGTAATCGTGCTTACAAATTGTTCTCCTACTACATATCCATTCTGGTTTGTTATTCGCTTTACTTCAGCGTCCCGTAAAGCGTAGAAGGGGAGTAGTAGCGAATAAAGAGCAATGGGAATTATGCTGTAAAATAAAAACCAACTGACAAACCCTCCTTGAAACATAGCGTACACAAATGTTAAGACTAGGCATAAAGGGAGTAGCAATAACTTCATAACGTGATATAGTGCTCGCAGCATTCGTTTCATCAAGGGTTCATCGCCCTTTGAGTAGGCACGGTAGTTCGTGCAACGATTTTTGCGATAACTTGTTCGCCAGTTATTCCTTCAAATTTTGCTTCCATTTTTATAATGAGTCTATGTGCTAAAACGTAAGGGGCTAAAAGTTTAACATCGTCTGGAATAACATAATTCCTGCCATGGATAAATGCATAAGCTTGTGAAGCTTTCATTAAAGCAATTGAGCCACGTGGACTTGCACCTAGCTGTATAGAACTGTACGTACGAGTCTGATTAACAAGCTTTACAATGTAATGCTTAATTGCTTTGTCCATACTTACTACCCGTACGCTTTGTTGTAAATAAAGTAATTCTTCTATTGTAGTAATGGTCTGTAATTGAGAGAGTGGATTTGTTTTTTCCATCCGGTTTAAAATTTCAAATTCTTCCTCTGGTGTAGGATATCCCATTTTTAGTTTCAATAAGAAACGATCGAGTTGAGCTTCTGGTAGAGAATATGTTCCTTCATATTCGACCGGATTTTGTGTAGCCATGACAAAGAACGGCTTTGGTAAAGGCCTTGTAATGCCATCTATTGTAATATTGCCTTCTTCCATACATTCAAGTAAAGCAGATTGTGTCTTTGGAGATGTACGATTAATTTCATCAGCAAGTACAAAATTACCCATAATTGGTCCAGGCTTGAACTCAAATTGGAGCTCTTTCGGATTATAAATAGAAACTCCTGTTACATCTGACGGCAATAAATCAGGTGTAAATTGAATTCGCTTATAATCAGCATCAATGGATTTAGAAAGAGCACGTACTAGCATTGTTTTCCCGACACCAGGAACATCTTCTAATAGGACATGACCTTCAGCTAAGAGAGCTGTCAAAACTAAGATGGTTTCTTTTCGTTTTCCGACCATTATTTTTTCAATATTATTGATTATTTTTTCTACAGTGGGATGTAATGAATCAAGCTGGGGCATCGTAATCCTCCTAATGTTATTATCGTTTTCTAATCTATTTAGTGGACATATTTCTAATTCTATTTGTAGATAGTAAAACTTCCACCTTTAATTCTGAGAATATTCAGATTATTTATTTTGATTATATCTAGTATAATTGTTTCCGTAACTAAGGGCAATACAGTAAATAATGATTTGTAGTTTTATGTAAAATCAGACTCGATATAAAATAATAACATTGGGAAAAATTTTTTTACATACAATTTATACTCTTTTCCATATAGCAGTTTTGAAATAATATCAAAACTCTTTTTCTTTTGCAAAATAGTCGATACCTCAAAATACCATTCTCCTAATAATCACGATTAACCATAACCTTCACAACGGAACAAAAGGTTTTCTCACAAACTTATTCTCTAATAAATTTTTGACAATCTCTTGAACTGTGCGAAATGTCACATCTGTATTTTACAACCTCTCTTATAGTAAGGGTATGTAAGAGAGACGTATTAAAGGAGTGAACAGTATGAAGAAAAAAACTTCAGCACTAATGAGACGTTTAAAATATTTTTCACCAATAGATCGTTATAACGATAATCATACACAAGAAACATATGAAGATCGCGAATGGGAAAATGTGTACAGAAAGCGTTGGCAGCATGATAAAGTAATTCGTTCTACACACGGCGTGAACTGTACTGGTTCATGTAGCTGGAATATATATGTGAAAGATGGAATTGTAACTTGGGAAGGGCAGGAGCTTAACTATCCGACTACAGGTCCTGATATGCCAGATTTTGAACCGCGAGGATGCCCACGTGGAGCAAGTTTTTCTTGGTACATTTATAGTCCACTTCGTGTGAAATACCCGTATGTACGTGGTGTTCTTTGGAATATGTGGCAAGAAGAATTGCAAAATAACGAGTCACCATTAGAGGCTTGGAAAAGCATTGTGGAAAACCGTGAAAAGGCACGTACGTATAAGCAGGCGCGTGGTAAAGGGGGATTCATTCGTGCGAATTGGGATGAAGTATTACAACTCGTTTCAGCTTCATTACTGTACACAGTAATGAAATACGGTCCAGACCGAAATGTTGGCTTTTCACCAATTCCAGCTATGTCGATGCTAAGTCATGCTGCTGGTAGTCGCTTTATGCAACTTATGGGTGGACCGATGCTTAGCTTCTATGATTGGTATGCGGATTTACCACCAGCTTCTCCTCAAATTTGGGGTGATCAAACAGATGTACCAGAAAGTAGTGACTGGTATAACTCTGGTTACATTATGACATGGGGTTCAAATGTACCAATGACGAGAACACCAGATGCACACTTTTTAGCAGAGGTTCGATATAAAGGAACGAAAGTTGTTTCTGTCAGTCCTGATTTCGCTGAATCAACAAAGTTTGCGGATGATTGGATTAGTGTGAAACAAGGTACAGACGGTGCACTTGCGATGGCAATGGGGCACGTAATCTTACAAGAATTTTACGTAGATAATCAAGTGGAATATTTCACAAAGTATGCGAAGCAATATACTGATTTTCCTTTCTTTGTCACATTGAAACAAAAAGGAGATCAATTCGTTGCTGATCGGTTCTTAAATGCTTCTGATATTGGACGAGAAACGAAGTTAGGGGAATGGAAACCTGTTCTTTGGAACGAGAATACGAATGATTTTGCAACACCTCACGGCACAATGGGGTCACGTTGGGATAATGAAAAGAAATGGAACTTGCGTTTAGAAGATGAAGAAACAGGTGAAAAGATTGATCCACGTCTTTCTTTACTTGGAATGGAAGAAGCGATTGGAACTGTACAAATTCCGTACTTCTCTGATGATGGAAACAAAGTATTAGAACGTACGATTCCAGTGAAAAAGGTTATGACAGAAGAGGGCGAAATGTTCGTTACAACTGTATACGACTTAACGTTAGCAAATTACGGTGTGAACCGAGGGCTTGGCGGACAAGAACCGAAAGACTTCAATGATGATATACCGTTTACACCTGCATGGCAAGAGAAAATGACAGGAGTAAAACGTGAGCTTATTATTCAAATTGCTCGTGAGTTCGCACAAAATGCTGTTGATACGAATGGTCGCTCAATGATAATTGTCGGAGCGGGTATTAACCATTGGTTTAACTCTGATACGATTTATCGCGCCGTTTTAAATCTTGTTCTTCTCGTTGGAGCACAAGGTGTAAACGGCGGTGGTTGGGCTCATTATGTTGGTCAAGAAAAATTAAGACCAGCAGAAGGATGGCAAACAATCGCGATGGCAAAAGATTGGCAAGGTCCACCGAAATTACAAAACGGTACATCCTTCTTCTATTTCGTAACAGATCAATGGCGTTATGAAGATACACCTGTTGGACATTTAGCGTCACCAGTTGAAGGTAACTCTCGTTATCAACATCACGGTGATTACAACGTATTAGCTGCACGACTTGGCTGGTTACCTTCTTATCCAACATTCGAGAAAAATGGAATTGAATTATATAAAGAGGCTGTTGCTGCTGGTGCAACAACGCAAGAAGAAATCGGAAAATATGTTGCACAAAAATTAAAAGAAAAAGAACTGAAGTTTGCGATTGAAGATCCAGATAACACAAACAACTTCCCGCGAAACTTATTCGTATGGCGTGCGAATTTAATTTCGAGTTCTGGTAAAGGACATGAATATTTCTTAAAACATTTATTAGGTACAACAAACGGGTTAATGAATGACGACAGTGATTCATTACGACCAGAAGAAATAAAGTGGCATGAAGAAGCGCCAGAAGGAAAGCTTGATTTACTCATTAATTTAGATTTCCGTATGGCTGGAACAGCACTGTATTCTGATATCGTCTTACCTGCTTCAACTTGGTACGAAAAACACGATTTAAGCAGTACAGATATGCATCCATTTGTACATCCATTTAATCCGGCAATCGGTTCACCGTGGGAAGCGCGCTCTGACTGGGATATTTTCACTTCACTTTCTAAAGCTGTGTCAGATTTAGCGAAGAAAATTGATCTTGAACCAATGAAAGAAGTTGTTGCAACACCACTTCTTCATGATACACCGCAAGAATTAGCGCAACCACTTGGCAAGATTAAAGATTGGAGTAAAGGTGAATGTGAACCAATCCCGGGTAAGACGATGCCACAAATTCACGTTGTTGAAAGGGATTATAAAACGATTTATGACAAAATGACTGCGCTTGGACCAAATGCCGGAAAACAACCGATTGGTACGAAAGGGATCTCTTGGTCAGCAGAAAAAGAGTATGAGCAATTAAAGAGCAAATTAGGAGTCGTTCGAACGGATTCTATCGCGAAAGGTTGTCCAGACATCAAAGAAGCAATCAATGCTGCTGAAGCGGTATTAACACTATCTTCTACAACAAACGGTCATATGGCAGTAAAAGCATGGGAAGCACTTGAAAAACAAACAGATTTAAAACTACGTGATTTAGCAGAAGAACGTGAAGAAGAATGCTTTACATTCGAACAAATTACAGCACAACCGAAAACAGTAATTACTTCTCCGGCCTTTACAGGTTCAGAAAAAGGTGGACGACGTTACTCACCGTTTACAACAAATGTGGAACGTCTCATTCCTTGGAGAACGATAACTGGTCGACAATCTTTCTACTTAGACCATGACATGATGAAAGAATTTGGTGAAACGATGGCAACATTTAAACCAATTCTGCAACATAAACCGTTCCGTAAATCACGACCTGAAGTAGAAGGGAAAGAAATTACATTAAACTATTTAACACCGCATAATAAGTGGTCGATTCATAGTATGTACTTCGATTCATTACCGATGTTAACGCTATTTAGAGGTGGTCCAACTGTTTGGATGAATAAAGAGGACGCTGCTGAAGCGGGTGTTGCAGATAATGATTGGATTGAGTGCTTTAATCGTAACGGTGTTGTTGTAGCGCGTGCTGTTGTAACGCACCGTATACCGAGAGGAATGGCATTTATGCATCATGCGCAAGATCGTCACATTAACGTACCTGGTACGAAATTAACAAGTAATCGCGGGGGAACGCATAATAGTCCAACTCGAATTCACGTAAAACCGACACATATGATTGGTGGATATGGTCAATTAAGTTATGGATTTAACTATTATGGTCCAACTGGGAACCAGCGCGACTTAAACGTTGTAATTCGCAAACTGAAGGAGGTAGATTGGCTTGAAGATTAAAGCACAAGTCGGAATGGTAATGAACCTAGATAAATGCATCGGCTGTCATACTTGTAGCGTAACATGCAAAAACACCTGGACAAATCGTCCAGGTGCTGAATATATGTATTTCAATAACGTAGAAACGAAACCAGGTATTGGTTATCCGAAACAATGGGAAGATCAGGAGAAATATAAAGGCGGCTGGGAATTGAAAAATGGTGAAATTCAGCTAAAATCCGGTTCGAAAATGAAACGTCTTATGAATATTTTCTACAATCCAGATCAACCAACGATTGATGATTACTTTGAACCTTGGAACTATGATTATGAAACGTTAACAAATAGTCCGCAGCGTAAGCATCAGCCAGTTGCTCGTCCGAAATCAGCAATTACAGGCGAATTTATCGACAAAATTGAATGGGGTCCAAACTGGGAAGATGACTTAGCAGGCGGACATATAACTGGATTGCAAGATCCAAACGTAAAGAAAATGGAAGAAGAAATTAAAACAGATTTTGAAAACGTCTTTATGATGTATTTACCACGCATATGTGAACATTGTATGAATCCATCTTGCGTATCATCTTGTCCATCTGGTGCGATGTATAAGCGTGAAGAAGATGGAATTGTTCTTGTAGATCAAAATGCATGTCGCGCATGGAGATTCTGCGTATCATCTTGTCCATATAAAAAAGTGTATTTTAACTGGCAAACGAATAAAGCTGAAAAATGTACAATGTGCTTCCCACGTATTGAAGCTGGTATGCCAACAATTTGTTCAGAAACATGTGTAGGACGTATCAGATATATTGGAGTAATGCTATATGACGCTGACAAAGTAAAAGAAGCAGCTTCTGTTGAAGACGAAAAAGATTTATATGAATCTCAGCTTACTGTTTTCCTAGATCCAAATGATCCAGAAATAGCAGCTGAAGCGAAAAAACAAGGCATTCCTGAAGAATGGATTAAAGCAGCACAACAGTCACCTATCTATAAAATGATTATCGATTGGAAAATTGCTCTGCCTCTTCACCCGGAGTATCGTACAATGCCGATGGTTTGGTATATCCCTCCGCTTAGCCCAATTATGAACATGGTGGAAGGGAAAGGTAGTAACTGGCAAGCAGAAGAGGTTTTCCCTGCAATTGATAATATGCGTATTCCAATTCAATATTTAGCGAATTTACTCACTGCAGGGGATGAATCACACATTCGTCTTACATTGAAAAAAATGGCTGTTATGCGAACACATATGAGAGCACTGCAAATTAATAAAGAGCCAAATGAAGCTGTATTAAAAGAACTTGGTTTAACGAAACAGGATGTAGAAGATATGTATCGTCTTCTTGCCATCGCGAAATATAAAGATCGCTTCGTTATCCCGACATCTCACCGTGAACAAGTGGCAGATTTATATAGCGAACAAGGAAGCTGTGGTTTATCATTCACAGGTGGTCCAGGCTCTTGTATGACAATTTCTTAAATAAAGGGGGCAGAAAATTATGAGACAAAGTTTACAAACAGCTTTTTCTTGTTCTTCTTTTCTTCTCTCCTATCCTGAACTAGGGTGGAGAGAAGCTTTAACTGAATTGCAAGAAGAGGTTAAAACAATAGAACAGGAAGACGTTAAAGCTTCACTTACAGCCTTTATAAAGCAAGTGCTAGATAAAACGAATGATCAACTCATTGATAGTTACGTATATACATTTGATTTTGGTAAGAAAACAAATATGTATCTTACTTATATGAACACTGGTGAACAAAGAGAAAGAGGTATTGAATTACTAGAGTTAAAACAACATTATAAAAAATCAGGTTTTAGCGTAACAGATAAAGAACTACCTGACTATTTACCACTTTTACTTGAGTTTTTTGCAAATGCAAATGAGCAAGACAGTGAACCAATTATGAGTAAATACACGGAAAATATACAAGCATTACACGTTCAATTAAAAGAAGCGGGTAGTATGTATGAACCAATTCTTGCGTCTGTGCTACTCGCTATCGAAACATGGGGTGTACAGACAAATTAGAAAGGAGCGTTGTCAAAATGATGGATCAATTTCTTTGGGTATTGTTTCCCTATATCATTTTTGCAATCTTTATCGGTGGACATATTTTTAGATACAACTATGATCAATTTGGATGGACATCAAAATCTAGTGAACTATTAGAAAAGAAAATGCTCCGACTCGGAAGTCTATTATTTCACTTTGGGATCATGTTCGTAATTGGCGGTCATGTTATGGGGATTTTAATTCCAGAAGCTGTATACCGTTCAGTAGGTATTTCTGAGCATGTGTACCATGTAGTAGCAATTAGTTTCGGGCTTCCGGCAGGTGTTGCTTCTATTATCGGTTTAATTATATTAACGTACCGCCGCGTAACTGTAAAACGTATCATTGCAACGAGTACAAAGGGAGATTATATTGCGCTTATTTTATTACTTATCGTAATGCTAGCAGGACTTTCTTCAACATTTTTAAATATCGATTCAAAAGGATTTGATTATCGTACAACGATTGGCCCTTGGTTCCGAAGTCTCTTTATTTTCCAACCGAAAGTTGAATATATGATGGAAGTACCAATATGGTTTAAAATTCACATTCTCGCAGGGATGGGGCTTTTCGCAGTGTGGCCATTTACAAGACTTGTACATGTATTTAGTGCCCCAATTAAATATGTAAGCCGTAGTTATGTGATTTACAGAAGACGTATTCCTAATGAGTTGAAAAAATAATACTGCTGTAAACGGATAGGAGCTAATGGTTAAAACGAAACGAGGTCTAATATGGAAGGCCTCGTTTTTGTTTACATAGGCAATAAACGTTAATAAGTAGTTTAAATTGAAAAAAGATTAGCATCTAAATAAGATGCTAATCAATGCTACAAACAGAAGCAGAGCAATCTTCACAAGCAATTTCACATTTTAAAAATTGTAAATCGTGGATTGTAATCTTTCCTTTATGAATTGAAATTGTACCTTGCTTTTTTAATTCATTTAACATTCGATTTACACTTTCACGTGAAGTTGCACAGAAATTAGCGAGTTCTTGATTCGTTAATGGTAAATCGATGAGAATACCATTTTCTTTTAATACACCGTAACTATTTGTCATTCGTATAAGAGTAGAGTACAGGGCACCTTTTTTGCCGTGTAATACTAAATCTCGGAACTTCGTTTGCATTCTTCTTAAATGTTCACTAATCCATTTCATAAATTCAAATACAAGAGCGGGTTTTTGGAGTAATGCTTTTTCTAACGCTTCACGTTTTATTACACCTACTTCAACATCTTCAAGACATTTTGAGTTTAATAAATATTTTGCATTATCCGTGAACAATGTTAATTCTCCAATAATGTCATATTCCGAACAAATTCGAAGTGTTAATTCTTGTCCGTCAGCACTAAGTTTACTAATTTGTACTTTCCCTGAGTGAATGATATAGAGTTCTGTTGCCTCCATACCTTCTTGAAAAATAAAACTACCTTTTTTTATCTGCATTTTATATTCAACAGATGCAAGTAATTCTTTTAAATCTTGAGATAATGTCATACTGTTTGCCACAGTGATCACCTTTCTTCTTATAAGCAATACATTTCCTATTTTGAGTGTAAGTATGATGAAAATGCAAGAGCTATTTAAAAATAAATTGAAATTTCAATGACCGTAAGGAGGAGTGGCTAAAGATGTGAACAAAATGCGAACGGATTTGTGAAAATTTTTTGAATGGGGAAAGTGATGTGAGAAAAGTCACATTGAATATGTAGCTTCTTTTTTATAATGAAGGCAAATAAAAAAATGAAAGCTTACTAAGGATTGCAGCAGAAAAGAAGGGATAGAGATGCACGAGAATATGAAAGATTCTTTAAAGCGGCCACTTCAAGATTTACGCATTTCAGTTATTGATCGTTGTAATTTTAG
Source organism: Bacillus cereus group sp. MG1 (assembly GCF_040460035.1). Lineage (NCBI taxonomy): Bacteria > Bacillati > Bacillota > Bacilli > Caryophanales > Bacillaceae > Bacillus > Bacillus cereus group sp. MG1. The sequence continues at coordinate 469,363 of NZ_JARVGY010000001.1, read as the reverse complement.
GTGCACATATTGTATGCCTGCTGAAGTGTTCGGACCTGATTATGCTTTTTTACAGGAAGAGTGTTTATTAACATTTAATGAAATAGAAAGGTTAGCGAGATTATTTATAAGTATGGGAGTTAATAAAATTAGGCTTACTGGCGGTGAACCTTTATTGCGTAAAGACTTACCGAAGTTAATTGCAAGACTTACAAATCTAGAAGGCTTAAAAGATATTGGACTCACAACAAACGGAATTCATTTAGCAAAACAAGCTAAGGCGCTAAAAGACGCGGGATTAAAACGTGTAAATATTAGTTTAGATGCGATAGAGGACCATGTCTTCAAAAAAATTAACGGAAGAAATGTAAGTACAAAACCTGTACTGAAAGGAATAGAAGCAGCAAATGCTGCTGGATTAGAAGTAAAGGTAAATATGGTCGTAAAAAAAGGGATGAATGATAGTCAAATTCTTCATATGGCTCGTTATTTTAAAGAAAAAGAAATTCAGCTCCGTTTCATTGAGTTTATGGATGTAGGCAGTACAAACGGATGGAATTTTGAAGAAGTCATTACGAAGGAACAATTAATAGAGAAAATTAATCGTGTATATCCAATTGAGCCCGCTCAGCCTCGTTATTTTGGAGAGGTTGCGAAATTGTATCGATATGTAGGGAGTAATGCAGAAGTTGGATTTATTACTTCTGTTTCTGAGTCATTTTGTTTTTCTTGTACGAGAGCTCGTATTTCGGCAGACGGCAAGTTTTTCACATGCCTATTTGGAGCGAAAGGAACGGATTTGCGAACGCTTCTTCGAGAAAATATTTCTGATGCATCACTATTAAAAATTTTAAATGATACATGGCGATATAGAACAGATCGATATTCAGATGAAAGAACAGTTGAGAATACAAGTAAACGTCCAAAAGTTGAAATGTCTTACATTGGTGGATAGTGAAAGGAGGATTTCTTATGCAAGAGCGTTATTCAAGACAAGTGTTGTTTTCTGGAATTGGTGAAATGGGACAAAGAAAAATAAGAGAAAAGCATGTGCTCCTAATCGGTGCGGGTGCGCTAGGAGCTGCGAATGCAGAAGCACTTGCTAGGATGGGAATTGGGAAATTGACAATTGCTGATCGTGACTACGTCGAATGGAGTAATTTACAGCGGCAGCAGTTATATACAGAAGAAGATGCGCAGCAGTGTAAACCAAAAGCAATTGCAGCAGCAGAACATGTAAGAAAGATTAATTCTGAAGTGGAAATTGTACCAGTTGTAACAGATGTCACAATGCGAGAAATAGAAGAGTTAACAAAAGATGTGGATCTCATATTAGATGCGACTGACAATTTCGATACGCGTCTACTTATAAATGACATTTCACAAAAAGAAAATATACCTTGGATATATGGCGGATGTATTGGGAGTTACGGTGTAACGTATACAATTCTTCCTGGGAAAACACCATGTTTTCGCTGTCTAATGGATCATCCTATGGGCGGTGCAACATGCGATACAGCCGGAATCATTCAGCCAGCTGTACAAATGGTCGTTGCTCACCAAGTTACAGAGGCGATGAAAATATTGGTGGGTGATTATGAATCATTAAGAGGGACGATGTTGTCATTTGATATTTGGAACAATCAATATCTCTCATTAAAAGTAAATAGACAGAAGAAAAGTACATGTCCTTCTTGTGGGAAATCACGAACGTATCCAAGCTTAATATTTGAAGCGCAAATGAAAACGGAAGTGTTATGCGGACGGAATACAGTTCAAATCCGTTCAGGAATAAAGAGAAATCTTAATTTAACCGAAATTCAAAAACGATTACAAAAAAGTGTACATGTCAAAAAAACGCCTTACTTACTATCATTTCTAGTTGATGAATATCGTTTTGTTTTATTTATAGACGGTAGGGCATTTATTCATGGGACAAATGATGTGAAAATAGCAAAACGATTATACGCCAAATATATAGGATGAACAGAAAAATCGTTTTTTCCTTATTAAAATGAGGTGAAAAAGAATGTTAGATAAACGTATACCAATTCCAGTAGCAGAAGCAGTTGCTCGTGTAATGAAATATGCCTACCAAGGTGAAATGGAAAAGGTTTCTCTTATAGAAAGCTACGGTAGAACACTTGGAGAAGATGTTATTGCAGATCATGATGTTCCGCATTTTGATCGCTCTCCGTACGACGGGTTTGCGATTCGAGCGGAAGATACAAAAGAAGCGAGTAGTAGTAACCCCATTCAATTTGAAGTAATTGGCGAAATTGGAGCAGGCTTTGTTTTTACAGAAGAAGTGAAAGAATTTCAAGCTGTCCGTATTATGACAGGTGCCGCAATTCCGGAAGGGTGTAATGTGGTTGTTATGTTAGAGCTAACGGAAGGATTTGAAGAAAATGAAAAGATTTATATGGTATTAAAACGCTCTTTCTCTTCTAGCGATAACATTTCTTTTAAAGGAGAAGATGTAAACCAAAATAGCATCCTTGTGAAAAAAGGGACTGTTATTAATCCTGGAGTAGCAGCGCTTCTTGCTACGTTTGGTTATAGTTCCGTACATGTTATAAAACAGCCGGTTATTGGAATTGTAACAACAGGAAGCGAACTGCTTGAAGTACATGAACAATTAAAGCTAGGGAAGATTCGAAATAGTAACTCTTATATGATTGCTGCTCAAATTGAACGAGCCGGCGGAGTTGTACAGTATTATGGGCAATTCGCTGACGATTTAGAGACGTGTTATAACACTGTAAAAAAAGCGATGAAAGAAGTCGATATTTTAATTACAACTGGTGGCGTTTCGGTAGGAGATTATGACTATTTACCTGCTATTCATAAGAGGTTACAAGCTAATGTACTTTTTAACAAAATAGCGATGCGACCAGGAAGTGTGACAACTGTAGCTGAGGTAGAAGGAAAACTACTATTTGGTTTATCTGGTAATCCTTCTGCTTGTTATGTCGGATGTGAGTTATATGTTCGACCAGTCATTGGAACATATTTGCATAGGAAAGATCCACACATTTATCGTGCAGAAGCAATTTTACAAAAAGACTTTTCGAAAGCAAATCCGTTTACTCGTTTTGTAAGAGGGAGAGTGGAATTTGTAGATAGTCAATTGCAAGCTATACCAGTTGGTTTAGATAAATCTAGTGCAATTTCTTCACTTGCAGAGGCGAACGCATTTATCGTCCTGCCAGGAGGAACGAGAGGATTTGAAGCAGGAATAACTGTTTCCGTACTGTTATTAGAATCAAACGCTGGAAGTGAGTGGCCGTGGGAAGAACCACTTCGATCATACAAATAATAGAAAAATAGATTACTAACTTATACAAAGATAAGAGGTGCAAAATGATACAAACGTATTATGAAGTAATTGATACACCTATTTCAATTGAGGAAGTTACAAACAAAGTAATTCGTCGTGAGTGTGGCGCAGTTACTACTTTCGTTGGTACTGTTAGAGAATTTACGAAAGGGCGTCGTACGCTACATTTAGAGTATGTAGCATATAAAACAATGGCAGAAAAACAACTTGAGAGAATTGGTACTGAATTAGGAGAGAGGTGGCCTGGGACATTTGTCGCCATTACACATCGCATTGGTACATTACAAATTTCTGATCTTGCTGTTGTCGTCGCTGTTTCTACACCACACCGGAAAGCTGCATATGAGGCGAACGAATATATTATGGAGCGTATAAAACAAATCGTTCCAATTTGGAAGAAAGAATTTTGGGAAGATGGTGAACCTGAAGAGGAGATGAGAATATGATTGAAGTACTATTATTTGCACATTTACAAGAAGAAGTAAGTAAGCCAGCATTACAAATCGATTGTGAAAATATTACAGTTGCTGAACTAAAGAAGGTACTCATTAAGAAATACAACGTAGCGATTTCAAATGAAATCATGGTAGCTATAAATGAAGAGTATGCAAATGAGAATGACGTCATTCAAACTGGTGATACTGTGGCGATGATTCCGCCAGTAAGTGGTGGTTGATTCTTTTCGACCTAATCATGTTACGACGTGATTAGGCTGGAGAGAATGAATATAACTATGCATACATAGGAGGGAACAGGATGAAAAGTCCTAATTTTCAATTAAGTTTACAAACTTCTAATCTAATTATAGGTTTTATGGTATGGGTCATTTTATCATCATTAATGCCTTATATTAAAGTGGATATCCCATTAACTGCGGGGCAAATTTCTATGGTCACAGCAGTACCCGTTATTTTAGGTTCTGTTCTTCGCATTCCAATTGGTTATTGGACAAATCGTTTCGGAGCAAGAAAATTATTCTTTATTAGTTTTATTCTATTATTACTTCCTGTCTTTTATATTAGTGTTGCCAATTCTATGATGGATTTAATTATTGGTGGATTATTTGTAGGAATCGGTGGTGCTGTATTCTCTGTAGGAGTAACTTCTTTACCAAAATACTTTCCGAAAGAGAGTCATGGTTTTGTAAATGGTATTTACGGTGTCGGTAACGCCGGAACAGCAATTACTTCATTTTTAGCGCCTGTTATCGCAACTTCAGTTGGCTGGAGAACGACAGTACAATGTTATTTAGTTTTACTTGCAGCATTTGCACTTATGAACTTTTTATTAGGTGATCGTAAGGAGAAAAAGGTGAATACACCATTAATGGAACAAATAAAAGGTGTATATAAAAATGAGAAACTTTGGTTTTTATGTATCTTTTACTTTTTAACATTCGGATCATTTGTCGCATTTACAGTATACTTACCAAACTTTTTAGTATCTCACTTCGGATTAGAGAAAGTAGATGCTGGTATGCGAACTGCAGGATTCATCGTACTCGCAACAATTATGCGTCCGATTGGTGGTTGGCTCGGCGATAAGTTTAATCCATTTAAAATATTAATCTTCGTATTTATCGGTTTAACACTTTCAGGTATTATTTTATCATTCATGCCTAGTATGAACGTGTATACATTTGGTTGCTTACTAGTCGCATTTTGTGCAGGCATTGGTAATGGTACAATCTTTAAACTCGTTCCAATGTACTTCTCAGAACAAGCAGGTATTGTAAATGGACTCGTTTCAGCTTTAGGTGGACTAGGAGGGTTCTTCCCGCCCCTAATTTTAACATTACTATTCCAACTAACAGGCCATTATGCAATTGGATTTATGGCATTATCAGAAGTCGCACTTGCTTGTTTAATCATTACAGTGTGGATGTATAGTCAAGAAAAGCTGTTAGTGATGTTAAAGAATCATTAATAAGGAAAAAGAACCATCCCAAAGTATTTTGGGATGGTTCTTTTAGTAATAGGCTTCAACATGTTTTTATTGATCTCTCAATAAACGCTTATTTTCTATAAGAATGTGCTTTTAAAATGAAGATGTCAAAAGTTATTCAATTAAAGGGCAGATTAGTTAAGGAAATCTTTAAAGTATTTACATATAGACTTGCGAAAAAAGACACAATCTCGCTTATAATTAAAGTTATATGAGCTTAGGGTGATAGCGATGGGGTGGGAGTGTCAAGTAAGAATTTTATGCATAATTGCCACTAAGGGAGATGATTAAAAGTTGAGTAAACAGAATATCAGCACAATAGTTTCAGGAGATTTGATTGTTACCCATCTAATTGGCCAGATTAATACAGAGGATGTGTATGAATGGTTTAATGATTTTGAGCAGGTTTGTCAGCAATTTATTTCTGAGGGTCGGAAATACAAATTGTTGGTGGATAGAAAAGGGTATACCCCAAATCATTTTTCTGTTCAAAAAGTATGGAAAGATAAGTTCTTCAATGAAACCATTTTGAATCATAGTAAGGCAATTGCATTTCTTCTTGAAGAAGGAGAGATACTGAAGTATTTGCAACAATCCAATACAAAAGAATCCGTGGAGTTTTTTGATGATTATGAACAAGCGCTAATTTGGTTGAATGAATATCCAATATAAAAACTGAATAGAAAGAGTTGCTCGTAATGTTACACTTGTCATGAAATTTATTTGTTTACAAGTTGCAAACACCATTTATTTTCTTCATAGATTGCTTGTGAAATAAAAGAACGGAACTACAACAAAAAGAACAAACGTCCCCTAAAAAACGTTTGTCCAAAGGTAATTACTATTTTAACTAAGAAATAGATTACAATTTATGTGTACGAGAAATCTTTTTTATAAGTTTAGGCAATATAGATGTTAGTTCTTGCTTCAAACGCTTCGTAAATGATGGATCTTTACCAGAAGTTGAAATAGTGACAACATATTCATTATTTCTTATAACGCCAGGTGTGTGAAAAGATGATTCTGTACCATCACTTACAACGTTAACCCACTGGAAATCATGAGCGGCCTGTTTGACCATCATATTTACAGCGTGTTGATTTGTAGCTGCATAAATAAGGTGAGCATCTTTAATATCATCATTACTAAAAGCTTTTTGCTTCCAAGTAATATAAGAAAGTTCCTTCATTTCCTCGCAAATTTCTGGGCTGACAACAGTGACGAAAGCGCCTGTATCTTTTAATCCAGACGCTTTTCGATATGCAATTTTACCTCCACCAATGATAACAACCACTTTATTTTGTAGATTAAACATAAGAGGGTACATGTTATACATATATGCATTCCTCCATTCGTTCTAACAATGTTAGTTTCATATATGTATCAAACTGAAGACAGTTACAAGTCGTAACATGATTGTATTTTTTTGTATGCAATTCAATTTTTTGAAGTAATAATCCGGTAAAGAGAAGGTATGGCATGACATATACATGGGACGCAGTCGATGTTATATCCTTGAGCTCAACAGCAAAAGAGGGAGTTCCTTTCGTTAAAAAGGAACAGGATACTGGCATACCAAGTTTTCGTTCGATGGCTGCTCCGATTTGTTGTAACTCATGTATCGGTTGTGTATCACTACTGCCTCGTCCTACGAGTAAAATACTACTATTTTGCATTGGCATAGCTTCACGTATTCTTTTCACTACAAGTTCCACCATATGTGGATGTGTACTAAAAGGAGGTACAACTGAAAATGTTATTTGTGGATATTTCTTTTGTAGTTGTTCTATTTCAAAAGGAACATCACGTTTGTAGTGAGCTGCTGCAAATAATAAAACAGGTACAATCATTATTTCAGTTACTCCCTCTATTATCGTTTCTGTAACTGCATCCGAAATAGTAGGTGTCGTTAGTTCTAGAAAAGCTATTTTTTGAATTCTTTCGTTTCGCTCTTTCATAACAGATTGAATAAATTGAATGAATTGTTCATTACCTTCTTGTAGCCGGCTCCCATGTCCAACATATACAATTCCTTTCATTGTCTCACCATGTCTTTCTTCATAAGAGTTTCTTGTAATTGATGATCTACGTTATGAAACCCAACTTTATTTGCATAGTATAAAGTTGGAACGTCGGTATACGAGAATGGGAGAGTAAGAATATTGATAAAGCCAAGGCGTTTTATTTCTGCTAGAAACGTATCAATAGAAGCACGACCTTCAAATACAATGCTATCCCATGAGAATTCAGAAAGCATACGTGAATGAATTTCATCGAAGCGATGATCAATTGTGTACTCATGAGTCATCATATAGGAACCAGCACCAATTTTTTCTTGAATAACAGCAATTCGGTTAATGTTTCGTCCTAAATAAACTGTTGTATTGGAAGAGAACTCTGCTTGTTTACTTAGTAGCCCATATTGCATAAGTTTTTCTTGAGTGGCAACGTTCATATGTTGTAGTTGCGCTTGTAAAGAACGAATATCTTTTTGGTGTTTACTACATGATTGCATCAATATTTCTACACTTTCAGCTGAACAAAAAACAAGACGATTAACGTTAAAAATTTCATTGATTTGTTCAAGTGTTAATGTGTATTCTACCTTTTTGAAAGTAGGAATTTGATATATTTCTGCACCGGCTTCTTGTAACTTTTGCTTCATTGAACTTGTTTTATTCGTTGCAGATGCAAATAAAACTTTTTTCTCGTGTAATGGTTTACGTTCTTTCCAAGCGATCTGATCCCGTAAGGAAACGACATCACCAATAATTGTCATAGAAGGATTAGAAATATTTTCGTTTTTGACAATAGAAACAATGGTAGACAGTGTCCCTGTGACAACGCGCTGTTTACCAGTTGTACCCCATTCAATGACTGCTACTGGCGTATCTTCTTTTTTTTCTGCTTGTAGTAAGTTTTCACAAATTGTAGGTAAGTTTTCTATACCCATGTAGTAGGCAATTGTGTCGCTATTGTGAGATGAATTATATTTTCCATGGTCGGTTAAAGGACCTTTTGCATGTCCGGTTAATAAAGTGACGCTATTACTGTAGTCACGGTGGGTGAGGGGAATACCTGCATAGATACTAGCGGCGATGCTAGATGTAATACCTGGTACAATTTCATATGGAATATTTGCTGATGCTAAAGTTTCTGCTTCTTCACCAACACGGCCAAAAATAGATGGATCTCCGCCTTTTAAGCGGACTACGATTTTTCCTTCTTTCGCAAATTGAAGGAGGTGTGCGTTAATCATTTCTTGACGCATAGTATGATTCTTTGGCATTTTTCCGCAATAAATAAGTTCACATGTTTCTTTTGTATAATTAAGAAAGGAAGGGTTTAATAAGCGGTCATATAAGACGATATCTGCACGATTTAAGCACTCCATCGCTTTTTTTGTAATAAGCCCTTCATCACCTGGTCCTGCACCAACTAAATATACATATCCGTTCATATTCGCACCTCGTCTATTTTTATTTAAAAGGAAGCCAGGGGAGGCTTCCTTTTGTAAATTACATGTATATATAAATATCCCCGTCAATAACTTCTACTTCATACGTTTGAATACAACCATCATCAGGTTTTTGAACTTCACCTGTTAGTAGTGAAATTTTCCAATTATGTAGTGGACAAAAGACGAATTCTCCAGATACAATACCTTCCGCTAATGGCCCGTTTTTATGAGAACAACGATTTTCTACAGCTCGAATATCGCCATTTGAAAGGCGGAATAGGGCGATAGACATACCTTTCATTTGTACCTCTTTACCGATTTGAATAGGAAGGTCTTCTGCACGCATAACTTTTATTTTTTCTTTCGTTTGTATCATATAGATCACAGCTCCTTATTTCACAGTTTCTACTTCATACATCGCTTTTAATGATTTCGTTTCTAGTGCTTGTCCCCATGCTTCTTTATATGTGCCACGAGCTTTTTGGAAACGTTCATTTAACTTAGTGACCATATTTGCATCTTGCAGTATTTCCTTTATGTGATCGAAGCCTAATCGTTCTGTCCAGTAGGCAGTACGCTCTCCATAAATACCAGTTTCACGATAATATTGCATGTAAGCTGTAGCGATGCGAAGGACATCATCTTCAGTAGGGACAATCATTACAAAATCAGCTTCGCGTACTTCCGTACCACCATTTCCGCCAATATAAAGTTGGTATCCATTTTCGACACAAACAACGCCAAAATCTTTCGTCAGTACTTCCGCACAGTTACGCGGACAGCCCGTTACACCCATCTTTATTTTATGAGGTGTATCTACCATTTCTAATGATTGTTCAAGCAACATACCAAGTCCTAATGAATCTTTCGTACCGAAACGGCAGAAACGAGAGCCAACACATGATTTTACATTACGAAGAGATTTTGAATACGCATATCCAGAAGCCATATTTAATTCAGCCCATACGTTAGGTAAATCTTGTTTCTTAACACCGTATAAGCCAATTCGGCTCGCACCTGTAATTTTCACAAGTGGAACATCGTACTTTTTCGCAACTTCAGCAATTTTCATTAAATCATCTGCTGTTGTAACGCCTCCGTACATACGTGGAATAACAGAGAAGGTACCATCGTGCTGGATGTTACCATTCATTCTTTCATTCACGAAACGGGATGATTTATCATCTTCATATTCTTCTGGAATCGCCATACGTAAATAGTAGTTTAAAGCAGGACGACATTTCGAACATCCATCTTCATGTACAAAACCAAGAACGTTTCGTACTTCTTTTGGAGATTTTAAACCTTTCTCATGAATGGCCGCTACGACTTCATCACGTGATAAAGGTGTACATCCGCACATACCGGTAGACTGTGCAGAAGCATCAAAAGCATCTCCAAGTGTATGAGATAAAACTTGTTCTACAAGCGGACGACATTTACCACAAGACCCTGCGGCTTTCGTACAGGCTTTAACTTCTTCAAAAGTCTTTAACTCCTGTTCTAAAATGGCGTGAACGATTGTGCCTTTCGTAACACCATTACATCCGCAAATTGTGTCATCCGCACTCATAGTAGCAACGTCAAGTTCACATTCTTCACCAGCTTTGTGAAGAATGGAAGCTGGTGTATATTCTTGTATATCTTCTTCTTTCTTTAACATGCTAAAGAGGCGGGTACCGTCAGCTGTATCACCGTATAAAACGATACCGACGACTTTATTATCACGAATTAATATTTTTTTATAGGAACGTTTACATTCATTAAAGATGGATATTGCTTTCGTTTGATCATCTTCATAAATTTGGCCAGCAGAGAATAAATCACAACCAGCAACTTTTAAGTGTGTACCGACGATACTGCCCGAATATCCATCAGTTTGTAAATTTGTTATATGTTTTGCTAATATCGCACCTTGTTCATAAAGAGGAGCAACAAGTCCATATGCGATACCGTCATGCTCTGCACATTCTCCAACTGCATAAATGGACTCATCATTTGTTAGCATATAGTCATTGACTACAATACCGCGATTTACAATTAGACCAGCATCTTTTGCTATTTGCGTATTTGGCCGTATTCCGACAGCCATTACGATTAAATCACAATCTACAACTTCACCGTCTTCAAATTGAATGCCCTCAACATGGTCTGTACCAAGAATTTTTACAGTTTTCTTTTCCATTAAAAACTTCATGCCTTGTGCTTCTAAATCTTCACGCAGAAGAGCAGCTGCTTTCGTATCTAGTTGTTGCTCCATTAAGCTAGGCATTAAATGAACAACATGTACGTCCATTCCTAAATCAATTAGACCTCTTGCGGCTTCTAAACCGAGTAACCCGCCACCAATGACAACGGCCTTTTTCTTTTCTTTAGCGGTATCTATCATAAATTGTGTATCTTCAATAGTTCGAAATCCTGTTACACCAGAAAGTGCGGAACCTTCAACAGGTAAAATAAAAGCACTAGAACCTGTTGCGATAATGAGCTTGTCGTATGTAAGAGTATGCTTCTTTTCTGTAATAATAATTTTTTCTTCTCGGTTAATACTTTGAACTCTTTCATTCGTATACAAAGTTATTTCGTTTTCTTCATACCAACTGTATTCATTCATAATGATATCTTGTATATTTGTTTTGCCTTGTAAAACATGAGAGAGCATAATGCGGTTGTAGTTTGGATGCGGTTCATCTCCAAAAATAGTAATCTCATATGAATCACTATCATGTTTTAAGATTTCTTCCATACAGCGAATGCCAGCCATACCATTTCCGATCATAACTAAACGTTTTTTCATTTTCGTTTCCCCTTTTTATGTGAAATATTGAACAAAGGATTATATTTTTATTATAGAAAATCAAATAAGGGGGAGATGTGATATTTATCACATCTTTATAATGATTCACAAATTGTTAAAATTCGGTTTTATGTGAAGGGGATGTGAATATTTTTCGCGAAACGAAAAAGCAGGCCATAAGTATTTACACTCATGTCCTGCACTTGATTTATGCTTTCGTAATGGCACGCGGAAATAAAATATTATTTTCTAAATGAATATGCTCAAATAAATCAGACTCTAGCGCTTCGAGGCGTTGGTAAACAAGTCGATAAGTACCGCAAGCACCTTCTGGAGGAGTAAAGTCATTTGTCACTTTACGAAGTTCTTTTATAATATTTCCAGCATGATTGTGCTCATTTTCTAGTTCATTTACTACTTTACGTAACTTAGCATAGTTTTCATTAGTTGGATTTTGTTCAAATTCTAAAATTAATGGAAAATCTTCCATTTCTTCTTTAATTAAATGCTGTTCTAATTCCATTCTAAGTTCATGAAATAGCTCATGAATTTGAGCAAAATGAGGCTGACTTGCCCCATGAACACGTAATACTTTTGTCACATATGGACTTAACTGTGGTAATTCTTCATTTAAATAGCGGTGATGCTTATTTATGACATAATCAATCAATTCACGATAAGAAGCATTTTTCCAATCAATTTCCGATTCATTTAATCGTTTCGTATTATGATAAAGCGTATTTAACTCTGTAAGCACTTCAGTAGCTGATAAATTTCTTTCATGAATTGCATCAATAAGTGGCTTATTACCGCCACAACAAAAATCTATTCTATATGATTTAAAAAGATCACTAGCTTTCGGAAATTGTGTAACAATCTCACCAACAATTGAAGTTTCAGTAAATGTATGTTCCATATGAATGCCTCCATAAAATTTTAATGTAATATCTGAATTAAGAATAGCGATAAATTAAAATCTATGTAGTGATTGAAATCACTTATTCTGTGTCGTTTTTGAGAATAATAAGAAGAATGTTATTAAAATAAGGGGGAAAGTAATAAGTGGTAATATTTTACGTTAATAAAAAAGAAGCTTAGTAAAAGCTTCTTTTTTATTACTATTTTTCACATGCAATTCCATCGCCATCACGATCAAGATGAGAGCTATAACCTGGTTGCCCTTTATGTAAAGGAGCTTTCCCAGCTGCTCTAACTGCAGCACAATTTTTGTAGTATGCACTATCAGTATTACCATTAGCTGGTTGTGTTTGAGCTTGCTGTGCTTTTTGTTCTTCTTGTTGTTTACGAGCTTGTTCATCAGCCTGACGTTTTTGTTCTTCTTGTTGTTTACGAGCTTGTTCATCAGCCTGACGTTTTTCATCCTCTTGCTTACGAGCTTGTTCTTCGGCTAGACGCTTCTCATCTTCTTGCTTTTGAGTTTTTTCGTCCGCCTCTTTCTTTTCTAGCTCTTTTTTCTGTTCGCTATCTTTTGGCTCTTCATTATTAGAGGCAACTTTTGTACTAGTTGCTGTCGTTTTTTCAGAAGAAGGAGCTGAAATACCTAATAACACAACAAAAATGACAAATAATACAGCTGTAATAATAAATTGTTTTTTCGCTACACCTGTTTTCTTAATAACAGATAAGATTGCTAGAACAAGGAAGAATATAAATAGAATGAAACTTAAAGTAGAAAAAAACTCGACGACGGGGTGTTCCGATTTTGTTGTACCGGCCGTTATTAATATAATAGAAATCATAAAAAGAATAACGGTAGGACGTCCATATTGTTTTGCTTTTCCATTTTTCTTAAAGAATGAAATGATACATAAGATTAAAAGAATAAAAGCAATAAAAAATAAAGCTGCACCAATATTACTTAAAATCGACATTTTCATACCTCTATTTGTAAGATTCTTCTTATTGATTATATAGGAATTTATTGGATATTACACGTTTTGTATAAATTTAGAAAATTAATATTTTTAATAGACTCATAAACATTTATTTTATATATAAGGAAAAATGGATATATTTCCTATTACTTTTTGAAAGAGATTTCATAAATTATAGTATATCAATTGAAAGGAGGAGATTTGAATGGAATTTCAATTGTTGGTAACTTGTATATTACAAGAAGGTAATGCTTACTTTTTAGTAACGAAGGTAGATGATGTTATTACGTTAAAAGTACCGATTACTGCGGGAGTAGCAGGTTTATTTTTAGCTTTAGGTGTACCAAGATGTTCTTAATTTAAATCTATAGTAGAAGAGGAAGGGACATGCCTTCCTTTCCTACTATTACATAATATAATTATGTAAACTTAAATGTCATATTTGTGATAGCACGTTTGAAATGGACATGCATATACTATAATGTTTCATTGGATGTTAGCGGTGAAAGGTAGTTTTAATAAGTGCATCCAGTGATATTTTTAAGCTATGAAAATAAAAGAGGTGCTATTATATATGAAAAGAAAAACATTGGATATTCCAGTTACATTGCGAAGAGAGTGGTTTTTAATAGAGTTAGCTCATTTAACGAAAAAATATGGAATTGAAATTGCAACTAGTAAAATGGATGCTGCACCGTTTTTAAGAGATCAAGTTACGGAGTCAAAGATAGGGAAAGGGCTACAATACGATAAATATGATGATGAGTATATAATTGAAAATTAAAGGGTAACAACAAAATTAAATTAATTTATAACAAAATATAAAATAAAGCAAATTCTAAATATAGAATCTGCTTTATTATGAAATACTTGTAGTCAACTAGCCTCTTTCTAGTGTTTTTCCTACATATTTCTCTTGCGTTATTCCAAAAGAGTCACGAAGAATGCGAGCATAATCTTTAGATTCTATTGGTCGTTTATTTTTGGTGCCTTTAAAGGTTTCTGTATAATTTTTATTTGTTAATGATATGTGACCATAAGTAGTTAATTTACAAGTGATAGCTCCTTTATTAAAAGGAGATTCTTTATGCTCTACAATCACTTTTTGAATCTTATTCACTTTTTTCTCATCTATTGGATCTACAGTGAAAGCATAGCCTATTTTCCATTCGTTTGAAGGTTCAGATTGTAAGAAACTTGTAGATTCCCCGTTAGCTCCTTTTCTCATTTCTAAAATATGCGTACCTTTTCGAGTATTTCGCTTACGAATTCGATATTCTCCTGTTTGAGAGGAGATGACTTCTCCGTTAAAAGGGACTGGATGTAAAGGGAGATGAGATGCATAACCTGCATCCACAACATAATCTTTATCCTCATGACTTAATATGATAATGACATGACCATCATCGGGTTTCCATTTATTATCGTAAAGGTCATAAACAGTACCGGCTACTTTGTATACTTGAAACCCACAATCAATTAAAAAATAATACAATAGGGAGTTTAATTCATAACAAAGTCCACCTCGTTTTTGAATAAGTAACTTTTCTATTAAGTTATCTTTTGAGATATTTTTAATAGTACCAGCCATAATATCAAGATTTTCATAGGGGAGGATCATTCCCATTTTTAAGAGAATTTCATCTAAATCATCAAGTGTTATTTCTTTTGCAGGAATTTCTAAGCGTTTAAAAAACTCCTTTTGTAATTTGGTCATCATAAAGTATTCTCCTTTCTTTTTACAGAATTTTCTTCTGCTCACCGATAGGTTAGTACTTCTAAAAAGTTAATTCAAGTGTGCGGAAATTATCATAATATATGTTTCTGGAAATATGATTTTCTATTCGGAAATTTCAGTTTAATTTTTAATCGTAGGAAAGTCTTATAATACAAGCTCCTTTAAAATTAGTTTGTATTTAATGAAAAGAAAGTACATATCTTTATTATATTTTTAAATAACTAACTAGTAATAAAATGTTTTTTCACTAAAATTTTTTCAAGATTTGTATGCTTTATATAAACAATAATGATTTAAAAAATATCTGGGTGTAGCGAAGTTAACAATTATTGAGAAACTTTTTTGTCGTATTCTATCAAAAGGAAGAGGTAGAAACAAAGAGAATAACGAGAGTTAAGGAAGAGGGTATACAACTAGTAACCTTCTAAAAATAAAAGATTAGCTATTATTAAGGAAGGGAAAATATAAAATATTATAAAGAACACCTTCTTTCAAAAAAATAGGGGGAGTAATATGCGACTGATGAGAAGATGTGTGGCCTTACTAATTGTATTTTTTATCATGGCTCCAACGATTAGCACAAATGTACAGGCAGAAGTTGTAAAAGAGCTTGGAAAGGGGTTTCCTGATACAGAAGTATTCACACCTGGAGAATGGTTTTTAGGCCAAAAACCTGCTAATTATGATGAGAATAAACCGCCAATTCTCTTTGTACAAGGAAGAAATGGTAATGCTGATAGTTGGTATGGAAAGACAGTATATCATGATATAAATGATATGTATGATTATGCTTTAAAAGCAGGTTATCAAACAGTGTTTATACAATTGTATGATGCTGCAGGGAAAGGTTCGGCTAGTCAGTGGGATAACGGAAAATTGTTAGCACAAAAACTTGAAGAAATATATAATTATTTCGGTAAAAAAGTTAATATTGTAGCGCATAGTAAAGGTGGTATTGATACACAAGCCGCATTAGTTGAATATGGTGCGAATCGATTTGTTGGAGATGTTATTACACTTGCTACACCGCATCACGGCTCAAATTTAGCAGATTTGTCATATAGTTGGTGGGCAGGTTGGCTTGCTTCTATATTAGGTCAAAAAGATGATGGTACGTATTCGTTACAAATAGGTGAAATGGCAAAGTTTCGTTCAATAATAGATAACAACCCAGCAGCTAAATTAAACCGTTACTATACGGCTACTGGAACTAGCTGGGGGCCAACATTTTCTGCATTATCTATGGGCGGGTTATATTTATCATCGTACGGTTCAAATGATGGACTAGTAAATGAATGGAGTGCGAAGCTATCGTACGGTACACATTTATTTACAGATTCCAGATTTGATCATGACAATATAAGAAAAGGATCAGCTGTTTTTGCACGAATTGAACCATATTTACGTACGACAAATGTGGGATTACCAGCTTTAGTAGCATCCAGCACTAGTTCAAATGAAGATCTAGAACAATTAAATACAACTTCAAATCAAAATATTTTAGGAGGCGAATTACCACAAAATCAGTGGATAGAGCAAAGTATTTCTGTTGATAAAAAGGCTGAAGGAATCGTTTCTGTACTAACTGCTTCTTCTGATGTAGAAGTACAAATGGTATCTCCAAAAGGAAAAATCTATGCAAATAAAGATAGCGCTATAACTACTGGTGAAGGCGAATCTTTCTTTAATAGGGCGACAATTAGAACATTTAAGTTTGATAAATTGGAAGTAGGCGAATGGAAAATCAAAATGATGGCGAAGCAGTCGAAAGATGCATATTTAGTTGTAAGCGATTACAAGGATGACGCACCATTTGTTCTTCGAATGCCTACAAAAGTTAAAATAAATAAACCTGAGTATAAACTGAAAAAATCACCTGTAGCACCTGAAATGAAAGGGGATCTTTCCATAACAGTAAGAGTCGTTAATAAAGAAGGTAAGTTAGTCTCTGAATTTAATGAATTACAAAATGTTAATACGAATACATTTACAGGTGCTTTGAAAGATATAAAACAACCGGGAGTATACAACGTTACGATGGATATAAAAGGGATGAATAAAGAAGGAAAACCATATAATCGTACGATTGTTAAGTCGGTTTATGTAGAGAAATAAGGAAGAATAAATAAGTATAATAAAAAGTGCAGAAATCTTGTGTTAGAAAGAATTCTGCACTTTTTTATGTGGGGAGAGATAATAAAAGTTGAAAAAACTGTTATTCAATAAAAAAAGATGCTGAAATAGCATCTGAATGTGAAGAAATAATTTTAACTTAGTTTTGTAACTGTTAATTCAACTGAATTTATACCATTGTCACAAGTTACAATACTTTGACGATTAAAACCACTATTATTTCTAAGTTGAAGAGTTGAATTAGCAGGCACTGTAACAATTGTTTCGCCAACGAGTTGAAGACATTCGTTATTTGATGAAGTATTCATTTGAATAGCGAAGTCACCTTGACTATTAGCAAGTGGATTGTTATTTAAAAATATAGTTATGACTGGGATATGTGGAAATACAGGATTTAAAGTAGTATTAATACTGGAAATGAACGAAACTCTATAATCACCAGCTTGTCTAAAGTGTATAGTAGTAGGATTTAGTAAGGAAACACCTCCTGCTAAAGGTCCAACGTGATTAAATGGAAAAGGATCGCCAAAAGGAACAGTTATAAATTCAGTTTGCCAAAAAGTTCCGTATGCAGGACAGCTTCGTTTATGTGAATGGTCACATGAACATTTTTTATTTGAACTGGAAGAAGATTTGCATGAGCATTTTTTATACGAGTTTGAAGAATGATAGTATGAACCCAAAATATTACCTCCTATTCTTAATAAATTTAAACCACATAGTAGTTTATGAAGATGAATCACAATTGGCGTGTATGCTTGTACTATAAAAGGAAATAGATTTGGAATATAAAGTGGTCAAATGATGAAGTGTAGTATTTGGGTATTACCTGTAACACCTTTTGAAGATGATAAGGTTTATAATTTGATAGAAAAATAAATGGAATTTCTAAATAGATTGAAGTAACGAGGAAACGTTTATCCCGCTATTTTCCGAGCAGTAAGACTCCCATCTCAAAATTCAGCGAAAGCAAAGAAGTTAGGTGGGGGATGAATTAAACCCCCACTCATTAAAATTTCACTTTACTATATTTATTTAGTCTGACAAAACAGAAATATTACCTTTAGCTGTATGGATGTTATCATTTGGTGAAGTTATAATATTTAGCTATATTTATATTAGGTTATTCAGTTTATTTTTTATTTGCGTAGCTGAGCAGGAAAAAGTCAGAA
Source organism: Bacillus cereus group sp. MG1 (assembly GCF_040460035.1). Lineage (NCBI taxonomy): Bacteria > Bacillati > Bacillota > Bacilli > Caryophanales > Bacillaceae > Bacillus > Bacillus cereus group sp. MG1. The sequence goes on along the minus strand of NZ_JARVGY010000001.1, from coordinate 450,905 downwards.
AATATAGAATAATATACATATGAAGCATCGTTTGTTTTTGGTGTGAATAGTAATTAAAGATACGCTAAAATATTTAAAATTGTAACGAAAGAGAGATTAAATAATAGAGGGAGCAACTTACATGGAAAATATATTAAAGGTATCTTCAAAATCAAGCCCAAATTCAGTCGCAGGTGCAATAGCAGGAGTACTAAGAACAAGTGGTAATGTGGAAATTCAAGCGATTGGGGCTGGAGCTATAAATCAAGCGATTAAAGCAATTGCGATTGCAAGAGGGTTCGTCGCTCCAAGTGGTATTGACTTAGCTTTTGTTCCAGCGTTTCAAGAGATTTCTATCAATAATGAAGAAAGAACAGCGATTAAATTAATTGTAGGCCCTAGAAAGAAAAGGTCTTAGTAGAAGAGAGCGTTACTATAAGGGAAAAAGGCCAATAGACTTCCCAGGTTAGATACGCTATTTTATGTAACCGATCCTTGGGTGTGGACACGGCATTATACCGGACTCATGTCTGTTAATTTCTCCTTAAATTTAGCGCGTGTTCTAGATACTTAAAAATGCCAAATCCTTTGTGATATAAGGGATTTGGCATTTTTGATGTTTTTAAAAATAAACAACCTTAAAACTGCTCATTTAGAAGATTTAGTTTTAGTAGCGGCCATTGAACGTTTTTATAATAGTTTACCTGATAAATGGTCTTTCTAATTCTTGCAGCTATAGACTGTTCGTGTTGGTATCTATTCAAGTCAATTTTATTACGCTCCATAACCTTTGTTTTAATTTGATTCAGTGTTCCTGCTCCATCTAGTTCGGTTAATATTGCTATAATTTCATCTAGCCATGAAGTGCTGTTGGACATACATATACCTCCTAATAAAACATGTGTACTTATTTTTATTTTAATCTTTTAAATTTATATATTCATATATTGATTCAATAAAATTAGCAAAATATAAATCTATTGATAATATTATTAAAGCGTTGAATGAGAGCTTTATTCTTTCTGAGGATGAGCAAGAGGAAGATATGTATCAGGCTAATATTGATTCGGATTTTAGTAAAGTAAAGATTGCAGAAGAAGAGAAACCGGAAAATCGAAAAAAAACTAAAATGGAATCTGGTAGGGAAGTATGGCCTCGTGATCCGAAAAAAGCTAAACAAGCTATTAAACAGGCAGAATTTAAATGTGAAATAGATGACACACATGAAACATTTGTATCGGAAGCCAGCCGAAAAAATTATATGGAGGCCCATCATCTAATACCGTTAAGAATGCAACATGATTTTGAAAATAGTTTAGATGTTGTTGGAAATATAGTTAGTATATGTCCGAACTGTCATAGGTTGATTCATTATGGAAGAGACAAAGATAAGAAAAAAGTTTTAGAACTTCTCTTTGAACAAAGAAAAGATTCTTTGAAGAAGTTCGGTATTGAGGTATCTCTCAAAGAGCTATTTGGATACTATGGAATTCTAAAATAAGAATATTCATAGCTATAGTGAAGGTAGAATGTTTCATACTTAAACATAGCTATTATTGTGATGGAAATTTAAATTTCGTCTTTTGAAAGTATCAATAATTTGTATTATTTTTATAGGGTTATATATTTTTCTTTTGCTCTGCTGTATAGCAGAGCTCTTTTTTTTGTCGTACAAAAGCCACCTATATATGTGAAGTGCACCCCAATTGTTAGGCTGTGTCTAACAATTGGGGTGCACTTCAGTCCTGTCGGGCGGCTTCTTTTAATTTATATTCACCAATTCATCAAACTTAAACTTAGTATTCAAACCAAAGGCATCTGTACAATATATAGTTTTCGTCATCGGTTCAATATGTAATACATTTATGTACATGTCTTGCACCATTCCATCACGATAGTATGAGATATGTATTTCTTCTTCCTCGTGAAAAGATTGCATTAACGCTCTTTCTATTCGTTCCATAGTATCTTGTGTTAAAAAAGGTTTAGGTACTTTATATTGTTCCTCAAACATTCTATGTATTTCCTCGTATTGCTTCGGTATTGAAGCAAACGGATTCCATTTGACCATCTTATCAAGACTTTTTTTCGATTATTGTAACGATATTAATGCCTCTATCGTTGTACACATATCTTCATACATAATTCTCTTTATAATAGATTTCTATATTTTAAAGTTTGTTAAGCAATTATTACATTTTGATACACCTGGAAAATTAAGATACATATGTAAGCATTTTTAATACACTGGGATTTTATATGCCAACTTAAGTACCTTTACAGTGGTGTTTAAATACAATGGTATGAGTAGTTACCGTTGTATTTAAGTGTTCAATAAATATCAGAATAACGAAGGGGTTTGGCTGATGAAGGACAATATTAAAGGATTAATTGAATATGGCGAACGTATTCCACATTTTCATAAAGATTTCCCCATAATTTTATTTTGGAGTCACAGAAGTGGTTGCACTTCTCTGGCTAATTGGTTTTTCTTCCAAATTGGGTTATATGAGGAAGCAATGAAATATGCACCGTTCATTCATTACTATGAATCTGAAATATACAAAAATAAAGTTGATTACTACACAAATTTAGAAATGCAACTCTTGGAACTAAGTAAGGATACCATAAAACTTGTGCGCAACCCTTATAAAAGAGCTGTAAGCTCATTTTTAATACTTTATGACAACCCTTACGCCTCGAAACAATGGGAACAGATTAGAGAATATTTTTATAATGATAAAAATGAATCGAAAGGAATTTCATTTAAACAATTTTTATATTATGTAAAAGAAAAAGGGGCTAAATCCATTCAGTTAGATCAACATTTTTCACAACAATATATTGAGGGAGAAGAAAAGGTCATCAAACAAAATATAAAACTAGAGAATTTTAATACAATAATTCCGCAGCTGGAGAAAGACTATGGATTACTTTCTTCTGATATATCACTCCTTACAAACTCCAATCACCATAGGGCACATCAAATGATTCATAAAGGAAACTATGCAGATGAGGATATTACAAACCCACACTTCCCTTCATTACCAACCTATCGAAGTTTTTATGATGAAGAAGCTCTAAATCTTGTTTCAGAAATATTTACTGACGATTTTGAAGCATATGGATATAAGAAGAATGAAATTAATTTTTAACTAATATACCTATCACCCCACTATGTATAGGGTCTCTTTAAAAACTATAACCACTATGAAAAGCCAGCGGTATGGAAGGGGAATTATAATGAGCATTTCTATTATAATGATGGGTTTCATCATAGGGGGATTGGTTGGAGTAACAGGGATAGGCGGGGCCGCATTACTGACTCCATTTCTTCTAACATTAGGTATAAGTCCTTCTGTAGCTGTTGGAACGGATCTAGTATATAATTCTATCACTAAAATGTTTGGAATATCCCAACACTGGAAACAGAAAACCATCAATTTTAAACTAGTAAAATATCTAGCTATTGGAAGTTTGCCTAGTGCAATTATCGCAGTAATAATAATTCATTTCTTGCCAATTTTTCATGATAATCGAGAGGGAATTATAAAATATATATTAGGATATGTTTTAATCATTGCGGCAATTTCTATTTTTATAAAAACATTTTTCTATAATGAATCTACACAAAGTTTTTTTCAAAAACAGACTATGGTCAAAAAAAAGAATCTAACAATTCTTATCGGTGCAATACTCGGTTTTATCGTGGGACTTACTTCCGTTGGATCAGGCTCTTTATTTGCTATTGCAATGATATATTTATATCAACTGAAACCATCCGAATTAGTAGGCACAGATATTACACATGCTTTTTTATTAGTGACGGTTGCAAGCATACTAAATATGAATTTAGGAAACGTAGATTATCTTTTATTAATTCACTTACTCATTGGTTCTATCCCAGGTGTCATACTTGGTAGTAAATTCTCCACTAAGATTCCTGTTAAACCTCTTCAAATATTTTTAGCTATCATTATTGGTGTTAGTGGACTAAAGTTAGTTATCGCTTATTAAAAATATTTCATGTTTTGCTATATAAGAATGGAGGTTCAAAATGGATCATATAGAACTATATAATTTTATATACAAGCAAGGGCGTGTCCCTCATTTTCATAAAGATTTTCCCCTCATCTTGTTTTGGAGCCAAAAAAGCGGATGTACTTCGCTAGCCCACTGGTTTTTTTATCAAATTAATTTATTTAAAGAAGCGATAAAGTACAACCCGTTCATTCACAACTATGAGTATGAAGTATATAAGAACTCTACACATTATTTAGCACAATTAGCTAGTGGATTACAAACTAAAGAGAAGAAGACGTACAAACTAGTAAGAAATCCTTATAGAAGGGCAGTAAGTTCTTTTGTTGCTCTGGTCCCACCACCAAATATTGAGAATCCCGTATGGAAACCCATTCGGCAATTTCTGTATGGTGATGAAACTTGCAATAAACCCATTTCCTTTAAACTATTTTTGTATTACTTAAAAGCACACATGACAAAATTAGATCAAGTAGATCCTCACTTTACACAACAATATATACAAGGAGAAGAAGAATTTGTTACAAACTATATCCATCTAGAAAATTTTAACACAGGTATTTCGAAGCTAGAAGAGGTATATAAATTAAAAAAATCACCATTATATCTATTATCAAAATCATGGCATTATCAAGGGAGTAAGATGATTTACAAAGGAGTTTATGCAGACGCTGATATTACAACCCCTGTTTTTCCACGATTACCTACTTATGATAGTTTTTATGACGCAGAAACAATTCAGTTGGTTCAAGAGGTATTTGCAAAAGATTTTAATATGTATCATTATGATTTAAATTCTATTTCTTAAAATAAAAATGTTCAAAGCCTGCTTTATTAAGGGTGTTATTTTAAAACTGATAGGACGATATCCCATATTTATAAATTTTCATAAACCTTTCCTAAATCTTTTTTCAGTTGTGTTTTTAAGTGCTCATTTTCACTTTCTAATAGCTTGTTCTTATGTTTTAAAAGATTGAGCTTATTCTTTAAAGTTTCTATGATTACATCCTTAGAGGCATCCGATGTCCTTCTTTTTACATTCTTAAAATCATGTATGCCTTCTTGCTGTTGACGTAAGTCTTCAATCGTTTTTCTGACTAAGGGTTCTCTATATAAATATGCTTTTGAAACCTGTGCTTTTTCTGAAACTGAATTAAAATTAATTTTTTGTCCTTCTTTAACCATTAACTGTATTACTTCATTCACTCTATATTGTGTTTCCCTCTTTTTTTTAGAGGCATGATTCAATAACCCCGTTGTATTCGGATGTTTGTTAACCATCAATTTTTCTTTCCTCTCCTATATATTCTCGTTTATGTTTCGGCATACCGAAAATTCCAATTTCATTTTTCAATGAATCTCTAATTTCCTTATACTTATTAAGTTTTGGTTGAATCAATTCAATAGAACGAATACGACCGTTAGTTTGATACTTTATAATATCTTCTTCCATCTTTGATATCTGCGCATTATAGTAATCTAAAAATGTTGTATCTACATGAAAACTCCTACAATTATTTTTAATACAAGGGGTTTCTAACGAATAATCTAAGAATTCACAGCTAACCTTAGGACTCTTTATGCATAATCCATGATCCAAACGAATAGAGTCCATGTTATGGCGAATCCATTCTAGTTCCAAGCCGTTTTCTTCTGCCTGCTCAGGGAGACTGGCTTGTATTAATTCTCCAGTTGTGTCAATACGCACTGAGTTTTGAACTTTTTCCCATTCCCTACGAAGAGTGTTATCTGAAATTTTTGCATAAGTTAATGTCATTTCAGGACTAGTATGTGCCATTAACTTTTGTACATGAAGAATATTCATACCATTATTAATTAGATTGACCCCATATCTATGTCGAAAAGCATGGTTCTTAAATAGAAATATTTCTCCATTTTTATCAAGGATTTTATATTTTTCGGCTAGTTGATTTAATGCATAGGTAACCGATTTTTGTGAAAAGGCCATCCCTCTATTTTTTCCAGTAAGAACAGGGAACAAAAATTGATGTAAGTTGTTATGCTTCTTTTCATGATTGTTAATATATTCTTGTTGTATTTTAACGATTTCCACAATTTCTTCTGAAATAGGAACAATATGTTCTTTTACATTTACTTTTCGTTGATCTCCTACCAACCACCAACCATCTTGCTTATATGCTAGACAATTTAATTGTAGCTGACATACATCTGAGACTCTAAATCCTGTTGCTTCCATAATGACTATTAATCGTGCAATTTCCGAATCTAAATTATGTAGATTTTCCAACACTTGCTCCCATATAAAATCTGGCACATGTTTAACATGTTCGTGATAGTTTTTCTTTTCTCTTCGAGGAAAGTCTTCGGGAAATATTAATCTGTTAACAGGGGTTTTAGGTGCTTCTTTCCATTCAAAACTTTGCATATATTCAATTATTCTTCTGACATTTGAAAGGCACTCTATTACATGACGATTACTAGGAACACGATTTTTCGTATAACTCTTTCCTCCCATTTCACGATTTCTAACATAAAATAAAAAATCTTCAATGTCCTGTCTTTGTAGATTTTGTAAATCTATCCACTTTGGATACGTTTCTACAATGAAATCAAAAAACAAATACATTTTCTTTAAAATATTTTGGGCGGTTGCAAAGGTAATTTGTTGGTGTATAAGTAATGTTTGATTTACATACTTTTTAACTAATTCCCGAAAGGGAAATTTTATACTGGTGAAATTAAGAAATCTGTCTCTTCGAGACATATTATATGGAATCCCTAGTCTTTTTATATTCCATTTATCTTTTTGATGTTCAGGTCGTTCGTCATAATAATTAGAGAAAAAATCATATAAACTTTTACATACTCCAAGATAAGGTGAAATAAATTCTCCTCCACGATGATGGGGGTATTTTAACGGCTTATTATTTTCAGTTAGATATAATTTGTATTCATCTAATAATGTAGTGTAAGGAATATCAATTATCGATGTGACTTGAGGGAATTTCTCGACTAAAAATTTTGAAAGAAAGTACATTTTATAAAAATGCTTCTCCATAAAGCTGGATAAAAGCCAAATTTCATTAGTTAAAGAATAAAAAGAATAGTACTTTATCTCAAGTTTAATATATTCATTACTAATTTTATTGAAATCAACAATTTTTTTTGTTTCTTTAATTTTTCCTCTTCTATCTGGCAGGGGAAACTCTTCGATTTTCCATTCATCTAAAGCCCAATAACCTTTAAGGTCGTTCATAACTTTACGTTGTATTTTATTGGAATTAATAGCTACGATATTCATTTTCTCATTCTCCTATGCTGCTGGGTATACTTTTCTTTTTTCTCCAGCTTGTGTTTTAGATTCTCTAACAGTGATACTACCATCATTGATATTGAAGTCCTCTATCCATAAACTTAATAACTCAGAGGCTCTTAATCCTCCTTCATATAAAATACGAATTATTAACTCATCTCTTATGTTATTACATGCTATACGAATTAATTCGGCCTGCTTAGTAGTAATGGTTTTTATTTTTCTTTTAGGTTCCTTAAGTTTTAAGATATTAATTTTGGTTGTTGGGGTATGTGTTATATGATCTAAAAATTTACGAAACTTTCGCCTTGTATTATGGACTTCTTTTGTAACTTTGGATTTTACATTAAATAAGATTTGACCACTACGCCATTGGTAGTCCAAAAATTCGATAACACAATTAGTGATTAAGTTAACGGAAGATTCAGTTCTTTTAGCGTACGCTAACTTCTTTGTGTCATTTAAATAGATAGTATTTATATCATCTGTTGATTTTCTTAACCAATGAATAAATTCTGTTAATAAACTTATATCCACTTCCCTGTAATCTTTATTCTTTTCGTTTAGAAAACACCAGAATATTTTCAAATGATAACAGTATGTTTTAAGTGTATTAGGGGCTTTTCCTAAAGAATCCTTATGTTTTATAAATTTCATGATTGGGATAACTGGTTCACCCTTGTTATGTAAAACCATCCAACGTTCTTCCCCAAACGATGTAATAATACTTTGTACTTTAAACATTTTTCCACCTCCAACTGTTCAATCTATCTATACTATAAATACTATCTCTTTTTACTATTATTATAGCTTCTACAAAGAGACAAAAAAAGAGAACTACCTATCGTTGTATACGTTATCTCTACTCATATATTATACTATTGTTAACACCATACCTCTTCCACGTACTACAGGAAAGCTGTTATATCCCATGATGTAATACCTCACTTTTGTTTTTTTAACTCCACTACAAACAAACATGTGTTCTTTTTTAAGGTTTGAAAAGGGACCATTTTGTTAACATGAATATTCAAAAATAATTTTTTCAAGTTAGAATATTCAAAAACTTATTTATGCAAACAAGCATGTCATGATAACATTTAACAAAAGGGGGTAGAAGTAGATGAGTGTTGACATTATTTCTAAAGAAGAAATCACAAAATTATTAAACGAATGGTATCAAGCTATGATTTCACAACGTGTATTACAGTCTCAGAAAATAAAAGAAGATATTGCAAATAAAATCAATAATATTAAGGAAGACCAAACAATATTAGTCTACTACGCTTTATTGAATGCACGATATAAACTGCTAATTCGGGATATGGATAGTACAAAAGATATTCTGGACAAAATCGAGCCTTTATCAGAGTCTACAGAAACATTTTTAGAGTACTATCATCATTTATTTAAAGCAATTTACGCTATTAATAAAGCAAACCATAGTGAAGCAAGAATGCAATTTGAAAAAGCTGAAACGTTTTTAGAATACATGCATGATGAAATTGAAAAAGCAGAATTTAATTATTGGCTTGCAGTCCATTACTATCACGTATTAAAACCGATCCTAGCAGTTCAATTTGCTACAAAGGCGAATGAAGTATTTTCAATTAGTCCAGGGTATGAATTAAAAACTGCAGCATGCTTAAATACTTTAGGAATGGCACACATTCGACTAAATGAATTCGAAAGTGCAGAGGAATATTTACTTTCAGCACTAGGTACCTTCCAAAAATCTAATGATGAACTTCTTATTAAACGAGTTAAGCATAATTTAGGACTTTTATACGCAAGTCAAAACATGCCAGAGTTAGCAATTAAACACTTAGAGGATTCATTAGAAAATAACGCTAAAACTATGTTTCTTTTAGCAAGAGAGCATTTTAAGTTAGGTTATAGTCATATCGCTAATGAATATATTGAGAATGGCTATAAGATTAGCGACTTATGTTATCGTCATCATTTCCGAATTTTAAAAGCAGTACATAACTATGTACCGCAAGAAGAATTAGAAAATGTGGTTATAGAAGGTATTTCGTATTTTGAAAAAGAAGAATTATATGATTGGGTAAAAGAATATGCTTCTCTTTTAGGTGAAAGATTCTATGGTTCAGAAAATCACAGAAAAGCAAGCAAGTATTTGCACATCGCTTTAGATGCAGACAAAAAGAGCATAGAAAGAAGGGCGCTAAAATGAAAAAAGCAATCTTATTAATGATGATGTTATCCGCTGTTTTTACTTTTGGTCTTACTAATGTAAAAGACATACCACAAAACGAAGCAATTGAAGTGTTTATGGATCATGGAGAACATATTTAAAACCTAAGGAAGAGGGCGCTTATAGTGTCCTCTTTTTAATATCTATTATTTATATGATGAGGTTGCAGGTACGTCTTTTGGTTATTGTTTGATAAACGTAAGATGTTTCTAAAAATGTGTATACAAAGGTGTAATTTTGTACTGTATATGTTCACGTACTATATAAAAAAGTATGAAAATCTATAAAAATAATTATTTCAATAAAATTTGTTTTAGATATTAAAAAGTGCCAAAACCCTTGTGGTATAAGGGGTTTGGCACTTTTGTGTTTTTTATATTTTATCAAATAAACAATTCTAAAACTGTTCATTCTTCTCCCAAGATTCAACGATATAATGTGCGATCGTCGGATTGAAGCCTTTACCAACTAAAAACATAATCGCAGCAACTTCTGTTAATGCGTGTTCATGTGATGTATGTTTTGCTTCATTTAAACCGTAATCTACCCATGGTTTTACGAAATCTAGTACGGGTTTCTTGAAAGGTAAAAACTGTGTACCGACAACTTGTTGAATTTGTTGTTGTGTTGGTTCAGTAATTGGTCCAGGTGGTAAGATTTGTGGTTGTGTAATGTCTAGTGTTGGTCCAGGTGGTAAGATTTGTGGTTGAGTTGGATCTATTGTTGGTGGTTTAGGTGGTGAGACACGTACGTCGTAGTTTGGTTGATACATTTGTTGTTGGTATTGCGGTTGTTGTGGTTGAGTTGTGTATGGATTTTGTTGATATTGTTGTTCTTGGTTTTGTGGTGCTACATATGGATTTTGTTGATATTGTTGTTCTTGGTTTTGTGGTGCTACATATGGATTTTGTTGATATTGTTGTTCTTGATTTTGTGGTGCTGCATATGGATTTTGTTGATATTGTTGTTCTTGGTTTTGTGGTATTACATATGGATTTTGAGGATATTCATAATTTGGACGTGTTTCATATGGATTTTGTTGAAATTCAGTTTCTTGATTTTGCGTTGTTGCATATGGGTTTTCGTCATATTGTGGTTCTTGCTGTTGTAACTCTTGTTCTTCGTATTGTTCTGTGTATCTCTGTTCTTGTTGTTGAGGATACAATGGTTGCCTTGGATAAGGCGGTTGATTATTATAGAACATGTTTATTCCTCCTTCATGATGATGCCTACCACCTAGTGTATGGGCGGACAAGAAAATATGTGATGAAAAAATGCGGGCGTGTTACAATAAGTAACTGGGTGAAGATAAAATGACAAAACAAGAAAAAATTCAAAAAACAATTACTTTTGTAAAACATATTTTAGAAAAAGATGCGAGTGGGCATGATTGGTATCATATTGAACGTGTACATAAAATGGCGATTTCTTTATCTGAGCAAGAAGGTGGAAATCGTTTTATAATTGAAATGGCAGCATTACTTCACGATGTGGCAGATGAAAAGCTAAATGAAAGTGAAGAAGCAGGAATGAAAAAAGTTTCTGATTGGTTAGAAGAGCTACGTGTTGAAGAAAAGGAAAGTAAACATATTCTTCATATCATCGCCAATATGTCTTATAAAGGTGGCCATGGCGGTAAAGTGGATTCACTTGAAGGGAAGCTTGTTCAAGATGCGGATCGCTTAGACGCCCTTGGAGCAATTGGAATAGCTCGTACCTTTGCATATGGCGGGGCGAAAGGGAGATTAATGTATGACCCAACTATTCCGCCGCGTGAAGAAATGACGAAAGAAGAGTATAGAAAAAATAATGATCCATCTTTAAATCATTTTTATGAAAAACTTTTGAAATTAAAAGATTTAATGAATACGAATGCAGCAAAACAAGAGGCTGAAATTCGTCATCGTTATATGGAACAGTTTATTGAACAATTTATGAAAGAGTGGAATGCACAAATATGAAAATGTTAACTGTGGAGAACTTATCAAAATCATATGGAGAAAAGCCGTTATTTGATGGATTATCATGTAGTATTACAGAAGGACAACGTGTCGGAATTATCGGTGTAAACGGAACTGGTAAATCGACATTATTAAAAATAATTGCAGGATTAGAAACTCCTGATACAGGTGATATGACGTATTCACGTGGGTATACAATTAGTTATTTATCACAGCAACCAGAGTTTGATGAAAAACTAACAGTATTAGAGCAAGTGTTCCATGGTGATACACCTTTAATTCGTCTTCTTCGTGATTATGAAAAAGCACTATTAAATATTGAAAAAGATCCAAGTAATGAAAAAGTACAGGAACAATTATTTGCAGTGCAGCAACGTATGGATGCAATGAGTGCATGGGAAGCAAATGCAAGTGCGAAATCTCTTTTAACGAAATTAGGAATTACAGATTTCACTGCAATTGTTGGGAATTTATCTGGTGGACAGAAAAAACGTATCGCAATGGCACAATGTTTTATTGAAACACCTGATTTATTAATTTTAGACGAGCCTACGAACCATCTTGACCATGAGACAGTTGAATGGTTAGAAGAATATTTAGCAAGATATACAGGTGCGGTATTACTTGTAACCCATGATCGTTATTTCTTAGATCGTGTGACGAACCGTATTTTTGAATTAGATAATGGTAAATTATATAGCTACGAAGGAAACTATAGTACATTTTTAGAAGCGAAAGCACTTCGTGAAGAGCAAGAATTGGTACAAGAATCGAAACGCCAAAATTTATATCGTCGTGAACTTGCTTGGATTCGTCGTGGTGCAAAAGCCCGTTCTACGAAACAAAAGGCGCGTATTCAGCGTTTTGATGAGCTAAAGGAACTAGAAGGACCAGCTGCAAAACAGTCAGTTGATATTGCACTTAGCGGTAGCCGTCTTGGGAAAAAAGTACTTGAGTTAAAAGATGTAACGAAAAAATTTGGTGATAAAACGGTATTAAACAACTTTAATCATATTGTGAAACCAGGCGATCGCATCGGAATTATTGGAGCGAATGGAAGCGGGAAATCTTCGCTATTAAATATGCTTGCAGGTAAGTTATCTCCTGATATTGGTGAAATTGAAGTTGGGCAAACTGTAAAAGTTGCTTATTATACGCAAGAAAATGAAGAGATGAATTTAAATCAGCGTATGATTGAATACATTAAAGAGATTGCAGAAGTTATTCATACGACAGATGGAAAAGTAATTGGTGCATCTCAAATGTTAGAACGTTTCTTATTCCCGACGCATTCACATGGTACACCGCTTGGTAAACTATCTGGTGGTGAAAGAAGACGTTTATATTTATTACGTATTTTAATGGGAGAACCAAACGTACTTTTACTTGATGAACCTACGAATGATCTAGATACACAAACATTAACAGTACTAGAAGATTATTTAGAAGATTTCCCAGGTGTCGTTTTAACTGTATCGCATGACCGTTACTTCTTAGATAAAGTAGTAGATGAACTGTTCATCTTTACTGGCGGAGGCGAAGTGCGTGAATTCCTAGGTAGTTATACAGATTATTTAGAAATGGAAAAAACGAGAGAACTTATGGAGAAAGCGGAAGTTCAAAAAGAGAAAAAAGTAGTAGAAGAAGCTCCAAAACAACAACGTAAACGTAAACTTTCATATAATGAGCAGCGTGAATGGGAAACGATTGAAGATACAATTGCCGAACTTGAAGAAAAAATTGAGTCAATTGGAGAAGAACTTGCGAAAGTTGGATCTGACTTCACAAAGGCACAAGAATTATCTGAAGCACAGCAGAAAACAGAAGAAGAGCTAGAAAAACAGATGGAAAGATGGAGTGAACTATCAGACATCGTTGAAGGATTAAAATAAAAACAAGCTGCATATATTGAAAAGTAAAGAGAAAAACTTTACACTATTGGTAGAACCTATTTTAGGAGGGGAAAAATGAGAACATCTAATCCAATGTTGAAAAAAGAGGCATTCCGTAAAGAGGGAGCAAGCGCTTCTGCGATGACGATTGGCGGAACAGTAGGCAAAACGTTCATTATGCTTATCTTGCTACTTGCAACGTCTGTCTATTCATACATACAGATGATGCAGGGGACGATGAAGATGCCAGTATTAATTGGTGCTTTAATCGTTGCGGCAATCATCGCATTCGCGTCTATGTTCTTCCCGCGCATTTCACCTTTTGGTGCACCAATCTATGCAGCGGTAGAAGGGGTTGTGTTAGGAAGTATTTCAGCAGTTTATACAATGAAATTTGGCGATTCTATCGTTTTAAATGCTGTATTACTAACAATCTCAATTCTATTTGCAATGTTAGTGTTATATGCAACACGCGTAGTAAAAGTAACGGATAAATTCCGTACAGGCGTTATGGCAGCAACACTTGGAATTATGGTTATGTATTTAGTCGTATTCCTACTAAATATGTTTGGTGTAACTGTTCCATACATTCACCAAGGTGGTACAATCGGTATTATTATTAGTGCAGTTGTTATTGTAGTTGCTGCATTAAACTTATTACTAGATTTCGATTTAATCGAAAATGGTGTACGTAGTCAAGCTCCGAAATATATGGAGTGGTATACTGCGATGGGACTAATGCTTACATTAGTATGGTTATACTTAGAAATTCTTCGTTTCGTTTCTTACTTTACGAAAAATGACTAATAAAAAAATCCTGCATGAAAAATGCAGGATTTTTTTATTTTCAAAGATATATTGAATGTATGGTATAATATGGATGATAGCAACTTGAAGTGAAGGAGATGGAATATGATGAAAGAGAAGAAGGGGATTATGAAAAAATTATTTTCTAAAAGTTTTTTCATAGAACTAGATGAAGCTTTAACGTATCCATCATCAAAAGTTATTACTTCAGCGATTGAAGGATATGCAACTGAATGCAATGAAAGACTAAAATTTGAGAGTAAAGTTAAACCGATTACTTTCTACTTAGAAAATGTAATGTACCGTGCTGAAATAAAGATGGCTCGCGGAGGATATTACATATCTTGTACTGAAGTGTAATAAATTTTGAAACTATACATGTTTGAACTATGTATGGTTTCTTTTTTTGTTTTGTAAGGTCCAAAATAATACTTTCTACTTACGGATATATCATTTTGTGCTTTTTACCATTCAAACATTTCTCCTTACAATGAAGAAAAACATGTGAGGTGGTATAACTTATGATGAATCTTCTCTGTACATAACTGTGTAGAAGTAAAAAAATAATAGCTTATAGAGAGTGATTAGCACAGAAATTAAGAAATATATAGGAAGAAACTACACACTATGCATTATAAGGTGTGTAGTTTTTATATATATATAAATTAGAAAGTGAAGAGATTATCCTATCTTACGATATAGAATGGATATTTAGTTTGTGATAATCTGGAAAAAGAATTAAAAGGTTTGTTTTCTTCGTGGTTTAATGTAATTGTGAGCAGTGTATTAAATATTAGGAGGGATAATAAACATGCAAAGTTTAGATGAAAGCCTACATTGGATGCCTAAAAGTGTATCTTTGCAGAGGAAAATAGCAAATGACATAAAATCTGATGAAGTTGTAATGATTTGTATAAAAAATAAGGTGAATGAATTAGTTATCCCACATCCCATTACAGACTTTATAAGAAAAGTATATAGGAATAGAGGAGTAGGGTATCATACTCAACTTAAAGCAGCAAGAGTAATATGTAAATTTCTTAATTTTATCTATAGAAGCATTGGAGATGATACTAAAGGCTATAATGAATTATTAAATCAAGGAATAAGAGGATTAAAACTTAAGCATGGTGGAGACTTTATTACACAGCTAACTTATGAAGGAGTTAGTTTCAAACATTCTAGTTATTGTGAGAGTGTACTTACAAAGTTTTATATATATTTAAAAGAAAATGAATTAATTGATGAAATTTTCCAAGTAATATATCGAAAAGATGGTGAAAAAGTAGGAGTGCCATATTCATTATTTAGTAAATCTGTTTTTGATATTGAGCGCCCTAATAAAAAATGGATAAACGAAAAATTAAGACTTAAGGATTTTGGACCTAATCGATATCGATTAGCTTATGAGTTTATTGAGGAAGCAGAGTCAAGCGATATAGCATTAGGTGTTTGTTTTCAAATTCTTGCAGGATTGAGATTGGGAGAGGTTGTAAACTTAACAAAAAGTTCTATTTATGAAACGGGTTTTAGAGGGAACGATGGAATGTGGTTAATAATTCAAGATAATCAAGAAGAATTGTTTGGACATTTATCTTCTAAGTATGATGTTCAAGTTAAACGTCCTAGAGAAGTTTTTGTTTTAAATGATCAGAGGCTTTGGGAGATTTATCATAATCATATGGAACGTTTAAAAAAACTTGAAAAAGAATGGGAATATAAAAATAATAAGGCGTTATTCATTTCAAACAATGGCTTACCTTTAAGTGGTGCTGGGTACGCTAAGAGATTTCATAGAGTGAAAAAAAGATTTTTAGAAAAGTTAAGAATAAACCGAAGGTATGAAGATTTAGAATTCTTAACAAGTTTACCTTGGTCTACACATATAGGCAGGGGGATTTTTACAAACTTCCTTATTGATATAGGTCTTAGTATTGAAAAAATTGCTAATTTAAGAGGAGATAAAACATTAACAGCAACTCTAGAATATATTGAAAAGAGAACCTCTTATAACAGAATAAAAGAACATGTAAATATCCTTACTAGTGTATATGGAGAAAATAAAGAAAATGTAGATATTTTGAAAAGCTCATCTAATACAAGAAAAATTTACGATAGATATATACATAATTGGAGTGGATTGAAGTAATGAATCAAAAATTTGTAAATTTAAATCAGCTGAGTTATAAAATTACTAAACATGGACTAAAATTTTTAGTGGAAAATGGTATTATTAAAGTTGATTATAAGGATGACGAGATTTTTGTATGTGAAAAAGATATAAAAAAGCATGAAGAATGGGAAAGAAAATTTAGTAATGAATATTTTACTGTAAGACAATTATGGGGATTTTTGGGTGTGAAGACGATAGAAGGGAAAAAATTGACTAATGCATATTATAAAAATCTTATTAAACTTGCTGAAAAAGGGATTATCCATATCAGAATACTGAGATATCCGTTAATAACATTGAATGATAAAGATTATCAAAATGTAAATCAATTTATCAGAAAAAGGGAGATAATTGATATTTTACATAAGTATGTACCTACAAGTAAATTTTTGAAAATGGTATCTATAGGATACAGTTATGCAAATGATATAGTAAATAAGTTTAATATAGAGAAAATAAAGTTCCTACAAGGAAAAGAAATGACATTTTATAATAAAAAAGACATAGAATCTTTCTTGAAATATAGGGAGAAGACAGTTGGAGATAAGATACGACTAAATGTTTCTGATGAGAGTCTACTAATTAAAGAAGATGTTTGTAAAATGTTGAATTTAAATAGTTTTAACTATAAGAAGTTTATAAATGAAGGGATATTACAAATTCAGGAAAAGATTGGGAGGAATATTTTCTTTACAAAAGATAAAGTAATAGTCCTAAAAAATCAAATAGAAAAAATGGATAAGAAACTTAGAACAGAATATTATACAAGACATGAAGTAATTCAAGAATATGGAATGAATGTAGATGCAATAAGGGAAGGGATAGAGAAAATTGAAGTTCCCTTATTAGTGAGGGGAATTTCAAGATATCTTTATAATAGATGTTTATATTTAAAGAAAGATATTATTAAGGAATACAATCGCAGAAGTGAAAAAATAAATCTTTATTTAGATAAAAGGAGTTTATCTGCCAATGTATTATATAGATTAGGTGTTGAAGGGATTGAATTTTCTGAACGATGTAAGGAGACAAAGTTACTATGGTTTGAATTTTTAAATTCTAAATCAGTTTTATACTCTGGCCAAAATAATGCGTCCAAAGCTGCAAGGGTGCTAGAGTATTTTTCAGCTACTAAGTTTTTGAGTCAACGACTTACCGAAAAAGAAATTTTTATGTGTTCTTCTAAAGAACTAAATTTAATGTTTTTTAATAAAAATACTGGTATCTATATACAAAAACCGATATATGTTTTTTTGAAAGAATTAGATAAGAGTGAGGAGGGGATTTTTAAAAATAACAATTTTAGGTTAAGCGAAATAAATAGTCCATATAAGATAAGTAGCAAGAAAAAGAGATCAAATGATATATACTCACCTGAAGAATTTAAAAAATTTTTTGATTATATTTCTAACCTTGATTTTCATAAAGAGAGAGCAATTAGAAGCGTGAAGGAAGTTATCAATAAATCTGTAACTAATAACCCAAGGAGAAATTTTTATAATCAGTATGATTCGGTTTGGCTGTATATGTTAATACACTTAAATAATGCTTGGAGACATTGGGATTGTACAGAAATTCCAAGAATAAATTTTGAAGGAACTAGTATAGTAGGTACCATAGATTGGCTCGAAAATAACCAGATATCAATAGAGGATGCTAAAACAATTGTAAGGAAATTGCAAATCAAAAATTTGAAACATTCAAAAACTGGGTCGACACGTTATTTTTATTGCTCTGAACAACTAATACTACCAGTTGCCTATGCAATAGTGTTATGTGAAATACGGAGCCGTGAGCTAAATCCTTTGAGCGAATCTTTAATAGATTTTCGTTCAAAGAATCGAGTGGTTACTAGTTATCCATATAATAGTTTTTTTAGTGATTTTTTAGAAGCGAACCTTAAATTTTCATCACTGAAAATGAATAGGACTTTTATAACATTTTCTTTTAATATAATTAATAAATATAAAGGTTCCGCACATGAACTTGAAGTATTAAAATTTCTTAGGAATCATAAATCGATTGAAACTACAAATATTTATATACACATGAGTCAATTAGATATTGATTTTTTAAGTAAACAAATGTTTTCTAGAGATTATTTTGGTTTTATAGCAGATGGTTTTGCAGATATTTTATTTGGATCAACACAAGATATTTCTGAGAGGACCCAGCAAATTAATGTAATATATGAAAAAATCGGAAAAGATTTAAAGTTAGAAGGGTTAGCAGATACCTTATTATATTTGTCAAAGAAAGAAGATATAGTAAGAGATCTCATTTACGGATTAGATGAAGATAATATCCACAAAATAAATAATATGTTAAACATTGGTGGTATGCATTCTAAAACAATGCACACTCAATGTTTATTGTCGTCAGAAGATTGTGTGTATCCCAATATAGACAATTGTATAGGTTGTCCTTTTGCAATATATAATTTTTATGCACTTTCAGCAATTACTGAAAGAATACTTAAACATATAGTAACTTTAGTTGAAGGTGAAGGCCTTGCTAAATATAAAGGAGATAATGAGAGAAATGCGATCCTATTTATAAAAGATTTAAAATTATTTAAGGAGGCTGAAAAAAAATTTGGCCCTTGTATTTATGAATTTTTTAACATGAGCCAGAAGAAATTTGAAAATATATTATTAAAATTACCTTCTCTTACTAGGTACCTTCCGGAAGAGAGAGAGGTGTAAAAATGGGAGAAGTAGCTAGATTTAAAAAAAGTTTTGAGATTTCAGAACTAAATGATGATGTGTTTGATTTGGATTTAAGTATAGAACTTGCTATTGAAAACTTACAAAGGGTAGAAATGAATGAGTTTTCTAAACTTAATTTTCACAATAATTTATGGCAACTATATGATGAAGAGAAAGATAGTATGCTATATTTTAGATTCAATAGATTGGAAGAGGAATTGCAAGATGAGCATTTTGATCGAGTAGAGAAAGTAATAGTAGTAATGAAATGTTGGGTAGCTAGTTTATTAGTTCAATATCATTTTAGTACTGTACATGCAAATTTTAATTATACAATTGATGAACTAATAGTCACAAAATGTTTCGAAATACACCTGTTAGAAGATTTTATTGAAAGAACTATGTCAAAAGGTGAGAGAACGAAGTCAATATTAGCCACAGCTTTACTAAACTTCTTTAATTATTATGATAATTTTAATGGGGTATCAGAATATTTGAATTTCATATCAACTATTCCAGCTTCAAAGCCAAAAACAAGGACTATTCCTACGGTGAAGGATTGCCTTAAATTTGCTTGGATTTTAAATGATTTCTTTACAAGGACTGATCATAAAGATTGGAAGTATATTTATTTTTATCCAATACGTATTTGGTGGCACTTAACTACGATTATTCCAATAAGAATTGGGGAATTTCTTCTTCTGAAAAGAGAATGTATAAGAGCAGAGGGAGATAAGTACTATCTTTATTTGTCTAGAATTAAAAATAAGAAACATGTAGGTAAGGAAAGAGAGCTTGAGAGGATAGAAATATCTTTTGAATTTTATGACATGATAAAAGAATATGTAAATTTGACTGAACAATATGGATATTCTAAAACATTATTGTCTTATCGAGCTCATAAAGAAATATCATTGACCAATAGGTTAGATTATTCAAAAACGAAACGGAATCCTAATATTTTTACGAGTCATTCTTTTCAGAGAATTTTAAATGATTTTTATGATAATATCATTTCGTCTTCACCATATAATTTCACCATTAGAGCACTAGGAGAGGACTCAGAACATGAGATTAGAAGAAGTAGACAGAATGGTATAGTTTTTGATTTCGAGCGTCGTTTAAGGCCAAATGATACAAGACATATAGCCTTTTTATCATTAATGATACAAGGCTTTCATCCAGTGGAAATTGCAAGATTAGGGGGACATGACACTGTATACGCCCAGCGACATTATCAACAGCATGAATTTTTTTTAACAGACTCAGGTATATCTAAGTTAATTAAAATGTTTAGTTTTACTGGGGAATTTTTAAAAGGATATAATTCCAATGGGACTTCTTCGAAAAGTACACTAAACATAGGGAAAAAGTTTAGAGAGGAATTTATTTTTTCACCAGCTAAAACTTTTAAAGATCAGTGGGATAAACTGGATGTTGGAAATTGTACGGCTCTAGTTAAGGATTGTCGTACGCAATGTTTTCAATGTGAATATTGGAGAATAGAATATGATGAGTTTATAGAAAAGAGAGAAAAGATTGAGAAATGGATGTTAGAAAGTCGTGAGGAGGTAATGGCTTTATATAAAACTTTATTTAATTTACATTTAAAGTTAGTTAACAAAACAATAGGTAAGATTAATCCGAATTTAACGAAAAATTTAGCTATACAATCAAAGAAACTTACCGCATTAATCGAAACACTTGATAAATTTAAAGAGAAATATGAAGGATGGTTGGAAGATGAGTAAGGTTGGGAGAAAAAAGAAGGAATATCCAGAGGATAAAATTAAAGAAATTATTCTTAAGTTTGCAAAAGATAAAGGAATAAGATCAGAGATTCCTAAAAGAACATTGAGTGAGTATGCAAAAGAACTTTTTAGAAAAGGAAAAATTACTTGGCTTGATGAGGAGATATCAGATAACTATTGGGTTCGAACCGAGAGAAGGGGGTTTCAGTTAATTGAGGAATATAATACTATAGTTCATAAATCCTTAGCACAAAATAGGTATAATACAGTACAATTGCCTAGAATAGAGGAAATTATAAAGTTGCATTCCAATAATTTGAAGCGGTTACAGCAAGAACTTCTCCCTTATGAAAAGGAATTATATATAATTCAGAAGGAAAAAAACACATTGCGAGATGAAATGAATCAGTTAAAAAAAATAATGAATGAGAAAGAAATATATATAGCAAATTTAGAGAAAAGAATTAAATTGCAGCAGGAAACAATCTTTAAACTATTTCATTATGGTTCTGTTAAAAATCCTAAACTTAGAAATTTAATGGAGATGGGGGAAGAGGTAAATTCTATAGTGCAGGATGCGTTACAAAATATTTTTAACTTAAATGCAGATAAATTTTTAAATTATGATATGAATGAGCAAGGAAGAATGACAAATATGGAGAAGGTGCAATCAAAGCTTTCGCTTTTAGATGATTTTAAAAAGTTATAAACAGAAAGAACTGTACCTTATAAACTGGACAGTTAAAAAAGAGCTTTAAAAATTAGGCACTTAAAAAATAGTTCCGGTATTATATCGGAGCTATTTTTCGAGTTTCCATTGATAACGATCATAATTATAATTTTACACATAATCCTCCATTACTTGTTGAAGAGATTGGAATGTTTGACAACACGTAGAGTCTAATAGTGGTAAGATATTTAAAAAATAATTAAATAGAATTAGTTGTTCCATCCAATTATTGGTTTATAAAGGAAGATTTATATAGAAGCACTATATCACACGTACTTAAGCCGCTAGGAGTGTGTATGAATTTTCAGAATTTTTATATAATAATATTGACAATGACCTAGAGGGTTATAAGAAACTAAGGATCGAATGCTTGAAAGGGGAGCAATAAGTAATTATAAGATAAGAGAATTAAATAAATTAGGTATAAACTCTAAAGAAATTATCAAAATAGCTATAGAAAATATGTCTAATCTTTTAACAGATGAATTTTGAGGATTGAAATAAAAGAGAATACTGGTGTGAAAACTATAAAAGGTAAGAATTTAGGACCAAAGAAGAAATCTCTCTTGGGTTGTTTGCAAAATTATCAAAATTAATATTTATAATTTTATGTTTATCACATATTACCAACTACATCCATTATAATGGATGTAGTTGGTAATATGTGATAATTATGTATACATCTAATATGAAAAGATTAATTTATTCATGAAATTTAGAGTGAGAAGGAGTTTTTTTAATGAGTAGACTTCAATCTATAGAAAATGGTTTGATTGAAATCAATGAGACAGTATTTCAGGAGCTTTGTGATGGTTATCTTGCGATGCGTAACGAAAATTATACAGCTTTTTCTAGAACGGGAAGTCAGAGTGGGAAACAGAAAACTAGAAAAGGGACGCCTGATTCGTTCTTTTTATTGTCAAATGGAAAGTATATATTTGTTGAATATTCCACTAATATTACTTCAGGGGTAAAAAAATTGGGGGAGGATATCCAAAAATGTCTCGATGAAGAAAAAACTGGAGTCCCCATTTCAGATATAGCAGAAATAATTTTATGTATTAATTTTAATTTGAAGGCATCAGAAATACAGGAATTAAAAGAATTATTGTCTAAAACAAAAATTATATTAACAATGGTAACGTTGAATTCATTGGCTATAGAATTACATTTAAACCATAGAGATTTAGCTAATCAATATTTGGGATTGCCATTAGATACAGGACAAATTGTATCAATTGGAAGATTTATTGAGGAATATAATAGAGCTTCAAATCGGATATCGACCCCATTGGACAATAAATTTCTACATCGTGAAAATGAAGTTAGTGCTCTAAAAAATGCTCTAGCTGATTTGGATTTTATAATATTAACAGGTGCTCCTGGTGTAGGAAAAACCAAACTAGCGATTGAGACTATAAAAGAATTTGTAAAAGAGAATAAAACGTTTAATGCATTTTGTGTTTCTTACAAAAATCACACTTTACTTGAGGACTTGTTCCATCATTTAAAGGAGGATAAAGATTATATTTTATTTGTTGATGATGCTAACCGAATAGATAGTTTTGATCAAATTAAAGGATTTTATCGTAGTTCAAGGAAAGGAAACCTTAAAATTGTTATTACAGTAAGGGATTATGCTTTACAAGAAATAGATAGAAGGTGCAATGAATTTTTGCCGCAACATATTAATGTTCCAAAACTTAATGATGAACAAATTATTGAAATAATAAAGGCTGATTCATTTGAAATATTAAACTCAGATTATCAACGAGAGATAGTTAGAATTGCAGATGGTAATCCAAGGTTAGCTATAATGGCGGCATTGTTGGCAAAACAAGAGAAAAATTTGGAGATTTTATCTGATGCGTCAGATCTTTTTGAAATTTATTTTTCAACCTTTATTCAAGATCAAGCAGAATTTGAAAATGATTTACATATTCGGTGTTTAGGACTTATTGCATTCTTTTATACAATCCCATATAAGGATAAAGAATTAGTAACAAATATATTGAGTGATTTCGAAATTAATTATTATGATTTTATTGATGCAATAGATAAGCTTGATAAATGGGAATTAATTGAAATTCAATTTGAACATGTGAAAATTCCTGAGCAAAACTTGTCAACATATTTCTTCTATCGATCCTTTATTAAGGATAATTTACTTTCATTTGGGATTTTGTTGAAAAAATACTTTGATGCAAATGAGGATCGATTTAGGGAATGTATTATTTCAGCAAACAATACATTTGGTCCTAAAAATGTAATGACTAAATTGAAATCAGAATTAATAGAACACTGGAATACTATAAAATCTGATGAAAAGAAAGCATATAAGTTCCTATCAATCTTTTGGATCTACTTGGAAAACCAATCTTTAGAGTTTGTCTATGATAAAATTGCTGATTTACCAGTAGTAGGTGTTGAAGAGTATAAAGTAGAGTATAAAAATAATGCATTTTCTTACAATAGAAATGAAATCATTGAGTTGTTAGGCGAGTTTTTTAGACCAATTTCAAGTTTTAAAGATGCTATAGAGTTAGCTTTTGAATTTACTCGAAAATACCCACAACATTTACCAGAGCTGATTCACAAAATTAGAGAAGTACTTACATTTGATAGAGATGATGAAATAACGGGGTATTATAGGCAAGAAGTACTATTTGATTTATTACTTAGAGGTTTAAATGAAGGGGATCAACTCTATTCGACTGCATTTTATGAGTTAGCGAAGACTTTTTTAGAATTTCAATTCCACCATAGTAAAGGAGGTAGAAATTATACTGTCTATTGGTACGATTATCAATTAAGAAGTATAAAACCAATACAAGAGTTCCGAGCAAAGATTTGGCATGCTTTGGATACTCATTTTACATCTAATCCTAATAAAACATTTGAAGTACTCCAGAGCTACTTAGATAACTATAAAACAGTTAAAGAGATTATGGAGTTTGATATTCCTTTTATTCTAGGGATTATTGATAAGTATTTTACTAATGAGTCCTTTGACAACTGCCGTTATGTACAAGACTATATAAGACGGTGTAAGCGAAATTCAGTATTAAATCCTATTTTTCCTAGCCTTATTGAAAAATTTACAAATTCAACATATGAAAGGTTTTTAAAAATAGATTGGAATAGATTACGTGATAAAGAAGTGTATCAATTTGAGGATTGGAAGGAGTATGAAAGATTAAAGGAAGCGGAGATAAGGTCTTCATTTACATTCCATTCTAAAGAGGAAATAAAAATATTTTATGATGATTTTGTGTATCTTAAAGACAAAATTAGGGATAATTGGTCTCATAATAAAGTAATGGATATTGTTATTGAAGAAAATTGTCTTAATAGTTTTGAACTAGGATTGCATATTTTACAATTGATCATTAAAGAAAACAATATAATAAATTATATTCCAAGAGCAGTTTTTTATAATCAACTTAACACTCAGAAACGAGTGAATCAAATTTGGGGTTTAATGCTAGATGAGTCATTTCAACATAAGATACAATGGGAATTTGCTTTCTTTGAAAATATTCATGACTCTTTAATAAATCATGAAATTCAAAAAGCAATTATGAATTCAATAAGTGCAACGGAAGAAAATGTTACAATCTATTTTGACGGACTAGAGAAGTTTCTAAAAATCCAGCCAAATCTATTTGAAGAAATGCTTAAAACTATTGTTGAAAAAAATTCTATGGGAGTAGTTAAGTTATATGTGTTGAGGGATGTATTTATAAAATATTTTGATAAATTAGGTGACGATATTGGGATCATTAAAGAGGCTTATTTACAACAAAATAAATTAAGCAATCATTTTGATTATGATGGAAAAGGGTTGCTTAATATACTAAAGACTAATCCGAGTTTTTTGGTGGATTTTGTTAATACACTTTATAATGTAGCTGATGGAAGATTTGAGAAGGAGAAAGTAAATTTGAGCTGCATTTGGGAAATTGAAAATATAGAAAATCAGTTAATAAGGGTATTCGATGAAGTAATTGAAAAGGAATTTTACTTAGGTATACTTGAACATTTTTGTAACAACTTTTTTAGAGATTTAAAAGATACACACCAATTAAAAGCAGATAGATTCCTGCTGAATTATGTAAAATCCAATTATAATAATCAGGTTAAAATGAACGTGGTTGTTGATATAGTGAGAAATTCAAGAACTGAATTGCTTGAAAAGGTTTTATTGTCGTACCTTTCATTGAATCAAAGTAGAGAAGCTTTTTCAAAAATCTATTGGATAAAAAATGGTGGAGTATATTCAGCTGATGTAATATTTGGAGATGTTGAAGCGGCTGAATGGAGAACTATTTTGTCAATAGTAGAAAAAGCAACATTGGGTATAAAGTTAATACCAATAAAAAGGTATTTAGCAGAAAAAATTGAAAATTGTCTTAAAAGTGGAGAGTATGAAAGGAAACGTAGATTTCTACAAAAGAACTGATTTGAAATATGTTAATAAAGTTCTCTATTGATAACACATAAGTAGTTGTCTGCATCGACAGGCAACTACGACAAATAACTATAATGAAAAAGTAAGTATTAAATATTATCTACCTTTCATTTGTAAATAAACTATTAGATAATCCCATATATCCTAAGATTTATTTGGAGGAGGAAACAGCTTTTAAAGAGAGAAGGGGGGAATTATTAACGTGAACGTCAAGTAACTCAAGAATCAATTTTATTATATATTACTGAAGTTACTTAACGTTTGCGAATAATTCACCTATAAATAAAGAATAATCAATCTATCTGCACTAGACTTATCCATAATAATTGTAAAATTGTTCCGATAATTACAATTAACATTAATGCACTATTTTTTATTGGTACATTCCAAAATTATAAGACATAGCATTAATGTTAATTTTATTACATTACGTATTTTATTATTTTTAGAATTTATAATTATAGATTTTCATAAACTCCTCATCTTGTAAATATTCTTCATTTAAAAAATAAGAAACTTCATTATCTTGGAGGGTAAACCATTCTGTAGAATGAAATAATAAATGCCTTTTATTAATGAATTTTTTCTTTACATACAGCTCTAGGTTAAATGCATTATTATTTAATATAATTTTCAATTTCTTAAAAGTTCCATTAGGAAATCGAAAATTATAAGCTTCTTCTGCTTCTATAAAACGCCTAGATAATGAACTAAATGTAATACCTACTTTATATGTTTTGGTGCTATGATCTCCAAAAATATATAAAATTTTTGCTTTTTTATATGTTTTCATGAAAGTGAAATTATAATCTAAATTTCTGAAGTCATTCTCGTAACAAAAAATATCGCCTGGATAAATTCTATCTATAATAAACATATCATTTTCAAATTTTTCGTTTTCGACTAAAAACTCAATTTCTTTTCTGAATTTGGACAATCTATAATCAGTTGAAATAACAAGTTTGTTAATTAAAAGCTTATAAACATTGTCAATATGCATTATAGAATTTGAACTACTATTAAATAGTTTGTAGAGCGTTATGTATTTTAAACTACTACTAAATTCAGCTATTTGATAAAGCTCATGATCTTCAATCTCTTTTGCTGTTTCTCTCCACTTATATCCTCTGTAATAATTTCCCCAATCATTAAGAATATTATTAATTTTAATACAAAACTCCTTTACTTCTTGGTCTAGCAACCTGTTGTTGATATAAAATAATGTTTCATATTCTCCTAGTTTGTTCTTAATTTTAATAATAGTATCAACTCTTCTAATTTTAGCTCTTCCCATTAATTTTAAAGAGTAACACATTTCGTTAACTTGTTTAAGGATATCACACATATTTTCTCGAGTTGACATACTTAGATTGTCATTATTAGTATAAAAATATTCCAGTTTCTCATTTAACTTTTTAACCTGAATGTTACTCTGACATACATCATATTTTAAAATATGTTTTTCTTGAAGACATTCTTGATAGCTTCTCAGGTATCTTTTCTTTTTTTGCTCTGTGATGTAAAGTCGTTTATTTAAGTGAATTACTTTATCCTCCAACTTATAACAGTGTTCTTTCAATATATCATTCTGATGTTTAGCTTCTGCTAGCATATTTTCAATTAATTCGACATAATATACATCTAGCTTGTTAGTTAAATTCCAATCAAATTGTAATAATCGTTCTATTTCCTTTTTCTTTTCAATTTCTAATTTCAACTTTTTTTCAATTGGAATTCTCTCCCATTTTTCAATTTCTAGCATTAGCTCTAATTCAAATATCCGATGATATAATCCTTGAATCACATCAGACATATAATTTCACTCCTAACACTTAACTTTTTTAGTAATAAACAGCTATATTCTTCAAAGTTCAATAATAAAATGAAATTAAATTAATTATATATTACACGAGAAATGTAGACTATAGTCTGTAGAACAAAAAGATTTACTCTCTCAAAATTAGTCTAGAACTAATAGGAGAGTGATCTCTTGAAGATTGAGCAAGCATTTGGAATTGTATTAAATAGACACCGGACTAATTTGCAATTAAGTCAAGAGGAGTTAGCCTTTCAATCTGGACTAGATAGAACATATATAAGTCTTTTAGAAAGAGGAAAAAGAAAACCTACAATAAATACTCTATTTTCCTTAGCTAGAACTTTAAGAGTTACGCCAGCCCAATTAATTAAAGAAGTTGAAGAATATTTAGACTACTAATGAAAAGAGAAAATCGCTAAGAGATTTTCTCTTTTTGTTGATACAGATACTTATTAGTATGAATTTGAAATAAGGTTTGATCAAAAGTATTTTATAACTCGTATTTTATAGTAAATAAGAAGA
Organism: Bacillus cereus group sp. MG1; assembly: GCF_040460035.1. Lineage (NCBI taxonomy): Bacteria > Bacillati > Bacillota > Bacilli > Caryophanales > Bacillaceae > Bacillus > Bacillus cereus group sp. MG1. The sequence continues at coordinate 422,538 of NZ_JARVGY010000001.1, read as the reverse complement.
ACCCATTTTGAAAAAGATTAATTAAAATGGAGTCTTCTTTAACATACTTAAGTTTCTATTTTATACAATATTTGTAACTACTCAGCTACCCAAAGGGGTTAATATTTTGATTTTCAAGTTTACCGCCGCAAACTTTTGCTAACTATGTAGAACAATGTTATCTTGGTAACCATGAAATTTCGCGATTAAACATGTATGAAGGTTTAAAAAATGGTGATGAATATAGTTGAGTATCAAGATAAGTTAAGTGAGTATAGGGGTGTTATATAATGGCAATACGAAAAATATTAGTAAATAAGCTACGGTGCAAAAAATGTAATGACATCATTGAATCCAAACATCGACATGATTTTAATTCATGTAAGTGTAAAGCCATTTTCGTAGACGGTGGCACGGATTATCAACGTTGTGGTTGGGGATTAGACCGTCCAGGTGAAGACTTACCAATAGATGATTATGTTGATTTTAGTTATTCAGTTTATGAGGACTAGTTTTATAAAGGACAACACTAAGATTAGGGAACGGCTTTGCGCTATTACTCCACAATCATAAAGTGTTTGAACAATATCTGGATTGGAGAACTGTCCATTAACTTCTTCGTAGATGGATCGGATTGCTGTTTTTTGGAATGATTACTTGGTGTATTCCCTACAGTTTGTGTTGCGATGATAAATTCATTTATTTTCGCTTATACTTGGATAATCGCATGTGGAATGAATCGATGAACATTGACAGCTGTTGCACATTCGTGGATAGGATTCATAATAATTACTATTTCTTTTAAAAGAAATAGATTCTTTTTGTACAGTGACAATAAAAATTGTTTCATCTACATTATCAAGACCTAAATCAAAAAAAGTCATAAAAAAATAAGGAGTAATACATATTAGTCATGACTAATATGTATTACTCCTTTACTTCTTGTTCAACAATCATACCCTTTATTGCATTTAAGTCAGAATTAATACGGAAATTTCTATAGTGGATAAAGTCATTTCTAAGCCCGTACTGCTAAAATTTCCAGCATCAGTCTGTTCCTAGTACTAATGGGTGCAACACCGTTCTAAACAATAATCTTTTCCATTTTAAAATCGCTGAAAAAATAGATGAATCATGGGATAGAGTCAGAAAAATGCAGATTTACAACGTTAAGGGAAATTCAAAATAAAAAAAGCCAAATGCTGAGAAATTAGACTTTTTTCATTGCTCCATTAAATGGCCAGATTGTTGAATAATGTTCAATTTCAAACGAATAAAGCCATTAATATTAAATCTTGATAGCCGTCATCCAATTTTACAACCTTTGCTTTTCTCTCCTCTTCAAAGAAGCCTAGATTCTTATATAACTGGATTGCACCTAAATTATCTTCCATTACCTCAAGACGAACTTTTTCAATCTTACTGTTATTTTTAGCCCAATTAATTAACGTTTCTACAAGAACTCTTTCAATACCATAATTTTGATATTCAGGTAGTACGGTCATCGCAAAAGCCCATTGATGATTAATTTTTTCTAAATATAAAAATCTAGGTTTCGAATTGATGAAAAATTAGTATTATAATTTAATAATTTTATACATTAAAACATTCATTTGCATTTGCTTTGGGATTTAAAGATAGAGTATGAATTATAGTTATGGTGTTAAGGGGGAAAGAGGCTGAATTTCTCAAAATTATTAATTGGATAATCTAGAATAGAATATATTTAATAAGTTACTTTTTGCTAAATAGTGGCGGTTCTTGTTTATCTGTTTATAAAAAATTATTAATAAACTTTGAGTGGTAATTATAATGTTAGTCTTTTATAGTATGAGTTATACTATAAAAAGAGTTCTGTATTAATAATATGATATTTAGAAATAGGTTAAAATTTATTGAATTAAAAGAAATGGATTCGAGAAACCAGTAATGGATAGGGGGAGCTAAAATGAGTAAAAGTAATAATCCTACAGCGGGTAGTGGTGATCCATATTGGTATGAATGGTCAATTGGATTGTTGTATATTATGGACATGCTTAATTTAGATAATAATATTAAGTCAGTAACATTACAATCACGTGAAGCTCAAGGGCTAGATGATGTTGTAGTTAAATATGATAATGATAAAACAAAGTGTATTCAAATTAAGCACACCCGTGTAGATGATACAATTACTTTTGGGGATATGATATCTTTCAGTGAAAAGAAACAGTCACTTTTAAAGACGCTTTCGGTAGCTTGGAAAGAAGCCCATAGTAATTTTGGAGAAACTGAACCTGTCTTATATACAAATAGGAAATCTGGAAAAAGAGAAGCCCCTGCAAAACTTACAGAAGATGTTTGTTACATAAGGCCACCTCTTAAGGAGTTTTGGGAATTGATAACAAAGCAACTTCAGGAGGGAAAATCAATTGATAAAGTGGAAGTGAAAAAAGGTTGGAAAGAGGCTTGGAAGCTTTGGCTAACGGAATTGTCAGAGCTTAATGATGAAGAAAAATATAACTTTATGCGAGCGTTAAAAATTGAATCCGAACAACCAGAGCTGGAGCAAGTAGAAGCGAATTTAGTTGATAAAATAGCTAAGACGTTTGGGGTAGATGAAAATCAAGCACAACCTATAAAAAATGCATTAGATTCAGCATTACGCAAATGGGCTACAACTTTGCGAGGAGAAAAAGAAGAAGTCGATAGAGAAACTGTGTTTGAAACACTGAGTATTCAATCACAGGTAACAGTAGGAGAACATAATTTACTTCCTCCGTATCCATTTTTTTCGAGTAGACAAAAATTGTTAGACGAATTAGAAGTTTATCTGAAGAATGGTGAAAAAAGAATTATCTTTTTAACTGGTGATCCAGGTAAAGGAAAAACCAGTGTGGTTAGTGCTCTGGCAAATAAAAGGAATTCAGCAATTGATTTACGGTATCATGCATTTAAAACAATTACACCTAATTCACCTATTTTGCCAGCGGATATTGGTAAAACAGTGACTGCAAGGGCACTATGGAGTGATTTGCTTTCTCAAATAAGAATATTATTTAAAGGCCGTTTATCGAAGTATAATGTTCCAATTTTTAGTGACTTTTTAACAGTAGAACAATTGAGAAGTAATGTGCTTCGGCTTGCAAAAATAAATGGTGAAGAAAGAGGTACTCCGACTGTAATAGCAATTGATGGAATTGATCATGCTGCAAGAGCTGGAATGAATACTGAAACTTTTTTAAGTACTTTAGTGCCTCCTGAAGAAGTTCCAAAAGAAGTAAGGTTTTTAATTGTTGGACAACCTAGTGTTGCTTACGAGAATTATCCAATATGGTTAAGAGACTTAAGAGCAGATATCGCTCATTGGCATATAGAAGGAATTAAGGAAGAAGACATTCGACTAATGATATCTAGTAAAACGAATTTAGCTGAAAGTGAACTAGATTTAGCAGCGAGAGTAGTTGATAGTGTTGCTAAAGGGAATACACTTTCTGCAATTTTTGCTATTCATGAAGCTAAGGAATGCAAAAGTGCTGAGGAGTTGCAGCAGATTCTTTTAAGAAGAGAGCTTCATAATGGTATTTCAGTTTATTATGAAACAATTTGGAAAAGTGCAGTTAGAGAAATAAATGAAATTCAGCCATTTCTAGGTAAAAGGTTAGCTGTTTGTTTAGCATTGGCAAGTGAAAGGTTAAATGGTAACGATTTATCTGAAATATTTAAAGAACATCACTTTTCACCCGTGATCTGGGGCGATTTTTTTAGAAAATTGCGACCACTTGTTACAGAAGAAAATGGAGGTTTTAGAGTTACTCACAATGATGTTCGTGTCCATCTAATGAGACAGATAAAAGGGGAACATGTTTTGTTAAAAGAAGTTGCTAGCAATATGGCTGATTATTACTGGCATGCTGAGGGAAAAGGTTTTGTACGCCATTATAACTTATTTGATTTGTTTGAAATAAGTGGAAGATCTTCAGATAAAGCGAAAGTTTTTACTCCCCAATATGTAATGGAAGGAATCGCTTTAGAAAGACCGATAAATGAGCTTCAGGAACAATGTAAAAGTGCATTATTTAATTTGTCAGAAACAGTGGATTGGAAAAATTTGCAGATACTTGATTCCGCAATCTTAACGCTAAAACAGTTCAAAAGGTCTATTGATTGGACAGGAGAAGAGTTGGATTTTAACAAATCAATTCCTCCGTTGCTTCTTACAGAAGGTAGAGTAAAGAATATAGAAACTTGGGATTTAGATATAATTTCAGGTGTGATTCGGGATGCTGAAAGACTTATAAATGAACGAGAATTAGTTCGTGCTAGGGGGTTAATGGAGCGCTGGTTTACTGGCATTTCCCCAAATAATGTAGTATCAATTTTATCTGAAAAATATTCTAATCAAGAAAAACATAGTGGAATTGATAATGAGACAGAGAGTATATTGAGAGGATTTGGAAAAGTTTCACAACATACAGGTTTGACTTTTAGTGTTGATATAGATCAGTTAGATGAAATAGGAGAAAACGCTATAGCGTTATTCTTTGGTAGCTATGTTAAAGAAGCTATTAAAATCGGGGGAATAATGAGGCTGTTTCACTCTCTTAAAATTACTAAATGGATGTTTTGGCATGACCTTGAAACCTGTTTAGAACTCTTAGGTAAAGAAAGAAAATGGAGAGAAATCGCGTTATTTCTAAGGAGACTAGGGAATGATGAGAATACCCCTATTTCCTTTAAAATCAAAGCTGGTGTATATGCTTTATTGTTAGGAAATCAGGAATTATATATAAAGTGGACTAAAGAAGTAGAAGATTTAGGGTTTGGTATTTTAGATGCAGCAAAGGATAAATATGATGAAGATCATCCTGTTCTCTACATTATGGTGAGCTTTATTTTGGGATGGACAAAAAAAGAAAGAGTGAGTGGAGGAATTAGTCAAGAAGGAACTACTCATTTTTTTAAAGAGAGATCAAGTGATAGAGGAATGAAACATTTAAGAATCTTATTAAATGTTTCAGCATCAGTTTCAAAATGGCTAAGTGTTTTACTAAAAGAAGTCTCCCCCTCAACATTAGAAGTTATTTCAGTTAAAGATGTTTTACAAATGCTAAACTTACTAGTAATGCAGATACCACCTAATGAAAGAGTTAGTTATAACTTAGATTATATTACAAAGTCTTTAATTGAATTATTAATAGAATGTTGTACAAAGGCTGGAGGGGTCTATAACAGTGCTTGTTATGAGTTCATTAGGGATTACTGTAAAGATAAATATCCAATTAATTATATGCTTTCAGTAGGATGGAGCTATTTATATAGACGTAATGAGTTTCAATTATTAAATGAATGGTTTGACTATAGAATTGGTCCTTCTGGGAATGTTTGGAGTTTGGGTGTTGCAGAGCGAATTAGGATCGTGGATGATATGACAAAAATTGCTGTTGAAACCGGTTTTACAGAAAAGGTACAACAAGCACAAGCTCGTAGAAAATGGGGTCTTATAAGTTACGTTGGGCATAAAGAATATGTACTTGAAGAATTCATTCCTTGGTTTGAAGAATTATCAGGTGTAACACCTATATCATGGAAAAATGAAGGGAAGAAACTCTTGGAGTTATCTCAAGAAGCCTCTGTAGTGGGAGATAATCGTATAGAGATTTATTTGATGAATGCTTTTATTACAGCTGTGGCAAAATCTGGTGTTGAAGATATGTGGTGTTTCTATAAGGCGAAAAATGTAACAAATAATTTGTTAGATAATCCGCACATGCTAATTAATGGTATTATCAGTATGTTAGAAACAGTTGAATTGACCGAAAAAAACGCTCTAACCTTCTGGGGAATCGGAATTGGGTTATTAAATTGGAAAAAAGAAATAGATAGAATCTATTTAGAAGATTTAAAAGAAGCTATACTCAGGGCTGCAGAAAGAGAAGGATTTTCAAATATTGGTGAAAAACTCAAGGGACTTGGGCATGCGGAATACTATTCGACAGGAGATAGGGAAAGATATAGGCTTCCAAATAGATGGTTTAGTGGTCAAGAAGATGAACAGAGAAATGAAGAATGGGAAATATTAAAAGCAAAAATTCAGTCTGAAGATATTGAGAGCGTAATTAATCATATTTATGATAAGGCGGGAAATACAGATTCGTATGAATTGAATAGTGTATGGAGAAGTTTTATTTTAATTTGTAGTAGACTTGAAGAAGAACGACCAGCAGAATATCTTTATTACTTAAATCGTCTTAGAGATCTACTCATTAGTAAAGAGATAGAGTGGACTACTACTGGGATCTTGGAAGCATATAAGGCTATTATTCCATTATATGAAGACAGTGAAAGATGGATTATCATAAAAAAAATGATTTCAAATATCCAATATAATAAAGATTACTGGATTGAAAGTGTTCATGAAATGTTAGACCCACTTTGTTTTTCTAGAGCTAAAAGTATAGGAGTGGAAGCTGTTCAAGACGGATGTATTCAAAAGCTTGAGACCCACTTTATTTGGCTGAATGGTAATGGAAATATCCCAGGATTAAAGTGTATTGATTTACCAGAATCTGTAGTAGATACACCGAAAACATGGCAAAGTTTCGCCATGAAATATTTAATGGATGTTTTACAATCAAATAATTCTTCTAGAATTGAATTAGCTATACGAGGAATATGGACAATTTTTCAAATTGAGCCTACAGAATTTGATCTTTTAGGGGAAGATTTGGAGAATTCAGAAATAAGAATAAAGGAATGGTTTCTTTTAATTGCAGAACGAATAGCACGTTCTAATCCAGAATCATTTAGTTATATCTCTAACTTCGTAAAGCATTGCTATGATAGTGACGTACTTACTTTAAAGATGCAAGCATGGGTTGTTTATAATACGTTAAAAGAAACGAGCGGTATAGAAATTCCAAATTTGAATTTCAAAGAACACACAAATCAGGATATATTGAAGGAAATGAAAAGTAGTGGTAACCGATTAATGGAAATTCCGAGTATTCAACAAGGAGCTTTACATTTATTGCAGGGGACTAGGGCAGCGTCAAATATCTTTGATTATTTAAGGGCTGTAACAAAAGAACCTTTAATTGATTTAGAAAAAAAACTAAATAATTACTTGAACATGACTACTGATTTTCAACTAAATATAAGTGAAGTGAAAATAGATAGTGGTGAAATGCAATATCGTGAAAGAATAGAAAAACGTAAAGTGATGGATATTCTGTACTATGAATTATATTGTGGTAAATGGAACAATTTATCGACTATGAGACTTGCACAGGCACTACTAACAGGAGATGATCCTTTTATTCTTTTAGATACACCTACTCCTGCTATTGATAAGGAAGCGTGGGTAATTGATACAGTGTTGGATAAATATCTGGAAGAAGGTAGGTCGAATCTCGAGCAACGCTTATTAGGAAATGTAAAAGCAGGTATAAAAGAGGATGAAGTAGTGTTAGGAGCTGTATTATTGACATATAGCTCTTACAGTGATGTGAAATTTATTTATAATCAATTTTTAAGAAACGAAGAAGATTACTTTTTGCAAGAAAAACAAAGTGGATTATTCAGTGGTCGTTCGTTTGCTTTTAATAATTTGGAGCGATATGATCCTTTTGATGAATTAGAATGGGCAGATGCTCAGATGACATATGGAACAGGTGGAATGTCTAACTTTATGAATCAAAGTTTTTTAATTTCTCCTAGCACTTTATGGAATGATTTATTTAACTGGAGTCCTTCACCTGAAAATACAAGAATTTGGTTACATGAGGGAGAAGAGGTTGCTAGAATGGAGTATATGCATGGACCATTTCGAGAGTTATATGGAGGGAGGATTGACAGACAGCCTATATTACAGCGATGGGTTTGTAAGCGTGAAGCTTATGAGAAGGTAACAAAGGCGCTTGATATAATAAGTAAATCTGTTAGTAACCTTATAGTGCAAAATCATAAATAATATAAAATTACTTAGTATTTTCCTACCATATAAAAAAGAGTCCATCATGCCAGATGGACTCTTTTTTTATTTATTCATAAGGCTACTAGTCTAATTATTTTTAATAGCTTTCTGGGATAAGGGTTAATGATTAGATTGTATTGTGAATGCGTTTAACATATATTAGGGGATTGCGGTAGGTCATTAATACACACACAAGGACTAATCAACTCTTAAATATAATTAAATCTTACTTTTTATGAAAAAAATACATTAATTGTCGATGATTAAAAATGCGTAGGTATTAGATAATTTCTACACATTTTAATTGTGCAGAAATTAAGAGAACGTTTGTATGTCAATATTTATAATTTATTACACACTAAATTTAGTATAGAGATTGAATCGAGTTGTATTAATCGGTAGATTGACAAAGGAGCCAGAATTATACTACACAAAACAAGGCGTCGCTTATGCACGAATATGTGTTGCGGTGAATAGAGGATTTCGAAATAGTTTAGGTGAACAACAAGTCGATTTTATTAATTGTGTCGTTTGGCGCAAATCGGCTGAGAATGTAGCTGAATATTGTAAGAAGGGGTCGCTCGTTGGGATTACAGGGCGTATTCAGACTAGTAATTACGATGATGAACAAGGCAAGAGAATATATAGAACTGAAGTTGTGATTGAGAGTATTACCTTTTTGGAGAGAAGGCGGGAGGGGGCATCGTAATAAAAGGTGATTTTAAGTAATAGCTTCGGAAAAAATTGTGGAAAGTATTTTAATAAACTTAAAGAGGGGATACCGCCAGCTTTTTTGAAAAAATAAGTAAAGAGTATACAAAATTTTAGAACGTTTTTTGGCTAATCCAGTAACAAACGAGAACCATAAAACCCATCACAGGATAGGAATGTATAAAAAGATGAATCGAGTGATAGAAAATAAAAAAAGGGATTCCTTCTGAGAGTAAGGAATCCCTTTTTGTTGCAACCGATAATAGGACGTTATGTTAATTAGAAATGTATATGATATTCATAAAATCCGAACTGTTCAATTTGTTAAAAAAAACTATAGTTGAAATTCTTTCTTTATAATTTCAGCTACTTCTGTAGCATTTAAATTCGTATTATTGATCCTTATATAATTTTTCTCTGTAATTTCTCCTTCTTTTGAATTTAATCTAAAATTTTCAAATGTGCTTAATAAATTTTGTTCAGATTGTTCAATCTTTCTTTTCGTTGGCTTATGTTCAAGTCGATGAGGTGTTTTATTTCGTTGAAGTCTTTCTTCTACATCAGCTTCTAATTCAACAAAATAAATATCAACCCCTTGGGAACGAAAAATATTACATATACTTTCAACATCATCCCAATCTTTCTTTTCATTAAACGCCCATACGTATGTAAAAATCATTCCATAATGTTCACTCTTTGAAAATGATTGAAATATTTCCTTTCGGAAAAGATGGGTTAATCGCCACATTTCCGAAGAGAATCCATACAATGGCTCCAATAAATCAATTGTCATATGGTTATGAAATAATTTTAAATCAGTCATCTTTGCTAGTTCTTGTCCAACTGTCATTTTCCCAACTGCTTGTGGCCCAAATATCAAAACAAACTTTTTCATCGAATTCCCTCCAAAAAATAATAAGACATTAATTATAAAATAAGAGATTCTGTAAATGTATCACAATCAAAATATTTTGTAGAATCTATATACTTTTCTGCCTTTTGTATTTATAAAAATAGTTGTCTTCCAATAACGAAAATTATGTAAATAAGCTATCCATATGGATAGCTTATTATATTTTTTTGTTTAGCGTGTTTTTTTCAAAAATAATGGCGATGCCTCAAGAAATGGATAAAAAATAAAAATTATCGGAAACGAAAGCTTTTAAAATCCCGTTCCTAATTTAAAATGTAAAAAGAATGAAATAGTATGGTAGTGGGAAGAAAGTAGTAAAATTAAGCATCCGAGTAGGAGTATAGAGTGATAACATGTTACAATACAGCTAAGAACATGCAATAAAGGAGAGTTTTTTACGTGAAGATTAAAGCAATTGAACCGACGCCAAGTCCAAACACAATGAAAGTTATTTTGAATGAAGTATTACCATCAGGAGCACGTAATAATTATACAAATGAAAATAAAGAACAAGCACCAATGCAAGTGCAAGAAATTTTGAAAATTGAAGGCATTAAAGGTGTATATCATGTAGCCGACTTTTTAGCAGTGGAGCGAAATGCGAAGTATGACTGGAAAGTTTTATTACAACAAGTTCGTGCTGTTTTCGGCGAAGAAGTAGTGGAAGAAAGTGAAGAACAACAACTTGCTCATTTTGGAGAAGTGAAAGTGTTTGTTCAAATGTTCTTTACAATTCCAATGCAAGTAAAGTTAACAGATGGAACGACGGAAGAACGTGTTGGTTTACCTGATCGTTTTAAAGAATCAATTATGAAAGTGCAAATGTCTGCACCAAATGTTGTAAAAGAGCGTAAATGGGTGGAACAAAGTACACGTTACGGTAACTTTGAAGAAATCGGGAAAGAAGTAGTAGAAGAGATTGTTGCTGCTTATTCAGAAGAACGTGTAAATGAAACGGTTAAAGAATTATTAAATCAAGCAGGTGCTGTTGAAGTAACGATCCAAAAGCGTGAGCCATATAAAGTAACAGAAGAGATGATGAAAGATTCTGACTGGAAAAACCGTTTTGCAGCATTAGAACAAATGGATCCTACTGAAGAAGATATTCCAGTGTTGAAGATGGCGTTAGATGATGAAAAAGTTTCAATACGCCGTTTAGCAACAGCGTATTTAGGTATGGTAAAAGGTGATGAAGTATTACCGTTATTATATAAAGCGTTGTTAGATCGCTCTGTAAGTGTTCGCCGTACTGCAGGAGATTGTTTATCAGATGTAGGTGATCCGGCAGCGATGTTCGTTATGATTAAATCTCTGAAAGATCCAAGTAAATTAGTACGCTGGCGTGCAGCGATGTTCTTATTTGAACTTGGAGATGAAAGCGCGATTCCAGCATTAAAAGCAGCGCAAGATGATCCAGAGTTTGAAGTAGCGATGCAAGCACGTCTAGCATTAGAGCGTATTGAAGGCGGAGAAGAAGCAAAAGGTTCTGTATGGAAACAAATGACGGAGTCACGTAAAGGGGAATAATGTATGATTGTTTTCTATGATAGTTGGTGTCCGATGTGTACGGCTGTTGCAGAACGTACGAAAAAATTAGATAAAAAGGGTAAGATGAAATTTGTTTCATTTCGAAATGAAGATGTAGTTGAGAAGTATGAGCTTTCTCAAGAACTACAAAGTAAGATGGAACAAAGACTGTATATTTTTAAAAATAATAAGTGGTATGACGGTATTCAGAGCATAGATGTATTAGCAAAGGCCGTTCCATCTTATTGGTTTGCAGTTCCTTTTATAAAGCTATCTATCGTACTTGGTTTTGGAAGTAAAGTATACGATTATATCGCTAACAATAGAAAACTTGTTCCAGTGGGGCATTGCCGCGGTGGGGTTTGTGAAATCCCTACAAAAAAATGAAATCATCGTTATCTTTCTTTTGCACCTATTAATAGAGCGTGATATGATGAATTTGGAATGAAAGTTGAAGGAGAGATTACAAGATGTCAAATGCTTATGAAGAATACATGCGCCAAATGGTAATCCCAATGCGCCAAGAGTTAGTGCGTTCTGGGTTTGAAGAGTTAACTACAGAAGAAGCTGTAACAGAATTTATGGAAAATACATCAGGTACAACTTTAGTAGTTGTAAACTCTGTTTGTGGTTGTGCAGCTGGTTTAGCACGTCCATCAGCAGGTCAAGCGGTTGTTCGTGCTGAAAAACAACCTGATCATCTTGTAACTGTATTCGCAGGTCAAGATAAAGATGCTACTGCAAAAATGCGTGAATACTTCGGAGAAATTCCTCCATCTTCACCATCTATGGCATTATTAAAAGGAAAAGAAGTTGTTCACTTCATTCACCGTCATGAAATTGAAGGTGCAACTATGGACGAAATTATTACGAACTTAGAACAAGCTTTCGAAAAGAATTGCTAAAGAAGGGGGAGAGTAAATCTCCCTCTTTTCTTTATATAGAGGTGAAACAATGATCGTAACAACAGCAGGAAGAACGAATAAAGAAATGACAGATTATGCAAAGCAGGTAGCCGCAGAATTAAATCGTTCATTCGTTAAACGTAATGACATACCAGTACATAAGCTGCATGAGCAGTATGAACAAGATGTGCTTGTCGTAGGGAAGAACCGATTAGCTATTTATCCGAAAGGTACGGAAGAATCGTTTTTCTTTCATCCGAACTCAGCGATGTTTCGTGTGAAAAGGTTAATGCGTGGAGAACACGATCCGTTTGTACAAGCCACGCAATTAGAGAGAGGAATGACAGTGTTAGATTGTACGCTCGGGATGGCATCAGATAGTATTGTAGCTAGTTATGTTGTTGGTGAAAGCGGAAAAGTAACAGGACTTGAAGGCAATGAGTATATGGCTTATATTATGGAAAATGGTTTGAAAACATGGTCTTCATCCGTTTCTGAAATTGATGAAGCAATGCAAAGAATTCAAGTAAAGCAAACGGAGCATTTTTCATTTTTAGCGCAATGTGAAGACAATAGTTACGATGTCGTTTACCTTGATCCGATGTTTGAAGAAACTGTCATAGAATCCGACGGAATTAAAGGATTAAAACACTTCGCTTTGTATCATGATATTACTGATGAAACAATTGCGGAGGCAAAACGAGTGGCGAGAAAACGTGTCGTTTTAAAAGATTATTTTCGTAGTTCTAGATTTGAAAAACACAATTTTTATGTATACAAAAGAAAAAGTGCTAAGTTTCACTTTGGTGTAATTCACCCTTGCTAATTGTTTGAAAAGATGTATAATAAGCAATAATTAATTAAATATACTGTCTGTGATGAAGAGAGTAGTCTTTTTTAGAAGGAAAGCGAGCTAGGGATGGTGTGAGCCTAGTACGGAAGAAAAAGATGAAGCGCACTTCGGAGATGCTTCTTGAACGAATAGTAGAGAAAGCCGAGGCCCCCTGTCCTCGTTATAAACGGGAAAGTGGTTCGTAACGAACAACAAGGGTGGTACCACGGGTTAAAACTCGTCTCTTTTTTAGAGACGAGTTTTTTGTGTTTTAAAAAATAAGGAGGTTGTATCATGGATTATAAAATGCAGTTTGCGGAAAGTTTATCTAATATTTTCACGAATGAATTAACGCAAAAACAAATTTTAGATTTAATTGAAACACCGAAACAAGATGAATTTGGAGATGCAGCGTTCCCATGCTTTTCATTAGCGAAGCAATATAAAAAAGCACCAGCTCTTATCGCAAAGGAAGTTGCTGAGAAATTAAATAATCCGTTTTTTACGAAAGTAGAAGCCGTTGGTCCTTATGTAAATGTATTTTTCAATCGTGAAACTGTAAGTGATGCAGTATTAAAAACAGTTTTAGCGGAGAAAGAAGAGTTCGGTCAAAACCACTTTGGCTGTGAAAAAACAGTAGTAATTGATTATTCCTCTCCTAATATCGCGAAACCTTTTTCGATGGGGCATTTACGTTCTACAATGATAGGAAATTCGCTGAAACATATCGCTGAAAAATGTGGCTATGAAGTTGTAGGGATTAATTATATAGGAGATTGGGGAACACAGTTTGGAAAGTTAATTACGGCTTATAAAAAATGGGGAAATGAAGCAGTAGTTAAAGAAGATCCAATACGTGAGCTATTTAAGTTATATGTCCAATTCCATGAAGAGGTAAAAGACGACGAAGAACTAGAAGAAGAAGGACGTGCTTGGTTTAAGAAATTAGAAGAAGGTGATGAAGAAGCGGTAGAGCTTTGGAATTGGTTCCGTCATGAGTCCCTTAAAGAATTTTCTCGCATCTATGAACTTCTCGGCGTAGAATTTACTAATTTTCAGGGAGAAGCATTTTATAATAATTTAATGGAAGATTTTATTGGGATTTTAGAAGAACATGAGTTGCTTGAAGAATCAGAAGGTGCATTAGTCGTTAATTTAGAAGAAGAAGGAATGCCGCCTTGCTTAATTAGAAAATCAGATGGTGCGACGATTTATGCAACGCGTGACTTAACGGCAGCTTTATATCGTCAAAACACTTATGGGTTTGATAAAGCGCTATATGTTGTTGGTCCAGAACAAAGCTTACATTTCAATCAATTTTTCACCGTATTAAAAAAACTTGGCTATACTTGGGTTGATGGTATGGAACACGTACCGTTTGGCTTCATTTTAAAAGATGGTAAGAAAATGTCGACACGTAAAGGAAGAGTTATTTTACTTGAAGAAGTACTCGAAGAAGCAATCGAACTTGCAAAACAAAATATTGAAGAGAAAAATCCAAACTTAAAACAGAAAGAAGAAGTAGCAAAGCAAGTCGGTGTTGGTGCAGTCATCTTCCACGATTTAAAAAATGAGCGTATGCATAATATCGAATTCTCATTAGAAAATATGCTGAAATTTGAAGGAGAAACAGGACCTTACGTACAGTACACACATGCACGTGCTTGTTCTATTTTAAGAAAAGAAAGTGTAGAATTTGAAACATGTACATTTGCTTTAAAAGACGATCATAGCTGGAGTGTCGTAAAATTACTAAATAAATTCCCGCAAATAATTGAAGCAGCTTTCAATAAAAATGAGCCATCGATTATTTCGAAATATATATTAGATGTAGCACAATCATTCAATAAATATTACGGTAATGTTCGTATATTAGAAGAGAGCGAAGAAAAAGACAGCAGACTCGCATTGGTTTATGCTGTGACGGTTGTATTAAAAGAAGGATTACGTTTACTTGGGGTGGAGGCACCTGAGGAGATGTAACATAGTAGTAAACTGACAAACTGGGTCTAGTATAAACCTGGTTTGTTTTTTTATTGAATATATATTTTTTTGGCAAAATCAATTAAAATCTTTTTAGAGAGGGTGATTCATATTGATTCGAACTTTTATTTTACAAATTCCTTGTCATAGAAGATTAGATAGGAGTTTTTTTAAACTACAAAAGTACATACCTTTATGTGCGCGTTGTACAGGCATGCTTATTGGTATTTTAATGTTTCCAATTTATTTTTATATGACACCTTCATTTCTTTTGGCAATCATACTATCATTTTTCGCTCAAATTCCGTTACTTATCGATGGGTTCACCCAAAAGTGGAAATGGAGAAGTAGCTCAAATTTGCTAAGAATAACTACTGGTGTATTAAGCGGTAATGGTATGGGATTATTCATTTCCTCTAGTGTTATATGGATATTATCTTAAGATATATAGTAATGGAGGTATTTACATAGATGTTCTGGATTTATTTAATTCTAATTTTTATTTCAGGCGGAAGTGGAATTGGTTTTATGATTCAAAATAAGTATACAGAAGCAATAATAGCTTTTGTTATTTGTATACTATTGTTTGGGCTACTGTATTATTATCTTAAAAGAAACAAAAGAAAGAGAAAAGCAGATTGTGACGATTTAGACTGTACGGATTGTTTTGATTGTGATTGTACTTGTTAAATTTTTCTTCCAAATAAAAAGCTAGTGTATTATTAAAAATACACTAGCTTTTTTGCTTTGAAATTTTAAGAAAAGTGTAGGAATACGGCTATTATATAGAGAACTTTAGTTTTGTATATAAAAGGAGGCGGAAAAATAATCTGTTTTGAACCACATTGGATTTCTAATATGGCTTCTTATTTACTAGATGGGGAGAAACAATCGGAATTTATTCAGCTAGGTGTTTTGCAGAAATTATTTGAAAGTGATACGCAAAGAAATGGTAAAGATGGCAATATAGGCATGAAAATACCGATATATTTAAGTGAATTAGGTGTGAAAAATATTGAATGTAGAGTAAGCGATAAAGTGAACTTTTTAGATTCAAATATGCATCACAATGATAAAAACGATTTGTATCAATCATTAAAAGAAGAGGGGATTGCAGGTGATCCGGGTGATAAGCAACAATTTGTAGAACGTTTAATAGCCAGAGGATTAACATATGATAATGCGCTAGCTCAATATGAAGCTGAACTACGATTTTTTAAAATATTTCATGTGTATTCTTCTTTTGTATACGCTCCCAATATGAAAATTACATTTGGTGACATAGTTTGTTAAAAGGTATGATGTATAAGGCTTGTCGTTTAATGTCGATAAGTCGATATTCGACATATAATCGCTGATATATGTTAAGAATCGGTCGATATAATTTGAAAATCGCCGATATAATTTTATGTACTAATTTCAGCTTCTACAAGATTAAAACCGCATGTTACGTTATTCCATATAATTAAACAAAATACGGAGAAAAACAATCATTTTTACTATATTTTGTTATAAATTTGAATAATATTAATTAATAACATCTATTATAAGAGATTTTAGTTGAATACATACTATATGGTGTGTAAAATCTAAGCAAGTAGCAGTTTAAATATAAATTCGAGGTGAATGCATGCTAGATTTTAAGCAGTTAGAAACTTGTTTAAAAGACAAGAGATTTGTAGATGGATTACAGGAAATAAATAATGAAATTGCATATATAAAAGAAACGAATACTTTATCCTATGTGAAGAATTGGCTTGCCAATATTCCTTCGCATAAGGAGTTCGATATATTGATTCGCCTTACTGATGAAGGGCTTATGCACCAATACAGTTCATTCCTCATTCGTTACGCTTATAAAAAATTCCCAAATATGAGAACGCTCTCTTTATATTGTGATGAGTTAATTGATGAGCGGAAAATTCTTGAAGCGGAGCAGTTGTTAAAATCTTCTTTAGAAGAGTTAAGTAAAGAAGAAATAGATGCAGATTTTTTAGCGAAAACATATTTTACGTTAGTACGATGTCTTTTAGAAATGAAACGAAACGAAGAAGCGTTAATGTATATGCAAAAAGCAGAGGAGTACAGTGCGCGCGCAGTGTTTGATAAATGGGGCTACGTTTATATGCATACAGGTGAATGGGAGAAAGCGGAAGAACAATTTATTGCTGGCATGCAGCATGAAGATTGTGAAGAGTTATCTACCTATTTATTATCACAATTGTATGCGAATAAAGGAGAACAAAAACGCGCGATACAGTTAATCAATGATGCGATTGTAAAATTCCCACAAGTACCATATTTTCATTTTGAGAAGATAAAGTATTTATTAGATTTAGAGCAATATGAAGAGATGTTAGCGGTAATAGATAATATAAATACTCAGCTGCCATATCATGCCTATAATACTTACTTTGTACATTTACGTGCAGAAGCGCTGTACAAAATGAATAAATTTGCAGATTTACAAAAACTATTAAAAGAAGAAAAGAGTTTAAAAGAATCTTTATATCATAATTTAGAAAAAAATCCGGATGGAAAAAAGGTTCACTTGCCGATAGTTCCTATTGTACAAAAGGATAATTATTGTGTTCCGACAAGTTTAGAGATGACGTTGCGTATATGGGGAGAGAAACGTACACAAGATGAAATAGCAGAGTTTATTTTTGATATGACAGGTTCGAAGTTTTCAGATACTGTTTCTTATTTAGAAGAATTAGGTTATGAATATCGTTATTTTAAAGGGAATGAAGAGAATTATAAGAGACTGATTGACGAAGGAATTCCTGTTTTATTAAGTATAGATATTGAGCATGCTTCACACGTACAAGTTCTATCTGGATATGATGATACATTGCAAGCTTTCTATGTTCAAGATCCAAACTTTATAGAGCCAGTTCTTGTGGAATATAGTAAAGTACAAGAAAAATATCGTTATACAGGCTGTTTAGCAATCACGTTTGTTCCGAAAGAAAAGAAGGAGCAACTAGAGTTTCTAAGTGAAGAAGAAAATCGTTATTTTAAATCTATTTTTTCTCTTACTGATCATTTAGATGAACATGACAAAGAGGGAATTAGTAACCTAGTACAATTTTTAAAAGAAACGAGTGATAATCCAAATACGTGGTTATATACGATAAAGCACTTAGATGTTGAAGTAGATAAAGAATTTATTTTATATTGTATCGATAAGTTAATGGAAAAGTTTCCGAACTCGGACTTTGTTAAATTGCATGGTGCACAGTGTTTTATTCGTCTTCAGGAAGTAGAGAAAGCGGAGCAAATGCTGACAAGCGTTGAGAAGAAAAATAATCGTGCTTTATATCATTTAATAAACGGAAGATATGCGTTTGAACAGGAAAGTTATCTAGAAGCGATTTCAAGCTTTCGTTTATCGTTACAATTAGACGCAGATCAGCCTATTGCTTGGAGTTTTCTAGCTTTATCCTATATGTATATTGATCAATCTGAAAAAGCATTGCAATACTCTCAAGTTGCGTTAGAGCGTAGTCCTGAAAGGTTCACTTTAACAAATCACGGTTTAATATTAATAGATTTAGAAAGATATGAAGAAGCATATGAAATCTTTAATGACTTGTTAAAAGAGTACAAATATGAAGCGCATGTATGGTATGAACGAGCGAGATGTGCACATCAACTAGGGAAATTATATTTAGCAATAAAAGGGCTTAAAGTAGCGATTCATTTGGATAGTAATGCACCTTACATTTATACGAAACTTTCGGAAATATACGAATCTGATTTGAAGGATGAGGAAAGTGCGAAAGAAATTTTATTAAACGGTATTGAGAATTGTGATGATAAAGCACCTCTTTACGTAAAATTAGGTGATTATCATTTTCAAAATGATAGCTTGGAAGAAGCAGAAGTATTGTATAAGCGTGCTTTAGAAGAAAATGATGAGGATGTTTATTCTCACTTCGGACTTACACAAGTTTATATGGCAAGAGAACAATATAAGGAAGCAAAAGAATATATTCTTGGTCTTGAGAAGCAAATTGAAAAGAGTCAAGATTTCCTCATGAATGCAGGAATGGTTTTATGGGATGCTGAAATTGAACTTGGTGGAAATGAAGAAGGGTTTAAAGTAGCACTATCTAAGTTAGAAAATGGTATAAAGAAAAGTGATTATAATGTAGCAAGTGCGTTAGATGAATATGTGAATCGAATTAAAGGAACGGAATTTGTACAACGAGGTATAGCATTTTTAAGAACGTTACACAAAGAAAGAAATGAAGTAAGTGAGTACGGTTGTTATGCAGGTATTTTATATGAATCTATTGGACAGTACGGCCAAGCGATGAAAAGATATAATAAGGCGATAGAACAAATGGAAACGGCATTACCGTATTACCGAATTGGTGAAACACTTATGGCATTAGGGCAATTGACGGAAGCAAAACAAGCGTATGAAACATGTTTAGAGCTTGATGGGAATTTCGTAGGTGTACATTTACAGCTTGCGGAAATATACGAAAAAGAAGAAAACCGTTCTAAAGAACAAAGTCATATGGTTCAGGCGATGAAAGAAGAGCCGTTGCATATTAATATGGAATATTTAGCACAGCTTTCAGTAGATATGAATCTTCAGGAAGAATTGCTGACTGAACTAGAGCAATTAGCAGACGAAGTACCTGAAATATGGCGTTTAGATGCGATTGCATATGTGTACGGAGCGATGAATGAAATAGATAAAGAACAAGCACAGATTGAATACGCGCTACAATTAGATGGTGAGCATATAGAAGTTCTATATCATTATGCAAAAGTATTAGTGAAAAAAAGAAATGTAAAAGCAATTGAAGTTGCAATGAAAGTAATACAAAAAGATTTTGATAATGAACGTATATTTGATGTTTATGTAAAAGCAGTAGAGCAACATAAAAAATTGTCTAACATACGAGATTTTCTTCATACGTTAAAGGTGAAAAAAGCAGAAAGAAGTACAGCATTCATGTATGCTGCAGCTGCGGTTACGGAAATATGGATTGAACGCCAGCTGCATGAACAGCCGAAACGATCTATCATTACGAGAGCTTTTTATCGTATGAAAAATCGTGCGAAAGAAATTTCAATGGTTACTATGATAATTGATTTATATGAAATCTCTTTAAAGTTAAATCCGAAAAATAGTATGGCAGCACAGCGATTTGCGCTATTTTATGAGAATGTAGAGATGAATAAAGAAGCAATAGAGATTCTGCACACGTCACTAGAAAATAAATGGGATTATGAAGTAGCGAAGCAACTTGTAAATCTTTTCGTTGAGTGCGAGGAAGAAGATATGTTAAGAGATGCTTTGGAATTAACGAAGCAAATGGTTCGAGAACTACCAGATGATTATGATACTCTTCTTCTGCAAGCACAAGTATTCTTTAAAGCAGGGGAAGAAAGAAAAGCAGAAAAGATTATCTTACAATTAACAGAGCAAACACCGTTTGTAAGCAGAGCATTTCTTGCTTTAGGAGAAATATATCAAAGTCAAGAAAGGTTTGAAGAGGCAATTCAAGTATTAGAAAATGCTTCTATACATCATCCAAATGAAACAGTAATTCTTCTTTCTTTAGCGTCTTCATATCATGGTGCCGGCCAAACACTAAAGGCAGAAAAAATAACAAATGAAGTATTAACAATGGATGCAAGTGATTTGTTAGCAAGATATGATCGTGCTTGTTATTTAGCACAGTTAAATAGAAATGAAGAGGCGAAGGAAGAGCTTGAAATTGTCCTTCGTGAGGATGACTCGGGATTCTTTGTTGAACTTATTGAGGATGATGAAAATTTAGCAGCATTGCGAGAATTTGAAAAGTAATTGTATAAGAATAGGAGATAAGGATAAGAATATATTTTGAATTAGTTGACAATTAGTTGCTAAATGGCATAAAATAACTTTTAACAAAGTATACAAATCTGAAGACGAGAAAGAGTAAAATAGTGAACTGTTCTCCAGAGAGCCGGTATATTGCTGAAAGCCGGTGGGCAGAAGTTATTTGAAAATCATCTCCGAGGAGACGAGGCTGAAAGTGAGTAAGCCCGGACGGATGTCTACCGTTACAAAGAACACGTATGATAGTACGTTGCTAAGCGCTATTAGTGAAAAAGCTAATAGAATTAGGGTGGTAACGCGGGTAAACCCGTCCCTACTTCATAGGGGCGGGTTTTTTGTGTGCTTTTAAAACATTCAAAGGAGTGATTGTAGATGAAGAAAGTAGATGTAAAAGAGTCAGCTGTAGGGAGAGAAACACGTATTCGTAAGCAGTGGAACGAACAAAGCATTTTTGAACAATCAATTCAGAATCGAGAAGGCGCGCAATCGTTTGTGTTTTATGAAGGACCACCAACGGCGAACGGTTTACCACACGTCGGCCATGCACTTGGTCGGGCAATTAAAGATTTAGTAGCAAGATATAAAACGATGGCTGGTTATAAAGTAGTAAGAAAAGCAGGATGGGATACACACGGTTTACCTGTAGAACTAGGTGTTGAGAAGCAACTTGGTATTTCTGGTAAACATGAGATCGAAGAATATGGCATTGAACCATTTATTCAAAAGTGTAAAGAGAGTGTTTTCACATATGAAAAGCAGTGGCGTGAATTCACTGAAAGCATCGGTTATTGGGTAGATATGGATGATCCATATGTAACTTTAAGGAATCCATATATCGAAAGTGTATGGAATATTTTGGGGACAATCCATGAAAAGGGATTGTTATATAAAGGACATAGAGTTTCACCATACTGCCCAAGCTGCCAAACCTCATTGAGCTCACATGAGGTTGCACAAGGGTATAAAACAGTAAAAGATTTAAGTGCAACTGTGAAGTTTAAAGTGAAAGATAGTGAAAATGAGTATTTTTTAGGTTGGACCACAACACCTTGGACACTTCCAGCAAACGTTGCGCTTGCTGTCCATCCAAATATGGAATACGTTAAAGCAAAACAAGAAAGTCATGTATACATTGTTGCGAAAGAACGTGTACAAGAAGTATTAAAAGAGAACTATGAAGTATTATCTGTTCATAAAGGCGAAGAATTATTAAACACATCTTATACAGCGCCATTTCCGATGAAAGAAGTTACAAATGGTTACCGCGTTATTGCAGCAGATTTTGTAACGGGAGATAGTGGTACAGGACTTGTTCATATTGCTCCAGCATATGGAGAGGACGATTATAGAGTTGTTCAAAGTGAAGGATTGTCATTTTTGCACGTTGTAGATGAAAAAGGTGAGTATACAGAAGCAGTACCATTTTTGAAAGGGAAATTTGTAAAAGATTGTGACGTGGATATCGTTCGTTATTTAGCGAAGGAAGGTTTACTGTATCATAAAGAAAAATATGAACATAGCTATCCGCATTGCTGGCGTTGTGATTCACCACTACTTTATTATGCAGGAGAAAGTTGGTTAATCCGAACAACTGCAATTAAAGATACATTTTTACAAAATAATGATTCTGTTACTTGGTATCCGGATCATATGAAACATGGACGTTTTGGTAAGTTTTTAGAAAATATGGTGGATTGGAATATTAGCCGAAATAGATATTGGGGAACACCATTAAACGTGTGGGAATGTGAAAGTTGCAATCATCAGTTCGCACCGAAGAGCATTGCCGAATTAAGAAAGTATAGTACGAAAGAAACACCAGAAGATTTGGAATTGCATAAGCCGTATGTAGATGAAGTACAAGTGTGCTGCGGGAAATGCGGAGGCACAATGAATCGTACACCAGAAGTGATTGATGTTTGGTTTGATAGTGGTTCTATGCCATTTGCACAATATCATTACCCATTTGAAAATAAAGAGTTATTTGAAGAGCAGTTTCCAGCGGATGTTATTGCAGAAGGAATTGATCAAACACGCGGCTGGTTTTATAGTTTATTAGCAGTATCAGCACTATATACAGGAAAAGTACCGTATAAACGAGTGTTATCACTAGGGCATGTTTTAGATGAAGAAGGGCAGAAAATGTCTAAAAGCAAAGGAAATGCACTAGATCCAGTTGATTTAGTAGATAAATTTGGTGCAGATGCGCTAAGATGGGCTTTACTTGTTGATAGTGCCCCGTGGAATGCGAAGCGTTTTTCTGAAAGAACAGTACTGGAAGCGAAATCTAAATTTGTAGATACATTAGTCAATGTGTATAGCTTCTACGTTTTATATGCAAATTTAGATGAGTATAATCCGAAAGAAACGTATGATGTAAAGCTTACGAAATTAGACGAATGGGTATTATCAAGATTGCATAGTACAACGAAAAAAGTGAGAACTGCACTTGATGATTATCAATTTACGAATGCAGCTCGTGAAATTGCAGCACTTGTAGATGAAGTGAGTAACTGGTATGTAAGACGCTCACGTAATCGTTTCTGGGAATCTGGTATGAACGCTGAGAAAGCAGCTGCGTATGAGACACTTCATGAAGTGCTTGTAACAATTAGTAAATTAATTGCACCATTTACACCGTTTGTCGCGGAAGACATTCATCTAAATTTAGAAGGAAGCAGCGTTCATTTAGCTGATTATCCAGTTGTAAATGAATCACTACTTCAACCGAAATTAGAAGCGGAAATGGATGCTGTTTTACAAGTTGTTGAACTTGGAAGAAGTAACCGTAATCAGCATTCTTTAAAAGTAAAACAGCCGCTAGCAGAACTTGTATTACTTGAGCATAACGAGAATGATATGGATTGGGAATCTTATCGTGATATCGTTATGGATGAGTTAAATGTAAAAGCATTCCATGTTGAACTCGATGAAACAAAATACACATCATATCAATTGAAGCTTAATTTTAAAACAGCGGGGCCGAAATTCGGTAAAAATGTGAATGCAGTGAATGGTTGGCTAAAACAATTATCACAAGAAGAAGTACAAAACTTTGTATCAACAGGAAGAGCAGTTTACGAAGCAACACCAGGAAAAGAAGTAGTTGTAACTGCTGAAGATGTGTTAGTTGAGAAAGTTGCAAAATCAGGATTCTCTAATACGACTAACGGACAATATACAGTTATGTTAGATACGAATGTAACGGAAGAATTGTTGCAAGAAGGAGTAGCGCGTGAATTCATTCGTGCGGTTCAAGAATATCGTAAACAGTTGAATTTACCAGTTAATTTACGAGTCGATGTTATTCTTGATACAGAAGTAGAGCTACAGCGAACGTTAACGAACCATAAAGATTTATTGGAAGAAAACTTACTCGTTAAACAATTTACATTTGGTCACTTAACGAACGAAGACGATGAACTTTCTTTAGGTGAAACGAAAGTTCGAATTAAATTAAGCGCGGCTCATTAAAGGAAAAGGAAGTTGGAATAATTCCAACTTCCTTTTTGTATGATGGAAATTTATCCGGCTAATTTCCTCATAATCCATTCGATAGGACCTCTAGAAAATTTCTTTCTCCATAACACACTAATTAAAATGCTGAAAATGAAAAATGCAGTAGCAAATAATAAAACGAATAGTAGTGATTGATTTTCCATTCTATTTAATAGAATTAATGTCCCAATACCGATAAATACATGACTGACATAATGAGTTAATGTTAATTGTCCTGTTTGCACAATGGAAGTGACAAACCAATTATTTCTATATTTTTCAGCGATATAGAGGCAAATGATTAATATAGCAATAGAGGATCCTGTAGCAGATAAAATATATAATACATTTGGTAAGATGGGTCCTGTATTAAATAAAAATGTGGCGGTCTCTCTGCCGATGTATGGAATAAAAAAGTGTGTAAGTCCTTTTGATAAAAGTTCTGTCAATATTGTGATTGTAATACCGAGTAAGAGTAATCTTTTTTTTATTTTTTTATTATGAAGATCTAACCTGCCAATTAACATACCGATTAAGAAGAACGAGAACCAAGGGAAAATAGGGTGATAGCCATTAAAGAATAAGTTGCGAAGAAAACCCTTTATTGTCCAGAAGTCTACATAATTTATAAATGGAGTTGGACCTACCCAACCCTCGAAAGTATTGAAAGTAAGCTGAAGAGATTGTGCGAACAATAAAATAATGATAGAAAGAAAAAGTAATAGTTTTTTGCGTACTGTCATGAGTAATGCAGCAACGAAAAGGTAAACACCATAGTAGTGTAATATATCCCCAGTCCACTCCATTACATATAGTAGTAATCCTAAAATAAATAAGAAAAGTGATCGTTTCCATATGGTCTTTCGGCTATTAGAAATTTTTATTTGTTCATTGCTAGCAACGGCTGACCTAGTCATTAAAGTTATACCGATGCCAGCAAGTATAACAAACAAAGCAGAGGCTCTACCTTCAAATAGTGACATGAAGGTTATTAAAAAAGGGGGACCATTTCCTTCTGCACCTGTTATCACCATGAAATTAACAAGTAGCATACCAAACATCGCCCAAGCTCTAGCAAAATCTAAGCCGATAATGCGTTTTTTTGTATTCACTTCAACCCCTTCTTTCAAAAATGTTATTTACAGCTTCAATCCAAATTTGTTTATAATCTATCTTTGCATCAATCATCATAAAATTTCCGATATTATCAAGCACTAATGCTAACATATGAGCTTTTGAAACTAGATTTTTATTTTCAATTAATTGAAGTTCATTTGCTTTTATAAGGAGTACTTCAAATCCATGTAAGTATTCTGTTTGCACAGTTAGTAATCGATCTTTGTACATCTTGTTTCTTGAAGATAGTAATACATATTCTTGTAACACTCGGTTAAAATAAGGGTCGTTTCGCTGTTCATCAATTATTTTAAGGCCAATTGCAATACATTTTTCAATAAAATTTGATTTTGTAAACTCTTCTGTATGGAAATAAGAAGAGAACTGCATAGCTTTACATAATTCAGTAAAAATACATTCAATTAAAGCATCTTTAGACTTAAAGTAGTAATATATAGATGGTTTTGCGATACCAACCTCCTCACCAATCATCGTATAAGTTGTTTTAACAATACCGTACGTAGCAAAAAGGCGATAACTTGCTTCCATTATTGAAGAGAGTGTTTCTTCACTTTTACTCATATAGATCCTCCTAAAAAAAGGTTATTTAAATCGTATCACTTACAAGTGATTTTTTCAACCTACCGTTAGGTAAAAAATAGTCTATTTTTTTAAACAGTAATATGAAAAGCTTTAGGGATAAGGAATGGATTTAGAAATTTCTTTCTAAAGTATTGTGTTCACTTTACACATAAATATTGAGAAAATTTCACTTACCCTAAATGGAAAGGTAATAGAAGTGTTCATAGAGAATTACTCGTAGATTCAATTTTTATCCATCCGTTTTGCGGGGAATGATTGCCTAGTGGTAATGGGATAAGGTTGAGCTACTTTATTAGGGGGAGTGGTTCTATGTTTAATAAAAAAATGGTGGCAATGGCAATGACCGTGCCGTTAGTAATGGGGACGATTTCTACGGTTTCGGCATTGGAAAAACAACAGCAAGTAAAGTTAGAAGCTTATTCGCCACAGAAAAAAGCAACTGAATATTTAAAAGAAAATGCTGCGCAGTATGGATTGAAAACAGATCTTTCAGACTTGCAATATATTTCTACAACAGAAACATCAGTAGCTTCATATGTTAGGTTCCAACAAGTTGTTAATGGTGCACCTGTATTTTCAAAACAAATAACAGTTACGCTTAACGGAGAGGGAAAGGGAGTACTCGCTGTTTCTGATTATCAGCCTGTTACAGGTGTGAAGGAAGTAACGACAAAAATTAGTGAAAAAGATGCAATACAAAAATCAATGGCGTATGTTGGAGAAGCAAGTGAGCAAAATTTATGGGCTCCTACAGATAAAGAGTTCGGATATATTGTTGAAGAAGGAATTGCTCGTCCAGTATATAAAGTTGTAGTCCATTCTAATAATCCATTTGGTGCATGGGAAACATTTATTGATGCAGAAAATGGAAAGTTAATTAAAAAGGTTGATATAAACCGAAAAGCTGAAGGGTCAGGAAAAGTATTTTTACCTAACCCAGTCGTATCTAGCGGTAGTAAAGTAGGCTTAAAAGATAATAACGATGCAGATTCAACAGCTCTAACGAACCAACTGAAAACTGTTACGTTAAAAGGTTTAGATGGAACAGGATTTTTAATTGGAGAATATGTAACGATTTCTTCAAAAGCGAAAACAAAATCTACGAATTTACAATTTAACTATACACGCGCAAATGATAGCTTTGAAGATGTTATGTCGTACTATCATATCGACACATTGCAACGTTACATTCAAAGTCTAGGTTTTAAAAATATTAATAACCGTTCGATAAAAGTGAATGTTAATGGTACAACTGATGATAACTCATTCTATTCTCCATCAACAAAAGCTTTAACTTTCGGTACTGGCGGTGTTGATGATGCAGAAGATGCTGGTATTATCGCACATGAGTATGGGCATTCGATTCAAGATAACCAAGTTCCTGGCTTTGGTAGTTCAGCAGAAGGTGGAGCGATGGGAGAAGGATTTGGCGACTTCTTAGGTGCTACATATGAAGATGCAGTATCGACTACTGGATATGGTAAAGCATGTGTTGGAGAATGGGATGCGACAGCTTATTCTAGTTCAGATCCAACATGCTTACGCCGATTAGATACGAATAAAGTATATCCGAAAGATATAACGAATGAAGTGCATGATGATGGTGAAATTTGGGCTCAAGGCCAATACGAAATGGCACAAGCTTTTGGCCGTGATGTAGCAACAAAAATCATTTTACAATCACACTGGTCATTAACACCAAACTCTAAATTCAGTGATGGAGCGAAAGCGATTAAGCAAGCGGATGCTCTTTTATATGGCGGACAACATGCTGCTGATATCGATCGCATTTGGGCAGCGAGAGGCATTAGTACGAATTAATATAAAAAGTCGTGGCATTTATGAAGTGACCCCCGAAAGTTAGACAGGTCGTTTCATTAGGCAGCCTCTAGGGCATGAGCCCGGTATTGTACTGGGCTCATACCCTTTAATTTTGCCTTAATTCTTTTATGATTATAGTATTCTATATACTTTGCTAATTCTTGTTTGAAATGTGTTATACTTTCAAATTCTTTTCGATACAGAAATTCCGATTTCATGATACCGAAGAAATTTTCAATAACGGCATTGTCATAACAGTTTCCTTTGCGAGACATACTTTGAGTTATGCCACAATTCTTAAGAGAATGACGGTATTGTTTCATTTGATAGTGCCAACCTTGATCAGAGTGAATGAGGAGTTTATCCGGATTGGTTACACAATAAAGGGCTTGGTCCAACATCGTTGAAACAAGGGAATAGGTCGGTCTTGAACCAATTGTATACGTGATAATTTCACCATTAAATAAATCCAACATTGGTGATAGGTATAACTTCTCCCCAAATAACTTAAACTCCGTAATATCTGTAACCCACTTTTCATTTGGTTTTTCAGCTTGGAAGTTGCGATTTAAAATATTTGGCGCAATTTTCCCAACTGTCCCTTTGTAAGAGCGGTATTTTTTCATACGAACCAGACATTTTAACCCTAATTCTTTCATAAGGCGATACACTTTTTTATGATTTACTTTGTGTCCACGATTCATAAGTTCATCACGAATACGACGATAACCATAACACCCATCGTGTTCATTATAAATAGCTTGAATCAGTTCTTTTACCTCCGCATTTGGATCAGGACGATTAAAACGTTTCATCCAGTAATAGTACGTACTACGTGGAATGTTTGCGAGTTGAAGTAACTCCTTGATAGGAAATTCATGCCTTAACTCGTAGATTACTTGCGCTTTGTCTTGTTTGGTGATTTTTCTTTGTTTTGAACTAAGGCATTCAACTTTTTTAAATATGCATTTTCCATACGTAAACGCTCATTTTCCGCTTGTAAGGCTTCGATTGATCCTTCATCTACTGGCTTTATTTTTTTAACTTTCATGGTTGGACGCCCCTTTTTCTTTGATTGTAGGGCATCCAATCCTCCTGTTTCATAAGCTATTTTCCATTTCCGAAGTGTTTCATAAGACGGTATATTGAAAAGTGCCGCTGTTTCTCTGATAGATGTCCCGTGTTCATTCATATAATAAAGTACATCTAGTTTATACTGGGCTGGGTAGAATGTATAGCACTTTTCAAAGGCCTTTTCACCTGAAGACTCATATCGTCTAATCCACTCACGAAGTACGCTAGGGTTAACTCCTATAGATTTAGCAATTGTTTTTCCACTTTCTGTACCATCTAAATATCGTTTCACCGCTTGGATTTTTTCTTTTGAAGAAAATTTAGCCATAAAAAATGCACCTCCAATTGTTAGACTGTGTCTAACAATTGGGGTGCACTTCATTATAAGCCACGACTTTTTAATTTGCTTAAGAACTGGTACTAGTAAATAAAGCTATATCAATGATAGTGTGAATATATCCGTATCCCATTTACTTTTTAGCTTCTTTAAAAACAAAATGCTCTTTAAATTTTCTAGATTCAACTTTTTGACCATTTCGCATCGATCGGAATGGGTGTTCTTGCCATGTAATAATAACATCAACTTCATCTGCTTTTGTAGCAACGGGTAAATTAGCGTGTTCAAATCCAGTTTTTCCACTTGCCAAACGACTTTCCTTTAGGGAAAAGAGTTCATATTTCGTTTTCTTATTTGGTTCGTTGCGGAATACTTCGACGTTTACATTATATACTTCACTATTCCCGACATTCTTTACTGAAAAATGATATGTTTGAAATTCATCTTTTTTAGCTTGAAGCATATTCTTGTTTGTTTTTTTCGGTTTATCAATATTCACTTGCCATTGATCAGAGTTTTGAGAGATTGGTAAAGATTTTGGTGAATAGGCATACGTTTCGTTTACTACAATTAAGCAAAACAAAAGGAGAAAGAAACTAATTGCTTTTTGCATATACACACCTCGCTTTAAAATTTTTATTAATATGCGTAAATGAATTAGTTTTTATGTAAAAATTGGAAAATATTAAAGGTGTAATTTTGGATGTAATACATAAGAATATGTATTACAAAATTAACTTTTCACACTTTAGAAGAAGTTAGGAGTTATAAAACCAGAATGTTTCAAAAAAAGCTTGCGTTTTATAAGATAAGGAGTTAGAATGCTCTGTAAATATAAAAAGTGATGATCAGGAAAAGTACATGGTGCAAAGGTCTACAGAGAGCAGCCAGTTGCTGGAAAGGTTGCGATACCGCATGATGGAAAGACACCTGTGAGTGTTGCTTTGAACGTGATTATTAGTAAAAGCAAACGGTACCTACCGTTATCAGGGCTAAGATGGTCAGTATGACAATTTGGGTGGTACCGCGGAAAAAAATCCGTCCCTATTTATAGGGGCGGATTTTTGTATTCTTTGAAAGGGGGTGAGTGACCGTGGATGATGACGATGACAACAATAACGTAAATAAATATAAAATTACTGGAGGGAAAAATAATGGATTCAATAATGAAGCGTTCACTCACAAAAGAATGTAAAAAGCAAAGTGGAAAGGTTGTATTACTTCAAGGATGGGTAAAAAAGATTCGACATCTTGGAAATGTTAGTTTTTTATTATTACGGGACAGAACAGGAGTAATTCAATGTGTATTAGAAAATGAATTGGCTGGATATAAAGTTGATGTAGAAAGTGTCGTCCACGTAATTGGTGAAATAGTCGAGACATCGAAAACAGAATTGGGTGTTGAAGTACTTGCTCATGAAGTGAAAGTAATAAACAGTGCAGAGCCACTTCCATTTGAAATAAATAAAAAGAAGTTACAAGTTGGCTTAGATCAACTACTTAATGAGCGAGTAATATCATTAAGGCATGAGCGAACCGCAGCGATTTTTAAAGTGAAATCTACACTCGTTCAAAGCTTTAGTGAATTTCTTATAGAGAACGATTTCACACGGATCTTTACGCCGAAAATTGTTTCGCAAGGGGCAGAAGGAGGAGCAAATGTTTTTAAGCTTCCATACTTCCAAAAAGAAGCTTATTTAGCACAATCACCACAGTTCTATAAGCAAATGATGGTGGCAGGTGGGTTAGAACGAGTTTTTGAAATTGCACCTGTATATAGAGCGGAACATCATAATTCTTCCCGTCATTTGAATGAATATATATCGTTAGACGTAGAGCTTGGTTTTATTCATGATTTTTATGAAGTGATGCAACTAGAAACGGATGTTTTACGATATATGTTTCAACAAGTAGCGAAAAAATGTGAAATAGAACTACAACTATTACAAATAGAAGTACCTGTTATTACTGAAATACCTAAAATTACATTGTTAGAAGCACAAGAAATTTTGAAAAGTAAGTATCGTAAAGAATCTCCTGTAGGGGATTTAGATACAGAAGGTGAAAAGTTACTAGGGAAATATGTAAAGGAAATATATAATAGTGAATTTGTTTTCATTACGCATTATCCGAAAAAAGCGAGACCGATGTATACGATGCCGAATAAAGAGAATCCAGCTATTACTGATTCATTCGACTTATTATATAAAGGATTAGAAATAACGTCAGGGGCACAGCGAATTCATAATTATGAAATGTTACTCGCTTCGTTTAAAGAAAAAGGATTACACCCAGATAAATTTCAATCTTATTTAAATACATTTCGATATGGTTGTCCACCACATGGAGGTTTCGGAATTGGGTTAGAAAGGGTTGTATATAAACTTTTAGAATTAACAAATGTACGAGAGGCGAGTGCTTTTCCGAGAGATTGTACTCGTCTCATACCGTAAAAAGAATCTTCGCGATTATCGCGAAGATTCTTTTTTTATAGTTCGTTTGAAAAGGTGAAAATATAGACTCTTTCTTTTTCTAATAAGCTTAGTAAAAGTCAGTTGAAATATGAACCATTTCGACAAAAAAATCAATATACCCTTGACAGTTACAAATATAACAGATATACTTCATATTAATTTCAAAAGAAAATATATTCTAAATATTAAAATGTGTTGAATAGGAGTAGTAAGGTCATGTATTTGTACAGAGAGCTATGGGTTGGTGTGACATAGTCAAATAACATCCTGAACTCGCCTAGGAGCAGTAAGGTGGAACGGAATTACATTCTTAGTAAATCTTAACGGTTAACCTTCGATATTAGGTTTGTAATCAAACGATTACTACTAAGGTGGATTCATAATGGAATCAATAAGGGTGGTACCGCGTTAAGTAAATGGCTTAGCGTCTCTTTATATAGAGATGCTAGGCCATTTTTTTATTATATGGAAGAAGAAATGGAGGGTTTATTTGAATAGGTTTATAAAATTTATTTATTTATATAAAAAGATTTAATTAGGAGGAAAATGAGATGAAACAGACGGAGCAATGGACTTCGAAATTAGGTTTTATAATGGCGGCAGCCGGATCAGCAATTGGACTTGGTGCGATATGGAAGTTCCCTTATATCGCTGGGAAGAGTGGGGGAGGAGCGTTCTTTTTAATATTTATATTATTTACTGTTTTAATTGGACTACCGCTACTTATAGCTGAATTTATGATTGGACGCAGTACGCAGAAACAAGCAGTTGGAGCATTTAAAAGCATCGCACCAAATACGGGATGGCATTGGATTGGACGCCTTGGTGTTGGAACTTGTTTTATACTACTTTCGTTTTATAGTGTTGTAGGTGGATGGGTATTAATTTATTTATTTATTCAGAGGAATAACTGGACAACTGATTACTCCAGGACAAAATTACGGTACATTATTTACTGAAACAATTGGGAATCCTGCTTGGGCTATTATGGGACATTTCGCTTTTATGTTCATTACGATATGGGTTGTATCAAAGGGTGTACAAAACGGAATTGAAAAAGCAAGTAAATATATGTTGCCAGCATTGTTCGTTTTATTTGTCGCTCTTATTATTCGTTCGTTAACACTTGATGATGCAATGAAAG
This sequence comes from Bacillus cereus group sp. MG1, assembly GCF_040460035.1. Classification (NCBI taxonomy): domain Bacteria; kingdom Bacillati; phylum Bacillota; class Bacilli; order Caryophanales; family Bacillaceae; genus Bacillus; species Bacillus cereus group sp. MG1. The sequence continues at coordinate 389,819 of NZ_JARVGY010000001.1, read as the reverse complement.
GTGTGAAGTTTTTCTTACAACCAGATTTCTCAAAGATTACTTCGGAAAGTATTTTGTTCGCAATGGGGCAATCATTCTTTGCAATTAGTATCGGGATTTCAATTATGGTTACGTATAGTTCCTATTTAAATAAAAAAGAAAGTTTACCAAAATCAGCAATAACAATTGTTGGATTAAATTTATTTGTTTCATTATTTGCAGGTCTTGCTATTTTTCCAGCCGTATTTTCATTAGGAATGGAGCCAACAGAAGGACCTGGATTACTATTTATCGTATTACCATCTGTATTTAGTCAAATCCCATTCGGTGGATTTTTCTTAACAGTATTTCTTGCACTATTTACATTTGCGACATTAACATCAGCATTTTCTCTACTAGAAACTGTTGTTTCAGCATTAGCAAATGGTGAACAAGAAAAGAGAACGAAATTATCATGGATGATCGGTTTCGGCATTTTCTTGGTAGGTATACCATCAGCGTTATCATTTGGAGTATGGAGTGATATTACGATTTTCGGAAAGAATATTTTTGATGCAGTAGACTTTTTATCTAGTAATATATTAATGCCACTTGGAGCACTATTTATTAGTATTTTCGTTTCATTCAAAATGGAGAAGAAGGTACTAGAAGCAGAGTTTTTTGTAGGTGGAAATTATGGAAAGAAAGTATTTACTTGTTGGGCATTTTTACTTCGATTTGTAGCACCACTTGCAATAATTATCGTCTTCTTAAATGTAATAGGAATTATTTAATATTAAATGTTATAATATTCAGTAAAAAAAGGGGGGTGGTGATTATAAAGGAAAATTTGATAGAAGCAGGGAAATACATGAATATTAGAGGGAAAAAGCTATACGTTGAAACACATGGAAATCCTAAAAATAAGCCAGTCTTATACTTGCATGGTGGACCAGGAGAAAGTTGTTATGATTTTTCATTTCATCAAGCGGAACGTTTAAAAGATTCTCTATATGTAATTATAATAGATCAAAGAGGTGTTTGTCGCTCAGAAGAAATAACTGAAGACGAAGCTTTTGGATTAAATGATTTGATTGAAGACTGTGAGGAATTAAAAAAAGTATTACAAATTGAGAAGTGGTCTATAATTGGACACTCTTTCGGTGGATATGTAGCATTGCTTTATGCGTCGATATATCCAAGTTCAATAGAGAAAATAATATTTGAAGGACCAACTTTTAATTTTGCATTAACAAGTAGGGCTTTGTTACAAAAGACAGGACATTTATTAAAAAAGTATGGAAAAGAAGAAATAGCAAAAGAATGCTTTGCTTATTCATCTAGCGATGCTAGTTCAGAAGAGTTGTTAGAAGCTTATATAAGACTAAGCGCTGAATTAGAAGAAAAAAGAATGGAGATTTACAATAATAAGGAAAATAGGACAGATGAGAGTTTATACAGTGATGAAGAGTGGGAAATATTTTCAAATCGCTCCAAAATTCACTTTGATAGATTAAAATTAGAGGGAGCATGTCATACATCATTATTATCAAAAATAAAAGATGTACAAAATCTAATGTTATTAATAGTAGGAAAACATGATGTAGTAACGTGTGAAGAACAAATTAAAACATTTAATAAAGATGCCCGAAACGGCAAGTATATCGTATTTGAAGAGAGCGGTCATTCACCTCATTATGAGGAAGCAGATAGATTTGCAGAAACAGTCATACATTTTTTGAAATGAAGAAAAGGGTGCTTCTATAAATGAGAGGCACCCTTTCTAAATTTCTGGATATGTGATTGTGATGTTAGGCCACTTACTTTGCCAATTCTTTTTTATAACTCTGTTTTTGTACATATGTAATCGTTCTTTCGATTCAAGAAAATGAGCTGTTGGTTTCACTTGTAAGGAAAGGACATCTTCAATACCACATGGGGCTGTTAAGATAACGTTGTTTAGTTCATCAAGTGTAACTCCTAAAGCCGTTGCTGTTTCAGGGAATTTAGAAATAGCATTAACAGAAGAAGAATATGGTGGCATATTATTCACTACATGCATACGAGCTTGATTTTTTACAGACCAAGGGATAGTAGCATCAATATTCATTAATTTCGTTTCTAATGATTGTTCGTATATCTCATCTTGATGTAGACTATCATAATAAATCACATCAACATCAGGCATAGCCGTTTTAGCTTCATAGTCATGTAAAGTATCCCAAATTTTAGAACGAACAAATCCGGCACAAATCCACCAATCAGGTAGCTCTAGTAATTTTGCCATTTGTAATACATTCATCATCCATTCGTCGTTTTCTATTAAGCGAATTATATCTTTCTCTGTTTTGATCTTCATTGATAAATTCACCTTTCTAGTAAATTAATGCATCAGTTCAATAATCCATAAAATCCAGTAAGCACCTGGTACAAATAGCAGTTGTGCTAATAATGTGCCGAGAAGTCTAGAAATCATTAGCCAACCATACATTTTACTCATAGATTCAGCACCGCTTTCTGATTGTAGAGCACGTTCTGTTAAAAGAGCAATGCGTGGATCGAGTAATACAGTTAATAAAATAGTGGCGAAACCATTTACAAGGCCAGAAGCTGTACTTGCATTTGTTGCATAATCTGGATTTAAAAAAGAAGCGTAAAGGGCTGAAAGTACCCCTGCTGTATAAATAGCAGTAGCAAACATGTTAATAAGCATAATACGCTTTGGAATACCACCGATACGCAGTCTATGAATCATTTCTAACTTTGGAAAACGGACATATTTTTTTGTGTACTTTAATTTTTGAATGTTATTCGTTTTCATCATTCGAATGAAAGAACCGTCTGTTTCAAAGTTTTGAATGACATATCCAAATAATTTTGTCAAAGTTGGATAAAGAATGATCGCGATTAAAGTACCGATAGAAGCCGATAATAGTACGAGTCGTATAATATGCTCTAAATTAATAGAAGAATCTAGTTTTGCTTCATCGACAATACCACCGATTAAAAAGGCTTGTAGTAAGTTTGATGTTCTTGAAATAAGTAACACCATTCCTACAACAGACAAGGCAACCGCAATCTTCTTTAAACGTACTCCAGCTAATCGAATACTATAAGAGCTTGTTTCAACTGCGTGGATCACAATTGTGAAAGCCATTATAAAAATTAACGTAATTGACATTTGTTTCACCAGTTTCTATTAAAATAATTGTAACTTTTTTACTGTATCATATCTATCGTATTTTGTAACTGAAAGTATGTGACATAGGGAAATTGATTTTTCGAAAAAATAGATAATAATAGTATAATAGGGAGAAGTGGAAGAGATGTTAGCACTTATTTATACAGCAAATTAAGTGGAGGAATGAAGCATGTATAAAATATTTCTATTTGATTTAGATGGAACTTTAACTGATCCGAAAGAAGGGATTGTAAACTCGGTTTTATATGCATTAAAAAAAGTAGGAATTGAAGAAGTACATATAAGTGAGTTAGATTCATTTATAGGTCCTCCTATTCAGCAATCATTCATAGAGAGATATAATATGAGTGAAGGAGAGGTTGAACGTGCTGTTTTTTACTTCCGTGAGTATTTAAAGCAGCGTGGATTGTTTGAAAATAATGTATAAGAGGGGATTCTGAAGCTCTTGCAACAATTAAAAAGTTCAGGGAATCGCATATTCGTAGCAACTTCAAAGCCCACTGTATTTGCGAAACAAGTTATAGAGCATTTTCAATTAACGAATTATTTCGAAGACATCATTGGAAGTAATTTAGATGGTACGAGAATAAAAAAAGAAGAAATAATTGCTCATATTTTACAAACACATGAAGAACTAAATAAAGAAGAAATGATAATGATTGGTGATAGAAAGCACGATATAATAGGTGCAAATCAGAATGGAATTGCTTCAATTGGTGTTTTATATGGCTATGGCTGTGAAAAAGAACTGACTGAAGTTAGTGCGACCTACATAGTGAAAGATGTTGAAGAACTGTATCATTTTTGTATAGAGAAAAATTTAATACAGCAGTAAATATAGATTCTAGCAATCCCTTTATAACGTATGACGATGAATTCGTTTCTGTTTAAAGGGATTTTTCATATGTAATCGAATAATTATAATTAGACATTTTTAGCATAAAAATTTGTATGAATAAGAGGAGGGATGTCAGAATTAAAAGGTTAGTAGAAATTTATCAATAAAATTTAGAATATTCTGTTTAATGGAGGGGTAAAATTGGAGTTAGTTATTATATTATTAGCACTAAGTTTACTTATGTTCGTAGCATACAGAGGTTTTTCTGTTATTTTATTCGCGCCGATATTTGCATTATTTGCAGTATTTTTGACAGAACCTAGTTATGTATTACCTTTCTTTTCTAATATCTTTATGGAGAAAATGGTTGGATTTATAAAATTATATTTTCCTGTGTTTTTATTAGGAGCAATATTTGGAAAAGTAGTGGAAATGTCAGGAATTGCAGATTCTATCGCAAAAACAATTATTGAGTTAGTTGGTGAAAAACGTACTATATTAGCGATTGTATTAATGGGGGCTATTTTAACGTATAGTGGTGTTAGTGTGTATGTAGTAGTGTTTGCTGTTTATCCGTTCGCAGCTAAGTTGTTTCGACAAGCTAATATTCCAAAGCGTTTAATCCCTGGAACGATTGTTCTTGGAGCAGTAACGTTTACAATGGATGCGCTACCTGGATCACCACAAATTCAAAATGTAATACCTACAACATTTTTTAAAACGGATATTTATGCTGCACCGATACTTGGGATTGTAGGAGCAATTTTTGTTCTTACATTAGGTTTACTATATTTAGAGAGTAGACGTAAGAAGGCAAAAGCAGCAGGTGAAGGATATTTTGGTTTTAATGATGGAAATACTGAAATGGCAGCATCTTTGCAAGTAGAACAAAAAAATATGCCATTAATTAATAACATTGAAATCACAAGAGCGCAACAACTTATTGCATTTATACCACTTATTTTAGTAGGTGTAATGAATAAAGTGTTTACTATTATGATACCGAAGTGGTATCCAAGCGGTTTTGATTTTTCTGCAATTGGTATGAAAGCATTTGGAAAAGTAGAATTAAGTGCAGTAGTAGGAATTTGGTCTGTAGAATTGGCACTTATTATAGGGATCTTAACAACGTTATTATTATATTGGAAGCGAGTAGTAACAGGTTTCCAAGCTGGATTGAATACAAGTATTGGTGGAGCGCTACTTGCAACGATGAATACAGGAGCTGAGTTTGGATTCGGTGGTGTCATTGCAGCACTTCCAGGCTTCGCAATTATGAGAGATGGCATCTCTGCTACTTTCACAAATCCGTTAGTGAATGGTGCAGTAACGACGAATATTTTAGCTGGAATTACAGGCTCGGCATCAGGAGGAATGGGAATAGTATTAAGCGCAATGGGAGATAAATTTATTGCAGCGGCCAATCAATTTGATATTCCATTAGAAGTTATGCACCGTATCGTATCAATGGCATCAGGAGGAATGGATACACTACCACATAACGGGGCTATTATTACTATTCTTACAGTAACGGGATTAACACATAAACAGTCATATAAAGATATATTTGCTATTACTATTTTGAAAACGGTTGCTGTATTTTTAGTTATCGCATTCTATACTTTAACAGGACTCTATTAAAAAATTTGAATCGTAAAGATTCATCAAATCGATAATTTATATTATAAAATATTAATTAGGATAAGAAGGGGTGGGGGACTTGCAAGAGGTTTCTGAGTTTCGTATGCCAAAGTCGGTATTATATGGAAGGAATTCGCTTGAAAAACTGGGAGAACAATCAAAAAAGTTAGGGAAAAGAGCTTTTATAGTTACTGATACAATTATGGAGAAATTAGGATATGTTGAAAAGTGTATGCAACAACTAAATAAGAAAGGTATTATTGTTAGTACATATAATAAAGTGGATGCTGAGCCTACAAATATACACGTATTAGAAGCGTTATCTCTTTGTAAAGAGGAAAAGTGCGATTTTATTATCGGTATTGGTGGTGGAAGTTGTATTGATGCTGCGAAAGCGGTACCGGTTTTATATACAAATGGTGGAGAAGTTGAGGATTATGTCCAAAAGGATATTGAAATAGAAAACAATCCACTACCACTTATTGCAATTCCAACAACTTCTGGTACTGGTTCGGAAGTTACAAGTGTAGCAGTAATTACGAATAAAAAAACAGATGTAAAAATGATGATGAAGCATCCTAGTTTTATACCGAAAGTAGCAATTATAGATCCAGTTTTGACAAGTTCGTTACCACCACAAATTACGGCAGCAACAGGAATAGATGCGTTATGTCATGCGATTGAAGCTTATATTTCTAAATTTTCACAACCACTTACAGATGTACTTGCTCTTTCAGCTATTGAAAGTATTATGAAATATTTACGTATAGCATATGAAGATGGACATAATATGGAGGCAAGAGAAGCGATGATGATTGCTTCCTTACAAGCTGGAATTGCATTTTCGAATGCATCAGTTACATTAGTTCATGGAATGTCAAGGCCAGTGGGAGCATTATTTCATGTACCGCATGGAATATCAAATGCCATACTATTACCTACAGTGTTAGAGTTTACAAAAACAAGTGCAGTGAAAAGGTTAGCAAAAATTGGACGTAACTTAAATAAGGATTTGTATTCGAATTCTGATGAGGAAGTAGCAGACTACACGATTGGGGAAATAAAAAAGCTTTGCTATGATCTTCGTATTCCAAATTTAAAAGAATACGGTATCGATGAAATTGAATTTGAAAATGCTATCTCTAAAATGGCATCAGATGCAATTGAAAGTGGTAGCCCAGCTAATAACCCACGTGTTCCATCATATGATGAAATCAAAGAGTTGTATCGAGAGTGTTTTAATTATAAGTATAAAGAATTTATAAAAATATCAGATTATTAATTTCAGAATATTCTATAAAAATTTCCTTGGAAATGAAAGTACAATTATTCTATATTATTACGTTAAAACAAGACTTTATATCCCAAACTTAAAGTCTTGTTTTATTGTGTATAATATACATAATAAAACGTTGTTATTAGTTTTATAAAAAAGTTTAGGTAGGTGTTTATATGAAAACGATAGGTCTTATAGGTGGTATGAGTTGGGAATCAACTTCTGAATATTATCGAATTATTAATGAAGAAATAAAAGAGAGATTAGGAGGGCTACATTCAGCAAAATGTTTGATTAATAGTGTGGATTTTGAAGAGATTGAACGATGTCAGTCTAGCGGAGATTGGGATGGTGCTGGAGAAATTCTAGGGAATGCGGCATATTCATTACAAAAGGGAGGAGCAGACTTTATAATCATTTGTACAAATACAATGCATAAGGTAGTTGGAAAAATAAAGGCCAAAATTGATATTCCAGTCTTACATATTGCTGATGCAACTGCAAAAGAAATTAAAAGAAAAGACATTCAAAAGGTTGGTCTGCTTGGAACTAAATATACAATGGAGCAAGATTTCTATAAGTCACGTATAGAAGAAAATAATATAAAAGTAATAGTACCATCAGAAAAAAATAGAAAAGAAATAAATAAAGTAATATATACAGAATTATGTTTAGGAAAAATAGTATCTCAATCTAGAGAATATTATAAAAGAGGCATCGAAGAGTTAGTGCAAAAAGGAGCACAGGGAATCATATTAGGTTGTACAGAAATAGGGTTATTAATAAAGCAAGAAAACGTATCTGTCCCGATATTTGATACAACTCATATACATGCAATTGAAGCAGTCAAGGTAGCTCTAGATAGAGTATAATTATATTATGTAAACTTTATTCGTATATCTGGAAAACATTCAGAAAATATTTTATAATGTAAGTGGTTACATTTAAGGGGGAATGCGTATGTTTTCAGTTCAACCAATCGCATTTGTACATAATGAAAGAAAGGAAATAAAAGATGATGAGTGGGGAGAAGTAAGATCTCGTATAACTTTAACTGAAATGTATGCAGAAGAGAGTATACAAGGGGTTGAAGATTTTTCTCATATTGAAGTTGTTTTTTATTTTCATAAAGTAACTGACGAGCAAATTCAGTATTTTGCTAGACATCCTAGAAATAATAAGGATTATCCTGAAGTAGGTATTTTTGCACAGCGCGGGAAAAATCGCCCAAATCGCATAGGTGTAACAATTGTAAAGATGATCAAAAGAGAAGGTAAATCAATTATTGTTGAGGGATTAGATGCTATTGATGGCACTCCTATATTGGATATAAAACCAATAATGAAAGAGTTTATGCCGACAGAAGAAATACACCAGCCTAAATGGGCAACGGATATAATGAGACAGTATTGGAAGGGGAATGGAGTAAAATGAGAATATATGAGGCAACAATTGCAGATTTAGATGGACTAGCATCAGTTTTTAATAACTATCGCATGTTTTATAGGCAAGATTCTGATTTAGAAGGGGCAAAAGTATTTTTACGAAATAGAATTGAGAAAAAAGAGTCTGTTATTTTCGTAGCAGTTGAAGACGGCGAATATATTGGGTTCACGCAACTATATCCATCATTTTCTTCTATTTCAATGAAAGAATTATGGATTTTAAATGATTTATTTGTACAAGCGGCGAAGCGTGGAGCCGGAACAGGTAAAAAATTATTAGAAGCTGCTAAAGAATACGCATTAGAAAATGGAGCAAAAGGTGTAAAGCTGCAAACGGAGATTGATAATTTATCAGCACAACGATTATACGCTGAAAATGGTTATTTGAGAGATAATCGTTATTTCCATTACGAATTAACGTTTTAAAAAATTAAGTTGAAAGAGACATTTTCAAGAAAAAGAATTTCTTTGTAATGAGAAATTCTTTTTTATTTTTGCCTAAATTAAAAAACATGACGAAAATAAAACGATATTTATTTATTGTTAAACAATAAATGTTGTGATAAAATTATGTTGCCATTAAATAAGTGAGGTATTGTAAATGAATCTTAAACGAAGTTCAACAATGTTCTTAAAAGTAATTATTTTTCTTGCTGGAATTTCAGTGCTTGCTTTATGCATATTTTTAGTGCCGGAAATGGCGGATTTCACAGCGAATTTGTATCCTAACATTGCTCCGATAAAATATCTTGTTTTAATTGTACTGTATGTAGCAGCTGTGCCTTTTTACGTTGCTCTTTATCAGGCTTTCAATCTTTTACAGTACATTGATGAGAACACAGCGTTCTCGGAATTATCAGTAAAGGCGTTAAAGAATATAAAGCGCTGTGCAATTACAATCAGTGGTTTGTATGTATTAAGTTTGCCACTTTTTCATTTTATAGCGAAAAAAATGGACCCTCCTATTGGGTTAGTGGGACTCATTATCGTTTTTGCTTCGCTCGTTATCGCCGTTTTTGCTGCTATCCTCCAACGACTTCTACAAGAGGCAATTAACATAAAATCAGAAAATGATTTGACGGTCTGAGGTGGCGGATATGACAATCATTATTAATATTGACGTCATGTTAGCAAAACGAAAAATGAGTGTAACGGAGCTTTCGGAGAAGGTTGGAATTACGATGGCGAATCTTTCTATTTTGAAAAATGGGAAAGCAAAAGCGGTTCGTTTTTCAACATTAGAAGCGATATGTAAAGCTTTGGAGTGTCAGCCAGGGGATATTTTGGAGTATAAAAACGATGAGAATACTCAATAAAAACAGATAACAAATGTAAATAATAGAAGTCAATAAAGAAGGGATAGCCACTAAGCTATTCCTTCTTTACGTTAATTGCTGTTACTAATAAAAAATATAATTTGAATTGCAATGTTTGCGTATCAAAAGGGAACTTGCTACCTTTTGAGGTGATCCGTTTTGTGGAATACAATTATTTGCCAAAAAGGCTATTTTAACTATGTTTTAAATTATTTCGGGTGAATCAAAATTTTCATTTGTATTATAGTTGATTTAAAACCCAGTTTGTTGCATCTTCAAAGTTATCTGCAATGTAGTTTGGTTCAATATGTGCCCATTTGTCTCGGTACGTATGTAAAGCATCGTATCCAGCGCCTGTGCGCACCAATATCGTTATCGCATGCACTGTTGCTCCTGCAACGATATCGGTCCAGCGATCACCAATTACAGCGCATTTTGTTAAATCAAGCCCGTGTTTTTCAGCTGCTTGTAGCAGCATACCTGTACTTGGTTTACGACATTCACAACCATCACCGTGTTTGTGAGGACATACATAAATATCATCAAAACCGAAGCCTTCTAATTCTTGTACAAAATCGGCTACAGTTGCAATTCCATCTGCGATACCAGGTTGATTTGTGAAAGAGAAAATTTTTATATTTTGAGCTTTTAGTTTTTGCAAAGCTGCTTTTGTAAACGGAAATAATGTAAAAGATCCCGGATAATGTATTGTAGTGTCACCACCAATTGTACCGTCACGATCAATGAAAATTGCTTTAATGTTTGTCATAGTTATAGTCCCTTCAATTTATAAGTAGTTTAAAAATGTTTTACAAATCTGTAGCCATTTACTTCATATCCTAATTTTTTGTAAAAAGGATGAGCTTCTACTCTTTTTGTTCCACTAACTAGCCATGTGCCAATGCAATTATGTTTCTTTGCTAATTGCTCGGCATAATCCATCAACACTTGTCCAATGCCTTTCCGTCGTATGTTAGAATCAACGCTAATAATTGAAATCTCTCCATAACGTGTTACATCTTCTAAATTTTCACGTATACGAAATCCAAGTAACCCAAATATAGCTTCTTCTTCCTCGTAAACATATAAAAAATCAAACGGACTCATTTGTACGAATTGTAATCGGTTGTTCATATCTTCATAGGAAATAGAGGAACCTTTTAATTCTTTCGTTAAAGAACAAAGTGCGTCTATATCATCTATCGTTGCTTCACGAATTTGAAAAGACATATTATCCACTCCAATAAAATGTAATCAAACATTTAATATTCTGTTAAAAAATGTTTTTTCCTGCTATGAAAATAAATATTTTATAATGATATATAGATAGTTATATGTTATTCTTTTCCTTGATTGTATTAGAAATGGAAAGAAGGGGAATGCATGTTAAAAGTAAATATCCGCTCAGCTGGATATGAAATAGGCGAAAAAATAATTCATGATATAGCTTTTTCTATCGAAAAAGGTGAACTAGTTGCTCTTATTGGAGCAAATGGTGCTGGGAAGAGTACGACGATTAAAACGATACTCGGATTACTTGTAAATATGGACGGTGAAATATCATTCGGTGAAAAGAAAAATCCGTATGCATACGTACCAGAACATCCAACATACTATGATTACTTGACGCTCTGGGAACATATTGAATTATTAATGGCAGCTCGTGGAAGTGAAATGGGAAGTTGGGAAGAACGAGCGGAACAATTATTACATACTTTTCGAATGAATAAGCATAAACATGAGTATTTATCAAAATTTTCAAAAGGCATGAAACAAAAATCGATGCTAATATTGGCGTTTTTAACTGAGCCAGATTTTTATATCATTGACGAACCTTTTATCGGTTTAGATCCGGTAGCTACGAAAGAGTTTTTAAATTATTTATATAAAGAAAAAGAGTGCGGGGCAGGAATTTTATTTTGTACGCACGTATTAGATACTGCTGAAAAAATTTGTGAAAGATTTTTACTCATTTCACAAGGTACATTAGTCGCAGATGGACATTTAGAATCTATTCAAATATTAGCGGAAATGCCGGGTAGTTCATTATTAGACTGCTTTGATGTAATTGTAAGGCGTGAACAACATGATTAAACAACAATTTTATAAGAGATTACGCCATGAACTTGAGCGGAAATGGAAGTCTATACGTTCGGTAACAGATTGGACAGTCGCATTATATATTATTATTCCAGCACTTATATTTATGGGAATCTATTATCGATCGCTATGGATAAATGAATTATCAACGGAAGAGACGATTTATTTCGGATTAGGATTACTCGCATTTTATGTGATTACATATGGAAGAGGAGTTCGTTCATTTTTTGAGCAAGCGGATAGTTTATTTTTAATTTCGTATGCAACACATATGCGAAAATTAGTCCAGTATGGCATGATGTACACATTTGTTCGAATAGCGATAACGAATATAATTGTAGTCGTTATTATGTTACCGGTGTTGATGGAAAGTATCGAAGTAACAGGGATACAAGTCCTATTATTTTGGGTATTCTTTACTATATTTCGATTTATGTTGTCGTTGTTAACGAGATTTATTCATGTACATGTGGGGAAACGATGGGTTTTATGGATTGTAAAAAATGTAGTATTTTCTATGAGCGTGTCCTTTTTTGGAATTAGTTTATTTTTTATTTATAAAAATCCATTGTATTCAATTTTATTTATCGGTCTAGTAATTTTCTTAAGTAGTGTATTAGTAAAAGAGAAAATGAATTATAAAAAGTTCTTTTTTAAAGAAATCGAGAAAGAAAAGGAGGAAAGCATGCGCTGGACGAGCGGAATTATGCAAGTTGGTGGTCATGCGGCTAAACCGAGTAGTTCGAATAAAAAACCGTGGATATTTCCTCGCTCTAAAAGACTTTTAGGGAAAAAAGCTGATTCTCGTATTGTCGAATCTTTTTTGAAAGAATTTTTCCGTACAAGTACTGCACGAATATTTTATATTCAAATTGTATGTATCAGTACTGTAAGTATAATTATGACTCCAAGGTGGATTGCGGCTATTGTTCTCGTATTTGCTGTAGTTGCAATTTCTCGCTATGCACGTGATTATTGGACTGAATTTACGAATAAGATGTTTCTTCGTGTATATTGTGATGAAGGGAAATTACTATTGTTAAGATGGAAGGCAGATCGTTATTTACTACTACCAGCAATACTTTTATATGGAATAGTTATACTTTCCCGGTTTTATTTATTGCCAGCTGTGATTGGTGGCATTGTTTTTATTTTATTGATTGTATGGATTGTATTTCTACCATTAAAAAAGAGCCATTGATGGCTCTTTTTCTAGTCTGTAACACATTGATAAATAAAATATACTAAAACGAGTATACTTGCGGCGGAATACATGACATCTAAAGTCATCTGATCGCCTCCTTATTTTTGTTGTATTTTTATTGTATGAAATCTTACAATTTCATATTCAAGTGAAAAATATGTGAACGTTAACAAAATTGTAAAGTGCAATAATTACAATCATTTTGTATAATAGAAGAAACCACCGTTATATAAAAAATAATGAGTGAAAGGGGAGGGAACATAAATGCCAAATTGGTTTAGAAAAACCTTAGTCGCACTAATTACCGTGTTTACATTTGGTTTAGTGACGCCTCCTTCCATATTACTTGATAATGCCAAAGCTGCGGACAAGCCTACGAGCACAGCTGGGCAACAAAGTTTGGAGAGCACGTCCTACACATATGAAGAAGCGAATGACAGGTTAACCACCGATACTTTTATTACTTATGCAATGCAAGAAGCAGAGAAGCAGTCGATGCAAAAGTTTGGTACTAAAATTGGTCCAGTAATTGAAGATGAGTTTAAAGATGTAATATTACCGAAAATTGAAGAGGCAATTGCTGAGCTTGCTAGTGATGTACCAGAAGATTCACTACAATCATTAGCGATTTCTCAAAAACCAGCTGGTGGGAATAATGAAAAGATTTTTCATGTCTACGATACGAAATCAGGAAATGATTTATTGCGTTTCCATGTAAGAAGAGATCATCCACCGCAAGATGGTTATTATTTTAATTTCCATTACCACCGTTTTGATGATGGATACTCTGGACATCATGAGTTAGGAAATATTTATTGGAATACGAATGTACCGCCGAAATGGCTTTCTTAAAAAGAACAAGAGAAAATCTTGTTCTTTTTTATTTTTATAGAAGGGACAGACAACTATGTTGTTGAATAACATAGGTTTAGAAAAAAGAAGCAAAGGGAGTATGGGAATGCAAAAATATATTGTTTTTGACTTTGATGGCACATTAGTAGACTCACAAAATATATTTGTACCGATTTATAATCAACTTGCTGAAAAACATGGGTATAAAGCAGTAAAGGAAGACGAAATTGAACATTTACGTAAATTAACGATGCCAGAGAGATGTAAACAACTTAATGTACCACTGTATAAATTACCGATATTAGCGTTGGAATTTTATAAATTATATCAGCCGGCTATAAAAAATCTCGTTTTGTTCCATGGGATGAAAGAAGTATTAGATGAACTACATAAAAAAGGCTACGGAATTGCAGTCATATCATCGAACTCAGAAGAGCATATTCGGGCGTTTTTACAAAAGAATGATATAGAAAATATACAAGAAGTGTATTGTTCTAAAAATTTGTTCGGTAAAGATAAAATGATAAAAAGATTTTTGAAATCAAAAAAAATAACAGAGAAAGATATGTTATATGTCGGTGATGAACAGCGAGACGTAGCAGCGTGTAAAAAGGCTGGAGTGAACGTAATTTGGGTATCTTGGGGATATGATGTTATTGAAACAGTGAAAAAAGATGCACCAGATTACATGGTTCATAAGCCGATGGAAATTGTGCAAGTAGTACAAGGAGCGTATTCTTAATATGAATACACTGCGAGCAGGCATTCATCATATTGAATTTTGGGTAGCAAATTTAGAGGAGTCCATTTCTTTTTATAATAAGTTGTTTTCCATAATTGGGTGGAGAAAGTTAAATGAAATAGCATATAGCACAGGAGAAAGTGAAATATACTTTAAAGAAGTAGATGAGGAAATTGTAAGGACGTTAGGGCCTAGACATATTTGTTATCAAGCTATTCATAGAGAAGTAGTTGATGAAGTAGCAGATTTTCTTTCTAGTACGAAAGTGAAGGTAATACGTGGTCCAATTGAAATGAATCATTATTCGGAAGGTTACTATACGATTGATTTTTACGATCCGAATGGATTTATTGTAGAAGTTGCCTATACACCAAATGCAGAAATGTAAGGGGAATAGATATGAAGATAATTACAGCACGGCAAAGCAATATACAAATAGTAAAAGATGCAGCGAATATTGAAGAAATTTCTAAAGGTTTCTCTCCAGATAAGAAATATGTAATTACGAATGCAAATAATGAAAAATATTTATTTCGGACAGGCGATATAAAAGAGTATGAAAGAAAGAAAATAGAGTTTCAAATTTTAAATGAAATGGTAAAACGTAACGTACAGGCACAAAGGCCAATTGAAATAGGTATATTGGAAGAAGAAGGTGTATGCTATAGTATTTTTTCATATTTAGAAGGGGAAGATGCGAAGAAGCTATTGCCTACGTATTCACCAAAAGAACAATATGATATTGGTATAGAGGCAGGAAAAGATTTAGCAAAAATGCATACATTTGAAGCTCCTAAGGATATACTTCCATGGTATGAAAGAGCTATGAAAAAACATAGTAAATATGTAGAGGTATACAAAACATGCGGAATAAAAATAAAAAATGATGATAAAATCATAAAGTTTATAGAAGAAAATGAAATATATTTAAAGAGCCGCCCGAATCGATTTCAACACGATGATTTTCATTTAGAAAATATAATTGTACGGGATGGAAAATATGTAGGTGTTGTTGATTTTAATGGCTATGACTGGGGCGACCCAATTCATGATTTCGTAAAAATTGCACTGTTTGCAAGGGATATTAGTATTCCGTATTCAATCGGACAAATAGAAGGATACTTTAATAGGAAAATACCAGAGGAGTTCTGGAAATTATACACGGTGTACGTTGGCATGACAGTTTTCTCCTCAGTTGTCTGGACATTACGAGCAGCGCCGCATATGTTAGATGATATGTTAGAGCGTCTTACTATAGTTTTAGAGGATCATAATAACTTTGAGTTATCGAAGCCAATTTGGTTTCAACCAGATAAGATTGATATGAAATAGAAAAGGTAGGTGTGATTCGCACCTACCTTTATTTTTTAACATCAAGATACTTATTTAATTTTCTTAAATGTAAGCGGCTGAGTACTTAATGTAGCTGGTACATGTAACTGAAGGGATGGGAATTCACCACTTACATTCATTTCATAAGCGAATAATAAGCTCATTTTCATTTGGAATAAGTCAACTTTTGTGGAGAAGATGTCGTAATGATGATGCCCTAATTGAATATCCATTTCCATAAATTGTACATATAACGAATCATCTCGTTTGTATACTTGTAATGTTCCGTATGCAGGATGTTCAAAAGTACCAGTATAATCCTCTAACTTGTGCGAAGGTGTAGTCCCTTTAATTTGTTCAGGGAGGGATTCAGTTGCTTCTTTCATCATTTCCTTCATTTTTTTAGTATCTTCTACAGCACGTTTATGCCAATCAATGGATTCTAATTCAAGTAGTTCGTCATAAATTTGATTAGCGAGATAAGTAGGAAGTAATGTTCCTCCAGCATTCGTTAAAATAACAAGGCCTATGTTTTCTGTTGGTATGAATGAAACAAGCGCTGAAAATCCATCGATATTACCGCCATGATGAATCACTTTTTTACCACGATAAGCGCTAATAAACCAACCAAGACCGTAACTATTTAATGGAGATTCAGGGAGTGATAAAACCGGTTGGTCTGGAATTGAATTGTGTGGTGTATACATTTGTTGTAATAATTCAGAGGAGATTAATTCATGATCTCCAAATTTCCCTTCATTTAAGTGGAGAAGTACCCAATTTGCCATATCTTCAATTGTGGAATTAATACACCCAGCAGCGCCAACTGTATCGATGTTACGGAATGGAACTGCTTTTATTTCACCGTCATTTTCAATGTAAGGTAAAGCGTAATCATCTGTAGTTTGTGAATCGTTAACAGAGAAGTTTGTATGTCTCATATTTAAAGGTTCTAAAATATGTTCTGTAGTGTATTGCTCCCACGTTTGATTTGTAATGTTTTCAACAATGTAGCTAATTGTTGCATACATTAAGTTGTTATATAGAAATGCAGTCCGGAACGGTGCATCAAGTGGTAAATGTTTTATTTTTTCAACGAGATCTTTTCGAGATAAGGAAGAACTGTACCAAAGAGCCTCATGACGACTCACTCCAGTTCGATGAGAAGCTAAATCCCGTCCTGTAACTTGTGAGCTAGCAAGTAGTTCAGATAAAGTAAAGTTAGGTATATAAGACGGGACAGGAGCATCCCAATTAAACTTTTTTTGCTGTGCTAACAAGCTTAATGAAAGTGTACCAAACGCTTTCGTTGAGGAACCGATTGCGAATCGAGTATTCGGTGTAACAGCCTCTTTTGTTTCCATATTACGATAGCCGAAACCTTCTGAAAGAATAACTTCACCGTCTTTTATAACAGCGACAGCAACACCAGGAACATTTAAATCCTTCATCATTTTTTCAACCGTGGTTTGTAAAGAAGTCATAACAGGTGTTTCAATTTTAGACATATTTCTAACCTCCAAATATAAATTTTGATCTACCGCACTATACTTTCGGTAATAGAAAATGAAAACCTTTTAAAATATGGAAAGTTAATAATTTTGTAAGAATTAGCGCAAGAAATTTTATTAATTAAGATTATTAAATTTACCATTTTTCATGTTATGATAAATTCCATATACGATTGAAAGAAGGTTTTCCTACATATGAAACATGCTGAAAATGAATACTTAAATTTATGCCGCCATGTAATGGAACATGGTACGAAGAAAGAAGATCGTACAGGGACAGGAACTGTATCTGTATTTGGATATCAAATGCGTTTTGATTTGAGCAAAGGATTTCCTTTATTAACGACAAAAAGAGTACCATTTCGCCTTGTAGCAAGTGAACTACTTTGGTTTATGAAAGGTGATACAAATATTCGCTATTTATTGCAGCATAATAATAACATTTGGAATGAATGGGCGTTTAAGAGCTGGGTAGAAAGTGATGAGTATACTGGTCCTGACATGACTGATTTTGGTCTTCGCTCACAACAAGATGAAGAATTTAAAGTACAGTACGATGAGCAAATGGAATTGTTTAAAAAGAACGTTTTAGAAGATGATGAGTTCTCAAATAAATATGGTTATTTAGGAGACGTTTACGGTAAACAATGGCGTGCTTGGAAAACGACAGCTGGTGAGACACTTGATCAATTAAAAGATGTAATTGAAATGATTAAAAAAACACCAGACTCACGTCGTTTAATCGTTTCTGCTTGGAATCCTGAAGACGTACCGAGTATGGCATTACCGCCTTGTCATACATTATTCCAATTTTATGTAGCGGACGGAAAACTTTCTTGTCAGCTATATCAAAGAAGTGGTGACATATTCCTTGGAATTCCATTTAACATCGCAAGTTATTCACTACTAACACATTTAATTGCACATGAATGTGGTCTTGAAGTAGGAGAATTTGTTCATACAATTGGAGATGCACACATTTATACAAATCATTTTGAACAAGTAGAAAAGCAATTGGCACGTGAACCACGTCCATTCCCGAAACTTACATTAAATCCAGATGTGAAATCTGTGTTTGATTTTGAAATGGAAGATTTAACGATTGAAGGATACGATCCGCATCCAGCAATTAAAGCACCGGTTGCAGTATAATTGTAGAGGAGATGAAAAAATGATTGTTTCATTTATGGTCGCGATGGACGAAAATAGAGTAATTGGTAAAGATAATAATTTACCTTGGCGTTTACCGAGTGAATTACAATACGTGAAGAAAACAACGATGGGCCACCCGCTTATTATGGGAAGAAAGAACTATGAAGCGATTGGTAGACCACTGCCTGGAAGACGTAATATTATTGTAACTCGTAATGAAGGGTATCATGTTGAAGGGTGTGAAGTTGTTCATTCTGTAGAAGAAGTATTTGAACTATGTAAAAATGAAGAAGAGATTTTTATTTTTGGCGGAGCGCAAATTTACGATCTCTTTTTACCTTATGTAGACAAGTTATATATAACAAAAATCCATTATGCATTTGAAGGAGATACATTCTTCCCAGAAATGGATATGACAAATTGGAAAGAGATTTTTGTAGAAAAAGGTTTAACGGATGAAAAAAACCTGTATACGTATTATTACCATGTATATGAGAAGCAACAATAATAAAAAAGATTGATGTGAGAATTCACATCAATCTTTTTATTTATATTCACCAATATAAGTTTATAGATGAGATTCGATAGTGCTATAATGATAGGTAGCATGTAAAAATGCTAAAATTTTCAAAAGTACTAATATAGAAAGAGGAGGAGAATCGATTGAGAAAGATATGGGGGATTCTTTTTCTTTGCTTAACATTCATGTTAGTTGGATGTGGTAAAGAAGAAAAACCACAAGAAGCGTTTGATACATATGTAAAAGCGTGGAATAAACAAAAATTTGCAGATATGTATGATCAACTATCAAAAAATGCAAAAAAAGATATTTCAAAGAAAGAGTTTACTGAGAAATATGAAAAAATTTATTCTGGTATCGAAGTGAAAGACTTAAAGGTAGAAACAGGGGAAGTAAAAGAAGATAAAAAAGATGAAGGTCCTGTTCCTTTTAAAGTAAGCATGGATACAGTTGGTGGTAAAATCACATTTGGTCATGAAGCAAAAATGGTAAAAGAAAAAGATGGAGATAAAGAATCTTGGAAAATAGATTGGACTCCTGATTTTATTTTCCCTGGCATGACGAAAGATAGTAAAGTGCGTATGCAGACAACACAGCCAAAACGTGGTGAAATATACGATCGTAATGGAAAAGGTCTTGCAACGAATGGGAAAGCTTCTGAAATCGGATTGATTCCTGAAAAGTTAGGCGATACTGCTCCGCAAACGAAAGAAACAGTAGCGAAGTTATTAAATACGTCTGTAGAAGAAATTGATCAAAAATTAGCTGCTAAATGGGTAAAACCAGGGTATCTCGTACCAATTGGAATTTTGCCTGAAGGGGCAACACAAAATACGTACATTGATTTACCAGGTGTTTCAACAAAACCTGTAAATGTTCGTACATATCCGCTAGGGGAAGCGGCAGCTCATCTGACTGGTTATATTGGAAAGGTAAATGCTGAAGATTTAAAAACGCTACAAAAGAAAGGCTATCAAGCTGATGACCCAGTTGGTAAAGCTGGCTTAGAGCAAGTATTAGAGGAAAAGCTACGCGGTAAGAAAGGTGGCCGTGTCTTTGTAGAAGATGCGCAAGGAAAAGAAATTAAAAATTTAGCAAAAACAGATGCTGTTGATGGAGAAAATGTAACTTTAACTATTGATAGTGTTGTTCAAGAAAAAACGTATAATGAAATGAAGGGCGAAGCTGGTTCAAGTGCAGCAATTAATCCGAAAAGTGGAGAAACAATTGCACTAGTAAGTAGTCCAGCATATGATCCTAATATAATTGCACGAGGGACATCGAAGGCACAACGCGAAGCTTGGAATAATGATCCGAAAAAACCAATGACAAATCGTTTTACACAATTGTCGGTACCAGGTTCTGTATTTAAACCTATTACAGCTGCAATTGGTCTTGAAACGAAAACGATTGATCCAAAAGAAGAGTTGAAAATTGAAGGATTAAAATGGACAAAAGATTCTTCTTGGGGTAATTACTATGTAACGCGTGTGAAAGATGCAAATCCGATTGATTTTGATAAGGCGATGAAATACTCGGATAATATTTACTTCGCACAAGAAGCTTTAAAAATCGGAAAAGACAAGTTTATGAGTGAAGCGAAAAAATTCGGATTCGATGAGAAACTACCAATTGAATATGGATTCCCTGCTTCTAAAATTGCAAATGACGGCATTAAAAATGATATTCAAATGGCAGATACGGGATATGGACAAGGACAAGTATTAATGACTCCTCTTCATTTAGCTTTAACGTATGCGCCGATTGTAAATGATGGAACTATTCCGTCACCGTATATTATTAAAACAGATAAACAACCAAAAGCTTGGAAAGAAAATGTAATTTCTAAAGGAAATCAGGATATATTAAAAACTGCAATGACGAAAGTAATTAATGATCCAGATGGTACAGGGAAAATTGCTAAAATTGATGGTATGACTCTTGCTGGAAAAACAGGTACAGCGGAATTAAAAGTATCAAAAGAGGCCGAAGGAAAAGAACTAGGTTGGTTCGCTGCATTTGATTTAAATTCACCAGATATGGTCATTACAATGATGATTGAAGATGTAAAAGGTAGAGGCGGGAGTAATATTCCAGCTGAAAAAGTAAAACATGTATTTCAAAAATAATATGTAATAGAAGGCTATCTCTATAAGTTGTAGAGGTAGCCTTTTTATACGAAAGAATTCTTAATATCTGTATACTAAATTTTAAGGAAACAAAGTAAATCATTAACTTACGAAAAAAAAGTAGCTATTTTTTATTGACATTGATTAAAACTTTTTGTATTATACTTACATAAGGTAAGTTATTAACTTTTAAAAAACAAATCTTGAATTAAAGATAAAGAGAAAAAAGGGAGAGAATACAATGACAAAAGTACTATTTATCACAGCAAATCCAAATTCAGCAGAAGGTTCTTTCGGAATGGCAGTAGGGGAGGCTTTCATCGAAGCTTATAAAAACGAACATCCACAAGACGAAGTTGTAACAATTGATTTATTCAACACTACAGTACCAGCAATTGATGCAGATGTATTTGCTGCTTGGGGTAAATTTGCAGCAGGTGAAGGCTTTGAAGCTTTAACTGAAGTTCAACAACAAAAAGTAGCAGCAATGAACACAAACTTAGAAACATTTATGAATGCAGATCGTTATGTATTCGTAACTCCAATGTGGAACTTTAGCTATCCACCAGTAGTAAAAGCATACTTAGATAACGTAGCAATCGCAGGTAAAACATTCAAATATACTGAAAATGGTCCAGTCGGCTTATTAGAAGGTAAAAAAGCACTTCACATTCAGGCAACAGGTGGCGTATATTCTGAAGGAGCATACGCAGCTGTAGACTTCGGTCGCAATCACTTAAAGACTGTATTAGGATTTGTCGGTGTAAATGATACTGAATATATCGCAGTTGAAGGTATGAATGCAAACCCTGAAAAAGCACAAGAAATTAAAGAAGCAGCAATTGCTAATGCTCGTGAATTAGCAAAACGTTTCTAATATAGAATGCTTAAAAAGTCCAAACACTTGCTGTTTGGACTTTTTTTCTTCTTTTTCCTTCGTTTGTCTAGTATAATGAAGGTCGGAATGATAATAGGTGGGGGTTCTGTATGATTCAAACGTTTTTTAAAATCTTTTATTTAATTTTAATCGTAATTGCGATTACACCGAGAATGTGGCGTCTTAAAAGACAAGTAAATACGATGGCGCCAAAAGAAAAAGATAATGCTGTGTATAAAACGACAAATTGGTTTGGTAAGAAAATGGTACGTGTAGCTGGAGGGGCAGTAGAAGTGAAAGGACTTGAAAATGTTCCGAAAGACAAGCCAGTACTAGTTGTAAGTAATCACCAAAGTAATATGGATATCCCTGTTTTACTAGGTTACTTAAATAAACCAATTGGATTCGTTTCAAAAGCAGAGATTAAAAAGTTCCCAGTTGTACCAACTTGGATGGAACTTATGAATTGTGTATTTATGGATCGTAGCGATCGTCGTCAATCTCTTCAAGCGATTAAAGATGGAATTGAACTATTAAAAAATGGACATTCTATCGTAATTTTCCCTGAAGGAACGAGAAGTAAGGGTGGCGAAGTTGGAGAGTTTAAGGCTGGTAGTTTTCATCTGGCAGTAAAGTCAGGTGTAGCAATTTTACCTGTAACGTTAGATGGTACATATAAGATGTTTGAAGCGAATGGAAATCGTATGAAGCCAGCTCATGCAACAGTAACAATTTCTAAGCCGATTACACCTGAAGATTATGCGAATATGGATATTAAAGAATTAACGAAGCATACACAGGAAGTTATCGCATCACAATTACATAAGTAATAAAAAAGGATTCAGCTTATAGTAAGCTGGTATTATCCCCTATAGGTAGACAGTAAAAAAAGAGTCCATCTGATATGATGGACTCAATACTGTTTTATCTGGAGGGGATTTTTTTATGGCAAGAAAAGGACAATCATTTCAAAAATATACAGAAGAACTAAAGCGAGAAGCAGTTCGTCTTCGATTAGAAGAGAGAAAATCATTGCGAGAAATTCGTGAACAACTCGGTGTGAAGAGCGATGCCCAGATTATTGAGTGGGTAAAACGTGCGCAACAAGGGGAGTCCTTTGATGATCAACGTGGTGTCTGGAATCGAAAGAATTTTAATAGTCTAGAAGAAGAAAATGCTTATTTGAAGGCACAGGTTGAGTATTTAAAAAAGCGCAATCCAAATCTACACGGGAAGGAATGGTCCTAAAGAAAGAACGATTTTCTCTTATCGATTCATTACGCCAAGCCTATCCACTCCGATGGTTGCTTCAAATCGCGGAAGTTTCTAAGGCTGGCTACTATAAATGGCGGAAATATCATAACGTGCAGCGTTTACGTCAGAAAAGGGATATGTGGCATAAAGAACATATTTTATCTATTCATCGTCAGCACCCTTACTATGGGTATAAACGTATGACTCGTGCTTTGGCTCGAGAAGGAATGGTAATGAATCATAAACGTGTTCGTCGTCTTATGAGAGAGCTGGGTATTCAATCTATCATTCGAAAAAAACGTCCGTTTTATGGAAGAAAAACATCTGTGGTATTTAAAAATCATTTGAATCGAGAGTTTCAAGCTGAAAAGCAAAATCAAAAATTCGTAACAGATATTACTTATGTACGAATCGGAGAACAATTTGCCTATTTGTCGGCTGTGTTAGATTTATACAACAATGAAATTGTTGCCTGGAAGCTATCTTCAAGAAATGATTTAGATTTGGTTTTAACTACATTACGTCAATTAGAAGGGAAGTCATTAACTACTAAGCCCCTTTTCCATTCAGATCAAGGGTTTCAATATACATCTAAATCCTACGCAAAACAGTTAGAGAAATTAGGATTTGTCGGTAGTCATTCTAGACGTGGAAACTGTTTTGATAATGCGTGTATCGAATCATTCTTCTCACATTTAAAAACAGAGAAGTTGTATTTAGTGTGCCCAAAAACATATGAAATGGCCTACCGAGCAATTCAAGAATATATTCAATTTTATAATACAGAAAGATTCCAAGAAAAACTTCACGGCCTTTCCCCGATAGAATATCGGGAAAAGGCCGTGGCATAATACTCTTTTTATTTCTGTCTACTTGACAGGGAGATGACCAAGCTGAATCCTTTTTTATTATGCTGTAGGTAAGACATAAAAGAGTACACAGAAGAACATCATCGCACTACCACCTAAAACGAACAGGTGCCATATGGCATGGTTGAAAGGTAGCTTTTCCCAAAGGAAGAATATAGCTCCGACAGAATATAAAATTCCACCTGCTAAAAGTAGTGAAAAACCATGTCCAGTTAGATTTTCATAAAGTGGTTTAATGGCAACGATTATGAGCCAACCCATAATGATGTAACATAAAGTTGAAGCCTTTATAAAGCGACGTACAAAGAAAATTTTGAAGACGATACCTCCGATTGCTAGTGTCCATATTATAGCAAGCAACGTCCATCCTAATGGGCCACGAAGTGTAATAAGTAGAAAAGGAGTATACGTGCCAGCAATCAATAAGTAAATGGCTGAATGATCTAAAATAGTAAATATTTTTTCTACTTTAGGATGATGAATGCTATGTAGCAATGTTGAAAACAAGTACAGTAAGAACATGCTTACACCATAAACAGTAAATGCAACTACAGCTGATGCGGTACCGTGCTTAGAAGCATGAATAATCAATATGATTAAGGCAGGGATGCTTAAAATGGCACCGATACCATGTGTAATTGCATTTGCAATTTCTTCTTTTACAAATTGGGTCATTCGTGTCATTTTTTCAGTCATAATGCAAATCCTTTCTACTATCATAAAATAATATGTCATTTCCCTTACCATATCATACACAAGAGCAATAGAAAATGAAATTTGTATAATTGATTATATTTTTGAATTTTTTTGACAAAAGACAATGGATTTGTTGACGTTTTCAAACTTTTTTGACAAAATAAAATTATGTAATAGTAGGACAAGGAAACTACTAATAAAGGGGATGGGGAAATGTTTTCAAATATTGGCTTTCCAGGGTTAATTTTAATTTTAGTAGCAGTACTCATTTTATTTGGACCTAAAAAATTGCCGGAAATCGGGAAGGCTTTAGGGGAAACGTTAAAAGAGTTTAAAAAATCAACGAAAGAATTGACAGATGACGCATTTCAAGAAAAGGAAAAGAAAGAAAAAATGTAGTGTATTTTCCTTGTAATGGATAAATAAAGTGTGGTGAACGAGATGGAAGATCGGGAAATGAGCGTAGTAGAACATATTGTTGAGCTTCGAAAAAGAGTAATATATACGGTGTTATCCTTTGTACTATTTTTAATTATTGGATTTACTTTTACAAAGGATATTTATTTTTGGCTTGTAAAAGATTTACCAATGAAATTAACTGTTCTCGGTCCAAGTGATGTATTGTGGATTTTTTTCTCGATTGCTACAGTATTTGCTATCGTTTGTACAATTCCTTTTGCTGCTATACAAATTTGGTTATTTGTAAAACCGGGTTTACATCCAAATGAACAAAAGATGACAATAATGTATATACCGGTATTGTCTATATTATTTCTCGCAGGTTTATGTTTTGGATATTTCATTGTAATGCCGTTTCTATTTCACTTTTTAACTACGATAGGTAATGAAATGTTTAATACGATGTTTACGACAGAAAAGTATTTTCATTTTGTACTTAATTTAACAGTTCCATTTGCTGTGATTTTTGAATTGCCAGTCGTTGTAATGTTTTTAACTAGCATTGGAATACTTACGGCGGAATTTTTAATAAAAATAAGAAGGTATGCTTACGTAGCATTAATTATCATTGCATCTTGTATATCACCGCCAGACTTTTTATCTCATAGTTTAGTTGCAGTGCCGCTTATTTGTATTTATGAAGTAAGTATTGCGTTATCAAAGGTTGTTAGTAAGAGGAAAAAGAAAAGAGAAGAAATGCAGTCGAAAAGTGCCTCGTTATAAAGGCACTTTTTTATTTATTTGTTATACTATAGCTATAAACGTATACAATATATAGAAGAAAAAAATTATAGAATCTCCAAAATTTAGACAAACTTTGCGCTTTTATAAGCTTATACTAAATGTATTAAACAATTGATGGATAATGAGATTCCCGTCTCAGAGATATTTAGGACGGGAAGGTGAATTAGGTGGAGATGAATAGAGTATAAATCTTCTAGCCATAAGGACTACAGAAATCATATAAGTCTGATTTTACTCCACTTTAAACAACGTGTTACAGCGCAAAGTAGAGGAAGTTCAAAAATCCAATGAAAAAGAGGATTGATATTGTGATTACGAAAAGTTTTTATTTCACTCATTCAACAGGGGATTGCATTAAAATATTCGAAATCCCTGTCCTACAGGCACAGCATCCATTATCGTTTCTAATTCAGTCTCGTCTTCAATTATTTATTGCAAAAATTCAAAGACAAAAACACCCAAGATTTTCGTATTCTTTCCGTGAATATTTACAAAATTGTTTGAAGTGGAATGATTATTTAAATGTATATAAAACAAATACCCTTGAAAAAAATGCATGATACGAAGTACGGACAGGGTTAGTAAACTCTGTCTTTTTCATTTTAGATATGAAAATATAATTAATTTGATGAAATTTCGTTCCAAATTGTTGAAAGCAATGGGAATACTAGTATAATAACAAGGAGAGCGTATTGGAAAGGGAAGAAGTATAGTATGCAAAAAATTAAAATTGTAACAGATTCAACGGCAGATTTATCACAAGACGTAATCGAAAAGTATGACATTCATGTTTTACCATTATCAATCTCTGTAAATGGACAAACATATTTAGATCGCGTTGATTTACAACCTGACGAATTTATTGAAGAAATGATTAAATCAGAGGAATTACCAAAAACATCACAACCAGCTATGGGTACATTTGTAGAAATGTATGACAAGCTAGGGGAAGATGGAAGCGAAGTCCTTTCTATCCATATGACAAGTGGAATGAGCGGTACTGTAGCAACTGCAAATAGCGCTGCATCAATGACTGATACAAAAGTAACAGTTGTTGATTCTCAATTTATTACACATGCTTTAGCATATCAAGTAATTGAAGCTGCAAAAATGGCAAATGACGGACGCTCACTAGAAGAAATTTTAAAACGTGTAGATGAAGTAAGAAAGAATACTCGTTTATATGTAGTAGTGGATACATTAGAAAACTTAGTGAAGGGTGGACGTATCGGTAAAGGAAAAGCGTTTATCGGTTCGCTACTTAATATAAAGCCAATTGCTAGTCTTGAAGACGGTGTTTATAATCCTGTAACGAAAGTTCGTAGCCAAGGCCAAATTGTAAAAACATTAGCTAAGTTATTTGAGCAAGATACGGCTGGAAAAGTCGTAAAAGCTGTTGCAATTCCGCATGCGAAAGCAATTCCTTTAGCTGAAAGTATGAAAGCGGCGGTTGAAAAAGTGAGTGGATTTGCTCAATCAGAAATTTTCTATACAACGCCTATTATTAGTACTCATACAGGTCCGGGCGCAATCGGATTTATGTATTTAGCAGAGTAATAAAAAAGCTACTTGAAAATATATTTCAAGTAGCTTTTTTATGTAAATAGAAAGTAAGAAATAAGAAGAGCTACACAGGCACTACCGCTAATGATATAGCGAGTCTGTAAATATTCATTCATAGAAAACACCCTTTATCCTGCTATTTGCGGACAGTAAAACTCTCTACCTCAAATTTAGCTGGAGCAAAGAGGTTAGGTAGCGGGCTGCCCGTAAAAGCTTGATCGGTGAAGGCAAATAATCAGTGGGGATGAAGAAATCCCACTAATTAAAGTTTCACTATAGGATTTTCTATATTATATGTTGGATATAGAAAATCAGTCATTACGTTACACATGTAAAGTTTCAATTTTTTCGTTTATTTGCTTATCATTTGTTGCGTTACTATAAATAAAAGTTTGACCTAAAAAGAGTACATGCAGTTGTTCCCACGGTAACATGCGCAAATTCCAATTATTTCGAAGTCTAGTTATTGCTTCACGAGGTGCTTCATCGGCGAGTGCAAAAGCTCCGTAATGCATTGGTATAAAATGTGTAGCGTTTAAATCTAAATAAGCTTGCACGGCCTCTTCAGGTGAAACATGAGATACTTTCATAAACCATTCTGGTTCATAAGCGCCAATGGGCATAAGAGCAATATCAATTAAAAAGCGTTCACCAATTTCTTTGAAACCTTGGAAATAGCCACTGTCGCCACAAAAATATATGGTTTCCATAGTCGTTTCATTATCAATAATCCATCCACCCCAGTGAGACGTATTCATATCAAATAAGAATCTTCTCGTCCAGTGCTGAGCAGGTACGAAGTGAAAAGAAACTTCGTTAATTATCGTACTTTCCCACCATTTATACTCTTCTACATGTTTAAATTTCTTACGAGTAAATAATTTTTTTAATCCAATAGGTACAAGATATAGAACATCATCATTCAACTGACGAAGAGTTGAAAAATCTAAATGATCATAATGACCATGTGAAATAAGGACAATATCAATTTTAGGTAGTGCTTCTATAGAGAGTCCAGGTTCTGTAAGTCTTGGAACTAGCTTTAATTTATTAGCCCATACTGGATCTGTTAATATATTAAGTCCATTCGTTTGGATAAGAAAAGTGGAATGCCCAATCCATGTGATAGTCGTTTTTTCAACATTACTTTGTAAAAATGCACTTTGTTTAACGGGTGATTGTTCTACTAAGAAAGAAAAATCTTTTTTGTTTTGCTTTCGTTCTTTACGCCAGCGTAAAAAAGAGCGAATTGATTTTTTTGTACTAACATTATCCATATTTTCATAGCGCTTTGCCATGAACATCACCTCATTTAAAATCGTTGTATTTGTATTGTACCGAAATGTTGTTAAGGAATACAGTGTAAAACATGGATTAATGTTTAAGGAATTGTTAAAAAATAGGGAGAGGTATTTACAAAAGTAACAATAAAATTAGTTTTATCACTTTTATTTAGAGAAATAATAGTAAAAAAATATATTTTGTCTAGTAATTCGCTTGAAATAAAGAAGTAACATACGTAAATTCGTACGATTTCGTGAACAAATGTAGTAAACAATTTTCTCGTAGTGTTAACTTTTGTTATTATAAACATAACCTATTTAAATTTAGGATAGAGAAAAGAGGTTTATAAATGAAGCGTTATCAAAAAATAATTGGTCTTATGGTTGTATTTTGTCTCTTTGTACTTGCTGGATGTAGTGAATCAGGTTCAAAGCTTCGTAAACCATTAAATTGGGATTTAGAAACCTTCCAATTTACAAATCAAGATGGAAAGCAATTTGGTACAAAAGATTTAAAAGGGAAAGTTTGGGTTGCAGATTTTATGTTCACAAATTGTCAGACAGTTTGTCCACCAATGACTGCAAATATGGCCAAGCTTCAAAAGATGGCAAAAGAAGAGAAATTAGACGTTCAGTTTGTTTCATTTAGTGTAGATCCAGACCTTGATAAGCCAGAAAATCTGAAAGCTTTTATTCAAAAGTTTACAGAGGATACTAGTAACTGGAATTTATTAACGGGGTATTCGTTAGAAGATATTACAAAGTTTTCAAAAGATAATTTCCAATCACTTGTAGATAAGCCGGAGAACGGTCAGGTCATGCATGGTACATCATTTTATTTAATTGATCAAAACGGAAAAGTAATGAAAAAGTATAGTGGCATTAGTAATACGCCATACGAAGACATTATACGTGATATGAAGCGATTAGTGGGTTAAAAATAAGGGTGCATAGCACCCTTATTTTTTTGCATTAGTCTATCGATAAAATGTCATGTTGCTGGGGAAGTTTCGGCGCCCGAATTTCTAATACGCCATTTTGATAAGAAGCTTTTGCCGCTTTTTTATTAATTGAATACGGCAATTTAATCAATCTTGATGCTTCTGAAATGGAACGTTCTCGGCGATAATAGTTATGGGATGTTTGTTCTTCTTCCTCTTCAAGTATCTCTTCTTTTACAGAGACTTTTAAGTATTCACTTTGTATTTCAATTTGGATTTGTTCTTTTTGTATACCTGGTAGTTCAGCTGTAACAACGAGTTCTTCACCAACTTCATATAAATCTACAGGGAATGTTAATAAACGGTTTCCTTTTTGGAAAAAATGATTTAAATCAGCGATTACATTGCGAAGAGGTGTTTGCTCGAAGAAATCATCAATTTGCTTTAAGTAATTACGAACCGGTGGGCGAGAAGAATCTTTTTTTTCTTCACTCATGGTATTCCCTCCTAGAAATCAATTTGCAATATCATATGACAAAAGCGGAGAAAGGTGAGTGCCTAGTTTTCATGTTTTCATAAAAAATTGTTAAAAATGTGAAATGGAGTGATTTTTTTATAGTTTTTGGTCGCCATATTCAGTTGATTATGCTAGTATAAATAGGGTTGATATAGTAGTATAGAGACAGAATGAAAACTGAAAGAGGGTAAGAAGTATGTGTGGTTTTGTAGGATGTTTATGTGAAAACCCTAGAGAGTTTTCAGAAACAGAAAAACATCAATTTGAAAATATGAACACGATGATTTTCCACCGTGGTCCAGATGACGAAGGATATTTTCGTGATGAACATGTACAATTTGGCTTCCGCCGTTTAAGCATCATTGACTTAGAGGCAGGACATCAGCCGCTAACTTATGAAAATGATCGATATGTAATTATTTTTAATGGTGAAATTTACAACTATGTAGAATTACGTGAAATGTTACTTGAAAAAGGTGCAACGTTTGCAACGCAATCTGATACAGAAGTTATCATTGCATTGTATGCACATATGAAAGAAAAATGTGTAGACTACCTTCGTGGTATGTTTGCATTTATGATTTGGGATCGTGAAGAAAAGAAACTTTTCGGTGCACGTGACCACTTCGGTATTAAACCTTTATACATCGCACAACAAGGTGATACTACATTCTTCGCATCTGAGAAGAAAAGTATTATGCATGTGATGGAAGATAAAGGCGTTAATCCAACGTCACTACAACATTACTTTACGTACCAATATGGTCCAGAGCCAGAAACTTTAACAATTGATGTTAATAAAATCGAGCCTGGTCATTATTTCGTAAAAGAAATCGGTAAAGAGATGGAAATCCATCGCTACTGGAAACCTTATTTCAATGCTTCAAGTGCAACGAAAGAGGAGCATATCCAAGCAATTCGTGATGTGTTATATGATTCAGTAAAAGTGCATATGCGTAGTGATGTACCAGTAGGTTCATTCTTATCTGGTGGTATCGATTCATCTATCATCGCTTCTATCGCAAGAGAAATGAATCCAAATCTTTTAACATTCTCTGTTGGTTTTGAGCAACGTGGTTTCAGTGAAGTTGATGTTGCGAAAGAAACTGCTGAGAAATTAGGCGTTAAAAACCATAACGTATTCATTTCAGCGAAAGAATTTATGGATGAGTTCCCAAAAATCATTTGGCATATGGATGATCCTTTAGCTGATCCAGCAGCTGTACCATTGTACTTCGTTGCGAAAGAAGCACGTAAACATGTAACAGTTGTTCTTTCTGGTGAAGGCGCAGACGAGCTATTTGGTGGTTATAACATTTACCGTGAGCCAAACTCACTAAAAATGTTCTCTTACATTCCTAGCCCAGGTAAGAGCGTTCTAAAAGCATTAAGTGGTGCTCTTAAAGAAGGATTTAAAGGTAAGAGCTTCCTAGAGCGTGGATGTACACCAATTGAAGAGCGTTACTATGGAAATGCTAAAATCTTCCGTGAAGAAGAAAAAGCTGAATTAATGAAGTATTACAATGAAAGTGTTAACTATATGGATATCACGAAACCATTGTATAACGAGATTAAAGATTATGATGATGTAAGTAAAATGCAGTACATTGACATGTTCACATGGCTACGCGGTGACATTTTATTAAAAGCTGATAAAATGACAATGGCAAACTCATTAGAACTTCGTGTACCGTTCTTAGATAAAGAAGTATTCGATGTTGCATCTAAAATTCCAACTGAATTTAAGATTGCTAACGGAACTACGAAAGCTATTTTACGTGAAGCAGCACGCGGAATCGTTCCAGATCACGTATTAGATCGTAAAAAACTTGGATTCCCAGTACCAATTCGTCACTGGTTAAAAGACGAAATGCATGATTGGGCTATAAATATTATAAACGAAAGTAAGACAGAGCATTTAATCGACAAACAGTATGTATTAAACTTACTGGAAGCACATTGTGCAGATAAAGGCGATTATAGCCGTAAAATTTGGACTGTACTTGCGTTTATGGTATGGCACCAAATTTATGTTGAGCATAAATACGATACGAATAAGTTCCATGAAGAAACAAAACGTGCGTATAGCTTAGTTTAATTAGAAAAACCTTAAGATCGCATACGGTCTTAAGGTTTTTTTCATAAATAGGAAGTATTATTGATACAATAATAGTAAAAGGATGGACAACATATGATTACGTTTGAGAAAGTTACTGTAGAAAATGAAAGCGTTGTTAAAGAAATGTTTAAATCGCATAGTTTAGGTGAGAAAAAGGTACAGTACTGTGTGAAAGTTGATGATACATATATTGGTGTAATAGATTATAGTGTACAAGAGGAACGGGCTGTTTTATCACAGCTAATTATTCATTTTGATTACCAAGGTTACGGTTATGGTACAAATACGTATTTTACATTTGAAGAAATGATGAAACAAAGAAATGTGAAAGAAATCAAAGTGCTACAAGAGAAATTAACAGAAAAGGCGAAGTCTTTCATAGAGAGTTTTGGTTTTGCTTCAGAAGATGAAGAGTATGTAAAGAAAATATAACGATGATTATTTATGCGATACAATAAATATAAGGCAGGTGGATGTATGACGATGACTTCTGGTCTTGTATTAATTGGAGGGTGCTTTATAGTAGCAGAATTATGTCATATAATCATTCGGAAAAGAATGAGTAAGAAAAAAAAGCCGTATGAATTACAATACATCTCTGTCTTTTTCATTATGTTTTGTATGCTTAGTACATTACAAAATTTAATGAACTTTCCACCACTTGTAAATGTTTTTTTAAAGTTTGGTTTACTTTATAGTGGTGTTGGAATAGCACTTTTATTTATTTTATTTTGCATACGTTATGTTCACTATCAATCGTATATATTTATTTTAAATTGGTTAAAGCAAGATGATAGAAACCGCCTTACATAAGGCGGTTTTTTTATTTGCAATTGTAACAGAACCTGTACATTTCACATAAAATAGGACGAGTAGAAATGCAAACATATTACAAGAAAGGGGCGGGGCAATAAAATGAAACTTGTTATAGACGCAGGGCACGGTGGATATGATTCTGGTGCTGTTGGTAATGGTTTAGTAGAAAAAAACTTAACACTTCAAATTGCTAGACGCGTTCGAGACATTTTAACGGTAAATTACCCAATTACAATTAAAATGACACGTGATAGTGATGTGTTTATTTCTTTATCTGAACGTGCTAATATTGCTAATGCTTTCAGTGCGGATTATTTTATTTCATTTCATATTAATAGCGGCGGGGGTACAGGTTTTGAAAGTTATATTTATAATGCGTTATCCAATAGCAGCACTGCATATGCAAAGCAACAAAAAATGCATACAGCTGTCAATCCTGTATTAACAAAATATGGTCTTCGTGATCGAGGAGCAAAAAAAGAAAATTATGCGGTATTAAGAGAAACCACAATGGATGCAATTTTAACTGAGACTGCTTTTATTGATACAGCGTTTGATGCAAATTTATTAAAAAATCCACAATTTATTGAAGATCTAAGTCAATCGTATGCAAATGGAATAGCAGCTATTTTTGGAGTAGCTCCAAATCCACAACCCCCTAACCCACAACCGACACCTCAAACGAAGGGAATCGCTTATATTCTTGGGAAAAATGTAAATTTAAGAAATGGTCCATCAACTTCTTCCTCAGTTATTCGTCAATTAAATTCTCCAGAATCTTACGTTGTATATCAGGAAAGTAACGGATGGCTAGATTTGGGGAATGGGCAATGGGTGTATAATGATCCTTCGTACATTAATTTTGTAAAGACAAGCAATAGTGATGGAAGCCCGATTGGGGTTGCATATATACAAGGGATGAATGTAAATTTAAGAAGTGGTCCATCAACTACATCTGCAGTTATCCGCCAATTAAATTCTCCAGAATCTTATTTAGTATATATAAATGAAAATGGTTGGTTAAACCTTGGTGGAAATCAGTGGGTATATAATGACCCAGCGTATATTAAATATACTCAATATTAGGAATTAAAATGATAATGCAATATGGATGCGTATCCTTGTTATGTATAACAAGGATACGCATTTTAATAACAACATTTATTTTCATACTTATGCACTATGTTTTAAAAAGAAACCTTAGAAAAGCGGATAGAATCTAAATAGTATGTATTAAAAAAGTTTTCTTATATACATTGACAATGTATATAAGATACATTAATCTTTAAATGTTAATGATAATCGATTTCATCTAGGGAGGACATATGATACATACTAAAAAACTAATTATGTTCTGCATTATGATACTCATGGTTGTAATTGCAGGATGTAGTAAAGAAGAGAAAAAAGAAAATAATATATCAGCGAAAGCAAAAGATTCATATACGGTAAAGCATGCAATGGGTGAAACGACAGTAAATGGTACACCTAAAAAAGTTGTTGTTTTAACAAATGAAGGCGCAGAGGCTCTCCTAGCTGTGGGCGTAACGCCAGTGGGGACTACGAAACCACGTGCTGGTGATGAATGGTATCCTCATTTAGCGAAAGAGTTAAAAAACACGGAAGTTGTAGGAACTGAACGTGATATTAATTTAGAGGCTGTAATGAAGCTTAAGCCAGATTTAATTATCGGAAATAAAATGCGTCATGAAAAAATATATGATCAGCTAAAAGAAATCGCACCAACTGTTTATGCAGAAACATTACGCGGTGATTGGAAAGAAAACTTTACACTTTATACAAAAGCTGTAAATAAAGAAAAAGAAGGGCAAAAAGCTCTTGATGATTATAAAAAACGCATTGAAGGAATGAAAGAGAAGTTAGGCGATAAATTGAATTCTAAAGTTTCTATTATTCGTTTCGTGCCAGGTGATGTTCGTATTTATCAAAAAAACTCATTCTCGGGTGTTGTTTTAAATGATATTGGATTTAAACGACCACCATTACAAGATAAAGATGATTTTGCGATAAAAGGAATTACAAAAGAGCAGATTCCAAATATGGACGGAGACTACTTATTCTATTTCACGTCTGATAAAGATGCAGATAAGAATAATGAAGGAAATTCGTTAGCGAAGGAATGGACAGAAGATCCACTCTTTAAGCAACTACAGGCTTCTAAAAATAATAAAGTATTCCAAGTAGATGAAGTGATTTGGAATACAGCAGGTGGTATTGTAGCTGCAAATCTTATGTTAGATGATATTGAAAAATATTTTCTGAAGTAAATGAATAGTCGAGTGCATCCCTTTAAATAAGAGATGCACTTTTTTGTTTGTTAAAATACAGAAAATTCCTTCTTTTGAGTGTAGATAAGTTGTACAATTAAAACAATCATGTGATAAAGGAGTGGGGAAGAATGAAAGCTACTCATAAAGATTGGATTTTATTTAACGGAAGAATTGTAAATACGAAGGAAGAACAGCCGATGATTCCATTAGAGGAGAGAGGCTTTCAATTTGGTGATGGTATATACGAGGTATTCAGACTATATGACGGGAAGCCACATTTATTAGATTTACATTTAGAACGATTCTTTAACTCTATGGCAGAAATAAAACTAATTCCACCATTTACGAAGGAAGAATTAGTAGAAGAGTTATATCAAATGATTGAAAAAAATCAGTTTCAAGAAGATGGGAATGTATATTTACAAATATCAAGAGGTACACAACCGCGCAATCATGTATATGAATCAGATTTACAACCGACATATTTTGCAAATCTTGTTTCGTTCCCAAGACCAGTTGCTTCAATGGAGGCAGGGATTAAGGTGACAGTAGAAGAGGACATCAGGTGGAAGTTTTGCCATATAAAATCTTTAAATTTGCTTCCTAATATCATGATCAAAAACAAAATAAATGAACAAGGGTATCAAGAAGCAATATTAGTACGAGATGGTATTGTGACTGAAGGGTGTCATTCCAATTTCTTTATCGTGAAGAATAATAAGTTGATTACACATCCAGCGGATCATTTCATTTTACATGGTATTACACGTCACTACGTAATTACATTAGCGAAAGAGTTACATATCGATGTAGAGGAACGAGAGTTTTCATTACAAGAAGTATATGACGCTGAGGAGTGCTTTTTTACAGCGACGCCACTTGAAATATTCCCAGTCGTTCAAATTGGTGATGAACAGTTCGGGGCTGGTGAAAGAGGACCAATTACGAAAAAACTACAAGCTGCATACGAAGAGAGTATTCGTTTGTTTAAAGTGACAAATTAATCATGAAGAAAAAAGCTGGTATTCTTCCGGCTTTTTTTCATGATATAATTCAAGCATAGGACAAGTTTTGAAAACGCTGTAAAAAGGGGATTTAATATATGAATTATGAAGATTTTAAAGAAGTAATTCACGGAAGACGAAGTGTTAGAAAGTTTACAAATCAAGAAGTATCTACTAATGATATAAAAGAAATAATTGATTGTGCTCGTTACGCACCGAGTGATACGAATTCACAAACGTGGGAATTCTTAGTTATCATGAATCGAGAGAAGATTAAAGAAATTGAACAAATGACATGGGATGCATTACATAAACTTGCGGCAAAAGCAGCAGAAAATGGAGAAGAGAAAGCAGGGAAATTACTTACACGTTCTTTCGGACCATATGCAACAGCTTTCTCGGAGGCACCAGTATTAATTGTATGTTTGGCAACACCATATGAATCAAAGTTCCGTGAAAAGATATTTGATCCAATTGCTTTTGTTCCAGATTCCGTTTGGGAAGAAGAAGGCATTAAGAGTAGCTGTTTAGCGGCACAAAACTTAATGTTAGCTGCACATGCAAAGGGACTTGGTACTTGTCCAATGACAGGGCCAGTATTGCTAGCTCAAGATGAACTGCGCCAATATTTACAAATTGAGCCTGAAAAACAAATAAATATGGTTATTTCACTCGGATTTCCGAAAGATAAACCGAAGAAACTTCCAAGAAAAGAAGTAGATGAGATTACAACGTTTGTTTTTTAATTGCTGCATAGAAAAGACATTGAACTAACAATGTCTTTTTATTTTTGAGGGTATGTAATTCATATGTTGGGCTAAAATGATAGATAAGAGGGAATTACTATTTATTTCATAAAAAAAATTAATGTTCTATTAAGGAAAGTATGATACATTAATCGTGAGCAAGATTCTATTTGTTCATGAAAGTGTTGAAAGTAGTCTCAAAATTTAAAAGTTATTTTTGTATAAT
This sequence comes from Bacillus cereus group sp. MG1, assembly GCF_040460035.1. Taxonomy (NCBI): domain Bacteria; kingdom Bacillati; phylum Bacillota; class Bacilli; order Caryophanales; family Bacillaceae; genus Bacillus; species Bacillus cereus group sp. MG1. The sequence continues at coordinate 352,196 of NZ_JARVGY010000001.1, read as the reverse complement.
AAATTATAATGAAGTTACAGGGGGGATGAATTTTGAAAAAATTCATAATCACTGGATTGTCTGTATTGTTATTAGTTGGTTGCGGTGCTCCACAGGAAAAAGAGGACGCGCAATCAAAACAGGAAGAACAAGTTGTAAACGCAAGTGATGAGAATATGGTTGTATTTCCTGAAGGAGCAATGTCAATTGGAGAAGGGAAAGTAAAAGTTATTACTCCAGATGGTACTTCTGAAAACGGCAATATACCGACTGTATTCATCAAAAAGGATACGTTAATTCAGCAAGTTGAATTAGAACTTTCTAATTTTCAAAGTGATAAAGAAACATTCGTATTTGTAGATCAAATGTATACAGATAAACATCAAGTAACTAGTACAACGCAGACAACAGTGCAGTTAAAAGAAAAAACGCTGGAAACAGGTAGTCATACAATTACTGCAGTTCAGTATGAAAACAATGACCCGAAAGGAAAGGTTATTAGTTTTAATCAAGCAACATTTGAGACAAAACCTGCGTCTTAACAAGAATAAAAAGTACATTACTCAAAAAGTAGTGTGCTTTTTTGTTTGGACTAGAGTGTGCAAGAGTGAATAACTTATTTCATTTTCTAATACGATTAAATAGGAAGTAATCACTTGTTACTACTATGACAGAGAAAGAGGTTGAAGATGTGAATCGGTGTATTCGTATCGTCTTGATTAGTATGATGATGGCAGTATTTTGGTTTACGATACAAGAGATGATTCAAGCTACGCTCAATTATCAAATTCATGACTTATTAATAGGAGCTATTTATTTTACCATTGTTTATCTATTATATCCCGCACTAACGGGCAGTAAGACCTTACCTTAAAACTCGGTATAGGTGAGGAGATTAGGTGGGAGATCAACTGCCTGTAAATGCACGATTGATGAGGGCTGATAATCATTGGAGATGAACAAACTCTCCAATGATTAAAGTTTCACTTTATGATAAACTCGGATTAAGGTGAGTTTTGCAAGAAAAATGTAGGTATTTCATTTGAAATGTCGAATAGTACATACGATGTCGTAATAACAAATTTTCTATTGTTTACTGTGAAACAGGAGAAGGAGAGATAGTAATGAAACGAGCTCTTATAAATATTGATTATACATATGATTTTGTAGCTGAGAAAGGCGCTTTAACATGCGGGAAACCAGGACAGGAAATTGAGAAGGAAATTGTACATATAACGAAGCAATATATTGAAAATGGAGATTACGTTGTCTTTGCTATTGATAAACATGAAGAAAATGATGTATATCATCCAGAATCAAAGTTATTCCCGCCTCATAATATAGCTGGTACAAGTGGAAGAGATTTGTTTGGTGAATTACAAGATGTGTACGAAACATATAAAAATGCAGAGAATGTATATTACATGGATAAAACACGGTATAGTGCATTTGCAGGAACAGACTTAGAGATGAAGTTAAGAGAAAGAGGAATAGCAGAAGTTCATCTTGTAGGTGTTTGTACTGATATTTGTGTTCTTCATACAGCAGTAGATGCTTATAATAAAGGGTTTAAAATTGTTGTTTATGAAAAGGCGGTTGCATCTTTTAATGCACAAGGGCATGAATATGCACTTGGACATTTTAAGTCATGCCTACATGCAGAAGTGAAGTGAAAAAAGAGGCCTTTAAAAAAGGTCTCTTTTATTTGTCCTTGTTCATTGAAAACAGCTACCGCAACGCCTAATAAATTGAGTGGTCTTGATCCGACAACTTCTCTAATTTCTTCGATATACCCCATTGTAGGTAACCTCATTAAGGAAAAATAAGAGCATATAAACTATTCGTTATTATATAAATATATTCCTCTTTATAAATGTAAGAGGTGTCAAATATCTCATGTGTTTTATTTGGTAAAATATACATCAAAAAAGGTCAAACAAAAACTTTGACCTTTTTTGACCAAATGTTATAATAAAGGCAGAAAGAGATAATCTTTCATTCATAAATAATAAGGAGGAAAAAATATGCGTAATTTATTTCCAGAGATAACAAAACGTCAAAATGGTATTTTTGATTTTGGGCCTTCTTTATTAGAAGGGATGACAGATGCTTTCTTGAAGCCACTGAACATGGATACTTTTAAAGTAGATGTTCATGAGCAATCTGATAAATATACTGTGAAAGCAGATTTACCAGGTTTTCAAAAAGAAAACATTCAAGTTGATTTTGAACAAGATGTATTAACGATTCAAGCAACTAATCATAATGAAGTAGAAGAAAAAAATGAGAATGGCACATATATTCGTAAAGAACGTTCTATAGGTTCTGTAACTCGACGCTTTAGTTTTAAACAAGTTGAGGAAGAAAATGTTAGAGCAAATTATAAAGATGGCGTACTGACAATTGAATTGCCAAAATTGAAAGAAGAAAAAAGTAGTAAGACAACAATTAATATCGAATAAAAGAGCTGATAAATTCAGCTCTTTTTTTACGTAGTTAATGAATAAATGAGTTGAAATCGTAATGAGATGAATAAAGTTTTAACGTATAAAAAAATTTCACGATTTGCTCCCCCTTAGGTTATTAAAAAGGGTATATTTAAAGGGAAAGGAAAAAGAACAGCTAGACATACTGTTTAAAGTGAATTAGTAATAGAGTCAAAATACATAGTAAGGGTAGCGGCATTTTAGATTAGGATAATAGATTTTTCTGGAACAAACTTAGGCGATTATGAATTTTTTAATTAGTAAGGAAGTGGTTAAATGAGCTTATTAACGTATACGGAAGAATTTTTTAATTATGTAAGAGAGTTTTTACTTTTAAGATTTTTACTATTTGCTTTCGTTCTAATCATTATTTCATTTGTAATAAACCGCATTATTGATTGGTTTTTTAGGAAATCGAGCTTTTTTGATGAAGAGATAGAGCAAACGATTCAAAGTGTAATTCGATCTATTTTTAGATATATCATTATCATCAGTCTTATCATATATTTAATTAGCCAATTTGTAGATATAAAAAGTATTATTGCAGGTGCAGGGATAGCTGGAGTTGTCATCGGTTTTGCTGCACAACAGATGCTAAAAGATGTTATATTAGGCTTTGCAAGATTAGCGGACAAAGAGTTTCGGGTTGGTGATTTTGTAACTTTTAACGGAACAAATTCAGGAACTATTGAAGAGATTAGTATTCGTTTTATGCAAATTCGTGAATGGTCAGGAAAACTACTTACCATCCCGCACGGAGAGATTAGAACGATACAAAATTTTAATAAAGGATGGATGCGTGTAATTGAACGCATCACGGTAAGTTATCAGGAAGATCCAACAAGAGTGAAGGAATTGTTAGAAGAAGTATGTGTTATATGCAATGAAAAATTGAATCAAACTCTTTATAGAGTAGAGGATGAGGCTGTTGAACCATTTAAATACGTCGGTGTTACAGACTTAAATCCTAACTTGAAATATGTTGGCTATGAATTTTGTATTACAGGTTTAATAAAGCCAGAAGATTATTTTGAAACTTCTAGACAAGTAAGATTTGAATTAATGTCTATGTTCCATAAAAATCAAGTGCAAATGCCAGCAGCGAATATGGTTGTTACTACTGAAGGTTTACAGCATATCCATGGTGGACAATCTTTATCGGACAGCTAAAGTAGAATCGTTTGTTAACAAAAATTCTGCTTCCAACATTGGATAGAATAACAATAATAAAATGATTGATATAAAGAAAGGCTGAAGGAATTCGGTTCTTTTTTTATTTATAGAATTTAGAAATTTCTTAATGTTATAATTGTAGTTGGTGATGAGAATGAACTTTGAAGAAAAAGAGATGCGTCGTTTAGAAGCATTAAAAGAAATTGCTGAATTATTAAATGAAGCAACAAACTTACAGGATATGTTAGAAAAAGTGTTGCATACATTGTTACAAGTAATGAATTTACAAACAGGGTGGATATTCTTTATTGATGAAAGTGGAAAGCACAGTATGCTTGTAGACGAAAATTTACCAGAGGCTCTTACGTGGCAAAAGAAGAAGCCGATGTGTGAAGGAAACTGTTGGTGTGTAGAACGTTTTGTAAATGGGAGATTGGAAAAAGCGACTAATATTATTGAATGTAAGCGAATAGAAGATGCAATTGAATGTAATTGGGGAGAGACAGAAGATGTTACACATCATGCGACAATTCCGCTTAGGTCTGGATCAGAAAAATTTGGTCTACTAAATGTGGCTGCACCTCATAAGACTCATTTTTCTGAGGAAGAGTTAGCATTATTAGAATCAATTGCATTTCAAATTGGAACGACAATACAACGTATTCAATTAGTTGAGAAAGAACGTAAATATGTAGTGGTAGCGGAAAGAAATCGACTTGCACGTGATTTACATGATTCAGTAAAACAATTGTTATTTTCTATTATGCTAACAGCGAAAGGTACTCTGAATATGACGCAAGATAGAGAATTGCAAGAGATGTTAAGTTATATTGGGGAATTATCACAAGAAGCATTACAAGAGATGACGCTATTAATTTGGCAATTAAGACCTGAAGGATTGGAGAAAGGATTAGCAGAAGCAATTCAAAATTACGGGAAGTTATTAGGAGTTCAAGTGGAAGTTCGAATTGATGGGATGGTTTCAATGGGGGATGAAATAGAAGAAGTTTTATGGCGTATTAGCCAAGAGGCGCTACATAATTGTAAAAAGCATGCTTCGTGTGAAAAGGTACATATTCTTTTGAAAATAGAAAATAACCAGTTACATTTTTACATAGAAGACAATGGAATAGGATTTATACAAGAACAGGTAAGGGAATCAGCACTTGGCCTGAAAAGTATGGAGGAACGTATTCAGTTAATGAAGGGATCGTTTCAAATTATAACAGAGCTGAAAAAGGGTACAAAAATAGAAATTCAATTGCCGATTTGAAGGGGAGAATAAGGTTGAAGATTAAACTGCTACTAGTTGAGGATCATCATATCGTTCGAAGAGGACTTGTATTCTTTTTGAAAACGAGAGAAGAATTTGAAATTATTGGGGAAGCGGAAAATGGCGAAGAGGCATTACATTTCGTGCAAAAAGAAAGACCAGATGTCGTACTAATGGATGTATCGATGCCGAAAATGGATGGAATTGAGGCAACAAAACGTCTAAAGCAATATGATGAGACAATAAAGGTACTTATATTAAGTAGTTTTTCAGAGCAAGATTATGTTATACCAGCACTTGAAGCTGGAGCAGATGGTTATCAATTAAAAGAAGTACAACCTGAGCAACTTGTCGCTTCTATTATTGCAGTACATCAAGGAAATGCGAATTTTCACCCGAAAGTAACACCTGCATTAATGGGGCGTTCTGCAGTAAAGAAGGAAGTAGAAAATCCTTTTTCAATGTTAACGAAAAGAGAGCAAGAGGTACTTCGCGAAATTGCGAAAGGAAGAAGCAACAAGGAGATTGCAGCAGAACTTCATATTACAGAACAAACTGTGAAAACACACGTTTCAAACGTTTTAGCTAAATTGGAAGTGGATGATCGTACGCAAGCCGCATTATACGCAGTGAAACATGGAGAGAATTATTCATAAGCATGAATAATTCTGTTATATCGTATGACAGAATACATAGGAGCAATTAAAAATTATAGTAATCCCTAATATAGGTTTTTCTTCTTTCGATAATTAGGTACAATAAAGTGAAACTCTAATCAGTGGAGGACCATCCCCACTGATGATTAGTTCAACTAATCGGTTTTTACAGGATAAAGCTACGATGGAAGGGGAGGATATGCTATGCCTGGTACAAGAAGTGGGATTGGAAAGATTCAGGCTTCGTTAAATGGTTTATCACCGAAATTGCGAAGTATTGCCGAACATATTTTGAAACATCCACAAGATGTTGTACATAAATCTATTACAGAATTAGCTGAAGTTACGAATAGTTCCGAAGCTACGATATTCCGCTTATGTAAAAACCTTGGTTTGCAAGGTTTTCAAGATTTAAAGATTACATTAGCTCGTGAAATTGTACATACACCGATGCAAAATATCCATGAAGAGGTATCAGCAGAAGATAGTATGGTAACTGTTGCTAAAAAAGTTTTTCATTCGCATATTACAGGACTGCAAGATACTTTACATTTGCTTAATGAAACGGCACTTGAGCAGGCTGTACGAGCCTTACAAGAAGCAAGTCGAATTGAGTTTTATGGAAATGGTGGCTCTGGTATTATTGCAATGGATGCGTATCATAAGTTTATGAGAACGGGTATTTCTTGTATCGCTCATACTGATTCGCATTTTCAAATTATGGGGGCAGGTTTACTCTCGGAAAATTCAGTTGTTATTGGTATTTCTCATTCTGGTAGCAATAAAGGATTACTTGAAGCGTTAGAAGTAGCGAAAGCAAGAGGAGCCAAAATTATTGCGATTACGAGCTATAAGAAATCAGCATTAAGTCAACTTGCTGATATAACGTTATATACATCAACACGTGAGACTGAATTCCGCACAGAAGCAAGTTCATCACGATTAGCACAGTTAAGCTTATTAGATACTTTGTATGTAGGGTTGTCGTTGCAGCGACAAGAGGAAACTCTAAAAAATTTACAAAGTATACGTGAAACGATTTCGATGAAGCGAATATAAAAAAAGCTCTTCAAATGAAGAGCTTTCAGACTGTAGACAAACTATTTTTGGAGAGTTCAAATGCTAAAAATAGTTTGTTTCTTATTTTAGGGATAATTTATCCAATGGAATTTATATGTAGTGCTTTCTATACTATAATTTACTATAAGTGAGGAAGGTGTCTTATGAAAATATCTGTTTATGTTGCAAGTGCATTTAGCAAGGATCATAAAGGCGGAAATAAAGCAGGAGTGGTATTTATTGAGAATACATTGACCACTACTCAAAAAATGGAAATAGCCAAACAACTGGGCTATGCGGAAACCGCATTTATATCAGAATCTGAAATTGCTGATTATAAATTTGAGTATTTTACACCAAAAGAAGAAGTTGATTTATGTGGTCATGCCACAATTGGCTCTTTCGCGATACTGATGCATTTAAATAAACTTTTCAGGAATCGCTATACGATTGAAACGAACAGCGGTGTTCTTACTATTACTATAAAAGATGACATCATATTCATGGAACAAAATAAACCGATATTCTATGATGTTGTATCTCCAAACGAGTTCATCGACTGTTTTGATAGTAAAGATATAGAAAATAAATACCCAATTCAAATTGTCTCCACGGGCTTAAAAGATATTTTAATTCCTATAAAAAGCGAAACACAATTACATGCACTGCAACCTAATTTTGAAAAAATTAAAGAAATCAGCAAGTATTATAATGTTGTCGGGATGCATCTATATACTTTTAATGACAATCGAATTATATGCAGAAATTTTGCTCCGCTATACGACATCAATGAAGAAGCAGCGACTGGAACTTCGAACGGTGCATTAGCTTGCTACCTTTATGAACAGGACTACTTGAAAAAAGAAGTCTATGTATTTGAACAAGGTTATTCTTTACACTCGCCTTCTGAAATATTAGTTAAATTAGCAACCAATAGCAAAAATAAAATAGAAAAAGTTTATGTTGGTGGCAAAGGATATTACTGTGAAACTAAGTGTTTACATGTAGAAAATATTGAGTGAAGAGCTTTTTTATCGGTGAGAAGTTTGTTAATTTATTTTGTTTTAGAAATATGTGACTTACTTATAGTCAATGATAAACTCTCATTTTTAAAAATTTAAAATAAAGACCGATTTGTGTAATAATTCAAATATTGTTCGTAATTTCACAAGTTGTTTATGAAGTGTCATGTTATGATGAAGATGTAATGATGATTGAACACTTAAATTTGGTAGAATAACTAGCCAAAGTAGTGAAGAAAGTAGTTGTGAGATAAACTCATTAAAATGCTAAAACACTAAAGGGGAGATCACATATGAAAGCAGTAGTGGTTAATAAAAACAGCAAAGCAAACATCGAAGTGATTGACAAAGAATTACGTCCGTTACACTCAGGTGAAGCGTTAGTAGATGTAGAGTATTGTGGAGTTTGCCACACTGATTTACACGTTGCGAATCATGATTTTGGTAACACTGATGGCCGTATTCTTGGTCATGAGGGTGTAGGTATTGTTACGAAAATAGCTGATGATGTTACTTCACTAAAGATAGGTGACCGTGTAAGTATTGCATGGATGTTCCAATCTTGTGGACGTTGTGAATATTGCGTAACTGGTAGAGAAACATTTTGCCGTGAAGTTAAAAACGCTGGTTATTCAGTGGATGGTGGTATGGCTGAACAATGTATCGTTACAGCTGATTATGCGGTAAAAGTACCAGAAGGATTAGATCCTGCTCAAGCATCATCAATTACTTGTGCTGGTGTAACTACATATAAAGCTATTAAAGTATCAGATATTAAACCTAGTCAACCTATTGTAATCTATGGCTGCGGTGGATTAGGTAACTTAGCTATCCAATATGCTAAAAATGTATTTGGTGCAAAGGTAATCGCAGTAGATATTAATGACGACAAATTAGCCTTAGCGAAAGAAGTTGGTGCTGATATGACTATCAATCCAATTTCTCAAGGTCCTGCTGATAAAATTGTGCAAGAGGAGTTTGGTGGCGCTTATGCTGCGGTAGTAACAGCAGTCTCTAAAGTAGCCTTTAACTCAGCAGTTGATGCAGTACGTGCTTGCGGTAAAGTAGTTGCAGTAGGGCTACCAGTAGAAACAATGGACTTAAACATCCCACGACTTGTACTGGATGGAATTGAAGTAGTTGGTTCTCTAGTTGGTACTCGTAAAGATTTGGAAGAGGCGTTTATGTTCGGGGCAGAAGGAAAAGTAGTGCCGGTTGTTCAAACTTGTTCTCTAGATAAAGTACAAAATGTATTCGAAGAAATGGAACAAGGTAGAATTCAAGGGCGTATGGTAATTGATTTTAAAAAACATAATTGTGATTGCAAATAATTCACTTTAAATATAAAAAGCATGAGTCTAGCAAAGGACATGTAAAAAAGTTAGACAGTATAAGAAGATGATCCCTGTATTTAATAGGGATCATCTTCTTTATTTTCTACTAATATCGATGCCAATTAATACTTGATTAATGAGAAATGATTAAAGGTTTACTTTATTTGCAAACGAAAAGGAATCTTTATGTTTAACAAATTTTTTATGATCTGGAACGTTTTGAATTGCTACAATTTGCGAATCTCTTGCTTTCAGTGCATCTTGAATCCCGATGGTCATAAGCTTAATAAATAGAATCGTAATAAAGAATGAAGCGAGAGTATAAAAAATAATCCACCATGAAAGATTCATTTCATTACGATTTAATCCAATAAGACCTGCCCAATCATTAGATAGAGAAACAGGTTTGAGCACTCCGTCATAGAGTTCACGCATTTGTATGCCGCCAATTACAATGTTAAGCAACGCTAAATGGATAACGAGTATGAGTGTTTGGACGATATGTTCCATAAATAATACAAATAAGCGGTCAAGTAATAAGACTCGTAAGTGTTTTTTTATAATATGAAAACGACTAGCCCCCAGTAATTGTGAACTTAAGATGTAATCTTGTTTCATAAATTCATCAACTTCTGAGGATATGTATAAAGAAAGTGTAGGCAGAGCGACGAAAATAAGTACGAGTACTTGATAAAACGTAAATGAAATATTTGGATCTACCCCATCAGCATTTGATGTGATTATAATATTAACGGGCGTGATGAGTATGAATGCGATAAATAGAGTTGGAATATAATAAAAAACTTCTGAGCATGACTGGAAAAATCTCTTGAGTTTTGGAGCAAATAAACTTAAGAGGATTCCTATACATGTTCCGCATAAAATTCGAAAGAAGCTAATTGCCATGGCCAATAAAATAGTGAATTTTGCTCCTTCTACAATTTGTAAGAAAACAGACTCTCCAAAACGATCAGATCCAAAAGGTGGAATTAACGATGGCGGAAAGGGGGCCTTTCCAAGTAATTCGTTATTGTCATTGTAAAGTAACTGAGGAGGTTTTGGGATGTTATCTTTAAAGAACCAACTATAAATAAAACTAGCTGAAATAAGTATGAATAGATAAGTAAAGCCGATTAAAAAGCGTTTTGATTTCCAAATAGATTTCATAATGATACTCCTTTCAATTGCTTTTTCCATCTATTCATCATGAATGAGACTATTTGGAAAATGGCGTAAAATGGTAAAACAATCATAACAAGTGTGATAAATGCAGCTGGAGGTGAAACAAACGCCTTATTAAATAAAAATTGAATAATGCCTTCCATATTAAAAACAAATTCTAAAATGAATAAATTAGAAAGTAAGAAAACAAAAATCGTTTTTAAATGGTGGAAGAAGTGGATAGATATATTTTTGAATAAATGAATGCATAGTATATAACTTGATGAAAGGCCTTTTCCATATGCAACCTCTACGTAATGTTTTCCTTGCTCTTCTTTTATGTATAACACCATCATCCGAAACATTTGTAATGTAGGTAAGACAGCTAATGATAAAATAGGGAGTAAATAAGCTCGATTTTCATTAAAAGAAATAATAGTGACAGGAGATTCCCCAAATTTCTGAAGTACCCATATGAAAAATATTTGCAAACAAATCATCATCATCATATCAGGGACAGCTTCTAATATGAACACAATTCGGTTTATCCATTTTTTTATATAATCTTTTGCTAAAAAATAAAAAAATGCCATGCTAGATGATAAAAAGAGAGCAAGAAAAAAGGCTAAAAATAATATAGTAAATGAATATAGGTAAGGTTCTAAAACAGTTGGAAATAATGGTGTTTTTTTGAAATGGCCAAGCTTCGGGTCTGATCCTATAATCACTAATGATTCAGGGGGAAAAACCTGTTTTAACATAGTAACGGTCTGATTAAAAAAATAAATTGGTTGAAAGGTAAATCCTTGTTGAGTGATAAATAAATAAGGTAAATTTAATAATAGTAAGAGTGATAAAAGAATTGACGAAAGCTTAATTGTGAATTGAGATATTTTATTTAACATTAAATCCCTCCGACATCTTTTTACAACATTATACAATAAATTTCGTGTTATTGTTTTTATTTTTCTGAAAAATAAAAATACTTTTCGGTTTTATAGTATGCAAGATATATTTACAAGGTAAAAAAGTGATAGTAGGGGGGCCACGCTCTATGTTTATCAAGATAAAAGACTAGTGAACCTAAAACAATAAATAAGAGCAAAATGCACAGAATTCTCATTCTGCGGTTAGTTACTTTTCTTGGCTGGATGGTGATGTTACGTGACCGCTAAAAATGAATATTGCTTTTCAACTCTTTCTTCAAGCAAATAAGTAGAACGTATGGAGGACTATGTATGTGTTGTTAATGAGAGGAAAGAGTGTATTGCGTAACGAATATAACGTAATTTTACCCCATGGAAAAGCTAAATGTAGTATATAAGTGAAATGGAATGAGGGGATTTATTTTTTGATATGAAAAAAATTTTCTTTTTACAACTTGATAAATGAAAAAATATTTTATATACTAATTCATGTAAACGGTTTACTAAATCGTATTTTGCTAGAAATGAAGGGAAGATTCGCATGGAAACAAGGGGGAGAGTAATCGGGATTGATATCGGTACCACAAGTACAAAAACGGTTGTGTTCACAGAAAAAGGAAAAGTCATTGCATCACATGCAATCGATTACCCAATTATTCAACCGAATGTAGGATGGGCTGAGCAAGATCCTGATGTAATATGTGCCGCTGTATACAAAAGTGTAAGCGTTGCCATTGAAAAAGGTAATGTATTACCAGAAGATATTTCTTCAATCGGTATTAGTACAGCTATGCACGCATTAATTGCAGTAGATGAAAATGGTGCGCCATTAACGCGTTCTATCATTTGGGCAGATAATCGAAGTACGAAGCAATCAGAAAAATTATTACAACAAATGAATGGGCATGAAATTTATAGACGTACAGGTACACCGATTCATCCGATGTCACCACTTTCTAAATTGTTATGGATGAAAGAAGAGGAACCAGAGTTATATACAAGTGCCTATAAATTCATTTCCATTAAAGAGTATGTGATTTACCAATTATTTTCACGCTACGTAGTTGATTATTCGATTGCTTCTGCTACGGGGTTATTTAATTTAGAAACATTAAACTGGGATAAAGATGTTTTAACTATGTTACATATGTCACCAGAAAAATTATCAACCCCTGTACCAACTACATATATTTTATCAGGTATGAAGCCAGAATTAGCACAGAAGATGGGGATAAGTGCAGAAACACCAATTGTCATCGGAGCAAGTGATGGGGTTCTTGCAAATGTAGGAGTTGGTGCGATATCACCGGGTGCGGCTGCAATTACGATTGGAACGAGTGGTGCGGTTCGAACAATCTCATCAAATATAAATACAGATGAGAAAGGGAGAACGTTTTGTTACGCATTAACAGATGAGCACTGGGTAATCGGTGGTCCAACGAATAACGGCGGAATATTACTGAGATGGTTACGTGATGAATTTGGTAGTCCAGAGCAAGAAGTAGCAAGAAAGCTCGGCATTGATCCTTATGATTTATTAATTAAATATGCAGAAAGCGTACCAGCTGGAGCGGATGGGCTATTGTTCTTACCTTTCTTATCTGGAGAACGCGCACCTTACTGGAATGCAAATGCTCGTGGTACATTCTTTGGAATCAATCTTCAACATAAGCGAGAACATTTTATACGTGCAGTGATGGAAGGTGTTTGTATGAGTGTATATTCAGTAGCACTCGCAATCAGGGATTGTACAGGGCCACTTACTGAAATACGAGTTTCAGGAGGGTTTGCAAAATCTGCATTTTGGAGACAAATGTTGTCCGATATGATGGGAAAAGAATTGCTTGTACCTGAAAGTCATGAAGCATCTGCGCTTGGGGCAGCGGCAGTTGCTTTGTATGCTGTAGGAAAAATTGATTCTCTTGAAGAGGTAAAGGATTGGATTGATATTGTCCATCATCATGTACCGAATAAAGAAAATACGGCTATATATTTAGAAATGTTTTATATGTATGAACGACTTTACAATCGCTTGAAAGAAGAATTTGATTGTATAGCTGCTTTCCAACGTAAAAAATAGGGGGATTGGGAGAAATGGTAGTTGGGATCGTACTAGCGGCAGTTGTCATACTACTTTTACTTATTACGGTAGTAAAATGGCATCCATTTGTCGCATTAATTTTAACAGCAATTGGTGTAGGATTAGCAATGGGAATGCCTTTAATTGGAACTTCACCAAAAGATCCAGGAATTATTGATTCTATTAAACTAGGACTTGGTAATACGTTAGGATTTTTAGCAATAGTTTTAGCACTAGGAACGATGCTTGGAAAAATGATGGCCGAATCTGGTGGTGCTGAACGTATCGCTAACACATTAATTAATCGTTTTGGGAAGAAACGAGTTCACTGGGCGATGATGTTCGTTGCATTTTTAGTAGGGATTCCGGTATTTTTCCAAGTTGGATTTGTACTATTAATTCCGTTAGTATTTACAATTGCATTAGAAACAGGGGTATCACTTATTACAATCGGTATCCCGCTAGTAGCAGGACTATCCGTTGTGCACGGACTAGTGCCGCCGCATCCAGCGGCAATGGCGGCAGTTGGTATTTTTAAAGCAGATGTAGGGAAGACAATTTTATATGCATTAATTGTCGGACTTCCAACTGCAATTATTTCAGGTCCACTTTACGGGAAATGGATTGGTGCTCGTATACATAAGGAAGTACCATTAGATATAGCGGAGCAATTTATTGAAAAAGATAATAAAAAAGAGCTTCCAAGCTTTGGGAATACATTGTTTACAATTTTACTTCCAGTATTTCTTATGCTTGGTGCATCAATAGCAGAAGTTGCATTAAATAAAACGAGTCAACTAGCACAAGTATTACACTTTATTGGAGATCCGATTGTGGCTTTATTAATTGCAACCATTTACTCTTTCTTTAGTCTTGGATATGCAAAAGGTTTCTCAAAAGATAAAGTGTTACAATTTACAAATGATTGCCTTGGACCTATTGCAAACATATTGTTAGTGATTGGTGCAGGCGGTGCATTTAATAAAGTATTATTAGATTCTGGAATTGGAACGACAATTGCAGATATGGCGAAAGAATCACATATTTCAGCGATATTATTAGGGTGGGGAATTGCGGCACTTATTCGAATTGCAACTGGATCGGCAACTGTTTCTATGATGACAGCAGCTGGTATTGTTGCGCCGATTGCAGCAAGCACACCAGGTGTAAATGTTGAATTATTAGCACTTGCAACTGGTGCAGGGTCATTAATTTTATCACACGTGAATGATTCAGGATTTTGGATGATTAAAGAGTATTTCGGAATGACTGTGAAAGAAACATTATTAACATGGACTGCAATGGAGACTATATTATCTGTAGTAGCACTTGGGCTAATTTCGATATTAAATATATTTGTATAGAATAGGAGATTGATTAATATGAAACTAGGTTTAATTGGATTAGGAAAAATGGGATTCCCATTAGCTGAACACTTATATGAAGACAAGCATGAAGTAGTTGTATACGATGTAAATAAAGAGCTTGTTGAAAAGGCAGGAAAACTAGGAATTACTGCACGTCATACATTAAAAGAAATGATCGCTGAATTAGAAGCTCCTCGTACAATTTGGGTAATGGTGCCTGCAGGAGAAGTTGTAGAGTCAGTACTAAAAGATGTTTATCCGTTATTAGATGAAGGTGATATCGTTATTGAAGGCGGAAATTCATTCTATAAAGATACGTTACGCCGTGCTGAAGAAGCAAAAAGCTTCGGATTACATTATGTAGATATCGGTACATCAGGCGGTGTAGAAGGAGCTAGATACGGTGCTTGCTTAATGGTTGGTGGAGAAAAAGAAATTTACGACCAATTAGAACCTTTATTTAAAGATTTAGCAGTAGAAAATGGCTATTCTTATGCTGGCCGTGTTGGTAGTGGTCATTTCTTAAAAATGGTTCATAACGGTATTGAGTACGGCATGATGCAAGCAATCGCTGAAGGATTTGAAGTACTAGATAAGAGTGACTTTGATTTCAATTATGAAGATGTTGCAAAAGTATGGGCGAATGGATCAGTTATCCGTGGTTGGTTAATGGACTTAACTGAAAAAGCATTTGCAGAAGATCCGAAACTAGATGGCATTAAAGGTGTAATGAACTCTTCAGGAGAAGGAAAATGGACTGTTGAAACTGCACTTGAACTTCAAGCTGCAGCACCAGTAATCGCTATGTCATTATTTATGCGCTATCGTTCTCAGGAAGATGATACATTCCATGGAAAAGTAGTTTCAGCACTACGTAATCAGTTCGGTGGACATGAAGTTGTGAAAAAATAAGGATGTTTTTGAAAAGAAACTTGTGCATAAGCGCAAGTTTCTTTTTTATAGTTTAAGAAATTACTAATTTAAAAATACCAATCAATCATCGTTTTTTTGTCACAAATGACAGCTTCAACGTTCATTGAATGAACAATATATTCTATATTTTCTTCTTTAGCTAATAATAAGGTTGTAAAGGAATCGAATATACTCATAAACGCATACTCATTATCTTCGCCAGTAATAATTAACTCATTATTGCTAATGTCCCAAATATCTAATGGAGTAGTATTATTTACCTCTAATAATCCGTTTGTATCAAGAATTGGTTCAGAGAAATATAAATTTTTTGCACCTTTAGAACCGAGGAGTTTAAGTAATTTATGTAATAAAAATATAGACGTATAATCTTCTGTTGGATAATAAAGATCTTTTTTTAAGTTTGAATATAGCTTTTCGGCTAAATCCTCTCTTTTATATTCTTCTGTATAAGCACCAATGGAAGTCAACAGGGCCATTGCTAATTCTGCGTATGAATGTAATCCACTATAAGACATCATTTCCTTCCAAGAAACGGATTTCCCATTATGAATGATTTCTTCAGCGCTAGGATAGATGTGCTCATATGGTCTTTTTCTCACAGACTTTTCCCATCCTAAAGGCATTTGGACAAAAGGGTGTAGCAATATAGCTGCAGATTTAAAGGTGCTTGGTAGTTGTTCTAAAATTGGTGATTTGTCATCTAGCCAAATGTAATCCAACAAAATATAACCTCCTCTTAGACTTTGAAATGTACGGATTCCCGCATTATGTTTTTTTGTATTGATTGTATCAAATATAAAGCGCTGCATGAAATATATCTCAACATAAAAGTAAGAATAAATAAAATGAAGTTTTCATAAATAGTAAAAGGGTGCTTATGTCATCAGTATAGCTAAGAAATGTTGTTACATATGAGAAGAGCGTGTTAATAAAATATGAGGTGGTTAAATGGGAAATGAGCAAGTGAAGTCTGTAAAGAAAGAAAAAAAGTTATGTCTTTGTATGATCGTCAAAAATGAGTCTAGAATTATGGAAAGATGTTTAAATGCAACAAAATCAATTGTAGACTTTGTTTCTATTTGTGATACTGGATCGACGGATAATACGCCTGAAATTATTGAAAATTGGTGTAAGGAAAATGAGATACCTGGGACGGTTCATCATGAGCCGTTTAAAAACTTTGGTTATAACAGAAGCTTAGCTGTTTCGTTAGCGCAAAAAACATACCCAGAAGCAGATTATTTATTAATATTAGATGCGGATATGATTTTAGAGGTTGATCCGAATTTCGATAAAACGAGCTTAACGGAAGATCATTATCTTACATTACAATATGATGTTCATATTAAATATTGGCTTACACGTCTTTTGAAAGCTTCTTTACCATGGAAATCTGTCGGTGTTACTCATGAGTATTGGGATATAGATCGTTCAAAAGTTGGAGCGAATTACAATACGAGGGTAGCTCGGTTAGAGACTCTTGTCGTGAATGATCCCGGAGATGGCGGGAGCAAAGCTGATAAATTTGAAAGAGATGAGAGGTTGTTGTTACAAGGAATAAACGACCCAGAAACAACGCCAGATTTGCATATAAGATATTTATTTTATTTAGCTCAGACTTATTTTCATTTAAGTCAATTTGAGAATTCAATTAAATGGTATAAAAAACGAGTGGAAGCAGGAGGATGGGTTGAAGAGGTATTCTATTCGTTATTGCGAATAGGATTTTGTTATGAGCAGTTAGCAAATCGTTCAGCAAATAAACAAAATGAAGTGACAGATGCTGATGAAAAAGAAACTGTTAAAGGGCAAGAAGAGCAATATTTAGCATTAGCTGTTTTTTATTTTCAAAAAGCTTGGGAATATAGACCAACCCGGGCTGAACCATTATACCAACTTGCAAGGTTGTATCGATTACGATCTCAAAACAATATTGCTTTGATGTATGCTCTGCAAGGGAAGGAAATTCCTTTTCCAAAGGATGATCTACTATTTGTAGATTATCATGTGTATGATTACTTATTTGACTATGAAATTTCTATTAGTGCTTTCTATATACCTCATAAAAAACATTTAGGGGCGGTGTCGCAAAAGTATTTGGAATCGATAAAAGAAAAGATTCCATTTCATATAGCAAATATAGTAGAGAATAATGCGAAATTTTATTAAATACATTTTCGGTTAAAGGAGTAGTGGAGTAATCATGGAATTAATGAGATGGGCGATTGAACTAGGAGAATCGGTGCATGGAAATACGTATGAAGAATTGATGCCACTACTAGACTATTATTATGATCGTGATCATTTAAAAGCGTATTGTATCGCAAATCTTCTTTTAAATATGGATGTATTAGATGAGGACCGGGAAAGAATCGAATTAAGAAGATGCATCGCTGCTTATTATGCTGGATTATATAAAGTAGCAAGAAAACATGCAAATGAGTTGGTACTTAAACATCCAGATGTAGATTTATATAAAAATAATTTAAGATTAATGGAAGTTTATTTGAATAAAGAATATGATTATTGTCTTTTTATATGCCCAAAGACATACGGTAGTTTCATAGATGTTGCGCGAGCTTTAAAGTGGCGGTTGGAGCAGGAGGGAAATACAGTAATTATATCAGAAACAATACTGGAAAATGCAAAGAATACAGTTGTTTTTGGAGCACATACATACGCATATAACCCGAATCTTCTTCCGAAAGATGCAATTATTTATAATTTAGAACAGCTATACGAAGGAAGTCCATATGCGCATCCCCTTTATTTAATATTATTAAAAGATAGAGTGATTTGGGATTATAGTAAACAAAATATAGAATGGCTTCAACAAAAAGGGGTAGGAAAAGAAATAAAACATGTAGAAATGAACTATGCTCCAACTTTGGAAATAAAAAAAGATGCGTTTGAAGATGAGATTATTGAAGATATTGATATTCTGTTTATAGGTGCTCTTAATCCGAGGCGACAAGCTATTTTTGATCATCTAAAAGCGATTGCCCCGAATTTAAATATAGTTTTTAAAAATAATGCGTGGGGAATTGTTAGAAATGAATTGATTGCTAGAGCTAAAATTATATTAAATATTCATTTTTACTTATCAGGAATTCTTGAAACACCTCGCGTGTCTTATGCAGTTGCGAATAAGAAATTTATTATTTCCGAAAATAGTAATCCAGAAGATGAGGTAGAGTGGCCAGGAATTGTATTTACTCCGTACGAAAAAATAATTGAAAACGTAATGAAATATATAGAATTACCAGAAGAACGGAAAAGATTAGCGGAAAAAGCATATAATCATTTTGAAGCAAATGAAAGTTTAGGTACATTGAGCATGAGAGATGAATCAAAGTAATTGTACGAAACTCATACGAAAGTATGAGTTCTTTTTTGTTTATCATACTATTTTATGAAACAAGTTAACTCTTTATATTGTGTTTTGTATAGAAATTTCTGATAATATATAAGTAGAACTTGAAAACAAAGGGGAGAAATAATCATGAAACTAGTCGTTATTAACGGTACACCAAGAAAATTTGGTAGAACTCGCGTGGTGGCAAAATATATTGCGGATCAATTTGAAGGGGAATTATATGATTTAGCAATTGAGGAGTTACCTTTATACAATGGAGAAGAGTCGCAACGTGATTTAGAGGCAGTAAAAAAATTAAAAACGTTAGTGAAAGCTGCGGATGGGGTTGTATTATGTACACCAGAATATCATAATGCGATGAGCGGTGCGCTGAAAAACTCTTTAGATTACTTAAGTAGTAGTGAATTTATTCATAAACCAGTTGCGTTGTTAGCGGTTGCTGGTGGCGGTAAAGGTGGAATAAATGCATTAAACAGCATGCGAACGGTCGCTAGAGGTGTTTATGCAAATGCAATTCCAAAACAAGTTGTGCTTGATGGATTACATGTGCAAGATGGTGAACTTGGGGAAGATGCAAAACCATTAATTCATGATGTAGTTAAAGAATTGAAAGCATATATGAGCGTATATAAAGAGGTGAAAAAACAACTAGGAGTGGAATGATATGTCCTCACTTTATCATGATTCTCGCTTGTATTACATTCTAGGAGCCAATAGTCTATCTGCTATTGGTTCCGGGATTGTTATGATAACGATTCCTTGGCTGTTAATTAAAGAGAGTGGAGGAGAGACAACATTTGGTTATGTTTCTATCATTGCAACCCTCATTATGTTTTTATTAACACCATTCATTGGGCAAAGTATTGATCGTTTTTCAAGAAAATCTTTATTGCTATGTAACGAAGGAATCGGAATAGCCGTAATCGGAATAATGGTTATATGGGGATTTGCTGGGCAACCTTATCATTCTATTCACTATATTCTTATTTATATAGCCGGATCATTCTACTATTTATTATTTTATCCTACAATATTTGCGTTCAACCAAGAGATATTTCAAGCAGAACATTATAAAAGTTTAAGTGGAACGATGGAAATACAAGGACAGTTAACACAAGTTATTTCTGGAGCGGCCGCGAGCTTCTTAATTGAAATTGTATCTTTGAAGTGGATTTTGTTAGTAGACATGTTAACTTTTGCTGGAGCATTTTTTCTTTTCTTATGTATACCATACGTAAAGAAAAAAGAAGTGAAAAGAAAAATAACATTTAAGAAGCAATTGTTTGAAGGAATTCACTTTATGAAAAAACGTCCTAAGCTCTTTTGGTTCTTACTGGCCACTTATATGCCGTTTATAGGTGTTATGATGGCAAATTATTTAATACCAGTTTATATTTCGGATATACTTAAAGCCAATGCCTCTGTATACGCAATAGAGGGGATGATGTACGGTGTCGGAGCGGTTGTTGCAGGAATCTGTATTCCACTCATAATGAAATATGTAAAAACAGAAGTTTCAATCGTTATGACGATGTCCATTTATGTAATTTCAATTACCGCAATGATTATTGAACCTTCCGTAATTTTCTTATATGGACTTGCAATTTTTCAAGCAGTTGGAAATGCGGGTACAAGAGTGGCGAGAAATGTATTGATGATGGAGGAAATTCCAAACGAAGTAATGGGACGTGTAGACAGCTTATTTCGCCTAATTGGTACTGGAATACGAATTGTATTATTAATGCTGTTTACAGCGGGTGTATCTAAAGCCGGAGTAATGCTTCCATTTTACGTATTAAGCTGCATATTGATCTTCTCATTAGGAATCGCTATTTATTATGTACTATCACAACGTAAAGTAGCGGCGAATGTTTCTAATAAATCAATCGTTTAAAAAACACTTCTGCCGCCCTTTCTTTTTCTGTATAATAAAAAGAAAGGGAGTGCAAACTTATTTATGAACAAATGGATCTTTCTTATCATTTTATTATTACCGCCACTATATATCATTTATATGACGTTTAGAATGAACAAAGTTGCTCGTGAAAAGTTGAGCTATCACTCTCCGTACGTTCTTATACTGGGTGCAAAGTTATTTGGAGATAGACCGTCTTTATCTCTTCAAAATCGTTTGGATGTAGCGTTGGAGTATTTATTTTCCCATCCTGAAGCGAAAGTAATTGTTTCAGGTGGTCAAGGAGAAGATGAAGATATACCGGAAGCTCACAGCATGAGAAACTATTTAATGGTACACGGTATAGATGAGAGTCGTATTTTAATAGAAGATCAATCTACAAATACGTATGAAAACTTAAAGTTTAGTATGGATTTATATAATGTGAAACATGCGGTAGTTGTAAGTAATACGTATCATTTATATCGAACGAAAATAATTGCAAAGCGTTTAGGCATGAAGATGGAGGCACTAGCTGCTGAAACACCAATTCGTTCTAAGAGAAAAATGTATGTTCGCGAATATGCTGCTATAATGAAAACAATATTGTTCGACCGTTAGAGCTCAAATGTGAGCTCTTTTTTAATTTAAAAGCGTATCATTTGAAATGAATGCCATATTCCATCAAAATAAAGGAAACAACAGTAAAGGAGTTGTATTTGTGATTCAATTTAATCATGTGTCAAAATCGTATGAAGATGGCACGAAAGCAGTGGATTCATTGCATTTAGAAATTAAAAAGGGAGAATTTTTTGTTCTCATCGGTCCGAGTGGTTGCGGGAAAACAACGACAATGAAGATGATTAATCGTTTAATCGAAACGACTGAAGGATCGATTTTAATCGATGGAAAAGATATTCAACAATATAATATAAACGAATTACGTTGGGATATAGGATACGTGTTGCAACAGATTGCTTTGTTTCCTCATATGACAATTGCTGAAAATATTGCAGTTGTTCCTGAAATGAGGCAATGGAGCAAAAAAGAAATTAAAGCACGCGTCGATGACTTGTTACATATGGTTGGATTAGATCCGGATATTTATCGAAATCGTATGCCTGATGAATTGTCAGGAGGACAAAAACAACGTGTCGGTGTCGTGCGAGCATTAGCTGCAAACCCGAAAATCATTCTTATGGATGAACCATTTAGTGCGTTAGATCCATTAAGTAGGGAACAGCTTCAGAAGGATATTGTACAGTTGCAAAAAAAGATTCAAAAAACAATCGTATTCGTAACACATGATATGCAAGAAGCATTATCACTTGGAGATCGCATTTGTATTATGAAAGAAGGAAAAGTTGTTCAACTAGATACACCAGAAGGAATTATACATAATCCGAAAAATGAATTTGTAGAGGAATTCATTGGAAATCGTGGGCGAACTTGGTATGAGGGGAAAAGTATAGCAGATGTATTGCCACTTGATCAAAGTGTGCAATTAGAAGGGCAGGCGCTATCATTACATTCTTCTTTACAAGAAGCGTTAGTTCGTGTGCGTGATGAGGAGGTCGTTCCAGTTGAAAAAAACGGTCAATATATTGGAGCGTTAACAAGTCGTCACATTGTCAATTACATTGTTGAACAAATGAAGGAAAGAGGCTAAACAGTGACTAATTTTATACAAACGTTCCAAGAACGAAAAATAGAATTACTAACTGCATTAAGTGAGCATTTACAAATATCGCTTATTTCATTATTTTTTGCAGTAATTATAGCGGTGCCACTTGGCATCTTATTAACAAGAAAAGAACGAATGGCTGAATTTATAATAGGAACTTCTGCAGTAATGCAGACAGTGCCATCACTTGCATTACTCGGACTATTAATTCCATTAGTAGGAATCGGAAAACTTCCAGCGATTATCGCATTAGTTGTGTATGCACTATTACCTATTTTACGAAATACATATACAGGAATAAGGGAATTAGATGAATCTTTAATAGAAGCCGCGAAAGCTATGGGGATGAATAGTTGGAGAAGATTGTGGAAGGTAGAACTTCCTCTTGCATTGCCTATCATTATGGCTGGTATTCGTACAGCGATGGTATTAATTGTTGGAACGGCTACATTAGCAGCTCTCATTGGTGCAGGTGGGCTCGGTAAGCTTATACTATTAGGTATAGATCGAAATGATCATGCGCTTATCATTTTAGGGGCCGTACCAGCCGCGTTACTCGCTTTATTCTTTGATATAGTACTTCGCATACTTGAACGACCGAAACGCTCTTCTAAGCGTGTTATATTGACGATATGTATTGTTTGTATAATGATTGCTTCTCCATTTCTTTGGAGTACAGAAAAGAAAGATATTGTTATTGCGGGCAAACTTGGATCAGAACCTGAAATTTTAATTCAAATGTATAAGCAGCTTATTGAACAAGATACAGATTTACACGTACAATTAAAACCAGGTCTTGGGAAAACAGCATTTGTATTTGAAGCGTTGAAATCAGGAGAAGTAGATATATACCCAGAATTTTCAGGAACAGCTTTATCTACTTTCGTGAAAGAAGAACCAAAGAGTACAAATCGTGATGAAGTATATGAGCAGGCTCGCATTGGAATGGAAAAGAAATATAATATGATTATGTTGAAGCCAATGGAGTATAACAATACATATGCACTAGCTATGCCGAAAAAAATAGCAGATCAAAAGAATATAAATACAATTTCTGATTTAGGGAATGTTGCGCAGGAAGCCAAAGTAGGATTTACATTGGAATTTGCTGATCGTGAAGATGGTTATAAAGGAATGCAAAAATTATATAACTATAAGTTCTCGAATGTTAAAACGATGGAGCCGAAGCTGCGTTATAGCGCAATTGAATCTGGAGATGTTAACGTAATTGATGCATATTCAACAGATAGTGAATTGGAGCAATACGGACTGAAAGTGCTAAAAGATGATAAAGGGTTATTCCCACCTTATCAAGGAGCACCATTATTAAGAAAAGAAACGTTACAGAAATATCCTGAACTTGAAAAGGTATTAAATAAATTATCTGGAAAGATTACAGATGAAGAAATGCGAAAAATGAATTATGAAGTTAACGTAAATGGTAAAAGTAGTGAAGAAGTCGCAAAACAATTTTTACAAAAAGAGAAGTTACTTCGTTAAATTTACAAGAAATATACAAATTTATATGTTTGAAATGGCCGTTCATTACAAAATGAGCGGTTTTTTTGTGCATACTTATACATTTTTTCAAAAAAGTATTCCATTTTTGCTCATTTTCTTTTAGAATAAGTAATGTTTTCCTGAAAAAATATAAGAGAAACGTCTATTAGAGAAAAAGGTGACTTTAATAGTTGAACGAACATAACACCTAGAATGACAGATGGGGTGGTACAAATAGAAAAGAAGTTAGGATTTTTTCCATTAATCGCATTAGTAGTTGGAACAATGGTTGGTGGCGGTGTTTTTAGTTTACCGCATGATTTAGCAGTAGGAGCAAACAGTGGTGCAATAATAATTGGCTGGTGTATTACAGCGATGGGAATGATTCCACTTGCGCTCGTATATCAAACGTTAGCAAGACAAAAACCGGAACTTGAAGGTGGAATTTATAGTTATGCACGTGCTGGTTTCGGTGAATATATTGGATTTAATAGTGCTTGGGGATATTGGCTAGCAGGAATCTTAGGTAATGTCGCAACAATTATGTTACTGTTTAGTACATTAGGTTATTTCTTTCCAATTTTCAAAGGAGGAAATAATGTTGCGTCTATCGTTGGGGCATCACTTTTATTATGGACACTTCATTTTTTAATTTTATTTGGAATTCGTGAAGCTTCTATTATGAATGTGATCGCAACAATAGGGAAGTTAGTTCCAATCGTTTTATTTATTGTTGTAATGGTAACAGCCTTTCGCTGGGACACATTTACACATGATTTTTGGGGGGAAGGAACGATCTCACTTTCCGCTATACTTGGTCAAGTGAAAAATACAATGCTTGTAACACTTTGGGTTTTCATTGGAGTTGAAGGAGCAGTTGTATTATCTGGAAGAGCGAAGAATAGTCGAGATGTTGGAAAGGCAACAGTATTGGGACTTATTTTAGTAATGTCCATTTATATTTTAATTTCTGTCCTGTCAATGGGAGCTATGACAAGAGGCGAACTTTCTGTGTTAGAAACCCCTTCAATGGGGCATGTATTAGAGCACGTTGTTGGTCCATGGGGTGCAGTTGCGATTAACATCGGATTAGTTGCTTCACTTGTCGGTACATTAATTGGTTGGTTTTTACTTGTTTCTGAAATTTCTCATGTGGCAGGAAAAGATGGCGTATTTCCGAAAGTCTTTACGAAAACAAATAAAAAGCAAACACCGCACATGGCATTATGGATTTCAAATGGTGTTACCCAAACTATATTTATCATCGTTTTGTTTTCGGAATCAACATATCAAATTATGTATTTCATTGCCTCAACATCAATTTTATTACCATATTTATTATCAGCGTTATTCCAATTTAAATTAGTCATTACAAACGAGCTAAAAGACGCTAAATTAAAAAACGGAGCGTTAGCTTTAATTGCTTCTATTTACTCTGTATGGCTTCTTTATGCAGCTGGTTTAAAGAATTTACTACTCGTTTCAATTGTGTATGGAATTGGAATTATTGTTTACACATTTGCAAGAAAAGAACAAGGGAACCGTTGCTTTGTAGGTGTAGAGAAGTATGTGATGTGGGCAATTATTGTTGCGGCTATCACATCAATATATATGTTATTAACTGGAAATATAAAAATGTAAAAAGTCCTTTTCATTTAAAGGGCTTTTTTCTTTGTTTAGAGAATATTTACTACATAAGATATTCAGGAGGGATGAGAATGGAAGAAAAAGAACAGTTGTCTAGAATAATTGATTTAGCTAGTGAGTTAAGGAAAGTATTAGTGCAAGAATCTTTTTTTAATCATCATCCTGAACTAAGAGGAGTCATTGAAAATTTAGCAAGTTCTGTTGAAAATTTGGCGGAATTACAAATAAGTAAAGATGAAAACGCTGAAGATCGATTACGTTACGTACTTGCGAAAATGAAAATTGCTCATAATGCAATTTTACAGGAGAAAAAAGCATTTCCTTCTCATTAATATAAGTTTTTATTTTGAACCTGGCGGATAACGTCAGGTTTTTTATTTCTAGTTTTTCGTTTCTTTCATACACTAAGAATAGTATGAAAAAAGAAGGTGACTAAGGTGAAATTACATAAAGCTCTTCAGCCAAGTTTTATAAAACGAATGTACTATATGAGATTTTTAGGGAAATTTACAAAAGCTGAGAAAGAGAAGAGTGGAGAGAATTTCTTTGTACAATGCTTATCGCCAATACCATTCACTTTACAGGAACAATTTACAAATGAACCATATGTATTTGAAGGGTTATGTAGCAATAAAAAGAATGAAAAAATCTTTTCGGAATTAAAGAAGAGGAAATTAGAAAAGCAACTAGTAATGTTTCGTCTTTATTATGAAAGAGGAAATGTATACGTGGAGTTAATATGTACAGAAGAACCGAAAGAAATAGCAAGCAGCTATAAAATGATTCCGGCACCTAAAGTTACAAATAATAAAAAAAGAGAATCTTTAGAACGAAAACTTAGCAACGGTTATTTATCATTTCTTATGCCAAAATTTCCGAAAGACTTTGAGCCTCCCGAATTATTGTGGCACGATGGAAGACTTTACGGAAACATATCCCTAAAGTCATCAATTAGCTCAATCGCCTATTTTGAACAGAAACGTGAATGTAAATATATAAACTGCAGTGACTGGCCGAAGTATGTAGAAATAGCGGTAGAAGATCAATTATATTTTGTAAGTGATTATGTGTATGAGCAATTAAAAAAACGAATGCATGAAGAAGGTAAGCTAGTTGAAGTAGAGGATATAAAAGTACAAAAAGATGAATGGGAATGGGATGAGCGTGAATCGTCTTTTTTACAGTATGTACAAAGTATGGTGCATAATAAAGGGTTATATTTGGATGAAACGGATATTTATAATTTTCATATAAGTGTAAAAACAAATATGTTAACGATTCTTGGTGGTATACCGGGCATTGGGAAATCACGTTTTGTGCAAACTTATGCAGAAGCATTAGGGTTACAGTATGGGGAAGAGTTGGTTTGGATTCCGATTTCGCCATCGTATCAAGAACCACATGATTTACTTGGTTACCTTCATCCAAATGGTACTTTTATTGAAAGTGAAACGAAGTTAGTTAGGACGTTAATGAAGGCGAAAGAAAATCCAAATCAACTGTATATAATCGTTTTTGATGAAATGAACATGTCTCATATTGAGCATTGGTTTACTCCGTTTCTATCTGTTCTTGAACTTGAAACAAAAAATCGTATTTTAAACTTGTATGAGGGTGTACAGGACATAGAGAATTCAATTCCATCAACAATTGAAATTGGAGAAAATATTATATTTGTAGGTACTGTGAATTTTGATGAAACAACAAAAGAGCTCTCTGATCGATTATTAGATCGAACGAACCTAATAACGTTACAGAAAATTCCGTTTTGTGAGATGGACATGGAACAGGGGAAAGTCGTATTACATCCACCTTTGAAAGTAACAGCGGGAGAATTTCGGATAAATTGGATGAGAAATAAAGCGATGATTGAAGTGTTTTCTGAAGAAGAATTAGAGCTATTAGATAAGTTGCATGTCGTATTGTCATCACATGACGCGTCTAAGGGAATTTCTTTCCGATGTGCAAATGCAATTGCGACTTATTTGCAAAACATACCGTTCCAAAATAACCATACCTATATGATCAGTAGAGAAGAGGGGTTTGATTTACAAATAAAGCAGCGTGTATTGACGAAAATCAGAGGGACCGAAATGATGGTTGGGCCTTTACTTTCTGAAGAAGCAAAAAGGGGGGCGACCTTAGTACCTCTTTTGCAATCTGCACTTGCAAACAGAGTATCTACATTTGAACACTCTTTAGCATATATACGAGAAAAACGTAGAGAACTGGAGCTGTATGGATATGCAAAATGAAGGGCGTTACGAAACAAAAATCGTTGATACGAATGAAACGCTCCCTTTTGTATTAAAGTTAATCATTGGAAATGAGGGGAAAGGAGATTATATTTTATTAAATCGTCTTTGTACATCTACTACAGCATTAGTTCAATGTATTTATAAAGTACAAGAATTAAAACCAATAAGATTGCAGTACAATTATGAAATTCCAATGAATATTACTTTTATATGGAATAAAGTATATGAGGGACAGAAAAATATAAAAGAGGCTCAATATGAAATAAATGAAAAAAAACAAAGAGTATTAATATATGAACATGGGAAAACAGAATTCTTTTATCCATGGCGCTGTGGTTTATACCATTTTGAAGTGCGTATAGAAGATACAACGTATTATGGCGCATTTCAAATCGTACCGAAAAACTTTTTTGATGATCAATTTGAAATGATTCAAGACTATGTGAAGTCAATTTTAAATGAGTTGATTTTGGATAGAGGTTACTATAAAAAGACCTTCTCTGCACTTAGCGATATTGAGGATTCTTCTTATTTAGTGTTACTTAGAAAGTTACCCCAAAAAATGAAAATGATAAAGCAAATCTTTAAGAAAATAGAATCAAGCTCAAAATTTATAAATGAATATAAATGGGAAGGAAAAGAGCGAAGGCCAACAAGAAAAGGAACTATAGTAGCAGAACGAAAACCTTATGCCAAATATTATAATCGTAAGTTTATGGAACAAAAAAATAGTAAGGAAAATGCATTTCTTAAATATAAAGCGATGCAATTTTATCATTATTTAATTGAAGCAAAAAGTTTTTTACGTCAAACAATTGAAATCTTAGAAAGAGAAAAAAAGAAAAAATCAGAAGAGTTTCAAGCCGTAAAAACGATTATACAAACAATTGAGCGTAATGGATCGGTAACTGATAGAGAGAAGCAAAAATATAAAAATATACATTTACTAAAAGAAGCCGATTTACGAAAGAGCTCAATGAAAATACAAGAATATAAAATATTGGCGCATATTGTGCATGAAAATGTACAATACTTTCAAATGTTAATGCATTCTTCGTTTTGGAGGGAAGTTACTGAAACAAGTAACATGAACTTACATGATTTACCGATACCACATCAACAATTACTACATCATTTAGAAGTACTCCCGCAATATACGGATCAATCTCCATCGTTATTATTTGTTTATAAGCCAACGTTTTTAGTGTATGAATATTACGCTTTTTTTATCGTTATTTCAATTTTAGAGCAAATTGGTTTTGAAGCTAGAAACTCTATCCGTGAACAAATACAAGAACATTTTTATGTAGATGGATTACAAGATGGAACGACAGTAGTTTTAGAACGAGATGATATAAAGGTGCATGTTGCATTTAATGACTTAATTGAAACACATCCTCTTATTGCATTAAGTAAAGGTAGTAATTTTTACAATGGTGAGGATACGAAGAAGCCAGATATTCGCTTAGACTGTTATGTAAAAGAAGATGGGAAATACGTATATAAATCTTCTATTATTATTGAAGTGAAGTATAGTCCAATGTACAATATTTTTCAGCACGTCGGAAATACGAAAGCAACTGAGCAAATGTATAAGTACTGGTCTATAAAGTATGTAGAAGAACAGGATGGAAAGCGAGTCTATTATCGAAGGTCAATTTATGAAGTCATTTGTGTATATCCAGGAAGCCATATGCATAGTAAAAAAATTGAGTCTGGATGCGGTGTTTTCTTGCAGTTATATCCATATAAGACGAAACAAGGGGAAGAGAAATTAGCTGGAAAACATGGGATGATACAAATTTTTGAAAAATGGTTAAAAAGCATTAAGAAGTAAAAGAAATCCTTTTTCATAAAGGATTTCTTTAGATTAAGAAGAATTATATGCTGTATGGAAAGAAACATAATGTAATTTAGATTTGAAAAGTGCTACAAATGTGTTATTAAAAGGAATGTGAGCGCGGGATAAAAGTCGATTAAATTGGAATCTAATTCATTTTGCAGAATATAATAAGTCATAAATATTTTTAGTTGCATACGAAGATTTGTTCTTATATGATAGATAGTGAAAGCGTTATCAAAAACAGAGCGACGATGGGAAAGGCGGTTAAATATGTTCCAGCGTGTTCAAACAAAGGAAGAACATTTTGGGTTCGAGCAACTATGGGGAGATTTTTGTGAAGAAAGAAACTTAATGTTCGTAGAACGTAATTTAAATCCATCACGATTTTTATTAATAGAAGATGAACATCCTATTGGTACAGTAGAATGTATTAAGTATACGATACCTGAACAATCAAATTCTGAGTTTTTCTATCCGTTTTCTAAAAATGATTTAGTAAAAGATTTGAAGAATGTATATGAAATAGGCAAGTTAAGTATTTCGAAAACGTCTCGTGGGAGAGGACATTTCAAAAGGCTAACAGCTATTTTATTTATACATGCGTTAGAAACAAAAGCTGAATGGTACATTGCAGCAGTAACAAAAAGAATGTATATGTATTTACTTACACTTGGTTTTCCAATTGAGCCAATAGATAATCCATTTCAGTTTCATGATACTTTACAAGGTGTACCAGTAAGAATTCATGCTCGAAAAGGGGTTACGCATTTGTATTCTTTAAAAGAATTTCGTGATGTGATTCAAGGGAATGCTCATGCACAGGCATTAATTGCAGAATACAGTAAAAATATTATGTTAACGAAATAAAGCGAAGTGAATATGTATAATAAAGAGAATAATATTTGTATAGGATATAACTCTTCATTAAAAAAGACCCTTATTATTTTAATAAGGGTCTAAAAATTATAATCCAAATATACTAAAAATCATTTTGCGGCGCTTCGGTTTCTTTTCTCGTTCATATGTTGGTTTTGAATCAGGAGTAATATAAATGGGTTCTTCTTTCGTTAGGGCAGCTTCTAATTTTTGAATTCGCTCTAACATTTCCTCCATTTCACGACGGTGTTGTAAAAGTTGGTACGTGACGACATCATTTGCCTTATCTTGCATTTGTTCTTCCATTCGATCAAGTCTTCTCGTAATAGTGTTTAATTGATCAGCTAATTGCTCAAAATCATTGGGTAATATGTTTTGAACAATTGTATTAACTTGAGTTTTTAATTCCTCAACTTCATTTGAGGAAGCCTTTTGAGTAGATTGAGAATTTTGAGATTGCTCTATTTGAAATCGATGGTGTTCTAACATTTGATCGACATCCTCTTGTGTGAAAATAAAGTGGCCATATTTGTTTTTCTCTATCGTAAGATTTAATTGTTGTGCGATCCGGACAACAGCCTTTGGGCTAACACCTAATTTCTTTGCGATAAATGGTGTTTTATATTCCAAAATAATCCCTCCTATATATATCCTGTTGAATGATTTCGAGCTATGAAGTAAGTTCCCTTCTAGTGCGACAAAAGAAGTGTGGAATCGGCAAAGAAAGTGTTTTTTCACGAAATTGAGTTGAGAAGAATAGTTCGTTTAAATAAAAATGTTTTATCGTAACATTTAGAATAATTTGACGATTGTAAATGAATTAGATTATCATAATGATAAATATCTTTTTTATGTATGCATATAATATATAAAAAGGTGGTTGCTAATGTAGAATTTTGTTAGAGTATTAGAATGCTTACTTCACTTGAATAAAATTAAGTAGGAGGTGGCTTCCTTGCTTACAAAGTAAGTAAGGAAAAGTATTTGGACATATATAGTATAAGTATAGTGATTGTTTTAATTGCTTTAACGGCATTTTTCGTTGCAGCAGAATTTGCAATTGTTAAAGTGAGAAGTTCACGAATTGACTATTTAATTGCAGAAGGAAATAATCGTGCAACATCGGTCAAAACAGTCATTACAAACTTAGACGAATATTTATCTGCTTGTCAGCTGGGAATTACTGTTACAGCTTTAGGAATTGGGTGGTTTGGTAAACCTGCGTTAAAGCAAATGTTTGATACGCTTTTTGCAAATTGGAATATCTCTACTCAACTAGCAGACATTTTTGCTGTAATTTTAGTGTTTTTGTTAATTACTTTTTTACATGTTGTAATAGGTGAATTGGCCCCAAAAACATTTGCAATTCAAAAATCTGAACAAGTGAGTTTACTTGTTTCTAAGCCGTTAATTTTCTTTTATCGTATTGCATTCCCATTCATTTGGCTATTAAATGGTTCAGCTCGAATCATTACGAAGCTGCTAGGGCTGAAACCGCCGAAGGGACATGATGAGGTTCATTCAGAAGAAGAATTACGGTTGTTAGTTTCAGAAAGTTATAAAAATGGTGAGATTAATCAATCTGAATATAAATATGTGAATAAAATTTTTGAATTTGATGATCGCATTGCAAAAGAAATAATGGTACCTCGAACTGAAATGAATATTATAAGTAAAGAGATGCCTGCTGAAGAAGCTTTGCAAAAAATGTCTCGTGAAAAATATACAAGGTATCCAGTTGTTGATGGCGACAAAGACCACGTAATAGGTTTTGTGAATTTTAAAGATATTTTTACTGAATTTGTACAACATAAAGCTGTTAATAAGAAGACAGTAGAGCAATATATGAGACCAATTATTTTAGTTATCGATTCTATTCCAATTCATGATTTGTTTTTAAAAATGCAAAAAGAAAGAACACATATTGCTATATTGATAGATGAATATGGTGGAACATCTGGACTTGTTACTGTTGAAGATATTCTGGAAGAAATTGTTGGAGATATTCAGGATGAGTTTGATACGGATGAGCAGCCAGAAATTCAAAAGGTTAGTGAAACGAAGACGATACTAGAGGGAAAAGTACTTGTTAGTGAAGTGAATATGTTATTTGGTTTAGGGATTGATGATGATGGTGTTGATACAATCGGTGGTTGGATTTTAACGAAGAATATAGAGATTGCTGAAGAGGATTCCATTGAAATTGAAAATTATAAGTTTTGTGTGAAAGAATTAGATGGACATTATATAAAAAGATTAGAAGTTACAAAGATAGTAGAATCGATTGTTATTTTAGAAGATGAAAAACAAATTTCGTTACAAGAGCAAATTAGCTCGTAAACTCTGCTATATAGCAGAGTTTTTTTGAGCATAATGTTTTTTGAGGGATAAGGGCTATGATACAATGACATAAGTCAAACCTTTCACTAGGTGAAGTATTGTTGTATACATATATTTGGAAGGAGAAGAAGTATGAAAAAGCATTTATATATAAATGGAGATTGGAAATCTGTAAACACGTATAAACCATTATATGCACCATATTCTGAAGAAACATTAGCGGAAATTGCACAAGGCACGGAAGAAGATGTAAAAGAGGCTGTTACCGCTGCAAAAAATGCAATGACAAAAATGAATACATTATCTGCATATGATCGTGCGACTATTTTAGAGAAAGTTGCACAAAAAATGGATGAAAGAAGAGAAGAATTTGCAGAGATTATTGCAAAAGAAGCTGCAAAACCAATACGTGCTGCAAGGGGAGAAGTAGATCGTACTGTTCAAACATACAAATTTGCAGCTGAAGAAGCGAAGCGTATATATGGTGAGACATTGCCATTAGACGCCGCACCTGGTGCAGATGGGCGTATTGCATGTACAATCCGAAAGCCGATTGGGGTTATAGGGGCTATTACACCATTTAATTTCCCATTAAATTTAGTAGCGCATAAAGTTGGACCAGCAATCGCTGCCGGAAATACAGTTGTATTAAAGCCAGCTGATCAAACGCCATTATCATCTTATGCATTAGTTGAGTTATTTGAAGAGGCAGGATTGCCAAATGGAGCTTTAAATATCATTTCTGGTCCTGGCTCCACGGTTGGTGAGGCAATCGTCAAAAATGATTACGTTGCTTCTATTACTTTTACCGGAAGTCCAAAAGTTGGAATCGGAATAAAACAAAAGGCTGGGCTAAAACGAGTTACGTTAGAACTAGGCTCAAATGCTGCTGTTATCATTGATGAAGATGTAGAGTTAACAGATGAAATAATTGAACGTGTAAAATGGGGAGCATTTGTTAATAATGGACAAGTTTGTATTTCAGTACAACGTGTTTTTGTACATGAAACGAAAATGCATGAATTTCTTTCGAAGCTAAAGAAAGCGATGGAATCAGTTGTTGTTGGTGATCCACTGCTTGAGGAAACGGATGTATCAGCTTTAATTTCAAAAAGAGATGTAGAGCGAATTGATATGTGGGTTCAAGAAGCAATTAAGGAAGGAGCAACTGTTTTATGCGGTGGTAAGAAGCGGGATGCACGAATTTTTGAACCGACTGTATTAAAAAATGTTCCAAATCATGTATCTGTGCAGTGCCAAGAAGTATTCGGTCCACTCATGACAGTAAATACATTTAAAGAATTTGATGAAGCGATTGAGCAAGTAAATAATTCGCGTTACGGCTTACAGGCAGGAGTATTTACAAATAATTTATTTAAAGCAATGCGTGCAATTGATGAGCTAGAGGTTGGTGGTGTCATGATTAATGATATTCCAACGTTCAGAGTAGATCATATGCCTTATGGTGGCGTGAAAGAAAGTGGCACGGGGCGTGAAGGAATTAAATATGCAATAGAAGAAATGACAGAAATGAAATTAGTATGTATTAAAAAATAAAGTAGAAAAACTTAAAACTTGCACTAAAAAACGAGTAGGAAATGTTTACGATTCCATACTCGTTTTTTACGCTTCTAGTAACTATTTAATTAAGTGTAACTTTTACTTCATTTCTTGTTTGAAAATAGTATCTTCTACATAAATTTGTTCTTTATCTACAGCAGTAGCATGAGTTAATACTAAACCGATTGGTGTTTTTGTATCTTTATTTTGAACAATTGTAAAAGGAACATTTTTTTCGTTTGCTAATTTAATGTATTTTGATAAATGTGGGTAAGCAATGCCACCATTTAGGAGGAGTTGTAATGATTGAGAAGGGCGCATGCTACCCGCCACTTCAGAGTATACATTACTTTGCATTACTTGACCGATCGTTAAAGCGATTTCCACACGCTCACGTAATGTAGTTAAATACATATTACGTTCTTCTGGTTTGTTTTGCTTTTGGCCGTAAATGCCTTCTTGGAGATAATCTTCCACATTTTTATTTACCATATTTTTCACACCTTTCATTTTCTATTGTACGCAAGAATTAAAAATGATGCAAAAAAAGTCGTTTTGACTACGGAAATAATGAAAATATGTGAAGGAAAAAGGGGATTTGCATACAATTAGTTAAATAAGAAAGAAAAAATAATTTTATCAACAGAAATTAACAAAATGTGACAAAAATCTATTAACGAATCGTATTTTTTGTGTTAATATTCAAAATATAAAGGGTATTCGTCGTATGGAAATGGAGGGAATGGAGGTTTTTCCAATCGATAAGGATATTAAAGAAATATTTTGTTCACACTTGAAAAACAATAGGCACCAATTCGTAGAGAACTGGAAAAACAAAATGATAATTTCCGAAAAAGATCCATTTAAACTAGAAGTAGTTCAAAATGGAGAGGATTTACTAGAGTTAATTATCGAACTTACTATGGAAGATAAAGATATAAATTATCTTCAACCGTTATGTGAGAAAATTGCTATTGAACGTGCTGGAGCAGATGCGAATATTGGAGATTTTGTTTATAACGCAAACGTGGGAAGAAATGAACTTTTCGAAGCGATGTGTGAATTAGATGTTAGCGCTCGTGAATTGAAACCAATTATGGCAAAAATACATACTTGTTTTGACAAATTAATTTATTATACCGTTTTAAAATACTCGGAAATTATATCGAAGAATTTAGAGGAAAAACAGCAATATATTAACGAAACACATAAAGAAAGACTGACGATTTTAGGACAAATGTCAGCTAGTTTTGTACATGAATTTCGTAATCCGCTTACTTCCATTATGGGGTTTGTCAAATTATTAAAGGCAGATCATCCGAGTTTATCGTATTTAGATATTATTTCGCATGAATTAGATCAATTAAATTTTCGTATTTCGCAATTTTTACTCGTATCAAAAAAAGAAATGTGGAATGAATCGGAACGGTTTTGGCTTAATGACTTGTTTCAAGACATTATACAATTCTTATATCCGAGTTTGGTCAATGCGAATGTTTTGATTGAAAAGAATTTACCGTATCCAATTCCGCTTGTTGGTTATCGGAGTGAAGTGAGACAAGTATTTTTAAACATATTAATGAATTCAATTGATGCTCTTGAATCAATGAAAGAAGAACGAAAAATTATCATTGATGTATTTGAAGAAGATCAAGCTATTCGAATTGTGATAAAAAATAATGGACCAATGATTCCAGCTGAAAATGTAGAAACGATTTTTGAACCATTTGTAACTACTAAAAAGTTAGGAACTGGTATTGGATTGTTTGTATGTAAACAAATTGTGGAAAAACATAATGGATCCATTATGTGTCGATCAGATAACGATTGGACAGAATTTCAAATTGCATTTCAAAAATAAACAGTCTACACCAAATGAATGGTGTAGACTGTTTTAATTTGTGAGTATAACGGCTTCTAATTTAGGATCTTTAGTTGAATAACCTACTATTGAAATTGTATAAATAACATTTGGTTCAACATTGAATTTCGGTATAGTCAATAAAACGTTTTTATTATCTGCGAGTGAAATTTCAATATCTGCTGTACCAGGGCTAACTTGCAAAAAATCGGTTATTTGTTTAAAGAGTGCATTTTCAAATAAATGATCTCCATCTTTTAAATCTACATTTACAACAGGGGTATCTGGAGAGAAATGTGCAAAGCGTATTTTTGCTTGACCAGCTGGTAAATGTGTATTATCAAGTATAGGTTGTAATTGTAGGTGATTATCACTATTTATTGCAGCAAGAGTATAAGTATGATTTCCCATTATTGGTACCAACGCTGAAAAGATTGGAGTTTCATTTCCGACAGGAACAATATCTATACGGTATTTACCTTGCACTAATGAAAAATAAGGGCTGAATTGCTTAAATGAAATATTTTTAATAACCTTTTGTCCGTTTACTAAAATGTCAACCGCCGGTATATTTGGATCGGCATGAAAAATTCTTATATGTGATGGTAAAGCAGCTTCTTGTGAGTCTCTTGTTTCATACGCCTGTACAAGTTTTGATAGTGCATCGTAATATTTCATATATAATTCTATATATTTTTTAGGGTTACGAAACTGATAGTAACGTGCGAGCTGTTCGTATTGCGTAACTTCTTGTCCATATTTTTCGATTTCAGATTGAGACATGAACATTCCTCCTTTGTCATCATTAAAACTATATGCGAAGCAAGAAAGCGGTTATGCAAAAAAAATGATTTTATAAAGGGAAAATTAAAAAGTGACAACAAATATGTTTTCATAAAGAGGTGCTGGTGCTTACGAGAATTTCACAGAGTAAAGCAGTACATATGACTGTACGAAAGTAAAATAAATGCCAAATTGAAAGTGCATTTCAATTAACATATTGAATACATGTCCAAAAATCGCTAGAAAACTAGGGATTTTTTTAATTATAGGCAAATACACATACAAAGTGATAATTGTCCTACATAAATTATAAAGGAAAGATACTTTGAATCTGAGGAAAGGAGTGCCACTTCGGGATAGGGATATCCCGATAGT
Source organism: Bacillus cereus group sp. MG1 (assembly GCF_040460035.1). Classification (NCBI taxonomy): domain Bacteria; kingdom Bacillati; phylum Bacillota; class Bacilli; order Caryophanales; family Bacillaceae; genus Bacillus; species Bacillus cereus group sp. MG1. The sequence continues at coordinate 314,747 of NZ_JARVGY010000001.1, read as the reverse complement.
AATTGTGAATGAAGTTATGAAAAGGTTTTGTGTTATAGACTGTAGGATGAATTTGTAAACTTCATTTTTCTATTTATTTTAGCAATTGACAGTATTAACCCATAAGAGAGCGTCATGACGAACTGATTAGTGTGGTTAATCGGTTCTTTTTTTATAGTTTAAAAATGAAAAGTTTACATAATGAATAGGAATCTGAATTGATTAGTAAGGTGGGTGTCGAAATTTGTTTTAAAATATGCAATTTAAAGTAGGATAATAGGAAGGAGTTTAACGGGAGTTCCGTCGAAGTGTACAGAATGTCGGTATTTAAGGACAGCTGGCATTATGCTATAAAAACATTTGGTGATGCAGTCATTTCATATAAAAAGGAGGGTCATTTGGGCGTATAGAAAAGGGTTGGTCTTCGGTTTTTTAGTTCTGAATTTTCTGTTTTATAAAATTTTTTAAGCACTCATTTGTATATTTTATAATAGTTTTTTGATAAATTCACTGCTTTTGCAGAGGATTCTTTTTTATGAAAGAAACGTCAATTTTCTTCATATATATATACAAATTGGAGAAATGGGGGAGCGCTATGCGCGATTACTTAATTAAACCACTTGTTGGTCAGCCGTATCCAATGATTTCACATGGAAAAGGTGTTTATTTGTATGATCAAAATGGCAATAAATATTTTGATGGTTCGTCAGGAGCAATTACGGCAGGTATTGGGCATGGCGTAAAGGAGATTGCAGACGTTATTAAAAAGCAAGCTGAGGAGATTGCTTTCGTTTATAGATCACAGTTTACGAGTGAACCAGCTGAAAAATTAGCGAAGAAGTTAAGTGATTTAAGTGTAGGAGATTTGAACTGGAGTTTTTTTGTAAATAGTGGTACGGAAGCGAATGAAACAGCTATGAAAATTGCAATTCAGCATTTTCAAGAGCGAGGTATTCAAGGGAAACATAAAATTTTATCAAGATGGATGAGTTATCACGGTATTACGATGGGTGCTTTATCAATGTCTGGGCATCCACTACGTAGACAACGTTTCGTATCTATTTTGGAAGATTATCCGACTATACCAGCTCCATATTGTTTCAGATGTCCTGTTCAAAAGGTATATCCAACTTGTCAGCTGGCATGTGCGACTGAACTAGAAAGATCAATTGAAAGAATTGGTGCAGAGCATATTGCTGCTTTTATTGCTGAGCCGATTATCGGAGCAGCTGGAGGCGCGGTTGTTCCGCCGAAAGACTATTATAAAGTCATTAAAGAGATTTGCGACCATTACGATATTTTATTTATTGCGGATGAAGTAATGACTGGGCTTGGTCGTACTGGAGCATGGTTTGCGATGGAGCATTGGGGCGTAGAGCCGGATATTATGACACTTGGTAAAGGGTTAGGAGCGGGATATACACCGATGGCAGCGACAGTTGTAAGTGATCGTGTTATGGAACCAATATTACGTGGATCACGTTCAGTAATGAGCGGTCATACGTTAAGTGCAAATCCATTGTCTGCAGCAACGGCTTTAGCTGTTATTGAATATATGGAGAAACATAATCTTCCTGAAAAAACAGCAGAAAAGGGAGAGTATTTAATAAAAGGCTTACAGAAAGTTCAGCAACAATCGACAATCATTGCTGATGTGCGCGGAAAAGGGTTGCTAATCGGAGTAGAATTGCAATCGTTTACAAAAGCGTCAGAGCTTATTTCAGTTGCAGCTAAAAATGGTCTGCTTTTATACCAAGCAGTTTCAGGGCAAGCAGGAAAAGAAGATAGTGCACTGCTTGTAGCACCGCCAATGACAACTACATATTCCGAGTTAGATGAATTACTTTCAATTTTCTCTAAAAGTGTGGAAGAGATGATGCAAAAAGGAGGGCATAGTATCGCATGACAACTATTACAAATACATTCGGTAAATTAAAAGAAATTGAGGAAGTAATTTCTTTGTTCCATGATGATATGACATTGATGTTTGGGGGATTTGGAGGGATTGGATCCCCTCCATCTTTAATACAGGCAATTTTAGAAAAAGGCGTTACAAATTTAAATTTAATTGGAAATGACACTGGATTTCCTGATGTAGGTATCGGTCGTCTTGTTACAAATGAAAGAGTTAAATCAATAATTACTTCTCACATTGGCTCCAATCCAAATGCAGGAAGGCAACTAAACGAGGGAAGATTACAAATTGAGTTTTCTCCGCAGGGAACATTAGCAGAGCGCATTCGCGCTGGTGGCGTTGGTCTTGGTGGTGTTTTAGTTGATGTTGGTGTTGATACGATTGTGGAAGAGGGAAAACGAACAGTTGAAATGAATGGTAAGACCTACTTAGTTGAAACAGCATTAACTGCTGAAGTTTCAATTGTATATGCAAAAAAGGCAGATCCGTTTGGTAACCTTGTATTTGACAAAAGTGCACGAAATATGAATCCTCACGTAGCGATGGCTGGGGATATAACAATTGTAGAAGCGGAAGAAATAGTCCCGCTTGGAAGTTTAGATCCAGAGGAAATTGTCGTTCCAGGTGTTTTCGTAAATTATATTGTACCGTCGGAAGGAGTGAACTGGAAATGGGTATGGGCGTAGAAGTGAGGGATAAGATTGCTAGGCGTGCGGCGAAAGAAATACAAAATGGTATGATTGTAAATTTAGGTATTGGCATACCATCGCTTGTACCAAATCATTTGCCTGACGATATAAATGTTATGTTTCATGCGGAAAATGGAATCGTGGGCATGGGACCAACGCCAAGTAAAGGGAATGAAGACGAAAATTTGTGTAATGCAGCAGGTTTACCAACTTCTCTTATAACAGGAGCGAGTTATTTCGATAGCTGCACAGCGTTTGGGATGATTCGAAAAGGTTTGCTAGACATAACGATTCTTGGTTCATTACAAGTAAGTGAAAATGGCGATTTAGCAAACTGGATTGTACCTGGAAAACGTGTTCCAGGTATTGGTGGAGCAATGGATTTAGCACAAAAAGCGAAGCGGGTCGTTGTTGTGATGAATCATGTTGATAAGTACGGAAATGCAAAAATTGTTTCAGAGTGTACATTGCCATTAACTTCAAAGAAATGTGTAGATTTAATTATTACTGATATGGCAGTCATGGAGGTAACTCCGAGTGGACTTATATTACAAGAATTAATGAGCCCATACACAGTAGAAGATGTAAAACGACATACAGAAGCTGATTTTCAAATTAGTTCTAACTTACTAGTAATTGAATGAAGGGAGATGTAATATATGGAGCAATTAAAAAAGCAAGTTTGTGATTATATTGAGAGCCATGAAGAGGAAAGTGTGAAATTTTTAAAACGATTAATTCAAGAAAAGAGCGTATCTGGTGATGAAAGCGGTGCGCAGGCAATTGTGATTGAAAAATTACGTGAATTAGGTTTAGATCTCGATATATGGGAGCCCTCCTTTTCTAAAATGAAAGATCATCCTTATTTTGTATCACCCCGTACAAGTTTTTCAGATAGCCCAAATATTGTAGCAACTTTAAAAGGAAGTGGCGACGGGAAATCTATGATATTAAATGGGCATATTGATGTAGTTCCAGAAGGGGATGTGAATCAGTGGGAACATCACCCTTATAGCGGTGAGAAAATAGGAAATCGTATATATGGCCGTGGAACGACGGATATGAAGGGCGGAAATGTCGCACTTATGCTTGCGATGGAAGCGATCATTGAATCTAGTATTGAATTAAAAGGAGACATCTATTTTCAAAGTGTAATAGAAGAGGAAAGTGGTGGAGCAGGGACATTAGCAACTATATTACGAGGATATAAAGCAGATGGTGTCATTATTCCAGAGCCTACTAATATGAAGTTTTTCCCGAAACAACAAGGTTCCATGTGGTTTCGTCTACGTGTAAAAGGGAAAGCTGCACACGGTGGAACGCGCTATGAAGGGGTTAGTGCAATTGAAAAAAGCATGTTTGTTATAGAACATGTAAGAAAGCTAGAGGAGAAAAGAAATAGTCGAATTACAGATCCGTTATTTAAAGGAATTCCAATTCCAATTCCAATTAACATTGGCAAAATTGAAGGAGGGAGTTGGCCAAGTTCTGTTCCCGATGAATTAATTTTAGAAGGAAGATGCGGTGTTGCGCCGAATGAGACTATAGAGGCGGCAAAAGAAGAGTTTGAGAATTGGATTGTTGAATTAAATGATGTGGACAATTGGTTTGTTGAAAATCCGGTAGAAGTAGAATGGTTTGGAGCGAGATGGGTTCCTGGTGAATTAGAAGAAAATCATGAACTCATTACAACACTTCATCATAACTTTGTTGAAATCGAAGGGAACGAACCAATTATTGAAGCATCTCCGTGGGGGACTGATGGAGGTTTATTTACACAAATTGCAAACGTACCAACAATAGTATTTGGTCCAGGAGAGACGAAAGTAGCACACTATCCAAACGAATATATAGAAGTTGATAAAATGATAGCTGCCGCAAAAATTATTGCATGTACATTACTAGATTGGTGTGAGGTGAAAAAATGAAATACTATGAATCTTTTAGAGAACAGACGAATTGTTATACAGTAGAAGGCGTTTTAGATTATTTTAATAAACGTATCCGGGTAGATCACTATACAGGAAATGTTGAAAGTATTATACAGACAATTGACGAACTAGCAGAGAAACATTCTTTCACTAAATGTATTATTAAAGGAAAGGGAGAGCATGTTTCAACATGGCTCTCTTTCGGTTTTGTGTTGGAAGCAACGATACCTCATTATTTTCAAGGACACGATGCATACTTTTTTGTGAAATATAATAATGATGAAAGACGAAATAGTATGCATTGGACTGAGGAAGATACTATATTAAGCGGTGTAAAAGGAAAAGAAATAAAAGAAAAAGTAGTTCCAGAGAAATTTTTGCTGAGAAAAGCGACTGAAGAAGATGCAGAAGAATTAGCAACTGTCTTCGGAAAAGTATTTGAAGTGTATCCGACACCTTTAAATGAAGCAGGTTATGTATTACAGACGATGAAAGAAGACGATACAATTTACTACGTGTATGAATTTGAGGGGGAAATTATTAGTACAGCATCTGCAGAAATGAACATAAAGGAAGGAAATGCAGAATTAACGAATTGTGCTACTTTACCTGAATATCGTAAACATGGATTTATGAAAAGTTTACTAATTAAATTAGAGGAAGAGCTTCGAGAAAGATCTATTTTCTGCTCCTATACAATTGCTCGATCGCTTTCTTTCGGAATGAATGCTGCCTTTCATCAATTAGGCTATACGTATACAGGAAGACTGGCGAATAATTGCTACATTTTCGATAAGTTGGAAGATATGAATATATGGGTGAAAGATCTATCTAGTTATTCGAAAGCAGTAAAACTTCCGTCTCAAAATTTGGCTGTAAAGCAAAACAGTTAGGTGGAGCTGGGTGTTCGAAAAAGTTGTACTAATTAGAGTTTCGAGTTATCTAATGAAAATATAAAATTGGTCAAAATTATAGAACGGAATCGTCATGCTTACAATCGCACATAGGTGTGCCGAAAATTCGGCATATAATTGCTGGATTTTCGGCAAGAGGGGGGATGACATTGCTAGCAGTTTCGACACAAGAAGTCATTGAAGCGATTTTGGGCAGTATTGATGAGGCTATACACGCTGTAGATGAAAATGGAATTACAATATTTTATAATTCTGTAGCTGCAAAACACGATGGATCCAAGATTGAAAAAGTGTTAGGGAAACATCTGTTAGAAGCGTTCCCGTCTTTATCAAGGGAAACGAGTACATTGATGAAAGTACTAGATACAAAAAAACCTATCGTACATCAGGTACAACATTATCAAAATTTAAATGGTGAAGATGTTTGTACAGTAAATACGACGTTACCTATTTTTATAGATGGGAATATTGCTGGGGCTGTTGAAATTGCAAAGGATTACTCTACAATTCAAAAACTTACTGACACAATTGTTGACTTACAGTCGAAAATAAAGCGATCATCTAGAAAAAAAGTGATTAAAAAGCACGCTGCATTTGAGACGATAGTGACAAATGATACGCGGTTTAAACAGACGAAAGAGTTAGCACAAAAAGTAGCACCAACAGACGCGAATGTTTTAATATATGGTGAAACAGGAACAGGAAAAGAACTGTTCGTACAAGCAATTCATGAAGCTTCTAAAAGAAAAAACAAGCCATTTATTGCACAAAACTGTGCAGCTTTACCAGAGTCGCTATTAGAAAGTTTATTGTTTGGAACGACAAAAGGAAGCTATACGGGAGCGATTGAAAGAGCTGGGCTATTTGAACTTGTTGATGGTGGTACATTATTTTTAGATGAACTGAATTCAATGCCTCTTGATTTGCAGGCAAAAATGTTACGAGTGTTAGAAGATGGAGTCATTAGAAGAATTGGTGATAATAAGACGAGAAAAGTAGATGTTCGTGTTATTACCGCAATGAACCAGCCTCCAGAAATATGTTTACGAGAGAATAAAATTCGCACTGATTTATATTATCGCTTAAACGTATTTTCATTATATATCCCACCGCTTCGTGAAAGAACTGAGGATGTACTATTATTAGCATCTTATTTTTTGAAAGAATATAATAAAAGTTATAAAAAAGTTGTACTTCAAATTGATGAGGAAGCGAAAGATAGACTGCAAGCTTATCAGTGGCCTGGAAATGTCCGGGAGTTAAAACATACGATTGAACATGCTGTTATTATTGCAGAAGGGAATACATTGACAGCCAATTGTTTACCACGTACATTTCGGAAAGAGAAGTTTTCGAAGAAGAAGGGTATAATGCCACTTAGAGAAGCACTTCATCAAACAGAAAAAGAATTAATAGATCAAGCGTTGATTGAAACGGAAGGGAATATATTACAAGCCGCAAAAATGTTGGGTATCCCTCGTCAAACGCTTCAATATAAACTGAGCAAGTACGACAAAACCGCCGAATAATCGGCGGTTTTTGTGTGTTTGCACCAATAAAAGAGCGTTTACATATATAAAAAGTAATGAATATGATGTTAAGTATTGATTTCATACAACGCTTAAAAATATTTTTTCGCTTATGTAATAGGGTTCTCCGCACATTTACTTATCAACAATGTAAAGTTGGCATAACTATTGCTTATATAAAGGATGAGCGTATAAAAAGGGGGAATAGCAATGTTACATGATGTATACAAACCAAATCGTCACTGGAAGGATATCGAATTATGGAAAGATGTTACTGAAGAGCAATGGAATGATTGGGTTTGGCAATTAACGAATACGATCAAAACGTTAGATGACTTAAGAAAAGTGATTAACTTAACACCTGAAGAAGAAGAAGGCGTTAAAATTTCAACGAAAACGATCCCGTTAAACATTACACCGTACTATGCTTGGCTAATGAATCCTGATGATCCACGCTGTCCGATTCGGATGCAATCAGTACCGATTTCGGAAGAGTTATATAAAACAAAATATGATTTAGAAGACCCACTTCACGAAGACGAAGATTCACCAGTTCCAGGGCTAACACATCGTTATCCGGACCGTGTACTATTCTTAGTAACAAATCAATGTTCTATGTATTGTCGTTACTGTACACGTCGTCGTTTTAGTGGACAAATTGGAATGGGTGTACCAAAGAAACAATTAGATGATGCAATTGCTTATATTCGTGAAACGCCACAAGTACGAGATGTATTAATCTCCGGTGGTGACGGACTTCTAATTAATGATAAAATTTTAGAATATGTATTAAAAAATTTACGAGAGGTTCCGCATGTTGAGATTATTCGTATCGGAACGAGAGCACCAGTAGTATTCCCACAACGTATTACAGAAAACTTATGTAACATTATTAAAAAATACCATCCAGTATGGTTAAATACACATTTCAATACATCTATTGAAATTACTGAAGAATCGAAAAAGGCATGTGAAATGTTAGCGAATGCTGGTGTTCCAGTCGGAAACCAAGCAGTAATTTTAGCTGGTATTAACGACAGCGTTCCAATTATGAAAAAACTTATGCATGACTTAGTAAAAATCCGTGTACGTCCATACTACATTTATCAATGTGACTTATCTGAAGGTATCGGTCACTTCCGTGCACCAGTATCTAAAGGTCTTGAAATTATTGAAGGTTTACGTGGACACACATCTGGTTATGCTGTTCCGACATTCGTTGTTGATGCGCCAGGCGGAGGCGGTAAAATTGCACTTCAACCAAACTATTTAATCTCACAAAGTGCAGATAAAGTTGTACTTCGTAACTTTGAAGGTGTTATTACGACGTATCCAGAGCCAGAGAGCTATATTCCAGGAAGAGCGGAAGGATACTTTAAAGAGATTTATCCGAACTACGAAGAAAAACGTTCAGATGTTGGTATCGCAGGTCTTATGAGCGATAAGAAATTTAACCTCGTTCCAGACGACTTACAGCGTATGAACCGTCGTAAAGACTACGAAGATAATGATACTCATGCATCTTTAAAAGATAAACGTGATAAGCGCGATCAATTAAAAGATAAAAAATATCAAGCACAAATGGCTAAGTTAGAAGAAAACGACAAAAAAACTGAGGGTGATGCAGTATGAATTGTATGTGGTGTGACAGTACAGAAGCGAAAGAAAGCTTGAATACTGTATATTGGGAATTACCAGATGGTACGAAAGCCATTGAAATCCAAGAGACACCATGTATTTCTTGTTCCTCGTGTGGGATGGACTATCAATCAGACCATACAGTAAAAGAAATTGAAGATCAATTATTCTTAATTTACACGAAAGATTTACCAAAACAACTAACATATGAAGAATTAATGGGAAGACCGCGTCTATTAAAAAGAAATTATTTCGACTTTTAACCAGCTTTTATGCTGGTTTTTTTCTTTTTTGCCTTGTATAATGTACCCAAGTTAGAAAGGTAGGGAATATTTTTGAAAAAGACATTTTACCATTATATGATGAAGCATCGTGCAGCTTTATTTAGAAATGAAATTTCAGATTTAGCAGAGGCGATGTATGATGATTTAAGTTTTCCGAAGCAATCTGAAGACTATGATGAAATTAGTTCATACTTAGAGTTGAGCGGAATGCTAGAAAGTATGTCTATATTTGATGAAGCCTGGGATTTATACATACAAGATAGATAAAAACTATTTGAAAACATACAGAATACATTACTTTATTTAAAGTGAAGTATTCTGTATGTTTTTTTATTATGAAATTTGTTGATTTGAAGCTAGTCTAGTTACTAGCTTTTGTTTAAGTGTAATGTAAATTTTATAAGATTATATTTTTTATTGAAAAAATTTATGAATATAAGCTTCTGTGATAAGCGTTTTTATGTAGGTTGCATATACTGATATCAAAATCACGACGTCAAAAAAAGGAGAGATAGAGATGGCAAGAAAAAAACAACCTAAATACAACGTAGGGGACATAGTCGTGATTACGCTATATGGAACCGTTGGGAAAATCACAAATATGAAGGTTTTAGATGGAGTTTATGTATACGAAGTCAATAATCACGATGGATTTTACGTAGAGCAAACATTGCAGCACGTTACAGAGCAAGATATGAAAAAGGGCGATACGGAGTGGATTGAATTAAATTATAATTTCACGTTTGGTGATCTTGTGCAAGTAACTGGATATGATAAAGATGTTTTCCGTATTGTTGGTTTTCGTACAGAAGTATGGAGATATAAGAATGACGCATGGGAAGATACAATTTATGAATTGTCACGGATTACGGATGGTGAATGGTTAGAAGCGGATGAATCAGATTTAACGTTACTCGCCAATGCTCAAACGGCAAATGCAATTTTGAAGAAAATGAAACAAGATAAAGCAGGTATGAATAAATTAGATTTAGGAAAGTTAAAGTCAATTAACAACTCGAAAAAAGTGAGTGTTAAGACGAATCGTCAAGAAATCATTGATGGATTACTTGACATTTATAACGATTATCAATTATTGTTCGATACATTTAAAGATGAAGAATATAAAATTGTAATGGATGTTGTTCATAATTATTTAGTTAAATTGACAGAGAAAAAATAGTTAACTAGAAAGAGAGAATAAATTGAACAACAACATATGCAGTATAAGGTATGCCTACAACTATTAAAAAAATAAAAAGCCACTTTATAAGAGAGTCTGCCCATTGATCTTCATGCATGAACTCTTCTTTTGTTTGTCTTACTTCATATTGATTTTCCATTATTATTTCCCCCTTTGAATAGCTTGTACTACAATCGTATGCATCTCGTCCAAAGCTTATGACCTATAAAAAAATAAAATCTATTTTTCTAATCTCATATACATAATTTTGAGATTTTTTCATAAAACAGAAATAAAGGAGTGATGCTCATGAAGGAAATTGAAGTCGTGATTGATACGGAAGAGATTGCGGAGTTTTTTTATGAGCAACTAATTGAAAGAGGGTACGTCCCAAAACGAGAAGAAATTGAAGATCTCGCAGATATTACATTTGAGTATTTATTAGAGAAATGCATGATTGATGAAGTTTTTGATGAAGAGGATGAATGAAAGTAACGACGGGCATAACTCGTCGTTTTTTACTCTTTACAAACCTGTCACAAGTATAGTCAATAATTATTGATATAATGAAAAGGAAATTTTACTCAAGAGGTGAAGGAATGTTCAAAAAAATTATTGATTCTTTATTAGGAAAGAAAAAATATCGTTCGTATTCAAGTAGTGATTATCGTCGTAGAGGGCGCTCGTATTCAAGTAGCGATTATAAACGACGTTCATCTGGTTATGGACATCAACATTATAAAAGAAAACGTAAAAGCCGTAGCTTCTTTTCAAGTAGCTGATGAAATGGCGTCGTGTACTAGCATTATTTGATAGACCACTGCGAAAAAATACAATTGTTGCAGAGCATTATAAAATTGAATCAGTAATTGGAATGGGCAGTTATGGGGTTACATATGTCGTTAATGATTTGCAGATAAATAGATATAAAGTCTTAAAACAATTAAGACAAAGTAAACAAAGATATGAGTCTGGTAGAAAATCATTTGAACAAGAGAAAATGATTTTACAAACATTAAATCATCATGCAATTCCTAGTCTATATGATCATTTCATATGGGAGAAAAAGAGCTTCTTTGTGATGGAGTACATGTCTGGTAAAAATTTTGAAGATTATATTTTCATAGATGGGTATGTATATACAGAACGTGAAGTTTTTGAAATTTTATATGAAATATTAGAAATTGTATCGGTGTTTCATAGTGAAGGCATTATTCACCGAGATTTACGCATTCCAAACATATTAATGAAAGAAAATCAAATTAGTATTATTGATTTTGGATTAGCTAAATGGAAAGGTGAGGATGATGAGCGAGCTACAACTTACGAAGGTGAACAAGCTTTGATGCGAGAAGTTCAATTTCGTAGCGACTTTTATGCGCTCGGTCATTTCTCATTATTTTTATTATATGCAGGATATGAATCTAATGAAAAACAGGAAAAACCATGGTACGAAGAATTAACTTTGGAAAATTATAATCGTGAAATGCTTATGCGAATGTTACAAATAAAAACGCCGTACTATGAGAATGTACAAGATTTAAAACAAGATGTAGCTTCTGCTTTAGAAAGGATGGAGACTCCATGTTTCAAAAGTTTTTAGCAAGCGTTGGTATTGGAAGTGCAAAGGTAGATACTGTTCTTGAAAAAGATGAGTATATTGTTGGGGAAGAAATAGTTGGAAAGGTTCATATAACTGGAGGTTCAGTTAGCCAACAAATTGAAAGCATTTACTTAACATTATCGACGTCGTATGTACGAGAAGTGGATGATAAAAAAGTAACAGCAACATATGATTTAGAGCGAGTACGCTTAACCGAACCTTTTTCTGTAGAACCAAATGAAACAGTTGACATTCCATTTTCTTTTCCAATGCCAATTGAAGCACCACTTACACTTGGTATGAAAACGGTTTGGATTCATACAGGTCTTGATATTAAACGTAGTATAGACCCAAGTGACCGCGACTACGTTCAAGTGTTACCTAATGCATTATTAAGTAGTGTTTTAGATAGTGTAAATGAATTAGGGTTTAAAGCACGTCATATAGAATGTGAAGAATTACCGCATCGATTACGTAAACAAGTTCCATTCGCACAAGAATTTGAGTTTATTCCGGTTTCTGGAGAGTACTACGGCAGATTAGATGAATTAGAATTATTAATTTTGCCACGTGCATACGACCGATTAGAAATAATTATGGAAGTAGATAGAAAATCACGTGGATTAGCTGGTTTATTCGCTGAGGCACTTGATCTTGATGAGAAGGTTATTCGCTTCACTGTAACAAGAGAAGATATCCCTGAGATGAAGCAAAAAATTAATAATTATATTTTTTAATAAACTATGCATAAAAAAGAAATGGAGAGGAAAACTAAAACAACCGCTCCATTTTTTTTGCATAGTGAGGTTATGTATGTGAAACGATATCGACATTTATACTTGCTAAGTTTTACGTTACTCATTTGTTTTGTCGTATTATCACTTTCGTATCATACCGCTTGTATTGAGAACTTTGACAATATAGTCGCACATTTTATTCAAAGCTTTCGAAACGATTATTTGACGACCTATTTTACTTGGGTGTCTTTTATCGGTTCCAAAAGAATATATTTTCCATTACTCATTATTCTTGTAATGTATTTTCTCGTTAGAAAAAAGTTGCTTAGTGCGTTACTTCTAACAATTAATTACTACGGATCTCGTTATTTAAACAGTATGCTTAAACTATGGTACGAACGAGCAAGACCTGATGTCACGCAGCTTGTTACTGCAACTGGATATAGTTTTCCGAGCGGTCATACGATGAATGCTACTGCTTTTTTAGGATTTATTGCATACGTCACAATTACTGAAGAACGTATTTCGTTGCATAAAAAATTGTTAATTATTCTTATAGCAAGCTTTGTTGTATTATCTATTTCAGTTAGCCGAATATATCTTGGCGTGCACTATCCATCTGACATATTAGCAGGATGGGCAGCTGGTGGTAGCTGGCTCGTTTTATGTGTTATATTCCATAAAACGTTCATAAAAAAAGAACCTATGTCATAATAGGTTCTTTTTTCATTGGCTCAACATGAATGTGTGCATGGTAAATTCCAAACTTTTTGCGAAGCATAGCTTCGATGTTGTCGGTAATACAGTGACTTTCTCCAACATCCATGCGAGCATCTACTTCAATTGTAATATCAACGTACGTTTGATTCCCATACATACGTGCTCTAATATCTACAATGTTTTCCACACCGCCAATATGCTCAATAGCATCAGCGTATTCTTCCATTTTATCAGGATCAATTCCATCTGTAAGCATATGAGAAGATTCTACGAAAATCTCCCATGCAGTTTTACAAATAATAAGACCGACAATTAAAGCGGCAATAGGGTCTAAAATAGGCATTTGGAACTGAGAACCGACAATACCTACTACGGTACCAATACTTACGAGTGCATCTGATAAATTATCCTTTGCAGCGGCTTCTAATGATTTACTTTTTGTTCGTGCTGCAATTTTTTTCGTATACAAATACACGCAGTACATAACGACAGCAGAAAATAAAGCAACCCATGCAGCGAGTATATTAGGCGCTGCTTGTTTCGGATTTAAGAAAGATTGAATGGCACTAATAACAACTTCTAATCCGACTGTTGCCATAATGAAGGACGCAACAAGTGATGCGATTTGTTCGGCCCGCGAATGCCCATACGGATGATCTGGGTCACGAGGTTTACGAGATATTTTTAGACCAATTAATATCGCTAAAGAAGCACCGATATCCGTTAAGTTATTTAAACCGTCAGCACGTAATGCGCTAGAGAGGGTAATATAACTGATGATGATTTTCATAGAGGATAAAAATATGTAGGCCATAATGCTGACAATAGCGCCTTTATCAGCTTCTTTATGAGAAAGAGTATCCATTTTAATCACTCACCTTTCTTTAAAGGAATTTCTTTCTATAAATAGAGTATCAAACGAAAGTCGTGTGGGTCTATACAAACATTGTTGACGTTTTATAGCTTTTTAAGAAGGGGATAACAAAGTTTCGTGAAGGAAAAATATGTTGAAAAGTACAAAGTCAGGGTGTAAACCTAATTAGAGTCTATTTACTAAAGAGATAGGAGGGGAGATGGATCAAGAAACGAATACTTTTCTTACTACATATTATTCTTATCATGACAAGGTGTAATTCATTAAACGAGGAAAAACGTCAAAAGATAATTATGAAAACAGATGAAAGCCCTCTGGAAAATATTTTCCAGAGGGCTTTCATCTTAGTATGCTTCTAAAAACTCAGTAACTTGCTCTTCTGTTTTTGCGTTAGCACTATGTAAGTGGCCTAGCTTCTCACCGTTTTGGTATACAAGTAAACTTGGAATACCCATTACTTGATACTCTTCAGCGATACTTGGAAACTCATCTTTATTAATAGAATACCATTCAAATTTATTGAACTCTTCCATTACATCTCCGATAAAGTTGTCCATACGTACGCAATCTGGGCACCATGTAGTAAAGAACTTAACAACTACTGGCTCCTCGCTTGCGATGATGTCTTTGAATTCTTGTTCTGTTTTAATTTCTTTCATAAGTAAAACTCCTTTCAATATCACACGAATTTATATGCAAAATTCGCATTTGCAAACATGTTGCAAACTTATTATTTGTTTTTTAGTTTTGTAGTTCGTTCACACTTATAAAATTGTATGTAACATGGCTGCGCTACTAAGTGTGAAAATAACGGAACCTCACTTTTCTTTATAAGCTTTTTCCAGGATTGTGTCAAATTTTTGAATTTTATACAGAAATTAAAGAAGCCGACACTTTGATTAAGTATGGGCAGAGTGACTAAAATTAATCGCTTATTAATTTCGAATAAATATTTAAATCGATAAGCTTTCCAGCTGATTTTTCGCTTTTTCTCAGAGTACCTTCAAAAGTAAAGTTTAATTTTTCTAATACTTTTATGGAATTTACATTTGCTGGTTCAACTTTTACAAAAATTGAATCAGGTTAGAAATTATATGGTTGTAATGGGAATTGAGGGATATGAATAAAAAAATTGTATCCCGCATTAACGGGCAGTAAGACCCCCACTGATTAAAGTTTCACTTTATTAGGGATTTGCCTTAAACATTTATTACAGTCAAGAATATTTATAATAATATGAACTAAAAAAGGTCCAATTTTTGTAATGTTGGAGGGGATTATTGTGGACATAACTCAAAGCGTGGCAAGAATAGTGATTAATGGGAAAGACCTTTCTTTCACTTCAGTTCAAACCTCTGCATGGAATCATGGACCTGTAAATGATTTAATCATTACGACGAATCAGAGGGTGAATGAGCTTTTTCAATTCATGTGGTCACAAGTACCGGTTACGATGTCGATATATTTTCTTCAAGGGGCGGATTTACTTAGGTTCGTTAGGGTTGCTGGAATCGATGAGCGTGTAACAGGAGAATATGTATATCATTTCATTTGGTAATAAGAAGAATTCAAAGTAGTCTAGCAGCTACTGTTTTATTTTGTCATTTGAATATAAGCGAGCGGACTAGCATTATAGTACCCAATGAAATAAAGAATCATAATATAATGTGTAACAAATTATACGGAAGTGAGTTGAAAATTATGTTTTATTCATATATTAATTCTGAAGCTGGCATGCGACCAGCGTATGGTACGTCTATAACGTATAGTGGAGCACAAAGTACAGTCCAAGCTATTCAGCAAGCATTACAAATGCAACAACAAATGCAGCAGCAAGGAGTACAACCATATTACTCATCCGTAGAGTATTTTTATCCAGTACATCATGTTACACCGTACGGAAGTTCTTTTCTTACTATTCCATATGGAACTATATACAACTTATAACTAGTAAGGAATGAAGTGGTTTATATAAATAAGGGTGCAGATTAATAGCGCCCTTATGAATAAGAAAAATAGCTAGTCCAAACCTTATAAATCAATCTTACATAATATGTAGTAATAAGTTTGAAAGGGGAATTAGTATGTCTTGTTATTACTACTGTAAGTATTGTAAGGAGTATAAAAAGAAGCATCATGATTGTTGTAAGAACACTAGTAAGTGTCATGATAATAAGGACAATCTTGTTAGAGCATCGGCATTTAGAGCTAGAAATACTGTGAATCAAAATGTTCCTGCTAATACTTTTGTGAAAGTGTTATTTCAAAATGAACAATTTGATTTAGCGAATGAGTATAATCCAGCAACATCTATTTTTACGCCGAAGACTAAAGGAGTATATTCTATTATTGGAACGATTGGTTTCTTTCCAAACGATCCAACTTTAAATTATAGAGCGCGTGTAGAAATTCGTGTGAATGGAAACGCAGCGATAGCTATCGATAATGACTTTTTTGGTCCAATAAGTTTTGGAAATGTCGTAAGTGTTTCGACGATTGTTCAATTGAATGCAGGGGATGAAGTTGAGATTTATGCACAAAGTAGTATAGATGGGGTTTTAAGTCCTTTAGAAGATGGGGCACATTTTGAAGCAGCAAGATTTCCTTCTCCAATTAAATAAAACAGATCATTAAATGTTTTTTAGTAGGTTTAGTTAATCCCCTTACCAAATGGTGGGGGAATATTATTGTTTTTCTAAAATATATAAGTAAATAGGTAAAGTGTAGTTTAATTTGTAGAGGTTTCAATCTTCTTCAGATAATAAACAGAATAATAAGTAACATGCTTGTGAAAACTCATTGTTAGTAAGTTTACTAGTTTTCTTATTGAACAGAAAGACGGAATACATAAAAGATCGTATCATTACGTTTTTTCTTTACTATATAGAAATTACATATTGAACACAGCTTTGTATAGGTAATGCTAATACACTGAAAAGAATAACATAAAGGCGATTACACTATATAAAAACAAAATCAATCCTAAGATGAGTAGTATCGGATGCAGCTTGAACATATTTGACCTCCTTGAGTATATAAAGAATTTTAATATATTGTTGGTCAATTTAGAAGGGGGACGGTTATATAAAAAAAGAGCATACATAATAAGTACGCTCCAAAGAAAGATAGGTTTTATGAGTGGATAATCTCCATACGATAATATATGTTCTTTTAATAAAAACGTGTAAAAAATCAATGAATTATCAATGGAATATCATAAAATGAGTAATTTTAGTCTAGGAATGCAGTTATTTTCTTTCTCAGTTATTTTAGGTAACAAAGTTGTGAAAATCGTGCATTATGCGGACTAACAACGGGATAACGATCGTACTTCAGTTACATATTTCTTAAAGTCTGGATATTGCGTGATAGTTTGACATTTAGGGGCGCATAGTTGATTAATTATAGACACATTTGTAATTACTTCGTTACAAGGACCGAAAAATGTAACTTTTAGTTTTGAATTTGGTGGGATTTTGAACACGATAGGTTTTTTTCCATGAAATCAGCTCCTAATATTGAGTATTATAATTTAAAGGATATAGAGTCGTATTAGTATAATATGAAATTTCAGTGGATTTGCTTATAATAAAGAATTTCATAGTAGTAAAAGTGCTTAAAGATGTAAAGGGAAAATTGAGAATGTGAAATAAGATGTTTAATTAATATAACTGATGCATTTTTTAGTTTTTTACATATTATGCTAGTAAGAATTGTATAAGGAGGTAGTGTAAAATATTGGAAGGGAATGTACAAGTTCAGCTTTCGCCACCTTGGATCACATATTTTAATGAATTGAAAAATTCAATAGGTGCTGATCCAACTGTTACAGTTGGGCCACTTATTCCTGTTGGTGGTAATTATATTATTTTAGTGCATGCGTTAAGCAACGAAAAAGCGAGAGCATTAGTAACTCTTTTAAAATCTTTTGTACAATTTGGGAATGTAAGTGTGACAGTTATTGTAACGAATAATGAGAATGAAATTGTAAATCCATTTCCTTGTCCACTAGATGCATTTGAAATAGCTCATTTATTTCAAGTAGCACTAGAAAATAATCCTTATTTTGAACAAGTTGTGGTACAGCCTCAGTTCCCTGGCGGACCGAATGTTGTCTTTCCGGTTTTCGCTGCGGAAGTCATTCAGTTTTTCAATGACGATATTTCTAACTTATGTCAAACGTTTACAGGTGTTGCTGCCAATGTATTTCGTGATGTAATGAAAGATGAGATTTGTGGTATCCCAATTCTATTTTCCACAAGTTGTGTTATGAGCAGTGAAAATAAAGAATTACAAAATACAGATTTAGCACCAAAGTTGTTTTATTAAACTGTAAAAAGACATTTTCATTAATAGAAAATGTCTTTTTTTATGCACCAATAGTGTTCAGGTTGGAAAATTGTGATTTAAAAGGAGTAAACTTCAATTAATTTAAATTTTTCTAAATCTCAAATTTCATGTAGAGGTAGTAATTTTGACTTAAGAATATATAGAAAATGAGGGATGAAATTTTTTAGTTGAAAGGAAATTGATACTGAAAGTTATAATTTAATAAAACAGGGATTTTTTTCTAATATCTGTAAAAATGATTAATAGGACGAGATTACATAATAAATGAATAGTAGGGTATATTTCGAATGTTTTATGTGGCATACATGTTAAAGTTTATAGAAATATTTCTGAAAGAGAATATATTTTGAAAAACAGTAAAGATTCTTTTTACTTATATTATAGATAGCTAGTTTTAGAGAGCTGAGGCTTACAATAAAACTAGCTATGAATAGGACATTCAAAAGGAGCTGGAATGTATGGGGTATATTGTAGACATTTCAAAATGGAATGGAACTATCAATTGGGATATTGCAGCATCTCAGCTAGATTTAGTGATTGCTAGAGTTCAAGATGGCTCTAATACGGTGGATTTTATGTATCAAAATTATGTTAGTGAAATGAAAAAGCATAGTATCCCATTCGGTAATTATGCTTTTTGCCGTTTTATATCTATTGCTGATGCAAAGAAAGAGGCACAAGATTTTTGGAATCGTGGTGATCAATCTGCTAAGTTTTGGGTAGCGGACGTAGAAGTTCAAACGATGGTAGATATGCAAGGCGGGACACAGGCATTTATTGATGAATTACGCCGTTTAGGTGCGGAAAAAGTAGGATTATATGTAGGGCATCACACGTATCTATCATTTGGAGCACGTAATATTGAAGCTGATTTCGTATGGATCCCTCGTTATGGAGGGAATAAGCCAGCATATCCATGCGATATGTGGCAATATACGGATTCAGGGAATGTTCCTGGGATTGGGAAATGTGATCTGAATCGATTAGTAGGAAATAAGTCACTTTCTTGGTTTATAAATTCGAACAAAGCAAATCAATCTAACATAGTGTATACACAGCAACCAAATGGCATTGGTATTGCAGTTTCGAAATATCCTGATGGATATGGAATAAATTTATATGAAAACCCCATGAATCCTCAATTTACAGGTACACTCACTCAAAAAATTCCATATTTAATCTTAGCAGGTTATTGGGGAGGCGGTGAGCAAGATATGATTTGTTTAGGGAACGATAAGCAGTGGGTATATTTAAAACATTTTAATGTGAAATGGTTTTATGCAACTTCAAAATATCCTGTCGGTTACGGAGTAAATTATTATGAAGAGCCTGAATGTATGAATTATAAAGGAAACATAGATGGATCGACATCTTTTCGAGTGTGGGGTAGAGTGGGAAATGCGGTAGATATCGGACAGAATAGTTGGATACCTGAAAAACATGTAATTATTAAGCAACTATAGAAGCTATATTTTTTTGAGAATTATATAAAGAGCCTTCTTACTATGCATAGTAAGAAGGCTCTTTATATTTAAAAATGAAAATACATGATACATAGTCAACTCATATGAAATGAATTACATGTAGAAAACACACTGTTTTCACAATGACTGTGTATAGTTAATTTGCATAATGATAAAAGTGAGGTATTTGAATTGAAAAAGAAGAAAATATTTATTGGAACAATTATTTCATGCATGATGCTAGCATTATCTGCATGTGGTTCCTCAGACAACGTAGTAACATCAAAAGTAGGAAATGTTACAGAGAAAGAATTAAGTAAAGAATTACGACAACAATATGGAGAAAGTACTTTATATCAAATGATGTTAAGTAAGGCATTGCTAGATAAATATAAAGTTTCAGATGAGGAAGCAAAAAAGAAAGTAGAAGAAGCAAAAGATAAAATGGGTGAAAACTTTAAATCGACTTTAGAACAACTTGGGTTGAAAAATGAAGATGAATTAAAAGAAAAAATGAAGCCAGAAATTGCATTTGAGAAAGCAATTAAAGCAACAGTTACAGATAAAGATGTGAAAGATAACTATAAACCAGAAATGAAAGTAAGTCACATTTTAGTGAAAGATGAAAAAACGGCTAAAGAAATAAAGGAGAAAGTAAATAATGGTGAAGATTTTGCTGCCTTAGCAAAACAGTATTCAGAAGATACTGGTTCAAAGGAACAGGGCGGGGAAATATCTGGTTTTGCCCCTGGACAAACAGTGAAAGAATTTGAGGAAGCTGCGTATAAATTAGATGCAGGCCAAGTAAGTGAGCCGGTTAAAACAACTTACGGTTACCATATTATTAAAGTGACGGATAAAAAAGAATTGAAGCCATTTGATGAAGTAAAGGATAAAATTCGTAAAGATATAGAACAACAAAGACTACAAGATACGACAGGTAAATGGAAACAACAAGTAGTCAATGATTTATTGAAAGATGCTGATATTAAAGTGAATAATAAAGAATTTAAAGATACATTTAAATTTCTAGAAAAGAAATAATGACTGTAATCATAATTAGAAAAGGGAACTCATATAGAGTTCCCTTTTTCTAATTAGTGTGTGAGTTATAAATAGATAGTAAGACAATACAATATTACATTTAAATATTAAGAATTACAATGGAAAATTATGGATTATAATTATTTCAACGAAAGTGGATATTCTACGGTTTTCATTATGCAAGTTTATTACATATATTTACTCTTTAATAATGGATATCGAACATAATTTAAAAAATAATACATATAATGTTTTTGAATAAATATTTAACATGGATAATTAGTAAAAAGCTGAGCATTCGATTGGAAAGGATGTTCTTTTTCATATGAAAATTTTAGGATAAAGAATGAATCGTTTTAAACGCGTCATTTACCACATCAATAAATTAAGGTGGTGGAGAATATATGAAAGTAATCTTTCAAGGAGAGGGCGGCGCGAAAATTTTTGAGTCATATGATGAAAATGTAAGTGATTTATTAGCTATATTAAAAGAAACGAAAGGGATTAAAATCGGGATGGTTGAGTATAAAGTGTTAAAGTACGAACTTAATTATTTTCGTCATCCGAAAAAAGCGGATACAGAGAGAGAGTTACATATAATAGTACAACCTAAGTATATGTAATAAAATATAATAATAAAAATCATTGATTCAGTTTTGTAAAGTTCCATAGAGTATGTAAGAAAAGAGAGTGTTGTATGGTCATCTCCCTGTCAAGTAGACAGAAATAAAAAGAGTATTATGCCACGGCCTTTTCCCGATATTCTATCGGGGAAAGGCCGTGAAGTTTTTCTTGGAATCTTTCTGTATTATAAAATTGAATATATTCTTGAATTGCTCGGTAGGCCATTTCATATGTTTTTGGGCACACTAAATACAACTTCTCTGTTTTTAAATGTGAGAAGAATGATTCGATACACGCATTATCAAAACAGTTTCCACGTCTAGAATGACTACCGACAAATCCTAATTTCTCTAACTGTTTTGCGTAGGATTTAGATGTATATTGAAACCCTTGATCTGAATGGAAAAGGGGCTTAGTAGTTAATGACTTCCCTTCTAATTGACGTAATGTAGTTAAAACCAAATCTAAATCATTTCTTGAAGATAGCTTCCAGGCAACAATTTCATTGTTGTATAAATCTAACACAGCCGACAAATAGGCAAATTGTTCTCCGATTCGTACATAAGTAATATCTGTTACGAATTTTTGATTTTGCTTTTCAGCTTGAAACTCTCGATTCAAATGATTTTTAAATACCACAGATGTTTTTCTTCCATAAAACGGACGTTTTTTTCGAATGATAGATTGAATACCCAGCTCTCTCATAAGACGACGAACACGTTTATGATTCATTACCATTCCTTCTCGAGCCAAAGCACGAGTCATACGTTTATACCCATAGTAAGGGTGCTGACGATGAATAGATAAAATATGTTCTTTATGCCACATATCCCTTTTCTGACGTAAACGCTGCACGTTATGATATTTCCGCCATTTATAGTAGCCAGCCTTAGAAACTTCCGCGATTTGAAGCAACCATCGGAGTGGATAGGCTTGGCGTAATGAATCGATAAGAGAAAATCGTTCTTTCTTTAGGACCATTCCTTCCCGTGTAGATTTGGATTGCGCTTTTTTAAATACTCAACCTGTGCCTTCAAATAAGCATTTTCTTCTTCTAGACTATTAAAATTCTTTCGATTCCAGACACCACGTTGATCATCAAAGGACTCCCCTTGTTGCGCACGTTTTACCCACTCAATAATCTGGGCATCGCTCTTCACACCGAGTTGTTCACGAATTTCTCGCAATGATTTTCTCTCTTCTAATCGAAGACGAACTGCTTCTCGCTTTAGTTCTTCTGTATATTTTTGAAATGATTGTCCTTTTCTTGCCATAAAAAAATCCCCTCCAGATAAAACAGTATTGAGTCCATCATATCAGATGGACTCTTTTTTTACTGTCTACCTATAGGGGATAATACCAGTAAATGCTCTCTTTTCTTATGCTTTGTGAGTTCGTTCATCATAGTATATGTTTTCAGTTATAGATGGTTAATAAACGATAAAAATTTAAAACTTTTTCGTTTAGGCAGGGATTTTATATTTAAGTAAATAAATATACTATGAAGTATTTTTTATACGAATACTGGAGGAGTATAAAATGAGTTTAGCAAGTTACATAGGCTGTAATGTAGAAATTCCGTTAACGGATCCGGATTCTAATAATCTAATTGTTTTTGGACCGTGTTTTTCAGATGAAAGTATGCTTGAAATTGTACAAGATTATCATTTCCAAACAAATTACACATATGAGGTTTCAACTAGTTGGGGAATTGAACTTGTCGAGTGGCAAAATGTAAAGGAAAAAAAGAAGCGAAAGAAAAACTTTTAACTTTATGGAAGGTTATTTGGAAGATAGAGACTATTTCGAATTATTTAGTTGTTGGGTTGGTGATGAAGATAAGGAACGAGTAGGGGAATTGAACTTAAAAATAAATCATTTTAATATAGATGAATTATGTATTCCAGAAAGAACATTAGTTAGGATAGAAAAATAAGCTTTGAAATATTTTTTAGAAAAAGGCGATTTCACTTTGGGTGAAGTCGCCTTTTAGTTGTTATATGCATGTTATATAAGAAATGAGAAGTTTATTTGATAAAGGAAAAAAGTATGGAGATAAATAAAATTATGTTTTTTGTTAAGAAATAATAAGTATGGCTCTTCTCAAAAGAACGTAAGTTCGTGTATAATAGGAACGAATGTTCTTTTAAGAAGTAACCTAATTATAGTTTAGAAGTAAATTCGAGTTTAGTAAGTATTAAAAATAACTAAGGGATAGTATGGCTAAATAAATGTATAAATGATCAAGGAGATAAAAAATGAACGATGTAAAGATACAAAAAGAAGAAAGAGAGTGGGTTCCGTTTACAGTAATGTCCGAACGACTTTTAAATATGAGAAAGATTATTGGAGAGAAATTAAAAGTACAAAAACCGCTTTTAACAAATGAAGCAAAAGAGAGAATTTCTGATAAATTATTAACGTCATTACTGTCTGAGAAAGAAATATTGGTAACATATTTTGAAGATGGTTACATACTAACAAGCTACATGACTGTTGTACATATCAATCCGGTAAAACAAATTGTAATTTGTACAGACGCTTTTTATAAAACTTACGTATTTAACGCTATGGATATTATTGAAATAACGTAAAAGAAGCTGAGTATTAAATGGCAGCTTCTTTTATTTCTGATTTATGAGACAAATAATACAAGAAAAAGCAGCTAGCTTCGTGCTAGCTGCTGAGCCCCAGGGAAAGGGAGAAAAAGATAGGGTACTCCAAAATCGACAAGAGCTGTCAAACAGCCTGATTATAGTATAGACAAATTAAAATTTTCTATACAGAAAGTTGAACATAAGATTAGGCTGTACCCACTTGGTTTTGATCTGCAAGGTCAGAATCAAATGTATTGGTCGCGCTAACACCGCTAAAAGTATTAACAACAAAACCAACGTTTGATGCGCCGGAACCATTATAAGCTTTCGTATTTTCTTTCGGAGATACGTTGTAGAAATCACCTAAGTTAAATGATCCATTGCTATTTTGTACAACTAAATTTCCTACAACTGATGGCATAATTTTCACCTGCTTTATAATAAGTTGTTAACATTACTATATGGAGTTATAGTTCAGATGGTTCATACAATAAAAATTGTGGAATAGTAAAACGTTTGGAGCGTGGATTTCAATAAAAGTGTGTTAAAATTAATATAATAAAGTTGAGTAATTTTTTAAAAAAATTTGTATAATTGATATATATGAAAATAAAGGAGGCAAAATGTAATGAAAGATATTATGAAAAAAGTTGATTTAACAGATGCCAAATCAAGTAATCTTGTTGCACTAATTTATAGTAATGAAGTTATATTAGTTGAAGACGCATTTTGTCCAAATGAAATAAAATTAAAGTTTAATGAAATTGCAATTTTATCTGCAATTAAAACAGCTCATATTGCGAAAGTGTCTATTAGGAAAGAACTTGAAGCGCTTTTTCATGATACGGGTGTTATATTAGTGAAACAAAATGTTGATTATGGTAGTAGCCAATCTATTACCATGCATTTTGAGCAATTTAAAAAATTGCAAGATGAGATTGAACATTTAAATAAGAGTATGTAATAAAGCAGCTAAATAAAGGTTCTATCATAAAGGTGGAATGTGTTGTGTTGAAAAAGTGGTTTAGAAATTATTTGGGTGAATCGCATTGTAAACATAAATATATTTTTATTAAGATGCAGGATAATGAGGATTTTAAAAAAGGTACATTAGGTGTAGTTTATATTTACCAGTGTGAGAAATGTGGAAAAGAGAAGTTGAAATATAAAAATAATAATGAAATAAACAATGAATTTTTAGATATATAGCAAAAAGTAACCATGATGGTTACTTTTTTGTTTATGTATGCAATATCAAAACTATTACTAAAGTATGAGTTGAGTTGATACTATAGTAAATCGCTGAATAAAAATGAAGAGAGTAAGATATAGGGAAGGAGGATGAGGGAAATGAAGCGAAAAGAAATTAGTAAATCTGTAATTATTACAGGCGTGACACAAGGGTTAGGACGTGCGATGGTTGATCGATTTCATGAATTAGGGTGGAACATATATGGTTGTGGACGTTCAAAAGATAAAATTGAAGAACTAAAAAAACAGTACAGTAAAATACATGATTTCCAAGTAACTGATGTTTCAGATTCTCAGCAAGTTAACAATTGGGCAAATTATATACTTAATAGACATACGGCTCCCAATCTGATAATAAATAATGCATCAATTGTAAATCAAAATGCACAACTTTGGAAAATTACGGCTCAAGAATTTGAAAATGTAATGAATGTAAACGTGAATGGTGTAGTAAATGTAATAAGAGCATTTGTTCCCGCAATGGTAGCTAGGAAAGAAGGAATTATCATTAATATGAGTTCTAGTTGGGGGAGAGAAGGTGAAGCTGAGCTTGCGCCATATTGTGCCTCGAAATTTGCAATTGAAGGTATCACTAAATCTATGGCCCTGGAATTACCCCATGGCATGGCTGTAGTTGCTTTAGATCCTGGAGGGAGTATTAATACTCCAATGCTGAAGTCATGTGCGCCACAATATATAAATGAATCGCCTACACCTGAAACTTGGTCACATAAAGCGATTGAATATATATTGAATATAACAATAGATAAAAATGGAGATTCATTGACATGCCCAGCATGCGTATAAAAAGCACCTTTAAGGTGCTTTTTATATTAGTAGCACATTATATCATTCACAAAATTACATCTGAAAAATAAAATAAAAGATTAAGGGTGAGATTTGTTTGTTTTGAAAGCTTTAGAAAATATTTGAATAGGTGATAAAAATGAATCCAAGCAGTTTAAAAGTGACAGGGGCATGGTTTCAAGTGGGAGGGAATCTTACAGCTGCTATTGGAACGACAAGAGGATTTATTGGAGAAGAGAAAGTTGAATCGGATCTTGTTATTGTAGGAAGCTCATTACAAGCCCTCGGATATATATTACAAATCATTGCGAGCAAGTATGATGATGGGGAAGAAAAAAGAGAAAATCAAAATATAGGCTTAGAGAATCAAAGTAAATTACTTGATCAGATAGGAATTGAGTTATTAGCATTAGGCAATATATCAAATGTAATAGGAACATATTTTAATATAAATGAACAATTGAAAGAAAATGATTATCTTATCATTACAGGGAACAGTTTACAATCGATCGGTGCTTTTTTAGGAGTAGAAGCAGCTTTGGTGGATATAAATGTATTACAGAAAATTATTATACTGGGTAACTCCATGCAAAGTTTAGGGGCTGGATTACAAGCGTATCAAGGTGTTTTAAATGTATTGAAAGATGAGAAAGAAAATAAAGATAATATTTTTGATAAGAAGGATGAGAGAATCATTGCACTCATTGGTATTTGGATACAAGCGATAGGAACGTTAATTTCCGCAATTGGAATAACTGCAATAGAGGAAGAAAATAGGCTAGAAAACAATGAAAAGTCTGAAATACTTATATAAATAGAAGGAGATACATTGATTTTAGAGGCAGGTTAAGATTAAAATGGTAGTAGGTTTTTTTGCGTATATTTTGAAAAGTGATATATAAAATACAAAATAAGGAGTTTTCAAGGGATGATGTATTTATTAGCAATTTTTCTTCCACCTGTTGCTGTATTGTTTTGTGGAAAACCATTTCAGGCAATAATAAATTTCATATTAACATTAATATTTTGGGTTCCAGGAGTTATACATGCAATTCTTGTAGTGCATGATAAAAAAGCTGATCGGCGTTTGAAAAAACAAATTCAAGCATATGATGAAATTAATAAGAGGAACCGAAGATAATTCATCTGTAAAATGTTTTTAAAAGAAAGGAGGATTCACCTCCTTTCTTTTTTAGTGGGTGTTAAGTTTAAATTTTTGTGTGGCGGAAAGAATTTTTAATGTAAGTATTATGATAATAAC
Organism: Bacillus cereus group sp. MG1; assembly: GCF_040460035.1. Taxonomy (NCBI): domain Bacteria; kingdom Bacillati; phylum Bacillota; class Bacilli; order Caryophanales; family Bacillaceae; genus Bacillus; species Bacillus cereus group sp. MG1. The sequence goes on along the minus strand of NZ_JARVGY010000001.1, from coordinate 287,357 downwards.
TTTTAGATTGTGCATGTAATAGGCCAGTATAAATGCTTTCTGGTACATTAAAGAAATCATACATACCATGCTTTAATTGGATTCGCAAAATCATAGAAAAAGGATTATAACCAACAGCAACTATATTTTTTGAGGTAACCGGAGATAGCTTCATTATTATGCAACTCCTTATTTTTCATTTTTAATAATTCTTTGTAGGTAACGGTATTGTGGTGTTGAAATCTTTATAATTAAAGAGGTATTATACCTATATTCAATATATTTAATATTGGTTATACGTAATTATAAGTAAGTTCACACGAAGTTCATATTGATATGCTATTTTTATTTCACCTTTGATTTATTAATAAGAAAATATTGACCATTTGAAAAAAAGGTATATTATTTATACGAGGTAATAAAAATTCACTTCTTTCATTATTATGCTAAAAGGGGCAGCATTATTAGAAAATTAGAAGTGAAAATAGTATGTATAAGAGCCATTTTAAAATTTGTAATCTGTGAATTGGGAAAATATTGAATGCTCCAGGTCAATACACTTTCTTGCCTAAACGTATTTACGAAAGTGACCTCAATATTTTTAATTAAATCAACGGGAGAATTGAAAGGCAGGAGAAAGTAACATGTCAGAAAATTATCGTTCTCACGAGGAGCGACGACAAGTTAAAAAGAAAAAACAACCAGCTTCTAAAACACAAAAACCAAAAGGTAAAACATCATTTTTCCGCAAGTTTTTAATTACTTGTTTATTACTTGGTATTGTAGGTTTAGTGGCGGGGGTTGCTACCTTTTTCGTAATGATTAAGGACGCACCAAAACTGGAAAAAGCAAAACTTGTTAATCCGTTATCCTCAAAAATTTATGATAAAAACGGGGATTTGGTATATGAATATGGAAAAGAAAAAAGGACGAATGTTACGTATGATCAAATACCTAAATTAGTAGAAAATGCATTTTTAGCGACAGAAGATTCACGTTTTTATGAGCATAGCGGAGTAGACTTTAAAGGTACTGCCCGTGCTGTTTTAGTGAGTCTTAAAGGAGATTATGGCTCTCAAGGTGGAAGTACGATAACGCAGCAAGTTATTAAAAACTACTTCTTATCTATGGATAAAACACCAAAGCGTAAGGCGCAAGAAATATATTTAGCTTATAAGCTAGAACAACAGTATTCAAAACATGAAATATTAGAGATGTACTTAAATAAAATTAACTTAGGTAATCGTTCATATGGTATCGCAACAGCAGCACAAAACTACTATGGTAAAGAATTGAAGGACTTAACATTACCAGAAGTTGCGATGCTTGCAGGTTTACCGAAAGCACCGAATAACTATGATCCAACGAAAAAAGAAAATGTTCAAAAAGCAACAGAAAGAAGAAATGTTGTTCTAAGTTTAATGAACCGACATGGATATATAACAAAACAGGAAATGGAAGAAGCATCAAAAGTTGACGTAGAAAAGGGGCTTAAGCCTGCAGCTCAACTACAAACAATGCCATACCCTGCATTTATGGATGCAGTTGTGAAAGAAGTAGAAAAAGAATTGCCAGATGCTAATATTGGTTCTGACGGTTTAGAAATTTATACAACGTTAGATCCGAAAGCACAGAAACTTGCTGATAATATTTTAAATAATAATATCATTGATTATCCAAACGATAAATTCCAAGGTGCATTCACATTTATGGATACGAAAACAGGAGAAGTTCGTGCTATAGGTAGTGGCCGTGGAGAAAATAAAGCTGTATTTAAAGGGCATAATATGGCAATTGAATTAGATCGTGCAGCTGGTTCAACGATGAAGCCGATTTTCGACTATGCTCCTGCAATTGAATATTTAAAATGGGCTACGTATCATCAAATCGATGACTCTCCATTTAAGTATTCAACGGGTCAAGAAGTTCGAAATGCAGATAGAAGTTATATGGGTCCAATTACAATGCGTGAAGCATTAAAAATGTCGCGTAATATTCCTGCAATTAAAACTGCAAAAGAAGTAGGGATTAGTAAATCAAAAGAATTCTCTGAGAAACTAGGTATTACATTTAATACAGCACCGACAGAATCGACAGCTATTGGTACAAATGAAGTATCGCCAACTGAAATAGCGGGTGCTTATGCGGCATTTGGTAATGAAGGTAAATATACGAAACCGCATTTTGTTAAGAAAGTTGTTTATCCAGACGGTAAGTCACAAAGTTTTGGACAAAAACCAAAACAAGTTATGACAGATTCTACCGCATACATGATTACTGATATGCTTCGTTCTGTAGTTACATCGGGTACTGGTACATCGGCAAATGTAGGCTCTTTAGATGTAGCTGGTAAAACGGGTACGACAAACTATTCATCAAAGCAATTAGCTCAATATAAAATTCCAGAAAGTGCAACTCGTGATAGTTGGTTTGCTGGATATACACCGCAATATACGATGGCAGTATGGACTGGGTATATGAAAGATGGTAAAGACGAGTATATTAGTAGTAAAAACACGAAAATTGCACAGTTAATCTTTAAAGAAATGATGAGCGAAATGGCTACAGATAAATCACGCTTTAAAATGCCAAGTAGCGTTATTCAAGAAGGTAGTGAGCTACGTATAAAAGGTGAAAAACGTGATTCATCGCCAAATACTAGCGTACCGGATACAACGGAGCAACCAAAACAAGATCAACAGCAAAAAACTGAAGAAGAGAAAAAGCAAGAAGAATTAAAGAAACAAGAAGAACTGAAAAAACAAGAAGAACAAAAGAAACAAGAGGAACTTAAGAAGCAAGAAGAACAAAAGAAACTAGAAGAGCAAAAGAAACAAGATGAGCAAAATAATGGAAATGGCCAAGGAACGACACCTCCAGCAAATAATGGAGGAGGTCAAGGAAATACGACACCTCCAGCAAATAACGGAGGAGGTCAAGGAAATACGACACCTCCAGCAAATAATGGAGGAGGTCAAGGAAATACAACACCTCCAGCAAATAACGGAGGAGGTCAAGGAAATACGACACCTCCAGCAAATAACGGAGGAGGTCAAGGAAATACAACTCCACCAGCGACCACACAACCAGAGACCGGTGGTAATGCAGGAGAGGCACCTGCTAATAATGGGCAATAAGAAAAATTTATAAAAAATATTAAAAAGCACTTAAGATTTGTGAAATTTACAATCTTAAGTGCTTTTTTCGTTTAAATGTAGTAGCTATGAAAGGATCTGTTTTAAATGTTAAACGTACCATAAAAATTTTGAAAATAAATTGATGGGAAATGATAAAAGACTTGAGTCGGAGGTAGTGGAGGATAACTATGGCTATGAATGGGAGTACTACTGGGGTGTGTACCATGATGCCAAAATGATGGGGTAACTTGACCGGGAATTTGATATTGCTGCCAAGTTGCGGGAAGTTCAATTCCTACATCGGAGCTAGCTGTATGAACTGCAGGAACATGTATCCCAGGAGTCGAAGGAACTACGGCAGTTACTCTTAATAATACCCACATGAAATATTCACTCCTAAGTTGAGTTAATAAATTAGTATATTCTTTTCACACATATAAAGGTACATATTATATAGGACTTTTGTTTAAAACATGCGTACAAAGTCTTAAGACTAATGTAAGCTGATGGTGGACTATTTAATATGAAAAGATACGTCTATTTGCGGAGGGAAAAGAGATAAAAAAAATATACAATGAAGGTGTTAATCGTAATATTTTACGAGTGTATGGAGGTATTTTTATGGAACGATTATGGACGAAATCATTTATTCAAATGACTTTCGCAATGTTATTTTTATTTACAGGATTTTATTTACTTGTTCCAACGCTCCCGCTCTTTATTAAAGAGATAGGTGGCAATGAATCGCAAGTTGGACTTATGATGGGGATGTTTACAATAGCTGCTGTTGTAATACGACCGATTATTGGAGGAATGTTAGATCAATATGGTAGAAGATCCTTTATTATTTTCGGACTCATCTTTTTTGGCTTAACGATGTATTCCTATAATATAGCATCGACTATTGTCCTTTTAGCTGTTTTACGTGTTATTCACGGAGTAACATGGGCTGTTTCTACAACAGCTGTTGGAACAGCAATAACGGATATTATTCCAGATTCACGCCGCGGTGAAGGTATGGGTTGGTACGGGATGGCGATGACAATTGCAATGGCGATCGGACCTATGATTGGACTATGGGTTGTGCAAAATTATTCATTTGATGGTCTATTTTTATTAGCGACGTTGTTATCTTTTATGGCAGTCGTATTATCATTAATAACGAAGATGCCATTTACACCACAAAAAGAAAAAGGGAAGATGCAGCTATTTGAGAAATCTGTATTAACAATCACGATTGTAGTATTCTTTTTATCGTTTGCATATGGAGGAATAACAACCTTTTTACCGTTATTTGCATCATCAATTCATGTGAATCCGGGAACTTTCTTTCTTGTATATGCAATTGCATTAACAATTGTAAGACCAATTTCAGGGAAACTATTAGATAAGTATGGAGAAGTATTCATCATACTTCCAGCATTATGTATTACTATTTTAGCTATAGTTGTTTTAACTATTTCAAATGGTTTGATAGGTGTAATTATCGCAGCAACATTATACGGTATTGGATTTGGTTCAGCGCAGCCAGCTTTGCAAGCGGCAATGCTTACAATTGTCGATCCGAGTAAAAGAGGAGTTGCAAATGCTTCATTTTTTACAGCGTTTGATTTAGGAATCGGGTTAGGCGCTATTTTACTTGGAGTTGTTTCACAAATGTTTGGTTATCGTATTTTATTTTCAGGGAGTGCAATTTCAGCATTGATAGCCTTAATTATTTTCGTCTTTTTTGTAAAACAACGATTAGGAAAAAAAGAGTTTGCATAAACTGGAGGAATAAAGATGAGAATTTCAATTGATCGTAAAGCTCTGCAATGGTTCCAGGAAGAATTACGTATAAAGCACGGTGAATCTGTACGTTTTACTGTAAGGTACGGAGGGGATAGTTCAATTCAGCCCGGATATTCTTTAGGGGTTGTTGCTGAGAGACCCGATGGCGAAATAGTGTCAGTTGAGAAGGAAGGTATTATATTTTTTGTAGATTGTGATGATCTTTGGTATTTTCAAAACTATGATTTATTTGTAAGTTATCATGAGGAAATGGAAGAAATTCAATTTAATTATGTAAAATAATAACTTTATTAAAAATGAATAAGTTTTATATAAAAATTATATTTAAGAGATAGTGAAATAAATATCATATAGTAACGAGCTGTATTTATGTACAGCTCGTTTTTTCTATTTCTCAAATAAAATTAGAATAATTGTATATTTGGCGGTGTTATATGAAAAATCTTTATATTTTGTTTTTGAAAATACGCAAAGAAGTCTATCCTTTCTTTATAAAATATAAGAATTATTTTCAAAAAATTGTATTGTTACAGTAAGAAAAGTGTAGGAAACTTATCATTATAAAATAAATTGAAATCTTCTAAAAACTCTGATACATTGAAATAGAAATGTAGTTTCACAATATTGTAAAGGCTTACAGTTATGTGCACGAAGATCTATTAGGATTGGAGGAAATAATGATGAAAGCTGAAGAGAAATTTTCCCCGGGATTAGATGGTATAGTGGCAGCGGAGACGAAAATCTCGTTTCTTGACACAGTAAAAGGTGAAATTGTAATTCAAGGGTATGACTTAATCGAACTCTCAAAAACAAAAGAGTATTTAGACATTGTGCACCTTTTATTGGAGGAACATCTACCGAATGAAGATGAAAAAGCAACACTTGAAAAGAAATTAAAAGAAGAATATGCAGTACCAGAAGGTGTATTCAACGTACTAAAGGCATTGCCTAAAGAGACGCATCCCATGGATGGATTACGTACAGGTGTGTCAGCGTTAGCTGGTTACGATAATGATATCGAAAACCGCTCGTTAGAAGTGAATAAAAGCCGAGGGTACAAGCTGTTAAGTAAAGTGCCAAACATTGTAGCAAATAGCTATCATATTTTAAATAATGAGGAGCCAATTGAACCTCTTAAAGAATTATCTTATAGTGCGAATTTCTTCTATATGTTAACTGGTAAAAAACCAACTGAACTTGAGGAAAAGATCTTTGATCGTTCCCTTGTTTTATATAGTGAGCATGAAATGCCAAACTCTACATTTACAGCTCGCGTTATTGCATCAACACAATCAGATTTATACGGCGCTCTAACAGGTGCAGTTGCATCTTTAAAAGGAAGTTTACATGGCGGTGCAAATGAAGCGGTTATGTACATGCTTTTAGAAGCTGGTAATGTTGAGAAATTTGAAGAGTTATTACAGAAGAAACTATATAACAAAGAAAAAATTATGGGCTTTGGACACCGTGTTTATATGAAGAAGATGGATCCAAGAGCACTTATGATGAAGGAAGCTTTAAAACAGTTATGTGATGTAAAAGGTGATTATACACTATATGAAATGTGTGAAGCTGGAGAAAAGATTATGGAAAAAGAAAAAGGAATTTATCCAAATCTTGATTATTATGCAGCTCCAGTATATTGGATGCTAGGTATTCCAATTCAACTTTACACACCAATCTTCTTTAGCTCTAGAACAGTGGGGTTATGTGCGCACGTTATTGAGCAACATGCAAATAATCGTTTGTTCCGTCCACGTGTAAATTATATTGGCGAGCGACATGTACTTAGTAAATAAGAACAACTGGGGAGTTGTTAGCGCCGCCCGCCAGATGGGTGTTTGACCGACACCCATCATTAATAATAACGAATTTTCGACAGAAAGGAAAGAATAGCATGATTAAAACAAATGAAATTAAGCAAAAAGATGCATTATTAGAAGAGATTACCGATTATGTATTAAATAAAGAGGTTACTAGTGCAGAAGCATTCAGTACAGCTCGTTACGTATTACTTGATACACTTGGATGTGGAATTTTAGCACTGCAATATCCAGAATGTACGAAATTACTAGGACCAGTTGTGCCAGGAACAATCGTGCCAAATGGTACACGTGTACCAGGTACGTCTTATGTACTAGATCCAGTAAAAGGTGCATTTAATATCGGATGTATGATCCGTTGGTTAGACTATAACGATACTTGGCTTGCAGCAGAGTGGGGACATCCATCTGATAACCTAGGCGGAATTTTAGCAGTTGCAGATTATATTAGCCGTGTTCGTATTTCAGAAGGAAAAGAAGCTTTAAAAGTACGTGAAGTATTAGAAATGATGATTAAAGCACATGAAATTCAAGGCGTGCTTGCTTTAGAAAACAGCTTAAACAGAGTTGGTCTTGACCATGTATTATATGTAAAAGTAGCAACAACTGCAGTAGTTGCGAAAATGCTTGGCGGAACACGTGAAGAAATCTTTAATGCATTATCACATGCGTGGATTGATAATTCTAGTCTTCGTACATATCGTCATGCTCCAAATACGGGCTCACGTAAATCATGGGCTGCAGGTGACGCAACGAGCCGCGGTGTTCATCTTGCAATGACTGCTCTAAAAGGTGAAATGGGTTATCCAACAGCATTATCTGCGCCAGGATGGGGATTCCAAGATGTATTATTCAATAAACAAGAATTAAAATTAGCAAGACCACTAGAGTCATATGTAATGGAAAATGTATTATTTAAAGTGTCATATCCAGCAGAATTCCATGCACAAACGGCTGCAGAATGTGCAGTGAAGTTGCATCCGGAAATTAAAGAGAGATTAGATGAAATTGACCGTATTACAATTACAACTCATGAATCAGCAATTCGTATTATTGATAAAGAAGGTCCATTAAATAACCCAGCTGATCGTGATCATTGCTTACAATACATTACGGCAATTGGTTTATTAAAAGGAGATATCGTTGCAGACGATTATGAAGATGCAGTAGCAAACGATCCACGTGTAGATGAATTACGTAATAAGATGGTTGTTGTTGAAAACAAACAGTACAGTTTAGATTACCTTGACCCGAACAAGCGCTCAATCGCCAACGCTGTTCAAGTTCACTTTAAAGATGGCACAGTAACAGAAAATGTGGAATGTGAATATCCACTTGGTCACCGCTTCCGTAGAGACGAAGCAATTCCAAAAGTTGTTCAAAAATTCACTGCAAATATGGCAGGTCATTATTCTAGTAAGCAACAAGAACAAATTCATGAAGTTTGTTTAAATGAAGAAAAACTAGAAAATATGAATGTAAACGAATTTGTAGATCTATTCTTAATTTAATAATAGGGGGAATTTAGAATGGCTTGGGTTGTGAAAAAGCAGTCAACACAAGAGGAGCTTGCGAATCGATTCCGAGCTTTAGTAGAAGCAAATGAAATTTTGCAAATTCCAGGTGCTCATGACGCAATGGCGGCTTTAGTTGCAAAAAATACAGGTTTTTCAGCTCTTTATTTATCAGGAGCTGCTTATACTGCAAGTAAAGGCTTACCAGATTTAGGTATCGTGACGTCTACTGAAGTGGCTGAGAGAGCAAGAGATTTAGTAAGAGCTACAGACTTACCTGTTCTTGTTGACATTGATACAGGATTTGGTGGTGTACTAAATGTGGCGAGAACAGCTGTAGAAGTGGTGGAAGCGAAAGTAGCAGCTGTCCAAATTGAAGATCAGCAATTACCAAAAAAATGTGGACATTTAAATGGTAAGAAACTTGTTACTACAGAAGAATTGGTTCAAAAAATTAAAGCGATTAAAGAAGTTGCACCGAGCTTATACATTGTAGCACGTACTGATGCTCGCGGCGTTGAAGGATTAGATGAAGCAATTGAAAGAGCAAATGCATATGTAAAAGCAGGTGCAGATGCAATTTTCCCTGAAGCGCTTCAATCAGAGGAAGAATTCCGTCTATTTAATAGTAAGGTAAATGCACCTTTGCTTGCGAATATGACTGAATTTGGAAAAACTCCATATTATAGTGCAGAGGAATTTGCGAATATGGGCTTCCAAATGGTTATTTATCCTGTAACTTCACTTCGCGTTGCAGCGAAAGCGTATGAAAATGTGTTTACTTTAATTAAAGAAACAGGCTCTCAAAAAGATGCACTTTCTAATATGCAAACGAGAAGTGAATTATACGAAACAATTTCATATCATGACTTTGAAGAGTTAGATACTGGTATTGCAAAAACAGTATTATCAGAAGATCAATAGATAAAGCAGCGAAGGCGATGAAAATACATCTTTGGCAAAATAAAATGCTTGATGTGAAAAATCATCGCCTTCTATTTTCAAAAAAGATATTCCACTCATCGTAGACGAGCATAAGCAAAAAGCTATGAAAGCCGAATGATAGGGGGATACATATGGAGAAAACGAAGTTACCATGGGATGAATTTTTTTCACTTAATAAAGATATAAATCATACTTACTTTACACCAGAAGATTTTTCAGGTGATGAAGATTTAATCGCAAAAACGACAGAACAATTCGTTAAACAAGAAATTGTTCCACAAATGGAGAATATTGAACAACATAACTATAAAGTTTCTCGTCAATTATTTGAGAAAGCTGGGGAACTTGGATTATTAGGCATTGAGGTACCAGAAGATTATGGCGGGTTCGAGTTAGGAAAGGCTGTCTCAGGTCTTGTAGCAGAGAAAATGGGGTACGCTGGTGCGTTTAGCGTTTCTTTTAATATACACGCTGGTGTCGGTACATTGCCTTACATATATTATGGAACGAAAGAGCAAAAAGAAAAATATTTACCGAAAATCGCATCGGGAGAATGGATTGGGGCTTATGCTTTAACGGAGCCAAATGCTGGTTCGGATGCATTAAGTGCAAAAACAAGCGCCGTATTGAATGAAGAGGGAACAGCTTGGAAGTTAAATGGTGAGAAGCAATGGATTACAAATGCTCATATGGCAGATGTATACGTTGTTTTTGCGAAGACAAATAAAGGAATGACAGCGTTTATTGTCGAAAGAACATGTGAAGGTGTATCTATTGGATTAGAAGAAAAGAAAATGGGGATTAAAGGTTCTTCAACAGCGACTCTTATTTTAGAAGATGTTGTCATCCCTGCTGAAAATGTTTTAGGGGAAGTTGGGAAAGGGCATCACGTAGCCCTTAATATTCTTAACTTTGCTAGACTTAAACTTGCTTTTGGAAATATTGGAACAGCAAAACAAGCAATTGGTTTGTCGGTTCAATATGGAAAAGAGCGAAAACAGTTCCAAACGGAATTAGTAGACTTTACGATGATTCAAGAGAAAATTGCAAATATGATTATTGCTACATATGGAGCCGAAAGTGCAGCTTATCGTACAGCAGGTGTAATCGATGAAGCAATTCATGAGAGCGATGAAGATCTTATGAAGAAAATGTCCCAATTTGCAATTGAATGTGCACTGAATAAAGTAAATGCTTCTGAAACACTTGCTTATATCGTAGATGAAGCTGTACAAATTCATGGTGGTTACGGTTATATGCAAGAGTATGAGGTAGAACGATTATATCGTGATGCAAGAATTAGTCGTATTTTTGAAGGAACGAACGAAATTAATAGATTAACAGTTGCTAAAATGTTAATGAAGCAAATCGAACAATTAGAAGACACTGAAGTAGAAAGTAATGTAGCAAATGTAGAAAGAAACCATCGTTACATTTTATTAGCGAAAAAATTGTTGAAACAATCTTTGAAAACGCTCTCTAAAACTCCAGGTCTAAAAATTGACCAAGAACAAGAATATTCACGTGTAATATCAAATATGTTGACGGACGTGTACATCATGGAATCAGCGTTTTTACGTACGAGAAAAGCAGTACGTAAAAATGGAGAGGAAAAAGAACGTACGAAGCAACTCATAACGGATGTTATTTGTGAAGAAGGATACCGTAAAGTAGAAGAAGCGGCGATTTCTGTACTTTCAGCAGCTGTCACAAAAGAACAAGATAGACATGTGATTTTAGCTGAAATCCGTCAATTATTAGTGCCTTTATACACGAACGTATTTACGAAGAAGAGAGAAATTGCGAAAGCTATTATAAATCGCGGGAAATATATTGTGTAAATAGGAGGAAAGCGATATGAAAAAGATTGGTTTTATCGGTTTAGGTAACATGGGCCTTCCAATGTCAAAAAATCTAGTTAAATCAGGTTACACAGTATATGGCGTGGACTTAAATAAAGAGGCGGAAGCGTCCTTTGAAAAAGAAGGCGGAATTATCGGTCTATCAATCTCAAAACTAGCAGAAACATGTGATGTAGTTTTTACAAGTTTACCTTCACCTCGCGCTGTTGAAGCGGTATATTTTGGAGCAGAAGGATTATTTGAAAATGGTCACTCGAATGTAGTTTTCATTGATACAAGTACGGTATCGCCGCAGTTAAACAAACAGTTAGAGGAAGCTGCAAAGGAAAAGAAAGTAGACTTTTTAGCAGCACCTGTGAGCGGTGGTGTAATCGGAGCCGAAAACCGTACATTAACGTTTATGGTTGGTGGATCAAAAGAGGTATATGAGAAAACGGAATCTATCATGGGCGTACTAGGCGCGAACATTTTCCACGTTAGTGAGCAGATTGATAGTGGTACAACTGTTAAGTTAATTAATAACTTATTAATTGGTTTTTATACAGCTGGTGTGAGTGAAGCTTTAACATTAGCGAAAAAGAACAATATGGATTTAGATAAAATGTTTGATATTTTAAATGTAAGTTACGGTCAAAGTAGAATTTATGAACGTAATTATAAAAGTTTTATAGCGCCTGAAAACTACGAGCCAGGATTTACTGTGAACTTATTGAAAAAAGATTTAGGATTTGCAGTTGACTTAGCTAAGGAAAGCGAACTCCATTTACCGGTAAGCGAAATGTTATTAAACGTATATGACGAAGCGAGTCAAGCTGGATATGGTGAAAACGATATGGCTGCTTTATATAAGAAAGTTAGCGAGCAATTAATTTCTAATCAAAAATAAATTATACAAAGGAGAGAATACAATGATTACAACTGAAATTAAACGAGTAAAAAATCACATTAACGGTGAGTGGGTTGAATCGACAGGTACGGAAGTAGAAGCAGTTCCAAATCCAGCGACTGGAAAAATTATCGCTTACGTTCCACTATCTCCAAAAGAAGATGTTGAAAAAGCTGTTGAAGCGGCAAAAGCAGCATTCGAAACATGGTCTAAAGTACCAGTTCCAAATCGTTCAAGAAATTTATATAAATATTTACAGCTATTACAAGAAAATAAAGATGAGCTTGCAAAAATCATTACGCTAGAAAATGGTAAGACGCTAACGGATGCAACAGGTGAAGTGCAACGTGGTATTGAAGCGGTAGAACTTGCAACATCTACGCCAAATTTAATGATGGGTCAAGCACTTCCGAATATCGCTAGCGGAATTGATGGATCGATTTGGCGCTACCCAATCGGAGTTGTTGCTGGTATTACGCCATTTAACTTCCCGATGATGATTCCGTTATGGATGTTCCCACTTGCAATTGCTTGCGGTAATACATTCGTATTAAAAACATCTGAAAGAACGCCACTTTTAGCGGAGCGACTTGTAGAATTATTCTATGAAGCAGGTTTCCCAAAAGGCGTATTAAATTTAGTACAAGGCGGAAAAGATGTTGTAAATAGCATTTTAGAAAATAAAGATATTCAGGCTGTTTCGTTCGTTGGCTCTGAGCCGGTAGCTCGTTACGTATATGAAACAGGTACGAAACACGGAAAACGTGTACAAGCGTTAGCAGGTGCGAAAAACCATGCGATTGTAATGCCAGATTGCAATCTTGAGAAAACAGTACAAGGTGTAATTGGATCTGCATTTGCAAGTAGTGGAGAGCGCTGCATGGCATGCTCAGTAGTAGCAGTAGTGGATGAAATTGCTGATGAATTCATTGATGTATTAGTAGCAGAAACGAAAAAATTAAAAGTAGGCGATGGCTTTAACGAAGAGAACTATGTTGGACCATTAATCCGTGAATCTCATAAAGAGCGCGTTTTAGGCTACATTAATAGCGGTGTAGCAGATGGGGCAACTTTATTAGTAGATGGCCGTAAAATTAATGAAGAAGTTGGAGAAGGTTACTTTGTAGGTGCGACAATCTTTGATGGCGTGAATCAAGAAATGAAAATTTGGCAAGATGAGATTTTTGCTCCAGTATTAAGCATTGTACGAGTTAAAGATTTAGAAGAAGGTATTAAACTAACAAATCAATCTAAATTTGCAAATGGTGCAGTTATTTATACATCAAACGGTAAACATGCACAAACGTTCCGTGATAATATCGATGCTGGTATGATCGGTGTAAACGTAAATGTTCCAGCACCAATGGCATTCTTCGCATTTGCAGGAAATAAAGCGTCATTCTTTGGTGATTTAGGTACAAATGGCACAGATGGCGTTCAATTCTATACACGTAAAAAAGTTGTAACTGAGCGCTGGTTTTAATATAAAATAAACAGCCAAATTAGTTATTAAATGAAAACCACCACTATTAATAGTGGTGGTTTTCATCTTGTTAATTACTTTTTTTAAAAGCAAGTTTAATACCAAAACCAATTAAGAAGACTCCTGTTAGCCCTTGAATATAACGTTGCGTCTTCGGTTTTTTCATAAAAGCACTAATTTTATCAATTAAAAATATATAAAAAGCGAACCAAATGGCTGTTAAAACGAGGTAAGTAAGGCCCATTACGAGTAGTTGGATAAACGTATTATGATTTGGATTTAAAAATTGCGGTAAAAACGTTAAAAAGAATACTGCAACTTTAGGGTTTAATAAATTCGTAAGAAACCCTTGTCGAAAGCAAGAGGTGTGTTCATCTTCATTATTCAAAGATATATCGTTCGTATCAATGCCTTCTTTATTTCTTACTGCTAAAAGGGCTTTAATACCAATATAAATTAAATATAGAGCCCCAACGTACTTGAAAATAGAAAATAAAAGAGCTGACTTTACAATAAGTGCAGAAAGACCAATTACAGCAGCTAAAGTATGAATTAATAGTGCAATACATGTACCAAACACTGTTTTCACTCCACCGACTTTACCAGCAACCAATGTATTTTTCGTAGCCATTGCTGTATCTGGACCAGGTAAAATGATAAGGCAAATAGACATAATGATGAAAAGAAGATAATTTTCTATCATAGCCGCCCCTCCTTTTTATTTTTAGAATATTTGATTAAAATCAGTGTAGCACAAAAATGGATTTAATAAAATTAAATTTTGTTAAAAATAATTAAATAAAAAAGGCTATATAGTAGCTGTAATTACACTACTATATAGCTTCGATTTTATACCGCTATTTGCGGGTAGTAAGATTTTCACCGCACAAGATTTAGCTGAAGCAAAGAAGTTAGGTAGGGGATGAACAAAACATCCCCTCATGACAATTTCATTTTATGCATTAAGTAAGTTAAAGAAACGATTCACATCTTCTTCTGAAACGTCACTTAACTGTTTATATTTATAATTCGGATTTTGATCTTTATCAACGACAACGGAGCGTACTCCCTCAAAGAAATCTTCATGTCTCATGAAATTTTTAGCAAGTATAAGGTCCGTAGCGAAACATTCTTCAACGGATTTATCTTTTCCATCAATAAACTGTTTTAATGTTACTTTTAGTGAAATAGGGGATTTTGATAACAGTGTTTCTTTCGTTTTTAGAGCAAAGGAACTTTCATCTTTCTCCAATGAATGGATGATTTCTTCCATTGTATCGAAAGCAAAATGTGAATTGATTACTTCTAATGAAGGAGCAAGCTCGCTTTCTAAGTTTGGAGCAGTTGCAAATGTACGAATAACTTCTTTTAAATTAGTATGTACATCATCTTCTTTATGCCAATTTACACTTTCAAGTTCAGTAAGAAACTCTGGTAATGAATCAGATGTCATAAAGTAATCAGCAGCATTAATAAATAATACGTCAGAAGCTTTTAAAATAGATGCTGTTAAAGCAACGAATCGTCCTGTATATCCAGGCGCTTTATTTAAGAAATGTGCAGCTCCGACGTCTGGGAAGAAGCCAATATTCATCTCTGGCATTGCCCATTTCGTACGCTCAGTTACAATGCGATACTTCGCACCATTTGTAAGACCGACACCACCGCCCATTACAATTCCATCTAAACAAGCAATAATCGGTTTTGTATATTGATAAATATATGTATCAATTTCATACTCTTCTTCAAAAAAACGTTCTGCATGTTGCAATGCCACTTCATTGGAACGCGCTTCATAAAGAGTTTTAATGTCGCCGCCTGCACAAAAACCTTTTGTGCCAGCTCCTTTTAACACGATAAGTGCAATACGCTCATCGTGTTCCCACTCTTTAAGTTTTTGTCCGATAGGTTGTAACATGTCATAAGATAAAGAATTAAGTGCTTTTGGACGGTTTAAAGTAATTGTCGCAACGCCGTTTTCACTAACAGAAAATAAAACTTGTTCAGTCATAATGCATCCTCCCTTACATATCTTCTTATTCTTAATTCTTGATATGTACTGAAATGTCCTTTATAAATTTTGTCAAAAGTTGACGGTAAATATTAATTTGGTCACTGCATATTTTGACGAGTTATCTTTGCAGGATTTCAGAGACTGAGGGGGAATATTACAACATTACTGTAAGTGTAATTATTTGAAGTTATAATGATAAAAGCGCTATTATATAGGTGTGAAATGTTCATTATCAATTCTAAAAGTGTGTTTGAAGAAAAAATAAATCGTACAATTGTAATAAAAAATTTTACACTGAATTAGAAATAGAGAAAGGAGAAATCGGAATGCCAGGACCTTTACTATTGTCGGTTATTATTTTGTCTTTTTTAATGATAGGAATAACGCAGTATTTTCATCATACAGATACGACAGAAGAAGTGAAGGATAAAGTACGTCTCGTATTTCCGATTTTTATAATATCTATTTCATTCTGTATTTTATTAAATAAAGATGGCTACATTGTCGCAGTGTTCTCATTTTTCGTCGCAATCGTTTTAATTACCGTTTTATATTATGTAATGAAAGACTTTATACAAAAATAAAGGTGTCATAATAGGCATTTTTATTTTGGAGAAAATATAAAATTTCACATACCGTATTTTATATAAAATACATGAAGTATATAACAATAGAAAAGTGTGTACTTTGCTGTGTATGTACTTGTCAATCTTGCATAGCCACTATACTATTAAAATGTAGAGATTATAAAAAGGGGTTGTATCTATCATGAAATTTGAGATGCACACAAAAATTATTTCAAATGAAAAAGAAGTAAGATTACATATTGAAGAAAATATATTTCAATTAATATTGGATGGTTATCACTTATTTACAGTTCAAGAAATATTGCCTTTATATAAATCAAATGAAGAAAGAATTGGAAGTGCAACGATATTGAAGCTAGAGTGGGAGAACGGAAAAACTACAATAAACTATCAACTCGTTTCACTAAAATCAGTAAATTAAAAGGAGTAGAAAAATATGAAGTTATTTCATACAGCGGATTGGCATTTAGGTAAGCTTGTTCATGGCGTGTATATGACTGAAGACCAAAAGATTGTATTAGATCAGTTTGTACAGGCTGTTGAAGAAGAAAAACCAGATGCTGTAATTATTGCAGGGGATTTATATGACCGAGCAATTCCACCTACAGAAGCAGTAGACTTATTAAATGATGTGCTGCAAAAAATAGTTATTGATTTACAAACACCAGTTATTGCGGTAGCTGGTAATCATGATAGTCCGGATCGTATCCATTTTGGAAGTAGTTTAATGAAAAAACAAGGATTACATATTGCAGGTCAATTTCAATTCCCGTATGAACCTGTCGTACTAAATGATGAATATGGAGAGGTTCACTTCCATCTAATACCGTATGCAGACCCAAGCATAGTAAGGCACGTGTTGAAAAATGAAGACGTACGTTCTCATGATGATGCGATGCGCATTTTTATGAATGAGCTCTCTGAAACGATGGATAAAGAAGCTAGACATGTATTTGTTGGACATGCATTTGTAACTTCTTCAGGAGAAGCGGAGGAGAATACAAGTGATGCAGAAAGACCACTTTCAATTGGTGGTGCTGAATATGTAAATAGTCATTATTTTGATAAGTTTCATTACACAGCGCTTGGACATTTACATCAAGCGCATTTCGTACGTAATGAGACGATTCGATATTCAGGTTCACCACTTGCCTATTCAATTTCTGAAGAGAAACATAAAAAAGGTTATTACATTGTAGAACTGAATGAAACTGGTGAAGTAGCAATTGAAAAAAGGTTACTTTCACCACGTCGTAAAATGCGAACAGTAGAAGCAAAAATAGATGAATTATTACAGCACCCAGCAAGTGAAGATTACGTATTTGTAAAATTATTAGACGAAAACCCTGTCTTACAGCCAATGGAGAAAATACGATCTGTATATCCAAATGCAATGCACGTTGAAAGAGCGATGCAAAGACGAGAACTCACAGATACAAATGAAGTAACTGTTTCAAGACATAAAACGGATGATTTATCTCTTTTAAAGGCTTTCTATAAAGAAATGAAGGGGTTAGATTTATCAGAAGAGAAAGAACGCCTATTTATAGATGTATTACAAACAGTGCAAGAATGGGAAGGTGAACGAGGATGAGACCGATTCAGCTTATTATGACAGCATTCGGGCCATATAAACAGAAAGAAATAATCGATTTTGAAGATCTTGGAGAACATCGTATTTTCGCTATTTCTGGGAATACAGGAGCTGGAAAAACAACGATTTTTGATGCGATTTGTTATGTGTTATATGGTGAGGCTAGTGGAGAAGAACGTAGTGATACGAGCATGCTTCGAAGTCAATTTGCTGATGATAATGTTTATACAAGTGTTGAATTAACCTTTCAGTTAAAAGGGAAACGCTATGAAATAAAACGACAACTTGGACATAAAAAACAAGGGAATAAGACTATTACAGGACATGCAGTAGAATTATATGAAGTTATTGATGGAGAAAACGTTCCAGCCGTCGATCGTTTTCATGTAACAGACGTAAACAAAAAAGTGGAAGATTTAATTGGGTTAAGTAAACATCAATTTAGCCAAATTGTTATGTTACCCCAAGGGGAATTCCGAAAACTATTAACATCTGAGACGGAAAACAAAGAAGAGATTTTACGTCGTATTTTTAAAACGGATCGTTATAAATTAATGCGTGAGTTACTTGATCAAAAGAGAAAACAATGGAAAGACGTCTTACAAGAAAAACAAAAAGAGAGAGAGCTCTATTTCCGTAATGTTTTTAAATTACCAATCCGTGATGGAGCATTATTAGAGACATTAGTGGCACAAGAACATGTAAATACGCATCAAGTAGTAGAAGCGTTAGAACAAGAAACAACCGTGTATAAGGCAGAGGTTGAGCAATTACAAGTAGAACAAGATGTTCAAACGAAGCAATTAAAGGATGCAGAAACACGTTTTCATGCAGCAAAATCTGTAAATGAGAAATTTATAGATTTACAACAAAAGAATGAGAAATATAACACTTTACAAGAGAACCGTGCAGCAATTGAAAGGAAAGAAAAATTCTTTAAACGTGCGGAACAAGCAAAGCGCTTATTACCATTTGAACAATGGTATGAAGAAGCGATGGAAAATGAGCAGAAAGCTGAAAGTTTGTTAAAACAGATAATCGTCAAACAAGAACAGATAATGAATAGCTTTGAACTTGCTCAGGAGAAGTATGAAGTAGTAAAGAATAAAGAAGCTGAACGAGAAGAGGCTAAAAAACTTGTTCAAAGATTAGAAGAGTTACAAGCGATCATTGAATCATTAGCTGAGAGAAAGCTGAATTTACAAAATGCCGAAATTCAAATAGGGAAATTAAAAGAAAGTATGCAAAAGTTAGATCAACAACTAGAAGAGCATACAAACCAAAAACAGAGAATGTCTGATGAATTGCAGCAATTAGAACAAGCACTTGAGCAATATGTAGCTAAAGTGGAAGAACTAACGAATATGCGAGAAGATGCAAAAGTTTTAAAACAAGCATATGATGTTTGGCAAGAAAAACAAAAATTCGAGCAAGAAAAAGAAGCGGTAAATAATAAAATGCAAGTGGCAGTTCGTGCATATGAAAACATGGAGCGCCGCTGGTTAAGTGAACAAGCTGGTATATTAGCTCTTCATTTACATGACGGTGAATCTTGTCCGGTATGTGGTAGTACGAATCATCCACAAAAAGCTACAGAGCAAAGTAATGCGATCGATGAAAAAGAGTTAAACGATTTAAGAGATAAGAAGAACATTGCTGAAAAATTACATGTGCAAGTAGAGGAGAAATGGAATTTCTATCAACTACAATATGAACAAGTGATAGAAGAAGTTGTGAAGCGCGGCTACAACTCCGAAAAATTAGTTGAAACATATAGTGCACTTGTTCAAAAAGGAAAACAATTAGCAGCAGACGTTAATACGTTAAAAGCAAGTGAAGAAACACGTAAGCAGATTGCTGCGAACATGAAAAGCGTAGAAGAAAAAATAGAAGAACTTCAGAAACAAAAACGAGAAGTGGAAACAATGCAGCACCGTACAGAAATGGAGTGTATGCAACTTCGTACGTCATATGAACATGATAAACGAAATATTCCAGAAAGCTTACAAACAGTACAAGCTTGGGAAGCGCAGTTTAATCAAGCTATGCAGGAACTTAGGTTAATGGAGGACGAATGGAAGAAAGTGCAGGAAGCGTATCAGCATTGGCAAAATGAAAATATACGTATTCAAGCTGAACAAAAAGGTGCTTCTAATCAATTTGAAAGTGCAAAATTAAAGAAAGAAGAGACTTTTGCACGCTTTATGAAAGAGCTAGAACAAAGTGGGTTTACAGATCAATTCACGTATAAAGAAGCCAAATTAAGCGATGCCGAGATGGAGATGTTACAAAAAGAAATTCAAGGTTATTATTCATCGCTTGAAGTACTTGCAAAACAAATTGAAGAGTTAAACGCAGAATTAAAAGATAAAGAGTATATGGATATTACATCTTTAGGTGAACACATAAAAGATCTAGAAATTAATCTTGATATAATTAAAGAAAAACGTCAACGTGCGCAAAATGCGGTAACATATATTTCTGATTTACATGAAAACATTAGACGTATTGACGAACAAATTCACGAGGAAGAAAAAGCCTTCCAAGAACTTGTTGATTTATATGAAGTAATGAAAGGTGATAACGAAAGTCGTATATCATTTGAACGTTACATCTTAATTGAGTATTTAGAACAAATTGTTCAAATCGCAAACGAACGACTACGTAAATTATCAAATGGACAATTTTATTTAAAACGAAGTGAGCGAGTTGAAAAAAGAAACCGTCAAAGTGGATTAGGTTTAGATGTGTACGATGCATACACTGGCCAAACACGCGATGTAAAAACACTATCCGGTGGAGAGAAATTTAACGCATCACTTTGCCTAGCGCTAGGAATGGCAGATGTCATTCAAGCATATGAAGGTGGTATTACTATCGAAACGATGTTCATCGATGAAGGGTTCGGTTCATTAGATGAAGAATCATTAACGAAAGCAGTAGATGCCTTAATTGACTTACAAAAATCAGGCCGATTTATCGGTGTCATCTCACACGTTCAAGAGCTGAAAAACGCAATGCCAGCTGTATTAGAAGTAACGAAGCAAAAGGATGGGTGTAGTCAGACTAGGTTTGTGGTGAAGTAAGCTTAGAAAATGGAGTAGGGAATCTACCGATACTTTTAGTGTCATATGTATGAATAATAAAACGTCGTCTCTTCATATTGGAGGCGACGTTTTATTTTATAAAATATCTATGAATTATCTGTAGAAGGCGGCGTATTCTCCAAACGATTATAAGTTTTAAAGGCTGAAATTGCTGAGATAACCCCGCCTACTAAAAATAAAGCGGATCCTCCAACTAAGATGATACGACTGACATATGTTTCCCGTGCTTCTTCGACTTCTTCTTGTAACGCTGTAGGCATATGAATCCCCCCTTTATAAAAGTTGTTTTATAAATAGTATATACAAACGCCTAAAATGTGTTAAAATAACTGATGATTTTATGCAGTGGGTAATTAGATGAGTAGGATGCGAGTGGCTAAGTAAATCTTCATCATAAATTTATGTGAACTTCACATAGAGCACATATTAACATTGTATTATGTATATGTACCAAATAAATAAATAAAGTGAATGTAAGTTCTGTTTTCAAAAATTTAAAATCCTTTTATTTCTATATGAAAGTTTTAATCAAGGGTTTTAAAAAATTTGGAAATAGATCTTATGAATATGGAATTCATATAAAAGGGGAATGTCTTATGACAACATATACGAGTGAAATGAGAAAAACTTTAGTTTCAGAAGAAGATGTAGATATTTTAAAAATTATGGCGCATCCAATCCGACTGCAAATTGTAAATGAATTAAGTACGAGAAAAACTTGTAATGTAACACAATTAACAGAGTTACTGAATATTCCGCAATCTACTGTTTCACAACATTTATCAAAAATGAAGGGTAAAGTGTTACGAGCAGAGAGAAGAGGTTTAGAAATTTATTATCATATTAACAATTTAAAAGCGAGTAAGATTGTTAATGTTTTAGGGTATATAAACTAGTGAAATATTTTTATATAAAATAGCCCCTGCTGTTGAGCAGGGGCTATTTTGTGTTGTTTTATGTATTTGTATTTAAAACTTTATAGTTTTTATGATTTACAATTGTTCGATCAAATTCAAAAGTACCACCGCTTACATTTGTAATTTCAACTAAGACCGATTCAGTATAAAGTTTTAATACAGATCCTGTAATCTTTAAATTATTTCGTTGAAAAAGTATAGTATCCCCTACGTTTGCTTTCATAGTACCTCCTCATTAAAGACAGAAATATTTTTTTATTATATATATTAAACCACGGATAGATATATTAGTGAATATTTAGTTTTATTTATTGGAAAAAAATTTGTGATTTTATAAAAAATAAGGTGGATTGAAGTATAAAAAATTTTTCTATTGTATTTAATCAGTAGTTTTTTGTATTTCATCCTTCGTTTTTTGTAACTGATTCCATGTTTTTGACGCTCTATCTTGTAAGTGCTTACATAAACAAAAACATCTTATACAATGAAGGTGTCAAATCAAAAGAGGTGACCAAAATGAACATAAAAAAAGTAAATTTAGCGAATAGCATTGAAATAGAAAGAGGAGGCGGAAAGGTATGAAAAAATCAACTGTTAATCCATGGCTTGTTGTCCTTGGCACAGTTATAGTACAAATGGGGCTTGGGACGATATATACATGGAGTTTATTCAATCAGCCTTTAGTTAGTAAATATGGTTGGAGTCTTAACGCTGTTGCGATAACTTTCTCAATTACTAGTCTTTCTTTAGCATTTTCAACTTTATTTGCGAGTAAATTGCAAGAAAAATGGGGACTTCGTAAACTTATTATGATAGCTGGATTAGCATTAGGACTAGGATTAATACTTAGTTCACAAGCATCCTCACTAATATTACTTTATGTACTAGCGGGAGTTGTTGTAGGTTATGCAGATGGTACAGCATATATCACTTCACTATCAAATTTAATAAAGTGGTTTCCAGAGCGTAAAGGTTTAATTGCTGGTATTTCTGTCTCTGCATATGGTTCAGGTAGCTTAATCTTTAAATACGTTAACGCACAGTTGATTGAATCAGTTGGTGTATCCCAAGCATTTATATACTGGGGTTTAATTGTTACAGCTATGATTGTAATTGGTGCTTGTTTAATCCATCAAGCTGCAGATCAAGGAGCAGTTCATGAAACAAAAACTGAGGAATACACAACGAAAGAAATGTTAGGCACAAAACAAGTATACTTATTATTTATCATGTTATTTACATCATGTATGAGTGGCTTATACTTAATTGGTATGGTAAAAGACATTGGTGTTCAACTTGTAGGACTTAGCGCAGCAACAGCAGCTAATGCGGTGGCTATGGTTGCAATCTTCAATACGTTAGGTCGTATCATTTTAGGACCGTTATCGGATAAAATTGGGCGTTTAAAAATCGTTACTGGTACTTTTGTTGTTATGGCGAGTTCAGTCTTAGTTCTAAGTTTTGTAGATTTAAATTATGGTATTTACTTCGTATGTGTAGCAAGTGTAGCGTTTTGCTTTGGTGGAAATATCACTATTTTCCCAGCTATTGTTGGTGATTTCTTCGGTATGAAAAACCATAGTAAGAACTACGGAATTGTGTATCAAGGATTTGGATTTGGGGCGCTTGCAGGTTCCTTTATCGGTGCACTTCTAGGTGGATTCAAACCAACGTTCATGGTAATAGGTGTATTATGTGTCGTGTCATTCATTATCGCAATTTTAATTCAAGCACCTAAGCAGAAAAAAGAAAAAGAAGAAGAGTATCGCAGCGTAGCATAAGTATATAAATCTTCTATAACAATATGATTACGAAAAAGCATCCTATTCTATTAATTAGGATGCTTTTTTTATGAGTTATTTTAACAAGGTTAAATTACTTTTATGATTTTCATAGATGTAAAAGTGAGTGAAATGCCTATTTGGATTATATTGAAATACAATAAATTGATACATCGTATTCGAAATATATATTAAATCTTAAATGACAAAAAAGACATTCATTAGTATTTGTAAGATATATTTTCAGAAAAATATTGAGAAAATATATACTTGAGTTTTTCATAAAGCATTGTAAATGAACGTATCTCTAGTTTAGTTTCTTCAATTTTAAAAAGAGGACTTTGAATTTTATTTATAATATAAGTACTTTTAATGCGTTTACATATGATTTTATTAAGAAGCATTAAAATGGTTTATCTGAAAAATAAAAAAAGATTGACAAGTTTATTGAGAAACATTATCATTTCGGTGTAAGATGGTAAATGAAAAACATTATCAATAAAATGGATTTTAAAGTAATGCGCACTTGACCAATTAGTTTAGTAAGTGTATTATTTTTTACAACACAACTGATAATGAAAATCAATATCATCGGTGTTACTTAATGAAATTAATGTTTATGTGAAAGGATAGAGAAAATGAACTTAGGGGAATTTGATGGGAAAACAGTTTTAGTAACAGGTGCAGCACAAGGCATAGGCAGTGTCGTTGCCAAAATGTTTTTAGAAAGAGGAGCCACAGTTATTGCGGTTGATCAAAATGAAGAGGGGTTAAATGTACTCTTAAATCAAAATGAATTAAACAATACACGTATGAAAACGTTTCGTTTAGATGTGAGTGATAGCGCCGCTGCTGAAGACATGGTAAATCATATTGCAAATGAAATAGCGCCAATAGATATTTTAATAAATGTTGCAGGGGTTTTACGTATGGGACCAATTCATTCGTTAAGTGATGAAGATTGGAATAAAACATTCTCTGTAAATACGACAGGGGTTTTCAATATGTCCCGAGCGGTAAGTAAAAATATGATGTTAAGAAAATCGGGGGCAATTGTTACAGTCGGTTCAAATGCGGCAAATACGCCAAGAATGGAGATGGCTGCGTATGCTGCGTCAAAGGCCGCAACGACGATGTTTATGAAATGTTTAGGACTAGAGCTTGCGGCATACAATATACGCTGCAACTTAGTTTCTCCAGGTTCTACTGAAACTGAGATGCAAAGATTACTATGGGCTGATGAGAATGGAGCTAAAAATATAATTGCTGGTTCTCAAAATACATATAGACTCGGAATTCCATTACAAAAAATTGCACAACCTTCAGAAGTTGCTGAAGCAGTGTTATTTTTAGCCTCAGATAGAGCAAGTCATATTACAATGCACAATTTATGTGTTGATGGCGGTGCTACGTTAGGAGTTTAATAAAAATTCAGGAGGTTATTATATTATGAATGAACATATAGCTGTAAAGGAATTGTCAGAAAAACTTTTAGAAGATTATAAGACTGAATCTTCATTCTTTTTCGCTTCACCAACTCGAACGATATTAGCAGAAGGAGAGTTTACTACAGTAAAGCATCGTGAAATTGAAAGTTTCCCAGAGCTTGTTCAAGCGAAATTAAGTAATGCGAAACAAGCTGGAAATCCAAATCCTATCGTTGTGGGTGCTTTGCCATTTGATCGTAGAAAAGAAGTCCAACTCATCGTACCAGAATATAGCAGAATTTCTGAGCGTTTACAATTGGATACAACAAATCAGCTTGAAACAAATGAGAATGTAACATTTGAAATGACACCAGTGCCAGACCCTGAAGTATATATGAATGGTGTGAAGCAAGGAATTGAAAAAATACAGGACGGTGATTTAAAGAAAATCGTTCTATCCAGATCGTTAGATGTTAAATCTTCCGAAAAGATTGATAAGCAAAAACTTCTGCGAGAATTAGCAGAGCATAATAAGCATGGTTATACATTTTCTGTAAATTTACCGAAAGATGAAAAAGAGAACAGTAAGACGCTAATTGGAGCAAGCCCTGAATTACTTGTTTCACGTAATGGTATGCAAGTTATTTCTAACCCGTTAGCTGGTTCAAGGCCACGTAGTGAGGACCCAGTAGAAGATAAAAGAAGAGCAGAGGAATTACTTTCTTCGCCAAAAGATTTACATGAACATGCGGTAGTAGTTGAAGCGGTTGCCGCTGCACTTCGTCCGTATTGTCATACATTACATGTTCCAGAAAAGCCATCAGTTATTCATAGTGAAGCGATGTGGCATTTGTCTACAGAAGTGAAAGGTGAACTTAAGGATCCAAATACTTCTTCTTTACAATTAGCAATTGCCCTTCATCCTACGCCAGCAGTTTGCGGAACTCCGATGGAAAAAGCAAGAGAAGCTATACAGCATATTGAGCCATTTGATCGCGAGTTCTTTACAGGAATGCTAGGATGGAGCGATTTAAATGGAGATGGAGAATGGATTGTTACAATTCGTTGTGCTGAAGTACAAGAAAATACACTTCGTTTATATGCAGGAGCTGGAGTTGTTGCTGAGTCAAAACCAGAAGATGAGTTAGCAGAAACATCAGCTAAGTTCCAAACAATGCTAAAAGCTTTAGGGTTAAGAGATAGTTCACTTAATGAAAAATAGGGGGAAGAAAGAATGCTAGTAGGTTATACAGAATGGCCAAAAGAATTTGCCGATCGTTACCGAGAAGCAGGATGTTGGCTTGGTGAAACATTTGGAGGAGTGTTAAGAGAGCGGGCTGAGAAATATGGAGATCGAATCGCGGTTGTAAGTGGTAAGAAGCATATAACATATAGTGAACTTAATAAAAAGGTAGATCGTTTAGCAGCAGGTTTACTGAATTTAGGAATAAAGAAAGAGGACAGAGTTGTAATCCAGTTACCTAACATTATCGAGTTTTTCGAAATATGTTTTGCACTATTTCGAATTGGAGCGCTTCCTGTCTTTGCACTACCTTCACATCGAAGCAGTGAAATTAGTTATTTTTGTGAGTTTGGCGAGGCGAGCGCTTACGTTATTTCAGATAAGGCTCTCGGTTTTGATTATCGAAAATTAGCAAGAGAAGTGAAAGAGAAAGTGCCAACTTTACAACATGTAATTGTAGTGGGAGAAGAAGAAGAGTTTGTGAACATAAATGATCTGTATATGGATCCCGTCTCATTACCAGAAGTTCAGCCAAGTGATGTTGCATTTCTCCAATTATCAGGAGGCACAACAGGTCTTTCTAAATTAATTCCTAGAACACATGATGACTATATTTATAGTTTACGTGTTAGCGCTGAAATTTGTAATTTGAATGCAGAAAGCGTCTATATGGCAGTTCTTCCAGTAGCACACAATTACCCAATGAGTTCTCCAGGGACATTTGGAACTTTCTATGCGGGTGGAAAAGTGGTATTGGCAACTGGTGGTAGTCCAGATGAGGCCTTTGCTCTTATCGAAAAAGAAAAAGTTACAATTACAGCGCTCGTTCCGCCATTAGCAATGATTTGGCTTGATGCTGCATCTTCTCGTAATGCCGATTTATCAAGCCTAGAGATTATTCAAGTAGGTGGTGCTAAGTTTAGCGCTGAGGTTGCAAAACGTATACGTCCTACATTTGGATGTACGTTACAGCAAGTGTTCGGTATGGCGGAAGGATTAGTGAACTATACAAGATTAGATGATCCGGAAGAATTTATTATTTATACACAAGGTAGACCAATGTCTGCACTCGATGAAGTACGAGTTGTTGATGAAAATGACAACGATGTACAACCTGGCGAAGTAGGTAGTTTATTAACAAGAGGTCCATATACAATTCGTGGTTACTATAAAGCCGAAGAGCATAATGCACGATCATTTACAAAGGATGGATTTTATCGCACAGGTGATCTTGTAAAAGTAAATGAACAAGGATACATCATTGTAGAAGGAAGAGATAAAGATCAAATTAACCGCGGTGGTGAGAAAGTTGCTGCGGAAGAAGTTGAAAATCATCTATTAGCACACGATGCGGTCCATGACGTAGCAATTGTATCTATGCCTGACGATTATTTAGGTGAACGCACCTGTGCTTTTGTTATAGCTCGCGGACAAGTTCCAGCAGTAAGTGAATTAAAAATGTTTTTAAGAGAACGTGGTATAGCGGCTTATAAAATTCCAGATCGAATTGAATTTATTGAAGCATTCCCGCAAACAGGAGTCGGAAAAGTCAGCAAAAAAGAACTACGTAAAGTCATTGCTGAAAAGCTTATTACAGTAAAACAATAATAAAAACCGGAAGGAAGTGATTAGATGGCTATCCCATCTATTTCAGTATATAAAATGCCAATTGAATCAGAACTACCAAAAAATAAAGTGAATTGGACGCCAGATCCGAAACGTGCAGTACTTTTAATTCATGACATGCAAGAATATTTTCTTGATGCATATAGCGATAAAGAATCACCAAAAGTAGAACTTATTTCAAATATAAAAATGATAAGAGAAAAATGTAAGGAACTTGGTATACCAGTTGTTTATACAGCACAACCTGGTGGGCAAACGTTAGAACAACGAGGTTTATTACAAGACTTTTGGGGTGACGGTATACCTGCTGGACCAGATAAAAAGAAAATTGTTGATGAACTTACTCCTGATGAGGATGATATATTCCTCACAAAATGGAGATATAGTGCATTTAAAAAGACAAATCTATTAGAAATTTTAAATGAACAAGGAAAAGATCAACTCATTATTTGCGGTATTTATGCGCATATTGGCTGTCTTTTAACAGCTTGTGAAGCATTTATGGATGGTATAGAGCCGTTCTTTGTAGCAGATGCAGTTGCTGATTTTTCACTAGAGCATCATAAACAAGCATTGGAGTATGCATCTAATAGATGTGCAGTAACGACATCAACAAACCTACTGTTAAACGATTTACAAAGTGTAAAAGATGATGAGAGTGAAGGAATCACTATACAGGAAGTGCATGAACTAGTTGCACAACTACTTCGTGAGCCAGTAGAGAGTATTGATATTGATGAGGACTTATTAAATAGAGGGCTTGATTCGGTCAGAATTATGAGTTTAGTAGAGAAGTGGCGTCGTGAAGGGAAAGAAATCACTTTTGCACATTTAGCAGAACGTCCAACTGTTGCAGGTTGGTACAGTTTACTATCTTCACAAACAGCACAGGTGCTGTAACAAATAGACTACATAATAAAGGGGTAGTAAAGAATGCCTAACAGTCAAAAGATTCGTCATTCGTTATCATCTGCGCAGTCTGGTATGTGGTTTGCGCAACAATTAGATCCGCTTAATCCAATTTACAATACTGGGGAATATGTAGAAATAAACGGAAATATTCATCAAGAAATTTTCGAATTAGCTGTACGTAAAGTTGTAATGGAAGCAGAAGCACTTCATGTTCGCTTCGAGGAGGATGAAATTGGCGCATGGCAAGTTATTGAAGAATCACAGTTTCATATGCATTTTATTGACGTTCGTAAAGAAGAAAATCCTGAAGAAGCTGCTAAAGTATGGATGAAAAATGATTTATCTATGCCAGTCGATTTGAAAAAAGATACATTATTTACTGAAGCACTTATTCAAGTTGAAAATAATCGTTTCTTTTGGTATCAGCGCATCCATCACATTGTGATGGATGGCTATGGATTTTCACTTCTTAGCCAAAAAGTGGCGAATGAGTATACATCACTTATAGAAGAAACAAACAAGAATGAAAAGCCGTTTGGTTCTCTTACAAAAGTCGTGCAAGAAGATATTGAGTATCGTGAGTCTAAAAAATTTCAGGAAGATCGTACTTTTTGGTTAGAAAAATTTGCGGATGAACCAGAAGTTGTAAGCTTGGCAGAGCGAGCACCGAGAACATCAAATGGATTTTCACGAGAAACAGCTTATTTATCTAGTTCTAGCACGAAAACTTTATTAGAAGATATCAATATTTCGTTAACAAGTTGGCCGGAATTCATTGTCGCTGTAACAAGTATTTATATGCATAAGTTAACAGGTGCAAATGATATTGTTTTAGGTTTACCGATGATGGGACGTCTAGGTTCGGTATCTATTCATACACCAAGTATGGTAATGAATTTAGTGCCACTTCGTATTACAGTAACTCCAAATATAACTCTTGCGGAATTATTGCAGCAAGTTTCTAAAGAAATCCGAGATGTACGTCGCCATTATAAATACCGTCATGAGGAATTAAGAAGAGACTTAAAGTTACTAGGTGAAAATCAAAGGTTGTTTGGACCGTTAGTGAATGTTATACCTTTTGATTACGGGCTAAATTTTGCTGGGAATCGTGGTATTACGCATAATTTATCAGCAGGACCTGTCGATGATTTATCAATAAATGTATATAAACGTTTTGATCAAAATGAGCTAATGATTCATTTTGATGCAAATCCTGAAGTATATAATGGCGCGGAGCTAGCATTGCATAAAGAAAGATTTATGAGTCTATTTGAATTAGTAGTAAATAATTATGAGAAAAACGAGTCGATTGGAAAAATAAACATTACTCTGCCTGAAGAAAATCATAAAGTTTTATTGGAATGGAATGAAACGAAGGAAGACGATGAGTTAATCAGTCTGCCTATATCATTTGAAAAACAAGTGCAAAAAAATCCCAATAAACTAGCCATTACTTGTGACGGTGTAAACCTTACGTATAAAGAGCTAAATGAACGAGCGAATGAACTAGCACATTATTTAGTAGAAGAAGGAATACGACCAAACCAATTTGTAGCTTTAGTATTCCCTAGATCAATAGAAATGGTAGTTAGTATGCTAGCAGTCTTAAAGGCTGGTGCAGCGTATTTACCAATAGATCCAGAATACCCAGCAGAAAGAATTAATTATATAGTAAATGATGCAAAACCAGTTTGTATCATAACATATTCATCTGTTTCATCTAAGTTAGTTATAGAAAATGATATGAAAAAAATTGTATTAGATGAAGAAGAAACGAAACTAGCGTTACATACATATTCTCGTATGAATATAGCATGTAAGAATGATGTATCACTTTTAAACCCAGCCTATACAATATATACTTCAGGCTCAACAGGAAACCCAAAAGGTGTAATTGTTCCTATGAGAGGTTTAAGTAACTTTTTAATGGCTATGCAACAAAAGTTTTCATTAAATGAAAATGATCATTTATTAGCAGTTACAACGTTTGCGTTTGATATTTCTGCTCTAGAAATTTATTTACCTCTTATTAGTGGTGCAAGTTTAACAATTGCGCAAAAAGAAGACATACAAGAGCCATCAGCATTAACGACACTTTTACAAGAAGAAAGAGTGACCATTATGCAGGCTACACCGACGCTTTGGCAGGCGTTAGTAACTGATTATCCAGAGAAGCTACAAGGGCTAAATATACTAGTTGGTGGTGAAGCTCTTCCAGCGCATTTAGCAAATAAATTAAAAGAATTAGGTTGCTCAATAACTAATTTATATGGACCAACTGAAACGACGATTTGGTCTACTTTTATGAACATTGATGAAGGTGAAAAGGGTATACCTCCTATTGGAAAGCCAATTTGCAATACAGAAGTGTATGTATTGGATGCAGGGTTACAACCAGTTCCACCTGGAGTTATTGGGGAATTATATATTGCAGGGGAGGGACTTGCAAGCGGATATTTAGGAAAACCTGAGTTAACAGCTGAACGGTTTATTGCAAATCCTTATGGAGAATCAGGGAAGCGCATGTACCGTACAGGAGATCTTGTGAAATGGCGTAGTGATGGTGCGTTAGAGTACATTAGTCGCGCAGATCATCAAATTAAAATTCGTGGATTCCGAATTGAATTAGCTGAAATTGAAACGGTATTACAACGACATGAAAATATTCAACAAGCGGTAGTAATGGTACGAGAAGATCGTCCAAATGATAAACGCATCATTGCGTATATCGTTGCAGAAGAAAAGGAACCGATTAATCTTTCAGAAATTCGTTCTTATGTTTCAGAAAGTTTAGCGAATTATATGATACCATCGGCATTTGTTGTGCTAGAAGAATTACCATTAACGCCAAATGGTAAGGTTGACAGAAAGAAATTACCTGCTCCTGATTTTAATGGAATGCACAATGAGAGAGTTGCTAGAAATCCGAAAGAAGAAATATTATGTGATTTATTTGCAGAAGTACTTGGTGTTTCTCGAATTAGCATTGATGATAATTTCTTTGAAATGGGTGGACATTCACTTCTCGCATCTCGTTTAATGGCAAGGATTCGTGAAACGTTAAGTGTGGAATTAGGAATCGGGAAACTATTTGAATCACCAACTGTTGCCGAACTGGCGAAACAATTAAACGATGCAAAAAGTGCAAGACCAGCTATTCAGAAAGCAAGTAGGCCAAATGAAGTTCCACTTTCATTTGCACAGCGCAGGTTATGGTTCTTAAATTGTTTAGAAGGTCCAAGTCCTACTTATAATATTCCGCTAGTCATTCGTATGAATGGAATATTGAATCGGGAAGCATTACAAGGTGCTTTTTATGATGTAGTTGAGAAACATGAAACACTTAGAACAATTTTCCCTAACGTATTAGGTAGTTCCTATCAGAGAATTTTAGATATGGAAAACTTAAATCTAGAAATGGTTATAACTAATACATGTAAAGATGAATTAGAAAGTGTACTTTCAGAGGCGGTAAGATATAGCTTTAACCTCGATTTTGAGCCGGCAGTTCGTTTACAACTTTTTACAGTGAGTGAAAACGAACATGTATTATTAATTTTATTACATCATATTGTAGGTGATGGCTGGTCATTACAGCCGTTAACGAGAGACTTTGCAGCGTCGTATAAAGCGCGATGTCAAGGTGACAGAGTTCAGCTGGAGACACTACCAGTTCAATACGCAGATTATGCACTTTGGCAACAGCAATTGCTAGGTGATGAAACGACACCAGAGAGTCTTATTTCAACACAATTAGATTTTTGGAAAGAAGAACTTAAAGGTTTACCAGACCAAATGGAGTTACCTACAGATTTCCAGCGTCCAATTGAGACGAGTTACCGCGGGGAAACAATTCATTTTCATATAGATGAAGGTATGCATAGTAGGTTAGTAGAGCTTGCACGTAAAAATGGAGTTAGTTTGTTTATGGTATTGCAAGCAGGGCTTAGTGCACTATTTACAAGATTAGGTGCAGGCACTGATATACCAATTGGAAGTCCGATTGCTGGAAGAAATGATGATGTACTTTCAGATATTGTTGGTTTATTTGTAAATACATTAGTGTTACGTACAAATACGTCAGGAGATCCAAGTTTTAAAGAATTATTAAATAGAGTGAAGCAGGTAAATCTTGCAGCTTATGAAAATCAAGATGTTCCATTTGAAAGGCTTGTTGAAGTGTTAAATCCAGTACGTACTCGAAACAGCCACCCGTTGTTTCAAGTTATGTTAGCTTTTCAAAATACACCAGAAGCAACGTTTCATGTACCAGGTTTAGAAGCGAGCCTTGAAATTCAAAGCGTCGGTTCTGCAAAATTTGATTTAACATTTGAAATTAGTGAGAGTAACGGGGTTGATGGTACTCCGAACGGTTTACATGGATTACTAGAGTTTAGTACCGATTTATATAAACGTGAAACGGTTCAAAAACTAATAGAACGATTCATTTTGTTATTAGATGATGCAGCTACAAATCCGGATCAATCAATTGGCAGATTAGAAATATTAACTGTAGCAGAGAAAAATACAGTGTTAGAAAAGTGGAATGGTGGTTTTCAAATTGCACCAGAAATGACATTGCCACAATTGTTTGAAAAGCAGGTTCATATAAATCCAAATTCTATTGCTGTTGTCTTTGAAGATAAGAAATTAACTTATAAAGAGTTAAATAGAAAAGCAAATAAAATAGCTCGATTCCTAATAGCAAAAGGGATTGGTCCTGATCAACTCGTTGCTTTAGCGATGCCAAGATCATTAAACATGGTTGTAAGCTTATTAGCTGTTCTTAAAGCTGGTGCTGGATACCTTCCGTTAGATCCAGATTACCCAGCAGACCGCATTTCATTTATGCTACACGATGCGAAACCAACATGTGTTTTAACGAATTCAGAAGTGGAATTTGAATGTGATGAGGCACTAAAAGTTTTAGTTGATGATGTAAAAGTAATAGCAGAAGTTGAGAAATATAGTGAAGAAAATATTGATGAAGTAGAACGCATTAAGCCATTATCTCCATCACATATTGCTTACGTTATTTATACGTCAGGCTCAACGGGTAGACCGAAAGGCGTTATGATACCTCATCAAAATGTAGTAAGACTTTTAGGAGCAACTGATCATTGGTTCCAGTTTGACGGAAACGATGTTTGGACGATGTTCCATTCATACGCTTTTGATTTCTCTGTTTGGGAAATTTGGGGACCTTTATTATACGGAGGGCGTTTAGTTGTAGTGCCACATACTGTAAGTCGCTCACCGAAAGAATTTTTACAGCTTCTTGTTAAAGAAAAGGTTACGGTTTTAAACCAAACTCCATCAGCGTTCTATCAATTGATGCAAGCAGATCGTGAAAATGAAGAGATTGGCCAAAAATTATCTTTACGATATGTTGTTTTTGGAGGAGAAGCACTTGAGCTAAGTCGCTTAGAAGATTGGTATAGTCGACATCCTCATAACGCACCAAAGCTTATTAATATGTACGGTATTACGGAGACGACAGTACATGTTAGTTATATTGAATTAGATGAAACTATCGTCTCTTTACGAGCAAATAGTTTAATTGGGTGCAGTATACCTGACCTTAAAGTGTATGTGTTAGACAACTATTTACAACCAGTGCCACCTGGAGTAGTTGGAGAAATGTATGTTGCAGGTGCAGGGCTTGCGCGTGGATATTTAGGAAGAGCAGGATTAACGGCTGAACGCTTTATCGCAGATCCATTTGGCAAGCCAGGTACAAGAATGTATCGTACAGGAGACTTAGCTCGCTGGCGTAAAGATGGGACGCTAGATTATATAGGACGTGCAGATCATCAAATCAAAATTCGTGGGTTCCGAATTGAATTAGGAGAAATAGAAGCAGTCATAATGAAGCACCCTAAAGTTGAGCAAGTAGCCGTTATTGTACGGGAAGATCAACCAGGGGATAAACGGTTAGTTTCTTATATCGTTGCATCAAATAATGAAGCGATTGATACGAATGAAATGCGTCAGTTTGCTAGTGGTAGTTTACCAGATTATATGGTTCCATACGCTTTTGTAGTAGTAAATGAGTTACCTTTAACTCCAAACGGTAAATTAGATAGAAAGGTATTGCCAGCTCCAGAATTTATCGCATCATCTTCTAGTCGTGGTCCAAGAACACCGCAAGAAGAAATGTTATGTGACTTGTTTACAGAAGTGCTAAGTGTACCTCAAATTGGAATTGATGACGGATTCTTTGATCTTGGTGGCCATTCACTCCTTGCAGTGCAGCTTATGAGCCGCATGAAAGAGGCGCTTGGAGTGGAACTAAATATTGGCACTTTATTTGCAGCACCGACTGTTGCAGGGTTAGCTGAAAGACTTGAGATGGGGAATGGTCAAAGTGCACTTGATGTGTTGCTTCCATTACGAGCAAGCGGGGATCAATTACCACTATTTTGTGTACATCCAGCAGGTGGATTAAGTTGGTGCTATGCAGGACTTATGAAATCTTTAGGAACAGATTATCCAATCTATGGTGTACAAGCACGTGGTATCGCTAAAAATGAAGAACTTCCAAAAAGTTTAGAGGAGATGGCGGCGGATTACTTGAAACACGTTCGTGAAGTACAGCCTCATGGACCATATCGTTTATTAGGTTGGTCGCTTGGAGGAAATGTTGTGCATGCAATGGCAGCGCAATTACAAAATGAAGGGGAAGAAGTAGAATTACTCGTTATGCTTGATTCTTATCCTGGACACTTCTTACCGAATACGGAAGCGCCTACTGAAGAGGAAGCGTTAATCGCATTACTTGCTTTAGGCGGATATGACCCAGATAACATGGATGGTAAACCACTTACAATGGAAAGTGCAGTTGAAATCCTTCGTAAAGATGGAAGTGCATTAGCAAGTCTTGAAGAAGAGACTATATTGAACTTGAAAGAAACATATGTAAATTCAGTAGGGTTGTTAGGGAAATATGTACCGAAAGTTTATAACGGAGATATCTTATTCTTTAGATCTACTGTTATACCAGACTGGTTTGATCCTATTTCTCCAAATACGTGGTTAAATTATTTAGATGGGCAAATTGTGCAGCACGATGTTGATTGTAGACATAAAGATCTATGTCAGCCAGGTCCACTTACGGAAATTGGACAAGTATTAGCGAAATATTTGCAGAATAAGAAAGGGGTAAGTAGAGTATGACGAATCCATTTGAAAATGATAATTACACATATAAAGTATTAATAAATGAGGAGGGCCAGTATTCTCTCTGGCCTGCTTTTCTCGATGTACCTATTGGCTGGAATGTCGTATATGAAGAAGCTAGTAGGCAGAGTTGCTTAGAATATGTTGAATATAACTGGAAAGATTTGAATCCACAAGGTAATCAAGTTCGCGAAAAAACATTAGTAGGAAAACGATAATGAAAGAAAAACTAAATCCAAAAGTAGTTGTAAGTATCGTTTATATAACTGCGATGTTTATGGCTGCGATGGACGCAACGATTGTAAATGTAGCACTGCAAACGATAAGTAGAGAACTACAAGTACCTCCATCTGCAATGGGGACGGTGAATGTTGGGTATTTAGTTAGTTTAGCTGTTTTCCTTCCGATTTCTGGTTGGTTAGGAGATCGTTTTGGTACGAAAAGAGTATTTTTAATTGCTCTTTTCGTATTTACAATTGCATCTGCTTTATGCGGAATGGCTAACGATATTACTTCATTGAATATTTTCCGTATTATTCAAGGTGCTGGCGGAGGGCTTTTAACACCGGTTGGAATGGCGATGTTATTTCGAACATTTTCACCCGAGGAAAGACCGAAGATTTCCCGGTTCATTATACTTCCAATTGCTGTAGCACCAGCAATTGGTCCTATCATCGGTGGTTTCTTTGTAGATCAAATGTCTTGGCGTTGGGCATTTTATATTAATCTACCGTTTGGAATCGTTGCATTGCTATTTGGACTTCTATTTTTAGCAGAACATGTTGAAAAATCAGCTGGTCGCTTTGATTCGCTCGGCTTTATTTTATCAGCACCAGGATTTGCGATGCTCATATATGCACTCAGTCAGGGACCATCAAAAGGGTGGATTTCTCCAGAAATTATGAGTACTGGGATAGCTGGGGTTGTATTCATTACATTGTTTATAATTGTAGAACTGAAAGTAAAGCAACCGATGTTAGATTTACGCTTATTAAAAGAACCAGTCTTTAGAAAGATGAGCATTATATCATTATTTTCATCAGCTGGTTTATTAGGAATGTTATTTGTTTTTCCTCTTATGTATCAAAATGTGATAGGAGTTTCTGCACTGGAATCAGGACTTACGACATTTCCAGAGGCGATTGGATTAATGATTTCTTCACAAATTGTACCATGGTCATATAAGAAATTAGGAGCTCGAAAGGTAATTTCTATTGGATTAATATGTACGGCGGTTATATTTGTTTTATTGAGTTTTGTAAATCACGATACGAATCCGTGGCAAATCCGGGCATTATTGTTTGGTATCGGTATTTTCTTAGGTCAATCTGTCGGTGCGGTTCAATTTTCTGCCTTTAACAATATCACGCCGCCTTCTATGGGGAGAGCGACTACTATATTCAATGTGCAAAATCGACTAGGTTCAGCAATAGGAGTAGCGTTTTTAGCTAGTATACTAGCTGTTTTTGGAGGTAATAACGTTCAATCCGATTTTTTACCATATCAAGCAGCATTAATTGGGTCAGCAATATTTTTGCTCATAGCACTACTATTTTCTTTACGTATTTCCGATAAAGAGGTAATGTCAAAGAAGAAAGAAAAAACATTATCTGTATCAGAAAAAGAGAAAGTACTTGTCAATGAATAACAATATACGTATGCTTTTTTATGAAAATTGATATTCGTTGAATAAAGGAGAGTTTACATGATAGAAAGTAAAGTTGTAGATTCTATTCCAACTTTGAATGAGAATGATTGTCAAATATGGTGGGCAAGAATTTCGGATTTACAATCATGGCATTACAATTTACTAAATGATATAGAGCGAGAGAAAGCAAATTCGTATCATCATTCGGCAGATCGAGCTCGTTTTATAATAGGTTGCGTAATAAGTAGATTAGTTCTCGGCAAGATACTTTCTATGTCACCAGTCCAAGTACCAATTGATCGAATGTGCTCAGTATGTAAATTGCAGCATGGAAGACCACAATTACCAGAAGGTATGCCGCAATTATCCGTTTCGCATTCAGGTGAGTGGGTTGTCGTTGCATTTACAAAATCTGCACCTGTTGGCATAGATGTAGAACAAATGAATCCAAGTATAGATGTTATGAAAATGGCAGAAGGTGTATTAACAGACATTGAAATAGCGCAAGTTATGAAACTGCCAAATGAACAGAAAATAGAAGGTTTTTTAACATATTGGACTCGAAAAGAAGCGGTGCTGAAAGCGACAGGTGAAGGACTAATGATTCCACCAGTACATATTACAGTATCAGCTCCAAATGATCCTCCAAACTTGTTGGTTTTTAAGGATAGACAAGAGTTAGCAAGTAATACAATGATGGAAGATGTAAGGCCTAGTTTAGATTATAGGGCTTCTGTTGCAATATTCAGTAAGGAAGTGACTGAAATTACGCAATTAGACGCGGCAGCACTTTTAAATCTTAAATAAAAAAATTACAGAAGAGGTGTTCCTCATGTTAGTAGCGGAAAATAGAAAGAATGAATTCACTTATAATGTACAAGCAATTAAAAATATTTTATTTTCTGGAGATACATCATCCATTCATGCTTTAGAAAAGCTTTTAAATGATACAGTTCAGTTTGATGTTCTTGAACAAGAGGCACTTGGTAGACAGTACATTCCGAAAGAAGCAAAGAATTTTTTTGATAAAGATGGAACATTTCTTTACCGTGTATCTAATGTTAGTTATAAAGGAAAGGTGTTATCTGAAAATCTAATTTTTGCAGACACTTCGTTTTTACCGGACGCAATAAAGAGTGAATTAGAGAGTGGAAATATTCCTGTTGAAAAGCTTATAGAAAAGATGGAAGTAAGAAGAAACGTATTATATGAAGGATATCAGCCATCTGGAAATATTATTGAATTGTTTGATGGATGTTCTGTTACAGCGAATGTGTATCCAACTAGAAAGTATCAAATTGTAAGTAACTGCAAATGTGTATTTTATATTTGTGAAGTGTATCATGCAGAGAATATAAAGCAATTACTTAAATAAAAACAAGAAACCAGCCTATAAAATGGCTGGTTTCTTGTTTTTATTTAACAGCTTCTTTTAATTCTTTACCTGCTTTAAATGCAGGAACTTTACCAGCGGCGATTTGAATTTCTTCGCCAGTTTGCGGATTACGTCCTGTACGAGCAGATCTTTCGCGTACTTCAAAAGTTCCAAACCCGATTAGTTGAACTTTATCTCCAGATTGTAATGCATTAGCAATTGTGTCAAATACGGATTGTACAGCTGCAGAAGCGTCCTTTTGAGAAATATCAGCTGATTGAGCTACGTTTTTAATTAATTCTGTTTTGTTCATGTTTTCACCTCATAAAAAAATTTTTGGAATGAATGTTTTAGTATAATAGATAGTAAAGATAAAGCTATCACTATGATTAGAAAGAATACTATATAATTATGTTAATTTCGTTGCAAGAGACTGAATCCCTTCTATTATTTAGGGATTAATTAAGAATCGATGCATATAAAAAGCTTTAATATGAGGATGAGGGGGAGTATACGAATGATTTTTCGTGAAAAAAATGAGAAGGAAAGTATTTTAATTCGTCAACATGATCATGGTTTTTTAGCTGGAGAGATTGCAAAGCATATAAAAGAAGACTTTTTTGAAGATAAAACATATTTAAAAGAAACAGTTGATGCAATATATGAGCATGACAGAGGATGGATAGAGCTTGATAAAGTACCAATTTTGAATGATGCTAAAAATATTCCATATACATTTATGGATTGTCCAAGCCCATTACGTTTTGCTTTTTATACGATTGGATTGAATGAAATTGAAAATTCTAATCCATACGGGGCATTGCTTTGTAGTAAACATTTTTTATCATTTCCACTAAACGAGGAAGATGAAGAGATGATGTCATTTTATAAACATGAATTAGAACGACAAAAAAGAATTTTGAAAACGTTAACAAAGGAACAGTTTGCGATGTTCGATAAGCATTATAGATTATTAAAGTTTTGTGATGAACTTTCTTTATACGTATGTATGAATAAGCCTGGTGTCAAAAAGAAAGATGAAATTGACTTATTTAAAGATGGTTTTGAAGGAACAGAAATGTTTAATAGTAAAGAGGAGAAACTTATTCAAGCTCAATGGGTGGACGAGGAAACAATTCGGATTACACCATTTCCATTTCAAACGGAATTTTATACGTATGTAAAATATAAAACGATAAATAAGCATGAAATGAAAGAAAAAGGGATTGCAAAGGCTGATAGAGAATCAGAAATGAAGAAACAAACCATTCGTTTCATACAATAAGGAGGTAATATAAATTGAAAGAGTATATATTAAAACAGTGTGATTATCATGCTTGGGCTAATACTAGATTATTCAATCGATTAAAAGAGTTACCAAACTATGAGACAATTTTTAATGAGCAGATACAGAGTGTATTCCCATCCATTAAGGATACTTTTGTGCATATTTATATTACAGATCAAGTGTGGTTACATATATTGCATGGTAAAAGTATGAATGAAGCAATACAAGACCGAGAAGATTTACGAAAACAAATTGAAACTAAATCGTTACATGAATTAGAAAAAATGTTTGAAAACATGGCAAATCAATATAAAGAGTTTTTAATTACAATACAAGATGTGAATGCTGTATTTGTTATTGAGAATCCATACGTAGGGAAATTAGAAACTTCGATTTTAGAATTAGTGCAACATGTCGTAAATCATGGTACATATCATAGAGGAAATATAACAGCGATGATTCGTCAACTTGGTCATTCATCGACAATGATGGATTTTGTACTGTATTTACATATGGTTAAAAAGCAGGGAGAGTAATATAGTTTGTAAGAAGGAGAGGCTTTAATTATAGAAGTCTCTCCTTCTATTTTATTCTGCATTCATGGTAGATCGACTGATTAAAGTTTTCTTAAGAAGCTTTATTTTCTTGTAATTGCTTAGCGTATTGTACAGCCTTATATGCATTGACTCTACCGTTTTTCCAGTACGTACCTGTACCACTAATTTTATCAGTAGTAGACTCAATAATTTGGCGGATTTGTGTATTGCTATATCCTTGATTTGCTAAAAGAGCTGCGACTCCTGCAACATGAGGTGTTGCCATAGATGTACCACTTAATGATTGATACGTGCTTCCTTTATATGTTGAATATATATTTGAACCTGGTGCTGCAACATCTACCCAGCTACCATAAGTAGAGAATGAAGATTTTCTATCTGATTGATCTGTAGAAGCAACTGCAATTACTTCGCTGTAATAAGCAGGGTAATTAGCTTTTGTATTTCCAGCATTTCCAGCAGCTGCAACTATAACAGAGCCTTTATTCCATGCATATTGAACGGCTTGTTGTAATGCAGTACCACCATTTGGAGCTCCTAAACTTAAACTAATTACTTTTGCACCCGAATCAGCAGCTTCTCGAATACCTTGCGCTACAGCATCAAGAGTACCACTTCCTTGATTATCTAATACGCGGACAGCATAAATTGAAGTTTGTGGGGCAACACCAGCAATTCCGACGCTGTTATTCGTAAGTGCTCCAGTAATTCCAGCGCAATGTGTACCATGACCATTACCATCATCAGATGTATTGTCGTTATCAACATAATCATGCCCGTAAATTACTTTCGAAGCCAGATCAGGGTGTGAGCCTTGAACTCCTGTATCAATAATAGCTACTTTTACACCAGGATCACTTCGTTGGCTATCCCAAGCTTGTGGAGCTTGAATCTTTTGTAACCCGTATTGATTATTAAAATATGGGTCGTTTGGAGTCCAAAAGGCGTGAACGTAATAATTCGGTTCTGCATATTCCACATCTGGATTATTTTTATAGCTCTTTATTTTTTCTTTTACAGTACCTTTTGAAAATTGTACGACTTCAAAACCTAACTTATCATCTTTAGATAAGACATTAGCTCCGACAGATTTATGAAAAGATTGCACATTACTTAAAGATGCATTTTGTTTGAACTTAACGATTAATTGGTTAGGAACGTAATCAGTAGATGATGTTTCAGCGCTTGAAGTATTCGTGTTAAAGAAGAAACCACCAATAATAAATGACAAAACAGATAGGAAAACGATGATTTTGTTTTTCAAAAGATTTTTCCTCCCTTTTCTTGGATGAGTTTTTCAGTGACACCTTAATGTCGCATTCCTTTTCAACTATATAGTTAAACCATACGATTTATGACATTTATGTGAAAAACTTTTGAAGGAATAAAAAGGAGTAAATATTGATATAAATATATTTTTAATGATAGTAATTAAGTAAAAGAGGGGATGAAAAAAGGAACGCTCATCATGTATGAGTCATTCCTTTTTTCATAGATTAACTTGCCTGTTTTTTATTATTTTCTTTCAATTTCTCTGCTTGTAAAAAGCGATTCGTTTCAGCAACAACAATACTACTTAATCCAATTAGACCAATCAAGTTTGGAATTGCCATAAGTCCATTTGCAATATCAGCAAATGTCCATACGATTCCTAGCTTTAAATTAGCACCAATTGCAATCATAACAATAAAGATTGCTTTATAATATTTAACTGCACTTTCTCCGAATAAATAAGCTACACATTTTTCTCCATAATACGACCAGCCTAAAATAGTAGAGTAGGCAAATAAAATAATTGCGATACCGAGAATCATACTACCAGCAGTACCAAATACAGATTGGAATGCAAGTGTTGTAGCTTCAACGCCAGTTTTACCAGATCTCCAAGCACCTGTAGTAATTAATACTAGTCCTGTAATTGTACATACAATAAACGTATCTAGAAAAGTACCAGTCATTGAAACTAAAGCTTGCTTTGCAGGCGAATCAGTTTTTGCCGCCGCCGCGGCAATAGGGGCACTCCCTAAACCAGCTTCGTTCGCAAATACACCACGCGCCATTCCGATTTGAATAGCTGATGCAACTGTTGCCCCAATAAAACCACCAGCAGCTGCTGTACCATTAAATGCACCAAAAAAAATAAGTGAAAATGCTTCTGGAATTTGGTCGTAGTGATAGAAAATAATTATAAGACCAGCAATTATATAAAAGAAAGCTTTAATAGGAACGACATATCCCGTCACTTTCCCAATTTTTTTTACACCGCCTAAAATAACAATTGCGATTAAAAATGACATTACTATACCAGTTAAAGCAGGAGGGAAAGAGAAATTAATTCGCATTGCCTCTGCAACTGAGTTAGATTGCACCATATTACCAATACCGAAAGAAGCAGTTGAGCCGAATATAGCGAATAATACTGCCAGCCATTTCTTACCTAAACCACGCTCTAAATAATACATTGGTCCACCTGAATATTCACCATTTTCATTACTAACACGGTATTTTACTGCAAGTATTGCCTCGGCATACTTTGTTGCCATACCGAATAAAGCGGTAATCCACATCCAAAATATTGCACCAGGACCACCAATTGTAACCGCTGTTGCAACACCGGCTATATTTCCCATACCAATCGTTGCGGCCATAGCTGTCATAAGTGCTTGGAAGTGACTAATATCTCCAGAAGAAGAGGTATCTTCTGATTTTTTAAATGCTAGTTTGTGAGCGTATAATAGTTTACTAAACTGTAAACCTTTTAAACGCACTGTGAGAATGATACCTGTTCCAACGAGTAGCAACAAAGTTGGTAATCCCCACACGTATTGATTCATTTGTTCTAATACTTTACTTACTGTCTCCATCTTTATTCTCCTTTATTTAGAAAAAATAAAAACCACTTCAAGTAAATGAAATGGTCTCTGGAGAAACAAGGGATAGAAAAATAAACCGATACAAATCGGCATTTTCTTTCGCTTGTCTCTGTCCTTTTACCTGAGAGATTATCCGCTATAGTAGCGGATTTGCTCCTTCGGTGCTCGTTTTCCTCCGCGCTCTATGAAAGCGAGAGGGAGTCTCTCCAGAGATTCGTCCCCATGCAGTTCTACTTGTAACCAAGACCTGAGAGTTTCAAAGCTGGTATAACAACTTTTTGCCCCGTCGGTAGATCAATAGACCTTCTCCTGAATGGTTCATCCGAATTATAAAATTTATAAACACATTGATTGTAAATCAATAAAAATATTATAGACATACAAATTGTGAATTGCAATCATTTTTTATTTTAAAATAGTAAATAGTTTTATTTTTTTGTAAGTCCTAATTTATCTTCAACTTCATTTAAAGTAGATAAAGCGATGACAATATGTTGATCCGCAAGTCCTAAAGCTTGTTTTGTTTTTTCAATAGTTTCATCGGTTGGAGTAGAGTTATTTGCTCCGTCTATAATTAAATTTGCTGCATTTTTCATGAAATTTGATGCGGATTTAAACTGAGTTGTGAACTGAAGTAGTTGTTTTTGTATATCTATATCTGTTATGTTTTCTTCAATTTTAAGCGTGTCTATTTCGTTCATAATTGTTTCGTACTGCTTGGAAACAGCACTCATTGTAACTAATAGTTTATTTCGATCTACTGAATCTCCATTCGTGTTAATCTCTTCCCAGGCAGGTAACCAATCTTTTTCGATGATGTCATTATAATGAGTAGTCAATTCATTAATTTTAGGTTGTAATTTAGTTTTGAAAGTTTTTGTCTCCGCTGTTTCTACAGTTGCTTTTTCGTGGTTATTTTTAACATTAGTAACGTAGAAAATTGTACCAAAAATGATGAAAATAGAAATAACAACTGTCCATTTAGTAAAAAGTAATTTCT
The DNA here is from genome assembly GCF_040460035.1 of Bacillus cereus group sp. MG1. Lineage (NCBI taxonomy): Bacteria > Bacillati > Bacillota > Bacilli > Caryophanales > Bacillaceae > Bacillus > Bacillus cereus group sp. MG1. The sequence continues at coordinate 242,806 of NZ_JARVGY010000001.1, read as the reverse complement.
GCAATATGTAACGCCTCCAAAATTTAAAAACTTATAATTATAATATATAATAATAATGTTGTTTTAAGTAGAGAAAATAGGTTAGAAATAATTAAAATTATTTCTTCTCTATACATAAATAATTAAAGTTAGTAAAATGATGAAAGTTATATGTGAGAAAAGAGGGTTTTTAGTGAAAATGAATAGAAGAAAACTAGTTTCAAGTATTTCAATGGCTATGTTATTAGTTGGTGTAATTGCATTCATATTTATGAATAAAGAATCTAAAATTAAAGGTTTTCCAGTACCAATGTCAGCAATTCATATTAACGATGATAAGGAAGAGGACTATCAATATATAAGTGTAATGCCGATTACAAAGGCGAGTGGATGGGAGAACTTAGGGGAAAACGGGCATACTGTTAGTTTTAAAAAAGGGGAGCGGAAGGTAACAGTAGTACATTATCCAGGAGACATTACGTATTATTTATTTGAGAAAAAGATGAATAAGGGAGATTAGCTAAAGATGTAATTCATTAAGAGTTACATCTTTTTTTATTCTGAATCATTTGAAATTAAATTCGATAGATGTTTTGATAGATGTAGTGATAAATATGATTAGTTCTATATGTCTATAAAGAGTATTAGGGTGATTATAAAAATATTATGTGAACTAATTATTGTGAGAAGAAGATAAATTATATGCTAAAGGGGGAATTAAAAATGCTACTAAAAACAATCTACTGTAAGGTGGAAGAAGAGAAAAAGGAATTGTTTTCAAATGCGCAAGGAAAATGGCGTGATATACGGCACCTAGATGGGTTTCATGGACAATTTGGTGGATGGTATGAAGATGAGGCATGTGTATTTACTTTATGGGAAGATAGAAGTGCATATCAATCATTTATGAATGGTGCTCACGATACAATTTATTTAAATAGTAATCAAGAGGATACGTTTCTTTCATGTGAAATTGAATTATTTCAAACGTTGTATGATATAACTGATACGCATTTGAAAGACGTTGTTACAGAAGGATCATTCGTAAGAGTTGCTATATGTGATGTAAAGATGGAAAAGGAAAATCATTTTTTACATAAGCAAGAAACAATTTGGAATAAAGGAATGGAAAAAGCAAAAGGAATGTTAGGTGGAGTAGTTGGGAAGTCTTTAAAAAATAAAAATCGTTACATAGTGTTAACGTATTGGAAAGATGAAAAGACGCATCAACATTATGTGGAAGAGATTTTCCCAGGTTTATATAAATTAGCTAATATTCATGAAGAGATAGAAGAGATAAAAGGAAAACAAGCTGTATGTAAGGAAGAATGGCTTGTATATTAAACGCTGAAAAAGTGCATAAATGAATGTATAATAAAGATATTTTCTTATAAACAAGTAATTAATAGAAGACGTTATATACCCTTTCATGTTAATATATTTAAGTTATAATAGGAGGCTTACCCTTTTGTATTGTACGGTAGAAGCAGTGTGAGCTTGAAATTTTTTTAGAAAAGGATGTGCCTAATTTGCGTATCAATAAATTTATTAGTGAAGCTGGAAAAGCGTCTCGACGTGGAGCGGATAAACTAATTAATGAGAGAAGAGTAATTATTAACGGTAAGGTTGCAAAAATTGGTGACCAAGTGAACCCAGGTGATGATGTACGAGTAAATGGAGAGCAGCTTCGAATTGCTCGAGATCACGTATATATCGCTTTAAATAAACCAGTAGGTATTACATGTACGAGTGAAAAATCAGTAAAAGGTAATATTATTGATTTAGTGAATCATCCTTTACGAATTAGTCACATTGGACGTCTTGATAAAGACTCTGACGGTTTAATTTTGTTAACGAATGATGGCGATATTGTTAATGAGATTTTACGTGCTGAAAACAAACATGAGAAAGAATATATCGTTTCAGTAGATAAGCCAATTACACCTGATTTCTTAGAGAAAATGGCAGCGGGTGTTAAAATTTTAGGAACAAAAACGCTTCCTTGTGAGATTACACAGTTATCAAAATATGAGTTCCAAATTATTTTAACACAAGGGCTAAATCGTCAAATTCGCCGTATGTGTGAAGCTTTAGGTTATCAAGTATACACGTTAAAACGTACGAGAATTATGAATATTGAATTGAATAATTTACCAGTTGGGCAGTGGAGAGATTTAACGAAGAAAGAGAAAAGACGTCTATTTGCAGACTTAAATTACGAACCACAAGATTGGTAAAATTGTGAAGTGAAACCAAAAAAATTTGGTTTCACTTTTTTAAATTAAATAAATAATTTTTTTAAACACTTGCAAAAATAAAATGAATAAGATATATTAAATAACAATAAATGGATGTTTTATAAAAAGCAAAGAAAAGGACACGAGTTATTTTACCCGGTTATACAGAGAAGGAAGGAAAGCTGAGAACTTCCTAACGCAGAAAAATAACTTACCACCTTAGAGCTGCACTAGGGAAATTAAGTATCTAGTGCCGTGTATGCGACGTTATCGCAAAAGAAGCCATTATGTTTTTTTGTGATGGGAATCTGGGTGGAACCACGGATATAAGCATATTCGTCCCTATATTTAGGGATGAATATGCTTTTTTGCATTCAATTTCATAATAAGCGAAGAAAAGGACACGAGTTATTTTACCCGGTTATACAGAGAAGGAAGGAAAGCTGAGAACTTCCTAACGCAGAAAAATAACTTACCACCTTAGAGCTGCACTGGGGAAATTAAGTATCTAGTGCCGTATAAACGACGTTACCGTAAAAGAAGCCATTGTTTGTTTACAATGGGAATCTGGGTGGAACCACGGGTAAAAGCACGCTCGTCCCTATTTTAGGGATGAGTGTGCTTTTTATTATGAAATGGAGAGATGAAAAATGAAAGAACAAATGATTGAAATTAAATTTCCAGATGGTAGCGTTAAAGAATTTGTAAATGGAGTTACTTTAGAAGAAATTGCTGGATCCATTAGCAGTAGTTTGAAAAAGAAAGCAGTTGCGGGGAAAGTAAATGATGGATTATATGATTTACGCCGAAATATTGAAGAAAATGCGGAAGTGGAAATCATTACTATAGATTCAAATGAAGGGGTAGAAATTGCAAGACACTCCGCGGCACATATTTTAGCGCAAGCTGTAAAAAGATTGTATGGTGATATAAATCTTGGAGTAGGACCTGTTATTGAAAATGGATTTTATTATGATATGGATCTTCCAAGTAGTGTAAACATAGAAGATTTACGAAAAATCGAAAAAGAAATGAAAAAGATCATAAATGAAAATATAAAGATAGAACGAGTTGAGGTTTCTCGAGAAGAAGCAGCTAAACTGTTTCAAGAAATGAACGACCGCTTGAAATTAGAACTTTTAGAAGCAATTCCTAGTGGGGAAAGTGTAACACTATATAAACAAGGTGAATTTGTAGATTTATGTAGAGGACCACATTTACCATCTACAGGTTATTTGAAAGCATTTCAATTAACTCACGTTTCCGGTGCATATTGGCGAGGTGATAGTAATAACCAAGTGCTTCAGCGCATATATGGTGTTGCATTCTCTTCTCAAAAAGAATTAGAAGAGTATTTACATTTCGTTGAAGAAGCAGCAAAAAGAAATCATCGTAAGTTAGGCAGTGAGCTTGAGTTATTTATGTTTTCTGAAGAGGCTCCGGGAATGCCGTTTTATTTACCGAAAGGACAAATGATTCGTAACGAATTGGAAGCATTTTTAAGAGAAATTCAAAAAGAGTATAAGTATCAAGAAGTACGCACTCCGTTCATGATGAACCAAGAAGTATGGGAGAGATCAGGGCACTGGGGACATTATAAAGATAATATGTATTTCTCTGAAGTAGATAATAAAAGTTTTGCATTAAAACCGATGAACTGCCCAGGGCACATGCTTATGTTTAAAAATAAATTGCATTCTTATCGTGAATTACCGATTCGTATGTGTGAATTTGGTCAAGTACATCGTCATGAATTTAGCGGTGCGTTAAACGGATTATTAAGAGTACGTACTTTCTGCCAAGATGATGCACATTTATTTGTAACTCCAAAACAAATTGAAGATGAAATTAAATCAGTAATGGCGCAAATTGATTACGTATATAAAACTTTTGGATTCGAATATGAAGTAGAGCTTTCTACTCGTCCAGAAGATTCAATGGGTGATGATAAATTATGGGAGCAAGCAGAAGCGGCATTAGAAAATGTATTACAATCGCTAAATTATAAATATAGACTAAATGAAGGTGACGGTGCATTTTACGGGCCGAAAATTGATTTTCATATTAAAGATGCTTTAAATAGAAGCCACCAGTGCGGAACAATCCAGCTTGATTTCCAAATGCCAGAGAAATTTGATTTAAATTATATAGATGAAAATAATGAAAAGAAAAGACCAGTTGTTATTCACAGGGCAGTTTTAGGGTCATTAGATCGCTTCTTAGCAATATTAATTGAGCACTTTGGAGGTGCGTTCCCAGCATGGGTGGCACCAGTTCAAGTGAAAGTAATTCCAGTTTCAAATGCAGTACATGAACAATATGCCAATGAGATTGCACATAAATTAGCACAAGCTGGAGTTCGTGTTGAACAAGATGCACGAGATGAAAAATTAGGATATAAAATAAGAGAAGCACAAATGCAAAAAGTACCGTATGTTCTTGTTATTGGTGATAAGGAAATGGAAAACGGAGCTGTAAATGTACGTAAATATGGGGAAGAGAAGTCAGAAGTTATTGCGCTAGATGTATTTGTGGCAACTATTGAAGAGGAAATAAAGAATAGAAAATATTGATTGTAAAGAAAACACACTATTAGCAATTAGTGTGTTTTCTTTTTTATCTTACAAAAATGTAAGGTAAATGTAAGCGAAATCGAGGGAACGAGTTGTAGAAAAATGAGAATATGAAGTAGGAAAAAGGTTCATGTTACAGGTGTAACTCTTCTTGAATGAATAATTAAAAAATTCTTAAGAATTCACATGACAAAATAATAAGAAATATGTGAGAAATTAATTTTATACAAAAGGGATGGAGTGAAAGAGATGTCAACAAATGTAGTTACTGTAGAAAGTGTAGAAAAAACGTATGGGAAAAGAAATGAGAATCAGTCAAAAGCATTAAGGGGTGTATCGTTAAGTATTAAAGAAGGAGAATTTGTCGGGATCATGGGACCTTCTGGGTCTGGAAAAACGACTTTACTTAATGTGATAAGTACACTTGACCAAGCGACAGGTGGTAGTGTGACGATAGCTGGTACAAATATTACTTCTATGAAGGGCAATGCATTATCTGATTTTCGCTCTCAAAAATTAGGTTTCATTTTTCAAGATTTTAATCTTCTAGAAAACTTATCAATTTATGAAAATATAGCTTTACCACTTTCTTTGCAAGGCGTACCGTCAAGTGAGATTACTGGAAAGGTAAATGACGTTGCGAAGAAATTAGGCATCACCGAAATTTTAACAAAATATCCGACGGCTGTTTCTGGAGGACAAAAGCAAAGAACAGCGGCGGCAAGAGCTTTAGTACATAATCCAGCAATTGTATTAGCAGATGAACCGACAGGTGCGCTTGATAGTAAAAACGCAAAAAGTTTATTAGAAGCGATGCAAGATTTACATGAAAATCACAATGTAAGTATTTTGATGGTTACACACGATGCATTTAGTGCAAGTTATTGTGAGCGTATTTTATTTATTCAAGATGGTCTTCTTTATAAAGAATTAAACCGTCAAGGTACTCGAGAGAATTTCTATCAAGACATTTTAGGTGTGCTCGCTCATATGGGCTCAGCTGCTGAGTCTAAGTAGGGGGTGAAACTATGTTATTTAAATTATCACGTCATAGTATGAAAAAGATGTTAAAAGATTATATGGTTTTACTTATTGGCCTCGTTATTAGTATTAGTATTTTCTACATGTTCCAAACGATGGCGATGAATAGTGAATTTACAAAAGATAATAGTCTAATTAGTAGTATAAGGCTCGTCTTCTGGGTAGGTGCAATACTATTATCCTTCATTACTGTATTTTATATTATATATGCCAACTCTTTCTTGCTCACATTAAGAAGAAAAGAACTCGGTATGTACATGATGCTTGGTGCAAAAAAGAAAAAAGTAGCACAGTTATTATTTATTGAAACATTCGGTATGGGTATTGTCAGTATTATTATCGGTATTTTAGTAGGGATGTTACTCGCAAGTGTAGCAGGGAACTTTTTAATGAATGGAATGGAAATTTCAGCAAAAGGTAGTTACGCATCTGTATACACACCAGCAATTTTAGTTACAGCTATTTTCTTCTTAATATTATTTTTCATTACTGGCATAATGAACAGTGTCCGATTGTTACGAAAAACTGAACTAGAGTTAATTCGTGAAGATGAAACACTAGATGAAGTGAAGAAAAGTAAAACTCGCATTATTATAATGACAGTACTTGGTGTATTACTAGTAAGTACAGGGTACTATTTTATGATCAATGTAAAAATTTATGCTGAATTAGGTTTTATTATAGCAACCATCGTTACAACACTTGGAACATATTTTATCTTTAGTTCATTACTCCCATTTTTTGTGATGAAAATTAAGGGGAATAAAAAACGAAATGAAACTGGTCTAAATAGTTTTACATATGCACAGCTACGCTTTCGAGTAAATAGTTTATCGAGAGTATTAGGTACTGTAGCAATGTTAATTGCATTAGGCGCAGGTGCGATGACGGCAGGTATGGCGTTCCAAAAAAATGTAGGTATTATGACAGACTTTTCTCGTGTATATGATGTTGTAATTCATGATCCGAATGATCAAGATAAAGCTGCCTTAAAAGAAATGGAAATTGTTGAAGAAAGCAAGTACAAATATAAAGTAGATGGAGAAGCGGTTTATTATTTACGTAACGACTTAACTGCGAAACCACCACTTGTTTCAGACCATTTTGATACAAAAACTTTAAAAGAGCCTATTCGTAAACGTGTGACTGAACCTTTAACTGAACCTGTATATTCAGCTTTAGAGGCTCCTGAATTAGCAAAATTCCCTCAAATGCCAAAGGATTGGGAAGACGCAGTTGTAAGAGAGATACAAATTACGCATAATCAATTTAGCGGAAAACCAGTAAGGATTGCAGACGAAGAGCATTATAAAGGGATTCAAGGAACAGAACATACTGTAACATTAGCAAAAGTAGATGATATGAAAAAATATAAACCGTTATTGATCGAAATAGACAAGAGACAAAAAGAACAAATTGAAAAAGCAACAGGTGAAAAGGTAGACTTATTTACGAAAATGACAATTTATCAGTTTATGAACAGCTTCATGAGCGGAACAATGTTTATGGGATTTTTCCTCGGAATTGCCTTTTTAGCAATGATGGCAAGTTCCCTTATGTTCAAAATATTAACAGGTGCTTCTCGCGACGTACGCCGTTATGAAATGTTACGAAAAATTGGTGTGAGACGCAGTATGTTAACGAAAAGTATATATAAAGAAATTTCATATTTATTTATCTTCCCAGCGATCATTGGCATTTCCCACGTATTAGTAGGGCTTAACTTATTCAGCTTTATATTAGTTGACCCGTTTGTAAAAGTATGGGTGCCAATAGGAATCTTCTTTGTCATTTATTTCATTTATTACTGGATAACTGTTCAACTTTATAAAGGTATGGTAATGCCGAAAGAAGAGGTAGCTAAATAGTTTATGAAAAGAGTCCTTGTGTTGAAAGCAAGGGCTCTTTTCTATGTGTTTTTATAAAAATGTGTATGCGAGATGTTTTCAAATCTTTCTGTAATGAATATAACTTGTTAGACGTAATTCGTTATAACGTTGGATTATCACATTCTCAAACTGTCTTATTAGAAAAGGATTTAAAAAATCCATTGCCTACTAAGCTTCATTCCATGCAGCAAAAACATATTTTGATAAGATAGAAGCAGATCAAAAACAATTTATTACTTTTGAGAAATCAGCTCATTATCCACAATTTGAAGAGAAAGAAAAATTCTATAAGTGGATGTGCGATACATTCATAAAATAAAGTATATCCGAACTTTAGAGAATTGAAATAGTTAGCGAGATGTATAAAGATTTTTAGATGCATAGTATTACATAGTATTAACTGAAGCGAAATTAAATAAAAAGACTCTTGATAAAAAATAAGAGTCTTAAGTACAACCAACTATGAATGACTTTTCTTTTTATAAAGAGATACAAAAATAAAAAAAGATAGCTGAAGACAAATTGTTTTCAGCTATCTTTTTTCGTTTAAAGTGGAGGTAAATCAATCTTACCTTCTTCAAATAATTCTTTTATCATATGCTTCGTATAACCAGCGGCTTGACCAAATGTGATTTTTGCTGGCATTGGTGCTTCGTTAGCATCTACAACTACATCAATAATACACGGTTTATTTTGTTTTACTGCATTTTCGAAAGCGGGAAGGAGTTCATCTAAATTCTCAACACGGTATCCAATACCTCCACACGCCTCTGCATATTTTGCAAAATCAGGGTTCGTTAAATCTGTTTCGAATTCGATATTACCCATGACTTCTTGCTCGAATTTAATCATCGCAATTTTATTATTGTTTAATACGACGACAACGATTGGTAATTTATATTTTACAGCTGTTACGAAGTCATTCATCGTCATTCCAAATCCGCCATCACCACAAACTGCAAATACTTGTTTATCTGGGAATGCAATTTTTCCAGCAAGAGCACCAGGTAAACCGCAACCAAGTGTTGCGAGCCAGCTAGAAATGACAAATTGCTGGTTTGTCATACGGAAGTGTCTTGCGGTCCATACTGTTACATTTCCGACATCAACTGATAGAATTGCGTCATCATGTGCTACTTGCTGCAGAGCATGCATAACGCGTTGTGGTTTAATTGGAATGGAAGAGTCTTCTTCTTGCTCGTGTAATTTTTCTTCCCACTTTTTCATCATTTCTTGGTGCTGTTCTAAGAAGGAATGGTCTGTGTGTTCTTCAACATTTTCAATTAACCATCGTAATGTTTTATCAGCATCACCAGCTAAACCAATATCTGTCGCATAACGTTTCCCGATTTGGGCAGGATCTGTATCGATATGAATTGTTTTTGCTTTTTCAGGTAAGAAGCCGGTGAACGGATAAGAAGTACCGACCATAATTAAAGTATCTGCATGCTTCATTGCTTCATAAGAAGGTTTCGTTCCAATTAATCCCAATCCACCAATACAAAGAGGGTGTTCATCAGGAATAATTCCTTTAGCTGGTAATGTAAGTACGATTGGAGCACCAATTTGTTCTGCCAATGCAAGTAAAGATTCTCTCGCATGTTTTGTTCCTTTTCCAGCTAAAATCACAGGCTTTTTCGCTTCATTTATTGCGAGTTTCGCTGCATCTAAATCTTCTTTTTGTGGAAACAACTCAGGCAAAGTAAAAGAAGTATTTGTAACACGGGCACCATTTTTCACTTCAAATTTCGGAACATCATCTGGAATAGTAAGAACGGATACACCTTTTTTCGTATAAGCCATTCGAATTGCTTGATTCACTACGGCAGGTAGTTGCTCTGCTGACATAATACGCTGGTTATAAACCGCAACATCATCAAACATTCTTTCTAAATTTACTTCTTGGAAAAAGTCCGTTCCAAGTAAATCGGTTTCTACTTGACCTGAAATTGCTAGAACAGGGGCTTTATCGAGTTTCGCATCATATAAACCATTTAATAAATGAATAGCACCAGGTCCTGCAATTGCCATACAAACGCCAAGTTTTCCTGTTAATTTCGCATAGGCAGCCGCTGCTAATGCACCAGCTTCTTCATGGCGAACTTGAATAAATTTAATTTTATCTTGTTTTTTTCTTAAAGCTTCAATGATAGAATTAATGGAATCTCCAGGCATACCGTATATGTGCTCTACTCCCCAATCAATTAATAAATCAACTAATGCTTCACCTGCTGTTTTCCCAAACATAATTGTTCCTCCTTATAATAGGTAGATAACATTATGTTTTGAATAAAAAGGAAAAATATACAAGTAAGAAATTTATCTAGTTATTTGTAATCCAAGAATCAGTGTGGGAGGAACAAAAGTTTCACTTTAGCAACTTTAATGATGACCAGCGAATAAAGTGAACACTGTTATTAGTAAAAAACCACTAGTTGCCCACATTAGAAATGTAAGGAAAGAGAGCTGTTTCTTAGCTTTCCAAAGCATTTCATGAATTGTGACATATCCAAGTGAACCGATAGCACTTCCCATAATGAGGCCTTGCAGGTGAAGAGCTTTTCCTTCCATCAAAATGCCAAAAACTGTGCCAGTACCGAGAATAAGAGAAAGTAATAAAGTCGTTAATAAAAAGGAAATATATTTATGTTTTGTAAAAAGAAATGGAATAATTAAAGCTAATCCTTCTGGAATATGGTGAACGACGATTGCTATTAAAAAGGGAATGGCAGAGTCATTATGATTTATAAAAGCTGTACCTAACGCAAATCCACTCGGTATATTATGAATAAATATAGCGAAAGAGAGAAAAAGGAAGGTTTGCCATGCTTGTTGATCTTTTTTATGTATCATTGGATGGTGACAATAGTTATCTAATAAGCTCATAACTAAAATACCGATAGCTATACCAAGTATAGGCCCAACCATTTCGTAGCTTGAAAATGTTTCAGGAATAATTTCAAGGGATAAAAGCCCAAGTAAAATACCACCACATAATGCGTATAAACGATGCATCTTTTCTTCAATAAGTTGGCGTGTTGCTACTCCAACAGCACCTCCTAATAGTAATCCACCGAACGAAAAAAATGTTACAATCATTGGAATCCATAAACGTTCCATAGTATCACACTCCGATTCTATTCCCTTATTTTTAGCTTACGAAAAGGAAAGTTAGATTAGTCCAAGTAATTGTGTTTGATTATAGAGAAAAAAGTAGTGATTCGTTATAATTTATATATTAATTTTAAGTGAGAAAATGAAAAGGGGAATTGGTTATGCAACAAATTAAAAAAATAGGAAACTCATTTTGGTATATGACACCTGTTTCTGAAACAGATAGACCTATCTTAGGAATGGTCGTTGGACAAGAAAAAACGTTAATGATTGATGCAGGAAATTCAGAAGAACATGCACAATTATTTTTAGAAATGTTAAAAGAACAAAATGTATCGAATCCTGATTTTGTAGCATTAACGCATTGGCATTGGGATCATATTTTTGGATTATCTGTATTACAGAATGCATTAACTATTTCGCAGGCTGAAACGAAAAAAGAAATGCAGGCAATAGTATCTTATGAATGGACAGATGAAGCGTTGGACGCACGCGTAAAAGAGGGTACTGAAATTGCATTTTGTGCGGATTGTATTAAGAAAGAGTTTGAAGAAAAAGCGAGAAATATTAACATTATTCCTCCAACCTTAACGTTCCAGGATCAAATGGAATTAGACCTTGGTGAAGTGACATGCGTGTTAAAACATGTGGGCGGAGATCATGCGCATGATTCAGTTGTTATGTATATAAAAGAAGAAAAGATATTGTTTGTAGGAGATTGTATATATGCAGATATTTTTTCTTCAAAGTGGAACTATACGACGAAAAGAACGTTTAAATTGATAGATGAATTAGAGAAATTTGATGCTGAGACATATATTCTTTCTCATGGGGCAGCTATAAATCGAGACGAGTTTTTACAAGAAATTCATTTGCTAAAAACAGTAGGAACATATACAGAAGCTCATAAAGGCGATGAAGAGAAGATAAAGGCAGCGTATAAACAAGAGCTAGATAGAGAATTAAATGCAGATGAGTTAGAAACAATAACGTATTTTGTCAATGGTTATGAAATGAATAATCTGTAAGACACTACATTAATCAAATATAATTAAATTGCACAAAAAGAGTATTGAAATTTAATTCAATACTCTTTTAAATATTAAGTTCCAAGCAATTTCTAAATTTTTTGGCTGGTTCATCATCTGGATTTACACCACTTTCAAAACTGGTAGTGAAAGGTAACCACTGCCAATCTTCGCATCCTACAAAAGCTACCCTTGACCAATTCTCAATGAATTCAATGAAATTATTCGCAATCTTATACCCATGTCCTTCTCCATCGTCGTGGCTTAGGTAAATTATCGGAGCATCTATATCATCTTTCATATCAAATGCTAAATAATCTCCATTTCCCACTTCACAAAATGCTAATTTGTTGTGCCAAACTACATCATATTCATCATCTAGATTTGAAAAAAACTCGTCAACCAAGTCTTTACGTTCTTTTTCGAATTCAGAAAGACTTTCTAAACTCCAGTGGGGTGTTCCGCAAAAAATATCAGTAAATTCATTTGGTAGCTCTACATCATCAGGTAAAAACCAGCGTAAGCTAAAATTTCCTGAGAACTCTAAAAGTACTTTTTTGAAGCTATTTGGTAGTTTAATACCCAGTTTTTCTTCTACTTGGATTATTTGTTCAAGGGAAGATGGTTCATCTATACAAACTTCTTGAACTTCACCACCTATGTATTTAATTCTAGAAGTTATAATTTCTATTCGTTCTTTTAGTAACTCATAATCCATCTTATCACCTCATGTTATATTAATTAAAGTATATCATTCTTAATAAATTTTTTCGTGTTATTGAGGTTTTAAGTAGCAGCTTTCTTTGCTAATTCAGTAATATATTCAAAGAAAACATCATGTTTTACATCATAAACGACATTTACAGGTCGTCCATCAGTAGTTTCTTCTGTACGTCCTTGGCTTGGTCCGTATGTATGAACGATACTATTAATCGTTTCAGTTTTTGCAAGGCTAGTGTTTCCGACAAAAGCGGTAGTTAGTACATCCCATAAATAGTAAGTAGAGTTCGTTGAGAAGTGAACGAGAGGAGGGACCATTGCATAGCATTGACCAAGGAAATCCATACCAATATACTTTCGCTCTTTTGCCCACTGTTCACGTATGTTTATAGTTAACGGAACTTGGTTTGTACTTTCTAGTGTCACTAAGTCGATTTTAATTTTTGCATCCCATACACGAGCTACTGCTTCAGGATCCCAAAACGAATTCCACTCAGCTGTTCCATCATGCTCTGGTTCATGTACATTGCCAGCTTTAAGAAATGTACCACCCATCCAAACGAGGCGTTCAATTTTATCTTCGATTATGGGAGCTTCATATAATGCACGAGCAAGGTCAGTTAGGGGCCCAGTAAATAATAAAGTTGTTTTTCCTTCCGTTTGTAGAAGCGTTTCTATTAAATGATGATGCGCGGGTTTTGCCACCACGGGTGTTACAACTTTTCCAGACTCATTTAAAATTGGTAGAGCATCTACATAAAATGCATGCATCCGCCAGTCTTTCGGAAACGGGTTTTGCCCGCGAGAGTTTGAAGCGGCTACGGCAATATTACCTTTGCCGAAGCGATCGATAATTTTACGACTGGCAGACATTGCGGGTTCTAAATAGCAGTCTGCTGGGATAACAGATACCCCCGTAAGTTCAATGTTTTCCATTTGAAGTAATAAAAATAATGAAATTAAATCATCTACGCCGCCATCATGATTGAAGTACACTTTTTTCTTCATTGTAATCTCCATCCTATATGATTTAGTTAGAAATTAAATATGAATTGAGGAAAAGTCATCAATAATTTCCACCACTTCAATTTCTCCATTAATCAGTAGCTCAGGAAGATCATTTCTAATATTTCCTTTCCAATACTCTCTAGCTTGTTCGATTTTTTGAGAAAAAGGAATTCCATCTTCTTTCGGTAAAAGATTCCCGTCACCTTCAAAAGAATTTCCAATCACTCGTAGTTTAACAATCTGTAAAACTTCTCGATTGTAAGAATCAAATAATGTTTTCCATTTTAAAGCATCTTCATAGCTTTTTGAAGCGTATAAACAAGATAACCTGGAAGGGTATTCAGGGAATTCTTGTAGTCTAACCATTTCTACAATTGTTTCTCTAACTGCTCTAATTGTTTGATCCATATAACTCATAACTACTTTAGTATTTTCATTATTTATATGTAATTCGTTATTTTTATAGTGTTTATTTAAAATTTGTATGCCATCTTCACCACTAGCATTTAATTGTTCTCTTTCAAAAAAGAAGTGATATAGAGTATTGTGTTGATTTTTGTTAAAAAGAATGATTTGTCCGATATGCATTTTTTTCCTTGTTACGATGTGATATGCGTAAAATTCTGCTTCATTCATGGTTATCCTCCTAGTAATAGTGTAATGCAATGTTAAATTTAGTAATTCAACATTGCGATATATATAACCTCTATAAGTAAAAGTGAGAATTTGAGTAGAAAGGAAAAAATGAAAACGTTTTAAATTTATTCACAAAATGTTCACTTACGAAGAGGTTTCCAATGTCGATATAATGACAAAGACTCAAAGAGAAAGGATGATGAAATTTGCCAACAACAAGAAAGGAAAAACTCCAATTTGGCATGATGATGTGCCTTGGGATGGTTATCGTAATGACGTTTTACAATTTACTAATGAATGAAACAGGAGGACCAATTTATATTAAAGAGATTGCATTAGAACTATTAATTGGCTTTATTATTGCACTATTAATTGAAATATGTATCGTTGGACCTTGTGCGAAAAAAATTGTATTCATATTGCCATTTGATAAATCTAAAAAAATAAATATTATCGTTGCAATGGCGACAACTATGGTAATTGGAATGGTGTTCTTTATGTCATTTTTCGGTATGGCTATGATGTATTTACATGGTGGACTACAAGGAGATTCATTTGTTTCCATTTATTTTTCGATTTTTATTAAAAATTTCATAATGGCATATCCATTACAATTAATTATTATGGGACCGCTTGTACGTTTCTTATTTACAAAGTTTGTTATGAAAAAGAAATATTTTAATGTAGCGTAATTTAAATTTATAAAACTTTATATATAAATAATAAACATAAACACACCCCGCATTTTTGAGGTGTGTTTTTTTGTTCATTCCAAGTTGTTTTCATAGTGATGTGACATTTGTCCTTTTGCCATTATAGGATGATGGTTTTTAATTAAGTCAGAAATAAAGGATGAGGAGATGATTTTTTGAAAGGTATTATATTTGCTGTTTTTGCGGGGATATTTATAACACTTCAAGGAACCTTTAATGCGAAACTTAGTTCACATATCGGTATATGGTCGACGAGTATTATAACCCATTTAATTGGATTCATTATTGTAACAACTGTATTTTTGTTAAAGAAAGAAGAGAAAATAACGAATTTAAAGAGTGTGAAAAAAATATATTTAGCAGCGGGTGCATTTGGTGGATTCATTATTTGTGCAGAAACTATGGCGATATATGCACTAGGAGTTACATTGACAGCTGGCACACTTATGGTTGCTCAATTGTTAACGGCAACAGTTATTGAAATGAA
Organism: Bacillus cereus group sp. MG1; assembly: GCF_040460035.1. Lineage (NCBI taxonomy): Bacteria > Bacillati > Bacillota > Bacilli > Caryophanales > Bacillaceae > Bacillus > Bacillus cereus group sp. MG1. The sequence continues at coordinate 227,381 of NZ_JARVGY010000001.1, read as the reverse complement.
AGGACTATTTCATATAAAAAAGATACAGATGGAGAGATATCATATTGTGGGAACAATAATAATGATTATAGGTATTGTTGTATTTAATATGTAAATGAAAGGAGAAATGAATATGGAGGATAGATCAGGTTTAATTACGCATTATTTGAAAACCAATAAAACGCTCGAGATTTTTTCAGAAATAGATACAGCTTATTTTCAATTAAATCACTTTGAAAAAGGCGAGCTTATTTGCAATATAGATGACGAAATGGATCGTTTATATTTTGTTGTTAAAGGTAAAGTAAAAGTTTACACGATTACACCTGAAGGGAAGAAACTAATCCTTCGCTTTATCAATCCATTGGCCATTGTTGGTGATATTGAATTAATTCAAAATAGCAAAGCACATAATATCGTTGAGGCTTGTTCAGATGTTGTAGCAATCTCTATTTCTAATACGGTTATTAGAAACAAGTTATTACATGATCCTATATTTATGAAGTTCTTGCTTGAAAACATTGCGAACACGTTAAAAATATCGACTCGTTTTACTGCTCTTAATTTACTTTATCCTGTAGAAGTACGTGTAGCTAGTTATTTGCTTTCAATTTCAACAGATAGTAACGGGAATATGTATAAAGGGGATTTGGATGCAACTTCAGTAACGAGTATTGCAGATTTTATAGGGGTAAGTTATAGGCACGTAATTCGGGTATTACAAAGATTTTATAATGAAAAACTAATTAAAAAGAGTAATGGAGTTATTGTAATTAAAGATTTTTCTAGAATGAAGGAAGTCGCTAAAGATAATATATATGAGCAATGAAAGGGAGAGGAAGATTTTGATTGGATTTAGTTTAGCTATATTAGCAGGAATATTAATTAGCGTACAATCTGTTTTTAATGCAAAAGTAAATGAAAATGTAGGACAGTGGTTAATAACTACATGTGTCCTTGGGATAGGTCTCATTAGCTCTATTCTATTTTATATCATTACAGAAAACAGTATTAGCATTAAAGTGTATACTGCAAATTATTTGTTTTATGTAAGTGGACTGTTTGGTATCGGGTTAATTATTTGTATAATGGGTGCAATAAAGAGTCTAGGTCCAGCATATACGGTGCTAATTAGTCTTATTACTCAATTGGTTGTTGCGTTATGCATTGATACATTTGGATTATTTGGAATGGAGAGCATTCCATTACAAATAAATAAATTAGTTGGTATAGGTTTATTAATTGTGGGAGTAGGAATTTTTAAAAATCTATTTTTGAATAAGAAAGCTATTCATATAAATGAGGATAGTGTCTAAAGGATATAAAGGGGAAAAGTGTGAATGGTCAGAACTTATACATTTAGATAGTAATAAGTGAGCGATGAGGAGAGAGGATAAATGAATCAGTTAATGTTGCAAGATGGTGTACATGATTTGGAAATCGGTGAGATTCAACATTTTAGCTCCTACGTAAAGTGCATGCAAGATTTTATCCCGCTATTTGTCGGGCAGTAAGACCCCTACCTCAAAATTCAGCGAAAGCAAAGAAGTTAGGTGGGGTTCGGGCTGCCGTAAAAGCTCGATTGGTGAGGGCTAATAATCAGTGGGGGATGAGCAAAGCCCCCACTGATTAAATTTTCACTTCACAATTATGTTTCTGCCTTTGATTTTATTGAAATTAACATTTATAACCTAAGTATAAATGTATTGAGCTCTTCTTTACTTATTATTTTTTGAACCGTAAATGAACAAACTTCAACATTTTTATTAAGTTTACAATTCTCATCATTATACGCGTACTACCGTCCCAATCTTTATTTGTAGGTATATCTTTAAAGAAAGGGGAGCAGCTTAATACTTTTATTGTAGAGGACCATTTTTCTATTAATTTTGGATTGTTTACGTAAAAATACATCATAGCACCATTATTACCGGATTTCTTTACAGTAGCATTCGAAAGATTCAGTGCGAACTTTGATTCAGCGTCAAAATATAATTCTCCTCCAGGGAAACGTTTTGACATAGCGACTACGATCTTTTTTAAATCTTCTTCTTTAAAGTAATAAAACACACCTGCTGATATAAAAAGAATACCGTCGTTTGAATTATATTTTATATCGTCAAACCAAGAAGTATCAAATAGTGATTTAGCAATGCTAATATTTCTAGGCGTATCTTCAATTAAAGTTTTGCGAAAAGAGATTGCATCGGGCAAATCAAGGTTGTACCAATGTATTGTACCGTTATCGATTCTTGAAAAAGTAGTGTCTAGTCCGGAACCGATGTTTACAATAGTAGCATTCGGGTGTTTTATTATAAATTGTTTTATCGTATCGTCAATTTTTCGTGCACGGGTAATGTATGTGATACATCCGTATTCGCCAAATATATTTGCTATTGTTGAGAAGTCAAAATTACATTCTTTAATAATTCGAATAGCCTCTATATCATCTAAAATATCCTTATTTTTCTCACTGCCATATGCTCTTCCCCATAAGGGAATAAGCATCGTACCTTGCACGGATTGTAAATCTAATTCTTTAGCCATGAAACATCCTCCGTTTAGTAATAAACAATATATTTAGTCGTTATTTAACATTTTTGAGAGCATTGTATTTGTTTTATATAGTCCATAAGTTAAATCCCGCCTATCTTCTTCAGATAACTTTTCGAGGTTTACTGTGAAATTATTATATATTTGTTTCCATCTCTCATAATGTACTTTTTCAGCTTTTTCTGTCAGAGAGATTAATATAGCTCTTTTGTCTACCATATCTTTCTTTTTTATGATGTATCCGTTTTGTTCTAAGTTACGTACTGTTACACTTAATTGTTGTTTAGGGATGTTTAAATAACTAGCAATCATTTTTAAATTTACAGGCACCTTTTGCTGGGCGATATACTCTACTACATGTTGTTCTAAATGTGTAAATTCTGAGGATTTCTCCGATAGTAATTTAAAAGTACCTGACATATTTAATAATAAATTCATGTATTCGTTTAATAATTCGTTTTGGTTCATTGTTTTTGATTCCTTTATGAGTTTAGTTATTATTTTATTACTAAATTCAATATAAATCAATTAAAATTACTCTTTATAGTAAATGAATGTTTACTAATAACTGTTTTTTGAATTTATGTGGACTGAATTATGAGGATGCGAGAAGTGGTTTTAGGGAACGAGAATATAACCGAATATAAAATATTACTAAACGTATATAACTAATGAATACAATGTCTTTTTCAGTTATTAAGTTGTAAATCATTTTATGATAAAATCTTTTACATAATTTAATAAAGGGGTAGTATTTAATGGGTTATTTCTCAAATGGTTTATTAGTTTTGTTTGTGCTTATCGTATGTAGTTGTATAATTTTTGGTTGATAATATAATGAGAGTCTTATATAAAAGAAGTTATCTTAAGTGAGATAACTTCTTTTTATTTTATATTGAGAAGGAATTCTATCTTTCTTATTGAAGTTTGTTCTAGTTATTTTTACATCGATCAGATTTGTGTAAAGGGAATTTTATGAAATATAAACAAGCTAGAGAATAGGGAGTGTTTACATGGAAAATAGTATACGCTACACAAGTGAACACCCTACAGATTTTAATGGATTATTATCCTTATACGAATCTTTAGGATGGAATTCTCTTAAATTAACGGTTAACGAGTTAGAACGAATGTGTAAGCAAAGTTGGTATGCAATTTATGTTTTTGATGATAAGAGGTTAGTAGGGATGGGGCGTGTCATATCAGATGGAGTCATAACAGGCATTATTTGTGGAGTTGGTGTATTGCCAAAATATCAGTCTAGTGGCATCGGAAAAGAAATAGTGAAACGATTAATCCAGCACTGTGAACAAAACAAGGTTATTCCACAACTTATGTGTGTAGAAAAATTGCAATCTTACTATGAATCTATAGGGTTTGAAGCATTCTCTATTGGGATGACAAAACATATTATAAGATAGAGGTGCTTTATCCTGCTATTTGTCGGGTAGTAAAACCCCACGGATTAAAGTTTCACTTTATATTTTCAGTTTACTTGTACATATTTTCAAACTTCAACATAAAGGAGAATGGCTGTATGGAGATTGCTAAAGGAGTAGAAATGTTACAACTTGAATTTCAAGAATTTGTTATTCATCCAATTCTTTTATGGAATGATGAAATGGCAGTATTAATAGATACGGGTTTCCCAGGACAAATTGAAGATATACAAGTAAAGATGGAAAAGGTTGGGGTATCATTTGATAAGTTAAAAGTCGTGATTTTGACGCATCAGGATATTGATCATATAGGTAGTCTGCCAGAATTGTTGCAGCGCTGTCGAAGTAATATTAAAGTTTATGCGCACGAACTAGATAAGCCATATATCGAGGGGGATTTACCTTTATTGAAGGACGGAAATGTAGAGAACCGCCCAAAAGGAAAAGTGAGTGATACTGTGATTGACGGGCAAGAACTTCCGTATTGTGGTGGAATACTAATTCTTCATACTCCAGGGCATACTCCGGGTCATATTAGTTTATATTTGAAACAAAGCAAAATTCTTATTGCAGGAGACTCTATGTATAGTGTGAATGGGATGTTAGGAGGAATTCACGCCCCAACAACTATAAATATTAAGGAAGCAAAGCAGTCTTTGAAGAAGTATTTAAATTTACATATTGAATCTGTAGTTTGTTACCATGGGGGATTAAGTAAGGAGAATATAAATGTTCAACTTCAAAATTTGTAAAGTTAAAATGGAGTTTTTTGTTAAGTGACGTTGAAGTATAATCTGATTATTAGTATATAAATAAATTATAAAAGAGCATGTTTGAAAAAATTAAACATGCTCTTTTATTAAAGTAAATCAGTTTAATATGAATGACCTAACCCATTCCAATAAAAAGAAACGATTTCTTGTGCTAATTCATCTATATTTGCCAGAATAGGATTGTGATTTTCATCTTTAAAATTCCCAATTGATAATAAAGATACGAAAGCATGAGCCGCAAATTTAGCGTTTCCTTTCGGAATTTCTCCGATGTGCATCGCATTATCGAGTGCTTTTTCTAGTACTTCATACATATTATCTTCAGCATTTTTTAATTGTTTCAATTGTTCTTCAGATAACGACAGTTTTGCATCTTTCATAAAATTTTTCATATCAATATCCATCGTTGCGTGTAAGTAAACTTTAGCGAAGTCTAATAATCTTTCTTCTAAAGTTTTGTTTGTAGAGAGTATTTGAGACATATTCTCACGTATACGTACCATCATTTCGATCATAGTAGCGGTAAATAAATCGGCTTTTGTTGAATAGTAATAGTAGACAGTTGCTTTCGTAACACCACAAACTTTTGCAACCTCATCCATAGAAACGACTTGATAATTTTGTGTAAGAAATAAGCGGGTTGCTACTTCTAAAATGGTTTCTTTTGTAGATTTTGTATTTTTATTTTGACGCGGCCTTCCGAGAGGACGTTGTTTTTGTTCCAAATACATTCGCTCCTGACATTTATGATTGAGATAATTATAACATAATTTTCAATCATTCTTGATTAATTAACCGACCAGTATATATAATTAATAATGGAGGAAAAAAGGAAGGTGGGTTTTTATGAAAAAGCACCCGTTACATATGTTAGGGAGGCTTGTAGCAGGGAAAAATATGCAATGGATCACTTTATCGGTGTGGGTTCTTATTACATTATTACTTTCATTTACGTTACCACAAGTAAACAGTACGAAAGAACCGAATCCAAAAAATTTACCTGAAACAGCTATGTCACAGCAAGCGGAAGCGCTTATGAAAAAAGAGTTTCCGAATAATGCAGGGAATCCGTTGTTAGTAGTATGGTATAGAGATGGTGGATTACAGTCACAGGATTATAAACTCATACAAGACGTTTATAAAGAGTTAAAAGCTAGTCCTTTAAAAGAACAATCAACGTTACCGCCATTTGATACAATTCCAGAGCAAGTATTATCAAAAAGTGCATCAAAAGATGGTACATCATTTGTTACACCAGTATTCTTTAATAAATCTGCTGGTACGGATATATTAAAAGGAAATCTGGAAGAGTTTAGAAAAATAGTGAATAGTAAGGTGGATGAAGATCCATTTAAACAAAAAATAAGTGAATCTGGTTTACATGTTCGATTATCTGGGCCTGTAGGTATTCAAACGGATGCAGTTAGTTTATTTAGTCAAGCAGATGTGAAATTGTTAGTGGCTACTGTATTATTAGTCTTGGTCCTATTAATTTTGCTTTACCGTTCGCCAATTTTAGCAATTTTACCTATACTTGTTGTTGGCTTTGCATACGGTATCATTAGTCCTACACTCGGTTTTTTAGCTGATCACGGATGGATTAAAGTAGATGCCCAAGCGATATCAATTATGACAGTATTATTGTTTGGTGCTGGAACGGACTATTGTCTATTTTTAATTTCGAGATATAGAGAGTACTTGTTAGAAGAAGAAAGTAAATATAAAGCATTACAACTTGCGATTAAAGCTTCTGGCGGTGCAATAATAATGAGTGCGTTAACTGTTGTACTTGGATTAGGGACATTATTACTTGCTCATTATGGTGCCTTTCATCGATTTGCAGTACCATTTAGTGTTGCTGTATTTATAATGGGAATCGCGGCTTTAACGATTTTACCAGCACTATTATTAATTTTCGGTAGGATTGCATTTTTCCCGTTTATACCGAGAACAACTTCAATGAATGAGGAGTTTGCAAGAAAGAAAAAGAGGGCTGTAAAAGTTGAAAAATCAAAAGGCTCCTTTAGTAAAAAACTTGGAGATGTAGTAGTACGAAGACCGTGGACAATAATTATGCTAACTGTGTTTGTATTAGGTGGATTGGCTTCGTTCGTACCACGTATTCAATACACATATGACTTATTAGAATCGTTTCCAAAGGATATGCCTTCTCGTGAAGGGTTTACGTTAATTAGTGATCATTTCTCAGCTGGTGAACTAGCACCAGTAAAAGTGGTTGTTGATACGAAAGGAAAAGAGCTTCCTATTAAACAAGAACTAGAGAAATTTTCTTTCATAAATACAGTGAAAGAGCCAAAAGAGGGAAAAGAAAATAAGCAAATACAAATGTATGAAGTTTCTTTAGCGGAAAATCCATACTCAATTGAAGCGTTAGATCAAATTCCTAAATTGAAAAGTAATGTAGAAAAAGTATTAAAAGATGCTGGGATTAGTAATGCTGAAGAGCAATTGTGGATTGGTGGAGAAACAGCTTCATTATATGATACAAAGCAAATTACTGAACGTGATGAATCAGTAATTATTCCAGTAATGATTAGCATTATCGCTTTACTATTACTTGTCTACTTACGATCGGTTGTTGCGATGATTTATTTAATTGTAACTGTCGTTTTATCATTCTTCTCAGCGTTAGGAGCAGGATGGATATTGCTTCATTACGGTATGGGAGCGCCGGCCATTCAAGGTGCGATACCGTTGTACGCATTCGTATTTTTAGTTGCTTTAGGTGAAGATTATAATATCTTTATGGTTTCAGAAATATGGAAAAACAGAAAGACACAAAATCACTTGGATGCAGTAAAAAATGGTGTAATACAAACAGGTAGTGTTATTACATCGGCAGGTTTAATTTTAGCAGGAACTTTTGCAGTGTTAGGTACACTTCCAATTCAAGTATTAGTTCAATTTGGTATTGTAACTGCAATTGGCGTATTACTAGATACGTTTATCGTAAGACCGTTACTTGTACCCGCAATTACAGTTGTGTTAGGCCGATTTGCTTTTTGGCCAGGTAAACTTTCAAGAAAGAGTGAAGAAATACAAAAGGTGGATGCATAGTTAAAAAAGCCAAGGGTATTTTCCTTGGCTTTTTTCAATGTAGTTAATTAATTTTTTGAAGTCAAATCATCAGCTGCAGCGTGATCAGCATCTTCAATTGTTGTTTCGGGCATTCCGTATAAGCCGTTCATTGCTTGTTCTTCAATAGTAAGGTTTGCAGTATTATTATTTTGAATAGATGTAGTATTTTCAGTAACATTTTCTTTTTTATTCATATTTTTGTTATTCATGTATGTATCCTCCAAATTTCATTTGATTTATCTATAGTATGTGGATGGATTTCAAGAAATATGTGAATTGATTCTTACATATGTTATATAATTAAATAAATAATTAGGGTGAAATGTAAACTGTTAGGAGTGAACAATTATGGTGAAGCAAGGGAAATAGCCTTCTAAAATAAAAAGAAAATTTTAGGAGGCTATTAGAATGAAGTTTCATGTAATTGATAGAGAAGATTGGAATAGAGAGCAGTATTTTGAGCATTATTTAAAGTTGAAATGTACATTTAGTATGACTGTTAATGTTGATATCACGATGTTATTAGAGAAAGTATATCAAAAGGGAATAAAATTTTATCCCGTTTTTATATATTTAATTTCTAGAGTAGTAAATAATCATAAAAAATTTCGAACATGTTTTAACGATGAAGGAGTTTTAGGCTATTGGGAGGAAATGATACCGAGTTATACAATCTTTCATAAAGATGATAAGTCTTTTTCAAGTATATGGACGGATTATTCAAGTGATTTCCGCACTTTCTATAAAAATTATGAAGACGATATGAGATGCTATGCTAGTGTTCATGGTCTTTTCACGAAAGAAAATATTCCTCCTAATGTATTTCCGATTTCTAGCATACCTTGGACTAGTTTTACTGGATTTAATCTTAATATTAATAATGATGAAAATTTTCTATTGCCAATTATAACTTGTGGGAAATATTTTAACGAAGGAAATAAGGTTATGCTACCAGTTTCATTGCAAGTACATCATTCGGTTTGTGATGGATATGATGCGAGTCAATTTATAGAAGATTTACAGCAGTTAAGTAACACTTGCAACGATTGGCTTAAGTAATATCTAATTTTTAATTATATAAAGTGAAACTTTAATCAGTGGGGTGTCAGCCCCCGCTGATTATTAGCCCGACCCCCACCTAACTTCTTTGCTTTCGCTGAATTTTGAGATGGGGGTCTTACTGCCCGGCAAATAGCGGAATAAAATTGAAAATGAATAAAAGAAGAGACCATGTTGATATTACATGGTCTCTTCTTTTATTCATTAATACTAAGTAATTGTGGAAAATATAGGATGATTTGTAGTTTAATAGTAAAGAGAGTGATTAGTATTAATTTTCTTTGTTTTTAAAATTTTAAGTATGTAAATGTTTAACAGGGGGGAATAAAGTGAAATTCGTAAGCATTGAAAAAGATGAAATCTTAATTGAGGATATGGCAAAATTGTATTGTAAAGTATTTGAGAAAATAAATTTCAATGAAATGATCGAGCGAATGAATAGGCATATAGAATATACAGGTTTTAAAGGTATAGTAGCAATAAATGATGAAAATGAAGTAGTTGGCTTTACTTATGGTTATCGCTCAATCGAGGGACAGTACTATAATCAATTAATGAGAGAAGCGTTACATCTAGAGCAAGTAGACGAATGGTTGCAAGATTGTTTTGAATTTGTAGAGTTAGCAGTTCACCCACAATATCAAAATAAAGGTCTTGGAACGAAATTACATAATGAATTACTAGAAGGGCTTTCAAATAGAACGAGTGTTTTAACAACACAAATAAACAATGAAAAAGCACGTTCGTTATATGAAAGATTAGATTGGGTAAATGTTTTAGAGCCATTTCATCCAAGTAAAAATGATGTTCCATATGTAATAATGGGAAAAGTATTAAAAATAAAAGTGAATTGATAATTATGGCATTCACAAAATGGTTGGTTTGTAATAATGAAGGGGAAAACGAAAATGACGAGAATATCTATAGAAAAAGCTACAATTTTAGATGCTGAGAAATTAACAGAAATAATGAAAAGAACATTTGATGCAGAAGCAAAACAATGGCTATACGGCCAAGATGATGTCATTGATTATAACATTCAACCGCCAGGGTACTCTTCAGTTGAAATGATGGAATATTCCATTGAAGAATTGGATTCTTTCAAAGTTGTAATGGATAAAGAAATAATTGGAGGGATAATAGTTACGATTTCTGGTAAGTCGTACGGTCGAATTGATCGTATTTTTGTAGATCCTGTTTATCAAGGAAAAGGAATTGGATCACATGTTATGAAATTAATAGAAAAGGAATATCCAAACATAAAGATTTGGGATCTCGAAACATCTAGTAGACAAATTAATAATCATCACTTTTATAAAAAGATGGGCTACCAAATGATTTTTGAATCGGAAGATGAGTATTGTTACGTGAAAAGAATAAAAACAAGCTCAAACAAAGAGAGTGTAGTTACAAATAAAGATATGAAAAATAGTCAATACGAAAACTGTAATTTAGCGAATACAGGGTATTATCAAGTGAATTTAAAAAACAGTTCATTTGTTGGTAGCAATATAATAAATATGAATATGAGTAATTGTAATGTAAGTCAATCAAAGTTTAGAAATATAAATTTTAGATGGTCATCATATGCAGATTTAAATCTTTCTGGCAGTAAATTTAATTTGGTGACTTTAGGTGGAGTGCAATTTAAAAATACAAGTCTCGGAGATGAGAAGGAACCTATTGTATTCGATAAATGTGATTTGGAAGGCAGCACTATAAGTAATAGTAATCTGAAAAATATTGAAATAGAAAATTGTAATATAGTCGGCATGAAACTAAATGGTATTCCAATTGAAAATTTGCTTAATTTATATAACGAGGCGAAAAGTTAACCAAATCCATATAGTTGTTAATCTTTTTGGAAATTAAGTATTATATCGAAATAATTATGTAAAAATGACATAAAGAAATACGAGTGAGAAGGTCATTCATACACGTTTCTAGAATTACACACAAACAAATATATTGTTATTTATATGGAGGAGAGAAAGATGGGGATCAACGTTAGAGCAGTAGAAATACAAGATGCTAGAGCAATTCATCGTATATGTATACAGGATGACGTTTTACCGTATATGGTTTTCTTACCTAGCATGCGTGTAGAAGCTATGGAAAATAGAATTCGAAATTTAGCACCAAATCAATTTGAATTTGTTGCAGAATATGATGGAGAAGTTGTTGGATTTGTAGGTTTAACACAAAGTCCGGGCCGAAGATCTCATTCAGGCGATTTATTCATTGGGGTAGACAGTGAATATCATAATAAAGGAATTGGGAAAGCACTTCTTATGAAGATGCTTGATCTGGCTGATAATTGGTTAATGTTAGAGAGAGTAGAACTAGGTGTGTTAGAAACGAATCCAAAAGCAAAAGCTTTATATGAAAAATTTGGATTTGTAGAAGAGGGAGTAAAGATAGGGAATTTGAAAGCTCACGGAAAATTTATTAATGAAATTATGATGAGTCGTTTTAGACCGAATGGTTTAATTGTACATAATGAATAGTTAAAAGCATGACAGTATACTGTCATGCTTTTTCATTAGAATTTGGCTGTAATAAAAATAATACTAAACCAATAAAAATAACGGTAATTCCTAGTCCTTGTTGTAAAGAAATAGTCTCATGTAATATAAAGTACGCTAGCATACAAGTACCAATTGTTTCACCTAAAATACTCATTGAAATTACAGTAGCACTCATCCATTTTAATAACCAATTAAAAATGGTTTGTCCTAAAATTGTAGCAATGAAAGCTAATCCAATAAAGCACAACCAAGTTTGTGTAGAGTAATGGATGAAAGATTCTTGTTGCATGAAAGCAAATATGCTAAGAAAGCCAGCACTACTTCCATAACTAATTACCGAATATGGTATAAGTGACAAATCTTTACGAACGTGTTGGCTAATGAAAAAATAAGCAGTAATGATACCGGCAGCGATAAATGCTAAAATATCTCCATATAAAGCTTCTCCACTAATTTTGAAATCTTGCCAGCCAATGATGATACTACCTGAAATAGCGATGAGGCAACCAATAACCGCTCCTTTCGTAAATCTCTCCTTAAATAAAAAATAACCACCAATCATTGAGAACAAAGGTTGTAACGTTACGATAACTGTAGAGCTTGCTACAGAAGTATATTGTAATGATTCAAACCATAGTACATAATGTGCAGCTAAAAATAGCCCAGATGTGAATCCGAATGTCCATTGTTTTTTCGTTAAAGTTTTTAGCTCATTTCGACTATTTTTATTAAATAGTAATAACGGTAACAGGATCAGTGTGGCAAAGAATAATCGGTAAAAAGCAATGATTGTCGCAGGAGCATCTGCCAATTTTACAAAAATTGCTGAAGTTGATAAGGCGAATACACCAAAAAATAAGATGAAATATGAAAGAATAGGTGATTTCAAAGTTTGTCCCTCCGATAGAATGTTTATTATAATAAACTTAATGCGATATAATGTACAAAAGTAAGTATATAAGTCCCGGGGATAATAGGAAAGGATTATTTGCCTTTGTTTAGTATGTCAGCACAAAGACAATGAAATATGCATTATGATGGACGAAAGGAAGTTTTACTATGATACATGATAGGCTTGGACAAACAGTATTAAGTTATCGTAAGAAAAATAATATGACAATTCGTGAATTCGCTGATTATGCAGGAATTAGTACGTCACTAATTAGCCAAATTGAAAGAGGACATGCTAATCCTTCTTTAAATGTTTTGGAGTTAATTGCAAAAGCATTAAATGTACCGCTGTTTACACTTTTTATTAATGATATCGATACAGATTCGCTCATTTCTAAGAAAAAAGATCGAAAAAAAGTATATCGGGAAAACAATGATCACATTGTATATGATGTATTAACACCTGATTTTATGAAAGCACGTATTGAAATGTTAATGATGGATTTAAATAAACAAGCAAACACAACAGAAAGTCATTATTCCCATGAAGATAAGGAAGAGATTGCTGTTATTATGAAAGGGGAAGTGTATGTAGAATTGGAGGGAAAAGAATATTTTTTAGAAGAAGGCGATGTTGTACGTATTCCACCAAATGTGAAGCATCGATTTTTGAATAAAAGTGATGAATCGAATCACATTTTATTTGTACTGACACCATCTTTAGGATGAAAATATAGTGATTTTAACTAGAGGAGAAAGAAAATGGAAAACAAAAGTATTTTAAAAGGCGGCCTTTCAATTATTTCTCAATGTAAAAAAGAAACAAATGATATTTGGCATGCGCATTTTGGAGCAGCTGCAATTGCTAGTTATTTTAATCATATAAAGAGAGCTCCAAATTATAAAGATATAACATTAGAAAAATTCCGGTATGTTATTCATTCTTAATGAACGTCAATAATCTGTAAAAGGAAGCTTAATCTAGTTTCTTTTTTTGTTAGTAGTATATTATTTTTTCAAATATGTAAGATTTTACATGCGTATTTTACTTTTACTAATTATGTAAGTAGGCTATACTGAAATACATACATTTTATTTTTGGAGAGATGTAAAACGACATGGAACTAGCGAAATTGGAAAAAGTAATTGAAATAAAAAAAGAAGAACTTTTATATTTAGTATCGGATTATGGAATTCAACATGAAAAAGTATTGGCATTGAGTCAAGAACTAGACAAATTAATCAATTACTTTATGTTTTTAAAATAAAGAGAACTATGACGTGGTTTGTATATGTTATAGTTCTTTTTTATTAGGTAATTTGAAAATATATTCAAATATATTGTCTAATTTTTTACAGAATGCGCAACTTGCTAGTCGAATATAAGGACTTTTGGTTATAATAAAAAGGAATTATTAATTGTATCGGTTAGGAGCGCAGCACATATGAAAACAGTTGTTGTTATCGGTGGAGGTATAACGGGACTTTCTACTATGTTTTATTTAGAAAAATTAAAAAAGGATTATAATATCGATTTAAATTTAATTCTTATTGAGAAAGCAGAGTATTTAGGTGGTAAAATCCATAGTGTGGAAGAAAAGGATTTCATTATGGAGTCAGGAGCGGATTCAATCGTTGCTCGTAATGAATATGTTATGCCACTTGTAAAAGATTTAAATTTAGAAGATGAAATGGTATATAATGAAACGGGTATTTCTTACATATATTCTGAAAACATGTTACATCCGATTCCTTCTGATACTATATTTGGGATACCGATGAGCGCCCAGTCTTTGTTTAGCAGTACGCTAGTCTCAACGAAAGGGAAAATCGTAGCTTTAAAAGATTTCATAACGAAAAATAAAGAGTTTACGAAAGATACATCACTTGCTCTATTTTTAGAAAGTTTCTTAGGGAAAGAGTTAGTGGAAAGACAAATTGCTCCTGTACTTTCAGGCGTATATTCTGGTAAATTGAATGAGCTTACAATGGCATCTACATTACCGTATTTACTGGATTATAAAAATAAGTATGGAAGTATTATTAAAGGTTTTGAAGAGAATAAAAAACAATTTCAATCAGCAGGAAATAAAAAATTCGTATCATTTAAAGGTGGACTATCTACGATAATTAATCGCTTAGAAGAAGTGCTCACTGAAACTGTCGTAAAAAAAGGTGCTATAACGACGGCTGTAAGTAAACAAGAAGATCGATATGAGATTTCTTTTGTAAATCATGAAACAATACAAGCTGATTATGTTGTTTTAGCAGCTCCGCATGATATAGCACAAACTTTATTACAGTCTAATGAGTTAAATGAGCAGTTTAATACATTTAAAAACTCATCTCTTATAAGTATTTACTTAGGATTTGACATACTAGATGAACAACTACCAGCTGACGGCACAGGGTTTATTGTAACGGAAAACAGTGATTTACATTGTGATGCTTGTACATGGACAAGTCGAAAGTGGAAACATACATCGGGTAAACAAAAATTATTAGTAAGAATGTTTTATAAGAGCACCAATCCGGTATATGAAACAATCAAAAATTATAGTGAAGAAGAATTAGTACGAGTAGCTTTATATGATATTGAAAAGAGTCTCGGAATTAAAGGTGAACCAGAAGTAGTCGAAGTTACAAATTGGAAAGATTTAATGCCGAAATATCATTTAGAACATAATCAAGCGGTTCAAGCATTGCAAGAAAAAATGACGAATCTTTATCCAAATGTATATTTAGCTGGTGCCTCATATTATGGTGTCGGAATTGGTGCGTGTATTGGAAATGGAAAAAATATAGCCAATGAAATAATGGCTACATTAAATAAATAATACTGTAGAATAAATAAAAGCTGTTCCTTCAGCAAAATGGAGGAACAGTTTTTATTTATTTTATTTGAATGGAAATTGTATTGTTTTTTATATTGTTTTCTTTTAATGTTAATGTTATTTCTCCAGACTCTTTAAATGAATACGGTGATAGTTGATAAATATCTTTTATATCATGTTTTTCTTGTAATTTATTTACCGGTATTGATACGATATTTGGCTTCCATGTTTCTTGTTTTCCTGAAGGATATTCTATAAGTATTACCGGATTTTTTAACTGTATTGTTTTCCAAGAGACGAAATATAGTTGTACTTCTGTATCTTTTTTTAATAATTCTTCGGAGAAATAACCGAATTCGCCTATATTACCGAAAACAGTATAGTTTTGATTTTTTAATTTAATATCTAAATAACTAGGTTGATATGTTACCGCATGATAAGTTCCATATGAAAGTGAGAGTATGGCAGCGATTAAAATACCGATTGAAAATGTCCTAAAGCTATTACCTTTAAAGCTAGTCATCATGAATGAGTTTGGTGTGAATTTTTTTGCGAATAAAAAAATAAGTAATATGAGTAAGAGGGATAAGCCGATGAATATATACATAGGAAATCTTCACCTCCACAATAAAATAATATATTAACTATATTTTACCATAAATGTAAGGGGTAGGTTTGTTGTTTAGAAGGAGAAAATGAAGAAACAATTTCTTTACAGTTCTTGATAATTTAAAATTCGATTTATGGAAATTATAGCGTCATGTTTGAGGTGCAATCAGAAGGTATCTAATTCGTGTATATAGAATTAAGAGAGAATGTGCCATTAGAAATGTTTGATTTATGGAACAATAAGGACTTTACTAATTATACATATTTTTTCTGATATAATGAATGAGTAGAGAGAAAGGAGTGATCCTATGGCATTTCCTATACTAGAAACAGAACGCTTACGTTTAGTTGAAATAGAACAATCTTATTGTCAAAAAATATATGAAATCTTTTCATTGGATGAAGTGACGTGTTACTACGGTATGAATTCTTTTACGGAGTTTGGACAAGCTTCACGTATGATCGAATCTTTTTCAAAAAATTACTTTGAGAAAAAGGCAATACGATGGGGAATTGTGTTAAAAGAAACGAACGTTTTAATAGGAACAATTGGACTAAACAATTTACAATTATGGAGTAAACGATCTGAGATTGGATATGATCTGCATCCTCGCTATTGGGGAAATGGTTATGCTTCAGAAGCAGCTGGAGAAATTATTAATTATGGATTTAAAGATTTAGGTTTGTTTAGAATTGGAGCTATTACATATCCTGAAAATGTTACTTCTTGTAGAATGTTATCTAAAATTGGCTTCCAAAAGGAAGGGCTATTGCGCGGATATATTCATCAAGGAAATAAGCAACACGATGCATTGTTGTATTCTATAGTGCGAACTGATGTTGAGGACATAAATTTATAATAAAAAAAACCTCTTAATTAAAAGAGGTTTTTTTTATTATAAATTAACCTAATTTAGGTAATAAACGTTCTCCGCTTTTCATGCTACTTTTACATAAAGGGCATTTAGGCTCTTCTTCAAATGAAAAGTTCTTTCTCATCCATCCTAAACAATCCTCTGATTCACATTCCCAAACAGGGGTTTGTTCTGGTGGTACTTCTGCTACATCGTTCTTTCGATTGCGATACATGTAACCACTCCTTTTATGTAAAAAATTTTAGTTATATATTAAAAAGGTTGTTAACCTTGCTGGTAACAACCTTTTTATTGTTTGAATTATAGCTTTACAACGTTTTTAGCTTGAGGTCCGCGGTTACCTTCTTCAACTTCAAAGCTAACTTCTTGACCTTCGTCAAGAGACTTGAAGCCGTCGCCAGTGATAGCTGAGAAGTGAACGAATACATCGTTACCGTCTGCAACTTCGATGAAACCGAAACCTTTTTCGCTGTTAAACCATTTTACTTTACCTGTTAATGTCATGGTAATGCCTCCTAAAAGTAGAAAAATTACAATATGATCGGCCTTATTTGAATGAAAATAAAATTTCACATATTATCAAAAACCCATAAGGAGTACAAACTGTCCCTGATTGATACTTGATAATATGCAAAGAAAATATAGTGTTAAATTGACCTTAATTACTATCTTACAACAAATGGTGGGAAATAGCAAGTGCTGGTAATACCACTGAGTAATCTGGGTGATAATAGTAAAGGCACAAAGGCACCTCTTTTATTTATATATTATTCCTAATTGGGATTTATGCAAAATCATGTAAGAAAAACTTAGAGTAAATATTAATAATATATTTTTCGTGGTAAAATATGGTTGGTTACTGTTGGTAGTTAAATATTATAAAAGACCTGCGGTAGTATGTCAACGGAAAAACAACAGAAATCAAAGTTATCAAAGGACATTTTGTTGAAAAAAGACATTACGAAACTAGACCAGTAATGTATGTAATTTACTGGAAAATATTTGAAAGGTAGCGATGACAGGTTTTATGTCACACT
This sequence comes from Bacillus cereus group sp. MG1, assembly GCF_040460035.1. NCBI lineage: Bacteria > Bacillati > Bacillota > Bacilli > Caryophanales > Bacillaceae > Bacillus > Bacillus cereus group sp. MG1. Next base: position 209,705 of record NZ_JARVGY010000001.1, on the reverse strand, counting down.
TTCACGCACCTTTCTGGCGTAAAGAGTTGGTGATTGCGTAGTAGCGCATCCACCAATCGCACAAATTTTCTTGCGGTTAGAACGAGTGCACGTTTGTGTTGATGCTTTGGTACTTCATTATATTTTTTTACGTAATATTCTTGGTAATCAGATACATACTTTCTTACAGAGTTGGCGGCTTCAACTAGGTAATAACGTAAGTAGTGATTTCCATTACGAGATAATGAAGTGTTTTCTGCAATGAAACGACCAGATTGATGTTTGCGCCAATATAATCCGGCATATTTTGCAATCTTAGTTTCATCATCAAATCTTTCGATTTGACCAATTTCAGCGATAATACCAGCAGCGAATACGGGACCCACTCCAGGAATGGATTCAAGTGTTTGAGGTAATCCAGCCATGATTTGCTTAATGGACTTTTCTATTTCCTTAATTTGTTGTTGATAGGTACGAATGACCGCAATTGATGTTCCGAGAAGGACATCGATTGAATCTTCCACTACCTTATCTAAACGATAGGAAGAGCGAACAGCCTTTTGAATGGTTGACGCAACACATTTTGGATCACCGAACCGATTCTTTCCTTTTGCTTGTAGGAACTCAGCGAGTTCGTTTAAAGGCATGTCAGCTAATTCCTCTAGACTAAGTTTTTCAAGGAATAGCTCCATCATGGCGTTGCCGAATATAGAAGAATCCACCTCTTGTGAGAACGTATTACACTTATAACTTAGGTGTTGTAGAAAATGTTGCTTTTCCTTTGTCAACATTCTAACGAGCTGATAACGAGATCTTGTCAATTGTTGTAGTGCTACGTACTGGCTTTCTTTTACGATAGACATTTGATTTCGTCCGAACCGTAAATAGTCAGCGATGACGAAGGCATCAATCTCATCTGTTTTATCCATGTCAGAATAGCTTTTCTTGAAGTTCGTAATTTGTTTTGGATTCATTAGAAATACTTTTGCTCCAAAACTTTGTAACTCTTTATCATAATGAAGAAACATAGATGGATGAAAACTATAAACAGATGTAGATTCTAAACCGATTTTAAAAATTTCTACTTTTTGATTGGCTATACGCTGTAATAATCGCTCTTTTAGCGCTATGGCACCTGGTAAATCATTATTGACTGAAAAGGAGTCTAGCTTTTCTCCGTCACCATTTAGAATACAAGTTTTTATATCAAACGAACTTACATCTAATCCAACAAATAATCTCATGTAAGAGACCTCCTTTCGATTTAGAATCATTGCTTGGACGTCTCGAGATATCTCTAGTGTGCACGCCGATCAACAACCTCGTGTATGAGAGCTAGTCCTGAATCGAAAGCCGCCCTAGAGCTACTAACATCTAAGTTCGAGGGTCAGGCTGCTCAGCCTGCGAGTAGGAAGTCCCGCACGTTCACTGAGAAACACTCTTTTTATGTGGTAAATCCACAGGAGAAGAAAGAATTGTCCCAAATGATCCTAAGACCATTATCTAGAAATATCTTGAGACGTCCAAGGATTATTTATAAGTCTCATAGTAGGAAGAAAACCTAAGTTTGAATTACAGCTTAAATATAATATACGAGGAGAAAAGAAAGTGAAAAATAATTCATTTATAATAATTGAAGCAGCAAAAGCAGGGAGAAAAAAGGTCCATCCAGTCTTTGCTGTAATATTAGCCATTATATTTTTGACTTTAGGCGAACTTTTTATGTTATTTATGTTATTTTTACCGAAAGCTGAAACGATATTCATGAAAGGTATTTATGACAATGTTAGAATGGTGTTAACGTTTGGCGGAGCTATATTTATTTTATTTATATGGGTTCGTTTTGTAGAAAAAAGACCTTTTTCATCCATTGGCTTTTGGAAAGAGAAATGGATGAGAAAGTATTTAAAAGGTGCGTTAATAGGGTTTTTATTTATTTCAACGCCAGTTATTCTACTATTATTAATGGGGAGTGTGAAATTGCAAGTACAACATATTACCTCAACAGTGATAGTAGGAATAGCAGGATCTCTAGTTGCATTTTTAATACAAGGGGCAACGGAAGAAATTATTGTACGAGGTTGGTTATTCCCGGTTCTTTCTGTTAGAAGTCGTATATGGGTTGGAATAATTGTAACTTCATTTTTATTTGGATTTCTTCATCTACTTAATCCAGGAATTACAATATTATCTATATCGAATATAATATTAGTGGGTGTTTTCGCAGCTTTATATGTATTGAAAGAAGACGGTCTGTGGGGAATATGTGCATGGCACTCAATTTGGAACTGGGCTCAATATAATGTATATGGTTTTGCAGTTAGTGGCACAACTGTATATTCTACTCCAATTTTTAAGTCTATAACAAATGGACCAGAAACATTGCATGGAGGCGCGTTCGGAATTGAAGGTAGTATCATTACAACAATCATGCTCACTGTCGCTTCAATTGTTTTATGGAGAAAGTTATGGGGAAGAAAAGCGAAACAACGAAATTTTAGTTAATGAAAGAGGGAGAAACTATGGGGATAATAGCATTTGAGGGAGCAAGCGCTGTTGGTAAAAGTACCACGTGCCGTGAATTAGAAAAGAATTATGGTGCTTATATAATACCTGAAGTGAATTCTTTATTTGAAAGGCCAAAAAATGAACATAGAACATGGTATTTTGAAAAACAAGTTGAGCGCTGGAATATAGCTGTTCAGAAGTCAAAGCAATATGAATTAGTAATACTCGATGGCGATATTTATCAGCCACTTAGTTATAATTGGTGTTTTCATTTTGATATATTTAATCAGCCATTATCTTTAATAGAAAATTTTTATAAAGAAAAGATGATAAATAGGGAAATTGGCTTTCCGGATCAATATTTTTATTTATATACGAACGATGAAGAACTTAGAAAGCGGAAAGTATCTGATGAGACGAAAAGAAGAAGAAACTTTGAAAAACATTTACATATATCAAAATCGTTTCAGCGTTATTATGAAAATTTAAATACTGTTACAGATGGGTATTGTAAATTAATTGAGGCAAAAAGTGTAAGAAATAATGAATTAGAAATAGTGAGAAACTCACAAAATTTGAACGTGTGTGAAGAAAGACGTTTTGATGTTTCGAAGTTAGATGCTATTACGAAGTGGTTAAAAGAAAATCGTGCATAAAGTAAAAACAACGAGTGTTGTAGAACGCCCTCGTTGTTTTTTGTTTCTTTATAAATATAAAGGAAAAATTTGTAGAATATTTTCATTATTTAACAGAATAATCTTTCAATTTTAAAGAAAAAGAAATACAATATGAGGAAGTATATATAAATAATATGATAGGGGATGGGATGCGATATTTTGAATGAAGTAACAGTTTTTATATAAGAAATAATTAGATAGTCAGAACGGAGATATTTGGGAGGAAACAAGCGAGATGAAAACATTTTTGAAAATAATAGGTGTTATAGCTGGTATGGCGGTAATTGGAGTAGGTTTAACATATGGTATGCTGCATTATTTAAATAATAGTAAACCAGCTGCGAAAAAGGCATCACCAGCTGCTCCAGCAGTAGAAGTATTAGCTGATAGTAACGTAAAAGCAGAAGATGCAAAGCTTTTAGAAAATGGAAATTATTCATTGCCGAATAGTGGTTTTAATAAAAATTTTAAATGGACAGATGAGAATATACAGACAGCATTACATGAAATGGCACATCAAAAAGCGAAAGCTGATCAAAAGTGGGGCTATATTTTTATTACACAAGAGCGGATTGAAAGCTTAATTGATATTGTAAAGAGTAATGATCTTGTACAGGGAAGTACATATGTAGAAATTTTAGAACGATGGAAACAAGGAAAATATGAAAAGGTTGATGGGGATCATAATAAGATTTGGAAATTACAAAGTGGGAATTTAGGAGAAGGAAAAGGAGTAATGTCGGAAGCTGAGCAAAAAGAATTAATTAATCAAGTGTTTATGAACAAAGGTACATATTCAGGTAGTAAATTAATTGCAGGTGGGGGACAGACTAATAAATAGTATACTAATTAATGAAAGAGAGTAATTGCTTATTAGGCAATTACTCTTTTTCTATGTACGTCTTAATATTTTAGTCTCGTTCAAGTAAGGAAAGGAACGATTGTAATACCGGGGAAATCCATCTAGATTTATGATAGATTACATAACTTTGAATAACTGTTGGAGTTTCGATAGGTTGAAAACATAGTTGTCCTTTTTGGCAACTTTCTTGTACAACGATATAAGGAAGAATTGAAATGCCTAACTCACACATAACGGATTGTTTAATGACTTCAACATTGGAAGTTTCAAATGTTTTAGCTGGAATATTTCCACTTTGACATAAAAAACGATCTACCATTGGCCTATAGCCGCAGCTTTGTTCTGTAAAAATGAACTGGGTGTCCTGTAATAACTGGAATGGATTTGTATGTGCAGCGGAATGATCTGGTAAAATCCATCCAAATATTTCATTACTAAAAGTACGCGTAATAAAATCATTATGTTCTATACTTTCTCCAATTATGAAGATAACGTCTGTTTCTCCTTCACGTAATTTTTGTAATGCTTGTTCATTTGTGTTTGTTTCAAGTACGATATTTACTTTCGGATTTTTCTGTTTGTAAGTACGTAATAATTGTGGTAATCGGTATACCGCTAATGATTCATTAGATGTAATACTTAATGTACCTTCTAAATAATCTGTATTTTGGGGGATTTCTTGCGCTTTTTCATATATTGAAAGTAATTCTAATGCATAAGGATGAAATTGATGACCTGCTTTTGTAAGTAGCACTTTTTTCCCTAACCGATCGAAAAGAGGAATATGTAAATCGTTCTCTAAAGCTTTCATATGTGCTGTAACAGTAGATTGCGCATAACCTAGCGCATGCGCAGCCTTAGAAAAATTACCATACTTCACAATGGCGCAAAATGTTTTAACATGTCTCATTTCCATAAGCAATCCCTCTTTTATTATCATGATTTGTGAATGATTATATCATGCATTTTAATTTTCCAAATGATTAAATTCTGTATAAAATGAAATTGTAGAAATATTCATACAGGTGATATTGGAGGAGAAAAGATGAAAAAAAAGGGCTATCATGTAGCTGTTGTTGGGGCTACAGGTGCGGTAGGGCAAAAAATTATTGAACTGTTAGAGAATGAAATGAAGTTTAATATAGTTGAAGTCACATTGCTTTCGTCAAAACGATCCGCTGGTAAGAAAGTAAGATTCAAAGGACGAGAGATAATTATAAAAGAGGCAAAAACAACTGGCTTTGAAGGTGTAGATATTGCCTTTTTTAGCGCTGGGGGAGAAGTATCTAGACAATTTGTAACTCATGCAGTTTCTAGTGGTGCGATTGTAATTGATAACACAAGTGAGTACCGAATGGCACAAGGTGTACCGCTCGTTGTTCCGGAAGTGAATGCGCATACTTTAAAGCAGCATAAAGGTATCATTGCAGTTCCAAATTGTTCAGCATTACAGATGGTAACAGCACTTCAGCCGATTCGAAAATCATTCGGTTTAGAAAGAATTATCGTTTCAACATATCAAGCCGTATCGGGTTCTGGCATTCATGCGATTCATGAATTACAAGAGCAGGCTAAGTCTATGCTTGCTGGTGAAGAAGTGAAAAGTAATATATTACCGGCGAAAAAAGATAAAAAACATTACCCAATAGCGTTTAATGTACTGCCTCAAGTAGATATATTTACAGACAATGATTTTACTTTTGAAGAAGTAAAAATGATTCAAGAAACGAAGAAAATATTAGAAGATGAAAACCTGAAAATGGCAGCTACTTGTGTACGTGTTCCAGTTGTATCAGGGCATTCAGAATCAGTTTATATAGAACTGGAAAAAGAAGCAACCGTTACGGAAATTAAGGAAGTATTAATGGATGCACCAGGTGTTATTTTGCAGGATAACCCTAGTAAACAGCTGTATCCAATGCCATTATATGCAGAAGGGAAAATAGATACATTTGTCGGAAGAATACGTAAAGATCCTGATATGCCAAACGGATTCCACCTCTGGATTGTTTCTGATAACCTATTAAAAGGTGCGGCTTGGAATTCAGTTCAAATCGCAGAGACTTTAGTAGAAAAGGGAATACTTTAATCTAGTTTGAAAAACCGGGGAATCGATAATCATTTTCCGGTTTTTATCCCGCTATTTGCTGGGCAGTAAGACCCCCACTGATTAAAGCTTCACTTTATTTAATAATTGTTTTCTTTATTTCGCCCAACTTTAATTTAAATTAGTCGTTATTGAATTTTTATAAATATCTACTTTATGTGCAGTGAAGCGTAAGGTTTTGGATTCTGCATGAATTGTTAGGTTAATAATAATCGATAACGGCATTTCGACCGTTTTCACAATATCTTCTATAGCAATATACTCATTTTCTGCTTCGTTATAATAAACAACAGAACGAATTACTGTCTCGTTATTTTCAATGTCAATTTCACACATCATAGGGAATTTTTCACCATTATGTAAGAATAGTTCGCCTAGTACGATTGAACCGTTTAGCTCCTCTGTAAAATTAGTAGTTGCTGCTGGTTTTACCCATGTTTCGTCATGTTCTTCGTTTTCCTCTTCATCTATTGTCCATTCCCAAATGGGGTTTTGTTTTAGGTCTTCAATAGTTAATTCATCAATTGGTTTGCAATTGCTCATACATAAATCCTCCTTTTGCTTTGATAAATAAGTTTCTTAATCTCAAAAATTAGATGATTGCTTACGAGTAAGTTCAATATAGTATTTTGCTCATTTGATATTAAACTATTTTATTTTGAAGTAAAGCTTCTATAGCGATATTAACAAAAAAATAATTATTTAGTAAATAATTATTAGTGGAGGTTTTAAAGTGGCATAGAGTTAAGGTAGTAAAAAACATCAAGAATGAATGGGATTCATTTGGTACGATATGGATATGTTTAATAAGAGGGGGAATTTGATGTATCAAGTAAAGGGGTATTTTTCATCGCTCAAAGGAAGTCATTATGAAATTGGTAAGCAACAAGGTGAATTTGTGAAACAACATTCTTATCTTATTCCGCAATTTATAGAGCAAGAAAACTTAATATCGCATAACCATTGGACAGAATCTAGAAATATATTAAATCAATATTGTTCTGGAATTAATGAAGAAATTGAAGGTTTTTGTGAAGTGTTAAAAATTCCTTCAAAAAATATGATGTATTACTATCAAACACTATTGAAAGCAGGTTGTAGTCATTGTGCAGTATTACCTAAAAAGACAGATTCAACTCACACTTATGTATTAAGAAATTATGATTTGTCACCAGTAATAGATGATATGCGTTTTTGCTCGACGTATGTTGAAGGTGCGTATGCACATAGTGGCTTTTCTACTCAATATTTTGGTCGAACAGAAGGGGTTAACGAACATGGATTATCTGTTACATTTTCAGCATGTGGTCAACCAGTAGGAAACATTGCAGGTTTAAGAAAGCCAATGGTAAATGGTTTACAGTGTTTTGCGGTAATTCGATTGTTGCTGGAGAAATGTAAAAATGTGCAGGAAGCTAAATCACTAATAGAAGAAATACCAATTGCTAGTAATATTAATTTAATAGTAGCTGATCCTTTAAACGCAGCACATATTGAAATATTTGACGGTCATAAATCCACAACAACGATTGATGGTGACAACCAAGCTTTTATTGTATCAACAAACCATGCAGTTAGTTCATCAATTCAGAAATTAAATAATAGGAAATTAGAACAATCTACAAAGAGATATCATGTTTTACATGAGCATTTAAATGGATATGAACAAGTGAGCATAGAGTCTTTAAAAAAGTTAGTAGAAGAAGAATATCCTGATGGACTGACTGTACATAACTATGAAGAATGGTTTGGAACTTTACATTCTGTATTATTCGATTTACATGATCGTACAATGAAGATTTGTTTCGGATCACCACTTTTAAACGACTGGTACTCATTGAAAGTTGGAGGAAGTATGCCGTTTTCTGAGGTGAACGTGAACTTTAAAAATAAAACTTATACTGACTTTTGGAGGGAAGATAAGAATGAATTGATGCCTAAAAGATAAATGAGATAAGATGATAATGAAGAGAGTGCATTTACACTGGAGGGATTACCAATGCTAAAAGTTATGTTACCATTTGTTCTTATCTTTTTTCTTGTTATTGCGATGTATATTGCTTATCAAAAGAGAAAAAAATCTGGGATAAAAGGATTGAAAAGTGCGTTAACTTCTATTTGCTTCTTTTCACTCGCAATTTTAAATATGTTTGCATATTGGTTTCACTTTGGCGGTGCTTTTACTTGGTTATTTTCAATTGTATTATTGCTAGTTGGTGCATATTTTACTAAATATATTCCAATATCTAAAAAGGTACATTAAAATCTATAAGAGTTTAATATAATGTTTACTTTGTTTTGAAAAGAGGTTATTCTACTAGATCGTTGTGAAACGGTTTCATAGGATAATCTCTTTTGTTTAGTTTTGGAAAGAACGTACTGTACTTTTTAGTTGCTCAATAAATTCTCGATTTGCAGCACACATATATTTATCTTTTCTATAAATTAGCCCTATTTCAATTGTTGGAGTAGGGTTTTCTATTTTAATAGCTTGAATGTTTTTATTTTGTAAAAAGTCTATATATGGTTTGGGTAACACTGTAATTCCCATTCCTTTGGAAACCATTTGGATTAAAGATTCCATCGTGCTAATTTCTAAAATTGGTCTTGGTTTAAAGTTGAATTTTTGACAATGAGATGTAATTAGTTCGGTTAAAAAGAAATTTTTAGGTAAAAGAATTAAAGGGTAGTTCTGTAATTCAGCAATAGATACATGATTACGTTCAGCTAATCGATGACCAGTTGGCACGACTAATGTAAGATCGCTTTTGTATAGAGGGATAGAGATAATCTCTTTATCTTGCACCGGGAGAAATGTAATTCCAATATCTAGTTCGTTTCGTAATAATTTTTCACGAATATCTCCTGTGCGAAGCCCTAATACAGAAAGCTCTATATTGGGATATAAATTATTGAAATTTAAAATAGTTAGTGGTAGTAAATAATTTAGGACGGTTAACAAAGCCCCTATTGTTAAGGAACCTTGCTGTAATCCGTTTAGGTCTTGAATAGCTGAACGAGCTTGTTCGACTTCATGAAAAATGGTTTTACTATGTGATAATAAAATCTTCCCTGCTTCAGTTAAAGATATTTTTTTACCAATTCGATCGAAAAGTGGCATTCCTACTTCATGCTCTAATGCACGTATTTGTTGACTTAGAGAAGGCTGTGAAATATTTAATTTCTCAGCTGCTTTTGTGAAATGTAATTCTTTTGAAACAGCTAAAAAGTATTCAAGTTGTCGTAATTCGATTGGAATCACCTCAAGTATAATAATAGGTTATACCTATCATTATTATATAAATAATTGAATTGAACAATGATTTTAAAGGTTTTATAATCATCTTTATATAGCAGAGAGGGTTGTAAAAATTAATTGAGAGAAAATACATGTAACACCTTTAAAGGAGGAAATAGAATGGCTAATGAATATCAATTATTATCTTTAAATATAGGATTACCAAAAGAGGTTACATACGGTGGAAAGGTAGTTCATACAGGCATAAATAAGAAACAAGTAAAGGAACCGGTATATTTATCCTTTGTAAAATTTAATGGGGATGGACAAGCTGACTTAATTCATCATGGAGGAGTAGATAAAGCAGTTTGTGTTTATACTGGTGATCACTATCCATACTGGGAAAAAGAATTGAATCAAGATCTTGTATATGGGGCTTTCGGAGAAAATATAACAGTTAGTGGTATGAGCGAAGAGGATGTTTGTATTGGTGATACATTTGAGCTAGGACAGGCAATCGTACAGGTAACACAACCAAGGCAACCTTGTTTTAAATTAGCAAAAAAATATAATATTCCAAAGTTACCACTATATTTTCAAGAAACAGGATATACAGGATTTTATTTTCGTGTATTAAAAGAAGGATGGGTATCATCAGTCGACATCTTAAAAAGACTACAGTCTGATCCAAAAGGTGTTTCAGTAGCATTCGCTAACCGTATTATGCATAAGGAAAAACAAAATATTGAAGGGGTAAAAAGGATATTAGAAGTAAATGCACTTTCAAATAGTTGGAGAAAGTCTTTTGAAAAGCGTATAAGTGGAGAAGAAATTAATACGAAGGAAAGACTTGAAGGGATAAAAGAATAAAAATATTTTATTATAAATAGTGTATTTCTATTAGTAAAAGCTAATTAGAAAGCGCTATTTTTATAAAATAAACTAATTAATATCCGAAAATCTTAATATTTTTTTATTCGACTTATTTTCAAATAGTCGAAACATAAAATTAATTAGACTTTTTTTTTATGTTTTATGATAGTATATTGATTGGTAAGACCTCTATTTTTAAGAGTAGGTCATATAAGTATATCTAATTTAATGGAATTTAACATTTGGAGGTACAACATGGGGAATGTTGAAAAATTGGCAAGTCTTCTAATAGAAGAACCGAAAAGAGAGCAGTTATTTCCTTTATTTGAAGAAGTGTTTGGAATTACAACTCAAACATTGAATGATTTTTCGGATAAAGGATATTGGGATGATACATATAAAGCTTTATCATTTTTACAAGAAGATAAAGTGATTGCAAATGTTGCGGCATTTTCACTCCCATTATTAATTAATGGTGAAAAAATAAATGCGGCGGGTATTCAATCAGTAATGACACACCCTAATTTCCGTAGACAAGGGCTAATGACACAATTAATGAGTAAAATGATAGAAGAAATTGATAAGAAATGTGAATGTGCATTATTGTTTACGGAAAAACCTGAACTATATACAGCATTTGGATTTAAAGTTGTGCAGGAATATTTGATGACTATACCATATGATAAAAATATTAATAATAACCATTCACTACTTAAAAAGTTAGATTTCTATAATATAGAGAATAGACAGTTAATACATGAAACGATTGATAGTAGCCAAAGACTTTCAAATAGTTTTTCAACTTTAAACTTCCATCCTTCATTTTATTTGAATATGTATGATTCGGAATGGAATGAGAAATTGTATTATTCAGAGAAACTAGATGCTTTAATCGTTTATGAAGTAGACAATGAAAAGTTGAAATTATTTGGAGTATTTGCGCCAGTACTTCCGGTTTTAGATGAATTATGTGGAGAAATCAATGAAAGGTTTACGGAAATCGAATTTTATTTTTCACCGGATCAATTAGGGGTTGAGGATGTACAGTTTACAGAATTACAGTCTAGCAAGTATTTAATGGTTCGAAGTGATAAAGAGTTAGATTTTAAAGGTTATAAATTCCCAGTATTAGCGGAGTTTTAAATATTTGTATAAAGGTTTTATTATGGAGGAACTATGAATATATCATATATACCTAAACATGTTGAGCAGCTCACTATAATGAATGTCCCTGAATATTATAAAATTAATGACAAGCAGGCGTTTATTGTCCGTTCGAAAGCAGAAACAGATTTTTGGCTTAAAACACATTATGGTTTTGAAGTCATGAATGGTCATGTATTTTATAATGAAATGATGACAGACTTTCAAGCTGAAGTACAATTGTGTATGAATCCAAATTCAAAATACGATCAAGCAGGTCTTTTTGTTATGATTTCGGAAAAGTGTTGGTTGAAAACTTCATTAGAGTATATTCCAGATGGCCCTTCTCATTTAGGAGCTGTCGTAACGAATAATGGATATTCTGACTGGTCAACGCAAGATTATCCAACTGAAGCAGCTAAGCAACAACTTCGTTTTCGAATTATTCGAAAACGCGGTGATTATACAATATATGTGAAAAAGAGCCATCAATGGGAACAAATAAGAATCGCTCATTTAATGGAGGATATAGGGAATGAGCCTATTAAAATAGGTTTTTACACGTGTAGTCCTTCTAAAAATAAGGGATTTGAGACTGAGTTTTTAAATTTTACAATTGAAGAAATATAGATGAAAAAACCGTATTCTTTTCATTAAGAATGCGGTTTTTGTATTTACATAATATAAAGCACATTTATTGACCAGAAAGTCATTAATACTTATCATTTAATAATGTTAAATATTAATTTGCATAATATAATAAAAGTAATGAAGAAATTACAAAAAATATCAATTAAATAAGGAGGGATATGAATTATTCAGTGGTAATTTCATGGGAAAAGGAGATTATGTATGAAATCATTTCGTAAGTTATTACAGTATTTAAAACCATACATGTTCTTCGCTATTATTGGACCGCTATTTATGGTACTTGAGGTTGCGATGGACTTAATTCAACCGACTATTATGCAACATATCATTGATGTTGGGATTGCAAATCGGGATTTAAATTATGTAATAAAAATGGGGCTTCTTATGATAGGAGCAGCAGCACTCGGTTTAGTTGGAGGGCTTGGGTGTATGATGTATTCTACAAAAGCAGCTGTTAATTTCGCTACAGACATACGAAAAGATGTGTTTGCGAAAATAGAAACATTTTCTAGTAATAATCGTGATTCATTTGGAACAGGTAAATTATTAACGATCGTGACGAATGATATCACTTCCATTCAATCGGCAATGACGATGACATTACGTGTTCTCGTTCGTGGTCCACTGTTATTTATGGGAAGTATAATTATTGTTTTTGTAACAGCGCGAGGGTTATTTCCAATATTACTTGTAGTTGTTCCGATTTTATTACTTGCGATTATTTTAATTGCAAGTAAAGCAAGTGGTACATTTAAAAAGGTGCAAGAGGCATTGGACAAAGTGAATACAAAGTTACAAGAAAATTTATCTGGTGTACGTGTTATAAAAGCGTATGTAAGACAAAAATATGAAATCGCTCAATTCGGAAGTGTAAATACAAATTTAACGAAGATAAATATTCGAGCTGTGCAACTTATTTCTTTAATGATGCCAATCATTATGCTAGTTGTAAGTGGCGGGATTGTCGCAACATTATGGATTGGTGGAGAAAAAGTATTCAATGGAACGCTTCAAGTAGGAGCGATTTTGGCATTTATTAATTACTTGAATATCATTTTAATGTCACTTATGTCGATTAGCATGGTATTTATTCAAATTGCGCGAGCTTTTCCATCTGCGGATCGTGTACAGCAAGTGTTAAATACCGAGGTTGATATTATAAGCGCAGCTAATGCAATCGAACCTGAGAAAATCGAGGGGAATATCGAATTTAAAAATGTTAGTTATAGCTATACGAAAAATAATGAATACGTTTTAAAAGATATTTCGTTTAGCATACAAAAAGGTGAAAAAGTAGGGATTATTGGATCAACTGGAAGTGGTAAATCTACCTTAGCGAAACTGTTACCACGTCTATATGATGTGGATCAAGGTGAAATATGTATAGATGGAATAGATGTTAAAACATATGATTTGCAAAAACTCCGTGCTTCAATAGGGTTTGTACCTCAGAAGGCTTTGTTATTCTCAGGTAGTATAGAAGAGAATTTACGTTATGGTAAAGAAAATGCAACACATGATGAGCTGGAAGTAGCAGCTGCATCAGCTTGTGCGACTGAGTTTATCAATAAGCTGGAAGAATCTTATCGATATAATTTAACACAAGGTGCGACAAATCTATCAGGTGGACAAAAACAACGTGTATCAATTGCAAGGGCACTTGTGAGAAAACCACCGATTCTCATATTAGATGATTCTACATCAGCAGTTGATGCAAAATCAGAGGCTACTATTCAAACAGCTTTAAAAACAAAATATAAAGGCACAACGACATTATTAATCGCGTCCAAAATTTCTTCCATAATGGATGCGGATAAAATACTTGTATTAGATAATGGTGAATTAGTTGGCAATGGTACACATGAACAATTGTTAGAACGAAGTGAGGTTTATCAGGAAATTTATCTTTCCCAAGGTGGTAATTTGCATAAAGAAGGTGGGGAAGAACATGCGTAATTTTCAAGGGCAATTTGCTAATAAAGGTGGACGAAACACACCGAAGATGGGAAAAGCTAAAAATGCCCAAGGAACTGTAATGCGGATATGGAACTATATGGGCTATCAAAAAGCTGCTCTAATGTTTGTTATATTTCTAGTCGTTGTTACTACTTTACTTGGATTATTAGGTCCCTATTTTATGGGAGTCATTATAGATCAATATATTGTACCGAAAGATTTAAGTGGTACAGCAAGAATGTGTATGTTACTTATCGCGATTTACGGTGTAACTGTACTTTTAACATGGTTACAAACATTTGTCATGATTAACGTTGCATTAAAAACAATTCAAAAAATACGACAAGATATTTTTGAGAAAATCCAAACGCTTTCTTTACGGTTCTTTGATGTGCGTTCTCAAGGTGATTTAATGAGCCGTGTGACAAATGATATAGATAATTTGAACCAAGCTTTGACACAAAGTGTTGTACAAATTATTTCATCAGCGCTAACTTTTATAGGTGTAACGATTGCGATGTTCGCCTTAAATTGGATTTTAGCAATTGTAACTTTAATTACAGTACCTATTATGTTTTACGTTACAAAAAAACTAGTTGCATATAGTGGTAAAAACTTTGCGAAGCGTCAAAAAGATTTAGGTGAATTAAATGGATTTATTGAGGAAGCAATTACAGGTGCGGATGTTACGACGTTGTATGGAAAAGAAAAAGAAACTGTACAAAATTTCAATAAAATTAATGAACAGCTAAGAGTTTCAGCTACGAAGGCTGATACATTTTCAGCTTTTATTTTTCCAAGTATGAACTTTATTAATAACTTAGGTATGGGGCTTGTCATTGGGACTGGATCAGTTATGGTCTTAAACGGAATGACAACAGTGGGTGTTATTGCGGCTTTTATTAATTATTCTCGTCAATTCTCAAGACCGTTAAGTCAATTTGCGACTTTAATGAATACAATTCAAGCGGCAGTTGCTGGTGGAGAACGTGTTTTTGAGATTATGGATGAGGTACCAGAAATTCAAAATAAAAAAGACGCATTTGTTGTACAAAATTTACAAGGGCATGTTGCACTTGAGAATGTTTCATTTGGCTATGCAGAGAATAAAACGATTTTAAAAGAAGTGAGTCTTAAAGCGCAGCCAGGAGAGACAATTGCTTTAGTTGGCCCGACTGGATCAGGGAAAACAACAATCATTAATTTGTTAACTCGCTTTTACGATATACAGCAAGGACAAATTCATATTGATGGAAAAGATATAAAAGATTATGATATTAATTCTTTACGAAGTAAAATAGGAGTAGTTTTACAGGATACGTATTTATTTGCTGGTTCGATTATGGATAATATCCGTTATGGACGCTTAGATGCTACTGATGAAGAAGTTATCACTGCAGCTAAGGCAGCATCTGCACATTCTTTTATTAAGCATTTGCCAAATCAATATGAAACAGAAATTGCTTCAGAAGGATCGAATTTAAGTCAAGGACAAAAACAACTTCTTGCGATTGCACGAGCAATTTTAGCAGATGCAGATATATTAATTCTCGATGAAGCGACATCTAATATTGACACAAGAACAGAATTACAAATACAAGCAGGACTAAATAATTTAATGAGAGGTCGCACAAGTTTTGTAATCGCTCACCGACTTAAAACAATTGAAAAAGTAGATCAAATCCTTGTTATAAAGGATGGAAGAATTTTAGAAAGAGGGAATCATGAGTCTCTTATGGAAGATAGAGGGTTTTATTTTGATCTGTATACGAGTCAGTTTAAAATTTAATAAAAAAAATGAGGTTTCTCTAGAAAAGAGAAGCCTCATTTTTTTATTTGTAAACTTTATGAATTACTTTTCTAACCAAATTAATTATCCGACCTGAAAAATACTTATACTTGCAGATACATTTGTTAAAGAGCCACCATCACTATTTGAGAGAGTGATAGTACCTGCTGAAGAGGTGTTATTTATTAAAGTCAATGTTGAAGGAACAACTGTTACGGTAAAAGCAGCAGTACCTTGATTTATTGAATGTGGTGACCCCGTACCAAAACGCCCACCTGGAATTGGTGTACCATTTAGTTCGAGGGAGAATTGGTTTTCGCGAGAAGCTTGTAATTGAAACTCTGCTACATATGTTCCTAGTGTATTAATTATAATATTTCCAGTACCTGTGATGTGGCTAAGGGCAGTTCCTGTTATAGGTCCATTTGTGTTAAAAGTAACACTACTTCCTACTGCAATTGATTGGTTAGTAGTATCAAAAACATATAGATAGTTTGTTAATCCTACACTAGCCGCCCCGGTAGGCCCAGTGGAGCCAGTGAAGCCAGTAGGTCCAGTGGAACCCGGTAGCCCCGGTAGCCCCGGTAGCCCCGGTAGCCCCGGTAGCCCCGGTAGCCCCGGTAGCCCCGGTAGCCCCGGTAGCCCCGGTAGCCCCGGTAGCCCCGGTAGCCCCGGTAGCCCCGGTAGCCCCGGTAGCCCCGGTAGCCCCGGTAGCTCCAGTAGCCCCGGTAGCTCCAGTAGCCCCGGTAGCTCCAGTAGCCCCGGTAGTCCCAGTAGATCCAGTAGGTCCAGTGGAACCAGTAGAGCCAGTAGCCCCAGTAGAGCCAGTAAGTCCAGTGGAACCGGTAGCCCCGGTAGTCCCAGTAGGTCCAGTGGAACCGGTAGCCCCGGTAGCTCCAGTAGCCCCGGTAGGTCCAGTAGGTCCGGTAGCTCCAGTAGCCCCGGTAGCTCCAGTGGAACCGGTAGGTCCAGTAGGTCCGGTAGCTCCAGTAGCCCCGGTAGCTCCAGTGGAACCGGTAGTCCCAGTAGGTCCAGTGGAACCGGTAGCCCCGGTAGTCCCAGTAGTCCCGGTAGTCCCAGTGGAGCCAGTAAGTCCAGTGGAACCGGTAGATCCAGTAGGTCCAGTGGAACCAGTAGAGCCAGTAGCCCCGGTAGGTCCAGTAGGTCCGGTAGAGCCAGTAGCCCCGGTAGGTCCAGTAGGTCCAGTAGGTCCAGTAGCCCCGGTAGGCCCAGTAGCTCCAGTAGGTCCAGTGGAACCGGTAGGTCCAGTAGGTCCAGTGGAACCGGTAGCCCCGGTAGCTCCAGTGGAACCAGTAGCCCCAGTAGCCCCGGTAGTCCCAGTGGAGCCAGTAAGTCCAGTGGAACCAGTAGCTCCAGTAGCCCCGGTAGTCCCAGTGGAACCGGTAGCCCCGGTAGCCCCGGTAGCCCCGGTAGCCCCGGTAGCCCCGGTAGCCCCGGTAGCCCCGGTAGCCCCGGTAGCCCCGGTAGCCCCGGTAGCCCCGGTAGCCCCGGTAGCCCCGGTAGCCCCGGTAGCCCCGGTAGCCCCGGTAGCCCCGGTAGCCCCGGTAGCCCCGGTAGCCCCGGTAGCCCCGGTAGCCCCGGTAGCCCCGGTAGCCCCGGTAGCCCCGGTAGCCCCGGTAGCCCCAGTAGCCCCGGTAGTCCCAGTGGAGCCAGTAAGTCCAGTGGAACCAGTAGCTCCAGTAGCCCCGGTAGTCCCAGTGGAACCAGTAGGTCCAGTAGCTCCAGTAGAGCCAGTAGCCCCGGTAGGTCCAGCAGGTCCGGTAGAGCCAGTAGCCCCGGTAGCTCCAGTGGAACCGGTAGTCCCAGTAGGTCCAGTGGAACCAGTAGAGCCAGTAGCCCCGGTAGAGCCAGTAGCCCCAGTAGAGCCAGTAGCCCCGGTAGGTCCAGCAGGTCCGGTAGAGCCAGTAGCCCCGGTAGCTCCAGTGGAACCGGTAGTCCCAGTAGGTCCAGTGGAACCAGTAGAGCCAGTAGCCCCGGTAGGTCCAGCAGGTCCGGTAGAGCCAGTAGCCCCAGTAGCTCCAGTAGCCCCGGTAGAGCCAGTAGTCCCAGTGGAACCGGTAGCCCCGGTAGCCCCGGTAGCCCCGGTAGCTCCAGTAGCCCCGGTAGTCCCAGTGGAACCAGTAGAGCCAGTAGGTCCGGTGGAACCGGTAGGTCCAGTAGGTCCAGTGGAACCGGTAGCTCCAGTAGGTCCGGTAGCTCCAGTAGCTCCAGTAGAGCCGGTAGCCCCAGTAGGAGAATGTGGGAGAATAATACGGTTAATATCTAAAAGTGAAAAGTTAATGAACATATCTTTGTTTTGATAATCTATCGAAATCACCTCACTAGCATGTTTAAAGAAATAGTAAAGTAATAATTTTTATAGGTATTTCATTTCTATATTATTAATGCAACTTATTTTGGAAACAGTAAATAGCTATTATGACTATAGGGTATTAATTTTTAACCTAAATTTTAATAAAACCTTTATTAAAGATAAAGAGCGCTTTTAAAGGCGCTCTGAGACAAGTGTCATGTTGAAAAAGGGAATGGAGGATATTATGTGCATACTGTTTTAGAATGTTGTAAATTTTTAATTAAAAATAAAAAGATCTTATGAAAATTAAAAATTTGTATTATTAGATAGTCACCATACAATAAAATATGCTTGTTTGATATAAATGTGTGTCAAATTTACCAAAATATATTTTGGCATGCATAAGAAAATTAAAATACTTTTTTAGTAAATAATAGCGGCTTCAGTGACAGATGGTAGAAAGAGTTTATGTGGTATTGTAATAATTTCAAGCGCAATTTGCGCTGAATATAGGAGTATTTGAGTTAAATCTAAAGCGAGTGTTAAAAGTATTATGAAGCTTGTAAGAATTACAAAACTACCCCAAAAGAAACTTTTTGAAGTGTTGCGGAAATCTTTTATTAAGGAAAAGAAAGAAAAAGATGCGGTAACAATAAAAATGAAAATTTTATACTTATCAGACATTATAACCCTCCCAAAGAACAGTAATTTATATTATACTGTATTTTTCAATATTATTATAAAAAGATTTTAAAGTGAATAATAAGAAAAAAATAAAGCCATAACTTAAGACATTAGTTTAGGTTCTATTGTTTTAATACTTTGTTTTAGAAGGTATATAATCTGAAATTGAAAATTTTCCAAATGAATTGCCATTTTTTATTTCTAATCCAACATCAGGTACTCAATGAAATGGTATGAAAGATTATAGGCTGGTGATACGACATTAAATAAGAGGAATCTGCGCGCAGCAAGAGTCCTAGCTCAGATTTCTACTAGAGAAAAATATTTAGTTGGAGTTGATATGTTAATAAAAAACGGATGGATGTGGAAACTAAATATTCATGACATTAAGGATAAAGGTCAGGAAATATAATTTGGTATTCTGGGAATAACCGGAGGTCCGTAGTTAAAGTTGCATAGAATTTGTATTTTGTTTCTAATTTTTCAATTGTTGTTAAGTGATGTGAACCTAGTCCACGCTGTACACTATGTTGAGAAAGAGTCGGCCCAATTTGTAATTTTCGTTTTTTCATTGCATCGTTCCATGGACTATAAAAAAATTTAAAAATAAAAGCAGGTTCCATGTAAATGCTATAAGGATAATGCGAACCATGTCTCCCGACTCTATAGTTCCCGTGCGAATTATTGTGAATTAATCTACCGTTAAGATATAGTTGGTTTGGATTAGGTTGAGTTATTATGCCGTGATAACGTTGTTTAACAAGCGGAGAGCTATATCTTGGATTAGTGTAGCCATAACTTGGTTCATCAATCATCATAATCATTCTTATTGAAAACATATTGCCACCCATAGTGCTAAGTAATTTAAAAAATTGTTCTTTATTATAACAGCACAGGAATTCTGTCGTATTCAATACCATTTTCCATCCTGTAATTTCTCTTTCAATTTCCATAACTTCTTGATCAACTAAATAAGCATCAAATTCGAGTGATTTTGAGTTTCGTATTTCCCAATTAGGAGCGAATGTTTTACAGATTTCAACTGAACGATCAGTGGATCCACGATTAATAAGAATGCCATGATCAAATAGCTTTGTATGGTGCATTAACCACCATGGAAGTAAATATTCTTCATTGTAAAAATGAGAAATTAAAGTAGTCTTAATCAAAATCACCTCCGTATTTAACCTGCTTCTTATTTAATATGATATGGAAGGAAACCTATTGTTAGAAGGTTTCCTCTTAAAAGTTTTAAACCACATAGGGTATGTGGATGGATTAGTATATAAAGTAGTCTGATTGATAAAGAGTGGTATTAAAAAGTACAAAATCTAAAATGAGCATCGAATTAGTGTATAACGATTGAAACGGCACTGAAAACTAATAAAACAGCCATAATGATGTTGAATAATTGGTTATGTTTTACTAATATTTTTTGGAATATTGAACCAAATAAACTCCAACTAAATGTACTTAGTAAACCGACTATACCTAGAAATAATGAGAAAAGCAGAAAACTTGAATATGAATTGTAGTAGGGGAGTATAAAAGTAGAGACTACTGTGAGCCCGAATAATATTCCTTTTGGATTAACAAATTGAATGAAAATACCCACTGTAAATAAGTTTTTATTATTTTTTTCATTGTGATCTGCACCGCCTTTACTAGTAATTATTTTAAAGGCTAAATATAGCATATACGCGACACCTAAAATTTTTAAAGGAAATTCAATTATAGGGATAATATTAATTAAAACAATATTAAAGAAACTGCATAAAGAAGTGAGGATGAAAAAACCGAATGCTACTCCAAAGCAAAAGTTTATGCTTCTCTTTAATCCATGTTGATTTGCGTATGTCATAGCTAAGAAATTGTTGGGACCAGGTGTGAAGCTACTTATAAATACAAATAACAAAAAAGAAAATATAGGCATTTCAAAACCTCCCAATTTTTGTATGTTATAATGATCAAAAAGAACAATATAACGTGTGCTTTTTATTATACATAACGGTCGTTATATTGTATGCGGTGTAGGAGTGTTTTTTATGGAAGAAATTCAACTTATTCTGGCAAAAAATTTAAAATCAATACGTGAAAAAGAAAAATTAAGTTTAGAAAAGGTCTCTCAATTAACAGGTGTAAGTAAAACAATGATTGGACAAATTGAAAGAGGGGAATCAAGTCCGACACTAACAACAATATGGAAAATTGCAAATGGCTTGAAAGTTTCTTTTACTTCTTTAATCAATAATCCTCAGCCTGATACGAAAGTGATTTTAAGAAAAGATATTCAAGTATTGTCTGAAGACAATGGAAAATATAAAGTGTATCCTTCTTTTCCATTTCAAGATGATAGACATTTTGAAATGTATACAGTGGAAATAGAAACAGAAGGGAAATTAAGTTCAGAAGGGCATAAAGAAGGCGCAGAAGAATTTATAACGGTATTTGAAGGTGAATTGACAGTAAAATTGAATAACTGTCAATATAAATTAAATAGTGGAGATTCAATTCGTTTTAAGGCCGATAGATCACACTCTTATTATAATTTAGGGGAATCTTTGACTCGATTAAGCATGACAATTTATTATCCAACTGCATAAGTTTACATTTATAGTAACAAAAGATAAAACCATCTTTAAGAGATGGTTTTTATTTTTTATTACTCACAAAAAAAGACACTCATCTGAGTGTCAACATAGTATTGCTCTCGCGTATAGGATTGGAGTACGTTTCTCAAATACGTATTGAGATGGTTCGTAAAAAAGAAACTGTCTTCATATTTAATGTAACATCGGTGGAAGTCAGTGTAAATTGATAATATATATACGGAAAATTTAGTATAGATAGTTTCTACTATGAATATAGTGCAATTTGTTCTTTAATGCGCCACCACTTTTATGAAATAATTGGGAGGTTCTTATCATGACAGACTTAGTATTTAATAATGTTTATTAGAAAAAGAATGAATCATTTTTAAATCGATTCGTATAATTGTTAGAGAGGCACCTGTTGAACCACCTCCAACCAAATTAACGATGTATAATACGTCGAATAATTGAAGTGAAATTGTAGTATCGGCAATTAAATTATTGTTATAATTTGAAGTTGATATAGCGGGAGAAAAAATAGAACCAGGAAGTGG
The DNA here is from genome assembly GCF_040460035.1 of Bacillus cereus group sp. MG1. NCBI lineage: Bacteria > Bacillati > Bacillota > Bacilli > Caryophanales > Bacillaceae > Bacillus > Bacillus cereus group sp. MG1. The sequence continues at coordinate 187,779 of NZ_JARVGY010000001.1, read as the reverse complement.
AGTAGAAGCGTTTAATAGTAGTTTTGTTCCAGCGAGTAGAGCAGTTGTCGTATTAACTTGATAGGTTAAATGCTATCTTCTGGTTACAGGAATTGTAAATATATCGTTTGAGGCGTTAATTGTAAAATTACCGAGGCTTTGGTTATTAGAAAGAGGAATATTAGTTCCGCCTAATATCACAGTGATGGGATCACCTAATGTATTATTAGCGAACATAGAGTTTGTTGTAACTATTGACCCAGTATTTCTGGTAGGTTCAGTAAGTCTGTATGGAAGAATAATTTCAAGAGTCGTTGATACTAGTTTTTCTATTCTTTTTTCATTTTTATCTTGAGTATAAATTACCTCATTTTTAAATTAGAATGCAATAAGTTTCGTGTTTTTGGAATGGAACTATCATTTTATTATATTAATAGGAGTTATAGCAACGGTAAAATGTTTAATATATGTATGAATCATTTGGAAGGAAAAAAGAATAGTTATGAAAGCATTTCTTAATAATAGACTCATACTTATGTAAGTTAATTAAAAATATGTGGAATGAGGAATTAAATTGAAGCGGAATGATAAATTATCAATAAATAAAGGTAAGATAGAACCTGAGAATATTGGACCTACATTTTCAGCTCTTCCACCAATATATATTCCAACAGGAGCAACAGGAGCAACAGGAGCAACAGGAGCAACAGGAGCAACAGGAGCAACAGGAGCAACAGGAGCAACAGGAGTAACAGGCCCAACAGGATCAACAGGCCCAACAGGATCAACAGGATCAACAGGCCCAACAGGAGCAACAGGAGCAACAGGTCCAACAGGAGCAACAGGAGAAACGGGAGCAACAGGAGCAACAGGAGCAACAGGAGAAACGGGAGCAACAGGAGCAACAGGAGCAACAGGAGAAACGGGAGCAACGGGAGTAACAGGAGCAACAGGTCCAACAGGAGCAACAGGAATAACAGGAATAACGGGAGCAACGGGAGAAACGGGAGCAACAGGAGAAACAGGAGCAACAGGACCAACGGGAGTAACGGGAGCAACGGGAGCAACAGGACCAACGGGAGTAACGGGAGCAACAGGAGCAACGGGTGTAACAGGAGCAACAGGAACAACAGGAACAACAGGTCCTACTGGGGGGATTGGCCCTATAACAACAACTAATTTGTTATTTTACACTTTTTCAGATGGAGAGAAACTTATATATACAGATGCAGATGGCATAGCTCAATATGGTACAACGAATATACTATCACCTACTGAGGTTTCGTATATAAATTTGTTTATCAATGGAATTTTGCAACCACAACCATTCTATGAAGTTAGTACTGGTAAACTAACTTTATTGGATAACCAACCACCATCGCAAGGTGCTTCAATTATTTTACAATTTATTATTATTAATTAAAAAAGACAGATTCTTAATGAAAAGGAATCTGTCTTTTTTGTTCTGAATTACATTCGTTAACATTAAGTGACGATAAATTCAATTGTAATTGGAATTCCGCCGTCTAATGCATCCCCACCAGGAATTGTAATAGCACCAGTAGGACCAGTAGTAACACTGGAGTTCACGCTTGGTTGAAGAATACCGTTCACATATAAGTTGTAATACGTGAAAGTCGGAAAAGCGGTTGCAGTAGTACCCGCATCGTTTAAACAAGCTGTGGCAGCAATTGCAAAAGCTGCACCTGTACCTGTGCCGGCTCCTAGTGTGGATGTAAATCTTCTAGATGCCATAAATGGTTGAATGATAGGCAATTAATTTTCACTCCTTACAATATTTTATTAGAACGAAGTATAAAATAACTTGTCCACTATATTGTATGAGAGTTTTTTATAATAGAAACGGCTTCACCTTTATAAGGTGAGCCCAATTTTAGTAAGGAAATGTTCTTTATTTATATGAAAAAATGATGTTGTTACTTGCGGAATATATGTTAATCGTAAATTCGGTTTTTGTATTCAAATTAAAATGTGTCTTTGAACCTAAGAGATAAACGTGGAAAAATAAAATAAACTCTTAAGTTTAGGTATTTAATCTAAGCAGTCAATTATTAAAAACATATAATTAATATGTGAGTCATGAACATAATTAAATAGCGTTTGCAAGTTTAATTATATTTCATGTTTCCTATTTTAAGTCAATATATAACACATACTCTTTTACAACTTTATGATCCTTATAATAGGAAAAACTCAAATATAAAACAAGTAAGGAGGACATAAATGACAAGTAATAATTGTTTCGGTCATAACCACTGCAATAATCCGATTGTTTTCACTCCAGAGTGTTGTAACAATCCACAAACAGTTCCGATTACTAGTGAGCAATTAGGTAGATTAATTACTTTACTAAACTCTTTAATTTCGGCTATTGCAGCGTTTTTTGCAAATCCAAGTGATGCAAACAGATTAGCTTTACTCAATGTAGTGTAGTGCTATCCTAAGAGAGAAAACAAAAACTCATCTTAGCTTTGATACCTCCCACAATTACTTGTTATGTTTTAAAACACTTACAGATAGTTGGCTGTTTGAAATAAAGATGTAGGGGTCTGTGTAGCAATGGAACCAGATCACGCAATAAGCATTAGCGGACATTATCAGCGCAAAAAAAGGAAGTTTCTCTAATTTCAAGAACCTTCCTTTTTAAAAATTCATGTTAGCATTATTTATAAATGTCACCACGATTTCCGATAGCTTGTATGTATATGACTTTCTCATCATGATTTATTTCAAATAAGATTCGAAAGGTTCCAACCCGCAATCGATATAAATCTGTGTAACCCTTCATACTTTTAATATCTCCTTCAGGAGGAATTTCAAGAAGCCCCTTCAACCCTTCAGCAATTCTTTTTTGTATGCCTTTTTCTTGTTTTGCAATAAATTTCACCGCGGACTTATGGTAAATCAATTTGTAGTCCGAATTCACGTTTTGCGTCCTCCCCTGATACATATCCTTCTTCACTATTTAACTGTTCTAATTCTTGTTTAGACAAGGGTTCATCATCTGAATCCGCTATATCAATTTTTTCCCAATCGTTAGGTTTCTTTTTTGAGCGTTGAACAAGGAATTCTAAAAAATCAAATGCTGCTTTTTCATCTTGGTGACCAAGACAATCAATTAATCGATATAACTCTTCTTTACGAACAGCCATATTCTACACCTACCTTCGGTATTTTTAATGTCCGCTAATTAATATTAGCGGACATATGATGCTTTGAAATAAACAATTGATGTCCGCTAATGTAACTGATAAGATTAGATTAGCATGTCCACTAATATAAGTCAATATCGGAGGAGGAATATATGTCATCCATCAAGATTATTTCACTACAAGGAACATCTTTTATCTCAGATTTTATTTCTAGCTTATCTCTTGAAGGAGATTTGCATACAAAAACACTTACAGAATATAAAAGTGATCTTAAAGATTTTGTATACTGGTTTGAACATCTATGGGGAAATCTTTCGGAAGAAACTTTCTTCCATCCAACTGAAGTTACTGCTCGAACAATTGCAAGGTATCGAGAACATATGCAAATTACCAGATCTCTAAAGCCGGCTACAATCAATAGAAGAATTAACTCTATTAAGCGTTATTTTGACTGGGCGAAACAACAAGGAATCATTCAAACTGATTATTCCAAGTCAATTAAATTTGTTCCAGCAGTAAAAACGAGTCCGAAGCAAATGACGGATAAAGAAGAAGCAGCCTTAATGAATGCTGTTGAGAAATATGGCACGCTACGTGACAAAGCAATGATTATTTTTATGCTTCATACTGGTTTTCGTTCAATGGAGGTTTGCGATGTTCAAATAGAAGATATTGTTATGAGAAAAAGGGGAGGCAATGTCATTGTTCGATCTGGAAAGCGAAATAAACAGAGGGAAGTTCCTCTGAATAGTACAGTTCGTTTTGCACTAGAAGAATATATTGGATCGAATAATATTACACATAGCTATTTGTTTCCTTCTTCTAAAACAGGAAAACGGCTACAAGAAAGAGCTATCCGCCATATTCTCCAGAAGTACATGCGTCTTGCTAATTTAGATGGATTTAGTGCCCATGATTTAAGGCATCGTTTTGGTTATGTAATGGCTGAACGTACACCCTTACATCGTCTGGCACAAATTATGGGCCACGATAACTTGAATACCACGATGATTTATGTGAGAGCTACTCAAGAAGATTTACAGGGAGAAGTGGAGAAGATTGCCTGGAATTAAGGAATAAATATCATCATACTAATTTTGTCATTTGATACAAACTAATAATTGTAACAGGAGGAACAAGGATTATGCCTGTAGATTTTTTAACACCTGAACAAGAGGAGAAATATGGTTGTTTTTGTGACACTCCAACATCAGAGCAATTAGCAAAATATTTTTGGTTAGATGATAAAGATAAAGAGCTTATATGGAATCGTCGTGGAGAGCATAATCAACTTGGTTTTGCTGTTCAGCTAGGAACCGTGAGGTTCCTAGGTACATTTTTATCTGACCCTACAGATGTACCACATGCTGTGGTGACATATATAGCAGATCAACTTGGGTTAGACGCCAAATGCTTTGCTGATTACCGAAGTAAACGAAATCATTGGCAACACATGAATGAAATACGCTCTACTTATGAATACAAAAATTTTACAGATCAGCCCGGACATTGGCGTCTGATCAGATGGTTATATACACGTGCTTGGCTACACAATGACCGACCAAGTATATTGTTTGATCTAGCCACAGCACGATGTATAGAACAAAAAATTTTATTACCTGGTGTATCAGTATTAACAAAGTTAGTCGCGAAAGTTCGTGATCGTGCGTCAGAAAATCTATGGGAAAAACTTGCGGAACTTCCTTGTACTGAACAGCGCAAACAATTGGAGAATCTTCTTCAATCAGGTCCTAAAAAAAAGAAAACACATTTAGAGCGTCTGAGTAATCCTCCGTTTACTATCAGTATTACAGGTATTAAACATTCTCTTCACCGACTACAAGAGCTTCGGCAATTAGAAGCTGAATATTGGGATACATCTGGAATCCCTACCAAAAGACTGCAACAACTTGCTCGGCATGCTGTAGCTGTGAGATCACAAGCCATTGCCAGAATGAATGATGAGCGTCGCATAGCTGTGTTAGTAGCATTTGCTAAAATTTATACACAAAATGCCCAAGATGATGTGATTGATATACTGGATCGATACTTAACAGATTTATTTGCTAAGACTTATCGAAAAGAACAAAAAGAACGTCTTCGTACAATTAAAGATTTAGATAAAGCGGCACGTCAACTCCGGGAAGCTTGTATAACATTATTAGAGCATACGGATCCTTCTATCCATCCAAAGGTTGCAGTGTTCAAGAAAGTCCCAGAAAAAGATTTGATACAGGCTGTTCAAATTGTTGATTCACTTACCTGTCCGCCAGATCAAACGCTAGCATATTCAGAGTTATTGCAATATTACGGTACAATTCGAAAATTCCTTCCGCTACTCATGGAAGAGATTGAATTACAAGCAACACCCGCTGGACTTCCTATTTTACAAGCATGGAATTTTGTAAAAGAACATGGGGATTCTAGCAAGAAAAGATGGAGAAATGCTCCTCTTGTTGGTTTAAATACAAATTGGTCTAAAATTGTAGTTGATAAGAAAACACGAACTGTAAATCATCGTGCTTATACATTTTGGATGCTTGAACAGGTAGTAGATGCTCTACGCCGTCATGACCTTTATATCGTTGGAAGTGTAAAATATGGAGATCTCCGCGCACAATTGCTACAAGGAGAAGAATGGAAAGCAATCCGTCCTAATGTTCTTCGCTCACTAGACTGGTCTTTAGATTCTTATGAATCTTTAGCACCTCTTAAGGAAGAATTAGACTTGGCTTATCATCAAACCGTTGAAAATTGGGACAATAATCCTGCAGTTCAAATAGAGACGTTTGCTGGTAAACAAAGAATTACTCTTACACCTCTACAGAAGCTTCAAGAATCAGAGACACTAGAGATATTAAAAAAACGCATACAGGATATGTTACCAAACATAGATATTCCTCAACTATTATTAGAAGTAAATCGTTGGACTGGGTTTATGAATGATTTCCGACATATTAGTGAAGCTAAATCAAGGATTAATGAGTTACCCATAAGTATTTGTGCATTACTTATATCTCAAGCTTGTAATATAGGATTACGACCTCTTGTTCAAGATGGTGTTCCTGCATTGGCACGTGATCGTCTTACATGGATTGAACAAAATTATTTTCGTGCAGAAACTCTTACAGAAGCTAATACAAGACTTGTAGATTTTCATAGTCAGTTAGACCTAGCAAATATGTGGGGAGGCGGTGAAATCGCCTCAGCAGACGGGCTACGTTTCTTTACTCCAGTAAAATCTGTACATTCTGGACCGAACCCTAAATATTTTGGCACAGGTCGTGGAGTTACTTTTTACAACTTTACTAGTGATCAATTTACAGGACTTCACGGCCTTGTGATTCCAGGAACCATTCATGATTCTTTATATTTACTTCAATGTGTGTTAGAACAAGATACGAGTTTACAGCCAAAAGAAATCATGACAGATACAGCTGGTTATAGTGATATTATTTTTGGGCTATTTGGATTATTAGGTTATCAATTTAGTCCACGATTAGCCGATGTTGGAAAATCACGTCTCTGGCGTTTTGATGCCACATCAGATTATGGAATTCTAAATCCGTTATCTAAAGGGCGCATTCGTGAAGATTTGATACATCGTCATTGGGAAGACATGCTTCGAGTTGCCGGCTCTCTCTCATTAAATAAAGTCAATGCAACTCATCTTATCCAAGCATTGCAACAGAATGGAAAACCAACCATGTTAGGGCGAGCGATTGGAGAATTTGGACGGATTTTTAAAACACGTTATTTGCTTTTATACTTAAATGATGAGAATTATCGTCGGAAAATTCTAACGCAATTAAACAGAGGAGAAGCAAGACACAGTTTAGCTAGAGCTGTATTTTATGGAAAGCGAGGAGAGCTTCATCAAGCTTATCGAGCGGGCCAAGAAGATCAATTGGGTGCACTGGGGTTAGTCGTAAATGCGATTGTAGTGTGGAATACTCGTTATATGGAATCAGCCTTACAAGTTCTCCGAAATCGTGGTCATACTCTGGACGATAATAATATTGCTAGGCTGTCTCCACTTGGTCATGAACATATCAATATAGTAGGGCGCTATTCATTTATACTTCCTGAAGAAATAAAAGATGGCCAATTGCGTAATTTAACATATAAAGAAGATCGTTTGATGGAATAGAATAGGAATCCTATATTTCTACATGATATAGGATTCCTATTGTCCGCTAATGCTTATTGCGTGATTTGGTTCCATTGCTACACAGACCCCATGTATCCCTTATAGAAGATCCGTACTGTTTCGAACACATTTCAATCATTTATAACCAAGATGAATTAAAAATCTTTGTTATGTTTAAATTTTTTTAATAAAGAAGAATTTTTTATTCTCAATCTATCTCTGTTTCAATCAATTCTACATTATCAGATGCTGAATTTCCTGCAAGTTTTAATGCTTCTTGATAAAACTTGTCTGAGCTTACACTTTTTGTTCTTTTATCGTAAACAGAATCCCAAGGAATACCTGTTGCTTGGGCGTGTCTTACAGGATCATATTTTTGCCCTTTTTTAAGCATCATATAAAGGATTTTAGCAATTTTCCCACACATATGACCAATTGCTGTTTTACCATTCATTTTACGCTCTACTAGACGATGATAATAGAAACTGAATACAGATGGTTGTTTTTTCATCGCAATGATAATCATCGCCATTTGAAAGAGCACTCGACGTGCATCTCGAACACCACTAAAGGTCATTCTTGTACCCTTTACAGATGTTCCTGATTGTTTATTTTCTGCCGAGACACCAAGATATTTTTTAAACTCTTTATATGTATTAAAACGTTCAATATCACCAATGGCTCCAATAAGAGTACAAGCCCAATTATCGCTCATAAAAGGAAAAGAGAATAATAACCCTGTATAGGGATGAGGTTTAATACCTTTGCTTGCATTTCCATGGAGTAATTCTTGGATATGATTATCAATCCCTTTAATACTTTCTTCAATACGTAACGCTTCTTCAATTATCCAACTTTGTCTTCCAACTAAATGGGGGACATCAATTGTTATAGACTTTGCTGTAACTTTTGCTAGTGCCTCAGATGCCTTTGTAGCTATTCGCTTTGCTCCAGATTCAATCATTGTTTGTCGTAGTTCTTCCTGTGTAGCTAGCTTTAGATCTTTACTAGTTGGATACTTTAATACAAACTTCATCACAGAAGGTGTTCCTAGTTTCTTAAATGCTACTTTTAAGTCTGGATGCGTAACCATTAAAAGTTGCTGTACCTGATTTTTACGCCGCGTTAACTGAGTATTTAGTAACCATCTGTCGCGGGTTAACGAACGAAAAATAGATTGAGTCACAGAAGCTGGTTTAAGTAAATTAACCCCTTTCATATAAGGGTGTAACGTTTTGTGCCACCCCATATAGGACATTACCCTTGCGTCTACCGCATCTGATTTTTCAGTAATTCCTAAATGTTTTTCTCGAAAGTCTTTTACTGCGGAATTTTCCACTAAATATACATCAAAATTTCCATTCAAAAGAACTTGTTGAAGTAAATAAGAGTAGTGACCACCTGTTGGTTCTAGTAAAATCAAGAAATCTGATCTATAAATTCCTAGTTGCTTTTCCATGTGTTCTAAGGCTTGTAAAAATTGAGTTATTCCAAGACTGTCTGCATTAAACTTCATTGTCTTTGACCGTTTCCATTCACGTCCCTTAGGATCTAAAAAGGATTGGAAAGGGATACAGCTAGCTACGTGAAAGGTAGAACCAATGTCAATTCCCACAAATAACTGATATATCATCCTTTTATTTTCTTTCTCTTTTTCCTTGGAATCTTCTATAAAACTAAAGGGTGCTACAGTTTTTTCACTCATACATAAATCCTCCTAGCGATATATAAATCTGACTGTCCAATTTTCCGTTAGAGCTTAATGCCCAATGTAGTATGTCAGGACTATAACGCCAGACTTTAAATTTCATATTAAGTAAAGAGGTCTAACCAGGGGCCAGCCCCAAATAATTAAAGAATTTCAACCGCTAATTTTATTAAATACTATATAAGTTTTCAGATTTCATTTGCATATAGTCTTTTAAATTTCTAAAAGACAAAATTCTTTATCTAGCGCTCTATTCCCTTCATAATTTACGAACTTTTTTATCTTTTTTGCTTGATTTGTTATAATGATTGTATGTGCAGTGACCTTTTAAGGTGTTTCCGACCATAACTGGATTGGGGCTAGCATTATATTCCTAGACCTCTTATATGCAATTGGGGCACTCCGCTACTTATGGGTACAAGGCTCTGCACACCTTAAATAAAATCTTGTCTAGATTCAGAATAAACGACTTATTTTCTTATAATAAGTTTAAAATATAGAAAAAAACTCCTTTTTGAAGGAGTTTTTTTCTATATACGCCAACGCTCCAAAACTTGTTTAAGAGTTACTGCTCGAAAGCGTACCCACATTGAGTAAAAAGATACACTGGCATTATTATATTTCAAATTTTATTGTATTGTCTAATAATTCCCTGACCACTATAGGCCATGCCCTCCCTCGAAACCAATTAATCTTTAATATAAATTTCATTATCTAATAATCTTTCGCGTATAGTATGTAGCCCTTTAATTTTAACTATTGTATTGTGAAAAGACTACGGAAATTTGTTTACTCAACTATTGAACTTACTAAATGAATTAGCACCTTCTCCAGAAGGGAATTTCTTAAAACAATTAATTCAAAGTATTATTAATTTACTACAATCTCCTAACCCAAATCTAAGTCAATTACTTTCTTTATTACAACAATTCTACAGTGCTCTTGCACCATTCTTTTTCTCTTTAATTATTGACCCTGCAAGTTTACAACTTTTATTAAATTTATTAACTCAATTAATTGGTGCTACTCCAGGAGGAGGCCCAACAGGCCCAACAGGTCCAACAGGTCCAGGAGGCGGAGCAACAGGTTTAACAGGAGCAACAGGAGCAACAGGAGCGACAGGAGCAACAGGAGCAACAGGTCCAACAGGAGCAGGAGCAACAGGAGCAACAGGAGCAACAGGAGCAACAGGTCCAACAGGAGCAACAGGAGCAACAGGAGCAGGAGCAACAGGCCCAACAGGAGCAACAGGTTTAACAGGAGCAACAGGTTTAACAGGAGCAACAGGCCCAACAGGAGCAACAGGTCCAACAGGAGCAACAGGTCCAACGGGGGCAACAGGTTTAACTGGTGCAACAGGCTTAACAGGAGCAACAGGTGCAACTGGTGGCGGAGCTATTATTCCGTTTGCTTCAGGTACAACACCAGCAGCATTAGTTAATGCGTTAGTAGCTAATACAGGAACTCTTCTCGGATTTGGATTTAGTCAGCCTGGTATAGCGTTAACGGGTGGAACAAGTATCACATTAGCATTAGGTGTAGGTGATTATGCATTTGTAGCACCACGCGCAGGAACTATTACGTCATTAGCAGGTTTCTTTAGTGCAACAGCTGCATTATCTCCATTATCACCTGTTCAAGTGCAAATACAAATATTAACTGCACCTGCAGCAAGCAATACGTTTACAGTACAAGGTGCACCTCTATTATTAACGCCAGCATTTGCCGCAATAGCGATTGGTTCTACAGCATCAGGAATCATACCTGAAGCTATTCCAGTAGCAGCTGGGGATAAAATACTGTTATATGTTTCATTAACAGCAGCAAGTCCAATAGCTGCAGTTGCTGGATTTGTAAGTGCAGGTATTAATATCGTTTAATTTGTTACAATGTTTAGTAGGAAATTAAACAGGGGTTTGTATATAGTCCTTCCTAATAAATTTAGGAAGGACTATATTTTTTAGGAAAATAAGTAATAAATTAATTGAACAATTACTCTTTGTTAAGTTCGTATAAAAAAGTATAATTTACCCTTTCTCATTTAAGTAATAAGTTATGTAACTTTAAAAATTTCCGATCAGTAAAAAAAGATGAATTCTTTTAAAAAAGAATTCATCCATAAGATAAACTATTTATTTTTATTACAGTTACATCCTTTTTTCTTTACATAGCCTTGCTCCGCTAAGTCTCTTTGCGATTGGGAATTGGAAGATTGAGAGGATGCTGAAGAACTACTATTTTTATTATAAGAGTAGTTTTTTCGATAGTTATAATTACTCATAGTACTATCACCTCCAATTTAATATATAAATATTATATGTATGTCCACTATCAATTGTTACTATTTTTAATAGGAAGAGAAGATACAATAAAAAAATCTCCTTGGTATTTTCCTAGGAGATAAATGATGATTCTTTTGAAAATTTACAAATTAATAGCCCCAGTAAAGAGGGAAGTAATAAGAATCTTGGTGATGCGGATTATGTTGTTGAGCGAGGGGCTGGGTTGGATAATTTTTCATTTCACGGTTTTGATTGCAGTTTGACGGAGGACCAATTACAGTAGTTGATTGAATAGGGGAAACCGCTTGTTTCCATTGTTGTTCATTGAGGCAGTAAGTATGTGCCATCATATGAGCAGGAGTTAATCTTAAAATGTCAGAACCGAAAATAACTTCTGGCGCTGGAGCATTGAAAATAGCTAATAAATGAGTATTATTTGCTGTAGCAATTTCATAATGCCACCACGCTTGTGGAATGTTGGCAACTTGCCCGGGTTTTATCGGTAAGTTTAATATTTGATTCGTAAATGGATTAAGTAAAGAAACAACAGCAGACCCTGAAATACAATAAACAAGTTCAGCTGCATTTTGATGAATATGTGGTTCTACAACATTTCCTGTACTTAAATAAATATCTAATAAAGAAGTATTTTCTAAAGTATTTAATTGTTTAATACCAAGTACATTTATATAATTTTGGGCATCTTTCCGAAAAAAATTACTTTTATTTACATCATAAGTAAAATTGGTTGAGGGGGAGGTATAGTCGATGTTGGCAGTCAATTGTATTACCCGCCTTTCTATAGGTAAGTTAGGTTACAAAATTAGGATATGTGTCTAGTCTTTGTTTTGTGCTGTTGTCGGTAGCTTAATAAATTCACTTATTCCATAAAGAATAAGGTGTTAAGACCAAACTATATTCGTATTCCCATTCATACTTTGGATTGATGGAAAAAAGTAATGAAAATGTTAATTTAAAATTACATCAATCATTTATAAGGAGTGAATGTTCATGTCATTTAGTGAAATGATTAGAAATGAAGTACTCAGCTGGGCGGGTGTTTCTGAAAAACCGCATCGATTTGGTGGTATTGAAATAAATTATGGCAAGAAAGAACTTGGCCATCTTCATGGTGATAAATTAGCTGATTTACCATTTCCAAAGTTAAAGCGAGATGAATTAGTGAAGCAAGGCTTGGTAAAACCACATCACGTATTACCTGAATCAGGATGGATTAGTTATTATTTAAAGAGTGAAGAGGATATTCCATTTGCAATTGAGTTATTTCGTATGCAATATGATCGAATTAAAAAGTAATGAAATAAAGTAGGATAATAAAAATTTATTTTTATGTCACATCCCTCCTTAATCGTTCGTCTTGTATGTAGAACGATTAAGGAGGGATTTTATTATGAATACATTTGATATAGCAATTGTTGGCGGTGGGCTTGCTGGATTAACAGCATCTATATATTTAGCGAAAGCTGGAAGGAAAGTGATTGTATTAGAAAAGTCCAGTCAATTCGGTGGCCGAGGGATGACTACAAATAAAAATGAAATCTGCATGAATCTTGGTGCACATGCTTTATATAGAGGCGGGGCAGCGTTTATAACTTTTAATGAGCTTGGTATGACTCTTCCAGGTGGAATACCATCTACAAAAGCACATGGAATATGGAAAGGGGATATATTCACTATCCCAACAGATTTTTACTCAATTTTATCAACACCACTACTTTCTTGGTCTGCAAAAGTACAATTCTCACGTCTTATGATTCGTTTAGGAAATTTAGATGTAGGAGAAGTTCCGAAAATGAGTCTAACTACATGGGCAGAAAATGAAATAAAAGATCCAATGGTTCGCAATATATTTTATGCGCTATGCCGAACAACAACATATACGTTTGCTCCTACAATACAATTAGCATCATCTGTACTAAAGCAAATACAGCTTTCTATAAAAGAGGGAGTGCTTTATGTAGATGGTGGTTGGGAGACGATAATAACAAAATTAAGAGCTATAGCGAATGATATCGGGGTGCAGTTTTTGGCTAAAAAGCATGTTGTGGAAATTGAGCATTCCGAAGGTAAACAAAGAATACATTGTGTTGATGATGAGGTTTTTGAAGTAGGCACAGTCATCGTGACGACTCCGCCGAAAGAAGCTTGTAAAATAATAAAAGGTGCAGAAGGAACAAGTTTGCATAGATGGAGTGAACAATCTGTACCGGTTACTGTTGCTGCATTAGATATTGGCTTGAGACAATTACCCAATCCTACACATCAATTTGTATTAGGATTAGATCAACCTATATTTTTCACAAATCAATCGAGAGCAGCTAAATTAAGTGAAGATGGATCAATTGTAGTGAGTCTAATTAAGTACTATAATCCTGTACTCGAGATGAATCATATTCGTGATGATAAAGAACAGTTGGAAAGTACGATGGAGTTGTTACATCCAAATTGGAAAAGAGAAGTTGTTGCACAGCAATATTTACCGAAAATAACAGTAGTACATGATTTTCCTCATATTGACCGTGTTGAAAAAGCGGGCCCTAATATACCTGAAATGCCAGGTGTTTATGTTGCAGGAGATTGGGTAGGGCATGATGAAGTATTAGCTGATGCTGCGGTAGCAAGCGGGAAGCGTGCAGCGTTATACATTTTAAAGCAATATGAAAGTGAGGCAGTTCATCATGGAAACGGAGCAGTTATATGAAGCGTATCAACCATTATTATTTTCGTTAGCATACAGAATCCTTGGGAGTGTTATGGATGCTGAGGATATCGTTCAGGATGTATTTATCTTGCTAAATAATATAGAAGATCCTCAATCTATAGAAAATATGAAAGCATATTTATGTAAGATGGCGACAAATCGTTCAATTGATAAATTACGATCGGCAGCGCATAAACGTAACGTGTATGTAGGGATGTGGTTGCCAGAGCCAATTGTAGAAGAGAGTGATGAGCCATCAAAGTCATTTATAATGAAAGAATCCCTTTCCACCGCATATTTATTACTTTTACAACAATTATCTGAGGTAGAAAGGATTGTTTTCATATTAAGAGAAGTTTTCAGTTATGAATACGAAGAAATAGCTTCAATTGTTGATAAGAGTAGTGTAAACTGCAGGAAGATCTTTCAACGTGCTCGAAAAAGCATGTTGGAGAAACCGAAGCAATCAAAATTAAGCACGGAGAAAATGGCTTCTTATGTTGAAAAGTTTGTATCATCATTACAGTGTGGGGATGCGGAAGGTATGTTAGAAGTATTAAAAACAGATGCTATACTCAAAGCTGATGGTGGTGGTAAAGTTACGACTGCGATTAACCCGATTTATTCTGCGGATCGAATTATACGTTTGTTCTTTGGGATTGCACAACGATTGACAGAAGAGTACACTGTTGATTTCAAAATGGTCAATGGTATACCAGGAGTTATAGTTACAATAAATAATAAAGTAACTTATGTTCTTTCGTTTGTATTTGAGGATGAGAAAATTTCAAATATTTATATGATGGTTAACCCTGAAAAACTTATGCATTTAAATGTAAAAATATAAAAAAGCGCATTTCTTCAGAAATGCGTTTTTTATTATTTTTCTAACATTTCAAGAGGTACATCTTTTTCGCCAGCTACCTCAAATTTAATTTCCCCGTCTTCTTCATAAATACGTGTAATAATCGGTATAGTAATCATTAATTTTTTATGCTGCTTTCGTTTTCTAGCAGCATCTAAGCTAATCACGTTCATTTGTAAGCATCCTTTCTTCTGGAAATATATAAACAAAGAAAATGCGTCCGAAAAGGGCGCTTAATTGAATTTGAAATACCGATTCATTTAAATGGGGTTTATATAATTTAATAACTGCAATTTTAATATGAAATAATATGAATGGAATAATTGCACGTAGAAATTAACTTTACCAAAAAACGAAACAATATGCTATAAAAAAATTCAAATCTTTGTCATATAACAGGAAAAAGGTTTTTGTTTCGCATATAATGAAAGTAGACGGGCAGCAAGAGCTTTTTCATCATATTGCTTTGGAAAGGCGATGGAAAAAATGGATACGTTAGATTTATTATTATTTCAACTTGAACAATATGGAGAAGAGCATGATCGAAATAAAAAAACAAGGGAAGAAAAATTACGGAATATTACTCGTGAGATGGGGCAATTTTTATCAATTTTAGTAAAAGGGTGTAGCGCAAAAAACATTTTAGAAATCGGAACTTCTAATGGTTATTCTACATTGTGGTTAGCTAATGCGGTAGAAGAAACAAATGGAAATGTAACAACTGTAGGGCTTTCTTCAGAACGAGTTGGAGAGGCACTTGTCAATTTTGAAAAGGCAAACCTTTTACAAAGGATTGATGTTCATAATCAAGAAGCAGGGGCATTTTTAGATGCGCAATTAGATCATTCATTTGATTTTATTTTCCTAGATTCAGAGCGTACGCAATACATGTGGTGGCTTGAGCATATAAAACGCATTTTACAACCAAAGGGTTTTCTTGTTGTTGATAACGCAACCTCTCATGCAAATGAATTAGCCGAGTTTAAAAAAATGATAGAAGAAGATGAAATGTTTGAAACGGTGTTATTGGCATTTCAAAATGGAGCATTCGTAGCGCGCAAGAAGAAATAGGAGTGGGCGCAATATAATTATCACATTGAAAAAGGGTGTATGTCAAAAGATTGAGTACAGAAGGATAGAAGAACATAATTTATATACGTAACATACGAAGAATCCGCCTTCAGCATGTCGTTCTCTAGGTCTTAAGTCTGAGGAAAATTATGTTGTTTACAGGTATACTTATAGTAAGAAACAGGGAATGACTGCATAAACAGGCATTTCTAAAAAAATCGATTTCAAGCAATCAGAATGTATATGAAATACGATATAATAGATGAAATATAGTGCATATAAATTCGCACATATAAATAAAGGAGCGATTTTGTTGACTGAACTCGAGAAAAAAGAACCTGTATCGATCATGAAAGATAATAATGTAGAAGTAGTAGTTGATACAGTTATAAAAGATGCAGAATTAGAGGAACTGAATAAAGAAGCTGATCTTTATGTACAAAAGTTAAATAGCGAGCAAAATACAGATTTATCAAAAGTATTGTCTCAGCTAGGAGATTTAGGAGATAAAGAGCAACAAGCAGCAGGACAAACGTTGTCAGCATTAAAACGTCCTGTAACAGCGATGATGAATGGGAAAAATGAAGAAATTCCAAATACATTGTTAGAATTACGAAAAGTGGTATCAGAGCTTGATCCCAATTCACTTAAAGCAAGTGGTATGAAGAAAATAATGTTTAAAGTATTCAAGAAAAATCCACTTGAAACATACGTGCATAAATACCAATCTATAGATAAACAAATCGAGGAAATCATTAGATCCCTTCTAATTGGCCGTGATAACTTACAAGAGGATACAGTGGGTCTTGAAATGCTTAAAGAACAATCGCACGATAAAATTCATGCGCTTGATAAACAAGTATACTTAGGGAAAAAGCTTGCTGGCATGCTTGAAGCTGAGAAACAAAACCCAGAGCGTCAAAGAGATATTCCATTAATTAACGATGCGTTAGAAAAGATACTTGTACGTACACGTAATATGCAGCAAGCGAAAAGTGTTTTATTACAATCTATCGCATCTGTAGACATTATTAAGAAAAATAATGAAAAGTTAACAGAGGCAATTCGTAATGCAATTACGATGACGCAAAACGTTGTAACGGTTTCAGCTGCTATTCAGTTAGCGTTAACAAATCAACGGAAAACAATCGATGCAGTGAATGCGACAAATGAAGCAATTGAATCGATGGTATTAAGTAATTCTCAAGCGTTAAAACAAAATACAGAAGAAACGACAAAATTGCTTGAAAACCCTGCTATTAGCATGGATAAATTACGTGAATCATTCCAAAATGTGTTCGCTGCAATTGAAGCATCTGAAAAATCGTCAGAACGTATTATCGAGTCAAGTAAGAAGTTCGTTATTGAACTAGACACATTTAATGATGAGATGAAGCAGAAACTCATTCAGCGTCCAAGGAAATAACGGATTATTAGAGGAGGTGAACAAATGAGTTTCATTCAAACAGTATTATTACTACTCGGTACATTGCTTTTAATAGCATTTACTGTCGTTGTTTTAGTCGTATATTTCGGACGGAAGCTGTATTTTTCATGGACGAAGCCATATAAAAGAGCGCAAGATTCTTTAGACAAGTTATCAAACAAATCAATACCGTTTCTACAAGAATTTACACAACATCCACTGTTTTATCGCTGGATTCGCATTGAAGGAAAGAAAGAACAAAATACATTAAATACTCTATTTTGTGCATCAGGTCAACGTACGAGAGAACAAGTCTTCTCGATGTTACCGAAAGAAAAGCAGAAAAAAGTGCATGTAATGGCAAAAACTACGAAAAAGCTTACGAATGAAGATATTGATGTAGCTGCGATGAAAGTGAAAGATTTCTTAAGACAAGAGACACAGCAAACTGTAAAACCGACAGACTTATCATTTTACAAATTGTATTTTTATGACCGTTATCCAGACGCATTAAATACAATTCAAGCGTATAAACGCTCAATAAATCCTTCATTACAAAGAACGGTTGATGATATTACAATTTCAGTATTGAATGCACTTCCGTACTATCAAGAGCAACGCATGTTTGAACAACAACATAAACTTGAAACGTTCTTAATGAAAGATTTAACGGCCATGTTATCGTTGGTAGTACAATTACCACCTTCACAAAGACCAGAGAAAGAAGAAGAACTGAAAATCTACTTGGAAAATTTCCAAAAAGAAATGGAAGTAGTAGAGCGAGATATTCGCGACTCAATTGATCACGATTTAAATGTGAAGATGAGAGCAGCGACTGAGAAGTTTAAGAATAAATAACAAAAAGCGCCTTAAAAGCTAAGTATCACAGCTTTAGGGCGCTTTTTGTTATGAGATTTTATTTTGCATTAACGGTAGTATGACTAGAAGCCACACTTTCATTATGCAATCGATCAACTGCAGTTACGACATACGTATACGTTTCTCCAGAAATAACGGTTTTATCTACATAAATTTCTCCAAGTTTTGTTTTTCTTACAGTAGTAAGTAAATTTTTCGGATTTTGTATATCCACTTCATTTTTCCCATTCGCGCGGTAAATAGCGTAATAAGTAGAATCATTATCTCTATTGTCAATGATACCGATTGCAATACCTTCATCTCTTGGAATGGCACCTTTTAAAGTCGGTTGTTTTGGTGGATCATGATCAAGCCAAGGCATAGGCGGAATTAATGCAGGATATTTATATATGTCTTTTGAGAGTCTATCTTTAGCTCCAAGTGGATTGTTATTAATATCTTTTAAGCTAAAATGCATACTACCTTTTATTTCAGGATATAGCCGGTTTAATGCAATTTGTCTTGGATATTCTTCTGGATCAGACCAAGCAGGGACGGAGTTATTATTAATTTTATAGGCCGCTTGACCGATGTATAGGTGAATCGGTTTGTTATTTGTTTCTTTAACCCACCAATCTACTAATATGTCATATGCAGCTGGGGTGAAACCTATATTCCAATATATTTGCGGTGTAATGTAGTCAATATATCCTTTTTGTATCCACTCACGTGTGTCAGCATAAAGGTCATCATAGTTTCTTTGGCCTGCGGTTGTGTTAGAGCCAGTCGGATCGTCAGCTATATTTCTCCATACGCCGAACGGACTAATGCCAAACTTTACATATGATTTTTCTTGTTTTATAGCAGTATTTAAATCTTTTACAAGTTCATTTACATTGTTACGTCGCCAATCTTCTATATTTGTAAATCTACCGTTATTATATGTTTCGTACGTTTTCTGATCTGGAAATTCTTCACCGGCTACTTTATATGGATAAAAATAATCATCCATATGCAGCGCATCAATATCGTAATTTTGCACGATTTCTAAAGCACCTTCTGTTATAAATTTTTTCACTTCTGGAATACCGGGATTGTAATATAACTTTCCGCCATAAGGGACAACCCAATTGGGATGTTGCCTTGCAGGGTGATTATTTGATAATCGATTTATATCGGTGTGATTCATCGTTATTCGGTATGGGTTAATCCAAGCGTGGAATTCTATATTTCTTTTATGAGTTTCTTCAATCATAAATGCAAGCGGGTCATAACCAGGATCTTTTCCTTGTGTTCCTGTAATGTATTCAGACCAAGGACCGTAATTTGAAGGATAGAAAGCATCAGCGGTTGGTTTAATTTGTACAACAACTGCATTCATACCAGTGCTTTTTACATCGTCTAATAATCTTATAAATTCTTGTTTCTGTTTTTCAATGGGTAAGCCAGTTTTTGAGGGCCAATCAATATTCAGAACAGATGCAATCCATACAGCACGTAATTCATGTTTTTTGTATGCAGTATTTACTTCAGCATAAGTAGAGTGAGGGGGAATGAAAGAGAAAGGGATGAACAAGATGACGATACAACATATCATTAATAAACGTTTAACGATCATTTATACGCCTCCCTATCATATGATTATTTAAAATAATATAGGAGGCGAGGTTGACTTTGCAATAGAGAAAATTGCATATTGAAACATTAATTTAATAGGAAAAATATTTTTAATGAAATTTACTTTCATTATAACTAAATTCATTTACTACTTCATATGCTTGTTAGTAAAGTGAAACTTCCTTTCATTTGAAGGGTAATAAATTATAAGTATAGGAGGATTAATAAATGAAAGTTTTGTTCGTCTGTTCTGGAGGAATGTCCAGTGCAATTGTTGTAAACGCTTTAAAAAAAGAAGCGGAGAAAAATGGTGTGAACATGGAAGTGCATGCAATTGGAACGAATGAGGTAGAGGAAGAAGTAAAGAATGGCTGGGATGTCGTAATGGTGGCACCTCAAATAAGACACCGATTTGACTCTGTAAAAAAATTTGCAGAGGAGGAATCTATTCCGTGTGGCATCATTCCACCGCAAGCATACACGCCACTTGGAGGCCCGACTTTATTAAAAACTGTAAATGAATTAATTAGTTAGGAGGAAGCGTTATGAATAAGTTTGTCACGTTTCTTGATAAAAACTTATCTGGCCCGATGGCAAGGCTTTCTGAGCAGAGGCATCTACAAGCAATCCGTGATGGAGTTATTTCGGCGTTACCATTTATTATAGTAGGAAGCTTTTTTTTAATAGTAGCATTTCCACCACTGCCGAAAGATAGTTTCATATCGGTTTGGGCATTAAAGAATCAAACAAGTATATTGATACCATATCGTTTAACTATGTTTATTATGTCCTTATATATAGCATTTGGAATAGGATATAATTTAGCGAAAAGTTATAAATTAGATGCTTTATCAGGAGCACAGCTTGCGGTATGTTCACTACTTTTAACATTAACGCCTGAGTTAATTGATAAAAAAGGATTCATGCTTCCGATGACAAATCTTGGAGGTCATGGATTATTTGTGACGATGATCGTCTCTATTTTATCAGTTGAGATTTTAAGGTTTTGTAAGAAGAATAACGTAACGATAAAAATGCCAGAACAAGTACCACCGTCAGTATCACGTTCATTTGAAGCACTTATACCTGCAGCATTCGTTATTATTATGATGAGTCTTATTACAGTCGTTTTTAAAGTTGATTTACATTACGTTGTAGATAAACTAGCCGCACCGTTAGTAAAAGCTGGTGATAGTTACTTTGGCGTTATTATACCTGTATTTTTAATTACGTTTTTCTGGTCTTTCGGGATACACGGAGTATCAGTTGTAGGTACTGTGGCAAGGCCACTTTGGGATGTGTATTTAGGAAAGAACGGTGAAGCTGTAGCAAGTGGAGCGAGTCATTTTCCGTTTATTGCACCAGAACCGTTTTATCAATGGTTTATTTGGATTGGTGGTTCGGGCGCAACGTTAGGGCTTGTGTTAGCTATGATTGTATTTGGTCGATCAAAATATTCGAAAGCATTATCGAGAACGTGTATTGTTCCGGGGATTTTTAATATAAATGAACCGGTTATATTCGGTTTGCCGATTGTATTAAATCCAATTTTAATTATTCCTTTCGTCATTACCCCGTTAGTAACAGCTACTATAGCGTATGCTGCAACCGCAATGGGATTTGTAACACCAACGCATATTATGCCGCCATGGACATTACCTGCTCCAATTGGTGCATATTTAGCAACAGGTGGAGATTGGCGTGCGATTGTATTAGTTTTTATAAATATAGCAATATCGTTTCTTATTTATTTACCATTCTTTAAAATGTACGACAAAAATATGCTTGAAATCGAAAAGAATGGTGACGGAGAGTCGGTTAATCCTTAATCTGCATGCTGTTATTTTGAGTGATAGACTTTTTGTCTATCACTTCTTTCACATTAAAACTAGAAAGGGGGAAATAGAATGAATATAAAATTTAGTTATAAAGGTGTGTTTTTATTACTATTTGGAGTGATTTGTGCAAATTTACTTTTTGTCCCTTTATTAGGCATGCTAAATTTATCACAAATGCATAGTATTTGGCTCGTTACAAGTATTGCGGCAAGCGTTTTGCTTACGGTAGTTGTTTCTTTCATTGATGGATCGTTTGCATCGAAAGCTCAGTTGTTTTTTAGATTTATATTGTTTTCGATTGGTTGTACGTTGGTTACTTACATGATTGTTTTTTAGTAAATAGGAGGTCATGCATGTTATGTATGTTGCAGGGGTAATTGTAGAAGAGGTTTTGACATATTGTATGAATCATCCATTTCTGAAAATGAATCCACCGAAATCAACTGGTAGAGAACAGTTTGGAGAAGAATTTGTCAGTGAGTTATTAAAGCGGTTTGAAAAGCATAGTAAAGAAAATATATTGACGACTGTCACAAGGTTTACAGCAAGTTCAATTGTTTATCATTATAAGGAGTTTATTCTGCCGTATTATGAAATCGATGAGGTAATTCTAGGTGGTGGCGGAAGTTATAATGATACACTTGTAGAAATGATACGGCATGGATTGAAAGAAGAAAAATGTGCATTATTCCTTCAAGAAGATATAGGCTATTCTTCAGAAGCGAAGGAAGCAATCGCCTTTGCCATTTTAGCAAATGAAACATATCATCGTAATCCGAGTAATGTGCCGAGCGCAACAGGTGCAAAGGAATCTGTAGTTTTTGGGAATATAACATTCCCTCCAATTTGAAATGAATGAGGCGAATAGATGAAATATATGATTGGAGTAGACGGCGGGGGAACAAAGACAGAAGCAATTGCATTTGATAAAGACGGAAATGAACTTGTAAGAGCTACAAGTGGTTTTGGAAATATATTAATAGATTTTGAAGAAGTTCTTGTGCATATTATGGAGGTGATTGATCAATGCCAGAAAGGTGTATTAAATGGGCATTGCGTTTGTATTTGTTTAGGATTAGCGGGTGTAAGTGGAGTAAATACGAATGAATTAACATTACGTCTAAAGAAGAAGTATGGAACACCAATTGAAGTTTTTAATGATGCGATGATTGCACATGCAGCTGTTTTAAAAGGAAAAGATGGAATTTTAACAATTGGCGGCACAGGTGCAATTTGTCTTGGAAAGAAAGGAGAAGTGTACGAGTATAGTGGTGGATGGGGACATATTTTAGGAGATGAAGGAAGCGGATATTGGATTGCATTACAAGGTTTAAAAAGAATGGCCAATCAATTTGATCAAGGAGTTGCACTTTGTCCATTAAGCTTAAGGATTCAAGATGAGTTTCAACTTTTGACGTCGTCTCATATAAAAAGACTAGTTTATAGTTCTTCAAAAGATAAAGTTGCAGCAATCGCGCCATTAGTTATTCAGGAAGCGAGAAATGGGAATGATGATGCACGTGAAATTATCTTGCAAGCTGGAAAAGAATTGGCAAGGATTACAGTAAATGTTTATAACAAGTTGAACTTTAAGCACTCAACGCCAATTGCAGTAAGTGGCAGTATATTGCGTTTAGTTCCTGAAATATTTGCTGTATTTAAGAAATGCTGTGAAGAAAGTATGAAAGAAATTACATTCGTATCACAAGCAGAAATGGCAGTGAAAGGAACATATTATTTAATGAGGGATATATATTTTTAAAAATAGCGTATGAGAATTTTTGTATGATTTGTAAATATATGATGTTAAAATGTATAAAGGGAAGTGGATAAAAAAGTACAATATACATAGTTCATGAATATTGTATAAGTACTTCCATGTAGAAAGTGAATGATTATATGATTAATAGTATGCAGTTTTTGTATTTGGTCGCTTCTTATTTATTTGGGAACATATTGACCGCTTATATAGTAACGAAATGGAGATATAACGTTGATATCCGAGATGAAGGAAGTGGGAATCCCGGCGCAAGAAATATGGGGCGTGTATATGGAAAAGGATATTTCATCGCTACATTTTTAGGTGATGCAATTAAAGGGGCAATCGTAGTTTCTATTGCAAAATACCTTTTTGGACATTCTACATTTGTAATGTTAGCTTTACTAGCTGTTTTACTGGGACATATTTATCCAATTGTATTTAAAGGCAAGGGCGGAAAAGGCATATCAACATTTATTGGAGGATTAATCGCATTTGATTATTTGATAGCGCTTACTCTTGTTGCTGTTTTCATTATATTTTATTTAATTTTTAAAGGGTTTACTAAGCCAGGGTTAATTACAATTGCTTGTTTACCAGTTTGCATGATTTTGTATTCTTATTCTATTATTACGACTATTTTAAGTGCTTTTATCATTGTGCTTATTTTATATGTAAATCGAGACTGAAACGAAATTTTAATAAGTGGAGTAAATCTCCACTTATAATTTTTATTAAATACATAAAGGAGATAAGCCATGGGGTTAATTTATAAAGTTGCTGATCAAGATCGGGAATTTGAACGTATACATAAATTGAATTATAAAACATTTGTAGAAGAAATTCCGCAACATGAAGAAACGAAAGAGCGTGTTCGTATAGATCGCTTTCATGATGAAAATACATATTTAATTTGTTTAGATGAGGATAGATTAGTAGGTATGGTCGCAGTGCGGGGAAAACGACCATTCTCGTTAGATTATAAAATCTCAAATTTAGATATTTATTTGCAAGAGCATGGAGAAAAAGTGTATGAAATTCGTTTACTTTCAGTAGAACGTGAATATAGAAATGGAAGAGCGTTGTTAGGATTAATTCGTTTTCTACATCGTTATTTGCTTCTAAATGGATATGAATTAGCACTCATTTCTGCAACAACACGTGAACTACCTTTATATGAGCAAATGGGATTCAAATCTTTTCATACGTTAGTTGGTACAGAAGAAGCAGCCTTCCAGCCAATGTATGTTACTCCTGCTATGTTTGAAGAGTCGAGTGTTGGAGGGATTATGACGAAAGAATATACGTTTTTACCTGGTCCAGTAGATATTGAAGAGAATGTTCGAAAGGCATTTTCTACGCGGCCTATTTCGCATCGCTCTAAGTCATTTCAAGTGACAATGGACAATGTGAAAAAACGGTTACTTCACATGACAAAAGCAAAACATGTACAGCTTATGTTAGGAACAGGGACGTTAGCAAATGATGCGATTGCTTTACAGTTACGTTCTTTAAAAGGGAAAGGACTAATATTAACAAATGGAGAATTTGGAAATAGATTAGTTGGACATGCAAAACGAGCACAATTACATTTTGATACGTATAAAAAAGAAATGGGAGAGCCGTTTATTTATAACGAATTAGAAGAAATAATAATAACTGGAAATTATGAATGGCTTTGGTTTGTTCATCATGAAACATCTACTGGAATGTTAAACGATTTAGACGAGCTAAATACTCTTTGTAACGAGAATCAAATGAAACTATGTGTAGATTGTATAAGTTCAATTGGAGCAATACCATTAGACTTGAAGGATGTGTATTTTGCAAGTGGTGTTAGCGGTAAAGCGATTAAATCATATACAGGAATTTCTTTCGTTTTTCATAACCACATTGTAAAAATAAACGAGGCTGTGCCGGCCTATATGGACATTGGCATGTATGAAGAAAATGAAAGCATTCCATACTCACAATCATGGAATTTAATTTATGCATTGCAAGAAGCGTTGAAGAGATTTGAAGATGAAAAGGCATTTGTAAAAATTAAAGAGACATACGATTATGTTGAAGAAGTTATTACTGATATGGGTTTAAAGCTTGTTTCAACTAAAGAACACGCCGCACCAATTATACTTACTATTGTATTGAGCGAAGAGCATTCTTCTAAAGTAGTAGGCGATGCATTAGCATTACAAGGATACGTTGTTCATTATGAGTCATCTTATTTACAAAAGAATAATTGGATTCAAATTGCATGTTTAAATCATTATAAAGAACGCGATATGAAGAGGATGTTAAATTGTTTGCAAATATGTTTATTTCAGAGTGGGGTACATATATAAAGATTTTCTCTTTTCGTATAAAGGAGCTACGACTTACGAAAACTTAGAAATAGAACTTTGGAAGAGGTGTCAGTATGATAACTAGAAAACTACCATTACATATAGACGATATTAAAAAAGCTCACAAAATTCTAGATAGAAATGCTCGTAAAACGCCATTAGTAAAATCTTTTTATTTGACTAGTAAAACGGGCGGAGAAATTCATTTGAAATTAGAAAATATGCAATTAACGGGTTCTTTTAAATTCCGTGGCGCATTTAATAAAATGTCGCGGCTCACGGATCAAGAAAAAGAAAGAGGTGTAATTGCATGTTCAGCAGGTAATCATGCACAAGGAGTTGCATTATCTGCTCATTTACTCGGTATTAAGAGTAAAATTGTTATGCCAATTTCTGCACCGCAGGCGAAAGTTGAAGCAACAAAAGGATATGGATCTGAAGTGATTTTACATGGTGAAACCTTTGATGATGCAAAGGTAAAATGTGAAGAAATTATAAGGGAAACAGGTGAAACATACTTACATCCATATGATGATGTAGAGGTAATGGCTGGTCAAGGTACAATAGGATTAGACATTCTTGATGATATGTGGGATGTAGATACTGTCATTGTACCAATTGGTGGAGGCGGAATTATTTCTGGCATTGCTGTAGCATTGAAATCTTTTAATCCATCCATTAATATAATTGGTGTCCAAGCAGATAATGTTCATGGAATGAAGGCATCTTACGATAAAGGAGCAATCGTAGAACATTATGAGGCGCCTACTATTGCAGATGGTTGCGCAGTTAAAATACCAGGTGAATTAACATTTGAAATTGTAAAAGAATTAGTAGATGATATTGTAACTGTATCAGAAAAAGAGCTGGAAGTAGCGATGAAAGATTTATTACAACGTGGGAAAGCTGTTGTAGAAGGTGCAGGTGCATTAGCAACTGCTGCACTTCTTGCAGGAAAAGTTGATAGCTATATAAAAGGAAAAAAAGTAGTAGCGGTTATATCTGGTGGGAACGTAGACTTACAGCGCATATCAAGTGTATGTGAGCACTTTTTTGTCGCTAATGAAGTGAAATAGTTTTATGAAAGAAGAGCTAAGAGAAATAGTCTTAGCTCTTACTTTTTGTCTACTGTTTACTGTAAGTAGCAATAAACTTGCAAAATTTGCTGTTTAAAAATTATTTTATTTAAGCGCCTATTTTTACACATATCTTTAATGTTACAATAATTATTTCAATATTGTCGAAATGTAAGCAGAAATTTAATATAATAGTTTTAATGTGCTAATGAGCGGTGAGGAGGGCAGATCATGAATAAAGAAGAACAGGTCATGAACGGTTTCAGGGAATTATATAATAAACTGGTTTGGCTTAATAAAGATAAGATGGAAGAAGGTCTTAAAGGTTTTAAGTCTTCTGAAGTCCACTGTATTGAATATATTGAAAACAATGCAGATTCTAACGTGACGCAACTCGCAGAGGCTTTTTATGTGACTCGCGGTGCTATAAGTAGAATGACTAAGAAGCTCATACAAAAAGGCCTTGTTGAAAGTTACCAAAAGTCAGAAAATAAGAAAGAAATTTATTTTAAGCTTACCGAACAAGGGAAAGAAATTTATAAAATCCATGAAGATCTGCACAAAGAGTTTCAAGAGCGGGATAAAGCTGTATTTGAGCAAGTAACTGAAGAAGAATTCGACAGTATAATTAGCTTTGTGGAAAAGTATAGTAGACATTTGGATGCAGAAATAAAGAAACAAGGTATACATATTAAATCGTAATACATTTTAATAATAAAATGGCAGCCTTACTCTAATATGAGAATAGGCTGCTTTTTTATTATTTTATCTTTGTTGACTAATCAACAAAACAGAGTTATCATTTTGTTGACAAAGCAACAAAACATTTTAAGGAGAGAAGTTAAATGTCTATATTTAGATCACAAAATGAAAGGGAAACTGAAAAAAGCATAGATAAACATGCTTTACTATTCGGACTTATTTCTGTATTTCTTTGTGGTATAGGTTTCAGTATCATTATGCCTGTAGTCCCATTCTTAGTACAGCCATATACAAGCAATCCGGAAGAACAAGCATTGGTTGTTACACTACTAACTTCCGTATATGCGGCCTGCGTGTTTTTAGCTGCTCCAGCACTCGGGGCTTTAAGCGATAAGTATGGCCGTCGTCCATTACTTTTAATATGCTTATTTGGTTCTGCAATTGGGTACTTAGTTTTTGGCATAGGAGGAGCTTTATGGGTATTATTTGCTGGACGGATAATAGAAGGTATAACAGGTGGGAGCATAAGTACTATCTTCGCATATTTTGCAGATATCATTCCGAAAGAGCAGAGAACGAAATACTTTGGATGGGTGAGTGCAGTTGTAGGTGCGGGAACTATTATTGGACCAACTCTTGGGGGCTTACTTGCAAAGTTTGGTCATTCTGTACCTTTATACTTTGGAGCGTTCATAACTTTATTAAATGTTTTATATGGTATGAAATACATGCCTGAGAGCCTTGACAAAAATAACAGGTTAAAAGAGATTACTTTTGTAAGGTTAAATCCTTTTGCACAGCTAGCAAATATACTTTCCATAAAAAATTTAAAATGGTTACTTATCTCAGCGTTTTTACTTTGGATACCTAACGGATCTTTACAAGCAATTTTCACGCAATTTACAATGGATACTTTCAGTTGGAAACCTGCATTAATCGGACTTATGTTTTCAATTTTGGGCTTTCAAGACATTGTTTCACAAAGTTTTATAATGCCAAAGCTTTTAATTAAGCTTAGTGATAAACAAATAGCAATTCTTGGGATGGTTTTGGAGATTATAGGATACAGTTTTATTGCAGCATCAGCTGTATTTTCACTCTCTCCACTACTTATCGTTGGAATGCTAATGTTTGGTTTTGGGGATTCAATTTTCGGGCCTTCATTCAACGGGATGCTTTCAAAGTCTGTCAGTTCTAATGAACAAGGAAGGATTCAAGGTGGAAGCCAATCTATTCAAGCTTTAGCAAGAATGATTGGTCCGATTATTGGAGGACAAATCTATGTATCACTTGGTCATGCCGTACCTGCTTTTATGGGTATGATTCTTATAGTAGCGGCAATGGCAGTTTTGTATAAGGGAATGCATGCAACTGTATAACAGATAGATATAAGAACAAATAAAAGGGAGTCAGAACTTAGGAACAAGTGCTGATTCCCGATTTGTTTACGGTTTGAGAGCTAAGAGAAATGCTTTTGTTTAGGGATTTATTCTGCTATGCTCTCATGGTGAAGGGTAATATTCAGTGAGGTGGAACTATCATTAATTACAGTTAGCTTTATTTGAAAGTAAAAAGGTAGGTAAATGACTAGATAATTTCATTATGCTTGTGCTGAAGTAAATAATGACTCCATCTTTACTTTGCTCTTTTCTCGAATTTCAGCATCTGCGTGTCTCATAACGTATTTATGCGCTACAGCGATTGCTAAAACATCATCTAATAAGCCAATCCCAATAATAGCAGCTATATCTGGAATGAAATCGATTGTTAATACGTAATAAGATAAAGCGGCTAATATTATGAATTTCGCCTTAGTAGGTAATTCTTTCTTTTTCATTGTGTAGAATAAAATAATACTTTCATATACGCTAGATTTACCGAGGTTTACAGAGCTTTTTTTGAACTTTTTCCAAAGTGTCTGTTTCTCCATATAAACACTCCTTTTACAAAAACATAGATTTTTTAAAAGGATGGACAAAGAAGTGAGAGATTAATCAATTTTATTGTTTTTCTTAATTATATATTTCCATAAAAATAGGGGATTACCTGTTCAAAATAATATAATGTGGATTATACAATGATTCACAGTGTTTCATTACATAGTATGCAAGTAGTATTTGTTAAATTAAACAATTTGCAAATGGTATCTATCTAAAGAAGATTTCACCGAAGGTTTTAATTACTTCTAAAAGGATAGGGATTGTACGTCTTATTAGTGAATCGCTGCAATATAAGGTACATAATAATAAAGGTATATTACTGCAAATAAAGCTTATTCATCTAAAACGTCATATTTTTACAATTAATGAACTAGCAACCTTGTTCTTTCTATATCCTTCACCTGTAAATTTTTCACTACTATATTATTGACATACAATAAATGGTTAAATGTTTCTAAAAGGTTTTCTAAACAAACAAAATTCTCAGATTGATACGAAAATGCTATGAAAAATAATAAATATATCTAATGCGCTATTAGAATTTTTTCATATTATAGTATTGAGAATTGTATAAGGAGGTGGAAAAAGAATGGACGAGCGTGTACAACCTCAACTTTCACCGCCATGGATCACATATTTTAACGAACTCAGAAATTCGGTAGGGGCTGATCCAACTGTAACAGTAGGTCCGCTAATACCGACTGATGGAAATTTTATTATTTTAGTACAAACTACGGATTTTGAAAAAGCGATTGCATTAGCTACACTTCTTAAACCTACAGTGCAATTTGGCAATGTAAATGTAACTATTGTTGTTAGTGTTATTGGGGATGGAATTGTAAACCCAATTCCTTGTCCTTTAGATGCTTTTGAAATTGCACACCTTTTTCAAGTAGCTTTAGAAAGCAACTTGTATTTTGAGCAAGTTGTTGTGCAGCCGCAGTTCCCAGGTGGAGCGAATGTTGTTTTTCCGGTTTTTGCTGCAAAAGTGATTCAGTTTTTTAATGATGATATTTCTAATCTATGCCAAACTTTCACAGAAGTCGCTGCAAAAGTTTTTCGTGATGTAATGAATGATGCTATATGTGGTATACCAATTTTATACTCGACAAGTTGTAGTACAAGCACTGAAAATGTATAATTTATTGATGAAAAAACTTTTCACAAAAAAGAAATACAACTGAATTTGTTCTATTAATTTAAAAGAGACATTTCTAATTTAAGGAGATGTCTCTTTTATTACATATGAAAATTACGAAACGGATACTTGTCCAATAAGGGTAAAATTCATTTATAAAAAGTAACAGCTTAGGTTAAGAGTGAAAACCCTGTCTATGATTTTACAGACGAACTTGCTAACACATATGAGAAATAGATATAAAATAACTTTGGTATCCACATTTAAAAATAGAATTAACTAATAAAAAACTTAAAACAAAATACTGATAAAAAATTTTTTAATATGTATAGTAAAATGTATGTGGACGAAGTGGTTATTATTAAATATTGAATAGGCGGTATGGGGGAAGAAAAATGAAAATAATAGAACTACCAATTGAATTCGAATTTAACGGGCAAAAACAATGTATTTATCCAAGTTTAATTATATTACATAATGAATTAACGTTAGTCGATACAGGATATCCAAGTTTTTTACCTTTAATTGAAAATGCAATATTAAAACATGGATATGAGATAAAAAACTTAAAGAATATAATTATTACTCATTATGATGATGATCATATAGGGCCTTTATACGATTTTAAAGTGAAATATCCTCAAATTAATGTTATTGCTAGTGAAATTGAATCTAACTATATTAGTGGTGATATAAAATCAGAGAGGTTAGTTCAAGCTGAAGAAATGTTAGAACGTATGCCAAATGAAGAAAAAGAATTTGGTAAATGGTTTATACAACAGTTAAAAAATATAAAACATATTTCCGTCGATGAAAAAGTGCATGATGGTCAAATGATTTTGAATAATGAATGTCAAATAGTAGCGACGCCAGGACATACTTCGGGGCATATTTCATTATATTTTCCGAATTTAGATTGTGTAATTACGGGAGATGCGGCTGTTCAAGAGAATCGTGGGTTAGTAATAGCTAATCCGAATTTTTGTTTAGATATAGAAAAAGCGAAACAGTCTTTAAATAGGATTAAAAGTTTTAAAGCAACACAGTATTATTGCTATCATGGAGGAAAGCTTACTGTATAAATTAATGAAAATCGGTCTTTCCTAAATCGAAAAGATTGGTTTTTAGTTCATATATTTTGCGATTTCAACCAAATCAGTAACATTATATTTCGGTAAAATTGAAATATATATGTAAAGAAGAATATATATAATTTGAGCAAGAGTATAGGGGGGAGAAGATGGGTTCGTTATTTGATGTAATAGCAGATATCATTTTATTTTATCCTCGAAATGACATGAAATTGAAACATCATATCGCAAAATTAAGTGAATTAGAGTGGTTTCGAAATCTACATGAAGATCTGAAGTATACAAGTTTAATTTGGAGTAATAGAAAAATTAAAAGGTATATTTTGACTTCTATAAATATGGAAGCATTAATAAAATCTGAGAAAAAGCAAAAAGAATTTGTTCATCTAGTACAGGATGAATATAAAAAAAGAAGATAAGAATTTTTTTATTTTTCATATTTGGCGAAACAAATGGTACAATGAAAGCTAATGTGAAAAATAAGGAAAAGAAGTGGTCTATTTGAAAAATTTTTTAGAATTAGGAATTAGTGAAACTTTTAATCATACATTACGTGAAAATGGAATTACAGAAGCAACACCAATTCAAGAGCAGGCAATTCCTGTTATTATGTCTGGTAAAGATATTATTGGGCAGGCAAAAACAGGTACGGGTAAAACGTTAGCATTCGTGTTACCGATTTTAGAAAAAATCGATTCAGAGTCTAGTGATGTTCAGGCTTTAATTGTTGCACCAACAAGGGAACTAGCCCTGCAAATTACAACTGAAATTAAAAAAATGCTTGTTCAAAGAGAAGATATTAATGTACTAGCGATTTATGGTGGGCAAGATGTAGCACAACAATTGAGAAAATTAAAAGGTAATACACATATTGTTGTTGCAACACCAGGACGATTATTAGATCATATACGCCGTGAAACAATTGATTTAAGTAATCTTTCAACGATTGTACTAGATGAAGCGGATCAAATGCTTTATTTTGGTTTCTTATATGATATTGAAGATATTTTAGATGAGACACCAGGTAGTAAACAAACGATGTTATTCTCAGCAACGATGCCAAAAGATATTAAAAAATTGGCGAAGCGTTATATGGATGAACCGCAAATGATTCAAGTACAAAGTGAAGAAGTAACGGTTGATACAATTGAGCAGCGTGTCATTGAGACGACAGACCGTGCAAAGCCAGATGCACTTCGTTTTGTTATGGATCGTGATCAGCCATTTTTAGCTGTTATTTTCTGCCGTACAAAACTTAGAGTAAGTAAACTGTATGATAATTTAAAAGGACTAGGTTATAATTGTGCTGAACTTCATGGTGATATACCTCAAGCGAAACGTGAA
Organism: Bacillus cereus group sp. MG1; assembly: GCF_040460035.1. Taxonomy (NCBI): domain Bacteria; kingdom Bacillati; phylum Bacillota; class Bacilli; order Caryophanales; family Bacillaceae; genus Bacillus; species Bacillus cereus group sp. MG1. The sequence continues at coordinate 154,698 of NZ_JARVGY010000001.1, read as the reverse complement.
AGAGTTATGAAGAGTTTCCGCGAAGCTAAAATTCAGTACTTAATCGCAACGGATGTAGCAGCTCGTGGACTTGATGTAGATGGTGTAACGCACGTATTTAACTTTGACATCCCTGAAGATGTAGAAAGTTATATTCACCGTATTGGCCGAACAGGACGTGCAGGTGGATCAGGTCTTGCAATTACGTTCGTTGCAGCGAAAGATGAAAAACATTTAGAAGAAATTGAAAAAACGCTTGGTGCACCAATACAAAGAGAAATAATCGAACAACCGAAGATAAAACGTGTAGATGAAAATGGAAAACCGGTACCAAAGCTGGCTCCGAAGAAATCAGGTCAAAATCGTCAAAGAGATAGCCGCGAAGGTTCAAGAAGTGAATCAAGACGTGATTCAAGAAATAGCTCAAGAAGTGATTCAAGAAATAGTTCGAGAAATAGTTCTAGAAATGAAAATAACCGATCATTTAATAAGCCAAGTAATAAAAAAGGTAGTACAAAGCAAGGTCAGCAAAGACGTGGCCGTTAAATGGTTATAATTGTAAAAGAGTCGCAAAATATTGTGGCTCTTTTTTTGTTTGTATACAACAAGGATGATGGCAAGAAAAAAACAAAATTTCATTCACCGCATTTGAAATTTATAAAGGGAATTTTATAGTCCAAAACCATTAGTGCAAGGGTATTACTATCATTCAGCAGAACACTTTGGTTAAAAGAAAAGGTATTGAAGCGAGCGAGTATTTTCATTATACATTCCGCAATTATTGAAATAGAACAAGAGAAGTTTATGAAGGATTAAACTCGTATTGGTGTACGATCGTTGGAAACTGGAAAACTAATTTGTTAGTTTTGATCGATGAGGAACTCGAGAAGCACCACTGCCATCCTTATGGGGAAATTGCTTACGACGACGATGAAGGTAATTTAGTGATAATATGCGAAATAAGAAAAAAGGACTAGCAGTCGTACCTGCCGTCCTTTAATAGGAGAAAAAGTAATCTTGTTTAGAACTACGCATAAACAGAAAATCTGCTTGTAATTAGTTTTACCCTAAATATACGTGTCTATACAAAAAAGGGATAAGTAAAAGATACTTATCCCCGGAAGGGAAATCCCAAGCACCAAAATGGCTCGTATTGGTCTGCAGGTTCAAAAGTAGTATATGTAAAACGAAAAATCTCATACAAAAAGCAGACAACGATTTTGGTTGTCTGCCAGTGAGTTCAATGAGTTAGCTAATTGTGATAATTTGCATCCCCATTGCGAGAAGAGTGAAGCTGCTAGTTCAAACAGCTTGTTGGTATTATTTTCGATTTCTAAAAAAATATACATCAAAAGAAAGAGGTATTAGCCATGGACACGGCGGCTTGAAAATAGTATGTATTTTTATTTGAAAAATATTCAAGGGATGAAGAAACATGGAATGTTTAATAAAGGTGTTTGTTTTATTAATCAGTTAATTAATAAAACAAAATAGTTATTTGGGAGAAAGGGAAAATTAATATGAGATGAATTGAAGCTGTTGAAAAATTACTTGAAGTGATGAAAGAATGCTTTTGGAACGGAACATCTTTAAAGGGTGAAACTAATGATTTTAATATTGTATCTTGGCTGATTGAAGAAGCGACGCGTAAAACAAAATAAAGATTTCATTTTGTAGCAATGGAGAATAGATATGTGTACTTATTGGGGGAAAGTAGATAAAGAGTTCTTTAAGAGGCAAGAACCGGAACAAAATAAAAGAGCGGCTAGCAAAAGCTAACTGCTCAATACAAGGAGATACAGAGAAGACTACTTTAAATGAATGTTGGCATACAGCCCAAATTCAGTATTGACCGAATATTTATTTTAAATTCAATTTATTTAAAGTAAACATCCCAACAGATAAAATGGTTGCGCCTGCTACAGAACCTAGCCAGTCTCTCCAGCCTAATGTATTTAAAGATGCATCTGTTAAATCCGTAATTAAGAAGATAGCAAACATTAATACACCAAATGCTAAGCATCCCCAAAATGTTTGCAAATATTTAATAATCTTCTTTCGGAACTTGCTCATATAAATCACCCTTATTAATAATTTATATTTTTATAAATAAATTATTACATATACAAAAATTAAAAGTACGAAATATGCAATATTACATATTGGAACTCAACAAAATACTCCATTGATAAGTACATAGATCGAACGGAGGCATCGTTCTTTTCCTAAAATGAAAGGTGACGATAAGAAACATGAGATACGTTTTAAACAAATTGAGCGGACGTTAAAAAATAAAAATTTATAAAGGAAATAGAAAGTATGGTGTTGTATATGTACGATAATAGGAAACTTTTTGCAAACTAAACATATAATTTTAATAGACCGACAGTCGGTCTGATGGGAAGGAGAACTTGAATGCGAATTGTAAAGGAGTATGAGGAGCGTAGAAAGGAAATTTTAGAAACAGCTGAGCGTTTGTTTCTTACGAAAGGTTATACGAAAACAACCGTGAATGATATTTTAAAAGAAATTGGTATAGCAAAGGGGACGTTTTATCATTATTTTAAGTCGAAGGAGGAAGTAATGGATGAAATCATTATGAGGATTATTAAAGAGGATGTCACTAAGGCGAAAAGGATTGTCTCCAATCCCGATATCCCCGTTTTAGATAAGTTATTTAAAATTTTAATGGAACAATCACCAAAATCAGGAGATGTCAAAGAAAAAATGATTGAACAATTCCATCAACCAAATAATGCAGAAATGCATCAGAAAAGTTTAGTGCAATCCATTATACATTTATCTCCTGTATTAACGGAAGTTTTAGAGCAAGGAATAGAAGAAGGCATATTTTCTACTCCATACCCACAAGAAACAATTGAATTATTACTCTCTTCAGCACAAGTCATATTTGATGATGGTTTATTCCAGTGGAAACCGGAAGAAATGATGAGAAGAGCTAAGGCTTATATTAAAATGATGGAAGTATCTGTTGGAGCGAAAGAAGGGTCCTTTGATTATATGATCGAGGTTTTAATGAAACAGAAATAGCTTTTTTCTGTTTGGGTGTTATAGACCGGCAGTCGGTCTAGACTAAATGAAGGATGTGATGAAGATGCCAGCAAGTATTCAATCTTCCTTGAAAGATTTTCACTTAATGGTAAGTGGTCAAATTATTACTATTTTAGGTTCAACACTATTACGTTTTGCACTGTCTTTATATGTGCTAGATATAACAGGACGTGCCGATATATTTGCAGGGTTATATGCCATAACGAGTATCCCGTTTTTGTTAGCTCCTCTTGGCGGAGCGATAGCAGATCGTTTCAACCGCCGTAATGTAATGGTCATTTTGGATTTTATAAACGCTGCTATTGTATTAAGTTTTATAGTTTTGTTATTAACTGAATCGGTATCTATTTTATTGATTGGAGCAATTATGTTTTTACTAGCAGTCATTAGTGCAATGTACTCACCAGTTGTTATGGCAAGTATTCCGCAATTAGTTCCAGAGAAAAAGTTAGAACAAGCAAACGGTATCATAAATGGTGTGCAAGCATTATCTAATATAGTTGCACCTGTACTAGGAGGAATATTATATGGCATAATTGGTTTGAAAATGCTCGTAATAACAAGTTGTCTTGCTTTCTTTTTATCTGCAATTTTAGAAATGTTTATTACAATACCTTTTATAAAAAGAGCGCAAGAAAGCCATATCATACCGACAATTGTAAAAGATATGAAAAAAGGTTTTCTTTATGTTTTAAAGCAACCTTTTATTTTGAAGGCTATGTTACTTGCAACTTTACTAAACTTAATTTTGACACCGTTATTTGTTGTTGGAGGACCTATTATGTTACGAGTAACTATGCAGAGTAGCGATACGATGTATGGAATTGGAATGGGATTAATTGATTTTGCAACCATATTAGGGGCATTGTCAATCGGTTTCTTTGCTAAAAAGTTACAGATGAAAACATTATATAATTGGATGCTTATCATAGCTTTATTAGTAATGCCAGTGGCACTATCAGTTACACCGTTTATTCTTAATTTAGGATACTATCCACCATTTATCCTCTTTATACTTTCTTCTCTTCTAATCGCAATGATTATGACAATTGTATCCATTTATGTGATTACTGTAGTCCAAAAGAAAACACCAAATGAAAATCTAGGAAAAGTGATGGCATTTATAACAGCGGTATCTCAATGTATGGCACCAATTGGGCAAGTCGTATATGGTTTTATGTTTGAAGGATTCAGTACGAAAATTTATTTACCTATATTTGCTATTAGTTTCATAATGATAATAATAGCGGTGGTGACGAAGGTGCGCCCATAAGGGCCTTGTAAACTCTGATTTAGTAAATCAGCGGGTGAAGTGAAACAAGATAACAACCCGACACCGGTAGCCTTATCCGTAATCGAAAGTGAGCGGGGAGTGTAGCATGGCTGCAACGGGATAAGTCACTCTAATGTCATGAGTGCGACTGAATTTCTAGGTGTACCGTGGTAAACAAGGTTGAATGCTAAACTGCGTGAAGGATAAATCAAGGGGTCTTATCGACGACCATATCGAAATAGACATTGAAACGATATGTCTCTAGTTCAGCTCATCTATTTTTTGTGGAGAGAGGTGTGTTTCACACTAGAGAACCAACTAAAGTACATTAGTAAAGATTGAAAGTCCCAACCGACATTACTACAAACTATTTACAAGGTACTAAATGGGGATTACCTAAGTGGAAGCGCCATTTATGGCTATAGAGGATGATTTCAAGGTAAAAACCAAGAAATGTGGCTCTTGAATATTCCATATGGTAACGGAGCCTTCGTAGTAGTCAGAGATAGGGAAAGCCTATCACACTAACGTATGACAAATTACGTTAGGTCATGGTTGTGAAATCAGGATGGCGAAGGAAGGTAGTCAATTAGTTCATGATGATAATAAACAGGAAGGAAGCGAGATGCTGATGAGAAATCCAGTTTATGTATTGAACACCTTGTCGAAGAATACTATTAAAGAAAACTATAAGTTCAAAAGATTATATAGAAATCTTTATAATCCAGAATTCTACTATAAAGGTTATCAAGAAATATATGCCAATCCAGGTAATATGACCAGAGGAACCATAAATAAAACTGTTGATGGCTTCTCAAAAAATAGAGTATCTAAAATCATCAACAACATTAAAAATGGTAACTATAAACCTACTCCTGTTAAGCGAGTATATATTGATAAAAAAGGGAGTAAGAAAAAACGTCCTCTTGGGGTACCGACATTTGACGATAAACTTGTCCAATTAGTAATAAAGTATATCTTAGAAGCAATTTATGAACCAAACTTCTCTGAGAACTCACATGGATTCAGGAAAAATAGGGGTTGTCATACAGCTTTGAAACAAATTAAAAAGAGTGGTAATGGAACTAAATGGTTTATTGAAGGTGATATTCAAGGTTTCTTTGACAATATCGACCACCATATCCTAATTAACCTACTAAGAAAACGTATCAATGACGAAACACTCATCGGATTAATATGGAAGTTCCTAAGAGCTGGGTACATGGAGGATTGGCAATTCCACAAAACATTCAGTGGAACACCACAAGGAGGGATTCTCAGTCCTCTTCTTGCCAACATATATCTAAACGAACTAGATATATACATGGAAAAATACGCTGAAAAGTTCGGAAAAGGTCAACCAAAAGACAGAGAAGTTGATAAAAGATATCAATACTTACACCTCAAAATAAAAAGAGGGCGTAAGAAAGCAGACTTACTAAGAGAACAAGGTAAACACAATGAAGCTCAGGAATTAATCGAGCAAGTCAACGAATGGGTTAAGGAAAGGGGACAACGTCCCTACTACAATCCAATGTCGGATAAATTTAAGTCACTAAAATATGTTAGATATGCTGATGACTTTATTGTAATGATAATCGGCAGTAAAGATGATGCCAAAGCCATTAAATCTGATATAGCTCAATTTCTCAATGAAGAATTAAAATTAACTTTATCAGAAGAAAAAACACTTATCACCCACTCTAGCAAGAAAGCAACATTTCTTGGGTACAACGTCAATATCACTAGAAACGAGTTATTTACCAAATACTCGGTGAAAGGTGCAAAAAGAAGACATCACAATCTAAAAGTAAGACTTGAAATCCCCCATGAAACATGGCGAAATAAATTACTTGCCCTGAATGTTTTAGAAATGAAGTATGTGAATGGGAAAGAAACTTGGAAACCAAAGCATAGACCGGAAATGGCACACCTAGATGATTTGGAAATACTACATAATTATGTATTACAGATCAGAGGGATGTACAACTACTACAAATATGCAGTTAATTCAACGGTACTCCAAAAATTCAGTTACGTTCTAGAATACAGCATGTATAAAACATTCGCCAATAAATATAAAAGCTCAATCGGAAAAATTAAGGGGAAATATTGCAAAAACGGTGTATTCATAGTCAATTACAAAGATAAAAAAGGCAAACAACACTCTCATTCTTTCTACAGGGAAGGATTTAGAACGGTTGATATAACTAAGATGAAAACACAAGAAAATAACATCGACAACTTGTTAGCCTCAAGAGTTCATATGTCAACAACTAGTCTTATGGATAGGTTGTCAGCCAACAAATGTGAACATTGTGGTAAAACCGATTCTAACTTAGTAATGCACCATGTCCGAAAAATGAAAGATGTTGAGAAAGGCAAAGCCAAATGGCAAAAATTAATGATTGCCCGTAGACGCAAAACATTAGCCGTATGTGAGGATTGCCATAATGAAATTCACTATGATATGAGAGTAGAACTTATAGCGAAAAACAGAAAAAAATAACTTTGACAAGCAATTGATGGAGAGCCGTATACTCTGAGAGGAGTACGTACGGTTCGGTGAGGGGTTTTGAGAAACCTATCATAGCAATATGACAAGGCGCTCGCTTCCTACTCTACAAAATATTAAGAAATGAAGGGAACTAGCTTCATATGCTTAGAGTATTAGCGAAACCCAATCCTAATCAATTCTTCATCATTTATTTCAATTACGAATCTATATTCTTTGTCTAATAGCCAGTAATAAAAACTGACTGCATCAACGTCAACTAGTGATTGGAATACTTTATCAAGATTTGTACTTACTACAGGGATTTCATAGTTATCCCATATTATAAAAATCTGTTCGTCAAAATCTAGTTGGTTTGCTCTAATAAGGGAAATTAGTTGTTCTTTGTTCGAAGCTATGAATTGATTATCTATCTGTTCCCAATCTATTCTTCCCGAGACAGTTATAGGAAATGAATTCATTAAAATAGTAGCAATCTGCTGGCTTTTTTCTTGGGAGAAAATGAGAGTTTCGTTTCCTAGGGATTCAAGGCATTCACTAAACAAAGGGTTTGTGTCATTGTTGTTTTTGGTTTTCAGTGCTCTTAACTTTTGTCGCAATTTCCATTGTCTTGACGATCTATCATCCATTTTTAACATTCCTTATACAATTATTTAAGAATGAGTATAGCATATAAGGGAAGTCTTTATGAAAAGGAACTTTTTAAATATAAATTAAACAAAAGCGTTATTTGAAACAAAAGCCTTTTAAGGAAAGATAAGAGGCCATCAAAAAATATAACAACATGAAAATTTTATATTATGTATATACAATTTAAAGAGTTAGTGGAAATAATAAAATGTATAAAATTCTTATAAAAAAGCCCTAGGATTAGGGGATCTAGGGCTTCCTCTGTTGGTATATCTCACACGACATTATAAAAAGAAAAGAACTTAATGAAGATAACACATGAATGTTTCGTAAATGTATCAAAAAAGTGAACAAAAACGTTATTTTATTAGAAAAGTATGATTGTATGAAATATCATGTATGAAAGAAGAGGCGTTAGCAAAAATATGCCTTAACGAAATCGGCTTTATTTTTCAGCAAAGTATTCTTCTTAAGTGACTCATGTTGTAAAGGTAGCGGTGAAAACAGAAAGAGTTCTTTTTTTGGCAGACGGAGAAATTGTTAGTGAAATACGGATGGGTAAATAGGAACATGATCATTTGAAAGTATGAGAAGAGAAGTTGTTAAAATGGTTAGCTATACTTGGATTTTAAAGGGAAAAACTCCTATTGAATGTAGGAGTTTTTTCTTTGTTTGAAAGTTCAAAAAGATATATAATAATTTTCTGACTATTAATTTGTGGAGGGGTATTAATGAAAAATGAAACGTTACACACACAAGAAGACATTTTAAAAATGCTTGATTCATTATTAAGACCTGCAGAACCATTTTGGAATGAATTTTATGAGAATAGAGAAAAGGATGTTCCATTTTTTGAAAATGTTCCAGATGAGAACCTAGTTTCGTATATACAAAAAGAGAGAGTTTCAAAAGGGAAAGTATTAGAACTTGGATGTGGTCCAGGTAGAAATGCCATTTATTTAGCGACTCAAGGATTTGATGTAACAGCAGTGGATTTATCTGTAGAAGGCATTAATTGGGCTAAAGAAAGGGCATTGGCAAAAGAGGTAGCAATTCATTTTATTTGTGATTCAATTTTTAATTTAGAGGTTCAAAACGAATTTGATTTTGTATACGATTCGGGCTGTTTGCATCACATTCCACCGCATAGAAGAATAAATTATGTGGATTTAATTAAAAACTCATTAAAATCGGGTGGTTATTTCGGATTAACATGTTTTGCGGCAGGTGATTTAGATGAGCGAAATGGATCGGAAATAACAGATTGGGACGTATATAGAGGGTGGAGTCTACAAGGTGGTCTTGCATACTCGGAAGAAAAGTTAAGAGAGATATTTAAAGAATTTGAGGTAATTGTGATTAGAAGAATGAAACAAATGAAACAACCGAAAGAAATGTTTGGAGAATCATTTCTTTGGACAGCATTATTTAAGAAGAAATAATAAAGTAGATAATTGACAAACTCATCGTTTTTATAGACAATATATTAAAAGGAACGTACGTTTGGTTTTGTTGGCGTATGTTTTACATAAATACATAACAAGGGGCTGTCTCCATATGAGTAACGCAAATCAAAAAATTACTACATTTTTAATGTTTGAGGGCAAAGCTGAGGAAGCAATGAATTTTTATACGTCACTATTTGATCAATCAGAAATTGTAAGTATTTCTCGCTACGATGAAAATGGACCTGGTAAAGAGGGAACTGTAATTCATGCAACTTTTACGCTAAATGGCCAAGAGTTTATGTGTATTGATAGTTATGTAAATCATAATTTTACATTCACTCCAGCTATGTCTCTTTATGTAACTTGTGAGACAGAAGAAGAAATTGAAACGGTCTTTCATAAACTAGCGCAGGATGGAGCGATTCTTATGCCTTTAGGTTCTTATCCGTTTAGTAAAAAGTTTGGCTGGTTAAATGATAAGTATGGTGTATCTTGGCAGTTAACTCTTGCTGAATAAAAAAAGAAAAAGCGTAGCTTATTTGTTTAATGGATTTAGTTAAAAGCTTGAAAAATGAAATAACATAAAAAAGCGTTCCAACTGTCAACAGATTTGGAATGCTATTTTTATGTGGAAGTGAGTTGTTTAAAACTTACCAATTCTACGATTATTTTAAATGAATGGAATAGATGTATAATTTTTTGTCTTTTTAGAATTTTTAGCGATTATTAGCATTTATCTGTTAATATAAATATAGACAACTATGTATGAACTATCAGGCGGGTTAATAGAAAAAGGAAAGCATAAATAGTTAATAAGTTTACACTTAAAATGCAACTAGATTGTTAGGAGGAATAATTGTAATGGATACTACACAACAAAACAGTAATGCATGGGATAAGAAGGTGGAAGAAGGTTCTAGATACACGCAGTCTGTAAGTAGCGAGATTATTGAGAAAAGCAAATCAGGTGAATGGGAGATTACAGTCACTACGGAAAAATCAGTTCCTAGAGAATGGTTTCCAAAGTCATTAGATGGATTAAAGATACTTTGCTTAGCATCAGGTGGCGGACAACAAGCACCAGTTCTATCTGCTGCTGGAGCAGATGTAACAGTTACTGATATATCTAAGAAGCAATTGGAACAAGATGAAAAGGTAGCAAAACGGGATGGTTTAACTTTAAAAACCGTACAAGGAGATATGTCAGACCTTAGTGATTTTGAGGAAGAATATTTTGATATTGTTGTAAATCCTGTGTCTAATTTGTTTGTCAAAGATGTTCATCTTGTATGGAATGAAGTTTCTAGGGTTTTAAAGAATAAAGGTGTTCTTATTGCTGGATTTACAAATCCGTTACTATGGATTTTTGATGATAACCAAGAGCAAAAAGGTATTCTGGATGTTAAACATTCAATTCCTTCATCAACATTGGATTATTTACCAGAGGATGAAGTTCAAGATTACATCGATTCAAATCAAACAATAGAATATGCGCATACTTTAGAAGACCAAATCCAAGGCCAAATTGATGCTGGTTTTGCTATAACAGGTTTTTATGAGGATGATTTTGGTGGAACAAGGATATTAGATAAGCATATTAAAACATTTATTGCGACAAAAGCTATAAAATTAAAGATGGATTAAGAATTTTTGCTTGTCGCACGGGGCGTTAGTCGAAGAAGGCTCTTAAAATAGAAAAGGATGGTACTTTCCATCCTTTTCCTTATGTATTTTGAGTGTCGAAACTATTCTCAAAACAAGTTTTACACTACTAGTTGTATAATTAGGTTATGCTTTTATATTAAGAATTTTGCTGACCGAATCTTTTCCCGAGTTTAGCTAACAATTCAGGTTGATCGCTTTGGCTCATTATAACTTCAATAAAGATAAGTTGATTCTTATTAAAAATTATATTTACTAAGGTTTCTGCTAATTCTGCTTCATTTTCTACTTTAAATGTTAGACTTTTTTCTTCTGATCCAAATATCATTGATAGTTTATTGTAATCCCACATCTGTATGTCATTATAAAGTTGGTTTTGTCCGTGAATGGCACGTTCAACAGTGTATCCGTTGTTATTGATTAAAAATATAATCGGTTTTAAATTTTGACGTAGTATAGTTGATAACTCTTGGGCAGTTACTTGGAAAGAACCATCACCAATAATTAAAATGTTGCGCCGTGATAAATTGGCGAGCTGTGTACCAAGTAGAGCGGGCAGTGTATATCCGATAGATCCCCATAATGGTTGTCCTACATATGCAGTGTTATTAGGTAGAGGGATAGCAGCACTACCAAAGAAAGGTGTTCCTTGCTCTACAATTAAGACGTCGTTTTCTTGTAAGAAATGGTACATTTGCTGCCAAAAACGTTTTTGTGTGACCATTTGTGCTTTTGGATTGAACTCTTCAGTAAAAGGTGATGTTTCTAAAATAAATGGCTTAACGTCAAGGGTATCTTTATTACGATGCTCAATTGAATCACTTAAATGTTGTAAAACATCCTGCATTACAACTGGACCGTATTTTTTATCTATAATTTTCACAGTGTAGGGATGGATTTCTATAACTTGTTCTTTTGTAAAACCTTGTGTGAAGCCGCCTGTAATAGTATCAGTTAACTTCACGCCAATACTAATAATACAATCAGATTCATCAATTCTTTTTCGCAAGTACGGAGAACTTACATCACCAGTATAAACACCTATAAATTGAGGGTGTTTTTCTGGGAATATTCCTTTTCCCATACTGAACGTCGCGATGGGAAACCCAGTTTTTTCTACGAATTGATGTAAACTTTCTTTAGCATGAAATCGATCTACTTCAAAATCAGCTAAAATTACAGGTTTTTTGGCGTTATTTATTATTGAAGTGGCATGTAGAAGCATTTTATCCAGCGTTTCTTTATTACTTAAAATCGGTTTATATAAAATTGGTTCTGTAGGTTTATTAATTGGTTTATTATACACATCAATCGGCAAATTAATATGAACAGGGCGTTTTTCATTCCAACATGCACGTAAAACACGGTCAATTTCCTCAGCAGCATGCTCAGGTGTTACATTTGTTTGTGCTATAGTGATTTCTCGATACATATTGGAAAAGTGATCGAACTTTCCATCTCCTAACGTATGATGGACGATTGCTCCATTTTCCATTACTTTTGTTGGTGGCGTACCTGTAATTTTTATAACTGGCACGTTTTCCGCATATGAGCCAGCAATACCGTTAATAGCGCTTAATTCTCCAACACCGAAAGTAGTAATAAGAGCGGCGATTCCTTTTATGCGAGCGTACCCATCTGCTGCATATGCAGCATTTAATTCATTACAATTGCCAATCCACTTTAAATTTTTATGTGCTACCACATCATCTAAAAAGGCAAGATTATAATCACCAGGAACCCCAAATATATGTTCAATTCCTAATTCGTGTAGTCTATCCAATAAATATGTACTTACAGTATATTGTTTTTTCAAATGAATCATCTCCTAATTATGCAATGAATGTTTCAATAGACTGAACAAGTTCTAATGCGTTGATTAAAATATTCATTACTAGATTGTGGTATAATTTACATACAGGGGGAAAGTAGATGACACAACATAAAGAAGAACAGATGAATGAGGCATTAGCATTATTTTATTTTGCATATAAAACATTTACTGAAAAGCCAGATGAAATTATAAAAGAATATGGCATTCAACGAGTACATCATCGAATTTTATTTTTTATCGCACGTTTTCCAGGGATAAGTGTAAATGAGTTATTATCACTATTAGAAATAAGTAAGCAAGCGCTCCACGGACCGCTACGTCAACTTGTGGAAAAGGGCTTAATTGAGAGTAATGAAGCTATGCATGATCGACGTGTGAAACAGTTGTCTTTAACAGAAAAAGGTACAGATTTAGAGAAAAAACTGAGTGATGTACAAAGACAACAAATGGGTGCTATTTTTTCAAAATTTGGTGAATCATGTGAGGACAATTGGCACCAAGTTATGAATGAAATGGCAAATAGCCGATCAGGTTTTGATGCTTGGATATCGAAACGTGAAATACCAGTCGATCAAAAATAATGAAAAAACTTCTGTTTTTATCGTTTGAAAAAGAACAAATTTTATCCATACATTTGGCAACTATCGATTGGTCATAGAGTGAATGGATAAAAAGATACATTACTAGATACTTTATACGTGTACGCAATGGAACAATAAAATTCACATTTCCGAAAGGGGAATTATAATGATAAAACTTGTACTTATTCGTCACGGACAAAGCTTATGGAATCTTGAAAATCGCTTTACTGGATGGACAGATGTTGATCTATCAGAGAATGGATTAAGTGAAGCGAGAGAAGCAGGAGCAATATTAAAGAAAAACGGATATACTTTTGATGTGGCTTATACATCTGTATTAAAACGCGCAATTCGGACGTTATGGATTGTACTTCATGAGATGGATCTTACTTGGGTTCCAATACATAAATCTTGGAAGCTAAATGAAAGACATTATGGTGCATTGCAAGGGCTGAATAAAGATGAAACTGCTCAAAAGTATGGTGAGGAGCAAGTTCATATTTGGAGAAGAAGTGTTGATGTAAGACCACCGGCTCTTACTGAAGACGATCCTCGATATGAAGCGACCGATCCAAGATATAAAACACTCAAAAAAGGTGAATTTCCATTAACTGAATGTTTAGAGGATACGGAGAAGAGAGTACTTGCTTATTGGCATTCAGAAATTGCGCCGACATTAAAAAGTGGTAATAAAGTAATTATTTCATCACACGGTAACACAATTCGCTCGCTAGTAAAATATTTAGACAACCTTTCAAGTGATGGTGTAGTTTCATTAAATATTCCAACTAGCATTCCGCTTGTTTATGAATTAGACGAAAACTTACGTCCGATTCGTCATTATTATTTAAGTATGGATGGAGAAGTACCTGAAGGGGAAATTCCGAAACATATTTCTTTTTAATACGAAAATTTGAAATGAATGCTTGTCTACATATACAATATAGACTCATGGTAAAGTGAAATTTTAATCAGTGGGGTCTTACTGCCCACAAATAGCAGGATAAAAGACGTGGTACCTTCTAATATATATGCGATGTAGCTAATTTTAGAAGCTTGTCCACGTCTTTTGTCATAAAGAGAGCAGCTTGCGCATGTAATGATATCGTGAGTAGTTTTTGAATGGAGGGTGATGTGATTAATGATCTCTAACATTCGAATTGGCTTATTTGTTTTAGCGATTGTCTTTGTAGTCCTTGTTTTCTTTTATTGGAAAAATGAAGAGTTGTACGAGGAGAAGAAGCAACGTATTAGAAAGACTTGGTATGGTTTGTTTATCATATCTGTCACCGTGTATTTCATGATAAAAGGAATCGATTTAACCCTCTGGAAAAATCTTTTAATGTTTACTGCAATGGTTATTTTTGTTGATATTGCGTTCATTTTAACGCCTAATATTTCAGAAATATGGGGTGCGAAATTTAGCGATATTGGCAAGACAGTTCAATCCATAAAACGATCATTAATTGCATCTAAAGCAAGAGGAGAAATATACACGACAATTATTCAAAATGTTAATCCAGCAGTATTCGGTACGATGGAATGGCATACGGAAGAGGAATATACAAAGAGCTTAAATGCATTTTTAGATTCATATGGGGAAAAGATTGGCGCGAAAATTGTTGTTTTTGAAGCTGCGAAGGAATTAAATACAAACTTTCGTGGTATTCGCTCACAATTTAGTATTATCGTCCCGTTAGAACATATCGAGCAATTGAATGAGCAGAAAGCGGTGCAAGTAGAAAATGTCGGGATTATACCAGCAAAAATAGTAAGTGACGTTTTCATTGTTATTGATGGAAAGAAAAATAACCTGCAAGATCGGGATTTTGAAAATGTATATAATTTAACAATACATCATAGTTATTTTAGTAAATAAGGACAGAATCTTTTTCTGTCCTTTTCTTCTATACATAAATTAAAAACAAAATCCGACAAAGTTGAATAAAATTGGACAATCATTCCTACACTAGCATGTAGAGGTGATTGTAGTGGTAAAAGATTATGACAATGATTTTTTTAAAGAAGATAACGAAGATACAACAGATTTCTCTTTAATAAAAGGGGATACGTTGCAGCAAGTAGAAGAATTAGAAGAAGAATTAAAAAGAAAATCATAAGTGTACACTCTTTCTACATTTGCTATATAATATAAATAAAAGGTTGTATCTTTTTGAAAAGGGGGAGAAGAGATGGCTGAAGTCAATGTACAAAAGTCTTCGTTTTTTAAAGAAAAAAAAGAAGAATCCAATACAGATTTCTCTCTTGTGAAAGGTGCATTAACGGAGAATATAAATCGGTTAGAGAAACTGATGAATAATAGTAGTTCAAAATATATACAGGTGAAAAGAACAAAAGAAAATGCATAGAGCATTTTCTTTTGTTTTTTATTTAATAGTAAACTTATCTTTTACTTTTTTAGGTAAATCTGTTTTCTGAATCTCTTCATAGGACTTTACTTCAATTGATGATATTTCATTGTTGCTATTATCATCTTGATCTACATAAAGGCGTAAAAACGCGTCTTCATTTAATTTATGATTGTTTTCTTTTTTTGTACTTCTAAATGTAATTTGTTTTTTGACGCCATCTTCATCATATGCGGACAGCGTATAGTTTCGTAAGTTTCTATGATCTACTTTTTCGATAGTTCCTTCGCCTTTTATCTGCATGTAATATACATCTTTACCAATTCTATTTAGTGACGCTCTCTCACAGCCAATAGTAAAACTAAAAAATAATAAACATAGTGTAATAATTGCTAAAAACTTTTTCATTTTCTTTATCTCCTTTAATGTGTTTCTTTAGAAAGTATACGACTATTATTAAATGAGAAAAATTGATGTAGATTACAACGCGCTTACAATGTTGTAAGAGTGTTGTACATAAAATGAACAATAAAAGTTAAAAGAAAGATAAAATAATGAATCATGGTATAATGATATGAGACTTACATATTATTTTTTCATTTTGAGAGGAGCTTGAAAAATGTATTCTACTTTAGAACAATTAACAAAGCACCCTGTATTTTTTCATTTTGCAGAAATTTCAAAGATTCCTAGAGGATCAGGTAATGAAAAGGAAATTAGTGATTATTTAGTGGGCTTTGCAAAAGAGCGTAACTTAGAAGTCATTCAAGATGAAGCATTAAATGTCATTATTAAAAAAGAAGCAACAGCTGGTTATGAAAATGTACCAGCTATTATTATTCAAGGTCATATGGATATGGTTTGCGAAAAAAATCAAGCAACAGTACATGATTTTGAAAAAGATCCAATTGAATTACGAATCATTGGGGACATGTTATATGCAAATCAAACAACTTTAGGTGCTGATAATGGTATTGCAGTTGCGTATGCATTAGCTTTATTAGATTCAAAAGAAATTCCGCATCCAGCACTTGAAGTCGTTATCACTACTGAAGAAGAAACGACAATGGGCGGAGCTTTTGCTATTGATCCAAATCATTTTGAAGGAAAGATATTTATAAATATTGATTCTGAAGAAGATCATAAATTACTTGTAAGTAGTGCAGGTGGTGCGAAAGCTGTTGAAACAATTCAAGTAATTTGGGATGAAACGCCAGCGAATATGGATGCATACCGTATATATGTTGGTGGTCTAAAAGGCGGCCATTCTGGTATGGAAATTGATAAACAACGCGGTAATGCGAACAAAGTATTAGGACGAGTATTACGTGATTTATCAGTACATACGGAGTTTTACATAAGTGAAGTTCACGGCGGATTAAAAACGAATGCAATTCCGCGTGAAAGTGTAGCTACAATTTTAATTCGTACAGAAGATGTAGGACAAGTAGAAGAAAAACTAGAATCATGGACACGTGTATTACAAGAAGAAATGCGTGCTGTTGATCCAGATGTTCATGTTACACTGACAAAATTGGATGAAAAAGTTGAAAAAGTATTTGCTAAAGAGACACAAAAGCAGCTTATTTCATCGTTATTCTTAATTCCAAATGGCATTCAAAGTATGAGCATGGATATTAAAGGTCTTGTAGAAAGTTCAACAAATTTAGGCGTTATTGAAACGTTGCAAGATGAAATTAAATTACGTAACGAAGTGCGAAGTTCTGTAAGTAGTTTAAAACAACATGTTGCAGAAGAAATCAAATATATTGCTGAATTAGTTGGTGCTACATTTGAAATAGAGTCAGAGTATCCAGAATGGCCATACAATCCAAACTCACAAATTCGTAATTTATTTGAAAAAGTACATCAAGAAAAATACAATAAAGAAATTGAAATCTTCGCTGTACATGCGGGGATTGAGTGTAGCGCATTCGTTCAAAAGATGCCTGAATTAGATGCAATTTCATTCGGACCAGACATTTTCAACGTCCACACTCCAGATGAACATATCAGTATCTCTTCTGTAGTGAATAACTGGGGATTCTTCATTGATGTAATGAAGGGTACGAAAGAATTAGCTAAGTAATAACGACGAAATAAAAAGGAGCCTATAAAAATTTATAGGCTCCTTTTTTGTATTGGAATTTATCCCACTATTTGCCGGGCAGCCCGATTGGTTCAACTAATAATCAGTGGGGGATGAATAAAACCACTACTGATTAAAGTTTCACTTTATGAGAAGTCATTTTTCGTTAGTATGTAATATTAAGCTTGAACAATTAATAAGGATGAATTGTTGATGTTTTTTAGTACTGATGAAGGGGTGGAGAAATGAAGGGAAGAAATCATTTTATTGTTTGTATGTTTTTATTGTTTTTCACATTTAGTTTTATTGGTGTTCAGAAAATAATAGCAGAAGAAGTTGAATTTTCAGGAACAACAGCTCCATTGAATGTAAATGTTAGAGAGGCAAAAAGTTTAAATGCAAATATTGTAGATGTGATTCCCGGAAATACAAAAGTATCTTTTAAAGGATGGGAGTATGGTGAAGCGGTTAAAGATTACTGGACAGGAAATTTAGATAATCGTTGGTTTTATTATTTTAAAGATGGAAAAAAAGTATATGTAACGTCAGCGTATATTAATGGAAATCCCCCAAGTACACCAACAGACCGTAAATTATCTGTACCTAACATATTACAAGAAAGATCAAATTGGTGTTGGGCAGGCACTTCGGTTTCAGTTTTAAATTATTTTGGGAAAACTCCTTCACAAGATCAGTACGTTAGGTATGTTAAGGGTGGATCATATAATAATCCTGCAACTTCACGTGAAATACAATATGGATTATCGGGATATGGTGTTAGCTCAGCTATAAGTTCTGGAGCAAAATCTTATGATTGGTTCAAAAGTCAAATTAATAGTAATCAGCCGATGATTGCACTCATTATGTGGCAAAATGGAGCTAACATCGGACACTTTCTAGTACTTGATGGATTTTATAAAGGGACAAATGGAACAGATTATATAACATACATGGACCCTTGGTATGGTGATCATTATAATCATAATTTCAGTACGTTCCATAACAATAATAATTTTTGGTGGAGTGAAACTGTTTATAATATCCATGCAAACTAATAATATTAAAAGCGGGGGTTCATAAATGGGAAAACTACTTAAGCTTGTGATACTGTGCATGTGCTTAATGACCGTTATTATTTTCGCTAGTAAAATTAGTTATGCATCAAAAAATAAAAGTGAATCAGTACAATCGATCGCATTAAAAGATTATCAATATAGTAAGGGAAGTTCTTCTGAAAATTTAAGTTTTGAAAAAATAACAACATCTCCATTTTCGTTACCAATCTATGAAACAATTCCAGCACAGCAAATTTTAAATAGCTCTGAATTTAAGAATTTACTATTACCAACAAATGAAAAGCTGTGGTTTATTATGAAGGGTGAGCAGCCAGAAGGACTAATTGTTGCGAATGATACTGAACCGATTCGAACGGGCGGAGAAAATAGAAGTAAAGATTTATATGGATTATATAAAGCAATAAAAAATAATACAAATGAAACAAAAGATATTAGTTATTTCGAATTTGAAGGGCAAGGAATATTGGTAGTAAATCAAAATAATGATCAAGAAATATACCTTAGTAAAGGTGCCGCTGCCATATTAAAACTTCCTGCTGGTCAAAAAGTATTGAGCAGTGAAGTAATACAGAAAATGAAAGAGAGAATTGTAACTGGTTTTGAATAGTGGTAATATCTGATTTTTTTGTTTATACAGGGTTGAATAGGGAACAGGATCAATGGTAGCATTAGGGCATCTTTACTGTTTGAAACCTAATAGTGTATATAAAAAGGTTAGAGAAGTTAATTCTCTAACCTTTTTATATTAATGTCTGAAATTTAAAAAGTGATGGAGTAAACCAAATAATAAAAGTTTGTCTGCTCTTCTATTTTTATTTGCAATTTAAACTCGTTATATTCAGCTATCTATTGTACAACCTTTTTACATAGCTGAATTTTTTTATTTGAAAATAAGGGTGCATCTATAAAACCATAATGATAAACTAAAATACCTAATTCCACTCTAGAATTAATATGCCATTTTTCTTTAATATGATTAATTATCGTTGAAATTCTTCGAGGGGTAACATATATTTTTTTTTGAAATTTCTGCATCTGTGTATCCTTTTGCTACATAAATAGCCACTTCTAACTCTCTTTCGGTCAACATTCTTTTCATAAAATACGCTCCTTCGAAATTATTTATATAAAAATCAAAAGAAACTATTAAAAGAAATAAAGGTGAAAAATCATATTTATTTTAATCCGGCTATTTGCGGGTAGTAAGACTCCGACCTCAAAATTTAGATGTGGCAAAGAAGTCGGACTCCCTGTAAAAGCCTACCTGGGGTGGACTAATAATCAGTGGGGGTGAATAAAACGCACATTGATTATTAGTGAACCATATTTTAATAATTTCTCGTATTGTGATACAAGTTTGTAAAAGAAACTATAAATCCATATAATTAGTAATTGTAACTATATCAATTTTACATTACATTAAAAGTTGGAAAATATTCTTATACTCATAAAGTGTTACATTTGAGGGAGGAAAGATGGAATTCTGCAATCTTGGTATTATTATTAAAGAACTTAGAAAGAAAAAAAACATGTCACAATCTGAATTATGTCATGGAATATGTTCACAAAGTCAAATTAGTAAGATAGAAAAAGGTATTATTTATCCATCTAGCATATTGTTGTATCAATTATCTGAAAGACTTGGTATTGATCCAAATTATATATTCGCACTAACCAAAAATAAAAAAATAAAATATATTGAAAATGTAAAATGTGTAATGAGAGATTGTGTAAAACAAAAACAATATAATGAGCTTTATAAAATAGTAAAAAAAGAGAAAAATGATAATAATTTCCAATCGAAAGAGGATAAACAATTTTTATTATGGCATGAAGCGATTGCTATATATTATGTAAATGGAGCAACAAGTAATGCTTTTGACATTTTAAATAGAGCACTAAAACAAACCTTAAGTAGTACTAACTTTTTATCAGAAAAAGAAATAAGCATAATGAATTCAATTGCTATAATACATGCAGAAAATGAAGAGTATGAGAAAAGTATAAATATATTAAAACAAAGTTTAATTAATTTTAATAAGATAGAATTTCCTAGAGAAAAAGAAATCAAATTAAGACTCATTCATACGTTAACAAAATGTTTACACCTTGCAAATCAATATGAAGAAGCAATAAAGTATAGTGAAATAGGTATAAAATTAGCCATAAATATGAATACTTTATACTTATTAGGTGAATTGTTTTTTGAAAAAGGTGCAATTTTATTGAAAGTTCAGCACTCTAATGAAGTTGGTTTAACAGACATAAAAAAAGCATTGTTTATATTTGAACTAACTGAAAGAAAACAATATATAAAAATGATCAAGGAAAAATATATTAAAAATCAAGAATAAACAAGAAAGAATTTTAACATAAACTATTCCTAATTGTTATTTATTTCTAAAAAAAGTACTGTAATACGAACTATTCCTAATTGTTGTTTATTGCTAAAATGAATACCGTAATATTAGATAAATATAAAGGGTGGCATTTTATGAAATCAAGAGGAATTACTCGTAAAGCAGATAGTATGGGGCGTATTGTTATTCCAATGGAAATAAGACGGAGTTTAGGAATTGTAGAAAAAGATTCTCTTGAAATGTTTATAGAAGAGGATCAGATTATTTTACGAAAATATCAATCTCCAAGAGCTTGTGCACTTACAGGAGATATTTCAGACAGCAATATTTCGTTAGCGAATGGGAAGATTATTGTAAGTCCAAACGGGATGGAACTGTTAATAAAGAAGTTACAGCAATATCTTTTAAAGTAAAAGATAAGTAAGAACTTTAAAATAGAATATACTTGGAAAAAGTCCTCTATTCATTTAGGGGGCTTTTTTATTGTTATCAATAAAATTGAGGGGCCGTAGTTGGTTCAATGGAATACGAATTACCTTGTGAATAGTCTGACTATTTTTTAGAAAAAACTATTCATTTACATTTTTTGGTTTCGTGTTATATTTTTAATGTTAACATAGTTGTATTGAAAATTCTGATTTTAAAATTAGGAAAACTTTAGAAAATGAAATACTCTTACTTGAATTGAAAATCATATAAACATAGTTTGAAAGTAAAGTATGAAAATGAATCAGATTTTCAAATTAAATTTGTCAATTCAATAGAGGTTCGTGGGGGAAATGTAGCTAAGAACAAATCTCTTATACTCCATGTTTTTTATTTGTAAATCGGTAATTCTAATAGCTCTGACGAAAAGTAAAGGAGTAAAAAAGAAGTGGATAGTTTGTTTAATGAAGATAGGGTGTAAAAAATAAAACAACGGAGGTTTTATAATGAATAAAGGAATACTGCAGATTACAGAAATTGAAGAAATTACTATTCCGAATCTATTGAAGGATAAAATGAAGAATCTGATAGAAAATGAATTAAAAACTCATAATCCTTATACTTGTGATCAAGAAATAGCAGCATATTTTTCAAAAGAGTGGCTTAATTGTTTGATTGACTATTCAAAGAAAAATCCGAATTCAGATATGAAAAACCTACTACATATGATAAAAATAGCGAATTGTGGCGGGAACGTACCGCCTATCCTTATTAAAAATACTCCATGTGATCCTATAGAAACACTATTACCTGGGGAAAATCGCAGAGGTTTTAATTATGGTGAAGACGAACACGATAGAATGAAAAAATATTTTTATGCAGAATGGGTCACATGGCTTTTTGCCACACTTTTTAATTATGATGCTTTAATTCACCCATCCGAACATGCTGGGAAAAATAGATTTCATCTTATTTCGCCTTTAAATAACGATGAAGTTTTGCGAAATGTCGGTGCAAGCACCGGTGGCGGGAACTTTTATCAACATAACGATGCCACAGTGTATACAGATATGAAAGACCAATCAGATATTGAAGCAAGATTGAAAACATTCAATACGAATTTAGAAATTGTATCAAATAGACTTAATAAATCCGTGGAACGAATAGTGTCTGAAATTACTTGTGGAAAATTTACTAGAGTTGATGCTCTTTTATTAAAAGGAGTGTTAAATTTAAAAACTCAAACTCATATTGGAACGCCAAAATTACTTCAAAAGCATCTTGAAGAAAATTTCTTCAGTAAAGATGACATATTGGCGATAAGTAAAATGCCTATTGCTCATATCGCAGGAATGGCTGATGGTGAAATATCGGGATTTGTAGGGGAAATAAACCAAATTATATTTTTAGATGATAATGGTGATATTATTGCAACTTGTTTAAATGGAGCAGAGAATAGATTGATTTATGTAGGAGAAAGTGAAGAAGAAAAATTGAAATTTGACATGTTTTTAGAACTCTTACGAACAACGCCTACTTATAAGGTTCCACTTACATCTGAAGATTTATTAATTATCCCAAATTCATACTATGGTAAACAAACAAATGTAACTCATGGTAGAGAAAGGTTATCTGAGGAAGAATATAAAATCCCGATTGGAAATAATAAATACGGAAGAAGAATTGTTTGCAGGCAATACGTTTCCAGCCGATTACGTGATCAGAAAGAAAGTTACTTTAAAGATTTAATTAACTAGTTTAAAGAGAGGAGGGAAGATGGGGAGGTTTGGGGTATAATAGCTCAAGCCTTCCCATATTCTTTGTATGGATTTTACTATTGAATTACTCATACTACTATTTTTAGTAGCTGTATTAGCAGGATGGATAGATACGATTGCTGGAGGCGGTGGTATGATAACTATCCCGATAATGTTATTAGTAGGTATGTCTCCTTCTGTAGCGATAGCAACTAATAAACTGCAAGGGAGTAGCGGAACTCTCATGGCAACAGTGTTTTTTATTAAGAAGAAAGAAATTAATCTTAAAGAAATGCGTTTGTCCATCTTAATGACCTTTTTTGGATCAGTTTTCGGTGGATGGCTTGTTTTACAGATACGGGCAGAATATCTAATTATGATATTACCTTTTTTACTTGTTTTTATTGGCATTTATTTTCTATTATCTCCAAATATAGCAAACGAAGATCGACCGAGGAAAATAAGTATGTTGTTGTTTGCGTTAACAGTGGCTCCGTTACTGGGATTTTATGATGGTTTCTTCGGCCCAGGAACAGGTAGCTTGATTGCTTTAGCGTTCATTCTCTTATGTGGATATAGTGCTACACGGGCGACTGCAAATGCTAAGATTTTGAACTTTACAAGTAATTTCGCTGCTTTGTTATATTTTATTATTTTTGGCCAAATCGATTGGACAATTGGGTTGATTATGATGCTTGGTCAAATTATAGGATCATATATTGGAGCGAAGATGGTGCTTACAAAAGGGACGTCATTAATACGACCAATAGTGGTTATTGTTTGCTTTGTTATGGCAATTAAAATTTTTTTACAAAATATAAACTAAATGTAATCAATATATTATTTGTATCGAAGTTAGAGTGTTTTCATGTTTTTATTGCAGTATTACGCTGTTTAAGATGTGTTCAAAATTACACAGTTTGACTATTGTAATGTATTGCGTTATGCTTTTTTATAGTATAAAAGAAAGGCTTGAAGATAATGATTCGTCGTTTGAGAAAGCTAAAAAATGTAGCAGTCGTAGTAAGCTTCTAAGTAAATAGCAATATATATAATACTTAGAAGCGAGGAATAAAGTTATGAAGCATCCATTATTTAATCATTGGTCAGAAACAAAGTATATAAAAGATATAGTAACAAATCCACTCATTGAAGTAGGAGAGTACTCCTATTATTCAGGCTATTATAGTCATCAAAATTTTGAAGATGGCTGTGTAAGGTATTTGTGGGGAGATGCTAAGTCCCAAGCACTGTTCAATCCAATTGAACAGATGGGATGGCACCTTGACAAACTCATTATTGGGAATTATGTTTGCATTGCAAGCGGGGTAGTCATTTTAATGGGTGGTAATCATAATCATCACTCAGAATGGATTACAGTATATCCATTCGCTGAGCAAATTAAACAATCATATGAACCTAAGGGAGATACAGTCATTAAAAGTGATGCTTGGATTGGAATGAATGCTATAATAATGCCTGGCGTTACTATTGGTGAAGGTGCAATTGTTGCTGCAGGATCAGTCGTAAGTAAAGATGTTCCGCCGTATACAATAGTTGGTGGAAATCCTGCTAAGGAAATAAAGAAACGATTCACTGATACAGAAATAAACATGTTAATGGAAATGCGTTGGTTTGATTGGGATAGGAAATTGATTGAGAAGGCAATTCCGCTGTTATCTAGTCCATCCATCGAACCATTATTTGCTTTTTATAAAAATGAAGTGAAAAATAAATAAATCAGTTAGAAAAACTACATCCAGTATAGGGTGTAGTTTTTTATTTTTTGTAAATGTGGAACAAATGTATTATTTAGATTGTCTATTAACTGTAATCCTAAAAAATATGAAAGTGTGAATCATTTTGAAAAATATAAGGGGATTAAAAATAAGGATATGTGTGGGAATACAAAGTATTAGCGCACCTAAAAGTGTCGGATGAGGTGGTCTATATGAAAGCGATTCTAACGTTTTATATGTATATATAATTTGAGAACACTGTCTATTTTTTGCGGGATTATGTTAGAATAACGCTTTTTTTGAGTACAAAGAAATTGGAGGTAACAGAAGTGAAAGGTATGTTTTGCAAGAGAGTTATTGCAATAGTAACAGTGCTTACACTATTTTGTAGCATGGTCGTTACAATTGGAAAAGCAGCAGCGGAAACAGTTCCTGCTATAGACGTTGAAGCAGGATCAGCAATTTTAATAGAAGCAAATTCCGGAAAAATTTTATATGAAAAAAATGCAGATGAATCATTGGCAATTGCTAGTATGACAAAAATGATGAGCGAATACTTAGTTCATGAAGCGGTGGATAAAGGAAAACTTAAATGGGATCAAAAAGTTAAAATCTCTGAATATGCACATAAGATTTCGCAAGATCGTTCACTATCAAATGTTCCATTAGAAAATGGTGGCTCTTATACGGTAAAAGAGTTATATGAGGCAATGGCAATTTACTCTGCAAATGGTGCAACAATTGCTTTAGTTGAACAGATTGCTGGTAAAGAAGTCAATTTTGTAAAAATGATGAACGATAAGTCGAAAGAGTTTGGTATGAAAGACTATAAATTTGTAAACTCTACCGGCTTAACAAATCAAGATTTAAAAGGATATCATCTAGAAGGGACAACTCTAGACGAGAAAAATAAAATGTCTGCAAGGGATTGTGCAATTTTAGCACAACGTCTTATTCAAGATTTCCCCCAAATATTAAATACAGCAAAAATTCCTAAAAAAACATTCCAAGAGGGTGGTAAATATCCAATTGATATGGCGAACTTTAACTGGATGTTAAAAGGTTTAATTAAGCAATATGAAGGTGTAGATGGTTTGAAAACAGGAACGACTCCAGAAGCGGGAGATTGTTTCACTGGTACAGTAGAAAGAAATGGTATGCGCCTAATTTCTGTAGTGATAAAAGCAAAATCTCATACGGCACGTTTTGATGAAACAAAGAAATTATACGATTATGGATTTGCGAATTTTGAAGTGAAGAATGTCTACGGAAAAGATTCAGTAATAAAAGGACATGAAACAGTTCGAGTGGCAAATGCAAAAGACAAAGATGTAGTAGTTCAAACGAAGCAAGCTGTTTCACTTCCAATGCCGAAGGGCAATAAAGACATTTATAAAAAAGAATTTAAAGTATCGAATACGGAACAAGAAGCGCCTATTAAAAAAGGTGTAACAATTAGTAAAATGATTATCTCGTCTAAAGATAATACAGATCCTGGGTTCTTATCAGGTAATTCATTACAAATAGACCTTGTAACAAAATCTGATGTGGAACAAGCAAATTGGCTTACACGTTTTATACGTAAAACAGGATCTTTTTTTAGTGGTATGTGGGATCGTACGATTGATATAGTAAAAAGCTAATTTTATAGGATACAACTAAATATTAGTTTGAAACAAAAGGTTTCAAAGCACTATAGATTCTTATGTGGATAGCTTGGAATGTCAGGGTGTAATTTTTTCTTCTTACTTTGTGCATTGCAATGACACTACTTTTTTCTATAGTTTCGTATCATGTAATCGAAAAGAAATGTATCAACTGGGCAAAACAAAGAACAACAAATTTTTTGAAAAAAGTATAAGTCCTAGAGGGATTTTATTTCTTTAGTAAATATACGAATATGACCGATTCCTTAGTATACTTGGGAATCGGTCAATTTTGGATTCTAAATGTAAATATAGTAAAGTGGAATATAATTGAAATCGAAAACCACTTAGAAATAACAATTACGGTGTGAGCTATTGTATAGTATAGATATGTTTAAAAATAAAGGGGGAATACATATGTGGAAGCGATTTGTAGCAATTGGTGATAGTTTTACAGAGGGGATAGGGGATGAAGTTGAGGGAATTGCATTAAAAAGCTGGGTAGATCATTTTGTTCAACTGTGTGAAAAAGATATAGAATATGCCAATTTTGCAAAGCGTGGGTTAGTAACTGAAGAAATTCGCTTGCAGCAATTGGAAAAGGCGTTAACTTTTAATCCAGATTTGGTTAGTCTCATTGCAGGGGCAAACGATGTTTTAAAAGGACGTTGGAATCATGATGCATATAAGAACGATATGGAATTTATGATAGATACATTAAGTAAAGCAGGGGCTGATATTATTATAGCAAACCTTCCTGATTTTACAGTTAGGCTTCCTTTTGCTTCTGAAAAAAAACAAGAAATAAAAGAACAATTATTAGAGGCAAATGAAGTTATACATTCACTGAGCAGAGAGTATAAGCTTCATCATGTTGATTTTTGGAATCATCATTTAGTTAATGACAATACGCTTTGGTCTAAGGATTTAATTCATCCAAACTCAAAAGGATATGTAAAAGTTGCTGAATTGATTTTTAGTAGTTTGCCTGTACAGAAGACAAAATAATAGTTTGCAATGTAACGAATATGATATTAAGTGTATGAAGCTATGTTTTTTAGTAAATGGAAAGAACTAAACATTTAGCAAACAAAGCGTTTCTACGATATATTTCTACAGTAGTGCACAAATACAGAATCACAAAGAAAGATCACTTATGGAAATAGGTGGTCTTTAAATGTTTTTATAACTAAATTAGTATATGCTGTATTACTAACAATTTCGTACTACATAAAAATTAAGTTCTCTTATAGAAAAACTGATTTTATATTATCTTAAAATATAATAACATGTTCAAATGATATTTTGGGTATGTATCCTAATTGTGAATGATGTGTAATTTTTTTTGAAGTATAAATATCCAATAAATAAAATAGGTAGTAGGTGCAGAAGTATTAATACTATATTATTCAATTCTTGTTATGAGTACATTAGTGATTGGTAATATTATATTTTTATTATCAACTTTAGTTATTGGAATTAATTTGCATAGAAAATATGTAGGATAAGAAAAAATAAATATACTTTATTGTATATTTATTTTTTTGTTTAGTAGGATTTATAGTCTCTATAAACTATTATGTTAATAAAATTAAAAAACTTAATTCTTGATATCCTTATGGCTAAAGCTATCTATAAAATGACAATATAACTAAATAATTGTTTGGTATGATTTGTGGATTTAGTTTTTTATCCGAATTTTCTGATTCAAATATTTCAACTTTATGAATATAGTAGGTGAAATATTTGTGTGATAGTATTTGAGATAGAAAAAAGCCAACTTTAAAAAGGATGTGAATTGAATGTGCAAACGACTGTAAAGGGTTATATTAAGGAAACGTTTAGCTGTTATTAGTGTAAGGTAAAGATATATTTTGTAACAGTTGATATAAAAATGAAGAAATAGGTACGCTTTCGTTTGTCTGACTATTTTAAATATATGAAAAACAAGAGTGGTTTGAGTTTTGACGAAGTTAAATTCTAGGTGAGATGTCAATAATGATTAATTAAGTTTAATAAAGAGGTACCTTATACGCAAAAGCGTTTATATTAGTAACCTAAGGAGCTTGCTTTTATGAAAACTATTGATTCAAAAGGCCTATTAGGAAATAGGGTTTATTTACAAGTTTTCTCTGCCTATTCATTGCTTATGCTTGGTGTTTTTATTGATATGTTAGCGATTATGACTATAGTTGGGTTTGAATGGGAAGTAGATCCTACTATGATTGGATTGATTCCTGTTGCATATGCACTTCCTGGAATTATTTTTGGCTCATGGGCAGGTGTTATTGCAGATCGTTTTAGAAAAATTCCAATTATGATGTTCTGTAATCTAATGGTTGGTCTAATAACAATTGCTCTTTTATTTGTACAAGATATCCACTGGCTCTTAGTGGCATTAATGATTCGTTCCATTTTTATTGTTTTCTATTATCCTGCACAGCAAACACTAACAAGACAGATTGTATCCCCGGACTTGCTTACTAAAGCAGTAAGTATCAACGGAATAGTAGAGCAGGGTACAAAGATAGTAGGCCCACTTATAGGGGGCATGTTGCTGAGTTGGTTTCAACCAGAGTTCTGCCTCATTATAAGAGCTATAAGTTGTTTATTAGCTACCTTAGTTCTCATACCCACAATAAAATTTAAAGAAACTATATCGAAAGAATTTGTTGAAAAGCAAAAACAAAGTACTTGGACCGCTTGGGTACAAGGGTGGGGTTATGTGTTATCTAATCGGATAATATTATCAACCATGATTTTCGTTACAATAGCCATGGCAGTATTACAATTAGTAGACTCACAATTCCCAACTTTATTTAAGAGTTTATTCCCACATGATAAAAGTAAAATGGGATATATCATTTCTATTATTGGTCTTGGCGGAATACTTGGTGCATTACTAACTCAGAAATTAAAACAATTTCAATATGGCTGGGTAGTATGTGGAGGTATGGTTTTAATGGGAATTGGTTTTGGGGGGATTGGTTTGATAACGCCCGGTACGGTCTTCGTTTTAGCCTATTTAATTAGTTTTATCGCTGGTATTGGAAGTGGGCTGATGCTTGTATCTAATCAAGTCATATTACAAATAGAATCCGATCAAGATCAAGTAGGAAGAGTATTTGGTATACAAAGCAGTTTAACAAACGCAGTTTTAATTATTTCCCCTGCTATGAGTGGCCCATTAGTGCATTTATTTGGAGTAACTCAACTCTATGTTTATGGAGGGATTGGGCTTGTTATTATTGGAGTAATTGGAGTTTCACTGCAGAAATATTTATGGGCTAAACATAAACACGAACCAATAAGAGCAAATAATTTTTGAAGGGAAGATTTTTATGACCAATGAGGAATGTTATCCATTAAGCCATCCGCAGCGAAGAATATGGTATACAGAAGTTATTCATTCTGATAAAGGAATATGTAATTTAAGATTTTTATTTAAACTTCATCGGAAAATGAACTATTCAAAATTAAACCAAGTTGTGAATCGCGTTATCAGTGAAAATGACGGTCTGTGCATTAGGTTAAAAGAAAATGGGCATCAGGAACCGAAACAATATTTTATTAAACATGAAGAACAAGAATTTGAGTTTTTTGATTTCAGTAATGTGGAGAATACAAATTTGCTTGAGGAATGGATTGAGCAGAAAACAAAAGAAACGTTTACATTATTTAATTCCAATTTATACTATTTCGCTTTAATAAAATTAAACGATAATGAATGTGCAGTCTTTGGAAATGTTCATCATATTATTATGGATGGTTTATCAATTCAAATATTTACTGAGCAGATTGCAAAATATTATTATGACATGCATAACGAGAATGAGGAAGGCGAAATTAAAAATTCATATGTTCAATTTCTGACCAATGAACAAACATACTTGAATAGTAGTCGTTTTCAAAAAGATCAAAAATTTTGGTTAGAGGAATTTAAAACACTGCCATCTATGACCGGGTTGAAGCCTTATAATACGTACCAAGTTAGTACCAAAGCATCACGTGAGACGTTTATATTAACGGAGCATTTGAAGAGAAAGATAGAAAAATTTTCTGAAGATTACAATTTTGGTTTATACACCCTTTTTGTTGCTGCTTTCTCGTTGTCCATGTATCGGTGGACCTCATCGTTTGATATTGGTTTAGGAATGGCTTACGGCAACCGTATGACTAAAATGGAACGAAAATTGATTGGAATGATGGTGAGTACAGTTCCTTTAAGAATGGATATTGATCCAGAAGAAGAAGTACTTTCATTTATTAGTAGGGTGTCCAGAAAACAAAGTAAATCATTAAGACACCAGAAATATCCATTTGATTTGTTATTAAAGCAGATTAATAAAGAGAATAACAGTAATGTGAGACTTTTCGGAACTACGATTGATTATAGGGATCGTGATGAAAGTGGTGACTCACTATGGATTCCAAACCGTGAAGAAGTACAAGATTTTGCAGTGCATATTGAAAATCTAATTGATATAGACTCTTTACATGTACATATTGATTATCGTGAGGAGCTATTTTCTAAGGAAGAGATAAAACGGTTTTTTAACGTGATGTTAGCGATAATGGAAAACACTTTTGAAAACCCAAAGCAGAAGGTGGCTGAAATAGAAATCATTTCTGAGGAAGATAAAAGAAAAAGTTTAGTTGAGTTCAACAATCCTAAACTGGATGTCCCGCCTCAAGTAACTATTCATGAAATGTTCGAACGGCAAGCGATGATTTATCCAAATGCTATTGCAGTTACGTATGAAAAAGAAAAAATTACTTATAAGGAGCTTAATGGACGTGCAAACCAGTTAGCTCATTATCTGCAGAAAAAAGGAGTAGGACCTGATACTTTAGTTGGACTGTGCGTTGAACGTTCCCACGAGATGATTGTAGGTATTTTAGGGATTTTGAAGGCTGGTGGGGCTTATGTCCCACTTGATCCAACATATCCAGAGCAACGACTTCAATATATTTTAGAAGATGCTAGCATTCAGTTATTCGTAACGCAAGAAAGTTTAAAAGAATTGAACTGGTTACCAGAAAATGTTGAGTCGATTTGCCTGGATCGTGATCAAGATGAGATTGGGAAAGAAAGTAAGACTTTGCCGGTTTCTAGTGTCGGTCCCAAAAATCTGGCATATGTAATCTATACTTCGGGATCAACGGGAAATCCAAAGGGCGTTATGATAGAACATCACAATGTCATTCGGTTATTTAAATCGACGGATTGTTGGTATCAGTTTAATGAAAAAGATACTTGGACGCTTTTTCATTCGTATGCATTTGATTTCTCAGTATGGGAAATTTGGGGAGCGTTATTATATGGTGGAAAATTAGTTGTTGTTCCGTACTGGATTAGTCGATCACCTAAGGATTTTTATCAATTATTGGTGGAGGAAGAAGTCACAGTTCTAAATCAGACACCTTCCGCATTTCGACAATTAATACAAGTGTGTGAACAAGAAGATAAGAATAAAAATTTGCAGCTGCGTTATGTCATATTTGGCGGAGAAGCGTTAGAACCTACTAGCTTGTTACCGTGGTTTCAAAGGTATGGGGAGAAAAAACCACAGTTAATTAATATGTATGGAATTACAGAAACTACAGTTCATGTTACATATTATCCAATTACTTTAGATGATGTGCAGCATGTTTCAAGAAGTAATATTGGAAAGCGGATTCCCGATTTAGAAGTGTATATACTAGACGCTTATCAACAACCTGTTCCTATAGGTGTTGATGGTGAACTTTATATTGGCGGGGCAGGGCTTGCACGTGGGTATTTAAATAGACCTGAATTAACAGCAGAGCGTTTTATATCTCATCCATTTAGTAGTGATCTGAAAGCAAGATTATACCGGACAGGAGACTTAGCGAGGTATTTGCCAGATGGGAATCTAGATTATCATGGAAGAATTGATCATCAGGTTAAAATACGTGGTTTCCGAATTGAGATTGGGGAAATTGAGTCTACTTTACATACATATGCATATGTAAAAGAGGCAGTTGTAATTGTAAGAGAAGATCAGCCAGGCGATAAACGATTAGTAGCATATGTTGTAGGAGATGGAAATGTAGATGCGTGGAGAGAATATCTTAAAGCGAAACTACCAAGTTATATGGTTCCTTCGGGATTTGTGGCGATGGAAGCTATTCCACTTACAACTAACGGTAAAGTTGATCGTGAGGCCTTACCTATGCCGGAGGAAAAGCAGATTAATAGTGAATGTGTTGGCCCTCGGAATAGTAACGAACAAATACTAACTACCATTTGGAAGAGAGTATTAGGTGTTAAAAAGGTGGGAATCTATGATAATTTCTTTGAAATTGGTGGCGACTCGATTCTCAGTATTCAAATCATATCTCAAGCAAGTCAAGTGGGGTTAAAACTGACTCCAAAGCAAATGTTTGAATGCCCAACTATCGCTGAGCTGGCACAAGTGGCTATAGAAACGCAGGGAGTACAAGCGGAGCAGGGAATTGTGATAGGTGATGTGCCTCTTACTCCAATTCAGTGCTGGTTCTTCGAGCAAGAACATCCACATACAGAGCATTGGAATCAATCAATGCTTTTAAGAGTAAAAGAAAGATTGGATGTGAAATTACTAGAGGGAGCGATATTAAATTTACTGAAACATCATGATGCTTTACGTTTCCGGTACGAACAGTTACCAAACGGAACGTGGAGACAGAGAAATGAAGGGACTGATGAGCTGTCAGTACTCCATGTTGTAAAACGGAATCAAGTTAATGAAAAAGAGTGGAATAAAATAATACAAGAAGAGATGAATATTCATCAAGCTAGTTTCAATTTAATTACTGGTCCGTTAATGAAAGTAGTGTACTTTGAAGATAACTTGACTGAAAATGATCGAATATTCTGGGTGATACATCATTTAGTAGTAGATGGAGTGTCATGGAGGATTCTATTGGAAGATTTACAGGTGGTATATAACCAGATGAAACAAGGTCAAGAAATTCGCTTACCTGCGAAAAGTACATCTTTTAAAGAATGGTCTGAACGACTTCAGACATACAGTGATTCGGGTATTTCAAAAGAAGTAAAGGATTATTGGAATGAACAAGTAGAAAAAGAAACGATGAAAATTCCAATGGACTATCCAATACAAGAAACGACAGAAGAATCGATTGATCAAGTGACGAGGACTTTAGGAATAGAAGAAACACAAGCATTGTTTCACGAAGTTCTAGTCACTCATAAGACAAGGATTGATGAGGTACTATTAACGGCATTAGGACAAGCTATCGTCGATTGTACAAATCAGCAAACTGTTTCTATTCATCTAGAAGGACACGGGAGAGAAGAGATGATTGAAGGTATTGATTTATCAAGGACAGTGGGCTGGTTCACGAGTATTTATCCCGTTCATCTCAATTTTCAAGGAACTCAGACACCTATTGAAGGGTTAAAGGCAGTCAAAGAGCAATTGCGTCGAATCCCAAATCGCGGAGTTGACTATGGCATTTTACGTTACTTGAATAAAGGATTACTTCCGTTTTATCAGCAAAAGCCTTCAATAAGCTTTAACTATTTGGGCCAATTTGATCAGGTGTTTTCAAGGGACTCTTTGTTTATGCAAGAGACAGGATTTACATTTTTAGATCATGCTCCAGATTCCAAACCATCTCATCTAATTGATGTTATCGGAATGGTGAAAGATGAAAAGTTACATTTTATTTGGATGTATAGTAGGAAACAGTTTTCTAAATTAAAAATTCAAGTGATAGCAGATGGTATGTTGAGGCATCTTCGTCAACTTATAAATAAACCAACAACAGAGTCTGCTTTTACGGTATCAGATTTTGCTGATGCAGAGGATCTTACGGAAGAAAGCTTGAGCAAAGTATTACTTAAATTAACAAAGAAGAGGGTGTAAAAATGGGAGACGTTATTGATATATATGGTTTATCACCTTTGCAAAAAGGAATACTGTTTCATACTTTATACGATCAAGATGATGAACATTCTTTTTCCTATATTGTACAAGTAGGTTTCTTGCTCGGGGGGCAATTGGATGTTGATACTTTTGAAAAGGCTTGGGAATATGTTATTAATCGACATGAGGTTTTACGTTCAGTATTTGTATGGGAGGAAGTAGAAAAGCCACTACAAGCGGTTTACCAACGTCTTCCTTTTACTATTCATCAAGAGGATTGGAGCACCTATCCACATGAGGAAAGGGTGAAGAAATTACAACAGTTTTTGAATGTAGATCGTAGAAAAGGATTTTTATTGGATGAAGCACCATTGATGAGAGTCACTGCGATCAAAGAAGCAAAAGAGGAAACGAGAATTATTTGGACACATCATCATATTTTGCTAGATGGATGGAGTGTGTCATTGGTCTTTAGTGAAGTGATGGAAGTTTATCTCAAGATGATAAAGGGAGAATTATTGACTCTTCCTAAATCTCTTCCTTATAAAAAATATATCCAGTGGATAAATAAACAAGATCAAAGTCAAGCAGAGGAATTTTGGAAAGAAGAATTAAAAGGGTTCTATGCACCTACGCCATTAGCAATGGAAAGAAAGGATCAAGGACAAGAGAAGGGCTATGGAGAGTGTGTTTATCAAGTATCTGAGAAACTTACTGAGAAGTTACAAGAGTGGGTACGAAATAGTCGATTAACGTTGAATACGTTAGTACAAGGTGCATGGGCTTATTTGATGAGTAGGTATAGCGGTGACAGTGACGTCGTATTTGGCGTAACTAGCGCTGGACGTCCTACTGATTTAATGGGAGCAGAGAATATGGTGGGGCTATTTATTAACACATTACCTACCAGAATTCGATTAACGGATAATACATCAGTAGTAGATTGGCTTCGTAAAATACAAATGAAAGAAATGGAACGAAGACAGTATGAGTATAATTCGTTGATAGATATTCAAGGCTGGAGTGAGGTTCCGCGAAATAGCTCCTTATTCCATACCTTGTATGTGTTTGAAAATTATCCAATTCAAGGTGAGAGAAATGATGATTTAAGATTACTAGATGTTACAAGCACGGAACAAACAAATTATCCTTTAACACTCATTGTAATGCCCGGTAAGAAAATTACTTTAAAGTTGATGTATGATCGAAGCTATTTTAATGAAGAAACAATAAATCTGATTCAGAATCACTTATTGCAAATATTAATTCAGATGACGAAGAGCCTAGATTCAAAACTATTTGAAATTACTCATTTAACAGAAGAAGAACAGATACAGTTACTAGAGGAATGGAATCATACTCAATTTAATTATTCGGCTGAAGGCATGATTCATACGATGTTTGAGGAGCAAGTTAAAAAAACACCGGAAGCAATCGCGGCTAGTTACGAAAATGAACAAATTACCTATAAAGAGTTGGAGAAGCGTGCAAATCAGCTAGCTCATTATCTACAAAAGCATGGTGTAGGCCCAGAGTTTCTAGTTGGGGTATATATGGAACGTTCATTACAAATGATGATAGCGTTATTAGGTATTCTAAAATCAGGAGCAGCGTATGTTCCACTTGACCCTACTTATCCAGAGAGTCGACTTCGATATATATTAGAGGATGCTGGAATCGAAGTACTAGTGACGGAAGAGAATTCTAAAAATTTGTTTGTATCTGAAAATATAGAAACGATTTGTATGAATAAAGATTACACTGCAATTGAAAAAGAAGAATCAACCCCATGTATAAGTGGTGTAACAGGAGAAAATTTAGCGTATGTTATGTATACTTCAGGATCTACAGGGAATCCAAAGGGAGTAATGATTGAGCATCATTCAGTAATTAATTATCTAGAATGGATGCAACATAAATATCCGCTTTCTGAAAAGGATGTGGTCTTGCAGAAAACGCCATTCTCATTTGATGTCTCTGTTTGGGAATTGTTTTGGGGCATTCACGTTGGTGCAAGTGTATCTTTCCTACCTCCAGGTGGAGAAAAAGATCCTTCTATTATAGCTGAAGTGATTAAACAACATCAGGTTACTATAGTTCAATTTGTACCTTCGATGTTATCTGTTTTCTTAGACCACTTCAATCATATTGAATTGAATATGAATTGTTCGTCCGTACGCCATGTATTTTCTGGTGGAGAAGAACTAAGTTCAGGGTTGGTTAGACGATTTCAACAGAAATGGAATTATAGTGGACAAGTGAAATTAACCAACTTTTATGGGCCAACTGAAGCCACTATTTATGTGAATGCATTTGATATTCAGCCTAATCAAGAATTTGTTTCTATTGGGCAGCCAATACAGAACACGCAATTATATGTATTAGACCAAAATCAACGCTTGCAATCAATAGGAATTGAGGGTGAGTTATATATTGGTGGTGCTGGTTTAGCACGTGGATACTTAAATCGTCCGAATCTTACTGCTGAAAAATTCGTTTCGCATCCATATCGATTTGGGGAACGACTATATCGAACAGGAGATTCAGTAAGATATTTAACTGATGGGAATTTAGAATTTATAGGTAGAATGGACCACCAAGTCAAAATGCGTGGTTTTAGGATTGAATTAGGAGAAATTGAAGCGACTTTAGAAAAATGTTCGTTTATTAAAGAGGCTGTCGTATTAGTTAGAGAAGATCGTCCAGGTGATCAACGATTGGTTGCATATGTAATAAGCGATGGAAATACCGAGGAGTGGAGAGAGTATTTACAAAAACAATTACCAAATCATATGATTCCAGCGCACTTTATAGATTTAGAACACTTCCCGCTTACTCCAAATGGGAAAATTGACCGAAAGGCCTTGCCAGCACCTGATGAGCAAGCTATTGAAGATTTAAATGTGCTACCTCGGACGCCATCGGAAGAGCTTATTGCCTCGGTTTGGAGTCAAGTGTTAGGAACAGAAAATATTGGCATTCAGGATTCCTTCTTTGAACGTGGTGGGCACTCACTACTTGCTACTCAAATTGTCTCTAGATTGCAAGAAATGTTCCAAATTAAAATTCCATTACGTGAACTTTTCAAGCACGATACAGTGGAAGCATTGGCGAAACGAGTGGATCAGTTACGAAAAGAAGATAAAAAACGAGAGGTTGCTCCTCTTGTACCTATGAAACGAGAAGAAGTTATCCCACTTTCCTATGCGCAGAAACGTCTATGGTTTATTGATCAATTAATGCCAAATAGTGCTATGTACAATATTCATGCAGCGTGTCGCTTAACAGGTAAATGGTCAATTGAAGCATTGGAGGTCGGATGGAATCAATTGTTGGAGCGTCATGAATCATTAAGGACGACAATTCTAGAACAAGAGGGTGAACCTTTTCAACAGGTTCAATCTCATGTGTTCAGGCATATTCCTCAAACGAATCTAACAGATCTTTCTTTGGAAGATAGGGAAAGAGAAATGAAACGCCTTATTCAAAACGAGGCGGAGGAACCATTTCATTTTGGACAAGGTCCTCTGATTCGAACACGAATATTGAAAGTGGACAGGGAAGAATGGGTTCTCATTTGTACGATGCATCATATTATTTCAGATGGATGGTCAATGGGAATCTTACTTGAAGAATGGATGGCTTTTTATGAAGGAGCACTAACCGGAAAACCAGTGGAATTGAAGGAGTTATCTATCCAATATGCAGATTTTGTCATGTGGCAGAAGGAATGGAAAAAGAGGAGAGTTTGAATCAGCATCTTCAATATTGGAAGGAAGAATTATCTGGGGAACTACCGGTTTTACAATTACCGATGGATCGTCCTCGACCTGCAGTTCAAACCCATCGTGGTGCAAGTCAGTCCTTAATAGTGGCGAATTCCTTACAGGAAAAGCTCAAAGATTTAAGTTTGCAAGAAGGATGCACTTTATTTATGACATTGATGGCAGCGTATCAAAGCTTCCTTTCTCGTTATACAGGACAGGACGACATTATAGTTGGAAGCCCCATCGCTAATCGAAATGTGAAAGAGATTGAGGGATTAATAGGATTCTTTGCAAATACGTTAGTTTATCGAGCTGATTTCAGTGGAAATCCGACGTTCCAAGAACTATTGTCGCAGATAAGAAAAAAAGCACTAAAAGCATACGAGTATCAGGACATCCCATTTGAGAAAGTGGTAGAATCCGTAAAACCTGAACGGAATACAAGTCATTCACCAATATTCCAAACTATGTTTACTTTACAGAATACGAAACAAGAGTTTCTTCAGCTATCCGAAAGACAAATGGAACTCATGGAAAGCTATGTTTCTGTTGCCAAATTTGATTTGAGTTTATTTGCTTCTGAGACGGAAGAAGGATTATCACTAACCTTTGAATATAATACTGATTTGTTTAATGATACAACCATTAAACGTATGGTAAATCATTTTGAACATTGGTTAAATCAAATTGCCTCTTATCCAAAATGTTTATTATCAGAATTGAATATGTTATCGAAAGTGGAATATAAGCAACTACTAGAGGAATGGAATGAATCAGCCGTTATAGATATAGAAGATAGTACGATTCATACAATGTTTGAAGAACAAGTGAAAAAAACACCAGAAGCAATTGCAGTAGTGTGCGAAGATGAAGAACTAACATATCGAGAGTTGGACGAACGCTCGAATCAGTTGGCACATTATTTACAAAAAAATGGTGTAACATGCGAAACATTGGTTGGGATTTGCGTTACACGTTCATCCGAGATGATTGTCGGTCTCTTAGGAATTATGAAGGCGGGAGGAGCATATGTCCCAATTGATCCAGCGTATCCGGAAAGTCGACTGCAGTACATTTTAGAAGATGCTCAAATAAAGGTACTGGTGACACAGGAAAAGTTACAACAAAAAATGGTTATACCTACATTCGTTAACGTCATTTGTATTGATCGTAATCGAGCAGAAATAGAACAAGAAGTTACTACGGTATGCACGAGTGAAGTGACGGGTGATAACTTAGCCTATATTATCTATACTTCAGGTTCCACGGGAAATCCAAAGGGAGTAATGATTGAGCACAGGAATACAGTAACAATGATTCATTGGGCGCATCATACGTATTCTCGAAAGGAATTAGCGGGAGTATTAGCTTCAACTTCACTATCTTTTGATTTATCTGTTTTTGAAGTATTTGTTCCCTTAACGATGGGTGGTAAGGTGATTGTCGCTGAAAATGCTCTA
This sequence comes from Bacillus cereus group sp. MG1, assembly GCF_040460035.1. Classification (NCBI taxonomy): domain Bacteria; kingdom Bacillati; phylum Bacillota; class Bacilli; order Caryophanales; family Bacillaceae; genus Bacillus; species Bacillus cereus group sp. MG1. Next base: position 115,117 of record NZ_JARVGY010000001.1, on the reverse strand, counting down.
CATCTAGACAAGTTGTCTACCAAAGGTGTGACTTTGGTTAATACTGTGCCATCGGCAGCAAAGGAACTGGTTCGAGCAAAAACAATTCCTTCTTCAGTAAAGGTAATGAATTTGGCTGGAGAACCGTTACCATATCCGCTTGTTCAAGATTTATACGAGAGAAGTACGATTGAGAAGGTGTTCAACTTATATGGACCGTCTGAAGATACTACGTATTCCACGTATATGGAATTAGAAAAGGGTGTCATGCATAGGGTACCACCAATTGGTAAACCAATCTTCAATACAGAAGTATATGTATTGAGTGCTGAACAAAAAATGGTTCCAATTGGTGTAGTTGGTGAGTTGTACATTGGTGGATCAGGGTTAGCACGTGGATATTTAAAACGCCCTGACTTAACGAAAAATCGATTTATACCGCATCCGTTTAAAGAAGACGAGCGAGTATACCGGACTGGAGATCTAGTAAGGTATTTGCCGGATGGAAATTTGGAGTATGTTGGACGAATTGATCATCAGGTGAAAATTCGTGGGTTCCGGATTGAACTAGGAGAAATCGAAGCGGTATTACAAAAGCATACATTAGTTAACGAAGCTATTGTGATGGTGCGGGAAGATTATCCTGGCGATCCACGTTTGATTGCCTATGTTGTAGGAGACGGGGGTGCTCAAAAGTGGCGTGATTATCTCAAGGACCAACTACCAAATTATATGATTCCATCCTATTTTGTTGGATTAAATGCATTTCCACTCACTCCTAATGGAAAAATTGATAGGAAGGCTTTACCAGCACCAGAGAAGCAGGAGATAGCGAGTTGTTATATTGCTCCTCGTACGTCTACGGAAAAAACAATTGTTTCGATATGGCATGAAGTTTTAGGCATGGAAAACATCGGAATTCAAGATTCGTTTTTTGAAATTGGTGGACATTCATTACTTGCTACGCAAGCTGTTTCCAATCTTAAAGAGGCTTTTGGAATCGAGATATCATTGCATGATTTATTTATGTTTCATACGGTGCAGCAATTGGCAGAACAGATTGATCAATTGCTCGATAACAAAAATCAAGAAATGCAGAATGATAGTAAGGAGAATATAAGCCTTCAAGATTATATTCAAAAAGAAGCAGAAGTGAGTAATGATGAAGAATTACTGGAACTGCTTAAGCAATTAGAAGAGTTATCAGAGGAAGAAGCACAAGGGATATTTGAGAGTAATTTGATTGAGGAAGGGGTAAAAAAATGAGAAGTGATTTACTTGCAAAGCTGAGTTCACTTTCTCCTGAGAAGAGAGCATGGCTTCAGAAGCAAATGCAAAAAAAGGAGAATAAAGAAGCACTCCCGTTGTCTTATGCACAACAACGTTTGTGGTTTATGGACAGATTTAACCCAAACAGTTCTTTATATAATATTCCAACCGTATGGCATCTAAAAGGAAATTGGATACCTGAAGCATTAGAGAAGGGATTCAATCGACTCATTGAACGTCATGAATCATTACGAACTGTTTTTAAAGAAATAGGAGAACAGCCTGTGCAACAAATTGTCGAATTCCTTCCTAGAGCATTACCTGTAAGGGATTACTCTCAACTTCCTCTAGAAGTAAAAGAAAAAGAGGTAGATAGTTTAATTGCGAGAGAAGCGCAAGAACCATTTGATTTAATGAATGGTCCTTTAATTCGTAATCAGCTTGTTCAATTAGAGAAGGATGAATGGTTATTACTGTGTACGATGCATCATATTATTTCTGATGCTTGGTCCATTGGTATATTCATGAATGAATTCCTTGCTTTCTATGAAGAAGAAACGGGCGGAAATCCTGCTAAATTAAGTTCATTATCTATTCAATATGCAGACTTTGCGAAGTGGCAAAAGGGGTGGTTGCAAGGTGATGTGCTAAATCGTCAGCTTACGTATTGGCAGGAAGAATTGTCTGGTGAGCTTCCTATCTTACAACTGCCAGTGGATCGACCTCGACCGGTTAAGCAGACTTACTCTGGGGCTGCGCATCATGTGATTTTTCCTTATAAATTGCTCAGTCAATTGAAGGATATAAGTCGACAAGAAGGATCTACTTTATTTATGACTTTAATGGCCGCATACCAGAGCTTTCTTGCTCGTTATACGGGACAAAAAGATATTCTAGTTGGTAGCCCGATTGCAAATCGGAACCATAAGGGAGTAGAAGGATTAATTGGTTTCTTTGTTAATACGTTGGTTTATCGATCAGATTTGAGTGGCACCCCTACTTTTCGGGAGATTTTGAACCAAACAAAGAAAAAGGCGTTAAAAGCTTACGAATATCAAGATATACCATTTGAAAAAGTGGTAGAAGCTGTGCAACCTGAACGAAGCATGAGTCATTCCCCTATATTTCAGACCATGTTTACGCTACAGAATATAAAACAAGAACGACTAGATTTGCCTGATAGAAGTATTGAAATGGTAGAAAGTAATATGTCTATTGCTAAATTTGATTTGAGCTTAACTGCCTATGAAGTGGAAGAAGGTCTATTCGTCTCATTTGAATACAACACGGATTTATTTGATAGTAGTACCATTGCACGTATGGCAGGACATTTTGAGAACTGGCTAAATGAAATCACGTATCATCCAGATGAATCATATACAAAGCTGTCAATGCTATCGGATACTGAGCAAAATCAACTCCTAGAAGAATGGAATGATACGGACGTAGTTTATGGTCATGATTGTATGATTCATGAGCTATTTGAGCAGCAAGTTGCACGGACGCCTGATGCAGTGGCGGTAGTTTATGAGGGTGGAAAGCTAACGTATCAAGAACTAAATGAAAAATCGAATCAATTGGCACATTTTCTACAAAAACGAGGTATCGGACCTGAATCATTGGTTGGTATATGTATTGAACGTTCTCCTGATATGATTATCGGTCTCTTTGGGATTTTGAAGGCAGGTGGGGCTTATGTCCCACTGGACCCAAGTTATCCTGAAAACCGCCTGAGATATATTTTGGAGAATTCACAAATTCAAGCGCTGTTAACAAAAGAGGCACTACAGGACTGGTTACCTAAAGATATTCAAGCAATTTGTTTAGACCGGGATCAAGTGATGATTTCTAAAGAGAGTAATTTAGCTCCGGTAAGTGGAGTAACAGCAAATAACTTAGCCTATATTATATACACTTCGGGTTCGACGGGAAATCCAAAGGGGGTAATGATTGAACATCATTCCGTTATCAACCGCCTACAGTGGATGCAGAAAAAATACCCATTGTCCGAGGAGGATACAATCCTACAAAAGACACCGTTTTCATTTGATGTTTCTGTATGGGAATTATTTTGGTGGTCATTTGTAGGAGCACGTGTTTGTTTACTTCCACCAGGAGGAGAGAAAGATCCTGCGGTGATTGAGGAGTATATTGAACGATATCGCGTGTCCACCATGCACTTTGTTCCGTCGATGTTATCTACTTTCTTAGATTATATGGAACTATATAATTCGAAAAGGGATGTATCGTCTTTAATTCAAGTTTTTACTAGTGGAGAAGCGTTAAACACTGAGCAGGTTCGCCGGTTTAAGGGGATCTTTTACAATGTTCAGCAAACAAAGTTAATTAACTTGTATGGTCCTACTGAAGCGACTGTGGATGTGACTTATTACGATTGTGATTTAGAAAAAGAAGCAATGCTTATTCCGATTGGTCGTCCGATTGATAATACAGAGTTGTATGTGTTAGATCAATATCAACAAGTGGTCCCGATTGGTGTGGCAGGGGAACTTTACCTTGGAGGAGTAGGATTGGCACGTGGCTACTTCAATCGACCGGATTTAACTGCTGAACGTTTTATTCCGCATCCTTTTAAGGACGGGGAACGATTATATCGAACGGGTGACTTGGTGAGATATATGAATGATCGTAACTTAGAATATATTGGAAGAATAGATAACCAAGTTAAAATTAGAGGATTCCGAATTGAATTGGGAGAAATTGAAGCAGCTTTACATGATCACGCATCTGTAAAAGAGGCAGTCGTGTTGGTGAAGGAAGAACGACCAGGAGATAAGCAGTTAGTAGCTTATGTAGTGGGTGAAGGGGATGCTGGAGAATGGCGTGAATATCTCAAGAAGCAATTACCACATTATATGGTTCCGGCATACTTTTTCCAAATTGAAGGTATGCCACTCACTCCAAATGGTAAAGTGAATCGGAAAGCATTATTGGAATTAGAAGAACAGTTCATAAGTGAAGATATTACTTCATCACGAACACCAGTGGAGGAGCTCATCGTTTCCGTTTGGAGCCAAGTGTTAGGAATAAAAAATATTAGTGTTCAGGATTCCTTTTTTGAAATCGGTGGTCATTCACTACTAGCTACTCAAGTAGTGTCACGTTTACAGAGAATTTTTCAAATCGAATTACCAGTACGTGAACTATTTGAATATACAACGGTGGAGTCACTGGCAAAGCGATTAGAACAGTTACGTAAAGGAGATAAAAAACGAGAGATTCCGCCACTAATACCAATGAAACGAGGAGATGCTATTCCACTATCTTATGCCCAACAACGTTTATGGTTTATTGATCAATTTACACCTAATAGTGCCCTTTACAATATGCCAATGGTATGCCGTCTTACAGGGAATTGGCTACTTGAAGCATTGGAAACGGGATGGAATCAACTAATAGAACGTCATGAATCACTGCGGACGGTCTTTCAAGAGGTGAATGGTCAACCCGTACAGCAAATTGAACCGTATGCTTTTCAATCAATTCCGAAAACGGATTTAACTATGCTTTCTTCTGAAGATCAAGAAGAAGAAGTTAAACGTTTAATTCAACAAGAAACAGAAGTACCATTTGATTTAACAGAGGGTCCATTAATCAGGACAAGTATTTTGCACGTGGGAGAGGAAGAATGGATACTCCTTTGTACTCTACATCATATCATTTCAGATGGATGGTCAATGGGAATCCTACTTGAAGAATGGATGGCATTTTATGAGAAAGCAACGGATGGAAAGGTAGCGGAACTTGAACCATTACCGGTTCAATATGCCGACTTTGCTCAGTGGCAAAAAGGATGGTTAAAGGAGGAGGTGCTTGATCAACAACTCCAATATTGGAGGGAAGAATTGTCTGGGGAGCTTCCTGTACTCCAACTTCCTGTGGATCGCCCGCGTCCCGCAATACAAACTCATCACGGGTCGACATACACTATGGTTCTGCCAAGCACGCTACATGATAAATTGAATGAACTTAGTCGAAAAGAAGGGGCTACGCTCTTCATGACGCTTTTAGCTGCATATCAAAGCTTTCTATCTCGTTATACGGGACAAGAAGATATTCTGGTCGGAAGCCCAATTGCGAATCGGAATTATAGAGAAATTGAAGGACTAATTGGTTTCTTCGTTAACACGCTGGTTTATCGAGCTAATTTGAGTGGTAGACCGACATTTCAAGATGTACTGTATCAGGTTCGTCAAAAGGCATTGAAGGCGTATGAATATCAAGATATTCCATTTGAAAAAATTGTAGAAGTTGTGCAACCGGAGCGAAGTACAAGTCATTCGCCAATTTTCCAGACTATGTTCATCTTGCAAAATATGAAACAAGGGTTACCGGTGTTATCTAGTAGAAGTATTGAAATGATAGAAAGCCATAGTCCAATTGCAAAGTTTGATTTAAGTGTAATGGCAGTTGAGACGGAAGAGGGATTACTTTTTACTTTTGAGTACAATAAGGATTTATTCAATGCTACTACTATTGAACGGATGGCAGGACACTTTGAGAAATGGCTACATGAAGTTTCTCATCGCCCACAAAATCCGTTGCATGATCTGAGCATGCTATCAGAACCCGAGCGTACTTTGTTATTAGAAACATGGAATGACACTGTAATAGAAATGTCTCATCAGGGTCTTATTTGCGACAAATTTGAGGAGCAAGTAGCAAGGCGTCCTGATGCGATTGCGATAGTTGATCAAACAAAACAGTGGACTTATGGTGAACTGGATACACAAGCAAATCAGTTGGCAAATGTTTTACAGCGAAAGGGAGTAGCCCCAGAGTCAGTGGTAGGGGTTTATCTTCCGAGGTCAGCTGAGCTAATGGTAAGTTTACTAGGCATTTTAAAAGCTGGTGGAGCTTATGTCGTTTTAGATCCGTTGTATCCAAAATCAAGGTTAGAATACATGATTGAAGATGCAGGGATTCAATTTGTAGTGACGGCGGAAGGACAAGAAGGCCATTTCGCACACGTCGAAATGGTGAGGTTAGAAGAATTAACGGTGGAAAGCGTAATCGCACCTACACGTCAAATAAATCCAGAGAACTTAGCCTATATTGTTTATACCTCTGGTTCTACAGGAAAACCGAAGGGTGTCATGGTTGAATATCGCTCATTAATGAATATGGTTTCTTGGCATCAGGAAGTTTATCATATTTCAGCAGAGGATCGTGCGACTCAGATTGCAGGGGTTGCTTTTGATTCGGCTGTGCAGGAGATTTGGCCGTATCTAACTGCTGGCGCAGCACTCTACTTGTCAACAGAGGAACTGAGAATTAATCCAGAAGCACTAAGGGACTGGCTCATTGATTCACGAATAACAGCTAGCTTTGCACCTACGCCTATTCTGGAAAGGCTCTTGAAATTATCTTGGCCAGATAAAACGGATCTTCGTTTTATCATTACTGGTGGGGATCAATTAACGCAGTACCCATCTAACGATATTCCTTTTGCGGTAATTAATCAGTATGGTCCATCGGAAAATACCGTTGTTACCACAGATTGTTATGTACCTGTAGGAGTGACAACAGGTACGCCATCGATTGGTCGACCGATTGCAAATACAGAAGTTTATGTGTTAGATTCTCATCTTCAGCTAGTACCAATTGGCGTAATTGGAGATCTCTATATTGGAGGGAAGAGTCTTGCACGTGGATATGCTAATCGTCCGGATCTTACAAAGGAAAAATTTATTCCACATCCTTTCAAGTCAGGAGAACGTCTCTATTATACAGGAGACAAAGCAAGTTATCTTTCTGATGGTAATCTCCAGTTCCATGGACGTATAGATGACCAAGTAAAAATTCGTGGTTTCCGGATTGAATTGGGAGAAATAGAAGCTGTTTTGCAGGCACATTCTTCTGTGAAAGAAGCAGTTGTATTGGTACGAGAGGATAATCAAGGTGATAAGAGATTAGTAGCTTATGTAGTTGGTGAAGGAAGTGTCCATGAATGGCGAGAACATCTACAAACACATTTACCAAATTACATGGTTCCAACAAACTTTATTGAGATGGAATTTTTACCACTTACACCGAATGGAAAACTTGATTTGAAGGCATTGCCTATACTTAGTGAACAATCCGCTGAAAATACTGTATACCCAAGAACTCCGCTGGAAGAACTTATCGCTTCAGTGTGGAGTCAAGTGCTAGGAATAGGAGACATTGGTGTTCAGGATTCTTTCTTTGAGCTTGGTGGTCACTCTCTACTTGCTACACAAGTGGTCTCGCGCTTACAGGAAGTCTTTCAAATCAAATTGCCAGTACGTGAACTGTTCGAATATTCAACGATCGAGGCATTAGCGAAACGAATGGATCAGTTACGTAAGGGGAATGAAAAACGAGAAATTCCACCATTGGTGCCGATGGAACGTGGAAATAATATTCCACTATCTTATGCCCAACAGCGCTTATGGTTTATTGATCAATTTGCACCTAATAGTGCCCTTTATAATATGCCAATGGCATGCCGCCTTACAGGGAATTGGTTACCTGAAGCATTGGAATTGGGATGGAATCAGTTGATAGAGCGTCATGAATCTTTGCGGACTGTATTTTATGAAGAGGATGGCCATCCTGTGCAGCAGATTCAACCGTACGTTTTCCGTCCGCTTCTGCAAATGGACTTAACTAAGCTTTCATTAGAGGAGCGAGAAAGAAAGCTGGAGCAATGGATTCAAACTGAAGTCGAATCTCCATTTGATTTAGAACAAGGGCCATTATTCCGTGGGAAACTCATAAGAATTTCAGAAGAAGAATGGGTTCTTCTGTGTAATATGCATCATATTATCTCGGATGGGTGGTCGATGGAAATCTTGCTTCAAGAATGGATGGCATTTTATGAGAATGCGATTGGTGAAAAACAAGCAGAGCTGGAACCACTACCAGTTCAATATGCCGATTTTGCTCAGTGGCAAAGAGACTGGTTGAAAGATGAAGTACTATATCAACAGCTTGCATATTGGAAGGAAGAATTATCTGGTGAGTTACCAGTCTTAATGTTGCCAATGGATCGTCCGCGTCCGCCAGTGCAAACCCATCATGGATTAACTCATAATGTTTTGTTGTCACGCTCATTACTGGATAAATTAAACGAACTAAGTCGTCAAGAAGGGGCCACACTTTTCATGACCTTATTGGCATCGTATCAAAGTTTCCTTGCTCGTTATACGGGACAAACGGATATTATTGTTGGTAGCCCAATTGCAAATCGAAATTATCGAGAAATTGAGGGGCTGATTGGTTTCTTTGTCAACACTTTGGTTTATCGAGCTGATTTAAGTAATGCACCGGCATTTCAAGAGTTGTTATCTCAAGTACGGATAAAAGCATTGAAGGCGTATGAGTATCAAGATGTTCCGTTTGAGAAAATTGTAGAGGTTATCCAACCTGAACGAAATACAAGCCATTCTCCGATTTTTCAAACCATGTTTACTTTGCAAAATACGGGACAGAAGCTACCAGAATTACATGGAAGAAATATAGAAGTAATGGAAAGTAATGCTCCGATCGCTAAGTTTGATTTAAGTTTAACTGCTGCAGAAGTGGAAGAGGGTTTATTACTTACTTTTGTTTATAGAACTGATTTATTTGACAGCTTAACTATTGAATCCATGGCTGAACATTTTGGGAACTGGTTGAATGTAATCGTGGAGAATCCTGATAAATCATTAGCTAAGTTGCCTATATTATCAGGATTACAGCAAAAACAGTTGGAAGAGTGGAATAATGGTGCTGTAGCATATCCACAGGAAAGTACAATTCATCAGCTGTTTGAAGAGCAAGTAAATCGTACACCTGATGCGGTAGCAGTGGTAGATGAAAAACAGCAGTTAACGTATCGAGAGCTGAATGAAAAAGCTAATCAATTGGCCCACTATCTTCAGCAATGCGGAATTGGGAATGAATCATTGGTTGGACTTTGCTTTGAGCGTTCAATTGAGATGGTTGTTAGTATTATGGGGATTTGGAAGGCTGGAGCAGCCTATGTTCCATTAGACCCATCATATCCAGAAAGTCGCCTACGATATATTTTGGAGGACACTGGAATTCAAGTATTAGTTACGAACGAGTCATTGAAAGATTGGATACCTAAAGAAATCAAGATAGTTTGTCTAGATAGGGATCAAACAATGATTTCGCAAGAAAGCATTCTTTCACCAAAATGTGAAGTAACAGGAGAAAACCTAGCGTATGTTATCTATACTTCGGGATCGACAGGGAACCCAAAGGGTGTCTTGATACAGCATCATTCTGTAATAAACTTGTCGCATGGTTTACAAAAAGAGGTTTTCGAAGATGAGATACCATCTAACATGCATGTCGGTTTAAATGCGTCAATTGCCTTTGATGCATCTATTCAGCAATTACAAATGCTGCTTTATGGTTCAAGTTTGTATATTATTCCAAGCGAAGTACGAAGTGATCCGGAGCAGTTTGTAGCTTATATTAGGGAGAACAAGTTAGAAATCTTTGATATAACACCTTCATTGCTTCAATTACTTATAGATGTCGGATTGTTAGAAACGTGCGATGGCGTTCATGTTCCAAGTAAGGTACTGGTTGGTGGTGAAGCAATTATGCCGTCATTATGGGAACAGCTAGTAGAGACTGATAAAATCCAGTTTTATAATGTATATGGTCCTACAGAATGTACGGTTGATGCAACATGCTATCATATCAAGAAAGATAGTAAGAGAGTAACAATTGGACGTCCATTGCCTAACATCCAAACTTATGTATTAGATAGAAATAGGTTGCCAGTTCCAGTTGGTGTAATGGGGGAACTTTATATCGGAGGAGCAGGTCTAGCAAGGGGGTACTTGAATCGTCCAGAGTTAACATCCGAACGATTTATTTCTCATCCATTCAAAGAAGGCGAGAGGTTATATAGAACAGGTGATCTTGTGAGATATCTTCCTGATGGTAATATAGACTACTTAGGAAGAATGGATAATCAAGTGAAGATTAGAGGATTTCGAATTGAACTTGGAGAGATTGAGTCGACTTTACAAGAGCATGACTTAGTAAAAGAGGCAGTTGTAATGGTTAGGGAAAATCAGTCGGGAGATAAGAGGCTGGTAGCTTATGTAGTGGGCGAAGGCAGTTTAGAAGAATGGCGAGAGTATCTTAAAACAAAACTGCCAATCCATATGATACCTTCCTACTTTGTCGAAATGAAAGAATTACCGCTAACCATAAATGGAAAGATTGATCGGAAATCGTTACCTATACCAGATTATCAAGGGACACAAGAAGGATACGTGGCCCCAAGAAATGAACGTGAACATAAGCTTTCTATCATTTGGGAACGTGTGCTAGGTTCAAAACGTATTGGTATGAATGATAACTTCTTTGAAATTGGTGGAGATTCAATTCTTAGCATTCAGATTGTCTCGCGCGCGAAGCAAGTTGGTTTACAATTGACACCAAAACAAATATTTGAACACCAAACAATTGCTGAGTTGGCGCAAGTAGTCAAAGAAGAACAAGGTGTACAAGCTGAACAGGGAATTATAACTGGAGAGACGATACTTACACCTATTCAGCAAAGGTTTTTTGCACAAAATCATCCTAACCCACATCATTGGAATCAATCCATGTTCTTTAGAACGAAAGAGAAATTGGACATAGGATCACTGGAAAAGGCGGCAGGTAACCTTCTACTTCATCATGATGCTCTGCGTTTAAGATATGAACGTTTACCTAATGGGGTTTGGAAACAGTGGAATGAAGGAATAGAAGAACAATTGATGCTTACTGTCATTTCATTAGACGAAGTGCCGGAAGCTAATTGGCATCAGGTTATTCAAAAAGAGATTAATATTGCACAAGAAAGTTTGAATTTACATGATGGTCCGCTAATGAGAATGGTGTATTTTGATGAAGGTGAGCACGCTGGCCGATTATTTTGGACAATTCATCATTTAGCCGTGGATGGTGTTTCTTGGCGAATTTTATTGGAAGATTTGCAAACAGCATATACGCAAGTAGTCCAAGGGCAGAAAATTCAATTACCTATGAAGAGTACATCTTTTAAAGAATGGTCGGAGAAATTACATCATTACGCTGAAACTGGCCTATCAAAAGAAGTGCTACATTACTGGGAGGAGCAGGCTGAACAAGACGTAGTTAAATTGCCGGTAGATGGTACTATAAGTAATCCAGTAAGCGCAGTAACTGAGGAAATTACTGTGGTGTTAAATGAGAATGAGACCCGTATGTTATTGCAAGAGACTTTAAGCACTCACCGTGTCCAAATCAATGAAGTATTATTAGCAGCATTAGTACAAGCTACGGCAGCATGTACGGGGCAGCCGATATTGAGCGTAGATTTAGAGGGACATGGTCGAGAAGAGATTATTGAAGATGTTGATTTATCGAGAACTGTGGGATGGTTTACAAGTATTTACCCAGTTCATTTAAATATTACTAGTGCTAATACGCCAATTGAAGCATTAAAAGCAGTTAAAGAACAAGTTCGCAAAATTCCTAATAAGGGTGTTGATTATGGGGTGTTGCGTTACATGAACGCAACAATGTGTGAGCAATTAAGCTCCCAATATACACCGTCTATTAGTTTTAACTATCTTGGACAATTTGACCAAATGTTTTCTAGCGATGCAATGTTTATTCCGGAGAACGAATTTAAGCGTTTAGATCATGCTGCCGGTTCCAAGCGATCGCATGTAATTGATGTAATTGGGGTTGTAACGGATGGAAAACTTCAGTTCACTTGGGTATACAATGTTGGACAATTTTCCAAATCAACGATTCAAAGTATTGCACAGAATATGCTATATCAACTGAGTACATTGATTCAATTTTCAGATAGAGAATCTGCACTGACCATTTCGGATTTTGCAATGGCTAATCTTAGCCAAGAAGGTTTGACAAATGTACTAAACAAAATGCATCGCGGAAAGAACAATCAGATTACTGATTTATATCCACTATCACCTTTGCAAGAAGGTATGATTTTCCACACATTGCATGACCAAGGGGATGAACATGTTGCACCGTATATAGTGCAATTGAGTTTTATGATTCGAGGAAAAATGAATATTCCTACATTTGAGCAGGCGTGGAAATCTGTAATTCAGCGGCATGAAATTTTTCGTACAGGATTTGTATGGGACGAAATTGAAGAACCTGTACAAGTGGTGTATGAAAATATCCCATTTAAAGTGAATAAAGAAGACTGGCGTACAATGACAAGTGAAGAGATAGAGGAAAAAAGAAAAGTCTTTTTGGCATTAGATCGAAAACAAGCCTTCCAATTTGATGAAGCACCATTGATGCGGGTAACAGTCATTCAAGAAGGTGAGGAAGAATATCGGATTGTTTGGACCCATCACCATATTTTACTGGATGGATGGAGTTTACCATTAGTATTTAATGAATTACTTACAGTCTATCAGAAGAGAATGAATGGAGAAGCTGTGAAGTTACCTAAGTCCTCACCATATAAGAAATATATCCAATGGTTAAGAGAGCAAGATAAGGAGCAGGCGGAACAATTCTGGAGAGAGAAGCTAAAAGGTTTTACTGCGCCAACTTTGCTGGGCTTAGAAAGTAAAGAGGAAGAAAAAGGTTACACAGAGAAGGTTACGTATTTATCAGAAGAGCAGACTCAAGCGTTACAAGGATGGGCGAAACGCAATAAACTTACTTTGAGTACAGTAATTCAAGGTGCATGGGCATATCTCATGAGCCGATATAGTGGAGAAAATGACATTGTTTTTGGTGTAACAAGCTCAGGACGTTCTACGGAGATTATTGATGTTGAAAACATCGTAGGTCCTTTCATTACAACGTCACCGACGCGAATTCAATTGATGGATGATATAAAATTAATAGATTGGTTGCAGAAGATACAAGAGGGAGAGATAGAAAGAAGACAATATGAGTATGCTTCTTTGACAGAGATTCAGGGGTGGAGTGAAGTTCCTAGAGGAATACCGCTGTTCAATAGTTTATATGTGTTTGAAAATTATCCAGTGAAAGAGGAGTCTTCAGAAAATCTGGAAATTGGTGAATTGGAAGGGGTAGAACAAACCCACTACCCATTAGGGTTAGCTGTAGTTCCAGGAATCCAGTTATCGTTAAAGTTAATGTATGACCGTAGTAAGTTTAATAGAGTAACCATTGAACGAATGCTGGGTCATTTACACAAAGTGTTAATGCAAATGCTCAAAAACATTGATCAAAATCTATCGGAGCTAGTATATATTACGGAAGCTGAACAAAGAAAGCTATTGGAAGAATGGAATAATAATACTATATCCTATCCACGTGAGAATGCAATTCATCAACTATTCGAAGAGCAAGTAAATCGTACGCCTGACGCGTTGGCAGTGGTAGATGAAAAACAGCAACTAACATATCGAGAGCTGAATGAAAGAGCTAATCAATTAGCCCATCATTTACAGAAATGTGGAATTGGGACAGAGTCATTAGTTGGCCTTTGCTTTGAGCGTTCAGTTGAGATGGTTGTTGGTCTCATGGGAATTTGGAAGGCTGGAGCAGCCTATGTTCCATTAGATCCATCGAATCCGGAAAGCCGCCTACAATATATTTTAGAAGACACAGGAATTAAAGTGTTAGTTACAAATGAAGTATTACTAGGCTGGATTCCTAAAGACATTAAGACAGTTTGCCTAGATAGGGACCAAGCAATGCTTTCTCAAGAAAGCAAACTTTCACCAATATGTGAGGTAACAGGGGAAAACTTAGCGTATGTTATCTACACTTCTGGTTCGACAGGGAATCCAAAGGGAGCTTTAGTACAGCACCATTCTGTAATAAACCTATCATATGGTTTACAAAAAGAAGTTTTCTCACATGAGATACCTAGTAATATGCGCGTCGGTTTGAATGCATCAATTGCCTTTGATGTATCTATTCAGCAATTACAAATGCTGCTTTATGGTTCAAGTTTATATATTATTCCAAGTGAAGTTCGCACTAACCCAGAACAATTTGTGTCCTATATTAGGGAGAATAAATTGGAAATGTTTGATATGACACCTTCATTACTTCAATTACTAATAGATGGAGGATTGCTAGAAATAAGTGCTGATGTTCATGTACCAAGCAAGATATTGGTCGGTGGTGAAGCAATCATGCCGTCATTATGGGAACAGCTAGTAGAGACTGAAAAGATTGATTTTTATAACGTATACGGTCCTACAGAATGTACGGTTGATGCAACATGCTATCATATCAAAAAAGATAGTAAGAGAGTAACAATTGGACGTCCATTGCCGAACGTTCAAACTTATGTATTGGATAAAAATTTGTTACCTGTTCCAGTTGGTGTAACAGGTGAGCTATATATTGGGGGTGCAGGTATAGCGAGAGAATACTTGAATCGCCCAGAATTAACAGCAGAGCGATTCATCTGTCATCCATTTAATGAAGAAGAGCGTTTATATCGTACGGGAGATTTGGTTCGTTATTTACCTGATGGTAATTTAGATTACTTGAGAAGAATTGATAATCAAGTGAAAATTAGGGGCTTTCGTATTGAACTTGAAGAGATTGAAGCGAGTATAGAGAGGCATCCATTGGTAAAAGAAGCAGTAGTTTTGGCAACAGAGGATAAATTAGGAGAGCAGAGATTGGTTGCTTATGTAGTTGGAGATGGTAGTATGCATGAGTGGCGTGAGTATCTCAAGACACAAGTACCAAATTATATGGTTCCCGCACACTTTATTAAGGTAGACGAGATTCCTCTTACAACGAATGGCAAAGTTGATCGAAAGGCATTGAACAATTTAACTATTCATAGAGAAAATAACTTCTCTACACCAATCATTCCAAGGGATGAAATTGAATATCAGTTGATTAAAATCTGGCAGGATGTGTTACAGATAGAAGATGTCTATGTAAATGATGATTTCTTTAATAGAGGAGGACACTCTCTCCTTGTAATTAAATTAGTTTCAAAAATTAGGGAGAAGTTTGGAAAAGAGATTAAGGTTTCAACATTGATTAAGAATCCAACATTGGAAGGAATCGCATGCCTTATTCGTGATAAGCATGATATGACGAAATCAGTAGCAGCGCTAGTTCCACTACAAGAATCAGAAAAAAGCCCTTTCTTCTGTGTTCATCCGTTTATGGGGAATGTATTCTGTTACATTCAACTAGCAAGATTACTTAAGAACCATTGTTCATTTTATGGTTTACAGAATCCTCTTATAGAAAAGGAAGAAATTGATGAATTGACCTTGCCGGAACTAATTCAACTTTACATTGAAGAAATCAAACGTGTTCAGCCAGAAGGCCCATATCGTCTTGGAGGATGGTCTTTAGGCGGTGCAATTGCTTATGAAATCGCAACTGTGCTAAAGAATCAAGGTGAGGAAGTTGAGTTGTTGATACTAATGGATACTAAAGTACCTTCAGAGCAAGATCGTAAAACAAGGGAGGATATGCTCTCATATATATCTGAACATTTCATTCCTAGAGATCTTACTGAGCAGGAAGAAGGGCTCGTTCATAAGCAAGATATGCTTGTGGAGCGATTAATTATGGAAGGAGTACTCCCGCCTGATGCAAATCTTATGAATTTGAAGCAAGTTATCAATGCTCATAGGAAATGCCTGAACTTAATGGCAGAGAATGATTTGATACCATACTTTGGAGAAGTTATCTACTTTAGTGCTGAGGAAGGAAAAGAGTTGTTTACAGATTGGGGACCTTTATTAAAAGGAAGAGTAAATAGGTATTCAGTCCCTGGATCACATGAGGAAATAGTAGACTTCCCCGCAGTTGAAAAGATAGTTAAGTACCTATTAAATGAATTTGAAGGGATAAAAGAAACATCCCTTTCATTAACTGAAAAGTAGAGAGTGCAAAAGATGCAACGCTATGAATGAAAAGGGGAGACCAATAACTGCAAATAAAGTGTAGGCAATAATGAATATATCAAGAGTATTAATTTTTAAGAGGATAATGGAAAATTTACTTGATAGAGACATAGAAACCTATATGAGTTGCTCATAGAATGATGTAAATCCTCTCTATTTTTTGTAATAGAAACTAATGCTTTGATGATATTATTGAGGAAAGGTGTATATTTTCATTGATATGTAAATATGCACCTTTTCTATTGTATTTGCAATTTAATAAAGTTAATTTGAATTTATGTAACGCACATATATGAAGCCATCTTTAAAAAAGGAAGTGATTTATCATACACATTCAAGCTGTGAAAATACCAAAGAATATTGAAAGTCATTTGTTTAAGCAACTTAGTAACTTGGTTTCAAATGAGAAGAAAGAACGAATGAAGCGTTTATTAAACTCATGTGACGTTAATAGGACCCTGATAGGGGATTTACTAATCCGATCTCTAATCTGCCAAAAGTATAAAATTAATAATGAAGAAATTAGATTTAAATATAATGAGTATGGAAAACCTTTTGTTGAAAATTTTTCTGACTTTCATTTTAATCTGTCACATTCAGGAGAATGGGTGGTTTGTACTACTGCTAATTTTAATGTGGGTATTGATATAGAAAAGACTTCAGAGATAGAGGCTCTTAAATTAGCAAAAGAATTTTTTTCAGCGGATGAATTTTATGATATATCTAATATGAATTCTGATGAACAAATTAATTGTTTTTTTGATTTATGGACATTAAAAGAAAGCTATATAAAAACGATTGGAAAAGGGCTTTATACCCCATTAAATTCATTCTCTATAAAAAAAGAATCACGAACTTTAATTTCATACAAGAATATACCTAAAAACTTTTACTTTAAACAATATAACATTGATCCAAATTATAAGTTATCTGCTTGTGCAACAAGGGATGAATTTCCGCAAGAGATAATAATTAAAGACATTTATGCAATTTGCCAAAATATATACAAATTTGAAAGTAAGGAGAAAATCAATGCAGAAGACTAAACTTTTTTGCTTTCCACATGCTGGGGGATCTGCGTTTAGTTACGCAAAATGGAAAAATCACTTTAATCCATATATTGAGGTAGTCCCGATAGAGCTAGCTGGTAGAGGATATAGAATTGAAGAAAACTTGTACCAAAGTATGGAAGAGGCAGTAAATGATGTCTACAATAAAATAGTTATGCAGATAGATGATTCGCCCTACATTCTATTCGGGCATAGCATGGGAAGTTTGATCGCCTATGAATTAGCCAGAAAAATAAAAGATTCTAAAAACGTATCGCCTGAATTTCTTGTTTTGTCCGGTAGAAATCATCCAAATAGTAAAATAAAAAATATCCGACATAATCTTTCTAATGAGCAATTTAAAAGAGAAGTTATTGCAATGGGAGGTACACCATCTGGGGTACTGCAATCAGAAGAATTAATGGAGATTTTTCTCCCTATTCTAAGAGCAGATTTTAAAATCGTTGAGACGTATATTCATGACAAAAATACACAACCATGTGATATTGATTTTCTTATATTTAATGGGGAAAATGATGAATTTACTACATATGATCAAGTAATAAAATGGGAACGATACACAAGTAAAACGTGTACTTTTCATTCTTTTGAAGGTAATCATTTCTTTCTAAATGAAAATATTGAAGAAATAGCAAATAGTATTAAAAGAAAGTTAGATTCTAAAAGATTATCAAATAGTTTTTAGTTTTTTAAGTATACTCATAGCTAATAAAGAAAAATATGAAAGATGAAAAATACAGGCATTGCTGAAATTTTATTGAATATATGCATAGAATCCTAAACGAACTGTTTAAAGGCAGAGACTCTAAGCAAAATGTATATGAATTAACTTTAGTTTAAGTTGGCTTTACCTATAATACCATTTAGAGTCTTTATTATACTTAGTACAAAGTACATAACAGTTGGGGATGCTGTATGTAAAGCTAATGAATATGTGAAGTGAAAAGGCCGACTTTTATAATTATGAGTGGGCCTTTTGGTTTTATGGATATCAAATTAGTGAGCAACATTTCAAAGGGTATCTTGTGATATAACTAAGTAGATTTTTTTAAACCAGGGGATGATGAGATGAATAAATTGAAGGGGAAAATTGCATTAGTAACAGGGGCTAGTAGGGGGATAGGTCGAAGTATTGCCTTACATTTGGCACGGGCTGGTGCGTTAGTCGTTGTTCACTATAGTAAAAGAAAAGAAGAAGCAGAAAGTGTAGTGGATAAAATTAAAAAAGATGGCGGTTCCGTATTTGCGATTCGTGCAGACTTAAGTACTTTTAATGGCATTAATATATTGTATTCAATGATGGATCAATCTCTTCAAAAATATATAGGTGATACTACATTTGATATCCTTGTAAACAACGCTGGAATTGGGCAGGTGTTAACGTTAGAGGAATCTACGTTTGAAATATATGTAATGTTTAGATACCTAAAGGAGTCTACGTTTTTTTAGTAGGCTCTTTCTAGCTAATGATAAGGTACCAGCAAATAAACTATTTTGTCTAATTGACAAAATAGAAAGTTTACATAACGTTTTTCTGGTAAACAATTCTGAGTCAAATAGTGTGATCAATTAAGTTATTTAGTCCTAAATCATAAGATTTTAATACAAAATACTATAATTTGATTAATAATAGTAGTGAAAAAAATATTAAATATATCTAAGTTTTAAAGCGAATATTAGAAGCTGGTGTACCGCATTCTTATTTCAATAGCACATATGCAAGTATTAAAGTCCAGAACTCATCTGGTAGCGTTATGTACAATAAGGAAATTATGGGAAATAGACAACAAAATGCTGAAACCCAAACAGTACCTGTAAAAGAGGGAGATTATATAGAATTTACTCATATAGAAGGGGAAGCAGCAAAGGAAAAAACACGCGCGACTTTAACTAACCTTGAGAATGGAAAACAGGAATATATCGGAAAGAAAAGAACATATCGGGTTACATCTACAGGATTAATAAGACAATAAACGTATAAAAAAGTTGGGGAAATCCCCAACTTTTTTATCGTTTTAGTCAAGAAGATTCCTTTTTCAAGGAATGCGAAGTGAGTAGGTAGAGGTAAATTGGCTTCGAATAAGGTATGGCAGGAAGCTTTATCAATAAGTATGCAAATATTTTAAAAACTAATTTTTATACAAAAATTGTATACTTACGACAAGAAAGTTTACATTAACCAACAATTTTGTTTTCGGTAAATTTAAGGTGTGTAATTAATATGCATTTTTCGAGGAAAACGCAGAATTATGTCAAATTATCTTTATTTACATGACTGTGAACGTGGTATAAAAATGAAGCATATCCAAAATTATTAAAGGGGCTGAAAAAATGATTAAAAAACTTATTATTGGTTCTATTGTTTTAGGAACAGCAATAGGAGTAAGTAAACCTACATTTGCTTCAACAAATTATTCTCCATCACAGTTTCAAGATAGGGGAGATGCCCAAGTTCAATCAATACCATCGCCATGGCAGTATTTAGGGCAAACCTCTAGGGAACTTCAAATTAAAACTAAGGATCCAAAAGTGCTTGCTTTTGAATTAGCAAAAGAAGCTCCATTTTACAAAGATGAATTAGTGGATGTGTGTTCTGCAATCTTAAAAGAAAATGTAGATGTAGTATATTGGACAAGTAAGGAATGGGCTAGATTTGAAGTAGGAAATTACGAGTTTAAACATGAAATGAAAATTTATAGAGATAAAGAACGTCAGCAATTAATTACTTCAATAGAATCATAAAAAAAGAAGCTATCTTTAGTAAGATATGCATCCAATAATGTAGACAGGAAAAGAGAGCACATAAAACTGTTGCGATATTGGAAAGTAAACTAAAAAAACAAGTATAATTACTTGTTTTTTTAGTTACAGTAATTATTTAGAAGGCTTAGCTTGTATATGTTCACATACATTTATTGGATAACCATAATCCTCTCTATACTATGATTGGGATACAAAAGCTAGAAAGGTATCAATCCATTTATTCTTAAATTGAATTAACATTCCTCCGTCATGGTAGGTTTCGTTATATTTTGAAAAAACACTTCACAAACAATATGTATTACTTTATGGGAACATTATTAAATTTGAACGATATTAACAATGCTTTGTTGATAATTAGCTAAAAAAGTATTGTACGATTAAATGTATTGTGTTACATTTGTGTTACAAGGTTGTTACGAAATATTATAATTATTTCTATATCATTTCCTTTTGTTTCCTTAATGTTACGAAAGGTATAGATGTTTTATGTGTATAGGAGTGTGTGTAGTAAAGAGTCTGAGTTGAAAATACGTGCACACTTTAAATTTCCTTTCTGTCTGAATGAAGAAGACTACCAACTAATTAAAGGGTTCAAAGTAACAACTTTAAATAAAATGTGCTTCCTTTCCCACACACAATTTAGTACATATTTAAAGTACAGCCTAGTTGCTACACAGACTCTTGTACATATAAATATTAAGGTGAAATAGAGATAAGGATTTATTACATAATAAGCATTACTTAGCTAAACGTAAAAATATTATCTGTGCATTTTTATGAAATGTTAAAATGTCTAGATGATATTTTTTGAAGATTTCTTGGATATGTTTATGAATAACAATTTCTAATACTTAATGATTCTCTACTACTGCAATATCCAATAATTTATGTAATAGGATTTATAAGGTGTATGTACATTCACTTATATAGGGAAAATGAGGTTTTTCATATGAAGTATAGTTATAAAGTGTTTATATTTATTTGGACAATTATTTTATTGTTTTTTCTACTTTATTATGGTTACAGTGAAATTTCTGATACTAAGAAAGTGCCAGTTATAACAATCAAAAAATAGAAGTAAAGAATATTGAGAAAACCAAATGAGATAAAATAGATACAGTAGAAAGGCTACTACAGGAAGTAATTAATCGTACGAAGTTAGATGGTGAAAATACATCTCTTTATAAAGATGCTATTCATGCAAGGTCGTTATCAAGTGGTCATAACCCATCGAGAACATGGGTAAAAAAGTTACAAGGAAGTATGGGGGGATAGAATTCCAGAAGGCTGGAGGATATGTGGTGAAAATGTGTATGCTTGTCATGGCATTCACTACACAGCACTGACGTCCTATTTTTATGTCTTTTCAATATAGAATGAGAAAAATGAATGTTTATCGTGGGATGCAGCAGTTGCATGGTGTAAAAAGTTAGGCCTTGCACACGTTCCAGTGTTATATCGTGGCCCCTATAATGAAAAGGTAATTCGTTCGTGCTACAACGGTACTTCACTCTTTGGAGGGATTCAGGAGGGGTATGTACTTAGATTAACGGATGCGTTTCACTATAATGATTTTTCAAAATCCATAGGGGCATTTGTTCGAAAAGACCATGTGCAAACTAATCAGCACTGGATGACACAAGCGGTTATCCAAAAAAAATTAGCAAAATAAAAACACGCAATTCCAAATGGAACTGCGTGTTTTTTCTTTTTTTAGCATCATTTGACGTTCATGTATGGTTACTCTTATTAGAGAATATGTCCCCTAACCACGGAAAACTATTAATTTATTAGTTTTTATTCGTAACTTTTAAAGTATCTAATACGACTTTAGTTGTGTCTGCAATAAGCTTATCATCATATTCTGCATCTTTTTTATCATGATTAGAAAGGATGGCAAGAACAATTGGTTTTTTATTTGGTGGCCAAATAATTGCAATATCATTCCTTGTTCCATAAGATCCTGCGCCTGTTTTATCAGCTACTTCCCATCCTTTTGGTACGCCCGCACGAATCAACTTATCTCCAGTCGTATTTCTCTTCATCCAATCTACTAATAATTCACGTTTCTCTGTTGGAAGTGCAGATCCTAATGTAAATGATTGAAGTGTCTTAGCGATCGCTTCTGGTGTACTGGTATCGCGCGTTTCTCCAGGATGTACTTCATTTAATTCAGGTTCAAATCGTTCAGATTTAGTAACCGTATCTCCCGTTTCTCTCAAGATTTTTTCAAATGCGGATGGACCACCTAACTTTTTAAGAATTAAATTATGTGCCGTACTGTCACTATATCGAACAGAAGCATCTGCAAGTTCTTTTAACGTCATTCCTGTATACACATGCTTTTTTGTAATTGGATTATAATTAGAAAGGTCTTCACGCGTATACGTAATCCCTTCATCAAGAGCTTCTATTGAGTTCTGACGTAAAAGAGCTCCCGCTGCTAATGATTTAGATGTAGAGGCAAATGCAAAACGATCATTTGAATGATAAGCAATAGTTTGATTTGTACCTGTATCCAGAGCATAAATACCAAGCTTAGCATTATATTCTTTTTCAAGCTTAGCAAAAGAATCATGACCTGTATTTTCTTGTTTAATTTGCTTTATTTGTTTTGTTTGCTTTGTTTGCTTTGTTTGCTTAGGTGGTTCAGATGGAGTATTACTATTAGAACACCCTATTAGTGTTACACATGAAAGTAATACGACGGGTACAATCTTTTTGTAGGTAAAGAACTTGTTTAAAACGTACATGAATTTTCAACCTCTTTCAACGATATATGGATTTTGTTTTGGTATTTTAAATACCGATGTTAATTAAAGCGGGTGTTGGATACCGATACTTCTGAAGTTGAATTTTAACAGGCTAAGCAGAACCAAAGCGTTTATATGAATGAACAGTTGCTGTTTAGGGTGTTTCTTTTTTTATAGTTTACCCGTGAAAGTATTAAACTCGTAACATTTAAATGAAGTATCTCAATACACACTTTTTTACATCACTTTACTTTGGGGAATAATAAGTCCTTTCATATTTTTAGGGATACACATAATAGACACTCTAAGTAATAAATTTGTTCCATTTTAACTTGGTAAATGGTAAAGAAAATACAATGAATTGTAAATGAAATCTGTACGGGAATCTAGTACCGTATAGTACAGTGCATATGAAAAACTCCTCAATGCTATCTCTTAAAAAATAATAATTCTCGGCTTTATAAACTGTCTTTTCAAAAATATTGCGAACCTGTAAGAAAAATGAAAGGTAATTCAATATGAGATAAACAACCTTACTACAATGAAAAACAGAATCATTATTAAAATCATGAGATACGATATCAAGTTATTTGCGTGTTTAATACATTTTACCAAATATTCCAGTTTTAATAGGAAAAGTTAAAATGTAGACAAGTATCTTCTATCAAATCTCATTCTTAGTGTGTACATTTGGAGGGGATTTCTCATATGAAATTAGTAAAAGTAAAAGATCTTAGTTAGGAGAAAGATGAGAATGCTAACAAATTCTATGGGAAGGTGAAGAAAGAAGGTAGCGTAGGTCTATTCATTAAGAGTAAGCTTGAGGAGATTATATCAGCTAAGTTACTCTTTAGCGACACAGTTAATCCTGAGGGGATGAGACAATTACAAAAGAACAGCAAGTTGAATTTCACTTCTAAGAGGGGGCAGACGCCTCTCTTTTTTTATGTCGCAAATAGCATTAATTCGTTAAGTAATTTATATGAGATTATCTTAAATAAGTTAGTTAAGAAAGAAAAATAAAAGTGAGTAAAAAGATAAAAATATACAGGTACGTAAAAAATAAGGAAGTTGTATTTGCAAGTGTTTTAGTTTGGTGTGATATCAACCGTATTGGTAAAGGTGAATATTACGTTCAAATTAATATGGATGGAAAAGGAGGAGTTTCAAAATCTATGGATGGTAAAGTGATGGGAAAGGAGTATGAATATACATTATCGGGTTTTGATAAGGAAGGTAAAGAAAAAGAGTTAGAATTTATCGCACAAAAGAATCTTCGTAAAGAAGCATTCCTACGTGTATATCATTTAGATAAAAAAGGTGTAACAGCTTGGGAGGAAGTGCAGGAAGATGAGCTTCCTAAGAAAGTAAAAGAAAAACTAGGTGTGAAATAATCATTTATTTGTGATGGTGGATTCTCCTACGTCGAGGGTTCGCCGTTTTTTTATTATATGTTATGTTGTAGTTTTTATATAAAGCATATTGAAAAGATAGGGTAAATCATCTGGAATGATACCTCCATTATTAATAATTTGTACGTTAACCTTTCCATTATTACTAAATCCATTTATATCAACAAATTTCCCCACATACCCCTTTGTACCAATATCTTTTAAAGTACGTATAAAAAATGCCCTTTATCTTATCTTTATCTTATCTTTACCTTATCTTTAAATTTTTATATTAAACTTAAAACCTTAAAGTATTGATGTTTGAGTCTAAAAAGGGCGGGAGATAGATGTTCATTACATAGTTTGTAAATAACCAATTACCTTTGAAAAATTAAATTTTTTATACGAGGAGGAATATATGAAGGATACAAGTAAAAAACAAATTATAAAAGTGTTCCTTATTAGTATTTTAGGCTTAGGAATAATACTTGGAATGCTATATTTTAATCATAAAACCAATATTCAAAAAAATAAAGCGCTAGCCACCGAAAAACGTGTATTGCAATATGAATCTACCTTGAAAAAAGAATTAGAAAAATATAATTTAGGAGAGAAAACAGCAGTTTTATTAGGAATTATGTACCAAGAGAGTAGAGGTGAGGGAAACGATCCTATGCAGTCATCCGAATCACTTGGATTAAAGCCAAATGAAATTCAAGAGACAAGCTTGAGCATTGAACAAGGGGTAAAACACTTTGCTAAAATGTACAAATATGGAACGGACAAGGATGTTAGCATGGATACAATTATTCAAAGCTATAATATGGGGCCAGGGTATATTGATTTTGTTGCTAGTCAAGAAGTTAAACAACACTCGGAGGATTCAGCCAAAAAGTTTTCTAAGATGAAAGTTGATCAAAATCCAGCGATGTATACTTGTGGTGGAAATAAAAATAATTTTAGGTATCCATATTGTTATGGTGATTTCACATATGCCACAAAGGTAAATGAAAAAACAAAACTTATTGAAAAACTTCTTCGAAATGTACATAGTTCTTCTAAATAAGTTGCAGAATGAAATATAATGATACCCAGTTATTAATAATAGTATCTAAGAAAAAAACTACTTCCTTTCTTAATTCATATGATTTTTAAAAATAAATCCTATAGATGTTAATATTTGTTATATAATATATTTGTCAAAGCATTACCCCTAAAATTTCTACAGTCAATCTGTAAGATAGTTTGTTTGGCCCGTATATTCACCTTAAACTAAAAAGAACTTGTAGAGATTCCTACAAGTTCTTTTTAGTTTAAGGATTAAATGAGGATTTAAAATATAGTTGCAATTTTTTGAGGGGGAAAAGTAAATGTTTATAAAAACAGAAAGATTATTAATACGAAAATTTGAGTTCAAAGATTGGCAAGCTGTTCATGAGTATACATCAGATATCAATGTTATGAAATACATACCTGAAGGTTTTTTTACTGAAGAAGATACAAAAAACTTTGTAAATGAAAATATTGGTGAAAACGCTAAGAACTTTCCTGTAGTATTAATTGATAAAGATATTTTGATTGGTCATATAGTTTTTCATAAATACTTTGGTGAGCATACTTATGAGATTGGTTGGGTGTTCAACCCTGAATATTTCAATAAAGGATATGCTTCTGAAGCAGCACAAGCTACATTGGAATATGGGTTTAAGGAATTGAAGTTACATAGAATTATAGCTACATGTCAGCCACAGAATATACCATCATATCGAGTGATGGAGAAGATTGGAATGAGAAGAGAAGGCTATTTCAGGAAGTGTATACCACATGGGAATGAATGGTGGGACGAATATTATTACGCTATTTTAGAAGAGGAGTAAAGCCTCATAACGCATTATTAAAAGAAAATGTTCCTCCTGAAGTTGTAAAAGCGGTAGCTAGAATATGAATGGAAACAATTTGATGGAAACGGTCAGCCAATCATAGCGTAAGACGATGGAATTGGCATTATGTAAATTACTATTGTTGTTGATATTGTCTTAATTGAAAAAATAAGTTCTGTTATTACTTGACAAGTTCAAAAATAGTAGATATGCTTTAACACGAAACGAACAAAAAATTTGAGATATCTATGACCTGTTAGGTGAGGCTCCTATACAAACACAGGCTATTGCCCAAAAATATCGAAAGATGCCAATGGGTAGAACAGGAATTGTCGGATTAAGGCTCTTCTTAAGATAGCTAAGTGATGAATGATTCATCCTTTACGTTGTATAGTGCCAAAACTCAACTAGGGGGAATGAGCTTTATTTAGCTATGTCTTTTTTAGCAACCTCCTTTAGTTGAATTACTAAGGGAGGTTTTTTATATGCAAAATTTTATTTGTAATAAATCTTTTATAAAAGGGGGGAAGACTAATGATTGATGATATTGATCCCATATTTATGAAGAAATTAGTTTTCCTAGAAGTGGGAAAATGATACCAAGTACCACTGTCCTTAAGGAGGAATTACGATGAAAGAATGCTTACAACAATTATTAGCAACAAAAGATACACACTTAGTGCAAGAGCTTATAAAAATTCAATCCTACGATATTGCAATGGAAATAAAAGGTTTTCAACATAAAGATCAGATATCTTTAATAAAATGTTTTCCTACTGAAAAAGGTGCGAAAATTCTCAGTTATCTTACACCAGAGGAGCAATATAATATTTGTACCAATTTGCCTGTGGATAGAGGAGAAGAGCTATTAGCTAGGCAATCTATTGATGACCTTGTTGATGTAATTCTTTCAATTCATCCACTTCAGGCTGAAAAACTTATACAACTTTTGTCTGAAGAATCTCAACAAAGAATTAGAAGTCTGCTGGTTTTTCAATCTGGAACAGCGGGCAGTTTGATGACAATTGACTATATTGCTGCCAGGGAAAATTGGAAAGTGAAAGATACGCTGTCGCATATTAGAAAAATTGGGGCAGGGGTTGAATCAATTTCGTATATTTATGTTCTGGATACACGTGGTCAGCTTAATGGAATTGTTTCTATTCGTGAATTATTGCTAGCTTCAGATGATAAAACTTTATCATCGATAATGGCATCAGATGTTATTTCAGTTTCAGTGAACCTAGACCAACAGGAAGCCGTACAAAAACTAATGGATTATGATTTATCCGCTATACCTGTAACAACGATGGATAATCGGATGATAGGTATTATAACCTTCGATGATGCAATGGATGTTTTCGAAGAAGAAGCAACTGAAGATATTCAAAAATTAGGAGGGAGCACCCCATTAGATAAGCCATATTTCGAAACTTCTATTTGGCAAATATACCGTAAACGTATAGGTTGGTTATTACTTCTGTTTGTAGCAGAAGCATATACTGGTTCTGTACTTCGGCATTATGAAGAAACATTAACTCATGTAGTTGCACTGGCTTTCTTTATTCCGTTGTTAATTGGAACTGGTGGAAATACAGGTACACAGGTCGTAACTACATTGGTTCGAGCTGTAGCTCTAAATGAGGTGAAATTTAAAGATATATTTCGTGTTATGAAAAAAGAAGCATTAGTAGGCCTTTTACTAGGGCTTACATTAGCCGTGGCAGCATTAATTCGTGCGTACACTTTAGGCGTAGGTACAGAAGTCGCGCAAGTTGTAGCTATTACTGGATTGTTCATTGTTATTTGGTCGTCCATTGTTTCATCTGTATTACCCTTGATTTTAAATAAGTTAAAGCTGGATCCAGCTGTTATCTCAGGTCCGTTCATTACGACATTAGTCGATGGAACGGGGTTAATTCTGTACTTTACCATTGCAAAAATGTTACTAGGGTTATAAGAAACTTATATTAAGTTTTTTTTATACCTAAGTTCGTTCCCGCAAAGTTTGTAGACAAACTCGTTGGAAGTATAGAGAAAGAGAGAATAGAAATGAAAAAAGTATTCAAGTTACTGGAATATCCGTTGGTGTTTTCGCTTATCATTACAATTGTATTTGGAATTTTGATTATGTATAGTGCTAGCTCAATTGTTGCAGTTGAAAATTATGGCTATAGTAGTTTTTTGTTGCTAATAAGAGGGAACTTATAAATAAAAATTACTATTTATGGTGAGAATAATACTATTTAAGTGCTATTGAACTTCTGAATTTAATTGAAAATTCAGAGTAATTATAAAAATGTAGTTTTATAATTATTTTTTTAAAACAGGGGAATTCTATTTATTTGGATAGGAGGTAAATTTGTTGAGATCTAATAAAAAATATTTTTATAAACAGGAAGTATTAAGCAAAAATTATAATATGCTAATTGAAATTGCAAAAAGTGATGTTAAATCAACGTTAGATTTTTTTAAAACAACGTCTCAAGGGCTGTCTCACGAGGAAGCTACTAAGAGGCTTGAAGTGTATGGAGAAAATAAAGTAGTTTCTCAAAAAAGAATAAAATGGTATATAACATTATTTAATTCTTTTAGAAGTCCGTTTATTTCTCTTCTAATTATATTAGGAATGTTATCTTTTTTTACCAATGATATAAAAGGTACTATTATTGTGGGAATCATGGTGACGTTAAGCGTATTAATTCGGTTCATACAAGAAATTCGTTCTCAGAAGTCTATAGAAAGATTAAAAAATCTTGTATATGAAAAGGTAACTGTTCTCAGGAAGGGAAATATTCCTTATAAAGAAAATAAGAGAACTTTATTGGAGGAAAGTGGAAAGTTACAAATTGGTCTTGAGGATCTTGTACCAGGGGATATTATAGAATTATCTGCTGGAAATATTGTGCCTGCAGATGTACGGATTATCTCATCAGAAAATTTACTTGTAAATCAATCATCTCTAACAGGAGAAGCATTACCCGTTGAAAAATCAAATCAGTATTTCCATATGTACAAAAAACGTAAAATTAGAAAAATCCAAAATTTAATTGAATTAGAAAATCTCTGTTTTATGGGAACTCATATTATAAGTGGTACAGCAAAAGTAATAGTTGTAGGTACTGGAACAGATACTTACTTTGGTTCAATAGCAAAGAATCAGGTTAAGATGAACAAGAAATCTGATTCTAAATTCGATAAAGGGGTAAGCAAAGTTAGTTGGCTATTAATTAAATTTATGATCATCATGACTCCTATTGTCATGATAATCCATGGGGGTATTAATGGAAATTGGTATGAGGCTTTTTTATTTGCAATTGCTATAGCAATTGGACTCACTCCAGAAATGCTTCCAATGATTGTAACAGCTAATTTAGCTAAAGGCTCTATTAATATGAGTAAAAAAAAGGTACTTGTAAAACAACTATCTTCTATTCATAACCTTGGAGCTATTGATATTCTCTGTACCGACAAAACAGGCACGTTGACAGAAAATAAGATGGATCTGGTACGCCATACAGATACAAATGGAGAGAAGTCGGATGAGGTTTTAAGATTAGCGTATATAAATAGTTACTTCCATACAAATAATAAAAATGAAATTGATTTATCAGTTATACGTTATGTAAAAGATAGTAGTAAATATGATTTGTCTCAATACTCCAAAATAGATGAATGTCTATTTGATTTTGATAGAAGAAGAGTTTCAGTTGTTATAGAAAAAAATGCTAACGAACGAATAATGCTTTGTAAAGGTGCAGTTAGAGAAGTTGTATCAATTTGTAGTTTTATAAAAGAAAATAATAAGATAATTCCTATTACAGATGAAATCCAGCGTAGAAATAAACACCTAATTGAACTCTGGCAAGAGCAGGGGATGCGAGTTGTTGCAGTTGCATATAAACAATTAAATAGTGATAAAGTGGGAAGTTATTCTATAAATGATGAATCAGATATGATACTCGTTGGATATGTAGGTTTTTTAAATCCACCCAAACAATCGGCTATCGCTGCACTTCATACTCTACAAAAGAAAGGAGTACAAGTGAAAATTTTAACAGGTGATAACGAGTCCGTGACAAGAAATGTATGTAGGAAAATGGGCTTGTATATAGGAGAACCAGTACTGGGTTATGAAATTGATAGTCTTCCTGATAAGGTATTAGGAAAACTTGCAAGTAAAACAAGTGTGTTTGCAAAATTAAATCCTAGTCAAAAATTCCGTATTATAAAGGCACTTCAAATGAATGGTCATACAGTCGGGTTTATAGGGGATGGAATTAACGATGTGTTTGCCTTAAAACAGTCTGACGTTGGTGTATCTATCCATACAGCAGATGATATTGTTAAAGAGAGTTCAGATATTATACTTATAGAAAAAGACTTACATGTTTTAGAAGATGCTATAGTGGAAGGACGGACAACGTTTGGAAATATACTGAAGTATATTAAGATGACAGCAAGTTCAAATTTTGGAAATGTATTAAGTTTATTAATTGCTAGTGCATTTCTTCCTTTTCTTCCAATGCTACCAATTCAAATATTATGTCAAAACTTACTATATAATCTATCCCAACTTTCAATTCCGTGGGATAAAGTAGACAATGAATTTTTAATAAAACCAAGAAGTTGGGATACAAAAGATTTATTTCGTTTTATTATTTTTATTGGGCCGGTAAGTAGTGTTTTTGATATAATCATTTTTATCGTAATGTGGAATGTATTTGGTGCAAATATTCCTGAGATGCAATCCTTATTTCAAACGGGTTGGTTCGTAGTAGGGTTATTAACACAATTATTAATTGTGCATATGATTCGTACTCAACATATCCCTTTCCTACAAAGTACGGCTGCTAGGCCAGTTTTGATGCTTACAGGCTTGGTTATGTTTATAGGGATTTCCCTTCCATTTACCAGTTTAAGTACTCAAATTGGTTTAACCCCACTTCCATTTTATTATTTTCTGTGGTTATTGGGAATTTTAACAATGTATGCTTTAGTTACTCAATTTATAAAGAGAATATACATAAGGAAGTTTAATCGATGGCTATAATACTAAAAAATTCAGTCCAGAACAAGAATTACTAAATACTATATTCTAAATGGATAAGGAATTTACAGCATAATTTAGTTTGGTAGGAAAAAAATTAAGTCAGATTGATGTTTTAATCAAACTTTATTCTCATTCTATAATAGAGTAAAATAAAAAATTTAGTACAATATGGAATAGGCAACGATAAAAACTAAAGGACAACAAAAGAGATATGCTTGTTGTCCTTTGGTTTTTATTTTTAAATATGTTTTATAAAGAGATATGTATTAGATCTCTTTTTTAATTAGAGCATGAATTAAGAAGATGTCTTATTTGTTCTATAAAATAATGATGATGTTTGATACTCGACTAGTATAATAGCTACTTCCATAGAAGAAAGGAAAGAAGCGAGTGACATAACCTCTATATCATCTTTAGCTAGGGAGAAAGAAGCATGTTATTAAATATTAGGGGTACGAGAAGGTAAGGAATCCAAGGGAATGTAGAATATAAAAAGGAGTCGTTATTCGACTCCTTTTTATATGGGATAGCTTAATTATTGGAAATATTACCTATTGAAATACTTTTTCAATTGTAGGCATAACAGCTATTGGTGGTAGGGATTTAGTCCATGCAGCTGCATATACATTTAATTTCTCACCTAATGTGTAGTTTTCATCATCTGAAACAGGAACTCTTAAAATCTTATTTTGAGAAACTAGATCCCACCAATCATGTTGATAAGCAAGAGCTTCATCTTTTGTAGGCGTAGCTGCAACTACTAAATAATTGTTCTCTACTGAAATGACATATCCAGTAAAAGGTTCTTGTTCTTGGTTCTGAATAGTATGAACAGGAATATTATTGGCGGAAATCTTGTTAGAATCTGCAAAGGCCGGTGTTAATCCGAATGTAAGTCCACATCCTAGTGTTAAAGTTGTTACCGTTGTTACGAATGTTTGTTTTTTGTTAAACATGGTATATCCTCCTTATATTTTATTCTTACACTATCCACTTTCAATTTACATACATATAAAACCTTTTAATATTAAGATGCTTAACAATTCTGTCACAATTATCCTATAAATGTTAATATTATCTATTAATGGAATTGGATTTGTGTTATAATTCACTAGGTGAACTATTATTGTTCATTTCATCTCTTGATGAATGTATGCCCTTCCTTAAGTATAAAGATGTTCGATTGTATTGGTGAAGAGAGGATATATTCCTCTTCTTTTTTATTAATATGAGATTTTTAGGGAATGAACAGAAAAAGAACCCTATGGGGTTCTTTTTCTAGGCATATTAACAGTAAGGAGAGTATTGAAATACTATTTTCAAATATTTACAAGGAGAAAAATTTGAAAAAGCTTATCATGTCATTGTTTTTACATACATGTAATATAAAGTTAATTGATAATATTTAAACTCATTATTACTAATATTCAATTAAGATAGTTAGCACTACATTGATAGTGTTAATTAGCTTGATTGGTGTGGAATGTGATATGAAGCATAAGTTTGCCGCAAACTTGTGCTTTCAGGATTTGAAGAATATTCTTAATATGAATTTTAAAGAAAATATAAAATTTTACTAGACGTGAGAAAAAAGAATTGAAAATATCCTTTAAAATAAGATATATTTTGTTCAAAAAATTAGAGGACACCAATTAATTAAAGCGGTAAAAAACGTTTTAATTAATCGGTGTCCTTTTTGTTTTAAAAAGAGAATATATTTTCTCAACAGGACAAATGGTAATTAGCTATAAGTATTAATTATAAGGATAACTGGAAAATAGAAATTAATAATAAATGAGAATGCAAAATGATAACATTAATATCTGAAAGAAATCTATCTGAAATCCACGAAGACGATGTAGATGTATTAAAAGTAATGGCACATCCTGTTCGATTACAAATTGTAAATGAATTAATGCACCATAAAGTATGCAATGTTACACAGTTAACGGAAATATTAAGACTCCCCCAATCCACTGTTTCACAACATTTATCAAAATTGAGGGGAACCGTACTTCAATCAGAAAGAAGAGGATTAGAGATGCATTATTATATAGATAATGCTAAGGCACGTCAGATTGTTGAAATTTTAGATTTGTAGGTTAATAATACATAAAAGGTTTCCTGTTACAAGGCAAGAAACCTTTTTTATATGTATAACTAATTGTGTGATAATATCATACTGTAGAAACTACCTAACAATAATTAAATTTAACAGCTTATTTTATCTTGCCACACACAATTTAACACGATATATAGGTATAAACGTACAAAGAAGGGTTTTAAATAGAAATTAGATATAACAATGGATAATGGTAAGTGTATTAAAGAAATTACAGAATTAATGAAATAAAAAATAATAAATAGTTGTTGTAAAGGCTTATTCTGATAATAAAAGGAATTAGATACATTAAATTCAACTATGAGTTTTTTACTAAAAATATGTAGGTGAAGAGTATAAGTAACATAATCCTTTTGTTGCTGATGGACGAAAAGCCTTCATGGATTTCTTTAAGGAGGATTTTGTTAAAAACCCTAATTCCTCTGCAGAGATTAAACGTGTAGTAGCTGAAGGGGATACAGTTGCTCTTCATGTACATTGTCGTACTAATTCTCAAGATAAGGGAGTTGCTATAGTCGGTATATTTCGTAACAAGGATGGAAAGATTGTCGAGCACTGGGATGTAATTCAAGAGATTCCAAGTGAAGCAGCTAATAATAATACTATGTTTTAAGTAGAAAATATAGTGGATAATTGTTAATTTGTTAGGGATGTATAAGGTCTAGAAATTAAGATTATTTATAATAAAATGAAAGAGATGCCCTAGGTATGGTACTAGGGCATCTCTTTTTGTTTTAATAAGGTTAAATTTATTAGTATTCTTAAAGTGCCTATTGCATGTACTTTTTTATAACGTAATACTAATTTAGTATTAGACTACTGTATTAGTTTGAATGAAGAGGGTAATTTGCTAAATACACTATGTTGTTCATTTCCTTCTTGGTTCATACCTGCTTGATAAGAAGAAAATCCTTTATACATTTTTCTTTTCCATTGCCATAAGCCATTAGTTTGATCGAATTCACCATAGTAATGATTGTAATCGAGTTTGTTTCCAGTGTTTTTATTAAAATTATTGCTAATAAAAATACGACTATTACTTGCATAGATTTCGTTATTGGTAATCACATTGTTACGAAGATCGTAATTTAATTCAATTTGACCACTCTCTTGATCTTTTGTGTCATTTTTATAAATCAAATTGTTGGTAATCGTGTTATTTTCAGCGTATCCTTGCTGACTGTCATATCCACCAATTGCAATGCCACCCATAGTATTGTTAGATATTGTATTATCTCTAACTGTAATTTGACTTGCACTTTTCCCCGCATGTTCGCTAGCTACTTCAATACCGAGGTCGTTTTCATAGCTCTGATTTTGCTCAATAATAATTTCCTTCCCACCATCCACGTAAATACCATCAGCTGAATATTCGTTATAACTAGTATTATTGAAAGATGAATTGTGATGGACGATATTGTTACGAACAATTCCATTCCGTGCTTGATCTAAAGCAGCTACTGGAGATACTCCTTCATGTCCAATCAGAACAATTCCGATGTTGTTGTTATCATGCACCTTGTTATTGGTAACTCCAAAAGAATCAACATTCCCATTCACAGCAATTGCTTCACTTAGTCCTAATTTCAAATTTGCTACTTCGTTATTATCGATGACAATATGATTTAAATTATTTTGTGCACTAGATGAAGTACCATAGACAGCAATACCGTGTGCGTTTCCATTCTTTACATTCGTTTCAATGTGATGGATATAATTATTTCTAATCTCGATATTACTCCCTGTTCCGGTAATATAAATACCAATAGGGGTTTCGCTACATGCCCATCAACTTAAGAATTTTCACTACCCCCAAGTGTCAAAAAAAGTTATCCTTTCTAAAAAGCTAGCTAGAAAGGGTGACATTTTTTATGAATCTTTCGATTCAAGATGAATTACAACTATTTTCTGAAGAGCTGTATCGTCATTTAACTCCCTCTCTTTTGGAAGAACTCGCAAAAGAATTAGGGTTTGTAAAAAGAAAACGAAAGTTTTCAGGAAATGAATTAGCTACCATATGTATCTGGGTAAGTCAACGTACAGCGAGCGATTCTCTCGTTCGACTATGCAGTCAATTACACGCAGCCACAGGCACTCTTATGAGTCCAGAAGGACTCAATAAACGCTTTGATAAAAAAGCAGTTGAATTTTTGAAATATATTTTTTCTGCATTATGGAAAAGTAAACTTTGTAAAACATCAACTATTTCAAGTGCAGCACTCATGTATTTTCAACGCATTCGTATTTTAGATGCGACGATTTTCCAAGTACCAAAACATTTAGCTCATGTATATCCTGGATCAGGTGGTTGTGCACAAACAGCAGGCATCAAGATTCAATTAGAATATGACTTACACAGCGGACAGTTTCTAAACTTCCAGGTAGGTCCAGGAAAACATAATGATAAAACATTTGGAACAGATTGCTTAGATACCTTACGGCCGGGTGATCTGTGTATTCGTGATTTAGGCTATTTTTCATTGGAAGACTTAGATCAAATGGATCAACGTGGAGTGTGCTATATATCAAGACTTAAGTTAAACCATACCGTCTATACGAAAAATCCGTTTCCGGAATACTTTCGAAATGGGACAATCAAAAAACAATCACAGTATATCCAGGTGGATTTAGAGAACATTATGCACACGTTAAAATCAGGACAAACATATGAAATAAAAGAGGCGTATATTGGCAAGAATCAAAGATTAGTTACAAGAGTAATTATCTACCGATTAACAGAGGAACAAATACTGGAACGTAGAAAAAAACAAAGCTATACCGAAAGTAAAAAGGGAATTACGTTTTCAGAAAAAAGTAAACGATTAACAGGTATCAACATATATGTTACGAATACGCCTTGGGAGATGGTTCCGATGGAACAAATCCATGATTTTTACTCCCTTCGCTGGCAGATAGAAATCATATTTAAAACGTGGAAATCTTTATTTCAAATTCATCACTGGCAAACTATCAAGCAAGAGAGATTAGAATGCCATGTGTATGGAAAGCTCATTGCCATTTTTATCTGTTCTTCTACGATGTTTAAGATGCGCCAACTTTTGTTGCAAAAGCACAAAAGAGAATTAAGTGAATATAAAGCAATTGGGATGATTCAAGATCATCTATCCCTGTTATATCAAGCAATACAGAGAAACACCCAAGAAATAGCAAAGGTCTTAATCCGCCTGTTTACCCTACTACAGAAAAATGGCCGGAAATCTCATCGATATGAGAAAAAGACAGTCTTTGATATTATGGGTGTTATCTATGAGTATAGTGGATATAGAAAACAAAAGAAAGTTGCATAAGTTAAAAAATGAAACCCGTTAGGGTTTATTTCGTATACTCATTTTTAATGGAATTATATTATTTCAAAGTTTTTTCATTTTAATCAATGGAAAGCCGCGGCGTTTCTATCCTTAAGTTGATGGGCATGGGGTTTCGCTAACTTTCGTTGATTTTAAATTGCGAAATTCTAACCCGTTTACCTGAATATAATTTTTATCTTCTATGGTAAATAATCCATCATCCTCTAACTTGACTTTAGAGCCATCTAGAATTACCTTTTCATTCTGGTAATTTTGAAAAGTAATCGGTGCTTCTGAGATTCCTGAATGAGTTACATGTACTTTTTGGTTATAAACTCCGCTTCTTATGTAGATTGTGCTTCCTTCTGTGGCGACGTCAGCAGCTTTTTGAATGGTAGCGAAAGGTTGATCTAATGTGCCAGTGTTGAGGTCACTTCCTGCCGGAGATACATAGTAATCTGTTCCAGATGTAACATTGTTATTGGATTGTGCAAAAGTTGGTGCTGGAAGTGCAAGAATTAATATAATGAAAGAGAGTATTAAGATAAAACAGGATTTTTTTAACGATGAAAATATTGTTTGATATTTCATTATTATTTTCCTCCTTTTTTATGCCATTCCTTCTCAACTATATAGTTAAAACTGACGATTTATATCTTGTTTCAGTAAAAAAGTTTAACTTGATTAGGACAAAATCAATCACGTTCCAGAATCGATAAAATCTATTATAAATATATATCGTATATATTAAAAAGAAATAAAGATAAAACTTTTATAGGTTATCAAAAATAGGAAATAGACTTACCCTCAAAAGGGAAGATTTAATGTTAGAGCGTAGAAAATCATAAATATTAGAAAAAATATCCGTAGATTCAAGGATTATTAGACTTTCAATTCTACAAAAAAGCAGAAAGAAAATTATATGTTTCTACATGAAAATGGAATTCTAATTTGTTTAAAAGTAATAGAGCTTGAAAAAATAATATAAGTAGAAGATTTGAATGAATAATTTTAAGAATAAGTGTGATATGAATCATAAGTTTTCCGGACCGGCAAACTTATGGTTGTTTTTGTTTTGGACAAACTGTTACTTCTAGTTTTTGAAAAAAATTTTTAATGTCGCTTTTTAAATAAAGTCACATTGCTTACAAAAGAGGTGTAATGTTTTAAAAAAATTGCGATGTTTTGTTCCTTGGAACCTTTTTATCAAAAGGGATGTTTTTATAGTGAAAAGAAGATCTGAACTAAAAGGCCGATTAAGGAAATGTTAAGTAGCAATAAAGTTATTTCATTTTTAGAATCAGTTCCTTCTTTCTGAGAAAAAGCTTCTTCACTATATTATCTAGATTAATTTGGTTGTATTCTCCAGTTCGAACAAACTATAAAAAACATCATCTTTTCTAGTTAAATTTTAGAAATAAAAACTTTTTTACACTTGGAGGAGTAAAAAAACTTAAATTGATAGGAATGTATAGTGACTACCTTGTATGTTATTGAAGGAGAGTATATGAGTATGCAATTGTACATATTCATATAAAGTACATAATACATAAAATCCCATAAAGTTATAGTGAAAACATTTTTTTGCATGATATTTATTAAGAATTAATGATACCAACAAATTTTATGTTTAATTATAGTAGTAAAATTATTTCACTTCATGAAGTGATAATAGTATGGAAATTTTTTTAATATAATTAGAAAAAAACAAAATATTTAATGTCGGAAAAATCAAACATAAGATATGCGATTTTCTAGTTTACTTATGAAAAGCATAGTGATTAAAATGGGGGGGAAGTAAGGACCTTATATTCTATCAAAAATAAATAAAAAACGAGATGCAATTACTCTTTCAAAAAAACTTCTATCCGCAAGTGTGTGTGAAGAAATCCTAACGTTAGGTTGTACAACATTTACGACTAAAACTTGTAAAAAACAATAGTGAAGAGGTGTAAGGAATGAAGAATAAAATTATGACAGGATTTTTAATAACATCAATTGTTACCGGGGCGACTTTTCCTATCAATACTCTAGCAACGCCAATCGTTCAGGCAGAAACAAAACAAGATAATGTAGATATTTCCTCAGCATTACGAAAAATAGGTGCACACTCCAAGTTAACACAAACCTTTATCGATGGAGCTTTAGCAAGTCCGAACGTACAATTTGAAGAAATTCCATCTTTAAATACAACTCAATTTCTAATTAAACAAGATATGAAAGAGTGGTCATCCGAACTTTACCCTAAATTAATTCTATTAAATTCAAAAAGTAAAGGATTTATAACTAAATTTAATAGTTATTATCCAACATTAAAAGGATTTGTAGATAATAAGGAAGATAAAGAAGGGTTTACAGATAGACTGGAAGTTCTTCAAGACATGACTATAACAAATCAAGAAAGTGTGCAACGTCAAATTAATGAGTTAACAGATTTAAAATTACTGGTAGATAAGAAGTTGAAAAACCTTGATACTGATGTGGTAAAAGCACAAGTGCGCCCATAAGGGCCTTGTAAACTCTGATTTAGTAAATCAGCGGGTGAAGTGAAACAAGATAACAACCCGACACCGGTAGCCTTATCCGTAATCGAAAGTGAGCGGGGAGTGTAGCATGGCTGCAACGGGATAAGTCACTCTAATGTCATGAGTGCGACTGAATTTCTAGGTGTACCGTGGTAAACAAGGTTGAATGCTAAACTGCGTGAAGGATAAATCAAGGGGTCTTATCGACGACCATATCGAAATAGACATTGAAACGATATGTCTCTAGTTCAGCTCATCTATTTTTTGTGGAGAGAGGTGTGTTTCACACTAGAGAACCAACTAAAGTACATTAGTAAAGATTGAAAGTCCCAACCGACATTACTACAAACTATTTACAAGGTACTAAATGGGGATTACCTAAGTGGAAGCGCCATTTATGGCTATAGAGGATGATTTCAAGGTAAAAACCAAGAAATGTGGCTCTTGAATATTCCATATGGTAACGGAGCCTTCGTAGTAGTCAGAGATAGGGAAAGCCTATCACACTAACGTATGACAAATTACGTTAGGTCATGGTTGTGAAATCAGGATGGCGAAGGAAGGTAGTCAATTAGTTCATGATGATAATAAACAGGAAGGAAGCGAGATGCTGATGAGAAATCCAGTTTATGTATTGAACACCTTGTCGAAGAATACTATTAAAGAAAACTATAAGTTCAAAAGATTATATAGAAATCTTTATAATCCAGAATTCTACTATAAAGGTTATCAAGAAATATATGCCAATCCAGGTAATATGACCAGAGGAACCATAAGTAAAACTGTTGATGGCTTCTCAAAAAATAGAGTATCTAAAATCATCAACAACATTAAAAATGGTAACTATAAACCTACTCCTGTTAAGCGAGTATATATTGATAAAAAAGGGAGTAAGAAAAAACGTCCTCTTGGGGTACCGACATTTGACGATAAACTTGTCCAATTAGTAATAAAGTATATCTTAGAAGCAATTTATGAACCAAACTTCTCTGAGAACTCACATGGATTCAGGAAAAATAGGGGTTGTCATACAGCTTTGAAACAAATTAAAAAGAGTGGTAATGGAACTAAATGGTTTATTGAAGGTGATATTCAAGGTTTCTTTGACAATATCGACCACCATATCCTAATTAACCTACTAAGAAAACGTATCAATGACGAAACACTCATCGGATTAATATGGAAGTTCCTAAGAGCTGGGTACATGGAGGATTGGCAATTCCACAAAACATTCAGTGGAACACCACAAGGAGGGATTCTCAGTCCTCTTCTTGCCAACATATATCTAAACGAACTAGATATATACATGGAAAAATACGCTGAAAAGTTCGGAAAAGGTCAACCAAAAGACAGAGAAGTTGATAAAAGATATCAATACTTACACCTCAAAATAAAAAGAGGGCGTAAGAAAGCAGACTTACTAAGAGAACAAGGTAAACACAATGAAGCTCAGGAATTAATCGAGCAAGTCAACGAATGGGTTAAGGAAAGGGGACAACGTCCCTACTACAATCCAATGTCGGATAAATTTAAGTCACTAAAATATGTTAGATATGCTGATGACTTTATTGTAATGATAATCGGCAGTAAAGATGATGCCAAAGCCATTAAATCTGATATAGCTCAATTTCTCAATGAAGAATTAAAATTAACTTTATCAGAAGAAAAAACACTTATCACCCACTCTAGCAAGAAAGCAACATTTCTTGGGTACAACGTCAATATCACTAGAAACGAGTTATTTACCAAATACTCGGTGAAAGGTGCAAAAAGAAGACATCACAATCTAAAAGTAAGACTTGAAATCCCCCATGAAACATGGCGAAATAAATTACTTGCCCTGAATGTTTTAGAAATGAAGTATGTGAATGGGAAAGAAACTTGGAAACCAAAGCATAGACCGGAAATGGCACACCTAGATGATTTGGAAATACTACATAATTATGTATTACAGATCAGAGGGATGTACAACTACTACAAATATGCAGTTAATTCAACGGTACTCCAAAAATTCAGTTACGTTCTAGAATACAGCATGTATAAAACATTCGCCAATAAATATAAAAGCTCAATCGGAAAAATTAAGGGGAAATATTGCAAAAACGGTGTATTCATAGTCAATTACAAAGATAAAAAAGGCAAACAACACTCTCATTCTTTCTACAGGGAAGGATTTAGAACGGTTGATATAACTAAGATGAAAACACAAGAAAATAACATCGACAACTTGTTAGCCTCAAGAGTTCATATGTCAACAACTAGTCTTATGGATAGGTTGTCAGCCAACAAATGTGAACATTGTGGTAAAACCGATTCTAACTTAGTAATGCACCATGTCCGAAAAATGAAAGATGTTGAGAAAGGCAAAGCCAAATGGCAAAAATTAATGATTGCCCGTAGACGCAAAACATTAGCCGTATGTGAGGATTGCCATAATGAAATTCACTATGATATGAGAGTAGAACTTATAGCGAAAAACAGAAAAAAATAACTTTGACAAGCAATTGATGGAGAGCCGTATACTCTGAGAGGAGTACGTACGGTTCGG
Source organism: Bacillus cereus group sp. MG1 (assembly GCF_040460035.1). Classification (NCBI taxonomy): domain Bacteria; kingdom Bacillati; phylum Bacillota; class Bacilli; order Caryophanales; family Bacillaceae; genus Bacillus; species Bacillus cereus group sp. MG1. The sequence goes on along the minus strand of NZ_JARVGY010000001.1, from coordinate 73,559 downwards.
TGAGGGGTTTTGAGAAACCTATCATAGCAATATGACAAGGCGCTCGCTTCCTACTCTACAGTGTCCTTAATTCAGAGGGAACAGGAAAAATAGATAAGTTAAAAAATGAAATGCTAGATACAAAAAAATCTATTCAAAATGATTTGCAGCAAATAGCATTATTACCAGGCGCGTTAAATGAACAAGGGCTAAAGGTATTCCAAGAAATTTATAGTCTATCGAAAGATATCATTGAACCGGCTGCTCAAACAGCAGTAGTAGCGTATAACAAAGGAAAAGAAATAAACAATGCCATTGTAGACGCAGAGAAGAAAGCAGAGCAAGAAGCAAAAGAAAAGGGAAAATCAGCTATAGAAATTGAAGCTGCCAAAAAAGAAGCACGTGAAACGATAGAGAAAAGTAAAAAAGGTGAAATCGCTGCAGCTGCAGTTACAAAAACGAAAGAGTATGATCTTATGAAAGTGATTGATCCTGAAAAAATAAAAAAAACATATAATACTTTTGCTGAAATTAATAAACTAACAGCTGAGCAAAGAGCATATTTAAATGATTTAGAGAAACAAAATCAGAAATTATATGACTTAACAACTAAATTAACAGTAGCAGATTTACAAAAATCAATGATTCTTTTCATGCAAAATGACTTGCATACATTTACTAATCAAGTAGATGGAGAAATTGAGTTAATGAAACGTTACAAAGAGGATTTGGATCTAATAAATAATAGTATTACAAAATTATCGACTGAAGTTGATACCAATAATACTCAGGCTCAAAAAGATATATTAAGACGATTAAAAAGTGTAACAATTCAACTTGAAGAACAAGTTTATAAATTTTGATATTAAGAAATTAGGTTTATTAAAAAATTATAACGAAACGGAAAATAAGGAGGAGAATCAAATGATGAAATTTCCATTTAAAGTTATAACCTTAGCTACTTTAGCAACGATTATAACCGCTACAAATGGTAGTACTATTCATGCACTTGCACAAGAACAGACAGCTCAAGAACAGAAAATAGAAAATTATGCGTTAGGACCTGAAGGATTAAAGAAAGCGTTGGCTGAAACAGGCTCTCATATTCTTGTAATGGATTTGTACGCAAAAACTATGATTAAGCAACCGAATGTAAATTTATCCAACATTGATTTAGGTTCGGGTGGAGAAGAATTAATCAAAAATATTCACCTGAATCAAGAACTGTCACGAATCAATGCAAATTACTGGTTAGATACAGCGAAGCCAAACATTCAAAAAACAGCACGTAATATTGTAAATTATGATGAGCAATTTCAAAATTATTACGACACATTAGTAGATACTGTAAAAAAGAAGGATAAGGTGAGCCTCAAAGAAGGAATAGGGGATTTAATCTATACAATTCATACAAATTCAAATGAAGTTACGGAAGTCATTAAGATGTTAGAGGCTTTCAAAACAAAGTTGTATACAAATACTGTAGATTTTAAAAATAATGTTGGTGGTCCAGATGGACAGGGAGGATTGACGGCTATATTAGCGGGAAAACAAGCGCTAGTCCCACAACTTCAGGCCGAAATTGAGAATTTACGTTCTACACAGAAAACACATTTTGATAATGTATTAGCCTGGTCAATTGGTGGTGGATTAGGAGCAGCTATTTTAGTTATTGGAACGATTGCAGGAGCGGTAGTAATTGTTGTGACTGGTGGTACAGCTACGCCAGCTGTTGTTGGTGGTCTTACAGCTCTAGGAGCCGCTGGTATCGGTTTAGGAACAGCAGCTGGCGTCGAGGCATCTAATCATATGAATTCTTATAATGAAATTTCGAATAAAATCGGAGAATTAAGTATGAAAGCTGATTTGGCTAATCAAGCGGTTATTTCACTTACTAATACGAAAGACACTCTAACATATTTGTATCAGACAGTGGATCAAGCAATAATGTCTCTAACAAGTATTCAGCAACAATGGAATAAAATGGGGGCTAATTATAAAGATTTATATGATAATATCGATCAAATGCAAGAACATAAACTTTCGTTAATACCTGACGATTTAAAAGCTGCTAAACAAAGTTGGAATGATATTCATAAGGATGCAGAATTCATTTCAAAAGACATTGCTTTTAAACAAGAAAAAACAAACTAGAAATTAATATATATTCATAGGAGGAATTAAAGTGAATAATAATTTTCCTTATAAACTACTTGCTGTATCGACGTTTTTAACCCTGACAACAACTACTGTAGTTTCACCAGTAGCTGCTTTTGCAAGTGAAAGTAAAATAGAACAAACCAGTACGGAAGATATATCTCTTTCTGTAAACAGTGAAAAGATGAAAAAAGCTTTGCAAGATGCTGGGGTATTTGCAAAATCCATGAATGATTACTCTTATTTGTTAATTAATAATCCAGATGTTAACTTTGAAGGAATTGATATTAAAGGATATACAAATCTACCTAGTCAAATTGCACAAGATCAAAAGAATGCAAGAGAGCATGCTACAAAGTGGGATGCGCACATAAAAAAACAACTTTTAGATACTCTTACAGGAATTGTAGAGTATGATACTACATTTGACAATTATTACGATACATTAGTAGAAGCAATTAATGAAGGAGATGCAGATACATTAAAAGAAGGCATTACAGATTTACAAGGTGAGATTAAAAAAAACCAAGCATATACAAAGAATTTAATACAAGAACTAGCTAAGTTAAGAGATAGTATTGGAGAAGATGTCCGAGCATTTGGAGGTCATAAAGATATCTTGCAATCGATTTTAAAAAATCAAGCATCTGGAATAGATGAAGATGAAAAACGTCTAAATGATGTTTTAGAGCAAGTAAGACATTTTAAACAAGTAGAATCGGATGGAATAATAACTGTATCAGTTCCCTCAATCCCTACATGGATTGCTGGAGGTGTAATGATAGGGGTAGCAAGAAATAATTTAAGTACGCTGGAACCGCTATTAGCGCAATTGCGCCAAACGGTAGACTATAAAATTACATTGAATCGTGTAGTTGGAGTTGCGTATAATAATATTGCTGAAATGCAAAATGCAATTGGATCAGCTATTAATGCTCTCACCTATATGTCAGCACAATGGCATGATTTAGATTCTCAATATTCAGGAGTACTTAATCATATTGATAAAGCATCCCAAAAAGCAGATCAAAATAAATTTAAATTCTTAAAACCTAATCTGAATGCAGCCAAAGACAGCTGGAAAACATTAAGAGCAGATGCGTTTACATTAAAAGAAGGAATAAAAACATTAAAAATGGATCCTGTTTCTTCAAAGAAATAGGAAAGTATGGTTTTATTGTTAAGTTTTCTAAAATATAGAGATTTTAAAAACATACTGTTAAATAATTAAATGATTCGTTATATATAGAAAAGGTGGAGTTGTATTAAGGACTCTACCTTTTTTGATGATATGCTTCTAATGAGCTAAAACTTTTTGTTCATTTATTTACAAGAAGGTGAGATTATGGTGTATGTCATTCCATACGACAGATTCGCTAGGGATGATATTAGTTATTTCTTAGCAAAGCATTACGAGGAAATTGGTTAATGCGTTTTGGTGATGATAATGAGGAGCTCGATGCATTTAAACAGTGTATCTTCATTGGGCGTAAGCGTGCTGCTAAGAAAAATGATACATACTTTAACGATACGCTACCCTATATCGATCAAGCTAAGATAAACGGAAATTTTGTGTTTTTTATAGTATCAGGTCCATTTTTGTTGTTTTGGGGGCACTTCAAAATGTTAGCTTTATGGGCATGAGGCTGTAACCAAAACACACGGTTAGTTAGATGGTTGTTCATCTGAATTTTCTATTAAATTAATCTCAAGTTTATGAAGATATCAAGATTTAATGTTGTGTGATAGTATAGAAGGGAAAAAATATAGATAAATTTGGAAAATGAGGATGCAAATTGGATGTTCAAACTACTATAAATAATAAAGTTACTGAACTGTTAAATGCCTGGTATATTGAAATTCGAAATAGAAATGTTGCGAATGCATATAAATAAAAAAAGAAATTGAGAGTTCTATAGAAAATATTGAAGAAGACCAAAATCTATTACTGTATTATTCATTACTTGATTTTGGTTATAAATATTTAATAGATAATTTGAGTGTAGCTAAAAATAGTTTTGATCAAATTGAATCTTTTAATAAACCAACTGACGATTTCTTATCGTATTATTATCATTTTTATAAAGCAATCTACTCTAATGCAGTTGGTGACTACAATGCAGCCAAAGAGCATTATGAAATAGCAGAAAATTCACTTAAAAATATTCCGGATGAAATTGAAAAGGCAGAGTTTTATTATAACCAAGCTGTGTTCCAATATCATTACTATCAGGCTTTTGTGGCTTTCCAACAAGCAACAAAAGCAAAAGAAATATTTACTGAACACAATGGGTAGGAAGTGAAAATCGGTTATTGTAATAACCTTATGGCGTTAGCTTGTACGTATTTGAAAGAATGGGAATTAGCTGAAGAACTTTATATCTTTTGAGCGTTTTCCGTGTGCATCAAGTGAGTATATTGTTAATTTTATCTGTATTCATTTTTTATTATGAAACATTTTAAGGTTGATAAAGTTTTATTGTGTGGGATTATTAAATAAAAATGATAAATTATATGTTATGATAAAAAGCAATAAAGTACATCATCCTGACTTTATTGTGTATGTTTAGCCTATGTATGTCGTTTGTATTAAAAAATAAGAAGTCTCTTAAAATGAGACTTCTTATTTTTGTATCGAGGGGGTATTACAGATGATTAATTACTATCAAATATTTTTAATTACCATGGCAGGTATTGCCTTGTTTTTTTATATACAACAAGCTGGAAAACCAACGAAAAGAAACAAATGGAAGTTTTTAATTGTAGTATTTTTATTTTACTTTTTGAATTATTTATTACTTAAATTTTCATAGATAAATATAGAGGATTTATAAATATCGAATATATTAAAGAATTATAAGTTAGCAAAAGCAATTAGTAAAGTATCATGGTCACAGTTTTGAGCCATGTTAGAATACAAAGCAAAATGGTATGGAAAACAAGTCATTGTCGTATCTAAAACATTTTCTTCCAGACAATTATGTTCTTGTTGTGGGTCTCAAAATAAAGACGTTAAAAATCTCAACCTACGTAAATGTGTTTGCCCTTCATGTCAAACACATCATGATAAGGATATTAACGCAAGTATCAATCTAAAGAATGAAGCGATCAAGCTGCTAACCATAAGGACTGCGGAGATAGTCTAATCAATTAGAGTTCGATAGAACTCTTTACTTGAAGCCTGTAGATGTAGATGCTTACGGGATATATATGAAGGAAAACGCCACCTTACTGCAAGTCCTGTATATTGACGATAAGGTCATGTGGACACAACTAAAAGGATATGAGATGGATAAACATGAACATTAACTGTCAGATGGTGATACTTAAGACGATTAGTAAGCTATAGTTTGTAACAAGAAGACATTTAATGAGTATTTATTTTCAACAAAATACGGGTTTTGTATGGAATTTCCTGCAATGAATTCACCATGGATAAGGTTGTCTCATATCATGTAAAGATTGCTTTATTAAGATTATAAAAGGGTGTGAATGCATTGGAAGATGTTTATGTGAAAATTGACAGTTTAAAAGCAGAACAAAAAGAAATTATGCGAGATATTCGTAATTTAGAAACTCGTACAACAATTAATGAGAAAGACATAGCTACAATTAATAAGCAATTAGAAAAGATTAGCATAAATACAACTTGGATTTTACGAATTATTATTAGTGCAATCACTATGTCGGTTTTGGGGTTAATATTAAAGGGTATGATTTAAAAATAACAGTACTTATTGAGAGATGGACGAGTATCTCTCTTTATTTTTATCATTTTAGCCAAGATAGTTTTTAAAACATGTTATAGGTAATTAGTACAATTAAATGGAAGACATTAATAATTGTTTAGCAATGGTAAAGTAGACGTATATAATTTAAAAGAGAACCTATGCAGCAATACAAATAATAATTTGTATGTGAACGTAAAAAATACCAAGACCGTCCTAGAAAGGAGGGGGCTTGATATTTTTTAGTTAAAATTACGATTTTTTAAGTGAATTTCATATTCTGTTAACCATACTAATATCAAGCACTTTAATTCAATCGTTTCAATTTCGCAAGTGTTTTCTTCATCTCCCACATATCGGTGGGTGGTCTTTGTATAATCGAATCTTATCTCTAAATCGCAATTGTTACCCCATTACTATCAAGTTAAAGTTTTATAATGCCCTTAAAATGAAAAACACATTATTCTACTATAACAATACAATTTTGTATGCAATATTGCATATTTATACGTTATGCCTCTATTAGACATTTTTTAATGGTACCATAGCAAGGTGAGAGTCTATAAGGGTTCTCCTTAATAGGAGGAAATATGGAAAGAGTGCAAAAAGTTTACAGTAATCCAAAACTTAAAAGTTGGATTAAACAGGTATTAGCTGTAGGAGGAATAATAGGGTGCTGCTATTTGGTGTTATATGTTTTCTGTTTCTTAGTTATCATGTAAATATTATACAATTAAACTAGTAGAGTCTTGCCTAGAGAGGTAAGGCTCTTTTATTGTATCTGGAGATGAGCAAACAATATAAAATACATCTTAGGTTTGTCAGATTACTTTGTACGGTGCCTTGTTTCTCTATGTTCTAGACCACTAACTCCTATCATCGAGAGTTAATAAACTTCTATTTAAAGTTTCCATTTATATTGAAAACAGAATTCTATTGATAAAAAATGTGTTTTTACTAGATATATATTAAAAAGATAAGCATAAGTTATATTACGTTGTGATAGAATCTTTTTATCTTTGAAAAGGATTTAAATTTTAATAATAGATTTGAGTCCTTTTTGTATATTATAATCCCTATGTTTGTATATAATTATAATATATTGAAAATGATTTAAAAGCAAGAATATTAGTAGGGGTACCGCTACATTGCCATCAACTTAAGAAATTAAATGTTCCTCAAAACGAAAATAGTAGCCGTCGGCTACTATTTTCGCCAGAGTGTGGGGAACCCTTTAGGGTTCCCCACACTCTGGAATCATTTTGATTTTAGCGAATAAAAACAACATAAAATAATAGAGTTTCAAAAAAATAGCCCTCCACCAGACCTTTTTTGGTCAGATGGAGGGCTATTTTTTTCATGTTTTGACAAGTTGCGGTGAGATAAGCCTGCATTTGGACAGACTTCAGCCCCCGAAATCGAGCATATCGATAGCCATGTAGTTCTTTGGCGTCCGCAAAGCTTCGCTCTATAGTTGAACAGCGTACTTTGTACAACTTTTTCCCTGTAACTGTTAGTTTGTTTTTTCTAGCGATATCCTTATATTTCTCCCATATATGATGAGTGATAACTTTTTGTTTTTGTTTCTTTGAAAAACATACCTCACGTAGCGGACAAACAGCGCAGTCTTCTGGGTTGGATTTATAGTGACGATATCCTTCACGATCCGTTGTCGCATACTCTAAAATACACCCCACCGGACAAGCAAATGCATTCATTTCTTCTACATATTTAAATTGGCTTTTTGGTACTTCTTTATTTCGTTTTCCAAATCGGCGATACCCCATCACCATAAATATATTTCTCTCCGATAATTTCTTACAGATATACCCTGTAAAATAGCCTGCATCAAGAGCTACAGCTTCCACTTTAAATCCGAATTTATCAATTTGAGCTTGTAGACGCGCTAAATATGGCTCGGAATCTGCCATATTTCCAGCCGTTACATAAGTATCTGTAATAATATTGTACTTCGCATCAGTCGTACGATGGTCTAAGAAATGAAAACCGTTCGGTTTTCCATCTCTCATTAAAAATCCACTATCTGGATCCGTAGTACTTATACGAGTTTTTTTAGTGGGAGTATCACTTTCCTTTCTGGGTTTTAATTCTTTTTTTCGTGTACCTCACGATCTTCAATTACCGCAGCTTCTAGTTCATCTATATAAAACTTTGCCTTTTCTTTTTTATATTTATGTACAAACTTATTTTTATTAGCATTGGCCTTAATGTGCGTAGAATCTGTCATCAGCGCACGTCCTCCCACCATCCGGTGCTCTGTCGCTTGCCTCACGATCTCATCAAAAATTTCTTCGAAAATATTTGTATGAATAAAGCGAGTACGACGATTCCAACTGATTGTAGAATGATCTGGAATAGTATCTGATAGAGAAAACCCTAAAAACCAACGGTAGGCGATATTCGTTTTAATCTCTTTTTCCAATTGACGCTCCGAACGAATACCGTAAAAATATCCAATAAACATCATTTTAAATAAAACGATAGGATGGATTGACGGACGTCCATTGTTTTCACAGTAATAAGGGCGTAACTTCTCTTCAATAAAATCAAAACTAATTGTCGCTTCGATCGCACGAAGGAAATGATCTTGTGGAACCAACTCTTCTACAGAAACAGATACACGTTTATCACGATGATTTTTTAAAGCACCCATCATAAAAAATCTCTCCTTTACCTCTTTTTATCAGTGTTGACACATAAAAAGAGGTTCAGACACAAAAACAGGCTGTGGAGAAGACTTTCTCCACAGCCTGACGAAAATAGTAGCCGTCGGCTACTATTTTCGCTTTTATTTAAGCTAGCGTAATGTCTCTGAAATTTTGAATGAACGTGGTGTGTCAGTTCATCCAAAAACTATTATGTGCTGGGTTCATGAATATGGCATCTGATTCAGCAAATTTGGTAATCACCCAGGTGGGCAAGCTGAGTATTTAAAAGTTCCATTTGGAAACTTTACTCTATTTGTTATACCGTAATTTTGTGAACTGGAGGATGAGTCCCTCTTTTTTATCCGATGTTTTACAGAACCCCTATTGGAGTGTCATAAATGCAAATGTAAAGTCAGGGGATACTGTTATCGTGCTTAATTGTGGACCTGTTGGATTGATGCCACAAAAATTTGCTTGGATGAAAAATGCTAAGCGTGTAATTGCTGTTGATTACTTAGATTATCGAATCACTTATGCAAAAAAAGATTAGCAATGCTGGAGTATTTGAGTTTAGAAATTATCCCAATATGGGGGAACGGATGTGGGCATGGATGGAAAGAAATCACCTTTGGAGTTTTTTGAACAAAAATTAATGAGTTTTAAAGAAACAAATTTTTGCTCCTTGGGGGTATTAAAACCTCTTAAGTTGATGGTGACGTGGTGCTACTCCTGTAAAGATAGTAGGAGGGCTACAATTAAAAAGATAGGCAATTCTCTGTATAGAGGAATTGCCTAATGAAACGGATTAAAAGAAATAACAGACGAACCAATTATATTAAAAACTATAATATATGCATATATTTATAAAAATATTTTATTATTAAGAATACATTAACATGTTTTTAGTATATCTGTGTTTTCTACTGATTCTGCACTGAAAATTATAGTAATAGCATTTAATAATTAAGCTTAAGGAAAATAAAAAATTTATTTAATAATTGCCTGTGACAAAAATCTAAACTATTAAGAGTAGATAGGTTAAGTATTCACTGCATTAAATTCAAGAAACTTAAACTACCAAAAGGGAATTTCACTATTAAATCTACCATATACATAAGTCAATTATAAGATCACGGAAACTTGATTATATGTAAATATTATTCAATTTTGTAAAAGACATTCATTGACACTTATGTATATAAGTAACTATACTCGTTACATCGAATTGAATGCGTGATAATACAATTTTATTATTATTACAAACATGTAAATATAAAAATAGAAAATTTCAATTTGATAAATACAATGGTAGAGGTGTTTATTTTAATGAAGCACAAATTAATTGCAACAGGTATCCTTGCAGGAGCTATATTATCCTATTCTTCTAATATTTTAGCGGATACTCATAAATTTCCTGATGTTCCTACATGGGCTGATAAATCCGTTAACTATTTAGTTGATAAACAGGTATTAAATGGTTATCCAGATGGAACTTTTGGTTCAAATGACTCCTTAGACAGAGCTTCGGCTACAAAGATTATGACAAAAGTTTTAGGGATACAAATTGATCCTACTGCAAAACCATCTTTTACAGATTCACAAAATCACTGGGCTACTCCTTATATTGCTGCTGCTGAAAAAGCTGGGATTGTTAAAGGTGAAGGTAATGGAATCTTCAATCCATCCGGAAAAGTAACTCGCGCTGCTATGGCTACGATGCTAGTAAATGCATATAAACTACAAAGCACACCAAATCATAATGATCAGGTTAGATTTGAAGATTTAAAAGGGCATTGGGGAGAAAAATATGCCAATATTTTAATAGATTTAAAAATCTCTAATGGTACCGAGAACGGTTGGCAACCAAATAGATTTATAACACGTGCTGAAGCTGCTCAACTTACTGCAAAAACAGATATGTTACAACAAAATTTAAACGATGAAAAAGAGGTTATTACTGCTACCTCATATGAAGATTTAAATTTAACAGTGGCTTCGAAAATTACAGCTCAAGAGATTGATAGTTTTATTGCGAAATATCACTCGGATAGTCCTTTAGTTGGACATGGGCAAGATTTTATCAATGCGCAAAATCAATATGGCGTGAGTGCTCATTATTTAGCAGCGCATGCGATTTTAGAATCTGGATACGGAAAATCAGAAATCGCATATCAAAAACATAATCTATTCGGTCTACGTGCATATGATGGAGATCCGTTTAAATATGCAAAATATTTACCAAGCTACGGGGATAGCATTGCTTATAACGCTAATTATGTACGAGAAAGATATTTAGAAGAAAGTGGTATGTATTATAACGGCCCAACATTAACTGGCATGAATGTGAAATATGCATCAGATAAAGGCTGGGCTAAGAAAATTGCGGGTATTATGGAACGTATTAAACCGTTTCATGTAGAAGACTATACATATGCAAAAAAATTACCAAAGAATCCTGAAACATTAGATGTCGACGCGTTATCGAATGAAATTCCATATAAAATGTATGCAGACGGTTCAAGCTCAAATGTTGTATCATCAGCTGCTTACTACCAGGTACCTTATCCATTTAATTTAAAAATTAAAAGTAGACCAGATGTAGCTGTCGAGGAGAATAAAGTTGGTACAGTAACCCCTGGAACAACCATCTTTATTTATCGTGAAGATCCAAATGGATGGGTAGAATTCTCTTTTGAAGCTAATGGAGAAAAATATTGGACATTAAAAAATAAATTAAGTATGTAATTAAAAAGATCTATTTCATTAGTTTTAATCGTTTAGATTTTAATCTCATATAATTGGGAGACAAGTTTTTTAATTTCTTAAAATAAAATTAAGTATACAAGAAAAGTTAGAGAATTATTTTCTCTAACTTTTCTTCGCTAGTATTTGAAATTAAAAAGATGGTGGAGTTACCCCAAATATAACAGTGACTTTGTTTAAAGAAGTGTTTTCCCATTTATGCTTTGTATAAGGTGGGATTTTAACACTATCACCTGTATTGAGAAGTAAAACCTCATCATTTAGATATAGTTTTACTTGTCCCTCCATAATAAATGCTATTTCTTCCCCTTTATGTGCCACAGGCTCCATAGATGAAGCAGTTTCAGGGAACAGATTCATTAAAGCCAATTCTAGTGCTCCATCTAAATTAGGAGATAATAACTCATATGAAACATTGCCGCTTTCAGGAAAAGTTATTTTTTTCCTTTGGTTAGCTCTTACAACTAATTCTTCTGTATTGGTATCCTCTAAGAAAAAGTTAAACAATGGAATATTTAGTGCTACAGAAATTAATTTTAGTGTTTGTAATGAAGGATTTGTGATTCCTTTTTCAATCTGACTTAACATGGAAGGTGTTATATCAGCTAACTCTGCTAAACGTTTACTGGTTAATCCGGCCCCTTTTCTAAATGCCCTAATTTTGTGACCAACATTAATATCGTTCATATATGTAATCCCCTTTAAATAAGCAAATGAAATTAAATTATTATTAATTTTATTTACTTATACTTAATATATTGTTAATATATACTTAATTATAATAAATTATTATTAATTTTAAAACATCATATGTACATATGGCAGCAGCTGCGAAAAAATGGGAAAAAGATTTAATTAGAAACAAAGGGGTTACTATTTTTAAATATACAGCGGGCTATAATAAAGCAGTAGAAGAAGGAAGAATACAAGTTAATAAGAATCAAATGTGCTATTTGATTGACGATGAAAAATCAAAGCATTTATTTTAAGGTTATGCAGTAGCTGATACTCGTCTGAATAATTGATATACAAATAAAAGTTGGTGAATGGCATCCTCTATTTGTATATCTACCATGTGGAATAGGATTTGGTGGAGTTTCATTCAGTTTAAAAATTATGGTATGTGATCATGTACATGTAATTTTTGCTGGGCCTACCCATTCTCCGTATATGCTATTAGGTATGATGACCGGATTATATGATGGGATTTCCATAAAAGATTTTTAATGAAAAGGAATCTAATAAGTAAAGGACAACTTAAGAGTAGACTTCAATGCTGTATTGTAAAATTTTTAAGGAAGTGAAAATAGTATGAAATCAGCTTTAAATAGTATTATGATCTCTTCGATTCTTGCAGTAGGAGGGATCATTGCGCTTTTGTTTAATTTAATGGGGGATCAAGATTGGATCTGGAATTGGGTAGGGCTATTACTGGCATATCTATCTTTGGGCATTTTAATCGGTTTATATAATAAAACTGTGGATCACAAAACATTTCCTAAAATACTAAAAAGAACTTTGTTTATTTCCTTTAATGCTACTATATTAGGGATAATAATAGGGGTAACATACCAACTATTAGGAAAGTGGAATCTTACTATAATGATGTATTATTGGTTGATAATTTTATTACTACATTTAATTACTATAATAACATTAGTCATCCTAGTATTTGAAAACCATAATAGTAAAAATTATAGCTTACTATATAGTTTTATTATAATTTTAAACATTGTCCTTACCTTAGGACCAGTATTATTTCCAGTAGTTCTGACTATTATAGGAAATGCCATGAACGCTAGTGCAGGGCACTAATTTTCACCTATACAGATTATTATTAAGATAGAAAGAAGATTATAATATGAAAATTAAGCTTAAGAAAAAGAGAATTATAAGTGTATTGTTGGCTATTACTTTAGTAGCAATAGGGTATTACGTGTTTCAATCTATTACGAATCCTAAGCTGGTAAATGCGGAAGAGGCAAATAGTGTTCAGCAAGTGAGCAGTCTACCTAAAAATGAATTAAAAAAATTGATACCTAATCGTTTTGATGGTAAAGAAAGAAAAGTTGCATATTTAACTTTTGATGATGGACCTGGAAAATATACAGCTAATCTATTAGATGTACTAAAGAAAAATGATGTGAAAGCAACATTCTTTTTAATTGGCGATAATGTGAAAAGGTTCCCAGATTTAGTGAAACGAGAGCATGTAGAAAACAATTATGTGGGCATGCATAGTATGACACATGTTTTTAAAAAGCTATACACCAATCAGGAATATGTGAAGGAAATGAAAGAAGATCAATCTTTAATTAGAAACGTTATTGGATACACACCGAAATTAACACGTCCACCATATGGATCAATGCCTGGCTTAAATGAATCACTTCGAAATGAAGTGGTAGGAAATAATTTGAAAGTATGGGATTGGACAATTGATTCTTTAGATTGGAAATACAATAAATTACCCGTTGATGTAGCAGCTGCAAAGATTGTTCAAAATGTCTTAGCAGGTGCGACGTCTTCAAAGGAAATTGTTTTAATGCACGATATTCATCCACAATCTGTCGCGGCAGTTCCAGTAATTATAAAAGGGTTAAAAGAAAAAGGGTACGAATTTGAAGCTTATGATGAGAACAATCATTTTCCAATAAACTTTTGGCATGATAATCGTATATAAAGAGATATATTAGTTAAAAGAAAATCAGAATGGAATAAGCAATTCATATAGGGTTTAAATATTTGTAAGAGCGTGTTTAGATAGATGAAAACACGCTCTTTTTACTGAACTATTTTATTGTAGATTTAAGTATAGGCTTTCTAATTTTAGAAAAATTTATATGATTTTTTCATTCATTTCTACATAAGCGTTGGATATTTCGTATGTTTGGCCAGAATGAAAAGAGTTTATTAAACCATTCATTATTCACGTTCTTCTTCATATATTTGTACCACAATTATTTTTTTGTTGTTAAAACTAGTTTTTAAGAAGCATATGTTTTAGCAACTGCAGAAATTCTGTATCACTTTTATCATTTTTTATATAATCCTGTTCGTAGTTAAAAATCATTCGTACTAACATAAAAGCTGTAAGCGGTAATGGTACCTTATGCAAAGCTCCTTGCTGATAACCTTTTTCGAGCAAATTACTTATCATGTTAATTGCTTCTTCTTCAGATTGTTTAAAACAAGTTGTAATTTCAGGTGAATGGTACTCTTTATATTCTTGAAAGAGTGTAGAAACAAACGGATCTTGATGATATTCTAGGCTGATATAATGAAGAACTTTTTGTATTCTAAGTAAAACATCTTTTTCTTCTTTATATAAATTAAATAATTGTGAGCGTTTGAGCTGAATATGACGCATATAGCAGTCACATAATATTTCAGTTTTATCTGTATAGTAATAATAAATAGTACCTTTACCAACTTTAGCTGTCTTTGCAATTTCATCAACCGTTGTGTTACGGACACCACGCGTAGAGAACAGTATTGTGGCAGATTGAATGATTTTCATTTTTTTATTTTCTTTTTCTAATTTGATCATTGTCTACACCCTATCCTTGAAATATTTAGCGAAGTTTTCTATCTTTACATTCTGTATTAGTTCATTTGTAATTTTGTAACTCCTAATAGAAAGTCCTCTATTTGCTTCTTATAGAATAACATACACCATTCTTATTTCTAGTATATAACTATAATAGAATGCAACTGTATCACTTAAGATAAAAATGAAAGTTTAAGGTAATAATTTTTTAATCGGACGATGATTTCTTTCTTGATTGAATTATTTGATTTTTTATTCAATTCATTTTATTATATAAACATGACTAAAAGATGTTTTTAGTCGGATTTTTTACGGAAAACCGACTGATATTCGATTTTAGTCGGTTTCTATACTATTTGAGAGAAGGTAGACACTATGTGTGGAATTGTAGGGTGGATAGACTGGTCTAAAGACCTGTCTAATGAACAAGAAACGTTAAAAAAAATGACAGATGCTATCATTCACCGAGGACCTGACGCAGAGGGGCATTGGTTTTCAAAACGAGCGGCATTAGGTCATCGACGTCTCATCGTCATTGATCCTGAAGGTGGCCTTCAACCTATGCTCTATAAAGATGGAAATGATATGATTGGCCTTACGTTCAATGGAGAAATTTATAACTATCAAGAATTACGTAAAGAACTTGAGGAGAAAGGTCATAAATTTCAGACCAAGTCGGATACAGAGGTATTACTACATGCTTACTTAGAATGGCAAGAAGATTGTGTTCAACATCTAAATGGGATTTTTGCTTTTGGTATTTGGGATGAAAGATTTGGGAAATTGATGCTTGGTCGTGATCATCTAGGTGTGAAGCCTTTATTTTTTGCTCAAAGGGGAAGCGCAATTCTCTTTGGTTCAGAGTTAAAAGTTTTACTTTCGCATCCATTTGTAGATGCAGAGGTAGATAAAGAAGGACTTTCTGAAATATTTTGTCTTGGGCCAACACGTACTCCTGGTCATGCTATTTTCAAGGATATACATGAAGTGCGTGCTGGGCATTACATGACGTTTACCTCTAATGGCTCGACTACGACACAGTATTGGAAACTTGAAAGTAAAGAACATGTAGATGATATTGATACAACAGTTGAGACAATCCGTTCCATTTTACAAGATACGGTAAAACGTCAGTTAATTGCTGATAAACCAGTGGTATCTATGCTTTCTGGAGGTTTAGATTCCAGTGGTTTAACAGGTTTAGCAGGAAACGAATTTGGGAATAAGGGGGAACGTCTTCATACATATTCCCTGAATTTCATCAATGATGAAAAAGATTTTGAGCAAGACTTCCTTCGTTTTGATCGTGATGAACCTTGGGTGAAACGTGTGGCTGAATATGTAGGAACAAAGCATCATTCTATAGAGTTAGGATCAGATAGTTTAATAGAGCATTTATTAACTCCAATGCGAGCGCGTGATCTACCTGGAGTTGGAGAATTAGAAACGTCTCTTTATTTGTTATTTAAGGAAATGAAAAAAGATGCAACAGTTGCACTTTCAGGCGAATCCGCAGATGAAGTATTCTCAGGATATCCATGGTTCCATCAAGAGAAGTTTCTAGATGCAGAGATATTCCCTTGGAGTGTTAATTTATGGTATAGTACAGAAATTTTATCAGAGGATTTTAAAGCGAAGATTAGCCCTGAAAAATATCAAAAACAAAAATTTGAAGATGCAGTTGCTGAGGTTCCCTTTTTAGAAGGTGAAAGTGATCTGCAAATGAAGCAACGTCAAATGTCTTACATGTTTATTACACGTTTCTTGCCATTTATGCTAGAACGAAAAGATCGCACAAGTATGATGAATGGCTTTGAAGTACGAGTTCCATTTTGCGATTACCGACTTGTAGAATACCTATGGAATGTCCCATTCGAAATGAAAAGCATAGACAATATTGAAAAAGGTATTTTACGTAGAGCTTTTGAAAATGTACTTCCAGAGGATGTACGTTATCGCAAAAAAAGTGCATATCCAAGCACTAAGGATGCCTCTTATCTACAAGGTATTAGTGATTGGATGTTACATGTGTTGAACAATCCTGAATCACCTATTTTGCCATTAATTAATGTAGAAAGAGTTCGTGCTATTGCAGAAGGAAAAGACGAAGTAATTTCAGGTAATGATGCACGAGGTATAATAGATTATTTACTTCAAGTTAATAGTTGGCTTGAGGAATATAATATTAAATTAATATGGTAGATGTAATTTTCAAATAAAGAGAATAGCTGAAACATCAATGACCTAAGTGAACCGCACCTCCAATGTATTAGATAGTTATCTAATAATTGGAGATGTGGTTTTATTATTTTGATTTGCAATAACCCTAATCAGTTAGTTAATTAGAATCAAATAAGAAACATAGAAATAGGGGGAATAATATGAATTGGAGGTCCCTTCCTGAGAGTAGGGAGTCTCTTTAATCTCGCTACCGATAATTAAATAATATGTTAATTAGATTTGATTATTGTATGCATCACCTTTTCTTCAATAAATATTAAGCATGCTAAGGAAGCAGGCGCAAAGGCAGTAATCGTATATAACAATGTAGATGGTGAAATTACAAGTTATCTTGGGGAAAGTACTGCATCTATTCCATCGTTCCGCTTAACAAAAGTAGATGGTGAGAAATTACAAGCAAAAGCTGTACAAGGAGATGCGTTGAAATTAAATTGGACTTTTAATTCCATGCAAGCAAGCGGTGAAGAAAAGTAAGTGTAATAATTTGTATACTATATGTGTGAGACATATCGTATACAAATGAAAAGAACTGTTTTGAAATGAAGGCGTTTATCCTCAATGGTAAAACTCCTTATAAAAATATGGGTGAAAAACTTGATGATGATTTCCCTTTTAAAACACATCGTAAAAATATTTTGCGATGTGTTTTGTTATAAGTTGGAGAGTATAGAAATATTAAATGAGTATCCAAATTTTGAGATAATTTGAGGGAATTTAGCACCTTACGCTAGCTTAGCAACTTTCCTGTCCCCTTTATCCCCAAGAAGACGTAATCCAGTTATGATGAGCGTACATCCTCATACGCGAAATTGAAAGTAACAACTAGTGCATGCTCACAAAACTTTTCATCCTATGGCAGAGAAGTTCCAGAAAATCAAGAACACCCTTCAGAGAATAAGCTGAGGGACTTATTGGCTCATGTAAAAGAGAAGTATATGAAAGTGAAGGGCTAAATTTTAAAATTCTAAAAAGGGTGAATGGATGATGTTAGGGATAGGGTTGATTGTATTAAGTATTTTACTTGTCAGCATTGTATTTTTACCATGATGCTTTATTCCAAGTGAGACAGAAAACATGTAGTATTTTTATTCGTAATCATCCAAAAAAGAAAGAGGGATATTTGTTACAATCACGGCATTGTAGAAGAAATAGAATAAAAGAGGAAAATATATACTGTTACAAATTAATATTCCATGTGTTTTTTGAACATACATTACTTATCTTTAATGTATATATTGAATATATAAATATATTGTGTTATGATGTGAATTAGAAACTCGCGTGTTTCAAATACAACATTTTTATCTTTTTGATGACCTCTTATCTTTCCGTAAGAGGTCCTTTTTTTATCCCTCCGTATTGCATAGCCGCTAAAATACTATGAAAAGATACTAGAGACTACTACACTGTGATATCCTTTAGTATTTTTTCTTTATCTATATTATCTATTGTTAGGTAAACGACGAATTGGTATTTTTTGTGTAATTTTCACAAAATAACTTTGAATCATTATTTATTTCAATATAAAGTAATGAAAGGACATATTTGACTATCGTCTTTAATTTTTCCGACAGCAAGCAAAGCTAGCATGTTTAATGCATAATCAGACGTCTATAAATGAGCATTACTATTTAAATTTTTACCAGAGAGTAATTTAGTTAATTAGTAGAAAAAGGAAGGGGCCTATTTGGCTCCTTCCTTTTTCTCATACATACATAACGCTTGTTGACAACTTATGAAATAATAGCATTCATCGCTATTAAAATATAACATTAAAAGCAATTAATTAGATATGTAATTTTGCATATATTGTACTATTTGAATAGAAACAAAACTATTTATCACTTTCTGTATGGAGACAAACAGATTTAGGTTTACTTAGGGTAAGAAGACCTGATCATTGATTGCTGGTTAAACCATATTTCTACGTATTTGAAACAAATTATTTCACTGGATTGTATGTTAAAGAGAGTGAGGGATTTATGAAATGTAGATTGTTCCTTGATTTCTTACTCGTGATTTTACTTGGAGAATGCATCGGAAAAGAAGTTACGTTATATACGATTTCAAAAGGGGATATTATTCAGTGCATCCAAAGATGCGCTCCGTTTCCTGTTTCCTATCCAACTAAATTACCATTTCAAGCAAATTTCTTCCCTTTCAAACAATTTATCCATTGAATAAAGATAATTCGGCCATACGTATCGGAGGACATGAAACTTTCTTAATACCATTTGGAATATATTTCAATATACTTCCGATACTATAACAGATCGAAAATTTCTTGATTGGAGGTATATAATGGCATATCCATTTCGTAACTTAGTATTTGAAGGTGGCGGGGTAAAGGGAAGCGCTTATATAGGTGCTATCCGTGCACTAAATGAAGAAGGGATTTTACCAGAAATACAACGATTTGGGGGGACTTCAGCTGGAGCGATTACTGCATTACTTTTAGGTCTTTCCATTCCATTCGCAGATCTTGTGAAAATCCACAAAGACATGAATTTCAAAGCGTTTAAAGATGATGATTTTTCGATTGTACAAGATAACATTCGTTTGTTTTTTGATGGTTTTGGTATCTATAAAGGGGATTTCTTCACTGAGTGGGTAGGAAAGATCGTTGAAAAGTGGACAGGGAGTAAGGACACAACTTTTCAGCAGTTGTATGACAAAACAGGAAAAGACGTGTTTTTTCAAGGAACGAACGTTTCTACACACCAACTTCGTACGTTTTCTCGCGAAACGACACCTGATGTCCCGTTAGTAGTTGCTGTGCGGATTTCGATGTCCATCCCATTCTTTTTTAAATCTGTGGAATGGGATAAAGATTATTATGTAGACGGAGGTGTACTCGATAACTACCCAATTCGTTTATTTGATCGGAAAAGTTTTGTGAATAAAGAAGAACACTTCACGACCACAGATACGATTGACGAGGTTAATAAACTGATAAGCAATATAGAGGATCATTCTACACTAAGAAGCTTACACACGAAATACAATGCATCTTTCTTTGATCCTACAGATGAAATTGTCTACAACAAAGAAACACTTGGTTTCCGTTTAGAATCTCAGGCGGAGGTTGCCATGTTAAAACATATCGCAACTTCAACAGAACATCATATTGGCCATTCTCTTATTCATTTTGCATGGAATTTGTCTCAAACCATGATTAAAGGTCATGAGAGCGGAAAAACCACCAAAGAAGATGCTGCCCGCACTGTATTTATTAATACATTCTTTACGTCGTCGTTTAATTTTGATATCACAGAAGAAGAAAAGAAAACACTCATGAATTCAGGTTATACTTCTACTAAAGACTATCTACATCAGTTTAATACGTCTGAAGTAAAATTGTTTAATCGACCATAAAGCCGAGTGCAATGCACTTGGCTTTTTTTAATCGTCCTGTAAATTTTTTTTAGTAGCTAATAAAAATTTAGATAGACTATGCATAGAACAAGAGAGAGGAGATAACAGAAAGTAATAAATATAAGTTTTGATGACTTCTTATTTTGTAAAACTAGGGTGTAAAAAGGGTGAAACAGGTGGAAGAAAAACGAATTATGATTTATACAATTTTTCGGCTAACACAGTACAAAAGAGAAGCCTAAAACGGTGGATAGGAATGTATCAAAAAATGAATAGAGTAGCAAGGCGGATTTATTGTGAAAGTAGGGATTTTCCTTTTTCTTTCTACTGATAATAAAGCGTTATGTAGACTGGGAATGTATAAGGTATTCATTGCTATTCCTTCAAAATGCTGATGTTACATCACATTAAAATAACCTCTAATTTAAATATTGAAATTCTCTAAATCTCGATGTATTATATTCTTGTATTTTCTCACTTTGCTAAGCCTAGAAAACATCATCACTTCTGAAAGAACTCGAACTCCAGCGGGTTCTTTGAATTTACTTGAACTTATTTTTGAATCATTGTATTATATTTCCGAGTCTTACTCATATAAATCATTATCAGGAGAATCTGCAAATTTGCAGGTTCTTTTTTATTTTATTGAAAGTAAAATTTTAGCCAGTCGTTTATTTTCATATTGTTGGTTTTTATACGTGTTTGGTAAAAATCAATGAGTTGCAAAAAAATACTATACTGAAATCTAGTTCGGTATAGCAATGTGCATATAAAAGATCCCACTTTGCTATATCCCCTAAAAAGAGTCATAAAAATCTATATTTTTTTAATTCAGTTGCATACTACAAAACTTCTTTTAAAAGAAATGTATGTACATACACATTATATTTTGTTCCATAACTCTCTAACTTTCGTTCACGATAGTCTGTTAAGTACAGGATTATTGGCGGGTGGTGCAATAGGTGCAGAGGATGTGAAAACAAATGAAAAAGTACAAGTTGCTGTTGCAGGTAAAGAGGGAAATATAACGTATAAAGAAATTGATAAAGCAGAATTTCCATTGTTATTTGGAATGTATCCTTTATGTTAAGATCCTAATAAGAAGTTAGTTTTTTTTGATAATTAATATTTATACAAAATGTATAATTAATATACTGAAACGTTTTTAAATTTTATAATGTATTCCTTTTCATATGAATGAATTATTTATTGCAACAGGTTTCCCGTTCAAAATAAGATGTTCAAACAAAAGACAATATAAGTATCTTTATAATGATTTTTCAATATAATCAATGTGTTTATGAAAGGAACTCTGTGTTATTTTTGCTTTTTTACTAACTAATACAGCTTCAAACAAAGGACACAATTGCTACATACTAAGTGTAATTTATTACCTATTCAAAATTCTGTCTATTCAATCTTTCTGAAAATAAAAAAAGATTAAACTTATAAATATACAAGTTATAATGAGGGCGTCGAGACACAATTTATTACCTCTAGAGAAAATATCAAACCTCGTTTTGGATTAAAAATTCTAAAGAACTTGCCAGTAATTTTTTAAAATTGGACATACTGATATGATTACTATACGGAGGATAGCGGATTAGAAGGGAAGTTTATTCAACTCAATAAAGAAAGCGTTATCAAACAAAACTTGTTTTGAATCGATCATTCTAATAACTTAGATTCAACTACAGCTAAAAATAATAAATTATGGGGGTGCTTATATGAACATGAATGTAGCATCTATTAAAGAAAAAAAGATTGTTAAATACAAAAGTTGTTTTGATGTGATTGGGCCCATAATGATAGGCCCTTCAAGTTCACATACTGCAGGTGCTTTGGCTATTGGAACAGTTGCTAATAAATTATTTCAAGGTCTTCCTAAAAAAGTTGTGGTAAAGTATTATGAATCATTTGCTGAAACCCATAAAGGTCACGGAACTGATTTTGCAATTATTGCTGGTATATTAGGCTTAGCTGCTGATGACAGCAAAGTGCCAGATGCTATTAAAATAGCAGAGTCTAAGGGAATTGACATTACCTTTATTGAACAATTGGGTAATAGTCCTGCTGGTCATCCAAATACGGCAGATGTATATGCAGAGGATGAAAGTCGAAGTATTAGAGTAATGGGTGTTTCGGTCGGTGGTGGGTTGATTGAAGTCAAAAATGTTGAAATTGATGGATTTAGCTTAAATCTGCAGGGGCCATTGCCAGTTGTTATTGCGATTTCAGAAAGAGCTGACTTTGAATTTGTTTTACGCAGGATCTTTAAACAATATGATGTGGAAATTAACAACTTTCATAGTTTGGAAGATAAAACAAAATATTTATATGCATTCGCTTTGGATTCGATATTGCCAGGTAATGCTCAGAAGGAATTAGGAGATTTAAGCAATATAGCTAATCTTATTATTCTTTAGTCACATTAAGGAGTGAAAAATATGTATATGGCCATAAAAGAAATTGTGGATGCAGCTAATAAAAGCCAAAAGCAAATTTATGAATTAGCAATCGAACAGGAAATCAAACAAACTAAAACTTCTTATGAAGAAGTATGGAGTAAAATGGAACGAAATTTAGCGACTATGCAACATGCAATAAATAAAAGTATCGAGGGCGACGGTGTATTTTCTCCAACAGGTTTGACCGGAGGGGATGCTGTAAAAATTAAAAACTATCGAGAAAATAGGAAAACTCTTTCTGGAGATTTGATGGTGTTAGGGATTCAAAGTGCTATCGGTGTTAATGAAGTAAATGCTGCATTAGGAGCTATTTGTGCAACTCCAACAGCAGGTGCGAGTGGGACGATTCCGGGAGTCCTATTTAGTATTAAAGATACGTTGCAGTTAAGTCATGAAGATATGATTCATTTTCTATTCACTTCAGCGTTATTTGGAACGATAGTCGCAAACAACGCTTGTATTTCAGGAGCGTATGGAGGATGTCAAGCTGAAGTAGGAAGTGCCTCAGCGATGGCGGCTGCAGCTGCGGCAGAAGCTGCGGGTGGAACGCCACAGCAATCTTCTGAAGCTTTTTCGATTGCATTACAAAATTTACTCGGTTTAGTTTGTGATCCGGTCGCTGGTTTGGTAGAAATTCCTTGTGTAAAGAGAAACGCCATTGGAACGGCAAATGCTTTAGCAGCAGCGGACATCGCATTAGCTGGCGTAAACAATCTCATCAATGCTGACGAAGTGATTGAAGCCATGTATAGAGTTGGAAGACAGATGCCTCGCGAATTAAGAGAGACAGGTTTAGGTGGTATTGCAGCTACACCTACAGGAATTTCCATTAAAAATAAAATCTTTGGGGAGAAACAATCAAATCAATAAGTTATCGAATATATTGTGAAGTTTCTAACAATCTTTACTCTATTGTTCGCCTAAGGATGTCTGTATATTGGGGAAGTTATCAATAAAATATACTACTATATAATTAAAATATTTTATAAGTGGTAACAAACCCTTCAGGTTGATGCTTCGCTAATTTTTTGATTTTTATTAACCTAGAAGGGGGATATTCGTTGTGGGGCACTATATAAGCTATTCATTTTTCAAGAACGGTCTATATTCCTATATCTTAAAAAGAGAATTAAGAATAGGACACAAGGAGGAATTATTATATGGATGGGAATACTGCAAAAAACATAGAATTTCAAGCTGATAACACTGCAGTAAAAAATGAGAAATATCTAGACCCTAAAAAGTGGCATAAACAGGATACTACCTGGGCATTGAGCCTTTTTGGAACAGCAATTGGAGCAGGAGTACTCTTTTTACCGATTAATGCAGGTTCAGGTGGTTTATTATCATTGCTGTTAATTACCATACTTGCATATCCTGTTATGTATTATTCACATAGGGCGCTTGCTAAAATGATTTACGCTTCGAACTCTGCCGATGAGGGGATTACAGGTACAATAAGAGAGTATTTTGGAAATAAGGCAAGTATCATTTTTAATATTGTATATTTTGTCTCCATTTATACGATCGTGCTGATGTACTCGGTCGCACTTACAAATACCGCTAGTAGCTTTATCGTGCATCAATTGCACATGTCGGAGCCTCCAAGGTCCATTTTATCGCTTGTTTTAGTACTCGGTCTTATCGCTATACTAAATTTTGGTCAAGATATAACTGTAAAGATCATGAGCATGCTAGTGTATCCTTTTATAGCTTCTCTACTTTTTATCGCAATATCTTTGATTCCACAGTGGAATACGTCAATGCTTAGTTTTTCAGCTGTTTCTACTGCTTCAACAGGAACGGGATATTTAGGAACGATATGGATGATACTTCCAATCATAGTATTCTCGTTTAATCATTCGCCTATGATTTCGTCATTTGTTATGAAACAGAGAGCTACGTATGGAATAGATGCTACTGATGCTAAATGTGCTCAAATACAAAAAGTTTGTTATATTATGACATTCGTAGTTGTTATGTTCTTTGTTTGGAGCAGTACCTTAAGTTTGACTCCAAATGATCTTAAGGTGGCAAAAGAACAGAACTTGTCAATCCTATCATATCTTGCTAATGAGCTTAATTCGCCAGTAATCACTATTGCAGCTCCTATCATTGCATTTGTGGCTATTACAAAGTCTTTCCTTGGTCATTATATAGGAGCGTATGAGGTAATGCGTGACATGATTATCAAGTCCAGTAAAAAACGTGGGAAAGATATAGGAGAAAAAACAGTTAAGACAATGATTCTTACTTTTGTCGTATTAACATGCTGGTATGTTGCTTATACAAATCCAAGTATTCTTGGAATCATTGATGCCCTTAGCGGTCCGCTAGTTGCTGCTATCTTATGTATACTACCAATGTATGCAATCCATAAAGTATCAGTACTTGCTAAATACAAAGGGAAATCTAGCAATGTATTTGTCATTATTATAGGTATTCTTACTGTCCTAGCAAGTATTAAGTCATTATTCTAATCCACTATTGTTAGTATCGATGCAAAAACCGTGGGATATGGAAAAAAGAAAGATTCTTATCGGAACTGAATTCTATATTGTTAAACTAAAGAAATCATGGTTTTGGACAAACTCCTCACATTGGAGAGTTTGTCTTTTTTTATCATTTTAGCCAAGAAGACCCCTTCCTCAAGGAACGTAAAATAAGTAGGTGGGAGATGAATTGGCTAAAAT
This sequence comes from Bacillus cereus group sp. MG1, assembly GCF_040460035.1. NCBI lineage: Bacteria > Bacillati > Bacillota > Bacilli > Caryophanales > Bacillaceae > Bacillus > Bacillus cereus group sp. MG1. The sequence continues at coordinate 47,936 of NZ_JARVGY010000001.1, read as the reverse complement.
GATAAACTGGTGACCCCGTATGTAGAAGTAAAAAAGGGGGAAACTATTGTATAATTATCGATAATTTAGGGGGCGCCAAATGAAACATAATAAAGAAGTAACACTTGGGGATTACGTTCAATTTTCATATCGTAAAAATCATAATTTGAAATTAATGGGATTTGTGGTGAATGTTTTACAAAATACAATTGTTGTAGATATTGCGGAAAGAATGGATATCGAGGTAGATGATTTTAGGCAAGTTGTAAAGCATGGTTATTATAATAAAGTGGTTCATAAGCAAATAAAGAATAGTGTTTCATAAAAAGTGCTCCTATATATATAAATTTAGGAGCACTTTTTATGGAGAGAATTTTCGCAAAGATTTTTTTGTCTGAGGTATAAAATTTTCATAAGAAAATACGTTTTGAAGATATTTTCTTATTTGTTAATTAATAATTTTTTCAATCTTTATAGCTGTTATGGATTTAAAATATTATTCATAAAAATTTCACATAATTTTATTAAAAAGAAAAATACTAATACTTGTTTTAATACTTTACTTCGAGTCATTAAAACAAATTTACTAACTACGAAACAAGGAGGCATCACTGTGGACATTCGTGAAGGATTAATTCCAACAGCTTTAGGTACAGCAGTGACAGCAGCAGGTTATGCTCTTAAACAAACTCGTGGAACTAATAAAATGATTGCAAATACAGTATTTGGTTTTGGTTTAGCACACGTCGTTTTAGGTGTAATCGATCTTGTTGAACATCGTCGTTAGAACGAAAGGCAAGCATTGATATATGCTTGCCTTTTTGGGAGTACATTTATTATTCATTTTTCAAAATATGTTTGTATGACGTAATCATTATCAATGTAATTAAATAGTTACACTACAAGGAAATTAGAAAGTAAAACTGTGAGCATTGAATTTTATGAAATGAGATGGTGATGGAATGGAATTTTCTTCTGAAAGTAATACGTATCATGCTGGTGACATTGTTTATATTTTTTACCGAAATCCTCATACTCAAGACGTAGCTAACATACAAGCTGCAGCAGTTGTAAATAATCCTGAAAGACCTAATGAATTAGCACTATTTCTTTACGAAACGTATTATCCACTAACAAATGAGATGGCTATATATGCTACCGAAGATGAGGCAAACCAAGCTTACACTTACTATTATGGTGATATTTCAGAGGGGATGTTAGAATGAATAAGCCATTTATGCCTAAGCTCGTATATTTTGAACCGAAAGCATTGGATTATCCTTTGGGGAAAGAGCTGTTTGAGAAGTTTTCAAAGATGGATGTTGAAATTCGACATACTACTTCCCATAATCAAGTAAGAGATTTGCCAGGGGATAACGATTTTCAAAGGTATCGAGTAGCAAAATCCACGCTGGTTGTTGGTGTTAGAAAAACACTGAAATTCGATACTTCCAAGCCTTCAGCAGAGTATGCAATTCCTTTTGCGACGGGATGTATGGGACATTGTCATTATTGTTATTTACAAACAACGATGGGAAGTAAGCCTTATATACGAACGTATGTAAATGTTGAAGAAATTTTAGATGCTGCTGATAAATACATGAAAGAGCGTGCACCTGAAGTAACAAGATTTGAAGCGTCGTGTACTTCAGATATTGTAGGAATCGATTATTTAACGCATACCCTTAAACGGGCCATTGAGCATTTTGGAGAATCTGAATATGGGAAATTGAGATTTGTTACGAAATTCCACCATGTAGATCATTTACTTGATGCTAAACATAACGGAAAAACAAGATTTCGCTTTAGTGTAAACGCTGATTATGTGATTAAAAACTTTGAACCAGGAACTTCTCCCTTAGCTAAACGAATTGAGGCAGCAGGAAAAGTAGCTAGAGCTGGATATCCTCTTGGTTTCATTGTAGCTCCTATTTACCTGCATGAAGGCTGGAAGGAAGGATACTATCATATGTTTGAACGCCTAAATGCTGAATTACCTCTTGATGCACGGGATGATATTACATTTGAATTTATTCAACATCGTTTTACAAAGCCAGCTAAGAGAGTAATTGAAAAAAACTACCCGATGACAAAACTAGAATTAGATGAAGAGAAAAGAAGGTATAAATGGGGGAAATATGGAATTGGAAAATACATTTATCAAAAAGAAGAAGAAGAGGATATAAAAAACTATCTGTATTCCTATATGAAACAGTTCTTTCCTAATGCAAAACTAGAATATTTTACATAAAAGAAACGAACAAAATTCATTATATCATTAATCTAAAAAATTACTCACTCAAAAAAGTGATATTGGTCAACAATTCGCTAATAAATCATTTGAAAAATTTATATACGAAAGTCTTTTATGTAAAAATATGTTTCATTATGAACTGAATCCCAACAGTTAAACAGAAAAATACAGCGGTTGTATGAATATAAGTCCGGTATTGTACCGGGCTCATTCTTTTTAACGTTGCATCAATTCTTTTGTGAACATATTAATTTGAACATGTTTAAAAACGAATCATCTTTTGACAATGGTATTAGCGCTTTAGAAAGAACTTTCATAAAAAATGGTACTAATAATCCCTCCAAGTATTACTCCCATAGTAGAATCTAATAACAAAAATCTAATTGTTTAATTAGTAATTCTAATCTACCATTTTTTGCTGTACTATCAACTAAAGAAACAGTAAATGGTTGTTGAAACATATTAGAAAATCGAGCAATTAAAGACATAATATTATATTTAGCAAAAGCCGATGCAACTAAAGCTAATTTCGCCCCAACAAGTTGAACTCCATATCCTAAAACTTCTATAGAAGTCATAAGCATTAAAAATAAAAAGATACAAATTACTTTAAAAGTAATAAACTCCATAATCATACCTCTTAAGTTTCTATAAATACATAACTCAATAATTATATTAAAAACATTCAATATTTTCATTAAAATATAAATCAATTTCTATTTTATAATCAAAAACTATACTCCTTTATTTTGAATGATGGCATCACCTTTTATTAGAATTGTCCCTTGGTTTAGCAAATGTTTTTTTGTAAATAATATATTTGTTAAACCATTAATTAAGGGGGACTAGTATGCCGCAGGATCGAAAAGAAGAAGTGCAAAACGATACATATGAAGGAAAAGAGGTTATGCCAGATAATCCACAATATCTACCGCGTCACGTGCAAATGGAGCTGCCTCCCGAATTTTCTATAAATCCTCTTTTTGCCCGCAAAGGAGAATCAGTCGTTCCGCGCTTTCACATGCCTGATGAAGGCATGTTACCAGAAACAGCGTATCAAATCGTCCATGATGAAATGACTCTTGATGGCAATGCACGTTTGAATCTTGCAACATTCGTTAGTACATGGATGGAACCTACCGCAGAGCACTTATATGCTAAATCATTTGATAAGAACATGATTGATAAGGACGAATATCCACAGACAGCTGAAATTGAGGAGCGGTGTGTCCGCATTTTAGCCAACCTCTGGCATTCCCCCAGCCCCCTTACAACTATGGGCGTTTCAACAACTGGATCGTCGGAAGCCTGTATGCTCGGGGGGCTTGCGTTAAAGAGACGCTGGCAAAATGCACGAAAAAGAGAGGGTAAGCCGGTGGATCGGCCTAATATTGTGTTTAGTTCTGCTGTTCAAGTCGTTTGGGAAAAATTTGCGAACTATTGGGAGGTTGAACCACGCTATGTGAAGGTTAGCCCTGAGCATCCCCGATTAAATCCTCAAGGGGTCCTTGCAGCCGTGGATGAAAATACGATTGGTGTGGTACCGATTCTCGGTGAGACTTATACCGGACTTTACGAACCGGTTGCCGCCATTGCAAAAGCGTTGGACGATTTACAGGAGAGAACGGGACTGGACATTCCTATGCATGTAGATGCGGCTTCGGGCGGATTTATAGCACCGTTTCTTCAACCAGATTTAGTCTGGGATTTTCAGTTGCCGAGGGTGAAGTCCATCAATGTATCCGGACATAAATATGGATTAGTCTACCCTGGCTTGGGTTGGATAATTTGGCGGGAAGCTGATGATCTCCCTGATGATTTAATCTTCCGCGTCTCCTATTTAGGCGGGAACATGCCGACTTTTGCCTTGAATTTTTCACGTCCTGGCGCACAAGTGCTTCTACAATATTACAATTACCTGCGTTTGGGGAAAAGTGGGTACTATGATGTCCAAAGGGCTTCTCAAAAGGTCGCTCTTTTTCTTAGCAAGGCAATTCAGGAGATGGAACCATTCGAACTTTTGTCCGATGGTTCGGATATTCCGGTTTTCGCTTGGCAACTGAAAAAAGGTTACACATTAAACTGGAACCTTTATGATTTATCTCGACAATTGCGTGTGTTCGGCTGGCAAGTACCCGCATATCCATTGCCTCCAGACCTAGAAGCAGTGACAATTATGCGCGTTGTGGTTCGAAACGGGTTTTCTATGGATCTCGCGCATTTATTTTTGAGGAACCTCAAACAGGCCGTTGCCTTTCTGGATTCCTTGGATGGACCTATGCCACATGATACGAAATGTGATAATGGGTTTCATCACTAATTGGGGAGCAGCTCTCGTCGTCGTTAAGTTGAGCTCAACACCCATAACTTTTCGAGCTATCGACTGGGAAGAGGTACAGAAAAGCTGATGGTTTCAACCAAGGGATACATGATGATAGGTGATGAACAAATTGATGCCTGAGGGCTTTACAATATCAAATCATACGCCCAGTTTTCAGAAATCTATTGGCTTTTCTTCTGGTTTCGAAAGACACAATTCAAATCTGTTGAAGAGTTAAAGAAATTTGTAGCTAGTATTTCCTTTTTGGGGGTACCATTACCTGCTTTAGGAGTTACTCCACCATTACATTGGATTTTAGCGGATAAATGGGGTGAATCTATTGTATTAGAATCGACAAGGAGTAGTGACTAATAGTCCTGAGTTTAATTGGCATTTACAAAATGTAAGACAATATATAGGTCTTAAATCGCAGCCATGCGAGGGGGATATACCATTAAGTGCTTTTGGACAAGGTTCAGGTTCAATGGGACTTAATGGAGATTTCACCCTACTATCAAGGTTTATACGGGCAGCGTATGGTAAATAAAATATTCAGGGTATAGATAACGAAGAAGAGGGTATATCGGTCATTTTTCGTATTTTGTAAAATTGTGAGGTTCCAAAAGGAGGAGTAATAACGGAAGAAGATACATTAGATAATACTATTTATACAAGCGCAACGTGCATGGAGTCTGGTACATATTATTACTATATCTATGATTGTAGATAAATTATTGCCCTTCGTTATTAGTAACAGGATAGCTGCTTAACGATAAAAATGAATTTGCCAATTTTCTTGCAAAATGTAACGGGTGCTCTACCGATTGGATATGAATATACATAATTAAGGGATTCATGTATAACCAGTGATTATGTAAAGCACTGACAATAATTCCTTGTTGTACAATTGATTTCATAAATGCAGGGATCTCTTCTTGTAGAACCGCGATTTCTCCTAAATTTAATGCATTGCCATTTTGATCCAACGATTCAAAACTTACTCCGACGGGAACTACATAGGCACTTGGTTTTCCTTGAACCAGGACCTTAAAATTGCGGTGAAAAGACACCGAACAACCACCTTGATTTATTTTACTCTTTCCTTTAAGAATTGCAGCAAATTGATCAGAAATGAAATTTAAATTAGACATAAGTTCAATTCCTTTCTCGTGCTAAATTTATTCATTTAGAAATTTAATTTAAAAAATGTAGTTCCTTCTTTTAAAGAAAAGAACTACTTATAAACAACTTTTCTCTAAAATAAACAGGCCGATATGTGCAATTTGTACCCTGTTTATTTTAGAAGAAATATAAATGCTATTTCCCAACAAACATAACTTAATGAATCCTTTCTATATATCATTATAAAAAATTCATAAAGTAGGCAATTGTACATCTTTATTTTATGTAGGTTAGATAAATATGTGCCTTAATAAGTCTGTGCTTTCTTTATGAAATTCTTATTGGTAATTAAACAATAAATTTAATATATTTTAATGATTGTATAGGGTAAAACTTAATTTGTTTTTTCATTTTCTCTTTTACAATTGCTTGTGGTCCTTTGTTAAAATTGTAGTAATATATTGAACTGTATATAAAGATAGATATTTTAAATTTTTCATCCTAAAATAACTTACTATATCTAGCTAAAAATGTTGTTTTTTCAATGAAGAAGTAAATTTTGGGTGTATGGTTTATTGGTTATATTAAGTGTTTTGTTAATGTTAAACATAACTCTTATTGCACATACATTTTTTTAGATCGCAAAGAAGAATTTATTCGTCTGTCAAATTCTATGTTAACTGGTAAAACAGACTAATTTTAGATGAAAGATTCTATAATAAATCTGGAGAAACAAAAATAATTGAAAACATTTGAGCATGGAGATAAAAAACGCTTAACGAAGGATATTTCAAAAGAGATGGAGCAAAGGATTCAAAAATCAATACAGCTTGTTCAAAAAAATATAAGGTGGATGTATTAGCATTAGGAGAAGTATATAAGCGGAATAATTATAAAGAATGGAAGAAAATAAGTAAGAATTGGGATCAAGGTGAAAATTATTTTAGTAATGCTGACATTAATGTTTATGTTCATCTAGTAATTGAACATTCAGGCTCAGCTTTACCGAAGAGAGTGAAATAAGGTGATTTAAGTCGTTAGCGGATTAGAAATACGCTAAACGATATTAATGCTGGTTCTGCATTTTCAATCAGTGCAGACTTATGTACTTTAAACGTGATTAATAAATTATATTTGGCTTATTATGATCCTTTGGTTAGCACTAGTTAGAGTTATAGTAAAAATATTAAGCAGAAACGACTTATTTTTAATAATAAGAGGAAATATGTTACTGAAAAGTAAGGAGACAAATTATTACTTTTTTAAAGAGTAATTAGGTCCGTACAATGACGCATTAAAGTGATTCATAAGGGATTCTGAATGCTAAGAGAGTGAGAATGAATTACAAAAGAAAGGTGCATAGGCGCCTTTCTTTTTTTGAAGGGATTTTTTGTTACGAGTTAGTACAAAATTGGGTTCAGGGGGTACTATAAAATTTTAGCTTGATGGCGATGGGGTAGCATCCACGTCTATCAACATCACTACACCTATATTTAATACTGCGTTACGTGCCTTGAATCAAGTGAAAAACAAGACCCATTTTGTAAAAACTGAAACCAACGTTTTCTAAACTGAACTTGAGCCATATCTGCATGAACATGGGCCTCCATTTTTAAAGCTTCTGGTATAGGTCTAGGATGTTGACTTTCTACAATAATTTGATCCTCTTTTAGTACTCTTAAACTAAATTTAGCTAAAATTTGGTCTAGTAAAGGGAAGTACTTTAAAAATGTCCTTCCGGTATATCCCATAATTAATGTCTCTTCTTCATCAATTGGTGTAAACGTAATGTACTGAATAAATGACTCATTCTCCTGTTTGCCACTGTGAAGCATCCACTGATGTGGGAATTTGTATTCAAGGTAAGCATCACCATTTGAGAATATAAACTGATCCAGTGTTCCCTCCAGCTTATAATTGGTTGATTCGGCTTTTGTTTTTCTACCAATCGTTTTTTTATGTACATAAGCAAGATGAGCAATATCCAGCACAGATTCGATTGATCGAGTAAGGTGTGCATTCCAAGTGGCGTGGAAGAAAGAGAGTTTAAAAGGAGTGTTCTCCATTACATGAAAAGTTTGCCATTCAGGTGGAGTTTCCTCATTATCAGGATATATCCAAATCAACCCAATCTTTTCTTTTACAGGGTATGAGAGGGTATGAGCAAATTTCGGGATAGGTTTATTGGGTTGGGATGGAATTCTTACACAAGTACCACAACTATCGAACTCCCAACCATGGTAGGGACAGACTAGTTTACCATTTACTACTTGTCCCAGTGATAAGTCAGCGCCACGATGAGGGCAGTAAGGTGATAGGGCCTGAACTTCGTCTTTTTCATCCCGATATAATACAAAATCTTTGCCAGCAACTCTTTTTTTTACTGGAATCTTTTTTATATCTTTTGCATAACTCACAGCATACCAATTACGTGGGAATACTCTATTTATATTTAGAGTCATTTATTTTCTCCTTCTTTTTTATTCACCTAGTAGATATTAGTGGTGTCTACTGTATACTGTCTATTCTATGCTATAAAATATTTTAAATGTTCGTCTAAAATTAAGAAATCTACAGTTTGATCAAATCATTATGAAAGCCTGTATAATCTCTCTAAATGTAACAAAAATGACTATAGTACAATAGATTTTAAAAAGGAGAATGTCTTATTTTATTGAAAATTGAGATATTAAGCAATATTCCTATTGCTATTAAATTGACCATTAAAGAACTTCCACCAAAACTTACAAATGGAAATGGAGTACCTGTAAGAGGAAATAGTCCCGTAATACCACCTAAATTTACAACTGATTGCATACCAATCATACATCCTATACCAATTGCTATAAAACTGCCGAATGGATCTACACATAATTGTGCAATTTTTAAGGAGCGAAGTACCATAGTCAAAACTCCCACCAATAGAATAAATACACCAATAAATCCTAGTTCTTCAGAAACTATTGCCATTATAAAATCAGTATGTGGTTCCGGAAGATACCCTGTTTTTTGTATGCTATTTCCAAATCCACGACCAGTGATTCCTCCAGAGCCAATGGCAATAAAAGAGTTTACAAGCTGATATCCATTTCCTTGCGCATCAAGAAAGGGATTGAAAATCGTAGTAATACGTGTCTTTTGAACTGCTGATAAACTATATTGAATCAAATAATATAAAATAGGTAACCATAAAATAGAACCGATGGTAGTTCTTTTGATTAGTAGATTTATATTTATTCCTGAACAAAGAAATATGCTAAAACCTATACCTAATATTAAAAGTGCAGATCCTAAATTTGGTTGTTTAAAGATAAGAAAAAAAATTGTAGCTAAAAAAAATAAAAGTTTTCCGATACCACTCCAGTTATTTTTAGCTTGTTCTTGTCGCAATGCAAAAAAACGGGCTGTTACAAGTATTGTTCCTAATTTAAGAAATTCAGCTGGCTGTATTCCAAAGATCCATGATTGAGCATTATTTACCACTTTTCCTTTCCATAAAACCATAATTAATAAAAAAATCCCCCCAATCATAATACAGATTGAGACTATTCGTTTTTTCCATATTTCATATGGGAGTAAAGCACAAATTATTAATCCTATTGTTCCTAAAAGTAGCTTTGTTAATTGAGAATCAACAAAATGTCTACTGTTATAACCGTAATGTTGGACAGCGACAATGGAGCTTGCACTATACATCATGATAATGCCTAAAGTACATGTTATGAATAGAGGAAGGAGCAATAGATAATCGAGTTTTAATATTTTTTTCATTTTAATATCCTCCTGATTTAAAACAAAACATAATATTACATTTGTTAATGAATAGAATCTTGTTCTCGTCAATTACTAAATATGACTTTTGTTTAGAAAGATTCTATCACTTATTCCCTGTTTTTTACGCAAAAATCCCCCTAGTATGTAACTAGAGGGATTCAAAATGGCATGACTAAATAAGGCTTTTCCCCCCTAGTAGAGCTTTGGCACTATACAACGTAAAGTAATGAAAATTCATTACTTAGCTATCTTAAGAAGAGCCTTAATCCGACAATTCCTGTTCTACCCATTGGCGTCTTTCGACATTTTTGGGCAATAGCCTGTGTTTGCATAGGAGCCTCACCTAACAGGTTAAGCAATATAAATTTTATGTGTTTGTTTCGTGTAGCAAGCATAAATATATTTTTTTTGCTTGTCAAGCAACCATATTGCTAATTTTATTTGTTTTATTGCTTTATAGTCCTTTGAGAAATGATATAAAAAAATGTCTGTAATCATTCTGTATAAGTACATATTTTTGACTTGTAGTGTATCGTTTGATTAAGTAGTTTAACCATATAAATTTGATAAACAGTAAAGAAGATTTTAATCATAAAAGAAGATTTTTTGTGAATGTTCTTTTTGTATACAGAATGACTAATTATTCATCTTTTGTTATAAAGTTGGAATTTGATTAAAAATAATAAGTTTCATATGTTTTATTACGTTTCTTCGAATTAAATCTATTTGAATTCTATGTTTTTTAAGGGGAATTTTAAATTTATAATAAAATATAATTTCATTTTCTATAAAAGATTTTTTTATAAATGGAATTGAAAGTCAGTTGACAAATATTAAATTCTGGTTTAAATTTTGAAGTAATTCAATAAACTTTGTTAGGTGAGGCTCCTGTATAGAGAAACGCTGCTGCCCAAAAATGTCGAGAGACGCCAATGGGTCAACAGGAACGGTCGGATTAAGGCCCTTCTTAATGTAGCTGGTTATAAAAACCTATGCTATACAGTGCTAAAACTCAACGAGGGAGTGGTATACGATTTGATAGAAAGGCACCTCTGTGATTTCGGCAGAGCTGTCTTAATAATCATTTGTTTGTATTGTGAAAAAACCTTTACTCCTTTTTGAGTAAAGGTTTTTCTGTTTAATGTTATTTATTTTTATCTTGTCTATATTCAAAAAGGAGGTAATTCTAACTAATGAATTGATTGCAATGTAACTATTATTGCTCTAATAAAAAATTTAAGACAGATAAAATAAAACAAAACCACTCATGAAACTCTAGAGTCTCCCTTAGCAATATGAGGAGGAGTTAACATGAAGAAATTATTAAAGGAATTACTTATAACCCAAAATAACTTGGATGCAGAGAAAGTTTTACGTCTTCCGTCGTATGATATTGCGCAAGAAGTAAAACAGTTTTCAATTGAAGATCAAGTCATATTACTAAATACGATTCCTGTATTAAAAAGCTCTAAAGTTCTTCAATATATGAGTGCAGAAGAAAAATATAATATCTTAATTCACTTATCTGAAAATAAAGCTAAAAAGTTACTGAATTTACAACCGATTGATGAATTAGTAGATTTACTTCTAGCGGTTCATCCGGAAGAACAGGCTAAATTAATGGCGTATCTAGATAAAATTACAAAACATAACGTAAAAAAATTAATGACTTTCAAACCTGAAACGGCAGGAAGTCTTGTTACAAGTGATTTTGTTGCAGTTAGAGGAAATTGGTCAGTAAAAATGACATTGAAGTACATTAGGGAACATTCTGAAAATGTAGAATCAATATCTTATAGTTATGTTCTTAATAGTCATGGTTATCTTGAGGGAATCGTTTCCATACATGAGTTATTACTAGCAGCAGATGAAGAGATATTATCTACTATCATGATGCCAGAGGTAATTTCAGTACACGCTGAAGTTGACCAGCAAGAAGTTGTAAAAAAGCTACTGAATTATAATTTAGCAGCAATACCTGTCACAACAGCAAATAATAAAATGATTGGTATTATAACATTTGATGACGTAATGAATGTTATGGAAGCAGAAGCTACAGAAGATATTCAAAAGTTAGGCGGAAGTGAACCATTGAATCAATCTTACTTTGAAGCTAGTATTTGGAGCATTTTCCTAAAACGTCTACCATGGTTATTACTTCTTTTTGTTGCTGAGGCATATACAGGTACAGTATTAAAGTATTTTGAAGACGAAATTGAAACTGTAGTTGCCCTTGCTTTCTTTGTTCCATTATTAGTAGGTACTGGAGGGAATACAGGAACACAGGTTGTAGCAACAATTACTCGTGCAATTGGTATTGGAGAGTTAAAATTTAAAGACATTTTCCGTGTAATGAAAAAAGAATTTGCAATTGGTATGCTTCTTGGACTTGCACTTGGGATAGCTGGGCTCATTCGTGCTTATATGTTAGGAGTTGGAGCAGAAGTTGCGCAAGTTGTAGCAATTACTTTATTATTTATTGTTATTTGGGCTTCTCTTGTAGCAGCTGTTTTACCTTTAATTCTAAGAAAATTAAAACTAGATCCTGCAGTTGTTTCAGGTCCATTTATTACAACATTTGTTGACGGAACAGGATTAATAATTTACTTCATGGTTGCAAAAACGTTATTAAATTTATAAATATACACTAAAAAAACGAAATCCGGAATAAGTATGTTGCCTTAATTGCTAAAACATAGTGGGGAATTCAGGCATGAGGAAATCAAACACTTTTGTCTTTAGATAAATAATATTTTAATGGATTTATTGAATGTAATGAATGCTGGAGGATAAAACTATGAAACATCTAAGAAAAATCTTCAAACGAATTTTGCTTCTATTTTCTATTTTAATGATTATTGGCGTAGGAATACTATTTGGTACTAGCTATGGCCGAGAGCTTCGTATAACAATCGCTGGGAGTATATTAACTTCTCAGCATCCACAATATGCGAAATATACATTCCTATCCCAAAAGGAACTAGATAAACTGCAAGATAGAATTAATCATCCAAAATGGTCAAACAGTGATGAGCATATTTATAAAAAAATAGTAGGAAAAAGATTAGAAGAATTAAAAAATCAGCCATTAGAAATTGATGTAGAAACAATTAAAAGTAATAAAGATAGTCGCTTTCTTTTCGAAGGAAAGTTAGTAACAATTAGTAATCCTTTCAATGTTAAACTTGTTAGCCATCAAGGAACACAGGGTGCTAACAGGGGAGAAAAAATTAGTGTAATGGCAAAACGTAATCATGCACTTGTTGCTGTGAATGCAAGTGGATTTGCTGACGAAACAGGAAGGGGTGGAGGAAATGTTGCTACTGGAATTGTGATAGAAAATGGGAAAGCTATTGATACAAATATGGATAGAAATGCCCCTACAATTATTACGGGATTAACAAAGTTTGGTCAAATGATAACAGGAAATTATTCTACCCAACAACTGTTGGATAAACAAGTCGTTTCCGCAGCTGGATTTATGCCACAGTTAATTGTAAATGGAGAAAAAATGATTACAGAAGGAGACGGCGGTTGGGGGTCGGCTCCAAGAAGTATTATGGCCCAAAAAGAAGATGGTACAATTATGTTTCTAGTTATTGACGGTAGACAGACACATAGTATAGGAGCTACGTTGAAAGAGTGTCAAGATATTCTATATGAAAAAGGAGCTATAAATGCAATGGCAATGGATGGAGGTTCTTCTGCTACGCTATATTTAGGAGGAAAGGTTATAAATTCACCGTCTACATTATCCCATGAAGATCGTTATTTACCGAACGCTTGGGTGGTAACAGCAAACCAAAAACAAAAAATAAAGATGACAATTGATGGGAGAAAAATAGATACCAAAACATCAGATGAATTTGATGCGAACATTTCAACGAATTTATGAATTATTAAAAATAGAACAAATACATGATTTTTATCTCGTTAGTTGGAAAATTAAAATTATTTTTTAAAATTAGAAATTATTATTTCATATTCATGATTTGCACAATATCAAACGAGAGTGATGAGGATTCCAAATTTACGGAATTCTTATCACTCTTTTTTAGTTTTTGGTAAATATGGAACAATATCCTTACTTTCACTGTCTATTAAGCGTTAAAACATTTTTTATTAAATAAATTAAGAAAGGAATCATCATTTTTAACTAAGGGAGAAGATTGAATTGAAAAAATTATGGATGCTGCTTTTCGTTTGTTTCGCGGTTATGTTGGTAGGATGTAATAAAAACGAACCGCCAAAACAAGCATTTGAAGAATATATCAATTTATGGAATGATAGAAAATTTACAAATATGTATGATCATTTATCAGATCATGCAAAAAAATCAATTTCTAAAAAAGAATTCACAGAAAAATATCAAAAAATCTATGAGGGGATTGGAGCTAAGGATTTAAAAGTTAAAATGAAAGGAGAGAATACGAAAGATAAAGAGCTTTTTCTTTTTGAAGTTAAGATGGATACCGATGTAGGATCAGTTTCATTCATCCATGAAGCAAAACTTGTGAAAGATAAAGAGTCTTGGAAAATAGATTGGACGCCAGACTTCATTTTTCCAGGAATGAAAAAAGATTACAAAGTACGTATGCAAATAGAGCAAGGAAAACGCGGAGAAATATATGATCGAAATGGAAAAGGGCTTGCAACGAATGGTAAAGCGACTGAGGTTGGAATTATTCCAGAGAAACTAGGCGAAACAGCAGCGCAAACGAAAGAAATAGTAGCACAATTACTTGATATGTCTATAGAAGAGGTCGAACAAAAGCTCACAGCAAAATGGATAAAACCAGACTCCTTTGTACCAATTGGTATTTTAAAAGAGGGAACCAGACAGAATGATTATATTGAATTAGAAGGAGTTTCATCTCACCCAGTAAATATTCGTACGTATCCATTAGGTGAAGCAGCGGCACACTTAACTGGATACATAGGAAAGGTGAATGCGGAGGAGTTAAAATCACTTCAAAAACAAGGTTATCAAGCAGATGATTTAGTAGGTAAGACCGGTTTAGAGAAAGTGTTAGAAAATAAATTGCGTGGTGAAAAGGGTGGACGCGTATTTATAGAAGATGAGAAGGGGAAAGAGATTAAAAACGTAGCAAAAAAAGAAGCAAAAGAAGGAGAAAATGTTACGTTAACAATTGATGCTGCAATTCAAGAAAAAATCTTTAATGAGATGAAAACTGAAGCAGGGTCTAGTGCAGCGGTCAATCCTAAAACAGGTGAAACAATCGCACTTGTAAGTAGCCCTGCTTATAATCCAAATATAATAGTTAGAGGAGCATCGAAAGCCCAACGAGAAGCATGGAGTAACGACTCGAAACTACCAATGACGAATCGCTTTACACAAGCATTTGTACCAGGTTCCGTATTTAAAACGATCACAGGTGCAATTGGTTTGGAAACAAACACAATAAATCCGAAGGAAGAATTTAAAATTCAAGGATCGAAGTGGACAAAAGATTCGTCTTGGGGAAATTACTATGTAACGCGTGTAAAGGATGCAAGTCCAATTGATTTTGATAAGGCAATGAAGTACTCTGATAATATTTATTTTGCTCAACAAGCTTTGAAAATGGGAAAAGATCAGTATGTAAATGAATTTAAAAAGTACGGATTTCATGAAAAATTACCAATCGAATACGAACTTCCTATTTCAATCATTGCAAAAGATGGGATAAAAAACGATATTCAACTAGCAGACACGGGCTATGGACAAGGACAAGTACTAATGACACCACTTCATTTAGCATTAACATATGCACCGATTGTGAATGAAGGGAATATTCCGTCGCCACATCTTTTAAAAGAAGCAAAAGTAGCAGGGAATTGGAAAGAAAATGTGGTTTCTAAAAAGAATCAAGAGATATTAAAGAGCGCATTAATTAAAGTCATTAATGACCCTGATGGCGCAGGAAGAATTGCAAAGGTTGATGGTGTAACGCTTGCTGGTAAAACTGGTACAGCAGAACTGAAAGAGTCGAAAGAAGCAGACGGAAAAGAACTGGGATGGTTCGCAGCTTTCGATGCAAATGCGCCAGACATGATTGTTACAATGATGATTGAAGATGTAAAAGGAAGAGGAGGAAGTAACGTTCCAGGTGAAAAAGTAAAACATGTATTTCAGAAATAATACTTAATTATATGGTGAATTTTTTGACTAAATTTATTACAGGTTTGCTTAACTCAAAGATATAAATTGGGGAAAATATAGAACAATTAAATTTCAAAAAAGCATTCTCGATTAGAAAGAATGCTTTTTTGCTGTGATTCTAGAAAAGTTGACATTGTTAATGGCAAATAGAAGGAGATAGCAAATTGAAATGGACAAGTGGAGTGTTACGTTAAATTCAAAAAACAGATTTTCATGAGTAGAATTTTATCATTGTATGCTTTACTTGTTTTTTAGTAGTATTATTCTGCTTGAAAAAGATAAACAATGGAACAAATGAAACTTGTATCTTGTCTATATATTGAAACCATAATAAAAGTGAGGGCAGTTTTTATGTTTATTCAAATAAGTTTGAGGTGTGGAAATGGAACAGACGTTTATTGAAAAGTGTAATCATGATGAGCTGGACTATGTTATAAAAGACTATTGGCAAGATGTATGGAATTATTCATTTATTATTACGAAAGATCCACACTTATCAGATGATATCACGCAAGATGTATTTATAAAGGTGTTTAAAAATTGGAATTCATTTCGAAAGGAGTCATCTATTAAAACGTGGATATTAAAAATCACAAGAAATACGGCAATAAACTATTTGAAATCCTCTTATTTTAAAAGGATATCTTTAATAGGATTTTTTAGTGACGATAAGCAATCCCTGTCAGCAGAACAAGAATTTTTTAAGCAAGAAGAAATGAATGATGTGTGGAAGGTTGTATTAGAACTACCTAAAAAGCACCGTGAAATAATTATATTGGACGCAAAATATGAATTATCTTATGAAGAAATGGCTGAAACATTAGGAGTATCCATTGGAACTGTAAAATCGAGATTAAGTAGAGCGAGAAGTAAGGTTTCAAAATTAATAGGGGAGGGTAGTAGTGATGAACAATAAACAAAATCCTGACTGGTATAGAAAAATAAAAAAAGGGCCAATGGAGAATCGTAAAGATGAAGAAGAATTTATTTCTAAAATAAAGCAGTCTATATATGAAAATAATGAAGTGGATTTTGTAAAACATAAAAGACCATTTCGTAAAAAAGCATTACCTATTGTAGTTGTTTTGGTTTGTACAATGTTATTTTTCATTGTTCAACAACCTTGGCTTGATGATAATAAATCGCCGGTACAAAGTAGTACTCAAATTAAGCCTAAAACAAAAGATGAGTCTGCTCAAGATCCATCATTAAAACAATTTATGAATGAACTATATCAAAGTACGAACTCAAAAAATGAAAATAACTTGTACAAAGCGTTAAATGATGAAGTTCTATTTAAAGGAAAGAGTTATAGGAAGGATGAACTGAAGTTTGATGAAGATATCTTTCATGAGTTGCAAGTCGCCCTTACAATGGGAGGAGAGTTTGCAAAAGATACAAAGCAAGTATATAAAGTACCAAGTGGATTGACAGAAAGTAACCAACCAAACCAAGCGCATTTTATATATGCAACTGTTACTGGAAATAAAACGAAAATTTTAGCTGAACCAAAGAGAGAATCACAAGTTTTATATGAAATATCTAATGAAATGGTAAAAGCTTGGATTCCAGAAAAAGTGCAAAATGATGGATATATAAAAATTTCGACAATTAACGGTAATACTGGATATGTACAGAAAGAGTACGTTTTAACTGATATTAAATATTCATTTATGTTCGAAAAGAATAATGAAGGAACATGGAAAATAATAAATATAGATTCTATATGGTAAAAGAGGAAGGTTCACTTTAATGAACCTTCCTCTTTGTTTTTATTCTCTTTTTGAAGAGTATTCCAGTACTCTAAAATTTCTGATGTAACGAGAGCGGCAATGTTTTTTTCTGAATTACTACCAGGAATAACGACAGAAACGGCAATTTGTGGATCTTCAGTAGGAGCATATGCAATGAAAAGAGAATGATTTATCATTCTTTCTTGCTCATTCGGAAAACCTGTAATACCTGTTTTACCTGCGACGTCAAAGGGCAACTTTTTAATTTCCTCTATATTTTGACTCATTCCACCTTGCACGACACTCCAAAAGTTCATCGGGTAACGATTTGAACTTTCTAAAATTGGTTTAAACTTTTTTGTTTCCTTACCGTCCGGACTAATAATTGCACTTACAGTTTGAGGTTTATATTTATCACCTTTACTTGCCAAAGTTGCTGCATATTGAGCGAGTTGAAGAGGGGTATGCACTTCATTTCCTCCCCAAGAGGCGTTTAATAAAGCGGAGATTCCATTTTCAAACTTATTAGATGGATGGAATTCATATTGTCCGTCTTCTTCAAAGGGTAAATCAATCCCGGTTTTAGAACGTAGGCCGAATTGCATTAAATAATCTGTCCATATATGTGCCACTTTTTCTATATTCCCATTATTTTGGTTGAATAGGGGCAGAGCTACTTTTGCTGTCATAAATGTGTTAGATGAATTAATGATAGCCTGCCTCGGTGTAATCTCCCCTGTTGGTGTTCCAGGCGCATTCGTAATGTTATTTTGATTATCATACTGAAAAGTACCTTTATCTAAATAAGTATCTTCGGGTTGGAAAAGCTTTTCGTTTAATCCAATTAAAATAGTGAGTGGTTTTATAGTAGAAGCCATATTTACATAAGATTCACCATACTTTAATTTTTGAATTGCTTTATTTTGCGAAAGAGAGTTAATGTTTTCTTTTCTAGAAGATACACGTGTATTTAATATATTTGGATCAAAAACTGCCGTGTTGGCCATAGTTAAAATTGCGCCAGTTTTTGCATCGCTTACTACAGCATAACCAGCTTTAGCATCAGGTATTTTCTTAATTTGAGATCTTAATGCTTCTTCTGCTTTTTGCTGCAACTCAGAGTCTAAAGCTAGCCGTACATCTTTACCTATTTGTACTTTTTGAATGTCCCATAAGAACTTTTTATTATTCAATTTAAAAATAAGAGTTTTACCTGGTTTTCCTTTTAAATCATTTTCATATTGCAGCTCAATCCCGCTTTTTCCAACAGCCATATGCTTTGAATTAAGGTCATTTTCTACATACCCAATTACTTGTGAACCAATTTCGTGTTTAGGATAATATCGAATCCATTCATCTTTAATTATTACATTATTGGGTTTGTTTTTGTTTATGAATGCAAGTTCATTCTCAGTTATATGAGAGTATAACGGTATATCATTCATAGTCTGCTTTTTACAAGATTGTTGTAATTGAGATTTTATGTTCTCTGTAGAAATATCATGTTGAAACTCGCTTGAAAATTGATTAAAAAAAGCTAATGTGTTCGATGTATCTTGTTTCGATAGCTTTTCATCATTAGAAGTGCAATATAGAGACTTAACTTTCTTATTTGTAGCTAGTATTACACCATTTTGATCAAAAATCTTTCCTCTTTCAGCTGAAGAAGTTGCGATAGTAATTGAAATGAAGTTGATTTTTAATAAAATTAGTAAAATCAAACCTACAATAGAAAGAACCGCAAAAAATCTCCATCTTTTTGTATGTAACATATAACCCTCCCTTATGTAGCCTATTTCATCTTATATTTAATTATTTTTTTTGTAAATGTGGAACAACTTTATTGTTTAGGTTGTCTATTAAGTATTAAAGCATGAAGAAAGGAATAATTAGCATGAAAATTTACTAGCAAGTCTATATGTAAGTTTAATAAGAGTCATTATACAGTTTAGCACTTCTAATGCAAGCGGCAAAAAAATAGAGAGAAAACAAGAAGGGAGAGTTATTAATGCCGTAGCTAAACGAAAAAGAATGGATGCTTACAAGGATTAAGCAAAAAATTGAGGCGATATTTATAACCGATTAGCGGTATCTAATATATAAGAAATGCTTTTAGTATTTGTAGCAATTTCTGAAAGGATTAAATGGAGGATTTATGAAAGAACAAAAAGGCAAGAAGCAGAAGACATATATATCTATTCGATTAAATATAATGTTCCTTTGCATATTTGTACTATTCTCAGCTATTATTATGCAGCTAGGAAAGGTACAAATCGTTGAGGGAGAGGCTTATAAGAACCAAGTGGAAAGTAGTCAAAATGCAATAACTAGTATTCCAGTTCCACGTGGACAAATTTTAGATCGAGAAGGGAAAACAGTTGTTAATAATAAATCTCTTCGCACAATTACGTATACAAGGGTGAAGGGAATTACGAGTGAAGATATTTTAAAAACAGCAAAAGACTTGGCGAAAGTACTTGAAATGCCTGAACAAGATATAAATAAATTAACAGATATCGATAAAAAAGATTTTTGGATGCAGTTGAATTCGAAACGTGCGGAGACAAAGATTACTAAGAAAGATATAGAAAAGTTTAAAGAAAAGGGTATAGAGGGAAAAGAGTTAGATAAAAAAATAGAAGACTTAAGACGAGGTCGGGTTACAGAGGTAGAATTAGCAGAATTAACAGCACAAGATTTAAAGGTGTTAGCTATTAAAAGTAAAATGAGTTCAGGTTATCAACTAACACCACAAATCATTAAAAAAGATGTAACAGATGAAGAGTATGCGCGGATAAGCGAAAATCTTGCGAATTTTCCAGGAGTAGATGCAACTGTTGATTGGGAACGTAATTATGTAAACGATAATTTATTTCGTTCTGTATTAGGAAATATTACGAGTAGTGAAGAAGGATTACCGAAAGAAAATTTAGATTCTTATTTAGTACGTGGATATAACCGTAATGATCGTGTTGGAAAAAGTTATATTGAACAACGATATGAAGATGTATTACACGGCACAAAAGAAGAAGTAAAAAATATTACTGATAAATCAGGAAACATTGTTAGCACAGAAATAATCTCTAAAGGAAAAAGTGGTAATAGTTTAACATTAACGATTGATATGGAATTACAAAAGAAAGTGGAAGAAAGTATAGAAAAAAACTTGAGAGCTTTTAAGAGTTCAGAGCCACTGCTCGATCGAGCTTTTGTTGTCATGACGAATCCAAATAACGGACAAATTTTATCAATGGCAGGCAAAAAGATTGTAGAAAAAGAAGGGAAAATAGAGGTTGAGGATTTGGCATTAGGAAACATGACAACTTCGTATGAGCTAGGGTCAGCTGTAAAAGGTGCTACTTTATTAACTGGATATGAGACAGGGGCAATACATCCAGGAGATCAATTTTATGACGCGCCGATGAAATTTAAAGGTACACAAGCTAAGAAATCGTGGAATGTATCCGGATTTGGTAATATTAATGATTTACGGGCTTTACAAGTATCTTCGAATGTATACATGTTCCAGACAGCTTTAAAAATTGCGGGGGTCAATTACGTACCAAATGGCTCATTGGATATTAAACAAGGAGCATTTGATACGATGCGCTATTATTTCAAGCAATTTGGTTTAGGTGTCCCAACAGGTATTGATTTACCGAATGAAATAATTGGACAAACGAGAAAAGTAGATAGTCAACCTGGGTTTTTACTAGATTTTTCTATCGGTCAGTATGATACGTATACGCCGTTGCAATTAGCGCAATATATTTCAACGATTGCGAATGGTGGTTATAGAATGCAACCTCAAATTGTACAAGAAATACGAGAACAATCAATAAAAGAAGAGGTTGGCAAAGTTATACGTTCCATAGAACCTGTCGTATTAAATCGAATTGATATGAAGAAAGAACATATTGATCGGATAAAAGAAGGGTTTAGATGGGTATTCCAAGAAGGTGATGGAACTGGCGTGAAATATTTCAAAAACGCGCCATATAAACCAGCAGGAAAGACAGGAACAGCCCAAACTGTATATGGTGGAGATGACCCGATTGGTAGAAATGCAAAAGGAGAACGTATGGAATGTTACAACTTAACGTTAGTTGGATATGCTCCATATGATAATCCAGAAGTAGCATTTTCCGTAGTAGTTCCATGGCTTCATGATGATAAAAATGGAATTAATTCTATAATTGGAAAGGAAGTATTAGATGTATACTTTGATTTGAAACAGCAACGTATACATGGTGAAGCTACTAGTACAGGTAGTTCTAAGCAAAATTAGAGTACTTTTCTCAGGGAAGAGACCCTGTTCATATAAAGCCATTTATAAGTAAAAAAATGAAATATGAAATAAGAGATAGAGGCGTCGTAGCTACTATCTCTTATTTTGTTAATAACTCTCATACTAGCTATAATTTTTTTAGTTTGTGGAACAAATTTGGTTCGGTGATTGTCTATTATGTGTACGTATAAAAAGGTGCTAAAAATTTGGAAGGAATGATGATTTTGAAAAATAAGAGGATGCTAAAAATAGGAATATGCGTTGGTATATTAGGTTTAAGTATTACAAGCCTAGAAGCTTTTACAGGAGGGGCACTGCAAGTTGAAGCGAAAGAAAAGACTGGACAAGTGAAACATAAAAATCAGGCGACGCATAAAGAGTTCTCACAACTTGAGAAAAAATTTGATGCTCGAGTAGGTGTATATGCGATTGATACTGGTACAAATCAAACAATCTCTTATCGATCTAACGAAAGATTTGCCTTCGCATCAACCTACAAGGCTTTAGCAGCAGGAGTATTACTACAGCAAAACTCAATTGATACATTAAATGAAGTAATCACATTTACGAAAGAAGACTTAGTGGATTATTCACCTGTTACAGAGAAACATGTAGATACTGGAATGAAACTAGGAGAAATTGCTGAGGCTGCTGTTCGTTCAAGTGATAATACTGCAGGGAACATTTTATTTAATAAAATAGGCGGACCTAAAGGATATGAAAAAGCGCTTAGGCATATGGGGGATCGGATTACTATGTCTGATCGCTTTGAAACAGAATTAAACGAAGCTATTCCAGGAGACATTCGTGACACTAGTACAGCGAAAGCTATTGCTATGAATCTTAAAGCTTTTACGGTCGGAAATGCACTTCCAGCTGAAAAACGTAAAATTCTTACAGAGTGGATGAAAGGAAATGCTACAGGGGACAAACTTATTCGTGCAGGCGTACCAACTGACTGGGTAGTTGGAGATAAATCAGGTGCTGGTAGTTACGGGACAAGAAATGATATTGCTATCGTTTGGCCTCCAAATAGAGCACCAATTATCATCGTAATTTTATCTAGTAAAGATGAGAAAGAGGCAACCTATGATAATCAACTCATTGCAGAGGCAACTAAAGTTATAGTTAAGGCTCTTAGATAATAATCTCTCAATTCTTTATGTAATATCATTAAAAATAAGAACTTGGAAAGCGATTCTTTTTAGTATGATGGCTGTAAATTAAAATACTATAAAAACAACGCTATAAAAAAGATCCTAGTGTGTACTAGTGTCTTTTTTATGTTACCGATTTACTTCATCTTTTAATCTTGCTATTTGCCATGCAGTAAGACCCCACCTCAAAATTCAACGAAAGAAAAGAAGTTAGGTGGGGCCCTGCTGCCCGTAAAAGCCCGATTGGTGAGGGCTGATTAAAGTTTCACTTTATAATAACCATGTTTTACAACTTGCCTAGTTTCTTCAATAGCATGTGTTTCAGCAATTTCAGCAATATCAACTACAATCGTATTTTGTAAGATATTAACTACACAACCTGTTAATTGTAAGGTGGAGTTATTACGATAGGGAAATTGTACGTAGGAACCAATTGTAACATTATTTTTTGTCTCCATATGATACACCTCGTTGTTAAAAGTTTTCTTCTATGTGAAGATTCTTGCATCATATAATACACGAATGAAGATAAAATACAAGAGTGAAAAGAAAGAATATATTGAATAAATTACTCTCGATTAAGCGTAATTTAAATAGTTTTCACATCATAAAAACATTGAAAACTAGAGTGTTTATAAAACTTACTTATTTTATAAAAAACTTAAACAATCCTACATTATGTATCTTGTTTTAATAAAGAGAAAGAATATTAATTAATGGAATTTCACTTTAGTTTTAGGTATATTATAATTGACTGAATGAGTATATTGGTCAGTTAGTGCTATTTTGAGACTTGTAAAGTAGCACTCAGTATGTTTATGGAATTGATTTCATGAACTACGGTTTTGATACTGTGTGATAGGTAAGTGGACGGAAATAATTTAAACTCTTGGGAGGTGGAACAGCCAGTAGTTTCTGTGTGCGGTCTATTAACAATAATTTCATGGTGTTTAAATGGCAAAGTGGATAACGTATTTAATAGGGTAACGCATGATTAGTAGTTATAAGAATCCATACATATACCGTATACCCTTCGGATTAAGTATAGGAAGTTATAGTTTGAGAGAAGTTACATAGTAGGGTGTAACACTAAGATTAAAGAAGCTGATGTAATTATAAAATGACAAAAAGAGAAAAATGTGAGAAATGAGGAATTGAGATGGGAAGTATAAGGACTAAAAATGTTAATAAATTAAAAAGAATCTCGCAAGCAATTTTAATTGTTATTGGAGCATTTATAACCGCGTATGGATTAGAGGCTGTACTTATTCCTAATAATGTCTCAGATGGTGGTGTAACAGGTATAAGTATCGTTAGTTCTCAGTTATTTGGGTTGCCATTAGGTCTTTTAATTGGATTTATTAATATTCCATTTGTTTGGTTAGGTTATAAACAAATCGGTAGAGGATTTGCAATTTATTCAGTTATTGGTATTGTATCACTTGCAATAGGTACTGTGATTATGCATAATGTGCCTACAATTATTGAAGGAGATACATTGCTAGTTACTGTTGTTGGTGGTGTGATTATTGGCTTTGGTATGGGATTGGCACTTCGTAATGGTGGGGCGTTAGATGGAATTGATATGTTAGCGGTATTGTTGTCTAGAAGATTACCGTTTGGCACAAGTGATCTTATCTTGTTTTTAAATATGTTCGTATTTATTTTTGTGTCAACAGTATTCGGTCTTCAGGGTGGAATTTTATCAGCGATTGCGTACTTTATTGCTTCTAAAGTAATTCATATTATTGAAGTAGGATTAAGTGGCTCTAAAACATTTAAAATTGTTACAAAAGAACCTAAATTAATGATAGATACAATTTGGGAACGTCTTGGGAGAAATGCAATCTATAATGAAATGTATGGTGGCTTTTCGAAAGAAGCTTATAAAGAAGTTAGCTGTGTTATCAGTCGTTTAGAAGAGAATAAAATGAAGGAACTTATTCATGAAATTGATGAAAATGCCTTTGTCACTGTATATGATGTTGCGGAAGTACAAGGCGGTAACTTTAAAAAGCATGATATCCATTAAGGGGATTAATTAAGTTAAATATTTTATACATAGTTGATTATTGAAAAAGATAAAAAACTCATCACATATAGATAGACAACTGGTATGTACTAAGATCTACAACTGCAAGGTACATAGAACTAAAACTAAGATATTCATGCGAACTCAAAAAGCCGAATTTCCTTAACTTAGGAATTTCGGCTTTAATGTTATATGATACTATTAGAACAGAACCGGGCATGTTACATCAATGGTAGTGAGTAGAGGATTAGGAAATAGTATCATTCCGCAAAGAATTTTGAATAGGCCAGAGATTGTAGTCGTGCAGTTAAATTAAGCTGTACGATTTTTTTATACAAAAGTGAGTAAAGAGATTTTATGTATTTTGCAGGAGTTAACATTACAATTTTGTTAAAAATTTTCTACGTTACATAAAGTAACAAAATTTGACCCTGATTGTTTGTTATAGTGTAAATAATCAAAAAACTTAAAATTTGTCGAGTGAAAATTGTGATAAGTAATTCATGTAAAAAACTTAAAGGGGTGTACACATGCATAAAGAATATGAAATTGAAGAATACACGGCGATTGAGGAACAAATACATTATTATTGTAAATGTTTATTAGTAAGTCATCCTGATCAAATAATAAAGTATTTAGAAAAAAGGTTAGAAAAATATGCAGAAACATTACAATATGCACATTTATATCCTGACACAGTTATTTTACCGTTACAGCAATTAGTTATTGAATATTCTTTAGATGTTGCTAGAATTCGGAAGTATATGAATTTAAAAACGTAAAGTGAAATTTATAGTTTAAATGAAACAGAGTCGACTTTAGGAAATGAAATTCTAATGTCGACTCTGTTTCATTGTTTAATATCGTTGATTAAACATACATACTAATCAATGAAGTTTGACATATAATTAAGCAAGGGTAAAATAAAAGTGAGTACTCACTCATTTTATTGGAAAAGGAGGATGAAATGTGCAACAACCTTCCATTATTTTACGGACTGTATCAAAAAGTTTTGGAAAAAAAGAAGTGTTACACAATCTTTCATTGCAAGTTGAAAAAGCAGAAATTTTTGGTTTTGTTGGACCTTCTGGATCGGGGAAAACAACGCTCATTAAAATGATTGCAGGTATTAATGAGGCAACGAAAGGTGAAGTGCTTGTTAATAATACTAATATGCCTAATTTAAATGAAATGAAAAGAATTGGTTATATGGCCCAGGCGGATGCATTATACGAAGAATTGTCAGCATATGAAAATGCAGATTTTATAGCAACGATGTATGGACTAAAGGGAAAACGTAAAAAGACAAGAATTGCAGAGGTTTTTGAACTTGTACAATTGTCACAGTATATGAAAAAGCAAGTACAACAATTTTCAGGCGGAATGAAAAAACGCTTATCATTAGCAATAGCGCTCCTTCACGAACCAGAAATATTAATTTTAGATGAGCCTACAGTGGGGATAGATCCGCTTCTTAGAAAAACGATTTGGGAAAAATTTTATGATCTTAAAAAGAAAGGCACAACGATTATTGTAACGACGCACATTATGGATGAAGCTGAATTTTGTGAGCGTCTAGGG
Source organism: Bacillus cereus group sp. MG1 (assembly GCF_040460035.1). Taxonomy (NCBI): domain Bacteria; kingdom Bacillati; phylum Bacillota; class Bacilli; order Caryophanales; family Bacillaceae; genus Bacillus; species Bacillus cereus group sp. MG1. The sequence goes on along the minus strand of NZ_JARVGY010000001.1, from coordinate 21,533 downwards.
TTAATTAGAGAAGGGAAACTAGTTGCGGTTGGAACAACTGAAGAATTGAAAAAACGCGTTTCATCTGGACGGATTGAAGATGTCTTTTTGCTAGAAGAGGTGGTGCCATCATGAGAGTTACTGGTGTAATTATACGTATTATTCGTCAATTTTTTCGAGATAAGCGTTCGTTAGCAATGATGTTTGGAGCGCCGATGTTATTACTTTGGCTTTTGTCACTAGTGTTTACACAGAAAGACTATATACCGCAAATTGCTGTTGTTGATATGCCCGCTCAAATAGTAAAAGTGATGAAAAATCAAGAAGCGTCAATTTATGAATACAGTAAGGAAAAGGCGATTTCTGAGTTGGAAAAACAAAAGGTAGATGCAGTATTTCGAATAGAGAATGGAAAAATGAAACTTCTGTTGGAAGGTAGTGATTCGTCAAAAAATCGTGCTGTACTTCAAGTATTGCAAAAAAGCACAGAGAAGAATGATGTATCGATTATGAAACCTGAAGTAAATTATTTACATGGCTCTAAAGACTTTACGATGTTTGATGGGCTTGGTCCTGTATTAATTGGTTTCTTTACATTTTTCTTTGTATTTATATTATCAGGTGTATCTTTCGTAAGAGAACGTTTAAGTGGTACGCTAGAAAGGTTATTATCCACCCCAGTAAGAAGATGGGAAATAGTCGCAGGTTATATTATTGGTTTTGGAATCTTTGCCTTTATACAATCCATTATTATCGTAAGCTTTTCCGTTTATATTTTAGATTTATACGTAGCTGGCTCCATATGGCTAACGCTACTTATTACATGTATGCTCTCTTTAACTGCACTAACATTAGGTACGTTTTTATCGGCATACGCAAATAATGAATTTCAAATGATTCAATTTATACCGCTTGTTATTGTGCCACAAATCTTCTTTTCTGGATTGTTTCCAATGGAATCTATGAATAAGTGGCTACAAATGTTAGGGAAAGTATTTCCACTCACATACGGCGCTGACGCAATGAGACAAGTGATGATTCGGAATCAAGGGTTTACAGAGATTGCATTAGATCTTACTGTTCTGAAACATTTGTCTTGCAAACCCCTTTAAATCAACGTTTTTAACCATTTTCAAAGGGGTTTGCAAACGTTTTGCAAACATTGGTATCAAAATATACTTTTTGCGAATGTTTTAACCGCGTCTTCTTGCATATTCGGTAAGACATGAGAATACACCCTTAAAGTTAAAGAGATATCAGTATGCCCCAAACGCTCACTAACAACTTTTGGATGAACCCCTTGTTTTAATAAAAGGGTTGCGTGTGTATGTCTTGTATCATGAAATTTAATTTTTTTAATCCCAGCATTTTTAATTATCCTATAAAAGTGTCTAGTAAAAGTTGTTCTTATTGTGACTTTCCCTAATTTGTTACAAATGATTAAATCTAAATCGTGATAGGCTGGACCGATTCGTAATTTATCTTTATTTATTTGTAGCTTGCACTTTTTTAATTCTTCAATTACTTCTAAAGGGATAGGGATTGTACGCTTTGAAGAATTAGTTTTAGCACTTTGTTTAATTAAATTATCATGACCTACTGTTTGGTTAATTGTAACTGTATGGTTATTGAAATCAACATCCTGCCAACGTAACCCAAGAACTTCTCCCAAACGCATGCCTGTAGTTATTGCAAGAAGATATCCAATATGATATTGTGAATCTTGTGAATGTAATAAAAACTGTTTTACTTCTTCCTCTGTCCAAGTCTGGATGGAGCTTTTTTCTTTTTTCGGTATCACAGCAAAGGTAGCTGGATTTTTAGAAATAATATTTTGTTTTACAGCTAGATTTATAGCTGCTTTTAGGGTTCGATGCAGAAAGAGTATAGTGTTGTTTGCAAGGCCATTATTCAGTGCAGATTGATAACACCTTTGTATGTGCATTACATTTAATTTATGAAGTGGAATCATGCCTATGGTAGGTATAATATGTTTGTTTATATTGGACCGATATCTAGAAAGGCTACTCTTTTCTACACTCATCTTTTTAACTTCTAACCACTGAATCAAATAATCCTTTAAAGTGAGCTTAGACGGCTCCACAAAATTCCCTTCATTCAACTCCGTAATCTTTTTTGCCACATCAGCCTGTGCTTCTTTTTTTGTCTTATACCCAGAAAACCACTTCTGTCTTCTTTTTCCTGTCTCTGGATCAGGACCTATATCAATAACGATACAGTATTTATTTCCTCTTTTTCGAATATGTCCTTTCACTTAAAACACTCCTTCATCTTGTTTTGAATCATGTTGTATAAGCCTAGTTGTAATTTTGCTGCTATGGAAATTACATGTTTGGACATATCAGCGATGGATATATTTTATCATATTTAAATTGTTATTAATTAATAAAAGTAGCCGTTAAGGTTATTTTTATTTTTCTAAAATTACGTCGAATTAGCAGAAGTGTCTTCTTCAAAATATTTCTCAAGTTTTATTTGTCACTTAACAGAATACACGTTTGTTTACTTATGATAATATACGCTTATAGAATAAATTAAGAAGGAGGATTAATGTGAAACCGTTACATATTGAAGTTTGTAATATGATTGAAGACGATGAGAACTTAACATTTACGGATGTTGCAGAGTTACTCGGAGTAAGTATTCAATATATATCGAAATTTAAAAATAAAGGGATAATAGGTTTTTGTAAATTATTGAAAATTTCTTATATATTAACTACTTCCGCTGAAGAGCAACGCAAAGTTATGTCGGATTGGTGTTTAAAATTGGAAAAAACAGAAGCGATAAAACAAAGCTTTGAGTATGCAACAATTACAAGGAATATTTCACTTTTAGAAAAACTTCTAGGGAAATATAAACATGAAAATGGAACGATTAAAGAATATGTATCGGTTTATAAAATACTGTATAACTATATAACCAATGAAATACAAGGCGATAAATTAATCGATGAAATGCAAACAATAGGTCTCCCAACTGATTCGGACTTGCGTATTTTAATGAATATAATGAAGTGTTATAATTACTACTTTTCTAAGGAATTTGTTTTGATGTTAGGAGTTGCGCAAGAAACAGAAAAACAAATAATGAAGTTGAAAGGTGAAAGAAAATTATTTATAAAGCAGTGTTATATACATCGGATTGCTGAAGTATTAGGGCCGGCATATTTACGTTTAAATAACTTGGAAGCAGCGCGGCATTATGCATACATCATTAAACATGCTAATATCAGTAAAAAAATGCTTTCTGATGCTTTGTATACTATAGGAATGTCATACTTGACGGAAAATAAAGAACAATGCATTAATTCCTTGAAGAAAAGTTATAAAGAAGCTAAAATGATAAATGAGAAACCATTAGAGGTTGAGGCTAAATGTAACTTAGAAATGGCAGAAATGTATTATGAATTAGTGAATAGTGACCGCGTTAAAAGCATGCATTTTATAATGAAAATGGAAGAAATGTTTTATCAAAGAGAAAATGAAGATTTTATAAAATTCTTTAAAGCTGCTTGTCAAGAAAGCAATATTGAATTACATAAATGTTTACGTGAGTTTTTCACACAATCCAATTATTTATTTTCCAGCTTAATAGCTAAGGAGTTATATAGACGTGGTGAACAATCTATGGTTATTGAGTGGATGATTGATTTTAAAAAAGAACGAGGAGATGGATATTTTGAAGAAGATTCTATTGATGTCTTTCATGGTATTATCACTAGTAACAACAGGTTTAGCAAATGATTATAAAACAGTAAACAAAAGTAGCATTGACAAAACAACTTATATGCAAGTTGATATTAAGCCAGGAGGCTAAATGAAAGTGAAAATACGATCGAAAGATCGTATTTTTTTTGTTGAATTCACATACTTGCCAAAATTCAATAATTAAAATTTGAGTTAGTTTAGCTTTGTTTTGGTAGAATTTTGTTAAAATTAACTTATAAATCAGAAATATCAGCAAAGGGGAAGGCTTTAATGAAGGATGAGAAACATGTAGAGAATTTAATCTTAATTAAGAAAGCTTTATTACTTGTAGGATTCAAAAAAAATCGCAAGGAAGAAGTATTGAATATGTGCTTAAAGAATGTAAAAGTAAAAAAATTTATTTAAAATAGACTATCTTTTTATTTTGATAGTCTATTTTTATTAGTTATTTCTCTTTGTTTTTTCATAATTAACAAACATCTCCAACTGTTCCAATGCCTTTTTGCGTTGTTTTTCAGGCAAATCATTAATGATTTGAAGGATTTCTTGGGCTTCTTTTGTAAGTTGTAGATCTTGGTCTGCTGTTAAATGTGGTGAATCAGATACTCCCAATAGGTAATCAGTAGTAACTTTTAAATGATTTGCTATCTTTTGCAGTGTACGTATACCCGGTTTCTTTTTTCCCTCAACATAATTATAGACCGAAACATGGCTAACACCAATCGCATCAGCTAACTGTTGTTGGGAAATTCCTTTTCTATCAATCAGCGATTTCAACCTTTCATGATTAAACATATTCCAAGCTCCCTAAAATTTATTTTATATTATTTTATAACGTGCTCATTTTATTTTATATTACCTCACTGACATTATATATTAACTATCAGTTAAGTTGGAAGGGTAAATTTTTAAACAATTTTTCAAAAAGACTTGAACTTAACTAAAGGTTAAGTTATTATGTGTTTAACAACAAAAATAGAAGAGAGGAATTGCATATGAAGACTTTAAAACAGCTACGTGAAGAACGAGGTTATAGGTATAAGGATGTAGCTGAAGCAGTTGGTATAACTGAAGTATATTACTGGTATATAGAAAACGGTCAGCGCCGTCCCTATTATGATTTAATTGTAAAGATTGCTGATTTTTTTAAAGTGAAACTAGATGAAATAAAAATTTTTTGATTTCAACTTAACTTATAGTTAAGTTGAGGGCTATGGTTAAAAGGCGAAAAAAATTATCGTATTTGTTGTAGCGTTTGGCGGGTTTACATATCCGATGGGGTGTATAGACAAAAAATTATGAGGGAGGAACAAAAATGACAAGTACATTAAACAAAATGGGGTTAGATGAAATCATTAAAGAATCCGTTCGTGAAGTTGTCCGTGAAGAAATTCAAGCGGCTTTAGTTTCATTTCAACAACAATCACAACCAAATAAAGTAATGCGAGTGAAAGAAGCAGCCGCCTATCTTAACATAGCAGTTTGCAGAATGTATGAATTAGCAAATCATCCGCAATTCCCAGTAATTAGAGAGGGGCGTAAGTTACTCTTCTTACAAAAGGATTTAGAAGCTTGGCTTGAAGCACAAAAGGAGGTGATTTAGTGGAAGATACAACATCGTTAGCTATATTTGCAATGATAATCGCATGTGGTTCGTGGTTGTTTTACATCACTTATGAGCCAATAAAACAATGGGCTTGGAGTGATATAGAACAAAAGGAAAAGACCCACTGCAATGGGTCTCTTTAGAAAAAACACTTGATGTTAGTATATCACGGAAAGTAGGGAAATAGTACATGGATTTAATTGAATATCAAGTGCTATTACCTAATAAGTTCTGGGGCTTAGCAGAGAGCAATGATGAATTAAAGAAGATGATTGAAAAATATTGCAAAGTTGGTTATCCGCATTATGAAATTCAACGAATTATCAAAAGTGGACAAGCATATGTGGCGGTTTGTACAAGGAGGTAAATATTTATGTCAAACGTAGTAACTGAAATTGGTGGGCTAAATTTCAAAGGTAATGTGGTAGATCATGAATGGTTTAATTACATCACTTTTAGTAATGGTAAGCCTCACATTGTAGCGATTATGGTATTGAGCGAAATTGTTTATTGGTATCGCCCTACAGTTGTTCGAGATGAAATAGATGGGAAAGTAACTTACAAGAAAAAATTTAAAGCAGACAAGTTGCAAAAAAATTATCAACAGTTGGCTGATACTTTTGGATTTACAAAATTACAAGTGAAGAGAGCGTGTGATTTATTAACTGATATGCTACTTGTCAAAATCGAGTTTAGGACTATTAACGCTGATGGGAAAATTTTGAATAACGTAATGTTTGTGGAACCTGTACCAACAGAAATAAGGAAAATTTCTAGTATGTATCAACAAATAAAAGAAGACCCTGGTTACTTAGAAGTAAATAGGGTGGTTACTTCTAAATCAAGACCCTCGTTACTTACAAGTAAGGAGTCTCCTAACTTCAAAGTAAAGACAAATACAGAGATTACTACAAAGAGTACTACAGAGAATGTAAGTAGTAGTAGCATTTTCTCTTTCTACGAAAATAATTTCGGTATTTTAAATTCATTCATAGCTGAAAGTATTTCGCAATGGGTAAATGATACAAGCGAAGAACTTGTACAAGCAGCTATGGAGCGTGCTTTGAAACAGCAAAAGAAATGGAATTACGCTGAAGGGATTTTAAAACAGTGGGTTAACAAAAATATTCGTACTTTAGCTGATGTTAATGCAGCGGAAGAAGAATACAAAAGACAGCAGAATGCTAAAAAAATAAGAAAAGGAACAATTAAAGGAGGTTCGACTCATGGAAGCTCTAAATCAGGTGATGACGAGGATTTTGAATACATCGGCTTGTGATGATAAGGAAGAAGGTTATGAATGTCCCGATTGTAAAACATTTATACCTGCTGTTCCTGTAGAAGTACCAGAGTTGAAGATAAAGCGAAAAGTGTTTCCTACTTGTGAATGTGTGGTAGCTAGAGAAGAAGCAAGAATTCGGGAAGCACAAAATTTCGCTAAAAAGCGTGAGATTGATAAGTTGTTTAGTATCAGTAATCTCGGTGAACGTTTTAAGAAATCGACATTTGAAGCGTTTAGAGAAAGAGAAGGGTCTGTAACCGCTGGGCAAATTGCACAAAAATATGTGAATGAATTTAAGAAATGGAACGGAGAGTCGCTCATGATTTGGGGCGAACCAGGTAATGGAAAAACTCATTTAGCAGCAGCAATTGCAAACGAGCTTTCAAAACAAGGATTTATTGTTGTATTTCAAAGTGTACCAGAGTTATTACAACGTATTCGAAGTACATTTAACAACGATAACAAAGAAAATGAAACGCAAATTATGCGAGCTCTTTTGGAATGCGACTTACTTATTTTAGATGATATTGGTGCAGAAAAAACAACAGAGTGGGTAGAAGAAAAATTATTCAATGTAATTGATGGTAGATATCGTAAGGAATTACCTACATTATACACAAGTAATTTGCGACCAAAAGAATTACAAGAACAAGTAGGGAAACGTTCTTATGATCGTATGGTTGAAACAAGTTTAACTATAAAAAATGAAGCAACAAGTTATCGCCGGGAAATTGCGAAACAAAGATTACAAGCTTTTGGAGGGTGAGTATATGAAAAAAGCAACAATTATGAAAGCTGAACAGTTTCAAGAGGATTTTTTAAAAGGTAAGAAATCATTAAATGATTTAAGAGAAGAACTTGGTTTAGAGAAGTTAAATGAACCGGCATTCAATACTTTATTGAAGGTCAAAGTAGAAAATAAAAGAGTCGTAAATTTGATTCATCTGAACAGAGAAGAATTTAGTACGGAAACCATTCATACAAGGGCGATTCCAGCAATTAATGATTGTTTTAATGAATTAAGAATTTTTAACTACGGGTGTGCAAATACGTTTGAAGAATATGAAAAGTTGGTACATGAGGATTGTGAAATGATAAAAAAAACAATCAACAACTACATTGATGCAATGGGAAAAGCGATGTTGCATTTAGGAATGTCCGTGGATAAATGGGAAAAATAATTCTCCGTAGCGCCAACTACGAAGAATTATAATTAATAAATTTCTCTAATTGCAAAATTTACAACTTTATTGTCTTCTTCTGGATTGTGTTTTACAGTATATCGAATCTTACCAGAGCGATTTAGTTGATTCACAATTTCAATTAACGTATCCGGCGAAAGGTGTTGGAGTCTTTCGTCGGATAATAAAAATTTCATATTTAATGATTTTTGAGAATCCGGATGTAATAAATCCCTATTTTCGATAATGATTTGAAGAACACGTTCTTTTATAGATAAATGCATCATAGTTTTACCTCCTTTCCAAATATATGTTTATTTTACATGAATTTAGCAATAAGGTTGTCCGAAAAAATTAATAAGGGTGAAAAAATATGAAAAACACAGGTATTGTAAGAAAAGTCGACGAGCTAGGTCGTGTAGTAATCCCAGTAGAGTTACGCAGAACTTTGGGTATTGCTGAAGGCGCAACAATAGGCTTTCATGTCGAGGGGGAAAACATCATTTTAAGAAAAGAAGAAAAATCATGCTTTGTAACGGGCGAAGTGTCTGAATCCAACATCGAATTGTTAGGCGGCCGAATGGTTTTGAGTAAGGAAGGGGCTAGTGAGCTGTTGAACCTTCTTCAAAAGAATGTGATGGAACATGCCTAAACAACTAAATATTTTTGAAGTAGAGCCATCTATTTGCGAATTCGACGTGATGAAAGCAAATGTGAAGAAAGGAACTGGACGTACTACATATGCAGATGTACGTGTTCAAGTTCCAAAAAACGCAAAGTGTACGGATGAGTTACCACGCACAACTAAACAAGATGATCGTTATGACATCTTTGAACAATATGTGATAGCGATTTGGAGATTTCAAAGAGCTGTAGATAAGTTTTTTAATTGGGATACAGCTGAAGAATTGTGTAAGGCAGCAAGGGATAAAAAAGAAATAATTCCGGTACGGGTTTACTTAGGAAGTGGATTTAAACCTGATGTTGTCGAGTACATGCGATAGTAAAAGACCTGCGGTAGTATGTCAACGGAAAAACAACAGAAATCAAAGTTATCAAAGGACATTTTGTTGAAAAAAGACATTACGAAACTAGACCAGTAATGTATGTAATTTACTGGAAAATATTTGAAAGGTAGCGATGACAGGTTTTATGTCACACTTTCACGCACCTTTCTGGCGTAAAGAGTTGGTGATTGCGTAGTAGCGCATCCACCAATCGCACAAATTTTCTTGCGGTTAGAACGAGTGCACGTTTGTGTTGATGCTTTGGTACTTCATTATATTTTTTTACGTAATATTCTTGGTAATCAGATACATACTTTCTTACAGAGTTGGCGGCTTCAACTAGGTAATAACGTAAGTAGTGATTTCCATTACGAGATAATGAAGTGTTTTCTGCAATGAAACGACCAGATTGATGTTTGCGCCAATATAATCCGGCATATTTTGCAATCTTAGTTTCATCATCAAATCTTTCGATTTGACCAATTTCAGCGATAATACCAGCAGCGAATACGGGACCCACTCCAGGAATGGATTCAAGTGTTTGAGGTAATCCAGCCATGATTTGCTTAATGGACTTTTCTATTTCCTTAATTTGTTGTTGATAGGTACGAATGACCGCAATTGATGTTCCGAGAAGGACATCGATTGAATCTTCCACTACCTTATCTAAACGATAGGAAGAGCGAACAGCCTTTTGAATGGTTGACGCAACACATTTTGGATCACCGAACCGATTCTTTCCTTTTGCTTGTAGGAACTCAGCGAGTTCGTTTAAAGGCATGTCAGCTAATTCCTCTAGACTAAGTTTTTCAAGGAATAGCTCCATCATGGCGTTGCCGAATATAGAAGAATCCACCTCTTGTGAGAACGTATTACACTTATAACTTAGGTGTTGTAGAAAATGTTGCTTTTCCTTTGTCAACATTCTAACGAGCTGATAACGAGATCTTGTCAATTGTTGTAGTGCTACGTACTGGCTTTCTTTTACGATAGACATTTGATTTCGTCCGAACCGTAAATAGTCAGCGATGACGAAGGCATCAATCTCATCTGTTTTATCCATGTCAGAATAGCTTTTCTTGAAGTTCGTAATTTGTTTTGGATTCATTAGAAATACTTTTGCTCCAAAACTTTGTAACTCTTTATCATAATGAAGAAACATAGATGGATGAAAACTATAAACAGATGTAGATTCTAAACCGATTTTAAAAATTTCTACTTTTTGATTGGCTATACGCTGTAATAATCGCTCTTTTAGCGCTATGGCACCTGGTAAATCATTATTGACTGAAAAGGAGTCTAGCTTTTCTCCGTCACCATTTAGAATACAAGTTTTTATATCAAACGAACTTACATCTAATCCAACAAATAATCTCATGTAAGAGACCTCCTTTCGATTTAGAATCATTGCTTGGACGTCTCGAGATATCTCTAGTGTGCACGCCGATCAACAACCTCGTGTATGAGAGCTAGTCCTGAATCGAAAGCCGCCCTAGAGCTACTAACATCTAAGTTCGAGGGTCAGGCTGCTCAGCCTGCGAGTAGGAAGTCCCGCACGTTCACTGAGAAACACTCTTTTTATGTGGTAAATCCACAGGAGAAGAAAGAATTGTCCCAAATGATCCTAAGACCATTATCTAGAAATATCTTGAGACGTCCAAGGATTATTTATAAGTCTCATAGTAGGAAGAAAACCTAAGTTTGAATTACAGCTTAAATATAATATACGAGGGAGAGGGACATATGAAAAAAATAGAAATTGATGTTAGCAGCAACAAACTTTTAATAGTGAAGGACGGAAATGTTACAGCAGTCAATCCACCAATGAGCGGATTCGGTGAGCAAGTTGCAGTTTGGGTAAACGGTAAAGTTGATCGTGTGGATACTAAGTTTACTGAAAAGATAAAATAATCATTTTTAGAAAGTAGGTTCGCTTATGAGTGTAGCAAGAAATCATGAAGTGATGAAGGAATCACGTTTAAAAATATACATCGCTTTAGAAGAAGCTAACTTCATTTGGGATGAAAGAGATGTAGTACGTTTTCGTGAAATGTGGAGTCAAGGTATGAGCTTACCGAAGATGGCCAAAGCGTTAAGGAGACACCAAGCGGAAGTTGCGCTTCTTGTAATAGATCAAGCGGATAAGTATTTAATTGAAAATCGTCCGATAGGATTAGGGATTTGCTAAATAGGAAGGGGAAATCAAAATGAAAGCAATGAAAAACAGCGTTATGGAAGTAACTAAATTAATCAGTAAATCAAAGGAAGGACAAGCCTTTATGAGCAACAATCAAATTTGTGAATTAGATCAATATCAAGAAGCGGCATTACGTACATGGAATACAAATCAGGATTTTGGTGGACGTGTTTTAAATGCAGCATTAGGGCTTTCGGGAGAATCTGGTGAGGTTGCTGATATTGTAAAAAAAGCTATTTTTCATGGTCATGGATTTGATCCAGCTCATTGTCCAGGAGAAGAAGAAGGGAATACGCATAAAATCGCTTTAGAGCTGGGAGATATCTTGTACTACATTTCGATCATGTCTCACGAAATGGGATATACCTTAGAAGATATCGCTCAAATGAATATCGAAAAATTAGCTAAAAGATATCCAGATGGTTTTAGTAGAGAAGCAAGTCAAGCACGTATAGATTTGAAGTGAAGTTTGTAATGAAAAGAGCCATGAGTTGTGAAGGCTCATGGCTCATTGTATAAGGGTAAAGTCGTAATGACTTTATAAATAAATAATATCATGATTATTCAAAAAAATGCAATAAAAGTAAATTAAATGGTATAAAATTTGAATTTTGTACAAAAACGGAGGGGAATAGAATGGTGAGAAGTTTAGATTGGGGCGGATTGAAAAGTAATTGGGAAGCTTTTAAAGAGTTCGTTCAAAGAGAAGGAAAAGGCACTAGCATATTAACGGAGTACTATTTTGTATTCAGAGAAGACGACTGCGGTGATGAAGCGTACATTTTTACAACGCATTCTGACTTAGATGATTGGCTATCGGAAATGTTTTGGCAATGGGAGCGTTATGATACTAGAAATGTTGAAGAATCGATGGATGATGTGTTTGTTTGGAAGTTAATTTCTGAAAGTGATTTTAAGCGTTTAGACACGCTATATAAGGGAGCAAGAAAAACATCGATTGAAATCAATGGAGAAAGATACTATAGAAAGTTAATAAAAGTATCTGTAGAGCCGACAGTTGTTGTTTCAACTAATTTTTATTAAAAGCGTTATTTGAGAGAAAAGGAGATGAATACATTGGCCCAACACTGTTTAAATTGTGGGAATAAGTTAGAGACGGTTAATTATGTTGAAACTTGCACTAAATATATTTGTTCTACGTGTAATGTACACTGGTTTCAATCTAGAAGAGTAGTTGTAGAGTGGACTAAACAAAAGATTAAAGCAGACAATACAAAATAGTTATTTGAATTAGTTTTATTAATAAAAAGAGCACACTTGTATATGTGCTCTCAATAAGGTAGATGAATGTCTCATGAAACAGAAAAATCCCAAAAGTTGTAATCAGATTTTCATGAGTAAATTTTTAATATTGTATTCCTTATGTGAATTTATGGAGCCTGTCATTAAAGAAACGATACGAGTTGGAGTTTTAACCCAAACGATATTTCATAATAAGCGAAAAGGAGCACACATATAAGCATGCTCTTTAATAAGAAAGGTAGATCTCTATGAGCGCAGAGACTACATACAATATCCATATGTTTGTTTCTTTTAAATGTGAAGAAAAAATCAACAAAAGGTCAATGTAAACTCAATAAAAATTCAACAAAAACGCTATTTTATTAGAAAAGGATGTGCGGTTTGAAATCTGAAGAAATTAAACAGCTTATTACTGATTTAGAACGTAGAAAATCAGGTTTAAAACGGATCCAAAATGGCTTTTCGAGAATTCATAGTGAAGAATATCGTGACGGTGTGAATAATCAAATAGGAATTTTGGACCAGGTACTTATGAAGTTGAATTGGATTATGAGGAAAGAAAGTAATTAATATAAAAACTTCATTTTAATAGAAAAGGGGAATGGAAAATGAATAAAGTTGAATTTAATCAAAATAGTTTTGGTCAGCAATTAATAATAACTGGTTTAGCGAGATTAGTTGAAGAAGAGGGACTAACACCACATGAATCATTTGAAATTTTAAGGCTAATTCAAAACAATACATTCCATGCGTTAGCTGATTTACATAAAGAATATAAATCTAAAAACTAAACAAAAATTTCATTTTGTTGAAAAAGTTCATAAGAAAAAGCACCTTCGAACAGTGCTCTTTCCCGAAGTGAATTTATGCTTTTGAAGAAATACGGCATTCTCAAAATAATATATGCACTTTTGTAATGAAAGTTGTTTGTACAAAAAAGAGCAGCTAGCAAAAGCTAACTGCTCTCCAGAAAAGCATTAAGAAGGAAGTTCAGAACTCAAGTGTATTTATAGTATGGACAAGGTCTATGGATTTATTCAAGGGGGAAATAGATATGTGTACTTATTGGGAAAGCGCAGTTAAAGAATTCTTTAAGAGGCAAGAGCAGGAAAGAAATAAAAGAGCAACTAGCAAAAGCTAATTGCTCCATTCATGGGGTCTCCTACATATATGTGTAGGCTGATTATAGTATTTGTAAAATCTAAATTTTTATTCAGGAATAAATAAAAGAGCAGCTAGCAAAAGCTAACTGCTCCAATCAGGGATGTAATTCTAGATATATATATATTATTGACGGGATGTTGAGTTTTATGCAGGGGGTAGAAAGAAATGAAATATCATGAGTTATTTAATACATTAAAACCGAAGCAAGTAGCAAAAAGAGAATTTCAAGAAGAGTTTTCATGTAACGATAGAATCATAGCTATTTTCTTCGATGGGGAACATTATGGTTATTTAACAGACGAGTTAGATATTGAATATGGCGTTATTGTATGCAATAGCATGGTACATGATTCTGAATGGGAATTAACCGAAGAATACAACGAACATTTAGAATGTGTTTTTGAATAAAATAATCCTTTGAAAATAAAAAGAAAAAAGCAACTTGTATTGGGGACAAGTCACTTTTTTCGAATGGCAATGTTACATTTATTATAACAGGACAGATGTAGCAGCTAAACGAATAAAAAACACAAACTTTAGACAAAATTCGAGATTACAAATGAATACAGTCCGGCTAGAAAACTAGAGGACGCCAATTCACTAAAACAGCAAGTATAACTGTTTTAGGAATAGGTGTCCTTTTTATTTTGAAAAGGGAGATGGGGAAATGAAGGTGTTAAGAGATCAGCTACGCGAGTGGAAAAAGCAAACAAAACAAACTAAGAAGAAAAATAAGAAAAAACAAATAGAGAAATTAAGTACTCGTGACATTGAAGAATTAATGGGAATTCGCGGACCACGTTATGAACGAAGACGTGGAGCATTAAGACAAAAATAATAACAATGGAGGAATTTAATATGAATAAACAATTAACATTTAAAATGCCTGTTTTAGATGAAGAAGAGACAAAAAATGAAGTTGAAAAAGTATTTGAGGAGTATCGTATGTATTTATCTCAAATGCCAAGTGACATTTTACCTAAAGTAACCGCATCGTATTCAATTGTTCCTCCATCTGTAACGAATGAGTTTAATAGTTCTACTGAAAACATAGCAATTGAAAGAATACAATATGAGATGGCTAGAGATAAATTTATGAATTGGGTTCATAGAGCTGTTAACAGGCTGCCAAAAAGAGAAAGACAAATAATTCATATGTATTATATGGAGGAAGAAAAGGGTTACGATCCAGACATAATGGATGAAGTGAAGTTAGGTAGAACCACGTATTATAAAGTGAAAGGCAAAGCTTTATTACGTTTAGCTTTTAGTTTGCGAAAAGAAGTATTTAAACAAAAGGCGCAAAATGAAGAGGTAGAAGTAGTATGAACATTGTACAACCGATTCGCGATAAAGAAATAATACAAGAGATAAAAGAGTTTTATAAGAAACAGAATGAGAGGAACTACATTTTGTTTCTTCTTGGTATTAATACAGGGTTCAGAATATCGGATATATTACGTTTACGTGTTCGTGATGTAGAGGGATGGAATATTGTAATCCGTGAAAAGAAAACGAAGAAAATTAAAGACGTGAAGATGCCTTCAGAATTGAAGAGAGCTATCAGAAATTATACAGAAGGAAAGCCGAAGAACGAATATTTGATTAAGAGCAGGAATGGAAAGAATAAACCGATTACTCGTGCTATGGCTTATGTAATATTAAATCAAGCAGCAGAAGAGTTTGGGTTAGAACGTATAGGAACTCATTCACTCAGAAAAACATATGGGTATCATCATTACAAACAATTTAAGGATGTAGTTGCTTTGCAAAAGATGTTAAATCATACAGATCAGAAAGAAACATTGAGATACATTGGAATGGAGCAAGATACATTAAATGATTATCAAAGGAAGTTTAGAATCTAGCTCCTTTATTTTTTTAACACTTATTGAATTAGCTTTAAACTGAAAGTGTCAAATTCATTTTTATAAAATGCGAAAGAGATTGGTATATCTAAGGTTAAACGGAATAGGTGAATTTAACACAATCCAGGTTATAGCTAATTCATTTTCTAAGATTAAAGAACATATTTATTCAAAACTATGCGGAAAGAGGCTGAAAAACGATGTGAAAAAATACATAAATCAAAAACGCGAACTATTCGTGAACTATCTGCGGACTATTTGCGAACGATTTGCGGACACGTTTTGGTTTTTAACATGATATATTTGTATTGTGAGAAGTGGCGGAAAACACAACTCACTATGTTGTTTCTAAATTTCTAAACGGCTTCATAATGACGGCACATAAAATCCGAAACCAGCAGATGGTACTGATTGAATGTCACCGTTAATAAGGAGAGCTTTTGCTCTTCTTCCAGTTACCTAATAATGTTCGCGCAGATGTGTGTAGCAACATTAGGTAATTGGAAAAAGAATAAAACTTCACGTACCACAATCTAAATATAAATTAATAATTGAGAGAAAAGCATCCATTTGGGTGCTTTTTATTTTGGAGGGGGATGAAATATGGATGAACAGGAATTAACACAGAAAAAGAAAGGTAGTATTTATCTTAGACCGAGATATCCTCATAAGATTGATGCGAGTAAAATCAAATCGTTAGAAGACGTAATTAAGATTTTGGGATTGATGGATATTCGTTTAGATGATAAAGCAGTTCAAGGACTGGAACATTTGATTATGGAGGAGGATAAGTGATGAAATTTAAAACAATGATTGAATGTATGGATGAAAATTGCAAAACGGTTATTCTTGCAAAGCATACCGATGGATTAAGTTGTGTTAGATGTGGAGGCCCAACAAGACCAATGAAATTTGCGCCACTAGAAAAGCAGGAAGAGAAATTAGGAACGATAGAACAAACAATTATCAATAATAAAAAGAAAGAGATTTATAAAGAACTTGAACAGCTTTCTTATTTAATAAGAAACAAGACGCATGACATTAAGTTGATGGCAGGAATGTTCCTTTGTGATGGTCAGAGTATGGTAGAAGATTTTCTGATTGATGTTATAACAACAAATAAACTTCCTTCGGATATTGTTTTGTCGAAGGAAACGGAACAGTATCTATTAACAAAAGGCATTGAAGAGTTACTGAAGAAACCTCAAGAAGTAGATGCGGAAAAGTTAGCTAAAGGAATTCATGAAACGATGCTTGAGAGAGTGAATGTAAATGCAAATAGACTTTAATAAACTGGAAAAAACAATAATCATCGGCATAATCCTTCGCGCTCTTCGTAGTAAAAAGAAGATAAAACAGTATGTTGGATTAGAGCGATTGCCAGATGTAATCAAAGTGTTAGACGAATTACAAGAGAGCGCGACATTTGAAGAGAAAGAAGAAGCTATAGCAAGTGTAATCAATAAGTTGTTGGATGATCTGTTAGGGAAAGATAAGGGGTGAGGATAGATGTGTTATGTTTCTAGATGCTGTTTAGCTTGTGACTATCAAATTAAAACATATCAAGCACGAGAAGATGAATATCAAGAAGTAACTGTTTGCCCGAAATGTAACGGTGCTTTTGTAGATGTGTTTAAGTTAGGAAAGTACCTGAAACTTAGTGGAAGAACGAAATGTAATGGTAAGCCATTAACAGAGAATCAAATAGACATGCTGCAATTCATGATCAATAACTATTACAAGAAGAACATGAACATCTGCTCGTGTGATGTTGAACGAGTGCTTATACAGAAAGATAAGGGGTGAGTAAGTGAAGGATTTATTAGGAATATGGATTGCTCAAGTTAGGTGGGCTAAGAGATATTATAAAAATGGATTGCTCTCATACTTTCTACATAAATTCGGCATCATTAAAAGTCCAACACTTTCTTTAATTGTAGTTTATACATTCAAAGAAGATATATTTTTTTGGAGGAAGTTAAAGAAGAGGTGAAGAGATGAAAGGTGTAATTGTTTGTAGTGTAACATTAAGAGAAGTATTTGAGGTAATCCATGAGGCTTTTACTATTATGAGTGAACAGGCCAAAGAATTTAATGATCTAATCAAAGAAGCTTTAGTGTATGAAGAAGAACTGGAATATAAAGAACGTATTAGTTTTCCTTATACTGTTGTGGTAAAGGTTCTGAAGTCTCAAGTGTTAGATCGTAAGCCTAGATGCATAAGAGCAAGGACGGTGTGTTAACGATGGACTATATTAAGCTCATAAGAGAAGGTAAGCTTATGAAGTTCTATAAGTCTAAAGAATGGAGAGCACTAAGACTCAAGGCTTTACAGCGTGATAATCATGAGTGTCAGATGTGTAAGTCGAAAGGTAAATACAAACCTGCTGAGAATGTGCATCATCTTAAAGAAGTGAAGACACATCCACATTTAGCAATGGATTTAGATAACCTACAATGCTTATGTATTCGATGTCACAATGAAGTGCATGATCGATTAGATAAGGTTGATAAGAAGGTACCTAAGTTCATGAATGAGGAACGGTGGTAGCTATGATTATTGTTGATGGTAGTTGGACATTTGATACTGACATGATGATTCAATACGCTGAGAAGGACGAGCGTACGTCATATGAACGCGATATGCTTAATCAGTTCCGAAAGTATTCTTACTGGCGTTACTGCCAAATAAGAGACTGTGTGAACTCAAGAAAGTGTAAACGACTTAAACTTACTGTTGTTAGAGAAAGATTACAAGAAGAAGAGAATTTAATATTTACGACAGACATCCTAAAGATTTCTAGCGAAGAAGTCTTTTTTATTTTGGATTTTATTGAAGCTTACTTTGAATTGGTTTCTTAAACACCCCCCGGTCAAAAAGTTTGGCTTTTAGTAGGAGGACCGATCAACGGGGGGAGGTGGTGAGAAAATATATTTTTTATTTTTTTAAGTAAAGGGGGGGTATAGTTGCGAAAACTCTCTAAAAAGATGCAAGTTAAACAAGATTTATTACAACAATTGGAAAATGAAGAAATGGACAGTGCGGTGTACATTGATTTGGTCGATAAATACATGGCATTGTGGGATGCATCAAAAGCATTGGAAAGAGAATGGAAGAAAGAACGTATGGTTACATGGGATAACGGTGGAGGGCAAAAAGGAATTAAACCTAATCCAGCCGGAAAGGAATACCGGGAAACTATTCGTAGTATGACAGAGTTAATTAAAAAGATGAATTTGCAAAATCCAAATACAGGTGATGACGATGACGAATTATAAGTATCACCCCTATATTGATAACTATATAAATATGGTCGAAAGCGGCCGGGTGAAGTCATCGAAAGAAGTCAAACTATTAATGGGACTTCTAAAGAAGAAACTCAGCCAAAACAACATCGTTATCAATCATGATGAAATTACAAAAGCAAAAGAATTTATTGAAAGGTATTTTCCGTTTGAATTATTACCACATCAAGATTTTATTTTGGCTTGCTGTGTAGGTTTGTTTTATGATGACGGAACGCTTGTGTTTAATGAGTTTTTAATTTTGATGGGCCGTGGTGCTGGGAAAAATGGATTCATTGCAGCGCTTGCTTTCTACTTAGTTAGCAAACAAGGGATTCGAGGATATAACGTTGATATTGTAGCTACTTCAAAAGAGCAAGCTTTAACGTCGTTTATGGATGTTCATGATGTATTAGAAGAGTACAAAAAGAGAATGAAGAAATTCTTTAAATGGACGTTAGAAAAAATAGTATACAAGAAAACAAAATCGAAAATTAAATATTATACGAACAACGCTAAGACAAAAGATGGTTTACGTCCTGGGGTTGTTATTTTTGATGAAATTCATGCCTACGAAAGTTATGACAACATCAAAGTATTTACATCAGCATTAGGGAAGGTACAACATCCACGCCGTTTTTATTTAACTACAGATGGAGATGTGCGTGGCGGTGTACTCGATGATTTTAAAGATGTGGCTAGGCAAGTATTGAATGAGGAACTCCCTAATTCACGCATGTTTCCGTTTCTCTGTAAATTAGATGATGAAAGTGAAGTGGATGATTTTGAAATGTGGGAGAAGGCAAACCCTTCATTACCTTATTTTCCTCATTTGAAGCAAGAGATGGAAACAGAATATGAGAACATGCAAACGAGACCTTCCGCACGGATTGAATTCATGACAAAACGTATGAATTTACCACAAGAAGAAACGATGTTCTCTGTAGCAAGTTGGGAGCAAATAAAAGCTACTGATCAAGAGTTTCCATTGGAGGAATTAAAAGGACAGACTTGTGTAGGTGGTATTGATTTCTCGGATATTAATGATTTTGTTGGTGTAGGTTTGTTATTTAAATATAAAGGGAAAAGGTACTGGAAACATCATACTTTTATTAATCGTCAAGCATTAAAGAATAAAAACTTTAAAATTGATATTCAAGTAGCGATAGATGAAGGGCTTGTAACGATTATCGATGATGTCATTAATAAACCAGAGCATATTCTAGGATGGTTTATTAAACAAGCGAAAATATACAATATAAAATCAATCGCTTCAGACTTATATAGGATTAATTATATTAAACAAATCTTTGAAGAAGCAGGTTTTCATCTTGAGATAGCTCGTAGTGGAAAGGTAACACATACCAAGCTACAACCTGTAGTGGAAGAAATGTTTGCAACGGAGAGCATTGTATACGGTGCAGATCGTATGATGCGTTGGTACACCAATAATGTGTATGTAGATAAAGATTCAAAAGGAAATATTAGTTATGAAAAAATCGAACCTTATTTACGTAAAACGGATGGATTTATGGCGTTAATACATGCCCTAACTCTAGATGGAATGTTAAAAGAAGGAATCCCTATTACAAAAGAGACAATTAAGAAAATGTTTAGAGTATTCGGTGGTTAAAAGGAGGTGTGAAATGGGGGTAATTGATTGGTTTAAAGGGTTTTTGAGTGGTAAAAATTTTAGAACTGTAGATGGTTGTGATTATGAATTAAAAGTAGATTATTTTTATAAGAAGTTAGCAGTGGAAAGTTGTATTGATTTGATTGCAAATGCACTTACAATGTGTGAAATACAAACGTTTGATAAGGGAAAAGAAATTCGTGGAGAAAATTACTATCTACTAAATGTTCAACCGAATCAAAATCAAAATGCTTCTGAATTTATGCATAGTCTTGTGCATCATTTAATCGATGATAATGAGTGTTTGGTTATTATGTCAAATGACCAATTGTATATTGCTGATGAATTTACGGTAGATCATTATGCATTTAAAGAAAATGAATACAAGAATGTTGTTATTGGTGATTTAAGTTTGAGGCGAGAATATAAAGAGTCTGAGGTTTTATATTTTAAATTAAATGATGAAAACATTATGCAAGTAATCGATGGAATGTATGAAAGTTTAGGGAAACTATTAATATCGTCCATTAATTATTACAAACGAAAGAACAGTAAGCGGTTCTTACTAAAGGGGAACTTTTTTAGAGCACAAGATGACGAAACACAAAAACAAGTAGATGAGTTATTTGATAATCAACTTAAAAATTGGTTAGATCCAAATAAAGAAACATCTACATTTCAATTACAAGATGGTTATAGTCTTGAGGATTTTAGCGATGGTCAGAAAGGTACCTCAAGTAACGGAACGAGTAGGGATATAGCAGCCTTAATTAATGATATTTTCAATTATGTTGCCATAGCCTTCCATGTTCCTGTAGGTATTTTGAAGGGTGACGTTTCAGATATTGAAAAACAAATGGATTCTTTTTTAGCCTTTTGTATTAATCCCATTGCGAAACTAATCCAAGATGAATTTAATCGTAAGATGTACAAGAAAAAGGATTTCTTGAAACGGTCCTATTTAAAGATTGATACAAACGAAAATTAAAGTTGTTGATATTACCAAACTAGCGACAGCATTAGATAAGCCTCCTTTGCAATAGGTGGCTTATCTATCAATGATATCTTAACTATTCTAGGTAGAGAGCCAATTGAAGAAGAAATGGGCAAATAAACGCTTTGTTACAAAGAACTATCAAGAAGCTGATTCTTTGGAGGGAGGTGAAAAGAATGAGACGTTATAAAAATGAACAGTATAATCATCTACGAATGTCCAACATGCATTTAAAGCAGAAGCAAAAAGCTGATTCGTTGGACATAACGATTTATGGTGATATTGGCGAATCATGGTGGAGTGATTCTACATCAGCAGTTGATGTTGAGAAAACATTAAAAAG